>JAFEAP010000029.1 GCA_018266355.1 Bdellovibrionales bacterium
CGCGAACAGCGCGGCGCCCGCGGGATACTTCAACTTCGGCGTCATGAAGAGCGGAAGCTTCAGCCTGGGTTCGTTCCGGCCAGCCATAACTCGAATTGCTTCCGATAATCGGCGTCGAACCACTCTTCGTCGCCCAGATGTTCGAACAGAAGTTTCCGATTCCCGTCCACGACGAGCGTGAGGGGCAAACCCGAAATGCCGATCTTGTCGGCGAGCTCGCCCTTCGGATCGACGAAGGAAGTGAACTTGATCCCGTGCTTAGAGAGGAACGGCGCGAGCACGTCCTCCGGATTATCGTCGACGTTCACGCCGACGACCGAAAGCCCGCGCTTCTCGTATTCGGCCGCGAGTTTCTGGAGGGAAGGCATCTCTTTCACGCAGGGTCCGCACCAGGTCGCCCAGAAATTGATGAGTACGACCTTCGATTTCAAATCCGAAAGCTTCACGGCCTTTCCGTCGAGGGAATGGAAAACGAGATCCGGAAGGGGTTCGCCGATCTTGCGGACGATCGCGGCGCCCGCCCCCGCCGCCGCCTGCTCCGCGGCGTCGTGTTTCGCGCCCTGGTCCCGAAGGACCTCGAGCGCGATCAATGCGCCGACCAGCGCGATCGCGACGGGGATAAGCACGCTCGCTTTAGAAACGGTTGCCATTCCCCCCGATTCTACCCGAAAATGGAGGGGATGCGAACGAGGAACTCCAACGAGGCGGGCCAGGCCCTGATCGAATACGTACTTCTGATCGCCATCACCATTACCCTCGTCACGATCATGGCGACGAGTTTGCGCAAATCCGTTTTCACGCTCTGGTCGTTTTACTATCGCGCGATTTCCGCGCCGTGTCCCGGCTGCCCTCCGCCTTCCGGCGTCAAATAGGGAGACTTCCTTTTTCCTCCTTCCTTCGATTTAGGATGGGCAGGTGTCTAAACCTTCGACACGTTCCGGCGAAACTCCGCGGATTACCCCTTAGAAAGACTGGGATTTTCGAGGTCCGAGCTGGCCCGCGGAGTGCAATCTCTTCTCTTATATTGAAGAAGAGCGTCTCCCGCTCTTACCCCCTTCGGAGTGTCTCCGCATGAAACGTTTCGTGAATGTCCCCCGCGCGAAGAAAATCGCGATCCTCGCCTCGATCTCGCTGATTTCCCTGACCGGCCTCCTCGTCGGCCGAGCGGATTCGGATCCGATCGACGATCACGCCGACCTCGACGTTCCGGCCCGCTACGTCCCGCGCCCCGACGAACTGATCAGCGACGAGGAATTCCGCCGACTCACTCGTGGGGAAACGTCGCTCGCCCTTCCCGAAGACATGGATCTTCCGGAAAGCCCCTCCATCTACGATCAGCTCGACGCCTCGATTTCCCGCTCCGTGAAGCAGTATTCCCCGTTCAAGTGGGTCGACTCCTTCAAATACACGGCGGCCGGCGGCCTCATTCCCGCGAACCCGAAGTGCAAACTCTTCCTCGACGACAAAGGCGAGTACGGCTCTTACGGACGGATCATCAAGGGCTACATCGAAGCGGAGCAGAAACTCGCGTCTTCGGAACAGGTTTTCCTCTCGGACGAAATCCTCGGTATGGAGAGCGTTCCGAAGATCTGCCCGAAATGGAAATCTCTAGACGATAAGACCCGCACGAAGTTCTGGGTATGGGTCTTCGCCGCGATCGCATCCGCCGAATCGAGCTGCAATACCGACATCAAGGAAGTCTGGGGCGTGAACGACACGTGCACCGGTCTCCTTCAGCTCGAAAAGGGATACTCCCTTCGCGCCCATCGCGGACCGAACTGCGCCGGTGTTTCGCCGAAGGATATCCGTAAACCTTACTCGAACCTTCGCTGCGGCATGGACATCATGAAGGGTCAGCTCGTTTCGCGGAACGCGAAGGACGAACTCGAGTTCGACGGCCGGATCTATCCGGGCGCCGGCATGACGGCTACGTCCTACTGGCTGAAGCTTCGCAAAGCGAACGGCGGCACGATCGGGAAGCTGATTCGTTCCTTCACGCCTTGCGGGGCTTGAACCCGCGAGCGATGAAGAAGATCTCTTTCGACCCCTTCCGGACGCTCTCCGGTTTGATCACGTCGATTTTCGTGAAGACCTCCCGGAGCTTGTTCCGGTAGTTGTCGAATTCGTCGCTGTGGAAGATCTTGCAGATGTACGTGCCCTCCGGACGGAGGAACCGCTCGGCCGTGGCGAGCGCGAGTTCGCAGAGTTCGAGCGAGCGCATCTGGTCCTGGAGCCGGTAGCCCGTCGTCTTCGGCGCCATATCCGAAAGGACCATGTCGAAGGGCGGTTCGATTCCGTGTTCGGCCATCGTCTTCCCGAGGTCGAGCTCGCGCATGTCGGCGGTGAGGAATAGCGCGTTCTGAAGCGTGATCTTGATCGGTTGGATGTCGATTCCCAACACGCGCCCGAGTTTCCCGACCTTCTTCGAGGCGTACTGCGACCAGGATCCCGGCGCGGCGCCGAGGTCGAGGATCTTCATCCCCGGCCGGAAGATCCGGAGGCGCTGATCGATTTCCTGGAGTTTGAACACCGAACGAGCGGCGTAATTCTCTTCCTTGGCCTTGTGGTAGTAGTAGTCTTTCGGATTATACGCCATTTCGCGGTTCTCGACGGTTCGATCAGAGGTTGGAATGAATTTCGACGACGGTGCCGGTCACGTCCCTCGCGCAAAGGTCGACGATCGTTTTCGCGACGTCGGCCGGACGGGTTTCGGTACGGAGGTGCGGCGCCGCCTTGCGGAGCATTTCGGTATCGACCGCTCCCGGAGCGACCGCGTTCACGCGGACGCCGAGCGGGCGGGCTTCGACGGCGATCGCTTCGGTCAACCCGATCACCGCGAACTTCGTCGCGACGTACGGGGTAAGTCCCGGGAATTTCTCCGTCCCGGCGACTCCGCCGAGGGAAGCGAGGCTTACGATCGCGCCGCCCTCGCGGTCTCCGCGCGGAAAACGACGGAGGAATTCGTGGGCGAGGAGCAAAGGAGCGCGGATATTGATCGCCGCCATCCGGTCCCACTCCTCGCGGAGCTTCGCCGGAGAGGTTTCGAGGAACGGGATCGCGTAACCGATCGCGGCGTTGTTCACGAGCACGCGCACCGGAGCGCCGAAGCGCCGCTCGGCTTCGTCGAAAAGCGACGGAAACACGGCCGGATCGGCGAGGTCCGCGACGCGACCGACGACGTTCGCGGTACCGAAACGCTCCGCGAGGCGTTTTTCGGTCGAGCCGACCTCGGACCCCGTCCGCGCGCAGAAGAGCACCCGCGCCCCCCGTTCGAGGAGGAGCTCGGCCGTGGCCGCGCCGATTCCTCGACCGCCCCCGGTGACGAGGGCGACGCGACCTTGGAACGCGGCGCTGAGTGGAAGATTACCCGCGGAATTCATAGGATTTTCCGATCGCTTTCGATCGGGGGACCGTACCAAAAAAAGCCCTTCAAATCGCTAACAAAGTGCGTTACCCCCGGAACCGAGAAATGTCGGAATTTAAGGGGTTTTTTCGCATTCAAATCCGCAAGGAGGCGCTGAAGTTCTCTTCGGCGCACATGACCGTTTTCGCCGACGGAACGAAGGAAAACCTCCACGGCCACAACTACCGCACCGTCGTGAAACTCGAGTTCGAGCGGTTCTCGCTCGCCGAGATGCTGCCGTTCGCGGATCTGAAGGCCGAAATGAGGAAGATCTGCGCCGAGTGGGACGAGAAGGTCCTGCTCCCCGCGGAGTGCCCGCTCCTGAAGCTCTCCTCGGCCGCGAACGACGCGAGCGTCGATTTCGAGCTTTGCGGAAAGCGCTACGTTCTGCCGAAGGATGAAGTCGTTTTCCTTCCCGTCGATAACGTCACGACCGAAACGCTCGCGAAACTTTTCGCCGAACGAATGGCCGCCGCGCTTTCGCGTTCGGCCCTCGAGCGGGCGAAAGTGCGCTCGCTCGAAGCGACGGTCGAAGAAATGCTCGGACAGGGGGCTTCGTATGTCGTCGCTCTTTAGGACGAAACTGCTCGTCCACTTCGACTTCGAGGCGTCGCACTCCCTCGATACCCGCGAGGCGCCCCACCCGCACCTCTGGAAGACGGTCCTCACCTTCACGGGCGAACCGACGAAGGGCCGGATCATCGATTTCCCGACGCTCGAGAGCGCCGTCCATTCCGACCTCGCCTCGCTGCCGAACTCGTACTTGAACGAAAACGCGGATCTGCTTCCCGAGGGCCGGGCCTTTCCGACGTGCGAGACCCTGGGCGCTTCGATGTTCACGGTCGTCCGGGAAAAGACGGTTACCCGTCTCCGTACCGAGAATTCCACGCTTACGCTGCTTTCCGTCCAGGTCCAGCTCTGCGAAGGCGCGAAAGTCTACGGTTCGGCGGTCGTCGAACCCCTCTCGTCAACTTCCTGACGGCGTTTTTTCCTCTGTGTCCCTAACCGTTCTACCGATGAGAACGTGATGGGTCGGTGTTCCCTCTATCTCTTAGTCGTCGTGCTCGGTCTCGCCCCCGGTTCTGCGCACGCGTTCGGCCGTTCCGCGCCGAAGCGCCCCTGCGCGGTGACGATCAAACAGGCCCAACCCGAACGCTACCGCTCGATGATCGCGGACGCCGACCTCGCGCGTTCGACCCTCCTACCGGACGCCTCGATCAAGAATCAGAACAAATACGGATGCTGCTGGATCTCCTCGACGCTCGGGAAATGGGAGCGCATCGCGGAAAAGAAATTCGGTCACTCGATCGTCCTGAGCGAAAACCACATGGTCCTCGCGAGCCTCTTCTACCGCGTGCGGGAAGGGATCTACTTCGGTTCCGAAGTCATCCAGGGCGGGTGGCAGGAAAGCGCCGACTGGATGGCGATGTTCATGGGACTGGTCCCGGAAAAGGCCTGCAAATGGAAAGTCGACCTCCGCGTCGACGGTGAGCGCATCGTGAAGGAGCTGAATCAGAAAATCGCGGATTACCAAAAGGAACTCGTCGGGATGCACGCCCGCCGGGCCTCCGCCGAAACGGTTTGGAAATTCTCCCAGGAAACGAAAACGAAAATTCTCCGCGAACTTCGCGATGAAGTCGGAAACTTCCCGAAATCGTTCGTGGTCGACGGAAAAACCTACACCCCTTATTCCTTCGCCCGGACCTTGGCCGATGCCGAAGACGAGATGGTTCGCGTTCGATACGAGCCGATCGAGGAACGCGTGCCGCGACTTCCCTCCGACGACGAGGAAATCGTGAAGGAAGAGCGCGGTCTGTTCAAACTCTATCCGGAGCTGGGACGAACCCTCGAATCGATGTCCCCGAAGTTCTCCGGCGCGGAAAACGAGGATCTTTACGAACGCATACGCCTCTACGGCAAGACCCATCTCTCCGGCCTGACCCTGAGTACGAGCGGGGGCCGCCCGGTCAACCAGGTCTTGGACGCCGGCTACCGCGAAGAGAAGGTGAGTCTCGAAAAAATGCGCGAGCGGATCGACGAATCGATCGCCGCCGGAAATCCGGTACTGCTCTCGACGTCGATGGTCCACGAGTACTACCGCAGCGAGACCGGCGTGATGTCGCTCAGGGCCCACGGAGCGACTCCGGCCGACGCGAAAAACGCGAAATTCAAGGGTGGGCACGCGATGCTCGTCACCGGTGTCTACCGAAATCGCTACGGCGAAGTCGTCGGGTACCGGATCCAAAACAGCTGGGGTGCGAACTCCGGCGTGGGCGGCTACTACCTGATGGACGCCGACTACTTCAACGCTTTCGTCACTGGCATCGTCGTAAAATCGAAAACCTGATCGGGAATTTATGAATCGCGCACCTCTCGAAAAGTCACTGTCCCTCTTGATCGCACTCTCCGTCTTCTCGGCGAACGTCGCTTACGCGGAACTTCCGCCGCGGACTTGCTCCGCCGCGATGAAACCGACCGAATCGACGCCCGGTCCGAGCGCGATCTCCCGGGCCGAACTCGACAAATCGACCTTCCTCGAAGACGCGACGGTGAAAGACCAGGGATATACCGGATGCTGCTGGCTCTCCTCGACGCTCGGGGGATGGGAACGCATGGCGAAGGCTAAATTCGGAGCGGAAGTAGCGCTCGACGAAAATTACGCGATTATGGCGAGTCTCGCCTACAACGTGAAAGAAGCCGTTTACTACGGCATCGAAGTCAGCGAAGGCGGATTGCCGGAAGCCGGCGACTGGATGGCGATGCACATCGGCGTCGTTCCGGAAACCGGAGTGAAATGGAAAAAGGACCTGCGCGCGAAAGGCGTCAGCGAAGACATCTACCGCCGGTTGAACGAAAAGGTCGAGAAATTCCAAATCGACCTCGCCGCCCTGAAGGCGAAGGGCGCGAACGACAAGCAGGCGTTCGACTTCGCGAACAAGACCTTGATCGACATCGATAAGGCGCTTCGCGACGAAGTCGGGAGCTTTCCGGCCGAATTCGAGTTCAAGGGGAAGAAGTACACCCCGCATTCGTTCGCCCAGGAAATCGGAGCGAGCGAGAAGGATTGGGTCCGTCACGAATACACTCTTCCCGAAAAGGATCGCTTCGCTCCCGCGCCTCCGAAGGCCGACAAGAAGGACGGCGCGCCTCCTCCGCCGAAAGTCACCGAGGACGGTTCGCTCCTCTCGCTCTATCCCGACGTGTGGAAACATTTTCCGATCTCATCGGACAAACTCTCGCAGAAAGATCCTCCGACCGTCGATATCATGCGCTACCTCCTCTTCGGCCGCTCGCGCGTGATCGGTTTCGCGACGTCCGAGGTTTCCTACCCCGCGATGTACGAAGCGATCGACAAATCGCTGAAACGCGGTCAGGCCGTTTACCTCGGCTTCGACGTCATCGAACAATTCTTCAAAAACGAAACCGGCGTGATTTCCATCGGCGCGTTCAAGGCGACCGCCGCGGACGTCGCGAAAGCCGCCTCCGACGGCGGCCACGCGGTGCTCATCACCGGCGTTTACCGCGACGCGAGCGGCGAGGTGCTCGGCTTCCGCATCCAGAACAGCTGGGGTCCGAAGGCCGGAAACATGGGTTACTACTATATGGACCGCGACTACTTCGAGCGCTACATGCACTCGCTCGTCGTGCGCGAACCGCCCGGCACGAAGACGAACTTCAAACCGTATCGCGTGACGAAGCCTCACGTTCCGACGGAATCCGACCGTCCGAACTAGGTCAGATCACGGTCACTTTACGGAGCAGATCCATGTCCTCGAGGACTTTCCCCGACCCGCGCACGACGCAGGTCAGGGGGTCTTCGGCGACGGCGACCGGCAGGCCGGTCTTTTCCTTGATGAGCACGTCGAGGTTCGCGAGGAGCGAGCCGCCGCCGGCGAGAATGATCCCGTTATCGACGATGTCGGCCGCGAGTTCGGGCGGCGTTCGCTCGAGCGCGGTCTTGATCGCGTCGACGACGGCGGAGACCGGCTCCATGAGCGCGTCCCGAATTTCTTCGGAGTTCACTTCGATCGTCTTCGGCGCGCCGGAGATGAGGTCGCGGCCCTTCACTTCGTAGGTCTTTTCTTCTTCGAAGGGATACGCACATCCGATGGCGAGTTTGATCTGCTCCGCCGTGCGCTCGCCGATGAGGAGCGAGTACTTTCGTTTGATGTACTGGACGATCGCTTCGTCGAATTTATCGCCGGCGACGCGCACGGATCGCGAGTAAACGATGCCGCCGAGGGAAATGACGGCGACTTCCGTCGTGCCCCCCCCGATGTCGACGATCATGTTACCGGAGGGTTCGCGGATCGGGAGACCGGCGCCGATCGCCGCGGCCATCGGTTCCTCGATGAGGTAGACTTCGCGGGCACCGGCGGATTGGGCCGACTCTTTCACCGCGCGCTTTTCGACCTGGGTGATCCCGAAGGGAATGCAGATCACGATGCGCGGGCGGATGAAGGTGCGGCGTTCGGACGCTTTCTGGATGAAGTATTTCAACATCGACTGCGTGACTTCGAAGTCGGAGATGACGCCGTCGCGGAGAGGACGGATCGCTTGGATCGATCCGGGGGTCCGTCCGAGCATGTCCTTCGCTTCCTTGCCGACGGCGAGGACGCGGGTTTGGCCGCGAGCGTTCCGGTGGATCGCGACGACCGAAGGTTCGTTGATGATGATCCCGCGATCCCGGGCGAACACGAGAGTATTCGCGGTGCCGAGGTCGATCGCGAGGTCGTTCGAGAAGAAATCGAGCATTTTTTTCAGCATAACGGGGTCGCTTTCCTAGCCTACTGCTTCGTCACCACTTGTAGTGGCGGATGTGTTCGCCCTTCTCGGAGATTTCCGACATCGCCTTGATGCCGATCTCGAGATGGAGGTCCGTGAACGTCTTGAAGACCGAGGACGCCGACTTCTTCGTCTTGATCCCGCCGCGTTTCAACGGAAGGTCGGAGACGAGAAGAAGCGCGCCGATCGGCACTTTACTCGCGAATCCCGCGACGAATAGGGTCGCGGTTTCCATATCGATCCCGAGGGCGCGCTCTTCGTAGAGCTGCGCTTTGAATTTCTCGTCGAATTCCCAGAACCGGTAATCCATCGTGTGGATCACGCCGGTACGGTAGTCGAGCCCGCGCTCGACGACGATTTCGGAAACGAACTTTTGGATCTTGAACGTCGGGAGCGCCGGAACCTGGCGCGGCATGAAGTGGATCGAGGCGCCCTCGTCGCGGATCGCGGCGGTCGGTACGATGAAATCGCCTTTTTTCAGCGTGCGGTGGAGTCCGCCGCACATGCCGAGGAAAAGCACCGCTTTCGGTTCGACGATCGAGATGAGTTCCATCGCGAGCGCGGCCATCGGCGAACCGATCGAGAAATTCACCACGGTGACGTCGGCGGAGTCGCTGTGCACGACGGTCATCGCGGAACCGCGGGTCTTTTCCGAACCGCAAAGCGAATGGAAGCGCTCGACGTAATATTCGAAGTTCGTCAGGATGATCTGCTTCTTGAATTTCGACGGCGCGGAGCCCGTGTAACGCTCGAGCATGTCGCGCGCGATCTTCGCCTTTTTCGGATTGTTATAGGTCCGGTTCAGGTTCGGAATGACGTAGGGATTGTTCCGAAAAAGATTCAGCTGTTTATCGGGGGAACGGTCGCGGATCTTCGACGACTCGAGACCCATCGTCACTTGGGTCGGCCGCGCGCGGGTCGGCTTCCTCGACGACTTCTTCTTCGATGATTTTACAGCTTTTTTTCTTTTCGCCACGTTAGGAGAGAGCTTACCCGTGGCATAGGGAGCAAACAAGGCCTTCCCCGATTTCCCGGGAAGGGAATTTCGCATCGCATCGGAAGTCGCGAAACAGGGCCGCCGATGTTAACCTGATCGTCTCGTGCCCAACTTTCGTTTCCGGAACCACTTCCGACTGACCTTCGGGAAGATCGCGTTCGCGACGCTCCTCGCGGGCCTCGCCGTCGGCGGGCTCCTCGCGTACGGGCTCTATCGCCTCGTCGAACGGGAGTTTCCGGACGTCGCGATCCTCGCCACGAAGTATCCGCAGGTGATCTACCAGGGCCCGAAGGAACCGGTGAAGGTGAAGATCCTGAACTCCCCGCCGCCAGGGTGGGTGAAGATCGGCGAGATCGCGAAACCGGCGATGGGAGCGATCGTCGTGAGCGAGGACTGGGCGTTTTTCTCGCACGACGGCTTCGACGCGAATCAGTTGAAGGAGGCGATCAAAGAAGACATCGCCGACCGCCGATTCTCCCGCGGCGCGAGCACGATCACGATGCAGGTCGTGAAGAACGTTTTCCTCTCCCAAGAAAAGACGCTTTACCGGAAGGCGAAGGAGTTCGTGCTCGCGATCCGGCTCGACCGCCACGTCTCGAAACGGAAAGTCCTCGAGGTCTACTTCAACATCGCGGAGTGGGGCGAGGGGATGTACGGCATCGGATCCGCCGCGCGGAAGTACTTCGGGAAATCGCCGGCGGAGCTTTCGCCGAAGGAAGGCGCGTTCCTCGCGATGCTATTGCCATCGCCGAAGCGTTACTCGCAGTCGTTCCGCGACGGTCGCCTTACGCCTTACGCGGCGAAAACCATCCGCTCGATCCTGGAAAAAATGGCCCAAGCCCACTACATCACCGAGGAAGAACGGGACGCGGAGATCGGAAAACGCCTCTCGTTCGAGAAGGGCGCCGAGGTTCCGTCAGAAACTTTACAGCGAGACGGATTCACGTCGGAAGAAGAAGGCGGAGCCGAGCCGGAAGCGCCTCGCGAGCTTGACCTGAGCGAATCCGGCGGGTCAGAATAACGGGATGATCCGCCGCGCGAAACGACCGATTCCGTCCGCCGAAAACCTCGGCGAAAAGAAGGGCTTCGGTTGGAAACACGCGCTCGTCGGACTCCTCGGGTTCACTTCCTTGACCGCGGCCGGCCTTTACCTCACGCGCGAGACGTGGATGACGCCCGTCGCGACCGCGCTCGACTTAAAGCCGAAGATCGCGAAGGACGATATCGCGACCGCGCTCGCGCAGGTCCTGCCGAAGACCCCTCCCGGCGGCGACCTGCCGAAGGAACTCGTCCTCGACTTGAAGGGCCGGCAGTACCCGGTTTCCGTGGATTACGCGCTTCATGCGGGACTGACGGACGAGATGCTCCGTCTCTTCCAACAGTACAAACCCGATTACGGCGCCTTCGTCGCGATGGACGCGTCGACCGGGCGGCTCCTCACGCTGATTTCCTACTCGCCGAACGACAAGATCAACGGCCAGAACCTCGCGCTCCGCGCGACGTTCCCTTCGGCTTCGGTCTTCAAGGTGGTGACCGCCGCCGCCGCCATCTCCGAGCGGAAGATGAACGCCGGGTCGATCGTCTCCTTCAACGGACGCGCCCACACCCTCTACAAGCGGAACATTTTCCACGAGACGACGAACCGATGGACGACCCACATGACGCTGAAGGAAGCCTTCGCCCGCTCGGTGAACGCGGTCTTCGGAAAACTCGGCGTCTTCATCGTCGGTCCGACCGAACTGAAATCCTACGCCGAAAAATTCGGCTTCAACCGTAAACTCCCGAGCGACCTGCCCGTTCAGGAAGGCCGCGCCGAAATCACCGAAGATCCGTGGGAAATCGCGGAAGCGGCTTCCGGATTCACGAAGCACAACACGATGAGCCCGCTCCAAGGCGCGCTGATCGCGGCCGCGATCGCGAACGACGGCCGGCTGATGGAACCCTACGTGGTTTCGGAGCTGAAGAACCAGGCCGGCGAGACCGTCTTCACCGGCGGCCCGCGCCTCTCGAACGTCGTCATCGACGCGCAGGCCGCCGAGGAAATGAAAGTCCTCATGCGCGAGACCGTTACGAGCGGCACCGGCCGCGGATCGTTCCGCGGATTCAAGAAAGGCGAGTTCGGCGACATCGACGTCGGCGGAAAGACGGGATCGCTCACGGGCACCGACCCGGCCGGTCGATACGATTGGTTCGTCGGCTACGGCGTCCAAGGCGAGCACCGCCTCGCGATCGCTTCGCTCATCATCTCGAAGGAATACTGGAAGGTGAAATCGACGGTGCTCGCGCGCCGGGCGATCGAGCTTTTCTTCCGCGACAAGATCGGTTCGACGACGATCGCCGAGGGTCGTCGGATCGCGTCCCGAAAGTCTTCGCTCGCGCTCGCTTCGCGGAAATCCCGCCGCTCGAAGCGCCGCCGGTAATCCGATGCGCGCCCTCGTCCAACGCGTGAAGTGGGCGAAAGTCGTCGTCGAAGGGAAGACCGTCGGCGAAATCGGGCCGGGGCTCCTCACGCTCCTCGGTGTCGGACACGGCGATACCGAAGCTGAGGCCGAGAAAATGATCGCGAAGATCGCGAAGCTCCGGATTTTCGAGGACGCCGAAGGAAGAATGAACCGATCGCTCCTCGATCTCGGCGATGGCGGCGGGCACCTGCTCGTCTCGCAGTTCACCCTTTACGGCGACACCACGAAGGGGAATCGCCCGAGTTTCGCCGCGGCAGGAAAACCCGACGCCGCGAAGGCGCTCTACGAAAGGGCCGTCGTGATTTCGCGCGGGCTCGGACTGCGGACCGAGACGGGCACGTTCCAAGCGCACATGGAAGTTTCGCTGCTGAACGACGGGCCGGTCACGCTGTGGCTCGATTCCCGGGACCGGGCGATACCTTTTGGCCCCGGAAAAGAGTAGGCTAAGACGGACCATGTCCGACTCTTCGCCGACCACCGTCCACGTCCCGATCCTCCGCGATGCGATCGTCGACGCGCTCGTGGAACCTCTCCTCGCGCGGAAGGAACCCGCGTGGATCGTCGACTGCACCTTCGGCGGCGGCGGACACACGTCCGCGTTCCTCGAAAAACTCCCGAAGCACCACGGCGTGATCGGCGTCGATCGGGACGAAGGCGCGCTCATCCGGGGAAAGACCCGGCTCGCGGCGGATTTCGCCGGCGGAAGATTGAAACTCCTGCATGCTCGTTTCGGCGATCTCGATCCCGAAACACTCGCCCCGCACCTCGACGGCCGTCCCGTGCTCGGTATCCTGGCCGACCTCGGCTTTTCGAGCGACCAGCTCGAGGACCCCGAACGCGGAATCAGCTTCCTCCGGGAAGGGCCCCTCGACATGCGGCTCGACCGCTCCGAAGGCGAGAGTGCCTACGAATATCTTCGCTCCGCGTCAGAGAAAAATCTCGCGGATATGATTTATGAATTAGGCGAAGAACACCATTCTCGCCGCATCGCGCGGTTTATCGTCGAAGCCCGCGCGAAGGGAGAGCTCCCGGCGACCACGACCGCGCTCGCGAGCCTCGTCGAACGGGCCGTTCCCGGTGCCGCGCGCGGGGGGAGAATCCATGCCGCGACCCGGACGTTCCAGGCGCTCCGAATTCATGTGAATCAGGAGCTCCGCGAACTCGATCAATTGCTGGATCGTGTTATACTGGGTTTAGCGGTCACGGGGCGAGCGGCGATCATCAGTTTCCACTCCCTCGAGGACCGGCGAGTAAAGCAGAAGTTCCGCTCCGATCCTGCTTTCGAGGAGTTTACGCGCAAGCCGATCGAGGCCGACGAAGCCGAGCTCGCGGCGAATCCGCGCGCCCGAAGCGCCAAGCTTCGAATCGCGACCCGAATCTCGGGTTAAAACTCTCTCGGAAGGCGTTTCAAGGATGAAGCAAAACTCCTCAAAGAAGATTTCCCGCGCGCGCTGGTTCCCGAAATGGGTCTTCGTCGTGCTCCTCGTGCTTTCGATCGCGACGGTCGCGCTCCGGCTGAAGATCGTGAACACCGTCTACGAGATCAACCAAACCGAGAAGATCATCGCGAACTCGAAGCACGAGAAGGAACGCGCCTCGATCAAGGTCGCCGGTCTCCGTTCGCCTCGGCGCCTCGAGATCCTTTCCAAAACGCAGTTCAAACTCTCCCAGCCGGACGCGAAGCAAGTCGTCTATCTGAAGTAAACGGAATCGAGCCTCGCTTGAAGACCCGCTTCACCGCCATCATGATTCTCGTCCTCGCGATCGCTTCCGCCGTCGCGGGCCGCGCGGCCTACATCCAACTCGTCGGCGACAAGCGGCTGATGGACCTCGCGAAGCGCCAATTCCAATCGAAGGTCCTCGTCCAAGCCCGTCGGGGCTTGATCGTCGACCGGAACGGCGAGCCGCTCGCGATCAATACGGAGGTCGCGTCGCTCGCCGCGAATCCGAAAAAGATCCAAAACCGGAAGGTCCTCGCGCGGCTACTCGCGAAGGCGCTCGGGATTTCGGTGACCCAGATCGCCGAAAAACTGAAGGAAACGAAGCGCGACTTCGTTTGGATCAGACGCCACATCCCGGACGAGCAGGTCGAACAGTTCAAGAAATGGGGCATTACGGAACCGAACGGCCAGCTCCTGCCCGGTCTTTGGCTCGTGAAGGAGAATTTCCGGCGATATCCGCACGGCGAACTCGCCGCCCAAACCATCGGCACCGTGAACCTCGACAACGACGGTACCGAAGGCATCGAGCTTTGGCAGAATTCGCGGCTCGAGGGAAAAGTCGTCTCGATGAAGGCGATCCGCGACGCCCTCGGGCGTCCGACGCTTTACGACGCCTCGGCGGTCGCCGACGCGAAAGACGGGGAATCGATCGAACTCACGATCGACGCCTCGCTACAGTTCTCCGTCGAGGAAGCCCTGAAAAACGCGATGGAAAAGACTCGCGCCCGCGCGGGTTCCGTCATCGTCATGGACGCGATCCACGGCGATCTCCTCGCGACCGCGACCGCTCCGAGCTTCGACCCGAACCTGCGGAACGGTTCGCCGGAATCGAAACGAAACCGCGTGCTCGTCGACGGCTACGAACCCGGTTCGACGATGAAACCGGTCTTGCTCGCGACCGCGCTCTCGAACGGATCGAAACTGAACGACCAGTGGTTCGGCGAAAACGGATCGATCAAGATCCAGGGCCGCCGGATCTCGGAATCGGAGACCCACGAGAAGTTCGCCTGGATCAGTCTGAAGAAGATGATCCAAGTCTCCTCGAACGTCATCGCGGCGAAGCTCGCGATGAAACTCGGCCAGGAAAAGTACATGGCCGGGCTCCGGAATTTCGGATTCGGTCAGAAGACCGGCGTCGGATTCCCCGGCGAACTCTCGGGATGGCTCCCGAGCACGAAGAAGCCCTGGCAGCCGCTCACCCTCGCGACGGTCGGCTTCGGCCAGGGGATCATGGTCACGCCGATGCAGATGGTGCGCAGTTACGCGAGTTTCGTGAACGGGGGCTACCTCGTCGAACCGCGGCTGCTTAAAAACCCGGCGCCCGGACAGGAACCGCCCGCGCCCCGCCGCGTGATTTCTCCCGAAGTCGCCGCGAACGTGGTCGAAGCGATGAAGACGGTCGTCGAGCCGGAAGGCACCGGGAAGAAAGCCGCGCTCGAAGGGTACGTCGTCGCCGGAAAGACGGGAACCGCCCAGACGGTCGATCCGCGCACGAAGCGCTATTCGACGTCGCGCTACATTTCCTCCTTCGTCGGATTCCCGGTCGGCGTCGAACCGAAGATCGTGATCCTCACCCTGATCGACGATCCGCGCGGAATCTATTACGCGTCGGAAACCGCGGCGCCGCTCTTCCACGACGTCCTGAACGCGGTCGTCACCCGTTTCGGGATCCCGATGAACATGCCGCTCGCTTCGCCGATCCTTCCGCTCGCGAAAGCGAAGCCGGCGACGACGAAGTCCGCGCTGTTGAAGATCACTCAGTCCCATCCCGCCCCGCCTTCCGCCGAGACGATGCCCACGAAACTCGAACTCCAGGGAAGCGCGCCCGACGGGAAGCTCGTGTTCAAGATGCCCGAGCTTCGCGGTATGACGATTCGCGAGGCGCTTTCGACCCTCCAGGGCTATCCGTTCCAAGTCGACGTCGCCGGCAGCGGGTGGTTGAAGAACCAATCGCCCGAACCGGGCGCGAAAGTGAGCGAAACCGATCGAATCCGGCTTCGCTTCGACTCGGAAACCGAATAAACTTTCCGAGGAATGATCCTCACCGAGCTGCTCGAAATCCTCCTCGAGGAATTTCCCGAACTGCCGAGACTCCACGGCGGCGAAGTCTCCGCCGTCACGGCATCCTCGGACGACGTGCGCCCCGGTTCGGTTTTCGTCGCCATACCCGGGACGAAAATCGACGGCCACTCCTTCCTCGCGAAAGCGAAAGCGGCCGGCGCTCGACTGATGATCGGCGAGCGGCCGGGCTCCGAATTCGGACTCTCGGACGAGGAATACCTGCGCGTACCGGACTCCCGCCTCGCGCTAGGACTTCTCGCGTCGCAGTTCGAGCGGAACCCTTCGCGCGAGATGATGGTGATCGGCGTGACCGGCACGAGCGGAAAGACGACGACGAGTTTCCTCGTCGAAGCCATCCTGCGCGCGGCCGGGATGAAAGTCGGGCTTCTCGGTACGGTTTCGTTCCGCATCGACGGACGTGAACTGCCCTCGACCCACACCACGCCCGGACCGGTCGAGCTTCACCAGCTCCTTCGCGAGATGAGGAAGGCGGGTTGCTCGGCGGTGGTGATGGAGATCAGTTCGCACGCGCTCAAGCAACACCGGGCGGCCGGACTCGCGGTCGACGCCGCGGTTTTCACGAACCTCACGCCCGAACATCTCGATTATCATCCCGACCTCGAAGACTACTACTCCGCGAAGCGGATGCTCTTCCGGGAACAGTCCGTCCGATCGCGGCGCTGGGGGAAAGTCCCCGCGCTGCTCGTGCACGCGGGAAATCCGGAGGGCGTACGCCTCTTGAAGGAAACCCCGCCCGCGACGCCGTTCGAAGTTCCCGCCGACGCGGTCCTCGACGCCGACGGCGTACGCGGAACGTTTTCCGGGATCGCGATCGATTCGCCTCTCCTCGGCCGATTCAACGCCGAGAACATCGCCGCCGCGGTCGCGGCGACGAAAGCGCTCGGCATTCCGGAAGCGGCGATCCAAGTCGGGATCCGCGGACTCGCGCGCGTTCCCGGACGCCTCGATCGCGTGCTCGATCCGAAGGGCGGACGCGTGGTGCTCGTCGATTACGCGCACAAACCCGACGCGCTCGAAAAAGTCCTCGAGGTTCTCCGTCCGATGCGGAAATCCGGCGGAAAACTGATCACGGTCGTCGGCTGCGGGGGAGACCGGGATCGGACGAAACGCCCGGTCATGGGAGAAATCGCCTGCCGACTTTCCGATCAAGTGATCTTCACGTCGGACAACCCGCGCACCGAGGACCCGTCGACGATCCTCCGCGAAATCGAGGCGGGCTGCGCGGCGGCGACGAATCGCGAAAGCGAAATCGACCGGAAGAAGGCGATTTATCGCGCGATCAAACTCGCGAAGTCCGGCGACATCGTCCTCATCGCGGGCAAGGGACACGAGGATTATCAGATCCTCGGCACGGAGAAGATCCATTTCGACGACCGCGAGGTGGCCGCGGCCGCGCTCGTCGATCGGAAGGGAAAATAACCGATGGGCGCGCGGATCCTCGTCGTTTTGGCGATCCTCGCCGCCGCCTGGTTCTATCACCGGAATTCGGTCGAGCTCGAACGCGTCCACGCGCTCGAAGCCGCCCGGCGGGCGGACGCCGAAAAATCGAAGGAACTCGAATCGGAAGTAAAGCGGATGGCGGGAGAAAACGCCGACCGCGCGGCGAAAGACGAAGCCCGGCGAGCGGAGCTCGGACGGAGAGCGTCCGAACTCGAAGAGAACCTCCGGGTCTTGAACGATCGGATCCGCGCTTACCGGAACGCCGGCATCGACCGCGCCGCGAACGCTCGACTCGCCGAAAAGATCTACGACGGAAAATCGCGCTTGAACTCGATCGACGGCGAGATCCGCGACGCCCGCGCCCAGGAAAAGGTCTTGCGCGAAAACGCGCAGAACGCTCTCGCGGCCGAGAAGAGTCGGTGGCGAGCCGACCATGACGAGCGAGCCGCTCGGATCGCTGCCCTGAACACGGACATCGCGGATGCGAACGCCCGAATCGCCGAATTGAAGAAGCGGCGTTTCGATTTCGACGCGAAACGGGAAATCTCGGATCTCCACTTGAAAGTCGCCGCGGAGAAGAAAGACCTCGCCGCGCTTCGTGAGTCCCAACGCGCCGGCGATCGCGAGTGGTCGGAGCGGCAGGCGGCCTTGAAGGCTTCCGAGAACCAGACGAAGGCGATCACGAACGCCGCCGTCTCGGGCCTCGCCGATCAGAAAGCCGCCGGCCAAGCCGAACTCTCCGCCCGCACGAAGGAGCTCGGCGAAGTCAAAGCCGACGAACACGAGGCGGAGAAGTCGCTCGCGGACCTCGAGGCCGAAAAAAAACGAACCCAAGACGAACTCGATCGAACCCGCACCGAGCTCTCGGCGGTCGGAAAATAGGCGGCGGAACGGTCTAAATTTCGCGGAGCGTCGTTTCCGGTTCTGAAATTGTA
Source organism: Bdellovibrionales bacterium (assembly GCA_018266355.1). Classification (GTDB taxonomy): domain Bacteria; phylum Bdellovibrionota; class UBA1018; order UBA1018; family UBA1018; genus JACMQW01. Next base: position 17,826 of record JAFEAP010000029.1, read on the forward strand.
TAACTATTTGATTTTAAATATGATTTATAAAATTCCTTCCCCCGTTTCCTCGAAATGAGGTAGTCCAGGGAAGAATGCTCTATCTTCTGCTCTATCCGCTGCGGACCGAGTTCTCTTTTCTGAACGTTTTCAAGTACATCACGTTCCGCACCTTCGGCGCCGCCATGACGAGCGTCCTCTTCTGTATGCTGCTCGGGCCGGCGTTCATCTCCTATATGCAGAAGAAGCAGATGAAGCAGGTCGTCCGCGACGACGGACCGCAGTCGCACCTCTCGAAAAAGGGGACGCCGACGATGGGCGGCGCGCTCATCCTCGCGGGCGTCGCGATCCCGACCTTGCTCTGGGCCGATCTCGAGAACCAGAACGTGTGGATCGCGCTTGGACTCACGCTCGCTTACGGTTTCATCGGGTTCATCGACGACTACAAGAAAGTGATCCGGAAGAACCCGAAGGGCCTCGCCGGTCGTTATAAACTCCTCGGCCAGGTTTTCTTCGGGGCGATCGCCGCGTACTTCATCTTCAAGGACGGCGCGGTGACGAACGAACTTCGTTTTCCGTTCCTGAAGGACTTCGCGATCGACCTCGGCGTCTTCTTCATCCCGTTCGCGATCATCGTCATCGTCGGCGCCTCGAACGCGGTGAACCTCACCGACGGCCTCGACGGCCTCGCCGTCGGCCCGACGATCACGACCTCGGTGACCTTCCTCATCCTCGCGTACTGCGCCGGTCACGCGGGCATCGCGAACTACCTCTCGATCCCGCACGTCCCTGGCGCGGGGGAACTCGCGATCTTCCTCTCTACGGTGGCCGCGAGCTGCTTAGGCTTCCTTTGGTACAATACCTATCCCGCGCAAGTTTTCATGGGCGACGTCGGAGCGCTCGCGCTCGGCGGGGCTCTCGGCGTCGTCGCCGTCATCACGAAGAACGAGATCCTCCTCGCGCTCTGCGGACTGATCTTCGTCGTCGAGGCGCTCTCCGTGATGATCCAAGTCGTCAGCTTCAAGACGACCGGCAAGCGCGTCTTCAAGATGGCGCCCATCCACCACCATTTCGAGCTCAAAGGCTGGCCCGAACCGAAAGTCGTCGTCCGGTTCTGGATCCTCTCGATCCTGCTCGCCATCGCCACGCTCTCCACGCTTAAGCTCCGTTAAAAGAAGGAAACGATCATGAGTAAGTACAAAGGTAAAAAGGTCCTCGTCGTCGGCTTCGGTGTTTCGGGCGTTTCCGTCGCGAAGTACATGGCGAAACAAGGCGCGAAAGTCACCGTCACCGACACGAAGCAGAAATCGGAACTCACCGAATCGGTGAACGCGTGCGCGGACCTGAAGATCGAGTACGAACTCGGCAAGCACAACGACGCCTCCTTCCGCTCGGCCGAACTCGTCGTGATGAGCCCGGGCGTCCCGCTGAACATCAAGCCGCTCGACGGCACTCGCGAGATGAACATCCCGATCACGAACGAGATCGATCTCGCGGCCGCCGCGCTCAAGGAACCGCTCATCGCCGTCACCGGCACGAACGGAAAGACCACGACGACCACCCTCATCGGCGAAATGTTCAAGGCCGATAACCGCCCGTCGTACGTCGGCGGCAACATCGGCAAACCTCTCCTCGACTACCTCACCGAAGGAACCCGCGCCGACGTCGTCGTCGCCGAGCTCTCTTCGTTCCAACTCGAACTCACCCAAAAGGTCGTCCCGGCGGTCGCCGTCATCACGAACGTCGAGCCGGACCACCTCGACCGTTATCCCTCTTACGAAGCCTACATCGCGGCGAAGAAGCGCCTCCTCCAAGCGTGCGATAAGAACTCCTACGTCGTGCTGAACTACGACAACCCGGTCACCCAAGCGTTCGGCCACGAGTCGGTCGGTCGGCTGATGTGGATCACGAAGAAGAATCCGATGACGATCGGTGGCGAATTCGCCGAGAACTTCAACGGCTGCTACTACGTCGCCGCCGAGAAGAAGATCTATGCGAAGATCTTCGGCAAGGAAGAGGTCTACGACGTCTCGAAGATCCGCGTGTACGGCGAGCACAACAAGGAAAACTTCATGGCCGCGATCTGCGCGGCGCGCGCGATGGGCGTCAATCCTCAGGCGATCCAAAAGACGATCGACGAGTTCCGGGGCATCCCGCATCGCCTCGAGTTCGTCCGCAAGAAGGACGGTGTGTTCTTCTTCAACGATTCGAAGGCGACGAACCCCCAGAGCCAGCTCCGGGCGATCGCTTCCTTCCCGGCGAACCCGATCATCCTGATCGCCGGGGGCAAGGACAAGAACTTCGACTTCACGCCGCTCGCCGAAGTCGTCCGCAGCCGCTGCAAGCTCCTCATCCTCATGGGCGAAGCGAAGGAAAAGATGAACCGGGCCATCGGGGATTTCGCCGAGACCTATCTCGTCGGAACCTTCGAAGAGGCCGTGCTCCTCGCCTTCCAAAAGTCCCGGAACGGAGATATCATTCTCTTAAGTCCGGGTTGTTCTTCCTTCGACATGTTCCGTAACTACGAGGAGCGGGGCGATTACTTCAAAAAACTGGTCCATCAGCTCTGATTCGGCCGGCGGTAAGGGCGGCGGCGCGGGCGAAAAGCTCAGCGACCGTCTTCTCGACGCGCTCTCGGACACGGGCGACCTGACCGACGACCTCCGCACCGAGCTTAAGAGCGTCGACATCGTCCTCCTCGGCGTCGTTTGCGCCATGGTGATCTTCGGACTCATCATGGTCTACAGCTCCTCGTTCATCTACGCCCAAGAACGCACCGGCGACGGCTTCGCCTTCATCAAGAAGCAGCTGATTTTCGCCACCCTCGGTTTCGTCGCCATGTTCGTCTCCTCCCGGATTCCTTACCGGAAGTGGGCCGACCATGCCTACCTCGTCGGCGGCGCCTCGATCGCGCTTCTCGCCGTCGTCCTTGTTCCCGGCGTCGGTTCGCGCGTGCTCGGAGCCCAGCGCTGGCTCCGGCTCGGACCCGTCTCGATCCAACCCGCCGAGATCGCGAAATTCTCGATGATCCTCTTCGTGGCCCACCAGCTCGAGAAGAAGAGCGCGGGCGTCCGGCGATTCGTTCCGGGCGTGCTCGCGAACTTCATCTTGCCGATGCCGGCGATGCTCCTCCTTCTCTTGCAGCCGGATTTCGGCTCGACCGTGATGATCACCGGCGTGATCTTCGTCCTGATGTTCCTCGCCGGAGTTCCGAAGCGCTGGCTCGGCGGGTTCGTCGGCCTAGGCGGATTCGCGGCATCGGCATTGATTCTCGGATCGCCCTATCGCCGCGCGCGCCTGATGACCTTTCTCGATCCGTGGCAGGATCCCCTCGGGAAAGGGTTCCAGGTCCTTCAGTCCATGCTCGGCGTCCACAACGGCTCGCTCTTCGGCGTCGGACTCGGAAACGGCAAGGAAAAGCTCTTCTACCTTCCGGAAGCGCATAACGATTTCATCTTCGCCGTGATCGGCGAAGAGCTCGGATTCCTCGGCATCATCGGCGTAATCCTCGCATACTGCTTCTTCATCTACCGCGGGCTCAAGATCGCTTCCGACTGCTGGGAAAACCGCCACGACCGTTTCGGCGCGCTCGCCGCGACCGGCATCACGCTCGCGCTCGGACTCCAGGGCTTCGTGAACATGGGCGTCGTCCTCGGACTCCTGCCGACGAAGGGGCTCACGCTCCCGTTCATCAGCTACGGGGGATCCGCGCTCGTCGTCGACCTCTTCGCGATCGGAATCCTCCTGAACATCTCCAAGGGAAGTCCGGGATCGCGCGCATGAAAACGCCCGGCCTCGTCGTTACCGGTGGCGGCACGGGCGGCCACATCTTCGCCGGGGTCGCGATCGCCGACGAGTGGAAGAAAAAGTATCCGGGATCGCGCATCGTCTTCGTCGGAGCGGCCGGCGGAATCGAGGAGCGGCTCGTCCCGAAGGCGGGATATCCGCTCGAACTCGTGCACCTCGGATCGCTCAAGGGCGTCTCGTTCGCGAAGCGGGCGAAGACCCTCGTCCAAATCCCGCTCGCGCTCCTTTCGGCGGCGAAGATCCTGATGCGCGAAAAACCCGACGCGGTCGTCGGCGTCGGCGGGTACGCCTCCGGCCCGGTCGTTCTCGTCGCGCGGATCCTCGGCCTTTTCGGTCTCGCCGGTCACGCGCGAACGGCGATCCTCGAACAGAACGCGGTCCCTGGTTTCACGAACCGGATCCTCGCGCGATTTTCCCACGCGGTCTTCTGCGCGTTTCCCGGGATCGAGGACCGTTTCCAAAAGGCGAAGACCGCGATCACGGGAAATCCCGTACGGAACACCATGGTGCCTTACGCTTCCGCGAAGCGCGACCCGTTCACGGTTTTCATCTTCGGCGGCAGCCAGGGTGCCGTAGGAATCAACTCCCTCATCCTCGACTCGTTCGAGTACCTTCGGGACCTGCTTCCGAAGCTCCGGTTCATCCACCAGACGGGCGAGCGCGATTACGAGCGCGTATCGGCGGGATACCGGAAGGCCGGCATCGAAGCCCGCGTCGAGAAGTTCATCTACGACATGCCCGATTGCTACCGCGAGGCTTCCCTTGTCGTGTGTCGCGCCGGATCTTCGACGCTCGCCGAGCTCGCCGCCGTCCACCGCGCGGCGATCCTCGTGCCGTTTCCGTTCGCCTCGGACAATCACCAGGAAAAGAACGCACGCCTCTTCGTCGATCGCGGCGCGGCCGAGCTGATGATCCAAGGGAAATCGAGCGGGAAGGAACTCGCCGCGAAGATCCGCGATTACTTCTCCGATCCCGCGAAAGTCTCGGCCCTCGAGACCGGCATCGCGAAGTTCCACTCCGAGAACGCGACCGGAAAGATCGTTTCTCTCCTTCACCCGGAAACGGCCTCGTCATGACCGGATCGAAACCGCGCGGCGGGGATAAACCGCTTCACCTCCATTTCATCGCGATCGGCGGCATCGGCATGTCGGGCGTCGCCGAGGTTTTTTTCAACCAGGGTTATTCGGTCAGCGGTTCGGACATTTCCGAAAGCGAGACGACGAAACACCTGCGCGAGATCGGGATCGACGTCGCGATCGGGCACCGGGCGGAAAACGTGCGGGAAGCGAGCGTCGTCGTCTATTCCTCCGCCGTGCGGAAAGACAATCCGGAAATGGTAGAGGCCCGGCGCCTCGGAATCCCCGTGATTCCGCGGGCCGAGGCACTCGGCGAACTCATGCGCGGGAAGATCGGAATCGCGCTCGCCGGAACCCACGGGAAAACGACGACGACCACGCTCGTCGCGACGATCCTCGCCGAGGCCGGTCTCGATCCGACGATCCTCGTCGGCGGAAAAGTCGACGCGTTCGGCGGAAACGCACGCCTCGGCCAAGGCGAGTACGTCGTCGCCGAGGCCGACGAGAGCGACGGTTCGTTCCTTTTCCTGCCCGCGGTTTACGGCGCGATCACGAACATCGACGCGGATCACCTCGATCATTACGGGGACCTCGCGAAGATCGACGACGCGTTTTGCGCCTTCGCCGCGCGCATCCCGTTTTTCGGGAAGGTCTACGTTTGCGGAGACGACGCCGGCGTGCGGAGGAATCTCCCGCGCTTTTCGAAGCCGTACGCGACCTACGGACTCGACGAGACGAACCACCTCCGCGCGACGAACCTCGAATCCACCGAACGCGGCACTTCCTTCGACGTCGAGGACGCCGAAGCCGGAAAACTCGGGCGAATCGATCTCGGCACCCACGGACTCCACAACGTCCGGAACGCGCTCGCGGCGGTCGGTCTCTCGGTGACCCTCGGAGTTCCTTTCGAAAAGATCCGCTCGGGGCTCGCGAAATTCCGCGGAGTCCGGCGGCGGTTCGACCTCCGGTACGAAGACGCGAAGCGCGGCGTTCGAATCCTCGACGACTACGGGCACCACCCGACCGAAATCGCGGCGACCGTGGAAGCCGCGCGTTCGCTCCTCGGTCGAAGCGCGCGTAAAGGCCGTCTTCTTCTCGCGTTCCAGCCTCACCGCTATACTCGTACCCAGCACTCGGCGGCCGAATTCGCCGAGTGTTTCGGCGGCTCCGATCGCCTCTACCTCACCGAGATTTACGCCGCGGGCGAAGATCCGATCCCGGGCATCGACGGGAAGTTCCTCGCGGACCGCGTATCGAAGGCGAAATCCCGTCCTCCCGAACTCCTTTTCGAGAAGAGCCTCGAGGACTGCGCGACCCGCATCGTGAGCGATCTCCGCGACGGCGACCTCGTCCTCTGCATGGGCGCCGGATCGGTGACGAAGCTTCCCGACCTGATCGTTTCCCGGCTCGGCGGTTAGCGCGATGGGATGGACGGACGCGCTTCGAAATCTCGAAGGCTTCAGCGGGGACCGTCTCTACGGCGAACCCCTCTCGAAGCACACCTACTTCAAGATCGGCGGTCCGGCGACGGCCCTCGCGGTGCCGAAGTCGGAAGGGGACCTTCGGCTTCTCGCGAAACTCATCGCCTCCGAAAACGTCCCGTACGCGATCCTCGGACTTGGCTCGAATCTGCTCGTCCGCGACGAGGGGCTCGATCTCCTTTGCCTGAAAACGACGAAGCTCCCGGGCGCCGCCGCGGAGGAGGGGGACGGGATCCGCGCCGGCGCCGGGATCGCGGTCGCGGCGTTCCTTCGGAAAGCCGCCGACTCGGGTTGGGACGGTTTCGAGGCGATCAGCGGCATTCCGGGCACCCTCGGAGGCGTCGTCGCCATGAACGGCGGAACTCACCTCGGGGAAGCGGCCGATCTCCTGCTCGAAGTCCGCACGTTCGACCTTCGAAAACCGGAAGCGCCGCTGCGCGCCCGCGGGCGGGACGAACTGAAATTCAGCTACCGGAAGAATCATTTTCTAGAGCCCGGTGAAATCGTCGTCGACGCGAAATGGAAACTCGTCCGGGGCGACTCCGCGACGATCCGCGAGAAGCTCGATTCGCTCTATCGGCGGCGCAAAGAAACCCAGCCCCTCGACTTTCCTTCTTGCGGAAGCGTCTTCAAGAACCCGAAAGAGTCCGGACTTCGCGCGTGGGAGGTCGTCGAAAAGCTCGGCCTTCGCGGACATCGGATCGGGAACGCCCAGATCGCCGAGAAACACCCGAACTGGATCTTGAACCTCGGCGACGCGAAGGCGCGCGACGTGATCGCCCTCATCGAGCTCGTGAAGTCCCGGGCGGCGGCCGAACTCGGGGTCACGATGGTCGAAGAGGTCCGGATCCTCTAAAAACGACGGAAAATCCGGAAAAGACGCCAATCGGTTGACGCCGATTCCGCGGGGGAAGCCGAAAAATGCATTTTTGGGGCCTTCCCGGATCTCCCGATATCAACCCGTTTAGGGGCTCCACCGATAAGCCTCTAGATGGGCGCACCCGCCGAAAAACTCCATGCCGTCGACCCGAAGGAAGACCTGCTCTTCCTGATCCGCGCGTTCATCAAATACAACGCGTCGGACATGCACCTGCGCCCGAATCGACCGCCGCTTTACCGCATCAACGGACGTCTTTTGCCCGCGAGCATGCCGGCGCTCAGCGCCCAGCAGATCGAACAGATCTTGAACGCGTACATCCCGGACATCATGCGGAATACGCTCCAAACGAAGCGCCAAATCGACTTTTCGTTCGAGATCGAGGAGCTCGGTCGTTTCCGTTGCAATGTTTTCTACGCGACGAACCGCCTATCCTGCGCCATTCGCCGGATCCCGTTCGAGATCCCGCCGATCGAAAAACTCCGCGTTCCGGAAGTCTTGAAGGATCTCGTCACGAAATCGCGCGGACTCCTCCTGATCACCGGATCGACCGGCTCCGGGAAATCCACGACGATGGCGTCGCTCATCCAGCACCTGAACGACACCCAACGGCTCCACGTCGTGACGATCGAAGACCCGATCGAATACGTGTTCAAGGACCAGAAAGCCGTGATCACCCAACGCGAGCTCGGCGTCGACTTTCCGAGCATGAACGAGGCGCTCGCCTCGTGCATGCGGCAGGACCCGGACGTCATCGTCGTCGGCGAAATGCGGGACTACGTCACGATCCAAACCGCGATCACCGCCGCCGAGACCGGACACCTCGTGATTTCCACCCTCCACACGAACGACGCGAAATCCGCGCTCGATCGGATCCTCGACATGTTCCCGGCCGACCACAAGAACCAGATCCGCGTCCAGCTCGCGTCATCGCTCATCGGCATCGTCGCCCAACAACTCCTCGTCCGTGCCGACGGAAAGGGTCGCGTCCTCGCCTCCGAGGTCCTGGTGAAGTCTCCGTCCGTGGAACATGCGATCCGCACGCATCAGTTCGAAATGATTCCCGACCTGATGGGCAAGAGCGAACTCTATTACAAGATGCAAACCATGAACATGGACCTCGAACGCCTGATCCGTGGCGAGCTCATCACGCTCGAAGAAGGCGTCTCCGCGTCCTTGAATCCGGACGACCTGAAACTCCGCCTCGCCGGTATCGACCGGAAGGAAGGTTACGAGTACGGCGCCGAGTCCACGAACGTCGAGAGCACCATCGAATACCACAACTCGAAGGCCGCCGGCGGCCGCAAAGGCGATTGAGCGCGGGCCGTCAGGTCGAAGACCGTTGCCCTTCGTCGTTTTATCCCGGTAAGCTAGGGGAGTGCGACTTCCTTTCATCTTACTGAAAGTCTTGGCGATCTGGGCCGGCTTCGCCGCCGTTCCGGTCGTCGTCGCGAAGATCGTTTCCGGAAACCGCGCGGCCGTGGCGACGTTTCTCGTCGTGGGCTTCGTCCTCTTTTTCGTCGCCGCCTTCGGCGAGCGAAAGATTCGGAAAACGCTCCGACCGAGTTCGATCCGGGTCGGACCCTACCGCGTGTACGCGATCGAAGACCCTTCGAGCCACGCCTTCGCGACCCAAGGCCTCCTCTCCGCCGACCCTACGCTTTGGATCACTCGAGGGGCGCTTTCGCTCCTTTCCCCGAACGAGATCGCGTCGCTGATGACGGGCATGCGTGCGGCAGGTCACCAGGGCGGACTGCGTTTCGAAACGGCTTTGACCGCCATCCTGATCGGATTCACCGCGCGGATCCCGTCGGGCTTCCGCGAAATTCTCTTCTTCCGGCAGAAGCGTTCTAAGACCATTTTAATTCGCGAGTCGGCGCGCGGCGTTTTCTGGGCGTCGTTCGTCCTGATCTTAGAGTTCTTTTATTTCGACCGCCGGTCGGGCTCTCCCCCGGTGGCGGAAGAGATCCTGCGCAAGCTCGAGGCGGAGTCCCGACGGTGCGTACCCCGCCTTCCGGTCGCTCTTTCGAGTCACTCCGCCGTCGCTCCGTGGCCGGATGCATTTCTTACCCTCGGTCGCCCTTGTCTCCTTCCCGAGAGAGCGGTAAATCTTGAAGTATGACTTCGGCTCCCGAGACGGGAAATAAAATCGATTTAACGACTTTCTTCCTCTCGATCGCGTCCGCGGCTTACATGGGTCTCGGACTCGGCCCCGGGGAAAAAAACGAAACGAACCTCGAACTCGCCCGCCAAAACATCGACCTGCTCGAACTCATGCAGTCGAAAACGAAGGGCAACCGTTCGGCCGAAGAAGACCGCCTCATCGACCAGCTCCTCTTCGAGCTCCGCCTGCGTTTCGTCGAAAAGACGAAACCGACCAAGGCTTGATTCCGCGTTCGGAGTATCTATGAAAAAGACGTCGTTCGTATCCGTACTCGCATTCGCTTCCGCGCTGTCGCTTCCGGCGACCGCGCAGGATCTCGATCCGAACATCTTCGTGAACCTCTCGAAGAAAGTCGTTCCGTCGGTGGTGAACATCCAGACCGTCTCCCGCGGTCGACGATCGTATAGCCGCGGCGGCGCGCCGGATGATCTCTTCCGGAAGTTCTTCGAGGACTTTTTCCGGAACGGGGGAGGCGGACGCCGGCCACCGCCGGACGACGAGGACGACGGAAACGGAAACGTCCCGGAGGGGATGGCGCTCGGGACGGGCTTCATCATCGACGACTCGGGATTGATCTTGACGAACAACCACGTCGTCGCCGACGCCGACGAGATCAAGATCATCTTCACCGAGGACAACGACGAGAAGCCGACCGACGCGAAAGTCGTCGGCCGCGACCCGGATCTCGACCTCGCGCTCATCAAGGTCGAGACGAAACGAAAACTCGTTCCGGCCGTGCTCGGCGATTCCGACGCCCTCCAGGTCGGCGAATACGTCATGGCGGTCGGCAACCCCTTCGGCCAAGGCCACTCGGTCACTCACGGCATCATCTCCGCGAAAGGTCGGAAGTCTCCCGACTTCGCGCTCGCGAGCTACCTCCAAACGGACGCTCCGATCAATCCGGGTAATTCCGGCGGCCCCCTCGTGAATCTGAAGGGCGAAGTCATCGGGATCAACAATGCGATCGACGCCCGCGCCCAGGGCATCGGCTTCGCGATCCCGATCAATTTCGCGAAGACCGTCCTGCCCCAGCTGAAATCGAAAGGCTCGGTCGCGCGCGGTTACATCGGCATCCAGGTGAACGATCTCACGCCCGAGATCGCGAATCGCGTCGAGGCACCGAAGGACGTCCGCGGGTGTTTCGTCGCGCACGTCTACCCGGGAGACCCGGCGGAACGGGCGGGCATCCGCCCCTACGACATCATCACCGATTTCGCGGGCAAGAAGATCGCCTCTGCGAACGACCTCATCATGGCGGTGACCAGCACGACGGTCGGCGAGCACGCCGCCGTGAAAGTCGTCCGGTCGGGGAAAAACCAAGAACTCAAGATCAAGATCGGACTGCGGCCGAATTCGGCCCCGGAAGACCGGCGTCGTCCGAAGCCGTCTTCGAAAGAGGAACTCGGTAAAAAGCTTTCGGGACTCGAGGTCGAAGACCTGACCCCCGAATCGGCGAAAGAACTCGGCGTGAAAGAGAACCAAAAAGGCGTCGTCGTGAGCGACATCCGCTTCGAAAGCCCGGCGGACAAAGCCGGACTCGGCCGCGGCGACATCATCGTCGAGGTCGACCGGAAGCCCGTGAAAAGCGAGGCCGATTTCTACCGGATGTTGCGGACGAAGAAGTCGTACTTGCTGCGGGTCCTTCGCGTCGACGAAACGGGACTCGAGAATTTTCAAGTTCTCGTACTCGACCTGAAATAATGTCCCGTCGGCTCGAAAAATAGTCCCAAATTCGAGGATTTGGCGCGTCCCGGTCGCGCCTACGCCGCGACTTGACGGTACGGGGTTTGCTCCCATCTTTCCTATAGGAAGAAGGTAGAAAAGCCATGTCCCAGAAATTCACGGAATCGACACAGTCCCTGCTGCAGACCGCCCAGAACGAGGCGATCCGCCGAGACCACTCCGAATTCCTCCCCGAGCACATCCTTTTCGCGGCTCTCCAGGGCGATACCGCGATCCCCGAACTCCTTACGCTTTCGGGCGTGAAGCCCGACGCCGTCGCACGCGCGGCCGAGACCCTCCTCAGCCGACTCCCGCGCGTGCACGGCGGTAATTCGAACCTCTATCCCGGCGGAACCACGACGAGACTCCTCGTCCAAGCCGAGGACGAGGCGAAAAAGCTCGGCGATACCCACATCGCCCCCGAGCACTTCCTCCTCGGGATGCTCTCCCCGAAACTCGAAGGCACCGATCTCCAAAAAGAACTCCACCGCGTCGGGCTCACCCGAAAAGCCCTCGAATCCGCGATCGCCACCGCCCGAAAAGGGAAGAAAGTCGACAGCGCGACTTCGGACGCGCTCACGAGCGCCCTCGAAAAATACTGCAGGGACCTCACCGCGCTCGCGCGCAAACAGAAACTCGACCCGGTCATCGGCCGCGACGAGGAGATCCGCCGCGTGATCCAGGTCCTTTCGCGCAGGACGAAAAACAATCCCGTACTCATCGGCGAGCCCGGGGTCGGTAAAACCGCGATCGCCGAGGGCCTCGCGCTCCGAATCGTGAACGGCGACGTTCCCGAATCGCTCAAGGATAAACGGCTCCTAACGCTCGATCTCGGCGCTCTCATCGCCGGCGCGAAATACCGCGGCGAATTCGAGGACCGGTTGAAAGGCGTCCTTAAGGAAGTGACCGACGCCGAAGGTAAAATCGTCCTCTTCATCGACGAACTCCACACGCTCGTCGGCGCCGGCGCGTCCGAGGGCGCGATGGACGCCTCGAACCTGCTGAAACCCGCCCTCGCCCGCGGCGAAGTCCACTGCGTCGGCGCGACCACGCTCGACGAATACCGGAAGCACATCGAGAAGGACGCGGCGCTCGAACGTCGGTTCCAACCCGTGTTCGTGAAGGAGCCGACCGTCGAAGACACGATATCGATCCTCCGCGGTCTCCGCGAGCGCTACGAAGTCCACCACGGCGTCCGCATCCGCGACGCCGCCCTCGTCGCCGCGGCGACGCTTTCGAACCGATACATCACCGACCGTTTTCTCCCGGACAAGGCGATCGACCTCGTCGACGAGGCCGCCGCCCGCATCCGAATGCAGATCGAATCGAGACCGGAAGAAGTCGACCAGATCGAACGCCGAACGCTCCAGCTCGAAGTCGAACGCGCGGCGCTCAAAAAAGAGAACGATAAATCCTCGAAGGAACGACTCGAAACCATCGACCGCGACCTCGCGAACCTGAAGGAACGGGGATCCGCGCTGAAGGCCCGATGGGAAAACGAACGCGCCGAGATCCAAAAGGTGAAGACGTTCAAGGAACAAATCGAAAAACTTCGGCTTGAATCCGAGGCCGCCGAGCGTTCGGGAAATCTCGAGCGCGCGGCCGAACTCCGGTACGGGAAACTCCTCGGCCTCCAGAAGGAATACGACGCGATCGTCGCGAAAGGCGGGGATCACGGCGACGGCGTCCTCGTGCGCCAGGAGGTCTCGGAGAACGACATCGCCGAGGTCGTCGCGAAGTGGACCGGTATTCCGGTCGCGAAGATGATCGAAGGCGAGCAATCGCGCCTCCTCAAGATGGAGGACCGGATCGGAGACCGCGTCATCGGCCAAAAGAAGGCGATCGACGCGATTTCGAACGCCGTCCGCCGATCGCGGATGGGTCTCCAGGAAAAGAACCGGCCGATCGGCTCGTTCCTCTTCCTCGGACCGACCGGCGTCGGGAAGACGGAGACCGCGAAGGCGCTCGCCGAATTCCTCTTCGACGACGAACGCGCGATGATCCGGATCGACATGTCCGAATTCATGGAAAAGCACTCGGTCGCGCGCCTCCTCGGCGCCCCTCCGGGCTACGTCGGGTACGAAGAGGGCGGCGCGCTCACCGAAGCCGTCCGTCGTCGACCGTACTCGGTCATCCTTTTCGACGAGATCGAAAAGGCGCACCCGGACGTCTTCAACGTCTTCCTCCAGATTCTCGACGACGGGCGGGCGACCGACGGTCAAGGCCGCACGGTCGACTTCACGAACACCGTGATCATCATGACGTCGAACCTCGGTTCGCACCTGATCCTCGAGGAAAAGGACGTGAAGAAACGAGACGCGGAGATCCAAAAACTCTTGCGTTCGCACTTCCGGCCCGAGTTCTTGAACCGGATCGACGAAGTGGTGACGTTCGACAACCTCGAACGCGGCCAACTCGCGAAGATCGTCGAAGCCTACACGTCGAAGTTGAACCAGATGCTCCGCGAACGCGGGGTCGTCCTCCGCTTCTCGGAAGCGGCGCTCGATCTCCTCACCGAGCGAGGCTACGACCCGGATTTCGGGGCTCGGCCGATGAAGCGGGTCTTCCAACGCGAGATCCAAAACCCCCTCTCGATCGGTCTCCTCGAAGGACGCTTCCCGAGCGGCACCCAAGTCGAAGTGGGCGTCAAAAAAGGGGAATTCGAGTTCCATCCGGTTAGTTGATGCGATGAGACGACGCGGGGCGTGAAATTCACGTTCCCGTGTCGTCTTCCGCCTTTCCTGTGCGAGAATCAAGGAAGGGTTATGGACATCACCGAGATCAAAGTTTTTCCCGTCAACGAGGAAAAGCTCAAAGCCTACATCACGATCGTGCTCGACGATTGCTTCGTCGTCCGCGATTTGAAAATCATCGCGGGCGTCTCGGGTCTTTTCGTCGCCATGCCGAGCAAGAAGCGGAAGGACGGCACCTTCAAGGACATCGCCCATCCGCTGAACCAATCGACCCGCGCGACGTTCGAGCAGAAGATCCTCGAAGCCTACCTCGTCGAGATCAAGCGGATCGGAGGCCAAGCCACCCAGTCCGCCGCCGAAGCCGAATCCGCCGATTCATGAACCGCGCGCTCTTCACCGCGCTGGCCCTCGCGATTCCGACGTTCGCCTCGGCGGACGTCCCCGAGATCGTTCGGCGAAACGCTCCGGTCTTCGTCTCGCGAAAGGACCAGATAGCGAACCCGAACACCGACCGGATCCTCGGCGTCGGCTATTCCATCGCGACCGCGATCGACGGAACCCAGACGATCCGTTACACGACGTTCTTCAGCGACGAGGACTCGATGCACTCCACGGAAGGAACCGACCACCAGATGGCCCGTTACGGGCGTCGGCTCGATATCGAGTGGACGTACGAGGTCCGCATCGATCCCCAATCGGGGAAGGGACACCACCGTCGCTACCACTGCGACGTCGCCCTCGGAGTCGGTCACCGGACTTGCTCTTTCTCCGGGAAATTTTACCGAGACACGGATCGGCCGATCCTTTACGTGAACGCGCGCCATAACATCTTCGGCGACCGTCCGAAATTCCCGTACGGAACCGCCTCCGGTCGTCGCACGGTGATCGACCCTTCTTTCGAGATTCCCTATCCGAAATCCCGAGATATGATCCCGATCGAAAACCCCGAGATGCTTCGCACGAGCGACGAAGAACTCGCCCGCGAGGGAAAACTCTCGAGTCCCTCGACGGAGTACGCCTATCTTCGGATTCGCGGGACGCTCGTCGGTTTTCCTCATCTGAGCCTCATCGCGCCCGACGGAACAGTCTATCAAAACGGAAAGCATCCGAACGACACGCTCCGGGAAATGGGCCTCGATCTTTGGCGGAGGGAAAGCGTCGTCGGAATCGAGCTTCCGGAGTCCGTTCGGTTCGCATTGAAGTCGGGAGTGGCTTCCTTCCGGCTCGGAATCAGCGGCGCGCTCGCGTTCGCCCCGCCGCTCGCGAAGATCACGCTCGACGACGTCGGCCTATACCTCGTCGACCGCGCTCCGAACGGAACTTACGTCACGACGGACCTGAGTTCGCGCATCCGCTGCTCGGATCCGAAAGACCTCGGAACCTGCTCGGTCGACTAGTCTCTCGCGCGGCGGTCTCAAGTTCCGCGGTAGGTCGAGTATCCGAAGGTGCTCAGAAGGAGCGGAATATGGTGGTGACGCTCCGGTTCGGTCAGACGGAACTGGACGACGACCTTCGGATAGAAACACTCGTTTCCGCGTTTCGCGAAGTACATCTGGGTGTCGAAGGTGATCTGATACGTCCCGGGTTGGGCGGGCTCGCCCGCGGGAAGCAAGTCCTCGACGCGGCCGTCGGCATCCGTGTAGGAATGGCCGAGTTGCTTCCATTTGCCTTTCGTGTCGAGGCCCTCGAGGAGAACGGGAACTTTCGTCGCCGCACGGCCCTCGACGAGGTCGAGGACGTGGGTGGTGATCGGGGATCTCAGTTTCTTCGTCATGCGAGTAGTTTCTCCAATCGAATTCGGGTGATCTTCGCTTGTTCGCCGGCCGCGATCCGCAGCTCTTCCTCGGGCGAATGATTCATTCGGGATTCTAGAATCGCTAGCATCTCGGCCGCCGACTTACCGGTCGCGCAGACGAGGAAAATGTGGCCGTAACGCTTCTCGTACCTCGCGTTTCCGTCGGCAAGGCCCTTCAGCACTTCCTCGGACGCGCCCTGAACTCCGCTTTGTTCGCCGCTCGCCCAGGCCGCGGTCGAACCGAACTTCTTCCGAAGATCGTCGACGCCGCCGATTCGCGGGTGGTGCACGAAGGCCTCGCGCCAATCGGCTTCGCCGAGCGCGGACCAGATTCGGTCGGCTTCGTCGAAAAGAGCGGCCGGACTCGCGAAGGGGCGGCTTTCCGCCATTCGCTCGCCCCATCGGCGCGTCCCGCAGCATCTCGCGAACGCCGCGATCGCCTCTTCCTTCGTCAATCGATTCAACTCGTCGAGCGTCATCGTCACGCCGACGGAGTTCCGAAGATCCGAAGGCGTGAAATCCCGCCGTCCGGGTAGATATTCAGCCGAATATAGTCGAAGGCGAGCGCCGTCGCGGCGGCGTTCAGTTCCTTCCCGAAATGGTGCTGGGTGTGGGCCCGGAGTTTCGTGCGCGGCAGGATCTCGACCCACTTCAAATCCGTACGGTCGCGGAAGTCCGCCGCCACGAGATCGCGCGACGGGTACCGGCAGCCTTCGATCGAGCAGCTCTCGGGGTAGTTCCCTTTGAAGTAATTCGTATCGACCTCGATTTTCGAAATTTTTCCCGCGATCGCCGTCTTGATCACGATCCAATCCGGGGTGACCGGGCCGCGTTTCCGCCGAGTTTCCCATCCTTCGCCCATCGTCTTCGCGCGCCCCGGAAAGATGAGGTTATCCTTCGATCCGTAGTGCATGTCGTTCGCGGTCACGACCACGCCGCCGTTCTCGGCGGCGACGAGGTCGATCGTCTTTTTCGAGGCCCGGAGCTTTTTCGTGTCCGGAACGACCTCGCCGTGCACACGGAAACGCGCGATCCCGCCGTCCGGAAAGGTTCGGAGCCGGAGGTGGGTCCAAACCCGGTCGTTCCCGATCGGAAAGAGGTTGATCGAATCGCCCTGCAGCCGGGATTTCGTTAGAATCTCGGTCCACGCCGTCTTCGGGCCCGGTTTTCCTTCGGAATGGCAGGCGTCGACGGCGCAGTATTCGGGATAATTGCCCGTGAAAAAAGCGGTGTCGACGTTCAAACCGCGGACGATTCCCGGAAGTCCGAGTTCGACGATGCACCAATCGTGATCGTGTCCCGGACGAAGGTTCCGCTTCCGGCGGCTTTCCCATCCGTCCATCCACTTTCCGGTGTCGACGTATTTCCCCGGGATGAAGATCGCCGGTTCGGGTTTCAACATGTTTTCCATCGGGGCGAAGAAGTCGTCGCTCGACGCGAGGGTCTTTCCGCCGACCTTCGCCGAAGCGAGATCGATCAGTTCGAGGAAGGAAACGGCGGGGCGGCGGGAATCGAGGGTCGCGTTCATGCTTCGGGCATCCTTTTCAGCTGCGTTCCGATCGCCGCGGCTTCGGGAAATCCGCCGTCCGCGTAAACCGTTCGGCCGCGCACGATCGTCCGCGCGACCTTTCCGTAAAATTCGAATTCGGCGTACGGAGTGACCGCGTGCCGGTGGTAAATCATGTCGCGTTTCAACCGAAAGGACGCCTCGGGCTCCCAAAGGACGAGGTCCGCGTCCTTTCCGACGGCGATCGTTCCGTTTCGGGATCCCCGGCCCGCGAAAATCGCCGTGCCCTCGCTCATCCAACGACTCACGTCCCGCGAAGTGAAACCGCGTTTCCTCGCCTCGGTCCAAACCACGGAGAGGCTGAACTGAAGTCCCGAGATCCCGCCCCAGGCCTTCCCGAAATCACCGGTCGAAGCGAGTTTCAGCGCCGGAGAGCATGGGGAGTGGTCGGAAACCACGAAATCGATCGTTCCGTCGCGCAAGCCCGCCCAGAGCGCCTCGCGGTTCGCGTGTTCCCGGATCGGCGGCGCGCATTTATAGTGGGTCGCCCCGGCGTCGATCTTTTCCGCGTCGAAATAGAGGTAGTGCGGGCAAGTCTCGACCGAAATCGGAACGCCCGCGCGTTTCGCCTCGCGAAGGTCCGCGAGGGCGGCGGACGCCGAGAGATGCACGATGTGCGTGCGGCATCCCGTTTCGCGCGCGAGGCGGATCATCATGCGGATCGCTTCGACTTCCCAGTTCGGAGGCCGCGACTCGAGATAGGCGCCGTAACTGCGTTCGTCTTTCCCGGGCGGGAGCGCTCCTCCGCTCCGGTGAAGGTCGAGTTCAGCGTGAACGAGGAGCGGTACGCCGAGGCGGGCGAGGATCGGCATCGCGATCCGAAGGTCGGCCTCCGTCGACATCGGGAATTCGTCGACTCCGGATTCGATCAGGAAACACTTGAACCCGAGAGCGCCGGCTTTCACCATCGGCTCGAGTTCGGCGGCGTTTCCCGGAACGACTCCGCCCCAAAACCCGTAATCGATCGCGCATTTTCCGGCCGCCGTCTCCGCTTTCACGTGAAGGGCGGAAAGGGTCGTCGTCGCCGGGATCGAGTTCAGCGGCATGTCGATTACGCTCGTGATTCCGCCGGCCGCGGCCGCTCGGGTCGCGGTTTGGAACCCTTCCCAGTCGGTGCGCCCCGGTTCGTTGATGTGCGCGTGGGTATCGAAAATCCCGCTCATGAGCACGCGGTCGCCGCCTTCGATCGTCTCCACGCCCGCGGGAAATGCGTCGTACTCGGTGATCGCCGCGATTTTCCCGTTCTCGACGACGACGGCGGAGGGACGAGGCTCACCCTCCGATCCGACGAGCACTCGGCGGCTACGGATTACGAAACGAGGGTTCACGGAGGCCGTCATTCGTCGACTTTCGCTCCTTGGTCGATCCACCGTCCGAGCGTCGTGCGCTCTTCCTCGGTGATCTTCGTCATGTTCGCCATCGGCATGGTCTTCGTGATCACCGCTCGGAATTTGATCCGGGCGGCGAGGCTATGGATCCGCTCGTTCGTCTCGAACGAAATCCCGCCCGGCATCGGACCGAAGGTCTTGATCACGGGGTCTTTCGAATGGCAGCTCACGCATCGACTCTGGATGATGGCGTGCACGTCGCTGAACGGCACCGGCGGTCCGACCGACGCAGTGGCGTCGCCCACGGGGCGAGTGAACTGGGAAGAAAGCGCGACGAGCGCTAGGAGCGATATCGCGGCCGGGATCGCGGCCCAGGTGCCCTTGCCTTCTTTCGCGACCATCACGTGACGGACGGACGCTCCGAAGAGGATAAGGAGGATCAGCATCACGTAATTTTTCTGACCGCTGTAGGTCATCGCGTAGTGATTGCTGAGCATCATGAAAAGCACGGGAAATGTCATGTACGTATTGTGAACGGACCGGCGTTTCGCGTGACCGCTGTGCGCGTAATCGACGGGACGATCCTCGCGGGTGGCGTCGATCATCTTCTGCTGGGCGGGAAGGATGCGCACCCACACGTTCGCGACCATCCACGTTCCGAACATCGCGCCCATATGAATGAACGCGGCCCGACCGCTCAGGAAATGACAGAAGAGAAAAGCGAACGCGGCGGCGATGGCCAACGAGACCCCGGTCGCGAGACCGGGTTTCGATTTTCCGACGGTTTGCCAGAGGCCGTCGTAGAGGAACCACGAGATCGCGAGGGCGGCGAGGCTGCCGCCGACCGCTTGGGCCGGAGTGAGGTTCGCCACCGAAGGATCGATCATATAAGCCGAGGCGTTTCCGTAATAGACGATGCCGAGGAGGCAGATCCCGCTCGTCCAGGTGAAGAGCGCCTCGTATTTGAACCAGTGGAGGGTCTTCGGCATGTTCGCCGCGGTGATTTTCTTGCGCTCGACCTCGTAGAAGCCGCCGCTATGGACCATCCAGAGTTCGCCTTCGACGTCGGGCTTGTTCGCCACCGGCTTTTCGAGCGCGGCGTCGAGCCACATGAAATAGAAGGAGCTTCCGATCCACGAAATACCCGTGATCAGGTGGATCCAGCGCACGAGATAGGCGGACCAGTCGCCGAAGTGAAGGTCGATCAGCACGAGTTTCTCCTTCCGAATTTTTTCCCAAATCGCTAGGCTGGAAGCAACTTGGATCTCTCTTCGGAACCCCTCACGCGAGATGCCTATCGTCCGTACGGTGCCGTCGTCGCGGCCGACGCCGCCCTTCCCTCGAAAAGCGCGAATAACGGCACCGCGGAGCGGTATAACCACCTCGGCGAATTGAAAAATCTCCGGGAAACGACCGCCTCGCCCAACCTTTGCGTGTTTCGAAGCCGACCCTATCCGGGTTCGCCGTTCCGGATCCGGCTCCTCGAGCGCCATCCGCACTCGACGCAGCTTTTCGTGCCGATGAGCGAATCCGCGCGCTACCTCGTGATCGTCGCGACGGGCGAAGACTCTCCCGACCGCTCGACCGTTCGCGCATTCATCGCCCGGTCGGGGCAGGGGATCACTTATCATCCGGGCGTGTGGCACCACCCGCTGATCGCGCTCGATCGCACGACGGACTTCGCCTGCGTCGTGTACGAGGACGGCTCAGCCGGTGACTGCGAAGCGCGACCGATCGATCCTCCGATCGACGTCCTTTTTTAGTGTCCTTATTTCACCGGCGTCGGATAGACGCGGGTCGGATCGAGCGCTTCGGTATAGGGCGCGGTCCAAACCGCCTCGAAGACCTTCGTGCCGGTCGCCGCGAGGTCTTTCCGGTACATCACGATCTCGATGTCGCGGGTGTCGTAAAAATACCCTCGTGACCAATTCGAGGTACCGACCCAATAAATCGTGCCGTCGACGATCATGTGCTTCGAGTGGATCACGCGCGAAAACGGGATGTGTCCGCCCGGTTGGTCCGGGACGAAGCTCACGCGCACGGTGATGCCGGGAACGAGGGCGAGCGACTGAATCGAGGCGATCTCGCTCTTCGCCGTATTCCAGTGCGAAACGAGAAGTTCGACCCTCACTCCGCGCGCGGCGGCGGCGCGGAGGGCTCCGTCGATTTCCTTCCACGGCTCGTTCCCGCTGTAGGCGGTGGTGGAGTAGTCGAGGAGCGCGATTTGGACGGTGCGCTTCGCGTGGGCGAGCAGCGAGACGAGGCGTTTGATCCCTGGCATGAGGCCCTTCGGGTTCAGGCGTTCCGGGCTCGCGACGAGCTCGACGTCCGGCGGAAGCTTCATGCGCGGAGGAACGGCTTCGTTGCCCCACTTTCCGGTGAGGGCGAAGTTCCAGTCGTGGGCGAACACGGTGCCGAGTTGGGTCGCGATCGCCTTCGAAATCAGGTGCACGCCGGTTTCGTGGATCTCTTCGAGGGAGAGGTAATCGAAGTTCTGGCTGCCGACGAAGACTTCGCGTCCGTCGATGATCCAGTACTTCGCGTGGTGAATGCCGCCGGTGACCGGTTTGATGTCGTAAAGGGCGAGGGTGAGGTTCGGGATCGTTTTGATTCGCGCGACGCCGGCGGGATCGGTGTCCTTCATCCCGGCCCAAAGCAGGAACCGGATCTTCACGCCGCGCTTTCCGGCGCGATCGAGGGCGTCGACCGTGCGATCGAGCGCGCGGCCCGGTTTCGTGCTGATGTACATCTGCGCGATGTCGATCGTGTGGCGAGCGCCGTCGATCATTTCCGGCCAGACGTCCTTCGCTTGGCGAAGGTTCGGAACCGCGAGTTTCGTTCCGTTCGGGATCGACTGGACGATCTCGATCGGGGTCGCGGAAGCAAGAGCCGGGACGAGGGCGAGAGCCACGAGCGCGGAACGGAAGAATGAGAAGTGTTTCATAGACCGGAGTTATGCGAGCGACGGCCGTTTTTCAACAACCGACGTTTCACGGTTCGGTTAGGTTCGCCCGGATAACGACGCATAGAGTCGACCAAGGTTGCCGGGGCGCCCAACCGGGCTTCCCGCCTTGAATTTACGGGGTATCGGCGGTTAGCCTCCGGAGATCATGAAATCCTTCCGGCTATGTTTCGCTGTATTGGTCGCTTCGGCGTGTTTCGCTTCCCTGCCTTCCTTCGCCGCCGAGAACGAGCTTCGGCTCCATTTCGTCGCCGCCGAAGGAAAGATCGATTGGAGCTCCCCGCGCGGGCTCCTGATCTCCGCCGCCCGGAACGCGATCATTTCCCGTTACGCATCGATGAGCCACGTCGCCGTCGAGTTGAATTGTCGGAACGCGAATGCGTACGGCGTCCGTCACGTCCTCACCGCGATGGCGGACATCGGCGGAAAGGACACGCGGAAAACCGTGTTCGTGGAAGGACTCGGTCTCGGGACGCTCCTGCACGGATTTCCGGGCGAGCTCGAAACGAGCGAATCGCTCGGCAAGGATCTCGTGGACGCCCGCCGAAACGGCCGCGTACGCACGCTCATCATCCCCACTTCGGACGACCGCTGCGGACAGATGCTCGACTTCCTCGATCGCTGGATCGAAAACGGATCGTACACGGTTTACGGCGGCGGCCAGGACGTCTACGCCGGTCAGGGCGCGGGATGCGCCGACTTCGCGCGCGTCTTCTTCGAGATTGCGACGGGGACGTCGATGCCCGAGGAGTGGCTCGTCCGCCTTCGGCTTCCGAAGGAACTCGTCGGAACGCCGAAGCACCCGGTTTCCCTCTTGAGCGTCCTCCTCCGGGGAGGCGCGTGGGCGAGCCCCGACGCTTCGAACATCGTTTACCTCACGCCGGACCCGACGCTCATCCACGACTGGATCCACGTCGACGAATCGACGTGGCCGGGCGGCTACGATCCGGCGACGCCGAAAGAACTCCCGCCGTTCGCCTTCCGCTACGCGACGAAAGCTTCGACGGCGGCGATGTGGAAGGCCGTTTCGATCCGGTAAGCCGTCACGCCCGACGGATTCCGGAACTTCCGCAAATACGGCGAAACCAAACCCAAGCCGGCGAGCGCCGAATACCACGCCAAGATCGACCAATACCGTCGATGGCGGAGAGGGTGAGGCACGAGCGCGGCGATTTCCGAAGGAAATCGATCGCGACGCGTTCCGAGTGCGCGCGAAATCGCGAAGCGATTTCATGCGACACGGAGGAAGCGAAACGAGCCATCCCTCGATCGAATAAGAAAGGGCCCCTCGCAGAGGGACCCTTTCTTATTCGATGGCGGAGAGGGTGAGATTCGAACTCACGGTAGGATCGCTCCTACGCCGGTTTTCAAAACCGGTGCCTTAAACCACTCGGCCACCTCTCCGTATTCCACGGACGCGAACGACTTACTTCTTCGACGAACCGATCATCCAAAGCTCCGCGCCGCGTTTCTCGAAGCCTTTCGCGCCGTCGAGGTAGCGGTGGAGCGCTTCCGGAATCCGAACTTCGCCCTTCTCGTTCTGGCCGTTCTCGAGGATCGCGACGAACGTGCGTCCGACGGCGAGGCCCGAACCGTTCAGGGTGTGCGCGAGTTTCGGCTTTCCGCCGGCCTCGGCGCGGTACCGAATCTGCGCACGGCGAGCTTGGAAATCGCCGCAATTCGAACACGACGAAATCTCGCGGTAGGTGTTTTGGGCCGGCAGCCAGACTTCGAGGTCGTACGTCTTCGTCGCCCCGAAGCCCATATCTCCGCCGCAGAGGAGCATCGTCCGATAGGGGAGCCCGAGGAGTTCGAGCACTTTCTCGGCGTTCTTCGTCATCTTTTCGAGCTCATCGAACGACGTGTTCTCGTCGACGATCTTCACGAGTTCGACTTTTTGGAACTGGTGCTGACGAACGAGGCCGCGCACGTCCTTCCCGTACGACCCGGCCTCGCTGCGGAAGCAGGGCGAATACGCCGTGAAATAAAGCGGGAGACGGCCCGGTTCGATGATCTCGTCCGAAACGATGTTCGTGAGCGGGACTTCCGAGGTCGGAATCAAGAAAAGCTCGCGATCGCCGACCGACGTCTTGAAAAGGTCTTCCTCGAATTTCGGAAGCTGGCCGGTTCCCGTCAGCGCTTTGCGCGAGACGAGGAACGGCGGAATGATCTCCTCGTATCCGTGCTCGCGCGTGTGCAGATCGAGCATGAACTGGATGAGCGCGCGTTCGAGCCGTGCGCCGGCGCCCCGGTAAAGCGCGAACCGAGCGCCCGAGATCTTCGCCGCGCGTTCGAAGTCGATGATGCCGAGCCCCTCCCCGAGCGCGACGTGATCCTTCGGAGCGAACCCGAGCTTCGTCGGCTCTCCCCACTTGCGCACTTCCTTGTTCCCTTCGGCCGAATCGCCCGTCGGCACCGACTCGTGCGGGAGGTTCGGGAGGCGCAAGCTCATCGAATCGAGCTTTTCTTGGACGGCTTTTAATTCCTCGTCGAGGAGTTTCGATCGGTCGCCGATCTCGCGCATCTCCGCCATGAGTTTGTCCGCGGCCGCGGCGGCCGAAGGATCCGTCTTCGACTTTGCCTTGAGCTTTCCGACTTCCTGGCTCCCGGCGTTTCGTTGCGCCTTCAAGGCCTCGGTCTCTTGGATCAGCTCTTTCCGGCGTTTCGAGGCGACCACGATTTTCGAGATCTCTTCCGAGGGAAAGAGCTTTTTTGCGAGGCCTTTTTCGAGGGTTTCGAGCTGATCGACGAAGAGCCGGGGATCTAACATACCGAGAACACTATCAAATTCGCCGCCTAAAACGGAGGCGTTTTTACGCCGAAGACGGTCGGAGCGTTAGTTACCGGAAATGACGAGGTTTTCCCGGGCTGTCTAGGACTTGGACGATCCTTCCGCCTCCGCCGCCTCTATAATAGAGGGCGGCGGTGGTCGGGCGATTGCATTACCCCCGGTATGGCCTACCGTTACTTCCTCGTCGGCGTGTTTTCGATCCTCGCTCTCGCTAGCTTCGCGGAGAACCCGAAGTGGGCCTATATTTTCGACGACGAGCTCGTGGCTCATTCCATTGCCGAGTTCGCGGCCCGAAAAGACGTCGCCGAAGTCGTGCCTCGCGGTCAGATCGCCGATCCCCACGCGATGATCCTCGAGAAGCCGATGGCCGCGACCTTTCCGATGCTTTCCCCGACCGTCTCCGGAGGCCTTTCGCGCAAATACCTGCGCATCGCCTGCGACACCGAGCTCCCGATCCGCCGCAACCGCCACGGCGAGCCGAAAACCGATCGTCACGGCAATCCTAAAACCGACCGGATCACCTCCGTCTCGGGCGACTTCGAATCCGACGTCGTCGAGACGCTCCACCTCCTCAGCGGCGAGGCGATCGAAGTCGGTAAGCGCATCTTTTTCTGCGATCCGTAAGCCACGAACCTCTTTAGAGGTAGCGCTCGATATCGGCTTTGTCCGCGGCGTCCGGCTCCATCTGAAGGTATTTCTGGAACGCTCCGCGCGCGGCGATCAAGTCGCCCATGTCCCGGTAGCACTCGCCCATGCGCTTGTAGAGGATCGGATTCCCGGCGTCGAGCTGGATCGCGGCCTGGAAGAGCGCGATCGCGCCGGCGTAGTTCTTCATCCGATGGTTCGCGATCGCCGCGTTCATCTTCGCCTCGGAATTGTTCGGCTGTAGTCCCATCGCTTTCGCGAGCGGGACGAGCGCGCCCTTCGCGTCGCCGAGCTCGATCTTGGCTTTACCGAGCGCGATCAGCGACGGAACGGAAAGGTCGTTGTTCGCGAGCTCGGTTCCGTATTCCTCGGCGGCGAGCTTGTAGTTCCCCATGTTCGTGTACATGAGGCCCTTGTAGTAGTGGAGATTCGGATATTTCGGATAGATCGCGTAGATGCGCTCAAGCTCCGCTTGGGCCTT
This sequence comes from Bdellovibrionales bacterium, assembly GCA_018266355.1. Taxonomy (GTDB): domain Bacteria; phylum Bdellovibrionota; class UBA1018; order UBA1018; family UBA1018; genus JACMQW01. The sequence goes on from JAFEAP010000029.1 coordinate 43,194, forward strand.
TTCGAACTGGGCCTTCTTCATGAAAATCTGGTAGCGTGAAAGATAACCCGAAGGATCCGAGGAGTTCCGATCGGAATAGCTCTTGAATGCGTCGAGCGCTTTATCGAGCGCTTTCTTGTCCGTATTTTCGTCGTTCAGGTAGATCTGGGCCTGGAGCTTCCACGGATAGGCGTATTCCGGGTTCGCCTGCCGGGACTGCTCGACGTACTGCTCGGCTTCCTTCCACTGGCCTTTCTTGATCTCGAGTTCGGCGATCGCGGCGAGCAGCTCCGCGCGCGCGAACGATCCCTTCTGGAGTTCACCCTCGAGGTATTCGATCCCCGAGTCCGGCCCTTCGACTTCGGCGGCGGCTTTCGCGGTTTGGATCACCGGCTCCGGATTGAGTGGATCGAAGCGACGCGCGAGGGCGAAGAAAAACGGCGCGTCCTTGTAACTTTTCACCGCCATCAGGATCTTCCCGTACGCGATGTAGACGTCGGGGTCGATCGACTCCCGGCTCATGGCCTTTTTGTAGAACGCGGCCGCCTCGACGTAGCGGTTTTGTTTCGCGTACATGTCCCCGGCCGCCTTGTCGATCGAGGACTGGCTCACGGGGAGTTTCCGGAACTTATCCATCGCCTTTTGGGCCTCGTCCCACTCGTAGCTTTGGATCAAGACGGAGATGTACTTCGACCAAACCTCGATCGAATTCGGTTCGAGCTCGGCCGCCTTCTGATAATTCAGCCGGGCGTTCACCATGTCGTTCAGCTGGACGAACATATCGCCGATCTTCACGAGCGGCTCGGCGGATTTCGGGTTCTCCGCGCGCGCGTCGAGGAACTTCGCGAGTGCGTCGTTCACGAGGCCTTCCTTGAGTTTCTTCTCGCCTTCGCCGAGGTTCAGGTACATCCGCGCGATCGCTTTCGCCCGGGAACTGCTCCCGTTTTCACGGGCCTGGAGCGTGTAATATTCGAGGATGTAGTCCCGGTTCGTGCGATCGAGTTTCAGCGCGCGCTCGATCGCGATGAGCGCGCCTTCGGAATTTTGGTTCACCGAGAAAAGCTGCGAATAGAGGTAATACGCCTGGGCGAGGTCCTTCGGGGAAAGCGCATCGGGGAATTTCAGGATCGTGTTCAGATCCTCGGCGGAGCTCTTGACGTTCCCTCCTTTCCACGCGACGTATACCCGGCGAAGCCGAGACTTCGCATGCTCCTTCCACTTCAGGAGGGCCTTGTCGTACTGCGCGGTCGCGGCGCCCGTGTCCCCGAGCGCCTCCGCGATCCGGCCGCGGACGTAGAAGATCCGCGGGCTCCATGCCTGGTTGTCCTGGAAGCTCTGGACGTAAGGCGAAGCGCTCTTCGCGTCCCCTTTCGCGAGGAAGGCTTCCGCGATGTAGAGGTAAAGCGAAGGATCGAGGGTCTTCATCCCTTTCGTGTAATTCACGATTCGCTGGATCGCGGCGTCCGGCCGGCCGGTCACGGTGAGGAATTCCGACTCCGCGATGATCAGCTCGGGGAGATCGATTCCCTTCGCCTTCGCGGAATCGAGGAGCTGCGAGATGACGGAAAAGAACGTTTCGTCCTTCGTCGAAGTGTCGATGAGATTCACGTACGCGCTCGCGAGCATCGCGTAGGCTTTCAGGTTCTCGGGATCGGCCGTGACCGCGTTGCTGAAGTGGATGGCGGCGGCTTTGTAGCCCGGAACGTGATCGAAGGAGTAGGCGAAGATCCCCTTCTTGTACTCTTTTTCGCTGTACGCCGAGTCGACCTTTCCGGGGTTCGGCCGCGGAAGCGTCGGGCGAAAGGATTCGGACTTTTTCAGGATGTTTCCCGCGACGTCCGTCGTCTCCTTCATGAACGTGTCGTAGCCGAAATAGCCGAGCGCGGCGGCGATGAGTACGATTCGGACGAGTTCCTTGCCCTTCGGAATCCGTCGCTTCTTCTTCGCCGGCTCGAGTCCGGGACGATAGAGCGCGACGGTCACTTCCTGCACCCGCTTTTTGAAACCCGGATCGGAAAGGGGGTCGGGCAGCATCGGTTCGGCGTGCGAATCGACCTCGACGAGCGGGTGGGACCCCTTCACTTCGACGAGCTCGGTCCCGTCCTCGATCGTCAGCGATTCCGGCGGCGGTTCGGTGGAAAGCGCCGTCGCGGTTCCTCCGGAGTCGGCCGCTTCCGCGCGCATCGGGTTCGGTCCGCGCGGATCCATCATCGTCGGCTCGTCGTCCTCGTCGGCGACCCGCGTCCGATCGGGATCCGCCGGCCGAATCGCGGCTTTCGGCTGTTGGACGCGGACCTGCGCGCGGTGCTCGACGGTGAGACTCGTCTTCGACTCGATTTCGGCGGGCTCCGCCGGAACCGGAGCCGAGGGGAGGACGACGGTCGGCGCGAACTGTTCCCGGGTCGGACTCAGGATCGGGCGATAACTACTCTGCTCGCTTTTGAGCGCTCCGCTCCCTTCGGTCAATTTTCCCGACGCGTTCAAATAAAGCAGCTCGGCGAGTTCCGGCAGCCGATTGATGTCCTGCCAGATCCCGTTCGGATACTCCTTCGCGAGCTCGACGCCGGTGATTTGGTTTTTCAGGATGAGCTTTTTTATCCGCTCGAGATCGAGCGGCCCTAAGATGCGACCGGTGTGGTGCTTCACCTTAAAGAGCGGGCCTGAATGCACATTCCCATTTTACCAGAAAAGACGCGCGGGAAGGCGAGAGAGATCATGGGCCTACGCCCCTTCCTGGCTCCAAACCGGCAAATCCTGCCTACTCTAGATCAATCCTAGAACAGCTCACACCCCTACGGTCGGGCGAAGCCCGCCCATCCGGGCCGTGAGCCTACTTGCGGACTTAGAGCTTCGCGACCACTCGCTTCGTGATCGCCATCATTTTCGCCGGGAGGATCCCGATCTGCAGGGTCATCGCGACCATCATCGCCACCGCGAACGCCGCCGCGGCCGGGGTGAAATCCTTCGCGGAGGGGGTGTCGGCTTGGGGCTCCCGCATGTACATGTACACGAGGACGCGGAGGTAATAGTAAACCGCGATCGCGCTGCAGAGAACCGCGAGCACGACGAGCCAGACTTCCTTCGCTTGGATCGCGGAATAAAGAAGGTAGTACTTCGACGCGAACCCGGCGGTCGGCGGAATGCCGGCGAGCGAGAAGAGGAATATCGCGAGCGAGAACGCGAGCCACGGGTGGCGTTTTCCGAGACCGGAAAGGTCGTGGAGATTCAAACCCGTGTCCCCGCGTCCGGCGAGGACGGAAAGAACGGCGAAGGCCCCGAGGTTCATCACCGTGTAGACGGCGAGGTACATCGCGACCGGGGCGAATCCCGATTCCGCGTGCGGCGCCGCGATCATCCCGACGAGGAGGTAGCCCGTGTGCGCGATCGTCGAATAAGCGAGCATGCGTTTCAGATTCGTCTGGGTGAGCGCGATCACGTTTCCGATGAACATCGTCGCGACGGCGAGCACCCAAAGCACGTCGTGCAGCCGTCCTTCGACGGCGCTCGTGAGGTCCTTCCCGTAACCGAATGCGACGAAGACGCGGATGAACGCGGCGAAAGCGGCCGCCTTCACTCCGGTCGTCATGAAGCCCGTGATCGGCGTCGGCGCGCCTTCGTAGACGTCGGGCAGCCACATATGGAACGGCACCGACGCGATCTTGAAGAGGAAGCCCGCGAGCACCATCCAAGCGCCGAGGTGGAAGACCGGGGTCATCAGGTCGCCCTTCGCGGAAATCCGGGCGAGGATCTCGGTGATGACGAAGGTTCCCGTGGAACCGTAGAGAAGCGCGGAACCGTAGAGAAGGATCGCCGACGCGGCCGCGCCGAGGATGAAGTACTTCATCGCGGCTTCGTTCGAACGGCGGTCGTTCCGACGGAAGCCGACGAGCACGTACACGGAGAGGGACATGATCTCGAGCGCGATGAAGATCGTGATCAGATCGAGGGCCGAAGCCATGAGCATCATTCCGATCGTCGAGAAGAGGAGGAGGATCGTGTATTCCGGGTATTGGAGCTTCTCTTTATCGAGGTATTTCAGCGAAGCGCAGAGCGAAAGCGCCGCGGTGCCGAGGAAAAGCACGTTGAAGAAGGCCGAAAACCCGTCGGCGACCATCATTCCGCCGAAGAGATCCGCGCGATCCATCCCGATCTGATTCGCGGAAACGAAGAGTCCGCCGAGGATCCCGACCATCGCGACGGCGAACACCGTCCATTTCGACGGCAAGAACCGGATCACTCCGACGATCATCGCGAGCAGAGCCGCTCCGATCATCCAGAAGTAAGGCCCGAGAAGCGCGAGCTGATCCCCGCTCAGGGTGAGGAAACTCGGATCGATGACGTTGAGCTTGTCCATGGGTTACTTCCCGTCTTTCCGGATCGCGGTTTGGGCGACCATTTCGACTTTTCCGGTCCGCTCGAGGAGCTTCGCGACCGAGGTTTCCATCTTCTCGAAGAAGAAATTCGGAACCACGCCCATCACGATCATCGCGACGAGGAGCGGGGTGAGGACGCAGGCTTCGCGGAGCGATAGGTCCTTGAGTTTCTTGTTCTCCGGATTCGTGAGCGGGCCGAACATCACGCGCTGGAACATCCAGAGCATGTAGACCGCGCCGAAGATCACGCCCGTCGTGGCAAGGACCGCGAGGCCCGGGTTCGCCTTGAACGCGCCGAGGAGGATGAGGAACTCGCCGACGAATCCGTTCGTGCCCGGAAGCGCGACCGAGGAGAGCGTCGCGATCATGAAGGCCACCGCGAAGAGCGGCATCACCTTCGTGATTCCGCCGTACTCCTTGATTTCCTTCGTGTGCCGGCGCTCGTAGAGCATGCCGACCATGAGGAAGAGCGCCGGAGTGGAAATCCCGTGGTTCAACATCTGGTAGACCGATCCGGTCGCGCCGATCGAATTCAGCGCGAAAAGGCCGATCACGACGTAACCCATGTGGGAAACCGACGAATAGGCGACGAGCTTTTTCATGTCGGGTTGGACCATGGCGACCCAGGCGCCGTAGACGATGGCGATCGAGCCGAGGATCAGGAAGGTGTGCTGATACGTCGCGACCGCCTGTGGGAAGAGCGGGAACGCGAACCGGATGAAGCCGTAACCGCCCATCTTCAGGAGGACGCCGGCCAGGATGACCGAACCCGCGGTCGGGGCCTGGACGTGGGCGTCCGGCAGCCAGGTGTGAAGCGGGAAGAGCGGCACCTTGATCGCGAACGCGAGGGCGAAGGCGAGGAAGAGGAGCCCTTGGGTCGAGAAATAACCCGCGCCGTCGAGCTTCACTTTGTAGAGGTCGAGGAGCGCGGTCGAGAAATTGCCGAATTGGAGTTTGTGCTGGTAGGCGAGGAAGAAGATCGCGACGAGCATGAGGAGCGATCCGACCATCGTGAAGATGAAGAACTTCATCGCGGCGTAGATGCGTTCCTTGCCGCCCCAGATGCCGATGAGGAAATACATCGGGATGAGCATCGCTTCCCAGAACACATAGAAAAGGAAGGTATCCATCGCGACGAACGCACCGGTCATCCCGGTTTGGAGCGCGAGGAGCAGCGTGTAGTAGCTTTTCTCGCGGTCTTCGACGCCTTGGTACGAGGAGAGGATGACGAGCGGAGAGAGGAAGGTCGTGAGGAGGATCAGCCACATCGAGATGCCGTCCATCCCGAGCGAGTAATTCACTCCGAGGCCCGGGATCCACTCCGCGGATTCGAGGAATTGGAACTCGGCGCCTTGGGGATCGTAGCCGGTATAGAGTTTCAGCGAGAGCAGGAAGACCACGATGGACCCGGCGAACGCCCAGTGCTTCACGGTCTTTTCCGGTAGAAGCGTGCCGACGGCCGCCCAGACGAGCGGCAGGAAGGTCAAACCGGTGAGCAGATGCGAATTAAACCATTCCATCACATGAACCCTTTAATGAGGTAAGCGAGCGTCATCACGAGGCCGAAGAGGAGCATGATCGCGTAGACTTGGATCGAGCCGGTCTGGAGCGTGCGGGCGGCTTGGCCCGTCCACTGCGAGACGCGGCCGAACCCGAGGACGATCCGATCGATCACGCCGACGTCGAATCCCTTCCAGAGCTTCACCGACAGTTCGTAGATCGGCTGGATGAACGTCGCTTCGTAGGCCTCGTCGACGTACCATTTGTTTTCGAGCGCCTCGTGCAGCTTCGCGTGCTTCTTCTTGCGCGCTTCGGCCGACTTCAGGTTCGTGTAGGTCTTCCACGCGTAGGCGATCGCGCCCGCGGCGGCGAGGACCGAAACGATCATGAGGACGAGTTCGCCCGTTTCGCCGACGGAGAACGCGCCTTCGGCGTGGCCCGGGATGACGGGTTCCAGCCAGTGCTCGAGCCAGCTGTGGTGCGGGATCCCGATGAACCCGCCGACGATCGAGAGAACGGCGAGGACCACGAGGGGAATCGTCATGAGCGCCGGGGATTCGTGCACGCCCTTCGGACCGTGGCCATGGCCGTGGTCGTCGGAGTGTCCATGATCGTGCCCGTGATCGTCGTGATGTCCGTGTCCGTTCGCGCCCATCGCGGCCTCGTTGAAGCGCGGCGTGCCCATGAACGTGAGGTAGAACATGCGGGTCATGTAGAACGCCGTGAGCATCGCCGTGAAAAGACCGATCGCCCAGAGGAACTTCGAGGCGTGCGGGCCGGCGAACGTATTCCAAAGGATCTCGTCCTTCGAGAAGAATCCGGCGAACGGCGGAATCCCGCTGATCGCGATCCATCCCACGAGGAACGTCACGAAAGTGACCGGCATCTTCGACTTGAGACCGCCCATCTTCATGATGTCTTGTTCTTCGTGCATGCCGTGGATGACCGAGCCGGCGCCGAGGAACATGAGGGCTTTGAAGAACGCGTGGGTGATAACGTGGAAAACGCCCGCTCCGTACGCGCCGACGCCGCAGGCGAGGAACATGTACCCGAGCTGCGAGACGGTCGAGTAGGCGAGGACCTTCTTGATGTCGTTCTGCGCGATCGCGATCGTGGCGGCGAGGAGCGCCGTGAGCGCCCCGATCACCGCGATCACGGTCATCGCCGTGTGCGAGAGCGAGAAGAGGAGGTTCAGCCGCGCGAGCATGTAGATGCCGGAAGTGACCATGGTCGCGGCGTGGATGAGGGCCGAAACCGGCGTCGGGCCCGCCATCGCGTCCGGGAGCCACACGTAGAGCGGGATTTGGGCCGACTTCCCGGTACAACCGAGGAAGAGCAGGAGGCAGGTCGCCGTCACGGCGGTCGGGTTCAGGAGCGTCGTGAACTCGCTCTTGCCGAGGAGCTCAGTGATCTTCCCGAACTCGAGGGTGCCGAAGTGGGTATAGATGAGGAACATCCCGAGGATGAAGCCGAAGTCGCCGACGCGGTTCGCGATGAAGGCCTTCTTGCCGGCCGAGGCCTTTTCGGTGTCCTGGTACCAATACCCGATCAGGAGATACGAGCAGAGACCGACGCCTTCCCATCCGAGGAAGAGGATCGGGAGCGAGGAACCCATCACGAGCATGAGCATCGCGAAGCAGAAGAGGTTCAGGTAGGCGAAGAACTTACCCGGGGTCGCGTCGTGCCCCATGTAGCCGATGGAGTAGAGGTGGATCAGCGTTCCGACGCCGGTGATGACGAGAGTGAAGAGCGTCGAAAGCGAGTCGATCCGGAGCGCCATCTCGAGGTTGAAGTCTCCCACCTTCATCCAGGAGAAGAGGTGTTCTTCGACGAGACGGGCGTCTTCGGGCTGCCCTTTCAGGTAGAAGAAGACCCGGAGAGAGATCAGGAACGAGAGGAAAATCATCGTCGTCGCGATCAGGCCCGGAATGCCGGCGCCGGCTTTTTTCGCGCCGGGGCGGCACTGGATCAGGGCATACCAGAATCCGTTAATCGTGAAACCGATCAGCGGAAGCAGCGGAATCCATTTCAACATCATGATCTCCCTATCCTCACTCTTTCAGCAGGCGGATCTCGTCGGTGTCGACGGTTTTGAGCGTACGGAACATCGCGATCAAAAGACCGAGGCCTACGGCGCTTTCCGCCGCGGCGACCACGATGATGAAGAAGACGGCCATCTGGCCGCCCATGTCCGCGTGTTGGCGCGAGAAGGCGACGAACGAAAGATTTACCGCGTTCAGCATGATTTCGACGCTCATCAGGATGACGAGGATGTTTCGACGCATCATCACGCCGGCGAGGCCGATGAAGAAGATGATCGCGCAGAAGGACTGGACCAGCCAAGGCTCGACGCCGGGATTGATCTCGTTCATTTCACACCTTCCTTCGGACTCGTCAGGTTTCGTTTCGCGATCGCCACCGCGCCGACGATGCCGGCGAGGAGGAGGATCGACGTGAGTTCGAACGGAAGCTCGTACTTCGAGAACATCAGCTGCGAGATTACTTTCGAATTTCCCCCGGCCGCGTCGACCGCGGTCGTCGAGAAGAGGCCCGGCATGACGAGGCTGACTTCGCTTTTCTTGAACGCCCACACGAAGAACCCGAGGAGCGTGAGACAGAAGAGGCCCACGATCGCGCGCAAGACCGGGTGCGACCGGCCCATGTCGAACGACGGCTCGTCCGCGTTCAGGAGCATGATCACGAAGATGAAGAGGACCATGATCGCGCCGGCGTAGACGAGGATCTGGAGCGCGGCGAGCAGATGCGCTCCGAGGAGCGCGTAGATGCCCGCGAACGCGGCGAAAAGCAGGACGAGGCTGAAGGCGCTCGAAACCGGGTTTTTCTTGAATACGACCATCAGCGCGCAGCCGATGGCGATGCCCGCGAGGAGCGTGAACGTAACCGGGGAAACGTCGATCATTTGTGCCCCCGTTGCTCGAGGAGGTAGTCCTTATCGTAGACCTTCCGGGTCGAAAGGCTCATCTCGTAGATCTTCGAGAGCTTGATCGCGTCTTTCGGGCAAGCCTCTTCGCACATGCCGCAGAAGCAGCAGCGAAGCACGTCGATGTCGAACTTCACCGGGTACTTTTCCTTATCCGGGCGTTCGCCAGCTTCGATGTGGATGCACTCGGCCGGGCAAACCGTCGGGCAGAGCATGCACGCCGTGCAGTTTTCGACGCCGTTCGTGGCCTTGATATAGTGCATGCCGCGGTAGCGGTCCGAATAGTTCCGGCGTTCTTCCGGGTACTGGATGGTCACGTGCCGGACGAAGAGCATGTTCTTCATCGTGATCCAAAGACCCTTCAACACCTCTAAGATGTAGAGGTTTTGGAGGGCGGTAGTGTCGCGTTTAACGAGCATCGGTTACTCCGTAAAGAACCCAGGGTTCTTAAGTTAGATCAAAGGACTTTCAGGTAGATCAGATATCCCGTCACGAAGATGTTCGCGAGCGAGAGCGGGAGGAGGACTTTCCACCCGAGGTTCATCAGTTGGTCGTAACGGAACCGCGGGATCGTCCAGCGGACCCAAACGAAGAGCCACATGAAGAACGCCGTCTTCAGCGTGAAGCACGCGGCTTCGAGCGCGACGCGCGTCCATTCGAAGGCGAGTCCCTGGAGTCCGTGGTTCGCCGCCGAGGCGAGCACGAGATCGAGACCAGGGAAAAGCTGCCAGCCCCCGAAATAGAGGGTCGCCGTCAGCGCCGAGGCCACCGTCATGTTGATGTATTCGGCCATCATAAATGCGCCGAACATCATCGAGTAATATTCGAGGTGGTAACCCGCGACGATTTCCGATTCGCCTTCCGGAAGGTCGAACGGCAGGCGGTTCGTCTCGGCGTAGGTGCAGGTGATGAAGATCAAGAACCCGATCGGCTGGAGGAAAATCCCCCACTTCGGGATCGCGAGCGGTCCGATATGGAAGAGCGCCGCTCCTTGGGCCGCGGCGATGTCGCCGAGTTTCAACGACCCGACGATCATCACGAGGCCGATGATCGAGAGGCCCATCGAAAGTTCGTACGAGATCATCTGGGCCGCCGAGCGGAGGCCGCCGAAGATCGCGTATTTGTTGTTCGAAGCCCAGCTGCCCATGATCACGCCGTAAACGGAGAGCGAGGTGATCGAGAGGATATAGAGGAGACCGACGTTCAAGTCGGCGATCTGAAACTCGACCGTCTTATCGCCGAGCGTGATGTGGCTCGCGAACGGGATCGCCGCGAACGTCATGAACGCCGGGATGAGCGAAACGAGCGGAGCGAGACGGAAGTAGAACGGATTCACGTGTCCCGTGACCCGATCCTCTTTGAACATCATCTTGATCGCGTCGACGAGCGACTGGAGCAGCCCGAACGGCCCGATGCGATTCGGTCCGAGCCGGTTCTGCAGGAGCGCGGAGCCCCGGCGCTCGACCCACACCATGATCGGCACCACTTGGAGGAGCATGACGACGATCAGGGCGATCTTCAGCCCCATGGCGACGAGATCGAACGTATCGAATCCGGTAGTTACGGCTTCGTTCATACCGCGGCCTCCTTAGCGGCGCCCGAGTGGAGCCAGAGCATCAGCACTTCACCGAGCGCTTTCGACTGGCCGACCGGCGTGATCGCCCGGCGGAGCCGCTGCTCGCGTCCTTCGTAGTTCACGATCGTTCCGTCCTTCTCGGCGAAGCTCGTGCCCGGCAGCACGGCCGCGAACGAGGCGGATTCTGATTCGGTGAAGACGCCGAGCCCGATGACGTTCGAGAGTCCCTCGACCTTCGGCAACTGCGCGCGCCCGCCGCGAACGACGAGGATCGCGTCGGCGGCCGGCATGGATTCGAGCGGCTTGATCCCGAGCTTTTCGAATCCGTTCAGATTCGAAGTCTTCGATTTGCGTTTCAGGATCTTATCCGCCGGAGCGTCTTTCGCGGTCGTCTCGATTCCGGGAGTGCCGAAATGGAGGAGCGCGGAGCCCGGAAACGCCTTCGGCACGAAGTCTTGGAGGAGCTTCGCTTCTTCGAGGGTGAGGTCGGTGCCCGCGAGGACGACGACTTTCTTCCCGTGAAGGCGCGCTTTCGCTTCGGCGACCGCCGCGTGCCAGGTCGAGCGCTCGGCGCCGACTTTCGGGGCGGTCACGCGCTTCGGATCGACGACGTAGTGATAATTGAAACGACCTTCGTCGCAGAGCCAGTACTTGTTGATCTCCGGGTTCGCCCGCGGCACCGTCCGGTGGATCACGTTATTGTCCTGGTGGATCTCCATATTGCAGCCCTTGGAGCAGCCTTCGCAAACCGTGGCGGTTTTCTTGAGCATCCAAGCGCGCTTGTGGAACCGGAAGTCCTTCAGCGTGAGCGAGCCCGTCGGGCAGATGTCGGCGTAGTTGCCCGCGTAGTCGGTCTCGAGCGGGCGACCGTCGATCGTCGTGATCTCGGTGTTGTTCCCGCGCTGGACGGCGACCATCTCGTGGATTCCCGCGACTTCGGTGCCGAAGCGGATACACCGCGTGCAGTGAATGCAGCGGTTCATGTTCTTCTTGATCACCGGACCCATGTCGAGGTCGAGGTACGTACGGCGTTCTTCCGACGTGCGCATGTAGGCGTCGCCGTATTTGTAAGAGTTGTCCTGGAGATCGCACTCGCCGGCCTTGTCGCAGATCGGGCAGTCGAGGGGGTGGTTGATCAGGAGGAACTCCATGATCGATTTTTGGTTCTGCTTCGCGCGCTCGGAATTCGTCCGGACGACCATCCCTTCGGCGGCGGGCGTCGAGCACGCGGTTTGGAGCTTCGGCATCTTCTCGACTTCGACCGCGCACATCCGGCACTGGGCGACGACCGTCAGAGCCGGGTGATAACAGAAGTACGGGACTTCGATCCCGACTTTGCGGGCGACCTCGATGAGGTTCTCTCCCGCTTTGAATTCGACTTCGCGACCGTCGATCGTGCACTTAGGCATGCTTCTCACCTCGGATATAGGCTTCGAACTCGGACCGGAATTTCTTCACGAAGCTCGCGACCGGGCCCGCGGCGGCGTCGCCCAGCGCGCAGAGGGTTTTCCCGTTGATGTTGTCGGTGATCGACATGAGGAGATCGAGGTCCTCCATCTTGCCGTGACCGTGGAGGATCCGCTCGATGATGTCTTCCATCCACTTGCACCCTTCGCGGCAGGGCGTGCACTGGCCGCAGGACTCGTGGGCGTAGAATTTCGTGATTCGCTGGATCAGCTTCACCATGCAGGTGTCTTCGTCGATGACCATGATCGCGGCCGAGCCGAGCATCGAGCCGATCTTCATCACCGGCTCGACGTCGAGCACGACGTCGATTTCGTCGGCGGTCAGGACCGGCGCGGAGGACCCGCCCGGGATGACGGCCTTCAGTTTCTTGTCGTCGAGCATCCCCCCGCAGACGTCGAAGATCGCCTGGCGGAGCGTATATCCGCCGGAGGGGAGTTCGTAGACGCCCGGCTTCTTCACGTGGCCGGAGATCGAGAAAAGGCGGGTTCCGCCGGACTTCTCGAGCTTGCCCATTTTCGCGAACCATTCGCCGCCCTTCGTGATGATCGAGGGGATGTCGGCGAGCGTTTCGACGTTGTTCACGATCGTCGGGCCGCCGAAGGCGCCGGCCTGGGCCGGGAACGGCGGTTTCACGCGCGGTTCGCCGCGCTTCCCCTCGAGCGAGTTCAGGAGTCCCGTTTCCTCGCCGCAGATGTAGGCGCCCGCACCGCGATGGACGGTCAGGTCGAAGTCGTGGCCGGAGCCGAGGACGTTTTTCCCGAGATAGCCCTTCGCGTAGGCTTCGTCGATCGCCTCGTTCAGGAGCTTCGCTTCGCGGACGTATTCGCCGCGGATGTAGATGTAGCCCGCCTTCGCGCCGATCGCGAAGGAGCCGATGAGCATCCCTTCGATCAGCATGTGCGGGGTGTAGCGCATGATGTCCCGATCCTTGAAGGTTCCCGGTTCGGATTCGTCGGCGTTACAAACGAGATACTTCGGCTTCGGCGATTCCTTCGGAATGAATCCCCACTTCATGCCGCAGGGGAATCCGGCGCCGCCGCGTCCGCGGAGCGAGGCCTTCTTCACTTCGTCGATGATCGCGTCCTTCGTCATGCCGAAGGCCTTCTTCGCGGCTTCGTAGCCGTTCATCTTCGCGAGGTAATACGCGAGCGGACGCGCTTCCTCGTTGAAGTGCTGGACGTACATGGTTTCAAAACTGGTCGGTTGTCCCGCCATATCAGCCTTTCACTCCGAGCTTCGCGAGCACCTCATCCATTTTGCGAATATCGAGGTTCTCCACGTAATCATTATTCAGCATCATCGCCGGGGCCGTGCCGCAAGCGCCGAGGCACTCTTCTTCGTGCAGGGTGAACTGTTTGTCCGGCGTCGTTTGTCCGACCTTGATCCCGAGTTTTTTCTCGGTGTGCTCTACGACGTCGTACGCGCCGCGGAGGCAGCACGCGACGTTCGTGCAGATCTTCAGGTGGTATTTCCCGACCGGCTTCAGGTTGTACATCGTGTAGAACGACGCGACTTCCTTCACCTGCGCGGGGTGGATCCCGATGTACGAGCCGATTTCTTCCATCGTCTCCGAGGAGAGCCAGCCGAGTTCGTCCTGGGCCGCGTGGAGCGCGGGCAAAAGGAGCGCGACCTTCGTCGGATAGCGCGGCTCGAGCTTTTTCATCTCGGCGTAGAATTTTTCGGAAAGGACTTTAGCCATGTCTCTTGAACCTCTGCTTATCTTCTTTACCGATCGAGCTCGCCGGCGATGATGTTGATCGACCCGAGCGCGGCGACCATGTCCGCGATCAGTCCGCCTTGCGACATCGGCGAAAGCGCCTGGAAGTGGTAAACCGACGGTCCGCGGATACGCATACGGTGGGCTTTCGGCCCCCCCTTCGAGCAGATGTAGAATCCGAGCTCGCCGTTCGCCGCTTCGACCGTCGTGTAGGCCTCCCCTTCGGGAACGTCGAAGCCGGTCATGAAGAACTTGAAGTGGTGGATGAGGCCTTCCATCGTGTTGTGCACGACTTCCTTGTCCGGGATTCGCGTGCGCTTGTCGTCGGCCCAGACCGGACCCGGCTTCATGCGTTCGGCGCACTGCTGGATGATATTCAGCGACTGACGGATTTCTTCCATCCGCACGAGGTAACGATCGAACACGTCGCCGTTCTGGGCGATCGGCACGTCGAACTCGACCTTGTCGTAAACCAGGTAAGGCGCGTCCCGGCGGAGATCGATGTCGATCCCGGCGGCGCGCGCGCACGGTCCGGTGAAGGAATACTTCAGGCAGTCTTCCTTGCTGAATCGAGCGACGCCGACGGTCCGCTGGAGCCAGATCTTGTTCCCGGTGAGGAGGCTGTCCATTTCGTCGAGGCATTCGCGGGTTTTCTTCACCCACGCCTTCACTTCGTCTTCCCAGCCGACCGGAGCGTCGCCGGCGAGCCCGCCGATCCGGGTGTAGGACGTCGTGAGGCGGGCACCGCAGAGTTTTTCGATGAGCGTGTAGGCTTCTTCGCGTTGGTGGAATCCGTAGAGGAAGAACGAGAACGCACCGATGTCGACGGCGCCGATTCCGACGCAGACGAGGTGGTCGATCACGCGGGCCATTTCCGAGGCGATCATCCGGATCCAAACGCAGCGCTCGGGCACCGAGACGCCGAGCAGGCGCTCGACCGACATCGCGTAGGCGACGTTGTTGATGAGCGCCGAACAGTAGTTCAAACGATCCGAGTAGACGATGAACTGGTGATAGGTGCGATTTTCGCCGAGTTTTTCCTTCGCGCGGTGGGTGAATCCGAATTCGCAGTAGCTCTGCTCGATCGTTTCGCCGTTCACTTTCGCGACCATGCGAAGCGCTCCGTGCATCGCGGGGTGGGTCGGGCCGATGTTCACGACGACGCGGGAGTCGCCCCAAATATCGTCCGGATCGTGATCGATCGAATGGAAGTGGTGCGGGCCCTGACCCTGGGCGGAGTAGGTGCCGCTCGTAAACGGCGTTTCGTTACGGGTTTCCATCAGCGGTCTCCCTTTTCGAGATACTCGGGCTTCGGCGCCGGCGTGTCCGGGAAGATTTGGTAGCCGCGGAGCGGATAGTCCTTACGAAGCGGATGACCGACCCATCGCTCGTCCATCAGGATCCGGCGCGGATGCGGGTGCCCGGTGAACGTGATGCCGAACATGTCGTAGACTTCGCGCTCCGGCCAGTTCGCCGCTTCCCAAAGCTTCGTCGCGGTCGGGATCTCTTCGCCGTCTTTCAGCCGGACCTTCACGCGGATGCGCGCCATGTTCGTGTGGGAAAGGAGTTGGTAGACGACTTCGAACCGAGGATCGATTTCTTCGTCGGTCGCCGTGAGATCGGCGAGGAATCCGTATTCGAGGCCCGGCGCCCCGCGGAGATAGTCGAGTACCGCGATGATCGATTCCTTCTTCACGTAGAGGATCGGCACTTCGGTCGGAAACTCCCGCGGCATCCGGACTTCTTCGATCGCGCCGCCGAACTTCGCTTGGACCTCGGCGACCTGTTTCTTCCAGGTATCGATGTATTTATCGTAATTTCCGCCGTAAATCGTGGCGACCGGGGTATTGATGTCCATTACTCGATTCCCTTCTCGACCTTTTCGCCGAGGCGGCGGATCTCGCGCGAATCCGTCGTCGCGATCCGGTTCATCAGGTTCAGCCGCTTCCACGCCTGCTCGCGCCGCTGGGCGCGCGTGTTGCCTTCTTGGATCATCTCCTGGAGGCGCATCACTCCGTGCATGAGTCCTTCCGGCGACGGCGGACAGCCCGGAACGTACACGTCGACCGGGATGATCGTGTCGATGCCTTGGGTGACGGAATAGACGTTGAAGATCCCGCCCGAGGAAGCGCACGCGCCCATCGAGATGACCCACTTCGGTTCGGCCATCTGCTCGTAGATCGTCCGCAGGATCGGCGCCATCTTCGTGTTCACGATGCCGGCGACGATCATCATGTCGGCCTGTTTCGGCGAAAAGCGCATCGCTTCCGCGCCGAACCGGGCCATGTCGTAATCCGACGCGAGCGTCGCCATCATCTCGATCCCGCAGCAGCTCGTGCCGAACGGATAAGGCCAGAGCGAATTCTTCCGGCCGTAATTGATGACGTCGTCGAGGCGCGTGGTGAAATATACTGCCGAGCCGTCTTTACCCATTGTCTACTCCCACTCGAGGGCACCCTTCTTGAGGATGTAGAAATATCCGACGAGCAGAATGCCGACGAAGAATCCCATCTCAAGCAGGATGAAAGAATTGATGCTGAGGTATTCGCGATAGATCAGCGCGAACGGAAAAAAGAAAATCGCTTCGACGTCGAAAAGGAGGAAGAGAATCGCGACGAGATAGAAGCGCACCGAGAAGCGGTGTTTTGTATCTCCTAAGGGAGGGACGCCGCATTCGAACGGAGCGTCCTTGATCACGTTTTTAATCTTCGGTCCGAGCAGGCTCGAAAGCCCGATCATACCGCCGCCGATCGCGAGCCCTACGGCGAGCAGAATCAGAACGGGTAGGTATTGCATGCGCGTATTCCCCCACGCGATGAAGACTTCGCGCCGAGTTTTTCGGCGTAAGTCTTAGGTTTGTAAGTCGAATTTAGAATTCGACCAAACTATAGCTTCGGGCTAACGCGGGTTCAATCACCAAAGGTTAAACGCGACGCTTGCGCCGACCCAGTTCAGCATCGGTTCTGCAAAAATCGAGAGCATCGCGAGCGGGAGTAAAAGTCCCAAGACGAGCATTCGGTGCGACCACGAGATCGCGAAACTCTCATTTCGATGACGCAGTTCGCTGATCCAAGGGTAGATCCACCGGAAGACCGCGATCGACATCAATATAAGAGAGAGAAGAGCGATCGAAACGAGTCCATTCCACTGATGCCGCGCCGCAGAGCTAATCAGCGTGAACTTCGCGATAAAACCGGGAAGTGGGGGAAGCCCGATGACCGCGACGAGGAACATCAATAACGCGACGCCTTCAGGAACGGAGCGGGAAAGCTGTCCTCGGTTGGCTTCTTCGTCGCGTCGATCTTCGAAGAACGCGAGCGAAGAAAAGAGACCACCGACGACCACGACCTCCGTCGCGAGCCCGAAGAGGATCGAGGCGAACCCGACCTGATCGAGGGATAGGACGCCGAGGAGGTAAAATCCGCTTTGGAGTACGATCACTCCGGCGAGGAGCTTCCGCGTGTCGGTTTGGCGGAACGTGTAGAGCGCGCTCATGATGAGGGTCACGCCGGCGATCGTCGCGATCACCGGCGTCCACCCGATCGCGGTGATCGGCTGCCAAAACCCCTTGTCTCCGGACTCCTTCGCGAACTGGATCACGAGCGTCCGCACGAGCACGCCGAAACTCGAAATCCGGAAAAGGCAGGACGCGAATGCGGTCGCCGGAAGCGACGCTCCCTCGTAGGCGTCTTTCGCCCAGAGCTGGGCTGGGAAGTAAGTGCCGAAAAAACCGAGCGCGAGCACGATCATGGAGAAACCGGTGGAAAACACCCGGTCCGGAATCCCCTTATCGACGATCGCGGCGTGGATCCGGTAAAGGTCGAACTCCCCGGTGATTCCGTAGAAAAGGAGCGAGGCGAGCGCGAGGAGGAGCGTCGCGTAGATCGCGAGGAAGTTCCCTTTGAACGCCGCTTCGATCGCTCGGCGGTCGAATTTTTTCAGCGCGAACGAGAGCGAGCCGAGAACCTGGACGCCGAAGAGCAGGACGAGGATCCAAACCCAGTGCACCGCCGATACGACGAGCATCGCGAGCGCCGTCGTCCCGAGGATGAGGGTCGCGTGCTCCGTCCGCGTTTCGAGCGAAACTTCCTGGGATTTACGTTCGGCGAAAAGCCCGATCCCCGCCGAGAGAAGGAGAAGGAGTTTCAGGAACAATCCGAAACCGTCGTTCACGAAATTCCCGTGTCCGTACCGACTCGCGCCGGCCGTGTAATTCAAGAGCAGCTGAATTCCCGACCCGCCCACCGCGAGAAGCGCGGTGGAAAGGATCATCCTCACGCGCTCCCCGTGATAGCCTACCTCGCCTAGGATCAATCCGATCGCGGCGAGGATCAGGTAAAGCTCGGGGAGAAATAGGACGAAATCCTTCACGCGAGCACCTTCGTGATCGTCGCCCGTACGATTTCGACGAACGGGGAGGGGAAGAACCCGACGCAGATCGCGACTCCGGCGAGGGGGATCAAGAGGAGCCGTTCGCGGAAACCGAGACGGGTGAACCGCTCTTGGACCTTTTCACCGAGGAAGATCCGTCGATAGACTTGGATGAGGAATCCGGTTACCACGAGCGAAACGACGAGGGCCGCGAGCACCACGCCCGGATGATAGTTGAAGGCGCCCATATAAAGGAGCGCGAAGGAGATGAATCCCGCCGTTCCCGGGATCCCGACCGCGCACGCGATCGAGAGCAGCGTCGCCGATCCGAGGTCGGGAAGGGTGCGGAGGACCCCTTGGATCTCCGCGATCGCGTACGTCCGCGTCCGGTAACGGAGGATTTCCGAGGCGAAGCCCCAAACCGCGAGCGCGACCATCGAGGAAAAGAGGATGAATTGCGAACCGACGAGACCCGTCGGATGCGCGGTTCCGATTCCGAGGAGCGAAAAGCCCGCGAAAACCGAGGAGAGCGAAACAAGGATGCCGCGCAGGTCGCTCTCTTGGAGGAGGGTCAAGGCCCCGAAAACGAGGTTCGCGATCCCGATCCCGATCCACACGTCGAGGTGCGCCTTCATCGTCTCCGGAAAGAGCACGAAACCGATGCGGGTGAAGACGGTGAGAGCGACCGGAAAACCCGCGAGGAGGGCTCCGACGGCCACGGTCGTCGGGACCTTCAGGATGAATTTTCTAAACCACCCCTGGAGCGGCCAGAACGGCGCGCGAAGCGCTAGGCCGAATACGATGAGAGGAAAGGCGATGTGTTGGAGTTCGACCGAGATTCCGAAAATCTCGGTCGTTTTTCCCGCGAGCTTCCCCGCGAGGTCCTCGATCAGGAACGTGTGCGGATCGACGGCGTGATAAATGAGCAGGATCCCGAAGAAAAGACAGGCGCTCGCGACGAGCGAGACCGAGACCATTCGGAACGCGGAAGTCTCACGGCCCTCGTCGCCCCATATCGACGCGAGGAAATAGAGCGGGATCGGCGTCAGCATCAAGAAGAAGAGAAGCAGAAACAAGTCTCCCGCGCAAAGCGCGCCGAGGATTCCCGTTTCGAGCAGGAGGAGGAGCGCGTGGATCCCGCGTCGGCCGAACTGCCGGTCCCACTCCGAGATGAGAAGGAACGGGAACACGAACGCGGTCACGAGCATCGGCAGGAGATTCAGTCCGTCCACGCCGAGCGCGAAGTGGATCGAATAGGAGCGCATCCAAGCCACGACGTACTTAGGTGTCTCGAGTCCCGGATCCATCTGGACGAAAAGAGCGATCGCGGCTACCGCGCTCACGAGACTCGCGACGATCGCCAGCGTGCGACTGATCGCCGGGCGCGGATTCAACGTCTGAAGAAGCGCCCCGAGGGCCGGCGTGAATACGAGAATCGGGATGAGTTCTTTCAAAGACGTCTCCTTAACGAGTCAAATAAATCGAAAAAATCAGGATCCATATCAACGCGAACCACGCGTAGAGCCGTACGTTCCCGCCGTGCAACCACTGCACGAGCTTTGCCGCCGGCGTGAAGATGCGGCCGTAACCTTCCGAGGTGAGCGGATCGACCGCGGCTTCCACGAAACGCGCGATCTTGCGAAGCGCGCCGAGCGTCGCGAGGCCCACCGCCGGAATTCCGCGTTCCCAGAATGTCGCCGAGACGCTCTCCGTCCAGTACGCTCCCATACGCCGGAACGCGCCGGAAAACCCCTCCTGGATCCAGCCGAGGCCGAAGAGTCCCTTCGCCGCGCGTTCTCCCCCCGGATATTTCTTCGAGAACGGAAAAAGTTCCGAGGAGCGCCACGCGAAGATCCCGAAAAGCGCGGCGACCAAGACGAGTCCCTGGGAGAGGCCGAAACCCGCCCAATCCGTCTCGGATCCTTCCGTCGCGGCCTTGATCCACGGCCACGCTTTCGCTCCCTCGATCCAGTCGGGCTCTCCCGGGAGCGCTCCACCACCGAAACGTCCCGACATTAGGGGTCCGAATCCGAGGACGAAGAAAATCCCGAGAGCCGCCCATTTCGCCGCCGGCGCCGGATTTTCCTTCCGATCCCCGCCGCGAACGACGAGGCGCCATCCGAACGCTTGATAGAGCAGGAGCAGGAGGAAAATCGGAATTCGCAGCGCGGGATCCGATTCCAACCGGGAAAAGAAGTTCGCGTACCCGGCCGACGTCGCCCATCCCACGAATCCGGTCGCGCCGAGATAGAAGGCCGCGGCCGTCGCGACGTCCGCCTTCGTGCGCGGATGATCGATCGCGACCCAAAGCCCGTTCGTCGCTACGAGCGCGCCGAGCAGGAGAAGGTTCGCCTCCCGCGCGGGAAGGAAAGGAAGCAGGACGAGCGTCGCGACGGGCGCCGTCGCGAGCCAGAGGTGGATCGCACTCGTGCGCGAAGACTGGAAGGTGAGCGCGGCGATCGAAAACGCGGTCGAAACCGCCGCCCCGACTCCGACGGACAGCAGCCACACTTCCTCGTGAAGGTTTCCGAACGCCCGGTAAAAGATCAATACCGCGATCCATCCGAGGCTCGTCTCGGAAACGAAAAGATTTTCCTCCACGGTCCGATCGTTCGATTCGTGAAGCGCGCTCGACGAAAGCGCCGGCGTCGCGATCACGAGAAGCCCGAAGACGAGGAGGGCTCCGGCCACGATCGCGGAGGGCGTCGCCTCGAGCGAAGACCACGGAGTCGAGGCGAGAAAGTCGAGGTGAATACCTTGGGACGCGAGTCCGGCGCCGCCGCAAAGGAGACTCGCGAGCCCGATCCAAGCGCGCTTCGCAGAAGCGATCCAACGCGCGTCCACTCCCGCGGTTCTTTCCGCGCTCTCGGTCAACGGAAAAGTCCGGGAAAGAATCTGGATCCCGATCCCGAGGATCGCCATCCAAATCGTCTGCGCGGTCGCGGCGAGTCCGAGGCCGACCCAGGAAAGGACGAGCGCCGAACTCGTCCGGATCGTCGGACGGTTCCGGATCGCGATCGCCACGGCGGCCGCCCCCGCGAAAAACACGGCGACGAAACTCACCGGGTCGAAAACGAGGCCGAGATGAAGCGCGTCCTGGGCGCCCTTGTCGAAAACCCAGTGCACGATCGGACGCTCGAGGACGCCGAAACCGCGCGCGGCGTACACGAGGGCGAAAAGCATTCCGGGAAACGCGAAAATCGCGAACGCGCTCGTCCGGATTTTTTCGAGGCGTTCCGGGAAAAGGCCGGCAATCGCCGCGGTCACGATCGCGAACGAAAGGGCGGCGATCCAAACGACCAGGAGACTCGAGGGTGAGGAGAGGAGTTCGGCGTCCATATCAGTGACGGATCTCCTCGTTCCGGCGCCACCGGACGTCGCGGTCGGAATAATACCTTCGTAGCCCGAGGACGAGCAGCGACGCGAGGGCGATCGCCGCGCCGAAGACGAGCACCCAAAGCAAGACCGCGCCTTCCGCGGGTTTTGCCCTCTGGAAGACGCTGATCGCGGCGAGCGCGAGCACTCCCTGCCAGGCGACGAGGAACGCGACCGTTCCTCCGATCACGCTCTTACGCATGTGAAGGCCGGTCCACCCGATCACAAGGAGAGGGAGTGCGTAGGCGACGTGAATACCGGTCATCTCGACCTCTCCGAATTCCGCTTCCAGCCCGGGCGGCCGACGGTGGCCCAAGTCACGATCGCGAGGAAAAGCGTGACCCCCATCACCCACGGCAGCTCCGGGAACGCCGCGAGCATTTCCTTCGCGAACTCCGGCGCCGCGAGATCTCCCCGGGTCTCCGCTTCCGGAAACGTGCTCACGAGCGCGAAGACGAGGATCGCTCCGATCGTCGTACCCGAGCCGATGCCGTAGATCCAATCCTGGCGTTCGCGCTCCGATTCGGCGCGATGGATCGCACCCGTTCCGAAAACCGCGGAATAGAGCTGTAAGACGGTCGCGCTCGCGGCGACGAACAAAAGATTCAAGAGCGCGAGGAGCTCGAAACCGATCACGAGGAAAAAGAGCGACTGAAAGAGTCCGACGCCGAGCCAGCCGAGAACGAGCCTTTTCGTCGTCCTGGTGAAGAGCGTTCCGGCGGCGAGCGCGGTCGAAGCGCCGAGGAGCGCGACGAGGAGAATCGGCTTCACGGGTAATCTCCTCTCCGGGGCGCTTCCCCTTTTCCGAACGACTCGACCATTTTTTTCCGGTCGGTCGCGGCGTACTCGTAGCGCTTCGAGTGGGTCAGGGAGTTCGTCGGACAAACATCCACGCAAAGCCCGCACATCAAGCAGCGCGAGTGATCGATATCGAAGAGAGAAACCCATTCTTTCTGGGTTTCCTCGAGGCGTTCGCTGTCGATCGTGAAGCAGTCGACGGGACAGGCCTTCGCGCATTCGCGGCATCCGATGCATTGTTCGATCGCGTTGTGCACGAGTCCACGCGTGCGCGGAGGAAGATCGTCCGTCGTCCGCGAGGAAACCGGATCGGGATATTGCTCCGTGACTTCCTTCCGAAGCGTGTTCGGGTTCGCGTTGAACAGGTAAGGAAGCGAAGCCGATAGCGCGCGGACGAGCGACTGGGTCCCGTCGATCAGGATCGAAAACCCGCGAGCGACCGTGCCGATGATGCTCGCCCTCATCCGGCACCTCCCGAGAAAAGGCGGATCCACACGAGTTCCCCGACCAGGCACAGCGCCGCGACCGGCGTGAGCACTCGCCAGCAGAACTCCGTCATCTGGTCCTGACGAAGCTGCGGGAGAGCGCGCGCCACCACGCGCAGCGCGAGGAAGAGAACGGCCGCTTTCGCGAGCGCCGTCACGAGTTGATAAAACGCGAAGAAAAACGAAACGTCGCCCGCTTCGGGAATCGACTGGCCGCCGAGGAAGAGCGCGGAGGCGAGGAGACACCAGACGAGCGTCGCGTAGAACTGGTTCAATCCGAAGAGACCGAGACGAACGCCCGCTCGGTTCCGAACGCCGCGGTCGAGCGAGTGGAAGGGAGGGAGCTGGAGCGCGACGAGTCCCGAAAGAAGGAAGACGAAGAACGCGACGAAACCGAAGGGACTCGAGAACGCGGTCCAGTGGAAGAGTCCGTGCGCCTGACTCGTGAGAAGCGTGCTCCACCGCGCGCTGCCCGCGCGCGCGACGGCGACGGTCGCGCCGAGGAGCGCCGGGACCCACGCCGAGATCCAAAGGAACGACTGCCGATGCGCGAGAATCTCGTTCTCGAGCTCGGCCGCGCCCTCGGTCGCGAAGAGCGAACAGAGAAAGACGCCGGCCATGCACACGAACGGAAGGAACGCCCCCATTTCGCTGTCGAGGAGGATCAGCGTGCTTCCGAACGGGACGAAAACAAAGGACGAGAAAAGGATCGCGTTCTGGATCCCGAACCACTTCGGGTCGAGGCTCGCGTGTCCGCGAACCGCGCTTTTCGCGCCGAGCTTCAGCGTATCGGCCACGACCTGGAAGAGCCCGCCTCCCGGAGTGCGATTCGGGCCGACGCGGGCCTGGAGATCGGCCGCGAGTTTCCGCTCCGCGAACCCGAGCGCGAAGTAGAGCGGAAAAAGCACGAATAGGAAGAACGCGACGAACGCGACCGGCGCCGCGATGAACGCCGAAGCCCCTTCGCCGAGCCCGAAAAGCGCGTTCCATCCCGCCGAAGAGGTCATGAGGTTCAGCTCTTCCCCGCTCACCGATCGACCTCCGAAAGGGAAAGGTCGAGGCTCGCGAGGATGACCGGAACGTCTTGGAGGGTCACGCCCGCGAGGAGGTCCGGCGCGGCTTCGATGTTCGACTGGCTCGGCGTGCGCCACTGCACGCGCGTCGGGTGAAATCCCCCGTCCGAAACGACGTGACACGCGAGGAGGCCTCGCGGGGACTCGACGCGCGCGTAGGCTTCTCCCGCCGGAACCGTGAAGTCCGGCATCATGCGGAAGGCGAGGAAATCTCCCGGAGGAACCGCGTCCACCGCGTGCGAAAGGAGAAGGAGGCTCTCTCGGATCTCCTCGAGACGAACCATCACGCGGTCGAAACCGTCGCCGATCGTTCCGCGCAGCCCGGTGCCGATCGGCACCCGGAAATCGAATTGTTCGTACGCGCTATAGGGCTCGACCTTTCTGACGTCGAACCGGTTTCCGCTCGCGCGGGCGCTCGGTCCGGTGATCGCCTTGATCTGGATCAATTCGGGGGAAATCACCCCCTGCCACGCGAGGCGATCGACGAACGCGCGATTCTCGATCATGAGCGCGTGGTACTCGCGCAAACGGATCTCGATCAACCGCGTGGTTTCGTGGATCCGTTCGATGAATCCCTCGGTGATGTCCGCGGCGACGCCGCCGAGGCGGAAGAACCCGAGATTGAACCGGCGGCCGGTCATGAGTTCGAGGAGGTCGAGGACGAGCTCGCGCTCGCGCAAGATGTAGTGGGAGACGGTTTCGAAACCCGTGACGATCGCGAGGCGCGCGAGAAACCCGAGGTGCGAGCCGATGCGATCGAGCTCGGCGAGGATCAGGCGGATCGTCTGGGCTCGGCGCGGAACCTGGATGTTGCAGATTTCTTCGACCGCCATCGCGAACGCGAGCTCGGCGGCGAGCGAAGATTCCGAATCGACGCGATCGACGGGCACGATCGAGGTGAACCAGTTCCGCTTTTCCGCGCTCTTTTCTAGGCCTTTATGGAGGTATCCCGTCTCGAACCGCGCCCGACGGACGAGGTCTCCCTCGGCTTCCATGTCGATGCGGAAAATTCCGGGCAGCGTCGGATCGCTCGGGCCCCAGGAAAGTTTCGAAACCGAGGTGTGGAGTTTTTCCGGCGAAAAGATCACGGCGCGATCTCCTCCCGCCATTCGAACGTCTTTCGGAGCGGGAAGCCCCCGTACGAGCCGAAATTTTTCCTGACCGCGCCGGCGCCCCGGCTCCCGGTGAACTCGATACCGAAAAGCGGAGCGAGTTCCGTCTCGAACGCTTCCGCGTGCGGCCAGATTCCGACGGCCGAGGGGACGCTCGCGAGCTCCTGCGCTCCCGGGACGGGCGTGCTCGTGCGCAGAACGAGTTGGTGATTCTGGGAGTGCGAGCGGAGGAAGTAGCTCAAAACGAGCTTGTTCTTCGCCTCGTAAACGGTGAACGCTTCCAGAAAGTCGAACCGGAAATTTTCTTCCATGCGCAGCCACGCCGCGATTTCGTGCGCCGACGCGAACTCCGCCTCGACGACGAACTTTTCGGAACGCCCGAAGTTCCTGATTTGGACCGCGGCTCCGAACGCCGCTTCGATCCGGTTAAGCAGGGGTCGCACGGATTTTCTCCTGCAATCGGATGAGCCCGTTCATGATCGCCTCGGGCCGCGGCGGACAGCCGGGAACGAAGACGTCGACGGGAATGACTTTATCGAGGGGTTTCGCTCCGGCGTAGGAGACGTTCGCGTCGAACGCTCCGCCCGAGTTCGCGCACGCGCCGACCGCCATCACGTACTTCGGGAAAGGCATGCGCTCGTAGATCTCGCGGATCGTCCCTTCGAGACGATCGGTGACGGCGGTGCTCACGATCAAGAGATCGGCTTGTTCCGGATGGGCCTGAGGAAGGCATCCGAACCGCTCGAGGTCGTATCGGCAGCCTTGGAGCGAGAGCATTTCGTTCGCGCAGCATCCGCCCGCGATCGTGTAGGTCCAAAGCGACGCCGACTGGGCCCAGTTCACCACGTCGTTCAGTTTCGTCGAGACGTAGGCGCTCATCCGATCCGTTCCTCTTCTCCATCCAAGCGCGATCGACGCGCGCCCCAGGAGAGGTCGCCCTTCCGCAAACAATAAAACAACGCGATCGCCATCGGCACGATGATCGCGACGAGGAGAAGGCTCGAAAGATCGCCGTCTTCTCCGCGCACGCTGTAAAGCAGCGGCAACCCGAGAAGCGCGAGGCCGAGAAATCCGAGAAAGAGCAGCGCCGCGAGGTGGAAGCGGACCGAGATCGGTTCGGCGGTCGGATTCGACGCGACGGGGGGCGGCACGGTCGCCGGTCCACGCTTCGAAATCCCGCCGAGCAGGCGCCAGACCCGCGGAAGTCCGAAGGGAATGAGCCAACCGAGAAGGGCGGTCAGAATCACCAAAATATAGCTGGGCCAGCGGGTGGGCATCATGATTCTAAGCCTTTGAAAAAACGTACAGAAACCGACATATAGAGTCAACGTGATAGCCTCGAGTTCCATCCTTTCGATCCTCCGTTCCAGTCGCGAACTCGACGAGTCCGTTCGAGTCACAGGGCTTTCGCGCGGCGCGCGAGCTCTCCTCCTCGCGCGGTGGGGAGCCGAGCGGGAGGGGGGCGCGCCGCTCCTGGTAGTTTGTCCGTCGAACGAACTCGCGACCGAGCTCGCCGAGGAGATCGAAACGCTTTCCGAAACCGTCCTCGGGCGAAACGTCCGCGCCGCCGCGTTTCCGGGTTGGGACCATTCTCCGTTTTCCTCGATCGCGCCTTCGATCGGCGTCCGTCTTGCGCGAATCGCGCTGCTGACCCGTCTCGCCAAGGGCGAGGACGTTCCCGACCTGGTGCTCACTTCCCTGCCGGCCGCGCTCCACCGGACGCTTCCGCTCGCGACGCTCGAAGCCCGTTCTTTCGTGCTTCGAAAAGGAGAAGGCGTCGAATCCCGCGACGTGCTCGCGCGGAACCTCGCGGAAGCGGGCTACCTGCGCGTCGATCCCGTCGAAGATCGCGGCACGTTCGCCGTCCGCGGCGATCTCGTCGACGTTTTCCCTCCGGAAGCCGCTCGTCCGTACCGCCTCGAGCTTTGGGGGGACGAGGTCGAGACGATCCGTGAATTCGATCCGAAAACCCAGCGGACGCTTTCCGAACACTCGCACGCCCAGATCGCCTTCGGTCCCGCGCGCGAGGTCCTGATCAATTCCGAAACGGTCGCTTCCGTCCGCGAAGGACTCAAGGCCCGCGCCGACGACGCCGGTATTTCCCGCGCCCTTCGCGATCCGCTTTTGGAGCGCGTTCACGCGGGATCGTATCCCGAATCGGCCGACTTCTGGTCCGCTTTCGCGTACCCCGGAAAGGCGAGAACGCTCTTCGAATTCCTGCCCTGGTCCCGGGTCGCCGTCATCGACGCCCTCGGCGCCGAACAGGGGTGGGACGCGTGGGTCGCCGACCAGCGCGAACGCGAAAAGGAAGCGCTCGAATCCGGCGTCGTGCTGCCGAAGATCGAAGAAGAATTCGACGTCCGTCCTTCGTCCCTCGAAAAACTGCCGATCGCGAAGCGCCTCTTTCTCGACGTCCTCGAACTCGCCGATCTCTCCGCCCGCCCGGAACTTCCCGAAGCGCCGGAAGACGGCTACACCGACGAATTTTCGTCCGAGATCGGAAAACCCTCGGACGAGCCGAAGGCGCGTCACCGGGCTTTCGTGAAGACGAACGCCGACCTCCACGACGGAAAGCCGCCTTCCCTCGCGACGCTCGAACCGAAGTTCGGGCTCTGGAGAAAACAGGGGTTCCGCACGCTCATCCTCGCTCCGACGCCGAGCCAGGTCGAACGACTCCGCTACCTTCTCGAAGAACGGAAAATTCCCGTCACCCTCGGGCCCGAAGGGAACGAGCTCGCCGAACCGAACGCGGGATCCGTCACCCTCCGCGAGGGTTCCGTGGCGGAGGGTTTCCGGTGGCCGGCGGAGGGGCTCGTCGTCCTCACCGACTCCGAAATCCTCGGCACGAAATCGCGCCACCAATCCAAAAAACGCCGAAAACAAGACGAATCCGCGGCGAAAGAGTGGTCGAACCTCCAGGCCACGAGCGACCTCGCGGTCGGCGACGCCGTCGTTCACATCGACCACGGCATCGGTCGATACCAAGGAATCGTGCGCCTCGACCTGAACGGCGCTTCGAACGACTTTCTTCTCCTCGAGTACGCGAACAAGGACAAGCTCTACCTTCCGATCTACCGATTGAACGTCATCCAGAAATACGCGGGTGGGTCGGGCGAGGGTGCCGCGCTCGACACGCTCGGAACGGGGCACTTCGCGAAAGCGAAGGAAAAGGCGAAGGAGTCCGTCCGCAAGATCGCCATCGACCTCGTGAAGCTCTACGCCGAGCGGAAGATCCGGCCCGGACTTCGGTTCTCCCCGCGCGACGCGGAGATGAATCGCTTCGAGGCCTCGTTCCCTTTCGACGAGACGCCCGACCAGCTTCGCGCGATCGAGGCGACGTTCGACGACATGGAAAGCGGTCGCGTGATGGATCGCCTCGTCTGCGGCGACGTCGGCTACGGGAAAACCGAAGTCGCGATCCGTGCGGCGTTCAAGGCCGTGTACGACGGCTACCAAGTCGCGGTCCTCGTTCCCACGACGGTCCTCGCCCACCAGCACGAGCAAAGCTTCCGCGCCCGGTTCGGGAAGGACTATCCCGCGATCCGGCTCGAATCCGTTTCCCGCTTCAAATCCGCGAAAGAGCAGAAGGAAATCATCAAATCCGTCGAGTCGGGAGGCGTCGACATCATCATCGGCACGCATCGTCTCCTCTCGAAGGACGTTCGCTTCAAACGTCTCGGTCTTGTGATCATCGACGAAGAGCACCGCTTCGGCGTCGAGCACAAGGAGCGGCTCAAGACGTTCCGAACGAATACCCACGTCTTGACCCTCACCGCGACACCGATCCCTCGGACGCTCCACATGTCGCTCTCCGGCCTCCGCGACATCTCGCTGATCAACACCGCGCCGCTGAACCGCCTTCCGATCCGAACTTACGTCTCGAAGTTCGACGAAGACCTCATTCGGCGCACGATCGAGACCGAGCTTTCGCGCGGCGGCCAGGTCTTTTTCGTGCATAACCGCGTCGGTTCGATCTACTCCGTCGCGGAAAAGGTGAAGGAACTCGTCCCGCGCGCGCAGATCGGCGTCGGTCACGGCCAGATGGCCGAGGGCGAACTCGAGAAGGTGATGATGGACTTCTACGAGAAGAAGACGAACGTCCTCGTCGCGACGACCATCATCGAGTCCGGCATCGACATCCCCTCGGCGAACACGATCCTGATCGACCGCGCGGACGCGTTCGGCCTCGCGCAGCTTTATCAGCTCCGCGGGCGCGTCGGCCGGGCCCAAACGCGGGCCTACGCCTACCTCTTCATCCCGGCGGAGGGCGTGATCACCGAAGACGCGAAAAAACGGCTCGAAGTGATCCAAAAATTCGTCGAACTCGGTTCGGGATTCTCGGTCGCCTCGCACGACCTCGAGATCCGCGGGGGAGGGGACATCCTCGGGCCCCAACAAAGCGGTCACATCAACGCCGTCGGCTTCGACCTCTATACCGAACTCCTCGAAGAGGCGATCCGCGAGCTCGAGGGCAAACCCCTCGAAGCCGAAGATTCCCACCGGGAGCCCGAGATCAAGGTTCCGTTCAGCGCGCTCCTCCCCGAGGACTACGTCGCCGATCCCCAACAACGTCTCGCGCTCTATCGCCGACTTTCGGGGGCCTCGCAGGAAGAGCAGATCGACGAAATCGAGGTCGAACTCCAGGATCGTTTCGGGAAACTCCCCGAGGCGGCGAAAAACCTCCTCTGGCTCATCCGCGTGAAGCGGATGCTCAAGATGCTCAAAGTCGACGCCCTCACCGTCGGACCCGAACGGGTCGTACTCTCGCCCGGCGCGGACAGCGCGCTCGACCCGATTCGCGCGATCGCGCTCGTCTCGAGTCACGGCGAGAAATATTCCCTCACTCCCGATTCGAAATTCATCGCCAGAGTCAAAATCCTGTCGCTCCAGGATCTCTATCACTCCGTCTCCACTCTTCTGCGCGAACTGTCATTCCGGGATTGATGCGAGCGCCCGGCGCGCATAAGCTTAAGGCAATATGAAGAAAAGCTCGAAGCCGTCGGTTTCCGTTTGGGTGGGTCTCCTCGTCGCGTTCGCCGCCGTCTCGGCCGCGTTCGCCGCGACCGAAGTCGCGAAAGTGAACGGGAAGGTGATCACCCTCGAGGAGTTCAACAAAAAGTACCAAGCGCTCCTGCCGCTCTATCAGAACAAGACGCCGACGAAGCAGACCGTGCTCGAAGACATCGTGAAGCGCGAGCTCGGCGTGCAGGAAGCGAAGAAACAAGGCCTCGAGAAGGATCCGGAAGTCCAGGAAGAGATCAACACCGTCCTCTACCAAGCGCTCCTCCGGAAACAGCTCCAGAAGGATTTCGAGAAGATCTCGATCACGGACACCGACGCGCGCGCCTGGTACAACAAAAACCCGGAAATCCGCACTTCGCACATCTTCGTTCCGCTCGCTCCCGGAGCCTCGAAGGAAGAGGAAGCTTCCGCTTACGCGCGCATCAAGGAAATTCAGAACAAGGAATTGAAATCGGGTAAATCCTTCGCGGAAGTCGCGCAGAAATTTTCCGAAGGCGTCGCGGCTCCGATGGGCGGCGACATCGATTACCAAGGCAAATCCCAACTGGATCCGGCTTACTATTCGGCCGCGCTCGCGCTCCGCACGCCGGGCAAAGTGAGCGGCATCGTCCGCTCGCAATTCGGTCTCCACCTCATCAAGCTCACGGCGATTCGTCCGTGGTCCGAGGTCGACCCCGCGGCGATCCGCCAAGAGGTCTTCAACGAGCGCAAGCAGGCCCTCTTCGATAACTACATGAAGGGTCTTCGCTCGCGGGCCCAAGTCACGGTGAAGAACGATCTCGTGAAATGATAAAGACCGTAGCTTCCGCTGCGGTCTCCGGGATCCCCGCCCTTTTTTTCGTCCTCGTTTCCTCGTGCGACCGCTTCACGCCGACGCCGAACGCGCCGTCTTCCCTTCCCGCGATCGCACCCGCCGGGAACGAGCTCTACGTTTTCCCGCACGGCCGGCTTTCGATGAGCGCGTTCGAGGCGATTCGCCGCGAATATCCGGGCGTCGCGCCGGGCGATCTCGCGAAGATCGCGATGGCGACGCAGTGGCTGGGAACGCGCGTTCGGCCCGGAAAGACCGCCACGCCAGCCGAAACCACGCGGTGCGTTCGCGCGTTGTTTTACCCACCCGCGGGAAAAATCGCGGAAGCTTCGGCCGTCGCCTTCGCCTCCGATCGATTCGGAATCACCTCCCTCGAACAGCTTCGAAAAGAGTTTCATGACGCGGCGAGTGGGTGGGTCGTCGAGTGGAACCCGAGCCTCGCGCGCGAGTACGGAATTCCAGGCGCGAATCGTTAACCGAAGTCCCGCCTTTCGTCGCTTGAGACGACCGCGCGGCTGTGCGAGAACCTTGGGATATGTTTTGGATTTTACTCGCCTTCGCCGGCCTGGCGGAAAACGGAAGCGCCGCGGTAATCGAACGCCTCGAAGCCGCGGTCAATAACCAGATCGTGATGAAATCCGACCTCGATCGGTTCCGGAAAACGATCCCCCTCCGAGCGCAGCTCGACCCGCTCTTCGGGGGCACCACGATCGCGAAGGAGGGCGCCAAGGCGTCCGACAAGGACATCCTCGAATTCCTCATCGACGAGAAGATCATCCTCCAGCAGTTCCCGATGACCGACGCCGAAGTCGAACAAGAAGTGAATTCGATCCAGGCTAACAATCACATCACGCGCGAGCAGCTGAAACAGGCGATCGGAGCCCAAGGGTTTTCGTTCGAAGACTACTTCGCACTGATTCGCGTCGGCGCGGCGAAACGGAACCTCATCGACCGCGAAATCCGCACGAAGGTCACCGTCTCGGACGACGACGTCCGGAACTACTATTACAACACTTACGCGAAGGGTAAGCCCGCGCCGCAAGCCTACCAGGTCGAAATCGTGACCCAGAAAGACCGAAAAAAAATCGAAGCCGCGCTCGCGGCGCTCAAGAACGGCGCCGCCTTTTCGGACGTCGCGAAGAAGTACTCCGACGACGACTCCGCCTCGACCGGCGGCGAACTCGGCACGCTCACCGAAGATCAAATGAACAAAGGCATCCGCTCGGAGCTGAAGAAGCTCAAGGTCGGCGAAACGAGCGGCATCCTCGGCACGGCGAAAACACGATTCTTCTTCCTCCGTCTCGCGGGCGTCAAAACCGCCGACGACCAGCGCATCAAACAGGTCGCCGACCAGATCCGCTCCCAGCTCGCGGGCGGCGAGTACCAGCGCCAACTCGAGCTCTGGCTCGAGCGCCAGCGCCAACTCGCCTACATCAGGCGCGCCGGCGATCCGCCGATCGCGGGACTCCCGAAAGGGACGTAACCGATGGGCGCGAAGTTAGCCGTCACGCCGGGCGATCCCGAAGGGATCGGCCCGGAAGTGGTTTGGAAAGCCATCCGTAAAAATCACGCGAAATGGCGTTCGACGGCGCTTCTCTGCGTCGGCGCGCGCGATCCCTTCGATCGCCTCGGCGCGAAGGTGGTCGTCGCCGATCCGAATCGACTCGTTCCGCCGAAAATGCGCGGCCCGTTCGTATGGCTCCTCGAGGCGCCCGTCCATTCCGATCCTTCGGTTTTCCTCCCGGGCTATCAGGCCGGGTGGTCGATCGAGACCGCGGCCGAACTCGTGAAGTCCGGCGCGTGCGCGGCGCTCGTCACCGGTCCGATCCACAAGGAGCGGTTGAACCGCGGCGGATACGCCTACACCGGGCACACCGATTTCCTCGCCGACGTCTGCGCTCCGAAGAAGAACGGCGCGAAGCCGGTCGACGTCACGATGATGCTCGCGAACGACAAACTCCGCGTCTCGCTCGTCACGACCCACTGTTCGCTCGCCGCCGTTCCCGGAAAACTCCGGCGCGAAAACATCGCGCGCGCGGTGGATCAGACGATCGAATCGCTCCGAGCGTGGTGGGGAATCGCGAAACCGCGGGTCGCGATTTGCGCGCTTAATCCGCATGCCGGCGAGTCGGGCCTCTTCGGCCGCGAGGAAATCGAGCTGATCGAACCCGCGATTCGTTCCCTTCGGAAGAAGTGGGGGGCGCGGGCGGAGATTTCGAACCCGATGCCGGCCGACACGCTCTTCGCGAACCAGCTCGCCGCGAAACCTTCCCAACGCGCCCACGCGGTGGTCGCGATGTACCACGATCAGGGACTCACTCCGGTGAAGCTGATCGATTTTCCCCACACGGTGAACGTCACGCTCGGACTGCCGATCCTCCGCACCTCGGTCGATCACGGGACCGCGTTCGACATCGCCGGAAAGAACCGCGCGGACCCGCGCAGCTTCGAATCGGCGACGAACCTCGCCTTGAAACTCATTCAGAAAAGGAAACTCAAGAAATGACCGCCTCGAAATGGCCGACCCACATCTTTCGCGAGTACGACATCCGCGGCGTAGCCGGGAAAGACCTGACCCCCGAATTCGCCGAGCACCTCGGCCAGGCCTACGCCCAATACGTCGCCGGCCGCACGCCCGCGAAGGGGCGGAGCGCGCTCACGATCGCCGTCGGTCGCGATTGCCGCCTCTCCTCGGACGGCCTCGCCGAAGGCTTGATTCGGGGTTTGACGGCGGGCGGTCTCGACGTCGTCCGGCTCGGAGTCTGTCCGACGCCGCTCACGTACTTTTCGGTCTTCGAGCTCGATCTCGACGGCGGCATCATGGTCACCGGCTCGCATAATCCCGCGCCGGATAACGGCTTCAAAATCGGCGTCGGTCGCGACACCATCCACGGCAAGCAGGTCCAGGACATCCGCACGATCATGGAAAAACCCGCGGTGAAGGGGTCCCGCGCGGGCACCGTGACCGATTTCGCGCCGATTCCTCCGTACATCGACTACGTCGTGAAGCACGCGAAGCCGCTCACGAAGAAAAAGATCGTCCTCGATGCCGGAAACGGCACCGCGAGCACGGTCGCGCCGGAACTTTTCCGCCGTCTCGGCGCCGAGGTGTTCCCCCTCTACTGCGAGCTCGACGGCCGCTTCCCGAACCACCATCCCGACCCGACGGTTCCGGCAAACCTGAAGGACATGGTCGCGTTGATGAAGAAGGAAGGCGCGGATTTCGGGATCGCCTTCGACGGCGACTCCGACCGCATCGGGCTCGCCGACGAAACCGGCCGGATCATTTACGGCGACGAGATGATGGTCCTCTT
Organism: Bdellovibrionales bacterium; assembly: GCA_018266355.1. GTDB lineage: Bacteria > Bdellovibrionota > UBA1018 > UBA1018 > UBA1018 > JACMQW01. Next base: position 77,108 of record JAFEAP010000029.1, read on the forward strand.
CGCGCGCGACGTGCTGAAGGTGAACCCGGGCGCGACGATCATCAGCGAAGTGAAGTCGAGCTACCGGCTCTACGACGACATCGCGAAGAAGGGCGGAAAGCCTCTCATGTGGAAAACAGGCCACTCCCTGATCAAGTCGAAGATGAAGGAAACGAAGGCGCTCCTCGCCGGCGAAATGTCCGGCCACATCTTTTTCGCCGACCGCTATTTCGGTTTTGACGACGCGATTTACGCCGCTTCCCGCGTGTACGAGATCGCCTGCGCGACGAAAGGTCCCTTTTCGACTGTCCTCGCCGACCTCGAACGCACGGTGAACACGCCCGAAATCCGGGTCCTTTGCGAAGAGGAGAAGAAGTTCGGTCTCGTCGAGGGGACGAAGAAACGCCTGACCGCGCTCGGAAAAGGCACCGTGAACGACATCGACGGCGTCCGAGTCGATTTCGGCGACGGATGGGGCCTCGTTCGGGCTTCGAACACCCAGCCGGTGATCGTCCTCCGTTTCGAAGCGAAAACCGCCCCGCGCATGAACGAGATCCGCGAGACGGTCGAAGGGGCCCTCCGCGAAACCGCGAAGCAGCTCGGCCATCCCCCGATCGACACCTCGGGTGGCGCGCACTGATCGGAAAACGGATCGAAAACGTGATAAGGTAGTCCCCCGGCATGGAGTCCACCGAAACCCCGAAAAAAACGCGCGCGCCTAGAAAGGGCACCCCCGCGCCGACGGAGACCGCCCGGTTGCCCGACGAGGCGATCGTGGTCCGCGGCGCTCGCGCGCATAACTTGAAGAACCTCTCGGTCACGATCCCGCGCGACACGCTCACCGTCGTCACGGGCCTCTCCGGGTCCGGGAAGTCGAGCCTCGCATTCGACACCATCTACGCCGAAGGGCAGCGTCGCTACGTCGAGAGTCTTTCCGCGTACGCCCGCCAGTTCCTGGAGCAGGTGGGAAAACCCGAAGTCGATTTGATCGAGGGGCTCTCTCCGACGATCTCGATCGAACAGAAAACCGTCGGCTATAACCCGCGCTCGACCGTCGGCACGGTGACCGAGCTTTGGGACTACCTCCGCCTGCTCTACGCACGCGTCGGAAAGCCGTACTGCTATAACTGCGGAAAACCGATCAAGTCCCAATCCCCGCAGCAGATCACCGACCAAGTCCTCGGCAATCCCGAGAACACGAAGCTCGCGATCCTCGCGCCGGTCGTCCGCGGCCGGAAAGGGGAGTACCAAAAGGAACTCGTGCAGCTCCGAAGCCGCGGTTTCGTCCGCGTGCGCATCGACGGCGAGGTCCTCGACCTTTCCCAAGACATCGCACTCGACAAGAACAAGAAGCACACGATCGAAGTCTACGTCGATCGCCTCATCATCAAGGGCGACCGCGGAGCGCTCGGCACGCGGGTGAGCGACTCGGTCGAGCTCGCGCTCAAACTCGGCGAGGGCCAACTGATCCTCGAGACCCAAACCGAGAAAGACGGGAAGAAGTCCGCCGAGGAGCAGCTCCTTTCCGAAAAGTTCGCTTGTCAGGACTGCGGAATCAGCTATCCGGCGCCGGAGCCACGCACGTTTTCGTTCAACAGTCCGATGGGCGCCTGTCCGAAATGCGACGGCCTCGGGGTGCAGAAATACGACGTCGAAGAAGACTCCGAGGAGGACGGGAGTGAAGCTTCCGATCAACCGATTTTCGTCGAGGAGGTTTCCCCGGAAACCCACCCCTGCCCCGAGTGCCTCGGCGACCGCCTCCGCATCGAAAGCCGATACTTCCGAGTCGGCGGAAAGAACATCGCCGACGTCGCCCGCCTCGCGATCACCGACCTGCAGCTCTTCTTCGAAAAAGTTTCGCTGACCGACCGCGAGAAAATGATAGCCGAGCGGATCATCAAGGAACTCCTCGAGCGGATCCGGTTCCTGAACGAAGTGGGTGTGGGCTACCTTTCGCTTGCGCGGTCGGCTTCGACGCTTTCGGGCGGCGAATCCCAGCGCATCCGGCTCGCGACCCAGATCGGAAGTTCGCTCGTCGGCGTGATCTACGTCCTCGACGAGCCTTCGATCGGCCTCCACCAGCGCGACAATAACCGCCTGATCGGGACGTTGAAGCGGCTTCGGGACCTCGGAAACACCGTCCTCGTCGTCGAGCACGACGAAGACACGATGAAACAAGCCGATTACATCGTCGACATCGGGCCCGCGGCGGGCGTCCACGGGGGCCGGGTCATCGCAGCAGGAACCTACGACGAAATCCTGAAGACGAAGGAGAGCCTCACCGCGAAATACCTTCGCGGCGAGCTCGCGATCGAGGTCCCTAAAAAGCGGCGTCCGGTCGACAGGTCCCGGGTACTCAAGATCGAGGGCGCGAAGCAGAACAACCTCAAGAACCTGACCGTCGAGTTTCCGCTCGGCACGTTCACCGCGGTCACCGGCGTCTCGGGCAGCGGGAAATCGACCCTCGTGATCGATACCCTCTACCGACTCCTCGCCCGCGAAGTCTACAAGGCGAAGATCGCCGAGCCGAAGATCAAGAAGGCGACCGGCTTCGAGAACGTCGACAAGGTCGTCGACATCGACCAAAGCCCGATCGGCCGCACTCCGCGCTCGAATCCGGCGACCTACACCGGACTTTTCTCGTTCATCCGCGACCTTTTCGCGCAGCTTCCCGAAGCCCAGATCCGCGGGTACAAGCCGGGCCGCTTCTCCTTCAACGTGAAGGGCGGGCGCTGCGAAGCTTGCGAAGGCGACGGCGTGACGAAGATCGAAATGCATTTCCTGCCCGACGTCTTCGTCCAGTGCGACGTGTGCAAAGGAAAACGCTATAACCGCGAGACGCTCGACATCCGGTACAAGGGAAAGAACATCGCCGAGGTTCTCGACATGACGATCGAGGACGCCGTCGCGTTCTTCGACGCCGTCCCGTGGATCAAATCCCGCCTGACCATCCAGAACGACGTCGGCCTCGGATACCTGAAGCTCGGCCAATCCTCGACCACGCTTTCCGGCGGCGAGGCCCAGCGGATCAAGCTCTCTCGCGAGCTTTCGAAGCGCGGCACCGGGAAAACCGTCTACATCCTCGACGAGCCTTCTACCGGACTTCATTTCGAGGACGTCCGGCGGCTCGTCTCGATGCTCCAGACGCTCGTCGACCAGGGAAACACCGTGATCATCATCGAGCATAATCTCGACATGATCAAAGTCGCCGATTGGATCATCGACATCGGTCCGGAGGGCGGCGCGGCCGGCGGCGAAATCGTCGCCCAAGGAGCGCCCGAAGCGGTGGCGAAGGTCGTGAACTCCTACACGGCGAAATACCTTAAGCCGTACTTGAAACCGTCCGCGAACGCTTAAACCATGGCCCGGCGACGGACCCGACTTTCAAAGCGAAAGCCTTCGGCCGGACCGCCGCGCCAACTCGATCTCTTCGGTTCGACGAAGCGCAACCCAGCTTCCGCCCCTCCGGGTACCGTGATGATCGCCGTCGATCGCGAGCCGATTCTCCGCGATTGGCGCCTGAAATACCGCGAGCTAGAGCGCGAACTCGTCGAACTCGCGAAAAGAACGGAAGACTACCATTTTCGCGCCGTGCCCGAGTTCCAGTCTTGGGTCGCGCGGACGTTCGGGGAAGCGCTGTCCGAAATCCGTGAAATGGAAGAAAGAATCCGCGAAGCCGAGTTCATCGCCCTCGCGACCGAAGCGGAAGCCGCGGCGAGCGGGTCGACCGAGGCCGAGGCCTACCGCATGGTCCTCTTTCGAAAAGAGAGGGGAGAGGACCTCTTCCCTTCGGACGAATCCGCGGTCGAAGACGACTGGGAGTCTGGTTGGGAGGAAGTCGATCCCGAACGGGACTATCGCGAAGAACAGCGCTCGGGTGGGCGGCGGGATCGCGATTCGGACGACGCTTCCACTTCGCGGGGCCGCGGGCGCAATCGGAGAGAGTCCGCCGACGACGCCTCCCGGGATTTTTTCCGCGCGCGCGAGGCGGAAGCCCGTTTGGCCGAGTCGTCCCAAGATTCCGCGCGATTGAAAACGCTCTACCGTAAACTCGCCTTCGCCCTTCATCCCGACGTGAACCCCGACCTCGGTGCGCGAGAAAGGAAAATCTGGGCCGAAGTCCAAGAAGCCTACGACGAGCGCGATCTCGAGCGCCTCGTTCTTCTGCATTCCTGGCTCGAGTCCGGTTCCGAGGACTGGCTCGAACGAATGACCCATGTGGGAACGCTCCGGGGACTCGTCCTCCAGAAGGCGACCGAAGTTCGCGCGAGTCGCGTCGGTTTCAATCGATTGAGAAAGGAGGCGCCTTGGCGATATTGGGTCGCGCGCGATCTCCCGGAAAAAATCGAACTCGTTCGTCTGGACATCGAAGACGAGTTCGTCCGGGCCTACCTCTCGCTCAAGAAGCGGCTCGAACGTTTCGAACTCCACTTCCGTCGCCTCGCCGGCAAGTCGCCTCGTCGACCTCGGTAAAGGGCGCGGAAAAAGAAAAGGCCCCGGACCGCGCGAAGCGATCCGGGGCCTTCTCCAAATCGTAAACTAGATCTTGATCTTAACGAACGCGATGACGAACGCGTAGAGAACGAGCGATTCGATCAGCGCGAGCGAAATGATCATCGGAACGAAAATTTTATTCGAGGCGGAGGGGTTACGGGCAATACCTTCGAGTGCGGAAGCCCCAGCCTTTCCCTGACCAATTGCGCCGCCAAGTGCGGCAATTCCAATGGCAAGTCCCGCTCCGAGAGCGCTGTATTTGTCTCCTGCGAGTGCGGCGACGCGCGCTCCGTTCATCGCTTCTTCGAGTGCCTTGCCATCTGCGACCGGGGTAACCGCATCCGCGAAGGCTGAAACAGCGGAGACGAACGAAAAGAAAATCGACAGGGAAAAAATCTTACGAATCATGCTCAAATGCCTTTCTTAGTGATCTTGTGCCGTTGACAGAGAAATATAGACCATCGTCATCAACGAAAAAACGAAGGCCTGAATGAAGGCCACGAACACGCCGAGCCCGAGGAAAATCACGGGAAGGCCGATCGGGACCAAATTGCTGAACACGCCGTGCACGACGTGGTCGCCCATGATGTTCCCGCGGAGACGAAGTCCGAGGGAAACCGGGCGGAAAACGTGCGAAACGATTTCGATGACGAACATCAGCGGCGCGAGCCAGCAGAGCGACCAGCTCAGCGTCGGGCCGAAGAAATGCTTGATGTGGCCGAGCGGACCCTGCGCGATGATGCCTTGGATATTATAATAGAGGAAAACGAAAGCGCCGAAGGCGAGCGTCGTGTTCAGGTTTTCCGTCGGGGGAGTGAATCCCGGGATCGCACCGATGAGGTTCGCGAAGAAGATGAAGCAGAAAAGCGTCCCGATGAACGGGTAGAAAATCTTCGCTTCATGCGGGCCCATGACCTGTTCGCAGAGGCCGTAGAGCTTTTCGGCGAGGATCTCGAAGAAGTTCCGATAGGTGAGGGTCGCCGGCGGGATGATCCCGGCGTGTTCCTTCTTGAGCTCGCGATTCAGCGAGAAGCGGGCGAGGCCCATCGTGATGATCATCAAGCCGGCGACGAGTGCGGCGTGCACGACGTGGTTCGGAAGGTGTTCCACGCCCGGGATGAGGTTGATCCAGTTAAAACTTTCCTGTTCGTGCATCTTCGAAAACTCTATTCTTGTTTTTCCGCTTCTCTCACTTCGACCTGGCTCCAAAGGAACCCGCCGATCAGCGGCACCGCGACGAGCGCGCTCAGCCCAAACAGAATGCCTCCGCTCGTCCGGCTCGGAACTTTCCATAGGCAAAAGCCAATCATTCCGAGACACAGGAACTTCAAGCCGCCGAACACGATGGCCTGGATAGCGTAAGCTGTCCTGTTTTTTGCCCCCTGATCTGACATTAAAACCAGGGTCGCCGCAACGGTTTTCACGATAAAAAACAGGTCCGTAACGGCCAATCCGTAGTAGAGGGCGAAGGTTTTCAGCGCACTTTCGCGGTCCTCGGAAAGAGCCCCGAGCGCGCCCGCGCCGACCACGGCCCATGCGATCGCGGCCCATATAAAAGGACGGAGGTCGACCCGCTGACCGCCGATTTGCATGATCATGTTTTCCCTCCTTTTTTCGGTTCGTTCGCGAGCCGCCGCTGAATCCGAATCACTTGATAACTCGCCGCCCCAAGTCCGAGCAGCGCTCCGACGAGCAGGGTCCACCAGGGAAATCCCGCTTTCTTCCAAAGCAACCAACCGAATCCCACACCGACCGCACTCGCGCCCAAGAACTGACCGAGGGTCACGCCAAACATCGCGAACTGGCCGAGGAACGAGTCGTCGGAGTTCGGAACGGGCGGCTTTTCCGGATCGGTCATGGACCGCCATATATCGGCCCCCCGGGACGACGGTCAACGACCGACCTTCGGCTCCTTCAGATTCTTTTGATTCTTCCGGTCCTTAATCCGCTTGAGCTTCAACTCGACGACCGGCCGATTCGGATATTTCTCGAGGATTTCCTCGAACTTTTCGTACGCCGCGTCAACCTGGTCCAGTTCTTCGAGGCTGTTCCCGATCTCGAATTTCGCGTCGAGCACGAGCGGGTCGTTCGGATAGCGCACGATAAAATCGGAATAGTCCTTTACCGCCTGTTTGAACGCGTCCTGAGCGAGCCGCGCTTCCTTGGCTTGGAGCTGGTGGCCTTTCGTCTGCTCGGAAACCCCGATGGCGAACCGCGCGAGTTTCGCGGAGTCGGTGTCGGGGTATCTTTCGACGACGACCCGGAAAGTCTTGATCGAGTCGTCGAAGCGAAGCAGGTGGAACTGGGCTTTGCCGATCCGGTACGCGTACTCGGAGCGCGCGGGGTCTTCGGGATAATTTTCGAGCATCTTCTCGTAGTGCTGGATCGCGGCTTCGTACTGTTCGAGCTTCGTGAAGAGGATCTCGCCGATGAGCTTGTTCGCCGGGTGCGCAAGGCGGTGTTCACGGTTCACCTCGATGATCCGGTTCAGCTTCTTGAGCGCTCCGAGCTGCTCGTTCAAGAAAAGCGTCTGGGTGGTCGCCGCCCGGTAAGCCGCCTCGATCCCGAGGTCCGACGACGGGGCTTTCTGCACGACCTTCTCGTATTCCGCGACGGCGGCCGCATAGTTCTTCTCCTGCCAGAGCTTTTCGGCGAGCAGGAACCGGTCGCGGGGGTTTTGGGACGTGCATCCGCTCGACCCGAAGGTCGCGACGAGCGCGAAAAAAACGAGCGCGAGGAATTTCCCCGCGCTCGAACTCTTTTTCCGAAGGACAGCGCCGTACGGTTGAGCGCCTTCCCTCACGACTAGTGCACCGTCTCCCCGGATCCCGTGTCGGCCGATCCGTTCTCTCCGGTCCGGTCGCTTTCGGCGATCATCTCGAAGAACATGACCTTCTCCCCTTCGGAGAGGGTCATGAGCCGCACGCCCTGCGTGTTCCGGCCCTGCTCGGAGATCCCGGCGACGTGGATGCGGATCATCTGGCCCTTGTTCGAGACGAGCATGACGTCGTTCTCGCCGAGGACTTGGCGCGAGCCCATGACGAAGCCGTTCTTGTCGTTCGTCTTCATCGTGATGATGCCCTTACCACCGCGGGACTGCGTGCGATATTCGGTGACAGGCGTGCGCTTGCCGTAGCCGCCTTCGGTGACCGTGAGGACCTCGAACTTCGAGGTCTCTCCGCGTTCGAGGACTTCCATCGCGACGACTTGGTCGTTCTCGTCGAGCGACATCCCGATCACGCCGCGGGCCGTGCGGCCCATCGCGCGGACGTCTTCCTCGTTGAAGCGGATCGACATCCCTTCCTTCGAGCAGAGGAACACGTCCTTCGATCCGTCGGTGATGCAGGCGCGGATGAGTTCGTCGCCGTCGTCGGTGGTGACGGCGATGATGCCGGCGTTCCGCACGTTCGAGAAATCGGAAAGCGGCGTCTTTTTGATGATGCCCTTGCGGGTGACCATCATGATGAATTCGTTTTCCTTGAACTCCTTCACGGGCAGGATCGCCTTGATCTTCTCGCCGGCTTGGAGCGCGAGCAGGTTCACGATCGCCTTGCCCTTCGCCGCGCGGGACGCTTCCGGCACCTTGTAGACCTTGAGCCAGTACATCCGGCCGCGATCGGTGAAGCAGAGGAGGAAGGAGAGGGTGTTCGTGTGGTACATCGACGTGACGAAATCCTCTTCGCCGGTCGTCATGCCCTTGATCCCGCGGCCGCCCCGGTTCTGGGAGCGGAATTGCGACGGATCGGTGCGCTTGATGTAGCCCGTGTGCGTGATCGTCACGAGCGTTTCCTCGTCGGAAATAAGCTCTTCTTCCTCGAACTCCGAGGATCCGCCGTAGACGATCTCCGTGCGGCGCTTGTCGCCGAAGGTTTCTTTGATCTCGCGAAGCTCTCCCTGGATGATCTCGAAGACGAGCTTTTCGGATCCGAGGATCTCTTTCAGGCGGGTGATGAGCTTCAAGACTTCGTTATACTCGTCGATGATCTTTTCGCGCTCGAGGCCGGTGAGGCGCTGGAGGCGCATTTCGAGGATCGCTTGGGCCTGGATGTCGGAGAAACCGAACTTGATCTGGAGGGAGTCCTTCGCTTCGTCCGGGCCCTTCGAGGCCTTGATGAGCGCGATGACTTCGTCGATGTTCTCGACGGCTTTCTTCAACCCTTCCAAGATGTGCGCGCGCGCTTCGGCCTTCCGGAGTTCGAAGATCGTCCGACGGACGACGACGTCCTTCCGGTGCTCGACGAACGCCCAAAGCATGTCGCGGAGGTTGAACGTTTTCGGCTGGCCCTGGTGGATCGCCAGCATGTTGATCGAGAAGTTCTCCTGCATCTGGGTCAGCTTGTAGAGCCGGTTCAAGATGACGTTCGCGTTCTCGCCCTTTTTGATCTCGATCACGATCCGCATGCCGGTCCGGTCGGACTCGTCGCGAAGGTCGGAGATCCCTTCGAGTTTCTTGTCGCGGACGAGGTCGGCGATCTTCTCGATGAGCTTCGCCTTGTTCACCTGGTACGGGATCTCGGTGACGATGATCCGCTCGCGGTCGTTCTTCATCTGCTCGATTTCCGCGCGGGCGCGGAGAGTGATCGAACCGCGGCCCGTGCGGTAGGCTTCCTTGATGTTCGATCCGCCGAACATCAGCGCGGCCGTCGGGAAGTCCGGGCCCTTCACGAATTCGAGGAGGTCGTCGGTCGCGAGCGTCGGTTTGTCGATGAGCGCGATCGTCGCGTCGACGACTTCGGTAAGGTTATGCGGCGGGATGTTCGTCGCCATGCCGACGGCGATGCCGGTCGAGCCGTTCACGAGGAGGTTCGGGATCCGGGTCGGCAGGACGAGCGGCTCCTGCAGCGAATCGTCGTAGTTCGGCCCGAAGTCGACGGTTTCCTTGTCGAGGTCGGCGAGGAGATCGTCGGTGATCTTCTCCATTTTCGCCTCGGTGTAGCGCATGGCCGCCGGCGAGTCGCCGTCGACGGAGCCGAAGTTCCCCTGGCCGCGGATGAGCGGATAGCGAAGCGAGAAATCCTGCGCGAGGCGGACGACGGCGTCGTACACCGCGACGTCGCCGTGCGGGTGGTATTTACCGATGACGTCGCCGACGACGCGGGCCGATTTCACGAACGGGCGATTATACGAGATGTTCTGCTCGTACATCGAATAGAGCACCCGGCGATGGACGGGCTTCAGTCCGTCGCGCACGTCGGGAAGGGCGCGCCCGACGATCACGCTCATCGCGTAGTCGAGGTAGGCGCCCCGCATTTCGTCTTCGATATTGACCTGGACGACGTTCGAAGAAGGTTCGGTATTTCCGGTATCGGCCATATGACTTTCCTAAGCTTTAAATAAGAATCAGTAACGGAAGAGCGCCGAGGCCCAAGTAAACCCGCTGCCGAAGGCGGCGGAGGCGACGAGCATCCCTTTTTTCAGTTTTCCGGCTTTCACCGCTTCGTCCATCCCGATCGGGATCGTCGCGGCGGTGGTGTTCGCGAATTTTTGGATCGTATTGAAGATCTTTTCCGGCGGAATGCCGAGTTGCTTTCCGACCATTTCGTTGATCCGGAGGTTCGCTTGGTGGAAGAGGAAGAGGTCGACGTCCTCGAGCTTCTTCCCGTTCGCGTTCAGCGCCTCCATGAGCGCCTCCGGCATCCGCTTCACCGCGTGGACGAAAACGGTCTTTCCGTTCATTTGCGGGAATTGCTCGCGCCGATCGAGCGTTTCGTGGGTGATGCGGAAATCCGCGCCCATCGCCGAGCCCGGCGCCGCGACCCAGAGCTCTTTCGCGAACGCTCCGTCCGCGTGGAGGTGGGTCGAGTAGATCTGCGAGTCTTTTTCGGCCGGCATCCCGTCGCAATCACCCACGACGACCGCGCCCGCTCCGTCGCCGAAGAGGACCGCGACGTCGCGTCCTTCCGGCGTGCGGTCCATCCCGCGCGAGTGGATTTCGGCGCCGACGACGAGCACACGCTTGAACATGCCGGTCTTGATGAATTGGTCGGCGACCGAGAGACCGTAGAGGAATCCGGTGCACTGCTGGCGGACGTCGAACGCGGCGATGCCCGGCACGCCGAGTTTCGCTTGGAGGAAGCATCCGCCGCCCGGGAAATCGTGGTCGGGCGAGAGCGTCGCGAAGACGATCGCGTCGAGGTCTTCCTTTTTCACCTTCGCGTTCTCGAGGGCGCGTTCGGCGGCGACGAGCGCGAGGTCCGTGGTGTCGACGCCCGGTCCGGCCCAGTGACGCTGCTCGATCCCGGTGCGCTGACGGATCCACTCGTCGGAGGTATCCATCATTTTCGAGATGTCGTCGTTCGTCCACACGCGCGGCGGGACGTACGAGCCGACTCCGAGGATTCGGCTGGCCTTAAGCGTTTTCGCGGAACTCATATGTCGAGGTTCCTCACGCGAAGGGCGTTTTCCTCGATGAACGCCCGGCGCGGCTCGACCGCGTCGCCCATGAGGACCGAAAAGACGCCGTCGGCTTCGACCGCGTCGTTCACGCTCACGCGCAAGAGCGTCCGACGCGTCGGATCCATCGTCGTTTCCCAAAGTTGCTCGGGGTTCATTTCGCCGAGGCCTTTGTACCGCTGGATGCCGAGGCCTTGCTTCGCCTTCTCGACGATTTTGAGCGCGAGGGCTTCCCCGTCCGCGATGATTTCGGCGGACTTCTCTCCCTTGCCTCCCTCGGCGATGACTTCGAACGGGCCCGCGCCCATCGTGTGCATCGCCGTGTTGTGCTTCAGAAGCTCTTCGTATTCCGGAGAGGTGAGCGTCGAGTGGTTCAGCGGCGCGATCCGTTTCGATCCGTGAATCGTATTCTCGATCGTCGCGAAGAAGACGTTGTGTTCGGCGTCTTTCGCGATCGAGTAGGAGAACGAGATGTTCTTCGCCATCGCTTCCTTCGCGATCTTCGTCATGACCGCCTCGAGCGCTTCTTTCGTTTTCAGCGTCTCGACGGTCACGCCTTGGCGGATGAGCGAGCGAAGGACTTCCGGGTGAAGTCGCTTCGCCATCCGGTCGATCGACTTCGTCAGCCGGTTCGCGGATTTCAGAGCCGTCGTCACCTGCGAGTTCGGGATCGCCTTGCCTCCCGACTGGACGGTGATGCCTTCGAGGCCCGAGGTGAGGAGGAACTCGGCCAAGTCGTGTTCGTTCTTCAAATAGCGCTCTTTTTGGCCCTTTTTCACCTTATAGAGCGGCGGCTGCGCGATATAGAGGTAGCCGCGTTCGAGCACTTCCGGCATCTGACGATAGAAAAACGTGAGGAGCAGAGTACGGATGTGCGAACCGTCGACGTCGGCGTCCGTCATGATCACGATCTTGTGGTAGCGGAGCTTCGCGATGTCGAATTCTTCCTTGCCGATGCCGGCGCCGAGCGCCTGGATGAGGATCTTGATCTCCTCGAAGGCGAGCATCTTGTCGAAGCGCGCGCGCTCGACGTTCAGGATCTTGCCCTTGAGCGGAAGAATCGCCTGGTTTTTTCGATCGCGGCCTTGTTTCGCCGACCCGCCTGCGGAGTCCCCTTCGACGAGGTAGACCTCGCAGAGCGCCGGATCCTTCTCCTGGCAGTCGGCCATCTTGCCCGGCAGCCCGCCGAAATCGAGGGCCGTCTTCCGACGCGTGAGTTCGCGCGCCTTCCGCGCGGCGATCCGCGCGGCGGCGGCGTCGATCGCTTTCTGGATGATCCGCTTCGCGACCGACGGGTTCTGCTCGAAATAATCGTTCAGCTTCTCGTAGACGAGGCCGTTCACGAAACCTTCGACTTCGCCGGTGCCGAGCTTCGATTTCGTCTGACCTTCGAACTGCGGCTCGGGGACCTTCACGGAGATCACGCACGCGAGACCCTCGCGGATGTCGTCGCCGGTGAGGCCCTCCTTCATCTGCTTCGAGAGACCGCTCTCCGCGATGTACTTGTTCACCGCGCGGGTGAGGGCGTTCCGGAAGCCGGCGACGTGAGTGCCGCCTTCGATGGTGTTGATGTTATTCACGTAGCTCGTCGTCGTTTCGACGTAGGAGTCGTTCCACTGAAGCGCGACTTCGGCGACGAAGCCGCCTTTTTCGCCTCCGACGAAGATCGGCTTGTCGTTCAGCTTCTGTTTCGACTTATTCATGTATTCGACGAAGGCCGAGATCCCGCCCGCGTAGGCGTATTCCTGGGACTTCACCGGCTCGAGGCGTTCGTCGATAAGGGTGATCGAAATGCCGGAATTGAGGAACGCGAGTTCGCGCAACCGCGTCGCGAGCGTCTCGTAGGAGTATTCGAGGACGGAGAAAATCTCCGGATCGGGTTTGAACGTCGTCTTCGTGCCGCGTTTATCGGTCACGCCGATTTCCTTGAGCGGCGTTTGGGTCACGCCGCGCTTGAAGGACTGGGTAAAGACCTTTCCGTTCTGCTTCACCTCGACGGTGAGCGATTCGGAAAGTGCGTTCACGACCGACGCCCCGACGCCGTGGAGGCCGCCGGAAACTTTATAGGCGCCGCCCTCTTCGTTGAACTTCCCCCCCGCGTGGAGCTTCGTCATGACGATCTCGACGGCGGAAAGCCCCGACGGGTGCATGCCGGTCGGAATTCCGCGGCCGTCGTCTTCGACGGTGACCGAGTTATCCACGTGGATCGTCGCGACGATGTTCTTCGCGTGACCGGCGAGGGCCTCGTCGATCGAGTTGTCGACGATTTCGTAAACGCAGTGGTGGAGACCGCGGACGCCGGTATCGCCGATGTACATCCCGGGGCGTTTTCGGACGGCCTCTAGGCCTTCGAGGATCTTGATTTTATCGGCGGAGTATTCGGTATTGACGGAAGTCGCGGACGCGGTGGGATTTTCGGACATCGCGGAAAAAACCTTTCGATCACTCGCGTCGCTCGTTTTTCCTCATCCCGGATCCGGGGGCACGTCGCTCCCGTGGTCACTCGTAGGAAAAGATCCGCTAAACGCGATCAGCCGATTTCGAGGGCTCCCTGTTTCACCCGGAAGATCTTCCCCGCGAAGGGCGGTTCTTCCGTCGACGTCACGAACACTTGGAGGTCCGATTCGAAAAGAGTGCGGAGGAGGTACTCTCGTCGTCCTCGATCGAGCTCGGATGAAAAATCATCCAAGAGCAGGATCGGCCGATGCCCGGTTTTCGATCGAAAGAGTTCGATCTCACAGAGCTTCAGCGCGATGAGCGCCGACCGCGTCTCCCCTTGGGAGCCGTGGCCTCTGAGCGGTTGGGCCCCGTAAAACAGGGCCAAGTCGTCGCGGTGAGGTCCCGCAAGCGTTACTCCCGCTCGCCATTCCGCCTCTCGTTTCACCGAGAGTGCTTCACGAAATTCAGCTTCGAAAAACTCTAGTGCGGGGAGGGGGTTTTGTAAAGCAAATCGGGCCGGGTCAAACTCGACTGAAGATATTGAAATCCCTTCGTTTTTCTTGATCCAGGAAGACAGGTAAAATGCGCGAAGCGGCAGGGCTCCGGGCACCGTTTTTCGCAGCGTTTCGCCGAGGATTTTTTCGAGTCGCGCGAGCCACCCAAGTCGCGCGTGAACGATCCGTGCGCCCATCTCGACCAGGGGAGCGGTGAATCCCTCGAGCATCGACTCCGTCGGCCGCGCGTCGAGCTTCAAGAGCGCGTTTCGCTGTTCGAGGATCTTCGCGTAACGCGAGAGCGTTTTCAGGTACTCGGGATCTTCGGCGGAAAGGGCTCGGTCGAGGTATCCTCGACGCAGTGCGGGTTCTCCGCGTATCAAATCATGGTCCGAGGGGTTGAACACGATCGAGTGAAACCCGAGTTCGACGTTTCCGAATCGCGACGAAAGATACTGCGTCGAAGACCGAATAGGCTTCCCGTCAATGAACGCGGTCCGCGCCACCCGCTCACCGGCCTGGGCGAACGTGATTTTCAGCTCTGTGGACCAATCCGGGCGGTCTCCGACGGTCGCCGAGGCCTCCGCCCAGGTTTCCCCGACCTTCACCAGCTCCTGGTTCTTCGCTCCGCGAAAAGAACGAAGCGTCGAAAGCGTGCTCAGCCCCTCGAGGATCGAGGTCTTCCCCTGGCCGTTTTCGCCCAGGATGAAATTCAACCGCGGCTCCGGGGTGAACCGAAGGTCCCCGAGATTCCTAAAGTGCTTCAGCCGGATTTCACGGACGAGCAAGACGCCTCTGAGGCTAGATCCGCATCGGCATCACGACGTAGGTGTGATTCGGCTGGCCGGCGCCCTTCAGGATGCCCGGGCTCAGGTGATCCTTGAAGTGGAGTTCGAGTTCTTCGACCGGGGTGACGGCGAGACACTCGAGGAGGTATTTCGCGTTGAAGCCGATCGAGACGGCGTCGCCCTTGTAGTTCACGTCGATCTCTTCCTTGGCCTCGCCGAGATCCGGGTTCGACGAGTAAACGGTCAATACGCCCGGAGCGATCGAGAACTTCACGCCTTTCGATTTCTCGTGGGCAAGCAAGCTCACGCGCTTCAGCGCGGAGTGGAAGGTTTCCTTGTCGATCCTCGCCATGCGATCGGTCGACTTCGGGATGACTTGGCGATAGTCGGGGTACTCGCCTTCGATCAGGCGGATGAAGAGGTAGCTCCCGTTCAGATGACCGAACACGTAGCCGCGTTCGAACGCGAGGCCGATCGTCGATTCGCCTTCGTCGAGGAACTTCCGGAGTTCGATGAGGCCCTTCCGCGGGATGATCACACCGCGTTTGAATTCCGGCATCGTCGAGAAAACTTCTCCGTCCATGAACGCGAGACGGTGGCCGTCGGTTGCGGTCATGCGCATGACATTCTTCTCGAGAGGCTCGAAGTAAACGCCGTTCATCAGGTAGCGAGTGGCATCCGTCGAAACGGCGAAGCTCGTCCGATCGATCATTTCCTTCAGCCCGTCGATCTTCGCGTCGAAATATTTTTTCTCTTCGAATGCCGGAAGCGCCGGGTACTCGGTCGCGGCGAGCGACACGACTTTGAATTTCGATTTCCCGCAAACGATCTCGACCCAATCATTGTCTTTCTTCGAGATCTCGATCGGAGCTTGCGGGAGCTCCTTCACAATATCGAGGAGCGCTTTCGCGGAGAGGGTGATCTTTCCTGCGGAAGCTTTCTCCACGGGAAGGTTCATTTTCATGCCGACTTCGAGGTCGGTCGCGGAGACTGAGAGGGTATCCCCTTCGACAGCGAACAAGACGTTCGCGAGAA
Organism: Bdellovibrionales bacterium; assembly: GCA_018266355.1. Lineage (GTDB taxonomy): Bacteria > Bdellovibrionota > UBA1018 > UBA1018 > UBA1018 > JACMQW01. The sequence continues at coordinate 92,730 of JAFEAP010000029.1, forward strand.
TCGGTACGGTGTTCTTCTTCTCCACAACGGACTGAGCTTTGCTTAAAGCTTCCAAGAGCGGATTGCGGTGAATGATGAACTTCATGGGTCCCTCTTAAGAGAAGAATTATATATATAAAAACTAGTCGTCATCATAGGGGCGGTGGATTTGGGGAAATCCGCGCCAACCCCACGTAACTCCGAAAGAAAACCCGGACCGAAGTCCGGGGATTTCCCCCGGGGATACTTTCCCGAAAACGGGGATGCTTTCCTAAGACCGTAGAATGACCATGGTATCCCCAAGTTTTCAACTCACGAATGGGGACACCGCGAAGAAAACGACTCAATTCCTTCGGTATTTGGGCTGTTTTTGAAAATTTCGGGTTCAATAGCCGGACTTTATCCCCGTGAGGAACGTTTCGTGGGGATCTTCAGCCTCGGGGATAAGTCGAATCCCCAGCCCGAAAACGGGATGGTCCGAAAAGCGTCGGCTTTTCAACCCCTTGGGCCGGAGCGGTTTGGGGATAACCCCGGAAGCCCCTTGGGGATGACTGGGGAATCTAAGGGGATAAAAGGGAAGTTATCCCGGAGGAATCCACCGGCATTCCACCGAAAAACGAATACCAGAGGGATTCCGTCGCAAGCGAGAGCAAACCCCTTCCGGAGAGTAAACGGAAATCACGGCAAAGTTATTGAAAAGACTAAACAAAAAGACGCGCGGTTCGTTAAGGGGCGGAAGAGAGCCTCCGATAAGGTGAGTATGAAGCGAACCCTCCCCGCTTGGGGCAGTTTTCTCGCCCTCCTCATCCTCGCCGGATCGCCGAACGCCTCCGCGGGCGATCCGAAGTCCCAGGTCACCGTCGGCCTCGAGCTGGTTTTCCGTTTGACCACGATCGCCGCCGGCCAAGAAGAATCGATGGAAACCATGCGCGACGTCTCGACCTACTTCGGCGACCTCGCCGACGCGATCGAAAAGGAAATCGTCGGCAACCGGGACCTTCCGATCACCTCGTTTCGGCGGAACGGACCGCGTGGGGATTTGATCGTCGAACTGAAAGGGGGAAAGACGCTTCGTTTCACTCAAGCGTCGACCGGATTTGAAGTCATCGTTTCCGAGATGTCGTACGGGGAATACCGCGTCGCTACGCCGGTGATCCAAAGACTCGCCTACGACATCCCTTCCGCCGTTCCGCTCAAGGGTGGCGCTAAGGTCAGCTACGTTCCGAGCCCGTCCGAGCGCGGGACGATCACGCTCCAGTTCGATCCGTCGTTTCCGAAAGTTCCCGAAACGCGGACGAGCGCGACGAACCTCATCATCGACTTGAACAACCATCTTCCCGTGATCGCGCCCGAGCTCGGAATCGATCAAAAAGACGCGAACAGCCTCCGGGATCAGGCGGACGAGGTCGCGCGGAAATACGAGAGCTGGCGAAAAAGCGCCGCGGAAATCGTCAACAAAGAGAACGCTACGGCGATCGACCTGATCCCGTCTTTCGACGACCAGGTCTACAGCCACGCGTACACGCGGAAGGGCGTCGTGGAGATGAACGCAAACTCCGAACAGCTCGTCGACATCGACCTCTTCGGCCGGGACGCGAAGCTCGAAATCCGGGGATACATCACCCCGAAAGACGCGAAAACCGCGTTCGGGAATGCGACGGCGGCGACGATCGAAGCGAAGCGGTCGCTTCGCTTCTCGACGATGACGAAGACGCCGAACCTACGGCCGCTGCTGCCGAGCGGGATTCCCCCGAGCCAAATGAAGAAGATGTTCCTCGATTTCCGCTCGCTCGTGCGTTGTCCGGAAGTCGTGAAACTCTTTCAAGGCGAGATCTAAAGCAGGTTCTGGATGGCCTCGACGGCGTCCTTCACTTCCTGCTCGGAATCGATCTTTTTCTCGATCTCCCGGCAGGCGTGCATGATCGTCGTGTGGTCGCGGCCGCCGAAATAGTGGCCGATCTCCTTGAAGCCGAGGCTCGTGTACTTCCGGATGAGGTACATCGCGATCTGGCGCGGACGCGCGACCGAGCGCTGCTTCGAGTTCGACTTGAAATCGGCCGCTTTCAGCCGGAAATGCTTCGCGACCGCGGATTGGATCGACTCGATCGTGTAGTTCGAACCCTGCTCCGGAACGACGAGCTTCAGCTGCTGTTTTGCGAGTTCGAGCGAGAGCTCGGCGCCCGTGAGGGAGGCGTGGGCTTGCAACTTGATCAGGACGCCTTCGAGTTCGCGGACGTTCGACTTGATGTAGGTCGCGAGGAACGTCGCGACTTCGTCGGGAAGGTAGATATCGTCCCGCTCGGCTTTCGCCTTCAGGATCGCGATCCGCGTCTCGATTTCCGGCGGCGTGATGTCGGCGATGAGACCCCACTCGAACCGGGTGCGGAGGCGCTCCTCGAGGCCCTCGATCTCCTTCGGCGGGCGATCGCTCGTGAGGACGATCTGGCGCTTCGAGGAGTGGAGGGCGTTGAAGGTGTGGAAGAACTCTTCTTCCGTGCGCTCTTTGCCGGCGATGAACTGGATGTCGTCGAAAAGAATGACGTCGTACGAATCGCGATATTTTTTCCGGAATTCCGTCGTTTTATGGTGCTGGATCGACTCGATCATCTCGTTCACGAAGCGCTCGGCCGAGATGTAGAGGACGCGGGCGTTCGGATTCCGGGCGAGGACCCCGTTCGCGATCGCGTGCAGGAGGTGGGTCTTCCCGAGGCCCGGCTGCGAATAGAGGAAGAGCGGGTTGTATTGGCGCGCCGGGTTTTCGGAGACGGCGAACGCTGACGCGTGAGCGAATTGGTTCGAAGCGCCAACGACGAACGAATCGAAGGTGTAGCGAGGGTCGAACTGAGTCGACTGGGACTGCGGCGAGCGGCTCATCGCGCCCCAAAGCACGCCGGAATCGGGCAGCGGAGGAAGGCTCGCGGAGGTCGAGTCCGGAGCGGAAACGGAGCCGGTTTCCGCCGATTTCGGAAGGAGCGGCTCGGAGTGGGGTTCCATGGCCTCTGCGGCGCCGTCCGTCGGCGCGACGACGACGGAGAGGCTCGCCGGCTGACCGAGGATCTGGGTGAACGCCTGTTCGAGCTGGGGCTGAAAATGAGTCGCGATCCAGTGGCTCGCGAAGTCCGTTTGGGCCGCCATTTGGACGCCCATCACGTGAGAAACCCCGTCCGCACTCGGGATTTCCTGGATTCCGATCAGCCGAAGGGGGGCGATCCAGAGCTGAAGTTGTTGGGGGGTCAGGTTCCCTTCGGTTTCCAGGTGCCGATATACGGCACGCCAGACCTCGGGCCACTGGGAGACGTCTTGCTGCAAGAGGGTTCGCATACTGCCTACACCTACGGATTAAACCAGAGGTCGCGGGGATAGCATGGGGATAACTCGGAGACAACCGCGCCGCCCCGGAAGTTTCCCTGGGGATGGTTTTAGACGCACCATCTCGCTTGACGGCGCGGGGTGCCTTTGAGTAAACCCAAACCTCATTCTTAAAGGATTAGAGGTTTTTCGGTTATGAAACGTACACTCCAACCGTCCCGCACGAAGCGCCGTCGCCGCCATGGATTCCGCGCGCGCATGAAGACGAAGAACGGTAAAAAGGTTCTCGCCCGCCGCCGCACCCGCGGCCGCAAGAAGCTCGCCACCAAAGTTGCCGGCAAGTAACTTCTCGTTCGGTCCCGAATTCCGCCTTCACGACACCTGGGAGTACCAACGGTTCTTCCAAGGCAGCGACGTCCTGCGCCTGAAGGAGTGCGCGATCTTCCGGATCGCGAATACTTACGGCCATTTCCGTCTCGGCATCACGATCAAAACGAAGTGCAACTCCGTCGAGCGGAACCGCGTAAAGCGGACGCTCCGGGAATGTTTTCGTCATTTGAAAGATCGCCTCGGTAGTTACGACTACAACGTCGTGATATCCGGCGGACGGAAGCTCGATTTTGAATATGCCCGGCGGTTGCGCCGATCCGTGCTCGAGGAGTTCACGCATGACCGCGAAATGGCTCGTTTCAAACGGGCTCGTTAGTTTGTATAGAAAGGCCTTGTCGCCGATTCTTCACGCCGTTTACGGCCCCGCGTACGGCTGCCGGTTCGTTCCGAGTTGCAGCGAATATTTCGGGAACGCCGTCGAGGCCCACGGGGTCTTGAAAGGCGGCGCGATGGGGCTGCGGCGGATTTGCCGTTGCCATCCTTTGGGCGGCTCCGGATTCGATCCGGTTCCGGCGGAAAACACGAATAAAGGTTAAGTCATGGATCGTAAGACGCTTCTCGCAATCGGCCTCTCGCTGCTCTTCTTCGTCGGATGGCAGAAATTCTACATCGAACCGCGCCTCCCGAAGGCGGGCCAGTCCGTCGCGCCGAGCGGAACGGAAGCGGTCGCGCTGAGTTCGCCGGGCGGGGCGCCCGCCGCGGGCCTGGGCGCGAACGGAGCGGCCGCCCTACCGGTCGCGACGAAACCGATCGAAGTGAAATCGACCGACATCGCGACGGGCACGGGCCCGGCGAAGATCGGCGACGCCGGAAAATTCTTCACCGGCTGGCAGCTGAACGACTACCGGGCGACCCGCGAGAAAAGCGCTCCGCCGGTCGACCTCGCCGGATTCTCGAATCTTCCCGGAGGCGAGGGAGAACTCGCGTTCGACGCGAAGGATTTCGCCTACGCGAATAACGTCCAAGGCACGATGAAGGCTTCGCCGGGCGGCGCGATCTGGACGTACGAAGACGCGAACCTGAAGCTCACGCGCGAATATTCCTTCGGACCCGACAAGAAATACGTCGACCTGGTTCTTTCGGCCGAGTTCAAGACGAAGCGCCCGAATTTCGCGTTCGTTTCGGTCGGCACGAAGAGCGCGGTCGACGGGCACGACGAGGCGGACCGCCAACTCGTCGCCCTTCAGAACAACTCGATCCAGCGCGTTCACTTCAAGGACATCGATGAAACCACGAAGGTGAAAGATCTCCCGGGCGCGACGTCTTGGATCGGCGCCCAGAGCCGTTACTTCCTCTTCGCGCTCGTCCCGGCGGAAAACGCCGTCCGCGCGGTCGCCCAGACGATCCCTCACCCGGACAAGGAACACGAAGCGAAGATCAACCTCGTTTACCCGGTCACCGGAAACGCGATCCGCATCCCGCTCAAGGCCTACTTCGGCCCGAAGGAAATGAACGCGCTCCACTCCGTCGAGCGCTCGCTCGACCTCACGATCGACTTCGGATGGTTCACCATCCTCGCCTATCCGATCCTGAAAGTGATGAAGTGGATCAATTCCGCGGTCGGAAACTGGGGTATCGCGATCATCCTCCTCACCCTCCTCATCAAGCTCCTCACGTACCCGCTCACGTACAAGTCGATGAAGAGCATGAAGAAGATCGCGAAGCTGCAGCCGCAGATGAACGCGCTCAAGGAGAAGTACAAGGACGACAAGGAAGCGCTGAACCGCGAGATGATCACGTTCATGAAGGAACAAGGCTATAACCCGGTCGCGGGCTGCCTGCCGATGTTCCTCCAGATGCCGATTTTCTTCGCGCTCTACCGCGTGCTCTACTCGTCGATCGAGCTGTATCAAGCGCCGTTCTTCGGTTGGATCCAGGATCTTTCGATGAAGGACCCGTTCTACATCACGCCGGTCCTTCTCGTCGCCCTCATGTGGTTCCAGCAAAAGATCACGCCCTCGACGGCGACCGACCCGACCCAGGCGAAGATGCTCCAGTACATGCCGCTTTTCTTCGGCCTCATGATGATGAACCTTCCGGCCGGCCTGACGGTGTACATGCTCGTGAACGCCGCGGCCTCGATCGTCCAGCAGCGGTATTTGAACAAAAAGTTCGCCTAAGCCGCGAACGGGATTTCCCGTGGACCAATCGAAGTACCTCTCGCACGACACGATCCACGCGCTGGCCACGCCGGTCGGGGGGGCGCTCTCCGTCGTTCGCGTGAGCGGGCCGGGCGCGATCCGCGCGCTCGAGCGGCTGCACGGGCCAGAGGCGGCGAGGTTCGCCGGCCGCGCGCCGCGGGAGATGTTCCGGGTAAAGCTGACGGACGGGGGCGTATCGGGTCACCCCGAGACGCTCGACGACGCGATGGCGGCGTTTTACGTGGCACCGAAAAGTCAGACAGGAGAGGACCTCGTCGAGCTCTTCCTCCACGGCGGTCCGATCGTCGCCGAACGCGTACTGCGCGCGCTCGAGGACCTCGGCTCCCGCCAGGCGCTCCCCGGGGAATTCAGCTTTCGCGCCGTCCGAAACGGAAAAACCTCGATCACCGCGGCCCAAGCCGTGGCCGAACTCGTGGCCGCGACGAACGACGGCGCGGCGAAGCTTGCACTCGAAAAGATGGAGGGGTCCCAAGCCCGGCTCATCACGGAACTCGCCGAAGGGCTTCGTCGGCTTTCGACGATGGGCGAGCTCGGGATCGACTTCGCCGACCAGGACGTCGAAGAGCTTTCACTCCCGTTCCTTAAGGGCCGCGCGCGGGAAATTCTCGCGCGACTGAACGAACTCGGAAACTCCTTCGACCGGGGCGAAAAAATCCAGTCGGGCGTCCGCGTGGCGTTCGTCGGGCGTCCGAACGCCGGAAAATCGAGCCTTTTTAACGCCCTTTTAGGCGAAGAGCGCTCGATCGTCTCCGAGATCGCCGGTACGACCCGCGACGTGGTCCGCGAGCGGCTCACGCTCCGCGCGGACGGGGCTACGGTCACGCTGCGACTCGAAGACACGGCCGGGATCCGTGAAACGACCGAAGACCGCATCGAGGCGGAAGGAATCGAGCGCTCGCGGCGGGCCGCCGAGGGCGCGGACTTCGTGATCCTCGTCGCCGACGCGACGGCGACCGACGCCGAGTGGGTCGAGACGAAGGCGGTTTGGGAGGCGATCGGGCGCCCGTCGGCGAAAGCCGTCGTCGTGCTCACGAAGCGAGATCAGGCCGCGGAGGCGGAATTCCTACGCGCGAAGGAAGCGCTTTCCGAGATCCGCGCCCCCCTCGTCGGCATCGTGTCTTCGAAAACGAGTGAGGGGATTTCCGACGCGGCGAAAGGCATCGTCGGCTACTGCGCGAAATTCACCGCGCGCGCGCCGGGCGAAGTCCTCCTCACGCGCTTCGATCACTTACGCGCCGTGCGCGACACGGTGACGCACCTCGAAAGGGCGCTCGAAGCGACGGAAGAAGACCTTTTTGCAGCGGACCTTCGCCAAGCCCTCGTCGCGCTCGGACCGGTCATCGGCGAGACGCTTCCCGACGATATTTTGGGCCGGATTTTCTCCGAATTTTGTATTGGAAAATAGCCCCCGAACGGGGGAAGTTTCTGACGCAAATTCAATGGCTTCACGCTCGTCTATTCGGAGGTTGTCACATCGTGTCTCATTCGCTCGCTTCGCTTAAGAAATTCGGTGTCCTCGGCTCCGGTCAGATGGGCGGGGGGATCGCCCAAGTCGCGGCGGCCGCCGGCTTTTCAGTGCTTCTCGCGGACCGAGACCAGGCAACCGCCGAAAACGGCAAGTCGAAGATCGCCGCCGGGCTGAAGAAGCTCGTCGAGAAGGCGAAGATGACCGAAGCCGAGACGAAGACGATCTTGGACGGCATCACCTGCGTCGGCGGACTCGCCGACCTGAAGGACTGCGATCTCGTCGTCGAAGCCGCGACCGAGAACGTGGCGTTGAAATTCCAGCTCTTCAAGCAGCTCGACGAAACGTGCAAGCCGGGCGCGATCCTGGCGACGAACACCTCGTCGATCTCGATCACGCTCATCGCGGCCCAAACGAAGCGCCCGGGCCTCGTCGCTGGGATGCACTTCATGAACCCGGTTCCGGTGATGAAGCTCGTCGAAGGGATCCGCGCGATCCAGACGACCGACGCGACGTTCGCGACCGTGAAAGCCGCCGCCGAGAAGATGGGCAAGACTTTCGTCTCCGTGCAGGACATCCCGGGCTTCGCCGTGAACCGGATCCTCATGCCGATGATCAACGAAGCCGCCCAAGTGGTCTATGAAGGCATCGCGACCGTCGAAGACGTCGACACCGCGATGAAACTCGGCACGAACCAGCCGATGGGCCCGCTCACGCTCGCCGATTTCATCGGCCTCGATACCTGCCTCGCGATCATGGAAGTGCTCTACACGGGCCTCGCCGATTCGAAATACCGCCCGAGCCCGCTCTTGAAGCAGATGGTTTCGGCGGGGTGGTTCGGCCGGAAGAATAAAAAGGGCTTTTACGATTACGCGAACGCCGAAGCGCCGACGCCGATGCGTTGGGGGTCGAAATGAGCGCGACGTCGTTCGAAAACCTGTTGATCGACCGCGCCGATCCGGGCGTCGCGATCGTGAAGATCAATCGCCCACGCGCGTTGAACGCGCTGAATTCGGCGACGTTGAAGGATCTGCGCACGGCGCTGACCGAACTCGCCGGCGACAAGACCGCGCGCGTGGTCGTGCTCACCGGGGAAGGCGACAAAGCCTTCATCGCGGGCGCGGACATCGCCGAAATGAAAGATCTCTCGCCGGGCGCCGGCGTATCGTTCTCGGCGGTCGGCCACGAAGTGGCGAAACTCCTCGAGACGATGCCGAAGCCGACGATCGCGGCCGTGAACGGATTCGCCCTCGGCGGCGGGACCGAAATGGCGGTCGCCTGCGACTTCATCATCGCGAGCGAGAAGGCCGTATTCGGCCAACCCGAAGTGGGTCTCGGGATCATCCCCGGTTTCGGCGGCACGTTCCGCCTCTCCCGTGCGATCGGTCTCCCGGCCGCGAAGGAACTGATCTATTCCGGCCGCAAGGTGAAGGCCGACGAAGCGAAGGCGATGGGCCTTTGTAACCACGTGCTCCCGGCGGAGGGATTCCTCGCCGCGGTCATCGAGAATCACGCGAAACCGATCGCGCTCCAAAGCGCGTCCGCGGTCGCGAAGGCGAAAGCGCTCATAGTCGAGTTCACCGAGTCGCACGGGCTCAACACGAAGATCGACGCCGAAGCGCACGCTTTCGGCCGGCTTATGACCTCGCACGATCAGCGCGAGGGCATGGGCGCGTTCACGGAAAAACGTAAACCTCAGTTCGAAGGCCTCAAGGCCTGATCGGAAGGACGAAGGCATGAGTTTGCACGGTTGGCCGGTCGAGGGCGACGAAGACAAGAAGATGCTCATGGAGCAGGTGAGCGCGTTCGCGAGCGAGGTCGTCGCACCGAAGGCGAAGCACCACGACGAAACGGGCGAGTTCCCGGCGAGCCACGTGAAGCAAATGGCCGAGATGGGCCTTATGGGCATGATGGTCTCCGAGGAGTTCGGCGGCGCCGGGCTCGACGCCGTCGCCTACGCGATGTGCATGGAGGAGATCTCCGCCGCTTGCGCCTCGACCGGCGTGATCATGTCGGTGAACAACTCCCTCGTCTGCTGGCCGATCGACGAGTTCGGCACGTCCGACCAGAAGAAAAAGTGGCTCACGCCGCTCGCGCGCGGGGAAAAGCTCGGCTGTTTCGCGCTTTCCGAACCGTCTGCCGGTTCCGATCCGGGCGGACTGAAGACCGTCGCGACGAAAGTCGACGGCGGCTATAAGATTCGCGGCACGAAAAATTTCATCACGAACGGGAAGGAAGCCGATACCGCGATCGTCTTCGCGTCGACGGATCCCACGAAGGGTCACAAGGGCGTCACCGCGTTCCTCGTCGACACGAAGTCGAAAGGGTTCAGCGTCTCGAAGCTCGAAGATAAACTCGGGATCACGGCCTCTTCGACGGCCCAGCTCTTCCTCGACGACGTTTTCGTCCCCGCGGACGCGAAGCTCGGCGAAGACGGCCAGGGACTGAAGATCGCGCTCGCGACGCTCGACGGCGGCCGGATCGGCATCGCCGCCCAGGCGCTCGGGATCGGCCGGTGCGCGCTCGAAGCGGCGAAGAAATTCGCCTCGGATCGCGAGCAGTTCGGCGCCCCGATCTCGAAGCTCCAAGCGATCCAGTTCCACGTCGCCGACATGGCCACGCGGATGCAGTCGGCGCGGCTCCTCGTTTGGAACGCGGCCCGGCTGAAGGACTCCGGCGTGCGGTTCTCGAAGGAAGCCGCCATGGCGAAGCTCGCCGCCTCGGAAGCCGCGATGTGGGTCGCGACGAAGGCGATCCAGGTTCACGGAGGCTACGGCTACACGAAGGAATACGTCGTCGAGCGGAACTTCCGCGACGCGAAGATCACCGAAATCTACGAGGGCACGAGCGAGATCCAGCGGATCGTCATCGCCGCCCAGGAATTCGCCGAACTGAAGGGCTAACGCCCGAAACCGACCGCGAGGGATAGAAGTCATGTCCGATGCCCAAGAAATCGCGAAGCTGAAAGCCGAACTCGAAGGGTTCAAGAAACGCCTCGCCGAAACGGAGAAGAAAGTGCCGCCGCGCCCGGAGCGATTCACCACGCTCTCGGACATGGAAGTGCCGCTACTTTCGACGCCCCTCGATCTCGAGAGCGAAGGATTCGACTATCTCCGCGACCTCGGCTTCCCGGGCGAATATCCGTTCACCCGCGGGGTCCAGCGGAACATGTATCGCGGAAAGCTCTGGACGATGCGCCAGTTCGCGGGATTTTCGAGCGCCGCCGAGACGAATAAGCGTTTCAAGCTCCTGCTTGCGAACGGCCAGATGGGTCTTTCCACCGCCTTCGACATGCCTACCCTCATGGGCTACGACGCCGATTCCCCGCGTTCGAAAGGCGAAGTCGGGAAATGCGGCGTCGCCGTTTCCTCGCTCGAGGACATGGAAGAGCTTTTCGCCGGCATCGACCTCGGGAACATCACGACCTCGATGACGATCAACGGCCCGGCGATCGTCATCCTCATGATGTACTACGCGGTCGCCGAGAAGAACGGGGTTCCCCGCGAAAAGGTCCGCGGCACGCTCCAAAACGACATCCTGAAGGAATACATCGCGCAGAAGGAATGGCTCTTCCCGGTGAAGCCGGCGGTCGAGCTCGTGATCGACACGATCGAATACGGCGCGAAGAACTACCCGAATTGGAACACGGTTTCGATCTCGGGCTACCACATCCGCGAAGCCGGGGCGACGGCGGTCCAGGAACTCGCGTTCACGCTCGCCGACGGTCTCGCTTACGTCGAGCGTTGCCTCGCGCGCGGGATGGATATCGATTCGTTCGCGCCGCGCCTCTCGTTTTTCCTCGACGTGCATAACGACTTCTTCGAGGAGGTGGCGAAGTTCCGCGCCGCCCGCCGCGTGTGGGCGCGCCTCATGAAAGAACGCTACAAGGCGAAGGACCCGAAGTCCTGGATGCTCCGGACTCATGCGCAGACCGCCGGCGTCTCGCTCACCGCCCAGCAGCCGTACAACAACATCGTCCGCGTCGCCGTCCAGGCGCTCGCCGCCGTCATGGGCGGAACGAATTCGCTCCACACGAACTCGATGGACGAGACGCTCGCGCTACCGACCGACGAAGCCGTGATGATCGCGCTCCGAACCCAGCAGGTGATCGCCGAAGAATCCGGCGTCGCGAACGTCGTCGACCCGTTCGGCGGCTCGTACTTCATGGAGTCGCTCACGAACCGGGTCGAGCGCGAAACGCTCGATTATATCCGCCGAATCGACGAGATGGGCGGGATGATCGCCGCGGTCGAGCGCGGGTTCCCCCAAGCCGAGATCGCGAACTCCGCCTATCACTTCCAGCGCCAGCTCGAGGCGAAGGAAAAGGTCATGGTGGGAGTGAACAAATTCGTCGAGGCCGAAGAAAAGCGGAAGATGGAGACGCTTTACATCGACCGCTCGATCGAGAAGCGGCAGATCGAGAAAATCGCGGCGCTTAAGAAGCGCCGGAACGCGGACGCGGTGAGGAAGGCGCTCGACGCCGTCCGCGAGGACGCGAAGGCCGGGAAGAACATGTGCCCGACGATTTTCGCGGCCGTGAAGGAATACGCCACGCTCCAGGAAATCTGCGACACCCTCCGGGGCGTGTACGGCGTGTATAGCGAAGCAGGCAGCTTTTAATTCGAAGGGCGGAACGATCCATGACCAATAAACCAACGGCGAACGAAAAAATCCGAGTCCTGGTCGCGAAACCCGGACTAGACGGCCACGACCGCGGGGCGAAGGTCATCGCCCGCGCCCTTCGGGACGCCGGTTTCGAAGTCGTCTATACCGGTCTTCACCAAACTCCGGAAATGGTCGTCCGCGCGGCGATCGACGAAGACGTCCACGTCGTCGGACTTTCGATCCTGTCCGGCGCGCATAACGCCCTCGTCCCGGAAATCGTCGACGGATTGAAAAAGGAAGGTCTCGACGATGCCCTCATTCTCGTCGGCGGCATCATTCCGGACGAGGATTTCGAACCGCTGAAAAAGGCGGGAGCCCACCTGATCTTCACGCCGGGCGCGTCGCTCCAAGAAATCGTCGACGCGATCAAGACGAACGCCCCGAAACGGGCCTAAGCAAGGGGATCCCCATGACTCCGATCGCGCTCTTGATGACGATGCAAGCCCTCGGTGCCGCCCCGCACTCGGGAAGTCCGAGCTATTACTTCGGCAACGACCACGTCTTTTTCGACTTCGACAATTACCACGAGCGGGATGTTCGGCACGAACCGCGGAACTTCTGGCGCGCGATGCGCGTGAAGCCGCACGTCGTCCGTCCGGACGACGATTCTCCGTTCGAAGTGAAGTCGATCGACTTCGTCGGAGGCTCGCATATTTCGTTGGATTGCTTCCGTGACGGACTCCGCGGCGCGATCCGGTTTTGCGACTTCTACGCGACCGATAACGGCGGGACCGAGCGCGTTTACCCGGGCGAAGGCCGGATCGAATTCGTTTACACCGGAAAAACGGCGAAGGCGCTGAACGCCGATTTCGTTCCGAACGCCGGGGCAAACCACTTCCGCTGGATCTCGACCGACCATCGCACGAAAATCGACTCGACGCCCGACCGGTTCGAATTCACGATCCTGCCGGAAGGCCGCACGTTTCCCGCGACTGAGTTCGGGAAGACCTCGGCCTGGCCGGGTAAATCCCGGAATTAATCAGTTCGAAAAACCCCAGCGCGTCGCCGGCGGATCCCGCGGGTCGGACGAGTATTTCTTCGCTTTCCACACCGCCGCGACGTCGTCGTAGCGGTATTTCTTTCCGTCGAATTTCAGAAGGTTTTTCTTCCGCTCGGATTTCAGAACGTCCTTCGCGCGATCGAGATCGTCTCCGTGGAGTGACGCAAGATAGCCGTCGACTTGGTCGAAGTATCCGCCGAGGCGGGCATCGCGCGATGGCGAACTCCAATCCTCGTAGTTTTGGGTGCCCGGCGAGCAATCGGCGGCCGAGCAGACCTTGAACCCGTCTTCGACGAGGGTTTTTCGGTCGTCGATCGCCTGATTCAGGTTTTTCAACACCGACTCGAGGCCGATGACCGGATCCGTCGAAGCGCGGATGCGGGCGGCGACTTCGGCGCTGTAGTCGTAGGTGCCATGCTGAAAAAAATCGGGTTGGTATTGCTCGAGGGAGTACCCCGGCATCTGTTCGGCGGGAACGAGGTACGCGGACGCCGCCGTCAGGCGGGTCCAGCGATGACGGAGGATTCCGCCGAACTTCATCGGCGGCTGCTGATAGACCGTGAACGGCTCGACTTCGAGTTTCCGGACTTTCCGCGGGACGTTCGACCACATGTCCTCGAGGGGCCACGAATACGGATCGCGCGTGATGTTCGTGAACACGCGGGTGTGGCCGTCTTCCGTGCGGAGTTCGAGGTGAAACGCGCCTTCGCGCAGGAACTGCGGCGTGATCTCGATCGGATAGGAATCCGCGTGCACCGAGTGGGTGTAGGTGTTCACGAGGATGTAGTCGAGTGCGGCGAGAAAGCGCTTATCCTCGTACCAGTTCGTCGCCGTCGGAAGGTTCGCCCATGCCGCCCGGACCGACCGGTTCGTCATCAACCCCCCGCCCCAATCGAGGCGGTTCCCCGCGGGCAACCCCATGATCCGCGAAAAGATCCATCGGAGGGCGACCGCCGCGTCCGCGCAGTCCGTCTTGATCTTGTAGCGCTTGAAGAACTTCGCGTCGAAGTTCGCGCGGGTCCAATCCGCGAACTTATCTTCCCAGTCCGTCGACCACTCTTCGGTGGCGGTCCAGATCTCGCCGGCCATCGTGCCGCGAAGTTCGTGCGTCGGATCGCCGCTCGGAACGGAATCCTTTTCGACCGTACCGGATCGAGACGCGAGCTCGCGGATTCGCGCGTCCGCTTCGCCTTCGGTCGGGTAGGCCCGCTTTTCGACCGTGTCCGGAAACCCTTCTCCGTCCATCTTCACGACGTGGACGTACCAGTTCCCGTTCTCGGCGTATTTCAGCGCGACGGGCGGAGAGGCGAGGGCGGAGCCAAAGGCGAAAAGCGCCAGACCGGCGAGGACGAGGGGACGAATCGTCATAGGAAAACGGTAGCACCTTCGCGGAAAAACGGAAGGCGGCCCGGGTTAAATCCGGGGTTCGCGCGTGATAAACCGGATCAGGTTCGAGACCCATCCCGGCAGCGCCCGGAGTTTCGCGAACCAGCTGTTCCGATAGAACTCGATGAACTTCCGGAACGTCGCGTGCTGGAACGGCGTGTAGGGGAACCACCAGAGCGACTTGAAGACGAAGACGCCGGCGACCGGTTTGTGGATATGGCGCGTGTTCACGAATTCGTAGAGCCCGCGCGCGGAGTGCTTCCGCCCGAAGCCCGTTTCTTTTACGCCGCCCCACGGGGTCTCCGGTAGGCCGGCGGTGTAGACGACTTCGTTGATCGTGATCGTTCCGGCTTCGATGCGCTTCGCGATCTCTTCGCCCTTCGAGATGTCGCGGGTGATGACCGAGGCGAGGAGCCCGTATTTCGAGCGGTTCGCCTTTTCGACCGCTTCGTCGATCGTTCGGAACGTCGTGAGCGCGACGACCGGGCCGAAAGTTTCCTCGTTGTAGATGTCGAGGGATTCGATGTCCTCCCCGGTGACGACGGTCGGCTGGAGGAAACGACGATCGGCGGAAAACTCGCCGCCGGTGACGAACTCCGCGCCTCGTTCCTTCGCTTGGCGGATTTGGGACGCGTAGATGTCCTTTTGTTTTTCGAACGTGATCGCGCCGAGGTCATTGTTCCCCGTGCGGGAAACGCCTTGGCGAAGCGTGGCGATTTTTTCCTTCAAGCGGCGTTTGAATTCGGTCGCGACGGATTCGTGGACGAGAATTCGCTCGACCGAAGCGCAGATCTGGCCGGAATTCGAGAACCCCCCCCAGAGCGCCGCGCTCGTCGCGAAATCGAGGTCCGCGTCGTCGAGCACGATCATCGGATCCTTTCCGCCGAGTTCGAGATTCACGGGGATCAGGTGCTCAGAGGCCGCGCGCATAATTTTTTTTCCGGTCGCGACCGATCCGGTGAAGAAGATCTTCGCCGGGCGCTGGTCGATGATCGCGGCGCCGGTCGCGCCGTCACCGACGACGGTATTGATCAGGCCTTTCGGGAACCCGGCCTCTTCGAAGATTTCCTGGAGACGGAGCCCGATGAGGGGAGTGATCTCCGATGGTTTGAAGATGATCGCGTTCCCCGCGAGGACGCCCATCACGAGTTCGCCCATCGGGAGGAGGAAGGGGTAGTTCCAGGGCGTGATGACCGCGATCACGCCGAGCGGCCAGTAATTCAAGTAACTTGCCCGGTGCTTCATGAGCCCCATCGGGATCGGCGAGTCCGCGAGGAGCGCTTCGCCGTTCTTCGCGAAGTAGGTACAAAGTTCGATCGCGGCGAAAATCTCGTTCACCATCGCCTCGAAGCGCGGCTTTCCGTTTTCGTTCGAAATGAGCTCGGAGAGGTCGTCGACGTGGTTGATCAGCGTTTCGCGAAGGGAGTAGAGGCGCGCGACGCGGTCTTTCAGCGGCACGGCCGCCCATCGTTTTTGGACCTCGGAGGCGCGTTCGAAGAGCGAACGCAGCTCCGCGGTCGGCGTCAGGGGAAGTTCTTTCAGGAGTTCGCCCGTGGCCGGGTTCCGTACGGAGAGGAGATCCATTGTCTTTTTAGTCTGGGGGCGATAGGTACCACTGTCTACAGGGATGGGCGGACGTAGCTCAGTTGGTAGAGTGCGAGCTTCCCAAGCTTGAGGTCGAGGGTTCGATCCCCTTCGTCCGCTCCATTTTCCTGCACCGCGTCAGCGTGAATTTTAATGCGCTGCGATTAACCGACTTCCCAATCCCCCCGAAAATCGGGTATCCAGGGCGGACTTTGAACCCCCTTCACTCGGGATCCCCCGAACCCCATTTCGACGTCCTCGTGATCGGCGCCGGCCATGCCGGTACCGAAGCTGCGCACGCCGCCGCCCGGATGGGCGCGCGAACCGCGCTTGCGACGTTGAACCCGGAACGGATCGGATACCTCTCGTGCAATCCCGCGATGGGTGGACTCGCGAAGGGTCAGCTCGTGAAAGAGATCGATGCGCTCGGCGGGATCATGGGACGTCAGACGGACAAGTGCGCGATCCAGTTTCGGCGGTTGAACACGTCGAAGGGCCCGGCGGTCCGATCGTCGCGCGCCCAGTGCGATAAGCCGCTTTATGCCCGCAAAATGCGCGAATTCATCGAGACCGTGCCGAACCTTTCGGTGCTCGGTTTCGAAGTCGCGGACCTCGTTTGGGAAACCGCGAACGCGCGCCCGCGGATCACCGGCGTTCGCCTACGCGATGGAAGCGTCGTGAAAGCGCGCGCGGTCGTCGTGACTTCGGGGACGTTTCTCCGCGCGGTCATGCATACGGGGTTCGACCAAGCCGAAGGCGGTCGGGTGGGCGACGAGGCCGCGAAGACCCTGAGCCGTTCGATCGAGGAACTCGGATTCCGCCTCCGTCGGCTGAAGACTGGGACCCCCCCGCGCCTGGATAAGGATTCGATCGACTGGTCGAAGACGGAACCCCAGCCGGGCGATGCGAAGCCGATCCCGTTCTCCTTCTATTATAGAGGGTCGCGGTTCCCGGAACTTCCTCAACTAAATTGCTTTATAACCTATACGAACGCACAAACTCACGAAATTATTGAGAAAAACTTCGATAAGTCCCCGATGTTTACGGGAATTATCCAAGGCGTGGGCCCCCGGTACTGCCCCTCGATCGAGGATAAGGTGAAGCGGTTCCACGAGAAAGAACGTCATCAGATCTTCCTCGAACCCGAAGGACTCGACGTTCCGGAGATCTACGTGAATGGGATGTCGACTTCGCTCCCGCGCGACGTCCAAGAAGCGTTCATCCATTCGATCGTCGGTCTCGAAAACGCGAAGTTCCTGAAGCACGGGTACGCGGTCGAGTACGATGCGGTCGATGCGCGGATGCTCCGGGCGACCCTCGAATCGAAAGACGTCGACGGACTTTTCTTCGCCGGCCAGGTGAACGGAACTTCGGGTTACGAAGAAGCCGGCGCGCAGGGTCTCATCGCCGGAATGAACGCGGCCCTCTCGGTCGCGGAAAAATCTCCGTTCGTCCTCTCGCGACTCGACGGCTACATCGGCGTCCTCATCGACGATCTGATTTTGAAAGGTTCCGACGAACCGTACCGCATGTTCACTTCCCGAGCCGAACACCGGTTGCACCTTCGCGAAGACAACGCCGACCTCCGTCTTTCGGAACTCGGCTACCGCGCGGGCCTTCTCTCCGAGGCGGACTACCAGACGTTCGATCGGAAGCGGAACGCGATCGCGAAACTGAAGAGCGAGGTCGAAGCGGGCAACCTCTACCCGAACGAAGCGACGAACGCGTGGATTGCCGGAATGGACCTTGCGATTTTGAAGGATAAGACGCCTTTTTCGGCCTTTTTGCGTCGTCCGGAAGTCTCGATCGACCTCCTCGCGCGGATTCCCGCCGGCATCGAAGGGACCACCCCTCTCGCGCTCGCGGAACATTCCGAGGACGTGATCGAACAAGTCGAAATCCAGGTGAAGTACGCCGGGTACATCCAGCGTGACCTCGAGCTCCTCGAAGGCGTGCGGAAGAACGAATCGATGAAGATTCCGGGCGACCTCGGGTACGACCGTGTTCCGGGACTTTCGACGGAGATCACGAATCGCTTGAAAGAGACTCGTCCTGAGACGATCGGCCAAGCGAGTCGGCTCCAAGGAGTGACTCCAGCGGCCGTGGCGAATATTTTGATCTATTTGAAGATGGCGAACCAGAAAGCGGCGTCCCTGTGAGCGACGCTCTGAACGATAGCGCGGAATTTTCTCGCCTACTCACGAGCACGCTTGGAAAAGAGCTCGCGCCGGACCAAATCGATCGCATCATCGCGTTCCGCGAAGAAGTTCTGCGGGAAAACGTCCTCCAAAACCTCACGCGCCTCACGTCTCCGCGCGACTTCCTCGAAGGAAACGTCCTCGATGTCATTCACCTCGAGAAATCGGGGCTCCTCGAACTCCCCGCGCTCGATCTCGGGGCGGGCATGGGTGTCCCGGGGATCCTTCACGCCGTGATTTATCGCCCAAAAGGAGCGAAAACGTGGATTTCTTCAGATTCCGAGGGAAAAAAAGCCGATTTTTCGCGCCGCATGATCGAAAAGTTCGATCTGGCAGGCGCGCAGGCGACGTCGAAGCGGGGAGAAGAAGTCCTGGATAGCCAGGAGATCGGGACGATCGTTTCTCGCGCCGTAGGATCCGTCACGAAACTCTACGGATGGCTACGGACACGTTCCACGTGGAACACGATGATCCTTCTCAAGGGACCCAAGTGGGACGAAGAGTGGGCGGAGTTCCAATCCACGGCCGCCGGAAAACGCCTCGTCGTCGATAAAATCTACGAGTACACCGCAGGCGAGGCGCAGAAGCGCCTGAAAATCGTCCGCCTGAAGCGCAAATAGCGAAAAGTTCCACGTGGAACAGCGAGGGATGGGTCTCGCGTTCGTGTTTCTTGGGGGAAAACGAAGGAAGCTTCGTTCCACGTGGAACATCTTCGCGCAGACTTGCGCGGCGAGTACTCGGGAGTTGCAAAAAAACGCTCTGCGTAGCGAGAAAAAGATCTTGATGATCCGCCTATCCGTCCTTAGTCTAATAGGAGTAAGCAAGCAGTTCGGACGGTCTGCGGGAGTACCTTCGATGAAGAGTCGGAGTACCTTTTGACTATCCACCCCCACAACCACACGAGTAGTACCGGGGAAAAGAGATGTTTTGCTTAACCCAAGTCTCAATCGCAGCAAGGACGCATGCCCCAGGAGTCAGAATTCATGGAAAAGACGGCGAAAATCGCTCATCCCGGTAAGATGGTCGCGCTCATTAACCAAAAAGGCGGAGTTGGTAAGACGACTTCGACGGTTAATCTCGCCGCTTCGCTTGCCCTCGCCGACCGTAAAATTCTGGTCTTGGATTTTGACCCCCAGGGGAATGCGTCCTCTGCGTTGGGCATCGATCGCCAAGCCGCCTCGAGCGGCCCGACGATCTACAATGCTTTGATCGGAGAAGTGAAACTCTCCGAAACGGTTCGCCCGACGGAAGTCGACGGCCTCTTCGTTTCTCCGGCGAACGCCGACCTCACGGGCGCTGAGATCGAACTCGTCACCGCGTTCGCGCGCGAGATGAAGCTGAAAGCCGCGATCGCGGAAGTGAAAGATCAGTACGACTATATTCTGATCGACTGCCCGCC
Source organism: Bdellovibrionales bacterium (assembly GCA_018266355.1). GTDB lineage: Bacteria > Bdellovibrionota > UBA1018 > UBA1018 > UBA1018 > JACMQW01. The sequence goes on from JAFEAP010000029.1 coordinate 112,267, forward strand.
GTCGCTCGGCCTCCTCACGGTGAACGCGCTGACCGCCGCCGATAGCTATCTCGTTCCGCTTCAGTGTGAGTACTTCGCACTCGAAGGCCTTTCCCAACTGATCAACACGATCGGCCTCATCCGCCAAAGCACGAACCCGAACCTGAAAGAAGAAGGCATCCTTCTCACGATGTTCGACGGGAAAACGAACCTCGCGAACCAGGTGGTTGACGAAGTGCGTAAACATTTCGGCGAACAAGTCTATCAATCCGTGATTCCGCGGAACGTGCGCCTCTCCGAGTGCTCGAGCTTCGGAAAACCGATCATGCTCTACGACGTAAATTCGAAGGGTTGTAGCGCGTACCTCAGTCTCGCGAACGAATTCCTCGCGCGGAACCAGCAACTCGAAATGCCGGCGACGATTCCGACGATGGCCGGAGAAGCGCCGGGTCTCGCGACGAAAGTCACGCCGCCGCCGTTCAATCCCGCGACTGCGGCCGAAATTTAGTGTCGTAAGTAGGTTCGGTCGCGGATGGGAGGGCTTCGCCCGACCGTAGCGAGCCGAACTGTTCTAGATGAGCAGAAGATTTTTGAAGGAACGATCATGAACCAGAAGCCGACCACCTCCCGTCCCGTCCTTGGAAAAGGACTCGCCTCGCTCCTTCCGGTATCTCCCCCGGCGCCGAACCCGGCGATGACCGCCGCTCCGGCCGCAGCGGCGACGATGGGAACGGGCGCGATGGCCGCCGGCCCGGCGATTCCGGTCGCGGACGCGAGCATCGGAAACGCGAACCGCATTCCCGGGCTCACGTTCACGAACATCGAAGACATCGCGACGAATCCGTACCAGCCGAGACGCGAATTCTCGGACGCGGAACTTCACGAGCTTTCCCTGTCGATTCTCGCGAACGGCATCATCCAGCCGCTCGTCGTCCGCAAAGGCGCGACCGGTTACCAGCTGATCGCCGGCGAACGCCGCCTTCGCGCCGCGAAGCTCGCGGGTTTGAAGCAAGTCCCGATCGTGATCCGAAAATCCACGGACCGCGAAGCGCTCGAGATCGCCCTCGTCGAAAACGTTCAGCGCGAAAACCTGAACTGCATCGACGAAGCCCTCGCGTACCTGCAACTCATGCAGGACTTCAACCTCACCCAAGACGAAACCGCCGAACGCGTCGGGAAGGACCGTTCGACGGTCGCGAACTTCGTGCGTCTGCTTCGCCTGCCGGAAGCGATCATCGACGACTTGAAAAAGGGGACCCTCTCTTTCGGTCACGGGAAAGTTCTCCTTTCCCTCGAAGACCAAGATCAGCGCCTCCTCGCCCGGAAAGCGATCATCGAGGGGAAACTCTCGGTCCGCGCTTCGGAAGCCCTCGTCCAGGACCTGCTGCGCGGAAAGAGTTCCACGGGAAACACGTCCCCGGCGAAGGAACTCACCCCGGTCCAATCCCGGCTCAAAAACCTCGCTCTCGACCTGACCCGTTCGGTCGGCGTGCGCACGGAAGTGAAGGGGAACGAAAAGCGGGGGAAAATGGTCCTCCATTATTCGTCGCGCGAAGAGCTTGAACGGCTGATCGCCCTCATGCAAAATTCTCGGTAATGCTACCGAAGAAAAACACGCTTTCGACCCCTGCGACCCTTTCCGCGGTGACCGGCGTTCTCGATGCCGGCTCGGAATTCGACGGGAAGCTCGCCTTTCAGGGGACGCTTCGTATCGGGGGGGCCTTCAAAGGCCAGATTTTCACCCCGGATACCCTCATCATCGGGGAAGGCGCGAAGGTCAGCGGCGAAATCGACGCCGGGATCGTCATCATCAGCGGGGAAGTGCACGCGAACATCAAGGCGCGGCACCGCGTCGAAATTCACTCCCCGGCCGTCTTCCGCGGAAGCATTGTCACGCCGAGTCTTCAGGTCGACGAAGGGGTCATTTTCGAAGGCTCCTCGAAGATGATCAACTCCGCGATCGCGCCTGCGCCGGGCGTCAGTCCGCGCGCTCACTAGTGTGAGTAGGTTCGCCCGACCGCAGCGAGCGAACTGTTCTGACTAACTCGCGCCGACGAAATCTCTTCGACGAAAAAAGAGCGTTCCACGCGGAAAATTCGCGCGCGTGCGGGATTTTGGATTTCCTTGACCGTTCAGAAAAGCGCGTGTTAGCAACGGTTTCGATCCATTTTTTCGCTTTTGGAGAGTTCCGTGGCCGAAATTTTCGCCCAGCTTGGCATCGACCAGACGTTCTACATGCAGTTCGCGATTTTCGTCGCGCTCTTCCTCGTTCTTCCTCCGCTTTTCTTCAAGCCGTTTCAAAAGCTGATCGAAGCGCGCCACCAGAAAACGGTCGCCGATCGTGAGCGCGCCGAAGAGCTCGTGAAGCAAGCGAACGCGAAGCTCGACGAGTTCCGCACGCGCATGACCGAAGAGCGCGCCCGCGCCCGCGCCGAACACGAGCGCGTGATTTCGGAAGTAAAGGCCGAAGAAGCGAAGATCGTCGGCGTTGCCCGCGAAGAGGCGAAGAAAATCACCCAGATGTCTTTGGAAAATATCCAGAACCAATCGGCGCAGCTGAAGCGCGCGCTCGAAGCGGACGTCGAGGGCCTCGCCCTTCAGATCTCCGACATGCTCACGAAGAGGTAATCGTGGAAGAAACCGCAGCCGCCTCCATGTCGTCCCTCCTTTATCCTTTCATCAACTTCGCGATCCTCGCGGGCGGGCTCTTCTACCTCTTGAAAGAGCCGACGAAGGGATTCGTGAAGAATCGTCACTCGACCCTGAAAGACGAGCTCGACCGCACCCAGGCGAAACTTTCCGAGGCCCAGAAACAATACTCGGAGTATTCTCAGCGCCTCTCTTCGATGGACGCCGAGATTTCGAATCTCGTGCAAGCCGTCCGGTCGGAGGCGGAGTCTTCGAAAGTGCGCATCCTCACGGAAGCGCGCCGCTCTGCCGATCAGATCGTGATTGATTCGAAGCGCACGGCGGAATCGATGCTCGCCGAATTCAAGGACCAAGTCCGCATCGACCTCGCGAACCAAGTCATCGCGCGCACCGAAGCCATCTTGAAAACGAAGATGACCGGCGACGTGCGCGAGCAGCTGAAAAAAGACTTTTCGAAACAAGTGGAGAACGTTCGATGAGCGTCGCCCGTTCCTATGCGAAAGCCCTGTTGGACGCCGCGACCGAATCCGGCTTGAAGTCGTCCGATCTCGACAAGATCGAAACCGAGCTGAACGAGTTCACCGCGGCGATGGGTTCCTCGCGCGAGCTGCACACCGCGCTCACGAGCCCGGTCATCTCGAACGGCGACAAAGGCTCGGTCGCCGAAGCGTTGACCGCGAAGATGGGGTTTTCGAAACTCACCTCGCAGTTCCTCACCCTCGTGGCGCGCAAAGGCCGCGGCCCGGCGATCGAAGACATCGCGGAAACGTTCACCGCGGTTCGTCTCGAGGGCGAAGGCGCCACGCTCGGCACGGTCGTCTCGGCTGACCCGCTGAAAAAAGAAGATCTCGAAGAGCTCGCGACGGCGTTTACCCGCAAGCTCGGGAAGAAAGTCGTCTTCAAATCGTCGGTCGACCAGAACCTGCTCGCCGGCCTCAAAGTCACCGTGAACGGGATCACCTACGACGGCTCTCTCCGTTCCCAGCTCCACCAACTTCGCGATCGCCTGGTTTACGGTAAACCGGCGACGACGCACTGATTTTCGATACCGTTTCTTTTTCAATACGAACCCGAGGTTCAAATGCAAATCCGCCCAGAAGAAATCACTCAGATCCTGAAAACCCAGCTGAAAGACTTCGATAAGAAGCTCGACATCTCGGAAACCGGCTCCGTCATCTCCGTCGGCGACGGCGTCGCGAAGATCTACGGCCTCGAGAAGGCGATGGCCGGCGAGCTCGTCGATTTCGGCCAAGGCGTTTTCGGCATGGTTTTGAACCTCGAAGAAGAATCCGTCGGCGTCGCCATTCTCGGCGACGACACGCTCATCAAGGAAGGCTCTTCCGTCAAGCGTACCGGTAAGATCGTCCAAGTCCCGGTCGGCGAAGCGCTCTGCGGCCGCGTCGTGAACGCGCTCGCGTTTCCGATCGACGGAAAAGGCGACCTGAACGCGAAAGAAACTCGGAAGATCGAAATCAAGGCCCCGGGCATCGTCGCCCGCCAGTCGGTTTCGGAGCCGCTCCAAACCGGCATCAAGGCCATCGACTCGATGATTCCGATCGGCCGCGGCCAGCGCGAACTCATCATCGGCGACCGCCAAACCGGCAAAACCGCCGTCGCGCTCGACACGATCATCAACCAAAAGGGCCGTGGCGTTTATTGCATCTACGTCGCCATCGGCCAGAAGCAATCCACGGTCGCCCAGATCGTCGATAAGCTCCGCCAATACGGCGCGCTCGACTACACGGTCGTCGTCGCCGCCACCGCCTCCGAGCAAGCGCCGATGCAGTTCATGGCCGCCTACACCGGCGTCACGATCGGCGAATGGTTCCGCGACAACGGCAAGCACGCCCTCATCGTGTACGACGACTTGACGAAGCAAGCGCAAGCCTACCGCCAGCTCTCGCTCCTCCTTCGCCGCCCGCCGGGCCGCGAAGCCTATCCGGGCGACGTTTTCTATCTCCATAGCCGCCTGCTTGAGCGCGCCGCGAAGCTCTCCGACAAGATGGGCGGCGGATCGCTCACCGCGCTTCCGATCATCGAAACCCAAGCCGGCGACGTCTCGGCGTACATTCCGACGAACGTGATCTCGATCACCGACGGCCAGATCTTCCTCGAAACCGATCTTTTCAACTCCGGCGTTCGTCCGGCGGTTAACGTCGGTATCTCGGTTTCCCGCGTCGGCGGCGCCGCTCAGGTGAAGTCGATGAAGCAGGTTTCCGGTACGCTCCGCCTCGACCTCGCCCAATACCGCGAGAAGGCCGCGTTCGCCCAGTTCGGATCCGACCTCGACGCCGCGACCCAGAAGCAGCTCGCGCGCGGATCCCGCCTCGTCGAAATGCTGAAACAAGATCAGTACTCGCCGATGCCGGTCGAAGAGCAAGTGCTCATGGTTTACGCCGGCACGAAGGGCTACACGGACAAAATCGACACCAAGTCGCTCAAATCCTACGAAAAACAACTCCTCGAGTTCATGCACCGCAAGCACGCCGACGTGCTGAAGGATATGCAGAAGTCGAAGATCGAAGGCGCGCTCCAGTCGAAGCTGAACGACGCCCTCGAAGAATTCGGAAGCACCTTCTCGGCCTGAAACGGTAGGTAGGAAATGCCAAGTACTAAGGACCTAAAAAAGCGGATCGGCAGCGTGGTGAACACCCGCCAAACGACGAAAGCCATGAAGATGGTTTCGGCCGCGAAGCTTCGCCGCGCGCAGGATGCGATTCTCAGCAATCGTCCCTTCGCGAAGCAGGTTGGCTCCCTCGTCGAGCACATGCTCGGCGTTCCGGAAATCACGCTCACCTCGAACCTCCTCGATCGCGACGGCACGACCGCCGCGATGGAAGGAAAGCGCCTTCTCCTGATCATCGTGACGTCGGATCGCGGCCTTTGCGCCGGATTCAACGCCAACGTGATCAAGACGGCGGTCCGCTGGATGAAAGAGAACTCGAAGCACTACTCCGAGATCACGCTCTCGACGCTCGGTAAGCGCGGGAACGACTTCTTCCGTTCGCGGAAGCAGTACAAGCTCGGCGAATACTTCGACCAATACGGCGGGAAGGTCACCTTCAAGAAGGCTTCCGACCTCGCGAAGCACCTCGTCGGCGGTTTCAACGACGGCCAATACGACGAAGTGAAGATCATCTACAACGAATTCAAGAACGCCGTCCTCCAGACCCCGGTCGTGGAAGACTACCTCCCGCTTCGCCCGAAGCCGGCGGAAAAGGCGACCGAGAGCTCCGAAACCATGGGAACCACGATCGTGAAGCCGAACGCGGACGAAGTCCTCGCCGCGCTCCTGCAGAAGCACTTCTCGATCCAGATCTTCCGGATCATGCTCGAGTCCCAAGCGGGCGAGCACGGCGCGCGGATGTCGGCGATGGAAAACGCGACGAAAAACGCGAGCGAGATGATCAAGAAACTCACGATTCAATACAACAAACAACGCCAGGCCGGCATCACCAAGGAACTGCTCGAGATCATCGCGGGCAGCGAATCGGCGAAAGCCCAGGCTTGATCTAACTTTCTACGAATTAACTTAGGAGAATCACTCAAAATGGGCGCTACCGCACAAGACACCAAAATGGGCCGGATCAAGCAGGTCATCGGACCGGTCGTCGACGTCGAATTCACGAACGGCGTCCTGCCGGACATCTTCCACGCCGTGAAAGTCACGAACCCGTCCGTCGAAGGCGGGGAGTGGAACCTCGTGCTCGAAGTCGCTCAGCACCTCGGTGAGAACACCGTCCGCACGATCGCGATGGAGTCGACCGACGGTCTGACCCGCGGCCAACCGGCGATGAACACCGGCGACCAAATCCTCGTTCCGGTGGGTCGGGAGACCCTCGGACGGATCGTGAACGTCATCGGCCAACCGGTCGATGAAAAGGGCCCGGTTCCGGCGAAGAAATCCTACCCGATTCACCGGAAAGCCCCGCTCTTCCGCGATCAATCGACCCAAGTGCAGCCGTTCTACACCGGCATCAAGGTCATCGACCTTCTCGCTCCGTATATCCGGGGCGGTAAGATCGGTCTCTTCGGCGGCGCCGGCGTCGGCAAAACCGTTCTGATTCAAGAGCTCATCAACAACATCGCCACCCAGCACGGCGGCTTCTCCGTCTTCGCCGGCGTCGGCGAGCGGACCCGCGAAGGGAACGATCTGTGGCACGAAATGACGGAATCGGGAGTGATCTCGAAGACCGCCCTCGTGTACGGTCAGATGAACGAACCGCCGGGAGCCCGCGCCCGCGTCGCTCTGACCGCGCTCTCGATCGCCGAATACTTCCGCGACGAAGAGAACCAAGACGTTCTCCTCTTCATCGATAACATCTTCCGCTATACCCAAGCCGGTTCGGAAGTGTCCGCCCTTCTCGGACGGATTCCGTCCGCCGTCGGTTACCAACCGACGCTCGCTACCGAAATGGGCGAGCTCCAAGAGCGCATCACCTCGACGAACAAGGGTTCGATCACGTCCATTCAAGCGATTTACGTTCCGGCCGACGATTACACCGATCCGGCTCCGGCGACGACCTTCGCTCACTTGGACGCGACGACGAACTTGAGCCGTCAAATCGCCGAGCTCGGGATCTATCCGGCCGTCGATCCGCTGGCTTCCACGTCCCGCGCCCTCGACCCGCGCACGGTCGGCGATGAACACTATAAAGTGGCCCGGATGGTTCAGCAGATCCTCCAGCGCTACAAAGACCTCCAAGACATCATCGCGATTCTCGGGATGGACGAACTCTCGGAAGAAGACCGGGTTACCGTTTTCCGCGCGCGGAAGGTCCAACGCTTCCTCTCGCAACCGTTCTTCGTCGCCGAGCAGTTCACCGGCCTCAAGGGCAAATTCGTGAAGATCGAAGACACGATCCGCGCTTTCCGTGAAATCTGCGAAGGCAAGCACGACGATCTCCCGGAGCAGGCGTTCCTGCTCGTCGGTACGATCGAAGACGCGATCGAAAAGGCGAAGACCCTCGTCTGATTCTGAAGACGTTCTAAAGTAGGAGCAATCATGCTGCTTAACATCCTCTCTCCGGAAAAGCGCATCGCGAACGCGATCGAGGTCACCTCGGTCACGCTTCCGGGCAGCGAAGGTCAGATCCAGGTCCTGCCCGAACACGCGGACATGATCGGGACGATCGAGACCGGTCCGTTCGCCTACCGCCCGACGACGGGCGCGGTGGTCTCCGGCGTGCTCAGCTCCGGCTTCTTCGAAGTCCGGAACGGCACGATCACGGTCGCGGCCGAAACCTGCGAACTCGTGGACGAGATCGACGTCAGCCGGGCGAAGCACGCCCAGTCGAAGGCGGAGGGAGCCCTTCAGGACCCCCAGCTCGACCCCGCGCTTTTCCAGAAATATGAGCGGAAGCTGCAGCGCGCGATCATTCGGCAACAAGCGGCGTCTCGCGAGTTCGCCTCGCTCGAGTAGTCGACAGCGGTTTGGCGAATTAAAAAGCGAACGATTCGAAACTTTTAGCGGAGAGCCTTCAAGTATTGCTTGAGGGCTTTTTCGTTTTTGGACGTTTCGAACCGATCGAAGAGAGCCCCCGACTTGCTCGGAGCGAAAAAGGTGGTTACTCTTTTAGATAGGTTATTCATTTCTGTGGGTTCGATGGAACGAGCTCTTATGACGAAGTCGATCAGCCTTCGCGAATTAAGCCAATGGACGGCGGCCACCACGCTCGTTGCTGCCGGCTCGCTCGCGCTTTTTTCGGCGGCGACTCTCGATAAGCTCAGTCGCGGAGGCGACGTCGAGATCGACGTCAACGCGTTCCGGAAGCTCGGCTCGACTTCGCTCGCTCTCGATCGAACGGACGACGAACGACTGATTCGCGAGGAGTCGCGGCTGATCGCCCAGGCCTCTTCGGCCGCGGCTGAAAAACTCCCCGCGACCCGAACCGCGTTCAAGCGGATTCGACTCCACCCGAAAGTCGCTAAAAAAGCCGTAAAAAAGGCGGATATCGTCGCGCGCATCGAGGCGGCTCCGGCGCCGCTCGAAACCGCGGGCGTTCCCTCGGCCGAACGCCGCATGGCCGGAACTCCAATCGTCCTCTCCGCGGAAGACGCGGCCGAGATTTCCGCTCTCGAAACGGCGCAGGATCCTTTCGAGAGCCGCGCGCTCGCCCAGGTTTATCGGAATCTCCGATTCCAGTTCGTCACGGCCGTCGATCACGCGGACGCGCCGCTCATCGCGCAGGAGAAGGAAGAATTTCCCGCCGAGTCGATCGCGATCGCCCGTGAAGCCGGTGCGACCGAATACGACGAAGTGCCTGAGTTCCACGCCGAAGATTTCGTGATCCGCGAGGCGTCGAACGCGCTCGTCGCGGAGAACGAACCGTCGGAAATGGCCGCGCCGGTCGCCGTCGAAACGGCGCCCGCTAAGCTCGCTGGGGAATCGGATTCCGTTCCGCCTTCGGATTCAGTGACGGTTTCCGCGTCAGTCGCCGAAAGGGCGCCCTCTCCGGAGAAAAAATTCGATCCGAGCGGTCCGACCGCGGATGCGGCGACGATGAATACGCTCATCAAACCCGAAAAAGACTCGCGGAAGGAAGCCGCGCCGGTCGTCGCGGCGGTTTCTTCGCCGGGATTGGACCTCGTTCCGGATTCGGCGCCCGCAAAGGTGGATATTCGATCGGGCCTAACCGTGAATAGTCACGAAACCGAGGTTAAGCAGGCCACGGGGCCTCCGGAGACACCGAAAACCACTCAAATCGATTCTCCCACCTCACTCCAAGCGAAGAGTCCGTCCGGATTCGACGCTCCCCCCGAAACCCCTACTCAAATCACGCAAAATATCGCCAAAACCTCGCCGGAAATGCCGGCGGTCACCGCGACGGATCTGAGTGAATACTCAAACGATCGCGCTTCCGTCTATCAAGGGATGCCCTCGGAAGGCGCGGACAGCGATGAGGAGTCGTCTGGGTATTCGGCGAATAATCAAACCGACGGCATCGTCGACGGGGATTTCACCGCTCGACCGACGGTCGTTACGAACCACGCTCTCGTGGGAGGCGCCTCTATTATTAAGTCCGCGCAGACGAACTCCAGTCTAACGATTGGAAACTCCGGTGGCGCCGGAGCGCGGAATTCCGGCGGCAGCGGGAACGTGCGGTCGAGGAAGATCCTCGGGAAAAACGTCAGCCCGAACGCGCTCGCTCCGAAAAAGAGCCAGACTCTCGCGGCGACGTTCGACCCGAACACCGGAGGCGAAGCGATCGTCGAAGCGGCTCCGCGAAAAAGCACTAAGAAGGAATACGGCTACGGCGTTTCGCGCGACGACCACGGCATTACGATCGACTGGAACGAAGACAAGGCGGACGGCGGAAAGTACGCCGACACGTCGCTTGGCGGAAAAGTCTTCGTCGGACGTCCGGGCGAAGCGTTCGCGAATCTGCCGAACGGAAACAAGATCCTGACCACGCAGTCGAGCGCTTCCGCCGGACCCGCGGAACCCGCGGTCGACACGAAGAAATGCGAAACCGCGCGCATCGGAATGGAGGCGTTCAATACCGGCGCCGAAAAAGAAGCGCTCTCGATTTGTCGTCGCGAGCTTTCCGTCGAAGGATCCCGCGAAGGACCCCAGGCGCGGTGGTGGGAGTCCTACGAAAACGAAGCCGAACACTGGCCGACGCTCTCGTACCAGAAGCCGGGCGCCGCAAGCGCGACGAACCGCACGCCGCTGCTCTCGACCGCTTCGATCCGTATCCTTTCCGCGATTTCGAAGACGAACACGCACACCGGAACCGGCATCATCTTCGGAGAAGTCGCCAAAGGGCTCGAAATCCAACTCCTCGGACGTTCGGACTCGCCGATCTATCTCGACAGCGGCATGAAGGTCTCGGCCGATTCGGCGACCTCGCGCCAATTCGTGTTTCTGAACGTGGCCCCCGGCCAACCGCTCCTCGTCGTGAAGGACCGCGAAAAGAACGTTTCCGGCGCGATCCCGCTCATCGTGAAGAGCGGCATGGCCACGAACCTAAAAGTTTCCGAACCGCGCGAAGCGGAGCTCGATCTCGTCGTTCTCGATGCGTCCGCCGCGAAGGAAACGCGGCTCGCGAATATGACCGCCGAAGTCATCGGCCAGCCGGGACGCCTCGGCGTCACCGACGCGAAGGGCGTCGTGAAGATCCGGAAGATCGCGGTATTCGACGACTTCCCGATCTACGTCGACGTATTGAAGAACGACAAGGGATACAAGAACCGTTTCCGAATTCGTCCGGCGGCGCTCGGCCGCGGGCCGCTGCCCTTCTTCTTCTTCGACGAAAAACGCGTCGGGGGATGGCTCGCCCAACTCGCCGGCGGCTTGAGCCCCTATAGTGGCCTCATCGCCGGTGTCGCCCCGGCGGCCGATCTGCCGAAGGCAAAGGGCGAATCGCGCTACCTGAAGATCGGCATCCTCGAAAAGAAGAGTTCCCTCGTTCCGGAACGCTACGTTCTCGACGAAAAGGAACGCCTCGTCTCGGAGTCGACTCTTCGGACCGGGCGGGCTCGCTACATCGGCGTGCAAATTCCCGAAGGTCCGGCGATCCCGACGATCGTCGACGAAAAAGGCGAAGTCCGCTGGTCGGAACTCGTCTACGCGCAGCCCGGCGTGATCAACGTCGTCAATCCCGAGCTCTGAGGCCAGAGCGAGCTCACCGTCGCCCGACGGAGGTCGGCGAGCCGCGACGCCCGCGGTCCTTCGCGAAACGGCGCGTGCGGGTCGGAGTGGACTTGATCGCGGTGATCAGTTCGTCGATCTCGCCGTCGTTTCCGGGCAAGATCACATAGTAGCCCACCGGCAGGCGCGCGCGCAGGTTCCGAATATCGGGGTTGAACACGCGGAAGTCCTGGATCGGAATCCCGTTCCGGCGGGCGTATTCGAGCGGGGTGATCGAGGCGTTCACGCGGTGGAAGGTGAGGGCCGGTGCGACCGGCAGCGGAGTATCCCCGTAAAAGAGATCCTTATAGGCCTCGGCGTGGAGAAGCGCGAGGAACTCGGCGTAGTAGTTCGAACTCGCGTAACCGAGCGTGCGGCGCTTGTTGTTCGAGCAAAGGGAAAAGAGCCGGCCGTCGATCGCCATGCCGCGCTGTTCGGGCGTGAGGTGCTTGATACCGGTGTAACCGTGATTATACGCCGTGATCGCGAGCGGCCAGTTCCCCGCGATGATCAGGTTCCGGCGCAGGAGGCGCGCGGCGGCGACCGTCGATTTCAGCGGCGAAAGGCGCTCGTCGATTCCGAGCGCCGGGTTCACCTTCATGTATTCCTTGCCCGACGCCGGCATGAACTGCCAGATCCCTTGGGCGCCGACCTTCGAATGCGCGCCGATGTTGAACGAGCTCTCGACGAGCGGGATGCGAGTGAGTTCCTTCGGCACGTCGAGTTCCTCGAAGATTTCTTCCATCTTCGGGAAGAACGTCTCCGCGGAAAGAAGTCCCTTCACGATCATGTCGCGTTGGCCGGTTTGGATGTGGAAGCCGCTGTTCCACTCGCGGATCGCATGCTTGTGATCGGAAACGGCGATGGAAGCGAGGATCTTCCGCTCGAGGGGAGTCAGCTTCGGGGAGTCGGCGCTCAATTTTTTCGTCTTTTTCGCCTTGCGGGCGAGCGAGGCGAAAGCCGCTCGGTATTCCGCCCGGTGTTTCTTCAATCGACGCTCGCGCATGATCTCGTAGGCGACCTGGTTCCGCGCCGAGCGCTTCAAGTCGCGGAAATCCATCACCTCGTAGATCACCTCGGGGTGTTTCTTGTCGAAAAAGACGGTCTGCTCGCTCGTGTATTCGGTATAGACCCGGAGCCAGAGCGAGACGGTGTTCCTGAGCGGGGCCGGAACCTTGAAGTTCTCGTCGATCCGGTTGTCGGCGTCGTTCAGCGCCATCTCGTGAACGTTCACCATCAGGGGCCCTTCGGAAGCGCGGGGAGCGGAGAACGCCCGATCGGGATTGAACGGCCGATTAGAACTCAGGGACGAGCTCGACTCGTAGCCAGCCCATCCCGCGGAAGCGGAAAGAGCGGCGGCGAAGGCGATCAGGAGGGGGCGACGGGAAAACATCCGGGTTCCAGTGAGCAAATCCTTTGCCAGAACGCGTTATCCAAGTTACGGATATCGCTGGAGTGTTTTCCGCCCCCGGGTCTGAAACTGTCTAAGAAATCGACAGCCGGCCCAAAAGTGGCGACTTTTAATTTCGGAAGTTGAGGTTGAATTCATGACCGCCGCGAACCCCACCCAAGCCACCGATCTGCCCTTCGAAAAGGCGTTCGCGCAGCTCCAGGAGCTCGTGAAAAAACTCGAAGGCGGGACGCTGCCCCTCGAGGAATCGCTGAAGGCCTTCGAAGAGGGCGTTCGCCTCACCCGACAATGCCAGGAATCGCTCTCGGCCGCCGAATTGAAGGTCGAGCAGCTGCTGAAGATCGGCGCCGACGGGAAAACCCAGACGAAGCCCTTCGAAGAGTAAGTCGTCCGATGCTCGCGAACCGGAATCTTCCCGCCGATCTGAAGGCGATGAACACCGAGGAACTCTCCGCGCTCTGCGAAGAGATCCGCCAGGAGATCGTCGCGACCTGCCTGAAGAACGGCGGGCACCTCGGCGCGAGCCTCGGGACGGTCGAGATCGCCGTCGCGCTCCACCGGATCTTCGATTCCCCGAAAGATAAACTCGTATGGGACGTCGGGCACCAAGCGTACGCGCATAAACTCCTGACCGGACGAGCCGCCCGTTTCGGAACGCTACGCACGCACGGGGGACTTTCCGGATTTCTCGCGCGCGAAGAAAGCGCGCACGACGTCTTCGGCGCGGGCCATAGCAGCACTTCGCTCTCGGCCGCTCTCGGCTTCGCGTACCGCAGCGACGACTGGACGGTCGCCGTGATCGGGGACGGAGGTCTCACCGCGGGCGTCGCGTTCGAGGCGATGAACAACATCCAGTCGCCGAACCACTTCGGCCCGCTCCTCGTCATCCTGAACGATAATCAGATGTCGATCTCGGAAAACGTCGGAGGAATCCATCACCTCCTCTCGAACGGTCAAGGCGCGGACTACTTCCACCTCTTCGGCTTCGATTACGTCGGTCCCGCGAGCGGCCACGACCTTCCGACGCTCCTTGCGACGTTGAACGGAATTCGGGAAGCGCGCCCCGCGCGTCCGATTCTCCTTCATTTGATGACCCAGAAAGGGAAGGGATATTCGCCCGCCGAGGCGAGACCTGCTCTCTATCACGGAGTCGGCCCGGCCCAACCCTCGGACGTCTCCGGAAAGACCGCGCCGAGCGGAGAGCGGGCGACGTCGACCGAGAAGGCGTGGAGCGATCTTTTTTGTAGCGCGCTCATCCGAGCCGCCGAGAAGGATCCGAAGATCGTCGCGATCACCGCGGCGATGAGCGACGGAACGGGATTGCTCCCGTTCGCCTCCCGGTTCCCGGATCGTTTTTTCGACGTCGGGATCGCCGAGCCTCACGCGGCCACGTTCGCGGCCGGACTCGCGGCGAACGGGTGGAAACCCGTGTGCGCGATCTATTCGACGTTCCTCCAGCGCTCCTTCGACGCGATCATTCACGACATCGCCCTCCAAAACCTTCCGGTCGTCTTCGCGGTCGACCGCGCGGGACTCGTCGGTGCGGACGGTCCGACCCACCACGGAGTCTTCGATCTCGCCTACACGGGGCTTATCCCGGGCACTCGGATCTACACTCCGGAGGTCGCGGGGGATCTCGAAGGAGCGCTCGGCGCGGCGCTGACCGGAAACGGAGCCGCGTTCATCCGGTATCCGCGCGGAAAGGCCGCCGAAGCCTCCGTTCCCTATTCGGCGGTACGCAGGGGAGGCGCGAGCGTCGACTCCGCGGCGAAAAAAGTCCTCATCAGTTACGGACCGATCGGCGTCCGGGTGAAGAAGATTCTCTCCGGCTTGGACCCGTCGGTGACGGCGAAGGTCGCCCACTTTTCCGTAATCGAAGCGAAACCAACCCCGAACGAAGTGGTCGATTTCCTCGAGAAAAACGCGGGAACGATCGTCGAAGCGATTTTCTTCGAGGACGGCGTTCGTCACGGAAGCCTTTCGGTCGACGTCGCTTCGCGGGTTCCGAGCTTGAAGATTCGAACGTTCACTTATCCCGACCGCTTCCTTCCCCACGGAAACGTGCCCGAGATCGAACGCGAGTTCGGTCGTACCGACGAAGCGATCGCGCAGGCGATTCGCGCAGGACTCTAACCGGTGGCCAAGGGAGGCGCGAAGAAGCGGATCGACGTGATCCTGGTCGAGCGCGGGCTCGTGCAGAGCCGCGAACGGGCCCAAGCGATGATCCTCGCCGGCAATGTGCTCGTCGAAGACGTTCCGTGCACGAAGGCGGGCACGAGTTTTCCCGAGGACGTCGTGATACGCCTTCGCGAGGCGGACCATCCTTATGTTTCTCGGGGCGCGTTGAAGCTGAAGGGCGCGCTCGAAACGTTCCGCATCGACGTGAAAGACAAGCTCGCCGCGGATATCGGCGCCTCGACGGGAGGATTCACGCAGGTTCTTCTCGAAGCGGGCGTTCGAAAGGTAGTCGCGATCGACGTCGGCACGAACCAAATGGACTGGAAGATCCGGAACGATCCGCGCG
Source organism: Bdellovibrionales bacterium (assembly GCA_018266355.1). Lineage (GTDB taxonomy): Bacteria > Bdellovibrionota > UBA1018 > UBA1018 > UBA1018 > JACMQW01. The sequence continues at coordinate 127,462 of JAFEAP010000029.1, forward strand.
TCGAATGCCTCGAGAAAGTGAATGCGAGAAACCTCACTTCGGAGATCATTCGCCAAAAAGTTGACATTGCCGTGATCGACGTTTCCTTCATCTCGCTCACGAAGATTTTCCCTTCGCTCTTCCCGTTCGTGGAAGACGCGGGAGACGTGATCTCGCTGATCAAGCCGCAGTTCGAAGCGGGGCGCGAAGAAGTCGGAAAGGGCGGAATCGTGACGTCCGAAACCGCGCGCAAGGAATCGGTCGAACGCGTGACGGATGTCGCTAAGGGGCTTGGATGGGAGCGGGTGGGCTTGATAGAATCTCCTATTACAGGGACCGATGGAAATATCGAATACCTCGCACTTTGGAAGAAGCGGCGGACGGACTCTCCTTGATTGGGGTCGCGTGTGCGCGCTCGTCACCCTCCTCGCGTTCGCGGGTTGCGCGAGCGCGAGAAAACAAACGACGCCCCCGCCGACGAACGAAGTAGCCGGCCCTCCCGAGTCGCTGAAAAATTCGGCGACGCCGGGCGAAGTTTACGGCCCGTTTCCGACGAACACCACACCCGACGGTCCGGCGGTCGAACCTGCGGCGAATCCGGATCGCGTCGTCCTCGTTTTCGGACGCGGACTCACTCGCGGTTACGCTTACGTCGGCGTACTTCGCGCGCTCCATGATTTGAAAGTACCCGTCGGCGCCGTCTACGCGACCGAAGTCGGAGCGCTCGCGGCCGCGCTCTACTACACGCAGCCGAATCCGAACCGAATCGACTGGGCACTGCTTCGCTTCACCGAGAAAAATCTCGGCCCGACGACCGGGAAGTTTTCGCTCAGCTTGAAATCCCCGGAAGAGGAACTCGACGCTCGGCTGAAAGAAGTCTTCGGGGAAAGGCGCGTGGAGACCACCGCGGACCGTCTCCGTATCGAACTCCAAGACGCGAAATCCGGCGAACCCGTCGAAGCGAGAAGCGGCGAACTCTGGCGGGCGATCCGTGGAGCGCTCGCCGGTGGAAACGGCTTCGGCCCCGCCGATTTGGAGGGTCGCGAAGTGAAGGTTTCCGCTCGGCGAATCGGAGACGAGTTCCGAGTCGCCCAGCAGGCGGAACGCTATCCGATCATCGTCGTCTCCGTGGGTGACGCGCCTTCGGAATCCCTTCGGAAGCTCGTCGCCGACGGCAAGGCCACCCTCATCCATGTCCCGCTCGCCGGGATCGACGACCTCGACTTGAAACAACGGAATCGCGCGGTTTTCGCCGGGAAAAGTGCCGTAAACAAGGCCGCCCCGGAAATCCTCGCGCTCATCGGTAAAGCTCCCGAGCGGAAGGCGGAGTAAACGGCATCATGGGCGGCATCCTGAAAACACTCATCAAATGGGGCTTCCTGGCGGCGATCGTCGGCTCGATCCTGGTCACGATCGTCGGCGGCGGAGCGTTCTGGTATTTCTCGCGAAGCCTGCCCGACATCATCACCGTCGCGGATTACCGACCCGCGATCGTTTCCCAAGTCGTCGCGACCCAAGGTACTCCCGCGGTCATCGGCGAGTTCTACAAGGAACGCCGCTACCTCATCCCCTACGAAAAAATTCCGGAAAAACTCGTCCAAGCGTTCATCTCCGCCGAAGACGACCAGTTCTTCACCCACCAGGGGGTGAACCTCGCCTCGATCCTTCGCGCGGCCTTCGCGAACTTCCGGGCCGGCCACGTCGTCCAAGGGGGCAGCACGATCACCCAACAGGTCGCGAAGTCGCTCCTCCTCACTCCCGAACGGAGTTTCGTGCGTAAGGCGAAGGAGCTCATCCTCGCGAACCAGATCGAGCGCAATCTCACGAAACAGCAGATCCTCTACCTCTACTTGAATCAGATTTATCTCGGCCACGGATCCTATGGTGTCCAAGCGGCGGCGAAGGTTTACTTCGACAAGGACGTCTCGAACCTCGACGTCGCCGAGTGCGCGATGATCGCCGGGATGCCCCAAGCGCCCGGAAAATATTCGCCCCACTTGAATCCGAAGAAGGCGAAGGATCGCCAGCTTTACGTGCTTCGCCGAATGTACGAAAACCGTTACCTGAAGCAGGACGAGTACGAGGAAGCGGCGAAGGAGAAGCTCAAGGTTCACGGCGAATTCGACGTGAACACGAAGTACAGCCCGTATTATATCGAGACCCTGCGCCGGATGCTCGTCGAGAAATACGGCGACCGCGCGGTCTACGAGGACGGCCTCCAGGTCACCGTCGACATCGATCCGGAACTCATGAAATCAGCCGGTAAGTCCGTGCGGGAAGGCTTGCGCGCGATCGACCGTCGGAACGGATTCCGCGGGCCGGTAAAGAAACTGAAGACGGACGAGGAAATCTCGAAGTGGGTCGCCGACGCGAGGATCAAACTCGTGATCGACGAACTCGGCTACGACGTTCTCCTGCCCGACGGCGTGATCGACACGCTCGAGGCGGTGAAGTTCGCCGGGCTGAAATCGGAAGCCGATCTCCTGAAGGTCGACGAGATTTATCAGGGCGTCGTGACGAGCCTCGATCCGAAGGCGAAAATCGCGATCGTGAACGTCGGATCGGTGAAGACGGAACTCCCGGTCTCGGAACTCACGTGGGCGAAGCCCGGCGTCACCCAACCGGCCCAGGTCCTCCAGAGGGGCGATGTCGTCCAGGTCCGCGTGATCAAACACGACGGCAAGGACGGCGAACGTGTCGTCGTCGGTCTCGACCAGGACACCGAAATCCAAGGCGCGCTCTTCGCGATGAACGCTCACACCGGGCAAGTTCTCGCCGTCGAGGGCGGATTCAGCTTCGCGAAATCCGAGTTCAACCGCGCCCTCCAAGCCCAGCGTCAGATGGGCTCCGCGTTCAAGCCGATGATTTTCTCGGCTGCTCTCGAAAAGGGATACACCCCGGCGTCGATCATCGTCGACGCGCCGATCGTCTATAACGACGATGAATCCGGGAAGTGGAAGCCGGCGAACTTCGAGGAAAAATTCTACGGCGACACCACCTTCCGGCAGGCCCTCATCAAGTCGCGGAACATCCCCACGATCAAGATCGTCCAGGACGTCGGCATTCCGTACGTTACGGAGTTCGGAAAGCGCGTCGGAATGCCGACCGCGTTTCCGAAGGACCTCTCGATTTCCCTCGGTTCGGCCACGATTTCGCTCGCCGAACTCACGAAAGCCTACGCGATTTTTCCGCGCTACGGCCAGAAGATCGAGCCGATCTACTTCTCGATGGTAAAAGACCGCGACGGAAAACTCCTCGAAGAGAACACCCCGAAACCGGTGAAATCGATCCCCGAGATCATGAAGGAAGTCGCCGCGGAAACCGTCGCGCCCGCGCGAACCGAGGCCGTGGCCGAAGCGCGTTCGCCGGGCGAGGAAGCCGCGCCCGCGCCGAGCCCGACGCCGATTTCGAGCGCTCCGAACCTTCCGACCTATCCGCTCCGCGCGGATCCGAACCAGGTCCTCGATCCGCGAATCGCGTTCGTCGCGAGCCACTTGATGAAGGAAGTCGTGAGTTACGGTACCGGAGCGGGAGCGAAGCAGCTCGGTCGCCCGGCGGCCGGGAAAACGGGAACGACGAACGATTACCAAGACGCCTGGTTCATGGGTTTCACGGCGAACGTCGTGGCCGGAGCGTGGGTCGGTTACGATACGAACAAGCAGATCGGAAAAGGCGAGACGGGAGCTCGCGCCGCGTTGCCGATTTGGCTCGATTTCATGAAAGAGGCCGTCAAAAACACGCCGGAATCGGATTTCGAAGTCCCGCCGGGCGTCGTTTTCGCCTCGATCCATCCCCAAACCGGGAAGCTCGCTCCGCCGAACGCGTCCTACGCGATCAAGGAGGCGTTCCTCGAGGGCACCGAACCGAAAGAGTCGGGATCCGTCGGAAACGGAAACGCCCAGCCGGCGCGCTCCACCGGGGATTTCCTTAAAGAAGACATCGAATAACCCCGAATAGTTCCTTGATGGGAACTATACGGAAATTATCGCCATCATTCTTATCGTCCGTCCTCCTTCACGGACTTTTCCTCCTGATGTGGGCGTTCATCGCGACCCACTCGCCGACGACCTCGGCGCCGCGGGAGAACAAGTACATCCTCGTCGAGGTCGACCCGATCTCGAAGACGAACGAGAAGTCGAAGAGCACCCAAGTCGTCCAAACCGAGAAGGGCGCGCGCACCCAGGACGTCGCTCCGGACGCGTTCCTCGGCGAGCAGAATCAGCGGGTCGAGAAGCAGTCGGTTTCCGTCGCGAAGAACGGGACGGCCCCGAAGGCGTCGCGTCCCGCGAAGCAAACGAAAGAAGCGACCGAGGCGTCCACGACGAAAGAGACCGTCCCACCGAAGGGCGTGATCACCGCGACCGGCGCGCTCGCGAAGTTCGGCATCGCGATCGGAAACGGCAAGGAAGAATCGCCGAAGCCCCAGGCCGCTCCGAATCCGATCGAAGAGGGTTCCATGACCGCGCAGGCACGCGGCGAATACGTCAAAGGGTTCAAAGAAGGCGAAAAGACGATGCTCAATACGCGCGAGTTCGTCTTCTACGGATATTTCCAACGCATCCGCGAGAAGCTCGACCGCGCGTGGGAAAAATCGCTCCGCGAGCAACTCATGAAGTACTACTACCGCGGCCGTCAGCTCGCGAGCGAAACGGATTACGTGAGTCAACTCCTCGTCTCGCTGGACAAGGACGGTCACGTGACGAAAGTCCAAATCATCGGGTCCGCGGGAACCACCGACCTCGACGAAGCGGCGACGAAGGCGTTCAATGACGCGGGACCGTTTCCGAATCCGCCCTCGGGGCTCGTCGATACGGGCGGCCAAGTCCTGGTGCGCTGGGACTTCGTCCTGAAAACTTAAGCCGGCGCTTCACACACTGAAGTTCAGATAGCGAGGCTTAGTTCGAAAGCTTCAGACGCTCGACGCCCTCGGAAACGAGGTAATCCGTCCAGAGGCGGTCCATACGGCGGAAGGTGCGGATCATCTCGCGCGCCGCTTCAATTTCCGAAATACCCTGATCTCCGGCGAGGAGTTGGATCGACTGGAGAATCGCACCGAAGCCCGGCGACTCCATGAGTGCGTGAATTTCGCCCGCGGCGTCCGGTTTCGTTTCGGCGTGCGAGGACACGAGCGCGGTATTGAAAATCTGATTCAGGCGATCACGTTGCGCTGAATCGTTCATCTCAATTTTGGTTTCCGGTTGGGAATGAGGATTCCACATGAAGAAAATCGAAGGTCCTGCGGTTCGCTTTATTCAACGGTTGATTCAACGTCTGCGTCTGCTGTCGGAGCGAACGCCAATTTAGCCAAATCCTTTTTTTTCTCAAGGGCGCTCGGAGAAATATTTGGTCAAGATCGAAATCCGCCAGTGGAACAAAAACTTTCCGATTGATAGAGTCTGAAAAAACAGGGGTTTTCTATGCAAAATACGGATTCGCATCCTTCGGTCGAAACCTTCGAAGCTCGGCACATCGGATTAAATTCGGAGTCCGAAGCGCAGCTCCTCCAAACGCTCGGCGTGAAGTCGATCGCGACGCTGATCGATCAGACCATTCCGGCCGGAATTCGAATGAAAGGCGCGTTGAAGTTAGCGAAACCGTTCTCGGAAGCGGAGGCGATCGCCTCGATTCGGGAGATCGCCGAACAAAATGAAGTTTACCGCTCATTCATCGGCATGGGTTACGTCGATACGCGCGTGCCCGCGGTCATCTTGAGGAATATCCTCGAAAATCCGGGCTGGTACACGCAGTACACGCCGTACCAGGCCGAGATCGCACAGGGACGACTTGAAGCGCTCTTGAATTTCCAGACGATGATCATGGACTTCACCGGCTTCGCGATCGCGAACGCGTCGCTCCTCGACGAGGGAACGGCGGCGGCCGAAGCGATGGCGATGGCGTACGCGATCCAGGGTCGCGACGCGACGAAGGCGTTCTTCATCGCCTCGGATTGCCACCCCCAAACGATCGCCGTCGTGCAGACGCGTGCGAAGTACGCGGGCATCCGCACCATCGTCGCGAAACCCGAGGAGTTTTCCTTCTCGACGCCGATCTTCGGCGCGCTCCTCCAGTACCCGAACACCTTCGGCGCGGTCGTCGACCCGTCCGCATGGATCAAGCGGGCGCACGACCAGGGAGCGCTCGTCACGCTCGCGTGCGACTTGATGGCTCTCGTGCTCTTGAAGTCCCCCGCCGAGCTCGGAGCGGACTTCGCGGTGGGCAATACGCAGTGTTTCGGGGTGCCGATGGGGTTCGGCGGTCCGCACGCGGCGTTTCTCGGAACGAAAGACGAGTACAAACGGCAGATGCCGGGACGGATCGTGGGCGTGTCGAAGGACGCGCTCGGAAAACCGGCGATCCGACTCGCGCTTCAGACTCGCGAACAACACATTCGACGCGACAAGGCGACGTCTAATATATGCACCGCGCAAGTTTTGCTCGCGATCATGGCCTCAATGTACGCCGTTTACCACGGGCCGAAGGGCGTGCGGGAGATCGCGTCGAAAATCCATGAGAGGACGGGACTCCTCGCGGCCGCGTTAAAATCGCTCGGCTACGCCGTCGGCGAAACGTTCTTCAACACGCTCACCGTGGGCGGCGCGGATGCGACGAAAATTCACGCGGCGGCCGCGGCGAGGAAGATGAATTTCCGCGCGATCGACGGCACGAACGTCGGCATCACGCTCGACGAAACCGCGACGCTCGAAGACCTGAAGGCGATCGTCGCCGTCTTCGGCGAGGCGAAAGGAAAAACCGCCTCGCTCGCCGCTTCCGCGAAGTCGGGCATCCCGTCGGCACTCGACCGCGCGAGTCCGGTGCTCACTCACCCCGTGTTCAACCGCCACCATTCCGAAACCGAGATGCTACGCTACATCACTCGGCTCCAGGGGAAAGACCTCTCGCTCGCCCAGTCGATGATCGCGCTCGGTTCGTGCACGATGAAGCTGAACGCGACGACCGAGATGCTTCCGGTGACTTGGCCGGAGTTCGGTCGCATCCACCCGTTCGCGCCGGAAGCGCAGTGGACCGGCTACAAGAAAATGCTCACCGAACTCGAATCGCAGCTCGCGGAGATCACCGGCTTCGACGCGATCTCGCTCCAGCCGAACGCCGGTTCGCAAGGCGAGTACGCGGGTCTGCTCGCGATCCGGAAATTCCAGGAAGCGAAGGGCGAAGCGAATCGCGACGTTTGTCTCATTCCGTCCTCCGCGCACGGAACGAACCCGGCGTCGGCGGTGATGGCGGGACTGAAGGTCGTCGTCGTGGCGTGCGATTCGAACGGGAACGTCGACCTCGGCGACCTGCGCGAGAAAGCGGCGACGCACGCGAAGAACCTCTCGGCGCTCATGGTGACGTATCCCTCGACTCACGGCGTGTTCGAGGAGAGCATCCGCGAGATCTGCGAGATCGTGCACAAGGCGGGCGGCCAAGTCTACATGGACGGCGCGAACATGAACGCGCAGGTGGGCCTCTGTCGTCCGGGTGACTTCGGAGCGGACGTTTGTCACCTGAACCTCCATAAGACGTTCTGCATCCCGCACGGCGGCGGCGGTCCGGGCATGGGTCCGATCGGCGTGAAGGCGCACCTCGCGCCCCACCTCCCGAATCATCCGCTCGTGAAAGTCGGCGGGAAAGACTCCTGCGGAGCGGTTTCGGCCGCGCCATACGGTAGCGCTTCGATCCTGCCGATCCCGTATCTCTATATCCAGATGATGGGGGCGGACGGACTCCGTCGCGCGACCGAGTCCGCGATCCTGAGCGCGAATTACGTCGCGAAGAAACTCGAGCCGCACTATCCCGTCCTTTACAAGGGCAAGCACGGATTCGTCGCGCACGAGTGCATCGTCGACCTACGGCCGCTGAAGGAAACGAGCGGCGTCGAAGTCGAGGACGTCGCGAAGCGGCTGATGGATTACGGATTCCACGCGCCGACGATTTCGTTCCCGGTTCCGGGCACGATGATGATCGAGCCGACGGAGAGCGAGTCGAAAGCCGAGCTCGATCGGTTCGTCGAGGCGATGGCGAAGATCCGCGAGGAAATCCGCGAGATCGAAACCGGAAAGGCCGATCGGAAGAACAACCTGCTCAAGAACGCGCCCCACACCGCGGAGATGATCGCCGCCGACGCTTGGGATCGTCCGTACTCGCGCTCGCGCGCGGTCTATCCGGCGGAGTGGATCCGCGACGGGAAATTCTGGCCGGCGGTCGCGCGGATCGACAACGTCTACGGCGAGAGGAACCTCGTGTGCGCTTGTCCGCCGATCGAAGAGTATTCGAGTTAGGCCCTATCGGCACTTTCCTTCATCGACGCGATATCCGGTGCTCGTCAGTTTCGGAGTCAGCCGAACGCAGGAAGTTCCGTAATCGGGAAGATATGCCCAACCGTAATTTTTCGCCTGATCACAGTTCGCATCTTCCACGCGGTAACCGGTACTGTCTCCTTTCGGAGTGATCCGGCAGCAAGAAACTCCGAAAGGGTCGGAAAGATTGCACCACCCGTAGGTTTCCGGCCGGTCGCAGACGTAGTCGTCCACGCGGTAACCGGTGTTGTCGCCCTCCGGCGTGATCCGCATACAGGAAGTTCCGTAAGTGGGGTGGTTATACCAGCCGGTCGATCCCGAGTAATAAAGGGGATCTTGGGCAAAGCAAAGGTTCGAAGCCAGCAGGACGATCAAGGCGAAGAATTTCAATGTCATGGTTGGATCTCGGGCGTGGGAAAAACCATCCCTAAAGCAGGTCGCATACCAGCTCCGTAAGCGTCCATGCTATGCCCAGGTTCCCGTAGAGCGCGGTTTCGGTTCGGGGGACCGTCGAGAACTTGGGTAAGTGTAAAACCTTCAGTCAGTGAATCGGGTCGCCGATCTAATCCCGCCCTAACATCTCGTCGTGCTCGAAGAGGTCGTACGAGTCGATCGAGTTGCACCCGGAACCTTGGGGCGGCTCTTCCTGGGCGAGGCATTTCGGGCTCGTCTCGGGGCATTTCACGCGCATGTGGAAGTGGTCGTCGTGGTTCGGGTACGGGCGGAGTCGGCGGAGGACCTCGGTCCGGATGTCCTCGGAAAGCATCGGTTCGATCTTCGCGCTTTGCTTGCAGAAGAGGCGCTTGATCTCGGGGTCGACGAAAATCCGCGAGATGTTCCCGCGGGCGACGACCGAGCGGAGCAGGAACCAGTTCCGGGTTTGGTCGAAATTTTTCGTGACCCTTCGGCTCTTCACGAAGATTTCCTCGAATCCGCGGTCGCCCCACGCGTTCGGGTCGAGCTCGTGGTGGTTCGCGCGGAGATAGGCGATGTCCGCGTCGAGTCCGTTTTGGTGGCTGTCGTGGAGCGAGAGCTGTCCGCCGTATTCGGCCGCGATGTCGCCGACTTGGACGCGGTCACCGTCGGGGAAGCTGCGGCGGAAGGTGAGCGCGGCGCCGAGGATCGTGTCGATCAAGGTCGCCGTTCCCCACGCGCGCTTCCGCGGACGGAAGAGTTTCACGTGAAACGGACTTTCCTCCGGCATCGCGACGGCGTTCCGAAGCGCGCCGTCGGCGTAGAAGCCGAGCGCCTCTGAACGGTCGTTCGCGCGGTGGGAGGGGATGTCGGGAAGGTTTTCTTGGCCGAACGGCGTCGGGTCGGATAAGCCGGGGCCGCACGCGCTCATCGTGAGGAGAGCGGAAACGAGGACGAACCGGCACGCTGCGGGCTGAAGTCTGACCTTGGCGATGCCCTCATTCTAAAAAGGCGAAAGGCGATCGGTAAAGCTTCGAATCGGAAAAAACGCCGTCAAAAAAACGGCGATTCCGGGCCGGAAATGTGGAAGCAGAAGGGATTATTTCAGCGATTCGACGAAACTCGAGTATTTTCCCGCGTCCATGAGCGCGTTCACGCTCGCGGGGTCCGTGAGTTCCATTTTCACGAGCCAAGCGCCCGCGTGCGGTTCGCGATTCAGCATCGAGGGCTCGCCCACCGCCGCTTCGTTCACGGCGACGATTTTTCCGGCGACCGGGGAGTAAAGGTCGGACACGGCCTTGATGCTTTCGACGACTCCGAAAGTTTCGCCCGCTTTGAGAGTACGCCCCACTTTCGGGAGTTCGACGAAGACGATGTCGCCGAGCGCGCTCTGCGCGTGGTCGGTGATGCCGACGGTGATTTGGTTCCCCTCGACCTTCGCCCACTCGTGATCTTTCGTGTATTTCAGATTTTCCGGAAAGCGCATGACAACCTCTTCGAATCGGTTTCGGTTAATAGGGACGTTTATAGAACGGCGTGGGCACGACTTCAGCAGGAATCTTGTTCGCGCGGATCTCGACGAGGACCTTCGTTCCGACTTCGGAGCGATTCGCCGCGACGTAACCGATGCCGATCGGTTTTTTCAGCGAAGGCGACTGCGTCCCGCTCGTGAGGAAGCCGATCTCCGTCGTTCCGTCGGGGTCGAAGAGCTTGTAACCTTGGCGCGGAATGCCCGCGCCTTTCAGTTCGAAGCCGACGAGCTTCCGCGCGAGGCCCTTCGCTTTGGCGGCCGCGATCGCGGCCTTTCCGACGAAATCCGTCTTGTCGAGCTTCGTCGCGAAACCGAGGCCCGCCTCGAGCGGATTCGTGGTGTCGGTAAGCTCGTTCCCGTAAAGCGGATACTTCACCTCGAGCCGAAGGGTGTCGCGCGCGCCGAGACCGCAGGGTTTCATCCCGAGCGGGGTTCCTTTTTCGAGGAGCGCTTGCCAAACCCTCGGCGCTTCCGCCCACGGGAGGTAAACCTCGAAACCGTCTTCGCCGGTATATCCCGTCCGAGCGAGGATCGCCGGGATGCTGAGGACGGTGTTTTCGACGAAGCGGAACGTCTTCACTTCGGAAAGCTTCGCGGGAGTAAGCGACTGGAGGATCGTCTCGGCCTGGCGGCCCTGGATCGCGATTTGGGACCACTTCGCGCTCACGTTTTCGAGGCGGCACTGGAACCCGCCTTCGGCGTGGATTTTTTGCATCCACGCGAAGTCCTTGTCGGTGTTCGACGCGTTCACGACGACGAGGTAACGGTCCTTCGCTCGGCGGTAGACGATGAGGTCGTCGACGATGCCGCCGTCCGGGCGGCAGAGCGCGGAGTACTGGGCCATTCCGATCTCGATCTTCGCGACGTCGTTCGAGACGAGGTGATAGAGGAACTTCTCGGCATCGGCGCCCTCGACGAGTACCTCGCCCATATGGCTCACGTCGAAAAGGCCCGCGGCAGAACGGCAAGCGAGGTGTTCGTCCATCACGCCGGTGTATTGGACGGGGAGTTCCCAACCGCCGAAGTCGATCAGGCGGCCGCCGAGTTTCCGATGTTCTTCGATCAGTGCGGTTTGCTTCATGGTTTTATCTTCGCGTTCGCGCCGGCGAGGGTGTTTTCGAGGAGGCCCAAGATCGTCATCGGACCGATGCCGCCCGGAACGGGGGTGATCGCGCCTGCGACTTTCGCCGCGTCGTCGTACGCGACGTCGCCGACCGTCTTGTTCGCGGCGTTCTTGCCGATGCCGACGTCGATCACGACCGCGCCCGGCTTCACGTGTTCGGCGCGGACGAATTCGGGTTTTCCGATCGCGACGAAGAGAAAGTCCGCCTGACGCGTGATCGAGGCGAGATCCTTCGTGCGGCTATGGCAGTGAAGAACCGTCGCGTCGCGCTGAAGGAGGAGCTGGGCGAGCGGTTTGCCGACGATCGAACTTCGGCCGATCACGCACGCGATTTTTCCCGCGAGGTCGTACCCGTAGAAATCGACGAGCTTCAAACAACCCGCGGGCGTGCACGGAAGAAATCCCGGAAGACCGAGCGACATCCGACCGACGGTTTCCGGGTGGAAGGCGTCGACGTCTTTCGAGGGGTGCACCCAGAGGAGCACGTCTTCTTCCTTGAAACTTTTCGGGAGCGGGCGCTGGATCAAGATCCCGTCGACCGACGGATCGGCGTTCAATTCCGCGACCGCGCGCGCGACTTCTTCGGGCGCCGCCGTTTCCGGGAACTTGACGGTGGCCGCATCCATCCCGATTTCGGCGGCCATCTTTTCCTTGTTCGCGACGTAGATCGCGCTCGCCGTGTGGTCGCCGACCATCACGACCCGGAGCTTCGGTTTCCGGCCGAGGGCCGACGTGCATTTGACGACGTCCGCTTTCAGTTCGGACAGTCGCTTCTCGCGATAAGGGCGCGCTTCGAGCCGAATCATTCGAGGATTTCTCCGTGAGTTTTGCATCTCATAGGGGCGCGCCGCGGCTCAAGGTGGGAGTTGCGGAGGCGGGGAAATACCCCTCAAAATAGAGTTCGGGGAGACGGTATGAAAAATTTCTATCGGGTCGGATGGTTGCTCGCGCTCGGATTTTCGGGAAACGCCTTCGGGTGGGGAGCGATCGGGCACGCCACGGTCGGCGAAATCGCGGAACGCGCGCTGACTCCGCGCGCGAAAGCGCTCGTATTCAAGGTTCTCGGACCCGAGCCGCTCTCGACGGCGGCGAACTACCCCGACGAAGTCCGCTCCGACAAGCGTTACGCGAAATTTGCGGATTACCATTTCGCGACGATTCCCGCGAACGGTGCCTACGGCGACTTGCCGCCGCCGGATCACGACATGAATTCGATCATGGTGAAAGCGATGAAGATGATCGCGAAGCGGAACGTTTCGCGGGACGAGAAGATCCTTTATATGAAGTACCTGATTCACATCGTCGGCGACACGCATCAGCCGTTGCACGTCTCGACTCCGGGCTCGCTCGGCGGAAACCTCTGTAAGGTGAAAATCGCCGACCCGGCGACCGGTAAAGAAGACCTCGAAAACATCCATCACGTTTGGGACGAAGTGCTGATCGAGTACGAGCGGCGGGTATTCCAGAAGATGCATCCGGAGAAGAAGGATCCATGGTTCGGTTACGCCGAATACGCCGACATGATCCTGGCCGAGCCGAAGGTCGAAGCCGTGAAGAGCGAAGTCGAACGCGCAGGACCGGTGAAGGAAGCCGATTTTGCGACTTGGATCACCGATACGTTCCGGATCGGCGAGTCGGCCTACCCGAAGGTCACCGAGATCGTCCCGGGGCGCCGTCCTTACTGCAGCTTCCTCGATCCGAAGACGAAGAAATTCGACAACTCGGGTTACGACGCGAAATCGATTCCGACGCTCGACGAAGCCTACGTCGAGAAGTGGCTGCCGACGGTTCGTTCGCAGATCCTGAAGGGTGGTCTTCGCCTCGCGAAGGTCCTCGATAAGATCGCCGCCGACGCTCACGTCAAGCCGATGGACCCGGCGAAGGAAACCCGGCTGATCGATTCGATCCTCGCGAAGTAGTCGCGCGAGGAACTTGACGCCGGGGTCGGCGTCGGCGGTAGGCAGGAAAGTTCCCGCTCCGGTTAAAAGATTCCTCATCATCGGATCGTTTTTGCCGGGTGATCGTCCGGAAAAACCTTCGAATCGGCGAAATCCTTCGGGAATCCGCCACGGCATAGCGGTTGCTTTATTACCTACTGAAACTTTCTGCCAGGATGGCAGGGTCTCGGGGGATAAAGAGATTGGCCACAGGGATGTGGACTTCCGTATCGGGCGCTGCCGCGCAGGCCCAAGCTGTCGATACCGTCGCTAATAACTTAGCGAACGTCGACACCAATGGCTTCAAGAAGGACGTCCCGGCGTTCAAGGAATACCTTTCTTCCGTCGAGCGCGAAAACTCGCGCCCCGATATCCACATCGGGCCGGTGAAGGATAAAGACCTGAATCCGCTTTACGACAAGGACCAATCCCACGTGATCGTGCACGGGAATTACACGAGCTTCTCCCAGGGACCGATGAAGGTCACGAAAGCTCCGCTCGACGTCGCGATCGAAGGCCCGGGATTGATCGAAGTCGCCTCTCCGCAAGGCCCGAAGTTCACCCGCCACGGCAGCTTCAAAGTCGCAGTCGACGGCCGGCTCGTGACGAACGAGGGTTACCCCGTCCTCATGGCGAAAGCCGGAGGACTCGCGGGCGAAGCACCGGCCGCGCTCACCGCCGCCGGCGCGGCGACGGGCGACGCGTCCTCGCCGATCCCGGGATCGCTGTCCGATCCTTCGGTCGCTTCCCGTTTCATCAACCTGAAAGACCGCGGAAACATCCAGATCAACGACAAGGGCGAAGTCTATTCCGGCACCGAGCTCATCGGCCAGATCGGGCTCGTCGAGTTTTCCGAACCGAAGCTGCTCCAGAAGACGGGCCTTCAGTATTTCACGAACACGCTTCCGGAAAAGAACGCCGTCGTCGAGGCCTCTCACTCGAAGATCCACCAAGGCATGCTCGAGGGTTCGAACGTGAACCCGGTCGAGGAAATGTCGAACCTCATCAAAGCGAACCGTCTGTTCGAACACGACTTGAAGGTCATGAAGACCTTCGGCGACCTGATGGGTCGCGAAGCGAACGACATCGGCAAACTCTAACGGATAACGGAGACGAAACCCTATGATCCAAACTCTCCATACCGCCGCGACCGCGCTCGAAGCCCAGAGCGCGAACATCGAACGGATCTCGAACGATCTCGCGAACGTGAATACCGACGGATACAAGCGCGGCCAAACCGAGTTCAGCGAGCTCATGTACAAGACCGAGAAGGAACCGGGCGCCCAAGTCGGCGCGTCCTCCCAAACCCCGGTCGGCATCCAAACGGGCCTCGGCGTGAAGGTCGGCGCGCAGTCGAAGATCTTCGAACAAGGACCGGTGAAGCATACGGGCAATCCCCTCGACATCATGGTCGAAGGCCGCGGCTTCATCCCGGTCTCGCGGCCGAACGGCGAGATCGCCTATACGCGCGTGGGCGCGTTCCACCGCGATTCCCAAGGCCGTATGGTGCTCTCGAACGGGAGCCAACTCGTTCCGGCGGTCGTGCTCCCCGCGAACGCGCTCGGAATCACGATCAAGCCGAACGGCGAGATCACGGCCCAGATGCCGGACGCCGCCGAAAACACGATCGGGCAGATCCAACTCGCCGGTTTCGTGAACGAGCAGGGCCTCATGGCGACCGGCGAAGGCCTTTATCGACCGACGACCGCGAGCGGATCGCCGATCCAAGCGATCCCGGGCGAGGACGGAATGGGCTCGATCGGCCAAGGCGCGCTCGAAGGCTCGAACGTGAACGTGCCGAACTCGATGATCGAAATGATCCAAACCCAGCGCGCCTACGAGATGGGTACGAAGGTCATGGGCATCGCCGACCAGATGCTGAACGCCACGGTCAACTTGAAGTAAGGGAGCGTCGCTTGAATCTATTCGCTAAATTCGCCATCGGATTCGGAATCGGACTCGCCCTCTCTACTTTCGGCTTCGCCGCCGAAAAAGATGACGGAAAAATCGACCGACTCCTGCGCGCCGAAATCGGGAAGAAGTTCCCGGGAGCCTCGATCGAACTCCTTCCCGGCTCGACCTTTCCCGCCGGCCGCGAGTCGCTCGATCTCGTGGCGGTCCGTCTCCTCACCGAGAACGGCACCGGCACTTCCGATTATTCCGCGACTTATTCCGACGGCTCTAGCGGCCTCGGCCAGGTCCGTTTCTCCGCGATGGTCCCCACCTTCGTGGCATCGAAGCGAGTGCACCCCGGGGACAAGCTTTCCCGGGGTGACTTTTCCGTCCAAAGCGTGAACGTCGCCTCCGGCATGGCTTACCAGTACCGGGGCGTGATGATGAGCGCGAAGGAAAAACTCGAGGGACTGCAGGCGCGCCAAACCATCCTCGAGGGTCAGTACCCGCTCACGAGCGGCGTCGAGCGCATTCCCGACGCGCGCCGGGGCGATCCGATCGAAGTGCGCATCGTCTCGGGCGACGTGGAGCTCACGACGCTCGGGAACGTGCAGGAGCCGGCGTACCTGAACCAGAACGTGCGGATCCTCACCCAGAAATCGAAGAAGGAACTCGTCGGCAAGCTCAAGAGCGGCGGCGTCGTGGAGGTTAGACTGTGAACTTGGATCTCGATTCGGAACTGAACTCCGGTTTTTTCAACGGCACGCGCTCGGTTTGGGTCGCGATCGGCGCGGCGGCGCTCCTTTTCGCCCTCGGCGGACTCAGCGGCTGTTCGCAGCTGATGGGCGGGCTGCGCCCGGACCTGAACGACGAATACCGTTATGAGCAAGAGCCGACGTACGGCGGACGTTTCACCGAAGGCGGACTCCTCGACGAAGGTCCGTCGCGGAACCCGAACTCCGAGGATTCCATGGGCCATCGCGAGGGCCAGGCGAGCGCCGGTCGCATGGGCGGCCAAGGCACGTGGCTGACCCAAGCCGACGACGAACGTCCGGTCGCGCGCCGTTCGAACGACGACGAGGGCGGGCCCGCGCTCGCGCCGCGCCCGGTGATGCAGAAGAAGTACAAGTACGGCAACCGCGCTTCCCGAGCGGACTTCATCGACGACTCCCGCGGCGACGGTTCGCTGTGGAACTCCGACGGCCAGACGAACTACCTGATGACGAAGAACACCGTGAAGTCCGACGGCGACCTCGTCACGATCGTCACCGACGAAGAGATCCTGAAGGACATCTCGGCCGAGTTGAAGCGCGTGATGTCCCCGGAAGAACGCGAGAACGAGATCGACATCGCCCAGGAACGCGCTCGCCGCCGCGCGAACGGGCTTCCCGAAGACCCGAACGCGCCGGCCGACGCGAAAGGCGACCAGGTCGCGAGCGCCCAGTCGGCGGCTTCGCGCTCTCCGGCCTCGTTCGACGGCGACAAGAAGCAAGTCGACGTTCCGGCGGTTTCGTGGGGCGACGTCGACCTTCGCAAGTCGATGGAAATGAAAGCCGGCGATCCGATCATGGCGGAAGTCATGGAACGGTATCCGAACGGAAACTACAAACTGCGCGGGCTGAAACGGGTCCGCCTCCACGGCCAGACGAAGATGGTCAGCGTCGTCGCGATCGCGCGGCACGCGGACATCACGGCGGACGAAACCATCCCGGCGGGAAAACTCTATGAATATCGTATCGAAGCCGTTCGCTAAAACCGCGCTATTCGCGCTTCTCGGGGCGATCCTCGTCCCGAGCGTCCAAGCCGCGCGGCTGAAAGACATCGCCGAAGTGAAGGGCGTTCGCGAGAACATCCTCATCGGTTACGGCATCGTCGTCGGCCTGAAAGGCACGGGCGACTCGAGCGCCGACGTGACGAGCCAGTCGCTCGGTCGGCTCTTCGATAAACTCGGACTCGAAGTGAAGAACTCGGCCGGTATCAAGTCGAAGAACGCCGCCGCCGTCATCGTCACCGCGACCCTGCCCGCGTTCGCGCGCGCCGGGAACAAGATCGACGTCACGGTCTCCTCGATCGGGGACGCCTCCTCGCTCGAAGGCGGCACGCTCCTCGTCGCGCCCCTGCGCGCGGGCGACCAGAACATCTACGCCGTGGCCCAGGGACCGGTCTCGATCGGCGCCGTCGCCGACGGCACGTCGAAGAACTTTCCGACCGTGGGTCGGGTCGTCTCCGGCGCGTCGATCGAAAAGGACATCGACACGAATTTCTCGACGAAACGCTCGCTCCGACTCACGCTTCATTCGCCGGACTTCACGACGGCCGCGCGCCTCGCGGTCCTGATCGACGGCGAACTCGGCGGGAAGTACGCGACCGCTCGAGATAGCGCGACGATCGACCTCGTCGTTCCCTTCACTTACGAGGGCAAGTCGGTCGAATTCATGGCCGCGATCGAGAACATCAACGTGAACGTCGACGCGAAGGCGAAGGTCGTCCTGAACGAGAAGACGGGAACCGTCGTGATGGGAGAAAAGATCGGGATTTCCCCGGTCGCGATCGCCCACGGCGACCTCACGATCCAGGTCGGCGGAGGCACCGCGAGCGCGGGCGCCGGGAAGCCGGGCCACGTGGCCGAGCTGAAAAGCGGTTCGAGCGTCGCCGATCTCGTGAAGGCGCTGAACGCGCTCGGCGTGCAGCCGAAGGATTTGACCTCGATTTTTCAAACTTTGAAGACGATGGGCGCTCTTCAAGCCGAATTGGAGATTCTGTGATTATTTGGAAAGACTTCGTTCTCGACGACAACGGATTAGGACCAGTTTTATCTCCCGAACTCTTCGCGAGTTCGGAACAAAATCGCCGCGACCTGCGCGTGACTCGTTCACGCGTCATGGAAGATGCGAGTGCTCGGGCGTTGATCCAGGAAACAAGACGGGATGCCGAGCCCTTTCGTAACGCAAACACAGGATGTGTGCGCGAGACGACGTGGACGCAAGTCCAAGACCAGGGCCAGGAATCACAGCTTGAAACCAACGCCTCCTCCCACACGGAAGTGGGGAGCGAGCCCGCAGGTCAGCGGCTGCGGGGGGTGGGATGAAAATCCCGCCCTCCGCACCCCCTACCTTGAAGCCGCCGCCCCGCCAAAGGGCTGACGTCGATCCCCAGATCCGGGAGGCGGCTGAGGGACTCGAGGCCATGTTCCTCGATACGATGATGCAGGCGATGCGCGGAACCGTTCAGGAATCGGAGTTCAGCCTGGAAAACCCGGCGACAAAAATCTACCGGGGGATGCTTGACCAGGAGATTTCGAAGCAGACCGCGCATTCGAACTCGGTCGGTCTCGCGGATCAAATCGTTGCCTACCTGGAGCAGCGTGGCTACAATAGTAATCAGGCTTCGGTCCACGGAAGAACGAAGCCAGGGGCGGCTCTCCCGCCATCTTCATCGGCGCCAGGTAAGGCGCCGGCGGAGCAGAAGGTCGGCGACGCCGCGGGCGTTGCCGAAGGTTCGGGTCAGTAGTACACGGAGGTACGAGCATGCGAGTGAATAACGGCATCAGCCAGAATATCCAGAGCGGTCAAACCGAAGGTCTGAAGAAGACCGATCAAACCGCGAAAGTCGATCGCGCCCGCCAGGCGGAAGAAGCGGCGAAATCTCGCGGCGTTTCCCATCCGGGCGCGGAAATCTCCGACAAGGCGAAGGATTTCGCGAAGGCTCACGCCGTCGCGTCCGCGACGCCCGACGTTCGCGAAGACCGCATCGCCGAGCTGAAGAAGCGCATCGCTTCCGGCGATTACAAGATCGACTCCGAGAAGATCGCGGAGAAGATGATGGGCGAGCACGCCGCGCTCTAGTCCGCGTCCGAGTTTTCGGCGTCCAGGAAGGACGCACGTAGTACCCGGTAGGAAACGGAATCAGGAGGATTCACGTGTCCATGAACCAGAACCCCAATCCGATCGATGCGCACCTCGAACCGCTGTACGCGGTTCTCAGCCGCATGCTCGGGCTGCATCGTCAGCTCTACGAGACGTGCAAGCTCGAGCGCGACGCGTTCATCGCGGCCGACGTGAAGCTCATCACCGAACAGACCCACGCGAAGGAACTCATCATCGAGACGATCCGCCAGGCCGAAGCCGAGCGGATCCGGATCTCGACGTTCATCGCGCTCGACTGGAAGGTGCCTCTGAAGGACCTCACCCTGAATTACATCATCCGCGAGGTCGAACCGCGGGACGCCGAGCGCGCGGAGCGTTTCCGCAGCGCCCTGACCGCGCTCACCGTGCTGATCGAGCGCGCGAAGAAAATGAACGATTCGAACCGCGAGCTCGTCGAGAAATCGCTCGAGCACGTGAACGCGATGAAAAAGAACGTCCTCGGCGAAGCCGTGCCGGCGACCGACACGTACGGAAACCAAGGCCAGAAGCTCCCGAACACCTCGGGCGCGCGGCTCCTCTCGACGGAAGCGTAGGACGGGGACACGATGCCTTTACCGAACGTCATGCAGACGGGAAAAAGCGGGATGGTGGCGGCGAAAGCCCAGATGGCCACCACTTCGCACAATATCTCGAATGCGAACACGGAAGGTTATTCGCGCCAGCGCGTCCAGCAGAAGGCCGACAACCCGACCCCGTTCGGCCAGAAGAACATGATCGGCCAGGGCACGCTCATCGCCCGCACCGAACGCATCAACGACAACTACATCGAAAAGCAGATCCGCTCGGCCGCCCGCGACCTTTCCCACATGGAAGAGAAGGACCTCGCGCTGAAGCAGACCGAGGACATCTTCAACGAAATGGGCGGCGAAGGCCTGAACCGCGTCGTCGCGAAGTTCTTCAACGAGTTCCGCAAACTCGCGAACGAGCCCGATAACGAGGCCGTCCGCCAGAGCGTCCGCGAGTCTACCCAAGCGGTCGCGAACGATTTCCACCGTCTCCGCGGTTCGGTCGAGGAAGTGCGCACGCACCTCGATTCCCGGATCGAAGGTTTCACCGCCGAAGCGAACGCCCTCGCGGAGCAGGTGAAGGACTTGAATCTCCGGATCAAGGTCCAGGAACTCTCCGGCGCGCCCGCGAACGACCTGCGCGACCAACGCGACCTCGCGATGAAGAAGCTTTCCACTTACGTCGACACGTCCGTTCACCTCGACAAGGACGGAGCCTATTGCGTCGACATCAAGGGCGTCGGCCCGCTCGTGAACGGCCCGAACGCCGAGAAGTTCGGCGTCTACCGGAGCCCGGCCGACGAGGACGGAAAACCCGAGAACTCGTTCGCGATCCGTTATTCGGGTCACGCGAGCGACGACATCACTCACGCGCTCAAGGGCGGGAAGATCGGCGCGCTCCTCGAGGTCCGCGACCAGACGCTCTCCTCGATCTTGAACCGCCTCGACGAGCTCGCCTCCGCGATCACCGAGTCGGTGAACGCGATCCACCGCGAAGGGGTCACCCGTTACGGCACGAAGGGCGTCGATTTCTTCAAACCCCTCGCCGGGACGGAGCGCGCGTCGGCCTATATCGGATTATCGGACGCGATCGCGAACGACGTGAATCAAATCGCCGCGGGCGCGGTGCCGGACGCTCCGGGAGACAACCGGATCGCGGTGGCGATCTCCCAGCTCCAGAACATGCGCGTGATGGACCACGGTAACGCGACCGTGGATTCGTTCTATAACGGCATCGTCTCGGACGTCGGCGTCGTCGCCGGACGGAACCGGAACGCGCTCGTGCAACAAAAAGACATCTCGATGCAACTCGATAAGATGCGCGAGCAGATCTCCGGCGTCTCGATGGACGAGGAGACCGCGAATCTTCTGCAATACCAGCGGGCGTTCGACGCCTCGGCGAAGGTCATCTCCGTCGCCGACCAGTGCTTGGAAACGGTCCTTAATCTTCGGCGGTAATGACGGATGCGCGTGAGCGATAACACCAACTTCGGAACGGTCCGGGAGACGATCAACCGGACGAAAGGACGGATGGAGAATCTCCAAACCCAGTCCGCGACGCTCCGTAAGCTGAACACGCCCTCGGACGATCCGGTCGGCGCGGCGAAGGTGCTCGAGATCCGCACCGACAAGGTGAACAACGAGCAATTTCTCACGAACGCGAAGATCGCCGAAGCCCAGCTGAACAACACCGAATCCGCGATCGCCGAGCTCGCCGACATCGTCGTGCGCGCGAAGGAAATCGCCCTCCAGCAGGCGTCCGGCGCGTCGGCGAACGACGATACCCGGCTCGCGGTCGCCGAGGAAATCACCCAGCTCTACCAAAGCGCGATCGGAACGGCGAACCGCCGGATCGGCGATCGTTACGTCTTCGGCGGCTATAAGACCGATAAGCCCCCGGTCACCGTCGACGGGAAATACACCGGCGACGACGGCCAAATGATGGTCGAAGTCGGCCGCGACGTCTTCATCGCGATGAACCTTCCGGGGAACGAGGTCTTCAATACGAACCCGAAGACGGAGAACCACCCCGCGGACATGGGCCAGTCGCCCGAGCTCCAGATGCGGACGGGAAACCGGGCGCCGGCGAGCTACTCGGCCTCCGGGAAGTTGAACGGCGCGGCCGCAGGCCCCCAGCCCGAGAACGTGAACGTCTTCGAAGAACTTCAGAACCTTCGCATCGGGCTGCTGACCAGCGATACGGAGACGATTCGGAACACGCTTGACCGTTTTGATCAGATGCACACCCGCCTCAATTCGATGCGGGCGAAGATCGGATCGCGGATTAACGGACTTCAAACGATGGCGCAGTCCCTTGAACGCCAAAATATTACGCACGCCCAGCTCGGTTCGCATATCGAAGACGCGGACATGGCGGAGGTCGTGAGTAACCTGGCCAAGGAGGAAACGGTTTTTCGCAGCGCGCTACAATCCTCGAATAAGCTCCTTCAACCGACCCTCATGGATTTTCTTAAATAGTGGAAATGAAAAGATAGGTTGAGATTTGCGGAGCGTTAGAATACACCGAGCCTCGGTAAAGGATTACTGGCTTTACTAGAGATGGAGTTTTTATGTTGGTCCTTACCCGTAAACTCGGGGAAAGCATTGCGATCGACGACCATATCAAAATCGTCGTAGTGCAAATCAAAGGCAAGCAGGTCCGGTTAGGGATCCAAGCGCCGAAAGAAACGAAGATTCACCGGGAAGAAGTTTACTCGGCCATTCAGGACCAGAATAAACAGGCCGCGAAGACTTCTGTTGCGGTTAACCAAGTATCTAAAGTACTAAAAGGTTAAGATTTCTCGCGCCCACGGGTATTTAATATGGGCACGTTAGGTCCAGGACGGATCGACGGGAATTCAATCGGGGGAATAGTATCCATGGTTGTACAAACAGGACGTTTTGGCCGACTCGAAGTTGCGGAATCCGATCTCATCTCGATTCCCGGCGGTATCCTCGGTTTCCCCGAAAACACGAAATTCTGCCTGGTCGATCCGGGCGACGACGTGCTCATCGTATGGCTGCAGTCGCTTGAGAACGCCGAGCTCGCGATCCCGCTGCTCGAGCCGAAAATCTTCAAGACCGACTACACGGTCCGCCTCTCGGCCGCGGAACTTCGCGAGCTGAAACTCGATAACGTGAACCAGTCGGCGGTGTTCTCGTTGCTCACCATCGGCGACGACATCACGCAGATGTCGGCGAACCTGAAGGCGCCGCTCGTGATCAACCTCCGCGAGAAGCTCGCGAAGCAGGTCGTGCTCCAGGAAAACGAATACACGATCAAGCACCCGATGTTCAAAGAGCTGCGCGCGCACCTCATGACGATCTCGGCCCAGCGCCGCGGATCCTCCGCGCAAGACGAGAACGCGCCTCCGCGCGCGAGCGGGATCATCTCGATCTCGACCATTCCCCCGTCCCTGACGGTGAAGGCGCTTCAAGCCTGAGCCCTTCGGACGCCGTGAAAATTCGAAGGAGCCGGATTCCGAAAGGAACCCGGCTCTTTCTCTTTTCCGCGTTCCTTTCCACTCTCTTTGCGGTCGAGTTTCCGGCGCGCGCGCGCGCCGCCGAGCCGGTTACGACGGAAGGCCGAGTGAATCGCGGGGCGTTCCCGCTCGCGAAGTACGGCGATCGGTACGCGCCGCTGCCGAAAGAAGTCGAGGCCGAAATCCGCGGAAAGCTCGCGCAGATCCTCGCGCCGATCAAGCTCGCACCGGGCGCGTGGTTCCGGGCCTCTTTCGGATCGGCGCCGTCGGTGATGGACCGTCGGAGAATCCTCGACAGTTTCGCCGAAACCGAGATCTGGCAGTGCAAGGGTAAGTCCTGCGACGGTTGCGCGAGCGAGGCCGCGGGCTGCGCAGTCGGAAAGGCGGTCGCGAGAGGGGTCGGCGGGGTCGGCGTCGTCGGAGTGCTTCATCCGTGTCTCTACGGAGACGGGAAGTGTCCGCCCGGCGTACGCGGGGACCTCGGGACGTGGCTCGAACGATTCGTCGCGGGCGTCGGCTATTACAAATCGGGTCTGCCGAAGGACACGCTCGCGATCGCGAAGGCCGCGAAAAAGTCGAGCGCATGGATCGCGGCGACTTCGAGCGCGGTGAATCGCACGCTCGGCGCCTGTCCGGGCCCCTATCCCGCCGAGTCGCTTCGTTTTCTCTTCGATCTCGAAGCGGCGACGCTGCCGAATCCGGCCCTCGCTCGCTGCGGAAAGACCTATTTCGATTCGCTCAAACGGTTGCCCGAGAAATGCAAAGCGCTCGCGGGCGGACTCCAAACCGAGTGGAAGGCGTTCGAGAGAAAAATGCTCCGAGGCGAGGCGGACACCCTTCGCTGCGACGCCTATTGCTTGAAAATGCTTTGCCGGAAGGCGGACGCGGGCGCGATTTTCACCCAGTTCTCCGGTAAATCGGCGGTCTTGATCGGCGACGGCGCGTGCGAAGGGGAAACGCCGAAACGGATGGGCGTTTTCCTGCGCGCGGCGCTGCCCCGTGCGCTCCGAGCGAAGCTCGAGGAAACGTCCTGTCTGCCGGCTTCGGAGAAGGCCGTGGACGAGGGAGCGACTTCGAGGGAAGGAACCGGAAGCCTCGAGAGCGGTTCGTCCGACGTCCAACTCGTCGAATAGCGGTAAGCGAGTCGGTCAGTAGACGATCGAGACTTCGTTCTTATACTCGATCAGTTCCTTGATGTTCTTCACTTCGCGGATGTACCACTTCTTGTCGTCTTCGAGGGTCATCTCGCACATCCGCTTCGTGGTCACGCGCGCGTCGGGACCGCGGCCCTGATCGATGTAGGTGAGTTCGTAGGTGATGTCGGTGCGGTTCGGGCTGACGGGCTTCACTTCGCGGATCGCGAGCTTCACTTTCTCGCGCTTGTTCTCGACGAAGGCCTGGCGGAACTGATCCTCGCTCCAAGCGACGAGCCGGTTCTTCGCCCCGCCGGTGAGGTAGGCTTCTAGCTTCGTGCGGTCGGAAACGTCGCGGATCGAGAAGCTCGTGGAAATGTAATCGGTCAGGCGTTGCTTCGGGTCGTTCTCGTTCTTTTCGTCGCGCGTGCACGCGCCGAAGGCCAGCGAGAGGACGGCGGTGAGGAGGACGAGACTTCGGTTGAGCTTACGTGCTGACATGGCCTTCTCCGCGAAGCACTTCGATGAAATCCGAGAGGTCTTTCCGGGTATCGCGATCCGTATTCTTAAATTCTACCCCGATTCCGGCCCACGACGCATCGATTTTAGAGGGGAGCGAGGTGAGGATGCGCACCTGGGCGCCCATCCTCGAACCGCGATAATGAAGGGTCACTTCGCTCGGCAAATTTTTCTCGGCCCCGCGCGGAAACGCGCCGAGGACGAATCCGCCGTCGAGGTCGAGTTTGCTCAGCCGGAGGTCCTTTCGATCGCCCCAGTCGACGGTCACCCCCGGGATCGGCTCGGGAACCGATTGGAACCATCGAAGTCCTGGACGGATCGCGGGGACCTCGAACGCGGAGCCGAGACGATCGACGTAGGCGTAGGCGAGAATCCCGAACGCGACGGCGAAAAGACCGAGGCCGACGTTTTCTTGGCGGATCGAATAGAAGAGGCAGGAGAGGGTCATCGCCCCCGCGATCGCGCCGGCCGCGAAGAAGGTCCACGCTTTCGTGCGGAGTGCGGAAACGACGAGCGCACTGAGGAGGAGGAAAAAACCCGTCCAAGCTTTCCACTCGGAAGCGGGATCCCACTGCCACCACGGCATGCGCCGGGCGATCAACGAAGCGGCGAACGCGAGCGGAAGCGCGAGGTACATCCAAAGCGCGATTCGACGCAGCCGTTCGGGGGTTTTCCAAAGACGCATGCGAATAAAATCTCACGGGGGGCCGGAAACTGCAATAAACTGAGGGATATGGCGGAACGGATAACGATTGCGGGCGTGATGACGGGAACTTCGTGCGACGGCGTGGATATCGCCGCGATCGAGTTCGATCCGGAGAGCTGGACTCCGAAGTGGGAGGCGAGCCTCCCCTATCCCGCGAAGCTCCGCGATCGCGTGTTCAAACTCCAGCGCCCGAAGGCGACGACGACGATCGAGGAAATTTTCTCGCTCCACACGGAAATCGGCGATTGGATCGGCGACGTGGTGACGGATCTCATCGAGGGACTTTCGGGCGACGAGCGGCCGTCGGCGATCGCGATGCACGGACAGACGGTCGCGCATTATCCTTCACGTCGCCCGCACTCCTTCACCGTCCAGCTCGGCGACCCGACGCGCGTCGCGGAAAAGACGGGACGCACGGTGATTTCCCAGTTCCGGAACGGCGATCTCGCCGCCGACGGGGAAGGCGCTCCGCTCGTCCCTCTTTATCATTACCTTCTCAGTTCGGTGCTGCCCGGCGGTCACGACGGAATCGCGATCCATAACCTCGGCGGCATCAGCAACTTCACCTACATCGATCCGCGAGGCGGAATTCTCGCCCTCGATACGGGTCCGGCGAGCGTCTGGATCGACGCCGCGATGGAAAAGATCACGAAGGGGAAGAAGAAATTCGACGCCGGCGGGCACGCCGCGATCACGGGATCGATCCACATCCCGACGGTGAAGAAACTTTTGGCCCATCCGTATTTGAAACGGCCCGCGCCGAAATCCACAGGTCGGGACGAGTTTCCGCCGGAGTATTTCTTTCAGCGCGCCGGGAAATTGAAGGGCAACGACCTCGTCGCGACCGCGACCGCGTACACCGTCGAAACGATCGCGCAGGCCTACGAGCGTTTCGTCCTCGAGGAGCGGAAGCCGCTTAAGGCGATCTACCTCTGCGGCGGCGGCGCGAAGAACGATACGATCCGTCATTGGCTCGCCGATCGACTCGAAGGAGTCGATGTGCACACGATCGAGGAACACGGCTTCGAGTCGCAGTACATCGAAGCGCAGGCGTTTTCGTTCCTCGGCTACCGCTCGCTCCTCGGCCTGGCCGTCGGCGGACGGTGGACCGGCGTCGATCGTTTCGGTCCTCCCGGTCAGATCACTCCGGGGCGGAATTGGATGGAAGTGCTGAAGAGTTTGCCATGAAAAATACGAAGCGATCGACGATCATCTTGGTCGGGGTCATTGTTTCGATTATTCCTCTCGCGGTGCCGCTTTTTCGACTTTCCGAAAGGATTAAGAAAGTGAATGAGCAGAAAGCGCTCCTCGATAGCGGTCCAACGGTAAAGGTGATGGGCGAAGTAGGGGGCGGTCACACCGGCGGCAATGAGCGGTCCATGCACCAAATCCGATTTCCGGTTAATGGGCGGGAATTTGAAGTCGATTTCTATCATCCGGCCAGTCTCTATCTCTTCGGGAAGGTCGAGGTGGAATACCTAGAAAAAGATCCTACGGTCTTTCGCTTGAAAAGCGGGCCGACGGCGCCGGCTAAAGTTTCCGGCGAAGACGAGTAGAGTTTTTCGCCGCTAGAGCGTCTTCCAGAGCCCGCGATAGCCGATGCCCGACGGGGTCACTTCGGTCGCACCCGAGAACGGACTCTTTCCGTAGAGCACGGTACGCGGCGATAGGCGCGCGGGTGGAGTCGTGTCCGCGCCGTCCGGCGCCCAGTACACGGGACCCTTCCACTTCGAGATATCGATATTTTCCGGCGCGCGGTTCGAAACCCAGATATTCGGCGCGAGCCGACGGTTCGCCTTCAGCACGCGGTCTTTCCAAAGCGGAGGCAGCTCGTCCTTCTCGTAGAGGTGCATCCAGTCGAGGTGCGCCTGGTGCCAGAGCTCGGGCGATCCGATGTCGAACCACCGCGCGTTTTCGGTCTCGAGCGAGTTGTCGACGAGGTACGCGCCCGCGCGACCCGTACGGATCGCCGGTTCGAGAATCTTAGGAATGAATTCGCTCGGGACGTCCGTCTCGATCCCGGCCACGCATTCGGGCTCGATGACCGCGATCCCCGCGTATAAAGTGCGACCGACACGTTTTTCGCCGATCCCGCGAATTAGACTGCGGCGGTGGTCGTAGAGAACTTCGACATAGGACCCGTTCCCGGGTGCCTTCGCGAAAAGGAGCATCGTGAGGCGCACGCTGAACTGGTGCTTCAGCAGCAGGTGATGCTTCGCGAGATCCGCGAGATGCACGTTGCAAATCGTGTCTGCGTTCAGGACGAAAAAAGGTTTTCCCTCGAAGGACGCGGCGGCCTTCGCGATCCCGCCCGCGCTCCCGAGGAGCATCGCGCTTTCGTCGCTGATCTCGATCGGCGCGGGCGAATCGAGGAAACGGAGTCCTTGGGACGAGGCGGTCGGAAGGTGGTGGACGTTCGCGACGATCTTCTCGACCGAAGTGCGCTTCAAGAGGTCGAGCGTGTACTGGGCCATGGGCACGCCCATCAGCGGCAGAAGCGGTTTCGAAGTTTTCTCGGTGAAGGGCCGAAGCCGCGTGCCTAAGCCCGCGGCCAGCACCAACGCGTTAGAAATAGTAGTAATGGAACAACACCTCGCGAAGGTCGGAGTATTCCGGGTATTTCAGGAGCGTTCGGCGGACGTTTTCGAACGTGTTTCCGATGTACTTCAGGTAACCGGGGTTCCCACGGCGATTCAGGAACGAAGCGAACGAACCGATCGCCTTGAAGTTCCGCTGGACTGACATCAGGTCGAAGATCCGCCAAAAGTGCTCTCGGTCGATTCGTGTTCCGCTCAGGGCCTCGCGCCGGACGAGGTAGTACTCGACGAGCTTCTGGATCTGCACTTCCTCGAGCTGGTAATACGAGTCCTTCAGGAGCGAGGCGAGGTCGTATTGGGCCGGACCCATGCGCCCGTCTTGGAAATCGATCATCACGAGCCGGTTCTCGTCGCCGCCGATCGGCGTCGCCATGATGTTCCGAGAGTGGAAATCGCGGTGGGTGAAGACCGTCGGTTCGTCGGCGAGCGCGGTGCAGAACTCGCTGAACCGGTTCATCATGACCTTAAGGTCCTTCTCGCGAATTTCGCGCGCGAGGTAGGTCTTATAGAAATGATCGATCGTGAAGTTCACTTCCCACATGAGCTTCTCGTGATCGAAGCGGAGCTTGAACGCCTCGAGGTCCGGCGACCCTTCGCGCGGGGAAGCCTGGAGCTGGAGGTCGACCACCGAGTCGAGGACCTGCTGATAGAGATCGAGTTCGACCTCGGGCGTGGAAACGTTTTGCAGGCAGCGAAGCAGCGTCACGTCGCCGAGGTCTTCGAGCAGGATGATCCCGCGTTCCGGGTCGACGTCGAGCACCGTCGGGACGTCGATTCCGTTCATGCTTAGGTGTTTTTGGAGGACGAGGAACGGGAGCTGGAGCCCTTGATCGACGAATCGCTCCATCTTCATCATCACGAACGAGGAATCCTTCGTCCAAATCCGGTAGTAGGCCCGCGTGCTCGCGTCGCCGGGAAGCTTCAAGATTCGCTCGATCGACTTCGTGTTCCCTTTCACCCAGCCGTCGGCCACGGTATCGCCCTTGTCGAGGTGGTCGACGAAATTTCGGAGGTCTTGGCCGAGGGTACCCGGCGTGGAGGTCTTCGCGTTTTTCAGGGCGGCGGCGTTCACAGGCGCTCCAGTCGTTTTCTCATTTTATAGAAGTCCTCGGAGCGGACGATCGGATTCAAAAGAGGGGCGTAGAAAGCGATCGTTCTCCGAGCCTTGTCTTTCAGCGCTTCGTTGTCGGTCTCGAGCTGACCCTTCGTTTTCGAAGGGATCCGATCGAAATAATTCACGAGCCCGCGGGGGTCGTAACCGGCCTTATAGACCCGGTCGACGGTGGACTCGATCGCGCGCTCGTTCTCGAGGATTCCGAACGCCCAGACCTTCATCGGGTCGGGATCGGCGCGCGCGGATTCCTGGATCAGGCGTTCGCGGAACTCGGAACCCTGGGAACGTTCCCACGCGAGCGCGATCGCGGCCGCGATTTCGTTCTCGAATTTGAGGGCGCGCAGGACGCGCACGTCGAAGAAGATCTTTCCGCCGGGCACCGCCCAGACGGAAGGTTGGTATCCGGCAGTGGTCGTGCTGACGAGCTCGACTTGGATCTCGGACTTTCCGGGCGGGAAAAGACGGAGGGCGAGGTGGGTGAGGTAGGTCTCGATCTCCTTGTTGTCCATGAAGGCGACTCGGCGACGGAAGGCGAGCTCGATTTGGCCGACGAATTCCTTCGGCGGCTCGGCGAGGAGCGCTTCGTGCGCGGGATCCTTTCCGGCGGGAACCGTCGAACACCCGGCGGAGAGGAGAAGCGGGAAAAACGCGATGAGAATCGGCGACCACCGGCCTAAGGTCTTGAACATGAAAAGGACTCCACCCTCACTCGAGTTTAACTCGGGAGGAGGGAATCGAGGTAGTCGGCGAAATTTGCCCATCGCGGACCGGAAACGCATTCGGGCCCTCCGAACCGGGGTTCACCCGGCCCGAGGGCCCGAACGATTTTGGATTTCGAATTGGAACGGTCGGACAATGCCGAGCGGTAAACTCGCTTTCGCGAACTACTGCTTCGTCGTCGGAGTGCCCGGGACGCTCGCTTCTTGGAAGGAGCTCGGGTTCCGCGCTTGGGAAGGATCGCCGCCCGTCGGGTCGGTCGCCGCTTCCTCGCTCGGAGCCGAGTCTTCGTGCGCGAGAGGCTTGCCGCCTTCCGGCATCGTGTAGCGGAGGAAGAATCCGGCGTAGATGCGGTTCGGGTCCTTCACGAGCCCGTCGTTCATCTTCCAGAGGTCTTTCCACTTCGACTGCGTGCCGTAGATATCGCCCGAGATGATCCCGAGGGTATCGCCCGACTTGATGAGGTATTTTTCGAAACCGTTGTAGTAGCTCTCGTTCGGAGCGTTATCGACCTTCAGCTGGGTGCCTTTTACGAGGCGAGCCGGATCCGAGATACGGTCCGAGTTCGCGTCGAGGATCTTACGCCACTGGTAAACGTCGCCGTAAACCATGAACGCGATCTTCATGAGGGTGTCGCCCGAGCGGACTTCGTAAAGCTCGGAACCGCCGCTCGACGCCGGAGCGGAGGGAGCCGGAGCTTCCGTCGTCGCTTCCGCGGTGACCGATCCGGCCGGAGCCGATTCGTTCATCGAAGGAGGCGCGTCGAAAGACGGGCTGTTCGCCGGCATGTCGGCCGGGGGCGTATTTTCCGCCACCGTCGCGTCGGGTGCCGAAGCATCCGCCGTCGTGGTCGGAACATCGACCGAAGCTTCCGGGGCCAAGCCGTCCGCCGAGGCCGCTTCTTCAGGGGCTCCGGCATCGGCAACCGTGCCGTCCGCCGCCGGCTGATCCATCTGATCAGGCAGCTGGTCGGTCGCCGCGTCGACCACCGGTAACTCATCGGCGGAGACTTCGCTCGAGTCAGAAACGCTCGAAGAAGAGCAACCCGCCAAGGTCATCGATCCGGCAATCGCGAGAATCAATGCGAATAGATAATATTGTTTCTTGTCCATATTCGATCTCCGCAGATCTCCTCGGATAGAAACCGCTTAGCCTTAAGAAATTCTTTCGGATTCCTGCGATTGCTCAGCCTTTAGAGGCCGAGACCTTCGAATCGAGGAAAAGGTCGCGCTGGTCGAGGGCGCCGACGATTTTTTGACTGACGAGTTCGAAATCTTCCGGATTCTTCAGGAAGTTCAGGTCGTCGCTGTCGATGATGAGCTTTTTTCCGAGCGAATACGAAGACATCCAGTCATCGTAATAACGGTTCAAGCTCGAAAGGTAATCGTCCGGAATGTTCTTTTCGTATTCTCTGCCGCGGAGCGCGATTTGCTCCTTCAGCTTCGGCAACGACTTCCGGAGGTAAAGCACGAGATCCGGGGGGTTGAGGAAGGATACCATCGACTCGTAGAGGTCGAGGTAGTTCCGGTAGTCCCGCTCGCTCATCATTTTCGTCTCGTAAAGGTTCCGGGCGAAGATGTTCGCGTCTTCGTAGATGCTCCGGTCTTGGATCGCGGAATTCGCGCCTTCGGTCACGAGCTGATGGGCCTTAAAGCGGTGATTTAAGAAGAAGATTTGGAGGGGGAAGGACCAGCGGGACATGTCCTTGTAGAAGTCCGCCAGGTACGGATTGTCCGCGACGACTTCGAAGTGGGCTTCCCACCCGAAACGACGGGAGAGCATATTCGTCAGGGTCGTCTTACCGGTGCCGATGTTCCCTGCGATCGCGATAAAGATCTTCTGACTGCTCAAGCGAACTCCCCCCTAATACCCTTCCTTAAAGGGATAGATGGGTCGGAGGATTTAAGTCAACCCTCGAAGTCAAACCTTTGACGGCCTGGGCGACGAAGAAGCCGCGCTCGGCGAAGGCGTCGGCGTCGGAAGAACGGCCCGGAGTTGCTGCCGGGTGTCGTTCGCAGTGCGTTGAATCGCTTCGGCATCGAAGGGATCGAAGACGAACTCGGCACCGCGCTTCGGTTTCTGGGCAAGGCGGGCGGCGAGGAGTTTTTCCCAAGCGGTCAGATCGCGGTCGACGGCGAGCAGCTGGTGCGGACTCTCGGCCTGAGCGAGCCGAAGCCGGATCGCCGCGAGCGCGGTCTGGAGGTGGGCCGGATTCGCCTTCGCGTCCGATTCGAAGGTCGCGAGCGCCTCGGTCTTTTTTCCCGAGGCGAGCAGGGCTTCTCCCCACCAGAGCGGGATCAATTCGTTCGTCGGTTCGGGATTTTTAGGTCCTCCGGCGAGCGCGGTGAAAATCGGAAGCGCTTCCTCGAAATGGTTTCGGAGCGCGGCCGCGCGCGCGCGCCAGAGCTGGGTTTCCGGGGTTTTTCCGTGGATCCGCTCGAGCTGGTCGAGGAATTTCAGCGCGAGATCCGCGTTTCCGTCGAGGACTTCGCACTGGGCGAGTCGCAGGAGGACGTCGAGGTGGGCTTGGTCCTTCTCGAGTGCGTGTTCGAGCCGTTCGCAGGCCTGCGGATAGACGTGTTTCATGAGCCAATCGAGACCTTGCTGGTAAAACCGGAAGCTCTCTTTCGAGATGAACGCGCGAGCCGCGATGTCCGCTTGGCGATTCAGCCGGTATTTCTTCAGGATCTCGAGCGCCTCTTCCCGGCGATTCAACCGCAGGAGCACTTGGCCGAGATCCTGGGCGATGGTGATCGACTCCGGCTCGTCCTCGTTCAACTCCTTCAGCATCGGCAGGGCCTCGCTCCATTTTTGGGCCGCGAGGAGTTTTTGGGCGTCTTCGTAGTCCCCGGCCGTGGCCGATCCGGCCGCGACTCCGACCATGACTCCCGTGATCAGCGATGCTAGGCTGAAATCGAATGGCAAGCGCATCGCTTCGCATTTCAACACTTTCCCTCGGGCTTGTCATCTTGGCCGGAGGGCTGGCCCTCCCGGTCCGCGCGGACGATCCGATGGAGATCGCGGAAACGAAGGAAATCGAAGCCAAGGCGTACGACCTCACCACGATCCGTCCGAGCAAGTCGGGACGCGTGTATCTCTTCCAGAAGGCCGACGCCGAGATGCCGGTCGCGGGGAAAATCTTCCTCCTTCGCGAAGGCGAGACGCCGGTGATGGCGTTCCGAGTGCTGAAGACCTATCCGCAGTCGATGCGGATCGCGGCGAAAAAACTCCTGCCTTACGACGGGTTTCCGGCGCTCGACCGCGGATCGAAGTTCCGGGCCTTCGAGAAAATCGGGGACAAGGTCGCGCCGGTTCCGCCGTCGCCCGAGGATTTAAAGGATCTCCAGGAACTCGAAAGCGCGCCGACCGAAGAACTCCCGGCCGCGCCGACCGAGGAAGCCCCGGCGGCTCCCGCGGAAGAGACGCCGCCGCCTCCGGCGGACGAGTTGACGGAAACTCCGGCCGCGCCGACCGAAGAAACCCCGCCGGGAGAACCCGCTCCGGAAGCTTCGCCCGAGACGCCGCCCGAACCGCCGCGCGACGAAGACGCGGAGATGAAGGACACCGAGGACGAAGACGAAGCGGACGAGATCGGGATCTATTATCCGAACTTCTTCACGATGGCGGTCGGGCTGATCAACAACTCGAACGTCGTCGGACCGAACCCGAAGCTCGGGGGCAGCCTCCTTTACTCGCGGAACTTCGGAAACGAGTGGGCGGGCGAAGTCGGACTCTCGTATTACAAGTCGGGCAACACCGATACGGGCGTCACCATGACGGCGATGCCGTTTTCCGGGACGATCCGCTATCTGCATCGTTACAACGACCTTTGGACGCCGTACGTTTATGCGGGCGGGGTATACACCTACATCTCCTCGCAGATCGGAGCGACGAAGAAGCAGCTCGCGGCGGCCCAACTCCTCTCTCCGGCGTTCGGCGTCGGAACCTTCCTCCAAACCGGTCCGAATTGGTACCTGCGGGCGACCCTCGGTTACGACACCATCGGAATCGGAATCTCGCTTAGGTTTTAAGGAATCGATCGAATGGAAAAACGCCGCCTCTTCATCGTCATGGGAATCCTCGGAGCCTTCGCCGGCGCGTGCGGCGTGAAGGGCCCGCCCCTTCCGCCGGTCGCGGATACTCCCCAAGCGTCGGACGGTCCGGCGATGGGCGGCGCGACGGCGGAGCCTTCGCCCGTGCCTTCGCCTTCTCCGAAACCGAAAGCGAAGAAACGGCGCTAAAGCCGAACGGAAATCGATGCCGAAACCGCTCGAATACTTCACTTACCGCGATGGGATCCTTTCCGCCGAAGAGGTGGCGCTCACGGAACTCGCCGAAAAGTTCGGGACTCCGACTTATGTCTACTCGAAGGAAGCTTTTCTCGCCCCGCTTCGCGACCTCGAGCGCGGCCTCGCCGGTCTCGACCACCTCGTCTGCTTCGCGGTGAAAGCGAATTCGAACCTCTCGGTCTTGAAACTCCTCGCGGAAGCGGGGGCGGGGATGGACCTCGTTTCCGGGGGGGAACTCCGGCGTGCCCTTCGCGCGGGCGCGGATCCCGGAAAGCTCGTGTTCTCCGGCGTGGGGAAATCCCTGGCCGAAATCGACGAAGGCCTCGCGCATCCGTTGCATTCCTTCAACGTCGAATCGGTCGTGGAGCTGAAGCTCCTCAGCGACCGCGCGAAAGCGGCGGGAAAACGGGCGCGGGTCGCGCTTCGCTTCAATCCCGACGTCGATCCGAAGACCCACCCCTACATTTCGACCGGGCTGAAGAAGAACAAATTCGGCCTCCAGCGCGCCGAGATCCTCGCGCTATTGAAACGGCACGAGTTCGCCGGCGTGCGGATCGCCGGACTTTCCATCCACATCGGCAGCCAGATCCTCTCGCTTTCCCCGTTCGAGGACGCGTTCAAGAAAACGAAACGCATGGTCGGCGAAATCGAGTCGATCCTCGGCTCGCCGCTCGAGTTCCTCGATCTCGGGGGCGGCCTCGGCATCCCTTACCGAAACGAGAAGCCGCCTTCGATCGAGGCGTACACGAAACTCATCCGAAAACATTTCGGACCGAAGTCCGAGATCGACGGGCGATACCGGATCCTACTCGAACCCGGGCGAACGATCGCGGGAAACTCGGGCGTCCTCCTTTCGCGCGTGCTTTACCGAAAACCCCGGAAAACGAAGGACTTCGTCATCGTCGACGCCGGCATGAACGACCTCGTCCGCCCGGCGCTTTACGGGAGCTACCACGAGATCGTTCCCGTCGAGGCCGCGCGCGGAAAAGGCAAGCGCCGGAAATGCGACGTCGTCGGACCGGTCTGCGAGAGTTCGGATTGCTTCGCGTCGGATCGCCCGCTCGCCGATCGGATCGAAGGCGGCGATCTCGTCGCGTTCCTCTCGGCCGGGGCGTACGGGATGAGCATGGCGAGTCAGTACAACACGCGCGGACGTCCGGCGGAGGTCCTCGTCGACGGCGAAGGATATCGGTTGATCCGCAAACGCGAAACGTTCGAAGACCTGATCGGGTCGGAGGTGTTCCGATGAGAAATGAACCGATGCGCGGAATTTATACCGCGATCGCGACGCCGTTCGCGGCGGACGGGGAAATCGATTTTCCGGCGCTCGACCGCATCCTCGATCAGCAAACGCGCGCGGGCGTCCGCGGTTTCGTCGTTTGCGGCACGACGGGCGAGAGTCCGACCCTCTCGAAGGAAGAAAAGGAAAAGCTTCTCCGCCATGTCCACGACTACGCGAAGGGGAAATCCCTCGACCTGGTCGCCGGCACGGGCACGAACGACACGCGCGAGAGTATTTTGCTCACGAAAATGGCCGAGAAGATCGGATACCGACGATTCCTCGTCGTCGTTCCGTACTACAATAAACCGAGCCAGGCCGGACTCCTCGCCCACTTCACCGCGATCGCCGATGCGGTCGGAGAAGGAATCGTCGTCCTTTACAACGTCCCCGGCCGTACGGGGATTTCGCTCGCCGTCGATACGATCGTCGCCCTCGCCGCGCATCCGAAGATCCGCGCGATCAAGGAGGCGAGCGGGGACCTGAAATTCCTCGCCGATCTCCGCGCAGGGCTCGCCGCGAAGAATCGCTCGCTCGACCTCCTTTCGGGGGACGACGCGACCTACTATCCGTTTCTTCTCGGCGGGGGACACGGCGTGATCTCCGTCGCGAGCCACGTCTGTCCGCGCGGGATGCTCGAGATCGAAGCCGCCGTGAAAGCCGGCGACCGGACTCGCGGCGATCGGCTCCAAGCCGAGTACCTGCCGCTTTTCACCGATCTCTTCGTCGAAGCGAACCCCGGGCCGCTCAAATGGATGCTCGAACGACTCGGGCTATGCGAAAACCGGTTCCGTTTGCCGCTCGTTCCGATCGGCGAAAAGGCGGCGACGAAACTCGAGACGGTCGTCGCGGGATATCGTGTGGACGGCGGGCAATACGTGAAATGACGGATCGGAAATGACGACGACGAAGAAGCTGAAACTCGGTCTCGTCGGCGCCGGCGGGCGCATGGGAACGGAAGTCCGGAAACTCCTCGCGGAATCGCGATTCTCCGCCCGAATCGAACTCGTCGCGGCGCCGGGCGCGGACGACCCGCTCGATCCGCTCTTCGACGCGGACGTATGGCTCGAGTTTTCCTCGCCTAAGGCGGTGACTCTTCTCCTCGCGGAGGCCGAGCGAAGGAAAACGAAGATTCCTTTCGTGATCGGTACGACGGGTTGGAGTCCCGACGAAGATGCGGCCGTCCTCGCGTCCGCGAAGACGATGCCGATCCTGCGGGCGTCGAACTTTTCGCTCGGCGTTTTTCTTTGCCGAGCGGCGCTTCGGGACTGGGCGGGATATCCCGAACTCGCCGACTGGCGAGTGACGATGCGGGAACTCCACCACACCCGGAAAAAAGACGCACCGAGCGGTACGGCGCTATCGCTGCGCGAGGCACTCGGCCGAGAGATCGCGATCACGAGCGTTCGCGAGGGAGACATCGTGGGAATTCACGAAGTTATCCTCGAGAGCGCGACCGAGAAGTTGACGCTCGTTCACGAAGCGAAGAGCCGCGCGGTCTTCGCCGAGGGCGCGCTCGAAGCGGCGATTCGCCTCGCGCGGGCGACGCCCGGAATGCTCCCTAAACGCGTGCTCGGACTGGAAGATTTGTATTTGAGCCGCGGTGCGTGAAGCACGTATAACGGGTAAGAATTCAAAGGAAAACCCATGAACTTATACGTCTGCATCAAGCAGGTTCCGGATACGGAAACCAAGATTAAACTGAACGCCGATTCGAGCGGCATCGACCCCGCCGGGATCAAATGGATCCTCTCGCCTTACGACGAGTTCGCCGTCGAGGAAGCCCTCCGGTTGAAGGAAAAGAACGCGGGTTCGACGGTCACCGTCATTTCCGCGGGCCCCACCCGGGTCGTGGAAGCGATCCGTACCGCGCTCGCGATGGGCTGCGATAACGGCATCCACGTCGAGATCCCGGAATCCGCCGACAACAACTTCGCCGCGAAAGCCCTCGCCGGCGCGCTGAAGAAAGAGGCGAAAGTCGACCTGGTGTTCACGGGGAAAGAAGCGATCGACGACGGCGCGGCCCAAACCTCCCAGCTCATCGCGGAACACTTCGGCATGCCGTGCGTGACCGTCGTCCTCGGCGCCGAATACGGTGCGACGTCCGTGAAATGCAAACGCGAAGTCGAAGGCGGCGCCTTCGAAATGGTGGAGACGGCGCTCCCGGCGCTCCTCGCCGCCCAAAAGGGATTGAACGAACCCCGTTACGCGTCTTTGCCGAACATCATGAAGGCGAAGAAGAAGGAAGTGAAACTCCTCAAGGCCGCCGACGTCGGCGCGTCCGAAGCGGACCAGAAAATCAAGTACAAGAACTTCCAACTCCCGCCGCCGAAGCAGGCCGGGAAGAAAATCGCGGGCGAGCCGGCCGCGCAAGCGAAGGAACTCGTACGCGCCCTCCACGAAGAAGCGAAGGTGGTCTAAATGGCAAAAGTACTCATCGTCGCGGAACAACGGGACGGAAAACTCAAGAAATCGACCTTTGAACTCGTCGGCGCTTCGGCGGCCGCGGGCAACGAAACCCACGTCGCGCTCCTCGGTGAGGGCGTCGACGGACTCGCGAAGGAAATCGGGCAGTACGGCGCGAACAAGGTTCACGTCGCGCAGAACGCGGCCCTGAAACTCTACAACGCGGAAGCGTATACCGCGGTCCTCACGGACCTCGCGAAGTCGCTTTCCCCGGACGTGATCCTCGCGTCGCATACGCCGACCGGCCGGGATTTCATGCCCCGCCTCGCGCGTCGTCTCGACGTCGGGCTCGCCTCCGACTGCGTGACCCTCGCTTTCGAAGGAAACTCGATCAAGGTGCGCCGCCCGGTTTACTCGGGCAAGGCCACCGCCGAAGTCGAATTCGTCGGCGCCGGTCCTCGCCTCGCCACGATCCGCGCGAACGCGCTCGGCGTGCCGAAACCGGACGCGGGCAAGTCGGCCGAATCCGTCACCGCGACGGCGAACCTCGGCGATTTGAAGACGAAGACCACCGACGTCGTGAAGGGCGCTTCCGCCCGGCCGGACGTGACCGAAGCCGCGATCGTCGTCTCCGGCGGCCGCGCGCTGAAGAGCTCCGATAACTTCAAGATCATCGAAGAGCTCGCCGATACCCTCGGCGCCGCCGTCGGCGCTTCCCGCGCCGCGGTCGACGCCGGCTATCGTCCGCACCGCGACCAAGTCGGCCAGACCGGTAAAGTCGTCTCGCCCGCCCTCTACATCGCGTGCGGGATTTCGGGCGCGATCCAGCACCTCGCGGGCATGCGTACCTCGAAGACGATCGTCGCGATCAACACCGATCCGGAAGCGCCGATCTACCAGATCGCCGATTACGGCATCGTGAGCGACCTTTTCACGGTCGTTCCGTTGCTCACCGAAGAGTTCAAGAAAATCAAAGAACACTGAGTTCGAACGAAGGCCCCGGAGAGATTCCCCGTGGCCTTCTCAGTTCTAAAAACGACGTTCCAACCGAGGACCATGGATGACCTGGCAAACGTTCGCATTTCTCATCATCGCCGGATTCGCGTTCACCTATTCGGGGCTGAAGTTCAAGATGCTCTTCGAGTTGATGCGGAAGCATCAGGGTAAGGGCCCGGCTCTCGATCGAATTCCGGAACGGATCAAAACCGCGATCGCGAACGTGTTCGGGCAAGCGGCGGTGAACCGAAAACAGCCGATCGGCATCCTCCACACGACGATTTTCTGGGGCTTCCTCGTCATCACGATCGGAACGCTCGAGCAATTCGTCTCGACGATCTACTCCGGAGCGAACTTCGAGTTCATCGGTCACGGACCTTATTCCGTACTCGTACGCGTCCAGGATTTCTTCACCGCCGCGATCCTCGTCGCCGTCTGCGGCGCGTTCTATCGCCGTCTCGTCGTCCAGCCCGCGGGCATCGGCGTCTCGCGCGACGCGAATATCGTGCTGACGTTCACCGGCGCGCTGATGATCGCGATCCTCTTCATGAACGCGTTCTACATCCTCGCGCATCACCCGTTCTATTCCGAATCGATGCCGGTCTCCCTCGCGCTCGCGACCTTCCTGCGCGGTTACCGCTACTCGCCCGAGACGAACGCGGTCCTCTTCACGGCGTGGAAGTGGGTCCACATGCTTCTCGTCCTCGGGTTCGCGATGTACATCCCGTCGTCGAAGCACCTTCACCTCGTCGCGGCCGGACCGAACTCCTTCCTGCGGAAGCTTGATCGCGAAAAGCCGATGAAGCCGATCGACTTCACGAACGAATCGATCACCCAGTACGGCGCCGCGAAAATCACCGATCTTTCCTGGAAGGATACCCTCGACTATTACTCGTGCACGGAGTGCGGTCGATGCCAAGACCTTTGCCCGGCCTGGAATACGGGGAAAGAGCTGTCCCCGAAGAAGCTCGTGATGGATTTGAAGACGAATATGTATCGGAACAAATCGGCGATCCTCGCGGGCAAGTATGAGGAAGTCGGTCCGATCATCGACGAGAACGTGACCGAAGGCGTGATCTGGGCATGCACGAGTTGCCGCGCTTGCGAGGTCGCGTGTCCGGTCTTCATCCAGCAAGTCGACAAGATCTACGAGACGCGCCGAAACCTCGTCATGATGGAGTCGAAGTTCCCGGCCGAAGTCCAGACCGTCTTCAAGAACATGGAGACGAACTACTCGCCCTGGGCGTTTTCGGCGGCTGATCGCGGAAATTGGGCGGACGGGCTCGAAGTGAAGACGATGGCCGACGTGGGCAAGGCCGACGATCTGGACGTTCTCCTTTGGGTCGGGTGCGCGGGTTCGTTCGACGATCGGAACAAGAAGGTCCTTCGGTCGTTCGTGAGTCTCCTGAAGAAGGCCGACGTGAAGTTCGCGATCCTCGGGTCGGAAGAGCAATGCACGGGGGACGCCGCCCGCCGGATCGGAAACGAGTACCTCTTCCAAACCCTCGCGACGGCGAACGTCGAGACGCTGAATCGATACGCGGTGAAGAAAGTCGTCACCGCTTGTCCGCACTGCTTCAATATCCTGAAAAACGAGTACAAGGACTTCGGAGGAAATTACGAAGTCGTCCACCACTCGCAGTTCCTCTCTCAGATGATCCGCGACGGGAAACTGAAGCCGGCGGCGGCGTTGAACGCGAAGGTCACCTTCCACGACAGCTGCTACCTCGGCCGGTGGAATAACGTCTACGAGCAGCCGCGCGCGGTTCTCGGCGCCGTTCCGGGAATCGAACTCCTCGAGATGAAGCAGAACCACGACCAGTCGATGTGCTGCGGAGCGGGCGGCGGACGGATGTGGATGGAGGAGACCGTCGGGAAGCGCGTGAACATCACCCGGACCGAACAGGCGCTCGAGACCGGAGCCTCGGTCATCGCCGCGGCCTGCCCGTTCTGCATGACGATGATGTCGGACGGGGTGAAGGCGAAAGAGAAGACCGAATCGGTGAAGGTGATGGACCTGGCCGAACTCCTCGATCAAGCGACGACATAGCCCGACTTCGGACGGACGCTATATAGAGAGGGCGAACCCGGAAAACCCGGGTCCGCCTTTTTATTTAATAATTTCAAACAGATAAAACGGAAGGGTTTTCTTGACGGACCGCGTATAAACGCATATAACGCATCTCATCAATTTGGAGGGAAAGGCCATGCGTCTATCGACGATTTTGGGGTTCTTCATCGGAATTATGGGTTTTGCGTGCGCGCCGGTCGCTTCGAGCGTGCCGAAACTTTCGACGGCTTCTCCGCGGACCGTGGACTCGATCGTGAATAATGGGAACGTCGATCTACGGGTCCTGCCCGTAAAGGTCGAAGTCGTGACCTCCGACCAGGCGAGCACTCTTCGCGCCCGCTATAAGGCGGACGGATACGATGTGGATACGAACAAGTACGACGATCGGGACGACGAGTTCTCGCAGCTGAAGGAGCTTCACGCGATCAACGACCTCAGTCTTCCGGCGAAATTGAATCGCGCCGAAGTCGTGTTTCTCTTCACGGTCAAAGGATCGGAAAAATCCATCCGCCAGAACGTCGACGACGCGCTCAAGATCAATCCGTTGCGCGGCGAAATGAACGTTTTCTCCTTCTCGATTTCCTTGGAAGGGGATTCGGCGGAAGCCTGGTCCTACGTGAAGCAAAACGTGATCGCCGTTACGATCGCTTCGCGTGAGGCGCGGAAAAAGCAGTAATCCGATACCTTCTCGCGGGGACCGGCCTAGAGTTTCGGTCGTTAAAGTAAAAGATATCGGAACAGAGGTTGAGTTTTATTTATTGAATTTAAATACTTGGAGAAAAAATGAAATACGCTGTATGGGCTTTAATCTTTTCGTCATCTATCGGGACTCAATTTGCGAAAGCGGATTTCATCGTCGGTCGGGACGATGGACTTATTTCTGTCGTCGATCCCGGTAACGGAAAAGTTCATGGGCTCGTCGCGGCCGAAGAAAAGGCCACGTTATGGTGGACGACGGCAGATACGAAAATCACGGGAGCCTATACGCTCAAGAAAGATTCGCGGTTTTACGTCGTAGATCCTAAGACCGGGAAAGTGCGGGTCGTAACCTGGAACCTTCCGGGACCCAATGAAGTGGATCCTCGCTCCTACGACGCGAAGTAGTCCCTAATCTTCGACTTAAAGCTTGCTTCGGAAAACGGAGGATTCCGAGGCGAGCACCCGAAATGGGATCTGAAATATCCTCCAAAGACCAGGGCTTCAAACCAAACATTAGCGGTAGACTGCCTAGCTCCGCCTACTCTCCGATCCGAATGAGGCTGAGCGATCCGTCGGTTTCGAGGATCGCCGTCTTCACTTCGGCGACCCGGTGAACGCCCTGCTTCCGCATCATGATCGAAAGGTCTTCCTTCGTGAGGTATTCGTCGCAGAGGGCTTTTGGGATGATCTTTCCGTTGTGGACGAGGAGTCGCGGCGTCCCTTCGAACACGAATCGCGCCCACCGGCTGCGGTAGGTCAGGTAAGCGAGCAAAACGCCGAGGGCGACGAGCGTCGAGGCGAGGATGAGTCCGCCGCCGAGGGAGTTATCGCCGCCGTTCATCGAGTTTTGGACCGCGTTCGAGATGAGGAGGATGGTCGCGAGTTCGATCGCGCCCATTTGGCCGACCTGCTTCTTTCCGGAAACGCGAAGGAGAAGCACGACGGCGAGATACACGACGGCCGCGCGGACGACGAGGTTCCAGAACGGAAGATCGATGTGCGTGAAGAGTTCGCTCATCCGTTCTCTCGGAATCCGGCGCTCGGACGTCGATCAGCGCTGGTTGTTCAGCTTGTTTTGGTTCGACTCGAAGTAGTCGTTCGGCAGGAAGTCCTTGTGCGAGCCGATGAACCGGCGGAGAGCCGTGTTCGCGAGTTCCGAGACGGTGATTTTTTTGTACTTCTCCATCGCCTGGAGCATTTCGATGACCTGGCTTTCGATCTGCAGGCTGATGGAACCGGTGGGCTTCGTAATCTTGTAATCGTCGAGCATAGTCCGGAAACGCTAGCGCAGAATCGTGCCGCGGAGAAGGTCTTTGACGACGCCATACATCGCCTCGGGAAGGGCCTCGAGGTCGTCGACTTCACGCAGTGCGCCTCGACCTTTGCGGGCCATCTCCTCGCATAAAGCCTGGCTGGATCGTTCGTCGCCCATCTTCAGGACGACCAAATGCGGAAAGCGCGGTGCAAGATAGGCAGGGTCCTTTCCGGCGGTGTACTTGCCGTCGGTCAGGAGTACGCAGGAAGGCGGTCGACGAGTGCGTCCCTTCGTCACATGATCGAGGAGCGAAAGCGCCGACTTCATCCCCGCTTCGAGGTGGGTGTATCCTTGCGCGGGTACGTCGAGGAATCGCGCGACGAGTTCCTCGATCGTGATTTTTTCATCGGGCGATTTCAGGATCTGCGCTTCGTT
This sequence comes from Bdellovibrionales bacterium, assembly GCA_018266355.1. Classification (GTDB taxonomy): domain Bacteria; phylum Bdellovibrionota; class UBA1018; order UBA1018; family UBA1018; genus JACMQW01. The sequence continues at coordinate 170,766 of JAFEAP010000029.1, forward strand.
CTCGAACGCGACGATGCCGACCGGGTCGTCGGGGAACTGGAGGAGGACGACCGCGAGCGCGACCGCGGTGAGCGCCAGCTTCTCGCCCGTCATCGAAAGAGACGTATCGACGGAGAGGACGACCGCTTGATCGCGCACGGTTTGATACTCCATCCAGAGGTCTTCCGGACGCGGAAAAAAGGAAGAACCTTCTTTCGCCACCCAAGGCGCATCTTCGAGCGTCTCCTCGAGATCGAGTTCAGGCAGGAGCGCGTCCGAGGGAACTTCGCTGAGCGGACTGCGACGATGATCGGTCGGGCGAACGACGGATCCGAGCACCGCCTGGGCGCGCTCAAGGACGGCGCGGGTCGAGATCGCGCGGATCTTGTCGGCGAGTTTCTTGTTCTTCAGCGCGGAGGGTTTCGACTTGAACTCGTGGTAGCGGGTCGCGACGTCCCAATTCGAGGCCGTCGCGAGGTCGAACATCACGTCTTCGTCGGCCATCCCGAGCGCGTCCGAAAGCGACTCGGGCGGAAGGAAGAGCGAGTTTTCTTCCTCCGATGGCTCCGAACGATACTGAGAACCGAACGGATCAGAGTCCGAGGGATCGCGGCTCAGTCCTTTTTTTTTTCGGACTCCGGTCGGTCGAGATTTCCGAGCGTGTCGTCGGCAAGTTCGTCGAGGAGCGATTCCATGTCCTCGGCAAGCGAACGGTCGCCCGCGCCTTCGCGTTCGAGCTCGATCCGAGTCGGAAGCGCCATCCTGGCGGCATCGTGAAACGCTTGGCGGAATTCCGCGCCTTCACGCAGGAAAACGGCGGTGAGTTCGGCGACCGCGAGCGCGGCGCGGATCGAAGCGCCCCGGCGAATCCGCGGATGACCGCGCGTCGCGCGGGCGAGGCGAACCGCCGCGCGGGCGATCAGATCGGCTCCGGATTCGAGATCGAAGCCTTCGAGGACGCGGGCGTGGACGATCGCGAACTCCTCGGATTCCGACTGGTATCCGATCGTGATGAGTTCGAAGCGGTCGAGGATCGCTTCCGAGAGGTGAGAGGTCGCGACAAATTCCTTCGGGTTTTGGGTCGCGATGACCATGAATTCGGGTTTCGCGCGGACTTCACCGAGTCGCGGCAGGGCGATCTTCTTCTCGTCGAGTGCCGGGAGTAGGACGTTTTGCACCCCTTCCGGGAGACGGTTCAATTCATTGATGAAGAGGATTCCTCCCGAGCGCATCGCCTCGACGAGCGGACCGTCGGTGAACGCTTCCTTCACGAAACCCCGTTTCATGACGGTCGGGGGATCGAACCATCCGGTGAGCTTCTGCTCGGTATAGCGGGAGTCGCCGTCGATGCGGAAAACCGGACGGCCGAGCTTCGTCGTCGCCGCGATCGCGAGGTGGGTTTTCCCGACACCGACCGGACCTTCGAGGAGCACGCTTCGGCGGGCGCCGATGCAGCCGAGGATCTTCCGAAGTTCGTCGTCGCGGCCGACGAGGAGGGCGGCCGCGGACGGTCCGGATTTACTCGCGGTCTTTTTCGAGTGCGTCGGTTTCGATTTCGCGTTCGATTTCTTCTTCGGCTTGGCCATGGCTTACGGCCGATTATTTCTTAGCTTTACGCCGAGGGGAAGCTTTTCTCGCCCGGGCGCCGGTGGTCATGGCTTTTTTAGGGCGGAACTTCACGACGAGCTTCGATCCGGCCGACCCGCGTTTCGTTTTCGGGGCGCTTTTCTTCGTCGGTTTGGCCGGAGCCTTCGCCCGGGCCGGCTCGTCGGTCGGGCGGAGCGGGTTCGGGATCCCGTCGAGACGTTCGCGCCGGCGGAGGAATTCCTCGACGATGTAGCTCGCGACGTCCGAAGGCTTCGTACCGACGCCGAAGCCGGCGTCGAAACCGCATTCGAGGGCGAGGGGATGGGTGACCCGAGGTCCGCCGGCGACGAAGATGAGCCGATCCATCAGGCCGGCCTTCTTCGCGCGCGTGATCAGGTCCTTCAGGTCGCGGATGTGGATGTTGTGCTGGGTGACGACCTTCGAAACGAGGATCGCGTCGGCTTTCTCCGAAACCGCGAGCTTGATGAGTTCTTCGTTCAAGACCTGGGCGCCGAGGTTCCGGGCGTCGAGCCACTGATAGCGTTCGAGGCCGTAGTCGCCGGCGAAGCCCTTCATATTCATGATCGCGTCGATTCCGACGGTATGGGCGTCGTAGCCGGTGCAGGCGCCGAGGACGACGAGCTTCCGGCCGATGTGGGTCTTGATGACTTCGTCGAGTTCGTCGCGGGCGCGAGTCTTCGCTTCGACCTTCACGACCTCGATCTTCGTGAAATCGACGGGCACTTTCACGTTCGCGTAGATCACGAACATCGAGAAACCGCGGCCGACGTTCTCCATCGTCGCGACCTTGATCTGGTCGAGTCCCATCTTCTGGACGAGTTGGACGGCGGCTTCGCGCGCTTCGGCCGAAGCTTCGACCGGGAGGGTGAAGCAGATCTGGATCGTGCCGTCGCCCATGATGTCCCCGTAGGGCTTCAGGCGCTTCAAGTCGACTTTTTGGGGTCCCTTCGGGGTTTCGCTCATAAAATCTCGAAGAACGGGTTCAGGTAGTTCGGGGCGCGGCGGATGACGCCGTCGAGTCCCTTGCCGCCGGTTTCGGTCCGCTTCACTTCGGCGAACGCGCGCTCGCCGATGGCCGTGATCATGCCTTTCTCGTTCACCATTTCGAGGTGCGCGAGGGTATCGTCGAGGACCTTTTCGGCCCACTTTTCGATCATTCCTCCGGGCTTGAACGTGATCTCGTTTCCGAGGTCCTTCGCGCCGTTGAAGATGTATTTCGCGTTCTTGATCGAGATCCACCGGTCTTGGAGCAGCGGGGTGTGCATCGCTTCGGTCATCATGCCGAGGAGCTGGATCGTCTGGCCGGTGAGGACGCCGACGAAATTAAACATCGCGTCCATCAGGTGCGAGTAGAAGATATCGCCGCATTTATGGCGGGTCGGCGGCATGAACTTGATCGGCGACTTCGGGAAGATGTCGCGGGTCATTTGGGCGCGCGCGATCTCGAGGAGGAACACGTTCGGGTGTTCCGGGTCCATTTCCTGCGCGTGACCGAGACCCATCTGGTCTTGGGTCATCTTCGCGTTCAGCGCGAAACGTTCGTTGATGAACTGCGAGGCGAGGACCTGGTGACCGTTTTCGACGGCGTCGGCAGTGGTGAGGTAGTTGTCCTCGCCGGTATGGATCACGATCTTCGAGAGTGCGATGATCCGGCGGGAGAAGTGCTGGTCGATCAGGGTGCGCTTCATGTTGATGTCGCGGAAGAGGATCCCGTACATCGCGTCGTTCAGGAGGAAGTCGAGGCGCTCGACCGCGCCGAGCGCGGCGATTTCCGGCATGCAGAGGCCGGAGCAATAGTTCGTCAGGCGGATGTAGCGACCGAGCTTCTTCGATTCGTCGTCGAGGGCCTCGCGCATGATGCGGAAGTTTTCCTGGGTCGCGTACGTTCCGCCGAAACCCTCGGTCGTCGCGCCGTGGGGGACGTAGTCGATGAGCGACTGGGCGGTCGAGCGGATCACGGCGATCGCGTCGGCGCCGGCTTGGGCGGCCGCGCGGGCTTGGATCACGTCGTCGTAGATGTTTCCCGTCGCGACGATCACGTAGAGGCAGGGACCGCCCTTTCCTTCGGGATCGAAGCGGTCGTTCGTCTCCTTCCGGATCCCGTCCCGAGTGGTCTTCGCGGAAACGATCCAATCGCGGCCCTTTTGGCAAAGCTCGCGCGCGAGCTTCTCGATTTCGGCGTCGGGCGCGAACGGGATTTTAAGGAGATCGACCTTTCGGGATGCGACCGCGTGGCCCAACTCTGCCGCAGGCATCTTCTTCTGGATCATCCCGTTTACGAAATAGTAGAGCGCGCCGCGCGAGAGCGGAGGCGCCTCTTTCTCGGCGGCGGACATCTTCGGCAAAAGATCCGTGTGCAGATCGTCGATGATCGCGTTCACTTCGGGATACCATTGGCCGGAACGCTTCACGGCGCCGTTCACGCCGAGGAGGCGTAGGACCGTCCGTTCGATCGCGACCGTGGTGTGGCTTTGGATGAGCGAGTCGATCGGACGCGCGATGTTTTCGGCGAGTTCGCGGCAGCGGGCGATTTTTTTAGCGTCGAGCTTCAAGTGAGCCATAGTTTGGTCTTAGGTTCGCCGAATCAGCCGGCGTAAGTTTCCTCGAAGAGTTTACGGAGAACCGGGCTTTCCCGGAGGAGGTTCAAGCTCAAATCCGCGTGGCCTTCGGTGTATCCGTTCCCGATCCGCAGGTCGACGTCGGCCCCGACGCCTTCCGCTCCGAGCGCCGCGCGGGTGAAGCTCGTCGCCATCGAAAAGTAATAGACGATCCCCTTCGGTTTGCACGCGAGGATGCAGGACATCTCGGTCTCCGGGATGTTCGCGACGTTGATCACGACGTCGGCGAGTTTCCCGCCCGTCGCTTCGCGGACCTTCTCGAAAATCGCGACCGCGTTTCGCGCGTCGCCCTGGATGACCTGGTCGAAGAAGGGAAGCCCTTTCGCGCGGGCGACCGCCGCGTCCGAGTAATCGATCGCGATCGTCTTCACGCCTTTTTTCTTCTTCGCCTCGTAGGCGCAGAGGACGCCGGACTTCCCGCCGCCGCCGACGATGACGACGGTGTCGCCGTCCTTCACGAGGTTTTTCGTCTGGGCCGGGGCGCCGGCGACGTCGAGGACGGCGAGCGCGACCTTATCGGGGATGTCGGAGGGGAGCCGCGCGAAGAGACCGGTCGCGAAAAGGATCGCGTGGCCTTCGATATCGACGCGATCGATCGACGGGTGGATCTTAACGATCTTCCGGATCGAAAGCGGAGTGAGCGAGAGCGAGACGAGGGTCGCGATCCGGTCTCCGACCTTCACGGGCTTTTCTTCGACGGGAAACTTCGGGCCGACTTCGGTCACGCGGCCGATGAGCATCCCGCCTGAACCGGTGACCGGATTATGGTGTTTTCCCCGGCGGGCGACGAGGTCGAGGATGTGTTTTTCCATCCGTGCGAGATCGCTCTCGTTCGCCTGTTTGATCTGATGGAACGACGCCGAGTCGATGTTCAGGCACTCGACTTCGATGAGGAGCTCGTCCTCGCCGATCGGGAGCGAGGGGTCGACGGAATCGGCTTGTTGGGGGAGCGATCCTTTCGGCTCCTTCACCCGGCCCAGGCCGAACGGATCGATTCCCTTTCGATCCTTCGGATCGAGCGTCCGCTTATCTGCGGGCATTCTTCACCCGTTCTTCGGCCATGCGGTCGGCGACGACCGAGGACGGAAGGTTTTCGGCTTTCGCGCGCGTGAGGATCTGGTCGATCGTTTGGGCGATCTTCGCGATATGGGAGAAGGCGCGATCGTGGTTGTAGCCGCCGTCGACCATCGACTCGTGATAGATATTCATGAGGCCGCCCGCGTTGATCGCGTAGTCCGGAGCGTAGAGGATTCCGCGCTTCATCACCTCGAGGCCGATCTCGTCGGTGGCGAGCTGGTTGTTCGCGGCGCCCGCGATGGCCTTCGCCTTGATCCGCGGAAGCGTGACCACATTCACGGAGGAACCGAGCGCGCAGGGCGAGAAGATGTCGCACGTTTGGTCGTAGATTTCCTCGACGCCCACGCCCGTGATCCCGTATTGCTTCTTGGCCTTTTCGATCTTTGCCGGGTCGATGTCGGTTCCGATCACTTTCGCGCCTTCTTTCGCGAGGTGCTCGAGCATGCCGAACGAAACGGCGCCGAGCCCCTGCATGGCGATCGTGAGACCTTTGAGGGAGTCCGTGCCGAACGCGTGCTTCGCCGTCGCCTTCATCCCTTGGTAGACGCCCCAGGCGGTGGCCGGCGACGGGTCGCCGGAGGACTTCGCTTCGCCGTCGATGCCGAGGACGTGCGGGGTCTTCGTCTTGATTTGCTTCAAGTCGGGGGAGCCGATGCCGACGTCCTTCGCGGTGACGTAGACGCCGCCCAGCCGATTCACGAACTCGCCGAACTTCGCGAGGAGTTCCGGGGTCTTCTTCGAGGCCGGTCCGACGATGACGGACTTCCCGCCGCCCCAGTTCAATCCCGAGATCGAGGCCTTGTAGGTCATGCCTTTCGAGAGGCGGAGGGCGTCGGTGAGCGCTTCCTCGGAAGAGGCGTAGTCCCACATCCGGCAGCCGCCGACGGCGGGGCCGAGGGCCGTCGAGTGAACGGCGATGATGGCTTGGAGACCGGTTTTCTCGTCGTTGCAGAAGGTGACTTGCTCGAAATCGCGCACGCTCAGGCTCATGGGTCCTCCGGGGAAACGGGCTCACATAATAGAGAGGGAATCACCCTAACTCTGGCCCTCGGAAGGGGCAAGAACCGAGGAAAAGTCGGGGAAAGCGCTGACTAATTTCTCGACAGTGTCGCACTCCGGACACACCGGTGGCGGGGGATCGGTCCGAAACGATAGATATAAATGATTGAAATATAAGGACATTTTAATAAGGACTAGGTGTGTCATCTTGGCAAGACCCTTGCTTTATCAATGCCTGAGAGCCCTACCGCAGAATGAGGATCATTCGCGCCGGTGGGGAATGTTGAGAAGGAGTAGTTATGCGTTTCCCGTCGAAAAAAGCGTTCGTTCGCGCGTCCCTCGTTCTGATCTTCGCGATTCCCACCTGGGCGCATGCCGAAGACGCCAAAGCCAAGTATTTGAATGTCGATGAGGCGAAGACCGCCTTCGGAGCCGAGTTCTCGCTCGAGAAAGACGGCGATTACTTTACCCTCTACGGCGGCACCACGAAGTCTTGCCGCGACCTCTACGAAATCGCGTCGGACGCCAATGCCGGCACGTTCTCGATCCATTTCAAGGGCGGCGACAAGGCATGTCTTTCCAAAGACGAGGCGCTGAAGTCGGTCGATGCCTCGAAGAATCCGTTCGTGACCCTCTTCAAGGACAACATGGACGCGAAGATGAAGCCGACCGGCAACTTCGATCACGTCGATCTCGTCGTGAAGGAAGAGTATTCCTCGAAGTCGACCGGTACTCCGTTCGAACTCAAGAACGACAAGGGCGAATCTCTCCAGTCTCCGGCGTACCTCGCCGATAAGAAGAAGAAGGACGACGAAGACAAGAAGAAGGAAGCCGAACGCAAGAAGGACCAAGCGATCGACCGCGACGTGATGCTCGTCACGAAGTGCGGCCGCGGGCTCAAGGAACTCCAAGTCGGTTCCGACGCGCTCGACCGCCTGATGGGTCTTTCGGAGACCGTGAAGGCCGGCATCCTCGCCGACCAAGGCGACAAGTTCTTTACCGACGCCGAGAAAAATCTGCGCGAAAAGTTCTTCAGAGCTTGCCGCGTGAAGATCCTCAAGGCCCGGACCGACGATCTCTACGCCGATTCGAAGCTCTCGCTCTCGAAGAAAGACGACGGGATCACGGCGGAGGACTGCGACAGCCGCCTGAAGAAGATCGGCGACGAAGACGAGTCGTACATCCCGAAAATCGCGGACGCGTACCTCGAACTCGTGAATCGTTATATGAACTCGAGCACGCTTTCCGTCGAAGACGCCTACACGGCGGCGATGGACGCGATCGCGAAGGTTCGCGAGTTCGCACCGAGCGATGAAGATAAGGCGGAGGCCCTCGAGAAGAAACTCGACGCGGCCGAGCGTAACCTGAACCTCGCTCTCCTCCGTAAGGCGGCGATGCAAGGCGCCGACTCGGAAGACTTCAAGGCGATGAAGGACCACGTCCTCGGGTACATGACGGAAGAAGGCAACGGCTGCATCACCGACCAGGGTGCGATCGTCGCGACTCGCCGGCTCGACCCGAAATGCGGCGAATCCCAGTGGATCGCTCTCCAGTACGCCCAGCAGCTCCAGCTCGCCCAAACGAGCCAGGTCGCCCTGAACCAGCAAGCGCAGCTCGCGATGTGCAACAACGCCACCGCGAACGGCTTGGTCCTGACTCCGGCGGAACAGACGGCTTGCACGACGATCCAAGCGGCGGCGAAGGCGAAGGAAGCGGCGAACGCGAACGCGGGTCTCACCGGTGCGAACGACGGCTTCGGCTTCGGCACGACCGGCGCGGCGGCGACGCAGACGACGAATCCGGCGAACAACACCACGGCGGCGAACACGACCGTCGCGAACAACACGACGAACGGAAACGGAGTCGTGAACAATCCGACGAACAACGGGACGAACGTCCCGGTGAACAACGCCGGAACCGGAGTTCGCCACCTCTATAAGTAGTCGGCTCCGGCGCGAAATTCGCGCGACGAGTCAGAAAAAAAGATAACCCCAACATCCTGTGGTGTCCGGTCTCCGGCCCACAGGATGTTGTATTTTTAGTTGACGATCCCGGTTTGCACCCCTATCTCTGTTAGAAAGCAAAGTTGCTCATAATCTGGAATTCACAGGGGGTATTCATGGCAACTACGGGTCTCGTTAAGTGGTTCAACGATTCGAAGGGTTACGGTTTCATCCAAGCGGCTGACGATAAGGATAATCGCGACATTTTCGTGCATTACACCGCGATCACCGGCGACGGATTCAAGACTCTCGCCGAAGGCCAAGCCGTTACTTTCGAACTCGTCGACAGCCCGAAGGGCCCGCAAGCCCTCAATGTCGCGAAGATCGAAGCGCCGGCCAACTAAGCCGCACCGAAAAATTTCTCACGAAGTTTCGTTCGAAAGGCCCGGGGAAACCCGGGCCTTTTGCGTTTCGATTTCCGTGATCGACTGTCGAGGGCTTGGTCGGATCGGCGCTTCCGTTCGGCGTTAGGATCGAGTCCCTTTCGGCACGCCGCGTGCAAATTCTCCTCGCGAGGTGTCCCGATGAAAAAGTTTCCTGCGATCCTTACCCTGACCGCCGTGGCCGCGCTTCCGTTTACTTCAGCGTTCGCGGATCCGACTCCGAAAGAGAAAGTCTCGGCGAATCCTTGCAGCATCTATTTCAAAGGCAAAGGCCGCGCACCGGCGAGCGATCCTTGCGGAATGAACCTCGAATCGCTCCCGGGAAAAGATCCGATCGGCGACTTGATCAAAAAGTTCCAAGCGATGCCCCTCGACCAAAAAATCCGGGAAGCCTTCCTCGCGATTTCGCTCCCGCTCCCGACCGGCCCGCTCCTCGCCCTTCTTGACGCGTACGCGGTCGAGAAATCCGAGCAAAAGAAGATCGAGATCAAGGGCAAGATCGAAGCGCTGCTCAAGAAGCACAAGCTCGGAAAATATGCGACCGGCGAGATGATGATGAAGACTGTCGACCCTCGCTTCTACGAGTCTAAGGCCTATAAGCCGGTGAAACTGGCCGAGACCAACGGACCGGACAAAGAGAAGAAAAAGATCGAGGCCGGGAAGAATTCCGCCCAAGGCGGCTGATCTCCTCCGGACTCAGCTCTCCCAGACTAAACCCGGGAAAGTCGTCGTCGGCCGTTTCGGATCCGCGATCTCGTGCGTCGCCACGGGATGCGTGCAGTAGAAGACCGAAGTGAGCGCCGTCGGGTGGTGATTTCCGCTCTTCTTGAATCCGCCGAACGGCAGTCGCGACGAACTGCCGACCGTCGAGCGGTTCCAGTTCACGACGCCGAACTCGAGGTCGCGGTAGCATTCGTCGAAGACCTTCCGGGACCGCGAGTAGACGGAGGCGGCGAGCCCGTATTGGGTCGCGTTCGCGAGGGCGATCGCCTGTTCGACGGATTCGACCGTCTGGAACGAAAGCATCGGCGCGAAAAGCTCGGTTTGTTGGAAAACCGATTTCTTCGTCTGCTCGGCGGTGCCGCCTTTTCCGACGGCGATCGAAGGCGTGACGTAAAACCCGCCGTAAGGCAGGTCGAGGGATTTTCCGCGCATCACGATCTCGAACCCTTCGCGGGCGGCGATCGGTTGGAATTTCTGGAACCGATCGACCGACTGGGCGTCGATCAAGGGACCCATGAACGGGTCCTCGAACGGATGGCCGATCTTGAAGGCCTTCGCGGCCTTGTGGATCTTCTCGATGAGCGGCGCGGAGATCCCTTCGTGGATCAGGACGCGCGAAGTGCTCGTGCAGCGCTGACCGGCGGTGAGGAACCCGCTCGTGAGGAGGTCGTACGCGACCGCATCGAGGTCGACGTCGTCCCACACGATCGTCGGGTTCTTCCCGCCCATTTCGAGCGCGAGAAGTTTCCAGTGCTGCTGGAGGGTGTCCTGTTTGATGCGCGTTCCGACTTCGTAGGAACCGGTGAAGAGGATGCCCGCTACGCCTTCGTGGATCGAAAGGCGCCGTGAGAGTTCGCGTTCGCCTTGGAGGAGATTGAACACCCCGGGGGGGAATCCCGCTTCGTGCGCGGCCTCGGCCATGAGCTGGCCGGTCATCGGCGTTTTTTCCGAGGGTTTGAAGATGACGGTGTTTCCGGTCGCGAGCGCCGGGACGATATGTCCGTTCGGGAGGTGGCCCGGGAAATTGAACGGGCCGATGACGACCATCACGCCGAGCGGGCGATAGCGCGAAGTTCCGAGGGTGCCCGGCATGACGTCGGGGATCTCGATGTCGCGGATGAGCGGGAGGGACTCCTTCAGCGTGATGTCGAACTTGTTCAGGATGACGGTGACTTCGGTCTTCGCTTCCCAAAGCGGTTTTCCGGTTTCGCGCGCGATCGTTTCGGCGAGGATCGCTTCGCGTTTCTTCAGCGCGGCTTGGTAACGGCCGAGGACTTCGTTTCTCTCGGACTGGGCAGCGAGGCGCCATTTCCGAAAAGCGTCGCGCGCGGCGGCGACCGCGCGATCGACCTCCGAGAACGAATACTTGATGCGGGCGACGACGTCCTTCGTCGCGGCCGGGCTCGTGACCGTCCATTCGCCGGTCGGGTCGCTCGGCGGATGAAACTCGCCGCCGATGTAGTCGCCGAGCACTTTGAGCGGGTGTTGGACGGTGTAAGGTACGGCGGAAATGGGTGCGGACATCGGCGAATCCCCCTGGGTTAAGGATACCCCGGAAGAGGGGCGGGTCCTAGGTGGAGCCGTTAGTTAATAGTACGGCATGAAGAGCACGGAATCGCCGGGCGCGACCGCGAGAAGCTCCTCGATCGTGCCGGCTTCGCCCGGCGAGTGATTCTTGACGCTGATCGAATCCCCGTCGATCGCGGCTTCGACCGAAAAGGCCCGGAATTCCGAGGCGTCGCCGACCTTCGTCAGCAGTCCGGCCTCGAGGTGCGCTTCTTTCCCCGCGCCTCGGTCGGACCACTTCAGGATCCGCGATTTCCGGATCGGAACGAGTTTTTCGACTTCTCCCCAAAGGTGGGGGCCGCCGTCGAACGGGTCGACCTGGTTCTTATACTCGAAGCCGATCTTCTTCAGCATGTGCACGACGGGTTCGGTGTCCTTCCCGACCTTGCCGATCGCGTTCCGCGCTTCGGCGGGGAGGAAGGTCGTGTAGATTTTCCCGCTCGGGAAAAGATCGAAGATGAAGTCCTTGTTCTTCGTACAGAGTTCGTCCGCTTCCCAGTAATCCATGCTCGTGAACCGGCGCCCGACCGCTTCCCAAAGCGGCGAGAGACCGCGCTTGTTCAACGGCGGGAGGAGTTCGGCGATGATGCGCGGACGGAAACGGTTCTTGTGGCCGGCGACGTAGAGGAAACGCACGAACGAGATCTGGCGGCCGATGCGCGCGTCGAGATTCCGCGATTCGGGATCGACGACGAGCGCGCCGATCTCCGAAGGACCTTCGGTGTCGTATCCGAGGGTGAGGGTGCCGTGGATGAATCCCGTATTGATCGTTTCGCTGAAACGCTTTTCGTTCCCGACCTGGAAGAAGAAGTGCGGCGATTCGGCCGTGCCGTGCTGGCCCGCGATCATGCTGGTCGCGAGAATTTTTCCGGATTTCAGGTCCTCGGCGATGAAGGTATATTTCGTCGAATCGAGCGCGCCGCCGTCGCGGAAGGACGCGCGAGATTTCCGGATGCGGTCCCGGAGCGTGTCGCGATCGCCCGGAAGGTTGAACATCCCCGGGATCTGCGCGAAGCGCAGCAGGGAGTCCAAATCGCTTTCCCGGGCCTCGCGCAGCAGGATCATAGGCAGACCCGTTCGATCACTTTCTCGTAGAATGCCGTCGCCGCGTCGAGGTGCTCGAGGAGCTGATATTCGTTCGGCGAGTGGCTGTTTCCGTGGGAAACGCCCGGACCGAAGATCACGGCTTCGTATCCGGCCTTGAAGTAGAGGGCGGCCTCCGTCGAAGTCGCTTTCTTATCGAGCTTAACCGGTAGACCCGCGGCGAGCATCGCGTCCTTGCAGATCCGGACGAGCTCGTGATCGAGCGTCATCCCGAGCGCGGAGTTTCCGCGCAGCTTCGCCGCCGAGACGTTCAGCTGGGAATACTCGCCCGCGATCGCTTTGATCTCCTTCAGGATCTCTTTCTCGATGTCCTCGGAAGACTGGTCGGGCAGGATCCGAAGGTCGAGGTACATCTCGATCCCGTTCAGCGTCTGCTTCATCTGACCGAAATTCACCGTCGAGTGCGCGGGATTGAACGTCGGGTCGTTGATCTTCCCGAATTGGAGAGCGATGCGACGGAAAAGGTCCGAGACGCGCGTCGCGCACTCGAAGACGGTATCGGGGATGAAGCGGATGCCGACGTCTTCGCCGCCGCCGGCGTCGAGGCGGAACGATTTTTCCATCCCGGTCTGGGTGACGAGGTCGCGGAAGAAACGTTTATAGTCCTCGAATTGGTGGGCGGTGAGGTAGAACTCCGCGGTCGCGCGATCGGGAACCTTGTTCACCGTCTCCCCGCCCTCGAACTTCACGAACTTCATCTCGTAGCCTTGTTCGGCGGAATCGCGGACGAGATCCATAAGCTGGTGGATCGCGTTCACGCCGAGGTGGGGATAGGAGCCGTGGGCCGACTTTCCGAAGGACTCGATGAAGATCCGGCGATTGAATCCCTTCGCGTCCTTCGCGACCATCTGGAAGCCGATGTTCACCTTGAAGATGTTCAAGCTCTTGTGCGCGTAGACGACGGAGAGCTCGGACGGTTCGCCGACGAGGACGTACCGTGGATTCAGCGCCTTCGACTGGATCAGGTACTTCGCGCCGAACATCCCGATTTCCTCGCCGCAAGTGCCGACGAGGTAGATCGGCTGCTTCAGCTTCTTCTCGCGGAACTTTTCGACCGCGCGGAGCTTGCAGAGGAAGTCGAGCTTCACGTCCGCGGATCCGAGGCCGAAGAATTTATTCCCCTTGATGACGGCGTGGAAAGGGTTGCCTTCGGTTTCCGTCCAGTTCGCGAGAAGTCCCGGGCCGACGGTGTCGATGTGCGTGTTCAGCAGGAGCCCGCGCTTGATCTTCGCGTTCACGAGCGGATCGCCGAGGATGCCGATCACGTTGAATTGGCGCTTCGACACGTGATCGAGCGAATGGGTCACCGGCTGCATTTGGGTCTTCAGTCCCGCGACCTTCATCCGGTCGACGAGCCAGTTCGCGAGTTCTTCGTTTCCGTCGGCGGAAACCGAGGGGATGCTTACGATCTTTTTCGCTTCTTCGAGGAAATCTCTCACGGGTCCGTCCTTGGAGTCGGGGTCAGGTCTTGAACGTTAAAAGCGTCTTTTCGATCACGGAAAGGGCGAGGTCGACCTCGGCCTCCTTCATGACGCCGAAAGGCGGCAGGCAGCGCACGACGTAAGGGTCATGGCCGGCGTAGAACGCGACCACGCCTTCGCCGAAGAGCTTCGCGAGGAATTTCTTCGTGTCGTCGAGGTTCTGGGAAAGGACGCCGAATCCGATCATGCCGCCGATCACGCGCACTTCGCCGATCAGTCTCTTGCACGACCCGGTCTTCATCTTTTCGATTCCTTCGCGGAACCGCTTCGAGAGTTTCGCGATTTTCCCATCGGGCCCGTAAAAGCCCTCCTTCGTGAGCATCTCGACGACGCGGCGACCGGTTCGAAGCGCGGCCGCGCTGCCCGTGAACGTACCCGCGACGAGGCCCGCCCGCGGATTCATCTCGTCCGAATAGAGCGCCATGCACGCGTGCAGGAGCTTACCGATCGTGACGACGTCGAAGTATTCGGCGAGGTCGAAGTGTTGGTAGGCGAAGAGGCTCTCGAGGCGCCCGAATGTCTGGACTTCGTCGGCCCAGATCGCGAGGTTCGCCTTTTTCGCGGCCTCGAAGACTTTCAGGTACCATTCGCGCGGGGCGAAGCGGATTCCGCCTTCGCCTTGGACGATCTCGATCATCATTCCCGCGTATTTTCCCGGTTGGCGCGCGACTTCTTCTTCCATGCGCCTCACGGTGAGCTCGGCCGAGGCGTCGATGCCGAGCTTCGGATCGTAGAACGGAAGATGGGTGACTTCGCCGTACGTCGGCTGCCCTTCGCGGTACTTCGGGTTGTCGGAAATTTCCTGCATCGCCGTCGAGCGTCCCGCGAACGCGTCCGAAAACGCGAAGATACGCGTCGCCGGGAACTTTTTCTGGCGGATGATCTTCAGCGCCGTCTCGTTCGCCATCGTGCCCGAGCCGAGGAGCCATCCGTGCTTCAACCGCGACTTCGGTCCGACGTTCGCGAGCACGGTGCGGATGATTTCTTCCGACTCGAATCCGGGCTGGAGATTCCCCTGCATCACGTCCGAGGTGATGCCGTCGAGGAGCTCGTCGATGAGCGCGGGGTGCGCGTGACCGAAGAAATTGATTCCGATGCCGGTGATGAGGTCGAGCTTGCGCGAACCGTCCATCAATTCGATGAACGGGCCCGATCCGATTCCGCTCGAGAGGTATTGGAAGTAGGCCTCGCGGCCCTTGAGTTTTTCGAGTCCCTTGATCGTTTCGAGGTACTGCGCGTGGATTTCCGGAGAAGCCGGGCCGCGAATTCCTTCCGCTCCGCGAGCGCCGTCGAGCGTCGCTTTCAGAAACGCCGCCTTCGCGGCGATGTACGCGGGAGAGGAGTGGAGCTGGCTACGGACGGTGTGATTCGCGTTCAATTTCAAAGGCCCTCGAATGAAGAATTCTTTAGAAGTATCACCCACTTATTTCTGTTGCAACTTCCGCCGCCCCGCCTCAATCTGACAGAAATGCGGGCCTTGATCTCGTCGCTTTTCCTTACTCTTCTTCTCACCGCGTCAACCGCCTCCGCCGATTTCCGCAGCCTCTATAAGGAGGGGAAGTTCGCCGAGGCGCTGAGCGAGCTCGAACAATCGCCGGACGCCGCGCAGAAAAATTACGCGTACTACCTGAACCGCGGATTGATTTATCACGCTCTGAATCAAGACGCCCTCGCCGTGGCGAACCTTTCAAAGGCGAAGGCGATGGATCCGTACGGCGGCCGCGACGTCGAGGCGCCCCTCGCGGAGGCCACCGCCGGACTCGTGAAGTGGCTCGGACTCGCGCGGCTCGATGCGACTTCGTATGGATTCGAAACCGCGGGTGATTTCTTGCCGCTCGATCTCCTATTCTTCGCGGCGGGGGGACTCTCGATCCTCGCTTGGCTCGGCTTTTTCCTTTTTCCGAAACGCCGGAGAACCTTCATGTCCGCGGGATGGATCACTCTGGCGATCACAGCGCTCTTCGGCGGATGGAGCGCGTGGAACGACGCTCATCCGCTCGTGATCGTTACGGAATCCCGGCTGGTCAAGAGCGGGCCGGGCGAAACCTTCCTCGATCGCGGCGCGGTCGAAGTCGGGATGAAGCTCCGCGTGGTCGGCTCGATGATCGAACCGGCGAAGGCGTCCGCATCCGGGGCGACGACCGGCTCCGCCCCGGCTGCGCGCTGGTGGAAGGTTCGCTTCGACGAACGGCATGATTTAGGCTTTCTGCCCGAGCGGAGCGGGTTGCTCTTAACCGACGAATCGAATACACCGGGAACATGATTTCGACGCGACGCACTTCGGTTTCCTGGCTGCTCCTTTTTTCGGTGGCGACCGGATTCCTCACGTCCGTCGGGCTTTTCGGCTGTTCGAGCGCCGAGGTCGACGAGAACGATCCCGCGGCCCTCATGAAGGACGCCGAAGAGGATATCGATTCGAGCCGCTACATCCTCGCGCTCGAAAAACTCCAAAAGGTGAAGAACCAGCACCCCTATTCGAAGCAGGCCGTCGACGCCCAACTCCGGATCGCCGACGTCTACTTCCTCCAGGAAAACTTCGCCGAGGCGGCCGCGACCTACGAAGCGTTCCGCGACTTGCATCCGAAGCATCCGAAACTCCCGTACGCCGCGTATCGCGTCGGCCTTTCGTTCTACAGCGACATGCCGGGCAACCTCGCGCGCGATCTCTCCGCCGGTTTCAAGGCCCAAGACGCGTTCAAGGACTACCTCGCGCGCTATCCCGCCGACGAGAACGTGAACTCGGCGAAGGAAAAGCTCGCCGAAACGCGGAAGAATCTCGCCGAGAAGGAAATGTACATCGGGAACTTCTACTACCACCGCGAGATGTGGGAGTCCGCGCGCAATCGCTACACAAAGGTCGTGAACCAGTACTCGGACACGCCCTCGCTCGCCGCCGCCCAGGAACGACTGAAGTCCCTCGAAACGAAACCGCCGGAAGAAAAATCGGAGTAACCGCGTGGAGATGCAGACGGCCCAATCGCCCGCCGCCCAGTTCGACCGCCGCGTGCAGGAATGCCTCAACCGAAAGGATTACGGACGCGCGGAGTCCCTCCTGCGCGAGCGGCTTACGAAGGAACCGAACGCTCCGGACGCGCACTACCTCATGGGCGTGCTGAATTATTTCCGCGGGAACGTCGGCCCGACGATCGTTTCGCTCCGCCGCGCGCTCGAACTCGACCCGCGCCACACCGACGCGGCGATCTGCCTTTCGGTGCTCCTGAACGATCTCGGAAAGTACGACGACGCGAAGAAAATCTTCGATCAGGCGAACCAGTCGGTCGTCCATCGTCGCGAAGGCGTCGTATCGGGCGTCGATCAGAAGTTCGCCGTGAAACACCTCGAAATGGGCGACCTCTACTTCCGTTACCGTCGTTACGACGAGGCGATCGAGGAATACTCGAAGGCCGCGCTTCTCAATCCGCTGCATTTCGACACGCGCATCCGGCGCGCGAAGGCGTACGCGCGGAAGGGCTTCGTCTCCCGCGCCCTCCAGGATCTCCAGTCGCTCAAGCACGACCACCCCGAGCACCTGCCGTCTCGCATTCATCTCGGGCTCCTGCACTACAGCCAAGGCAACCTCATCGACGCCGAACTCGAGTGGGAAGAGGTGCTTCGCCGTCAGCCGGATCACCCGGAAGCGGTGGCCTATCTCACGATGATCCGCCGAGCGCGCGAAAACGCGGGGCCGGTCGGCCACGCGTAATCGCCGCATCGGTTTCTATTCCTTCGTGTAGGGGACGACCTTGATCTCGCTCTCCGGGACCTTCAGGCTCGTCGCGAATTTCGCCTTCAGGTCCTTCGCCGTTCCGAGCAGCATGACGTGCATACGGTCCGGGTCGACGAAGTCCTTCACGGCGGCGTTCGCTTCCGCGAGCGTGACCTTCGAAAGGTGTTCGGCGAAGGTCTTCATGAAACCGTCGGGAAGATCGAGCGTCTTCTCGAGGAGGATATTCTCCACTCGTTTTCCGGGCGTATTGTAGGCGAAGCCCGCCGAGTTGATTAGGCTCGATTTCGCGAATTCGTATTCGGCCGGGGTGATTCCCTTCTCCTTCCACTCGCGGAGCATCTGATCGACGAGCGCGACGGCGCCCGGCGTGTCCTTCGTCGCGGGGAACGTGTAGGCCTGGAACGACCGCGGGCGGATGCCCTGGCGGAAGTAGGAATAGGCGCCGTAGCTCCAGCCGCGCTTCACGCGGACTTCCGTCATGAGTCGGGCCGAAAAGCTTCCGCCCCCGAAAACGTGGTTCGCGAGGTGGAGCGGGAAGAAGCGCGGATCGGTCATGCGCACGCCGACTTGGCCGAAGTAGAGTTGGGTTTGGGTTCGGTCGGGCTTGTCGACGAAGAGGATCTCGCGCTTCGCGGGATTCTTCGGCGCGTCGGCGACGTGAACCGGATTTTCTCCCGAAGTGTCCGGACGGGCCTCGGCGAGGCGTTTCGCCCAAGACTCGACGAACGACGCTTCCGAGTCGCCCGAGCCGACGACGAGGAGGTTCCGGTCTTGGAAGAGATCGCGGTAGTGGCGGACGAGATCGTCGCGCTTCAGCTTCTCGAGGTCCCGAAGTTTCCCGAGGATCGGTTTTCCGTAGGGATGCCCTTCGAAGAGGAATCCGTCCCAGAACACCTTCGCGAGGGGGCCGTCTTTTCCGCGCGTCTCTACGATGTCGGAGGAGATTTCGGCCTTCAGCTTCTTGATCTCTCTCTCGGGAAAGCTCGGATTCGTGATGATGTCGTGGACGACTTCCATGTACTCGGCGAGCTTCGACGAGAGCACGCGCCCGCGGAAGATGATCGCTTCCGTGCGGGTCTCGACGGAAAGGGTCGCGCCGAGAAGATCGAGCGTTTCGTCGATCTGGGCCTTCGTGCGGGTTTTCGTCCCGCGCATCATCATCTCGCCGACGAAGTTCCCGATCCCGGCCTGCCCGTGCGGATCGTTCGCGGCGCCGGCCTTCACGGCGACGTTCAAGTAGACGACCGGGAGCGAGGAATCGCTCTCGAAACGCGTCTCGATCGCGGAAGCCGAAAGGGCGAAGCCGAAGATCCCGAGAGAGAGGAAGAGTTTGGTCATTTTCATTTTTGGACTCCCATCACGACGGAGCGCGAGTTCGGGTTCAGGTATTTTTTCGCGGCGGCTTGGATCTGGGTCGCGGTGACGGCCCCGATCTTCGTGAAGATGTTCACGCCGGTGCGGAAGCTATCGGACACCGTCTCGTAGTGACCGAGAAAGTTCGCTTTCTCGCTCGGCGAAGAGAGGCCGTCGTAGAACTGCGCTTGGAGCGAGTTCTTCGCCCGTTCGAGTTCCGACTGAGAGATCGGGGCTTTCTTGAATTTTTCGATTTCGGCGAGCATCACCGATTCGGCTTGGGTCGCTTTCTTCCCGCGCTGGAGATTTCCGACGAAGGTGAGGATCGACGGATCGCGATCGTCGAGGTCGTAGGTATCGATCGACGTCATAATCCCCGATTCGACCAACGCCTTCGAAAGGCGCGAGCTCTTCCCGGAAGTCAGCACCGAACGCATGACTTCGAGGGCCGGAATGTCTTCGTGGACGACGGCCGGCACCGGGTAGGCGACCATGAGTTTTTGGACCTGGGTGTTCAGCTTGAGGGTCTTGTGGCGCGGGGAGGTCTGTTCCGGTTCCATCGGGACGATCTTCTCGGGAAGGTTTTTCGCCTTCAGGTCGCCGTAGTACTTCATCACGGTCTTCAAGACCTCGGAGGCCTTCACGTCGCCGACCACGACGATCGTCGCGTGGTTCGGAGCGTAGTGGCTCTCGTAAAATTCCCGCGGTTCCTTCGAGGACATGCGGGCGAGGTCTTCCTCGTAACCGATGACCGGCCAGCGATAGGAGTGTTTCGTGAACGCGAGACCGAAGATTTCCTGGTACATGAGACCGTCGGGGCTGTTCTCGTTCCGCATCCGGCGCTCGTTCTGGACGACCTCGCGCTCGGTCTTGAACGAGTCGTCGTTCACGACGAGGTTCACCATCCGGTCGCTCTCGAGCTTCGCGATGAGATCGAGTTTATCCTTCGGGAGCTCTTGGACGTAAACGGTGTAGTCGCGGGAGGTGAAGGCGTTCTCGCCTTCGGCCCCGGCTTGCTCGAGGATACGGTCGAGCTGGCCCTCCGGCAGGTTCTTCGTTCCCTTGAACATCAAGTGTTCGAAAAGGTGCGCGAGGCCGGTGTATTTCGGCTCTTCGTCGCGCGAACCGACGCGGTACCAGGTCTGGTACGCGAAAGTCGGAGAAGAGGAGTCCTCGAGGACGAGGAGCTTCAGTCCGTTCGGCAACGTGAATCGCTGCACTTCCATCGAGCCGAAGAAGGGAAGTTTTTTTCCCTCCTTTTCGATCGAGCTCACGCTCGAACATCCGGCGAATACGAACGAAACGAAGGCGACGAACGCGCGCACCTTCACAGAGCGAATCAGGGAATATTTGTTTGTCATCGTTCTCAAACTCTATCATTTTCCCCGGCCCGTGATATTCTGAAAAAAGGATGCGCGGATTCCACGCTTTTGCCGATCGGCACCGGAAAACATGGGTCACCGTCATGGGAGTGACGGCCGCGGCCGCGCTCTTCGCCGGAATCCTCGGCGTGGTGAATTCCGATCTCTTCACCGTCCGCGTGGTCGAGGTCGTCGGTCTCGACGGCCCGCCGGCCGACGAGATCACGGACGCCGGCGACGGAAGAATCGCGCCGCTCCCGCGCAAGCTCACGCCGCTCGATTCGCAGCAGATCATCGAGATCGCGCAGGTTCCGACGGAATCGACGAATCTCTTCTCGCTCAAACTCTCGGGCATCGAAAAGAGACTGCTCTCCCATCCGTGGATCAAGGGGGCGACGATCTCGAAGCGGTTTCCGCAGACCGTCTCGATCTCCGTCGTCTTCCGCGAGCCGATCGCGATCTCGCAGAACTCCGACGGCGCGCTCTACTACATGGATTCCGACGGCACGCCGTTCGCGCCGCTCAATCTCAAGTCGAACTCGGACCTTCCCGTCCTCGTCGGCTTTCCCCCGGAGCAAGTCCTCCCCGCGCTCCGGTTTCTCCAGTCGTGGTCGTCTCTAGGCCTCGATCCGAAGTACCGCGTCTCCTCCCTCGAGTGGGATTCCGAAAAGGGTCTCCAGGTGATGGCGACGTATTCCCTCCCGCAGTCCCCCGGTCGGGTTCGCGTCGAACTCGGGTCGTCCTTCACGACGGATCCCGAAGCGCAGCTCGGTCGTCTCCGCGAAGTGCTGCTCTACCTCTCGAAGAACAATATCCGGGCGCGTCAGGTTTTTGCCGATCTGGGTAAAAAAATAGTTGTCAGAATCGCTCGTAGTTCTTAAGCTTTTAAGAAGAGGTAGTTTTTGCCCAGTTCGTGGTTTGACGATCCTCCGTTTTGACGCCGTCTATTATTGACGCGCCCGAGTCCCATGGGAGGGATTCCGTTATGTCCAAAAAGGACTTCGTAGTTGGTCTCGACATTGGCACGACGAAAATTTGCTGCATCGTGGGAGAAGTCCACGAACGCGGACCGAATCCGACGATCGACATCATCGGAATCGGCGCGGCCCCGTCGGTCGGACTCCGAAAGGGAGTCGTGATCAACATCGACTCGACGGTCGAGTCGATCACGAAAGCCGTCGAAGAAGCCGAGCTCATGGCCGGCGTCGAAATTTCGAGCGTTTTCACCGGTATCGCCGGCGGACACATCAAATCTTTTAACTCCTCCGGCGTCGTCGCCGTGAAGGACAAGGAAATCAACGAAAACGACGTCCAGCGCTGCATCGACGCCGCGAAAGCGGTCGCGATCCCGCTCGATCGAGAAGTGATCCACATCATGCCGCAGGAATTCATCATCGACGGCCAAGACGGGATCCGCGATCCGATCGGCATGAACGGCATGCGCCTCGAAGGCAAAGTGCACATCGTGACCGGCGCGGTTTCTTCCGCGCAAAACATCATCAAGTGCGCGAACAAAGCGGGCTTGAACGTGACCGAAATCTGCCTCGAGCCGATCGCTTCGGCGGCGGCCGTCCTCTCGGAAGACGAAAAGGACCTCGGCGTCGTCCTCGTCGACATCGGCGGCGGCACGAGCGACATCGCGATCTTCAAGGACGGCGCGATCGTCTACACCGGAGTGCTCGCCATCGGCGGGAACCACATCACGAACGACATCGCGGTCGGCCTCCGCTGCCCGCAGCACGAAGCCGAGAAGCTCAAGATCGCCCACGGGTGCGGTCTCGCCTCGCTCGTCCGTCCGGACGAGACGATCGAAGTCGCCGGCGTCGGCGGACGGAAGCCGCGGATGGTTCCGCGCCGGCTCCTCGCCGAAATCATCGAGCCTCGGGTCGAGGAGATGTTCTCCCTCATCCAGCGGGAAGTCATCCAAAGCGGCCACGGGGACGTGCTCTCCGGCGGCGTGGTCATCACCGGCGGTTCGAGCCTCCTCGAAGGCATGCCGGAAATGGCCGAATTCATCTTCGAAATGCCCGTGAAGCGCGGGATCCCCCAGGGGATCGGCGGTCTTCGCGACGTCGTGAACTCGCCGAAGTTCGCGACCGGCGTCGGTCTTCTGAAGTACGGAGCCCGCAACGGTTCCAAAGCCAAGTTCCAGATCCGCGAGAAGAACATCTACGACAAGGTTCGGGGTTCGATGCGGACGTGGATCAAGGACCTGTTTTAACGTTCAAGCATTAAAGTCGTAAGAAAATTCCGCCCGAACTGAAAGGCGAAGGCGGAACGGAATTTAACGGAAGGCCGGAAACGGTCTCCTCAAAAAGGAAGAGGAACCAAACCATGTTCGAAATTGATCAAGTGGCTACCCAAGGAGCGAAGATCAAGGTCATCGGAGTCGGCGGCAGCGGATGCAATGCCGTGAACACGATGATCAAGATGGGCCTGCAAGGCGTGGATTTCATCACCGCCAACACCGACATCCAGGCGCTGAACGCGTCGCTTGCCCCCACGAAGATCGCGATCGGGCAGGACGTCACCCGGGGCCTCGGCGCCGGCGCGAACCCCGAAGTCGGCCGTAAAGCCGCCCTCGAAGATTACGCGAAAATCGCCGACCTCATCCAAGGCGCGGACATGGTGTTCATCACCGCCGGCATGGGTGGCGGAACCGGAACCGGCGCGGCTCCGATCGTCGCGAAGATCGCGAAAGAAGCGGGAGCGCTCACCGTCGGCGTCGTCACGAAGCCGTTCATGTTCGAAGGTCGTAAGCGGATGAAGCACGCGGAAGATGGCCTCCAAGCGCTCCGCGAGAACGTCGACTCGCTCATCATGATCCCGAACCAACGGCTCCTCGCCGTTTCGGGCGCGAAGCTCTCGATGATGGACGCGTTCAAGAAGGCGGACGAAGTCCTCCTCCACGCCGTCCAAGGCATCTCCGACCTCATCAACTGCACCGGCCACATCAACTGCGATTTCGCCGACGTGCGGACGATCATGAATAACCGCGGGATGGCCCTCATGGGTATCGGGAACGCGAAGGGCGAACATCGCGCGGTGGAAGCCGCGACGAACGCGATCTCTTCCCCGCTCCTCGAGGACGTCTCGATCAACGGCGCGACCGGCATCATCATCAACATCACCGGCGGTCCGGATCTTTCGATCCACGAAGTGAACGAAGCGACCTCGCTCATCATGGAAGCCGCTCATCCGGACGCCGAAATCATCTTCGGAACCGTGATCGACGAGTCCCTGAACGACGCCGTGAAGATCACGGTCATCGCGACGGGCCTGAACGCCCCGATGATGACGGTGAATTCGACCCTCGGTTCGCAGGCGAACGCCGGCGCCCAGGGTTGGAGCCAGCCGGCCGCTTCGGCCGCGGTTCCCCCGGCTCCGAACGCTTCGATGATGAACGCGGCGCCGATGGCCGCTCCGGCGGCTCCGGTCGTGGCGGCCGCTCCGGCTCCACAACCGATCAAGGTCGAGACCGTGACGATCGAGCCGATCGCTCCTGGCTTCGAAGAGCTGAACGAAGAAGCCCCGATGGCTTCTTCGGAAGCGGTCAACCCGGGCCTCGCGAAGGCCGCTCCGACCAAGGAAATGGGCACCGGCGCGGAAGCGGGCGAACTCGCCCGGGCTCGCGCGATCGCTCAGCGCCTCGGCATCACGAACCTTACCGACGACGAGTACGACGTTCCGACGTACATGCGCCGCCGCGGTGCGGATTCCGAGCTCTAAGAACCACGGAAAAGATTCGTTAAACGAAAGGGCCCGGGGAATTTCCCCGGGCCCTTTTTTTATCTTCGATCTTCGAAGCGATCAGCGTTTCACGTAACTGCCGCAGACCACGGAGACGAACTCCTTTTTCAGCACCGGACCCGCGGCGCCGACATCGGCGAAGTAGGAAAGGATCTTCTTCGACTGCTTTTCGTCATGGAGGATCTCCATGATCGCACCGAAGGATTTGTTGAGTTCTTCGGCGTTCGCCCGAACCGCCTTTTGATTTTTCGGGTTGTTCAGGAACTCCATCATCCCGCGGATGATGTCCCCATTGTCTTTGCCGATGAGTTTACGCACGGCCGCGACTTCGTCGGGATGGCTCTCTTCGAGCGCCTTGGTGATGAGAGTCTGCAGCGCGCGCCGCTCCATCCGATTCACCCCGATGCCGCTTCCTTGCGTTCCGATACCGAAGAAATTCGCCGGTCCGCCCTTCACGAATTCCGGGATGGCCTTCGTCCGTTTCGCGTTCCGCACGCTTTTATCGGCGAAGAGGAAACCGCCGTTGTTCTTGACGAAGACCGACGTGATGAGCGCCTCGGTTAGGTCGTTTTCCCAGGGGTGGGCCGAGTTCACCATGTTCACCATCACGTGACGCCGAAGTTCGGCGGTGTAAACGGTGAGCCATCCGGTCACGACCGACTGACTCGCGACGGAGAGGTTCTTGAGCCCGCTCGTGTCGCACTTCGTGAGGATATCGAACATCGTGTTCCACATCGCGGACGCTTCCTTCGCGCTCGCTCCGTCGACCCACTTGTCGAACTTCTTGAGGAGGTAAGTGTCCGAGAAATCGAGGAGCTTTTCGGATCCGCTGTAACCGAAGTTGCGGCCCGACTTCAGCGCCGCCGCTTCGAGAGTCTTCCGCGCTTCGTTGTACGAGACGCCGTCCTTCTTCATGATGTTCTGGATCAGTTCGTCGGCGCCTTCGTCCTCGGGCCCGAGCTTGTAATAGTAATTCAGGAAGAAGTTCGAATCGTCGAGGACGACGGTCGTCCCGGCTCCGCTTCCCATCGCGACGAGGGGAGCGATCACGAGCGGTGCGAGTCCGCCCTTACTCGGGCTCGAAAGAAGCCCTTTTTTGGAAAGGATGTTCCGGATTTCGTTCGAGATATTGTCCATCGTGAGCACTTTGCCGCTCTCGATGCGCGCCTCGAGTTCCGCGAACATCTCGTCGAAACCTTTCGCGCCGCCCTTCAGCATCCCGGTGATTTTCTTGAAGACCGCCGGATCGAAGTCGTTCGCGATGATTTCCTTCAGTTTCTTCAGATCGACGACCTTGATCGGCTCGCTGATGTCGGAGTTGAGCGCGACGTGGAGACCGTCTTTCGCTTCCATGAAGTCGAAGAAAGTCTTTCCCTTGAAGTCCGAAAGCTTGAGGACCGTCGAAGTGAACGGCTTGTCCTTCGGACCGGCGGTGGCGGGAAGCGCCGCCGCCACGACGACCATGATCGCGGTGAAGGCGGTCGACCAACGACCGAATTTTGCGGACCTTTCGCGCGCGAGGACTTGTTCTTCCTGAACGGATTTCATCGTCTCTTCTCTCCCATTAAATAGTTTGGGGGAGAGGCGGCGCGATTTACAAGTTTGGGTTCGCGAACACTCGAAAATTCGGCCGTCATGAAACGGTCGCCGGTTATTTGACGATTATTTAGAAAATAAATAGTTTATGCAAAGACCCGTTAATATCCGTGACCGGATGCCCGATCATTTATTGGATGGATTTATCTCGCCCGCATCGTCGCCACCTTCTTGTCGCGATTTTCGTCGCGGTCACGCTCTTGCCCGCGTGCGGACAGAAGAAGTTCCTGTCCGACGTGCTTCGGAGCACCGTGGGTGCGACGTCGGGAGACGTGCTCGTCCTCTCCGGCGGAACCGTGGCCCGTACCGCGACTCCGTTCCCGCTTCATCAGATCGCCGATTTCTATTCGGACGGGACGTTCAAGTCGGTCCTTAGGAGCGTGAGTTCGACGGAGTTCATGATGGGGATGTCATTCGATTTCTCGAATCCCGACCGTCTCCTCTATACGGTCGACACCACCGATCGCGTCGAGCGGCTGAGCCTTTCTTCGCCGACGATTTACGGGAACCGCATCATCGACGCGAATCTAAGCGGGAACACGATGCGCGCCCTCGCGAGCCTTTCCGACGGAGGGACCGTGGTGGCGGAGTCCACGACGTCGATCGAGAAGTACGACGGAAGCGACCCGGCGGTTCGCGTGACGACGAATTTTCCGATCACCTTGACCGCGAACATCATGAAACTCCGTAAAATCTCCGGCGACCGGTTCGTCGCCGTCACGACCGGGGGAACGCCGGACAGTCCGCGCGTCTATACGAACTCCGGAGTGCTTTCGACGACCATTTCGCTCGCCGCGACGTCCTGCACGACGAACTGCGATCCGAGCGACGTCCTCGAACTTTCCGACGGGAGATTCCTCGTGTCGACGACGAACGCGAGCGGAAACGCGATCGAACTTTTCTCGTCCTCTTTCGCTTACGTCGGTCAGTTCTTCAAGGACACGACGGTGCTTCAGGGGATTTCCGCGCTCGCCCAGATGGGCGACGGGTCGATCGTGGCCTGCAGCACGACGTTCAATACCTGCGAAAAGATCCAGATCGTCGGGAACACCGGCGTTCGGGTCGGCTCTCACGCGTTCATCGACGCCGCTTCGGTCATGCGGCAGCCGACCGACGTGTTGGTGGTGCCGTGATGCGGGCGTTCGCGCTCCTGTTCGCGCTTCTCGCCGGGTTCGTCGGTGCCGCGCGTGCGGACGACGGGAACCTGATCTTTCTCCAGCCGGAGTTCGGATATCAAGCTCCGCGCGTCTTCACCCAAGGTCAAACCGCGAGTTATAACGGGTTCTCGTACGGCGGATCGGTTTACTATTCGATCGGCGACGAGGAGTTCTCGATCGCGCCTTTCGTCGACTATCAGATCGGGTGTTATTCGAACACGGCGAACACCGCTTCGCGCGAGGAAAAGCTCTCCCAGAAATCCCTGGTGCTCGGATTGAAGGCTTATTTCGGAAACCTTTTCGTGCGCGCGGGATACGGATTCATCAACTCCGAAGACAAGACGACGGGAAACTTGAATCAGACGATTTCCGCTTCCGGACACGGACTGAACGGCGGTCTCGGTTTCGTGATCCCGCTTTCCCGTTACGTTCGCCTCGAAGTTTCCGCGGACGTCGAAAACGTCACTTATTCCGCGAATCCGCAAGCGTTCGCGAGTCAGACGCAAGTCCTTCGGATGGGCGGCACGCTCGGTCTCGGCGTCCTCCTG
This sequence comes from Bdellovibrionales bacterium, assembly GCA_018266355.1. Taxonomy (GTDB): domain Bacteria; phylum Bdellovibrionota; class UBA1018; order UBA1018; family UBA1018; genus JACMQW01. The sequence continues at coordinate 197,799 of JAFEAP010000029.1, forward strand.
CCTTCGACGCCTCCGCGGCGTTCGTATTTCAAGGGAGCCGCGCCCGCTCCGGCGATCCGGTAGGCGCCGGTCTTATTTCGAGGTTCCGACGACGACCGCGAGCAGGACGAGGCCGAACGCGATTCCTTGGCGCCAGCCGGGCGTTTCCCCGAGAGCGAACCACGCGAAGACCATGAAGACGACGAGCGTGATCGCTTCTTGGAGGATCTTCAGTTGGTATCCGGTCAATCCGCTCGAGAGATAGCCGAAGCGATTTGCCGGGACTTGCAGCGCGTACTCGGGGAGCGCGATCAGCCAACTCGCGAGGATCGCGAGCCAAAGCGAAGAATGGCGAAAACGCAGGTGACCGTACCATGCGGTGGTCATGAAGATGTTCGAACATATCAAAAGCAGCGCGGTGCGAAGCATGGGTTTCCCGAGCCGAGCGTCGACGGCTCGGATTTCCTTTCGGATTCATTATCCCAGGAAAAAAATCCCGCCATCGAAATCAGCCGCCGGCTCCGCCCGTGGTGAGGCCGCCGTCGATTTGGATGCATTGGCCGGTGACGTAATTCGCCTCGTCGCTCGCGAGAAAACAAACGATCGCGGCGATGTCCTCGGGCTTCCCGATCCGGCGCATCGGGATCTTGTTGATGAACTTTTCCTTAACCTCGGCCGGGATCGCCTGGGTCATCTGGGTATCGATAAGTCCGGGGGCGATGGCGTTCACGTTGATCTGATACCGGGAGAGTTCGAGCGCCCAGGTGCGGGTGAGGCCGACCACGCCGGCCTTCGAGGCCGAATAGTTCGTTTGGCCGATGTTTCCGAGCCAGGCGATCGAAGCGAGATTCACGATTTTCCCGTATTTCTTCTCCATCATGACCTTCGCGCAGGCCTGTCCCATATTGAACGGGCCTTTCAGGTTCACGCGAATGACTTCGTCCCATTTTTCCTCGGTGAGTTTGTGGAGCATCGAGTCCCGGGTGATGCCCGCGTTGTTCACGAGGATATCGATCGTACCGAAGGTCTTCTTCGCTTCGTCGACGAGCGCGTTCGCCTGGGCGGTGTTCGAGACGTCGTGGGTGGACACGAGCGCCCGGCGTCCGAGCTTCTCGATTTGACCGGCGACCTGCTTCGCGGCGTCTTCCGCAATATCGTTCACGACGATGTGGGCGCCCTCTTCGGCCATTCGGAGCGCGGTCGCGGCGCCGAGGCCCCGGCCGGAACCGGTGATGATGGCGATTTTATCGGTCAGTCGTTTCGGAAAGCTCACGGGGGCTCCTTCGGCGCCGGCGGGCGCCCTTCTATAGAGGGGTTTCGTTCAGGGTGCGCGATTTCAGCCCCCCGCGAAAGCGTGGAAAATTTGTCGGTATCACTCTGTCCGCGGTGACATTCCCTGTCTGGAAAACCGGGGCCGGGAAGACCCGGAAGAGTCCTTTTTACGCGGTTTCGGCGGAACTCGACCGAAATGGAGCGCTCGGAATTCGCGAAAGGATTGGGTTTTTTGGATTTGCAAACCCCTGGCATACCCCTCGCAATATATAGGGACGGAGGCTGTGAGAGGGAAAACAACCCCTCTCTAGAAAGGAAAGGGAATCGTATGAACAAACAAATCATCGAATCCGCAAACGTGAATCAAGCTGCTGCCAAGGCTACCGCCGCCGCCGCTGCCCAATTCGCCGCTCCTTTCTATGCCGGCTCCATTTCTCAAATCGCCGCTCGTGCGATCGCTCTGTTCTGGTCTGTGTTTGGTCCCGCAGCCCGGTACAATTTCGGAAATCCTGAATACGCCTACGCCGTTTCTCTGAAACCGTAAGCGCTCAAGAAAAGAAGAAGTTGAATCGAAAATCGTCGGACACAAACAACAGGCAAGGATTGCCACTTCCCAAAAATCGATAAGGATAAAGGATTACCGCACTCGGTAGTCTATTCGAGGCACCAACCCTCCTCGCAGGATGCGTAGAGGACGCTTCGAAACTCAGGTACACCACAAGGAAACGTGTCCACACCTGAGCTGAAACGAAAGTTTCAAAGCCGAGTGGTCGATCGGGAAAACCAGTAGGAGTCAGTCATGATCCGTACCCAAGAGTTCCAAGCGAAGTTTAAGTCCCTCTTCGAACACGAAAAGAATCGCCTTCTCTTCTCCGGCCGCGCGTCGAACGAACAGTTCGCGGTCCAGTCGGACGACCTGATGGACGAAGTCGACTTCACGTCGTTCGAAATCGAAAACCAAATGCGCATGCGCCTCGCGACTCGCGAAGCGCTCTACCTGAAGAAGATCGAAGAAGCTCTCGCGCGCATCCAGGCGGGCACCTTCGGACAATGTGACGAGTGCGAGGAAGACATCGAACTTCGCCGCCTCGAAGCGCGTCCGACCACGACTCTCTGCGTGGCGTGCAAGGAAGCGGCGGAGCGGAACGAGAAGCTCCACATCGACGGTCACTCGCATAAGAGCCTGGGCCGCACGATCAAGTTCGCGTAAGTCAGCCTTCCGGTCTGTCCGTCAAGGATGACGGGTAGACCCACACGGACGTGAAAAACTCCGAGTCATCAGGGAAGGATGCAAGCTGTTGGTCGCCTCGATTCAGTCACAAAGGGGACGTTGGGGCTGAGTTATTCGGGTGACCAATACGACGGGCGCAGCCGCGGCGGAGGAGAAAGCCCTCCTCCGGCACTCACGCAGGCGCCCCGTTACAGCCAGAGCCGCCGAACGTAAGGGACGACGTTCGGCGGCTCGACTTTTTTATGTCGTAAGTAGGCTCGCGCGCCGGATGGGCGGGCTTAGCCCGACCGTAGGAGGGCGAGCTGTTCAGGTCGTGAGCTTGAACGTTTAGTAGTTCGAGAGGTAACCCTTCACGGCGGAATACTCGACCTGACCGGAGTACACGCGGATGAGTGCTTCCTGGGCGAGCGTGAGCATCCCGCTGTCCCGCGCGGCTTCGGCGAGGTCCTTCTGGGAAGCGCGGCGATTGATCAAATCCGAAATCGGCGGCGTGACGGTAAGTAGTTCGTAAACCGGCATCCGGCCCTGATAACCGCCGATGCACTCCTGGCAGCCCGGGCCGGCTTGCATCACCTTCGCGGCCGGGGACATCGGGAGGATCGTCTTCATGTGCAGCAGCGTCGCGTCGTCGAGCGTCGCGGGCACGCGGCATTTCGGGCAAAGTCGCGAGACGAGACGCTGGGCGAGCGACCCGATGAGGGAACTCGCGATGAAGTTCGGATGGATGCCGAAGGCCTCGAGCCGCGGGACGACGCCGAGGGCGTCCCGGGTGTGAAGCGTCGTGAAAACGAGGTGACCGGTCTGGGCGAGCTGAACCGCCGCTTCGGCCGATTCGGGGTCGCGGACCTCGCCGATGAAGATGACGTCGGCGTCCTGGCGCATGAATGCCTTCGAGAGCTGAGCGAAGCTCGTGTTCTTCCCCACCGCCGTGTGACTCACGTAGGGGAGGCGGAGTTCGATCGGATCCTCGGCGGTCACGATTTTCCTCTCCGGGGAGGAAAGCGCGGTCAGGAGCGAATAAATCGTCGTCGTCTTACCGCTGCCCGCCGGGCCGTTGATCACGATCATGCCCGACTTCTGTTGCAGAAGCGTCTGTATGCTCTTCAGCATGTCGCCGGTCATCCCGAGCTGCTCGGGGGGAGGAATCTTCTGGGCGCGTTGGAGGCGAATCACGACTTCTTCGCCCTCCGGATTCGGCACGAAGCTGAGGCGGAGGACGAGCGATCCCTCCGGCGTGTTCATCGCGATCTGGCCGTCCTGAGGAACGCCGATCTCGGTCGTCGAAATATTCGCGAGCACCTTCAAGCGCGTGAGGATTTCCTTGTGGCTCTGGCCGATGAAGTCGGTTTTCACGGGTTGGAGTTTTCCGTGCACGCGAAAGCGAAGGAGGTAGGTGAGCGCTCCGCCGCCCGGAGCGGCGCTCAATCCGAAATGCAGGTCGCTCGCCTTCGTTCTGATCGCGTTGATCAGGATGAAGTCGACGATCTCTTGGACGTTCGTCGGACGAGCGCGCGGCGGAACGAGTTGATAGACGCTGGGGGTGGCCACACGGATCTCCTTTCGACGTCCTTCGATTGTCTCATCGCGGTCGTTTTTCGGAAATCCGGCAAAATCTGCCGCGCGCCTTACCGGATCGGTCCGGTCGAGTTCAAGGGGTGCATTTCACGAGGAGCTTGGTCGTCGAGGTCACGGTGTCGACGACCTGGTAGGTCTCGGTGTTCGTATTGACGATCTTGTACTTCCCCCCGCAGGCGATGCGGGCTTCCTCGTAACAATCCTCGATTTGGGAGCACTTCACGAGCATGTGTTCGGTACCGTCCGGACCCACGATCGGGCTCGCGGCCGTCGCGCATCCCGATCCGATCCCAAGCATTAGGAGGATACCGAACTCACGCATCGTTTTTCCTATCCGCTCAGGCGTATTTCTTCGAGAACGACTCGCCGAGCGATTTGTGGGCGAGGCCGGCCGCGGTGTGGACTTCCTTGCGCTCCTGCTCTTCCTTGCACGAAACGCAGAGAGTCGCCGTCGGGCGCGCTTCGAGGCGCTTGAGTCCGATGTCTTCCTCGCAGGACTCGCAAAGGCCGAAGGTTCCTTCTTCGATGCGTTCGAGCGATTCGTCGATTTTCTTCAAATAGAGGGTTTCGCGGTTGTTCAGGCGCATCCGCATCGATTGCTCGACGTCGGTCGTGGCTTGGTCGATCTCGTCGAAACGGTCGTCCGCATTCACGCTGAAGTCTTCGCGAAGGACCTTGTGATTGAACAAGATCTTCCTTTTTTCCGCGAGGAACATCTTTTTGAAGCGGTTCATCGATTCTTTTCTCATGGTTTTTCTCCCCCTTTGAGTTCCCGGATCACCCACTGGGTGACCGATTGAAGCGTCTCCATGACCCCGTCTCCGCGACTCGCGACCGCCTCGAAAGACGGTTTGCGGCCCGGATTGAAGGTCTGCTCGAGTTCTTTCACCGGCAACGCGCTCGGCAAGTCCCGTTTATTGTACTGAAACACGATCGGAAGCTTGTTCGAGTCGTAGCCTTGGCGCTCGAGATTCCGCGTCAGATTTTCGAAGCTCTCCAGATTCGCTTCCATGCGTTCCGCCTGGCTGTCGACGACGAAAACCACTCCGTCGACGCCTTTGAGGATGAACTGCTGGGAGACTTCGTAAAAGGTCTGGCCCGGAATCGTGTAGAGGTGGAAGCGCGTCTTGTATCCGCGCACGTCACCCACGCCGAGAGGGAGGAAATCGAAGAAGAGCGTACGCTCGTTCTCCGCGTTCCCGGCGAAGAATTTCCCGCGCAGGTCCTGCGCGGTCTGTTCGTAGATGTACTGGACGTTCGTCGTCTTCCCGCAGAGGCCGGTCCCGACGTAAACGATCTTACAGTTCACCTCTTTGGTGGAGTAGTTGATGAAGCTCATCGGGTTACCACATCTCGCCTTTTAGAGAGATGCTCATCGCATCTCCATGCGATTCTCGATCGCCTTCCCGATCGTCTGGCGATCGGTGTATTCGAGCTGTCCGCCCATCGGGATGCCGTGCGCGAGCTGGGTCACGCGGACGCCGAGCGGCCGGATGAGACGGGTCAAATAAAGGGAGGTGGCGTCGCCCTCGACGCTCGGATTCATCGCGAGCAGGACTTCGCGAACCGGCGCGACCGGCGCCCGGAGGCGATCCATCAGTTCGCGGATCTTCAGTTCGTCCGGGCCGATGCCGTCGAGCGGAGAGAGGGCGCCGTGCAGGACGTGGTAGACGCCCTTGTAAGTGCCCGAGAGTTCGATCGAGTTCATGTCCGACGGCCGTTCGACGACGGAAATCATCGCGCGGTCGCGGCTCGCGTCGTTGCAGATCCGGCACGGATCCGTGTCGGTGAAGGTGAAGCAGACCGAGCAGAGCCCGACCTTCTTCTTCGCCGCGACGAGCGCGTCCGCGAGCGCGGCGGCGTACGTCTCGTCCTGCTTCAGGACGTAGTAGGCGAGGCGGGTCGCGGTCTTTTCGCCGATGCCCGGGAGCTTCGAGAGTTCGAAAATCAGTTTCGAAACCGGATCGGAGGAATTCGGCGTCATCATTTCTTCTCTCCTTCGTCGAACTCGATCGGGCCGAGCTCTCCTCCGAAGAGGGAGCGCGCTTCGGCGATGATCGGGTGGTTCGCGGCGGCGTCCTTCGCCATCTTCTCGCGGTTCGCGAATTCCTTTTCCCGTTTTTCGGCGAGGCTCGTTTCGCGGGTTTCCCTTACTTCGACGAGGACGCGCTTCACGACGCCGAAATACTCGAGGGTGAATTTCTGGAACTCGCTCAGCGCCGCGACGCTCGTGAGGAGGCCGTGGTAGAGGTCCGCGTTCGAGGGCGAAAAGACGACGACGAAGTCCTGCTCGATGGTCGTCGGAAACTGGTCGCAAATCGCGTTTTCGAGCGCGTTCGCGATCGCCGGGCGGGACCCGCGGACGTGGGAGATGAAGCCTTCGAAGGATTTCGGGCCGGCGGGCGCGCGGCTCGCGCCGAGGTTCGAGATCGTCTCGGATACGGGAGTCGCGGTCTTCTTCATCGCGAGCGGCGAGGAGCCGGTGAAGAGAAGGGAAGCTTTCGGGAGCGCGCCGGGAGCGGCTGGCGTCGAAGCCGGGATTTCCGGAGCGACCTTCGGCGCGGTGTGGGCGACACGGGAGGTGCCGGCCGATCCGGTGGTCGCCGTTCCCGTCGGGCGGCCGTTTCCGGGCGCCGTTCCGCCGGCGGAGCCGGACGTCGGTCCCGCGATCGAAACGAGCGTCTCGGCCGAGGCGCACTTCACGATGAGGACTTCGAGCACGAGCTTCGGTTGCGGCGAACGGGCGATCCACTCGATGCCGTTTTGGAAGGCTTGGAAGAAGAGTTCGATTTCCTCGAGTTCGCGATGGGCCGCGATCTTCTTCAGTTCCGCGACTTCTTCCGCCGCGAGTTCCAGGCCCGTCGATTCGACGCCGATCTTGATCAAGATCGCGGCGTGCAGGTATTCGAGGAGGTTCTTCGCGAGGAGCTTCAGCTCGTGGCCCGCGCGGTAGGCTTCGCCGACGAGTTCGATCGCCGCCTTCGGATCGCGCGCGAAGATCCCGCGGAGGATGCCGAGCTGGGTTTGGCTCTCGATGAGCCCGATGCTTTCACGGACGGCCGCGGCGGTGATCTTCTTCCCGGTGTAAGCGATGACTTGGTCGAAGAGGGAGAGCGCGTCCCGCATCGATCCGTCGGCGGCGCGCGCGAGGAGCGCCGTCGCGGCCGGCTCGATCGAGATTTCCTCGCCGGTCGAGACTTCCTCGAGGCGGGTTTGGATCTGGGCGGCGGTGAAGCGCTTCAAGTCGAAACGCTGGCAGCGCGAAAGGATCGTGCCCGGGATTTTATGCGGTTCGGTCGTAGCCAGGACGAAGATGACGTGGGCCGGCGGCTCCTCGAGGGTTTTCAGGAGCGCATTGAACGCCGCCGTCGTGAGCATGTGGACTTCGTCGATGATGTAGATCTTCCGGGTGCCCGACGAGGGCATGAACTTCGCGTTTTCGCGGATTTCCCGGACGGCGTCGACGCCGTTGTTCGAGGCGCCGTCGATCTCGATCACGTCGACGGAGTTGCCCGCCGCGATCTCCTTGCAGCTCGAGCACTCGCCGCAACTCCGGAGCCACTGGCCGTCCCACTTCGCGTTCGGACACCGGATCGCTTTCGCGAAGATCCGGGCGATCGAGGTTTTACCGATCCCGCGGGATCCGGTGAGGAGATAAGCGTGATGGATCCGATCCGATTGGATCGCGTTCATCAGCGTGCGGACGACCGGCCCTTGTCCACCGATGTCGGAGAACTGCGAAGGACGCCATTTGCGAGCGAGGACGACGTATGAACCCATGTTTTAAAGTGGGCGCACCATATAGAGCGACTCGAAGCGTAAGCAAGCGAAAAGACGGGGTTTTTATGCACCGAGTTGCTGCTATCCGCTGTCACGCACGGTCATTTCGCGGTACGATCTTGATTGAAAAGAGACCCGAGATCGCTCAGATTTTCGAGCATCCTGCACGGAGGCGCATGGCGAATCGTTTTCGAATCGAAAAGGCGGTCGACGATTGCACCTTTCATTTCGATCTTTATTGGAATGAAAGCGGTCGGTTGACGCGAGTCGCCTGGAACGAAGATTCGATCGCGCCGCTCCTTCCCGCCCACGAACAACCCCCCTACGGCGTCGCCGCCGTCCTTCGCGATCTCGCCGGATTTTTTCGCGACGGCGCACCGCTGCTTCCGCTTCACTGGGATCTTCTCGATACGACGGAGCTCACCGATTTTTCCCGCAAGGTTTACGCGGCGACCCTCGCGATCCCGCACGGTGAAACGCGCACCTATGCCTGGGTCGCGAAGAAAATGGGCAGCCCTCTCGCCGCGCGCGCCGTCGGTCAGGCGCTTCGAAAAAATCCGTTCCCGATCCTGATCCCATGCCACCGCGTCGTCTCCGACAAGACGATCGGCGGATTCATGGGCACGGATAATCCGAGCGACCTCGAGATGCGGTTCAAACTCTGGCTCCTCGAACTCGAGGGCAGTTACCGGAGTCCGTTCTTCCCGTTCCTCGAATCGGCTCCGCGGCTCCAAGCGGTGGCATGCGCGCGCGCCTGACCTACGCCCTGCGCGGTCTCGTCTTCGTCGTCCTCGCGTGGGCGGTCTACGCGGGGTTTTCCCGCGGCGGCCAGGATTTCGCCGTTTTTCACTACGCGGGTAAACTCGCGCTCGAGGGTCGGTGGGACGCGCTTTACGCGGAAGGCCCGGATCGCTTCCTTTACGCTCCCGGATTCGCGTTCCTCGTTTCGCCGCTCGCGGCGCTGCCGGTGAAGGTCGCCCTCGGGATCTGGCTCGCGTTCACGCTCGCGGCGTTCGGAGCGGCGATTCGGATGCTCGCGCGGGCGCACGGCGAGATTCCCGTTTACCTCGCGATCCTTTTTTCGGTGCGGCCGCTGCTGATCGATCTTCGCTACGGACAAGTGAACCTGCTCATCCTCTCTTCCGCGGTGTGGGCGCTTCTCGCATGGAGCGAACGCACGGGTACGCGCCGGGCGAAGATGAACCTCGCGGCGTCGTGGTTCGTCTTCGCGATCGCGGCTTGCGCGAAGGTCTATCCGCTCGCGCTTTTCCTTTTTCCGATCGGCGGGATCATCCGCGACGGAGCCGCGGGCCGCGCGCACGGCCGGCCGGCGATCCTCGGCGCGCTCGGCGGGGCGGCCTTCCTGCTCCTTCCGCCGCTCGTGCACGGCGGCGTTTACGCCGCATGGTTCGACGCCCTCGCGCGGAAGGGACTGCCGACGGACACTCATAACCAATCGCTGCTCGCGTTCCTCGTCCGCGTGGCGGGCGGCGAACCGTTCAACGCGCTCGGCTTGTCGGGAGAGACGCTGCGGTTCCCGGGTTTCGGGCTTTCGTTCCCGATTATGCGCGGAATCTGGGGAATCTTCACGATCGGAGTCCTCGCCGCGCTCGCGAGGCTCGCGCTTCGGATTTCGGGAAGTTTCGAGGACGCGCGGCTCTCGGCGTGGCTCGGGCTCGCGCTTTGCTTTTTGCCGGCGCACTTGATTTGGAAATCGTATTTCGTGCTCGGGATCCCTCTCTTAGCGGGAATCTTCGCGGAAGCGAAGGACGACGAGAAATTTCGGCGCCTTCTCCTGCCGGTCGCGGCGGTGCTCGGCCTCGCGCTCGCCTGCGCGAGTGGGGACGGCGTAGGACCGCGCGCGTCGGCTTGGATCGAGGCCTGCGCGCCGTTTTTCTGGATCCACCTCGCCGCCGTCGTTACGGGCTTTTCGCGGCTTTCTTGTCGGGCGTCGACGCCGCGTTCCGCTTGAGATCCCGCCAGCTTTTTCCCTCTCGCGCCTTCGCGTCGAGTTGGAATTTCGCGACGGCCTTTTCGTGATCGCCGTAGGTCGACGTGAATTCGTGGGTGCCGTCGTTCTTCGACACGAAATAAAGGTAGTTATGCTGGGCCGGGTTCAAGGTCGCGCGGATCGCCTCGATTCCCGGGTTCGAGATCGGTCCCGCGGGCAGGGCCGCGATGTAATAGGTATTGTACGGATTCGGATCCGAAAGGTCGGATTTGTGGAGGTTGCCCCGGTAGCGCGCCCAAATCCCGTAGATCGTCGTCGGGTCGCTTTGGAGCTTCATCTTCTTCTTCAGCCGGTTATGGAATACGCCGGCGATGATCGGGCGTTCGCTCGGCGCGCCGGTTTCCTTTTCGACGACCGAGGCGAGGGTGATGATCTCGTCGCGGGTCATTCCGAGCTCCTTCGCGCGTTGGTCGTCGTTCGCGGTCCAAGCGTTCGCGAATCGCTTCACCATCGTGCGCAGGATTTCCTCCTGGGTCATTTTCCGCTGGAGCAGGTAGGTGTCCGGAAAGAGATAGCCTTCGAGCGTCTTCGGAGGCGGAACGAGGGCGAGCGTCGCGATGAACTTCGGGTCGCGCGCGAGTTTCAGGAATCGCTCCTTCGACCCGTATCCTTTCGCCGCGATCGCGTCGGCGACTTCGTAGAGGTTCTCCCCTTCACGCACGAGGAAAGGACGGGCGACGGAAACGCCGGAGGCGAAGATATCGAAGATCTGCGCGGGCGTCATCGAAGGCGAGAGCTCGTATTCGCCGGCCTTCATTTTCGCCCAGCTGCCCCTGAACTTGCCGTAGTACTGGAAGATTTTCGCGTTTCGGACGATTTGCATCGCTTCGAGTTGGCGCGAGATCGCGCCCGGACCCTGGCCACGGTCGACTTCGATGATCGCGCGCGCGGTGTTTTGGGGTTGGTAGGGCTGGAGGGACGTGCGGAAGAAGAAGCCGAGTCCCCCGAAAAGCAAGGCCACGCAGACGAGGGCGAAGATCGCGAACGAAACTTTTTCGGTGCCGGATTCGGGGCGCATTAGTAGAGATGGTAGCTTTTCGGGCGCGGACGGGGAATGGCTTTTCCTGAAGGTTCGCGAGGTCTCGAGCGACGGAAGGCTGACGCGGTCGGGCGATTTGGGCCGCCCGGCGCCAAGATCCCGTTGAAACTTTACGCGAAGCGAGTAGGCTTTAATTCATCCCCGTCCTTTTCGTTTCCTAACGGCGACCCGGTTCCGGTTCGCTTTCCCCCCTGACGGCTAGCTTCCGCTGGCCGATAAATCACCGCTCAAAAAGGGAAGTTATGCATCTTCGTGAACTAAAAGAGAAAAAGATCGCCGATCTCGTCGAACTCGCGAAAGAGCTCGCGATCGAAAACGGAGCGGGCCTTCGCAAACAAGATCTCATATTCGCGATCCTCCAGAAAAAAGCGGAGAAGGACGAACACATCTTCGCCGACGGCGTGCTCGAGTGCCTGCCCGATGGGTTCGGGTTCCTCCGAGCCCCAGACTATAACTACCTCCCGGGACCGGACGACGTGTACGTATCGCCCTCGCAGATCCGTCGTTTCGGCCTTCGGACCGGCGATACGGTGAGCGGTTCCGTGCGCGCGCCGAAGGAAGGCGAGCGCTATTTCGCGCTCCTCAAAGTCGAGCAAGTGAACTTCCAGGCGCCCGAGATCAACGCGGAAAAAGTCCTCTTCGATAACCTCACCCCGCTATATCCGAACGAACGCATCAAGCTCGAGTTCCAACCGACGAACTATTCCACTCGGATCATCGACATGATGGTGCCGCTCGGAAAAGGGCAGCGTTGTCTCATCGTCGCGCCTCCGCGCGCCGGTAAGACCGTCCTCATGCAGGACATCGCGAACGCGATCACGGCGAACAACCCTGAGATCAAACTCATCGTCCTGCTCATCGACGAACGTCCGGAAGAAGTCACCGACATGCAGCGCTCGGTGAAGGGCGAAGTCGTCTCCTCGACCTTCGACGAACAGGCCTCGCGTCACGTCCAGGTCGCCGAGATGGTTATCGAGAAGGCGAAGCGCCTCGTCGAGAACAAGTACGACGTCGTGATCCTGCTCGATTCGATCACCCGTCTCGCCCGCGCCTACAACGCGGTCGTTCCGCCTTCCGGCAAGATCCTATCCGGCGGCGTCGATTCGAACGCGCTCCACAAACCGAAGCGGTTCTTCGGCGCGGCCCGGAACGTCGAAGAAGGCGGATCGCTTACGATCATCGCCACCGCGCTCGTCGAAACCGGCTCCCGGATGGACGAGGTCATTTTCGAAGAGTTCAAGGGGACGGGTAACTCCGAGATCCACCTCGACCGGAAGCTCATGGAAAAGCGCGTCTTCCCGTGCTTGGACATCAACAAATCCGCCACCCGGAAGGAAGAGCTCCTTATCCCGAAGGACATGCTGAATCGGCTTTGGATCCTCCGGAAAGTGCTCCATCCGATGAATACCCTCGACGCGATGGAGTTCCTGCTGGATAAGGTGACGAACACGAAGTCGAACGACGAATTCATCAAGGGCATGAGCGGGTAAAACACATCTAGAAAGGCAGTCGCGGTCCGCGCCGTTCAGCCGGCGCTTCCGCAGTATTATGGGCGTCATCGCGAGTCAGTCTCCATCGGGAAAGCAGTTCACGAGCATCGGCGGCCAAGCCGTCCTCGAGGGCGTGATGATGCGTTCGCCGAACTTCGTCTCGGTCGCGGTCCGCCGCCAAGACACGAAGAAGATCGTGATCAAGCACGACCCGTATTCGACGATCCTCCGCCGCTATCCGATCCTCGCGAAACCGGTTCTTCGCGGAGTCGTGACGCTCGTCGAGTCGATGGTCCAAGGCATGGGCGCCCTTTCGTTCTCGGCCGAGATCGGAGGGGAAGGCGAAGCCGCCAAGAACGCCCGGGCGAACGGCGGAAAGGCCGAGGCGACGGAAAAGCTTTCGAGGACCGAGGTCGTCGGTTCGATGGTCTTCGCTTTCGTGATGGGACTCCTTCTCTTCGTCGCGCTCCCGCACGCGATTACGGCGGTGCTCACTTCCGAGCGTTTCCTCGCGATCTCCGTGAAGAGCCCGCTCTTCCACGCGATCGACGGCGCCTTCAAGATGATGATCCTGCTCGCGTACGTGTGGGCGATCTCGCGAATGCCGGAAATCCGCCGTGTGTTCCAATACCACGGAGCCGAACATAAATCGATCTTCACCTTCGAGGCGGGCGAGGATCTCACCGTCGAGAACGCGCGGAAATACTCGACGCTCCATCCGCGCTGCGGAACGAGCTTCCTCCTCTTCCTCGTGTTGATCTCGATCGTGATGTTCAGCATCCTGCTTCCGATCCTCGGCCTTACGAATTTCAGCGACGTCGCCTGGAAGAATCACCTCGGGATGATCCTCGCGAAGATGGTGCTCATGTTCCCCGTCGCGGGCCTCGCGTACGAAGTGATCAAGCTTTGCGCCTGCCGAATGGACAATGCCTTTTTCCGCGCCGTCATCGCGCCGGGACTCCTCCTCCAAAAGCTCACCACGATCGAGCCCGACGATTCCCAGCTCGAAGTCGCCCTCGCGTCGCTTCGTCAGTGCCTTCGCCTCGAAAAGGCCGTCGAATCCCCGAAGAGCGGTTTCGAAGTCGTCGGTATCGAAGAACTCAGCTATCGTCCGGCTGCGGTCGGCGAATTTCCGGAACTGTAGGGGTATTTCCGTGTTTGATAAGCTCGAAGCGGTCGAAGGCCGCTTTATCGAAGTCGAAGCGCGTCTATCCGATCCGTCGCTCGCGGGTAACCCGGGGGAGTTCCGTAAGCTCTCCCAGGAGCACGCGCACCTCGGGGAGATCGTCCGCGAATACCGGAAGTACAAGGCCCTGAAGAGCGATCTCGCTTCCAACAAGGAACTTCTCTTCGACTCCGACCGCGAGATCTCCGAAATGGCGAAGGAAGAAGTGAAGCGGCTCGAGCCCGAGCTCGAGACCGCCACCCAGGAGCTCCAGCTTCTCCTCCTCCCGAAGGACCCGAACGACGAGAAAAACATTCTCCTCGAAGTCCGCGCCGGCGCGGGCGGGGACGAGGCCGGCCTTTTCGCGGCCGAGATCTTCCGCATGTACGAGCGGTTCGCGGCGAAGCAGCGCTGGACGGTCGAATTGTTGTCGATGAGCCCGAACGAAGCGGGCGGCGTGAAGGAAATCATCGCGATGGTCACCGGCACGCGCGTCTATTCCCGGCTGAAGTACGAAGCCGGAGTCCACCGCGTCCAGCGCGTTCCCGCGACCGAGACCCAAGGCCGCGTGCATACCTCGACCGTAACGGTCGCGATCCTGCCGGAAGCCGAGGACGTCGACGTCACGATCAACCCCTCCGAACTTCGCATCGACGTCTTTCGTTCCGGCGGCGCCGGCGGCCAGGGCGTGAACACGACCGACTCCGCCGTCCGGATCACCCACATCCCGTCGGGCCTCGTCGTCGTTTGTCAGGACGAGCGCTCCCAGTTGAAGAACAAGGCGAAGGCGATGAAAATCCTGAAATCGCGCCTCCTCGAACAGGTCCAATCGAAGGCCGCGAAGGAACACTCGGATCTGCGAAAGGACATGGTCGGCACCGGCGACCGCTCCGAAAGGATTCGTACCTATAACTTCCCGCAGGGGCGCCTCTCCGATCACCGCATCGGGCTCACGATCCACCAGCTCCCGGACTTCATGGAAGGAAAAATCGAAGAAGTGCTCGACGCCCTCCAGCGTCACTATCAAATGGAAGCCCTGAAGGCCGAAGGCTTCGGCGTGCGCGAATGAGTCCCGCCCATCCGCTCCCCGCCACCTTCGAAGAAGCGATCAAGATGGCCCAGATCATCTTGGGCACGTCGCCGGCTCTCGCGGAGCGCGGAACGATCGAGACCGAATCGGAACAACTCGTGATCGGCGCTTACCGCTCGGCCACCGGCCGCGGACGCACGTTCGGCCGGAACGATCTCTATGTCCGCGTGATGGACGCCTTCCCGAAGGAAGCCGGCGAGAAACTCGTCGTGATGGCGAATCGCCGCGCGCACGGCGAGCCGCTCCAGTACCTTCTCGGATACCAGTATTTCCTGAACCACGAATACGAAGTGGATAAATCCGTCCTGATCCCGCGTCCGGAGACGGAGATTCTCGTCTACGAGGTCACCCAAACCTTGAAGCGGCAGATGGACCAACCGAAGCTCGGTCTCGAGATCGGCGTCGGGTCGGGCTGCGTTTCGATCGAACTCCTGAAGCTCTTTCCCGGGCTCCGGATGATCGCGACCGAGGTTTCCGAAGGCGCCGCAGCCGTCGCGCGTCGGAACGCGGCGAAGATCCTGGGCGGGGCGTACGCCGATCGCTTCGACGTGCGCCTGGCCGGAGACGGTTCCGAGATTTACGAGCCGCTCGAGGAAGCGCCTTGGTTGAAAGGGATTCGGGCGGACTTCATCGTTTCGAATCCGCCTTATCTTGCGAATGAAAAAGAAGTGGATACCGACGTTTTGGCGCACGAGCCGAAAGGGGCTTTGTTTGCGCCGGCCGGCGATCCGCTCTACTTTTACCGAAAGATCCTCGAAGGCGCGGAAGCATTCCTGAAACCTTCGGGATACGTTTTCTTCGAGTGCCCCCACGAAAGGATCGATCGGATCGGGGGCCTTTTCGGCCCCGATTGGAAAGTCGACGGATTTCGCGATTTGAACGATCGGCCCCGCGTGTTGCGCGCGGAATGGAAAGGCATATCGGTTCTCAACTAGATCGACATCCCGAATGTAGGACGAAAAAATGGATAAACTCAAAATCAACGGCGGAAAGAGTCTGAACGGAACGGTCGAAGTGAGCGGCGCGAAGAACGCGTCGCTTCCGATCCTCATCTCGGCGATCCTCGGATCCGGAAAGAGCCGATACGAACGCGTGCCCGCGCTCCAGGACATCAAGACGACCGAACTCGTCCTGAATCACCTCGGACTCTCGAGTACGTTCGAAAAAGGAGTGATGACCCTCGACGCCGCGAAGATCGCGACGGTGGACGCCCCGTACGACCTCGTTCGGAAGATGCGGGCCTCGATCCTGGTGCTCGGCCCTCTTCTCGCCCGCGAAGGCAAGGCGAAGGTCAGCCTGCCCGGCGGATGCGCGATCGGCGCGCGTCCGATCGACCTCCATCTCTTCGCGCTCGAGAAGCTTGGGGCGAAGATTACCCTCGACGGCGGCTACGTGATCGCGGAGGCGAAACGCCTGAAAGGAAACCGCGTCGCGTTCGAATTCCCGTCGGTCGGCGCGACCGAAAACGCGATGATGGCCGCCGTACTCGCCGAAGGCGAGACGGTACTCGAGAATTCCGCGAAGGAACCCGAGATCGTCGACCTCGCGATCGCGCTCCGTACGATGGGCGCGAAGATCAGCGGCGAGGGGACCGAAAGCATCCATATCCAAGGCGTGAACGCACTCTCGGGCGCGAACCACCGGGTCGTCGGCGACCGGATCGAGGCGGGGACGTTCCTCGCCGCCGCGCTCGCGACGCGCGGAAGGGTCACCGTGAACGGGCTCGCGCCCCATCACCTCGAGTCCGTCCTCGCGAAATTCGAGGAGGCCGGAGCGCGCGTCGTTCGGGGCGAAGAGTCGATCACGCTCGAAGCGAACGGACGTGGAAAAGGGACCGACGTGAAAACCCAGCCGTTCCCGGGTTTCCCTACCGACATGCAAGCCCAGTTCATGGCCGCGATGTGCGTCGCCGACGGATCCTCGCTCATCACGGAGACGATCTTCGAGAACCGTTTCATGCACGTTCCGGAGCTCGCGCGTCTCGGATGCGATCTCACCATCCGCGGGAACTCGGTGCTCGTCCGCGGAAAGGATCGGCTCACGGCGGCGCCGCTCATGGCGACCGACCTGCGCGCGAGCGCGAGCCTCGTGATGGGCGGGCTTTGCGCCGAAGGCGAGACGGTCGTGAGCCGGATCTACCACCTCGATCGCGGATACGAACGCATGGAGGAGAAACTCCGGAGCCTCGGCGCCCGAATCGAACGCGTCAAGGAAAGCGACTGAGGGGAGCGAAGGACATGGATTGTATTTTCTGTAAGATCGTCGCTGGCCAGATCCCGTCCCCGCGCCTCTACGAGGACGCGAACACGATCGTGATCCGGGACGTCTCCCCGCAGTCGAAGCATCATTTCCTCGTCCTGCCGAAGAAGCACGTCGCTTCGCTCGCGGACCTTTTCGCGAACGAGGCCGAAGGGCGCGGCGTGATGGGAGATCTTTTTTCGGCGGCGAACGCGGTGGCGAAGCAGGAAGGCCTTTTGACCGCGGGTTTCCGGTCGGTGATCAACACCGGCGCGGACGGCGGACAGACGGTGTTTCACCTGCACCTGCACGTCCTCGGCGGCCAAAAGATGAAGGGCACGTTCGCCTAGACGAGTCGCCGATCAATCGATCGAGGGTGCAGCTTCGCGCAACGCTTTCCGGTAAGCGCGGTCGAGCCGCGCGAGATCGAGGGATTCGATTCCCCGAACGGCCGCGGCGCGCTCCGCTTCGGAAAGGGCGACGTTTCCTTCCTCGTCGGGGTGCTTCGTCGTCCAGCGTTCGCGGAGATAGGCGCGCAATTCGGCTTCGGAAATTTCTTTCGACTTCGGTTCGGCACGCTTTCCCGGATTCGAACGGAGATAGTGATCGACCATCGCGTAGGACATGTATCCGCTGAACGCGGCTCCGGACGCGGCGAGGAAAACCTCGACCTTCGTCCGATTCCCGATTTTCGCTTCGATCACGGGCGCCCATTTCTTCGTGGCTTTCGCGTATCCGAGGAGGAGGACGTCGTCGTAGAAGCGCTTGTTGAAGGCGAGTTCGGTGATCAACGTCGGGTCGCCGACCCATCCGATCGCTTTCAGTCCGACGTTTCCGGCGACGAAGAGGCCTTTCCAGACCCGACCGAGGAACGTCGGTTCGCGCGGATTTCCGGAAAGACCGAATCGTTTGAAGACCTCGTAGATCGAGTGTTTCAGGATGAGGCGGTCGACTTCGAGGTGGGTGATGTCCCGATAGATCGCCGAAGGGGACTTAAAGAGCGGTTCGATCACGTCGAACGGGAGGCCGCGCGAAATTCCGTAGTAGAGCAGGGTCAGTCGATCGATCGCGGCTTCTCGGGCGCCGCCGTTTTCGATCGTTCCCCGGTAGACGCTTCGGAACGCCTCGATGAACCTCGCGGCGTCGGTGTCCGACTGGCCGAGTTTCTGAACGACGGTGACCGGCATTCCGAGCGATTCGGTCTGCGCGTCGAGATGGGCGAAGAGGGTTTCGATCTCTCCCCAATCCGCGCCGACGGGATCGAGATCCTGCTTGAGCAAGCTCGGGTTTTTCCGGATCTCCGCGCGTTTCGCCCAGTAGAGTTCCTCGTTGAAGTCGAGCTTCTTGCGCGTGACGATCTCGAGCGCTTTTTTCCCGAGGGTCCCCACCGGGTTCAGGGCGAAGCGGACGATCGCCCGGCAGTAATCGCTCGACGACGGACCTCCGTCGGCGGCCGTGCCCGGGATCGCGAGGAAAAGGCTAAGTAAGAGGAGAATAGGCGTGCGCTTCACGTCTCTTCTCTTTCGGCTAAACCGCCTGGAAATTTAAGAATCCGGGCTTTCGAGCGTCAATTCGGTAACGTCGATGCGAACGGATTGCCGGAGTTCGTTCCGACGTCGCCGTGGACTTCGAGGTTCGGATTGAAGAGGTCCCAAAGCTCCTTCGCGAGCGCGCGGACGACGTCGGGATCGGTTTCTTTCGCGAGTGCGAGGAGGCGGTCCTGGCGGGTCGCGGTGTTCTCGACGGTGATGCCGTACTTCCGACAGTCGCCCGGAAAGGCGGTTTGGAATTCGAGCTCGAGGGTGGCGAGGTGGTCGGCCCGCTCGTGAATCGTATTCAGGTCACCGATGTCGGTGATGAGGATCTGGAAGAGGGCGTCGGCTCCTTCGCCGATGTCGGAAAGGGCGGTTTTACCCTCGGCGGAGTCGCAGGTTTTCCCGAGATTTTCCTTCGAGTCGGCGATCGAAAGGGGACCGGCGGATTGGGAGTGAAGCAGCCTCGGCCCGGTCGAACTCGCGGCCTGGAGACAGGCGCTCAGCGTGGAGAGGCCGACGACCGCGAGCAGTGGAAGAAGTTTCGACGTTTTCATCGCCCGTTCATGAGCAATTCCTCGGCCAGATTTTCGTGCGTCTTCGCGGATATAGGAGCTTAGGTCGCCGCGCTGGTGTCTAAGTTTTAGACAGGAGAAAAACGGCCGATCGATCAGTAGAAATGATGAACGTTGATAAGAAATTTGACTCATTGCGTCATTTTACGATATGAAGGCCGCCCGATCGGGGAAGGAGCCGCTCATGCGCAAATTCGACGGACGTGGTTTTTGGTTCTTAAGTGCCTTCCTCGCGATTTGCGCCGCGCGCGCCGAACTCGACCCGTACAAGCTTCAGTACGACCACAGCGACAAAGCGAGGGATTTCCCGCGCGAATACCTCATGGGAAAACTCGGCTTGAAGACCGAGGATCTCGCGGAATACCGCTGCGACGGAAAGAGAGAGTTCGAACTCTTGCCCGAATACGCGCACCCGAACGCGGCCGGCGATTCGCTTCGTATCGCGAACGAGAAGAACGAGACCTTCGTCTATCGGGACGGCCAGCTTTTCTCGAACGGGCAGGCGGTTAAACGATCTCAAAGCGATTTCGTGGACGATACTCTGAAGACGATCGGCGAAATCGAGCGCCTCCCCACCGGGAAGGTCCTCGTCGATCGCCTCGAGCACGCGCCCTATCCGGTGACGATCATGAAGGGCCAGCCGCGCTTCGCCGGAGCCGACGACGCCGGGCACGCCTTCAAGGGCATCTCGATGGAATCGGCGATCATGACTCTGATCGCCTCGAACTTCGAAGAATCGGATACGATCCAGTTCACCCACGTCGGCGCCGGGGGACCGCTTTATTTCGATCGCGCCTTCCAAGCCGAAAACGTCGTCGCGAACGGCGATAAGTGGGGGAAAATCACGGTGACTCCCCCGCACGTCACGCTCGCGCACGAGATGATGCACGCCTTCGACGGCGTTCGCGGACTGCTCGACCTTCGGCACGTCGACGGTGAAGGGTACGAATTCGTCCAGGTCAGCGAATACCGTGGAACCTACATGGAGAACCAGATCCGGAAGGAATCGGGACTCGCCTACCGGAAGATTTACGGCCAGTGGACGCCGAGAGAGATCAAGAAAGGGAAGGTCTTCCGCGGATACCTGCTCGACGCGAACATGCAGCCGCGGCTCATCCCTTCGCCGTGCTTGAACGACTAGCCGCCTGAAGGTCGACCTCTAACCGACTTTCTTGTCGAGCATCGACCCTTTCGGGAGTCGCGCGTTCTTTTTCTGATCTTTCGCGCCCGTCTCGTAACTTAGGGCGGCGGCTCCGGCGCCGTAGGCGGCGCGCGAACCGTTCAGTTCGAGGATGACTTGGGTCAATCCCGGTTGGAGCGGAAGGGTCGCCGGACGTTTCCCGGATTCCGACGCGGAAAGATGGGGAAGGGGAGTTTCCCCGGGCGGATCCGTATCGGAATCCCGATGGCTTGGATCCTCATCCGCCGGTTTTTCGTAGCCGTTCGGGCCGTAGCCGCCTTCGCCTCCTTCGGAGGACTTCGCGAGGGAACGCGTTTGGTTCGGTCGATCGATGGGCTTGATCGGATCCAGTACACGCGCGAGCGCCGAGGCGATCTTGGGAATCATAAAAACACCTTTTAAAACGGGTGATTATGAAGAAAACGGACCGCGAAAGAAAATACTCACCCACTCCCGTATCGGTAAAAATTACAGGAACTTTAGAAAAAAACGGTGTGAAAAACACTACCCAAAACGGAGTATTTTCATCGGAGATAGGGGCTTTTCCTTTGACCCCCTTCGTCCCGAAATGTTAATTCTGGAGTCTCGGCTTTTAGAAGTTTGAAAACCCGACTGCGAGCACCCCTGAGGTCCCACCATGGCGAACGAAACGAAGAACGATCTTTTCTCGAAATGCTTTAACTACGAAGAATCGAAAAAGGTCCAAGCGGCCGGCCTCTATTGCTTCTTCCGCCCGATCGAAGAAACGACCGGCGGAAACGTCGTCACTCACGGCAAAAAGCGCGTGATGATCGGTTCGAACAACTACCTCGGACTGACCCACGACAAGCGCGTGATCGAAGCCGCGAAACACGCGATCGATCGTTTCGGCACCGGCTTCACCGGTTCCCGTTTCTTGAACGGCAACTCCGTTCTCCACGAAGAACTCGAAGAAAAGCTCGCGCGCTTTACCGGCAAGGAAGCGGCGCTCGTTTTCGCGACCGGATTCCAGTCGAACCAAGGCGCGCTCGCCGCGCTCATGGGCAAGAACGACGTGATCTTCTCCGACCAGGAGAACCACGCCTCGATCATCGAAGGCACCCGCACCGCGGCCGGAAAGACGATCGTCTTCCGTCATAACGACATGGAAGACCTCGAGCGCAAGCTCAAGGAACACCGCGACCAATTCGAAGGCGCGCTCATCGTCGCCGACGGCGTCTTTTCGATGTCGGGCGATATCCTGAACTGGCCGGCGGTCCACGCGCTCGCGAAAAAATATAACTGCCGCACCTACATCGACGACGCGCACGCCCTCGGCGTCCTCGGGCCGATGGGCCAGGGCACGGAATTCCATTTCAACATGCCGAACACGGCCGACATCGTGATGGGTACGTTCTCGAAGTCGTTCGCCTCGGTCGGCGGTTACGTTGCCGGCTCGAAGGACGTCATCAACTACATCAAGCACCACGCCCGTCACTTCATGTTCACGGCCGCCATGCCGCCGTCCGCGGCCGCGACCGTGCTCGAATGCCTCCGTATCGTCCAGGAAGAGCCGAAGCACCTCGAAAACCTCCGCAAAAACGCGGCGAAGATGTCCACCGAGCTGACTCGGATGGGCTATTACACTCTCGGTTCGCAGACGCCGATCATCCCGCTCCTCGTCGGGGACGATATGATGGCTCTCGCGTTCAGCCAGAAGCTCTACGAAAACGGAGTGTTCGCGACCCCGGTCGTGCGTCCGGCCGTTCCGGAAGGCTGCGCCCTCATCCGTACGAGCTATATGGCCTCCCACACGGAAGCCGACCTCGACTATTCGCTCACCGTGCTCGAGAAACTCGGGAAGGCCTTCGGCATCCTGGGCAACCCGGAGCGCAAGGCGGCGATGGACGCCCTCGCCGAGAAGCATTTCGGCAAGCGCGGTTCCCAAAAGGCCGCCGGCAACGTCTCGGCGATGTTCGCCTAAAGCGGCCTTTTCGCGTTTGCCAATCGCGGTTTTTTCGCGGAAAACCGAGGCATGATCAAAATCAAGCGAGTGGAAACCAAGTCCGATTGGAACGCGTTCGTCGATTTCCCGTGGGAGATCTACAAGAACGACCCGCACTGGGTACCGCCGCTGAAGATCGCGATGCACGACCTTCTGAACGTGGACAAGAACCCGTTCTTCAAGCACGCGTACATGCATCCGCTCCTCGCTTACGACGGCGATAAACTCGTCGGCCGCGCGGTCGGCGTGATCGACGACGCCCACAATAAATTCCACGGCGAACAAACCGTTTTCTTCGGCTTCTTCGAAGCGATCGACAGCCAGGCGGTCACCGACGCGCTCCTCGGCGAGATCGCCAAGTGGGGCAAGGGCCGCGGCATGACCGTCATGCGCGGACCGGCGAACCCGTCGACGAACCACGAATGCGGACTCCTCGTCGAAGGATTCGAGGACACCCCGGCCGTGATGACGACCTACAACCCGCCGTACTACGGAAAGCTCCTCGAGAAGTGGGGTCTCACGAAGTCGAAGGATCTGCTGAGCTACATCATCGACTCGCGCAAATCGAAATTCTCCGACCGCCTCCTCGCCCAGGCCGAGAAACTCAAGCAAGGCGGCGCGGTCACCTTCCGCACGGTCCGCATGAACGAGTTTGACAAAGAAGTCGACATGATCCTCGATATCTACAACGACGCCTGGGAAAAGAACTGGGGTTTCGTTCCGATGACGAACGAGGAGTTCCGGCACATGGCGAAGGACATGAAGATGATCCTCGACCCGAACCTCCTCCTCATCGCCGAAGTCCGCGGCGAGCCGGCCGCGTTCGCGCTCGCGCTCCCCGACGTGAACCAAGCGATCAAGACGATCCCGAGCGGGAAGCTCCTTCCGTTCGGTCTGATCAAGCTGCTTTGGAACCTGAAGGGACCGGGAAAGAAGAAGCACCTGAACCGCTGCCGGATCATCACCCTCGGCATCAAGAAGAAATATCAGCAACTCGGCGTCGGCCCGATCCTCTATCTCGAGTACCTCAAACGCGGCCCGGCCGCGGGTTATCCGGCCGGCGAAGCGAGCTGGATCCTCGAGGACAACGTGCCGATGAATCGCGCGCTCGAGCACATGGCCGGCCAGCGTTCGAAGGTCCACCGGATCTACGACAAAACTCTCTAAAAACGCCGAAGGCGTTTATTGAGCGTTTAAATTACTGGCTTAGGTTCGGAACCTCTTTGATCGCCTCGAGAGACCGAAGGCGTTTTTAGAGAGATTAAATTACGACGTGGGGAGTGAGCGGAGACGACCCCGCGACCCTCGCGGTTTGTCGGGGAAAAATCTGACGGCTCGCTTCCTAAGCCCCGCCGCTCGTGCTCTAATACTTTTAACCCATGCCGGCTCAGTCTCGCCCGCGGATCATCACGAAGTACCGCATTCTAGGCGTCGATCCGGGATCGCGACTCACCGGCTTCGGTGTCGTGGATCTCGAAGGCTCGACCATCCGCCACGTCGCTCATGGCGCGCTCAAGATCGCGTCCACCACGGGAAAGGCGACGGTCCCGCTCGAAGACCGGCTCCTCGAGATTTACCGCGCGCTTACGGAAGTGATCGAGACCCACAGGCCCGACGTCCTCTCGATCGAAAAAGTTTTCTTCGCGAAGAACGCGGTCTCCGCGCTCAAGCTCGGTCAAGCGCGCGGAGCCGCGATCCTCACCGCGAAAATCCACGGCCTCTCCGTCGTCGAGTACGCGCCGACGGAAGTGAAATCCGCGATCGTCGGCCACGGCCGCGCGGAAAAGGAACAAGTCGCGCGCATGCTCGAGATGATGCTCGGCAAGCAGGAATTCGCCTCGTTTGACGCGTCCGACGGGCTCGCCTTGGCCGTGTGTCATGCGAGAATTTACGGATCTCATTCGACTTTGGGAAACGGGCACCAAAATACTTTGACTCAGTCTAGGTCGAAGACGAGGATGGGCCTCGCTGAAAGTTTGGGTCTCACTCCCGAGATCGTCGGTGACCGGAAACGGATCATGCGCGAAGAAAAGAAATAATCCGCGGGGAAAGAAAGTGATCGGTTACTTGAACGGAAAATTTCTCGAGGTCTCGGACGGTAAAGCCGTCGTGATCCCGACCGGCAGCGGAATCGGATATTCCGTCGCCCTCCCGTTCAGCACCCGTTACGAAACGCTCACCGCCGGCGCTCCGGCCGAACTTTGGGTTCACTCCCACGTGCGCGAAGACGCGTTCGACCTCTACGGCTTCCTCTCGCGCGAAGAGAAGGAGATTTTCCTCACGCTCCTGACCGTGAACGGGATCGGGCCGAAAGGCGCGCTCGGGATCCTCTCGAAAGTCGAGATTCCGACCCTCGTTCAAGCGATCCTCGGGGACGACCAAGAAGCGCTCACGGAAGTTCCCGGCATCGGGAAAAAGACCGCCGAGCGCGTCGTCGTCGAACTTCGGGACTCGCTCCGGAAAAAGGCCGAAAACGGCCAGCTCCCGACCGAATGGCTCCGTGCGGCAGCGGCCGCCGGTGCGGCGGCGTCGGGGGGGGCGGGCGGTTCGGCGAAGGGGTTCGCGTTCGCGACCGTCGCTTTCAGGGATGCGAAGGACGCGCTCGTGGGCCTCGGCTACCGCGAGCAGGAAGTCGCCGCCGTCTTGAAGAAAATTCACGATTTGAAGGCGCCGGCTTTGAACTCGTCAAAGACGGAAGAAGTCGTCAAACAAGCGTTGAAAGAACTTCGCTGATCGTTTTAAAGCGAAGGTCTGAGTCCGTAAGCAGTTCCGTTCCGCAGTACCCGTAGTCGCAGTAAAGCAGCAGTTGAAGCAGATGTAGGCCGCTAAAAACGCGGCGCGCTCGGAGAACTCTTCATGGTTTCATCGTCAGAAACGCATCCGGAATCCAATCGCATCGTCGGCGCGAACGCCCAAGGCGCGGAGAACGAAGAGTTCATCGCCCGGACGTTCTCCGAAGACGAGGCGGGGGTTTCACTGCGTCCGACTCTCCTGTCCGAATACGTCGGCCAGACGAAGGTGAAAGAAAACCTCGCGCTTTTCATGGAAGCGGCGAAAGCGCGCGGAGACGCGCTCGACCACTGCCTCCTCGCCGGACCCCCGGGCCTCGGCAAGACGACCCTCGCGCACATCATCGCCGAGGAAATGGGCACCCAGCTCCATTCCATCACCGGTCCGAATATCGAGAAAAAGGGCGATTTGGCGGCGATTCTCACGAATCTCCAGCCCGGAGACGTGCTTTTCATCGACGAGATCCACCGGCTCCAGAAGACCATCGAGGAAGTCCTCTATTCCGCGATGGAAGACTACAAACTCGACTTGATCATCGGCCAGGGCCCGGCCGCGAAGACGATCCGGATCGACCTGCCGAAGTTCACGCTCGTCGGCGCGACCACGCGCACGGGACTCCTCTCGAGCCCGCTTCGCGATCGTTTCGGCGTTCAGCTCCGTCTCGATTTCTATCCGGCGGAGGAACTCGAGAAGATCGTGAACCGGTCGGCGTCGATCCTCGGGATCACGATGCTCGAGACGGGAGCCGACGAAATCGCCCGCCGGTCCCGCGGAACGCCGCGGATCGCGAATCGACTTCTCAAGCGCGTGCGAGACTTCGCCGAAGTTCGCGCGCACACGAAACAGATCGACCGCACGGTCGCCCGCGACGCGCTTAAACTGTTCGAAGTAGATGAGCGCGGACTCGATTTCATGGACCGGAAGCTCCTGCTCACGATCATCGAGAAGTTCGAGGGAGGGCCGGTCGGCATCGAGACGCTGGCGAGCGCGCTCGGCGACGAACGTGAAACGATCGAAGACGTCTACGAGCCGTACCTGATCCAGGAGGGTTTCCTCCAGCGCACGCCGCGCGGTCGGGTCGCGAATCGGATCGCGTTCGAACACCTCGGAAAGCCGCTCGTCGATACGATTCGGCAGCTCCCGCTGATCGAAATCCCGAAGCATTCTTGAGCCTTCGGTCGATTCCCGGCGAGGATAGTTGTTGCAAAAAGAACACACTCGACGCCGAAAGGAGTGTGTTTCAAATCGCACAAACCCGATTTCATTCCGAAATTTACGGAAAGTTGATGCCGCGCGACGCGGAAATCTAAACAGGTTTAAGTCTTTGATTTTTAAAGGATGTTTTACTTTGAGTCCGAGTTTTTTAAGAAAATCTGAATTTTGGACCAAATCGGCATTGAACTTGCGATTGATGAGGGTGAGTTAGGATACGCACCCGCATATGAACTTTCAACGGACGATCAAAAAGCCGGTCACTCTCAAGGGAATCGGCCTCCATTTAGGCAAGGAAGCCGCTATCACGCTGAAGCCCGCAGGCGTGAATCAGGGGATCCTTTTTCAACGCGTCGATCTCGCGGACTCCCTCCCGATCGAAGCGAATTTCCGAAACGTCGTGAACACGCAGATGGCGACCACGCTCGGAAAAGGCAATGTGACCGTCTCCACGATCGAGCACCTGATGGCGGCTCTCCACGGATTCGGCATCGATAACGTTCTCGTCGAAGTCGTCGGCCCGGAAGTTCCGATCCTCGACGGCAGCTCCGTTCCGTTTTGCACGGCCTTGAAGACGGCCGGCGTCCAAAACCAGTCCGCTCCGCGCACGGCGCTCGCGATCAAACGTCGCGTGGAAGTGAAACTCGCCGAGAAATGGGCCGTCGTCGAACCGTCGAGCCGCCTCGAAGTTCACGCCTCCATCGACTGGGATCACCCGTCGATCGGCTTCCAGGAATTCCACTACGTCGAAGGGAAAACGTCCTTCGAGGAGATTTCCGCCGCTCGCACGTTCGGATTCCTCCGCGACGTCGAAGCGCTCAAGAAGATGGGCCTGATCCTCGGCGGCTCGCTCGAAAACGCTGTCGTCCTCGACAGCGCGCTCGTCTTGAATCCGGAAGGTCTTCGCTACCCCGACGAATTCGTCCGCCACAAGGCGCTCGACGCCCTCGGTGATTTCAAGCTCGCCGGGATCCAAATCGTCGGCTCGTTCAAACTCCATCGCGCGGGTCATGACCTGCATCGCTCGATCCTCGCCGAAGTCTTCAAGGATCCGGCGAATTACGAAATCATCGAAACTGCCACGGACGCGGGAGCGGAAGCTCCGGCCGCGTCGAAAATCGCCGTCGCCGCTCGCTTCGCGGTTTAATCCGCGGGTCGAGGGTCAGACCGTTTCGGTTTCCTTTTCCTTTTCCGCGTAGAACTCGCGTTCGAGATCGGCCTCGAGCTTGCGAATCGCGATGTCGCGGATAATGCGGAAAACTTCCTTTTCGTCCGTCTTATAGAGACGGCAGAGGCGGCGAAGAGTGCCGATCGGAGGGGAGGAGAGGCCGCGTTCCCAGTTCGAAACGAACTGAGAGGACTTGTAGCCGAGAACCGCTGCGACTTCCTTCTGAGAAAGTCCGGCCGCCGTCCGTGCGCCTTTTAAGAAGTCTGCTAGTTCACGACCCCGCAACATTCCCCCTCCAGGAATATTTCTCAAATGTTGATGAATTGTATTTTAGCATCTCTTAGAGAAATTAAGCGCCTACAAACTTAGACGAAACAGCTATGTTTCTCTAAACAGTTCTGACGCATCAGATTAACTAAATAAGGTAGATCTTGATAGCGCGGAGCGCTATCGGATAACCCCACGGGATGAGGATCGGGGCGTAGCGCAGCTTGGCTAGCGCGCTTGCTTGGGGTGCAAGAGGTCGCTGGTTCGAATCCAGTCGTCCCGACCAACAAACGAAAAAGGAATGAACCGCGTACGCGGCCCATTCCTTTTTTCGTTTGATGACCAGCCGATGGATTCGCTTCCTGCGTGTCCCGCGGCGATCGTTTCGCGATTTCGCGGGCACTCGGAATCGCATCGCACCAAACGCCTACGGCGTTTGCCGCGCTTGCGCAGTCGTCCCGACCTCCGCTATCCCGGTTTTATGGACCCTGATCTTCGTTTGATTCTTCAGCCGGTGGTGGCGCTGGTGTTCGTCACGTTCGCGGTTTGGTTCTATATGTACGTGCTTCGAATCGGGCACATGAGGGCGAAGAAAATCCATCCCGAGCAGCTGAAGCTCGCCGGGCGGGAGGCGGATGAGCTCCTGAAGGAAGTCGACGGGCCCTCGGATAACTTAGTGAACCTTTTCGAGATGCCGGTGCTCTTCTACGTCGCCGCTTTCGCGATGGTCGCCCTTCGCATGGACGATTCGCTTTCGCTCGGGCTGGCTTGGGGATTCGTCGGATTTCGTGCGCTCCATAGCCTCATCCACTGTACCTATAACCGGGTCATGCACCGGTTCCTCGCGTACGCGATCTCGTCCCTGCTCCTCCTCGGGCTTTGGGCGCGGATCGCGACGGCGATTTGACGCTCATTTTACTTCATTCCGGGGCCCGATCTTTCGAAGAGAGGGTATGGCTCGCAATAAAGCGTCCTCGCTCGCGCGCGAAAAACTGGAAGGTCGGGTCGTCGGAGGGAAGTTCTCCGAACTCGCGAATTACTCGGATCTTTTCGAGCGCTCCCACGACGGGATCGCGTTCGTCGACGTCCGAAACCACGAGGTCCTGGAAACGAACGGCGCGTTCCGCGACCTGATCGAGACGGATCGGACCCTCGAAGGAACGACCTTCTTCGACTTCTTCCCGGAAAGCGACCGCGCCTCGCTCGAGAACTGGTTCGGACAGTCCGGGACGACCCTCGAACTGAATACCGCCGACGACCGCGTGATCGAATTCACCGCGGCTCGGGTGAAACTCGCCGATTATTGCGAAGTCTACCAGCTCCTCGCCCGCGACATCACGAAGGAACGCGTGAAGCAGACGATGCTCGAACGCCAGTCGCTCACCGACGAGATGACCGGACTTTCGAATTTCCGGGCGTTCCGGACGCGCCTCGCTCTCGAACACGAACGTGCGGATAAGAAGAACCAGCCCTACGCCGTCGTCTTCTTCGACGTCGATCACTTCAAACATTTCAACGATCGGAACGGCCACCCCGCGGGAGACGAAACGCTGCGCAGGCTCGCGGCGATCCTTCGCCGGATCTCGGGCCGTACGGAGTTCGTCGCGCGTTACGGCGGCGAGGAATTCGTGGTTCTCGTCTCGGGCGCGAATCTCGACGTCGGTCGGGAGTTCGCCGAGAAGGCGCGCGCCGCGATCGAGACCGAGAAATTCCCTCACGGCGAGGCCCAGCCGCTCGGCCGGGTGACCGCGAGCATCGGCGTCGCCGCCTACGAAGCCGGCGTCGCGCCGGACGTGGTGCTGAAACGCGCCGACGAGGCGCTTTACGAATCGAAACAGGGCGGACGCAACCGCGTGACCGCTTACGTGAGCGGGAGGGCCGCGATGGCCTATCTCCTTAAAAAAACGGGGTGAACTCGATGCGCGGAATGTTCCGGAAGGTCGGCGTCGTCCTCGTCTGCGCCGCGATCGGAGCCTCCGTTTCGCGCGCCGACGAGACCTACACGTTCGTCGTGAAAAAGGCGGACGAAAAGGTCCAAGCGAAACGCGGGTGGAATTTGCAGGACTGGATTGCCCAGCGGGATTCGATGCGAACGCGCGACCTTTGGCTCGCAATGCATACGCCGACGCCCTATGAGTTTTACCTCGGGGGGGATTACCGTTTCCTCGATTCGCCGAAGGACGCCCGTGACCATCGCATCCAGTTCGGGGCCTTCGCGCGCATCTTCGGGTTGACCTTCGAACGGGAGAGCGACCCCGACCGGTGGAACGCGATGTTCAATCTCCGCGTCTTCGGCCTCTATCAGCAGGGAACGAACCTCACGCTTTTCGCGGGAATGCGCGCGCAGTCGGATCCGACGAGCTTCCGCAGCGCGATCTACGGGGCGAGCTTGACCCTTTACCTCATGCGCCTCGGCGGCGTCGAGACGGCCTATCGGCGCTACGGCGACGGCACCTCGGACGCGGCGGGGGCTGGGAAGGGCGGTTCACAGTTCGAGGCGAACCTCTTCATCGACTATAAATTCTTCCGCATCTACGGCGGGCTCCTCACGACCGACGTCGACCCGGCCCAAAAACGGGGCTGGCAAATCGGCGGGCGGTTCTACTTCTGAACGACTCTTTCGGAGCGGGTCAGGCGTTCGATTCCCCGTCTTCGGCCACGGGCGAAAGGATCGCCCTTCGCGCGAGTTCGAACGAGAAACCGCGCCGAACGAGCGCTTCGTAGGCCTTTTTTCCGACCGCACGGTCGTCGCGGAAGCCGGGATAGCGGCGTTCGATGATTTCGATCGCGCGCGCGAGGTCGTCGCGCCCTTGGGCTTCCTCGACGATGCGGACGATCTCCGCGTCGGATAGGACGAGGCCCTTTTGTTTCAGCTTCATCCGGATGACCGCCGGACCTTTCCCTCGCTGGCCTTGAAGGCGCGTGAACGCGGCGGCGTAGCGTCCGTCGTCGAGGAAGGCGTACTCGAACATGCGCCGGATCGTATTCTCGACGACCGAAGACTCGAACCCGCTCTTCGCGAGGAAGAGGCGGATTTCCTGGCTCGTGCGGTCCATGCGGGAGATCTTTCGGAGCGCGAGATTCCACGCTTCGGTCGCCGGATCGGTCCGTCGCTCACCCTCGACCGATTCGGCCTCGCCGGAGTTTTCGCATTCTTCCATCCCTCCTTCGTAAACGGAATCGGTCAGGAAAACAGCCGAAATTCGGCATTTTTCGGGAATTTTCCGGAGCCAAAACGACGGCGGGCGGGAATTCGTCGCCGGTGCGATCGGGGTTTATTCAGTTATTCGAGTGTAAAAACTCCGAACTTCCACGCGGATTACCGCCGGAAAACACTGCGGATTTTCGGTACCCGATTTCTCACGTCCGGAAACCGGGCGCGAGTTTGGCCCGGGGATTGCTCAATACGGGTCCGTCCGAGGGAAGGATTCCTCGATCGCCCAGCCCGCCCGAATCCCTCCCACCCGTCCGCATCTTTCCCGCTTCAATCGAAGTCCAGTCCCTAA
The DNA here is from genome assembly GCA_018266355.1 of Bdellovibrionales bacterium. Classification (GTDB taxonomy): domain Bacteria; phylum Bdellovibrionota; class UBA1018; order UBA1018; family UBA1018; genus JACMQW01. Next base: position 228,862 of record JAFEAP010000029.1, read on the forward strand.
AAATTTCATCCCGCGCGTCTACGCCATCCAGAACGAATACACGGAGGTTGTTTATGTTCTATCGCCATTCGCTCACGCTCGCGCTCGCCCTCGCCCTTTCCTTCTCGGCATTCGCGAGCTCTTCGTCCACGAACATCATCGGGGGCACGAACGTCTCGGATTCCGATCCCGACGGCGCTTCGACCGTCGCCCTCGTCGCCACGCTCTCGAAAGGCCAGGCGATCTGCACCGGCTCGCTCCTTTCGGCGAGCCTCATCGTCACCGCCGCCCACTGCGTGACCGACGAAAGGGGCGGCGTCCTCAGTCCGAAGGCGATGACGATCGTCTTCGGAAGCGACGTCCGCGCGAAGAACCGAATCCTCGCGCCGGTCGCCGGACTCAAGCGGCACCCGGGTTACGATCCGGAGGCGAGCGGGAAGGACCTGAACGACATCGCCGTCGTGCGCTTCGCCGGGGGACTGCCGCCGGGCTTTCGTCCGGCGAAACTTCTCTCGGCCTCGACCGCGATCCCGAACGGAGGCGCCGCGGTTCTCGTCGGCTACGGCGTGAACACGATGGCCGGAGGAGGGTCGGGCGCCGGCGTCCTCCGCAAAGTCACCGCCGAGGTCGCCGACGGGAAGTTCGCGAAGACCGAGGTACTCATCGACCAGCGGAACAAGAAGGGCGCTTGTCACGGCGATTCGGGCGGGCCGGCCTTCGCGCGCAAAGGGAAGGACCTTCTTCTCTGGGGCGTGACGAACCGGGGCTACCCGGACAACGGTCCGGATGACTGCGTGCACTACAGCGTCTACACCCGGATCACGACCCAAATGGCGTTCATCAACTCCGCCGCGAGGGCCCTGCGTTAAACCGTCGATTGGAGTTCGGAGGGGGTTTCCGTTACGCTTAAGTGAAATGCGCACGCTCGTCACGCTCACGCTCGGAATGGTTCTTTTCGGGGTTTCGGCTTCGGCCGACGTCCGGGTGATCACTGACATCGACGATACGGCGAAAATCACGGACGTCGGCGACCCCCTCCCCATGATTTGGAACGGCCTCTTCTCGAAGCGCGCCTTCACCGGCATGCGGGAACTCTACCTCTCGTTCGCGATCGAAAAGAAATACGCGATCGATTACGTGACCGGCACGCCCGATTTCCTCGCTTTCCGCGCGCGTCGCTTCCTGCGTTCGAACAATTTTCCGGAAGGCGACCTCTATACGAAGCCGCTCTTCAAGAACGAATCCCTTCGCGACTACAAGATCCGCGTCGTTCGCTCGATCCTCGACGCGAATCCGAAGGACGTCGTGATCCTCGTCGGCGACGATACCCAGGCCGACTTCGACGTCTACGACGACGTCTATCGCTACGCGCCCGATCGGGTGCTCGCGATCTATATCCGGAAAGTCACGAATCACAAGCTGCCGCCCTCGGCGTACGCTTTTCTCACGGCGTTCGACATCGCCCGCACCGAATACGTGATGGGTCGGTTCTCCGTCGAGGAGGCCGCGCCGGTCGCGCTCGCGATCGTCGGCGAACGGAAAGACACGCGGATCGTCCCGAAGTTCAGCTACTGCCCCGTACACGCGTGGGCAGCGATGGATCCGCGCATCGAAGAGTGGAATAACGCGATCGACGCCCGGTTGCAGAAAATCTGCCGCGGCCGCGCGGAGGACTGATGCCGGCTTGGATGCAGGCCTACTTCACCGCCGCGAATCCGATGTTCTACCCGATTTACGGGCTCGCGCTCCTGCTCGCCGGACTTTGCATGCCGATCTCGGCCGACTTCGTGCTGCTCACCGCGGGTTACCTCGCGTACATCGGTCAGGCAGAGTACGCGCTCCTCATCCCGATCGCGATCGCGGCGATTCTCCTCGGAGACACCGTCATGTTCACCATCGGTCGGCGTTTCGGTCGCCGCGTGATCGGGGCCTGGCCGTTCCGGAAGGCATTCACGCCCGAGCGGCTCGCGCGCACCGAGAAAAGCTTCCGGGAACAAGGTTACCGGGTCGTCTTTCTCGCGCGTTTCATGCCGGGAATCCGGACCGTGTTCATGTTCACTTCCGGGACGCTCGGCCTCCGTTATTTTCGCTTCCTCGCCTATAACTTCGCGGGCGCGCTCGTCGTGATTCCGGGAACGCTCTTCGCCGTGAAAGCCGTCGCGGGAAACGTCGAGCTCATCCGCGAAAAACTCGCGCGGGGACAGTGGATCGCGATGGCGGTGATCGTCGTCGTCGGCTGCGTGGTTATCGCGCGGAAGCGGCGGGCGAACGCGCTCAGAGCGTCTTCAGAAACTCGATGAGATCCCGCTTCTGCTCGCGGGTATAGCGCTCGACGCCGTCCTTCTCGAGGATGCCTTCGTCGTGGCCGGTGTTCCGGAGGCCGGGTTTGCGCGAGTCGTAGAAGTAGTCCTTGTCCTTTTTCCAGGCGGCCGGGACGCGCGCCCCTTCGGGATATCCCCCGCAGTCCGCGTCGTAGTCGCGCGCGGGATCGAGTGCTTCGCCGGCCCAATACGTCGCCGGTCGCTCTTTCCCGACGGTGAGGACCGCGCAGAGGTTCGGCGCGGAGTTGTTGTGGAAGTACGGCCAGCGGGCCCAGATGCCGACGAGCGGCGGGGGAACGTAGCCTTTCTGCGGCTTGATCAGGACGCCGCTCTTCTTCGAAATCGCGAGGGGGTTCAACCCGTTCGCGAGCGAGACCATTCCCATCGCGCGTTGGGGGTCGGTGCCGACGTCGACCACGCGGGTGGTTTTCGGATAGCGAACCTCGGCCGTTCGCAGCCGATCCGCGAGGGGAAGGGAATCGGAATTCGGATCGTCCCAGACTTTCACGTAGTTTCCGTGACATTTCGCGCATCCGACTTCGAACAGCTTCGCGCCGCGTTTCGCTCGAACGATCGAGATATTCTCGGCCGGAAAGAAGTCGGTGATGCGCGGAGCTTCGGTCGAAAAAACCGCCGTCGTGAGTTCTTCGACGATGCGCGGGTTCGCGTCGAGCCAATCCTCGAGTTCGTGCAGGTCGGTGCCGCGGCCGATCTCGTTCCAAAGCAGGTTAGTGTAGATCGGGTTACCGGAGACGACCGAACCGTCGGAGAGCCAGCGGTTCTTGTACTTCACGTTCCACCACACCGCGGGCTTCGAGTCGGCGACGAAATTCGAAAGCATTTCCGCGCGCGGCCGGCGCTCGAGCTTTTCGTCGAACGTCGCGTAGGCGTCGGTTCCCCGGCGAGCGAGGGAAAGCGCGACCTGGGCGAGGGAGGTGTCGAGGCCGAGAACGGCGGGCTCTTTCGTTCCGATCGCGCCGACCCGGTCGCGAAGGCGCGAATAAAGCGCGGACTCTCCGGCGTCGGCGTGAAGAACGCTCGCGAAAAGCGCCGGCGGCACGAGCCTCACCGCCTTCTTTCCGAGAACGAAGAAATCGTTCGCCCGCGCGAAGCGGTTCGTGAGCCCGAGAATCTTCTTTCCGAAAAGGTTCGCGCTGTGACAGGCGGCGCACGAGAGCGTGAACGCCTCGACGCCTTCGCGGCGGAAGACGGTCACGCCCATCCGGACGGAAGGGGTCTCGGCACCCCGATGGGGGATCGAATCCGCGCCTTCGCTCTTCGTTCGCGGATAAGCGTGGAGCCCGACCCTCGCGAAGAGGTCGTCGGTGCTGCGGATCTTCGTGAACCCGGCGAACATCGCCCGGAAAACTTCCCGGATCGGGTTCGGCGAGACGTCGTCGAGGAAATCTCGGGTCGGCCGCCACGGGATCATCGCGCCGGAGATGTCGAGCGGGTATTCGAGCGCGTGGAGGTAACCTTCGCGGCGCGCGGCCCCGAGATCGGCTTCCGCGTACCCGTAAGGATTCGCGCGGGGCGATTCGATCGTCGCGCCTTCGCTCCAATCGGGCGCCTCGGCGGCCAAGCTCGTCCCGGCGAGCGCGGACAGACTCAGAATTCCGAGCGCGAACCTCTCGATGGTTCCCACGAAACTTTCCCCCTGGTTCCCACGATCATCCCGATCGTTCCTTTAAGGGGTATCGAATCTCCGGATGAAATCCAACCCGCGATTTGGCAGCATGGAAGCATGCTCATTTTCGCGCGTCCGGTTTCCGATTGGAAAAAGTCAGGTATCGTTTGGGTCCTTTTGGCCTCCGTCTCGGTCATCGGATGTTCGGGCAAGGATCGAAAACCGGAAAACGAAGTCGGTCCGCGTTTCGCGGTCCGTGCCGACGCCGAGACGCGCGCGATCACGGAGGCGACCGGGTCCGAGTGGGTCGTGTCGACCCAGGGCCGCACGGCCACCGACGCCGTCGATCGAACCTACACGGAGGGCGGAAACATCATCGATGCCGCGATCGCCGCCTCCTTCGCCATCGGCGTCGAGCGTCCGCAGTCGACCGGGATCGGCGGCGGCGGGTTCATGCTCTATCGCGAAGCGAAGACCGGAAAAATCTACGCGATCGATTTCCGCGAGCGCGCGCCGGCGAAGGCCTACGAAAAGATCTACCTCGACTCGAAGGGCGAAGTGATTCCCGATAAATCCCTCGTCGGCATCCATGCCGCCGGCGTGCCCGGACTCGTAAAAGGACTCGCCGAAATCCACCGGAAATTCGGCCGGATCGAATGGAAAACGCTCCTTGAACCGGCCATCGGCCTCGCCGAGAACGGCGTCGCCGTTTATCCGTACCTCGCGAACGCCCTCGTCGAGGAACGGGAGGATCTCGCGAAATTTCCGGAGACGAAGGCGATCTTCCTGAAGAAAGACGGAACGCCGTACCGCGAGCGCGAAGTGATCGCGCAGACGAAGCTCGCCCAGTCGCTCCGGGAAATCGCCGCGAAGGGCGCGGACGGCTTCTACCGGGGTCGGATCGCGCACGCGATCGTACGATCGACGAAGGGATGGATCTCCGCGCGCGATCTCGCGAATTATAAAGTCCGGTGGCTCGCCCCGGTCCGTTCGACCTTCCACGACTACGAGGTCGTTTCGATGCCGCCTCCGTCGAGCGGGGGAACGCACCTGATCCAGATCTTGAACCTGCTCGAAAAGGAACCGCTCGAGAAGCTCGGTTTTCAGTCCCCGGCCTCGCTTCACTTGATCGCTTCGGCGATGCAACGGGCATACGTCGATCGGGCGCGCTACATGGGCGATCCCGACTTCGTGAAGATTCCCCTCCGAACGCTGACTTCGAAAAAGTACGCGGACCAGATCCGCGCGACCATCGATCCGACCCGCGCCACTCCGGCCGACGCACTCGCCTCGGCGATGCCGGTCCTGCCCGAGCACTCCGAAACGACGCATTTCTCGATCATGGACGCCGAAGGGAACGTCGTCGTTTCGACCCAAACCATCAACGGATGGTTCGGCTCGAAGCTCGTCGCCGACGGCACCGGCATCCTGCTCAATAACGAAATGGACGATTTTTCCGCGAAGCCCGGCGCGAGCAACCTTTTCGGCGCCATCGGTTCGAAGGCGAATTCCGTCCAGCCCGGGAAGACGCCGCTCAGCTCGATGTCTCCGACGATCGTGCTCGAGCACGGGAAGCCCCGGCTCGCGCTCGGCGCCCCGGGCGGGACCCGGATCATCACCTGCGTGGCCCAGACGATCTTGAATGCGCTCGTTTATCGCCTTCCTCTTTACGACGCCGTGAACGCGCTCCGAATCCACGAGCAGTGGAAGCCGGACGTGCTCAATCTCGAGGCGCCGGGCTTCGGGGAGGCGACCGAGGCGGATCTCGCCGCGCGCGGATGGAAGCTCGAAAAGAAGGGCGCGGGGTGCGCGGTTATGGCGGTCGCGCGCGAGGGGAACGTCCTGCGCGGCGTTTCAGAGCCTCGGGATCACGGAAAAGCGTTCGCTCGTTAGCGCGGTTAAGGATCGGCGCATCTTCGACCGATCCGTAAAAGGATGGTGTGTATGCGTCGTTTCGGCGTCATTTTGATGGCGGTGCTCTTCTCCACGTCCGGTTTCGCCGGACCGGGAGGCTCGGTCGTGCTTTTCGGCGGAGACGACCTGAGCGAGAAGGACTTCGCCGCGCTCGGACTCGTCGAGCCCTCATGCGCGGAGGCCGCGAGGAACGCGATCGAACCGGAAGTCAAAGAAGCCCTGGGCGGAATCCTCGCCCTGCCGACCGTCGCGACCGCGACGGCGACGAGCCAGCCGGTCGTCGTTTGCCCGACCGGCGGCGGCGAGGGAGAGAGGTCGGACGTCGTGACGGGATCGTTTCCGGAGGCGGTGAAGCTCACGACCGAAGTCGTCGATTCGCCGATCGCGAAAACGAGTTTGAAGGACGTCGCCTGCGTGGCCGCCGCCCAGAAAGTATTCGGCGAAACGCACCTGCCCTACCGATCGTGCCCGGGCGACGCTTCGAAGACCGAGCTGCCTTGCCGGACGCGGAACTCCGCGACCGTGATGGCGCGCGCGTTCGATCTCGTCTCCGAATGCGTCGGGGTCGACCGCCGCGAGCTCTTCCTCCAAGCCGTGAAGACGAACGGTTTCGTTCCGGACGCGTGGACGCCGACCGACGAGGGGTTCTCGTTTTTCTCGAGCGAGGCGAAGAAAATCGACGCCGGGATCGGCGCGAACGCGTTCTGCAAGAGCCTCGACGAGACCGTGAAGGCGTACGCCGCCGAAAAATCGAAGTCCATCTGCGAACGGATGAAACGCCCGGCGGGTTTCCTCCTCCCGCTCTACTTCCTCGCGAAGTCCCAGCGCGCGCTCCGGGTCGCCCTCGAGAACGCCGCGAACGATAACTGGATGAAGGATCGCTTCGGAAACGAATACGAGACGATTCTCCGCGCCGCGATCCATGCTTCCATCGGTCGCGGTCCCGCGAAGGCGCTCTCCGTCTTCCGTGCGGTCGCGAAGGTCGCCGAACCGGACAAGACCGGTAAGGACATGCCGGTGACCGACGCGAAACGGTTCCTCGAACTCTACGCGAAGCACCTCGAGGAGTTCCCGGGCGCGGCGGCCGAAGTCGAATCTCAGTCCTCCCGCGTGAAGGAACTCATGGGAGGGCGAGAATGCTTCTAGGCGCATTCCTCGCTCTCGCGACTTCCGCGTACGGGTCGGCTACGCCGACGCCCGTCGTGATCCCGTCCGAGATCGTGAAACTCGCCGACGGCATCCGCACCGAGAAGGTTCGCACGAAGCGGCTCGCGCTCTTCTCCGATTTTCAGGCCGATTTGAAGCGTCGGGTGGGCGAGATTCCGGAGAACATCCCCGAATCCGACGTGCCGAAGGTCCAAATCCTCTACGAACTCGACATCTACCTCGGCGCGCTCAAGCCCGAGACGATGAACCCGGCGAACTGCGGCCCGGTCCTGAAGTCCCTCCAGCAAATGGCGAATCCGACGAATGTCGACGATTCCGAAGTGCCGGCGACTGGCCGGCTCGCGCTGGATGTAGTAAAAGCGGCTTGTGCCCCTTAAGCGCCTCCACTGGATCACGAGCGAAAAATTCGCCGAAGGCTACCCCCACGAAACGGAAGTCTTCGCCGGACTGCGCGCACGGGGAATCGAAGTCCTTCCCACGGTTTGGAACCGAGATCCCGTTCCGCGCCCCGGTCCCGACGAACGCGTGATCGTTCGGACGCCATGGGATTACCTCGAGGACTTCGCCCGCTTCAATGCGTGGCTCGACGCACTTCCCGCGGAGCGGGTGGAAAACCCGGTCGCGGTTCTCCGGTGGAATTCGAAGAAGGACTACCTGCGCGAACTCGAGGCGGCCGGGGTTCGAATCGTCCCGACGGTTTGGATGGAGGCGAGCTCGGACGCGGAAGTCGCCAAATCCTTCGCGAACGCTTTCGCCGGGCGGGCGCGCATCGTGAAACCGGTACTCAGCGCGAGTGCGAAGGATACCTATCGACTCGCTCCGGGAGAGCTGCCGCCCGCGGGGGTTTTTCTCGATCGCCCGGCGATGATCCAGCCGTTCCTGCCCGAGATCGAATCGGACGGCGAGCGGAGCCTCGTCTATTTCTCGGGCCGTTTCAGCCACGGTATCCGGAAGGTCCCGAAAGCCGGAGATTTCCGCGTCCAGGAAAGTCACGGGGGAATCATGCGCGAATTCTCCGTTTCCGACGGCGAACGCGTGTTCGGGGACTCGGTCTTGGCGGCGATGCGCGCGCGATTTCCGGAGTTCCGCGCGCCGCTCTACGCGCGCGTCGACTACGTGCTTTCGGCGGGAAAACCGCAGCTGATGGAACTCGAATTGCTCGAGCCGGATCTTTATTTCCATCATGCCCCGGGGTCGGCCGAGCGGTTCGTCGAGGCTCTGCTCGCGTTAAGCTGAGGCTCTGCTCGCGTTAAATTGAGGCTCTGCTCGCGTTAAACTGAGGCTCTGCTCGCGTTAATTCGAGGTCGTCCGCGCGACCTAGGTCGTCGTGCGTTGGAGTTTTTCTTCTTCGGCCGCTTCGGTCGAGTCGGTCGTCGGAGCCGGCGCCGCGCGTCCTCCCGGGATGTCGGGAAGCGCCTCGATCCGAAGCGCGCGGAGCGCGTCCGCCGTGCTCGATTTCGGCTCATAGCCGAAGTCCTTCCGGAAGTTCTTGTCCGAGATCACGACGGGGTATTTGAAGAAGTCGACGAGGTGCTTCGGGAAGTTCAACCCGGCGAACTTCATGCCGGTGATCACCGCGTTCGAAAGGAAACCGGGAACGGGCACCGGGTTTCCGCCGGAGAGCCGAATCGCATGGCTGAGGGCGATCACGCCCTCGCCCGAGACGTTATAGATTCCCGATTTCTTACCTTCGAGCGCGAGGAGAATCGCGTTCGCCATGTCGTTCTCGTCGATGAACTGCCACATCGGATCGTAGCCGAGAAGCGTCGGGCACATGTTCCCGCGCAGGTAGAGCGAGATCTGGTTCATGATCCGTTTCCCGATGATGTTCGTCGGGCGAAGCACCACCGTGCGCACTTTCGGGTTCCGAAGCGAGAACGCGACCGAGACATTATCGAGTTCGACGGCGTCGACGATCTCGGAATAGGTCTGGCTCGCGAGCAGGGGATCTTCCTCGGAAATATAGAGGTGATTGTGCTGGTGGGCGCCGTAGACGTGGAAGGTCGAAAGTACGATGCAGGACTTCACCTTGTACTTGAGCGCGAGGTCGAGGAGGCTGCGCGTGCCGAGCACGTTCAGATTGAAACGCTGGGTTTTCCGCAGCCGCGCCGCCGCCGGCACGCGGCCGAGGTGTACCATCGCCTCGAACTCGTGCGTCCGGAAAAGGTCCGCCATTTTCCGCTGACGGTAGTCGATCTGATAGAACTTCCCGGGGAACTCGCGGCCCTCGGGCATCGGGCGAGGGTCGACGCCGACGAGCTCGAATTTCCCTTGGAGGACCTCGGCGACGATTTCGGCCAGGCCGCCCGAAGCGCCGGTGATCAGGACGCGCGCGCGGGTCATGCGCCGGACCCCGTGAAGATCCGCTCACCGCGGAGTTTCAGCCCCGTATCGAGCTCGGTGCGAATCGCGGTCCGGACGGTCTCGACCTTCCGGTAAACTTCGACGTCCGGTTCGTCCGGATTCGCGTCGAACACGATCGGTTCGCCGAAGCGGATCGAGATTTTCGTCGGTAGGGGAAGGACGGTCGGCACCACCGGAATATACGGAGCGCCGATGAGTTTTGCGAGCGGAGAAAGCTTCGAGAGGCTCGGAAGCATTTCCTCGCATCCGATCACCGCGACCGGGACGATCGGCGTCTTCGTCTCCATCGCGAGTCGCACGAAGCCGGTTCCGAATTTCTGGAGTTCGTAGCGGTCGAAGATCGTCTTTCCGCTCCCGCCGACGCCCTCGGGAAAAACCATGAGGCATTCGTCGTTCTCGAGGAGCGACTTCGCATTGTGCATGTCGCCCGTGATCTGGCCGCAGCGGGAGAAGAACGTGCCGATGAACGGGAGGGAAGGCGCCCATCGCTCGACCATCCCCCGCACGAGCCGCGGAGGCTCGAGTTCGAGGAGTACCGCGGTCGCGATCATCATCGCGTCGATCGGAACTTGGCCGGAATGATTCGCGATGAGGAGGCAGCGGCCGGGCGGAACGTTCTGGATCCCGTGAGTCGCGACGCGGAAGTAACGACGATAGAACCAGACGGTCGACGCGAGCGAGGCCATCAAGGTCGAAGGGCTCACGCCCCACGGATCGAAGCCGGTCGATGCGAGTTTTTTCAGCGCGCGTTCGACTCTCGATTTCTCTTCTTTCGAGAGATACGCCTCGATCAGTTTTTGCCGGATTTGGCCGAGCATATCCCCCAGTGTAGCTAATGTCGGGGAGCGGCACGCATAGGAAAAAAATTCCGTCGCTTCGCGGCGATGACTATTCAGCGGTGAGCTTGTCCAAGTCGAGCGTCGCGAGCTCCGGAACGTAGCGGGCGATCACGCCGACGACGACCAAGGTCATGATTCCGCCGAAATAAAAGGAGGGGATCAGTCCGAGCGCCTTCGCCGTGACGCCGCTTTCGAATTCGCCGAGTTCGTTCGACGACCCGATGAAAATCGAATTCACCGCCGCGATGCGACCCCGCATCGCCTCGGGCGAGGCGAGTTGGACGATCGAACCGCGGATCACCATGCTCACGCTGTCGAGCGCGCCGGCTACCGCTAGGATCGCGCAGGAAAGGACGGGGTTCCGGGAAGCCGCGAACGCGAGGATGCAAACGCCCCACCCGGCGACGACTTGGAGCAGACGCTTTCCCGCGTCGCTCGATACCGGCCTGCGCACGAGCCAAAGCGTCATCCCGAGCGCGCCCACGGCCGGCGCGGCGCGAAGGAAACCGAGGCCCTGCGGACCGATGTGAAGGACGTCCGAGGCGACGATCGGGAGCATCGCCTCGATCCCGCCGAAAAGAACCGCGAACATGTCGAGGGACATCACCGAAAGGATCAACCGGTTCCGGAAGACGAATCGAAGCCCGGCGAGGAGCTCGACGACGAAGGAGTTTTCGTTCTTCGCCGTCCGGCGATAGGGACCGTGGTCGTAGCGAAGAAGGAGCGCGAAGACTAGGGCGGTCGCGAGGAACGCGGTTCCGACGCCGTAAGCGAGGTTCTCCCCGCCGAACCCGTAGAGGAGTCCGCCCGCCGCCGGCCCGACGATCGAGGCGAACTTCATCGCCGACGTCCCGGCGGCGATCGCCCGTTTCAGCGTCGATTTCGCGACGAGGCGGGGAAGGATCGATTGGAAACTCGGCGAATAGAAACTCCGCGCGAGACCGGTCAAAAACGAGGCGACGTAGAGTTGGAACGGCCCGTGCGCCGTCCATGCGATCACCATAGAACTGAGCGAAACGAGCAGGACTCCCGAAATGATCTTCCGCGGGTCGCGGCGATCGACGACGTAACCCGCGAAGAGCGCGAGTCCGAGGGCGGGCGCCGCTTCGGCGAGGCCGACGAGTCCGAGGCTGAGGGGATCGCGAGTGAACTCGTACATCTGCCAGCCGAGGATGACCGACTGGAGCATGAGCGCGAACGAACCGAAGATGCGGACGCCGATCAGGTAACGGAAAGCGGGGGGAAAATCCGAAGTCGCGGTCGAGCGGTCAGATGGTGTCCCAGACATACCGTTCATTCTCGAAAGCATGCTCGGCGAGGGATTTGATCAATTCGTCGTCGTTTTCGTCGATTTTGTTGAAATTCGATTTCGTGCGGCGGCGGACTTGGCCGGCGAATACTTCGAGGATTTCCAGTTCCTTTCGCGCGGCTTCGGCGCCTTTCGCCTGCACGGAGGCGTCCACGCGGCTGAGCGTCGCGGCGAGGACGAAGAGGTCGATCATGATGTCGGCGAGCCGCTTCGTCGCGAACTGCTTTCCGATGATGTTCTTCCCGTGCTTCCGGAGGATCTTATCGGCGGCGCGGGCGAGGTCGCGCGTGCCTTCCTCGAAGATTTCGGCTTGGGCCCGGACGAGCGGAGAGAGTTTCGTGAAGTTCGATTTCGTCGCGCCGACGCCGACTTCCTGGGTCACCCGCCGGAGCGCGTACTCGGAGATGGTGCCGAATCCCTTGATCGGGTCGTTGAAGATACCGGTAAGCGACTTCGAGAGGTCGGTCAGGCTCTTGCCGACGTCGTTCAGCGAAGTGAGCGCGATGAAGAGGCGGAGAATCTCGTTCGTACCCTCGAAGATGCGGTTAATCCGCGAGTCGCGGACGATCCGTTCGTAGGGGAATTCGCACATGAATCCGTTTCCGCCGGCGGTCTGAAGGGCTTCGTCGGCCGAACGCCAGAGCGCTTCGCTCGCGAAGACCTTCGAGATCGCCGCTTCGACCGCGTATTCCTTCGACCCGGAGTCGATGATGCCGGCGACGAGGCTCACCACGGATTCGGTCGCGTAGCAATCGACGACCATATGTCCGAGTTTCTGCTTGATCAATCCGAACTCGGCGATCGGTTTTCCGAATTGCTGGCGCTCCTTCGCTTGCTTCGCGCTGAGCTCGATCAGGCGCTTCATCGCGCCGACGCATCCGCCGCCGAGACCCGTTCGCCCGGAGTTCAGGACGTTCATCGCGACCTTGAATCCCTTGCCGACTTCGCCGAGGACGTTCGCCGCGGGAACGCGGACGTTATCGAGCATGACTGTCGTCGTGTTCGATGCGCGAAGCCCCATCTTGTCTTCGTGCGGACCGGTCGAAACGCCCGCCATGTCGCGCGTGACGATGAAGGCGGTGACGTGTCCCTCGGGTCCGTCGGTACGGGCAAAGACGGTGTAAAACCCGGCGATTCCGCCGTTCGTGATCCAGAGTTTCTGGCCGTTCAGGATCCAGTCGTCCCCGTCGCGGGTCGCCTTCGTCTTGATCGAGGCGGCGTCGGATCCGGCGCCCGGTTCCGTGAGGCAGAACGCGGCGATCATCTCGCCGGTCGCGAGTTTCGGATAGAAACGTTTCCGCTGCTCCTCGGTCCCGTAGAGCAGGAGTCCCCGCATCCCGATCGAGCTGTGCGCGCCCGCGGTGATCGCGACGGAGCCGTTATATTTCGAGAGTTCCTGGAGCGTGCGCGAATAGGCGGAGCTGTTCATGCCCATCCCGCCGTGCTCTTCGGGGATGATCAGGCTGAAGAGCCCGAGCGATTTCATTTCCTCGAGGATCTCCGGCGGCAACTCGCCCTGGCGGTCCCAAACGCGGTACTCGTGATCGCGATCCTTATAGGTGGCCGCGAGTGCGTCGACGATGCCACGGAGGACTTCCGTCGTTTCCGGTTTCATCGTCGGAAAGGGGACGATCAGGTCCTCCTCGATGAAACCGAGGCATAAAGACCGCATGAAACTTTTTTCATTATTTTCCATGAAGAGAAACTCCGCGCGAACGCTGCGTAAGGTTTTTTCTCATTATTCTCCGAAGCTACCAGTGGGTGCAAACTTCTTCGACATGACCCCGCGCTTCCGTCAGAAAAGCACCGGCACGAAGGCATTTAATCTCCTCGCTTCGGGGATTTGCGTCCCGGAAAAATGGGATAGACTAATGGAGGTTCTCGAAATTTTTTCGTCACACCTTAGGAGCCCTCCATCCATGTTCGCTCGTCGCTCGATTTCGCTCTTCATCGTACTCGGCACGTTCCTTTCCGGAGGGGTGGCTCACGCGAGCAACCTGAGTTGCGCGGTCCTTCCGCAGCTTTTCAATCTCTACTTCCGATTCCATTACGTGCATCGGAACATGACCGACGAGATCAAGGCCCACACCGTCGATCAGTACATCAAGACGATCGATCCCTCGAAGACGCTCCTCCTCCAGGGTCAGGTCGATACGCTCAAGAAGAACCTGCTCGCGACGTTCAAGACGATGGACGAAGGCGACTGCAAGGCGATCGAGGAATCCCAGGACGCGCTCGTGAAGGGCGCCGAGGAGAACGAAAAGTTCGCGAAGGAATTCCTCGGCGACAAGTACGCGCTCGACGAATCCGCCGAACTCGTGACCGACCCGGATAAGCGGAAATTCTCGAAGGACCTCGACGAGAAGAAGGCGCTCCTGAAGAAAATGATCCACTTCCAGATCACGAACGAAATGCTTTCGAAGACGAAGCTCCCCGAAGCGAAAAAGAACGTGATCCATCGCTACGAACTCGATACGAAGCGGACGAAGGAGAAGAAGCTTTCCGACCGCGAAGTCGATTTCGCGGAAAGCTTCGCGCTCGCGCTCGATCCTCACTCGAGTTACATGAGCGCGGACTCGCTCGAGGAGTTCCGCATCCAGATGCAGCTCTCGCTCGAAGGTATCGGCGCCTCGCTTTCTTCCCAGAACGGGTTCACGCTCGTCGAGGAAGTCATACCGGGCGGCGCGGCCGATCGCGCGAAAGTGCTCCAGCCGAAAGACAAGATCATCGCCGTCGCCCAGGCCGGCCAGAAAGCCGAACCGGTCGTCGATATGGATCTCCAGGACGTGGTGAAGCGGATCCGCGGCAAGAAGGGCACGAAGGTGACCCTCACGATCCTCCGTCAAGGCGACACGAACAAGACGTTCGACGTCACGATCGTTCGCGACAAGATCGACATCAAGGAATCAGCGGCCAAGATCACCTACGAAACGAAGAAGGTCGGCGACAAGAGCTTCAAGATCGGCGTGATCGACCTGCCTTCGTTCTACGGCGGCGGCCGCGAAGGCCGTTCGAGCGCGGACGACATGCGTAAGCTCGTCCTCGAAGCGAAGAAGAACAAGGTCGACGGCCTCGTGATCGACCTCTCGCGGAACGGCGGCGGCCTCCTCGACGACGCCGTTAAAATCGCCGGTCTTTTCATGAAGAAAGCGGCCGTCGTGGCCACGAAAGGTTCCGACCAACGCGTCGACGTCCTCGCCGACCGCGACGACGAAACCGCGTTCAGCGGACCGCTCATGGTGCTGACCAGCCGGCTTTCGGCCTCCGCCTCCGAGATTCTCGCGGGAGCGCTGAAGGATTACCACCGCGCGCTGATCGTCGGCGGCGACCACACCTACGGGAAAGGCACCGTGCAGGTCGTGTCCGACCTTCCGCAGGGCCTCGGCGCGATGAAGGTCTCGACCGGGATGTTCTTCATTCCGGCCGGCGCGTCGACCCAACACCAAGGCGTCGAGAGCGATATCGAGCTTCCGTCGGTCTTCTCGACCGACGACATCGGGGAGAAGACGATGGATTACTCGCTTCCGCCGCAGAAGATTCCCTCGTTCGTCAGCAGCGAGGCGAACGACGACGATGCCGCTCACCACTGGAAGCCGATCGACGGCGACCTCGTGAAGAAGCTGAAGAAGCTCTCTCAAGAGCGCGTGTCGAAGGATTCGAAGTTCGCGGAGATCGTGAAGAGCATCGAAGACGCGAAGAAGAACAAGGGCGTCATCCGCCTCGCCGAAATGAAGAAGAAGGCCGAGGAAGAGAACAAGAAGGACGATAAGAAGGAAAAGAACCGCAAGGCGAAGCTCAAGGAGACCCAGGCTCCGCTCGTAAGCGAAGGCATCAACATCATGACCGACTGGCTCGCGAGCGGCGCGGCCGCACCGACGATCAGTGCTCGTTGAGAGCACGTTGCGCGGTAATCAATCCGCGAGGAGATTGCGGGAGACGAGCCACGGAAGGACGATGTAGAGCGCGATGTCCCGTACGAGGTAAGTCGTGAAAACGAGTGCGACGAGTTTCCAGCCGTACTTTCGGAAGAGCGAGCGGAAACCGTTCCGTTTCAACTCCGACTTCGCTTCGGCGGCGAGTTTTCGGTATCGCGCGAACATGGGTCGGGTTTCGCCGATCGGAAAGGGTTTGTCGAGATGAAAGCCGGATTCCGGGGTTGGCTTTACCGCTTCGTTTCGGCTCTTTTCGGGCTGGTCGGCGTCGTGGTCTTCCTCTCCGCGGCCGAACTTGTGCGGTTTTACGGATTCCCGCAGTTTTCGACGATCGCGTACACCGGGCTCGCCGTTTCCTTCTTTCTCTGGCTGACGGCCTTCATCGGAGCCTGGTCATGGAAACGGTACGCGGTCCTTTGCCTCGTCGCCGGATGCGTCCTCGGTTTTCCGTATCTCGCCCTGCGTCCCGAGATGATCCGGGACGACGTGCTGAAGCAGCTGACGAATCCGCCGCTCTCCGTCGACCTCGTCTTTTACCGGAATTGGGCGCTCCGCGATGACGCGGAACGCGACTTGAAGATCGAACGCCTTCAGTTCGTCTACGGCTTGATCGCGAGTTACGGCGAGAACGCGAAGGCGAAACATCCGACCGCGCCGATTCCCGAGGCGAAGTAGCGCGAGGACGTGGTAAGACGAATGCAGTTTATGGATCGTCGTCACGCGACCGCACTCATCACGGGAGCTTCCTCGGGCATCGGCCGGGAGCTCGCCCGGGTTTTCGCGGAAAACCATCATTCGCTGATTCTCGTCGCCCGCGACCGCGCCCGGCTCGACGCCGTCGCGGCCGAGTTGCACCAGAGGTTCCTCGTCCCGGTTCGGGTCGAGGTCTGCGATCTCGCGGACCGCGCGGCGCTGGAAGCGCTGATCTCCCGTCTCGACGCCGAGCACGCCGTGATCGACGTCCTCGTGAACAACGCCGGCGTCGGCATCGAAGGTCCTTTCGCGGAGATCGATTGGCCGCGCGAACGCGAAATGCTCGACGTGAACGTCTCCGCGCTCGTTCGTCTGACGAAGGCGTTCCTGCCCCAGATGGTGAACCGGCGTTCGGGGCGGATCCTGCAAGTCGCCTCGACCGCGGCGTTCCAGCCGGGGCCGTACCTCTCGCTCTACTTCGCGACGAAGGCCTTCGTCCTTTCGTTCTCGGAAGGTCTTTCCGCCGAACTTCGCGGGAGCGGCGTCACGGTGACGACGCTTTGCCCGGGACCGACCCATACGGAGTTTGAACGCCGCCTCGGGACCGACTCGGGCCTTTTCGATACCGGTCTTCCGGTCGCGAACGCGGCCCCGGTCGCTGCCTACGGCTACGCCGCCCTCATGAAGGGGAAACGCGTGGCCGTTCACGGGACGGTGAACCGCGTCCTTTCGTTCTTCTCGCGCATCCTTCCGAACGGGATCGTCCTATTTTTTCTCGGATGGGCGATCGGCCGGAAGGTCGTGCGCGGCGATCTGGGGTCGGCGAAGTCGAAAGACTTCCCCGCCACGTAACCATTCGTCGCGTCCGAGCCGGGCGACGGGTTTAAGCTTCTCGTACCGGATCTCACCCTCGGCGAGTACCCGATCGGCGACGTGCATGCCGAGGACCCGACCGATGATGAGGCTCGACCCGCCGGGGGAGTCCTCGCCGATTTCGACGATCTTCTCGAGGCGGCATTCCATATGGATCGCCGATTCGGCGACGCGCGGCGGCCGGACCCACGTCGAGGCGAGGGGGGTCAGTCCGACGATCGCGAACTCGCTCACGCCGTGGGGGTAGGCGGCCGAGGCCGCGTTCACTTCTTCGGCGATCGCTTCTTCGGAGGTGTTCACGACGAATTCGCCGGTCGCCTCGATGTTTCGGAGAGTATCTTTTTTCGAGCCGTCGGGCATCCGGGAGCAGGAAAAGACGATGCAAGTCGGGTTCGAGCTCACGCCGTTAAAGAAGCTGAAGGGCGCCAAGTTGGTGACGCCGTTCTCATCGACGGTCGAGACGAACGCGATCGGACGCGGGACGATCGAAGCGACAAGGATCCGATAGGCGTCGCGAACCGAGAGTTTAGTGAAATCATGGCTATGAAAAGGACCCTCATTTAGTGCCATAATAGAAGGATGTCACAGATTCGCGATAAAAGCGCGATGAAGGACTCGGTGTTGCGTCGGTTTACGCTCCGGATCCTTCAAGAATTTCGCCGAACCGGTTCCGCTGCTCAGAACGAAAATCTGAAGCACGTGCGCCGGATGGCGCGCGAGGTCCGCTGCGATCGCGAGAGCCTCGAGCGCATCGACATCCAGCCCGAGATCCTCGAGACGGCGATCCTGCTCTCCGATCTCGGGAAAGAGCCGCACATTCTTCAGAAATACCTCAAACACTACGACGGAAGCGCGTTCCGCGCGTTCCTCGATCACTCGCGCATCAGCATGCGCGAGGGAAATCGCATCCGTCTCGAGGTCGGCGTCGACGCGCGCACGTGGCGGAAAATCCTTTCCTCGATCGTCGGTCACGACGGTCCTTCGATTCCGGGCAGCTGGTGGAAGATCAATTACGAGCGCGAGCTCGGGAAGCGTTATCCGGGAATCCATTCCCGCGACGCCCTCATCCACTCGTATCTCGATCGCATCGATCAGGGCGGTCTCTTCCGCAGCGCGAGCGGGCACCTGAACGGCGGCCTTCGGAAGATCAGCTACGACATTTTCCTGAAGGACAGCCCGTTCAAAGGAAACCTCGCCGGCACGATCGTCGAGATATTCGGCAATACGCGCGCGGGAACCCAGGAACAAATCGATTTCCTCGACGAGGTCGTGAAACCGCGGCTCCTCGGCAGCGAGCAGCTTCCGAAGATCGTCCGCGAGATGAAACGGAAGTTCCTCGAATCCGAGAAGTACTTCGAACGGATCCTGATCGAGCCGGGCGTCCAGGACACCGTACGGGTCGTCCTCGATCACGGGGAGATCGTCACGGTGACGGATTTGGACGATTTCTGGCGCGTTTTGGCCAAAGTGACGCCCAAGGGCTCCGTTTCCTCGTTCGCCCGGCGGGTTCAGGCGAGCTGATTTCGGCCTAACCTCGCGAAATCCCTGCTTTCCGGGCCGGTTGGTCCCGGGCTTGCTTTATTAGTCCCGTAGCAGGGGCCAGCCCGGGGCATGATGCCTCTTTCCGCCGCCCACGACTTCCAGGGAAAGGAAGGGTCTCATGAAAGATCAAACGAAACGCGGCGTGGATCCCCGCTGGCTCGTCGGAAAATGGTTCTTCTTCTACCGCGCGGTATTCTACGTCGCCGTCGCATTCTTAGTGCGCGAGAGCGTCGTTCCGGCGCGCAGCAGCCCGCGCGTGGAAACCGCCTACGCCGGCGAGCGGCTCGATCAGAGCCTGCTTTCTTCCGAGTTCACGCGGTGGTCGGCGACGTTCCCGTCGCGGCTCGACCGCGCGATGGAGACCGGCGTCGCCGAGTAGACGCGCATCCCTTCCGGGATTTCCTCGACCTTTTCGGCGTAGATTCCGCGTTCGGTGAGGGCTTCGATCTTCTGGCGAAGGTCGCGGACCTCGTCGTCGTGACGGAGCCGTTCGACGAGCATGGCTTTGTTCGATTCCTTGCGTAAGGTCTCGAGCTTCGTCTGCACGCTGCCCGACTCCATTTGGAGCATGGCGAGTTCGCTCTTCGCGGAGAGGAGGGCCTTTTCGGCCCGGTCCGCGCGCTCGACGGCGGCGTCGACTTCGGCGGCCTTCGCGGCGATCGCGAGGTTCATCTCTTCCTTCATCCCGAGGTTCTCCTCGGTCAAGGCCAGCAGGCGAGCGCGAGCGCGTTCCATCTCCTGGGTTTTCTTCGTCTCGACTTCGGCGATCGCGGCTTGCACGCGGGCGAGTTCGGCCTCGGCGGCCTCCCGCGCTTCGCGGTCCGGGCCGATCTGGCGTTCGACTTCGGCGCGCATCTGGTTCCGCGCGATCTCGCGGAAACGCTCCCGGTCGAGCGCGGCGTCCTTCTCGATCTCCGCGCGGAGCCGTTCCTTCTCGGTCGCGATCTCCCAGCGGAAGCGTTCTTTCATGTTCGCCTCGATGCGGGCGATTTCCTCGTCGGCGTTCCGCTTGTTCTGGTTCAGGATCGCGAGCTCTTTTTGGAGCTGGTTGTACTTCGCTTCCGCGGACTGGATGCGGATGAGCGAGCTCTGGAGTTCGCGCTGGTAAGTCTCGGCGTGGCGCGAGTGGGTCGCCGCGTTCGACGTCGTCTCGTTCAGTTTCGTCTCGAGCGTGCGGATCTGGTTCCGGTGCTCGACGACGACGGACTTCATCTTTTCGAGCTCGATGATCGCGCCGCGGGCCTGGGCTTCGCGCGCGAGGACTTCGTTCCAGGCGTTCTTGTACTGGGCGATCTCGGCTTCGAGCTTCTTCTCGCGCGTGCCGGTCTCGGCCATTTCCTGCTTCAACCGATTTTCCGAGGCTTGGAGCGATTGGTACGCCTGCGTGATCGCGGCGATTTTATTCTCGCGGCTGACGAGCCGGTTCTGGAGTTCGCGTACGGCGTTCTCGAGCGTGGTGCGCGTCGAGAGGTATTCCTGCGCGATCTTCTGGCTGCGTTTTTTCTCTTCGCCGAGCGCCTCCTCGAGCTTCCGCGCGGAAGTGAGGAATCCTTCGAGGTGCTGGCTGATCAGACTGTTCGGGGCGTCCATGCCGGGAGTTCTCCTCCTTATAGTGTCCGCGATCCCAGAGCGGGGCAGCAATCGGTCAAATTTGCCGCCGTCAGCGGATTGGCGACGTTGACGGGGACCGGTGGCGTAACGCATGCTAGGTCCGCACGCATGCCGGATCATTCCCCTTCGGATCGCCTCCTTCAGCTCCTTCAGACGCGTTTCGGCTATTCCGAGTTCCGTCCGCGCCAGGCCGCGGTCTGCCAGGCGGTCGCCGACGGTCGGGACGCCCTCGTCGTGATGCCGACCGGGGCCGGTAAGAGCCTTTGTTACCAGATCCCGGGGCTCGCCCGCGGAGGGACGACCCTCGTGATCAGTCCGCTCGTCGCCTTGATCGAGGACCAGGTGAATCGGCTGCTTTCCCGAGGAGTCAAAGCCGGCCGGATCCATTCCGGGCGCGGCCGCGAGGAATCGCGCGAGACGTTCCGAAGCTACCTCCGCGGCGAACTCGAGTTCCTTTTCATCGCGCCCGAGCGCCTCGCCGTCCCGGGTTTCGCCGAGATGCTGAAGCAGCATCCGCCGTCCCTCATCGCCGTGGACGAGGCGCACTGTATTTCGCATTGGGGCCACGACTTCCGTCCGGATTACCGACTCGTCGGCGAGCGGCTCGAAGGTCTGAAAAACACCCCGATCGTCGCGCTTACGGCGACCGCGACCCCGCTCGTCCAAAAGGACATCTGCGTTCAGCTCAAGCTCCGAGATCCGTCGCTCTTCATCCACGGATTCCGGCGGGAAAACCTCGCGATCCAAGTCGTGGATGCGCTCCCCTCCGAACGCGCCGATCGGATCTCGGCCGTCCTCGCCGATCCCGAGCGCCGACCGGCGATCGTCTACGCGCCGACGCGAAAGAAGTCCGAGGAGCTCGCCCGCGAACTCCGGGGACTCAAGGCCGCGGCTTACCACGCGGGGATGACGTCCGCGGACCGCGAAGACGTCTCCGTCGCCTTCTTGAACGGAACGAGCGACGTGATCGTCGCGACGGTCGCTTTCGGGATGGGCATCGACAAGGCGAACGTCCGTACGGTCGTACACGCCGCGCTTCCGGGAAGCCTCGAAAGTTACTACCAGGAAATCGGCCGCGGGGGACGCGACGGACTTCCCTCGCAGGCGATCCTCTTTCATTGCTATTCGGACCGGAAGACCCACGAGTTTTTCCTCGACCGCGATCATCCCGACACGGCCGTTCTCGCGAAAGTGCGCGCGGCTGTCCCGCCGACGGGGTCGGTGCTCGCCGACGAGCTCCGGGGATCCGTGAGGGGCGTCGACGCCGAGGATTTCGAAAAGGCGCTCGAAAAGCTCTGGATGCACGGGGGAGTGAAGATCGAACACGGGGAGGCGGTCTCGCTCGGAATCGAAGGTTGGAAAAAACCTTACGAAGAACAGCGGAAACACCGGCTCGCGCAGCTCGATTCGATGCAGGCTTTCACCGAGAGCGGCGGCTGCCGGATGACGACGCTCATCCGGCATTTCGGCGACACGGAAGACGGTACCCGCGCCTGCGGGATCTGCGACCGCTGCGCGCCGGTCGCGAACGTCCGTGTCCTCGACGAACTCGAGCGCGGGATCGTCGCCCAGACGCTCGCCTCGCTCTCCGGCCGCGACGGCCAGGCGGTCGGCCGGCTCTTCGACGAAGCGACGAGTTTCGACTCGCGGGTCACCCGCTCGGGCTTCGAGCGGATCCTCTCCGCGCTCGCCCGGGCCCGAATGATCGAGGTGCTCCAATCCGAGTTCGAGAAGGACGGGAAGGTCATTTCCTACCGTCGGATCGCGCTGCTCGCCGCCGGAAAGCGTGCGAAGGCCGAGGACGTCGCCGCGATCGAGATCGACGGGGATTCGATGGCCGGGGCGCGGGCGGCGAAAGTGAAGAAGAAGCTCGGTACGACGAGACGCGCGGGCGACGGCCGTGCGCCGGTCGTCGCGGACCCGGAACGCGCGTCGGAACTCCCGAAACTCTTCGAAGACCTCCGCGCCTGGCGGCTCGCCGAAGCGAAGAAGAAGGGCGTGCCTGCGTTCCGAGTGCTCACCGACCGGGTACTTTACGCGATCTGCGAGGAGCGGCCGACGACGGAGGACGCGCTTCGGATGGTGCCGGGAATGGGGCCGAAGCTCGTTCAAGCTTATGGCGAGGCGATTCTCGGCCGGGTTAACGGGGCCTGATCGCGTCAGTGATCGGTCTCGGAAGTCTTATCCTTCGCGAGCCGGGATTTCGCGCGTTCGATTTCGCGTTCTTTCCGTCGGAGGACCTCGGCGAGCGGATTTTCCGAGGGCGTCGACCCCGATTCGGCGATCGCCTCGGTCTCGAAACGGATCTTCTCGACCTCGGCGGCGATCCGGCGGTTCTGGATCTCGCGGGCTTGCTTCGCGTTCGTCTCCATCTCGGCGCGGAGGCGGGAGAGCTCGGTTTGGAACTCGGCGCGTTCCTCGGCGCGGGCGCGGAGGAGCTGGTCGCGCTCGGCGCGGAGTTGGTCGGCGACTTGGCGTAGGCTTTCGAGTCCCTGTTCGGCCGGCGCGCGCATACGGGCGGCGTGGCGCTTCGCGAGTTCGGCTTCGCGACGGGAGTGTTCGGCGGCTTCGGCCGCCTCTTTCGCGAGCGCGCGGGCCTCGTCTTCCCGGGCGCGGGCTTCCGAGACGGCGTCGGCGGATTCGCGGGCGAGCCGGATCTTCTCGTTCTTTGCTTCGTTCCGGATCTCGGCGATACGACGCTCGCTCGTTTCGACCGTGCGCTTCAGTTCGTCGGTGAGATCGGCGCATTCGATTTCGAGCCGGCGCACGCGTGCGGCGGCGTCGCGCGAGGTCGCCTCACGCGCGTCCTCGGCCTCGTGCCGGACCCGTTCGGCCTCGTGTTTGAGTTTCCGCTCGGACTCGAGCTCGTCGGAAAGGATCTGGAGGTTCCGCTCGAGTTCCGCGATACGGTCGCGGTTTTCACGGCGGGCGAGGTCGATCTCGCTCTTGGCGTCGAACTCGGCTTGCTTCAGTCGGGCTTCGAGCTCGGTCTTCGCTTGGGCGGCGTTCCGTTCGTGGGTGATCCGCATCTCGCGCACTCGGGTGATCGTCTCTTCCCGAATGGACGCGAGTTCGGCGGCGGTCGCGCGGGCGGTCGCGCGCTCGCGGTCGAGGCGGGCGGAGAGGTCGGAGACCTGGAGCTGCGCCTCGCGATGGGCGGTGGAAATCTCGGAGAGTTCGTTTTCGAGCGCGACCGCTCGAGTGCGCGCGGCTTCGGCGACTTCGATCAGCTGGGCACGGGCAGAGTCTTTCTCGCTTTCGATCGCGGTGAGCGCCTGGGTGAGGCGAGCGTTCTCGCGGCGGACTCGCGCGAGCTCGGTGGTCGCGTTATCGCGGTAGATCGAGAATTCTGCGGTGATTTCGTTCAGCTTCGCTTGGAGTTTTTCGTGCTCGAGCGCGGCTTCGGCGGCGGCGACTTTCGCGAGCTGGAGGGTTTCCTCGCGAATCTGGTTATCGCGCGCGATCGTTTCGGCGATCTTAAATTCGGAAATTCGGTCTTGGGAATCGCTCCACTCGCGTTCGCGACGGAGGTGTTCCTCGTTTTGGAGCGTCTTCTCGCGGACGACTTCGTCGATCCGGGTGCGTGCGATCGCGAGTTCTTCCTCGAGGACGCCGACTTTCATCATCAGATCGGTGAGTTCGGCGGCGAGTCGGCGGCCGGAATCGCGCAGGTAGGAGTTCTCTTCGAGGAGTTGCCGTTCTCGCTTCGTTTGTTGGTCGAGGGCGATCTCGAGTCCGCGCGCGGCGGCCGCGATCTGTCCGAGCGCGTGACCCGATTCGAGGAGATCGGTCACGGCGGGAAGGGTGGACTTCGGGTTGTTCGTTCCGGAACCGGAGGCGGCCATCCTTTCCATTTTCGCCCGGACGCGCTTCGCGAAACAATCGGTCAACCTTGCCGGGTAGGAGTCCCCCAAGCGCCGTCAGGAAAATGACGACGAGCCGGGTGGCGTTGTTTTTCGGGGTTTTTGCTGGGAAAGTCTTTAGGTGGGCTCGAGGTTTCGCGGAATTGTCGAAAGCGTTAAGCGGGGCGGCCCACGGATCCTGGCCGTCCTCGCGCTCGCGATGTTCGCTGCGAGTCCCGTGGTCCGCGCCGACGATCCCGCGCCGAACCCTTCCGGCACGCCCGCGCCCGGTCCGAGCGGCGGGCAGATCGCGAGTTGGTCGGCCGAGTTGATCCGCACGACGGATCCCGCGCCGGCGATTCCGGAACTCGTACTCTTCGATAAGAAACTTTCGGTCACGCTTCTTCCGAAAAATGGGAAGCTCCGCCCGTCGGTCGACGTCCGCGGCGCGTTCGATAAACCGGGGTGGGCGCTCTACATCGGCCAAACGAAGCTGATGGCTCCCCAACAGAAAGGGAGGCAAACCTTCAGCATCGTCGCCTACCTGAACGGACGGACGAGCGACCTCACGTGGACCGCGCGCGGACCGAACGGCGAGGAGATCAAGGAAAAGGTCGTGCTTCTCGCGCCGGAAGCCCAGGAATTCCGCGTCGGCGCGGTCTGGGGCGAAGCTTCGGTTTTCCTCGGGTTGACGTCGTTTCATTATTTCCAGACCCAGTTCGGGAGTTTCGACTCGAAGACGGGAATGTTCGGCGTGCGCTACGATTCCCCGCGCGGAAGTTCGAAGTTCGGGCTCGCGACCGACGTCAACCTCACGTACTTCACGCTCCAGGCTTCGCCCTCCCGCTACGGACCGCAGACGCTCGCGGCGAGCATCGACGGAACTTACCGTCCGAATTGGACGCTCGCGCAGGGACGCATCCAACCCACCGCGGAGCTCGGCTTCCACTACATCACCATGCTCTCGAACGGATTTCCGTACGGGTTCTCGAACCTGATCGCGCCCGAGATCGGGATGAAGTGGCAGTTCGACGTGAATCCGAAGACGGGTTGGCTCTTCCAACTCCGCTACGTTCCGATCGCCGGACTCTTCAGCGCCTCCGAAGCGGAGATGAACCTGCTCCTCGGGAGGATCTGGACGCTCGCGAGCAGTCACCGGGTCGAGCTTGACCTGGGTTACTGGAAACTCGGTTACAAACCGGTCGAATCGACGGTCATCACGAACCGACTCCTCTATATAAGGATCGGGTACAGTCTCTGAGGTCCCGGTTAAGTTTTAGGGGGTTACGCCGATAAAGTTAATGATACCTAAACACTGACTATTTTACTCAACTATTCTATAAACTTTGGGTAAAATGGAGATGGAGCGGAGGAGAGTTTCCTCGGCCCAACCAGTGGTACGTATGCGATTAACTTCACGTTCGGTTTTCCAAATCTTTGGATTTTCGTTCGTCCTCGCCTCGGCGGGGGTCGGCTGCGTGCCTACGGACGTACCGCTCACGACGGATTCGAATTCGACCACCGTCGTGAACCAATCGTTCGGCCTCACTTCGGCGAATACCGTCGGCGCGACGAAGGTGAAGCTCACCTGGAACGCATCCACGGACGCGACCACGGTCGCGTACAACATCTACGACGTCACGCTCTTCTTCAGCCCGCGCCTCATTAAGACCGTCCCGGCGCCGGCGACCTTCACGACGCTCACCGGCCTCGCGAACGCGTCCTACTATTCCTTCCGCGTCCGCGCGGCCGACTCGAAGAACAAGGAAGACACGAACACGAATGACCGCGGCGCGATCCCGTACGCCGGCATCACGACCGCGACGGTGACGAGCAGCACCTCGGCCACGGTCGACTTCAACGACGGATCGAACGCCGACGAGATCGACATCTACTGTAAGACTCCGACCGACACCGACTACTCGCTCTACAAGCGCGTGACGAACGTGAATCTCACGTCGGCGAACCTCACCGGCCTCGTCTCGGGCACGAGCTACACCTGCCGCGCTTCGCTCCTCATCGGGACTTTCAACGACGACAACACGAACACCGTGACCTTCATCCCGATCGGTCAAGCGACCCAAATGGTCTTCGACTCCCAGCCGGGCTCGTCGACCGCGGGCGCGCCGCTCTCCACCCAGCCGGTGGTGAAGATCCTCGACGCGAACAATAACGTCGTCACCGCCGGTCCGGACGCGACCGCGCTCGTGACGATCGCCGTTTCCGCCTCCTCGCCGACGATCGGCACCGTCCGCGGCACCGCGACGGTCGCCGCCGTGAAGGGCGTCGCGACCTTTTCCGGGATCAACCTCCAAGAAGCGGGGATCAAGATCCTCACCGCTTCGAAGAACGATACCTCGGGGCAAACTTACGGCTCCGGCGTGCTCACCGTCGACTCGAACCAGTTCACGATTTCCGCCGGAACCGTCTCGGCGTCGAATTCCACGATCGTCGCGACCCCGGCCGGTCCGCTCGTCGCGAACGGCACCTCCTCCTATAACGTCGCGATCACGCTCGCCGACCAGTACGGCAACCCGATCTCGGGCGTGAAACCCCAGTTCAGCTCGACGATCTCCGCCGACTCGATCACCCAGCCGGCGGTGAACACGAACGCCGCGGGCACGAGCTCCGGTTCGCTCGCGAGCACCGTCGCCGGAACGCGGATCCTCGCGATCTCCTCGCCGGCGGGCCTCACTTCCGTCGCGACCTCGGTCCAGTTCGTTCCGGGTCCGGCGACGAAACTCGCCTTCGTCCAGCAACCTTCGAACGCCCCGGCCGGCGTCGGTTCGATGGCCGACTTCCAGGTCGCCGTCGAAGACGCCCAGGGAAACGTCGTTACCACCGGTTCCTCGTCGACCGCGAGCGTGACTTCGTCGATCTTCGTGAATCCGGGCGCGGGAACGCTCTCGGGCACGACGACGGTCGCCGCCGTGAACGGGGTCGCGACCTTCTCGGGTCTCGGTATCAACAAGATCGGCACCGGTTATAAACTCGCCGCGAACTCCGCGCCGCTCGCCGTCGCGTATTCGAACGCGTTCAACATCACCGCCGGCGTCCCGGCGAAGATCGGCATCACGGGTCCCGCGACCGTGCTCTCCGGCACGTGCAGCACCGCGATCACGATCCAACTCCAGGACATGGCCGGCAACGCCGCGAACGCGACGGCGAACACCACGATCAATCTCTCGGGTCTCGGCTCCGCCCAGCTCTTCACCTCGAGCGCGTGCGCTGGCGCCCCCGTCGCCGCTTCGATCATCTTCACGACCGGCTCGAACACCAAGACTTACTACATCAAGGACAACAAGGCCGAGTCGATCGGGTTCACGGCGACCGATCCGGCGTCGATCATGGCCACCGGCGCGCTCGCCGTCGCCTTCAGCCCGGCGCAGCTCACGATGACCGGCCCGGCGAACGTCGTCGCGGGTCAATGCTCGACGGCATTCGCGATCTCGACCGCCGGCGCCGACGGGACGGTCGGACCGGCCCCGGTCGCGATCCCGATCACGATCACCGGCTTCTCCGGCACGAGCGCGGCGTTCTACTCGGACGCGGCTTGCACGTCCGTCGTCACCCTCGCGGGCTACTCGCTCGCCGCGGGCTCCTCGACGACGAACCTCTACTTGAAGGACAATAAGGCGGAGAGCCTCAGCATCTCCGTCGGCGACCCGGCGGGCGTGATCACGACGTCGACCGCGCCGGTCCAGATCACCGTGGATCCTTCGAATATCGACTTCACTTCGAGCGTCACGAGCGTCGTCGCCGGGGTTTGCTCTCCGGCTTTCACCGTAACTTTGAAGGACGCCGCCGGAAATAGCGTCGCCGCGACTTCGGTCTTGGGCCTCAAGATGAACGGTCTCACCGGCTCTTCCGGTAATTTCTATACCTCTCCTTCGTGCGGTGGCGCCCCGATCGGCTCGAACGTGACGATTCCGCAGAGCGCGACTTCCGCGACGATCTACTTCAAGGACAACGCCGCCGAGACGCTGCACCTCTACGTCTCGGATCCGGCGGCGAACCTCGCGAACTCGCAGACGATCAACCTCGGCGTTTCGCCGTCGGCCCTCTCGATCACCGCGCCGGCCGCCGGCAGCGCGAAGTCCTCGGTTTGCGCGGGTCCGTTCACGATCAATACCCTCGACGGCGCCGCCGCCGTCACCGCCGCGATCACGCCGATCACCGTCGACCTCTCCGGCCAGGGCGCGGCGGGCTACTACTATTCGGACAGCGGGTGTACCTCTTCGGTCAGCTCCTTCGTCTTCTCCGCCGGCGAAAGCGCGAAGACGTTCTACTTCGTCGGCCTCTCGCCGACGAACGCGTCGCCGCTCACCCTGCGGGCGGCCGATCATAACGCCGTCCTCACCGCGGGCACCGCGAGCTGGGGCATCACGGCCGCTCCGGCCTACATCGGCACGGCGGGCGCGCTCAGCTGGTTCCAAACGGGCAAGGTCGGGATCTCCTCGCGGATCGACGGTCCGACCTCGGTTTCTTACCTGCACTTCGATGCCCTCAAACAGTATCTCTACGTCGTCGACAACGTGAACCACCGGATCCACAAGTACGATTACGTGAACCAGACCTACGTCGGATGGATCGGCGCGTGGTACAACAACGGCGGCATCGGTCCGGTCGGTTCGAACGTGAACCCGACCTTGAATGCCCAGTGCGTGAGCATGAGCCCGACGAAAGGGAACTACCAGGTTCCGGGTTGGTGCATCGGCGGTCAGAGCACCGCGGCCACCGGCAGTTGGTCCCCGACGAACGGTCACTTGATGTCTCCTCAGTCGATCGCGGACGACGGTTCCTTCATCTACGTCGTGAGCGGAAACGGCTGGTCGGTGAACAAGTACGACGCGACGACCGGCGCCTTCGTCGGGTACATCTCACGGATCGGCTCGACGGCGGCGAACGGGAACGCGGGCGGCTCGACGCTGGCCTCGGGCGTCGGCGTCTCGAACACCTGCAGTTCGACCGTCTCGGGCAACTTCAGCCCGGGCTGGTGCATCGGCGGGAACAACTACAACGCCTCGAACCCCTTCGGCGCCGCTCCGGCGAATAAAGGCGACGGCGGCATGATCAACCCGCGCGCGATCGCGTACTCGCCGGCGTCGGAAAACGGCGTCGCGAACTACATCTACGTGAGCTCGACCGGCATGATCAACCGCTACAACGCCGACACCGGCCAGTTCATGGGTTGGATCGGCGTCGTCGGTACGACGAATCCGACGGGCGCGGCGAGCGACGTCTCGAACACCTGCGCGACGACCGGAAACGGATCGCGGACGCCGGGCTGGTGCGTGGGCGGCCTCAGCTCCACGCTGAACGCGGGCACGAATCCGGGTGCGGTAAATAACCCGCTCGAGGTCTACGCCGACGGCGCGACGAACACCCTTTACGTCATGCATTCGGATAACAACGTCACGATCACGAAGTATAACCTCGTGTCGGGGGCCTACCTCGGCTACGTGACGAACCTCGGATGGACCAGTCCGCAGCAGATGGCGACCGACGGCTCGCTCTTCTACGCCGCCGATTCGAACCGCCTCCTGAAGTTCGATTCTACCGGGACGACTTACGGGTGGGCCGGGAAGGTGAACAACGCGAACTCGATGTCGGGGAACGCGGGCTGTTCGACCCTCGTCCCGAACGCGAACACCCCGGGCTGGTGCTTGGGCGGTACCGCGAAAAACGGAATGGAAGAGCGCTCGTTCAACCAGCTCGCCGCGGTCGCCTACGACGGCGCGGGGAACCTCATCACCGGCCAAGGCACGGCCTCGAGTTCTCTCCCGGTCATCAAGAAATTCGACTCTTCTACGGGGAATTACCTCGGTACTCTCGCCCTGACCGGAGCGAGCCCGACGACCTGGTCGGCGAACCAGAGCTTCGCGGCTTACGACGGATTCGACGACGACTCGATGAGCCAGCCGGGCGGGTCTTGGGTCGACACGACGAACGGATTCCTCTACGTCACCGAGATCGGGAACGGCCGCGTGAAGAAGGTGAATCTCGCGACCG
Source organism: Bdellovibrionales bacterium (assembly GCA_018266355.1). Lineage (GTDB taxonomy): Bacteria > Bdellovibrionota > UBA1018 > UBA1018 > UBA1018 > JACMQW01. Next base: position 258,887 of record JAFEAP010000029.1, read on the forward strand.
GCGCCACCGTGGGTTGGATCGGCGGGATCGCCTCGTCGCCGACGGGAGGCGCGGCCGGTTGCGCGGGCGCGAACGCGTTCGGCTTCTCGCCGGGCTGGTGCTTAGGTTCGCTCCCGAACCCGAGCTACCTCTGGAATACGATGATCCCGCAGGCGGTCGACGGCCTCATGCGGAACCCGATGGGCATCACGGGCGACGGCACTTATCTGTACGTCGCGGATTACGGTCTCCACCGGATCAACAAATTCAACATGTCCACCGGCGCCTCGATGGGATGGGTCGGTTATATTTCCTCGGCGCCGACGGGCGGCGCGGTCGGGTGCAACGGCGCGAGCGGCGTCACGCCGGGCTGGTGCACGGGCGGTATTTCCACAGCGAACAACACGGTTTCGGGCGGTCTCTATAACCCGACCTACCTCACGTTCGCGGCCGGGAACATCTTCGTCGTGAACCGCGGGAACCACCGGATCGATTCTTTCAACGCGACGACCGGCGCGTACAACGGATGGATCGGAGCGGTGAACACCGCGCCGTCCGGCGGTTGTACCACCGCGACGGTGACCGCGGGCTATCAAGTTTCGACCTCGGGTTGGTGTACGGGCGGTCTCTCTCGGGCATCTATCGGCGGAACGATGGACAAGGGCGGCGGATTCTACTTCTACGACGGCCGCGACGGCATCACCACCGACGGAACGTACCTCTACGTCGCGAACAGCGGGAACTCGCGGATCGACAAGATCTCCCTCGCGGGCGCTTACATCGGGTCGACATCGACTCGTCCGGACGCGAACTATTCGGTTTCCTGGACGAACAACGCGACGACGCTCGCAACGTTCTATAGCTGGGTTTCGAACGCCCCGATGGGTATTTGGACCGGAGGAACCTACATCTACGGCGCGGCTTATAATCCGTCAGGCACCGGCGGCGCGGGCTACATCGTGTTCAAACTCGATAAGACGAGCGGGAACATGATCGGCTGGCAGGGCAACGTCGGCACCCAGCCGACGGGCGGCGATACCGGCTGTTCGAGCACGGCGCCGAGTACGGCGACCCCCGGTTGGTGCCAAGGCGGAGCCGGCGCGGCCGGATACACGCTCGGAAAATTCAGCAATGCGACGTCCGTGTCGGGCGACGCGAATTTCATCTACGTGAACGACGAAGGGAACCATCGAGTCACTCGATTGCCGAAATAGTCCGTATGAGAAGGGAATAGTATCTTGCTCCGGGGGGAGAAAGTTACGCAGGTTTGGATAGCCGCGCTCACGCTGGCGTCCCTAACGGGATGTCATGTGGGCGGTTCCGCGTCCGGACTCACGCTTTCCCCGCAGATTTCCCCCTTCGTTCCGACGCCGACGATCGCCACTCCCGCGACGACGCCCTATTATTCCCGGAACAATTCCGAGACGATCACCGGGCTTTGCATGGAAGGGGATACCGTCGCCCTTTCCGGCGATTCGAACCAGTCGGTCAAATGCATCGGGTCCTCCTACAGCTTCACGGTGACCTCGGCCGTGGACGGCATTTTCAGCTATCTGATCACCCAGCGGGAGGGGACCGGCGTCTCCCTCCCGATCTCTTTCGTTTGGGTCCGGAAGACCAGCATTTCTCCCCCCACGCTGACTTCCCCCTCCGCGACGCCTTACTTCTCGGCGCTCGGCGCGATCTCGATCGCCGGGTCCTGCGAAGGCGGTGCCACGATCACGATCACCGGCGACGCGACGACCTCGTCGCCGTGTTCGTCCTCGAGTTTCGCGATCAACGTTCCGAAGATCGCGGACGGCGATTACAATTTCACGGTCACCCAGTCCGATCCGGCGGGTAACTCGGCCAGCACTTCCGTCACCTGGAAAAAGCACGCGCTCGCTCTCTCCCCCGCGGGCGCGTCCTTGGTCGTGGCGACGGACCAGGTATTCACTCCCTCGGGCGGCTCCGGAGTGTATACACTTTCGATCCTCACGAACAATTCGGGAGGATCCCTGAACGCCGCCACGAAGACGTACACGACCGGAACGGTCGCGGCCGTCACGGACACGATCCGGGTCACCGACTCGCTCGGATCGACGGTGGACGTCGCCGTCACCACGGTCGCCGGAGCGGCAGATCACCTCGAGCCGACGCTCGGGGACGCCCAAAACGCGACCGTCGGCACCTACTTCACGGACAACGTGAAGGTGAGGGTCGTCGACCGGTACGGAAACCCGATCGCGTCGGTTCCGCTCTTCTTCAACCTGTACGCCGGCGACAGCATCCTCACGAGCTCGCCGGTCCAGGTCTCGAGCGCGGCCGGCTACGCCCAGGTCACCGTCCGGGCGGGTCACGAGTCTCCGACGGCGCTTCTCGAGGTCGCGCCGCTCTCCGGAGTGCTACCGGACCTCGCGGGCAGCGGAAACGCGACGCTCGTCTTCAACGAAGCGATCGATTCCTTCGGAATCGGGACGTTCGGATCGAGCTATGCCACCGGGTCCTCGCCGGGTCCGATGATCATCACCGACCTGAACGGCGACGGGAAGAAAGACATCGTCATCCTGAATACCGGAGACGGGAACCTCGGAGTGTACCTGAACCGCGGCAGCGGGCTTTACTCGGCGAAGGTCGTTTATTCGACTTGCGCCGGATCGAACGGCATCGCCGCCGGCGATTTCAACGGCGACGGCTATGTCGACTTCGCAGTGGCGTGCGGCGGTTCGGACGCGATCAGTATCCTTCGCGGGAACGGGGACGGCACGCTCCTCGCCGCGATGACGTTCTCGACGGCGACCGACGCTCCTTCGCCGATCGGCGTCGTCGCGTACGACTTCACCGGCGACGGAAAGCTCGACCTCGCGGTGGCTTCCTCGGGCGGCAGCGTCCTCGCGCTCTACCCCGGCAACGGCAACGCGACGTTCGGCGCCCCGACGACCTTCGCGACCGGCGTGTCGCCGAACGCGATCGAAATGGGCGACTTCGACAAGAACGGGAAGATGGACGTCGCGGTCGCGAACTCGGGCGATAGCTCGCTCAGCGTCTTTCTGAACGACGGGATGGGCGGTTTCGCCCCGGCGGTGAACTACGGTACCGGCTCGAATCCGCTCGCGATCGCTGTCGCGGACTTCGACGGCGACACCTATCCGGACATCGCGGTCCTGAATAATTTCGACGGCAGCGTCAGCGTTTTCGTCAACGACCAAACCGGCGCGTTCGGCTCCCCCCAGCTCGCGTCGACCGGAGTCGGGCCGACGGCGCTGAAGGCGGCCGACTTCGACGGCGACGGAAAGGTCGATCTCGCCGTCACGAACGGAGCGGACAACACGCTCTACATCCTGTTCGGGGACGGCAACGGGCTGTTCTCGAACACGACGTCCTATCCGACGGCGTCGAATCCGACCTCGCTCGCGCTCGCCGACGGAAACGGCGACGCGGTGACCGATCTCTACGTCGGAAACTCGGGAGCGAGCACCGTCCAGTTCATCCCGGGCCGGGCCGGAGGACTCTTCGGGTTCTCGTCTCCGGTGGGACTGAATCCCTCCGCCGTCGTCCACGGCGATTTCAACGGCGACGGAAAGGAAGACCTCGCGGTCGTGAATTACGACTCGAAGACGGTGACGATCCTCCTCGGAGCGGGAAACGGCCTCTTCGTCGCGGGTACGCCGCTCGTGACGGCGAACGCTCCGGCCGCCGCGGCGGTCTTCGACTTCGACCGGGACGGATACCTCGATCTCGTCGTCGCGAATTCCGGATCGGCCACCGTCAGCGTCTTCCTCGGCAAAGGCGACGGCACGTTCCAGGTGCGCTCCGACTACGCCACCGGTTCGGGTCCGGACGCGATCGCGATCCAGGACTTCGATCGCGACGGGAACTACGACCTCGCGATCGCGAACGGGAACAGCAACTCCGTGAGCTTGCTGCGCGGAGTGGGGGACGGGACCTTCCTCGCGAAGACGGACTCGCCGACCGGCTCGAACCCGATTTCGATCGTCGCCGTCGACCTGAACGGAGACAAGCGGATCGACCTCGTGACGAGCGATTCGGGCGACGCGACGGTGAGCGTCCTCCTCGGAAACGGGGACGGGACCTTCCAAGGACGGGTCGCATACGGAACCGCCGCTTCGCCGACCGTGATGGCCGCGGGCGACTTCAACGGCGACGGCCGCCGGGATATCGCGGTCATTTCCCCTCCGACCGGAGTGGTGAGCATCCTCCTCGGGAACGGGGACGGTTCGCTCAAGGTCCACGACGACTACTCGGTCGGTTCGACGCCGGCCGGCCTCGTCGTCGGCGACTTCAACGGCGACCGCAAGGTCGACCTCGCGGTTTCGAACGGGAGCTCGAATACGCTCACGATCCTCCTCGGAGCGGGGAACGGGACCTACAATTCGAGCGTGACTTACGACACTTTCGCGATCGTGAACGCGATCACTTCGGGAGACTACAACGGCGACGGAAAGATCGATCTGGCGATCATCGACGGATCGAACAACGGCGTCCAACTTTGGTTAGGAAACTGACGGTCGAATACGATTTGAGTCCGTAAAACTAGGCAGCCTTAAGCGGTTCGTTGGTGGATATGAAAACGAGAGGCGAGCAAAACCTGAAACAGCGCGGATTCGCGGCCTTGGCCGTGAACTCCGGGTGGAAGCTCGCCCTCGCGGCGGGCCTCGCCGCTCTTTCGGGTTGCGTTTCGGAAGAGTCCGCCCCGAATCCGCTCGGTCCCCCCGTCGTCCTGAACGACCTCACCGTGACCTCTTACGACGCCTCGACGGCGAATCTCGTCCTGCGCGGAAAAGTGAATCTCGCCGACATCACTCCGGTGACCCAGCTCCGGTTCCACCTGAGTTCGGTTTGTTCCGACGCGCCGGTGGGCGTCGGCATCGAGAGCGCGTTCGAGTCGTCGGGCATCCCGGTCGTCGTTCCGAGCGGCGCTTCGAGCGCGATTTACCTCACCACGAACACGAACTCCGGCTGCTTCAGCGTGATCACCTACGATCCGTCGCACGCGGCCCCGATCCCCCCGACGTTCACTTCGAGTCAGCCGTCTTCCCCTTCCCGGACCTCGACCACGCCGATCCTCTTCGGCTCGGCTCCTCCGACCGCGAGCCAAGTCCGTTTCTTCGACGATGCCTCGTGCCTCCACCCGATCGGCGCCGGTCCGGCGGCGAACCTCTCCGGGCTCGGCATCCAGGTCACCGTCGCCGCGGAAACCGTGAACTCGATCTACGCCCAATCCGCCGAGCCCTTCGGAAACACGTCGTCCTGTACGCTCTTCACGACCTACGAGCATTCGACGGCCGGTCCGAATCCTCCGGTCTATTCCGCGATCACCCCGGCTTCGCCCTCGAACCTTACGGACTCCCCCCTCGTGAAAGGTTTGCTCGGCGTCGACGCGGCTTCAGTGAAGATCTACAGCGACCCCGCGTGTACGACCGAGCTCTCGACGGGAACGTCGGCCGAATTCACCGGCGCGGGCGTGATGGTCACCGTTCCGGCGAACTCTTCGAACCCGCTCTACGCCGTCGCGTTCGACGCCTCCGCCCGGCCCTCGACTTGCGCGTACCTCACGACCTACGTCTACGACACGGTTGCGCCCGCCGCGCCGTCCCTCGTTTCGGTCACGCCGCCGTCGCCGACGAAAGCGACGATCTACCCCCAGATCAAGGGCCTCGCCTCGGCCGATACCCTGATGGTGAAGTTCTATTCGAACGCGACCTGCACGACCGCGATCGGCGCCGGAACGAAGGCGCTTTTCGAGGGCGTCGGGATCACCGCGAGCGCGAAGGCGAACGACCTGACGAAAATCTACGCGACCGATGTCGACGGCGCCGGAAACGCCTCGGCTTGTACTTTCCTGACCGACTACGTGAACGACACGATCCCCCCGGATCCGCCGGTCTTCAATTCCACGCTGCCGGTTTCGCCGACGAACCAGTCGACCACTCCGCTCGTCCTCGGGAACGTTCCGATCGACGCGGTCTCCGTCTCGCTCTTCAAGGACGATCAGTGCACGATGATGATCGGCTCGGGGTCGAGCACGACCTTCAATAACCCCGGCATCCAGGTCACCGCGGACGCGAACGCGACCACCGCGATCTACGGCGTCGCTTACGACGCCGTCGGGAACCCTTCGACTTGCACGCTCATGACGAACTACATGCACTCGACGCTGCCGGCGCCGGTGCCGGTATTCGTCCAAACCCTGCCCGCCTCGCCGACGAAAGTCTCGAGCTCGCCGTTCGTGCGCGGCACGGTCTCGACGACGATCACGACGGTGAAGCTCTTCGATACCGCGGGTTGTACCCACCAGATCGCTTCGGGCAGCCGTCCGACGTTCGTCACGAGCGGGATCCAGGTCACTTTGACCGCGAATTCGACGACCTCGATCTACGCCCTCGATACCGACATCTACGGAAACGACTCGCCTTGCGTTTCGTTCACGACCTACATCCACGAGAACCGCGTGCCGGCCGCCCCGACCTGGGCGACGACTTCTCCGACCTCGCCGAACAATTCCTCGACGACGCCGACCCTGACCGGCACGGCGGCTAAAAACCCGGCGAGCCAGCTCTCGCCGACCGTCATGTCGATCTTCGATAGTCCGGTCTGCACGAACCGCCTCGGCACGGGCACCCCGGCCCAATACGCCGGCGGCGGTCTCACTTTCAACGTCCCGGCCGACACGACGACCTCGCTCTACGGGCAGTCCTACGACGCCGCCGGAAACGCCTCGAGCTGCACCTACCTCACGGACTACACCCATGACTCGCTCAAGCCGGGCCGTCCGCTTTTCAGCTCGGTGACCCCGAACTCGCCGTCCTACAACCAGAACACCTCGATCGTCGGTACGCTCGCAGCGACGACCGACTTCCTCGCCCCGGCGACGGTGACGATCTACACGGACGCCGCTTGTACGACGACCCTCGCGTCCGGCACTCCGACCCAGTTCTCCTCGACGGGGATTCCGCTGACGGTCGCCGCGAACGCGACCTCCACTCTCTACGGCGATACCGTGAACATCGTCGGTACGCGATCGACCTGCGCGTTCCTGAAGAACTTCCTCCACTCCGACGTCGGCCCTTCGAACCTCGTGCCGACGTTGAATCCGAACGGGTCGGTGACGGTGAGCTGGAACCCCGACATGATCGCGAACCCGTCGCCGAGCTACAAACTCCGCCGGGCGATCAAGAGCGGGGGACCGTACACGATCGTCGCGAACCCGGTCTTCGGCACGAGCTTCGTCGACAAGTCGGTGACCCAAGGCGCGACCTATTATTATGTGATTACGGCGTATAACAATACCGGCGAGAGCAAGGATTCGAACGAGGCGTCGGTCACCGTCTCGGTCGGGGGCTCCGCCACGCCGGCTTCGCTCGTCGCGACTTCGGCGGCGAACGAAATCGACCTCGCTTGGAGCGGGTTCGCGAGCTCGCTCTTTTATCGCGTCTATCGATCGACGACGCCGGGCGGACCTTATACGGCGATCCAGTCGAACCTTTATTCGACGTCGTTCGCCGACATGACGGCCGTCGCGAACGTCCCGTACTATTACGTCGTCCAAGGATCGAATCCGGCCGGGGAGAGCGTTTATTCGAACGAAGCCTCGTCGATCGCCCGCGACGTACCCTCGGCGCCGACCGGTCTCACCGTCACTCCGGTCACGAGCCTCGCGGCTTGTTCGGGCGGGCCGGGCGCGGTCCTTCAGTGGACCGCTTCGAATTTCGGAACGCTCTATACCGTTCGAAACAGCTATCAATCGACGACGGCGAAGATCAACATCGCGAACGTCGCCGGGACGACCTGGACGGATTGCTCCCCGGATCACAATCTCGGGCAGAATTTCAACTCGACCTACTACGACGTCGTGGCGAAGTTCGGCGGAATTCCCTCGAATCCTTCGAACGAAGACCATTTCCACGTCTCGACGATCCCGTTCTTCACCGCGACGCCGGGTAACGGGTCGGTTACCGTCGACTGGTCGACGGTCGGAGGGGCAGTCTCCTACGATCTCTATCGTTCGCTGAAACAGGGAGGGGAGTACACCCTCTACGCGTCCGGAATCGCGACGAATCAATACGTCGACGGCGGAGTGTCGGCCGGCACCGGCTATTTCTACAAAGTCGTCGCGAATTTCGCGGACGGAGGAAAGAGCTACTTCTCGCTCGAAGCCGGCGCGACGCCGGGTCCGGTCCCCACCGCGCCGACGAATCTCGTGTTGACGGTTTCCGGGAACGCCCCGGTCCTCGATTGGGTCGCGCCGAACCATTACAGCAGCTTCTCCGTTTACCGCGCTTCCGCGCTCGCCGGTCCGTATTCGATCGTGGCGACCGTACCGACGCCGACCTATACCGATTCGGGCGGACCGACCGGAAGAAATTATTATTACGTGACCGCGAACTGGGGCTCGTACGAGACCGCGGCCACGAACACGGTCGATTTCCGTAACGGCGTTCCGATCACTTTCACGGCGACGCCGAGCTCGACGAACGTCGCGCTCAGCTGGTCGGCGGTGACGGGCGCGTCGAGCTATTCGGTGAAGCGTTCGACCTCGTCCGGCGGACCGTACACGGTTTTGAACGGCGCGAACGCGACGACGAGCTACACGGACAGCGCCGTGGTCGCGAATACGGGCTATTTCTACGTGATCTCCGCGAACTTCGCCGACGGAACCGTCGGCCAAAACACCGCCGAAAAAGGGGCGATGCCGGGCACGGGTAAGGTCCCGAGCGGACTGACCGTGCTTTCGACGACGAGCGGGACGGTCGCACTCGGATGGACGCCGGTGCCGGGTGCCGCTTCCTATAAGGTCTACAAGGCGACCGCGCTCGCGGGCCCGTACACCCTGTTCGCCTCGGGCATCACCGGCACGACGAAGACGGTGACCGGGCTATCGTCGGGAACGACCTACTACTTCAAGGCGACTTCCGTCGTGAGCGGGGTGGAGTCGGGCCAGTCGGCCGCCGTTTCCGCTTGGACCGCCTCGGCTCCGGGCGCCCCGACGGCCATCGCCGGGAACTCGAACGTCGACGTGCAGTGGACGCCGCTCTCGGGATCGCCGTCCTTCGACGTCCTGCGGTCGACCGACGGCGTGAACTTCGCCGTGATCGCGAGCGGGATCACGAGCACGCTTTTCTCGGATTCGAGCGTGACGAACGGGACGCTCTATTATTACCGCATCACTGCGAACTATTCGGGCGCGACGCTGACCTCGACTTCGAGCAACGCCGTCGTCCCGGGCATCACGCCGGTCGCGCCAGCGGGCCTGACCGCGGTGGTCGCGACGAACGGAACCGACGTGACCCTCGGGTGGGCTCCGGTCGGCGGCGCCGTGACGTACAACCTCTACATCGCCGGCACGAGCGGCGGTCCGTACGGAACCCCGGCCCAAAGCACTTCCGCGACGAACGGAGTACTCGTTTCCGGGCTTACGCCGGGCACGACGTATTATTTCGTCGTCACCGCGCTCATCGGCACGATGGAATCGACGTATTCGAACGAGATCGCGGTGATTCCGAACGTCCAGCCGGCCGCGCCGGTCGCCACGACCGCGGGACTCAGCGTGAGTCTCGGATGGAGCGCGGTCGCGGGAGCTGCCTCGTACGACATCGAACGCGCGACGACGGGTTACGATTTCGTGACCGTCGCGACCTCCGTCGCCGCGACGACTTACGTCGATAATACGGTACTCTTCGGCTATCCCTACATTTACCGCTACCGCCCGCGGTTCGCCGGCAATCCGTACGGTCCGGTTTCGCTCGCGAGCGTGGCGGTTACGCCGGGCACCCAACCCGAAGCTCCGACGGCGCTCCATGCCGAGGCGACGAGCACGACGTCGGTGAGTCTGTCGTGGATCGCGGCGATGAACATCAGTTCGTACCGGGTTTACCGAGGAACCGCCTCCGGCGGCCCGTACGCGGCGATCACGACGCTCGGCCCGACCGCCGTCAGCTACGTCGACAACACGCCGGCCGCGGGAAACACCTATTACTACGTCGTCGTCTCGGTGAACGCGTCGGCGGTCGAGTCGGCCTATTCGAACGAACAAGCGATCGCCCTCGTGAACGCGCCGACCGGGCTGACGGCCACGGCCGGCACGAACCAGATCCAGCTGAACTGGTCGGCTTCGGCCGGTGCGACCGGTTACGTCGTCCGGCGCGGCACCGCCTCGGGCGGCGCCTACGGAGTGGTGGCCGCGAACAACGCGACGACGGCGTTCACGGATACGAATCTCGTGAACGGGGTGACTTATTACTACGTCGTCGACGCGATTTTCGCGTCCGGAGCGGTCTCGAACCATTCGAACGAGTCATCGGCGACCGCGAACGAAACGATGAACCTCCAGATCCCGATCGAATTCACCGACCGTGCGCTTTCCTCGAATACGACGGCGACCGTTTTCCAAAGTACCCAGACTTCGATCGATACGTCGGCATACGACGGGACGGTCACCTATGGTTTCGAGATCGTCGCCCAAAACGCGGGCACGGGTGCGGCCACGGTCGACCTCGTCGACGCGATGGGCACTCCGGTCGGTTCGATCTCGATTCCGGGTTCGACCGGTAGCGCGACGCGGTTGCGGACGGGATTCACGCCGACCGCCGGCCGGGCGATTTACCGGATCGCGCTTCCGGCGACCGCCGCCGCGGGCGACGTGAACGTGTATTCCGCGCGTGCCTGGATCACCCAGACGGGCGCGACGAAGACGCGCCTTTATATCCCGCTCCTTTCGTCCGGCGCGGCGCCGAATTCCGTCGACGTTTCGCCGATCGCCCAGAGCGCCTACACCGGCTACACCGAACTCGTCGAAGCGGCGATTTACAAGCGCGACACCTCCGTCTACTCGACGATCGCGGATTATAACCCCTGGGAACTCGAGACGGTGGTCGCGGCCGCCGGCGGAGCGGTCGGCAAAGTCGCTCTTTACGACGTGACCCAAGGCGCGGTGGTCGACGGGACCGAGGCCGTCTTCGTCGATTCGACGCCGACCCTCGTGAACGCGCCGTTCGACGAAGGCGCGACGAATTTCGGAAGCTCCAACGAACTCGAGAGCTATCAAGTTTCCGTCGCGTGCCAGTCCGGTTGCGGAGCCGGCGCTTCGACGATCTACAAGGCCGGCCTCTGGCTTTCGCTCACCGATCTTTCGCACCTCCAAATCGTGAACCGGATTTCGCTCGGCGGAACCCTCGCCTCGGCGACGCTCACGAGCGAACGGACGATCGTCGATCTCTCCGTCTATTCGAACCCGACGGTCTATTTCCAGGCCACGGTGAATCCGGCGAACGGCGGCTCCGCCTCGTTCGATCTCATGGACGCGAACACCTCGGACTCGGGCGTAGGCGGGCTTTCGACGATCGGCGGCTCGACGTTGAATTTCGGCACCTACGTGAAGACCCTTCAGCGTTCGAGCACGGTCGCGGTGCCGACGAACCACCGCGTCCTGCCTAAATTGACGGCGACCGGCGGGAACGCGGCCGTCTCCGACACGTCGATCGTCATCGACGCGACCCGGTAACCGCGGGGCGATCGTTTACAGGAAGAAGTAGATCGAAGCGCCGAACGAAAAGTAGGAGAGCGACGCGGGCGAAGTTTTCGAAGAAGAAGAGAACGTCGAATACGACGTGATCTGCGGACGGAGGACGACTCCCGGTGAGAGCGCGTAATCCGCGCCGAGGATGAATCCGAAGTAAGCGCCCGAGGCGCTCAGGCTCGGCACGAGGTCGTCGTCGCGATTGATGTTCCCGCCGGCGAAACCGGAACCGAGACCTACGAAGAACGAGAACTGCTTGATCAGGAGCGTCGATTCGGTCGGCGAAGCTTTCGCGACGGTCGGAGCGGGAGTGCGGAAGTACCACCGGGTATTGATGCCGGTGAAACTCACGCCGCTCGACGCGGGGCCGAGGCGGAAACCGCGCAGGTGTTCGAAGCCGATGCTGAAGACGTCGCTCAGCATGTAATCCGCGTAGAAGGTGATCGTACCCGGGCCTTCGCTCCGCTTTACGCTCTGCTTCGTCCCGTCGACGTCTTCGACCTTCGTGATCCCCGCGCCGCCGTAGCCGAGGCCGGTGCCGAGATGGAAGTCCCCCGCTCGGGCGGCGGTCGGAAAAGCTAGGCTAACGAGGTAAAGCGCGGCGAGGAGGATTCGCTCACGCCGCATTCCGCATTTCCTCGGCGGCGGCCGGAGCGTCCGGCGCGAAAACGTCGTAGAGGCTGATCTCGTTCTTCACGACCATGTTCATGAGGCGCTGGGTGAAGTCGCCGAGCACGCGGTTCTTTTCGGAATCCGGCAGCGAGTCCGGGCGGCGGAGTTCGTCGCCCGCGAGCTCGGCGGTCATCGGCGGGCAGAGGGCGAGGAAACGGGTCGCGAACTGCGGCATCACGCGGAGATAGGCCACGAGTTCGTCGGTCGAAACCTTCGCGAAGAGCTTTTGGAGCTTCTCGTCTCGCCAGTCGCCGAGGAAAGCGAGTGAAGGAGAAGACCGTTTGTACGAGTCGAAAACCGCGCGCGCCGGACCCGCGCTCGCCTCGGCGAGGAGCTGGATCTCGTCGAGCGGCGAGAGCGCCGACACGAGCTTCCCGAGCGACATCTCGAGCGGAACGGCGGAGTCGCCGCCGGACTTCTTGAGCATCTTCTCGCGCATTTTCTCGTCGAAGGATTTGAGTTCGGTGACCGGGACGGAGCTCATCTCGGCGGCCTGGGCGATGAGCGCGAGTTTCGCCTCCTTCGATTGGGAACGGACGTAGTCTTCGCGGAGCTTCGACGGCATGAAGAGGGCGACGAGGGTCTTCAACCGCGGATTCTGCTCGAGGAGCGCGTTCTCGATCACGCTCACGTTCAGGCTCGGGAGGTAGTCGAACGGCTGGTCGAAAGCCTCGGTGCCGAGGTTATAGGCGGCGAGCATGTCCCAGTAGACTTTTTTCAGCAGGTCCCGTTTCTCGACGATGTCGAAAGAAGGCATCATCGTATTGAAGACCTTCAGGATGTCCGGCACGGATTCGGCGGGGAGCGGAAGCTTTCCGATCGAACGGCCGACGGCTTCGGCGAAGCAGGCGACCTTCATCTTCCCGTCTTCGCCGCCGGCCTGGCACCAGGATTGGATCACGCGTTCGTACTGATGACCGAGTTTCGGCATGAGTTCGCCGAGTTTCGCGGTGAACTCCGCGGCTTCCCGGATCGCGAGGGTGATCTCTTCCGGCTTCCGTTGCTTCGGCGCGTCGGCGTCGCTGAGTTCGGCGGCGCCCGCGACGGCTCCGGCGACTCCGCCCTTGGCCGCGCCCTTGCCGTCGCCGCCTTCGGCGCCCTTCACGGTTTCGGTGTTCGTGTTCGTGCCGGTGACGGTCGTCGCTTTCTTATTAAGGAGCGCGAAGAAAATCGCGCCGAGCAGGATCGCGATGGCGAGCGCGGCTTGGCCGGCGAGTTGTTGGAATTGTTCGAGGCGCTCCCAGCCCTGTTTCGGCGGAGCGGGCGGGGCCGGCGGTTCGGCCTTTTTCGGGAGCGGCACCGGCGGCGTGACGACGGTGACCGTGCTCTTGCCGATCTTGCCGAATTCGCCTTGGACGCGAGCGGCGAGCCACTTTTCGGTATCGGATTTCGCGTTCGGGCCGAGTTCCTCCTTCACGCCGACCGAGACGGAAACCGCCTTGATCTTGTAGTCTTTGAGGAAGGACTGGGCGCGCTGCGCGCCTTCCGAATCGTTCGCGTAACGCTTGATGAGTTCGTCCGGATCGAGGGTGCCGAGGAGCAGGTCCGCGGGCGGACCGTCGTCGGGCTTCGCTTCGGGTTTCACGTCGACCGTCTTCGGGAGTTCGGAGAGGCCGAGTTCGGCTCCGACGGTGAAGTAGCCTTTTTCGAGGCGCGTGCCGAGTTCCTGGGTATAGCGCCGGATGAGGAGGTCCTCGAGGAACGCTTTCGCGCCGAGGACTTCGGGTTTGAAGGAGGTCGCGTCGGCGCCTTTGCCCGCGGCTTGGACCGTCGCGAACGGGACGAACGCCGAAAACGCGAACGCGGCGAGGAGGCGGATGGCCTTCTTCCGGAGCGGGTTTCGGTGTTTAATCGTCGTCGTCATCCTTGCGATATCCTTGCGATCCTGACGGCCGTCTAGGGCCCCTTACGGTTTCTTGACCGAGGCCGGCGCGCGGCCGCCCTTCATCTGGTTGATCTTCGCCGTCATCCGGACGGCGTCTTCGAGCTGCGGGTCGGCCTTGAGGGCCTTCTCGTACCATTTCAAGCTTTCGTCGTATTTCTGCTGGACGAAGTAAATCGACGCGCGCATCGAGAGCGCACGCGCGAATTCGGGGAATTCGTTCAGGACCTTGTCGAGCTCGATCTGCGCGCGGTCGAATTCCTTCGAGAGAGCGAATTTCTGCGCGAGGAAGAGGTGATCGAGTACTTCCTTCGCCATCCGGATTTCCTTCTCGTCGGTGCCCGGCTTGAGTTTCGCGTCGAGTTTGGTGACGAGGGTCCCGAAGCGCGTGGTCGGGATCGAAAATTTTTCGGAGACGTAACCCTTCGCGCTCACCACGACGGTGAAGAATTCGCCGGAGTTCACCGCGTCGCCCACGGCTTCCTTCACGGCGGACGATTTCATCTCGAGCGGAGTTTTTCCGAGCGCCTTCTTCTCGCCCGTTTTCGGATCGATGAAGGACACGTCGGCCTGGAGCGGATCGCTCTTCACGACGAAAACCGACGCGCAGCCGGACGCGAGGCACGCGAGTGCGGCGAGGGCGAGGAGCGGTCGGCGTGTGTGATGAAAGAATTCCATTTCCATCCCTAGACTCATCGTTCAAACGGATGAAAACCTTGATTTTATTTCGTTATTTCCGCGCGGAAGTTTTCTGACGGACGGCAAAACCTGCCTGATTTTTTAAAGGTTCCTCCGGGCGCACCGATCAGAACCCTAAGGACGCGTGCGTCCTGCGCTTTTTATGAAGATGAACCGGTTCGACATTTCGTTGGCGATCGTGATCCTGGCAGGAATTGCCGGGTCGACCGTCGTCGGCTGCTCCTCGAACCCGACCGCCGAGGACAAGGATTTCGAATCGAAACGCACCGCCGAGATCGTCCCGATCCCGGTCGACGTCGATACCGATCTGACGAAAGTCTACATCAAGAAGGATCCGACCGCGCCGGCCTCTCCCGATCCGGCGCTCGCCGCCGCGGCGAACGGCGTCGCACCCCCCGTCTTGAATACGCCTCCGGTCGACGCGAGCGGCGCCGAAGCCGACGCTGGAAAGACCCCGGAACCGAAACACGCCTCCGCGCACGCGCGCGGTAAAGGCCATGACCGCGGGACGATCAAGTACAAGGTCAAACGCTTCGACACGCTGATGAAGATCGCGTTCGACGTTTTCGGCGACCTTCGCCGCTGGCGCGAAATCCAGGACCAAAATCCGGGCAAGATCGGGAAGCTGAACGCGCTCGTACCGGGTACCGTGCTCACGATCAACGTCACCGACGCCGTGGACGTGAATCGGAACGGCGATCCGTATCTCATCCGGAAGCGCGACACGCTCATCAAGATCTCCGACCACCTCTACGGCACGCCCCGGAAGTGGTGGAACCTCTGGGACAACAACCGCCAGCTCATCCACGACCCGAACAAGATCTACGCCGGGTTCACGCTTTACTACATCGCGGACCTCGTGAAACGCACGTTCACTCATGAATCGCCGAAGTCGGCCGCCCCGGAAACGAGCGCGGCGACCGAACCCGCGACCGGATCCGAATCGCCCGAGACTCCGTCGACGACGACCGCGGTCGAGCCGCGGCCCGCGCCGAGCGGGGGCGACGCGCCGACCGAAAAGACCGAAGTCACCGAGAGCGTTCCGCCGAAAACCGCGGCCGAGGACGTGGCCCGCGCGCCTGCCGCTCAGGAAACCGGCGTCTCCGCTCCGGCGCTTCCGCCGAGCGAAGTCCCGGAAACCGCCCCGGCCTCCGGGTCGGAAGCTCCGGAATCCGTCCCCGTCTCCGGCGCTTGAGCGCGAAGCCATTCGGCGCGCGCCTTTTGGAGCGCCTCCTCCGCGCGGACCGAAGCCGCGAGTTCGACGTATTTTCGTGCGGCGTCCGCCGCTTCGACGTCGTCGATCGTTTGGGAGGGTTGGACGAGCCCGAGCAGTCGCTGGTTCAGCGCGCGTAAGCGTGCGATCTCCTCGGTCTTCGATTTCAGCGCCGCCTCGGCGACGAGACTGTGGGCGCGCGCCTCCTGCAACGTTCGCGAAACCGCGTGCCGGTTTTGTTCGGCGGCGCGGAACGCTTGGGACGCCTCGGATCGGACGCGTTCGAGCCGGCTCTTCGTGTCTTCGTAGCGCTTTTCGAGGAGCTCGAGCTCCTGCTTCAAGCGGAAGTTTTCGGCTTCCGCGCGCCGGAGGCGGCTCATTTCTTCGACGGAGAGGGTGAATTCGCGTTCGAGTTCCATAAATCTACTTTCCCGAGGAGGCCTTTTTTTCGGCTAAGGCGATTTCGTTCTTCAGTGCGAGGATCCCGCTCTGCGCGAGCGAGGTGGATTCCGCGATGGCGAGGTCGAGCTTTTCCCGCATGGCGTGGTGATTCCGTACGGTCGTCTGGTTCTCGTGGATCTTCCGCAGTTCCGCGAGCGTCCCGCGCGCACGGGAAAAAAGCTCGAGGTGGACGACGTCTTCGTCGTCGGTCGGCGTGGCCCGGACTTCGGTGGCGAGCTGGTCGGCGAAACGGCGCCAATTCGCGCTGAATTTCGTCCAGGTGCCCGGCGGGGCGCCGTACGCTTCCGTCGTCCGGACGAGCAGGTCTTCGAGCGAGGCCGCGATTTGGCGGAGCTCGACGAGTTCGCCCGCGCGTTGCTTCGGGAGGCTCAGCCGTTTCGCGGCGAGGGCCCGGCGATAGCCTTCGTCGGCGACGCCGCCGAGGAAGAAGTTCCGTTCGACGAGGACCCGTCCGTCTTCCGCGCGGATCGCGACGTGATACGTACCCGCGACCAGACCGCGGCCGCTCCGACGGAGAACGGGCGCGGATCGCGCAAGGTGCTTTTGCACATTCAAGGTCTGGGAGAAACCCATCGGCGAGTGGGCGAGGAGCGTTTCGGCGATCCCGTCGACGCGTAAGGAAAGTCGCGTTCCGTCGGGGACGTTCGTCGCGACGTAGAAGATCGGCGTGCCCGGATTTCCGATCGCGAGCGCGACCGCCGCCGCGGGTCTTCCGCCTTCCGGAGCCGCGGCCACGGCCGCGGCGAGCGCGCGCCCGTCGGCGACGGAGATATCGGAAATCGAGGGAAGTTTCGGAGCGCGGCGATCTTCGAGGTATGCCCCGATCGCGATCGCGGCGAGGGCGGCGATCGCGAGAATCGCGCGGCGCGAGTTCGCCGCCCGGAGATCGACGCGCGAATCCGGTTCGCGCACGATGACGGGTTCGCGAACGAGGGGGGAATCGCGAAGGATCGCGGGCGGTTCCGGCGGCAGGTCGGGCGGACCCGGTCGGATCGGCGTTTCCGTCGGGACGACGGCCGTCGGGGTGAAAAGCGCGACGTCCGCGATGGGCTCCCAGTCGGACATGCCTTCGCGCCAAACGTAATCCTCGCGCGAAAGCGACTCGTCGATCAGTTTCGCTTGGATCTCGCCCGTCGAGAACGGTCCGATCGAGACTTCGTCGGCGAACGCGAACCACCGCGTCTCGTCGAGCGAGACGGGGGAAGAAGGAGCAGGGCGTGCGAAGGTCGGTTCCAAAGTCGGATCCATACGCTAATCTTTAGTCTAAGGAGTTCCGGCGCCGCGCGCCAGCGATGGAAAACCGTCGCTCCGGTCGCGAAACGTCCGACGGAAAATTGACGCCCGCATTCGAAAGAATTTTTAAGGACTCCTCGGTAAGGGTCGATAAGGGTTTCGGAGGACACAGGTCCATGAACCCGACGAAGATCATCCCGATGGAAGAACTGACGAGCGCCCTCTCCGGGGGCGACGCCGACGTTCTCAGGGAATGGACCGAGTCGCTTTCGCGCCAGAAAGCGATGATCGTCGAGAATTCCGGCCGCGCGTCCCTCGAATACCAGATTTACCGCGAGGTCGAGGAACGACTCACCCGCCGCTGCGCCGAACTCGAAGCCGAGGTCGCGCGGAACGCCCGCCATCGCGTCGACGGCGAGCTCGCCGAGAAGTGCCGGCTTCTCGAGACCGCGCTCCGCGCGAGCCAGGAGGAGTGCGGGACGCTTCGGAAGATTTGCGAAGCCGACAAGCTGATCCAAAGCCTGAACGCCGCCGAGGAAAACGAAAATCGCGAGCGCGCCGAGCGGATCGACGAGCAGTCCGAACGCCTTCGTCGTTACGCCGAGGCGTTGAACCGCGAGAAAGAATGGATCCGCGCGACCGCCGCCCAGATGGAAGAGGAAATCCGCGGCGCCGCCGCGATGCACCCGCTTAACGATTATTTCCTCCTCACCGAGAAGGAAGTCACCCGCACCGAGATCGAGCTGAAACGAACTCCGGCCTCCTCGCCCACTCGCGCGAAACTCGAAGAAGTCTTCGCCCAGCTCGTCGCCCAGCGGGAATTTCTCCGCACCGTGATGGAGGCTTCCGCGACGGAAGCCGAGGCGCGGGCGGATCGCCTCGCTAAGATCCGTGCGGATTCTCGGTCGGCCCCGGTGCCTCCACACCCAAGCTCGAAACGGCCTTCTTCAGGAGCTTGATCACGACCCGGCGGTTTTGGCTCTGGTTCTTCGGGATCGGTTCGCCGTTCGCATCCCGGTTCGGGACGATCGGGCGAGCGTCGGCGTAGCCGACCGCCGTGAGGTAGCGTTTGTCGAAACCGGCCGCCTCGAACGACTCGAGTACGCGGCAGGCGCGGACGCTCGAAAGGTCCCAGTTCGAGTGGAAGCGCGCGCTCGGTGCGAGCGGCACGTCGTCGGTGTGGCCTTCGATCGTGAGATTGAAGTCCTTCGCCTCGGACCGGATGATCGGGATGAGTTCGGTGAGGAGTTTCGACCCGGCCGGCTTCAAATCGGCCGACCCCGTATCGAAGAAAACCGTGCCTTGGAACGAGATCTCGACGCCGAGGGGACTTTGCTTGATGACGAATTGGTCTCCGAGGCCGAGCTTATTCAATTCGGCTTTGAGGCGGTCGGCGATGTCGCCGTAGGGAACCTGGTAAGAACCGCCGAAGGTTTTCGTCGCCGCACGACGGACTTGATCGAACTTTTCCTCGTCGACCTTCGAGAAGCTCATCAGGATGACGAAGAACCCGACGAGCAAGGTCATCATGTCGGCGTAGGAGACGAGCCAGTTACCTTCGCCGCCTTCCTCCGCATGCGGAGGATGGGGCATCTCGATCATCCTCTTTTTTCCGCCTTTTCCGGGCGAGTGGCCGCCGCTCATTTCGCCGGCGCGTCCTTCTTCAGCATCGCGCGTTCGTGCGGAAGGAGGTAGCTCTTCAGATGTTCCTCGACGACCTTCGGGTGCTCTCCGAGCTGGAGGAGCCGGACGCCGTCGATCACGATCGTGCGGACGGTCTCGTCCTCGCGATTGAGCATCGCGAGGTTTTCCGAGATCGGGATGAAGACGAGGTTCGCGAGGACGATCCCGTAGAAGGTCGCGACGAGACCGATCGCCATCGAGGGACCGAGGAGCTTCTGCGCGTCCTTACCGCCGAGGTTCTGGAGGAGCGTGATCATCCCGAGGGTCGTGCCCATGAGGCCGAACGCGGGCGGGAACTTCGCGACGGTACGGAAAACGTTCACGTCGTATTCGTAGCGGCGCGAGTGGGTCGCCGCGCGTTTCATGAGGATCTCTTCGATGACTTCGTCCGGGATGCCGCCCTGGATGATGAGTTCGGCGGCGTCCTTCAGGAACGGCGTCTGGAGACCGGGCGCTTTTTGCTTGAGGTATTCGCCGCTTTCGCGCATTCCGCGGGCGAGATCGACGATCTCGTTGATGACGGTGTCGTAGCGCGTGCTGTAGTTGCCGATGAACTTGTTCAGGAAGACTTTCCCGATCCGTACGTAGAACCGGAGCGGGAAGCACATCAGCGCCGCCGCCGAAGTGCCGCCGATCACGACGAGGATGCCGTGAAGATCGAGGAAGACTCCGACCTTTCCTGACATGAGGACGGAAGCGGCGAGGACGATTAGCGCGACGGAGACGCCGAGGATCGAGGAAAAGTTCATCTCCCGGGAGTTTTTCAGGATCGGTGAAGTTTTTCAAGGAAGCGCGCGGAGTTGGCGACGTTCTCGCGCCGCGTCGGGATCCCGCGCGAACGGCGCTTTGAAAACCGTCGGACCTCCCCCAAACTGAAATGCATGTCCGTCCAAGAAATCGTCCAAACGACCCAAGCCCTCGTCGGGAACGTCGAACACGTCATCCAAGGGAAGAACGAACAGATTCAGCTCATCCTCTGCGCGTGGCTCGCCGGCGGTCACGTCCTCCTCGAGGACGTCCCGGGAACGGGAAAGACCATGCTTGCGCGTTCACTCGCGAAAACGGTCGAAGTCGACTTCAAACGGATCCAATTCACGCCCGACCTCCTCCCGAACGACGTGCTCGGAACTTCGATCTTCCACCAGGCGACCGGTCAGTTTAAGTTTTCGCCCGGCCCGATCTTCACGACGATCCTCCTCGCCGACGAGATCAATCGCGCCACCCCCCGGACCCAGTCCGCGCTCCTCGAGGCGATGGCGGAATCCCAAATCACCGTCGACGGGAAAACGACCGACCTTCATCCGCTCTTCTTCGTGATCGCGACCCAAAACCCGATCGAACACCAGGGGACGTTCCCGCTTCCCGAAGCCCAGATGGACCGCTTCATGCTCCGGCTTTCGCTCGGCTACCCGGCGCGGGCCCAAGAGATCGGTCTCGTGAAGAACCAGAACGTGACTCACCCGATCCACGCGCTGAAAGCGGTGGTGAAGGCGGAAACGATTCAGAAACTCCGCCAAGTCCTGCCCCAAGTGAAAGTCTCCGACGAGGTCCACGGTTACGCGATGGATCTCGTGGCGAAGACCCGCGATTGCCCGGAGTTGAAGCTCGGAGCGAGTCCGCGGGCGACCCTTTCGCTCGTGCGCGCGGCCCAGGCGCTCGCCCTCATCCAGGGAAAGACTTACGTGAGCCCGAGCCAGGTCTACCGGCTCGCGAAGCCGGTGCTGAACCACCGGATCTCGCTCAGCGGGGAGGCGAAGCTCCAAGGCCGCACGACCGATCAGGTCCTCACGCGTTTGATCTCCGAAGTCGTCGCGCCGACCGGATCCGCGCCGACGGGCGTCGCCTGATCGGAACCGCATGCGCGTCGTCGAGGCCCGCCGCTTCAAGGACTACTTCGGAAGGGACGAGGACGAATTCGACTATTCTCCCGGCATGGATTGGGACCGGTTCTTCTACAAGAACCGGCGCCGGTTCAATCGCCAGTGGGCGGTCCTGCTCCTGCTCGCGGCTTTCGCGCTACTCGGGTTTTGGATGCGGGAAGGGTGGGTGCTCTTCTTCTCGACCCTCGTCGCGCTCGCCGGCCTCTATTACCGGACGCGCGCGATCGCCCACGGTCTCTACGTCGCGCGAAAACTTCCAGCGCGGGCCCGCGAGCATCATCCCGTCGAGATCGAATACGAGGTCCGAAACGCCTCCGAGTTCTCGGCATCGCACCTCCGATTGACGGATTTCTTCACCGGCTCGCGCCGTCCCCTCGTGCATGCGGGGATCGGCGAGGGCCTCGCTCCGCTTTCGGTCCTGGTCGTGAAGAGGCGCATGCCGTGCGACGCGGGAATGGGCGTGCATCGGTTCGGACCGCTCACGCTCGCGCTCGCCGATCCGCTCGGGCTTTTCGAGTTCACCGTCGCGGAAGAGAATCCGGCGCTCCTCGAAGTCCTGCCCGAGTACCTCGCGATCGACGGATTCCGCGTCCTCGAATCGGTCGATTCGAGCGCGGTCGGGATGAACGAGAGCGTCCACGCCGGTCAGTCGGCGAATTTCCTCGGTCTCCGCGAGTACGTCCCGGGAGATCCGGTCAAACGGATCAACTGGAGGCTCTCCACGCGTCACCAAGAACTCGTCGTGAACGTCTTCGAGAACATGGTCCACACCGACCTCACGGTCTGCCTCGACATGGACGAGGAAAACCACATCGGGCGCGCGGGAGACAACACCTGGGAAACTTGCAAGGACGCGGTCGTCTCGATCCTCCACGAACTCCATCCCCGCACGCACCGGATGCAACTCTTCTCCCAAGCCGCGAGACTGCCGTACGGTCGCGGCACTTCGCATCTCCTTTCCCTCGTCCAAGCGACGGCGTCGCTCGCGCCGGTGAAGCGCGAGACGGGAGCGCGTCCGCTCCTCGAATCGGTCTTGCCATTGGTCCCTTACGGATCCTCGCTCGTTTACGTCGTCCCGATCTATCGGAACCGTCCCGAGCTCCTCGCTCGGCTGCTCTCGATCTATCAGGAACAAGCCGTACGCTGCGTCGTCGTACTCGTCGAAGCGAAGGACTACGTCCAATGGCTTCCCGCCGGATTGCCGTTCCAAGCCGTGATGGAAAAGAACCGCGAAGCCGTGAAGGTGCGCGAAGAAATCCTCCGCCAATGCGGCGTGCTCGGCATTCCGGCGTACGTCGTGAAACGCGGCCAGACCATTTCGCGCGCCCTCGGAAAGCCGGTGGTGAACTGATGGAGCGGAACGCGCGCGCCGAGCTCTTTCGAGTCAGTCTCCTGCTCTCCCTCGGGATCGGGCTCGTGATCGCCGACCTTCGTTTCGATCGGGCCGCCGCGCTCGTTCTTTTCGGATTCTACCTTCTCGCGGCGCTCCTCCAGCGCTGGATCATGGCGGGCCGGAGCTACGACGCGCTCGCGATGGCTCGTAGGGAGGCGAAGCGGATCGAGGAAAGCCGATCGCTCTTTTACTGCGGAGCTACGCTCGATGCGGAGGAGGGCGAAGAAGAAAAGACGGCCGTTCGCGAGATCCTCGACCCTCGTCGCGCTTTTTACCGGAAAGCCGCGCGCTACGGACTCGTCGCGCTCTTCATCGCCGTCGGAATCCGGTTCCGAATGGACTTCCGGTTCTGGGATTCGCTCTTCGTCGCGGGAGCGATCGTGATCGTGATTTCCGCGACGACCGGACACCTCCTCCTCGCCCTCGGATTGAACGCACTGGTGGTCTTTCCCTGCATCCTCACGCTCCCGAGCTGGAACGTGCCGGCGGCCTATCTCTATCTTTTCTCGGTTTGCCTGACCTTCGCGGCCCATCGATTTTACGAGGCCGATCGGACGGCGGAGGAGGATCCCGTCGATTGGTTCGTCGAACAGCGGAAGAGCCTCGCCCTTCGGAGCGCGCTCCTCGCGGTCGCGTTTTGCGTCGTCGGTCTCGTCGTCGATCGCCTCGTTCCGGATCCGAAACCGGAAGAAGGTGCGGGCGAGACGCTCGTCGAGAAAGCGATCGAGGCGAATCGCGCGCTCGGGAAAAAATTCCGATCCGCACCCCCGCGTTCCGCCGGCGGTAACGATGGACCGGCCGCGACGATCGGCGAAAACACGGACGCCCCCGCATCGCGGATTTCGCCCGAGGAAGCGCGGCGGATGGCGATCGCGCTCGGAAGGCTCGGCGGGAAACCGGGTAATTTCGCGCCGACCGCGAAGGACGATTCCGAACCTTCGCCGGAGGGTTCTCCGGGCGGGCGAGCGAGGACGGGCGGACTGAGTTCCGAGGATCTCGCGAAGGCGATGGGCGAGGTCCCGAAGCTGCCTTCCCCGGATCCGGAAACGCTCGCCCGGTTCCAAGCCGAGCTCGAGCGCCTTCGCTCCGAGCGCGCGAAGCGGGAGGAGGGAACGCTCCCGCTCGACGAGGCGAAGAAGATCCTCGAGTCGATGCCGAAGCCGAAGGATGGCGACGCTTCGAAAGACGCGCAGTTCGCCCGCGAGCTCGCGAAGGCGGTGGCGGAGGCCGATCGAAAGGGAATCGGGGAAGTGAACGTCGCGCGCGAATTGGGAAAAGGCGGATCGAAAGGGGCCGTGGCATCCGGCGACGCCGGGGTTTCCGCACCGGCGAAGTCGGAGCCGCGGAAGACGGTCACCCCCGTTCCGCCGCCCGAACCGCCGCCCGAACCGCCGCCCCTGATTTCGGAGGCGGCGTTGAAGCGGCTTTTCCGTCTGCTGAAGTTCCTCGCCTACCTCGGGTCGGTGATCGCGGCGGCGCTCTTCGTGAAAAAACTGCTCGCGAGGAAGAATCCGGAGGAGCTCGCGACGGAGACTCGCCGAAAGGCCACGCCGACGGAACGGGCGCGCCTCCTCGCCGAGGTTCGTCGGATCGAAAGGGCGAAGCTTTCCGAGGCCGAGGAAGTGGTGGCGCGCTACCGGGTCTTCCTCGAACTGATGGCGTGCCTGAATTTTCCGAAACCGGAATCGTACCCGCCCCACGAATTCGCGGATTTCCTCCGACGCGAGTTCCCGAAGATGGATTTTCCGTTTTCGGTGGTGACCGAAGGGTTCTGCGACGTCTATTACGGAGAATGGAAGCTCGGCTCGACCCGCCTCGGCGAGTTCAAGACCCAGCACGCGGCGATTTTCCGAAAACTCCTTTAGAACCGGGATGGACCGGATCGCCGTCTAAGTTTTCGACAGCCTCGCAAGGGTTCTACGTTCTCCGGAAAGCGACTTAAAAAAACCTTTTAAAATCAATAATTTAAGAGGGACCGACCTGGTATCGTCTGTGCTTTATGGAAGGCATGTCTCATTTCTCGCGTGCACGCGTCTCCGCGTTCTTCGGTATCGTCCTAAGCCTTTCTTTCGCCGCCCAAGCGGAGAAGTACGGTCCTTTCCCGATCCGCCGGAGCGCGGTCGAAAAGATGGCGTACTCTTTCCGCGTGAAGCTCGAAGAGCCGACGATGGCCCTCGATCTCGCGAACTCCGGCCACCTCACCGACGGTCTTCTCACGCTCATGAACGACGTGACGATCAAGGCGCCGATCGACCCGGTGACGAAAAAGACCAAGCTCGGCCCCGACGGCCAGCCCCTTCCGGATATGCTTTATCCCGCCGGTTACGTTCTCGATCCGAAGAATAAACCGGAAGATAACATCCTCCTCCCGAAGGACGTGATGGTGACCGCCGCCGCGATGGCGGACGGGAAATACGAAATCGGCCGGTTCGCGTATCTCGGCGTCGCACCCCGTTTCGAGTCGAAAAACCTCGAAATGTACGCGAGCAAAATGGGTCACACCCTGCGCGTGAAAGGCTTCGTCACCCGCGACGTTCTCGATTCGTACGAATTCACGCTCCTCGACCGTTTCGCGTCCTACGCGAAGATGCTCGACAATCCGAAGATCCGCCTCGAGCCGCTGAAGGATCTCGCGAAAATGTCCGAGAAGGCGTCGAACGGCGATTCGAAAAAGTGGTTCGCCGTGGCCGCGATGTATTCCCATCACCTCTACGACGACGGCTCGGGCGACATCTACTCGGGGCAGCCGCTCGTTCCGCAGCCTAACCCGACGGTTACTCCGAGCGCCGATCAGCTCGCGAAGATCGCGGCCGGCCGGATCGAAGAGGCGCGCTATAAGAAGATCATCCTCGACCGCATGATCCGGATTTACCTGAACGATCCCTCGGCGACCGTCGAGTCGGGTCTCGCCCTCTACGATTCGTACGTGAAGGATCCGAACTTCATGCTTTCGCGTCGCGCGCAGTCCGAGGCGCTCTTCCGCGCACACTTCGGTTCGGTTTTCGCGGAAGGCAAGCCGGTCGCCCCGCTCTATCCGATCGCCCCGCTCGTCGCGCCGAGCCCGCTTCCTTCGGGCTCCCCGGTGGCGGCCGCGACGCCGATTCCGCCGGCGGTCGACGCGCATCCGGATGCCCTCGGCTTCATCACGATCGTTTATCCGATCGCGATCGATAAGGAAGGTCCGTTCAAGCTTCCGAAGCCGGGCCTGCGTAAGTTTCCGTTGAGTTCCTCCGTCGAAGGCTACTGGTGGTCCGGTCGGTGGGGCAGCGAATTCGGCGGTTTCCCTTTCATCCAAATCACCGAAGACGGCGTCGCGAACCACGGTCCGATCACCATCGGCAACGGCGACACCTGGTACCTCCGTCGCGATAACGTCTCGCATTCCTGCATGCGAATGGACGCGAGCGACGTCATGGAACTTCGCGCGTTGATCCCGCGGAACATGAGAAGCCTCGCGCGTCTCGGCCAGACGATCCCTTACTGGATCTTCGAGTGGCCGGACGTCACCGACGTGAACAACGACGGGAAAAACGAAGTCATCGACGTCGCGTACTATTCGCTTCCGACGAGCGGGTCGGCGATTTCGAAGCCGGAAGCCTGGGCTCCGGGCGCCTATAACAAGATCTATTGGAAAAAGGTGTTTTCTCCCTACGTGGGACGACTGAAGTCGAAGAACACGTTCACGATTTCGACGGTCGAAGAGACCGATGCGAGCGGCGCGAAGCACACGCGGAACGTCGGGACGTTCAAGGGCCTTCCTAAGTACGACGTCGTGGGCGGCGTGCTGAAATCGGTCGGTTACTATACTGAGGAACTCCCGATCTGGACCTTCGCCCAGCGCCCGACCCAGATCATCCAGTTCCGCGAGGACGACGTCGTTTACGGAAACGCGGACGATAACGGAGACGATACGTTCGGCTCCTATTATCCCGGAGTCGTGAACAAGTTCGGACGTCGCGTTCCTACCGAGAAATAAGGATCGCGGCGACGAGACCGATCGCGCCGGGTATCGCCTGGACGAAGAGAATCTTCCGGCTCGCGGTGAGTCCGCCGTAGATTCCGGCGATCGTCACGCACGCGAAGAAGAACGTCCGCAGCTGCCGGCCGACCTCGGGGTCGGGGTGGACGATCGCCCAGACGAGTCCCGCCGCGAGGAACCCGTTATAGAGTCCTTGGTTCGCGGCGAGGACCGCCGAGTCGCGGGCTTGTTCGGGAGTCCGCCCGAACGCTTTCATTCCGAGCGGTTTCGTCCAGAAGAACATTTCGAGTGCGAGGAAGTAGAAGTGAAGGGCGGCGACGAGTCCGGCCCAGGTATTCCCGAAAAGCACGGACGCGCCGCCTTTATTGGATCGCGCAGCCGTACATGAACGGCTCGCCGCGGTCGCTGTTCCAACCGACGTTCACGAACGTGACTTGGCCGCGGTTATCCGTCCGGATCTCGAGGCGTGCGCGATAAACCGACTTCCGCGTCTTTCCGTTCCCGAGATTCTCGACGTACTCGTTCTCGACGGTCGCCGTCCGCGCCTTCTCGTCGAGTTTCTTCACCCGAGTCTTCGCCTTCACCTCGAAAAGCCCCCGGACGTTCCGTCGGGAGCCGTCGATGTCCGAATAAGTCGCGATCAGCCGATCCCCGTTCGCGACGAAGTCGATCGCACAATCGGTCATGATATCCGTCCGTCCCCCGAGGTGCGCTTCCGCGCCGCCCATCTGTTTCACGAGATAAGCCACGAGATCCCCCGGCTTCTCCGAAGCGAGAGCCGAAACCGAAAAAGCGGCCGAAACGAGCGAAGCGAGAATCGAAAGTCGCATGGGTAAAGTCTCCAGTCCCTAAACTGAACCACCCAAGCCCGAGCGAAGCAAGCGCGCCGCCCCGTTCCCCGCGCAAGCGAAGCAAGCGCCCGTCCCCGTTCCCCACGCAAGCGAAGCAAGCGCCCGTCCCCGTTCCCCACGCAAGCGAAGCAAGCGCCCGTCCCCGTTCCCCGCGTAAGCGAAGCAAGCGCCCGTCCCCATTCCCCACGCAAGCGAAGCAAGCGTGCCTCCCCATCCTCGTTCCCTTCCCCGGTGCCAGCGAAGCGAGCAACCCGCCGCCCTTCTTCCTCCCCATTCCTCACCGAATCCGGTGAAGAGAGAGAGACGCAAGCGCGGCAAATCGCGAAGCGATTTGACCGCGATGCGATTCCGAGACCGCAGGTCGGAGGAAGCGAATCGCCTGATCCCACCCCGTTAAAAAGAAAGGGCCCCTCCGAAGGAGGGACCCTTTCTTTTTAAAGTGGCGGAGAGAGAGAGATTCGAACTCTCGGTAGCCTTTTGGGCTACGCACCCTTAGCAAGGGTGTGGTTTCGGCCACTCACCCATCTCTCCGGGCCTAGCCTTTGGCCTCGAGCTTAGCACCTCGAAAGGCGATGTACAAACCGCGTACCCGCGGGAAAACGGCGCCCCGCGCAATTCGGGAAAACCCCCGAAAACCCTAGAAAAAGAGTCCGACCGTCAGCAGCGCCGCGCGCGTTTCGCTCGAATCGCGCGCGGAGGTGTACTGGTATTGGAGCTCGATCGGGAGGCTCAGCTTCGATCCGAGCGGGATCGCGTAACCGAATCCGCCGTGGAGGGCGGTTCCGCCGTAGTCCTTGTCGGCGTAGGCGTTCTTGTCCTTGTCGCTCGCGATGTTCGTATCGTTGAAACCCGCGTCGATCCGGATGAAGGGTCCGCGCCGGACGTGCTCGCCGAGGAAGAAGACCATCGTGCCGCCGACGAAGATGTTGGTGACGCTCAAATCCGGGTTCGTCGTGCTGTCGTAGCTCGAATAGAGAAGGTCGATCGCCGGGCCGAGGAAGACTTTTCCGCCGCCCATGCGCCACGCGAAGAAGCCGTCCATGTGCACCGTCGTGCGATCGTTCGCGCCGTAGGCGTTCCGGTAGGAGTCGATTTCGTCCTTCATCTTTCCCGAGGTCTCGAAGCTGCCGCCGCCGAGGTTTCCGCCGACCATCCACTTCCGTTCGGGCTCGACGTATTTCGAGGGCACGGAAGGATCGCGGTCTTCGACGTCGCCGAAGTCTTCCTTGGCCGGCGTCGGTGCGGGAATATTCGGATTCGTACGGTCCGCCGCGAAGAGAGATGCACTCGCGGTGCAAGCGACGAGTATGGAAATGCAGAAGAAGGAAGTTTTCATCCGGGAAGGATTCACAGCGTGCGCGGCGGCGACAAGCGGAAAACGATCATGCGGCGAGTCGTCGGCGCGGCCTAACCCTTTTATCTGAAGAATTTATTTGAGGATTTTCGGATTCGACTTACCCTAAGGTCTGTCCCAAAACCTATTACTCATTGAACGAGTGGAGAAGAAAATGAAGAAAAGAATTCTTTCTCTCGCGCTCGTGGCGGGCGCGTTGATCGCGTCTTCCGCGAGTGCGGCGAACTACGGAATGGCCGGTTGCGGCCTCGGCGGCATGATTTGGCCGCATGACAACTCGAAGATCCAGATCCTCGCGAGCTATCTGAATATGATCGGCTATCAGTCTTTCGCCATCACGTCGGGTACCTCGAACTGCGTGGACGATCACACGACGGCTTCCGCGATGTACATCGCTGTGAACCAAGAGTCCCTCAAGAAGGACATCGCGCGCGGCGAAGGCGAGTCCCTGAACGGCCTCTCCCAAGTCATGAACTGCTCGGATGCGGCGAAACTGAACTCGACGCTCCAAGCGAATTACGCGACCATCTTCACGTCGGAAGGCATGAAGTCGGAAGACGTGAACAAGAACATCCAAGCCGTGATCCAGTCCTCGAAGGACTTGAACGCGACTTGTACGGCCGGCCTCTAATCGGAGAGAAGGGTAAAGAAAATGAAAAAAATCATCTCTACGATTGCGGTTTCTCTTCTCGCGGCTTCGACGGCTTTCGCGGCCCAACCGGCCAAGAAGACGGCTCCGGCGGCCAAGCCGGCTCCGGCGATGGCGGCTCCGGCCCACCACATGTCCGGCGGTTCGAGCTACGCTCGTAACTACGGCATGTCGGGCTGCGGTCTCGGTTCGATTTGGATCGACAAGAACCACATGCAGATCTTCTCTTCGACGACGAACATGATGTATACGCAGATTTTCGCGGTCAGCTCCGGCACCTCGAACTGCGTCGAAACCCCGACCACGGCCAAGGCCGACCGGATGGACAAGTACATCGTCGTGAACAAGCTCGCGCTCGCGGACGACATCGCCCGCGGCGAAGGCGAGACGATCCAAGGCCTCGCTCAGATCATGAACTGCCAAGGCGCCGAGAACCTCGGTTCCGCGCTCCAGGCGAAGTTCGCCACGATCTTCCCGAGCCACGAAGTGACGGTGAACGACATCACCGACCACATCATCACGGTCGTCGGCCAAGATTCCTCGCTCTCCGCGGCTTGCGGAGTGTCGATGGTTTCCGCGCTCTAAGATCGGTCCGGCCAAAAGCCTCGACTTAAGCTCGACTGCCCATTGTTTCCGGCCCCGGTTAACGGTAAGCCGAAGGAACAGTGGGCAGTCGGCTTTTTAGGGGTCCTATCCTCTCCTTCATCCTCGGAGCGTGTCTTTTCGCGTGCGTTTCGACTCCCGTTCGCGCCGAAGAAACCGCGGCCGCGACCGAAGCGCATCTCGTCGCCCGTGCCCGCGAATTGAAGCTTTGGAACCATCCCCAGTGGATCAATCTCGTGCACTACGAGAAGAACCTCTTCGGCGGATACACGAGCCAGGCCGACGGCCTCGAATTCTTCACGGCGAAAGACGGGCCGACGAATCCCGAGGCCGAACTTTTCGCCACGATCCACGCCCTTTTCCGCGCACCGACGCCGCTCGAATTGATCCGCCCGAAGGCGGTGAGCGACCCGGGGATGTACGAGGCGCTTAAGAAGCTCACCGACGAATTCGACAAAGAGGCCCGTGCGGCGAAATACCCTCCGGCGATTTACGGCCAAAAACTCGAAGAGAAGAAACGCGCCCTCCTCGGCATCGTCCCCGACCACCCGCTCTGCCAGTTCCCGGCGCGCCTCCGCTTCTTCGAGCGCGAGCTCGGATGGAAGGGCGAGGGGCTGCCGAAGATCGAGTGCTTTCGCCTCGACGAGTTTCGCCGTCGCGTGGACGCCCAGTCCGTCTCGATCGTCTTCTCGAGCTTCTTCCTGAACAACCCCTCGTCGACCTTCGGCCACTCTTTCCTCCGGATCAACAGCGGGCTCTGGCAGAAGTACGGGAAATCCCGGAACGAGCTCCTCGACACCGGGGTGAACTTCGCCGCGAACGTCACGACGAACAACCCGATCACCTACGCGCTCTTCGGGATGCTCGGGCTCATGCCGGGGACGTTCCTCACCGTCCCGTATTACCTGAAGGTCCGCGAATACAACGACCACGAGATGCGCGACCTCTGGAGTTATGACATCGACCTCACGCCCGACGAAGTGACGATGCTCATCGACCACATCTGGGAAGAGCAGTCGACGTTCTACTTCTATAAGTACTTCACCGAAAACTGCAGCTACCACATGTTCACGCTGCTCGACGCCGCGGCCCCGCGACTCGGACTCACGAAACGGCTCTCGTTCTACGTGATTCCCTCGGACACGATCCGCGTCCTTTACCGCACGCCGGGAGCGGTGAAGGCGGTGACCTATCGGCCGTCGGCCCGGGCGCAGTTCTTCTACCGCCTCGGGAACCTGAACGACGCCGAACGCGAGGCGCTCGATAAACTCGTCGACACCCACGACGTCGCCGCGCTCGATCCCGCGCTACCGAAGGAATCCGCGGCACGCGTGCTCGACGCCTTTTCCGATCAGATCGAGCTCGTTTCCGGGGACGATCTCGCCCGCGACGGGAGCGAAGCCCAGAAACTGAAACAACGCGTCCTCGTGAAACGCGCCTCGCTCGGCGTGAAGAGCGAGACGATCGAAGTTCCCGCTCCGGATCGAAGCGCCCCGCACCTCGGCCACGGGATGCGACGCGCTTCCGTCGGCTTCGCGCGGGAGAACGACCGCGGGAACTCGGTCACTTTCGGTTACCGATTCTCGATGCACGATTTCCTCGATCCGGGCGTGGGTTACGCGCGGAACATGCAAGTCGACATGTTCGGCGCCTGGGCGCGGGTTCTTACGCGGCCGAACCAAGGGTTCCGGAGCCAATTCGAGTTCGACGAGTTGAACATCTTCAAGCTGACGGCCCTCACGCCGCTCAGCCGTTACTACGAAGCGCGCTCGATCCGGGCCGAGCTCGGGTGGAAGAAGATGTACGATCGCGACTGCGAAGCGGGAGACCGCCGCTGCTTCCCGCTCAACCTCGAGTTCGGCAAGGGATGGGTCGTCGATCCGGGAACCCACGAGACGCTGACGCTTTACGGGTTCCTCGGCGGCCGTTTCAACCACAGCCCCCATTACCGCGGTTCGAATATCCGCCTCGGCTTCGGCCCGCGCGTCGGCGCCGTGTTGTACTTGAACGACGACCTCCGCTTCGGCGCTTTCGGCGAATACTACGCGCGGATTTGGGCCGAAGACGACTTCGTTTTCAAGACCGAAGCGACGCTTCGGTGGGGCTTCACGAAGGGCTTCGCTCTCGACGCGACCGCGCGCCGCGAGCGCGACGTGAACGAAGGCCTCGCGCAGTTGCACTTCTACTACTGAGCGCTGCCCGGAAATTCCGGACGGCTCAGGCCGCTTCGCGGGCCGGGAGCGTCTCGCGGGATCCGTCGGCGTGCGCCGGCACTCGGCGAAGGAGCCGACCGATGTAGGAGCTGCCGACGAAAACGGCGACCGCCATCGCGAGTTGGGCGAGGAGCGGGAGGGTCGAGCCCCGGTTCAGCAGCGTGAGCGAAACGCCGGTGGCGGCGAAGAACGCGAGCGCGATACGGATCCGGTCGCCGGGGCGGGCTATCTCCGGGGAGCGGGAGCGCGGACCGTCCACGAATCCGAATCGCGCGAGGTCGTGCGCGAGGGTCTCGGGGGTATCGAAGAGCGTGCGGATTTTCGCGAGGAACCCCGCGCGGCGAGCGACGACGAAGGCGACCTTCCGGAGGTAATCGAAGTTCGCGTCGACCGGATCGAGGACGTATTCGCCTTCGGCGCCCGGCAGGACGACGGGATCCTTTTCGTCGAGGTCGACGTAGGTCCCGAAAATCCGGTCCCAAACGATGAAGACCCCGCCGAAGTTCCGGTCGAGGTATTTCCCGGTCGTGCCGTGGTGGACGAAGTGGGAGCGCGGGGTGACGAAGACGTACTCGAGGAATCCGAGGCGGCGACGGATCACGCCGTTGTGCGCGAAAGTCCCGACAAGGAGGTTCGCGATGAACGCCGAAAGCATCATCTTCGGCGGGATGCCGAGGATCGCGAGCGGGACGTAGAACACGAACATGATCACGCGGTTCATCCACGGTAGGCGGAGCGCGGAGATGTAGTTATAGTCCCGGGCTTGGTGATGAACGGAATGGGGGATGATGAAAAGGTTCACCCGATGGCCGAGGCGATGGGCGAAGTAGTACGTGAAATCGGCGATCAGGATCACGGCGGCCCATTGCCACTTCGCCGTCTCGTCGAAGCGGAGGATTCCGAAGCGCGACTGGATCGCGGCGAAAGCGGCGGCAAGAAGGCCCATCACCGCGAAGTTCGTGACTTGCTGGCCGAGGCCGATCGCGAGGTGGCTCGCGCTGTCGCGGAATCGGTAGACCGTGATCCCGAGCTTCTTTCCGAAGTAGAATTCCGAGGCGACGAGACCGAGGAAAACGGCGAGGACGATGGCCATGATCATATTCCTCTATAAAAGCAGGGACCGTGCCCGGCGGGGGCCTCTATAATAGAGGGCGGTCCCTAGGGGTGTCTAAGCTTTCGACACCTGGGTACCCGTGCTAGCCTCGCTTCTATGCCCGGCCCGAAGCCCCTCAGCCTCGCCCTTTTCGCGATTTGCGCGCTTTTCTTCGGGGCTTCCGGCTGCTCGTCGATGCTCTTTTTTCCGTCCCGCCTCCTTTACGTCGATCCCGCGAAAGAGGGATTCGACTTCGAGGAGGTTCGTTTTCCGTCCTACGACGGCACGTCGCTTTACGGTTGGTACTTCAAACATCCGAAGTCGGCCGGCCCCGCGAAGGGCGTGATCCTTTACGCGCACGGAAACGGCGGGAACATCAGTTCCCAGTTCGGGAACATCTCCTACGTGCTCGATCACGGTTACGATTACCTCGCCTTCGATTACCGAGGGTACGGTTCGTCCGGGGGGAACCGGCCGGATCCGCGCGAAGCGGTGGGCGATACGATCGCCGCGCTCCGGTGGGCCGACGCCCGCGCGAAGGCGGAGCACCTCCCGCTTTTCGCCTTCGGGCAGAGTCTCGGAACGGCGCTCCTCGTCCGCGCGCTCGTCGAGGAGAAGGCGACGATCCATCCGAAACTGATCGTCCTCGATAGCCCGTTCCTCTCCTACGAGTGGGGCGCGGCGAGCGTCCTTTCGCAGCATGGGTTGACCACGCCGTTCCAGCCGTTTGTGTTTTTCCTCGTCTCGGATGAATGGGCGCCGGGTCGGCGCATCCGCGAGCTCGCGCCGACCCCGATCTTGATCTTCCACGGGGACCGTGACCGAGTCATAGATTACCGACTCGGGCTCGAGACTTACGCCGCGGCGGGCGAACCGAAGGAATTCGTGGGCGTTCCGGGCGCGGGTCATATCCAATCGCTCTGGGTAAAGGACCGCGAAAAATACCGGACTCTTCTCTTCGCGCGCATGGACGCGGCCGCCAAATCGGAATAGCCTGGGCTTCGAATGCTGCTCCAAGCCCGGGAACTCCGAAAAAACTTCACGCGCGGGACTTCCGAAGTGGAAGCGCTCAAGGGCGTCGACCTTTCGATCGCGAAGGGCGAATTCGTCTCGATCATGGGTCCGAGCGGCTCGGGCAAGAGCACGCTCCTCCACCTGATCGGCGGCCTCGACCTGCCGACGAGCGGGGAAGTCCTCATCGACGGCGAGGCGATCTCGAAACTCGGCGACGACGCGCTTTCCGAGTTCCGCCGCCGGCGACTCGGGTTCATTTTCCAATTCTTCAACCTCCTGCCCACGCTCTCGGCGCTCGAGAACGTCGCGTTGCCGCGGCTCCTCGACGGCGAGTCGATCGCCGAGGTCGAGCCGAAAGCGAAAGCGCTCCTCGGGCAGATGGGACTCGGATCGCGGATCCACCACCGGCCCGACCAACTCTCGGGCGGAGAGATGCAGCGGGTGGCGATCGCTCGCGCGCTCGTCACCGATCCGCTCCTGATCCTGGCCGACGAGCCGACGGGAAACCTCGATTCGAAAACCGGTGAATCCGTCCTTCGGCTTCTCGCCGAAATGGCGCGCGAACGCGGGCACACGATCCTGATGGTCACCCACGACGCGAACGCCGCCTCCTTCGGGACGCGCCTCGTACGCCTCCGCGACGGACAGATCGAAAGCGATACCGCGGTCGAACCGCGCAAGGACCTTCGCGGCGGCGGCGCGGAGACGGGGGTATGACCTTGTGCTCACGAACCTGCTGAAATTCGTCGGCCTCCGCCACCAGCGCCTCCGTCCGGCGCGGTCGATCCTGACCACCCTCGGAGTCGCTTTCGGCATCGCGCTCTTCGTCGCGATCTCGATCATCAATCGCGCGACCCGCGATTCGCTCCGCGAGAACGTCGAGTCAGTCGCCGGCAAGGCGAAGATCACCGTCTCGGCCGGGCCGACCGGATTCGCGGAGGAAAAACTCGACCTCGTGAAATCGGTCCCCGGCGTGAAGCACGCGGTCCCGCTCGTCGAGTCGCGCGCGTTCTTCGAGACCGCCTCGAACCAGGACGAGGCCGTGTACGTGATCGGCGTCGACCTCCTCCAGGAATCCGCGGTCCGCACCTATAAAACGACGGATCAAAAGATCGTCGACGATCCGCTGATTTTCCTGAACCAACCCGACTCGATCGTCGTGACGAAGAAATTCGCGGACGAACGGGGATTGAAGCTCGATTCGAAGCTTCCGCTCGCGACCGCAAACGGGGCGAAGACGTTCACGGTGCGCGGTCTCCTCGAGCCCGAAGGCGCGGCGCGGGCGTTCGGCGGCGGTCTCGCCGTGATGGACATCGACGGCGCGCGGGTGAGCTTCGGGAAGGTCGGGAAGATCGACCGGATCGACATCGTCCCCGACGACGGAGTTCCCGCGGATACGGTGATCGCGGCGATTCGCGCGAAGCTCGGATCGGGTTTCTCGATCGAACGGCCCGAGACCCAGGCCGAGTCGACCGAGCGGATGATCGCGGCCTACCAGAAGATGATCACGTTTTTTTCGTCGCTCGCGCTCCTCGTCGGGCTCTTCCTCGTTTTTAACTCGGTGAGCATCTCGGTCGCGGAACGCCGCCGCGAGATCGGCATCCTGCGCGCCCTCGGTGCGGCCCGGAAGGGAATCCTCTCGGTCTTCGTCCTCGAAAGCGCGCTCATGGGCCTCGTCGGCGCCGCGCTCGGGACCGTCCTCGGTCGTTTCCTCGCCGAGTTCATGGTGAAGCAGGTGACCCTCTCGATCGCGGCCCAGTTCCACACCGCCGTCCAAGCGAACAATCTCGATCTGACGAAGGATCTCGTCGTCGTCACTCTCCTCCTCGGCACCCTCACTTCGGCCGCGGCCGCGCTCATCCCGGCCTACCGCGCTTCGCGCATCTCGCCGCTCGAGGCGATGAAAACGCGCGGGCTCGAGGCGGGACCGCGGGAGAGGAGCGACTACCGGAGCGTCCTGCTCGGCGCGGCTTTTCTCGCGTTCACGTATTTCTCGACGCGCGGACATTGGAACCAGATTTTCCATCCCTTCGAGCAGATGACCCAGGCCGCGAGCGTCCTCGGCGCCGCGTTCTTCGGACCGTTCGTCGTTTTCATCCTGATCCGGATTTTCCGGCGCGCGATCCGCGCCCAGCGGGCGCCGATCTTCCGGCTCGCGCAGGATAACCTCCTTCGCTCCCGCCGCCGGACGGCGGCGAATATCATGGCCCTCATGGTCGGCCTCTTCCTCGTGATGCTGATCGCGACCGTACGTGCGAGTTTCCAAGACACGATCGTCGGTTGGCTCCAGGAAATCCTCGTCGCCGACATCGTCGTGACGGGAAGTGGACGCACGATCACCGCCGAGGTCCAACCCGTGAAAGAGGAGATCGCGAAGGAAATCCTCGCCGTGCCGGGCGTCCGCGATCCCGGGCCGGGCCGCGGCGTCGCCTCGCGGATCCTCCAGATCGATACCGACGGCGTGAAGTACACGCTGAAGGCGTTCGACGAACCGGGGGAGTGGGTCGGCTTCCGAAACTTCAAGATCAAGGGCCAGGACCTAGTCGAGACCGCGCGTAAGCTCTACGACCGCGAAGCGAACCTCCGCGAGCCGACGATTCTCGTCTCGGACAACTATTTTCTGAAGCACCCGAACGTGAAAGTCGGCGACCTCCTCGAACTCGATACGCCGACCGGGCGCAAGGGGTTTCGGATTCTCGGGAAAACCGTCGATTACGCCTCGCCGAACGGCGTTTTTTATCTCGCGCGGGAGACTTACCGGCGGATTTGGAACGATAACCTCGTGACCGGATTCGCGCTTTCGCTCGTGCCCGGCGCGGACCTCGAAACCGTCCGCTCGGGGATCGCGAAGGCCGTCGGCCGGAAGTATAACCTCGTCGCGCTCTCGAACGCGGAAATGCGGCGCGAGATGAAGGTCGCCATCGACGACAGTTTCGCCTACACGCGGGCGGTCGAAGGGGCGGCGCTCCTCGTCGCGCTTCTCGGACTCCTGAACACCCTCCTTATTTCGATCCTGGAACGCACGCGGGAGCTCGGCGTCCTGCGCGCGGTCGGCTCCTCCCGGCGCCAGATCTTCCGGATGATCCTCGGCGAAGCGGTGATCCAGGGCGGCTTCGGCGCCGTCGTCGCGGTCGCGATCGGCGGCGCGGTCGGGAAGCTTTGGATCGAGAATTCGCTCGCGTACGCGCTCGGTTGGATGATCGAGTTTTCGATTCCGTTTTCTTCGGTCGTCCAGACGATCGGCGTCGGCGTGGTCGTCTCCGCGATCGCCGGGATTTATCCCTCGAAGCGCGCCTCCGACCTCCCGATCGTCGAAGCGCTTGATTATGAATGATCGCGCGAGCGATCATCCCCCGCGCGAGCGATCATCCCCCGCGCGAGCGATCACTTCCCCCGCGCGAGCGATCACTTCCCCCGCGCGAGCGATCACTTCCCCCGCGCGAGATTTATTTCCCCGTGTTCGCCCGTTTCAAGTAACGAAGCATCTCCGCATGGCGCGGATCGTTCGACTCTGCGAGGTGACGCTCGACCGATGCGCGGTCTGCCGTCGCCCGGTTTTGGCTCAGCTTGAATTTCGCCTCGAAGGATTCGATCTCGATCCGGAAGTATCGGATCGCCCCGAGCATCCCGTCGCGCGCGGCCGGAGGAAGTCCGGTCATCGACCATCCGGACTCGCCTTCGAAACGGCGGACGAGCCGTTCCATCGCGGTTAGGACCTCCGTCGGATCTTCGATGGGACGAAAACGTCCGCTCGCGTGGACGACGGCGTAGTTCCAAGTCGGGACCTGACCCTCGGAAACGTACCACCGGGGCGAGACGTAGGTCTCCGGACCATGGAAAAGCGCGGTGACGGGAGCGGCGTTCTCGGCGGCGGACGCCACCGGGTTTCCGCGAGCGACGTGTCCTTCGAGAACCATCGCCGCACCCGGAAGATCGTCTCGTAGGAGGAGCGGGAGGTGATTGATTTCGGTTCCACCGGCAGTCAATAGGGTCGCGAACGGAAAATCCCGGACGAGGTCGCGCGCGAGGTCCGGATCGCGCGGACGGAAGGCTTCGGGCTGGTACATCGGCGGGCGCTCCTTTAATCTGGATGATGTGAAACGGAATCCTTCCGAAACGCAAGCCCCTCCCACTTCGGCGACCGCGAAGACCGCCAAGACCGTCGCGATCGTCGGCGGAGGCGCGTCCGGAACGCTCGTGGCCGCGCGGCTGCTCGCTTCTCCGGCCTGTCGGAACGGGAGACTGAAGGTCTTGCACATCGAGCGGGACGCTGAGATCGGGAAGGGGATTGCCTATTCGACGACCGCGTCCTTTCACTACCTGAACGTTCGGCGGGATAAGATGAGCGCCTTCCCCGAAGATCCGGCGCACTTCTCAAGGTGGGTCGGGCGTCGCTATCCCGCGACTCCGATCGCGGACTTCCAGCCTCGAACGAGGTACGCCGAATACCTCCGGGAACTTCTGGAGGAAGCGCGGTCCGCGGCGCCGACGGAAGCTTATGCTTCGGTGCGGGATCGGGTGACGGGATTCGTCCGCCGCTCCGACGGCCGCCTCGAACTCGCGACGGAGAGCGGGACGGCGATCGTCTGCCATCGGCTGGTCGTCGCGACCGGGCATCGACCGCCCGGCGTTCCCGAGGGGCTTCGCGAAATTCGTGGGAGCGCTCGATTCATCGTCGACCCCTGGGTCGCGGGCGAGCTCGCTAAGATCGGCGCGAACGAAGCGGTGCTCGTCGTGGGTTCGGGATTGACGGCGGTGGATACCGTTTTGAGCCTCATGCACGCGGGTCACGCGACGACGATCGACGGCGTATCCCGTCGGGGCCTCTCGCCGCTCTCACATCCCGAAAGCGAATCCGAGTTCGATGTCCCGCTTCCGCTTTCGGACGAGCGTCCGCGCGGCGTTCTGCGCGCGCTTCGCGTGGCCGCGGACCGAGCCGGTGACCGGTGGCCGGAAGTCGTCGATCGCTTCCGCCCGGAGATCCACCGAATTTGGGCGAAGTGGACCGTGCGCGAGCGGGGGAGCTTTCTTCGCCACGCGCGCGCCTATTGGGAAGTGCACCGACACCGGGTCGCCCCCGCCGTCTTCCGCGAGTGGAACGATTACCGGGCGGCCGGAAAAACGCGTTTTTTCGCCGGGAGAGTCCTCGCCGCGGTCGAGGAAAAGAAAGGGATTCGGGTGAGGATCGCGCGTCGGGACGGCGGAGCCGAAGAGAAGCGCTACGACCGGATCGTGAACTGCACCGGGGGAGAGCCGGATCTCTCTCTCTTCGAACCCGGGATCTACGCAGCCGATCCGAACGGCGTGGGTCTGCCGACCGACGGCGCGGGTCACCCGCTTCGCCGCGACGGAAAGTTCGAGTCCGACGTCTTCGTCGTCGGTCCGTCGCTTCGAACGCTGTTTTGGGAGATGACCGCGGTGCCCGACCTGAAAAACCAGGCGAAAGTCGCGGTCGACGCCCTCCTCGCGGGCCTCGACGTCGAACCGGGAAACTAGGGTTCAGCCGCTCGCGGATTCCGGTCCCGAACGATCGTAGAGCCACCACTGGAGGCGTTTCCGGCGTTCGAGCATCGCCTTCGGGAAGATCATCGCGCCCCAGAAGAAATCGTAGGTGAGCTTGTCGAACTGGTTCCGGGATTTCACGTGGCGAATCGCTAACCCGGCGAACTGTCCGAGCATCTTCGCGAGGAGCCACGGGTTCCGCCGGCCCGTGATCCACATCCACTGGAGCGTCGCGAGCCACCCGAGCTTCACCATGTATCGCCGGTACGTCGCCGAAAGGTGTTCGACGGTAAATTCCGGCGTCTCGATCATGAGCGGCGTGAAGAGCATGTCCGGGATGTCGGGCCGGCGTTCTTCCTTGTCGTAGTCGACGAGGAACTTGCCCTCCTTCGATGTGTGATAAAGCGGAGTATCGTAGAACGGCTTGAAAAGGCTCAAAAACGGGATCGTGTCGTACTTCCGCATCATCCGGAACGCGAAGCGCGTGGTCTGTCGGATCTGCGCTTTCGTCTCGCCCGGGAGTCCGATCATATAGAGCGACATCGTATCGATGCCGAGTTTTTTACAGGTCGCGAGCGTGCGCTCGAGGACCTTCAGATCGAGGTGCTTCCGGATGATCTTATCGAGGACCTGCTGGTCGCCGCTTTCGACGCCGAACATCAGGTAGATGCAGCCGGAGCGCTTGCAGAGCGCGAGGAGTTCCTCGTCGAACGAGTCGGCGCGGACGCCGTTCGGGGTATCCCACGTGATCTTCAGCCCGCGCGCCACGATGCCTTCGAGGATCGCGACGAACCGCTTTCGGTCCGCCGTGAGGTGGTCATCCTCGAAGTGGACGTGGTTCACTCCGTAACGCTTCACGAGCCGCTCGATCAGTTCGAGGACGTATTCGGGCGAGTGGTACCGCATCCGGCGGCCCATCGTCTGGTAGATCGAACAGAACTGGCAGGGATAAGGACATCCGCGGCTCGTCGTGATGAAGACCGTCCGGTGATTTCCCGCGAGCGAGATGTTCTTTCGACCGCCGAATCCCTGGCGATAGAGCTCGAAGTACTGCTCGAGGCGGATCGCTTCGAAATCGAGGACGAAACGATCGAGCTCGTGGATCGCCTTCGACGGATTTTTCTTGATCCGGCCCTCGTCGTCCATGAACGCGAGACCGGAAATCTCCCGCCAGTCGCGACCTTCCTTCAGCGCCCCGGCGAGCGCGACGATCGCTTCTTCGCCCTCGCCGACGACGACCGCGTTCAGTCCGGCGTCGCTGTAAAGGTATTCCTGAGGACGGGCGGTGACGTCGTGCCCGCCGGCGATGATGAAGACGTCGGGGTCGATTTCCCGGATAAGCCGGATCGCCCGGATCGTATCGGGGAGATAGCGGCCCGCGACGACGGTGAAGCAGATGAGTTTCGGCTTGAACACGCGCACTTCGCGCAGGAATTCGGCGTCGGTGAGACCGAAGCGCCCGTCGGAGTCCTTTCGGCGGATTCGCGCGAAATCGGGGTACGCCATCGCGTCGAGGATCTTCGGCCGGAAACCTCCGGCGAGTTTCAGCGCGCTGTCGAGGTACATCAGTCCGATCGGGATGCCGACCCACGGGTTATCGGGGAAGTGCAGCCGAGGGGCGTCTACCGCCGCGCGGGTGAGGAGGATTCCGAAGTCGTCGGTTTCGGTCATCGCGCGCCTCCGGTCTTCCGAATCGCATCCAAGGTCCGGTCCCAAAGTTCCCACCGCGCTTGGAGCGAGTTCACGCCTTCCGTCTCCGCGCGATCGCGGTGCTCCGCGGTCCGGCAGACGAGGTCGAGGCATTTCTCGGCGAGCGGTCCGTGTTCCTCGCCGTCGATTTGGATATGCCGCTTCAGGTAGTAAATGAACGAAGGCGCGTTCACTTTCTCGCGCTCGAGCGTCTCGACGATCCGCTCGAACATTCCCGGAATGAGCTTCTCCCGCCCGTAGAAGAAGGCGGCCGCGATCCGGATCACGTCCCCGCTCCGCGCGAGCGCGAGGTTTCGGGAGACGAACGCGCGGACGGCCGGAGGCATGATCTCCTCGTCGAGCGTCCGGGCATATTCCTTGATCGGAGCGGTATCGACGCCCATCTCGGTCATCGCGTTCAAGTAGAGTTCGTAGTGGGAAGTCGCCACGCCGTTCTGGTCGACGTCGGACTCTTCGCCGAGCACGATCTCGTTGATGAAGCGGACCATGTCGGTGGGATAGCGCGAAGGGCGCCAGGGCACGTCGACGCAGGTGATGATCCGCTGGATCGCCTTCAAGAGGCACATGAAGTCCCAAACCGCGAAGATGTGGTGGGCCATGAAGACGCGCAAGTTCGCCACCGAGTCGAGTTCCGCGTAGAGCGGATGGGTGAGCAGCTTCTTCTGGAGTTTTTCGACGTTCCCGTTCATGCCCTTCGGAAGCGTAACGAAACCGGAACGGACTTTCCACCGGTCAAAAACCTGACTAAGCTCATCTCGGTGCGCTTCATTCTCGCTCTCCTTTTCGCAGGCGCGTTCGGATCGGTTTCGCCCGCCCGAGCCACCGTTTATCCCGAACGGGGGAATACCGAAGTCCTTTACCTCGACGGTTGGGAGACGGATCTTCAAGTCCGGCTCGACTTGGTCCGCCGGGCGAAGACGTCGATCGATCTGCTCTCCTTTTCCCAAGCCCCCGACGAGATCGGACGGCCGTTCCTCGACGCGATCCGGGAGGTCGAACGCGCCCGCTGCGTGAAGGTCAGGTACCTATACGACGGCGTCGCGTCCTGGATCGATCGGGACTTCGCGAACGAGTCGGCGAAACGGATCACGGACGGGGTCCCGTGCGGGGCGCAGGTGCTGACGCTCGGAGTTTTCGATAAGTGGCGCGTCGGGCTCGAGTGGGACGATTTCTTTCACGAGAAAGTGTTGATCGTCGACGGCGGGACCGCGGACGAAAAGATCGTGATCGGCGGGCGCGGCTACACGCGATTCAGCACGCGAATCGCCGATTCGGGTTACCTTTTTCGTCCGATCGACGTCGCGGCTCCTTCTTTCGGAACCGACGTCCGAGCGAGCTTCGAGTCCCTGTGGAAACTCGCGCTTCGATTCGTGAACCCGCTTCCTCGCCATCCGGGTGCAGCCGCTCCGGCTGGGGATCCCTCGGCGCGCGATTTCGCGACGACCGAAGCCGCGAGAAAGGAATCCGCACGGATCGAGGCTTTCCTCTCGGCGCCGCGGCCGACCTCGAAAGCGCCGATTCCGGAGGGAGTTTATCGACCGCGCGCGCTTCGTCTCGCTTCGAACGACTTGATCGAAAAAGTGACCGAAGCGGTCGCGCACGCGGAATCGACTGAGCGGAAATCCCTTCGAAACGACGCCCGATCGGGGCTCGTCTTCGCGATCCGTAAATTCTCGGGCACGATTTCGCTCACGTCGTACGCCGTCGGATTCACCGATCCGATGCGGGAAGCTTTCGCGGATTTCGTCCGCCGCGGAAATACGCTCGAGATCCTCACGAACGGCCGATCCGCGAACGCGCGCTTCATCCCGATGGGTCTGCCGGTGTATTACACCGCCGAAAATCTCGCCCGGCTCCTCTCCGATATCGAAGGAGGGAAAGGGAAGCTCCTCGTTCGGTTCCTCGACGCCGACCGGGCGGACGCCGCCGGCCGTCCGTCCTTCGTCCACCGGAAGCTCGTTCTTTTCGACGGAGCGGAAAAATTCCTCTATACCGGGACGGACAACTTCACCTGGTCCTCGTCTAAGAAGAACGACGAGTGGATGATTCGAATCGACGATCCCCGGATGGTGGAAGCGGCGAAGGCCTTGAACG
Organism: Bdellovibrionales bacterium; assembly: GCA_018266355.1. GTDB lineage: Bacteria > Bdellovibrionota > UBA1018 > UBA1018 > UBA1018 > JACMQW01. Next base: position 302,560 of record JAFEAP010000029.1, read on the forward strand.
CCCGCGAGGGCGTCGATTACGTCGACGTGCCGCCCGAGGAAATCCGGAGACTCGACGGCGACCGTCCGTGGCTCTATCCGTTCGTGCGGCCGTTCATCTTCCGGAACTACTGATCGAGGTGACCGCGGTAGGTCCCCATCGCGCGGTCCCATAGGTTGAAGTAAAGCCCGTAGTTCCCTTCGCCGTGCGCGTGGTGCCAGGCGTGGGAGCTCGGGTGGTTGAAATACGCGAGCGGACCGCAGTCGCGGTGGCGTCCGAGGACGTCGTAACCGACGTGACCGTAGACGTTCACCGCCGTCGAATACGCGTAAAGCAGCAGGAACGCGCTCCAATGAAACGGGACGAGGACCGCGACGGCGACGAAGAACGTCGCTTGGATCACGGCCTCGACGAAATGAAAGGAGTGCGCGGTGAACGGGGTCGGATCGACCGACGCGTGGTGGGCCCCGTGGAACCGGCGGAGGATTCCCGGGAGGTGCATCCATCGGTGGGTCCAGTAAAAGTAAGTGTCGTGGAGCGCGACGAAAACGAAGAAACTCGCGGCGTACCAGAACCACCCGTATTCGGCGACGACGGCGTAGATCCGGGTATGGCCGCGGAAATAGAGAAACGCCGTGAGGAACGTCATCCCGACGTAGACGAGGATCGCCACCGTGCTTCGGGCGATCTCGGCTCGGATCTGCGTAGGATCCGCGGCTCCGCGAAGGCGCCGGTCCGCGAAGAAACGTGTGAGGAATCGAGTCGTCGCGAGATAGGCCGCGCCGGCGATGAGGGCGTAGCTCAGCACGTACCAGAGGATGTACTGGGCGACGCTCGGAGTTTCGTTCACGCGGACGGCCGGGCTAGAGGACGGCGTTCAGGAAAATCTTCGCGATGCCGTCGGTGCCCCACTCTTGGCCGAGGATCCGCGTCGCTTTCGGAACGTCCGCGTTCGTCGCGATCCCTTCGATGACGTATTTCCGGTAAAGGGGGAGGTTCCACGCGGAAGGGCTCCCTTCGAGGTAGTTCCGATACTTCATCGTTTTTCCGCCGACCGTCATCGAGAGCTCGCGCGAGCCCGCTTGGAAATCGGTCGCGAGGAAGTCCTTCAGGTCCTTCGGCGGATCGCTGAAGAATTTCGGAACGTCGATCTTGATCTTTTCGTTCGTGATCACGCTCGTGACCGGCGTCGGGCCGGACACGAGTCTTTGGCGCGATTCGATGCCGAGCGGGATCTCCCGGGTCTTGAAGCTGAGTGAACCCGGATCGATGAACGCTTGGTAGTCCGGCGCGCGGTCCTTCACGGACGTCCAGAGAAGGGAAGAATAGCGGACCGACTCCTTGAAGTGATTGAAGGCGTCGGCCATCGCATCGGGCCCTTTCTTGCCGTCCCGAAGGGTGAGGAAGGACTTGAAGCTCTTGATGACGGCCACGCGGTCGCGCGCGGGCGCTCCCTGGACGCCGTCGACGAGGTTCTTGAATCCGTCGATGCCGTAGAGGAATCCGATCGCGGAATTCACGCGAAGGAAATCCGTCCAGCGGTAGGCGAGCAGGAACGAGACCGCCCCGGTTTGCTGGTGGATTTCGGCCAGCGTCGAGTACTTCTCGGGGAGGCCGAACGTCCGGTAACGGTCGAGGTCGGACGGGTAGCTCGCGTTCCCGTAGAGGATCTTGTAGTCGAACGGGATCGGCTCGTCGGCCGGAAGCGCGGAGATCCGTTCCGCGAGGAGGGTCAGCTGCGGGTAGACTTCGTTCGCGAGGTACCGCTGGATGTCGACTTCGGAACGAAAACGGGAAACGTTCTCGGCCGTCGGTTCGGCGAGGTAAGTCATGACCGCGCCCCACTGGGCGGTCGGGAAGAACGTCTGGTAAAACGAGATGCTCTGACGGAGCGAAGAGAGGACGGCGCTATGAAGCGCTCGCGTGCGCTCGACGAACGGACGGGCGCGGTAAAGGATTCCTTTCGCGGGTTTAAGGAGCGCGATGCCCGCGGCGACGAGCTTCAGGTCGTTCGGATAGCTCGCGTAGTTCGCGTTCACTTCCGTGATGAGCGCGTCTATTTGATCGGGGGTCTTGAGAGCGAAGATCTTCTTGTCCCGGAACTCGCGGAGCTCCTTCGAGAGGGAGCGGTCGCTCAAGTCTTTGCCAGAGCTCGCGATCTTGCGCTGGGCCTTTTCCGGTCCCTTCATCGCCGCCGCGAACTCCGCGTCGGTCATCGCTTTCCACTGCTTCGCGGGTTGGAAATCGAAGTCTTCTTCGGCCCGGACGGAGAGGACGCCGACGGAAAGGGAGAAAGCGACGATCCAGGATGAAATTTCGAAGGTTTTCGGCGTAAGTTTCATAGAGTGATCCCCGGAAAAAGGCTACCGGTCCCCCGATGACGAGTCAATCGAACGGCCAGCGCCGCGCGTTTTCCCGCGCGCTCTTTCTGCTGCCGATTTTGGGATTTCTAAGCCTCGTCTTCGTTCGGACGCCGCCCGTCGCTTTAAGCCCCGATGACCTCGTCGACCGGCAGTTCGAGACGGCGTCAGATCTTCGGCGGTTGAAGCGGGACTTCAACCTTCGGGAAGGACTCCAGCTGATATTCGCGAAGGAAGGCGGTCGGCCTCTCGACCTCCGGGAGGGGTGCGCGATCTGGGATTACGTCTCCGGCGAACCGCTTCGGGAGCCGCTCTTGAGCGGGGTGAACTCCGCTTTTTCCCCGCGCGAAGCCCGTTCGTCGGGAGACGCTCGGCTCGGGACCGAGAAAATCGGGTTTGCCCGCCTGCTCGAACCGGACTGCGACCGCGCGGCGGCCGAGCCTTTCGATCTTCGACCGGTGATCGACTCGCCTTGGGGCCGGTCGCTCGTCGGTCCGAAGGGAAGCGACCTCGTCGTCGAACTTTCCTACGACCGGGATTTCCACCCCGAGGCGATGTCCGGCGCGCTTCGGCGGGCCCGGGAAAACGTCCTCGCGAAGTTTCCCGAATTGAAGCTTTACGTGGGAGGGCTGCACGCGTTTCGATCCGCGATGCGGGACGGGATGCGCGGAATGCTCCTCCTCGACTTCGGCGCGCTTGCGCTCCTCGCGGTCTTGATGCGCGTATTCTTCGGGCGCTGGCGCGGAATCTTCGTTCTCGCGTCGACGCTCGCGATCACCTTCGCCGCGGTTTGGATCGGCATGGCGTTTTCCGGCGTTCCGATCGACCTCGTGAACTCGAATCTTTTCCTGATGGTCTTGATCGCGACCCTCGAGGATTTCGTTTTCCTCTCCTTCCTTAAGCTCGGCGGGGAGTCGAACGAGGCCGCTTTCGCCCGGTTGCGGTGGCCGGCGTTCTTCACGTCCTTCACGACTTGGATCGGTTTCACTTCGCTCGCGTTTTCGAACCTCGAAATCGTGCGCCGGTTCGGCGTTCCCGCCGGAGCGGCGGCGATGGTCGAATGGTTCGTCATTTTTTTCTTCCTGCCCGGGGCGATTCGGAGTTTTCCGGCGTTCGGCGATTGGGTCCGGGCGGAAAGCGCTTCGTTTCGAAACGCGACCCGGGCGCTTTCCGGCAAACGGATTCCCCGTCCGCTCGCGTTCCTCCTCCTGGCCGCCATTCCGGGCGCCGCCCTGGTCGCCCCGCACCTCGTTTATCGAGAGCGGCCGGCCGAGATCTTTCCCGCCGGCCATTTCCTCCGCGAATCGAGCGAGTATTACGCGCGAACGCGGGACTCGAACGCGTCGGGCGAGCTCGTATTCCGGGACGCCACCGCCGAGCTTTCGAATCGGGCGGTTATCGAGAAAGTCCGCGCGATTCCCGAGGTGAGCGCCGTCGAGGACCCGTACGCGACCGAAGCCTTCATCTTGCGGGGCCTTTCGCTTTCCGACCGCCAAGCCTACCTCTCGACCCTCCGGAGCTCGCCCGACTTCGCGCCGTGGCTTTCGGGGAGGGGAGAAATGAAGGCGCATTTCGACGTACGCGATCCGGACATCGCGGCGATGAACCGGGTCCGGGCGCGGGTCGAGGAGCTCTGTCCGGGACGCGAGTGCTGGGTCGCGGGGAGCTTCGTCTCCTACGCGGAGTTCGGCGATAAAGTGCGCCAGACCCTCGTTTCGAGCCTGGCCCTGAGTCTTCTCTTCGTCGGCCTGGTCGTCGGGTTCCTCGCGTGGTTCCGGGGATACCGACGCGAAATCCCGGTCCTCGTCGGGACGGCCCTCTGGGGTCCGGCTTTTTGCTGCCTCCTCGTCGGGGCGTTCGGGGTACCCGTCGGGATCGTGAGCTGCCTCTTCGCCGCCACGCTCACGGGACTGACCGGCGATAACACGATCCAGTTCCTCTTCGCGGGCCGCGGTCGAGACCTCGAGGAATCCACGGCCGACGTCGGGGGAGCGTCCGTGGTCGTCGGCGGGATGATGATCGGTCTCTCTCTCCTCTTTCTTTTCTCGCCGTTCGCCACCGCACGAACGCTTGGGGCGCTCCTCGCGCTCGGGTTCGCGGCGTCCGTCCTCGGCGACCTTTGGCTTCTGCGCGGGCTTCTCCCGACGAAACCGGCGGGTTGAACCGGGTTTCGAACGGCGGTACGCTCGGGGCGGAGGCTCCTTGGAACCATCGGCGATCACTCCGCGACGCGTTCTCCTCGCGCCTTCGGGAAGCGACGGCGACGTATTTCCGATGGTCGAGTTCGGAAAACGGCTGCGGGCCCGCGGGCATTCCGTGCGGGCGGCCTCCGTGCCTTCGGCGAAACCGCATTTCGAAGCCGCGGGGATTCCGTTCGTCGAGGGTGGGCTCGACCTCCGAACCTTTCTCACCGGGAAGAATTTCGGCTCGCTTTCGCTGAAGGCCCGGTTCGACGAGGTTCGTTTCCTCAGAAAGGACGTCGCGCGCCAGTTCGCGGCCCTCGGCGTCGCGGTTCGGGAGGCCGACGCCGTCATCAGCGGCGGGTATAATTACGCCGCCGGATCGACGGCCGCCATGCGCGGGATTCCCCACGTCCACGTCTTCCACGTCCCGAACGTCTATCCGACAGACACGCATCCGTGCATGAACGTCCCGTGGCAGTCCCTGCCCGCGTGGGCGAACCGGGCGAGTTGGCGGGTGAACGGCCTGATCCAAAACCTGATGTTTCGGGGGTTGATGAACCGCGAGCGCCGGCGAATTTCCTTGCCGCCGATCGCCGACGTTTGGGAAACGTTCACGGCGAATTCGATGCTCGCGATCCCCGACGCTTTGCACGCGGCTCCCCGCGACCTCGGTCCGGCACGTCCCCAAACCTCGTATTGGTTCACCTCGGAAGAGCCCGCGCTCCCTCCGGAACTCGAGGCGTTCCTCGACCGCGGTCCTCGGCCGTTTTATTTCGGCATCGGCAGCATGCCGAGCGCGGAGAAGGCGAAGACGATCGCGACGATCTCGGCGGTATGCCGAGCGTTCGGGACGCGCGCGATCGTTTCGAAGGGATGGGCCGGATTCGACGCGCCCGCCGATCCGGCGATTTTCCTCGTCGGAAAAGTCTCCCACGCGCGCCTCTTCGAGCGGGTCGAGTTCGTCGTCCATCACGGCGGCCCGGGAACGGTGAGCACGGCGGCCCGGGCGGGCGCGGTCCAAATCCTGATCCCGCACGTTTTCGACCAGTTTTACTGGGGCCGACGCGTGGCCGAGCTCGGACTCGGTCCGAAGCCGATCCCGCTCGCCGGATTCAGCGCCGGAGCGCTCGGCGAGCGCATCCGCGAGATCCGCGCGGTCTCGGCCTACGCCGCTCGGACCGCGGCCATGCGGGAACGCTTGCGCGGCGCCGACGGGATCGCGGATTTCTTCCGTCCCGAATTCCAAAAACGATGGGGGCTCGCACTCTGATGAAGATCGCGATCGTCGGCGGCGGATTCTACGGTACCTTTCTCGCCCATCACCTCGGGCCGAAGCACGAGGTCACGCTCTTCGAGCAGTCGAAGGAACTGATGAACCGTTCGGCGATCTTCAATCAATCGCGCTTGCACGCGGGATTCCACTATCCGCGCTGTCTCCGCACGATCGCCCAGACGAACGAGGGCTACCCCCGCTTCGTCGCCGAGTTCGGGGCGTTCCTCCGCGATATCCCGCGGAACGTCTACGCGATCCGTCGAGACGGGAAATCGAGATTCGCCGAGCTGAAGAAAAATCTCGCTCCGTATCCGACGCGATTCCGGGAAACGACGGCTCCGGCCGCGCTGAAAAATCCGGAGGAATACGAGGCGTTCCTCGAGGTGGACGAGAAACTGATCTTGCTCGATCGTCTCCGAGCCCACCTCGTCGCCGGTTTGAAGGCGACCGTCGTGACGGGCGCCGAGGCGATCGAGATCCATTCGACGACGGGAGCGGTGAAGTTTCGCGACGGGACGGTCCGGAAATTCGATCGCGTGATCAACGCGACGTTCACGAACCCGAACCTCGGCCTCCCGATCGAGAGCGGATTCCATTTCGCTTACGAACTCGCGGCGATGGTTTGTCTCGATTCCGCATCGGGCGGGGAGTCGGCGATCACGATCATCGACGGCGAGTACGTCTCGCTTTATCCGAACTACGAAGGCCAGGACACGCTCTCGAGCGTCCGCTTCACCCCCTTCGTCCGGCCGACGAATCGGATGGAACTCGAGGACGCCTGGCGGCGGCGAGACCAGATCGCGAAGGACGAAAAGGTGCAGGAGAAGATCCTCGAGGACGGGCGTCGCTACCTCGAACTCGATTCGGTGAAAAACGCGCACCTCTGGATCGCGCCGAAAGTGAAGCTGCGCGAGAACTTTCAGAGCGGCGCGCCAAGCGAAGTCCGCTCCTCCGGAAAGGTCATCTCGGTTTTCTGCGGGAAACTCGATTCCGTCTATTCGGTATTGGACCAGGTCCGGGGACTTCTGGGAGAACCGAAGGCATGAAGACCCTCATCCTGACCGGCGCGAGTTCCCGCATCGCCGAGGAATTCGGAAAAACCGTCGATCCCGCGCGAGTGAAGATCCTTCGCGCCGGGCGTTTCGAGGGCGCGGAATTGAAGGTCGATTTCGCGAAGCCGGACGAGACGCGCGAGTTCGCCCGGACGCTCGCGGCGAGAAAACCGGATTATCTTTTCCTGAACCACGGCACGCTGCCGGGTAAGCGGCTCGGCGACTACACCGACGCGGAAGTGAGCGAGTCGCTCTCGGTGAACCTCGTGAGCTACCTCGCGGTCTTCGAGGCGCTGACGACGATTCCGAATCTGCGGACGGTGGCGACGTCTTCCATCAGCGGTACCGCCGGATCGTTCGATACCCTCTACGCCGCCGCGAAAGCCGGGCTCGACGTCGCGATCCGCAGTTTCGCGAAGCAGATTCCGGCGACCAGCCGGTTGAACGGAGTGGCGCCGGGGATCGTCTCCGATACGAGAATGACGGCGGCTCGGAAGGACCTCGACGTGCTCGAGCGGAAGCGCGCGGCGACGCCGACCGGAAAGTTCACCGAGGCGCGCGAGATCGCCGGTCTCGTGAAATACCTGCTCTTCGAGAGCGAGAACATGAACGGGGAAATCGTCCACGTGAACGGAGGACTCGTCACGTGAAGCTTCCCGACGGCGCTTACGAACTGCATAAGTGGGTCGGCCGGGCGATTCGCCCGATCGAAACCGCGCGTTTCGCGAAACTCCGTACGGCCGCTCCCGAGGAGGTGCGACTCCGGAGCGAGAAGCTTCGCGGGTGCGAACTCTATCATTTCCAGGTCTCGCCGTTCGCCGCTCGCGTCCGCCGCGCGCTCGCCGAACTCCAGGTCGAGATCCCCATCCACGACGTGCTCGAGGACGATGCCGCTTTCGCCGCGCTGATGCGCGGAGGCCGACGGGATCAGGTTCCGTGCCTGAAGATCGCTCGCGCGGGCGAACCCGAGCGTTGGTTGTACGAGTCGCGCGAAATCGTCCGGTTTCTGAAGGAAACCGTCGGTTCGCCGTGACTGCGGACGCGGTTTAACCGAAGCGGGAAGCCGCGAACTCCCAGTTCGCGATCTGCCAGAGGCCGCCCAAATACTTCGCCCGGTCGTTCCGGTAGTCGATGTAATAGGCGTGTTCCCAGACGTCGGCGACGAAGATCGGGGTCGAACCGGTCGTCAGCGGGGTCCCGGCGTCCGAGGTCGTCACGATCGAGAGCGCGCCGTCCGTGCCCTTCACGAGCCAAGCCCATCCCGAGCCGAAGTGTCCGGCGGCTTTCGTTTGGAACGCTTCCTTGAATTTCTCGAAGCTGCCGAAGGCCTTGTCGATCGCGGTTCCGAGCGCGCCGGAAGGGTTCTTTGCTCCGGACGAAGGCGTCAGGCAGTTCCAGTAAAAGGTGTGGTTCCAAACCTGGGCGGCGTTATTGAAGATCGGACCGGACTTCTCACTGCGAATGACCTCTTCGAGCGAGGCGTACCGCTTCGCGCCCTCTTCGAGGAGCGTGTTCAGCTTCGTGACGTACGCGCGATGGTGTTTTCCGTAATGATACTCGAGCGTCTCGCGGGAGATCGTCGGAGCGAGGGCGTCGAGAGCGTAAGGAAGGTCGGGAAGAGTGAATTGTGCCATGGTGTTGTTTCCTTTCTTTCAGTCTAGCACTTTGCGCGCCCGATCTGAATTGCTCCGGGAAATGCGGCGCTTCCTTTGGGTTTTTCGGGGCCGTACTCCTATTAGTGATAGGGTGAGGACGAAGGGGTTTCTGATGAAGGGCGTCGTTCTGAACAAGCGCAAAGCAAAGGAAGTGAGCGAAATCTTCAAATCCTTTTCGCACCCGAGTCGACTCTTGATGCTTTGCAAACTTTCCGAAGGACCCAGCAGCGTCCAGGAGTTGCAGACGGCGTGCGGTTTGGAGCAAGCCCCGACTTCGCAATTTCTCGCCCGTCTCCGCCGGGAAGGGCGCGTGACCGGCGAGCGAAGCGGAAACCAGGTCCTTTATTCGCTCACCGATCCGAGGTTGGTGGAATTACTGCGGACGCTTTATCGTCTTTACTGCGAGACGTAGGATTGAAGGCTCAGGCCTTCTTGTTGTAGCTGCGGCACCATCCGTTCGAATGCACGAGTCCTGATTGGATCATCTGGCATTTTCCCCATCCTTCGTTCGACTTGGTAAAAAGGGCGCAGGACGAGCAATTTTGTCCCTTCTTGAACGTGGGATTCGCCTTTGCATCCACTTTCGAGGCATCGGGCACGTAGCCGATCGCGGAGGCGACGGCGTCGTCGGCCGGGACTTCGTTCGCTCCGGCCGCCTTTTCTTTCTTGGCGGCGAACGCGGAACGGGCGGCCAGCCCGAACGAGCTTGTCGCGAGCACGGAAAATGCAAATACGCCTAAAGAGCGTTCGAGGAACTGCCTGCGGGACGTCGCCATCGGATTTCGCCTTTCTATAATTTAAGGGTCTTCGCTCGCGGTCTGCGTAATTCCGTGATCGGCCTCTAAATCTCGTTAGGCAAGGGCCGAAAGATCGTTTAATATAACTTGTAAAATATATATTTTTAATGATATATTATTATCAAGATATTTTCGGGATAGCCCATCCGAAGGAGGAGCGCATGGCGGCAGTCGTCGTAAACAAGAGGCAGGCGAAGGAAGTGAGCGAGATCTTCAAATCCTTCTCGCATCCGAGTCGGCTGCTCATGCTTTGCAGACTCTCGGACGGCGCATGTAGCGTCCAAGAGCTCCAAGACGCCTGCGGATTAGAGCAAGCTCCGACTTCCCAATTCCTCGCTCGCCTCCGGAAGGAAGGCCGCGTCGTCGGCGAGCGGCATGGAAACCAAGTGCTCTATTCCCTGACCGATCCACGAATGATCGAGCTCCTGAAAACGCTATACCGGCTTTATTGCGACGCCTGAGGATTCCCATGAAACGATTCGCCGCTCCGATTATATTTCTGGCCCTCCTTTCGGCGCCGTCGGTTCGCGCCGAGGACGTTTTCGATCGCCTCTGGCGGGCGACGCTCGATCGGTCGCCGGGAATGAAGGCGGAGTCCGCCGAGGTCGAAGCCGCCGAAAACGCACGGGCGAACGCTGATCGCCACTGGCTTCCGCGTCTCGGTCTCCTCGCGAACGCCGTTTCGACGAATAGTCCGACGACGACGCTCTTCTCCACGTTGGGGTCGCGTTCGCTGCAGGCGTCCGATCTCTCTCCGGGCGCGATGAACGAACCGGGACGCCAATGGTTCAAAAACGGGAACCTCACGCTCGATCTGCCGCTTTTTGAGGGCGGCGCTCGGGTCGCCGCATCGCGCGGGGCGGAACTGATGCAGCGGAGCCACGAAACCGCCCGGGACGCGAAACGAAACGAATTGTTTGCCGGGACGGTGCGCGCGTACGCGGGTCTCCTGGCGATGAACGAAGAACGGACGATGCTCGATTCACTACGGACGAAACTCCGGGGCGTCATCGGCCGTTACCGAGTCGGCTCGAAGAATAATCCCGTGGGCCATTCGGGTTTGCTCGGCATGCGCGCGCTCCTGAATCGGATCGAGAGCGCACTCGACGCGAACGGCGTCGAAAAGGAGGCGGAGCTCGAGGCTTTGCGGGTTCGTTCCGATCTTCGGGATCTCTCGGAGAAGGACTTTCCGGGCGGCGAAGCGATCCGTTTCGCGCGCGGAAAGCTCGAAACGAAAAGCGGAGAAGGCGCGGACCTGCGCGCCGCCGCCGAGCGTTCGGCCGCGCTCGCGATGACCGAGTACGCGAAAGCGGAACGGGCGAGGTGGCTCCCACGGGTCGGGCTTTTCGCCTCGGAAGGGCTCGTCGCAGGGCCTCGGGACACGGGGACGTCGACCGAGTACGGAGCCTATCTCCAGTGGCAGCTTTTCGATGGGGCGAATCTCGGCGCTTATCGCGAAGCTTCGCTGCGCGCGCGAGCGATGGAGGCTCGGGTCGACGAGATGAACGAGAATACGCGGATCGGCCGCGCCGTGAGCGAGCGAAGTCTTCCCGTCTCGCTCGCTAACCTCGAGCGGATCGAGGATTCGCTGCGATTGACCGCCGAACAGACGGAGGCGACCGAGAACCTGTTTCGAAACGGATCGGTGAACGCGCTCCAGTTTTCCGAGGTACTCGCCCGTCGGGCGGATCTGATCCAAGCGAAACGGGAAATCGAAAAGTCGGTCCTGAACACGCTCGTCGAGAGCTATTTGATGAATCGAGGCCAAGATGAAGCCGCACGATGACGTTTCCCTCGACGTCCCGAAGGACGGCTTCGCCGGCCGGCTCGCGAAGGGATTCATCCATTCGAAACTGACTCCCGTGATCGTAGTCACGTCCTTGCTCCTCGGCGTCTTCGCCGTGTTCGTCACGCCGAAAGAGGAAGAACCGCAGATTTCGGTTCCGATGATCGACATCCAGATGCCCGCGCCGGGCCTCGGAGCGCGGGAAGTCGAGCGAAAAGTCGTCGAGCCGATCGAACGAGCGGTCTGGGGTCTCGACGGCGTGGAGTACGTCTATTCCTCGAGCCGGGCGCACGGTGCTCTCGTCACCGTGCGTTTCAAGGTCGGGGAACCGATCGAGCCGTCTCTCGTGAAGGTTCACCACAAACTCATGACCGTTCGCGCCGAACTCCCGAAAGAGGCGCTCGATCCGATCGTGAAATCTTATTCGATCGACGACGTTCCGTTCCTTACGCTGACTTTCAGTTCGCGGACCAAATCGGATTACGAACTTCGCCAGGCCGTGACTCCGCTCGCGCGTGAACTCTCGAGCACTCCGGACCTCAGTCGGGTCGAAGTTCTCGGCGGGTTGCGCCGCGCGATCCGCGTGATCGCGAATCCGGCGAAACTCCAATCCCGCGGCGTTTCGTTGCTCTCGCTCGCGGAAGCCCTGCGAAAAAACGACGCCCTTCTTCCGGGCCAAAAGACGTGGGGCGACCGGGAAGTATTCGACGTCGAGATCGGGGGGCGTTTCAGTACGGCCGAGGAGATCGCAAAAGTCGCGATCGGCCAGCGAGGCGGGGGAGTGGTCCGCATCGGCGACGTCGCGGAAGTGCTCGACGGTCCCGAAGAGCGCGTGCGAGGATCGCTTTTGGTCTCGCGTGAGGCGAAGTCGGCCGAACACGCCGTTTCGATCGTCTTCGCGAAGCGCAAAGGTACGAACGTCGTCACGCTCACGAAACAGCTCTTGAAGCGCGCGGACGTCTTCCGGCGCGCGCTTCCGAGCGATGTGAATTACTCGATCACGCGGGACTACGGTTCGACCGCGGAGGCGAAATCGAACGAGCTGATCGAGCATCTTCTCATCGCCACGTTTTCCGTCGCCGCGCTGATCGCGCTCTTCATGGGAATCCGAGCGTCGATCGTGGTCGCGATCGCGATCCCGGTGACGCTCGCGCTGACCCTCGCGATTTACTATTTCCTCGGCTACACGCTGAACCGGGTGACGCTCTTCGCCCTGATCTTCTCGATCGGGATCCTCGTCGACGACGCGATCGTCGTCGTAGAAAACATCGAACGTCACCTCCACCTCGACCATCGGAAAGGTCTCGTCCGCGCGACGCTCGATGCGGTCGCGGAGGTCGGGAATCCGACGATCCTCGCGACGTTCACGGTGATCGCCTCGATCCTGCCGATGGCTTTCGTGCGGGGATTGATGGGGCCGTATATGAAGCCGATCCCGGTCGGGGCGAGCCTCGCCATGATCGTTTCCCTCTTCGTCGCGTTCATCGTGACCCCGTGGGCGGCGATTCGGCTCATGAAGCACGAGCATCCTTCCGAAAGCGCGGCCGAGTCCCGATTGGACCGACTTTACCGAAAGGTGATGCAGTGGCTCCTCGAAAGTCGCAAACACGCGGCGCTCTTTGGGGCGGGGACCATCGCGCTCCTCCTCCTCGCGATGTCCCTCGTCTATTTCAAGACGGTGAAAGTGAAGATGCTTCCGTTCGACAACAAGAACGAGTTCCAAGTCTTGGTCGATTTTCCCTCGACCACGCCGCTCGTCGAAAGCCTGAGGCGTTCCGAGGTCCTCGCGCGGAAACTCCTCGAAGCGCCGGAGGTGGAGAAAGTCCAGATCTATGCGGGCGAGCCCGCGCCATACTCGTTTTCGGGCATGGTGAAACACACGTTCCTCCGGGGAAGCGACGAGCAGGTCGACCTGCAAATCGTCCTGAAAGATAAAGACCAGCGCAAACGCCAGTCGCATGCGGTGATCGAGTCGATTCGCCCGTGGGTGAGCGAATTCGGGAAGGCGAACGGCGCCGTCACGAAAGTGCTCGAGATCCCGCCTGGCCCGCCCGTGCTCGCGACCGTTTTGGCCGAAATCTACGGCCCCGACGAGGCCACCCGCCGGAAAGTCGCGAAGGAAGTCTACGCCGTGTTCGAGTCCGTTCCGAGCGTGGTCGACCTCGATTCGACGCTTCGGCCGGGTCGCCCTCGAAAGCGCTATGCTTTCGACTATCAGGCGGGCGGGGTGCTCGGCTTGAACGCCTCGAGCGTCGCGGCGGCCGGCGCGCTCACCTTCGGTGAGACTCGGATGGGTTCCTTGCGGGACGTTTCGAGTCCCGAGGAGATCGGAGTGGTGCTTTCCGTCTCGGAAGCGACTCGGAGTTCCGAAAAACCCTTCGCCGGTCAAAGCCTTCCTTCTTTCGAATCCGGAAGCGCTACGCTCGCTCAGGCCGTTCGATCGCCGGTCACGGAAGAAAACGAGACGCTTTATCGGAAGAACCTCAAGCCCGTCGAGTACGTCATGAGCGAGCTCTCCGGAGCGGAGGAGGCGCCGGTCTACGGTCTCGGAAAGATCCAACCGAAGATCGCCTACGATCAGCAGACGGCCGAGGTTCCTTGGGATACGGAAACCCCGAAGGTGAAGTGGGACGGCGAGTGGTTCATCACCTACGAGGTTTTCCGGGATCTCGGCGGCGCGTTCGGGATCGTGATGATCCTGATCTATATCCTTGTCCTCGGTTGGTTCCGGAGTTTCGCGCTACCGCTGATCATCATGGCGCCGATTCCGATCAGCTTGATCGGAATCCTTCCGGGCCATGCGCTCGCGGGATTCTACTTCGGGGCGCCGTCGATGATCGGTTTCATCGCGGGCGCCGGAATCATCGTTCGGAACTCGATCATCCTCGTCGACTTCATCGAGCACCAGCTCGCGGAAGGGAAGGAGCTGAAGGACGCGATCGTGACGGCGGGAGTCGTCCGTTTCCGCCCGATGCTTCTGACCGCGGCGGCGGTCGTCGTGGGAAGCTCGGTGATGCTGATGGATCCGATCTTTCAGGGGTTGGCGATCAGTCTGATCTTCGGCGAGGTCGCGGCGACGTTGATCTCGAGATTCGCCGTTCCGATGCTTTACTATTGGTTCGTCGGACGCTCCCGCGTCCGCGAGTTGGCCCGAGAAATGAAAGGAATTTCGATATGAGCACCGAAAACATCGTTCGCGCGTTCGCCGGCGTCTTCATCCTCGCGAGTCTCGCGCTCGCCCATTTCGTTTCGCCGAACTGGCTCTGGTTCACCGCGTTCGTCGGCGCGAACCTCCTGCAGTCGGCGTTCACGGGATTCTGCCCGCTCGAGATCGTCGTCCGGAAGATCCGCTCGGACGGGGAGGTTCGCGATGTCTGAGATCGGAAAGACATGGGACGCCCGCTACGGGACTTCGCCCGAATATTATTACGGAACCGAGCCGAACGATTTTCTGCGCGCGAACTTCACCGCGATTCCGAAGGGGGGCCGGGTCCTTTGCCTCGCCGAAGGGGAAGGCCGAAACGCCGTCTATCTCGCGCGGCACGGCTACTCCGTGACGGCGATCGACGGATCGCGAGTCGGCCTCGATAAACTTTCCCGGCTCGCCCGTGAGTTCGGCGTTTCGGTCGTTACCGTGCATGCCGACTTGAACGAGTACGCGATCGCTCCCGGCGAATGGGACGGGATCGTCTCGATTTGGGCTCATTTGCCCCCCGAGCTGCGTCGCCGAATTCACCGGGAGTCGGTCGCGGGACTTCGGCCGGGCGGCGTTTTTCTGCTCGAAGCCTATCGACCGAAGCAGCTCGAGTACAAGACCGGGGGCCCGCCGACGGCGGACTTGATGATGACGCTCGAGAGCCTCTGCGGCGAACTCGGCGGTCTCGAAGTGAAGATCGCTCGCGAGATCGATCGCGACGTCGAAGAGGGGAAAGGACATTCCGGATTAAGCGCGGTCGTTCAGTTCCTCGGGGTTAAATCGGAGAGATGAGATGAGAGTCACGACGCATTGGAAGGAGAAGATGGTATTTGAGGCGACGGCCGACGGCCGCTCCGTGCCGATGGACGCGAAGTCTCCGATCGGGACGGATACGGCGCTGACTCCGAAGCAGCTCGTGGTGGCCGGTCTCGCGGGTTGCACCGCGATGGACGTGATCGCGCTGATGAAGAAGCATAAGCAGCCGGTCGAGAGTTTCGAAATCGACGCGGAAGTGGAGAAGAGCGGCAAAGGCTATCCCGAGGTCTTCACGAGCGCCTCGCTTACGTTTCGATTGAAGGGAGATCTCGATCCCGCGAGGGTGATCGAAGCCGTCGTTTCCTCCCAGACGAAATACTGCGGCGTCAGCGCGATGCTCGCGAAAGCTTTTCCGATCCGCTATCGTATCGAGCTGAACGGGTCGCTGATCGGCGAAGAAGGCCGGGCCTTCCCGGAGGCCTAAGGAAGAACGCATGGATACCCTCGTTATTTGCCCGAAATGCGGTAAATCGAATCGAGTTCCTCTCGGAGTCGCGAGAAAAAGTCCGATCTGCGGAAACTGCAAGACGGACCTCCCTTTGCACGGAGCGGTGCAGGAAGTCGATTTCGCGCGACTCCGACGCCTCGTCGAGGCCTCGGATCGCCCGGTCGTCGTGGATTTCTGGGCGAGCTGGTGCGGGCCGTGTCGGATTTTCGCGCCCACTTTCGCGAAGACGGCGGAACTCGCGAGCGATCGTTTCGTCTTTGCGAAGCTGAATACCGAGGAGTCGCCCGAGGCCGCTCAGGCCTACGGAATCCGCGGAATTCCGACGTTGATCGTATTCAAGGACGGTCGTGAAGTCGATCGTCAGTCCGGCGCGATCCCCGAAACGGCGTTCGTTCAATACTTAAACCGATGGGCATAGGTCCGGAAAGAAGGAGAGAAACATGACCTCGTCGATTACGATGAAAAGGGAAGTGAGCGGAACGGCCGAGGAGGTCGTCGAGCGCGTGACGAACGTGCTCAAAGCGGAAGGATTCGGCGTTCTCACCCGGATCGACTTCCACTCGAAGATGAAGGAAAAGCTCGGTAAGGATCTTCCGCCCGTCGTGATCCTCGGCGCGTGCAATCCAAGCCTCGCCTACGAGGCCTATCAGGCGAATACGGACGTGGCGGCCCTCCTTCCCTGTAACGCCGTCGTCCGCGAGATCGGTTCCGGCAAATGCTCGGTCGAACTCGCGAAGCCCTCCGGAATGATGACGATGCTCGGGAACGCGAATCTCGTGAAACTCGCGGCCACGGCCGACGACGTTCTCGCGCGGGCTCTCGCGAAGGTTTGATCGGCGCGTCGAATTCGCGGGGCGCTCTCTAGAGGTAGTAGTGCAGGAGTAGCGTCGCGTAAGTCAGCTCGTCGTCCGGAAATTCCCGGACGGACTGGAACTGCCACTGGAAATCGAACTCGAAGTGCGGCCGGGGGAACCACTGGCTGCCGACGCCCCAGTACGTATTCGGGCGGACTCCGTCGGTCGACGGCACCCGGCTCTGCGCGAGGGTCAGGTAGCCGTGGAGTCCCTGGACGAACTCGTAGTCGAAGCGGTTCCAGGTGACCCATCCGTAAAGGGCGCGGGCGGAGTCCGGGCTGATGCGCTGGTAGTCCACCTCGGAGAGGAGAAAAATCCGCGGTGAGATTCCGACGATCGCGAACGGGCCCGCGACGGTTCGCGTGGCGAGGTCGCTCTTCGCGCGGAACGCGCTGATCCCGAGTTGGGAGCGCTCGCCGAGCGGTTTACCGACGCGGAGAGCGACGCCCTTTTCCTTCGCCGTGTTCGGAACGAGCGAGGTCGCGGCGCCGAAGTTTCCCGTGAGGTGCGCGTTCAGGTTCTCGCCGAGCCACGCGGCTTCGAGGTTGTAGCTTTCGGTGCCTTCGTCCCATCCGAGGCCCCGGTGGATCGGGGAAGTATGATTCGGATCCATCAATCCGTAAGCTTGGCGGAAACGTCCGACGCGGAAGGAGAGCTCGTCCGTCGGACGGTAATTCAGGTAGTAGCGGTGGAATCCCGGATCGAGCATGTAAAATCCGCCGCTTACGTCGGCGGTGAATTTTCCGAGAGTGGCCGCGGCCTCGAGGTCCGCCTGCATGTTCAGGAAGCGGTAGGCGCGGACCTGGGGCGTATTCCGATAGATTTCGATCGATCGGACGTCGCCTCCGGCGAGGAGCCATTCCGGAGACTTTAAAATGCCGTGAAGAAAATTCGCGTCCTTCTCGCTCGTCGTCATGCTCATCAGCTCGCCCGAGAGCTGACGACCGTAAGAGGTGAGGACGCCGCCGCCGCTCGGGCTGACGTGACAAGACGTGCAGTTCGGATAACCGTGGCGAATCATTTCCGGAAAAGCGAACGCGCTCGTCGCGGAAGCGAGGAAGAGCGCGGTGAAGAGCCCGAGCTCGAGGGGAAGCTTAGTCATTCGGGGCTCCGTTCCGGATCCACTGGTAGATGGCGAGGATCTCGTCGTCGCTCAGCATCGGCCGTCCGATCGGCATATCGCCCGCCTCGACCTCGGTATAAAACCCGCTTCCCCCGGGATCTCCCGGAAGAACCTGATCGCGGACTCCGGCGTAAGAAGTGAAATCGGGAGCGCCTCCGCCCGGAGCGTGGCACGGGTAACATTTCGGAGCGACGATGTTCGCGGCGATCGAAGAGTAGTGCGGTCCGACGGTCGCGAGCTGGCTATAGTTTTCGTTCTTGCGCGTGTAGCCGCATCCGGCGACGAGCGCCGAAAACGCCGTGAGCGAGAGGATCCCGAGAGTAGGCTTCATTCGACCACCTTAAACGCGAGTGTCGCGGTCGACTAGTCCCGCGGGCATAAAAATTCACTCTCTCGGAAGGACGATCAGCCCGAGGCCGAAGCCGATTCCCGCGAGGAGACTAAATGTCCCGAGGTTGAATCGTGAGATCGAAAAGATTTTCGAGAAAACCGGTACGTAGACGAGGAGCGATCCGAGAAGGACGAGAAGGAGCGACGTGAAAACGGGGCGCCGGGAGCGGGTTTCCACGATTCGAAGTATCCCTCCCGCCTCGGCGATCAGGATGCCGGTGTTTCCGAGCACGAGCAGGAGCGTCGCGATCGAACCTCGGTACTCTTCGGTTCCCCCGAGTCCGAAGTAAGCCGCCAGGCAGACCGCTCCGAGGAGCGTGCCGCGTATCGAAGAACCGACGATCTTTCGAAAGCCGACGAACTCCCGCGTTTTTCGTCCGGCGGCTCGTCCCTCGGTGAAAACGAAAGCCGAAACGGGGTGGACGATCAGTTCGAGCAGTACGATGTGGATCGGACGGAGGATCGGGCGATCGAGAAAGAGGGCTTGGATCGTCGCGATCCCGATGATCGGAATATGGAAAGCGATGAGGTAGCCGAAACTCTGGCGAAGGCTATCGAGCACCCGCTGACCCTCGACGATCGCCGAGACGATGCCTCCGAAGTCGTTCTTCATGAGGATCATCTGCGCGGAAGAGCGCGCGACGTCGGTCGCTCGCTCGCCCATGCTGATGCCGACGTCGGCGAGTTTCAGCGCGAGGGCGTCATTCACCCCGTCGCCGGTCATCGCGACGATCTTCCCCTCGTCCTTCAGCGCGCGGACGAGTTCGAGTTTCTGCTCCGGCTTCAGCCGGGCGAAGATCGCTCCTTTTCGGTAAGCGATCGCCCGTTCGGCGGCGGGGAGCATCTCGAGATCCGGCCCCGCGAAAAGCTCGTCGTGGGAGTGGGGAAGTCGAATCGCGTCCGCGATCGCGTGGGCGGTGAGGAGGTGATCCCCGGTGAGCATCTTCAGCCGAACGCCGCGGGCATGACACTCGCGGATCGCCGCCGGTACGGAAGCTCGGATCGGGTCGGCGAAGCTGAGGATCCCGATGAAACGGAGATTCCTCTCGTCCTCCGCCCGTTCTCCGGAGAATCGACCCTCGGAGTAGGCGAGTCCGAGCAGCCGCTTCCCGGAAGCCGCGAGCGCCTCGGCCTTCTTCAGGATCTCCCCTCGATTCGCGTCGGGTCCGCAGCGGGCGAGAACGCCTTCGAGGGCCCCTTTCATCGCGAGGAACTCTTTTCCCGAGGTCCGTTCGCGCCAAACATGGCACATGTATTTCGCCTTCGGATCGAAGGGGTAGTCGAAGCGGAGCTCCCACTCGCGTCGGACTTCCTCGACGTCCGCCTCCGACCATCGTCGAGTCGCGAACTCGAGGATCGAACTTTCCATCGCGTCGACCGCCTTCGGTTCGCACCCGAAGACGAGCGTCCGGCGAAGGACGGTCTCGGAGATCCCGCCGCCGTCGACGATCGACTCGAGGAGAAATTTTCCCTCCGTGAGGGTCCCCGTCTTATCGGTGCAGATCACGTCGACGCGTCCGAGGCCCTCGACCGCGGGCAGGGACTTCACGAGAATGCCGCTCTTCGAAAGCCGATAGGCCGCGAAGCTGAGGTAGAGGGTGAAGACGAGCGGGAACTCCTCGGGAATCGCCGCCATCGCGAGGGTGAGCGAGGCGATCAGGCTCTCGCCGAGACCGTGCCCGTGGCGGAGATTAAACCAGAAAATCAGCCCGCCGAGCGCGAGCGAGGCGAGAAAGAGCACGCGCACCGACTTTCTCACGGTGACGAGGAGCGGACTCGGCGTCGACTCGAAATCCCGGAGGACCTTCGCGATCGATCCGAGCTGGGAGTTCAGACCGGTCTTCCGGATCTCGGCGACACCGGAGCCGGTGAGCACCGTCGTCCCCGACAGCGCCTCGGAGTCGACGGATTTTTCGACGGGCACGGATTCCCCGGTGAGCGACGATTCGTCGATCGTGAGATTCGAAGCCCGGAGGAGGACGCCGTCGGCGGGGAGGGTCTGGCCTTCCTCGAGCACGAGCAGATCTCCGGGTACGAGTTCGCGAATCGCGATCGATTCCGTCTTGCCCTCGCGGATGACGAAGCAGGTCGACTTGAGCGTTCGCTTCAAGGAGCGCAGCACCTTCCGCGATCGAAGTTCGAGCAGGACGTCGACCGCGACGATCGGAACCTAAGCGCAGCCGAGAATGATCGCGTCGGTCGTCTTCCCGAGCATCCAGTAAGTCGCGCTCAGACCGAGCAGCATCGCGCCCATCGGATCGGAGAGGAGTTTCGCGGCGCTTTCGACGAGATTCGCGAGACGCCGTTCGGCGAGCTCGTTGAATCCGTATTTTTCGATCCGCTTCTCCGCCTCGGATCGGTCGAGTCCGCGGAGTTCTTCCGAAAGTGGCATTTCCAGTCTCTCCATCGACGCGGGACTTAAAAGATCCCGCTTCTCGGACCTTTTTAGATTTCCATCACTGAAACGTCGAGCGCCGTTTCTAAAACATCTGACAAACCGAAGAAGTAATCTTATATTTTCGGCGACTCGACTGAAAAATCCCGGTTAGGAGAAAAAATGGGAACGCGACGCGCGAAGGTGGGAGTGGCGACGGTGATCTTCTTGTCTTGGCTCGGCGTCGGGTACGGAGCGACGAGCGACGAGAACATCCGCGAAAAGGTCGAGGGCCAGGAAACCGCGATCCTCGCCGACGCCCCATCCGTGCCTCCGCCGCTCGGCCGCCGTAACGCGACGAAAGTGATCGTCCACCTCGAAGTGAAGGAGGTCGAGGGTAAGCTTTCGGACGGCGTTCGCTATACTTTCTGGACGTTCGGCGGAAAAGTTCCCGGAAAATTCATCCGCATCCGCGAAGGCGACCTCGTCGAGTTCCACCTCGATAATCATCCGTCGAGTAAGATGCCCCATAACATCGATCTCCATGCGGTCACCGGACCGGGAGGGGGAGCGGCGTCGTCCTTCACGGCTCCGGGCCATAGTTCCGTTTTCTCCTTCAAGGCGCTCAATCCCGGACTCTACGTCTATCACTGCGCGACCGCTCCGGTCGCGATGCACGTCGCGAACGGAATGTACGGCCTTATCCTCGTCGAGCCGAAGGGCGGTCTGCCGAAAGTCGATCACGAGTTCTACGTGATGCAGGGAGACTTCTACACGAAGGGTAAGAACGGCGAGAAAGGGCTCCAACCCTTCAGCATGGAAAAGGCGATCGACGAGCGTCCCGATTACGTCGTCTTCAACGGATCGACCGGCTCCCTGCTCGACGACGGCGCGCTCCAAGTGAAGGCCGGCGATACCGTCCGGCTCTTCGTCGGAAACGGCGGGCCGAACATGACTTCCTCCTTCCACGTGATCGGAGAGATTTTCGACCGCGTTTGGCCGGAGGGGAATACGAGTACCGTGACGGAGAACGTGGCGACCACGATGATCCCCGCGGGTAGCGCCGCGATCATCGACTTCAAGGTGAACGTCCCGGGAACCTACGTACTCGTCGACCACTCGCTGACCCGAGCGTTCAATAAAGGCGCGCTCGGTACGATGAAGGCGTCGGGCGAAGAGAATAAGCTTATTTATTCCGGCAAGATCAGCGACGAGGTCTTCCTGCCGGAGGGAACGAAAATTCGGGTCGCGGAGCAGGCGGAAAAGAAGGGCGCGGTCGCGAAGACGAAGGCCGAGCGGATCGCGATGGGGCGCGCGGTCTACGCGACGAACTGCGCGGCCTGTCACCAGTCGGGAGGCCAAGGGATTCCGCACGCCTTTCCGCCGCTCGCGAATTCGGATTTCCTGAACGCCGATAAGATCCGCGCGATCAAGGTCGTGACCGGGGGACTCCAAGGAAAAGTCACGGTGAACGGCCAAGACTATAACGGAGCGATGCCGGCGTGGTCGCTCAGCGACGAAGATATCGCGAACGTCCTCACGTACGTCTATTCGAGCTGGGGAAACTCGGGGAAGGACGTGCTCCCCCAGGAAGTGAAAGCGAATCGGGTTAAGCCGGGAGCGCACGCCGCGGAATGAGCCTGTTCGGTATCGGAGCGGCGCTCGTTTTCGTTTCGGCCGCCGGGGCGAGTCCGCCGCCGAAGAGCCCGGCCGAAAAGGGGATGGTTCTCCTACCGGCGGGGACTTATCCGTCCTTTTATAAAGTGAAGCCGAAGTCCCCCGCGGGTGGTGCCGTCGATAAGACCGTCGAGCCCGTCGCCGTGGCGGCGTTTTGGTTGGACTCCCGTCCGGTGACGAACCGGGAGTTCCGCGATTTCGTCCGGTCCGTACCCGAATGGCGAAAATCGAAAATTAAGCCGCTCTTCACCGACGGGCATTACCTCGAGCGGTGGCGATCGGATCTCGATTTCGCTCCCACCGGCCGACCGGACGGTCCGGTCGTCCAGGTCTCGTGGTATGCGGCCGAAGCTTACTGCGAATGGAAGGGGAAGAGCCTCCCGACGGTCGATCAGTGGGAGTACGCGGCGAACGACGACGGTCGGAACGCCGAGGAGAGGAAGCGGTTCATCCTCGAGTGGTACGGAAAGCCGAATCCGAAGACGCTTCCGGCGGTCGGCCGAACTCCGAAGAACGGTTTCGGGATCTACGATCTTCAGGGCCTCGTTTGGGAGTGGACCGAGGATTTCAACGGCTTCGTCCAAGGCGACGAATCGCGGGAGAAAGGCGCCGTCGACGGAAAGTTTTTCTGCGGCGGAGGAAGCGTGAACGCGGCCGACGCGACCGATTACGCCGCGTTCATGCGCTTCAGCTTTCGGAATAGTCTGAAAGGAAATTACGCGGTCGCGAATCTCGGATTCCGATGCGCGAAGGAGGTCGTACATGGTCCGTAACGTTTTCCTCTTCGCGATGATTTTCTTCGCGCTCTCCGCCCTCGGTCACGACGGGAATTCCCACTTTTCCCCGGTCGAAAAGGCGATCCCCGTCCCCCTCGGCGGTGATTCGGTTTATAACCTCGGCTCGACGTGGACGAATCAGGACGGAAAGCCGATTCCCCTTTCCTCGCTCCGCGGAAAAGTCGTCGTCGCGACGATGGTCTATACGAGTTGCCGGTCGGCGTGCCCGATGACGATCTCGGATTTGAAACGGATCGAGAAATCGCTCCCCGACGGGGCCCGAAACTCCGTCCGTTTCGCGATTTTTTCGTTCGATTCGGAGCGGGACACCCCGGCGAAGTTGAAGGAATTCGCGATAGCGCGGGGGTTGGATCCGGATCGGTGGAGCGTCCTTCACGGAAAGTCGGGCGACGTGCGGAAGCTCGCGGCCGTCCTCGGGATCCGCTATAAACGGAGCTCGAGCGGCGACTACGATCACTCGAACGTCATCTCCGTTTTGGACCGCGGGGGGGCGATCCTCCACCAGCAGATCGGCCTCGGCCAGGATCCCGCGGAAACCGTCGGGAAAATCGGCGGGATCGTTTCCGGCGCGGCGAAGTAGGCGGCGCTCGCGACCGCTCCGGACTATTTTCTCGGCGTGACGTCGTCGAGCGTTTTCCGGCCGAGGCTTTCGAGGAAGGCGTTAAGCGCATCCGCGAGCGCGTGCTTCAGCACGCACGAGGGCAGAAAGGTACACGTGCTCTTCGCCTTTCGCGAAAAGCATTCGGCCATCGTGAAGCTCTCCTCGGTGAGGGTGACGATCTCCTTCAAGGAGGTCTTCCCCTTCCCGGGTCCGATCGCGAGTCCGCCCGACCGTCCGCGCGTCGTCTCGATCAGATTCGTCTTCGCGAGCTGGTGCGAGACTTTAATCAGGTTATTTCGAGAAATTCCGAGCGCCTTCGAGAGTTCGCTTAAGGTCACGAGCCGTTTCTCTCGGTTCAGGTACATCAGCGTTCGCATCGCGTAGTCGGTGTGGTCGGTCAGGCGCAAGCGGAGTTCCCCTTTTTCGGTCGGATTGACGAGGCGGCCTTAATGTTTTATTATAAATACAACAAAACTCAAGCCGATCGGAGGCGGAGATGGACGAAAGTTCGGGTTCGAGTTCGGATTCGCATACGAAATCGAAGGGAAGCGTGACGGTCGCCGGAGTCGCGTTTTCCCACGCGGAAATCTTTTCGGTCGTGGACGACTTTTACCATCGAATCGAGAACGATCCGGTCCTCCGCGTGCCGTTTCGATCGGTCGGAGACTGGCCCTATCACATCGAGCGGCTCGCCCATTTCTGGTGGATCCGTTTCGGCGGCACTCCCTACCTCTTTAACCACTATAATCCGGTTCCGAAGCACTTCTTCGCGGGGTTCAACTCCGAATTCCTCGCCCGGTGGCTCGGTCTTTTCCGCGAAACGATCGAAGCGCATCTGCGTCCCGAGCAGTCCGAGGTTTGGAACGCGATCGCCGAGCGGATGGGGGACGCGCTCAGCCTGAAGAACGAGCAGTTCCGGAACGCGATCGAACGCACCCGCGATGAGCGTCGTCCGTAACCGCGCCCTCCGCGCGATCCTTTTCGGAGTCGGAGTCGTCGCGCTCGGGCTCGGCGTGGTCGGCGCGTTCCTTCCGCTTCTTCCGACGACGCCGTTCGTCCTCCTCGCCGCGGGATGCTTCGTGAAGAGTTCGCCGCGGGCCCACGCTTGGCTCTATCGCCAGCCGGTCATCGGGGAGTCGCTTCGGCTTTGGGAGCGGGAACGCTCGATCGCGTGGTCGAAAAAGGTCCTGGCGGTGGGTATGATTTCGGCGTCGGTCGCGTGGATTTGGATGAAATCGAGCCGTCCCGAGCTGAAAATCCCTTTGACGGTGCTCCTCTCGCTCGTCTCCCTCTTTCTATTGACCCGAAAAAGTCCCGCGAAGAGGGACGAAAAGTCTCGCCTCGCCGAGTGACGGGAGGGCGAAGAAGACACATTGTGCCCGCGGTTTTCCGGCTCATAATCGAGGAATGGGGTTCAAGAAAGGTCTAATCGTCGGCGCGCTCGTCCTCGGAACGACCGGATGCTTTCCGGGGGAGGGCGTGACCGCCCGAGACGGAACGACGTCCGCCGCGCAGATCGACCAGAAATGCACGACGCCCGAGAACGTCTCGGGCCGACCGACGAACGTCGCCGAGACGGTGAGCCTGATTAACGCGCTACCGAAGCCGACGAGTCTCGGATGCTTCCTCGACGCGCTCGAGCATCCGCTGAAGATCGTCGCGACTTCGAACCAGCTGAGCGCCCAGCCGGCGGCGGGCGCGCGGAGTCCGCGGATCTTCATCGTGAACGCGGGGCTGATCCTTTCCGTCGTACCCGCCGGAGTCGGGGCGGATCGGCTCGAGCTGAGCGAGTCGGCGCCTTACGCCCAGTCGACGAAGGCGGAAATCGTCTTTCCGGTTCTCTCGATTCTTTCGGCGTCGGCGCCTTACGACGGCGTTCGCTACGGAGCGGGGACGACCTGCCGGAGCTGCCACGCCTCGGAGGTGGCCGTGCCGGACGACGCGACCCACTCCGGCGCTTACGCCTCGAATAAGGTCTATCCGGATCCGACCTATCTCGTGAGCCTCGCTTCGCTGCTCAGTTCCGAGCAGACGTGCCAGCCGTCGGCGGAGCCTTACCGCTGCCGGATCCTTTCCGCAGTCGTCGGTCCGAGTCGCGACGCGTATTCGGGAAGTTATTAGGCGGCGCTAGTCGGCTTTGATTTCGACTGCCCGTATTTGGTTCGCGGTTGCCTTTTCTTCGGCGGATAGAGCCGAGGACGCCGACTGAAACGCCGCTTCGACGCCGTCGCCCTTCAGCTGACTTTTAAATGCCGCGACGCAAGTCCCGATTCGGCCATCGCTCAGCGGGGCGCTCGGGACGGCGGTTCGAAAACGATGGACCGCCTTCGCGATCGCGACGGCATATTCGGCGCTGTAACGACCCGCGCGGGATCTCCACCGCATGTCGAAATACTGGCAAGCTCGGGTGAGGGAATGGGGCGGAATTCGTTTTAACGCCTCGATGATCGTCGGTCTGATCTCGTCGTCCGAGAGAAATTCCGCCGCGATCTCGTCGAAGAGCGAGCGCTCGCCGTCGGGGAATGCGCTTTCCGCGAAGAAGGTATTTACCGTTTTAAATCCGGAATCGTCCCCGAGGCCTTTCAAGCCCTTGATGTTCTGAATGATCAGTCGGTAGTCGGGTCTCGGCGATCCCGGACCCCATTGCGGCTCGCTTCGAATGAGACGGAGCTCGGAGTCGATTTGGTTGAGAAGTCCGGCCTTTAACGCTGCGGCCGATGCTCCCGTGATTCGCGAGCGTTTCGCATAGCGATTGAAGCAGTTTTCGATCAAGTATCGGGAGGTTCCGTCTCCCTTTTTCGTCAGGTAGCGTTTCACCACGGCATCGACGACTCGGGAATCGTCGAATTTGCATAGGGACAAGAAAGCGCGGATCGCGACACGGTCTTCCGGAGCGCTTAAGGCCGGGAGGAGAAAAGGGACGAGGCTGTTGAAGGAGGGAGGGAGGAGTTCTTCCCACCCCAGCCGTCTCATCAAATCGGCCGATCCGGGGGGCAATGCCTTCACGGCGGTAAAAAATGCCTTCGGCTGCGTCACCCCGAGGCGGCGGGCGAGCACCGCGAATGGATCATTTTCTCCGCGGGTCGATCCGACGAGAAACTGGGCCTCCCCGCTCGCGGAATCGAAGCCTTCACTCAGAAAATAGTCGGT
Source organism: Bdellovibrionales bacterium (assembly GCA_018266355.1). Classification (GTDB taxonomy): domain Bacteria; phylum Bdellovibrionota; class UBA1018; order UBA1018; family UBA1018; genus JACMQW01. The sequence goes on from JAFEAP010000029.1 coordinate 329,071, forward strand.
CACCTTCTTATCGCGAAGAGCGATCCGATGGAGTCCGAGGTTGCTCGCGATCCAAAGTGCGGATTTTTCCGGGTTCATACGGATCTCCGAGACGAGCAGTCCGACCGCGGTTTTAGAATCGCTTTCGAGCAGGAGCTTCTTCGTTTTCAGCGAATAGATCTGAAACCCGTAGCCGTACCATCCGTACTCGCCTTCGAGAGCGAGACCTAGGACTAAAAGGTCGTCGTATTTCTCGGCCTTCGGGACGATGCACCCGATATTGCAGAGTCGCGAGGAATCGATCGGCAGTCGAACGGCGCCCGAAGTGATAAACTGCTTCTTGCAAATCGGACCTCCTTCTTCGCCCTGTTCGCATTCCTGATAGTCGATGGTCAGGTTCTCGTTCTTCTCGGTCACGATGAGGGTGGCGTTCTCTCCGTATTTGTGGTTCGTGACCGGCTTCGTCCATTCTCCGAAGCGCTTACGGTATTCCTCCTGTTTCAAGACCTTCGTCTTCGACGTGACGGGATCGAGTTCGTAGAAGAACGGCCCTTGGGAGGGATCGGTGGCCGCATCCCCGACCTCCGCGACGAAGCCAATTTTTCCTCCCGAGAATCGGATTCCCGAGAATCTCTGCCAAGGCTCTCCCTCGGCGTGAACGAGTTGGGGAATCGTGATCAAGACGGAAATGAGCAAGAGAGATTTCATATTTTTTGGTCGTCGTTACGTACGTAAACAGACGCTTCATTTCCTACATACGTACCTCGAAGTGGAAATTGAGCGATCCTTCCACTATGCCGATCCGGCTTTAGACTCGGAATGCGTCCACTCCGACGCAGCCGCGACATGTAACGACGCGATCGAAAATCACAAAACGAATTCGAACGCTTGTCCCGCAGTATAGATTTCCATAGCTTAAGCGAAATTCGGCTTAGTCTGACGCGAGGAACGGGATCCGAATGAAAGCGCGCCTTGTCCCGCCGTTCCCTCTCCGCGCGATAGACGAACGCCCAGGCAGGTTTCCCTGCCTGGGCGTTAACGCCGTTTTTGGTTGGGGTACTAGGATTCGAACCTAGGAATGCAGGAATCAAAATCCTGTGTCTTACCGCTTGACGATACCCCAACGGTCGCGAGGTTTTAGCGATAACAAATCTCCGGGCCGCCCGCAACGCCGCCGACATCGGGATGGCGCTCGACGCACCGAGTCTTGGATAGATAACGCGAAGCAATGCGGTGGCGGTTTCCTCCTCATTTCAGTATTCTATAACTCTTAGGAGCTCCGACGTATGGCCCGCGCAACGAAAACCCCAGCGACCTGGGATTCGATCTTCTTTTCCACGCCGGAACAAAAAGTTCTGCGCTACCTGCTGAGCTCCCGGGATACGACCTATACCCTGCGCGTGCTCGTCTCGAAGCTGAAAGGCGTCCGCGGCCTCGGGGGAATCCAAGGCCTCGAGAAGATCCTCACCGACCTCGAAGAGGCCGGCCTCGTGCACTTCATCGACAACCGCCGCGCCGTGCGCGTCTCCGACGAGCATGCGGGCAACCAAGTTTTCCGGAAGCTCTGGGGCCTTTGCGAACTCGAAAGCCTCTACGCCCAGCTCCAGTCCGTCTCGACGAAGGGCGTGCTCCTCTCGACCGCGCCGGGCGAAATCAATCTTTACGTCGTGACCGACCAGCCCGACGAAGTCCGTAAACTCACCGAACAGCACCCGATGGGCAAGCTCGCCGTGCTCGTCTTGAACTCGCGCGAGCAATTCGACTCCGCCGCGAAAAAGGACCCTAAACTCTGGACCGCTCTGAACCAGGGCGTCCGGATCTGGGGATCGAGCTGGTGACCGCGAGTCGCCGGCGGGAAAACCGCGGCTACTACCTGAAATTCGACCTGACGAAACCGTCGATCGCGGGCATTCCCGATCTCCAGGACATCGTGCGCGCGACCGGCGCGATCCGCGCCTGCATGATCGTGAAGACCCAGGGCGCGTGGGACCGGATCCCGAACCTCCCCGCGACCCACCTCGACGATCCCCACTGGTACCTAATCAAGATCCCGTCGATCGACGGCACCGAGCTTTGGATCGTCCCCGAATCGAAGCAGTCGGAGATCGAGCTGAAAGTCGGTTTCGATCGGCCTTCGGAGCCGCTCCTCACGATCCTCGCGAAGACCGCGCTCTCGATGACCTACCGGGATCCGCTTTTTCGAAACGAGATCCAGTTCGACTGGCGAAACCATGTTATCTGCACTTCCCTGACCGGAGCGACCTTGCTCAGTCCGACCGGAGACTGGTCGCTCGAACAGCTCGAAAACTTGAAAGACCTCGGAAACTTCGCGTTCGAAGATTAGCCTCGTCAGTAGGTTCGCGCCGGCGCGAACCGTTCTAGGAGATCCGCATCATGCATCCCATCCTCGCGCAAATCGGCCCGATCCCGATCCACACCTACGGGTTCCTGATCGCCCTCGGCTTCATCATCGCCGTCCAGGTCATGCAGCGCCTCGCCGCCCGCTCCGGGATCGACCCCGAGAAGATGCAGGACCTGATCTTCGGCGGCCTTCTCGTCGGTTTCCTCGGCGCCCGGATCGTCTTCATCCTCACCCGGCTTTCGTACTTCACCGAAAACCCGCTCGACATGTTCAAGGTTTGGGAAGGCGGGCTCGTCTTCTACGGCGGCCCGATCGCGACCGTACCGTTCATCATCTGGTTCGCGAAAAAGCATAAGTTTCCCCTCTGGCGCACTTTCGACGTGATCGGTCCGGGGCTCACCATCGCCCACGCCTTCGGTCGCCTCGGCTGCCTTTCCGCGGGGTGCTGTTACGGGAAGCCGACCGGCGGGGACTGGGGCGTCGTGCTCAATTCCGAACTCGTCGATCCGTCGATGCGCGGGATCCACCTCCATCCGACCCAGCTCTACGAATCCGTCTCGCTCTTCATCCTGACCGCGGTCCTTCTCGCGGTCTTCAAACGCCGGAAGTTCGACGGCCAAGTCACCCTGATCTACTTCATGACGTATCCGATCATCCGGAGCATCATCGAGATCTACCGCGGCGACACGATCCGCGGTTTCGTGATCGGCGACTGGCTCTCCACCTCGCAATTCATCTCGATCCTCGTCTTCGTCGCCGCCTTCTTCGTGATGCTTTACCGGCTCAAGCAAGTGCACGCCGGAGACGCCCCGACCGCGGTGATGACGAAAGCGAAGGCCCGCTGATGGAATGGGCCGTCCCGCTCGGACTCCTCGTTCTCTCGTTCCTGCTCGGATCGATCCCGTTCGGACTCATGGTCGCGAAGATTTACGGCGTCGATAACCTCCGCGCGAAAGGAAGCGGGAACATCGGCGCGACGAACGTCGCCCGCGTGGTCGGGTTTTGGCCGGCGGGTTTCCTCACGTTCCTCCTCGACGCGATCAAAGGCCTCGTCGTCCTCGCGCCGCTCAAGTTCGGGTGGGTGCCCGAAGGCGCGATTCCGCAGTCGAATACGCTCCTTTGGGGAATCGGACTCGCGGCGATGGTCGGCCACTGCTTCTCGCCCTGGCTTCGGTTCAACGGCGGCAAGGGCGTCGCCACCACGTTCGGCGTGATCGGCGTGCTCGCGCCTTGGAGCGGTCTCGTCGGCGGCGCCGTCTTCGGTCTCACTTACCTCGCGACCCGCGTCGGGGCGGCCGGCAGTCTTCTCGGACTTCTCGCGGCGATCGCGGTCCACCGGATTTTCTACCCGTTCGAGCCGGCGATGCTTCTTTTCGGCGCGATGGTATTCGTCGCGATCTATCGTCACGAGTCGAACCTCGACGGACTGCTCGCGAAGGGCGGAGATGCGCCGGATGCGAAATCGCCGGCTTGAAACGGTTTTCCTCGCGGCAGTGCTCCTCGCCGGCGCGGCCGAGTCCCGGGCGGCGACGCCGGAATATCACGTCGTGGACGCGGTCGGCGCGGACGTCCACTTCGTCCGCACGCCGAAGCGGATCGTCCCGCTCCAACCCTCGCTCGCCGAACTCGCCGTGCGCGTCGGCGCTCCGATCGAGGCGATCGTCGGCGTCTCGGCGTACACGGATTTCCCTCTCGAACTGAAAAAGAAACCCTCGATCGGCTCCTACGCGAAACCGAACCTCGAGGCGATCCTCGCGCTCAAGCCCGAACTCGTCCTCGCCGGACGCGACGGGACGCCGAAGGAAATCGTCGCGCGCCTCGGGAAGCTCGGCATTCCCGTCGTGACGGTGGCGACCGAGACGCTCGCGGGGCTCCGCGAAGCTTACCGGGTAGTAGGCGCGGCGCTTCGCCGGTCGACCGAAGCGACGGCGGCGCTCGCAGAGTTCGACGGTGAGCTCGCCGCGCTCCGAAAACGCGCGGAAACGCGGACGAAGGCCGGAAACTCCGCGAAAGTCCTCCTCCAAGTCGGCGAGGACCCGCTCGTCGTCGCGGCGGGGAAGACGTACTTGAACGAGGGGCTCGGGGTGATCGGGGCGACGAACGTCTACGCGGATCCCGAGCAGACTTATCCGCGGGTTTCGATCGAGGACGTGCTGAAGAAGGACCCGGACGCGATCGTCCTCGTCGGCATGGGCGACGACGTCGCCCAGTTCTCCCGCGCCGAGAAACGATGGAAGTCCTACCCGAAACTCGCGGCGGCACGCGCGGGCCGGATCGTCCTCCTGCGCTCGGACTCGCTCGTGCGTCCGGGACCCCGGTTCCCGGGGGGGCTCGTCGAACTCGAGCGCGCGGTCTACGGGGCGAAAGCGGCGGAAGGCGGGAAGCCGTGAGGGCGTTCGGACGGCGGGACCTCGGTTGGCTCGCGATTTTCTTCGTCGCGATCGGCGCGTCGCTCGCGATCGGCGCGACCCGCGATCTCGATTGGGCGTGGATCCTCGAACTTCGCGTCCCGCGCACGGTCCTCGCGCTCGCGGTCGGCGCCGCGCTTTCGGTGGCGGGCGCCGTGCTCCAGGCGTTTTTCAAGAACCCGCTCTGCGAACCCTATACCCTCGGGGTTTCCTCGGGGGCGACGCTCGGCGCGGTCATCGGATCGACGCTCGGGCTGAACGCGCTTTTCTTCGGGCTTTCGCCCTCGGCGCTTTTCGGAGCGGTCGGATTTTCCGGGATCCTGCTCGCGGTTTCTCGCAGCCGACGCGTTTCGGCTTCGACCCTCCTTCTCGTCGGCGTGATGCTCGGGTTCCTCGGTTCGAGTTTCGTCGCGGTCTGGATGGCGATCGGCGACCCGATGGGCGTCCAGTCCGCGATCGGCTGGCTCCTCGGGGACCTTTCGCGAGCCGAGGGCGCGAACGCGTGGATCACCCTCGCGATCGTCGTCGCGGTCACCGGGGCGCTTTACGCCGACCATCGGAGTCTCGACGCGCTCCTCGTCGGGGAAGAAGAGGCGAACGCCGTCGGCGTCGATCTCGCGGGCCTTCGGACGCGTGCGATCCTCTGGACCTCGATCCTCGTCGCGGTCGCGGTCAGCCTCTCGGGGATGATCGGATTCGTCGGTCTCGTCGTTCCTCAGCTCGTGCGCGGGAGCGGCAGCACGCTTCACCGCCGCGTCTTGCCGGTCTGCGCGCTCGCCGGCGGAACGGTGCTCGTGATCGCGGATACGATCGCTCGAAGCGTAATCGCGCCCTACGAGCTTCCGGTCGGAGTCGTCACCGCGATCGTCGGCGCGCCGTTCTTCATCGCGATCCTGCTTCGGAAGCGAGGTGCCGCGTGACGATCGAGATCGAAGGCGTTTCGCTCGCTCTCGGAGGTCGCAAGGTCCTCGACGACCTCCGCCTCGTTTTCGAGCCGGGAAAGATTTGGGGTCTCATCGGGCCGAACGGGGCGGGGAAGTCGACGCTTCTGAGGCTCCTGAACGGGCGCTTCCCCGAGTTCACGGGCGCGGTGCGGATCGGCGGCGAAGATTTGCGCGGCTTCTCCCCGATCGAACGCGCGGGGCTGATCACCTACGTCGGCGCCGATCTCGAGACCGATTTTCCGCTCACCGTCGAGGAATACGTCGCGCTCGGCGCGTTTTCCCTCCCGCGCGAAAAGCGGCCCGAGGTCGCGTCGATCCTCGAAACGACGGGAAGCTCGGCTCTCTACGGTCGGTACCTTTCCGACCTTTCGAGCGGCGAGCGTCAGCGGGTCCACCTCGCGCGGGCGCTGCTTCAGGGATCGAAATGGATCTGCCTCGACGAATCGCTCTCCCGCCTCGACTTGCACCATCAGGCGAGGATGGGCACCCTCCTGCGCGAGTTCGCGGCGAAAGGGATCTCCTTCCTTTTCGTTTCGCACGACCTGAATTTCACGACCGACTGGGCGGACGCCTGCGTTCTTCTTCGCGGGGGTCGGCTCGTCGCGAACGGTTTGACCGCGTCGGTGGTGAACGCCGAAAACCTGCGCGCGCTCTATCCCGACGCCGACCTCGTCCTCACGCCGCATCCGGTGAGCGGGGCGATGAAGGTCTATTTCCGTTAGCGCGGGTCCGAAGGGATCGGATTGGCGAGGAGCGACCGGCCGAAGTCGCGGAATCCGAGTCGGCGGTAAAGGTCGCGCGCGCGGGGATTGTGGCCGGTGACTTCGAGACGGACCGCGGTCAGCCCTTCGCGGGCGCACTCGTCCAGCGCGTAACGGATCGCGGCCGAACCGTAACCGCGCGATCGGCATTCCGCTCGGACGAAGAGTTCGTCGACGAACGCCTCCCGACCTCCGAACTCGAAACTGAATCCGAAAGTCAGCGCGAGGTAACCGACGACCGTCGAGTCCTCGATCAACCAGAGGCGTCCGAACGCGGGTTCGGAAAGGAAAAGGCGGATCGCCGACTCGGCCCGAGCGGCGTCGTAGGGCAGGTGATCGCTCTCGTAGTAGAGCGGAAAAAGTTCAAGCAGCGTCGGCAGGTCGGCGAGGGTCGCCCGCCGGAACGAGGGCGCGCTCAATCGCCCGCCTTCTTCGGATCCCGCACGCCCCATTCGGCGAGGATCTTCGGTTCGTCGCCCGCGGACATCGCTTTCTTGAACTTCGCCCCGGGCCGACCTTTCACGCGCGCCTCGCACGATTTCCAGTCGGTGTGCCGTTCGAGGACGCCGTTCACGAGACTCAAGTAAGAGAACGCCGCCTTCTTTTCTTCCTTCGGCCGCATCTCGGGCAGCGACGTGTCCTCGGGAATGTCGTAGATCGCGTGGTCGTATTTCAGGAGCGGGCCGACGTAGAGGTCGACGTATCGCCCCTGCGCGAAGCCGGTCGCGATCGCGTCCACGCGCTCGTTTCCCGGAGTGCCGATGTGACCGCGCACGTAGTGCCATTCGACTTTCGGTTTCCGTGCGGCGGTCAGGCGGACGAGTTCTTTCCAGAGCTCTTGGTTCGCGACGTCTTTTCCTTCCGCCGTCTTCCATTCTTTCTTCCGCCACCCCCAAACCCACTGCGTGATCCCGCGGATCACGTAGGTCGAGTCGGTATAAACGCTCACCCCTCCGTCGAAATCACGCACCGAGTCGAGCGCGCGAATCGTCGCGAGGAGTTCCATCTCGTTGTTCGTGACTTGACGCCCTTTGCCGCCGAGCTCGACGATTCGACCTTCGGGATAGGCGATAACCGCTCCCCAGCCTCCCGGGCCCGGATTGCCGGAGCAGGCGCCGTCGGTAAAAATGACAAGGTTTTGACGCTCTTCGCCCATCGCCTCTATATCTTCTCCGGTTCGAGCCGGTCGCGTTCCGTTATTCCCGGAGTGTACGCGACCTGAGGCTTTCTGCCCACCCCGGCTTGTAAAGTCCGATTCTCTCGGGAAGACTAATACTTACCCCTTCGTGTCGCGGATCAGGATGGTCCGTTCGGGGGTCCAGCGGTCTCGGTGTCTCGCCCATGGAAGGGAAGTAGAGGTCTCGTGGTGAAATTCAAACAGAAGTCTAAAACGGCTCTTCGTCTCTGCGCCTGCGTAATTCTTTTCGCGCTCGCGCCGATTAAAAATGTTTTAGCGACCGGATTGATCAAGCTCGATGCGAACGGCTTCATGCGCCGTTCGGAAGATCGCGCGGATAGTTCGTCCACGCTCTCCGTCGGCCCCGACATCGACAGCCGCGGCAAGATCGCCGAAGGAAAGCTCGATCTCCAAGCCATCATCCAAGTCTCCGACACGAAGAACCTGACCGTCGACAAGAACGCGTTTACCGTCGAGGCGTCGAACGCCTACTTCGCGACTTCGAAGCAGATGGTGAACCACCACCAGATCACGATCGGCCGACGCCTCTACGACTGGTCGAAGTTCGACGACGAATGGCAGTTCGGCACCTACTCGCCGCGGTTCATTTGGGATCCGATGCGCCCGCAGACGATCGGCCTCACCGGATTCTTCTACACTTACGAGAGCCGGCATTGGCGCGCGCTCGCCTACGCGTCTCCGATCAACATCCCTGAACGCGGATACCCGATGCGCGAAGAGAACGGTAAGCTCGTCTCGACGAACCCGTTCGGCCCGGTCTATCCGGAGTCGGCCGTCATCGCGAAGAAGGACATCCCGATCAACTACACGATCGACTATCCGCCGATGAACGAACTCGTCGCGAATCCGGGGGCGATGATCTCGACCCGCTATTCGACCGAGGAGAACGGCAAAGGGATCTGGGCGCAGGGCATGTACGGTTACATGCCGGTCCACCAGCCGAATCTCGCGATCGAACCGGCGTACATCCTCCAGAAGGACGAGATCGACGTCACCGTTCACCCGGAGATCCAGAAACACCACCTGCTCACGTTCGAGACGGGCATCGAGCGTTCGAAGGCCGCGATCTGGGCCTCGATCACGAAGGAGATTCCGACCTCGCGCGATATTCCCTCGGGTTGGGTCGGAATGAATTCCGAACCCGCGATGATCTACTCCGCGGGCGGAAACGTGATGCTCGGCCGGAAATTCAACCTGAACGGCGCCTACATCTTCGTCGACGAGAGGACTTCTCCGGAAGTGGAGAACCAGGACTTCACCGTCGACCTCGGATCCCGTTTCCAGTACCACCGGGCCGCGAAGTCTTCGCTCAGCTTTTTCGGAAGCGAGCGCATGACGTACACGCTCGGTTTCCTCGCCGATCTCGAGAAAGAATCGCAGTTCGCGAGTCTCGACATCACCTACCGCATTCAGCGTAAGGACAATGCGTTGACCCTGAACCTGGGCAGCGACTTCTTTGCCTCCTCGACCGGTAAAGGCTACATCGGCCAGTACCAAGGCAACGATCGCTTCAGGGCAGGGATCAGCTATGCCTTTTAGACGGATGACGCGTAAAGGAACGCTGCGGTTCCTCACCTCGGGCTGCTTCCTCGTCGCCGCGATCGTCGGCCTCTTCGCTTGCGGCTCGAAAAAACCGGCCGAGCGAACGCTGCTTCCGGGCCGGGACATGGGTTGCTACGATAAGCTCGGCGACCGCGTCACGAGATTCTTCGCCGGCGCGATCGAGGACGCCGAGTGGCAGGACACGTTCGACTGCGTGAACGACCAACTCACGTTCTTCAAGAAATACGTCCGCGGCGAAGCGCCCGAAGGCTATAACCAATCCGACATCGGCGCGCTCGTCCGGAAATTCCTCATCGTGAACCGCCCGATCTCGGACGCGTTCATCTCCTCGATCTTCGACATCAAGGCTTCCGTCTTCGGCGGTTCGGCGAACGTCATCACCCCGAAGGAGATCGACGAATTCCTGAACTTGAGCGAAGTCGTGCGCCGGGAGTCGAGCGCGCTCCTCCCGCGTCTCCAGGCGAAGCGCCGTTCGCCGAACAGCGCGAACCTCCTCGGCCTCGCCGATCAGGTGAACGTTTTCGGCACCCGGATCGCGACCTATCTCCGTACGCTCCACGGATCGATCGACGTGAAGAAGGAATCCTTCCTCCCGTTCGCGCGCGAGCTCATCGCGCTCCACGGCGGCGATCCGACGCTCGTCGATCGTTACGGCGACTTCATCCGGAACCTGAAGGTCGTCGTCTCGGGCGGCACCTCCGAAGTGATCGAAGCCGGGAACTGGGCGAACCTGATCCAGCAGGGAGCGGCCTTCGGCGGCCTCCTCTTCGCGTATCGCGACATGGAGGCCCAGAACTTCGCCGCTCCCGGAGAGATGGATGCGTTCGAGATCGAACTCGCCCGCCGGGCCCAGGTCGCGATCAACCAGGTCATCCGGCTGCACGGGACCGGCATTCCGCTCGAGGTCTTCGACCCGGTGATCGACACCGTGCCGTGGGACGCGCTGACGAAAGAGAAGCGCGAAGCGATCAAGCACGACCTCCGTCCGATCATCGCGCGCGCCCTCAAGGGCGGCGTTCCCGGGTGGTTGACCGCGAGCGCGGTCGCGACCGTGATCGACCTTTTCGAGTCCGGCATGAAGAAGCAGATCCACATCCGCCGGATCTTCGCGACGATTCCGCCTTCGCCCGATACGAAGGGATTCGAAGCCGCCGCGCGGAAGTACCTCGATTCCTTCTCTCCCGCCGGCGTTCCGACGAACGACCGGGCGGACGTGAACGCGCTCATCGCGATCGCGAAGAGTTACGTCGGCCTTTTCCCGGACGGCACCGGCCAGATGCTCTTCACGAACGCGATGCGGGACGCTCGCACGGAAAACCACATGGTGCGCATGTCGTGGTTTCGCACGCTCATGCAGCACGTCTTCTCGGTCTACGCGAGCGGGCCGACCGACGCGAACGGACGGAAGCTCGCCCAGTCCTCGGATCTCGAGAACTTGACCGAGGATTTCTACCAAGTCCTCCTCCAGTGGAAGATGGCCCATCCGGAGATGACCCGGAAAGAAATGGCCGAGAAGCGTTTCCGGGAGGCGAATCTCTTCATGCCGGTTTCGAACGGCGACCTTTACATGGACGACGTCGAAGGGACGTACTACCTCGCGTTCCTCTTTTCGGCGGGGGCGTTCTCGAGTTCGGTCTTCAGCGGCGTCACGCACAACGCCCGCGACTGGTCGGCGTGTCCGATCACCGGCAAGGACGAGCTCGATCAGGACGCGGTCGACGCGAGCTGCTTCCGGAGCGTTTACTTCGGCCATCCCGACGTGTTTTGGGCGAATTTCCCGGGACTGCAGAAGGCCTACGCGGGTATGAACGGCGATCAGCGCGCGGAACTCGCGCGTTCGATGGAAACCGCGGCCCGGCGGGGCGGCTATAACGAAAAACCGATCGGCCCGTACGACGTCGATTCGTTCGCCGCGCTTCCGCATTACGTCGAGGACATCATGGCGAACTTCGACGGGAACAAGGACGACGTGCTCGATAAGAGCGAGATCCTCGACAAGGCCTACCCGATCTTCAAGAAGACGCTCGCCGGGGCCGCGCCCCAAGCGAAGTCGGATTTCCTCTTGAAAGGCATCCTCACGTACATCGTGAAGTACGGGAAAGCGCCGAGCGGGACGCTCGATCTGCTCGCCTGGTGCGCGCGCCTGCGCTTCACGAAGGTGAACGCCGATCGAGCCTCGCTTTACCGCGTGGTCGCGCTTCTTTCGGCGCCGCTCGAGATGAGCAAGAACACGACGGGTTCGTCGTGGCCGGGCGGTTCGCCGAATCTCTTCCCGACGGTCGTCGCCCGCTGATTCTCGGCCATTTTCCGCGGATAATGCGCCGCGCAGGGTAATATTCGCCCATTGTTGGGCCCTCCGACTTCGGTAGACTGAAGAGATTAGCTCTCTTTAGTCCCTTGGCTTTTCGGCTGTCTCACGGAGGAGACCGTTCATGAATCGCTCGACGAAGTCCTTGTCGCCATACGCCCTCGTTGTTCTCGGCGTCCTGTTCATGTCCGCGCCGCTCGCCTTCGCCGGCCGAACTTCGGCGAAAGTGGATAAGAAAGAGTGGGCGCTGCTCACCTACCTGAACGGCTTCAACAGCCTCGATAGCTTCGGTTACCTCGACATGAACGAGATGGAGAAAGTCGGATCCACCCCGCGCGTTCACGTCGTCAGCCAGTGGGCGAGCTTGAAGACGAAGGAAGTCCATCGCGTCTACGTGAACAAGGATTCGGATCCTTCGACCGTCACGAGTCCGGTCGTCGAGAACCTCGGGAAGATCGACATGGGCGATTACCGGAGCTTGATCGACTTCGTGAAGTGGTCCGTGAAGAATTATCCGGCCGATCACTATTTCGTGAACGTGTGGAACCACGGGAACGGGTGGCACTTCACCGGGACGAAGAGCGTGCCCCCGAGCACGCGCGACCTCTCGTACGACGACCTTTCCGGGAATAAGATCACGACCGAGCAGCTCGGCCAGGCGCTCGCCGAACTCTCCGCCGAGCTCGGGAAGAAAATTGACGTCTTCGGTTCCGATTCCTGCCTGATGGCGATGGCCGAAGTCGCCGGAGAAATGAAGGGCAGCGTCGGCCAATTCATCGGCTCCGAGGAAGTCGAACCGGCCGACGGGTGGCCGTACGACACGCTTCTCACGAAGTGGAACGCGGGCGGCGCGAAGTCGCCGGCGGACGTGGCGAACATCCTCACCCAGGTTTACGTCGATTCGTATAAGAACGGCCAGGACGCGACGCTCTCGGGGATGGACCTCGCGAAGTACGGCCCGCTCGCCTCGGCGGTGCGGGATCTCGCCGACGCGATCAAGTCTGAGCCGGCTTCCGTCCGCCAGAAAATCCTTCAGGCGGTCGGTCGCACGCAGTCCTACACGAGCGACGACTATAAGGACCTCGGCGATTTCGTCGACGTGCTCGCGAAGGATACGTCGATCAACCTCCGGCCCGACATCCTCGCCGGCGTGAAGACGGCCTTGAAGGCGTTCGTGAACGCGAACCGCACGACGACGGCCATGGCGAAGTCCCAAGGCGTTTCGATTTGGTTCCCGGACTCGGCTTGGGAGTTCGGAACGTACAAGGAGCGCTACCGCGCGATGACGTTCAACCAGGACACCGGGTGGATCGACGCGATCACGGCGACGCTCGGAGGGGCGAACCTCCTCTAGTCCGGATCGGACGCTGCGGTCGGGCGGAGCCCGCCCACCCGCGGTCGAGCCTCGAATATGAGTTACCGGCCTCTGTCCGCGCGAGTCGCGGGCCGACGCTGAGAGGGCCCCGGGTGCTCAGGCATCTCGGGGCCTTTGTTTTTCCATCGGCTAAAGGAAGGTTTCAGCCTCGATTCGCCGTCGATCGGATTCAGACCCCTCGAGATACCGGCGGAGGTCGGCGAGCGCATCCGCGGCTCGCGTCGAGTGGCTCCCGATGAGAAGCCCGCCGAACCGGAAGTCGTCCTCGGCCCAGTAAAGTGTCGCTTCGCCTTTTCTACCGCCCCTTCCGACCCGACCGAACGCCTGCATGAGGGCGAGCAGCGAGTACGGTGCTTGGGCGATTTTCGCCCAGGCGAACTGCGGAAAATCCATTCCCATCCCGAACGCGTTCGTCGCGATGACCGAGGTTTCCGCTTCTCCGACGGACTCGCGCGAGAGGCGCGCTTCGACCCCCCGCCGTTCTTCGTCCGAAAGACCCGCGTGGTAGGGCAACACCGGCCGAATTCCCGAGAAGAGATCCCGGTAACGGCAGACGTCCCGACGGGTGCCGACGAAGAGGAGGCCGGGTCGGGGTTCCCCGGCGACCGCCTCCCGGACGCGCTCGAGACGCTCGGTCGGGGAGAGGCGGACGTAGGTCGGACGAAGGCTCGGCGAAATTCGAAACGATCCCTGCGTCGTCCAGCTTCCGGGAAGCGCCGCCTCGATCTCGCTCAGGAGCGAGCGAGGAAACGTCGCGCTCATCCAGAGGGTCCGCGGGCAGCCGAGTGACGCGAGAAACGCGAGGAGCCGAGCGTAAGCCGGGCGAAAACGCTCGCCCCATTCCGGAACGCAGTGGGCCTCGTCGACGGCGACGAGGGTGGGCCGCCACTCCCGGATCCGCCGTTCTTGAAGGAGAGCCGACTCCGGGCTCAAAATCCGGACTCTTTCCGCCGGAACGCCGGCCGACGCGAACCGGAGGCGTTGCTGCCGGGCGAGGGCGAGGAGCGGGGTGAGGACGAGGATCCGTTCCCGCGGATCGGCGCCCAAGACCTCGAGGATTCGACCTTTTCCCGATCCGGTCGGTGCCGTGAGGGCGAGATTCACCTTCGGCTCGCGCAGGACGGAAAGGGCTTCGCGCTGAAACGTATAGAGCTCCATCTTCGGTCGGAACGTTCATCGTGCGTGCCGAGGCGGATCGGATCCGAAGCGAGAATCGGCCCCTAGCCATTTGTGCGCTTTGGATCGGTGGGTTCGCCACTTTTCGTCGGCGGATCCCGGCGTTATCCCTCGCGTCTCCGAACCGAAGCGCACAAATGGCTAGGGCGCGGGAATCGGTCGACGGCACCGTCGGAGGGGCTTAACCTGCCGCCGTTTCCATGTCCCGAAGGACGTCCGGGGATTGGGCCTTGAACCGAAGATAAACGAACCCGCCGCCGGCGCCGATCAGGAGCTGCGTAAGGACGTAGTAGGAAAAGATGTCCGCGCCGTGCTTCGATCCGAGGAGATTGAAGAAAAAGCTGAACGCGGCGTGACCCGTGCCGACTCCGCCCGGAAGGACCGGAATCGCGGTGGCGAGCAGCCCGAGCGGCGCGACGACGAAGAGCCCGTTCGCCGGGATCTGGGATTCTCCGAGAGCGCTCGCGAAGCAGAGGCATGCGAACCCCGCGAGCAGATGGATCGCCGCCGATAGGCCGAGGGCTTTCATCACGAGTTTTCTCTCGGAGTGGTAAACGCGGATGCCGAGGTAGATCCGCACGATCGCGCCGAAGGTCGCGCCGAAGCGCCCTCCCGCAGCCTCGAGCCGCTGACCGAGCTTCAGCAGCGGATCGTGGTGTTCGCGGACGAGGAAGAGGTAACCGTAGAAGACGATCACGCAGAGCCCGGCGATCATCACGAATGCCTTCACCCCCGCGAGCACCGGCGAACCGATGAAATGCTGGAGACCGACGAGGAGCGCGGTGAGCGAAACCATCACGAGCGCGGAGAGGCCCAGGATCCGGTCGAAAAGGATCGAGCCGAACGCTTTCGAGCGCGCGCCCGGATATTCGTGCGCGATGTAAAACGCCTTCACGAAGTCGCCGGAAACGGCGCCGGGAAGGGCGATATTGAAGAAGTTTCCGACGAACTGGAGTTGGAGGAGACGGGGAGTGGCGAGGCGGATCTCCTGCGCGCCGAGCAGAAGATTCCAGCGGAACGCGGCGATGAACGCGGTGGCGACGACGGCGATCGCTCCGCCGAGGACCGCCGGCCAGTTCTTGAGACCCTCGATGCACGCCGCGAGCGAAATCAGGTTCTTCTTCGCGAGCCACCAGAAAACCAGCGCCACGAACCCGACTTTGAGCAGGTTTTTAACCAGACTCTTCACGTTCACGCGTTCTCTCCAAGAAAGTTTCCGAAGATGCGGTCGCCGACCGCCGGGTCGTAGAGCTTTTTCCCGCCTCTTTCGTGAAGAATGCGGTCGCGTCGGTCGTCCTTTCTCCATCCTGCGATCGATTTCTCCGCCGAGGGAAGATCCTTCTCGGGGTGAAACTGGATCCCGTAGATCGGAAGGTCTTCGAGGCGGCACGCTTGGATTCCGCACGCTTCCGACTTCGCGAGCAGCCGCATCCCTTTCGGGAGTTCCGCGACCTCCTCGTAGTGCGACGAGAACGACCAGAACTTATCCGCGAGGCCCTCGAAGAGCGGTGCGCGCTCGACGACCTCGATCTCCGTCCACCCGAACTCGCCGACCGGTCCCTTGCGCAAGATTTCGCGGCCGCCGAGGACGCGATTGATCGCCTGGTGGCCGTAGCAAACCCCGAGGGTCGGTTTTCCCTCGCGGATCGCCTCGCGGAGGAGTTCGTCGAGCTTCGAAACCCACGGACCTTCCTCGAGGCAGCTCGTCCGGGAGCCGGAGAGGATCACGCGGTCGAATCCGCGCGTCGATTCCGGTAGGTCGTCCTCGGGCGCGCGACGAACGAACGCCGTGCGGTCGGGCGACTTCGTGACGAAGCTCCGGAGATCCGCCGAACCCCAGCAGTCGAGGTCGCGGGTGTTATCAATGATGAGAACTTTCATTTTTCTTTCCGTCGTCCTCGAAGAGGTACGCGTATTTCAGGAAGATGCTGTGGGCGGCGTTCACCGAGATGATGAAGCCCGCGATGCCGTCGCGGAACCCGCCTTTGACGAAATAGGTCTCGACGAACTTCCCGATCGGCTTCACGAGCAGGAGCGCGAGGCTTTTGCCGACCCGGCGTTTCCGGAGCGCCTCCGAGCCGAGCCGCGAGAAGCGGAGGTTCGTCTCGATTTGTTCCGTGATGTTCCGGAACGGGTAATGGAAAACGTCGTGCCCGAGAGGAAGCACCGATCCGCGCACGACGAGTTCTTCGTGCACGTCGGGCTCCGTCCACGCGGAGGCTTTCCGGTTCGCGAGGCGCACGAGCCGATTCGGATACCAGCCGCCGTGACGGATCCATCGTCCGAGGTAATAACTCAGCCGCGGCATCGAATAGCCGGCGACGTCCTTGCCTTCGTTCCGCTCGAGCGCGTGTTGGATCTCGACGGCGAGTTCCGGGCTCACCGCCTCGTCCGCATCGACGTTCAGGACCCAGTCGTGCTTCGCGTGGGACTGGGCGAAGTTCTTCTGCTGACCGTAGCCGCGCCACGGATTCGTGATCACGGTCGCGCCGAGGTTTCGTGCGATCTCGACGGTATGGTCGGTCGAACCCGCGTCGACGACCAGCGTCTCCTGGGCGAAATCCCGGACGCTTTCGATCGCGCGAGCGATGTTGTTTTCTTCGTTGAGCGTGATGATCGTGACGCTCAGGGGCGGGCGCGGCATGGGAAAAAAATAACATAAAAACCTAGCCTAAACGCCCGTAATTTGGGAAAAAAGCGACTATGCGCGTTGGAGTCATCGGTACCGGTTACGTGGGTTTGGTCGCGGGTGCGTGTTTCGCGGATAGCGGTCATACGGTCGTCTGTCTCGACGTCGATCCTTCGAAAATCGAAAAGCTCCGGAAGGGCGAGATCCCGATCTACGAACCCGGCCTCGAAGAGCTCGTGAAGCGCAGTTCGAAAGAGGGCCGACTTCATTTCACGACCTCCTACGACGAGGCGATCCCGAACGCCGAGGTCCTTTTCCTCGCCGTCGGTACGCCGCCGCTTCCCGACGGATCGCCGGACACCCAGTACCTCGAAGCCGCCTCGCGCTCGGTCGGGAAGGCGATGGAGAAATCGAAGGGCCGCGAACTGAAAGTCATCGTGAACAAGTCCACGGTCCCGATCGGTTCTCACCGCGTGGTCGCCGAGTGGATCTCGAAGGAGACCACCGCCCCGTTCGAAGTCGTGTCCAATCCGGAATTCCTGAAGGAAGGTTCCGCGGTCGACGATTTCCTGAAACCCGATCGCGTCGTGATCGGAACCGAACGCGACGACGTCTTCGCGAAGATGGCGGAGCTGTACGCCCCGTTCGTCCGCCAGGGAAATCCGATCTTGAAGATGGACACCGTCTCGGCGGAAATCACGAAGTACGCTTGTAACGCGTTTCTCGCGACCCGCATCAGCTTCATGAACGAGCTCGCGCGCCTCTGCGAACTCACCGGCGGCGACATCGAAGAAGTCCGTAAAGGCATGTCGACCGACGTGCGCATCGGGAAACATTTCCTCTACGCCGGCATCGGCTACGGCGGTTCCTGCTTCCCGAAGGACGTGAAGGCCCTCGTCTCGACCGGAAAGCGCTACGGAACCGAGCTCGGCATCGTCGCCTCGGTCGACTCCGCGAACAACAAGCAGAAGCTCCACCTCGTCGCCGCGATAAAGCGCCACTTCGGGAACGACCTGAAAGGGAAGACGATCGGATTTTGGGGGCTCGCGTTCAAGCCGAACACGGACGACCTGCGCGAAGCGCCGGCGCTCGAGATGATCCGCGCGCTCTCCGAAATGGGCGCGAGCGTGAAGGCGTTCGACCCGATCGCGATGGACGCCGCGAAGGCCCAGGTCACTGATCTGCCGAAGGAAAAACTCGCCTATACGAAGACGGTTTACGAGGCGGTCGACGGAGTCGACGCGCTCGTGCTCGCGACGGAATGGAACGAGTTCCGGAATCCGGACTGGGCTCGCGTGAAACTCGCGATGAAGAAACCGGTCCTTTTCGACGGCCGGAACATCTACGACGCGAAGAAGATGACCGGCATGGGCTTCACCTACGTCGGCGTCGGCCGCGGTAAGTACCGCGTCCCGTAATTCCTCGGACTAGCCCTTAAAGCCACGTTTCGACCCTTCCGAACTTGGCCCGGAGTTTTCAAAGCCTAAAGCCATGCATTTCCAGCGCGGCAATACGGCTCGGCCCCTCCTCGTTCTCGCCCTCCTTTTCGGACTCGCCGGGTCGGCCCTCGGCGCCGCGGACGACGAAAACGGGTGGAACGCGGCCGCTCGACGAGATTACGCGAAGCTCGAAGCCCAAATGGCGGCCCGAAAAAACGGCGAACTCGCCGGAGTATGGGGCGCGATGGGAGTCGAAGCGGGAGGCCTCCTTCGCGGCCTTCGATTCAAGAAAGTCGAATACCGGAACGGCGAAGACTTCGATCCGGAGGGAAAATCGATCGAATACTTGGTCACCCGTACCGGAAGGAAGGTCTCGCCGCTCGTGGTGTTTTTCCCGGGCGTTTTCGGAGATGCCCGCGGCGCCGGCGGTCTCCTCGTCGCCCGCCAAGTCCGCCGCGCGCGGAATCACGCGGTGATCCTCCCGAATCCCTGGGGTGAAAACTTCCAGAACGCGCGCCCGCGGTTCTTCCCGGGCGAGTTCGACCGGGAAGCGAAGGCGCTCGGCGGGATCGTGAACGCGGCGATCGAATTCATCGGTCCGGAACGAATCTCCGAGATCCACTTCGTCGGCGAAAGCCACGGCGGATTTCTCGCCCCGGCGACCGCGGCGATCATCAATCGCGAAGGGAAATACCACGTAAGTTCCGTGACGTCCATTTCGGTGCCGTTCCACATCGGAAACGCCGTGAACGCGCTCGACGAAATGGCCGACGAGGGCGAAAAGGCCTATTTCGAGGGCGGGTGCAAACTCACGTTCGTGCGCGCGCTCGGCTTCGTCTACGAGATGCTTCGGAATCCGAAGACCGTCGAAGTCTACTCGAAAGACGGTACCCCGTGCTCGAAGGCGATCTTCGCTTTCATGGGCTTCGAAAAGCCGCTCTTTTCGCTCGCGAAAAAAGTGAACGAGCGAGCGCCGTCCGCGGCTTGGGCCGCGGAGCCCGAGAGCTATTGGGAGCGGAAGGTTCGCTTTCGGGACCTCGGGCCGCTCTTTTACGGCAAACCGACGCGTGAAATCGTCGGCCAGGCTTCCGCGGACCTCGGAACCTGGCTGAACGCCGCGCGGGCCGAGGGTGTCAGAACCCTCGCGCTCGTCGCGAAAGATGATCCCCTGAACCCGCCGCCGGAAATCGGCAGTTTCAAGGTGATCGGCAGCTACGATCCGAGGGATATCCTCGTCCTCTCGAAGGGCGGACACCTCGGGTTCCGCGGTAGCCGCTTTTACCGAAAGATCGTGCGGGATCAGTTCAAGATCGCGGTGAACGCGCCGCCGACCGCGGCGGTCGACGGGACGAGCGCGGAGGCGCCGGACGACGCGCTCGATAACGACGTTCGTCCGGCGAACGACGATTACGCCGCGGAGGACGCGCGAGAAGACGCGGCCGAAGCGGCTGCGGACTGAGCCGAGTCACGGAGCCGAATCGCCGAACCGACCGACGTCGTTCAGTCCGTCCGGACGGAAATGCCGGAGGAATCGCCGCCCTCGACGCCGCGATCGCAGCGGATCCGGCGCGAACTCCGCGCGGAGTCGAGAAGCGCGTCGTTCGCCGGCGTGAAGCCGCGGCGCGGGTGCCAGATGTGGTACTGGAGCGCGAGGCCCTTCAACGAACGCCGCCGAAGCCCGAGGTGGAGCATCCGGATTTCGACGTCGGTGTCCTCCCGGCCGTAACCCTCGTAAGCTTCGTCGAAACCGTTGATCGCGATCAGGTCCTCGCGGGCGACCGAGAAATTACAGCCCTTCAAGTCGACCACGCGGTCGAGCCGAAGCAGCGAGCGGACCCACGGGTTTCGGCCCCACCGGATCGTGCGGTTCCAGTGCTCGGTCTTCCCGAAAAACTCGTCGAAGAGGACTCGGAGTCGCGGCCGATCGAAAAACCCGCGGCGGATCAGCCGCGGAGTGAGTTTCGTGCCGATCCGTTCGGAAATTTCGACGCGGCGGCCGGCCCCGAACGTTCCGCTTTCGCGCGTGAACCAGTGGTCACCGATGAAGTCCCGGTGCGGAACGCAGTCGGCGTCGAGGAAGACGAGGAGTTCGCCTTTCGACCGGCGGATCGCCTCGTTCAGCAGTCGGCATTTCCGGAATCCCTTGTTTTCCTGCCAAAGGTGGGTGAGCGGGATCGCCATCGAGCGCGCGGCCTCGCGGACCACGTTCCGCGTTTCCGGACCGCTGCCGTCGTCGCAGAGGAGGATCTCGAAGTCTCGGAATCGCTGGCGCGAAAGCGCGGCGAGGACGAGTTCGAGGTGGCGGGGCATTTCGTAGGTCGCGAGGAGGAGGGAAGCCTTCGGTCCGACCGTGCCGCCGCTCCCTTCGCTCCCCGGGCTCATTTCACCCTCCGGTATGAGCGGTATTCGAATAGCCGCACTCCGGTCGCGCGTTCGAAGAGGTCGAGCGCGATCTTCTTCGCGTCGCCGAACTCCCATTCGAGCGGCGAACGGCTCAAATCCCAGGTCCACTTCTTCGCCGCGATCCGTTCGTGCATCACCTTCGGATGCGATCCCCGGAACGGGAAGAGTCCCCAGATTTTCTTGTACCGGTAGGCGTCGCCCGTCGCGGTCTCGCCCGCGGCCGTCTTCTTCGCCCCGTGGTAGAGGGTATCCATGAAGAAAGTTTTCTCCTTCATCACTTCGGGCGGGCGAACCCACCCGTAGTGATAGACCGAGGCGTCGAGGAGCGCGACCCGCGGCTTTTCGCCCGAGGGAAGCCGAAAGCTTTGGGCGTCGCCGACGCTCCGGGCTCCCGAAGCGCGGCGGACGATCCGCACCTCGCGCCGGTAGGCGCTGCGCGAATTTCGAACGACGTCGAACGATCCGTAGAAATGGACGTACCGGAAAAGGAGCCCCTCGATCGAGTCGTCGGGCAGGTGTTTTTCCATCGCCGCGCGGATCTTCGGAAGGTCGCCTTCGTGGAGGATCTCGTCGGCTTGGAGGTAGACGCACCAATCGCCGGTGCAGCGGTCGAGCGCGAGATTCGTCTGTTCGGCCAGGATCTGGCCGCCTTTGCGTTTCTCCGGATCGTCGAGGGGCCAATGGCTTTCGAAAATCGCGACTTTTCCCTCTCCCTCGTCCTTCGCGAACTTCCGGACCCGCTCGAGCGTGTCGTCTTCGCCGATTCCGACATTTACGACGAGTTCGTCGACGAGCGGCAGGAGCGAGCGGAGGGACTCGAGGTAAGGATAGTCGAACTTCGTCCCGTGACGGACGATCGTGAATCCCGAGACTTTCATGCGCGAGGCGACTCCGACGCCTTCGCCTCGTTTTGGAACCACCAGATCTTCACGTGGCGTACCGAACGCGAGATGCCCTCGAGGACCGAGATCGCGACGCCGTGGATCCCGTCGCGGTAGGATTTATAATAGAAGTAGTTTTTCAGGAACATCGCGGGACCGGCGGTGACGATGCGGAAAATGTTCGTGCGCTGACCGGCGGCGACGCGGTCGCGCGCTTCGATCGTCGTGTATTTGTTCATCTTCGCGAGGAAGCGATCGGGATTGAAGTCCGGCGCGTGCAGGAGCGACTCGTGAAGCCGCCGGCCCGGTTCCGGGTATTTCGCGTATTCGTGGATGTCGTTCACGAAACGTACGCCGGTTTTGCGGAAAAAGCGGTCTTGATACGAGGGATTCCACACGCCGTAGCGGATCGCGCGGCCGAGGAAATACTCCTGGCGATGGATTTTCCAATACGGGTACGGGTCTTCTTCCGAGAGGAGGGATTCGAGCCGCGCGCGGAGCTCGGGCGTGCACGCCTCGTCCGCGTCCACGCAGAGGACCCACTCGTTCGTCGTCTGGTCGAGGGCGAAGTTCCGTTGTTGGCGGAACCCGTCGAAGGGGCGTTCGGCCCATCGGAGTCTCGCCGCCCACGCCGCGGCCGGATCGGTCGCGATCGCCTTCGTCCGGTCCGTGCTCCCGCCGTCGACGACGACGATTTCGTCGCACCACGCGAGCGAGGCGAGCGCGCGGCCGAGGTAGCGTTCCTCGTTCAGCGCGATCAAGACGGCCGAGAGCTTACGGCGCGGATTCATTTCCGCGCTTCCGGCCGGACTTCGAGTTTCTCGGCCATACGCTCGACCGTGCGGTAAACTTCGTCCTCGGTGAGGAAACGCATGCAGCGGTGTTCTTCCAAGACGCACTCGTGGAGGCCGCACCAGGGTTTGAATCCGGGTTCCTGGTCGTTCCGGCACTTGAGGCCTTCGATGTAGTGGATCGGGTGGCGGTCGAGCGGATAGGGATGCCACTCGAACGGATCTTCCGGTCCGAAGAGCGTGATCGTCGGCGTACCGACGGCGACGGCGAGGTGTTTCGGGCCGGAGTCGTTTCCGAGGTAAAGGCTGTTCGTTTTCAGCATCGAACCGAGGAGGCGTAGCGGGAGCTGGACCTCGGCGAGGATTCGCGCGCGCACGGCCTTTCGCGCGGTCGGGTCCGCGTACCACTCGACGAGTTTCCGATCGACGGCGTCGAAGAATTTCCGCGAGACGGCTTCTTCACCGCGCGCGTGGTAAACGACGACGGACCCGCGGTACTGATCGCACCACCGGATCGCGACGGCCGCGAAGCGTTCGAGCGGCCAGATTTTCGTGTTCCGCGAAGCGCCGATCCCGAGGCCGAGGATCGGGCCGAAAAGCCCCATCTGACCGATGCGGGTCCGGGCGCGGGCGATCTCGGATTCGTCGAGGAAAACCGCCGGCTGCGATCCCGCCGGAATCGCGAGGCCGAGCGAGCGGACGGTGTCCATGTCCCGTTCGATCACGGGTTTGAGCTCGCCCTTTCCGGGCACGACGGTCGTCGAGTAACGGTTCTTGTCGCGGTGGCCGTGGAAGTGGATCGCGCGGACCTTCGCGCCGACGGCGTAGGCGAGCGCCGAGCTCGAGGGCGAGGCGTGGAAGTTCACCACGCAGTCGTATTTCTGCTTCCGGAGGTCGATCGCGAGCCGGGCGATCGCCTTCGCGCGCGAGGTCGCGCTCGGGTGGCGCTGGTAAGGAATGATCCGGTCGACCGCCGGGTGGTTTTCGAGCAGCGGGGCCCACAGATCCGTCACCACGACGTGGATCTCGGCGTCGGGATAGGCGCGCCGAAGCTCGAGGAGCGGCGCCGTCATCAGGATCGTGTCCCCGAGAGCGCGCAGTTTGATGGCTAAGATTTTACGCGGGGCAAACATTCATCTTTCCGGGGGGTTGAATGGTTTCCAGCTTCTCATGATCCCGCGAAAAGAAAAACCCCGGGAACCTCGCGGTTCCCGGGGTTTAAAGTCGGACGGAAACGAGACTTAGTTCGTCTTCGTTTCTTCGGTCATCGCCTTTTTCTTTTCGTGCTTCATCTTCTTGGACTTCTTCGCGACCTTCGTGCCTTCGGCCGGCTTGGCGGCTTCGGTGGTCGTCGTAGTGGTGGTGGTGGCTTCAGTGGTCTTCGCGGCTTCTTCAGCGAAAACGGAGAGGGAAGCGAGGGCGGCGAGAACGATCATCATCTTCTTCATGTGAATATCCTTGTGGATGAGGCCCCGGAGGGCCTGGTTATCGGCAGTGGATGCCTTAAGGAAAAGGCTACTCCTCTTATCGGTCGCCGCCAATAAAATTCAAGGATATCAATAACTTGTAGAGTTTTGCAGCACTCTTTCCATCGTTGTTGCAGGATGCAGCAGTTCATCGCGCAGAGGTTGCTCCCGGCGGCGTAGCGTCGAAAATCGCGAACTCGGGGAAAGTTTCCTTTTCCCTAAAGAGCCTCGCAGCTCATTAATCGCCGAATTTCGAATCGAACGAATAAATGTGCTTCACGTCGATGTGGCTGAAGCGCATGTGGCGGAGCTTCATCGCGGAGAGCTGGAGGATGAGTTTGGTCTGACGCGTCTTGTCTTGGTAGCGGACCTTTTTGATCTCGCCCATGATGAACGACTCCATCTCGATCGGATGGAAGCAGAAGCCCTTCGAAAATTCGTACTTCCCTTTGAAGGGCACGAGCCGGGCTTCGAAAAGATCGCCGCGCGCGAAGCCCTGGTGGATGTCCGTTTCGGTGACGACGTAGCTCTTCTTCGAGAAGAGATCCTCGACCTTCAATCCGCCGCCGAACCAGGCGCGTCCCTTCAATCGGAAGATCGAGTGCACCGTCGTGCAGAAATCGCGGTAAATCGTGAGTTCTTCGGTGCCGAGGTTTTCCTTGTTCTTCCGGAAGAAGAGCTTGATCGGCGAGAGGTCGACGCCCGGAAGGTCGCGTTCGAAGATGTACCAGTCCATGAAGATCGACATCCGCTGGTCGTATTCCGGATCGTCCTCGTACACGATGCCGGCCTTCTCGAAGAACTCCTGCTTCGCGGCGTAGACTTCGCGGTAATACTCGCCGGTCGTGAACTCTTCGATCACGGGATCGAGGTACTTCTGGATCGAGGAGGTCGGCAGCGAGGTCGCGGAGGCGCTCATGGACTAAAAAATTAGCCGTTTCGCAGGCCCTTTGCCAGCGCCAATCTTTTTACTGCCCGTCCATGAGCGCGATGAAGCGCTCGAAGAGGACGCGCGAGTCGTGCGGGCCCGGGCAGGATTCCGGGTGGTACTGCACGGAGTACGCCTTCGCGCCCGCGACTTCGACTCCCGAAACGGTACGATCGTTCAGGTGCACGTGGGTGACCTTCATGTCGGAAGGCAGCGTCTTCTCGTCGACCGCGTAGCCGTGGTTTTGAGACGTGATCTCGACCCGGCCCGAAGCGACTTCGAGGACGGGCTGGTTCCCGCCGCGGTGACCGAACTTGAGCTTGTAGGTCTTCGCGCCCTTCGCGAGCGAGAGGATCTGGTGGCCCATGCAGACGCCGAAGAGCGGGACTTTTCCGACGAGCTCTTTCACGGTGGCTGCCGCGTAAGGCGCCGCGGCCGGATCTCCGGGGCCGTTCGTGAGGAAGACGCCGTCGGGATTACGGCCGAGGATTTCTTTTGCGGTCGACTTCGCGGGCAGGACCTCGAGGTCGCAGCCGAGGGCGTCGAGCGAGCGGAGGAGGTTCCACTTCGTGCCGAAGTCGAGGACGACGACCTTACGGCGTTTCTTATCCTTCGCGCCCGGATTGAAGGGAGGGACTTCGCGTTCGCCGATGACGGTCGTTTTCTGAGCGGCGGCTTTCGGGTGCGGCCACAGATACGCCTCTTTCGTCGAGACTTCCGAGATCATGTCCCGCCCTTCGAATTTCGGGAGCTGGGCGAGGAGGTCCTTCGCCTTCGCGCGTTCGGAGACGGGAAGAATCACGCCGCGAACGGCGCCGCGGGTGCGGAGGTGGCGGGTGAGGGCGCGCGTATCGACGCCGTACAACCCCGGGATCCCGCTCTCTTTCAGGTAACCGTCGAGTTCGCCGATCGTCCGCCAGTTCGAGACGGTATCGGAAATCTCGTGCACGACGAAACCGGCGCACCAAGGGTGCGCGCTCTCGGGGTCGTCGCGGTTCACGCCCGTGTTCCCGATGTGGGGCACGGTCATGCAGATGATCTGTCCGTAGTAGGACGGATCGGTGAGGATCTCTTGGTAGCCGGTGAGCGAGGTGTTGAAGCAGACTTCGCCGTAGCCGCGGTCGCGCGCGAGGCCGCCCGATTTCTGGGCGGCGAGGATCGCGGAGGCTCCGGCCTCGGCGCCGAAGAGGAAACCTTCGAAGGCGACGCCTTCCGGATGGTCGCGATCTTCGAGGACGAGGACGCCCGGGTGGGCTTTGGATTTGTCGAAAGTACTGCTCATTTTCAAAGGCCTTCCTCGGAGTATTTCGCGATTCCGTCGACGAGAGTCAAGAGCACTTTTCCCCGAAGTTTATGCCCGAGGTAAGGGGAGTTCTGGGACTTCGAGTGGTTCTCGTCCTGGGTGAACGTCCATTCCCGGATCGGGTCGAGGAGGGTGAGATCGGCGGCCGCGCCCGCCTTGAGCGTCCCGAGCGAAAGTTTCAGGAGCTTCGCGGGGGCGAGGGTGAGCGACTCGACCCACCGGTCGAGCGAGATGATCCCGTCGTGGACGAGCGCGAAGGTCACCGGAACGGCGGTTTGGAGCCCGATGATCCCGTTCGAGGCCTCGCCGAACTCGACCGCCTTGTCGATCACGCCGTGGGGGGCGTGGTCGGTCGCGATCGCGTCGATCAATCCCGTCTTCACGCCGTCGCGGAGCGCTTCGACGTCCTTCTCCGTGCGGAGCGGGGGGGACATCTTATAGCTCGTATCGTAAGTGCGGACGCACTCTTCGGTGAGGGTGAGGTGGTGCGGGCTCGCTTCGGCGGTCACCGGCAGCCCGTCGTCCTTCGCCCGGCGGACGTGCTCGAGGCCGATCGCCGTCGAGATGTGCTGGATATGGACCGGGCAACGGGTGAGTCGCGCGAGCGCGACTTCGCGGGCGATCATGATTTCCTCGGCCGCGGCCGGAATGCCCCGGAGACCGAGTTCGTTCGAAAGCGCGCTCTCGTTCATCACGCCTTTGCCGACGAGATTCGCGTCCTCGGCGTGCGAGATGATCGGCACGCCGAAGGCCTTCGCGTAGTCCATCGCCTTCCGCATGAGGTAAGAGTTCATGACCGGCATGCCGTCGTCGGAGAGCGCGAGCGCGCCTTCCTGGATCATGCCGCCGATTTCGGCGAGTTCCTCGCCCTTCAGTCCCTTCGTGACCGCGCCGACGATGTGCACGCGGCACGCGGCGACGGCTTTCGCCTTCTCTCGGATATAGGCCGTGACGTAGGGAGTATCGTTCACCGGCGAGGTGTTCGCCATGCAGGCAACGCTCGAAAAACCGCCGGCGGCCGCCGCACGAGTTCCGGTCTCGATCGATTCCTTGTACTCGAGTCCCGGCTCGCGGAGGTGGACGTGCAGGTCGATCAGACCCGGCATCGCGATCTTCCCTTTCGCGTCGATCACCCGCATCCCCGGACGGGCCGGGATCTGACCCGGCTTCTCGATCGCGCGGACGCGGCCGTCCTCGATCCAAATATCGCCTTCCTGGTTCATCCGCTGGGAGGGGTCGACGATACGGGCGTTCTTGATGAGCAAGGCTTCGGATTTCATCGGTTCACCCTTTCATCCATTTCTCGAGTTTCGGGCGATCCATCACGGTGGCGAGCACCGCCATCCGAACGAGGACGCCGTTATAGACTTGGTTCAGGATCGCGGAGCGCGGTCCGTCGGCGACCTCGGTGTCGAGTTCGACGCCGCGATTCACCGGGCCGGGGTGCAGGACGATCGCGCCCGGTTTGAGCAGCTTCGCCCGTTCGCGCGAAAGTCCCCAAAACGCCGTGTATTCGGCGAGCGACGGGAGTTGCATCCGGTTCTGGCGCTCGAGCTGGATTCGCAGGCACATCACGACGTCCGCTTCGCGGAGGAGTTCTTCCGGCCGATACGCGAAGTCGACGCCGAGGGTTTCCGGCACGGGAGGCAGGAGCGTCGGCGGGGCGCAGACCGCGACCGAGGCGCCCATCTTCCGCAGGATGTGGATGTTCGAGCGCGCGACGCGCGAGTGGGCGATATCGCCGAGGATCACCACGCGCTTCCCCTTCACGTCGCCGAGCTTCTCTTCCATCGTGTAGAGGTCGAGCAGCGCTTGGGTCGGGTGCTCGTGGAATCCGTCGCCGGCGTTGATCACCGGGACCGAGACGTTCTTCGAGAGGAAGAGCGGGGAGCCCGCGGAGGCGTGGCGCACGATGATCGCGTGCGGCCCCATCGCCTCGATGTTCTTCGCGGTGTCGATCAGCGTCTCGCCCTTCGCGACCGACGAGGTCGAGGCGGCGAAGTTCAGCGCGCCGGCGCCGAGTTTCCGGATCGCGACTTCGAAGCTCGTCCGCGTGCGCGTCGAGTTCTCGAAGAAGAGGTTCACGATCGTCTTGCCTTGGAGGAGCGGGGCGGAGTCGACCGTCGAGAATTTCTTCGCGGCGTCCATGAGGAATCGGATTTCGGTCGGGCTCAAATCGGCGGCGGCGAGCAGGTGCTTCACGGCGTGGTCCTTTCGATCGACATCAGTGGATTCCTTTGAACATGCGGTTGAATCGGATGCGCGAAAACCAGTCCCCGCCGCCGCCGGCGGTCGGAGGCTGGATCGAGAGCCAGACGAACTGGGCGCGGCCGTGCAGGCGCGCCTCGGGGACGAGGCCCTGGGTTTTCATCCGGCGGATTTCGTTCGGACTCGTGCGAAGGTCGCCGACGACGAAAACCGATCCTTCGGGAACGGTGATCGTCTCTTCCGTGGAAAGGAGCGGCGGCTCGAGACAAATCGGATACGATTTTCCGTTCGGAAGCGATTCGACCGTGCAAAGGTCCTCGCCCTTCGGCGGCTCGGTCACGGACTTGCCGTTCAGGACAAGCATGCCCTTATCGAGTTTCACCTTATCGCCGGGCATGCCGACGATGCGCTTGATGTACTCGCGGCCGAGTTCGTCGGGGAACTCGAGCACGGCGATGTCCCCGTAATGCGGCGGCCGGTCGGTCAGGCGCTTTTCCGCGCCGGGAACGCGGAGGCCGTAGGCGAATTTCGAGACGAAGATGGTGTCGCCCGGTTCGACCGCGGGAAGCATCGCGCGGGAGGGCATGCGGTAGGCTTCGAGAAGGAAAAAACGGATCACGAGGGCGACCAGGACCGAGGCACCGATCGCGAGGCTGTAATCCCGGATGATTTTCCGGGCTTCTCGTTCAGCTTTTCTTCTAGTCAACCTTCAACACCGCCAAAAACGCTTCCTGCGGAATTTCGACCGATCCGATTTGCTTCATCCGCTTCTTGCCCTCTTTCTGCTTCTCGAGGAGCTTCCGCTTCCGGGAAATGTCGCCGCCGTAGCATTTCGCGGTGACGTTTTTACGGAGGGCGGAGAGCGATTCGCGGGCGACGATCTTCGAACCGATCGCGGCTTGGATCGCGATCTCGAACATCTGGCGGTCGATCAGCTCCTTCATTTTCTTCACGAGCTCGCGGCCGCGGATCGCGGCCTTGTCCCGGTGGATGATGAGGGAGAGCGCGTCGACCGGGTCGCCGTTGATGAGGACGTCGAGCTTCACGAGGTCGGCCGGTCGATAGTCCGACAGGTCGTAATCCATCGAAGCGTAACCCTTCGTCGCGGACTTCAACTTATCGAAGAAGTCGAAGACCATCTCGTTCAGCGGCAAATCGTAAAGGAGCGTCACGCGGTCTTTCGTGACGTAATCCATCTTGATCTGGACGCCGCGGCGTTCGTTCAGGATCTGCATCACGGCGCCGACGTATTCGGCCGGCATGTGGACGGTGATCTTGATGAACGGCTCTTCGATGACTTCGATCAGGGTCTGGTCGGGCAGCTTCGCCGGGTTGTCGACCATGAGCGATTCGCCGTTCGTCTTCGTGACCTTGTAGATCACCGACGGAGCGGTCGTGATCAGGTTCAATCCGTATTCGCGTTCGAGCCGCTCCTGGACGACGTCCATGTGCAGGAGTCCGAGGAATCCGCAGCGGAAGCCGAATCCGAGCGCGGTCGACGTTTCCGGTTCGAAGGTGATCGCGGAGTCGTTCAGGCGGAGCTTTTCGAGGGATTCCTTCAGGTCGTTGTATTCGTCGGCGTCGATCGGGTAGACGCCGCAGAAAACCATCGGCTTCGCTTCTTTGAAGCCGCCGAGGGGTTCCTTCGCGGGATTGCCCGCTTCCATGATCGTGTCGCCGACTTTCATGTCGCGGACGTCGCGAATCCCGCAGACGATCGCGACGACTTCGCCGGAGGAAATTTCCGGGACGTCCTTGAATTTCGGGGTGAAGATGCCGAGGCGCTGGACTTCGAATTCCTTGCCGGCGTGGGCGAGGTAGATCTTCGTGCCCTTCCGGATCTTGCCCTCGAAGACGCGCGCGAGGCAGATCACGCCCTGGTAAGTGTCGTACCAAGAATCGAAAATCAGCGCGCGAAGCGGTTCGTTATCGGCGTCCTTCGGCGGCGGAAAATATTTCACGCACGCCTCGAGAATATCGTCGATGCCGAGACCCGACTTGGCGGAGCAGAGAACGGAGCGCGACGTATCGACCAGGCCGATCACTTCGTCGATCTCGGCCTTCACGCGCTCGGGATCGGCCGACGGGAGGTCGACCTTGTTGATCGCGGGGAAGACTTCGAGGTTATTCTCGAGCGCCATGAAGACGTTCGCAAGGGTCTGGGCTTCGACGCCCTGGGAGGCGTCGACGACAAGGATCGCGCCTTCGCAGGCGGCGAGCGAGCGCGAGACTTCGTAAGTGAAGTCGACGTGGCCGGGCGTATCGATCAGGTTCAGAACGTAGGTTTGGCCGTCCTTCGCTTTGTAGTTCAGGCGCGCGGACTGGGCCTTGATCGTGATTCCGCGCTCGCGCTCGATATCCATCGAGTCGAGGAGCTGGGCTTCCATTTCACGGGCGGTGACGGTGCCGGTGCGCTCGAGGAGACGGTCCGCTAAGGTCGATTTTCCGTGATCGATGTGCGCGATAATGCAGAAATTTCGGATGTTCTTCGACATGAGGGGTTGAACCTCGTGTCTGTTACCAAAACCGGAGCGGAATGGATAGAAAAGACGGTGAAAGCGGGCGCTATTTAAGGGCTTTTGGGCTTGGAGTTTCCCCTAGCCATTTGTGCGCTTTGGTCCGAGCCGATCACCGAAATTCATTATGTTTTCGGAAACGTGAGCGGATCTTCACGGAACCGAAGCGCACAAATGGCTAGGGGCGGGATCCGGGGCTCGGGCGTCCTTGCACTGTGGAGTTCTCAGACCGACTCGTAAGCCTTCTTCAGGAAGAAAAGCACGACGAGGGGGAAGATGATCAGGAGCGAGATGCCGCCTTCCATCGTGAACATTTCCCAGAGGAGGGGAACGCGGTAAGTGGGAGTCCTTTCAATCGGCGAATCGTTGGTTGACTTTTTCATTCCACTTCTCCATAAGCGTTCGAAATGTCTATCGGAACAATCCTTGAAGGCCTGAAGATCCAGGATCTCTCGCGCGGCGGAAACGGCGTGACGCGCGAGGCCATGTCTTCAAAGGGGCTGACCGGGGAAAAGCCTCGCGTCCTCTTCGTACCCTTAACGATACCGGGGGACGTGGTGACCGTAAAGCTCGTCGCCGAGGAGAAACGTTTCGCGACCGCCGAACTCGTCGAAATTACGTCGCCCTCCCCGGACCGGGTTAAGGCCCCATGCTCGGTTTTCGGGAAGTGCGGCGGTTGCACCTGGCAGCACGTTCCCTACGCGATCCAGTGGAAGACGAAGCGCGACGGCGCGCTTCACGCGCTTTCGCGGACCGACGTGAAACTCCCCGCGGCGCCGATCGAGGAATTCCCGGCCGAAGATCCGTGGCATTACCGGAACCGGATCCAGCTTCGTGCGCGTCCGGTCGAAGGCACCCCGGGCGATATCGACCTCGGTTACTTCGGTCGGCGCTCGAAAGCGCTCGTCGACGTCGCCCGCTGCGAAATCGCGCGCGAGGAACTGAACGACGTCCTCGTCGAGACGCGCGCCGAGGCGAAGAAGCTCCTCGACGAGAAGCTCGCGAAAGGAGAACCGTCGCCCGAGGTGAAAGTCGAGATCGACGTCCTGCCCGACGGCACCGTGCGGAAGGCGTGGAACGCGAAGCACGGCGCGCTCGGCTTCCGCCAGGTGAACGACGCGCAGAACGAAAAGCTCCGCGCGTTCGTGCGCGCGAGCCTTTCGGAAGGCGCGCATTTTTTCGACCTTTTCGGCGGGGCGGGGAATTTTTCTTACGACGACGCCGATCGCTACGCGTTCGTCGAGTGCGTGGACACCGGATCGCCCGAGGGCGGCTTCGAGGGCCAACCCGAGAACTACCGGTTCTTCAAGGCCGACGTCGCGCGCTGGCTCGACCGGCGCGCGAAGGAATTCGAAAAAGGCGTCTTCAAGCCGAAGGGCCCGATCGAAGTCGTCCTCGATCCGCCGCGCGAGGGCCTCGGCGATTTCTCGCACAAGATCGCGGGCGCGCTCGACGTACTGAAGGCGACGAAGATCGTCGCCGTCGGCTGCGACGCCGACTCGTGGGCGCGCGACCTCTCGCGGCTAGCGAAGTACGGGTGGAAGCTCGACCGGGTGGCGATCGTCGATCTTTTCCCGCAGACGCCGCACGTCGAGTCGGTGGCCGTGCTCGTCCGCTAGGCGACCTTCCTCGACTTTCCTTTCGCGCCTTTTTGCGAGCGGGCGTGGGCGGCGTATTGCATGTCGACGCCCATGATGTGGCTGATCAACCAGTTCTTCAGGAAGGAGATCAACTTTTCGTCGTTGAGACGTCCGGCTTTAAGGTCTTCGCCGTACTTCGCGACTTGGGCGAGGAGCTTTTCGTGAATTTTGTGGTGCGGCCCCGCTTGGGGATAGCCGATTTGGGCGAGGTAAGCTTCCTCGTCGCTGAAGTGGTGGATCGTGTATTCGGCGAGCGAGTTGAAGGCGCTCAGTAGTCGATCGGATTCGCTTCGCGCGATCGGGTCGTCGAGCACCGCGACGAGCGCGTTGATCCGGGAAACGAGTTCGCGGTGCTCATCGTCCATTTTATCCACTCCGAGAACGAGTTTATCGTTCCAGACGAAACCTTCGAGTCTCTTTCTACCGCGTTCCGAACCCGGATCGACCGCGGCCAACGCGCGGATCCCTTCGGCGATGCTGCGCGTTTGGGACTCGAACTCGCGCCCGTATTCGGAGGTCTGGCTCGCGACGAGCCGATTCCGGTCGGCGATCTCCTTCAGCGATTGGATCGATTCGTCGAGTTGGGATACTCCGATCGCCTGCTCCTGCGAGGCGGAGGAAACCTGCTCGACCATCTTCGTGATTTGGTCGATCTTTCCGGCCATCTCGCCGAAGATTTTCGCGCATTCGTTCGCTTCTCGAAATCCCGCCTCGCCTCGACTGACCGTCTGCTCGGCGAGAAACGCGATTTTCGCCTTGGTCGATTCGATCGCCGACCGGACGACGGCGACGCTGCTTTCGACGATCTCGGTGATTTCGTTCGATGCTTTCCCGCTCATCTGCGCGAGTTGACCGACCTCCTCCGCGACGACCGCGAAACCCTTACCGGCGTCGCCGGCGCGCGCCGCTTCCACGGATGCGTTGAAGGAGAGGAGTTTGGTTTGGAAGACGATGGCGTTGATCATCTGGGTTTTCTGCGCGATTTCCTGGATGACCCCTAATGCTCGGAACAGCTGACCGAGGGACTCTTCGGTTTCGGTGCCGAAACTTTCGGCGCCTCGCTTGATTTCACCGCTCGAGGCGACCATACGCGAAATAACCTGCGAGCCTTTTTCCGTCATGTCCCCGAGCAGGCGGGCTTCGCTATGGAGCTGGGTCGCGTTTTCCCGGGTGGACTGGACCATCGAACGAATCTCGTGGCTTGCCGAACTCGTCACGCCGAGGGAGTCGAGCTGTTCCTGAGAAGAAGCGCCGAGATCGTTGCTGATCGAGCAGATTTGGTCGGCCGATCCGACGAGGTCGGTCGACGTCGAACGCAAGGACGGAAGCCTCGAACGGAGTCGAAGACGAATCCGGTATTTCGCGAAAACGTAACTCGAAAGACAGACGACGACGTGTGAAGCGAAAAGGGTATAAAACATGGGGACCTCGTGCTGGAAGACTGTTCGGAGGTCGCCGTACCCGGCTTTAGCTCGTCGATATTTGGTTTCGATGAAGGAAATTTTGTCTCACGGCGC
The DNA here is from genome assembly GCA_018266355.1 of Bdellovibrionales bacterium. GTDB lineage: Bacteria > Bdellovibrionota > UBA1018 > UBA1018 > UBA1018 > JACMQW01. Next base: position 362,866 of record JAFEAP010000029.1, read on the forward strand.
GATCCCGGCGGGCGTTATAACGCTTTTTCAGGTCGACGCCTCCCGTCCGTGGGTATTTCCTGCTAATCCGCATTGCCAAGGAACTGGTTCTGGAGCCGCTCCATCCCGGAATCCGCCGGCTTGCCGAACCAGATCGAGAGCACTTTCGCGAGGGTGCCCTTTTCGAATGACTGCGATTGGAGCTCGCCCTTTCCGTTCTCGTAATGAAGCCACTCCGTGCCGTCCTTACGGTGTTCGAATACGATCGTCGTCGTGAGCGTGTCTTTCGCTTCGCCGCCCTTTTCGACGATCGCGAAGAGGGGCTTCACGGCTTCCGAGTGCGGATCGACGCCGTTCGTTTCGAGCGAATCTTCGAACGCGTCTTTCTGCCGACCGGCGCTCACGTCGCGCAGGAACGTCATCGTGAGTGCGACGACCGGCTGGGTATTCAGCACCGTCCGAGCGTCCTCGATCGTGGCGGGCGGTACGGTCAGTCCCGGGGCCGCGAAGACCTGACCGACGTAAACTTTCGCCCAGAAGAGCGCGACCTTCTTCTTCCGGATGCCGGATGCGTAGGCCGCGAGCGTGACCGGCTTCCCGTCGGCCATGAAGACGGCTTCCTTCGCGAGCTTCACGCCTTCGATGGATTTTTCTCCCGGTTTCAGCTCGAGGAGTTTCGCCGATGCCGAAGCGGCGAAGAGACCGGCGAGAAAACCGACGAAAAGCAGGGACGAGATTCGTTTCCGGGCGAAGATGGTCATTTGACACTCCGAGTGGTAAGGATTTATTCTTATCTGAAATGTTTCAGCTTCGGTTGGCAAGCCGGAATGCCGTTCTTCTTGCGCTGCGTAGTGCCGCTCTCGGACTCTGTTTAGGAGTCGCGGGGTGTGCGACCGCGCCCGAACAGCATCCGCTCGACGGTAAACCGGTCAAGTCGCCGCGCGAACGCGCGCAGCTCCTCATCGAGGCCGCGAACGGTTCGCTCATCGAGAGCGATCCGATCGGTTCGCTTCAATACCTCGAGCAGGCCGAGAAACTCGATCCGAAGTACGCGCCGATCTACCACGCGAAAGCGCTCGCCTACGCCTACCGGAAGGATTTCCCGGCCGCGCTTCGCGAGATGAAGCATTCGGTCGATCTCGATCCTGAAAATCCGTACGCGCTGAACACCTACGGGAAATTCCTCCTAGACGCCGGACGGCTCGAGGAAGCCGAGCCTCCGCTGAAGAAAGCGGGCGACAACCCGACCTTCCGCGAGTCCTTCAAGGCGAACACGAATCTCGGCATCCTCTATTACCGCAAGAACGAGTTCGAGCGCGCCGACGCGCGTTTCATGAAGGCGATCAACGACGATCCGACGAACTCGTGCATCGCCTACTATTATCGCGGGCACCTCGAAGTGCGGAAGAACGACATTCCGGGCGCGGCGAAACTCTACGAACGCGCGACCCAAAAGCAGTGCGCCGCCTTCGCGGACGCCCACCTCGCCGTCGGCCTGATGGACGAGCGTGAAGGTAAACTCGACGACGCGCGGAAGAAGTACCTCGAGATCCGACAGAATTTCCCGGATTCGAAAGCCAGCGACGCGGCGATGGAACGGCTGAAAAAGATTCCATGAGCGAAGAGCGGAAAAAAAGCCTCGGCGAATTCCTGAAAAGCGAGCGCGAAAAGCGGGGATTGACGATCGAGCAGACCTCTTCGGCGACGAAGATCGGGTTGAAGATCCTGAAGCAGCTCGAAGCCGACCAGTACGCCGACCTGCCGGCACTCCCGTTCGTGCGCGGATTCGTTCGGAACTACGGAAAGTTCCTCGGCCTCGACGGCGAAAAGCTCCTCGTCGAGTACGCGAGCTTCCTCGAAGCCCATTCGCACGAGCGTCCGAAACGCGACGCCGGCCACAGCGGCTACGCGTTCGAACGGCCGGAAGGCGAGCAGAGCCGGAAGATCCTCTGGGGCGTGATGGCCGGGATGCTGATCTTCGGCGGCGCGGTCGTTTTCCTATTCAAGCCGTCGTTGAAGCGGAAGCACCACGGGCACATCGACAAGCTGAAGGCCGGCGGAGCGGCCGAAGAAGGCGCCGAAGACGCGGGAGCGGCGGCACCGAATCCGAACGTGAGCCCGGAACCGATTCCGAGCGGTTCACCGGCCCCGACTCCGACGGCGACTTCCGTCACCCCGGCTCCGACGCACACGCCGACTCCTTCGCCGGAACCGCCGTTCGTCCCGCCGAAAACGCCGCTCGTCCTCGCTCCGTCGCCGCTTCCCGCGCCGACGCCGACGCACACCCCGACTCCCGCGCAAACCCCGGCACCCGTCGAAACGCCGACTCCGAAACCCACTCCCGTGGCCGAAAAACCGGCGCCGGTCGCCGTGGCGACGAGCGCGCCGACTCCGTCTCCGAGCGCGGCCTCGACCGCGGTCACGCCCGACGACGATTTGAAGAAGGATCCCCTCCAATCCGGGACGAATTACCCGCCGAAGGACATTCACTATAAAATCGTCCTGCGCACGAAGGCGGACGTCTGGGTCCGTTACCGCTGCGACGACAAACGGCTCATGAAGTTCGCCCTTCGAAAGGACAAGATCCTCGTCCTCCGTGGGAAGACGACCGTCTACCTCCAGGTTTCTAATCCCGACTCGATCACTATTCAGGCTCCGGGCGCCCCCGAAGTGATGTTCGCGCAGAGTTCAGCGGCATTTGAATTCCACGGCAACTCGAGCGTCGCCTTCCCGGCTCAAGCTCGCGATACCATGGAAGAAAAATTCAAAGTAGGACCGGCCTTGCCCCATACGGATTCTCCTCCTCCGGTCCAGTGAACGAAACTCGTTGATCCTCCGTTCGAGTTATCCACGAATATCTCCAAAGTTATCCACATGGACTAACTTATTGTAATTTATACTTTTATTTCCTTAGATCGCCCGTTTTACACAAGGAATGGAAAAGTTATCCCCATAAGATCCAAATTTCTCGGGTTTTTCAGGGGTTTTGTGAAAACGGAATTTCGCCGCGCGCGAGATTTATGCAGGATTTGCGGGGAATTTGCCAAAATCTTGACGAAACACTGACGGAGAACGGAAGTGCTCGTCGCGGGCGCCTCTAGTAGGCGTTTTTATTCACGAAGCCCTTCCAGACGGTCATCCAGAGGATCTTCAAGTCGAGCGTGTAGGACCAGTTGCGGATGTAATAGAGGTCGCACTCGATCCGCTGCTCGAGAGAAGTATCGCCGCGCCAGCCGTTCACCTGGGCCCAACCCGTGATGCCGGCTTTCACCTTGTGGCGAAGCATGTAGTGCGGGACTTCCCCGCGGAATTTATCGACGAAGACCGGGCGTTCGGGCCGGGGTCCGACGAGCGACATCTCTCCGCGCACGACGTTCCAGAGCTGCGGGAGTTCGTCGATCGAAGTCGCGCGCAGGAAGGTTCCGATCGGCGTGCGGCGGTCGTCGTCCTTCTTCGCCCACACCGCGCCGGTCTTTTCCTCGGCGTCCACCCGCATCGAGCGGAATTTCCACATGCGGAACGAGCGCCCGTCGAGGCCGCAGCGCTCCTGGGCGTAGAAGATCGGGCCGCGCGAGGTGAGTTTCACGAGGATCGCGACGAACGCGAGCACCGGAAAAAGGAAGAGGAGGCCGAGCGTGCCCAAGACGAAATCGGTGATCCGTTTCAGGGCCGCGCCGATGCCGTCGAGCGGGGAATCGTTCAGTTTCACGATCGGCATGCCGTCGAAGTCTTCGACCGCGCAACCGAGGGTGACGTAGTCTTGGATGTCCGGCACGAGCTGGATTTCGACGGTTTCATCCTTCAGCTGATTCAAGATCGAATCGAGGTCGTCGGCGTGGCGGCGGGGGAGCGCGATCAGGATTTGGTCCGGCTTTTTCGTCCCGAGAATCCGCGGGAGATCCGCGAAACGCCCGAGGACGGGCGCGCCTTGGACTTCCGTCGCGTTCGATTCCGGGGGGGCGACGACGCCGAGGACGGCGATGCCGATTTCCGGGAATTTCTTGAGTTTCCAGATGAGGGTCTCGACCGCCGGGCCCTCGCCGACGATGAGCGCGTGGCGGAGGTTGTAGCCCTTCCGCCGGATCGAGCGGAGGAAGTTCCGGACGCCGAGCCGGAGGGTGAGCAGTGCGACGGCGCCCAAGCACCCGAAGTAGAGCATCACGCCCCGCGAATACTGGTACTCGGCGAACAGGAAGGTGAGCGAGATGAAGAGCAGCATCGCGAACGAGTGGGCGCGAAGGACGAGAAACGCCTCGTGGGTCCGGCGGAGCATGCGCTGGGATTGGTAAAGCTTCGCGGACGAAAAAACGATCTGCCAAAGAATCACGATGAGGGGCGTCAAGGCCGCGTACTTCGCGAACGCGGGAAAGCCCTTCGTGACTTCGATGACTGGAAGATAGAAACGTCCCCAGTACGAGAGAATCCACACTCCGGCGATAACGCACGCGTCTACCGCGCGAAACGTGATCCCGACGGTCTGGTGGTAACGCTTCAACATGTGGTCTATGTTAGTTGAAGCCCGCGATTTCAGAAACAGAAAGGGAGTTTCCCGTCCATGATTACGCTGCCCAAGTTCGAGGCGAAGACCGCCACCCAAAAGTCCGACGTCGACGTCGTATTCGTCTCCCAAGACGCCGGAAAGAAACCGATTTCGCCGAAGGGCCCGTACTCGGGATCGGTCGATAAACTGCGGAAAAGCAGCGCCTTCGCGGCGAAGCTCGGGCAAATCGCGTTCGTTTCGCTCGGCGGAAAAGGATCCGCGACCCACGCCGCGTTCGTCGGCGTCGGCCTCGCCTCGGAACTCACCGCCGAAAAAGTCCGCCAAGCCGCGGGTCATCTCCACGCGCGCCTCACCGCCGAAAAGATCGGGAGCGTCCAAGTCCTCGTCGACACGCTCCTCGGACTCAAGGGCGTGACCGACGCCTCGGGCCTTCCGGGCGCGTTCGCCGAAGGTTTCGCGCTCTCCGCGTACAAATTCGACAAATACAAGAAAGACGGCAAGCCCTCGGAAGTCTACGGCCCGGCGAAGGTCGGCTTCGTCTCGAAGGACAAGGGCATGAAGGCGGAGCTCGCCGGAATGCTGAAAGACGCGCTCGTCACCGCCGAATGCGTGAGCGTCACCCGCGACTGGTCGAACGAACCGGCGAACCACGGCACGCCGGAATACTTCGCGCGCGAGGGATCACGGCTGGCGAAGGAATACGGCATTTCCGTGAAGGTTCTCGGCGAAAAGGAAATCCTGAAAGAGAAGATGACCCTCTTCCTCGCCGTCGGCCAAGGTTCGGAACGCGAGAACAAGCTCCTCATCGTCGACTACCACCCGAAGGGCGCGGAGAAGACGATCGCGCTCGTCGGCAAAGGGATCACCTTCGACAGCGGCGGCATCTCGATCAAGCCGTCGATGAAGATGGAAGACATGAAGCACGACATGACCGGCGCCGCGACCATGATGGGCGCCGTCCTGCTCGCCGCTCGCCGCAAGGTGAAGAACCGCGTCGTCGCCGTGATGGCGTTCGCGGAGAACATGCCCGACGGGAACGCGGTCGTTCCGTCGAGCGTCGTCATGACCCGCGCCGGTAAGACGGTCGAGATCATCAACACCGACGCCGAAGGCCGCCTCATCCTCGCCGACGCCCTCGACTACGCCCAGGACTTCAAGCCGGACGTCATCGTGAACGCCGCGACCCTTACCGGCGCGTGCGGCATCGCGCTCGGTCGCCACTGCGCGGGCCTGATGTCGAACGATCCGGAACTCGCGGCGGAGATCTTCCGCCTCGGGAACGAAATGCACGAGCGCGTGTGGGAACTTCCGCTCTACGAAGAGTACTTCGAGGATCTCAAGTCGGATTACGCCGACATGAAGAACTCCGCGAACGACGGCATGGGCGGCACGATCCGCGGCGGGATGTTCCTGAAGCAGTTCATCCGCAAAGGCGTGCCGTGGGCCCACCTCGACATCGCCTACACCGCGCAGAACATGGGTCAGATCCCGTACCTGCCTAAGAAAGGCGCGAGCGGGATGCACGTCCGCATGCTCGCGAAGTTCGCGGCGGAGTTTTAAACCCGCTCGATCGCGGACGCGATGACGATCCCGAATCTCTCGAAAAGGACGGGGCTCCTCCTCACCGGATGGGGCCTCGTCGCGTTTTCGGCTTGGATGAATTCCTTTCCGTCGCGCGAGGGCACCGTCTTTCGATTCGCGCTTTGGCTCGTCGGGGGAGCGATCGCGATCCTGTTCGGCTCGGCCGGCGACCGGGCGAGGCGATGGGCGGCGGCGGCGGCCGTCGTCGGTCTCAGCGCCGGCTTCTACTACTCCGTGCTCACTCCGATCGACGTCCGCGCCCACGACGTCGCGGGACATCTCTGGAACGTCGAATACCTGCGCGAGACCGGCGGGTACCCGCGGATGGATATGGCTTGGGAAACGTTCCAGCCGCCGCTCTATTATCTCGCGGTCCTCGCGACCACGGCGACCGGGCTCGTTCCGTCGGATCTTTCCTACCTGCTCTTCGCGGCGACGCTCGTCGGGTTTCTCCTCTGGAGGCCGAACGCGGTCGCCCTCGGGATCCTCGGACTCCTGCCCGCGCACCTCTTTTTCGCGGGCCGGATGAATAACGACGTCGCCTTTCCGCTCTATGGACTCGGATTCCTCTTCCTCCATGACCGGATCGCGAAGGAGGAAAGCGGAATGCGCGCGAGTCTCGCGATGGGTTTGCTCCTCGCGGTCTCCGTGCTGACGAAAATGTCCGGGCTCGCGTTCGGCGCCGCTCTTTTGCCTCTGCTCTATCACGAAGTTCGGGCCGGCCGCGAAGCTCGGGCCGGTCGATGGGCCCGGATCTTCGCGATGACGGTTCCCGCGACGGCCGCACTCGCGTTTTGGTTCGGAAGAAGCTACCTCCAAACCGGGAACCCGCTTTTCACGAACATCGCGGCGATGCCGGAGCAGCTTCGTATCCCGAACGACCTGAACCGGTTCATCGGTTTCGATTTTCGCGCGTTCTTCGGCCAGGTTTCGGCCGATCCGTGGGGCGGGCGGATTCGCGAGCAAGTCTGGCCGTATTTCATCGTGACCGCGCTCCAGGGCGAGTTCCCGTACCCCGCGACCTTCGGTAAGATCTTCACCGCCGAACGGATCGTGACTCTTTTCCTGCTTCTCGCGGGCCTCGCGGCTCTTTTCCCTCGGAAGAACCGCGAGCTCCTGCGCAGCGGGGCTTTCGCCCTCCTCGTCGCCCAGACCGCGTTTTTCGTCGTGCTTAGCGCGATGAATCCTTTCGGCCCGAATCACGACGCGCGCTACTGGGGGATCGCTTTTCCGGCGATCGCCTGGCTCTTCGGCGAGATCGTTTCTCGAACGAATTCGCCGGGCCTGAGGACGGGAATGCTCGCCGGGGCCGGGGCGCTCACGACGCTCTTTCTCGGCTTTTATTTCAAGTTGCTCGGTTAGGGAGACGGATGAAGAAAATCGGCGCGATCGTTTTCGGAATCGTCGGATTGGCGTCGAGCCTGCTCCTCTACGCGAACCTTCCTTCGTTGCGCTTCGAATATCCGGAGATCCCGATCTCGACGTTTCCGACGGGCGACCGCCTGACGGTCCGGGCGGAGCTCGATCTCGGCGGATTCGATTTCGGGCGCTACCCGATCGCGGCCGACGACTGCGTCACCGGGATCCGAATCGACGGCACCCCGATTTATTCCGCGGAGTGCGAGCCCGGGCTTACCGGGCGCGTGAGGGCCTTTTCGGTTCCCGGGTCGTTTTCGGCCGGAACGCACAGCCTCGAAATCGAGGTCGAGAACCACGAGGCCTTCGGTTGCCTCGGGTTGCCGACGCGGGCGGGAGTCGCCGTACGATGGCTCCTCCTTTGGGCGGCGATGGCGTGGTTCCTTTTCCGTGCGGAAGGTTCGCGGGGCGTGCGGGCGTTCGCCGTCGTCGCCCTCGGCTTCGCGTTCGCGTATTCGGTGCTCACGCCGTTCTGCGTCCGCGCGAACGATTTCTGGGGACATTCCGCTTACATCCAGTACGTCGCCCAGAACTGGAGATTGCCCGGTGTGACCGAGTTCTGGTGCAGTTTCCATCCGCCGGTCTATTACGCGATAAGCGCCTTTTTCGGACGCCTCGGAATCCGACCCGTCGACCTCGCGTTCGCGGCGTACGCGGGGACGCTCGTCCTTTTTTGGAGGAGGTACCGCGATTGGCTCGGCTTCGCGATGCTCGCTTTTTTCCCCGTGCACCTTTTCTGCGTCTCGCGCGTGAGCAACGACGTCGTGATGCCGCTTCTCGGTCTGTTCTATCTCCTCGCGATGGATCGGCTCGTTCGCGAGCCGAGGAACTGGCGCGCGGTTCTCGGGACGAGCGCGGTGATGCTCGTTGCGGTCGCTACGAAACTCTCGGCGCTCTCGTTCGTTCCGGGCCTCCTCTTCGTCGCGATCCGGCGACGACGCGAGCTCGGGATCGGTCGTTTCGTCGCGCTCTTCCTGCCCTTCGGGTTGTTCCTCCTGGCTTGGATGTTCCGGAGTTGGAGCGAGTCCGGCGACCTGTTCTACATGGCGATACCGGGCTTGGGGGAGCAGATGCGCGTGCCGAACGGGTGGGGCCATTTCTTCGGCTTCTCGCCGACGAGTTTCTTCGGCGAATCGGTCGCGGATAACTGGGCCGGAAGCCTGCGCCATCACGTCCTCGAGTTCTTCCTCACTTCCTCGCTCCAAGGCGAATTCCGTTATCCGAGTTCGCTCGCGCTCCCTCTCTTCGTCGCCCGGGGAATCCTTCTCGTCTTTTTCGGATTCACCCTCGTACGGGTTTTCCGGAAGAGGGCGGGAGAGTTTTGGACGAATCCCGCGGTCTTGTTGCTCGCGAGTCAAACGGCGTTCTATCTTTTCACGAACGTGAGCCACCCGTTCAGCCCGTTCCAAGACGCGCGGTATTGGGCGGCGACTTTTCCGGCGATCGCTTGGTTGATTGGCCACGTGCACGAAAATTTCGGCGCGAACCGCCCCTTTCGTTTCGCCTATTCGGCGCTCGGCGCGCTGTTTTTAGGCGTGATCGGGTTCTTTTATCTCGGGATCCTCACTTGAGGCTGGAATCGAGACCGGATTATCGATTAAATCGGGGCTCGAAAAGGAAACGTCTATGCTCAGTTTCGACCGCTTTTTCATCGAGAACGCCGATCGTTTCGACGGTCAGTCCGTCACCCTGAAGGGGTGGGTCTACAACAAACGCAGCTCTGGGAAGATCAAGTTCCTGATGATGCGCGACGGGACCGGGATCATGCAGGGCATCCTCTTCAAGGGCGAGTGCGAGGAACAGTCGTTCGAGGAATTCGAGAAACTCACTCAGGAGTCCGCGATCGAAGTCACGGGAAAGATCCGCAAGGAACCCCGCTCGGTCGGCGGCTACGAGATGGGGATTTCCTCGATCAAGACCGTTTCGATCGCCGAGCCGTACCCGATTTCCCCGAAGGATCACGGCGTCGAATTCCTCATGCAGCATCGGCACCTTTGGATCCGTTCGCAGAAGCAGTGGGCGGCGCTTCGCGTGCGCGCGGAGATCATCCGTTCGATCCACGAGTATTTCGATAACCTCGGGTTCATCCAATTCGACGCGCCGATTCTGACGCCGAATTCCTGCGAAGGGACCTCGACGCTCTTCAAGACCGATTACTTCGAGGAGGAAGCTTTCCTCACCCAATCCGGCCAGCTCTACGGGGAAACCGGCGCGATGGCGTTCGGCAAGGTCTACACTTTCGGTCCGACCTTCCGCGCGGAAAAATCCGCGACCCGGAAGCACCTGACCGAGTTCTGGATGATCGAGCCGGAAGTCGCCTACATGGACCTCGAAGGGAACATGGAGCTCGGCGAAGGACTGGTTTCGCACATCGCGAAGACGGTGCTCGAAAAGCGCGCGAAAGAACTCACGCTCCTCGAACGCGACGTCGCGAAGCTCGAAGTCGTGAAGGCCGGCGGATTCCCGCGCATCTCCTACGACGAAGCACTGAAGATCCTGGAGAAACGCGGACTCGGGATTCCGTGGGGCGAGGATTTCGGCGCTCCCCACGAGACGGCGCTCGGCGAAGAATTCGGAAAGCCGGTCTTCGTCCACCACATGCCGTCCCAGATCAAAGCCTTCTACTTCAAACAATCCGATTCGCTTTTCGGTCCGGCTTCGGAGACCACCGGGAAATACGCCTTCGGTTGCGACTTGATCGCCCCGGACGGATACGGCGAGATCATCGGCGGGGGCCAGCGCGAGGAAAACGTCGCGGTCCTTCAGCGCCGGATCAAAGAACACGAACTGAACGAAGCGGATTACCAGTGGTACCTCGACCTGCGCCGTTTCGGATCGGTTCCGCACTCCGGATTCGGCCTCGGTCTCGAACGCACGGTCGCGTGGATGACGGGCGTGCCGCACGTTCGCGAGACGGTGCCCTATCCCCGGTTGATGAACACGCTCCGTCCGTAGTCCGATCGTGAGCGCCTTCGATTTCCACGTCGTGCTCGTCGAGCCCCAGATCCCGCAGAACACGGGATCGGTCGGGCGGCTTTGTCTCGCGACCGGAACGACGCTTCATCTCGTCGAACCGATCGGTTTCGATATCTCGGAAGCGGCGGTTCGTCGCGCGGGTCTCGATTATTGGGAACACCTGAAGCTCGTGAAACATGCCTCGGTCGAAGCGTTCTTCGAATCGCTGCCGAAGGACGCGCCGAAGGTCTTTCTCTCGAAGAAAGCCGGCCAAACGCTCTATCAGCGGAAGATCGTGCCGGGGACGTACTTCATCTTCGGAAAAGAGACGACGGGACTCGCCGACTGGATCTTGAACCGCTACACCGCGGATTGCGTGCGCCTTCCGATGTTCGACGCCCGCGTGCGGTCGCTGAACCTTTCGACTTCCGTCGGGATCTCCGTCTACGAAGGGATCCGCCAACTTTCATTGACTGATCGCGTCTAGGGCCGGAATTTACTCCTCCGTTTGCCGGAGGATCTTCGCGGTCTCGGATTCGCCCTCGTCGGGTTCTTCCTCGACCTCTTTGCGCATGGACACCTCGTTTTCGCCGAGGCGTTCCTTCAGCTCGCGGATGACTTCGTCCGCGTCCCGGAGTCGGGTCGCGAGCCCCGTCATGATGCGTTTGATGTAGTCGGGCGCGGGATCGAACATCGGCGAAAGCGAGTCGTACGGGATTTCGACGACTTCGCAGTAGGTGAGCGCGACCGCGTCCGCGGAGCGCGGGCGGCGGTCGAAGAAGCCGATCTCGCCGAGGATCTGGTTAGGTCCGATCTGGGCGATTTCGATGAATCCATCGTCAACGGATTTACGGATCGAGATCCGCCCGACCTTCACGAGATAGAGGGAGCTCGCATCCGCGCCCTCGCTGAAGAGCGATTCCCCGGCGCGATATGTGGAGGGTTCGATAGCCATGGATTTCAGGGTGACACGGGAGGCTGAGTCTTGGCAAGATAGGGGGTATATGACCCAAAAACTCGCTTCTCGATTCGCCGATTACCGCGAATTCCATACGACCCGCGGGAACGTGATCAGTCATTATATCGGAGTTCCGCTCATCGCGACCTCCGTTCTCGGTTTACTCTCGCTCGTGACCTTCGGGAACGAGCAGTTCCACGACAAACTGATCCGGCCGGACCTCGGATGGGTCCTCTGGGCCGCGGCCATCGGCTTCTACCTCTGGCTCGACTGGAAAATCGCCGTTCCGTTCTCGCTCGTGATGACGGGGATGTACCTCATCGGCCGCTCGCTGCCGGTCGAAGTCTTGATCGCGATGCAGGTCATCGGGTGGATCGTCCAGTACATCGGTCATTTGAAATACGAGAAAAAAAGCCCGGCGTTCTACCAGAATCTCACCCACCTGCTCATCGGGCCGCTCTGGGTCTTCGCGAAGATGATCAAGTACGGCGGGGCGACGAGCTGAGCTTCGGTCTCAGGGCCCAACGCCTTTCCCGGAGCCGATGGAACTTGTCGTTTTCCCGCACTTTCTTCCTCTTCATTGCGGTTTTTCTTTCGGCCGGGCGCGCTGAATCGAGCGAGTTGTCGGCAACGGGTCAGTACCTTACGGCAACCTCCAAAACCGAGTGCGAATGCAGCCTGGAAGAGGAAACGGACGCCGGAGAAGTTAAGAAAATAGGGAAGCGATTTAGCGCCGGTCAGGTGGTTGGAAGGTATTGCTCGACCGCGGTCGATTCAGGAGTCGAGGCGAAATTTCCCGAAACCGTATCATGCGATTTACGCGCAAACCAATCCGGCTGGGAGGGTGGTTTTATTGAAAGCCGGGTCTACTGTCCTTCGAAGTGCCTCATGCTTTCTAAAACGAAAGTGATTACCGAGTCCAAAAAAAGACGGATTTTCGCCACGGCTCTCTCCCGGGAGCGCACTCGATGGAAGGCAATTGTGCCGAGTGAAATCAGAGCGGCGATACGTAGGCGTTTTCCGGATTCGATTCCCCCGATCGTCGAACGGGGCGAGCTACCGGATTACGAACTTGAGTACAAATCTGGAAATTTTTTCATCTGGGCTCCAGTGACGTACCGGCGCGACGGACGGCGCACGGATGAATGGCTCGGGATCGTCGTTTTTTTCGAAAATCTGAAAAAAGCAAAGGGACATCGTTTCACCTGGGCTGCGGTTCAGGCGAGCTCGGGAAAAATATTGTATGCCGGCCCGCTCGATTGCGATGAACTTCGGGAAAATGGAAAGGATGTCAAGCTTTCGCCGCGGCTAACCCTGAACCTAGGGGTTCGGTTCCTCCCGACGAATCCGATGACCGTAGGTCTTGTTTGCGACTTTCTTGGAAGAGATGTTCCCGCCGATCATTTATTGAAGAACCTTAGCGGGCTTTTTGGTCCGTTGCCTCTCGGATGGGATGCCGCGCTCGAGGATATTCTCGAGCGCAGCCGTTTCGACGATTTCCTCGATCGCCCGCAAATCGGTGGTTTAAGTATCATCGATGGAATCGTCGACGTCCACAGCGCGCCTTCCGAGCACGCCCCTTCGATCGTGACCTGCGAAAAAGATCATCTCGCCCTAATTTCTTCGCGTTGGTATTCCGAAGGATCGGTGGTCGAAAAACCGAAATGGGTCGCCATAGCCTGCGACGGCAAGTCGGGGTGGGCTCGTCGTAAGAATTTTGTCCCGTTTCCGGCGCGAGAGAAAAAGTAAACGCATCGGCGGCGGCGATCTAGATTCTCGCCCGACGCCGCAGCCACCGCGGCGGCATGAACCGCTTTCCGTTCTTCCAGTAATCCCACCCGAGGATCGCCGCGCCGACGGCTTCGCCGACCCCCGTGATCGAGCGGAACGAATCGCGGAGGTGTTCGGCCGCGCTCGCGTACGGGAAGTTCCCGAAGTGGTCGGAGAAAACCGGCCAGAGCGCCGCGAGCCGGAGCGACGAGACGCCGTCGACGCTCTCGTGCAAGACTCGGATGATCCAGTAGTCCTGGAATCCGTCGAGGACGAGGTGGGTCGCGACGCCGATCGTGAGAGCGGCGAAGACCTTCGATTTCCGCAGGAACGCCACGTACGCGAGGGCGAAGAGGAAGAGCGCGGTGTGACCGAAGGTGCGCGTGCAGGAGATCAATCCGATCTCGGCGCCCCGGCGTCCAGTGATCGCGGCGGCCGCGTAATAAAGCGGTTTGTCGATCAGATCGGGAAGGAGCGTGCCGACGAGCACCCACCCGTAGGGGAGCCTCCGCGAAAACGGGGCGGCGAGCTTCGAACCGATGCCGAGGTGACCGAAGACCCACATTTCAATCCCGAGTGAGGACGACTTTGCCGAAGAGCTTTCGGCTTTCGATCAGGTCGAGCGCTTCGCCGAGCTTCGCGAACGGGAGCGTGCGGTCGATCACCGGTTTCAGCTTACCCTCGCCGACGAGTTTCACGATCCGCGCGAGATCCGCGCGCGCGCCCATCGTCGTGCCGAGGAGGGAGAGGTTCTTGAAGAAGAGGAGCTTCAAGTCGATCGTCACGTCGCCGCCCGAAGTCGCCCCGCAGGTCGCGAGCCGTCCGCCGACGGCGAGGCTCCGCATCGAATCGACGAAGGTGTCCTTTCCCACGTGATCGATCGCGACTTCGACGCCGCGGCGTCCGGCCGCTTTCAAGATCGTCTTCAATTCCTCGCGAAACGGACCTTTTCGGTAATTGATCACGTGGTCCGCGCCCGCGGCTTTCGACTTCTCGATCTTCGCGTCGTCGCCGACCGTGGTGATCACGGTCGCGCCGTGGATTTTCGCGAGCTGGGTCGCCGCGATCGAAACCGAGCTGCCGCCGGCTTGGATGAGGACGTATTCGCCGGGAACCACCCGCGCTTTTCGAACGACCATCGACCAGGCGGTCACGTAAGGGATGCCGATCGCGGCCGCGTCCGCGAACGAAACGCCGTCGGGAATCGGGATCAGTTCGCGCGCCGGCGCGACGATCGAATCCGCCCCGCCTCCGTCGAAAGTCTCGCCGCGGATACCGTATTTCGCGCAGAGGGGATCGTTTTCCGACCGGCAGGCCGCGCATTCGCCGCACGAGGAACCTGGGGAAACGATCACCCGGTCGCCGACTTTCACGCCGGTCGCGCCGGGTCCGAGTTCGGCGACGACCCCGACCGCGTCGGTGCCCGGGATGAGGGGGAGGGGAAACTGGTGTCCCGGTACGCCTTTCCGGACCCAGAGGTCGAGGTGGTTCAGCCCGAGCGCACGCACGTCGACCCGCGCTTCGCCCGGACCGGGCTTAGGTTGTTCGATCTCGACCCTTTTGAGGACTTCGCTGCCGCCGTGGGAATCGATTCTCCAGGCCTTCATCGCGCGTCCTTAGCCGAGGAGCTTCTTCGTCGTCTCGGCGATCTTTTTCGCCGAAATCCCGTGGAGGTCGTAAAGCTCGTCCGGTTCGCCGGATTCGCCGAACTTGTCCTGCACGCCGATCTTCACGAGCTTCGGGTGGTGGTCGAGGCCCGCGAGCGTTTCCGCGACGCAGGAGCCGAGCCCGCCGATGACCGAGTGGTCTTCGACGGTGAGGACGAGGTCGGCGCCCTTAACGGCGGCGATCGTGCCCGCATCATCGAACGGCTTCAGGCAGTGCACGTTATAGAGCGCGAACGAGGCGCCCGTCGATTCCACGAGTTCCGCTGCCTTCGCCGCTTCGGCGGTGCCGGCACCCGAGGCGAAGACGACGACTTTTTTCTTACCGGAGGTCGCGTCCTTCAGCTTCGTGATCTTCGTCGGTTCCCACTTCGCACCGACCTTTTCCGTCATCGGGAAGAGCGCCGGGAGATTCTGGCGGGTGAGGCGAAGGTAGGCCGGACCCGTCCACTTCTCGCAGAGGTAGTCCATGACGAGTTCGGTTTCGCGCGCGTCCATCGGTTGGAAGACGCCCATCGTCGGGAGAGCGCGCATGAGCGAAATATCTTCGAGGCCCATCTGGGAGTGGCCGTCGTCGCCGATGCCGACTCCCGCGTGGGTGCCGACGAGGCGCACGTTCGCCCCGGAGTAGGCGACGGATAAACGAATGGTATCGTAGCGACCCGTGAGGAAGCATCCGAACGAGCAAAGGAACGGAAGTTTACCCGTGAAGGCGAGGCCCGCGGCCGCGCCGATCATGTTCATCTCGGAAATGCCCATCTCGTAGAAACGTTCCGGATATTTCTTCGCGAAGATCTCGGACTTCGTCGATTTCGCGAGGTCGGCGTCGAGGACGACGATGGATTTTTTCTTCTCGCCCCATTGGGCGAGGGATTCACCGAAAGCTTGGCGCGTGGATTTCGACATGATTACTTTCCGCCTTTCATTTCGGCGAGCTTGGTCTTGATTTCGCCGATCGCGCGATCGCGCTCTTCCGGCTTCGGCACGACGCCGTGCCATCCGATTTGGTTCTCCATGAACGAGACGCCTTTGCCTTTCACGGTGCGGGCGAGGATGAAGAACGGCTGCTTCGCGCCGGAATCGTGGTGCTTTCGAAATTCCGCGTAAGCGCCGAGGATCGCGTCCATGTTATGGCCGTCGATCTCGACGACCTTCCAACCGAAGCTCTCCCACTTCTGCTTGAGCGGCTCGAGCGGCATGACTTCGGAGACGGGGCCGTCGATCTGACCGCCGTTCGCGTCGAGGATCGCGCAAAGATTCGAGAGGCCGAACTTCGGGGCGGAGAGAGCCGCTTCCCAAACCTGGCCTTCCTGGATTTCGCCGTCGCCGAGCACGCAGAAAACGCGGCCCTTTTTTCCGTCGAGTTTCAGTCCCATCGCCATGCCCTGCGCGACGGAGAGGCCCTGGCCGAGCGATCCCGTCGAGGCTTCGACGATCGGCAGGCGGACGCGGTCGGGGTGACCTTGCAACCGGGAGCCGGTCTTGCGAAGGGTCATCAATTCTTTTTCTTCGATGAAGCCCTTCTTCGCGAGGATCGCGTAGAGCGCCGGGACGCCGTGACCTTTCGAGAGGATAAAATGGTCGCGATCCGCGTCTAAGGATTTCGCCGAGTCGACTCCCTTCATTTCGCCGAACCAAAGCGCGGTCAGCAGATCAATCATGGAAAGGCTTCCGCCCGGATGACCTGACTTCGCTTCGGTGAGCATTTCGATGATCGGGATGCGGAATTCCTGGGCCAGAACGGCGAGTTCGCGAGAAGATTGCATGCCTCATTCATCGCATGCGAACTCGGGGAGAGTCGAGTTGAATGCGGCGCGAAACACGGCGAGAACGCCTACTTCCGACATTGCTTCCACATGACGCTTTGCTAGAGTTGAAATCATGTCGAAAAAGGGGTGGGTCCTCGCCACCGTCGCGTGTGGCACGTTCATGGCCACGCTCGACTCCAGCATCGTAAACATCGCCCTCCCCACCCTGACGAAGGCGCTGCATTCCGACCTCCGTTCGATCAAATGGGTCATCGTCGTCTACCTCCTGACGATCACCTGCTCGCTCCTTCCGTTCGGCCGGCTCTCCGATCTTTACGGTCGGAAAAAAATCTTCCAGTGGGGATTCATCGTTTTCACCATCGGGTCGCTCCTTTGCGGTTTCGCGGTGAACCTCGAGCAGCTCATCCTTTTTCGGGTGCTCCAAGGATTCGGCGCTTCGATGCTGATGTCGAACGGTCCCGCGATCGTGACCCAGACCTTCGAGTACGGGTCGCGAGGCAAAGCGCTCGGCATCCTTTCGATGGTGGTTAGTCTCGGGCTCGTTTCCGGTCCTTCCGTCGGCGGATTCCTCATCGGCTCCTTCGGATGGCGCTCGATTTTCCTCGTGAATATCCCGATCGGCCTTCTCGGATTCCTCTTCGCGGGCCGCCACCTCGATCCGATGGGCGGGCGTCGCAAGCACGGACCCTTCGATTGGGGCGGAGCCTTCCTCCAAGTCCTCGTCCTTCTCCTTTTCATCCTCTTCGTCGATCCGCCGACGTTCACCGTTGCGGACTCGAAACCGATCCTGCTCTCGCGGTGGCTCCTCGGCGGGGGGCTCCTCACGACGAGTTTCATTTTCTACGTCGTCCAGCACCAGGTCCCCGAGCCGATCCTCGATTTCTCCCTCTTCAAGATCCGAACGTTCTGGGCCGCGAACCTCGCGAACTTTCTGAACTTCGTTTCCTATTCTTCGCTCCTCGTGCTCATGCCGTTTTATCTCGAGGAAGTTCTCGGTCTCGATCCCGAGCACGCGGGTTTCCTCATGAGCGCGATTCCGCTGACCGTCTTCGTCGTCGCCCCGATCTCCGGCCATCTCTCGGATCGGGTCGGGACGCGCTACCTCTGCGCGCTCGGCGCGCTCATCTCCTCGATCGCGCTCCTCACGATGGCGGGTCTCGCCGGATCGGGATTGAACGAATCGACGGCCCACTTCAAGGTGATCCTCGCGCTCCTCGCGGTCGGACTCTCCTCGGGGCTATTCCAGTCGCCGAACAACGTCGCGCTCATGAGCGCGATCCAAACGCATAAACTCGGCGTCGCATCCGCCGTGATGGCGACGATCCGGAACCTCGGACTCGTCACCGGTACGGGGATCGCGGCCAAGCTCTTTTCGTGGCGCCACAGCGAGACCGGCGACTTCGTCGAGGCGTTCCATTTTTCCCTCATCGTCGCGGGATTCCTCGCGCTCGGTGCGATGGCGGCTTCGCTCGCCAAGCGCGACGAGGTCGCGGTGGACGGGGACGCGTGAGCAAGCGGGAGCGGGAGTACACCCCGGAGGAAGCGTATGCGCTCACGCTCCGGGAGGCCACCCCGCATTGGTACGGATCGCCGCCCCTCGTGGTCGGCGTCGACCTCCATGACCGCGTCTACCCCCAACCGCTCGACGCCTCGATCCAGAAAGGGATCTGGGTATTTTTCTTCGTTTCCGCAACGGGTGCGGAATTCCCGCGCGTGCGCGAGATCTACCGGCTCTGGTTGAAGCGGTTTCGCCCTCTCGGCGTGCGGTTCGTCTTTTCGTTCCGCGCGCATTATCCTTTTTTCGGCGAACGGCGGGTGATCGAGGCGTGGATTTCCTCCCTCGGTTTCGGCACTCCTGCGGTCTGCGACGTGAACGGGGCCCTCGCCCGGGCTTTCGGCGCGAACGGGGAGCCCGGAGTCGCGATTCTCACCGACGGGAAGATCCGTTTCGTCGACGCCGGACCCCAAAGCACCGAAACGGCCGAGGGTGAACTGCACGAGGCGCTTCGAGTCCAGTCTCCGGGCCTGCCCCTTTGGCCGGTGACTCGGGAATCAGGCGAACTCCTGCACTCGACTGATCGGTGGCCGTTGCGCGAGAACGCGAAGGCGATCCTCGGTCGCCAGGTCGAACTGGTCGGGCGGTGGGAATTCGACGAGAACCGGATCGTCACCTCGGATCCGAAGGCGGAGATCCATTTCACCGCGCCCGCTTCCGCGGTGGCCATCGTCGCGCGGAGTCTCAGCGACGCGGGGGATCCGACGCGAATCCGCTTCGACGCCGAAGGCGCGTCCTTTTCCGACACTTTCGCCGGCGGCGATTTCCAAGTCGACGACGAAGGGAATTCGAGCCTCGTGCTCGGCGGACCTCGCGCCTATTTCGCGCTCAAGGGGCTCTCCCCGATGCTCCGTAAACTTCGATTTCGATTCCCGTTCGCGAAAGTGAGTCCGGTCGGGGTTTACGGATTCGAGTTCGGCGATCCGGCTAAGTCGGGCTGAGGTTCCGCTTCGCGTTCTCGAGATTCCGCCGCATCTCCGGGAATTTCACCCGGCTGAGCGCGGAAACCCGGACGCGTTCGCGGTAAGCGGCTTCGTCCTCGCCCGCGAGTTTTTCCCACTCGACGACGAGCGCCGAATCCCGGGCGTCCGCGGGCCAAGTCTCGTCGAGGCGCGAGGGCTTGAGATTATACGGGCAGACTTCCTGGCACACGTCGCAACCCGCGATCCAAGTCCCCATCTTCCTCTTCGCCGTTTCGTCCACCGTCGACCACTCGCCGCGTTTCTCGAGCGTGAGGTAGGAGATGCATTTCCGCGAGTCGAGGGCGCCGGCGCCGGCGAACGCGGAGGTCGGACAGCCGTCGAGGCACGCCGTGCAGTTTCCGCAGTAGTTCGGCAGCGGACTCGGTCCGAGGCCCGTTTCGCGGTCGAGGAGGATCGTCGCGAGGAAGAGGTAGCTCCCGAGTTTCGGGTTGATCAGAAGCGTATTCTTCCCGATCCAACCGAGGCCCGCGAGCGCCGCCCAAGACCGTTCGAGAACGGCGCTCGTGTCGACGCAGATTTTCCACTTCGCGGAGGCTCCCCACGCGGCGAGCGCGCCTTCGAGCATCTCGGGGAGGCGTTTATGGTAGTCGGGGCCCTGGAGGTAGCGCGCGTAGCGGGGAGCGGCGGGGTCGACCGGATCCGCGCGGCGACGGTACGGGATCGCGCAGACGACGACGGATTTCGCCGCCGGTAAGACGAGCGTCGGGTCGAGTCGGCGCTCGAGGCCCCGCTCGAGGTACGCCATCTCGCCGTGAAACCCGCGCTCGATCCAAGCCGCGTACCGGTCCCCGTGGGTTCGGAAGGCGTCGCGGGCGAGCGCGAGGTCGACGGCGCCGACGAGGGGAAAACCGGCTTCGCGGATCGCCTCGAAGAGCGACGCAGTTTCGAGCGGGGAAAGGGGCGGGGTGTAATCGACCGGTTCCTTATTCGCTTTCTCGGTAGGCACAGAGTCCTCCCTCGAGCGAACGAAGCTTCTCGAACCCGAGAGTCCGCAGTCCCATGATCGCGTGCATCGAGCGAACTCCGTGCGCGCAATAGACGACGATGTCGGCGTCCGGATCGAGCTCGAGGTTCGCGCGCGCCATCAGATCTCCGAGCGGAATAAGCTTTCCGCCCTCGAGGCGGTCTTCGGCATGCTCTTCGGGTTCCCGGACGTCGACGAGCGTGATCGAAGCGGGGTTTTCCGCGAGGATTTTCCGAAGAGTCGGGACGTCGATGATGAGGTTCGAGTATTCCATGGCGATAAAACGATCAGTGGGTCATCGAGTGAGTGAGCGCGACCGGCGCGAGGCGCGGAATGAGGGCTTCTCGCGCGGCTTGATCGCGAGCGTCGGGACGCTCGACCGGGATCTCGGTGCGAAGTCCCGCCGCCGCTTCGGCGGTCGTGAGTCCCTTCGAGAGGATTCGGAGCGCTTTGCCCACGAGGTCGTGGGGCATCGCCTCGACGATTTCGACTTCGATGAAATCGCCCGGACGGAGCCCTTCGGCTTCGAAACCGAGGTAGCTCACGTCGTTGATGAGGACGCGTCCGTCGATCTCGGCGGCTTGGGTCGGCATCCGGCCCTGGAGGAGGAGTTCGGTTTCTTCCGAGGATCCCTCGAGGAGGATCGCGACCTTTTGGCCGACGTACTTTTCGTTACGGGTGCTCGACTGGCGTTGGAGGATCTCGGTGAGTTTCTTCGAGCGGCGACGCTTCGTCGCGGCGTGGATTTGGTCGCCCATCTCGCCGGCTTTCGTACCTTCTTCCTTCGAGAAACGGAAAACGCCGACGTGGTCGAGGGCGAGCCTCTCGATGTCGCGGCAAAGTTCCTCGAAGTCTTCCTCGGTTTCGCCCGGGAATCCGACGATCACCGAGGTGCGGAAGACGAGACCGGGGATCTTCGCCCGGAGTTTTTCGATGAGTCCGAAGAGGCGCGCCTTCGTCAGGCGGCGATTCATCGAGCGCAGCACGCGGTCGCTCGTGTGCTGAATCGGCATGTCGAGGTACTTCACGATCTTCGGTTCCCGCGCCATCACTTCGATCAGTTCGTCGGAGAACTGGTCCGGGTAGACGTAGTGGAGGCGGATCCACTCGATGCCGTCGATCTTACAGAGTTCGCCGAGAAGCGTCTCCAGTCTCGCGTCCATCGCGCCGGCTTCCGGAGCCTTGTATTTGAAGTCGATCCCGTAGTGGGTGAGATCCTGGGCGACGAGGTTCAACTCGCGCACGCCCTGAGCGGCGAGGCCCTTCGCTTCGGTGACGAGCGATTCGACGGTGCGGGAGCGCACGTCCCCGCGCAGGGTCGGGATAATGCAGAACGCGCAACGGCGATTGCACCCTTCCGAGAGTTTCAGGAACGCGGAGTGGAGCGGACCGGTGTGCATCCGCGGGTCGCGTTCGGTGTGGATGAACGCGGGTTGGTCGATGTAGGAGCGCTTCGGGAGCGGGGCGCCGAGTTCGCGCGCTTTCCCGTAGGCGTCGAGGAGCTCGGTGATGCGGTGGTACTGGCCCGTGCCGATGAATAGGTCGACTTCCGGCATCTCCGCTTCGAGCTGCTTGTGATAGCGCTGAGGGAGACATCCGGATGCGACGAGCACTTTGCACTTCGCCGTTTCCTTGAAGTCCGACATCTCGAGGATCGTCTCGATCGATTCTTCCTTCGAAGCCTCGATGAAGGAGCAGGTGTTCACGATGATCACTTCGGCCTCTTCGGGCGATTGGGTGATCGTATAGCGGTCCTTCGTGAGCATCCCGAGCATGACTTGGGAGTCGACGAGGTTCTTCGGGCAGCCGAGGGATACGAAGTAGACGGGCGCTTTCGAAGGCGCGGTGCTGACGGATTGGTCGTTCATTTTAATCCCGGAAGTTCCCGAAGCTCATCGCGAGCTTGATTTCGTCTTGCTTCGATTTCAGGAGGGCGATCGCGGATTGGAGGTCGTCGCGGTTCTTCCCGGTCACGCGGACTTGTTCGTCCTGGATCTGGCCCTGGACCTTCAGCTTCGAGTCCTTGATCGCGGCGATGATTTCCTTGCCCTTCTCTTTCGAGATGCCGGCTTGGATCGTGGCGAGCTGTCGGACGGAGCCGCCGAAGGCGTCTTCCTTGTCCTTATAATCGAACGCCATGAGCGAGATGCCGCGTTTGATGAGCTTCGACTGGAGGATATCCTTCATCGCGTCGAGCTTCTCGCCTTCGCTCACCCAGAGGGTCATCGTCTTCGCTTTTTGGTCGATCTTGATCTCGGTCTTGATCGCTTTGAAGTCGTAACGGGAGAGGAGCTCTTTCGTCGCTTGGTTCACGGCGTTGTCGAGCTCTTGCCAGTCCATTTCGGAGGAGACGTCGAACGAAGGCATTCGGAGATCCTTAAAATTACGGGTTAATTTGACGTGACGTGTATACAAGGAGCGGTAGGGGTTTCGCAAGGGGTGCCTAACTGCATAGATTCAAAGAGGAAATGTCGGCTTTACAAGATATACACAGAGCGTTATAAACGCGAACTCCCTCGACCTCCTCGTTCCCCGAAAGGAATTTCGCATGAAACGGACCCTGCTCTCGGCCGCTGCCGGTTTCTTCCTCTGCTCCGGCGCATTCGCGTCGACCCTCGTCGGAGAGGCGGAAATCGTCCTCGTCGATCAAACTCCGGTCGGAACGACGTCGCTGTTGGGGACTTACGAGACCGCGAACTGCAACATCGCGGGAGTGAAACTCACCGCGAAAGTCGTCGCGATCGATTCGCATACCGATGCGGTCGTGATCCTTCCGAATCTGAAATGGCGCGGAGAACTTCCGTGTCCGCCGAATTATACGGCTCGGCTTCCGGTCGAGCTCGACGTTCCGTCGAAGGCCGACCGGATGATGCTCTACATCCCGAAGGAAATCCGCTTCTCGTATCCGAAGTGAACGGCCGCGCTTAGCGCCGTAAGATGACCTTGACCGAATCGCCGGCCTTCAAGTCGCCGGTCGGAATCCACTCGATGGTCCAAGCCCCGGGAACCCGCGGGACGACCTTGAAGGACTTTCCGGCGGGGACCGGGAAATCGATCGTACCGTTCGCGTCCGGGTTTTTCCGCGCGATCTCGACGCCGTCTCCGTCCTCGACGGCGAAATCGATCGTCTTGCAGGCGGATGCGCCTTCGACGGCGCGATTCACGCGGTAAACGGTGCAGACGACGTGGATGACGGTGCTGCGATCCACGGAAGCGGCGGCCACGGCGCCGGCCGAGTCGGTCTCGGTCGACTTCTGCGAATCCGGCTTCTTTTCAGGCGACCCGCAGCCGAGCGGGAGAAGGGCGAAAAGAACCAGCGCGATGCGACCGATCCCGTTCGTCGTCTTCATTCTCGGATCACGTCCGTCGATGGCGGAGTGACGAACGTGAAGTAGGCGTCCGCCATCTTGCCCGCGAGTTTCACGTTTCCGAGGGTGATCTCGGTCTTGTTTCCGCCGGCGTGCTCGAGGCGGAGTTTATTGATCACGTTCTTCGCCGGATCGATCTCGAGTTCCGCGGTCTTCACCGTGCCCGCGACGCCTTCGGCGGGCGTGAGTTTGAATTTCGTCGACGAGAGTTTTTCGATCTTCACGTCGTGGATCTTCGAAAATGCCCCGGCGAGGAGCGCGTTCGCGAGGTCGGATTGGACCTCGGCGGTTTTCTTCTCGATCACCTGGCCTCGTTCTCCCGCTTCGAAGGGCGGAGTGTAGAACCAGAATTTCCGTCCGTCCGAGACGAGGAGGTTCTTATCCGGTTTCAGCGTTTCCCACCGGAACTGATCGGGATGGCGGATCATCAGCACGCCCGAGGATTCTTTTTTCGCACCGGTGAGCTTCACTTCGTCGCGCTGGGTGAATTCGGCTTCGAGGGTCTTCGCCGCGAGGTATTTCTTCTCGATCGCGAGGAGTTCCTCGGGAAGCGTGACTTTCTTCGGTTCGGGCGCGGCTTCCTTCGCGGCGAAGGTCTTCGCGGCTTGTTTCACCGCCTTCTTTTCTTTCGCGATGGTCTGCTCGGCGAAAAGCTGGAGGAGGACGACCCAGACGACGACGAGGATGGCGATGGTTCGGGAGCGAAGGGGAGGAATCAAACGAGGAGGCTGCATTCTTCTCTAGTCTAGAGGGAGCGCACGCGAGAAGCAAACGGCGCTTAGCGTCAAGTGTTCGGCATCCTTATGGAAAAGACCGACGTTTCTTCTAACTCCGTTAAAGAAAACTCATCTCGAGCCACCTCGTCGGTGGGCGAGTTCAGGCGCGACGCCGACGAAAGTTCCGACGAAGCTCAGTGGAGCTCGATCGAGACCATCTTCGAAACGCCCGGTTCTTCCATCGTCACGCCGTAGAGCGTGTCGTTCAGCTCCATGGTCTTTTTGTTGTGGGTGATGATGATGAACTGGGACTTCGAGGACATCTCGCGCAGGAGGGCGTTGAACTTCCCGATGTTCGCGTCGTCGAGCGGGGCGTCGACTTCGTCGAGGATGCAGAACGGGGACGGCTTCACCATGAAGATGGCGAAGATGAGCGAAACGGCGGTAAGCGCTTTTTCGCCGCCCGAGAGCAGTCCGATGTTCACGACCTTCTTGCCCGGAGGCTGGGCCAGGATGTCGATGCCGGCTTCGAGGATGTCCGTCGATCCTTCCGGATAGACGAGCGAGAGCTTCGATTGGCCGCCGCCGAAGATGATCGGGAAGAGACGCTCGAAGCGATCGGCGATCGCGTCGTAGGCTTTCCGGAAACGTTCCTCGGAAGTGCGGTTGATGTGGTCGATCGCTTCGTTCAGGTCGTCGATCGACTTCAGCAGGTCGTTCTTCTCGGTCATGAGGTAATCGAAGCGCTTCTTCTTCTCTTCGTATTCCTCGACCGCGGTCGGGTTCACGTCGCCGAGGCGGCGGATCTTCTCGCGGAGGCGTTCGACTTCTTCTCCGAGGATCTGCTCCTCTTCGGCCGTCATCTCGACGGAAACGATCGTCTCGCCGTTCTCTTCGAGGACCGGCGCGGCTTCCGGGAGATCGAGGCATCCCGGGCCGTACTTCTCTTCGAGGTTCAGCACGAGGTGGGAGAGGTCGCCGGTGAGGCGTTCGATATCGAGCGAACAGGTATTCACGGCGGCCGTCTTTTCGTCGGCGTCGCCGTGGAGTTCCTTGATCCGGTCGAGGGCGCCGCCGACCTTCGCGGAGACGACTTCGAGGCGGTCGCGCATGCCCGCGAGGAGTTCGCGCTCGTCGGCGAGCTTGCGCGTGAGGTCTTCGATCTTCACGATGAATTCCTCGTCGCCGCCGGAGTGCTCCTCCGTCTCGGCTTCGACGCGGACGAGCTGACGGGCGACCTCGGCGAGACGGCGTTCGCGGTCGCTGATGAGCGCGAGGCCGGCGTCGAGTTCGCGTTTCACGGAACCGGCGCGTTCCTTACGACCGGCTTCGATGATCTTGAGTTCGGAGAGCCCTTCCTCGCCTTCGCGAAGCGAGGCTTCGAGGGCGACGACCTTCGATTCGAGTTCGCCGATCTTCGTCTCGAGCGACGAACGGTTCGCGGCGATCGCGGCCATTTCGTCCGCGGACTTCGCCTTCTCGGCGATCGCCTCTTCGGCTTCCGTGCGCATTTCGGTGAGCTCGTATTCGACGAGTTCGGACTGGCTCGCGAGGTCTTTCGCTTGGCGGACGGCGGTCTGCACGTCGCGTTCGATCGTGGCGAACTCGATCTCGGCCGACTGGACGTCGAGTCGGATCGCGGCTTGGCGAGCCCGTTCGGTTTCGAGGGCTTCCGTCATCTCGCTCACGCGGGTTTCCATCGCGGCGAAGGACGTTTCGAGCGCGGCGACTTCGGTCGTGAGCGCTTCGATGGTTTTCTTACGGCCGAGGACCGAGGCTTGGCGGTCGTTCGAGACCGCGCCGCCGCGGAGGACGCCGTCGGCGTCGAACGCGGAGCCGTCTTTCGCGACGATGGAAAGAGAGCCGAGCGGGCCGTTCAAAACGGAAGGGGAGTTCCCGGCGAGGAACGCCGGAAGCGGCGCCATCGACTCGACGACGATCGCGGAACCGAGCATGCGGATCGCGGCCGCGGCGTTCGCGCTCGAAAGCTTCGCGTTCGGCTTCACGAAGGAAGCGAGCGGTCCGACGACCGAGAATCCGGCGGCGGAGAGCGCGGATTCGACCGCGCCGACGTTCGTCGCGTCGACCGACGCCCCGGAGGCGGTTTCGGACGCGATCAGGATGCCCGCGCGGCCGTTCGATCCGCCCGCGAGAGAGCCCAGGGCTTCGATCGCGGAGGCGGCGTCTTCGGTGACGAGAGTTTCGAGCTTTCCTTCGAGGAAACCTTCGACGGCCGATTCGTAACCGGCTTCGATGTCGAGGCCCTCGGCGAGAGCGCGGAGGCCGGAGTCTTTCCCGTTCTCCTTCGCCCAGTCGAGGACGCGGCGAGGGCCGTCGCCGAACCCTTCGAGGGCGGCGGCGAGTTCTTCGAGGGATTGAAGCTTTGAACGGCTCTTCGTGAGGTTGCGATTCGCGTCCTCGAGCTCTCGGCGCGCGGCTTTGAGCGCTTGTTCGTGCGATTCGACGGCCTCGCCGATCGCGCGGGCTTCGGCGTGGAGGCGGTCCTTTTTCGCGCGGGCGGAGGCGGAAGCGTCCATCACGCGGGCGGATTCTTCGCTCGCGGCGGAAACCTTCTCGGCCAGTACCGCGGCTTGCTGGTTCAAGCGTTCGATCTGCGCGTTCGCGGACTCGGCTTTCGATTCGAGCGCGGCGATGCGGGAGGCGAGATCGGAAGACTTCGTCACGCCGTTCATCATCTCGCGTTTCGCGTGGTCGAGGTCGCGGCGGGCGGTCTCGGTCTCGGAACGGAGCGCGCGGACGATTTCTTCCTTCGCGTTCGCGTTCGCCGAAGCGGCGGCGAGATCGGCGGCCGCGGATTCATTCTCGGCGTTCAGGCCGGTGATGTTTTCCTTCTCGGCGACGATCGAAGTCTCGAGGTCCGATTTCTCGGCGGTGAGCGCTTCCGTCTGCATCGCGAGGTCGGATTGACGACGGCGGGAGAGATCGAGCGCGGACTGGGCGCGCGTGAGATCGCCGGACATCTCGGAGATCTTCGATTGGAGCTCCTCCGTCGACTTCGAGAGGGTGAGCTGCTCGACGCGGTCGGATTCGATCGACATATCCGCGGTGGAAAGCTCGGCCTTGAGACCGACGAGTTCCTGTTCGAGCGCTTCGCGTTTCGCCTTCAGTTCGTCGAGGCGGGCGCGGAGGACGCGGTTTTTCCGGCGACCCCAGGTCATTTCCTTCGCGAGGAGTTCTTCCTTGTGCTTCTTGTACTGCGAGGCTTTTTGGGCTTGGCGCTCGAGGGAGTTCAGCGTGCGCTCGATTTCGGCGACGACGTCGTTCAGGCGCGAGAGGTTCGCTTGGGCGGATTCCATCTTGCGGATGGACTCTTTTTTCCGCGCCTTGTACTTCGCGATGCCGGCGGCCTCTTCGATGAGGACACGGCGGTCTTCGGGCTTCGCATTGACGATTTTTTGGATCTCGCCTTGGGCGATGATCGAATAGCCTTTCGCGCCGACGCCGGTATCCATGAAGAGTTCGTGGATGTCCTTCAGGCGGGCGGTGATTCCGTTGATGAGGTATTCGCCTTCGCCGCCGCGGTAGACCCGGCGGGTGACCGCGATTTCCTTCGTGCGAAGGTGGAGCGGGAGGTCCTTTACCGTCGCGCCGGCCGGCGCGTTCTCGGTGTCGACGTAATCGGTTTCGAGGACGAGGGTCGCCTCGGCGATCGCGGACGGGGAGTATTTCGAAGAGCCGTTGAAGATCAGGTCGTCGGAGCCGCCGGCGCGGATGTGTTTATGCGACTGCTCGCCCATCACCCAGAAGAAGGCGTCGACGACGTTCGACTTGCCGCAACCGTTCGGTCCGACGATGCCGGTGATGTTATGGTCGAAGTGGACGACCGTCTTGTCTTTAAAAGACTTAAACCCTTGGACTTCCAGTCGCTTAACGCGCATCGCTAGATCTCTCCCCCAAACGCGAACTGCAGACTCCCTGCGTTTGACTTAACGTAACAAAGGAGCGCGAAAAATCAACGCTCCGACGTCGAAAGTTTGACGATTTAAGGCTAGATTAATGCGCCGCGACTTTTTTTCGTCCACGAAGGAGAACGAGGTTCGTCGTCGAGAGGCCGTTCTTCTTCCCGTACTCGATTTGTTCGTCGAGGGTGAGGTGCATCTGGGCGTCGACTTTCGTGAAGTGGACGCGCAGGAACGCTTCGAAATCGAAGGGGATGATCTTTCGCACGAGGCGCATCGCGGTCTTCACGCCGAACGGACTCGACGCGAGTTTTCCCCACCACGCACGCGCCGGATCCGCGGTCTTCCCGATTTTCGCTCCGATCGCGGTCATCTCGCGCATCCCTCCGGTGACGAGGAAGATGTTCTCGCCGTTCACGAGGCGATCGAACGACCACTCGCTCCGTTCGAGACCCGCGACGACGGCGCGGAGGAGCGCCTCGGGGATCAGCGCGCCCGCCGTCGGTCGATCGTCGACGATTTTCGAGGGTAATCCCCCGGTGTCGAAGAGGGTTTTCGCGGCCTCGGCCGCCGCCGCGTTTTTCGAAGACCACGCGGCTTTCGAGGTCGGCGGCGTATAGAACGCATAGCCCGGTTTCGCGAATTCCTCGCCCGGGAGCGGAGCGAGGTAGCTCAAGATCGGAATCTGGCCGCGCACCACGCGCGCATCGGCCGCGGATCCGCCGAGGGCGTCGCGCAGGAATTTCTGATCGTTCGTCGACGGCTGCAAACTCCAGATTTTCGCCTCCGGCGAACCAGCGTCGAAGTCCCCGAGGAAACCCGCGAGCCAACCTTCGGCGCGGAACTTATCCGAAGGAAGAGTGATCAAAACCGCGTCGAACTTCCGCGCACGCAGCGCTTTCGAATCGTCGATCATTTCGAAATCTTGGAAGGAGATCGATTCGGCGCGGCGGCCTTTCCACCAATAGAGTTGAATGCCGTCCTTCAGGTCCGCGCGGTGTTTCGGCTTGATCAAGTAAGCGACCTTCGCGCCGGCGCGCGATGCCAAATATCCGTAAGCCGATCCGACGGCGCCCGCGCCGATGATGAGGAGGTTCATGGATTTGACTCTCGTCGAAATTCGGAGACACTTCAATCGACACGAGTCACGGAGGGCTCAAATCATGACTTCACTTTCGTTCCCAAGGTCGGGAATTCTCGCGCTGTTTCTCGCGCTCGCCCCGTTCGCCGCCCGCGCCGAATTCACGGATCCCGAATTCCTGCCGGCCACGAGTTGCGATTCGCCCGTCGACCTTCGGCTTCCCGGCGAGTCGATGCACGGGCTCACCCAGACGACCCAGGGGTACGGCGATACGAACCTCTGCGGTTTCTTCACCTTTTCGAATTATCTCGACAGCTACCGGATCTCCCGGAACGGCGAAGACGGCGATAAAATCACGCGATCGAGCCCGATCGCGATCGGCGTGGAAAACGCGATCCGGCGGAACGTCCCTTTTTGGGTACCGATCCAGAACTCGACCGACCCGCTCGCGATGCGTTTCGGCCGGTGGGGATCGACGTTCTGCGCGCTCGCCTCCGGAGTCCGGGAGATCGGGTACTGCGCGGACGGCGGACTTCCCACCCGCACCACGGACGAGACCGCGAAGTTCGCGGACCTCACGACCTATTTCTACGGCAAGCTCCTCCAGGTCGCCGAGACGCCGGCATTCCTGCGCAAGGGCGCGATCGATAAACGGATCGACGACCTTTACCTGAAGTACGTCGCGTGGGCGACCGAGCGGAAGGCCGTCCTGCTCGACCAACCCTCGATCCGGGGTTTGATCGAGAAGAATCCGACGAAGCCCTACGAGACCGTGCGTTCGATTTTTTTCGGGAACTGCGGTGAGGCCGCGAAGCGCAGGGCGGACTTGAAATACACGTCGTGCAAGAGCGAGCTCTTCATCGGTCTCGACGCGCTCGGGATCCCGACCGACGATCGAGACCCGCTTCGCACGGATCGCGCCGCCCGGAAGGTCGCCGAACTCCTCTCGCGCCCGCACGCGCTACCGGTTCCGTTCGCTTACTGCTCGGCCGTCTTGACCGACGGGAAGGCGTACCGCGGGAAATCACCGCTCGATCCGAATTGCGGCATCCACTGGTCGCTCGTCGCCGGCCGGAAGCGGATCGGAAACGATTGCTACTTGCTCGTGCACAACAGCTGGGAGCCGGGGTTCCGGTACGCGAAGGACTGGGTCGTCGATCAGGGCGATATTTGGGTTCGCGAACAGGAGCTCACGCGGGCGATGCTGCTGACCCAATGGTTGGAAGACTGAAAAAACGGGGAATCGCATCGTGCGCATTCCCCGTTTTCCGATTTTCGACCGAGTTAGAAACAGGAGATCGAGGTGATCACCCACGCGCCTTTGCTGGATTCGAAGGTCTTCGAAACCGCGCCGGACGCGTCCAGAATCGCGAGCGGGCTGTAGGTCCCGTTCGCATCATAGGCGGAATTCGCCGAGTTATCGCCACCGCGCCCCTGCTTCACGCAATAGCCGCGGGCAGTTCCCGGGTAGCTCTGGCCGGAGACTTCGTCGGCCAAGTAATACTTTACGCCGGAAATTTCGACGGTCGGGCGGTCGAACGCGAACGCGGACGCTAGTGTGAAAAGAGAAATGAAACCGATGATCGCGGACTTCATAGGAAAGGTTCCTGTCTGGGATAGGGACGGTTGATTTGCGAGAGTGAACAGAACGCTACTCGCGTACCGTCGAGCGGGCAATCGCCCTGCGTCGTATGTCGGGTGCAGCTTATCGGTGGAACTCGCGGATCCAGGCCCCGATCCCGTGCCGGGATTCGTCGTCGAGCCGGGTATGGAGATTCGTCATCGGCACTCCGCCCGCGCGTTCGTACTTCCCCTTGAAGGTGTAGTCGGCGGCGATGCCCGCGATCTTCCACGAGGTCCCGTCCCGCACGAGGAGCGGGCCGCCCGAGTCGCCCGGGCAGAGCGCGGGCGCGCTCTTGTCCATCGCCGTTCCCGGAGTGACCCAGTAAGATCCGGCGGTCTCTTCGATGATGCCGCGGTAGAGCGACTTCCGGTGATCGAGGATTTCCGGGATCGCGATCCGGTTCGCCGCGAATCGGAGTTTCCCGTATCCGGGTCCGGCGATCGCGCCGGTGCAGCCGTAGCCCGCGAACGTGACCGCGGCTCCGGCGCCGAGCGGTTCGAAATCGACGGGAATCGACGGGATCTCGAGGGTGTCTTCGACGACGATCACGTGCGCGAGATCGACCTTCCCGGGTTCGTCGAAACGGCTACCGGTTTCGTTGCCCGTGCACTCGTGTTTCCGGCAGTTTTCGATCCACGTCGGGTGGAGACGCACTTCCTTCACCGTGAGGAGGTACTGCTTCGGCGCCGCGATCTCGGTCGCGTCGATCGACACCATTTTCGGCGCCTGCCAGTCGCCGGGGCCGCTGTAGAAGCAATGGGCGGCGGTGAGGAACTCGTGGTCGGCGATCTTCGTCGCCGTGCAGCCGCGGATGTTCACCACGAACGGGAACTGCTCCGGCTGCGCCAGTTCGCCGCCGATCAGCTCGGGAGCGGCGATGGCCGACGGTACGAGGCCGGGGAGGACGAGGCTTCCGGCGAGAGCGAGGATCGCGAGGGCGGCGTTCATGGCGGGTCTCCTTAGGAGGAGGCTATCCACGCGATGGCGTCCGGGTAAAGGCGGGGAACGCTAAAAAACGTGGGGCCCGGAGAGCTGATCGGCTCTCGGGCCCCAAATTCGTGACTGCGGTCTCCCGTAGTCGGGCGGACTCTCAGAAGGTCCACCTATTTTTTCATCCGTTGCGCGGCACGGGTAGGCTTGTTGCCCTCCTCGCTTGAGACCGACTCCCGTCGGGACCTCACCTGCAATCGGTTTCGATATTTAGTTTTTAGGCTTTATTGGGAGGACCGGATCCGATCAAAGATCCCGTCCCTAATTCGCCCCCGCAGATCCCCGTCGCGAACGGGAAGGTCGGGTGGCTCGCGAGCGCCGCAAGGTCCTTGTTCCGGGCGGCTTTGCTCACGCTATTTCAACTTCGGAGGACCGTGCTCGGAAGTCCGAAGTTCCAAAATCTTATCGTAGCATTCGAAGCGGTGCGCTTCAGTCATTCGCTTACGTCCTCCATTACGGCGTTTTGAGGGCGCCGTGTTCTACATAAAAATACATTACCAAAACGGTCGGAAATTACAAGTCAGGATCGCGAAATATTTTCGATGCGCACGGTGTAAAAAAAACCGACGCATGCGTCGCACGCGACAGCGCGCGAAAACACGGTCGAAAACCGAGGGATTCTCGATCAAAAATGAATCGCGAAACGTAAGCCCGCGGTGACGTAGCTCACGGTGAGTTTCGAAGAGTAGGTGTTTCCCGGAGTGGGAAACGATTCCGTTCCCGTCACCGTGAGATCGCCCGGCTTGAAGTAGCGAACGAAAAAGCCGAGGTCGAACTGGTTGTTCAAGACGCGGTCCGCGCCGAGTCCGAGTCCGAGGAGAAGCGAGGATGCGGTCTGGGATTTCACGTCGATCTTCGTACCGGCGGCGGGGCCGGAGGTGAATTCGCGCGTCTCCGTATTCTGGGACATGAAAAGGAGGCCGATCATCGGGCCGATGTAGAGTTCCCACTTCGGACCGGCGGGAAACACGAATTCCGGCCGCACGTCGAAGAACGAGGTTTCGTTTCCTTGGAAAGAGCTCGTCGCGAGCTGGGAAATCCCGAGTTCGCCGGCAAGGCGGAAGCGGGCGTTCACGCGGTAGTTCGCTTCGCCGAGGAAACTGATCGCTTCCTTGAACTTCTCTTCGTCGGTCTCGGTCGCGCCGTTATAGTCCGTCTTGATCTTCCCCTTCGGCGCGAGGTTATAGCCGAGGCTGAATACGGCCGACCACGGGCTGTGGGTATCGCCACGCAAGGGCGCGGCCTCGGTCTGGCGGCGGGGGCCGGTCGGAGCCGCATCGGCTTCTTTCAGGCATTTTTGGTTGATCCCGATCGTTCCCGATCCGAGCTTGATCACCGTGAACGACTCGTTCCGGAGGACTTGGGCGTCGGTGACCGTCTGGCCGTCGAGCTTCGCGCCGTCTACCGGGACCCATTTTTTCCGGCTCAGCTTATAGACCTTGCACCCGCCGGAAAGGTCGATCGTGCGATCGGCGGCGAGGACGAAGGTCGGGAAAAGCGCGATGACGAGAGCGGCCCGGAGGCGGATTTTCATCATTTGCTGCGAGTCGGTGCTTTCGCCTTGTCGCGGATCGCGGCCTGGGCGGCGGCGAGTTTGGCGATAGGTACACGATACGGGGAGCAGCTCACGTAGTCGAGGCCGTATTTATGACAGAGCAGCACGCTCGACGGATCTCCGCCGTGTTCGCCGCAGATGCCGACTTTAAGGCCCTTACGGGCCGCGCGGCCCTCTTCGATGGCGATGTCGATCAGTCGGCCGACGCCGTATGGATCGAGGGTCGCGAACGGGTCCTTCTCGTAGATTTTCGCCTCGAGGTAATCCTTCAGGAAAAGTCCCGAGTCGTCGCGCGAGAGGCCGTACGTCGTCTGGGTCAGGTCGTTCGTGCCGAACGAGAAGAACTCGGCGTACTTCGCGATCTCGCCCGCGGTCAGCGCCGCGCGCGGAAGCTCGATCATCGTGCCGATCGTGTAATCGACCTTCACGCCCTTTTCCTTGAAGATCTCCTTCGCTTCCGCTTCGCAGTACTCGCGGACGAATTTCAGCTCGCGCCAGTCGCCGACGAGCGGGATCATGATCTCGGGCTCGATCGAGAGTTTTTCCTCTTTTACGAGTTCGCACGCGGCCTCGAGGATCGCGCGGATCTGGGTAAGGTAGATCTCCGGATACGAGATCCCGAGGCGGCAACCGCGGTGCCCGAGCATCGGATTGAACTCGTGCAGGGTTTCCTGCTTCCGCTTCAGACGCTCGAAGGAGACGTCGATCTTCTTCGAAAGCGCGTGGAGCTCTTCGTCCGAGTGGGGAATGAATTCGTGGAGCGGGGGATCGAGGAGACGGATCGTGACCGGGAGACCCTTCATCTCGCGGAAGATGCCCTTGAAGTCGGACTTCTGCATCGGGAGGATCTTTTCGAGCGCGCGATTCCGGGCGTCGAGCGTATCCGCGAGGATCATCTCGCGGACGGCGTCGACCCGGTCGGCTTCGAAGAACATGTGTTCCGTTCGGCATAGGCCGATGCCCTCGGCTCCGAAGCCGCGGGCGACTTTCGAGTCCTGGGGGGTGTCCGCGTTCGTGCGCACTTTCAGGGTGCGCGCGGCATCGACCCAAGTCATCAGCGTCTTGAAGTTCTCGTCGAGCGAGGGAAGGATCGTCGGGACTTTGCCTTTGATCACTTCACCGGTCGTGCCCTCCAAAGTGATCCACTCTCCTTCGAGGATCGTCGCGGTCGCGGTCTGGAGCTTCTTCGCGTCGTAGGAGATCTTGATCGACGAGCAGCCCGCGACGCAGCACTTGCCCATTCCGCGCGCGACGACGGCCGCGTGGGACGTCATTCCGCCGCGGGCGGTGAGGATCCCTTCGGCGACCGACATCCCGTGGATGTCTTCCGGCGAGGTCTCGATGCGGACGAGGACGACCTTACGGCCGAGTTCCTTCACCCATTTCTCGGCGGTGTCGGGATCGAAGACGACTTGGCCGGAGGCTGCGCCCGGAGAGGCGGGAAGTCCCTTCGCGATGACTTCTTTACGGGCCTTCGGATCGAGGCGGGGATGGAGGAGCTGATCGAGCTGCTCCGGAGCCACGCGCAGGATCGCATCACTCTTCGTGATGAGTTTCTCTTCGACCATGTCGACGGCGATCTTCACCGCGGCCGCGGCCGTGCGCTTCCCGTTCCGCGTTTGGAGCATGTAGAGTTTCGATTTCTCGATCGTGAACTCGATGTCCTGCATGTCGCGGTAATGCTTTTCGAGCTTTTGGTAGACCTTCACGAGGTCGCCGTAGGCCTTCGGCATCACCTTTTCGAGGGTGAGCGCGTCCTTCGTTTCGCCCGTGCGGGACGAGTCGTTGATCGGCTGCGGGGTGCGGATCCCGGCGACCACGTCTTCGCCCTGGGCGTTCACGAGGAATTCGCCGAAGAACTTCTTCGCGCCGGTCGAGGGATCGCGCGTGAACGCGACGCCCGTCGCGCAGTCGTCGCCCATGTTCCCGAAGACCATCGCCTGGACGTTCACAGCCGTGCCCCAGGACTCGGGGATGTCGTTCAGCTTCCGGTAGGTGTTCGCGCGCGGGTTCATCCAGGACGCGAAGACGGCGCCGATCGCGCCTTTCAGCTGCTCCCAGGGATCTTCGGGGAATTGGCGGCCGGCGGATTTCACGATCTGTTTATACTTCGTGACGAGGTTCCGGAGATCGGTCGAGGAAAGTTCCGTGTCGTTCTCGACCCCGCGCTCGTGCTTCAGGTCTTCGAGCGCGATTTCGAATTGGTTCGAGTGGATGTTCAAGACCACGTCCGCGTACATCGCGATGAAGCGGCGGTAGGAATCGTAAGAAAAACGCTCGTCGCCGGAGTTCGCGATCAAGCCCTGGACCGTGCGGTCGTTCAAACCGAGGTTCAGGATCGTGTCCATCATCCCCGGCATCGAGGCGCGCGCGCCCGAGCGGACGGAGACGAGGAGCGGATCCTCGGCGTCGCCGAAGGATTTTCCGATTTGTTTCTCGAGCTTCGCGACCGCCGCGCGGAGTTCGACGTCGAGCGAAGGCGGATAGCGGTGTTCGCCGGGTTGTTTAGAAGCGGTGCCCCCGTAGAAATACGTGCAAACCTCGGTCGTGATCGTGAAACCCGGAGGCACCGGCAGGCCGAGTTTCGTCATGCCGTGGAGGTTCGCCCCTTTTCCGCCGAGGAGTTCCTTCATCGTCTCCGAGCCGTCGGCTTTCCCGCCGCCGAAGGAGTAGATGTACTTCACGGACGCCTTGCCGGCCGCTTTCGCGCCGGAAGTGTTCGCCTTCGCCGCGGACGCGGTTTTCGCGCCCACTTTCAGGATGCCCTTTCTCGGCGTCGCCTTCCCTTTCGCGGATTTCTTCGCGAGCAGGTTCTTCTTAACGGCCCCAATTTTCGATTTGGTCACGGATGACATCGACGAGTTTCTCCACGGGTACGCGACCGCCGATGGTTTCCATCGTGTCGCGGTGACGAAGCGTTACGGTATGCTTTTCGATCGTATCGAAGTCGACGGTCACGCAGAACGGCGTGCCGATCTCGTCCTGACGGCGGTAGCGTTTGCCGATCGAGCCGGCGTCGTCCGTCGTGCAGCGGAAGTGCTTCTTCAGGTCCGTGTGGAGCTTCTCCGCGTATTCGGACATTCCGCCCTTCTTCATGAGCGGGAAGACCGCGACTTTATACGGCGAGAGCGCCGGGTGCATCTGGAACCAGGTGCGATCGCCGTCGAAACGGTACGAGTCGCAAAGCACGGCGAGCAGCGCGCGGTCGCAACCGACGGACGTCTCGACGATGTACGGAACGTACTTTTCCTTCGCGGCTTCGTCGAAGTACTGGAGGTTCTTCCCGGAGAATTCCTGGTGACGGCCGAGGTCGAAGTCCGTGCGGTTGTGCACGCCTTCGAGTTCGGACCAGCCGATCGGGAATTCGTATTCGATGTCGAACGCGGCCTTCGCGTAGTGCGCGAGCTCGCCGCCGGCGTGCTGGTGGAACCGGAGTTTTTCCTTCCGGAGGCCGTTGTCGTAGTGCCACTGGATCCGCATGGCCTTCCACTTCTCGAACCATTCCATGTCGGTGCCCGGCTTGACGAAGTATTGCATTTCCATCTGCTCGAACTCGCGGGTGCGGAAGATGAAGTTGCCCGGCGTGATTTCGTTCCGGAACGCTTTCCCGATCTGCGCGATGCCGAACGGGATCTTCTGGCGGGACGATTGTTGGACGTTCAGGAAGTTCACGTAGATCCCCTGCGCCGTTTCCGGGCGGAGGTAGACGATCGCGCTCGAATCTTCGAGGGCGCCCATGTGGGTCTTGAACATCAGGTTGAAATTCCGCGGCTCCGTCAGCGCGCCTTTTTTCCCGCAGTTCGGGCAGACGTTCGCTTTCAGTTTTTCGGGGTCGATCTTGTCGGCGCGGAAACGTGATTTGCATTCCTTACAATCGACGAGCGGATCGACGAAACCGGCGACGTGGCCGGAAGCCTCCCACACGCGCGGATGCATGAGGATCGCGGCGTCGAGTCCCTCGATATCGTCGCGGTCGCACATCGCGCGCCACCAGCGCTCCTTCACGTTTCGCTTCAGCTCGATGCCGAGCGGACCGTAATCCCAGCAAGCGTTGATGCCGCCATAGACTTCGGACGAGGGAAAAACGAACCCGCGCTGCTTACACAGCGAAACGAGGACGTTCATGTCTTTCAGGTCTTGGGGCGGGCCCGCGGGCTTGGTCGGCGCTTCGTTTTCAGTCATCCCCCAGGGGTAACAAACCGGGGGGGCTTTCTCAACGAAGGCGAGGCGCGTTAACTGCGTCGTTTCGCGGGATTTACGGATTCTGCGCGCTGCAAATGCGGGCGGCCTTCACGCGGTCGTAGCCGGCATCGGCGTATACCCGGTCGATGCACTCCGGCGTCGCCGAGCCGCAGGCCGTCGCGGCCTTTGCGCGGTCGTAACCGGCGTCGGAATAGACCTTGTCGATGCAGGCGAGAGTCGCGCCGCCGCTGCACGCACGCGCGGCCTTCGCGCGGTCGTAACCGGCGTCGGAGTAGACCTTATCGATGCATTCGATCGAGGCTTTCCCGCACGCGTACGCCGCTTTCGCGCGGTCATAACCCGCGTCGGCGTAGACTTTGTCGATGCATTCGAGCGAAGCGCCGCCGGAACAGGCTTTCGCGGCTTTCGCGCGGTCGTAACCGGCATCGGCGTAGACTTTGTCGATGCAGCTCGCCGGAGCGGAACCGCACGCCATGGCCGCCTTCATCTTGTCGTAACCGGCGTCGGCGTAGACTTTGTTGATGCATTCGAGGGTCGCGCCCTTGCTGCACGCTTTCGCGGCTTTCGCCCGATCGTAACCGGCGTCGGCGTAGACGGTGTCGATGCACTCGATCGAGGCTTTCCCGCAGGCGATCGCGGCTTTCGCGTGATCGTAACCGGCGTCGGCGTAGACCTTATCGATGCATTCGTCGGTCGCGCCCGCGGCGCAGATCTGCTCGGCTTTCGCGCGGTCGTAACCGGCGTCGGAATAGACTTTATCCACGCAGTTCGCGGAGGCGGAAGCGGCGACGACGAAGGAGAGGACGGCGATGGTCTTTTTCACGGCTTACTCCTCGAGGATGTCTTTTTTCGGGACGCGCTTGAAGACCGCGCTGTCGCAAGGCTTACCGCTGCGGGATTTGCAGAGTTCATCGAAAAGGTCCATGCCGAAGCGGATCGTCCGGCCGCGCCCGAGGCGGATGTCGCCTTGAAGCTTCGCCGCGACCTCGGGCTTCATCGGGTATTCGGCCGCGGTGCCTTCGTCGTCGACGTAACCTTCCGGGAAGCGGTATTGCATCCGGAAGTTCCCTCCGTCGCAGAGGATGCGGTCGGTGGTGAGGCCTTGGTTTTCCTTTTGTTCCGGAATCTGCTGCATCTGCACGCCGACGCAGGATTTCGGGATGTTCACGAAGGTGCCGACATGCGTTTCCAGGTCGACGTGCTGCCAGAGCCCAGCGATCTTCGCGCAGTCGCACGGTTTCGCGGCCGTAACTTCGGCGAACGCCGGAACGGCGAGGAGCGAGAGGAGGAGGGAAGCGAGGAGTTTCGTCTTCATGGCTATTCCTTTAGTCGAAATCGTTAACGGGAGCGGTAGACGGCTTGGTCGAGGCCGATGCCGTAGATCGTGCCGTTCGGGGTGACGGAGATGTTCGTCACCGCCGGGTCGGTCGCGGTCGCCCACGTGCCGTAGCTGCGATTCTTATAGATCGCCTGGTCGAGGCCGACACCGTAGATGTCGCCGTTCGGCGTGACGGAGATGTTCGTCACGGCGGGTTCGGTCACGCGTTCCCACGTGCCGTAGGCGCGGTTCTTATAGATCGCTTGGTCGAGACCGACACCGTAGATGTCGCCGTTCGGAGTGACGGAAATGTTCGTGACGGCGGGTTCGGTCACGCGTTCCCAGGTGCCGTAGGCGCGGTTCTTATAGATCGCTTGGTCGAGGCCGATGCCGTAGATATCGCCGTTCGGAGTGACGGAGATGTTCGTCACCGCGGGTTCGGTCACGCGTTCCCAAGCGCCGAAGGCGGTCGTCCGGTAGACGGCCTGGTCGAGGCCGATGCCGTAGATATCGCCGTTCGGAGTGACGGAGATGTTCGTCACCGCCGGTTCGGTCACGCGTTCCCAAGCGCCGAAGGCGGTCGTCCGGTAGACGGCCTGATCGAGGCCGACGCCATAGATCGTGCCGTTCGCGGTGACGGAGATGTTCGTCACGGCGGGCTCGGTCACGCGCTCCCAAGCGAAGGACGAGGTCGTGGCCAGGCCGAGGACGAGCGCGGTCAGAAGGAATTTCATGGGTGCGGATATAACGCAACGCACTAATTCTGTCACTCGATATAAATATCTATTTAAAACGGATAGTTATATCGACTACTCCGCGATCAGCTCGGCGCAGGTTTTCACCGGGATCTTCCGCGCGACGGCGTCGCCGTAGTCGTCGAAACCGAGATTATCCGCCGCCGACTTCATGATCGCGCAGACGGCGTCTTGGGCCGTTTTCGAGGATTTCAAGACCGCCTTCACCCGCGGGAGCTCGAGTGCGGCGTAGAAACCGGCGAGGTCCACGTCGTTCGAGACGGTGACCGAGGCGTGCTGTTTGAAAAGCATTTCGATGAAAGCCGGGTCCGATCCGGCGTTCTGCGCGAGCGAGAGGAAGCCGTCGAAGACACGGCTCGTGATGAGCACGTTCGGTTTCGAACGGGTCGTCGTGAATAGGTTCGCCACCGCTTCGGGGGAGAGTTTCGTCTCGCGGAGGGCGTAGATCATCTCGTCCGGACGGCGTCCGTCGGCGCGGGTGAGGAGGTAATTCAAGATGCGCTTCTGGTTCTCGTCGCCGCGGATCGGTTCGATCGCGAAGTAGCGCTCGATACCGTACCAGAACGGATGGTTCGGCGTGAGGTAAACGTCGACGAACGCGGTTTCGAGCAGGTCGAGCCCGGCGCGCATCGAATGGAGCGAGTCGGCGTAGGACATCTGGAGGGACGGCGTCGCCGCGCGGACCATCGCCGCGAGGGATGCCGCGGTCGCTTCGTCGGTCGCGCCGAGATTCGCCATCGCGCGGCCGCAGACGGGGCTGAGCGGGTTCAGGGGGAACTTCTCGCACTGGGAGCGAAGGCGGGCGAGGAGCGCGCGGTCGGCGTCCGTCGGTTCGAGGATCGCGGGACCGTCGACGAAGAGCGAGGCGAGGAGGTCGGTCGTCTGCCCGGACGAGATCGAGCGGTCCTTGTAGGCGTCGGCCGCGCGCGCGCGGAATTCCGGGTAGCGGGCGAGCCCGGTACAACGCATCGCCTGGACGGCGGACGCGACGTTGAAGTGGAACGGCTGGATCTTCGCGACGACCGCCGAGAAATCGATCTGGTTCACGCCGGCGACGTTCAGCGAGCAAATGGTGTCGCCGAGTTCGGTCTCGAAATAGGGAGCGGCGAAGGCCGAGTCGACGAGCTGATAGATCGTCCGGACGAGGTCTTCGCGCGTGATCCACCCCATCAGGTGGGCGAAGCGCATCCACTCGATCTTCGTGACCGCGGTCTTCACGTCGGCGATCGTCTCGAGGAGGATCTTTCTCGCGTTCGCGTTCGACTGGAGGCGGGCGAAGATCGCCGACTGGGTGGTCTTGATCTCGCGGATGTTCGCGCGCATGAAGTTTTGGATCGAGGGAAGGAGCATGAGCACCTTCTCGCTGTTCAGCATCACCTCGACGGAGAGGAGTCGGTCGGCGAGGGGGATCGACTTGTCGAAAAGCGCGCAGATTTGGATGTGGAACGCGTATTCGGGATCCTTCGGATCGAGGCCCGAGCACTGGGTGAAGGACTGACCCTTCATCGCGGACCCGAGCGCGGCGTTCGTTTCCGTCTTCGCGGAGGTCCCGCGGTCGACGATCGAGTCGAAGTGCTTCGTGAAATCGCCGAGTTTCCGCATGTAGTTCTCGAGGATCGGCTTCAGATCCTTCCCGAGCGGACTCGTCGAGAAGAACCCGTAGATGTACGGAACGCCCGAGAAGGCGCGCTGGACCTTGCCGCGGTTGTCCTGACCGAAAGCGCCGTAGCGATCCTCGACCACGCGGCGGGCGGTATCCGGCGAGTAACCGTCGTCGACGAGGACTTGGTAGTACTCGGCCGGCGTGCGGTGATCTTTTTCCTTCGTCGCGAGCGCGTTGCAGCCGAAGAGGTAAACCTCGCGCGGATTTTCCATGATGCCTTTGCAATCCTGGGCGCAAGAATGGTTCTCGAGCTCGTTCAGTCCGAGCGTATAACCGCTCGATCCGAAGAAACGGCCGGCGAAATGGCCGGAGACGACGTCGATGTCGCACTTGTAGTTCTTCTTGCAGGCGGCGTCGAACCAACCGGACTTCGCGCCGTTCGCCGCCGGTTCGGTGAGCTCGACCAGATCCCACTCGGCGGGATTCAAGTACTGGGTGAAGACGCCTTTTTCGTCGGACGAGTTGATCGTGATGAAACAGGCGAGGCGTTTCCCCTCGCGCGGGATGAAGACCGACGACGGGATCGGTTCGCGCATCTCGTAACGGCCGGAGTTCCGGGCGTGACCGAGGGAAAGGGCGGTGGCGGCGATTACGGACAGGGCGACGAACTCGCGGGGAAAGCGCATAGAGACACTCCTCGGGGGGCTCTGCCTATAGCGAGGGACGTGCCAGCGCGGACGGCGCCGAGTGCCCGAAATGACGAGCATTTTCGGACCCCTTCGTTTCCCGACCGTCTAAGGTTTAGACGGTCGAAACCGGAGCTGAACGGCGATTTCCGTTTTCGATTTATTTGAACGTCGCCAAGCAGGCGGCGTCGGCCCCGTTCGGAGATACGGTCCAGGAATGACTGAACGTTCCCGTGGCGTTCACGATCCGGAAAAGCGATTGGCCGGCTTCCCGGGAGGAGTTGTCCCGTTCGCTCGCGGCGAGATTCCAGTTCAGATTGTCATAGGTCCAGGTCGCCGTCGGATTTCCCCCGCCCGCCGCGGTCGCCACGAGGAACTCGTCGGAAGCGGTCGTCGCCGCCGTCGTGCCGGTCGATACGATGCCGACCGACGTATCGTCGTGATTGCATATCGTCCGATCAAGCGGATTCACCGTATCCAGACCGGAGATCTC
This sequence comes from Bdellovibrionales bacterium, assembly GCA_018266355.1. Lineage (GTDB taxonomy): Bacteria > Bdellovibrionota > UBA1018 > UBA1018 > UBA1018 > JACMQW01. The sequence goes on from JAFEAP010000029.1 coordinate 405,273, forward strand.
TTGGGCGACGGTCTGCGGATATCCGCTCGTGGTGACGGTGAGCGTAAGGGGGCCCGAGGCGACGATGTTTTTCGCGTAAAATATGCTCGCGCCCTGGCCGATCGAATTCGCATCCGCTGCGGCGGGAACGTACGTGTTTCCGGCGCTGTCGGTGACTGTCGTCGCGTTCCCCGCCCATGTCCAGACGGATACGACGATCGTGTTACCGGCGGTCGCGTCGAAGGAGAACCGCGGATTGACCGAAGACCCGAATCCGCCGTTCGCGTAGGTGCTCGTTTGAACGACCCTTATCGGAGGGGCCGCGACCGGATCCGATCCGCTGGCGAGGAACTTGATCGGGTCGATCCATCCGTTTCCGGACACCCATCCCCAGCATTTCACGGCACCGCTCGTGAGCGCGGCGCACACGTGATAATCGCTGAGAGACGTTTGGAGAGCGTTCGTCACGCCGCTCACGACGTTGTCGATCGGGTCCGAAGGGTTCTGGTATCCTTCGAGTCCGAGAATCCCGTGCCCACCGTCCCCCCAGCAGCGGATGAGACCGTTCGAAAAAGTCGCGCACGTCGTATCTTCGCCCGCCGAAACCGAAGCGACGTCCGAAAACCAATTCACGTTCGCCGGAAGGTCGTGACCGGTCGTCGTTCCGTCGCCCAACTGGCCGCGGCCGTTCGCACCCCAGCAGCTCAAAGTCCCGTCGCTGATCAGCGCGCAAGTGTGGTTCAGACCGAGTGCCATCCCGACGACGTTTCTCAGGCCGACGACGAGAGCGGGTGCCGGACGATCCGTTTGGGTACCGTCGCCGAGTTTTCCGTTCGTGTTCTTGCCCCAGCATCGCGCCGTCCCGTCGGTTAGGACCGCGCAGGTGTGTTGACCGCCGCGGTGGGAAGCGTAAATCGAGGCGATGTCGGAGAGGGGCACCGTGAAAGGGACGAGCTGATCGACGGTATCTCCGGTTCCGAGTTGTCCGACGTCGTTCTTGCCCCAGCATTTGGCAGTGGCGTCGGCTAGTCGCGCGCAGAAATAAGCCCGTCCTCCGGTGATTTGGGTCGCGTTCGCGATGCCGCTGACGGTGGTGACGTTGAAATTCATGGAAATGTCGTTATCGCCCCGCTGCCCTACGTCGCCGGCTCCCCAGCATTTGATCGTGCCGTTCGCGAGCAGGGCGCAAGCCGTGTGCTCGGCGGTCGCGATTTGGATCGCCGTCGTAATGCCGGCGATCGTTTCGGGCGTGGTGGCGTATCCCGGTTGATTCACAGGCCCGAGCTCACCCTGGTTTCCCGTCCAACCGAAACACTGAACGGCGCCGTTCGCGAGCCGTGCACACTCACCCGATTCGGTGGTCTCGACTTGGACCGCGTTCGCGACGCCCGGGTAGGCCTGGGCGGGCACCACGTCTTCGGTCCCGAAATCGCCGTGATGCCCTCCGGCCGGGCCCCAGCATTTCGTCCGGTCGTTTTCGATCACGCAACGATCCGCGTATCCGGTAAGGCTGATCGCGGAAGTGATTCCACCCACCGCCACCGGCGTGAGGCTGGACGAGAGGTTGCCGGTGCCGAGCTCGCCGATGCCGTTGTCGCCCCAACACTTGACCGAGCCGTTTTGAAGGAGAGCGCAAGTCGAGAGGAAGCCGGGATTGGCGAATGCCGCCGCCGTAATTCCGGTGGGTATTCCCGTCGCGTAATCGTCCGAGAGGGTCGAACCGTTCCCGAATTGTCCGAAGGAATTGTCGCCCCAGCATCGCATCGACCCGTCGGTCAGCACGGCGCAGGACGTATTATATCCCATCGCGATTTGTGCGACGCCGGTCAGATCGGTGGCACCGTCGATTTTCACGTAGGCCGGAACGATCGAGCCGCTAAAGCTGCCGTTTCCGACGTAACCGCCTCCCCAGCATTTAACGCGCCCGTCGGCGATCAAGGCGCAGGCTCCGAAAGCGCCCATCGCGACCCGGACCGCGCTCGTGACTCCGGATACCGCCACCGGCGCGCATCGGTCGGTCGTCGTTCCGTCGCCGAGTTGGTGATTGCCGTTGCTTCCCCAGCACTGGACGGTCCCGTCGGCGAGTACCGCGCAGGCCGAATTTCCCATGGTCGCCGCGGCGATATCGACCGCCGTCGAGATCCCGGAGACGGTGACGGCGTTCGGAATGGAGTCCGCGCAGTTTCCGTCACCTAACTGTCCGTTCGCTCCCGCTCCGGAGCATTGGACGGTGCCGTCGGAATTTCGCATGCAGAAGAAATTTTCGCTCCCTGAGATTTGGGACGCGAGAGAGACGTTCGTCAGCGGATAAGGCGTGCCGGTTCCGCCCCACATTCCCGAAACGGCTGCTCGACCGTCGGCGTATCGCACGGCCATTCCGTTATGGGTGAGGGCGACGCCGGCGAGCGGCGATGGATTCGTGCCTTCGAGGCTGAGCAGTAATCCGATGGAACCGCCTACCGCGCAGGAAAATCCGAGCGTCGTTCCCGGTCGTACTCCGGTGGCGATCGGATGCCCGCGAACGACGGCGGTGCAATATCCGTTGACCGGAACGCTGACGCCGCAGTCCGTGGAAACAAGATCGAAATCGGTCGAAGAAAGCGTCGGCGAGGAGCAACCGGTGGCGTCCGCCGTTCCGTAATTGGTGAATCTCACGGGATGGTCGGAGGTGTAAAAGCCGACGCCGACCTTTCCGAGATCGCCGTTCGTCGTGTCGACCGCGTGGAGAATCGGCGCGGCTGCGATTCCGGTCGCCTGGATGCCGTCGGCCGTGGTGGTCACCGTGCCGCCGTTCGCGCAGTTACGGGACAAGGTAGCGGTCTTCACTCCGGTTCCGGCCAGCACCGTCCGCACGTACACGTAGCAAGTATCGCCGACGGCGAGGTCCGCGGTACCGCATCCGTCGATCGATATTTCGAAATCGGCGGCGTTCGTGCCCGCGAGGGTGGGCGCCGAGCACCCCACGGCGTCGGCGGGACCCGGATTCGTGAAACCGAATGCGATGCTACCCGTCTTTCCGTATCCGAACGCGTTCGAGCCGAAATCATGGGCCAATTTCGTCCAACTCGGGTTCGTCGGAACCAAGGGCACGAACGGGACGACGATCGTCGTCTGCCCCAGGGTGCTCAACGTACGAATTTGAGTTCCGCATCCGCAAACGGCGGAACACGCGAGCGTGAGCGCGAGCCACGTCCGACGTGAAATGACGCGAATGGGATGCCGAGATTCCAACCGAATTCCTCCAGGACATACGTTCCGATTTCGAAGGTTGAACTCTTTCCATTATGGATCAGAGGCTTCGACTAATGAACTGTGTCGAGAAGGACCCGGTCACGGTTTTCGCGAATTGCACGAAAAGAATAAATGCGCCGTAATTTAAATCCTCGAATAGCGAGGATTTCGAGCTATTCGCAGGCCGGAGCCATGAGCGTGATCGAGGTCGGCGCGCCCCACACCAGGCAGTCGACGCCTCCGTGTTCGTTCGTCTCGATGCCTTCCTGTTCGCAGTGGTAGCTGGTCTCCGTCCATTCGAGGTAGGCCTGTTTCCTCACTTGGTCGACCTTGAAGAAGTAGTGCATCTTCACGACGCCGTGCTCGCTTTCGAAGTCCTTCGCCGCGGCGTCGATGTCGCCGGCGACGCAACCTCCGCCGAAAATCGTTTTCTTCTTCAAGCTTCCGTTGTTCGCGCCCGGGAGAAGGACGTGTCCGTCGCGGCCGACGTAATAGAACGCGGTCTCGGCCGGGGCGTCGCACTCGACTTGGGCCATGAATTTCTTGTTCCCGTAAACGGCCGTGGCGTGATCGCCGGCGCCGCCGCCGCGGAAATAGGCGCCTTTCGGCAAATGATCGGCGGAGAGTTCCCACCCGAAAGAATCCGGGGAATACCGGTTTTCGAAGAGTTTCACGGAGACGAGATCGTTTCCGAGGCCGAGGTCGGCCGGGATCGCCTTGTTCGCGATGACCGCGAACTCCTTTCCGAAGATCCATTCACCGTTCTCGGTGCTGCGGGCGTCGATCCGGCACTTCGCGGCGAGTTCGCCGGCGAAAGACGATCCCGCGGCGAGCGCGGCGGAAAGTGCGAGAAGGACGAGAGTCTTCGACGTTTTCATAGGGATCTCCGGGATATGAATTTCCGAGGCCCTTTAAGCGGATTCCGTGCCAGGCGGCGACGGCGTGGAAGGCCGAACGGCGCCCGGGAGGTGTCGAAGCTTTTTACAGGTGTGGCGAAGGGTGCCGGTTCAAATCCCGAGTCCGAGGGCCATATCGAACGTCATGTCGTTCGGTTCGCGGCGGATCACGATCGGCAGCCAGATCGTCATGCGCGCGTTCGGCGCGCTCGCGAGAGGATTCCCGAAGCTCGCGTCGATCTTCCGGATCTTGAATTCCTTCTCGGTGCGCACGACGGCTTTCACGAGCACGTCGGCGAGCTCGTGCGGATTCTGCTTCGCGTTTCCCGAGAGCGCGAGGAAGCCCGCGCCTTCGTTCGATTTCACTTCGCGGAAGAGCACGCGCGCTCCAGATTCCGCGCCGACCGCGCCCTCGACGCGTTTCGGGAGGCCGAGTTCGAGTTTATCCGCGGGAAAGCGCTCGTTCAGCTCGTCGATGAGCGCCGAGTGGGCGGCCTGGAGCACTTGGTTCCAAACGCTCATGCCCGGTGCTCCGCGATCTTGAGGAAAGCCGCGTACTCGCCGTCCTTCGTGACGAGTTCGCCGTGCGTCCCGTCCTCGACGACGGAGCCTTCGCGCATGACCAAGATCCGATTCGCGTTCCGAATCGTCGAGAGGCGATGGGCGATCAAGATCGTCGTCTTGTCGCGCATGAGTTTGTCGAGCGCGGCTTGAACCGCCTTTTCGGAGGCGTTATCGAGCGCGGACGTCGCTTCGTCGAGGATCAGGATGGGCGAATTCCGCAGGAACGCGCGCGCGATCGAGAGCCGCTGACGTTCGCCGCCCGAGAGCTTCTGGCCGCGATCGCCGATGTTCGTCATGAAGCCGTCGGGCAGTCTGTCGATGAAGTCGGTCGCGAAGGCTTCGCGGGCGGCTTGGCGAACCTCTTCGTCGGTCGCGCCGAGGCGCCCGCAGCGGATGTTCTCGGCGATGGTGTCGTGAAAGAGAAAGACGTCCTGGCTCACGACCGAAATCAGCGAACGAAGATCGTCGAGTTTCAGGTCGCGCACGTCGATGCCGTCGATTTCGATTTTCCCGTCGGTGACGTCGAAGATCCGCGGCAGAAGCGAGACGAGCGAGCTCTTCCCGGCGCCGCTCGCGCCGACGAGGGCGAGCGATCTCCCTTTCGGGATCGCGAACGAAATCCCTTTCAGGACTTCCCGGTCGGGCGCGTCCGGGTAGGCGAAGCGTACGTTCGAGAGGCGGATCTCGGCGGTGAACCCGTGCTTTTCCGCCGCGTTCGGCTTTTCGAGGAGTCGCGTGCGCCAGTCCATGATCTCGAACACGCGCTCGGCGGCGGCGCCCGCGTTGTTCAGCTTGATGTTCATGTCGTTCAGCACTCGGATCGGATTCTGCATCATCGCGAACGCGCCGAAGAAAGCGAGCAGTTGGCCTTGGGTCATCGAGTTCTCGAGCACGGCCTTTCCGCCGAGATAGATGAGGCCCGCGATCGCGAACGCCATGATGAATTCGACGAGCGGGTGCGAGGTCTCCTCGACGATGATCGTCTTCGAGAGGTTCTTGAAGAACGCTTCCGAACGCTCGTAGTACTTCTTTCGCACGTACTCCTCGAGGCGGAAGGATTTGATCACGCGAACCCCGGTGAAGCTTTCCTGGAGTGTCGCGAACATTCGCGCTTGTTCTTCCTGGAGGCGGTGGATGTAACGCTTCAGCGCCTTACCGGAGTAGGAGAACACCAGGGCGAGCGGCGGGAAGACCGCGATCGTCACGAGGGTGAGCTTCCAGTTCATGTAAAACGTGTAGCCGAGCAGAAAGACGAGCTGGAACGGCTCCCGGAGCATGACCGCGAACTGGGCGATCCCTTGGTCGATCTGGTTCGGATCGTTCCCGACGCGCGACATGAGGTTCCCGGTGCTCGCCGTCGTGAAATAATCGGCGGAGAGGCCCATCACGTGGTCGTAGAGGTCGTTCTTCAGTTTTTGGTTCACCCGCGCGACGACGACCCGGATCGCCGAGTAGTGGATGAAGCGGACGACGAAGTTCACGGCGAAGATGCCGATGACCATCAGCGGAAAGGTGACGAGTTTACTCTGGTCCTTCGTCGCGAGGAGATCGTCGATGAGTTTTTGGATCAGGACGACGGGGCTGAAGCGGATCGCCGCCATTGGGATCGCGAGGACGAGGCTTACGGCGATCCAGCGCCAATGCGGTTTGAGGTAGGGCTTCAGTTTCCAGAGAGATTTCATGGAAGTACGTGGATCTTATGATAACCCTCGGAGCATGGCTAGTGTTCTGATCGTCGGCGGCGCGGGGTATGTCGGGAGCGCGGTCGCCGCGCACCTGATCGACCGCGGGGACCGGGTTTGGGTCCTGGACGATCTTTCGACCGGCCATCGTTCGCTCCTGCTCGATCCGGTCGTGCGCGAGGAGCATTTCGTCGAGGCGCGCGCGGGCAATCGGCCGGCGCTCGAAGCGATCTTTCGCCACTGCGCCGAAAAGGAAAAACGACCGATCGACGTCGTCCTCCACTTCGCCGCGAAGTCGCTTGTCGGCGAGAGCGTGAAGTTTCCCGAACTCTACCGCGAGAACAACGTCGACCAGACGCGCCTTCTCCTCGACGCGATGGTCGCCCACGGCGTGAAGCGCTTCGTCTTCTCCTCGACCGCGGCCGTCTACGGCGATCCCGGCGATCGCGAGATCGACGAAGACCTCGAAAAGAATCCGATCAATCCCTACGGCGAGACGAAGCTCGAGGCCGAGCGGCTCCTCGCCGCGTACGGCGAGAAGCACGGACTGCGTGCGATCGCGCTCCGTTACTTCAACGCCGCCGGCGCCGAGGACGGCGGTCGCGTGGGCGAGATCCACGACCCCGAGACCCACCTGATCCCGAACGTGCTCGCGGCGGGCCTCGCCGGTCGCCCCGTCTCGATCTTCGGCGACGATTATCCGACGCCGGACGGAACCTGCGTGCGCGACTACGTGCACGTTTCCGATCTCGCGCAGGCGCACGCCGCCGCCGCCGATCGGATGCTCGCCGAAGCGCCGGGCACCGCGGGTTTCGAAGCGTTCAACCTCGGCTCCGCCGCGGGATATTCGGTGAAGGAAGTCGTCGCGGAGGCCGAGCGCGTGCTCGGGAATAAGATCGCGGTGAGGGTCGAACCCCGCCGCCCGGGCGATCCCGCGAAGCTCGTCGCGATCGCCGATCGTGCGCGAAAAACACTCGGGTTCGTACCGCGTCCGGACGCGCTCGCTTCGATCCTGAAGACGGCGCTCGCCTGGGAAAAGAAGAAACAGGCGCCGAAGAAAGCCGTATTCCTCGATCGCGACGGGACGCTGAATTTCGATCCGGGCTACCTGAGCGACCACGAGAAGTTCGAATTGATCCCGGGGGTACCCGCCGCGCTCAAGCGACTCGCGGACGCGGGTTATCTCCTCGTCGTCGTCTCGAATCAGTCGGGCGTCGGGCGCGGGAAGATCGAGATTCCGCAGCTTCGCCGGATCCACGCGAAGCTCGACCGACTGCTCGCCGGAGAAGGCGTGCGCATCCATCACTACGCGCTTTGTTTCCATCACCCGGACGAGGACTGCGAATGCCGGAAACCGAAACCGAAACTCGTCCTCGACGCCGCGGCGAAATACCGGATCGACCTCGCGCGGTCGTTCATGGTCGGCGATAAGCTCAGCGACGTCGAATGCGGACGGAACGCGGGAGTCGGCGGTTCCTTCCTCGTCGGCAGCGGGTACGGCGCGGAGGAAGTGAAGCTCCTCCCGAGCCCGGACGGGGTTTATTTCCCGGATCTCGCCGCGGTCGCCGACCGCATCCTCGGAGGAAAATCGAAATGACCGATCCGCGGCCCGTCCTCGATCCGCAGCTTCGCTCGCCGTTCGTCGTTTCGCCCGAGATCGAGCTCGAGGGGAAGCACGTGCGCCTCGAACCGATGCGGCCCGAGCACGCGGAGGAGCTTTTCGCCGTCGGCGACATCGCGGAGATTTTCCGGTGGATGCCGCGGGTCGTGCGCGACGTGGTCGGCATGCGGGATTACATCGAGACCGCGATGGCCGAGCGCGCGGCGGGTACCTCGGTGCCGTTCGTGACGATCGATAGGGTCACCCGCCGGGTGATCGGCAGCACGCGGTTCATGAACATCGACCGCGCGAATCGCGGGCTCGAGATCGGCAGCACCTGGCTCGGTCGGCTCCACCAGCGGACTTCCGCGAATTCCGAGGCGAAGGTCCTCATGCTCGAGCACGCGTTCGACCGGCTCGGCGCGATCCGGGTCGAGTTCAAGACCGACTCCTTCAACGAGAAGTCCCGTGCGGCTCTCCTCCGCCTCGGCGCGAAGGAAGAGGGCGCGCGCCGGCATCACGTGATCACCGCCGACGGCCGTCTCCGCGACTCCGTCTATTACAGCATCCTTCGCCACGAATGGCCGGCGATCCGCGAGCGGCTCGAGGCGCGGCTCTAGTCTAGGTCGCGTTTCCGAACGTGCCCGTGATTTCGGGGAGGAACCGGAGCCCTTTCAACGGCGCGCGGTCGAAACCGGGCACCTGGTAAATGAGCAGCGACTCCATCAACGCGAAGAGGAGTTTCTGGTCCTCGAGCGACCCCTGCGCGAGTTCGGGGACTTTCCGGATCGGCGTCGAGAGGCCGATGTAAAAATCGCCGATCGCGGCTTGGGTCGCCTCGAAGAACTGGTGCTGGAATCCCGGCGCGTAGTCGGTGGCCGAGTCGGGTTTCACGCCGCGGCAGTCGGGGCAGGTCCAACACGCGACCGAGATATGGCAACGGAGCCGCGCGTCCGCGGGAAAGTCGAGGAGCGAGCGCTCGCAACCGAGGCAGCGGAGGAGCTGCGGCTGGGTCCCGTTCCATTGGAGCACCTTCGAGAGGTAGGCGTTCAGGAGCGCGAGCAGGATGCGCGGTTCGAGGGCTCGGCCCGCGTCGGCTTTTTCCTCAAGCTCGGCCAGCGCGTTCGAGTGGAGTTTGAACAGGTCGACGCAGGGTTCGCGCTCCGGCGCGAGACGGAGCATGAGTTCGTTGAAGACCGAAGCGAGCGAGAGGATCTCGAAATCCTTCCGGAGGCCGGCGAAATCTTTTCGGATCGTCGCCTCGTCGAGGTGATAGAGGTCGCCGCGCGTCTCTCCCATCCGCCAAGTCGCGGCCGCGAAGGGTTCGAGCGTGCCGCCGAAGCGCCGCGACTGGATCGCGTTCCGGGCGAGGGCGGAGATTTTCCCGTGCTTCTCGGTGAGCGCGGTCACGACCCGGTGGCGTTCCTCGTAGGGAACGCTCCGGAGGACGATCGCGGTTTCCTCGAAGGTCTCGGCCATGCCGTGGGTTTATCACGGCGGCGGAGCGAGATCACGGTCGGGCGGGTCTTTTCGCCGGAATCCGCCCGGGGCTCCGTTTCCGGTAGTCCGGGACGTAGGTCTGGCTGCAGGATCCGCCCTGTTCGAGGGGGCGCACGACGGTTTGGCCGGGAAGGACGGTGTATTGGACGACGTTCGCGATGTGGCGCTGGACGACGCAGGATTTGAACCAGGTTTGGGAATTCGAGGTTCCGTATACGTTCGCGTACTCGATCTTTTTCGTGGCCTCGTTCCATTTTCCGCCCCAGTGGAGTCCCTCGACGAGACCGACCGGATCGAGCTTCTGCCAGTCGGCGCCCGATTCGTGCCCGGCGCGGGTCATGCGGTAATAGTACTGGAGGACCGAGACCTCGCGGTCGCCGGCGTTATAGATCGCGTCGGCGAGGAGCCAACCCGTGTGGTACGGGAAGTAACGCGTGCGGTACGGACGCCGGCAGGCGAGGGGAAACCCGGCGCCGTTCGCGGCGTAGCGTTCGCGCGATTTGAGCGCATCGGGAACCGAACCGTCGAAGAGGCGGCGGAGCTCGTGTCCCTTCGCCGCGATTCCGTAGTGGAGGTCGGAGCAGTACTTCACGAAGTTCGCGGAAGCGGCGAAGCGAGCCGATTGGAGCGCGGAATCCCCCGCCGGGAAATGGCCGACGACGTCCTTCAGTGCGATGCCCGAGAAGTCCGCGGGCGTGAGCTCGTAATCTGGGCGGCCGTGGAGGCGTCTCAAGGCGATGTCGTAGAAGGGACGGATCAATTCGGGCCCGAGCGTGTTCACGTCGCAGGAAATACCGACCGGCCAACCCATGCTCCGCTGCTCGGCGAGCGGGAGCGCGTTCGCGTACTGGCACCACTCGAGGACGTTCACCTGGCCGATGCCGCAGGAAAAATTCCCGCCGTCGACGGTGATGCCGAGATTCGAAAGGAGCGATTCCTGTTTGAGCGCGCCGAAGAGGATCTGGGGCGGCATGTCCGCCGTCTCGGCCGCGTCGTAGATCGCGTCGATCTTCGCCGGCAGGTCTTCGGCTTGCTTCACCCACATCCACGCGTTCTCGAGCGCGCCCGCCGACTGCGATCCGGGCGAGACGGCTTCGCGCCGCTGGACTTCCTTCGCGCGGCAGAGAGAAAGGTCCGCGCGGTGATCGACCGTCCAATACGTCGTCTCCGTGTCCGAAAGCGGAGGCAGGTCCGACCACGGATTCGCGACCGCGGTGAGGTCGAGGCACGGTACGAGCTTCGGAACGAAATCTTCGATGCAGCCGACGGGCGGGACCGACCAATCGGTGGCGAATGCCGAGGACGCGGCGAGAACGATCAGGACCAAGACGAAGAGTTTCATCCGTGAATCTCCGAGACTTAAGTAGGCCGGGTTCGCGGATGGAAGGGCTCCAAACCTTCAGCGTATGCTGACGGTGACCCGACCGGAACGAACTCAGCCGTTCTGACTTAAAAGCCTTTAATAAAGGCTAGCACGCCCCGGAATTCCTGTCTTATTCTGGGAGCGAATGGAAATTTTCCGGAGCCTCGTCCTCCGCCTGATCCCCCTCTATTTCATCGTCGCGACCGGTTTCGTCGCGGGGCGGAAACTCAAGGTCGACCGCGATTCGATCGCGAAACTCGTCATTTTCGTCATTTCGCCGATCGTCGTCTTCACGAACGTGAGTCAGATCGAGATGCGGAAAGAGTACCTCGCGGTTCCCCTCGGATTCGCGCTGCTTTGCTCCTTCATCGCCGTCGTGTTTTTGGCGCTCGCGCGAAAGATCGGTCCGCGGGTCGGGATCGTCGGCGCGGTGGGAAACCTGCTCTCATTCTCGGCCGGCAATGCGAACACGGGATACTTCGGGATGCCGATCGCGCTGATCCTCTTCGGTCCGGATTCGATCGGGATCTACATCCTCTTTTGCCTCGGCTTCATCCTTTACGAGAACACCGTCGGTTTCTATATCCTCGCGCGCGGGACGGCGACGGTGGAGGAGGCGCTCCGACGGCTCGTGCGCCTACCCGCGCTCTACGCGTTCCCGGCCGCGATCGCCGCGAACGCCGCCGGACTGAAGATCACGGGGGTCGCCGCGGATTTCTCGGCCTATTTCCGCGGCGCCTACTCGGTTCTCGGGGTGATGCTCGTCGGTCTCGGAGTCGCGGAGATCCGCACCTGGCGTTTCGATTGGAAATTCGTCCTCGCGACCTTCCTCGGCAAGTTCGCCGTCTGGCCGGCGCTCGTCGGGCTTTTCATCGTGCTCGATCGCGGTCGATTCATGATCTTCGACGAGCAAGCCCACCGGATGATGCTCTTGATCGCGACTTGTCCGCTCGCCGCGAACACGGTCGCTTACGCGACCTTGCTCAAGACCGAGCCCGAAAAAGCCGGGGTGGCCGTCTTGCTCTCGACGGTTTTCGCTCTCTTCTTCATTCCGCTCGTCGTAGCGTGGGTGTTTTAAGCCGCTATCGAATCGTCACGATCGGGCGGAGTCGGCAGACTTTCTCCAGGATAGGGAATCCCCGCGCATCCTCGCCGTCGTTCGCCAGCGCGAAGCTCGCCTTCCAAAAGGCTTTCAGGCAATCCCGAATACCCAGACCCGACGCGTGCCCGCCTTTCGGTAACTGCAAGTACACTTTTTTGGAGGCGTGTCTCTGCCCGGCGAAATGAGCGCCGGATTGCCAATACGGCGTAGCCGGATCACGTGCCCCCTCCAAATAGACGATCGGAGAGAGAATTTGGACGTGGTCGGCGCTGTATTCGAGATCGAAGGGCGTCCCTTCGCAGTAACGGCTGCGACGCGCGATCGAAACGAGGAGCCCGTCCCGGACCTCCATCGGAATGAGCCATTCCGGCCGAGTTTCGCGACAGAGGACCGTTCTCGTCATGAGTTCGTCGGAGGTGCCCCTCGGCGGTTCTTGAGGTTCTCGGGCGGAGGAAACGACCTCTTCCTTCAGCTTTTCCTTTTCTTCCGACGTGCCGGTGACGAGAGGCTCGAGAGCATCGGGAAGCGAGCGATGAACCGTCGTGCCGTCCTTGCCGAGATAGGTCCCGAAAAGCAGCTGATCGTGCAGGTATTTCCCCCACGTCCGCGCGTCCAAATCGAAGGGCAATCGCTTCGCTTTAAATAGGCCCAACACCTTCGCCGAGAGTTCGCGGCTCTGGACTTTCCATTGGTGCTCGAAGTCGACGGTTTGGCCACGTCCTACCGGCCACGCTCGGCCTAGAGTTCCTTCGAGGATCACGAGTCTCGGAAGCGGCAGTTTACGTTCGCGCAATACCCCGTAAAGCTCCGTCGCCCATTGTGTTCCGTACGACCCGCCGAAAAGGACGAAGTTCTTGAGGCGTTCCCGAGCGATAATCTCAGCCGTGTCCTCCGCGAGTTTTCGGGTGGAGTAGAGGCGAGCGGGAATTTCCTTCAAGCCCACGCGATTGCATCCGATTCCGCGCGGGTCGAGGCTCAACATTCCGAAACCTTCGGGTAACTGCCAGGCATCGGCGACCTCCTTCGCGTTCCAGTCGTAAATCCCCGGACCCGGTCCGCCGGGGAGCAAGACGAAAGTCGGTCGGCCGGGAGCGGTCGGCGGAAAATACTGGTAGCGATGATCTAACGTTCCCGCCCGCGGGTTCGCCCGATCTTTCGGAACCGAAAGGTGACGAATCGCCGGTGAATCGCAATAGGCCGGTAGGCCCGCCCGGGCAGGGGCCAACGAACCCAGGAATGGGAATAGGCCCAGCACCCACCATCGGAAAATCGGAGATTTCATGGAACCCGTATACCGGCACAGGGCCCGCAAATCTCTCCTCTCTTTCGAACGGGTCACTCGACGGGACGCCGAACTGTTAAGCATTCGCGAGGAGGATCGAGAGATAGGCGATAAAAAGGCAATAATTTCAGATAGATATAATCAAGACTGTAAAAACCGTGTATACCGCTCAACTTTTAGGCACCGTCGATCGAAAAGCATAGGGAAGAAGAGTTCTCAGGAAGGCTGAGGTCACGTCTCTATGTTGATCATCATCGGTGGCATTTTCGTCTGCGCTTGCGTCTTCGGCGCGTTCGCGGGTCACGGCGGGAACCTCGCGGTTCTCTGGCAGCCGGTCGAAGTCATCATCATCGTCGGCGCCGGTATCGGCGCGACGGTCATTTCGTCGAGCCCCGCCGTCCTGAAAGAAATCATCGGTCAGATCAAGCACGCGCTCACCGGCAAACCGCCCTCTAAAGCGGAATACACCGACGCGCTCCTCCTCATGTACGAGATCATCAAGACCGCGAAGGGCAACCCGCTCTCGCTCGAAGCGCACGTCGAAAAGCCGGAAGCTTCCGAAATCTTCAAGCGCTATCCCTCGGTCGTGAAGAACCACCACGTCCTTCATTTCCTCTGCGATACGCTCAAAGTCCAGATCTCCGCGCCGATGTCGCCGTATGATCTCGAAGACCTGATGGATAAAGACATCGATGCGATCCACGCCGCCGAGATGAAGGCCGCGACCCAAATCGGGAAGTTCGGCGACGCGATGCCGGGTCTCGGGATCGTCGCCGCCGTTCTCGGGATCGTGCAGACCATGGGCAAGCTCTCCATGGGTAAGGAAGTCATCGGTCACTCCGTCGCCGCCGCTCTCGTCGGAACGTTCCTCGGGATTCTCGTCTCGTACGGTTTCGCGGGTCCGATCGCCGCTCGGGTCGAACTCATGATCAACGACTCCGGCGGGATGTTCAACGCCGTGAAGGTCGCGCTCCTCGCTTACGCGAAGGACTGCTCGCCGAAGGTTTGCGTCGAGTTCGCTCGCCGTTCGATTCCGCCGGAAGTTCGTCCGAGCTTCGAGGAAATCGACAAGGCGACTTCGGGCGCCGGCAAAGGCGGCGGAGCGGCCGCCGCCTAAGATCACGTGAATTTTCCCGTCCTCTATTTGAAGTGTGCTGTCGGAAAATAAAGGAATAGATCGTGGCTGATTCGAAGCAACCCATCATCATCAGAAAGAAGAAAGGCGGACACGCCGGCGCGCACGGCGGCGCCTGGAAAGTCGCGTTCGCCGACTTCATGACCGCGATGATGGCGTTCTTCCTCGTCATGTGGCTCATGGGCTCCGACGAGGAGACCAAAGCCGCGATCGCGAACTACTTCAACAACCCGACGTCCGCGCTGCGGGTCGACCTCTCGAACAAGGAAAACGTCCCGCTCGGCGACAAGACCGGCGCCGGCGAAAGCGTCCTGAAGGGCGCCGACGGCGAGATCCCGGAGCAGCTCGTCCAGAAACCGTCGAAGCCGGTGCTCGAGGGAAATACCCAGGCCGAGGACGCGTCCGACGCCGCGGCGAAGCTCGCGTCTTCCGGCGACCGCGTGATGGTCGAAGTGATGCGTTTCTCGGTTCTCGAGGACGATCTCTTCATGCCGGGCACCACCGACCAGTGGAAGCCGGGGATCGAGAAGATCTTCCAGAAGATCGGCAAACTCGCGAAGAACCAGGAACGCGGAAAGCTCACGATTCGCGGCGCTTGGGGCACGCCGGAAACCGGAAACTACGACTTCCAGGTCGCGCGCGCCGTCGCGGTCGCGCGCTTCCTCGTCGACCACAAACTCGTCGAAGACGAACGCATCTCGACGACGATGCGTCGGAAGAAGCCGGGCGGTGAAGATCGCGCGCCTTCGTCGGTCCAGGGCGCGGAAGCGCCGCGGATCGAATTCATCTTCCAATAGGAAGACGTCACTCGCAATAATGCGCCATCATGCCGGAGGACTTCACCCGGGTGGAGAAGTATTCCTCGGCGTCCCACTCGACCGGCCGGGCTTCCCAGTCCGAGTCGTTCACGAGGAGCATTTCCTTGCCCTTCGAGTTCGCGAAAGCGCCGATCGCGACGAGCGCGTGGCCTCCGCCGTTCTTTTCGCCGATCGCGCGCGGGAGCCACATCCGGCGATCTTCGCCGACGCGTTCGGTGGTGTTCACCCATTGGTTCCGGGCGTTTTTCATGTCGCTTCCGATGTAGAACTCGATCAGTGCGGGTTTCCCGGCGCGAAGGAGGCCCATCACGGTCTTCTCGAGATAAGCCGGAGAGACGACTTCGAGCGAGTGGCAGACGAATCCGTACTTCTCGCCGAGCTCCTTGAAGATCGGCTTGAAGTTCCCGGCGCCTCGGCCGGAGGTGTAGTACTCGTTCGCGTGCTGGATGAGCTTCAGCCACCCGGCCGGATGCTCGAGTTCCTCTTTCAAGGTCCCGTTCCCGAGGTGTCCCGCGAGCACGAGTTGCGCGAAGTAGTTTACGGTGGCGAGTTCGGCGCAGTTCTCCCCTTCCTGCATCATCGTCGTGCGGATGGCCTGGATATCCGCGAGGTCGACGTTCCGGCCGGCGAACTTCAGCGAGCAGCGCGAGGGGGGGATGATGTAGTTTTTCTTTCCCGCCGGATCCTGGAAAAGGAATCCGACCGTCTGGTCCTCGTCGGAGACGAGTCGACCGAGGAGGAGCCCTTCGGCTTCCCGCTCGTCGTCGACCCGGACTTTCATCTTCGTGCCCATCCCGAACTTGAATCCGTTCACTTCGACGGGTTCTTGGATGGCGGCGGCGGCCGAGGTCCAGTCCTTCTTGAAAAGACGGGTGCAGAACTCCTTTTGGAGTTTACGGCTGAAGGTGTCCTGCTTCTTCGTCCGCGGGATCGGCGCGGGGTCCTCCGCGCGGGCGAGGGAAGGCGAGAATCCGGCGGCGATCGTGAAACCCGCGATCAGGGGAATGAAAAGGAGATCAGCTCGCACGGATCCTCCTCGCGGTATCGCGAGCGATCTGGCGCAGGCGGGTGTGCACGCGTTTCATCTTGAACGCGCCTTCTATCGTGTAGTCGACGAGCGCGCCGTTCGAGTCGAGGAATTCGGCGTAGTCCTCGAGCGCCTTCCGGTTCCGCTCGGTCATCTCGGCGATCCAGTCGGTTTGATCGACGAGCTTACGGAGCTGCTCGGGCGTGATCGATTTCCCGGCCTTCCCCATGTTCGTGAACCGGAAGTTCACCGTCGCGCCGGCGCCCTTCGAAAGGTGGAAGTTTTTGTCCTTGTCCATCACCTCGACGGGGATGCGGACCTCGATCCGGTAACCCGGCTGTCCGAGGAAGACGTCGGGCTTGATCGCGATGCGTTCGCTCGCGGGCAGGCCCGGGAACCCCCTCTTCTTCGCGAGGGCGACCTCCTCGTCGATGATCTTCCGCGCCTCGTAGGCGGCGCTCATCCCGCTGTCGTTCAGCAGATCGATCCAATTCGCGTATTCCGCCATCTCGGAAAGGATCTTCGAGAGGTGAGTGCGCTCGTCCTTCGCGGGAGAGGCGAGAAACTCCTCGAACTTCCGGCGAGAAAGGTCGGAATACTCGGTCCAATCCACCTTCCCGTCGCGGAGGTAGTCGGCGTACGCGTATTTCAGATCGTTCTTCGTCTCGTTCGCGCGGGCGCCCTTCAGGACTTCGTCGAAACGGTCTTGGAGCGCGCGGCTGAGTTCGACGTTCTTGAACGAGGACTGGATCCCGTGGGCGGGAATCTCGTCGAGGTAGAGTTCGTTCCGATAATAGTCGCCGTCGCTGAGGGGGTCGACCGCCTCGGCGAGCGCCTTTTTCTGACGGGGCCCGACGGCGCCGGTCTTCTTGTACGCGTGATCGACCTTCATCCAGAACGCGTACGGGCTCTCGTGCCCTTTCGACGCGAGCGTCTCGACCACCATGTGCACGGCCTCGTGCACGGAAGTGTCGGTGAGCATGTCCTTCAGCATCCCGGGGACGTCGCCGTTGAAGATCCCTTTGCCTTTCTCGGACTCGAAGAACGCTTCCCACTCGTTCTTCCCGAGCAGTCCGACCGACATGCTGAATTCGCCGATGTCCTGCTTTTCGACGAAGGCCTTCGCGAGTTGGTTCCAGACGGTCGTGCCGCCTTCCTCGAAGATGAGCTTCGTGCGCCAAATCTTGAAGGACTTGTCCATCAGGTCTCGCACTTCGCGGACGGGCACTTCGTTCAATCCGGCTTTCCGGAGGTCACCCGCGAGATTTCGGTAGGAGGGCATGCGGCGGCTCTCGAACGCGGGCCGGAGTACGTCGGCGAGCGCGGTTTGGCGGCTCGCCGAGAGGTCGGCGACGCGCGGGAGTTTCGAAAGTTGCTCGTCAAAGAAGATGTCGAGATTGAAGTTCTTGAGCAGGTCGCCGATCGCGATCAGGTATTGCTCGACCTCGTTCTGGAGCTTTCGTGCCTTCGCTTCGGTGAAGGTCTTGTAGTTCTGGAGTTTACCGAACTCCTCGAGGAGGCGGACGCGCTCCTTACGGAGGTGTTCGATGCAGTGAGGATCGGCGGCCCGCGCGCTCGGCGACGCGGCGAGAAGGGCGGCCGCGACGAGGCCGACGATTTTCTTTTTCGAGACGAAACGAGCCATCCTGGCTACCCTCTCCGCAGACACCGAAACCCTTCTCTTATTGTGACATCGCCTCCCTTTTTCGGGACGAAAAACTCGCCGTCAGAGCATCGTCGGGTATTCGAAAAACGCGATGCGTCAAATCTTGGAAAAGGCTCCCACTTTCAAGCACCTAACGACGTTTTAGGATTCGGTGCGGGTGATTGACACCCCGCCACGACCGGGATACTTCGCGGACATGATTTTCAAACTTCGGACGGCGAAATTTGCGGCTCTTTCCCTCGGTCTCTTCCTCGCACTCGGATGCACGGACGCGAAGAAAGGGCGGGCGCCGCTCTCGGCCGCAGCCGGCGGAGGCTCGCCGGTCGCACCGACGACTCCGATCGCGCGGGTCGCGCCGACCGTGATGGACACGAAGACTCCGATCGCGCTCGGTTCGGACGAACTCCTCGTCTCGATTCTCGGGACGAACGACATCCACGGCGCGATCGAGCCGCGGGTTTCGAAGGACGGGAAGACGTTCGGCGGGATGGCGTTCTGGGCCGGCGCCGTGAAAGCGGTTCGCGACGGGGTCGCGAAGGAATACGGCGACAAGGGCGGCGTCCTCGTCCTCGACGGCGGCGACCAGTTCCAAGGCACGCTCCTCTCGAACTACTCCGAAGGCGCGCTGATGTTCTCGCTCCTCGGCGACGTCGGGTACGACGCGATGGTCCCGGGCAACCACGACTACGACTTCGGTCCCGAAGGCTGGCTCGTCGACCAAGTCACGCCGGATTCGAAAGACAAGGACCCGCGCGGCGTGATCAAGAAGCTCGCGAACTCCGCCCCTTTTCCGCTGCTCTCCTCGAACGCCTATGTGAAGGCTTCGATCAGGACCTTCGACGGAAAACCGGCCACCATCGATTCCCAAGGGTGCGGCTCCGACCAGCCGCTCGACTGGTCTCGCGCCGAGCGTCCGGAATTCCTGAAGTCCTATCTCCTCCGGGAAGTCGCCGGCCTCCGCGTCGCGATCATCGGTCTCGATAACCCGATCACGCCGACGACCACGACGCCCGCGAACGTGAGCGACCTCTGCTTCCGCGACGCCGCCGAGGAGTACAAGTCGGTGCGCGAATCCCTCGAAGGAAAGGCCGACCTCTTCGTCCTCGTGATCCACGACGGCGATATCAACAACGAGAAGAACCTCACGAACCTCCTCGTGAAGCTCGAAGCCTATCGCCCGGACGCGGTCGACGCCGTCATCGGCGGCCATACCCACCAGGTGAACAAGATCGAGAAGAACGGCGTCTACGCGATCCAATCCGGATCGAGCGGCGCGATGTTCGGCCGGATCGACCTCGTCGTCGACGCGAAGACGAAGAAAGTCGTCCGCACCCGCGCGGCCGCGGGCGCGATGCTCTTCCAATCCGACTGCGACTCGCAGATCAAGACCTTCTGCGAACTCCCGAACGCGACGGACGTGAACTACGAACACGAGAAAATCGCCGCCTCCGCCTCCGCCCTCGCGAAGATCGAAGACGGGAAGAAGGACATCGCGCCGATGACCGGACGGAACCTCGGTTACGCCGATGCGACGATCGCGAAAGATCCGATCAACGAGAGCGGCCTCGTGAACCTCCTCACCGACGCCTACCGCCGCGCCTCGGGCGCGGACGTCGCGATGATCAACACCGGCGGCGTGCGCACGTCGATCGCTCCGGGCCCGTTCACTTACGAAGCCCTCTACGCGATTTCGCCGTTCAATAATCGCGCGGTCGTGCTCGGTCCGGTGAAGGTCTCGACGCTCCTCAAGATCGTTTCCCGCGCGGCGAAGAGCTGCGGGAAATCCGGCCCCGTGCTCGCCTCGGGCATCCGCGTGACCTACGAGCGCGGCGACTGCAAGCAGACGGACGCCGACGGGAACGACCCGCAGTCTCGCGTCGTGACGATCGCCCTCGCCGACAAGGCCGACGGCTCGAAGGACGGGAAGCTCCTCTACGACGCTCGCGACCCGAACAAGGTGTTCGTCTCGGACGACACGGTCACGATCGCGACCCTCGACTTCCTCGAAGCCGGCGGATCCGGTTACGTCGAATTCAAGGAAGCGCCCCGCATGGCCGACCTCGGGATTTTCCGCGAACTCGTTGCCGACGAGCTCGCGAAGAATCCGGGCAAGCTCGAGGACAAGCTCGACGGTCGTTACCGGAATCTGAAGTAAACGTGGGTACCCGGATCGATTTCGTACGGCGCGCTCCGCCTTCGGGAAGCGCCGATTTTTCCGACGTGGCGACGGTCGACTTCGTCGAGCCGAACTTGAACGTGCTCGCGCACGCCCAGACGCTCGAACTCGAGGTCGGTTCGCGGTGCGGCGGTCACGGCATTTGCGGGGGGGACCGCGTCCGCGTCCTCGGCGAGCCGCCGCTCTCGGAAATCACGGAAGCGGAGCGCCGTCACCTCTCGAAAAAGGAACTCGCCGCGGGAATTCGGCTCGCTTGCCAATGTTTTCCGAACGATTCCACGATTTCGCTCCGGGTCGAGATCTTCCCCGACGGTCAGTAGTTCCTGGAAGTTTCCGGCGTTCCCGAGTAGCCCTTTAAGACGCTATGGCAACTCCGGCTTGGATCCTCGTCATCGGTTTCGCGACGAAAGTCGTCCTCGTTCTCCTCCTCTTTCTCTCGATATGGTCCGTCGCGATCGTGGTCGATCGACGGAAGAGACTCCGCGAGTACGTCGCGGGAGACGAAGCGGCGAAAGGACGCGAGTTGATCCGCGCCGGCGATGCCGCGGGACTGCGCGCCTGGGCCGAAAAGGGCCGCACGCTCCAAGCCGCGGCCATGCGGGAAGTCCTCGAAGCGCCCCAGGGCGCCGAGGCGATCGCCTACGCCCAGCGCTCGTTCCTCGCCGACGAGCGCGCGGAACTCTCGAAGGGGCTTTCGGTGCTCGCGACCCTCGGTTCGAACGCGCCGTTCATCGGTCTCTTCGGAACGGTCCTCGGCATCATCCAGTCGTTCGGCGCGCTCGCGACGTCGAGCGCGGCGATGAACCAAGTGATCTTCTCTCTTGCGGAGGCCCTCATCGCGACCGCGATCGGACTTTTCGTCGCGATCCCGGCGGTCGTCGCTTATAACTATTTTTCGAACCGCGTGAAGAACGCGATCGCCGACGCCGAATCGCTGCGCGACCTCTACCTTTCGCGGTTCGTCCTGAAGGGCCGCGCGTAATGGCGGCGAACCTCCCGTCCTCGACCGAGGGCGATTCGCTCATCTCCGACATCAACGTCACGCCGTTCGTCGACGTCGTTCTCGTGCTTCTCGTGATCTTCATCGTCACCGCTCCCGCGCTCGTGAAGGACACCCTCGGGATCAAGCTCCCGAAGGCGGCTTCGGCCGACGGTTCCGCGATGGAGACCCTCGGCGTCGCCGTCACCCGCCAAGGCCAGATTCTGCTGAACGGCACGATCGCGACCGAGGAAGCGGTGACCGCCGCGGTGAAAGCCGCGCTCTCGAAGAATCCCGATGCCCAGGCGATCATCGCCGCCGACGGCGAAGCCCGGCACGCCGACGTCGTGCGCGCGATCGACCTCGTGAAGACGGCCGGCATGAGTCGTTTCGCGCTCCAGATCGAGCGGCCCGAAAAAACCGAGACGAAGGCGGGGCCCTAGATCGTGGCGACGGCGGCTTCTTCCCGAGCCGAACCCGGCGCGACTCCGTTCTGGCGTTCGCCGTGGGGAGTTTCCGTCGGCGCGCACCTCGCCGTCGCGATTTCGATCGGTCTCGTGATCTTCCCGTGGGGGCGTCGTCGCGAAACGGTCGACTTCGAAGTCTACGAAGCGCCGAAGCTCGCGACCGCGCCTCCGATCGCGCTCACGAAACCGCCGGAGCCGAAGAAGGCATCACCCGAGAAACGTTCCGTCTTCGGCACCTCTCGGAAGGCGATGGTCGACGCGACGAACGATCCGAACGCGGCCGCGGTGAAAGCCGGGAACACCGTCGCGAAGGATCCGGATCATGAGAAGCTCCGCGACGACGACGCGGATTCGATTCCGATCCCGACGGAGGAATACCTCGTCACCGCGATGCCGGTGCTCGAGACGGACTTCCGCATCCCGTATCCGCCGGAGGCTCGGAAGGCGAAAATCCAGGGCCGCGTCCTCATGAAGCTCCTCGTCGACGGGGAGGGGAAAGTGCGCCGCGCCACGCTGATCAACGGACCCGGTTACGGATTGAACGAAGCGGCCGTCGATGCGATGAAGAATTTCCGCTTCCGGCCCGCCCGCGTGCAGGACAAACCGGTCGCGGTCGAGATCCAGTTCGCCTATAACTTCGTGCTCGAGCGCTGAGCCCCGGACAACTCCCGATGAAACGTTTTCTCCCGCTATCGACGCTCCTTCTGACCCTCGCGGCTCCGGCGATCGCCGTCGAACCCGGGGCCGCGCCGAGCGCGGTTCCTTCCTTAGGGCCCGCGACCGAGACCGCTTCGGTCGGGACGGTCACCGTCGCCGGCACGCTCTTCGAGAAAGGGACGAAGAAGCCCGTCGCCGACGCGAACGTCTACGTCCTTCCCGCGAAATTGAAGGGGACGACCGACGCGGAAGGGAAGTTCCGGATCGAAGGCGTGCCCGAGGGCGAGTTCGAAATCCTCGTGAACCTCACCGGCTATAAGAAATTCTCGCGCGTCGTGCAGCAGTCCGCCGCCGAAGGGGAGTTCGAGCGGTCGGTTTACCTCGAGCGCGATTCCTACCAGGTCTACGAAACGACGGTGTACGGGAAACTCGATTCCGGCGACGACTCGGCGAAGAGCCTGAAGGCTTCGGTCGCGCAGAAACTCCCGGGAGCGAACAACGATCCGATCAAGGCCGTGCAGAACATGCCCGGCGTTTCGCGCACGAACGGGTTTTCCTCCCAGGTCATCATCCAGGGCTCCGCGCCCCAAGACACGCGCTACACAATCGACGGGCACGAAGTTCCGATCATCTTCCACTTCGGCGGCTATTCCTCGGTCGTGCTCCCCGAAGCGCTCGACCGCGTCGACTACCTCTCCGCCGGTTACGGCGTCGAGTACGGACGCGCGATGGGCGGGATCGTCGGCGTGTGGACGCGGAAGCCCGATCGCGATCGGTTGAAGGGATTCGCTTACGCGGATTTCATCAACGCCGGGGCGGCGATCGAGACGCCGGTCGGGGAGAAGGGTTCGCTCACGCTCGGTCTCCGTCGGAGCTACATCGGCGAGCTCCTGAAGGAAGCCGACAAGCACAAGAAGGACGACGATAAGAATTCGGACGCTGACCTGACGGCGGCGCCGACGTTCTCGGATTTCACCGCGGTTTACGATACGCCGCTCGGCGATCGGGACGACCTGCGCGTCGACCTCATCGCGTCCCAGGACTCGCTCGGGTTCGTGCTCAAGGATTCGCCCCAGAACGACCCGAAGATCCGCGGCGATTTCGAGACGAAGACCTCGTTCGTCCGGCTGATCCCGCAGTGGACCCACCGGCACGGCGAGGGCACGACGAGCCGCCTCTCGCTCGGCCTCGGCCGCGATTGGTCGAAGTTCATCCTCGCCGATCAGTACTTCCGCCTTTACCTCTATACGATCACCCAGCGCTACGAGCTCGAACGGAAATTTTCGGAGGACTTCACCTCGACGCTCGGCCTCGATAACTCTTTCGGATGGGCGAAGGTCGCGATGAATTTCCCGGATTTCTACGCGGCGGGCGGCATCTCGAATCCGGTCTCGACGGGAACGAGCCGCCGCGTCGGCATCTCGTCGAACAGCCAGAACTTCGGCGCGTACTGGAATAACGACTGGAAATTCGCTCCCGAGTGGTCGTTGAAACCCGGTCTGCGTTTCGATTATTTCAGCGTCGTGAACGAGGCCCACGTCGCCCCGAGACTCGCGGTAAAGCGTTCGCTCTCGCCGTATTCTTCGGTGCGTTTCGCGACCGGTCTCTACTACCAACCGCCCCAGCCCCAGGAAACCGCGGAAGGCGTCGGAAATCCCGAGCTGACCGCTCCGCGCGCGACGCACTTCGCGATCGGATACGAGGAAGACTTCCGGAGGGGTTCCTCGAAAGGCGTGATCTTCACCGGCGGACCGTTCTACCGGAAATTCGACGATCTCGTCGTCGCTTCGAGCGCGACGACCACCCGGAACGGCGTCACGACCCCCGAATATTATAACAATAACGGGTCCGGCCGCGCGTACGGCGTCGAGATGCTCGTCCGGTACGAGGCGAATCCTTGGAACGCGTGGCTTTCCTATACGGTCGGGAGAAGCACGCGCGTGCAGCCGGGGCAGCCCGAGTATCCTTCCGCCTACGACCAAACCCATAACTTGAACCTGATCGTCGGCAAGGACCTGCCTCGGAACTGGCGGGTCGCGGGGCGCTTCCGCTACGTCACCGGGAATCCGATCACTCCGGTCACCGGATCCGTTTTCGACGCCGATAACGACGCCTACATCCCGATCCGCGGCCCCTACTACAGCGAGCGCATCGGCCCCTTTTACCAGCTCGACCTCCGCGCGGATAAGAAGTGGATCTTCAATACCTGGGTCCTGACCGCCTACCTCGACGTCCAGAACGCGACGAACCACAAGAACACCGAAAACGTGAGCTATGCCTACGATTACTCGCAGCGGACCGACGTCACGGGGCTGCCCATCATTCCCGCGCTCGGCTTGAAAGGGGAGTTTTAATGATCCGCTTGGACTCGAATCAAAGACGCGCGCTTCGCGCTTGGACGGCCGGGATCCTTCTCGTTTTCGCCGCCGGCTGCGGATCCGACGACCTGCCCGATTACTTCCTTCTCGATCGTCTCCGGGTGCTCGGCGCGAACGTGACCGGGTCGGCGGCGGAATTCTCCGCCGGTGATGCCGGGATCACGGTGGACTTCCACATTTCCGATCCGAAGGGAGCGGGCCGCTCGCTTTCGTATTCGCTCGAGGCCTGCGTCGATCCCGGTATCGGGTTCGGCGCGACTCCGACTTGCGCGGGCAACCCGACCCGAACGGTGATCACCGCGAGCGGGTCGTTCACGCCGGGGAGCGCGGCCACGAATTATTACGGCGTCCTTACGACGCCGGCGTTTTCCGTTCCCGCGGCGGGCGTGATTTACGTCGATCCGGCGACGGGACTGACCCGGGCGACCTACCAACAGCAGAACGGCGTGGGGTACCTCGTGCTCCTCACGCTCACGGCGTCTTCGACCGAGTCGGTGACCGCGTTCAAGCGGGTGATCGTTTCGACGAAGGCGACGAAGAACCAGAATCCGACGTTCGCTTCTCCAGCCCTCCTTTTCGCGGGCGTCGACGCTTCCGCGTATTCGCTCACCTCCGATTATTTTACGATGGTAGCGAACGCCGCGACCGGAGCGGCCGAGAGCTACGTGGCCGAGAACGCGGACGGAACGACGACGAACATGACGGAGAAACTCACCGTGACTTGGCTCTCGAACGCGGGATCGATCCGGTATTCGCGGACCGATCCCGCGTTCGAGAATCGCTACACGCCGGAGAGCCCGGCGCCGACGAAGACGAGCTTCATCGCGATCTTGCGCGACGAACGCGGCGGTCTCGCGGTCTTCGCCCTGCATAAATGACGAAGCCCGTTCGCCATTGGCTCTTCGCGGAGACGCGCGAGATCCCGCTCGCGGTGGACGCCCCGGGCTTTCGAAACGTATCGGTCGAGGACGCGGAAGCGCTCGGGCCGCTCATGGACCGCGCGTATACGAACACGATCGATTGGGAACGGGAAACGCCCGAGCAGTGCGTGGAGGAAATGCGCGGGACGCTGACCGGGAAGTACGGTCCTTTCCTCGACCGCGCGTCGTTCTTGATCGAGACGGAGGGAAGGATCGTCTCGGCGTCGCTCGTCACGCTCTATAAGGAGATGCCGCTCCTCGCGTTCTCGATGACCGACCCGGACTTCCAAGGACGCGGATACGGTCGCTTCCTGATCGAGCGTTCGCTCAGCGCTCTTTTCGCAGCCGCTTCGCCGGCGCTTTACCTCGCCGTGACGGAGGGGAATTCTTCCGCCCAGCGGCTTTACGCGCGGCTCGGCTTCCGGACCGCGCCGGAGTCGACGCGCCTTTAGCCGCCGCGCCCTTCGGGCGCTTCGGTTTCTTTTCTTTCGGCGCCTTTCCGATGCGTGGATCGCCCGCCCGGATGAGTGCGCAAACGCGCAGCACGTCTTCTTCGAACGTCGGCGCCTCTTCGGGCAGGTTATGCCAGGTCGTCGGCCCGGAGGTTTCGAACATGAAGATCTCGCGGAGGGCCGGGATCTCGCGCTTGATCGACTCCACCTGATCGACCGGGGAGACGACCCAGACGCCGTTGTCCTTCGGGTTCGCATCCTTCTGGCGAAGGATGAGGAGGATCTTTTCGTCGCGATAGACCGCGTGTGCGCCGAACATCGGGCGTACGAGGGTATACACCCCGTCGAGCTCGTCGAGGACGAACGAGAAGGGAACGGGTTTCTTCAATTTCGGTTTCGGATCGGAGACGCGCGCGCCCGAGCGTTTACGGAGAGCCATGCCTTTTCCTCGCACCGATGCGGCTACCCGGAAAGCGGAAAAGGAAAAACCCCGGGAGGTCAGGCTCCCGGGGTTCTTAGGTGTGTACGATGAGATCGGGTGCTCACTTTCCTTCGCTTCACGCTCAGGAACAGGCTCGAAAGAGCCTGACGTTGCGCCCCCGAAAATCCGCTCGAGCGGATTTTTACTCGAGGCCCGGAACTTGGTCGTGGTACCAGTTCTTGAGCACTTGCTTCATCGTTTCTTCGTTCGTGCCCCAGTTCTTGGCGGCGTCCGCGACGGTGGCCTTCATGTCGGCCTTGTCGCCGTTCATCGCGCTCAGAACGGCCTTCTTCACGCGAGTGTAGTCGACTCCGTAGAGCTTCTGGGAGAACTCGGCGAAGTCCTTCTCGGTCTTCGCGCGTTGCTTGCCGATCTTCGCCCAGTCGTTGAGGGTACGAGCGATTTGCACGCCCTTCGAGACGGAGAGGTTGTACTTCGCCGCGAGGTCCTTACCGGCCTTCTCGACGATCTTCGACTCGGCCTTCGCGACGTCGCGAACCATGTCGCGGCCGCCGGAGCCCTTCTTCTTGTTGAGGGCGTTGCCGTAGTCGTCATACAGGATGCCGGTCGGGGAGACCCAGCCCCATCCGGTGTACTCATAGAGAACGCCGTTCAGGTAGTAATCCCAGGTGTTGTACTCCGGCCAATAGTAGTCGTTGAAGTACGGATCTTCGAAATCCATGATCTTCACGAGGTCGGAACCCCAAGCGTAGTAGTTACAGCCGGGGCCGGGGCCTTGGGCGGCCGTCGCGCATCCGTTTCCGTATACGTCGAACCAGGCATAGACGACCGGATCGATGATGATCACGCCGCCGCCGCCGCCACCGCCGCCGTTACAGGCGGAGAGGCCGGCCATCATCGCGAGGCCCGCGAGACCCATCAGGGAATTTTTAATCAGGGACTTTTTCATTTCTAAATGCTCCTAGTGGTTTGGGACTAAGCGACTCCATCGAATAAAATTGTGAAGTCGTCTCCCGGCCATGGTGCAGTCGATGTGCCAAACGGCCAATAAAAGTGCAGCGCAGTGTGTTAAGACTTTGAATTCGCTCCGTAAACGGAGGAAAAGCGCACGCCTCGGGTGGTCGCGTTAATAGCAAAAGCTCGGGTGCGAAACGACGCCTCGGAGCCGTTTCGAACCGACCGCTTTTCCCGAGAAAACCGCCTTCTTTTAGAAACGGTAGGGAATGCGAAGGAATCGGTCACCGCAGAAATAGACGGCTTCCGAGGGGTTCGCCACGGTTGGCTCGGTGCGTGCGAGCCAGTCACAATCGTCGGTGAGCGTCTGGATCCGAAGTGCGGCGGGGCGAATCAAATCGACGCTCACGCCGTTCTTCCGAAGCGGCACGATGAGCTCCGCGCCCGGGTAAGCGCCGAAACCGTCGGGGATTTGGATCGCGGGCAACCGGACGCCGTCGCTCTCCGCGACCGCCGGAATGAACGTGCGCTCGAAGAGCGCGGAGGCGAGGAAGGTGTATCGGCGAAGCGACGTGAGGAGATTCTTCTCCGTCGTCGAGTCCCGGTAAATCACGTCGTAGTTCGCTTGGATGAACGCCGCGAGGCCCGTCGGCGCGGAGGCCGGCCCCTCGCTGAAGGCGGCGATCGTCTTGTAGGCGGTATCCGCGGCGGAATCCGGAGTCACCTTGCGGTCGAGCACGAGGTACCGGTCGCCCGCTTTCACGACGCCGCTCACGCGCTGGGAAGTCACGCTCGAGTTGCCCGCGAACGTCGTCGCCGCGGCGAGCGGGTTCGCGTCGAGCGCATAGGCCTTGATGCTTTCGACGGCTTGGAGATTCCGGAAACGCGGGACTTCGACCGGGTAGACTTTCGGAGCGGCGCCCGCGGCCGAGACTTCCATCGCGAAGACCTTCGCGAAGTAATCGCCCGTTTCCGTGATCAAGATCGCGATCCGGCCGGCTTTACGGTCGGCCGCGCTCTGGTTCAGCAGCGAAAGGAAACTCGTATCCTTCGGGAGGATCGAGTCGTTCGGCATCGCGATCGAGCGCACGCCGTCTTCCGTCGCCGGATCGTGATAATAAAGGTGCGCGTCGGCGTCCTCGTCCTTGTACGCGTTCGGATTCCACGGATCGAACTTCTTCTGCTCCGCTTTCGGAGTCATGCCGGCGCCGGCCCAAGCCTGGACCAGGCGGTCTCCGGAACGGAGCCACTGGAAGCGGTCGAGCTGGAGGACGGCCGTGCGGTTCTTGAAGAGGTAGGACGGAAGGACCTCGTTCCCGTCCGCGTCGCGATAGTCGAAGCGGAAATACGGGAGGTGGTCCTCTTCCTCGCTCGGGATGTAGACCGAGAAAACGTAATCGGGTTTGCCGTCGAGATTCACGTCGAGGCGCTGGGCGGTCCGGGGCGCGCCGTTTTCGACGGCGGGCACGGGTTTGACGGGGCCGGCGACGTAGTGGCGGGCGCCTGCGTCGCGGACTTCGCGGATGATCTGGTAGTTCCAAGTCTCATCTGTGCGTTCGATCGAGACGTAATCCTGCTCGGGGCGCCCGTCCATCGACTGGACGGAGAAAATCACGCCGTTCGGGTTCACCTTGCCCTCGACCGGGATCGTGACGGCGTTCGGGAGCTTCGCGTCCTTATCGAGGACGACGGAAATCTGGAGGGGGATGCGGATCTTCTGGGCCGGGCCGCCGTCGGCGGAAATCTCGAGGACGAGCGTCGCGTCGGAGGTCAGACGCGGATCGAGGACCGCGAGCGCGGTCTCGAGCGAGCGCACCTCGCCGGATTTCCAATTCGCGAGCGAGAACTCGGCCTTCTTCACCCGGATTTGCCCGAGCTTTTCGTCGCGCTTCGAGAGCGTGAGTCGGGCGCGGACTTTTTTCGCGGTCTTCCAGATGTTTTTCAGGTCGATCGCGAGTTCGGCCTCGTTCGCCTTGCGGTCCCAGAGGGTCGGGTAGACGCCCTTGTTTTCGGGCGTGAAGAACGGCCGAGGCGCGATCGAAATCGCGCGGGAAACGTCGAGATTCCCCGTCAGGACGACTTTACCCTCGGAGTACTCCATCGGGCGCGCTCCGGCGAGGAGCCGGGCGATCGTTTCGCCGTAGGAATATCCCTGCGAACGCAGGATCGCGGCGGCGCCCGCGACGTACGGGCTCGCGAACGAGGTCCCGCTGTCGAAGTCGTAGCCTTGGCGATCGGTGAAATAAATCGGATCGGCTTCGCGGTCGATCGTCGAGAGGATGCTGAATCCCGGGGCGGCGAGGTCGACGCCCGAACCGAAATTCGAGAACTCCGAGATCTTTCCGTCCGGATCGTGCGCGCCGACGCAAACGACGCCTTCGTACTGGCACGGGAAAACGAGCGCGTCGGTCGAATCGTTTCCGGCGGCGGAAACGACGATGATTCCCTTTTCCTGGGCGGTCTTCACGGCGTCGCGCATGAGCGGGGAGTCGGCGCGACCGTTCCATCCGAGGGAGAGGTTGATCACGTTCGCTTTTTCGGCGATCGCGTAAAGCATCCCGCGGACGACGGTCGAAACGAGGCTCATCGCCTTTTCCGGATCCGAGACGCCGTTCGTCTCGGCGCCCGGTTCCTCGGTGATCACGCGCACGCCGAGGATCTTCGCCTTCGGCGCGATGCCGCGGACGCCGACGCCGTTATTCGCGATCGCGGCGATCACGCCGGCGACCTTCGTGCCGTGGCCGGAACCTTCCTCGAACTGCTCTGCGATGTCGGGCGAGCCGTATTGGCCGGAGACCTTCGATTTCTTGCCGACGAAGTTCCATCCGTGGCAGTCCATCGGATAGCCGTTCCTGTCGGCGTCGAGCTTCAGGTACTGGTTGTCGCAGGTCGTGCTCGGCTTGTTCGCGGCCTTCGCGTCGGCGACGCAGGCGTTATATTTCGCGAGATTCTCGCATTCGGCGGTCTTCGTGACGAACTGACCGGAGAGGTCCTCGTGATCGGCGTCGAATCCGGAGTCGAGGACGGCGACGACCATCCCCGCGCCTTCTTTCGAATAGGAGGGTAGGTGGACGTCCTCGCCGATCTTCCCTTTCACGACGATCGAGGTGAAGTTATCGAGGTAGAATTTGCGGGAGTCGCCGTTGTTCGAAATGCCCCAGAGTTCGGGCGAAAGCGGATCGCGACCGTTCAGCGACCGCGCCTTCACCTTGCGGTCGACTTCGACCTTCAGGTGGAGGTTCTTCGCGCGAACGGTGACGTCGGCCGCGACGTTCCCGGGCGCGACGAGAAGGGTCGCCGCCATGTCGGGCCGGCCGAGCTTCAGGAGAAGCTTCTGCTCGTTCTCGGTGAAGAGCGGCGCGGTCCGGATGGTCTTTCCGGCCGAAGCGCGGAATTTCGCGAGATTCGCCGCCTTACCGGTGAGGATGAGGTTTTCCGCGCGCGCGGCGCCCGCGGTCAGCGCCGTCGAGACGAGGAAGGCGGTCGAAAGGAGGGCGAGCCGGGATCCGAGCTTCGTCATAAGCCGTCTCCGAAGTAGCGCGCCTGCAGTTCGTAGTCCGAGATCTGCCAGTCTTGGCCGTTCGTGTAGACCTTCAGGTCGCGGAACGGCCCGAGGGAGACCGGCGTCTGAACGGTCCCGATCGTGTCGGTCACGTAATCCGTTTCCCCGTTCTTGTTTTGGGCGTTCTCGTCGCCTTTACGGAAACCGCTGACGCGGACTTGGAAGAAGAAGTTTTCCTTACCGATCCGATTCAGGAAACGCGAGACGTCGAGGTGTTTGTTCACGAGGTAAATCGTGGTCGAGAGCCATTCGGTGTATTTTTCCTTCTGGTCGCGCGGCGGGGCGTTCCGCACGTGGCGCATCACCTTCCGCATCCAGGGTTGGATGCAGCGGTTCCAGATCTTCTTCTTCGCCTTCTCGTCGTCGAGTTTCTCGAATTGCTCGAGATCGGGTTCGATCTTCCGGTCGGCGAAATAATTTCGGCAACGTTTCCGGTAGTCTTCCGGATCGACCCAGTCGAGGAGATTCAGCATCAATTCCTGGCGCGACTTCGGGCCGAAGAACTCCTTCTCGATCTTATCGACCGCGCTCGGGTAGAGGAGCACGCTCGAACGGATCTCGTAGGCTTGGAGCTGCGTCGTGGACGCGAACATGTCGCGGCGGAAAATCGGCGAACCGAGGTTCAAATCGTTCACCTCGCCTTGGAGGCGATCGAGGATCTTCAGCAGCTTGTCCTTCGCGAGGAACCATCCCGAGTAATAGTCCTCGAGGATGAGCATCGGTTTGAACTCGCGTCCCGGGGTGACTTCGGCTTCGGCGCGGACCTGGCTCCAATTCGCGGAACCGAGGAACGTTCCCGACGGGTTCTGGTTCGTCCCCGAATCGAGGAGGCCCCCGACGCCGACGGCTTTCGAGAGGACTTGGCCGACGAGCCCGTACGGGTTCTTGCCCGAGAGGTTCATTTTCCGCGCGCTGTAGAGCGTGCGCGTCTCGCCCTTCACGTCGAAAACGTGGAGCGGATCGGCCGGAGGAGTCAGCGAAACGCGGTTCGTTTCCGCGTAGTTCGCCCAGTTCCAAAGCAGCACCTTCGCGCTCCGGGATTTCCCCTTCAGGTCATGGTGGATGGCGTACGGCGGGGCGATCTCCTCCGCGCGGTCCATCTCGTTCTTGAACATGAGATCGGAGATCGCCATGAGGAGTTTTTTCCGGTCGCCCGCGAGCTTATCGTCTTTCGCCTTGTCCTCGTCGGTGACCGAGGAAAGGTCGAGCATGAGGGCGTCGGTATCGGCCGTGCCCTTCTTTTTGTTCGCGGCGACTTTCGCGAGTTCGATCCAAGCGGTGAAGTTCACCGCCCCGCCGAGCGCGCGCGTGTTCATCTTCGTGTCGTAGACGGTGAACTGATCGCCCTTGCGCATGAACATCAGTCGTTTCAGGATCGCCCACTGGCCGGTGACGCTCACGCCGACCGAGGGCGCGATCTTTCCGTAGAGGTCCTTACCGACGAGGTCCATCACGCCCATGCCCGCGATCGTAGTGAGCGGAATTTGGACTTGGGGCGTGATCTGGTTCACGTAGGAATCGGTGATCGTGTAGACTTCGTTGTCGCGGACGTCGTCGAGGAAGCCCTTCAGCGTGCTGAGGACGACGGTGTCTTCGAGGTCTTCCGGGAGCTTCGACGGAATTTCCGGGTCGGAAGAGACGTCGGGAATCTCGCGGCCCTCCGGAAGCGCCGAGCCGAAAGTTTTTTCGTAGAGCGCTTTCACGTTCGGCGTCGGATCGACCGGGGCCGGGTATTTTTTCGCGTCGAAGTCGCAGCCGTCGTACGGAGCTTTCAGCCCCTGGGCCTCGCAGACCGTCTTCTTCGTCGTATTGTAAGCGGTGAGCTGCTTTTGGTACGCTGGCCAGAGGGTGTTCGAATTCTTCGCCCAGCTCCGCTGGGCCTCGTCGTAAGCGCCTTCGAAGGCGACGAACTTCCGGTGGAGGACTTTCCAGGTGAGGACCTTGCTCGTGCCCTTCAGGAAGCCCGGTACGAAGAGGTTCTTCCACTTCTCGTTCTTCACCGCTTCGAGCGAAGCGATCGGACGGACGTGGGTGTAGGTGCGCTGGTAGGTGACCGAGGCGCCGAAGCCGAAGTTCTGGAGGTAAGTCCGGCCGTCGACGCCGCCGAACGCCCCGACGCTCGCGCCGACGATGAAATTATCGACGAGCTGGGCCTTCGAATCGGAGCCGTAGTAGGTGCCGGTCACGAGCGAACGCGAGGCGTTCATCTGCAGGCCGTAGAGCGGCTGGACCCACGGCTTCAGCGGCATCACGTACGGATCGTTCGGATGCTCCTGGAAGTGCTTCACGATGTCGTCGAGGAGGTTCTGCTTGTGGGCGTCGACCCCGTCGGTCACGTCCTTGAACTGGAGTTCTTTGTTGATCTTATCGGTGAGCGCATGGATCCCTTGGGCGAGGGTTTCCATCTTCACGTAGTGCTTCAGCTCGCTCCACCGAAGCGGCGAGGCCGGGTCGCCGACCGTGAACCGCGCGGCATAGTTCGGGTAGTATTCCTGGGTGGCTTCGCCTTTCACGACGGCGCCAGTCGAAATATAGACGTCGTAGGGCAGCTTCGCCGGGACTTCGCCCCCGAGGTTGAAGATTTGAATCATGTGGTTCCGGCGCGCGACGACCTTCTCGAGCAGCAACGCGGAAATATCGGCCGGGTAATTCGCCTGGTCGATGATCGCCTTCAGTTCCGGTTTCGTGAGTGCGCCGATCTTCCGCGCGGCCCATCGCGCGTCCTCGTACGTCGTTTCCTTGAACGCGGTGACGTACTCGTGCGAGAGCATGATGTTTTCGCCGAAGATCCGGGCGAATTCCCAAGGGAAGATGTTCACGCTATTTTCGGAGAGACGGACGTCGAGGAGCATGAGCGGGATGATGAGGGCCCGCATCGCGCGGTGGCCCGCGATCCACGCGGTGTTGATCTTGCCGTTATAGAGCTGGGGGACGTCGATCCGCGGGTATTCGAGGTTCACGTCCTGGAGGCTGACGACGAGGTTCTTTTCGTCGACCGCTTTCAGCCACCGGTCGCGAGAGAACTCGGTTTCGAACGCGAAGTTCTCGACGAAGTTCTTCATCTGCTCGGCGGTGTCGAATCGGACGGCGAGGTTCTTGTAATGTTTAGGCATGTCGACCGGGTAGCCGAGCGCGCGAAGCATGGCCGCGGTCATGATCGCCTGATGGTTGTCCATGTCGACGACGAGACGGAACGGGCGATTGTAGAATTCGACTTGGCCCCGGTACATGCCGTTCGGCTCGACGTCGTTCAGGAAATGCACCTGGGATCCGTCGCCCGGATAACCGAACTTGTCGGCGTTCGAGATCGGAAGCTTCGCCGGTTGCCACGGGTCGCTCGGGATCGGATCGAGCGTCGAGAGGTCGAATCCCTTTTTCATGAGCGCGGTCGCTTCGTCGCGGTCGATCGCGCGGCCTTGGTAGACGAGGTCGATCGCCGGTGCGCCCGTCGTCTTGATCTCCATCGGGAGTTCGTTCGGGGAGTCCGCCGCGCGCACGGTAGACGAAACGCTTCCGCCGAGAACGACGAGAGTGACGAGCGCGAGATGAATGAGGTTCCGCGGCAGTTTCATGGGACTCCTGGGCCGGCGGTTCATATCAAAAATGACGCGCGGTGTAAAGACTGAGTGGCGACTTCCGCAACCGAAGTGCAGGAGGACCTGGCTGGGGGGTATTATTTCACGTCCGTGAAACTTAAGGGGATTCGATCCACTCGCAGGCGACTTCCGATGAAGGCCCGAGCGGCAGCGTGCCGGACCGCTTCTCATGCATCGAGCGGCTCGTCTTCTCGTAGGCGAATAGAATGTCGATCCGTTCGTTTTCGTTCTGAACCAAGCTGAGATGGACGTTCTTCGCTGAAAGCGTGAAGCCATTTTTCACGGTAGCGTCCGAGATTTCGAATGAGTCGTATTCGCGGTATTCGGCAGGAATTTGGTTCACCGGCTTCTCGGCTAGAAGAAGATTCACCATGCTTTCGCTCAAGTTCGGCGTTAATTTCCGGATTTTTTCCGCCGTCATGGGGATCACCAGCGAAGCCAAAAAGTGCTTTCCGGATTTGGAGATCGAAAGGATCGCATCGTTCGACGTGCATTTCAGTATTTCGATCGGTTCAGCGGCGCCTGCCGAAGCGAGGCTGGCGATCAGGGCCAAGGCGAGCGGGGCGAATGTCCGTTTCATGAGGTCTTCCTTTTTTCGGATTAAAGCTGCTTAGCTAAATCAGACTCGGCGTCTTCGGACGAAGTCCAGCTGAAGCTCACGTAGGGAATTTCCTCGCCGTCGTCCGCGACCACTTTCGCCACGCAGACGTAAGGCGTTTTTTTCATCGACTTCGAGGTCGCAAGGAAACCCGAGAGAGCCACTTCCTGCCGAAGCAGGTTTTCGTAGGACTTCTCTTTCAGGACGGCCGTAGCGTTTTTGAGGTTCTCGATCGAATTTTCCTGCGGGGTGTTTTTCTTAATGACGACGGTTTTGAACGTCACAGAAACCGTCAGGGCCGCCTCGTCTCGCTGAACAGACTTCTCGACGCCACAGTAACTTGTGGTTCCGTTGTCCCCTGCGAGGCTCGAGCCGGCGGACAGGGCGACCATAAGGGCGATCGTTCCTTGAGCGATTTTCATGATCGGTATTTTCTCGTAGGGTGGAAATGAAGTGCGGTGAATATATACGCGACGCGTCATAAAAGCAATCGATTTGATGCGGACACGGCTAAGGATCTGAATCGAAAAAATCTTTTTAATTCGAGTGGTTGTCTCGATTTTTGGGTGATCTCGGCGACCACCCCTTCTCTATATATAGAGGCGGGGGTAAACCCGAGGGATGGAAACCACCCGATCCCGTCCCGAACAGTCGATCCGCGATATCCAGCACTTCGGCGAAGAAGGGGGCGTCGTCCCCGTCATCGACGTCGCCGCGACCTCGACCTTCCTCGATCCGGCGGATATGGAGCGCACGTTCCAAGGCGAGATGCAAGGGTGCTACCTTTATTCGCGGCATTCGAATCCGACGGTGAACTTCTTCGGGAAGAAGCTCGCCGCGATGGAAGGCGCGACCGCGGCGCTCGGAGTCGCGAGCGGGATGGCCGCGATCACCTGTACGATCGACCAGATCTTCCGATCGAACGGAAAAGTCGGCGGGCACCTCGTGAGCTCGAACACCGTCTACGGCGGAACCTACGCGCTCTTCAAGAACATCCTGCCCACGCGCGGGATCGCCGTCGACTTCGTCGAAGCGACCGAC
Organism: Bdellovibrionales bacterium; assembly: GCA_018266355.1. Classification (GTDB taxonomy): domain Bacteria; phylum Bdellovibrionota; class UBA1018; order UBA1018; family UBA1018; genus JACMQW01. Next base: position 441,340 of record JAFEAP010000029.1, read on the forward strand.
CTCGCCGCGGTCGAGAAAGCCTTTCGTCCGGAAACGCGCGTCCTTTACGTCGAGACGCTGAGCAATCCGCTCCTTTCCGCGGTCGATCTGCGCGCGCTCTCGGCGCTCTGTAGGAAACGGAAGATCCTCCTCGTCGTCGATAACACCTTCGCTCCGCTCATCGTCCGCCCGCTCGAGCTCGGAGCCGACGTCGTCGTCCATTCGTGCACGAAGTTCATTTCCGGTGCGAGCGATCTCATCGCGGGAGCGATCGCCGGATCGGAGGAATTCATCGCGAGCCTGATCGACGTGAATCACGGCTCGGTGATGCTGAACGGGCCGGTGATGGACCCGCGGGTCGCTCACGAACTTTACCTCCGGATGGACCATCTTCCGATCCGGATGCAGGCCCACGCGAGAATGGCCGATTTCCTCGCCCGCCGGATGGCGGAGATGAAGCTGCCGGTGATCTATCCGGGCCTCGAATCGCATCGCCAGCACAAGCTCCTGAAGGGGACGGCCAATCCCGAATACGGATTCGGCGGGATCCTCACCCTCGACTGCGGAACTTCCGAGCGGGCGCGCGATCTCGCGACGAAGCTCCAGGACGACAAATTCGGTCTTTACGCCGTCTCGCTCGGTTTCTCGCGAACCCTCATGAGCTGCTCCGCGAAGAGCACTTCGAGCGAGATTCCCGAAGACGAGCAGAAGGCGATCGGACTTTCGCCGGGTCTCCTCCGTTTCAGCATCGGGTACATCGGCGACGCCGAGACGATGTGGAACCGTTTCCTGAAGTGCTGGAAGGCCGTATCCGCTTGAGCGAATCGAGCCCGGCCGTCCTCGGCGTCGACCACGCCCAAATCACGATCCCGAAAGGCGAAGAGGCGGCGGCGCGTGCCTTTTACGTCGAGTTCCTCGGGCTCAAAGAAATCCCGAAAGCCGAACCGCTTCGCGGCCGCGGCGGGTTCTGGCTCGACCTCGGGAATATCCAGGTCCACGTCGGAGGAGAAGAAGGCGTCGATCGCTCGAGAACGAAGGCCCATCTCGCTTATCGAGTGCGTGGACTCGCCGAGTGGAAGACGAAGCTCCTCGCCCGCGGCGCGACGCCGATCGAGAGCATCCCGATTCCGGGCATCGATCGCTTCGAGTTCCGCGACCCCTTCGGGAACCGCGTCGAATTCACCGAACCGAGTGAGGAGGCTTCCCGTGCGTAAACTCTCCGTTTTCGAGTCGATCTCCGTCGACGGATTCTTCACCGACGCCGAAGGCGACATGAGCTGGGCGAAGCCGGCGGAACGCGACCCCGAACTCGATGCGTTTTCGAAGGACAGCTCCACGCGCGGCGGAACGCTGATCTTCGGCCGGGTGACCTACGAGATGATGGCGGGGTTCTGGACGTCGGATATGGCGAAGCAGATGATGCCGGAAGTCGCCGGAGGGATGAATGCCTCGCCGAAGATCGTGTTTTCGAAAACGCTCGCGAGCGCCGACTGGGCCGGCACGCGCCTCGTGAAGACCGATCCGGTCGCCGAAATACGCCGCCTGAAACAGGAATCCGGGCCGGATATGTGCATCCTCGGCAGCGGATCGATCGTTTCGCAGCTCTCGGCCGCGGGATTGATCGACGCCTACCAATTCGTCGTGGTCCCCGTCGTCATCGGGAAAGGCCGATCGCTTTTCGAGACGGTGAGAGATCCGTTCCCGATCAAACTCGAGAGTTCGCGCGCTTTTCCGAGCGGACGGGTGCTTTTGACTTATTCGAAAGAGGTACCCGGCGGAAAACAACCCGGGTGACGGGAGCACCAATCGTCGATTTCTTCGGGAGTAAAATAGCGGGCCCGTTTTACGCGCATTTGGCGAGGACTGAGCTTCCCGTAGATCCAAACCCGATAGGCCTTTATCGATTCCGCGAATCCACGGGCGAATGCCCGTAAATCCGTTCTCCGCTCGACGCGCGCCGGATGTAGAAGGAGATCCGTTCCGAGTCGGAGAATCCCGATCACGGAACTCGTTTCGTAATCGACGAGATGCCAAAGTTCGTGAGCGAGGATGCCCTGGATCGCCGCGACCGACGGCGGCCCCGAGGGAGTTTGCGCGACGTCGTAAATTCCCGGATTTACGTCGATCGAATATTCGCGCTGCGAGGGATCGCGACTTAACCGACCGGCCGAAAACGAGGTCTTCAGGTAATAGGCGTTCGAGTCGAACTCGCGGAATCGGATACGGCCCTGCCTCCAGGCGGTATCGAGCTCCGGAAAATGGTGATTGATCAGTTCATTCGTGAGACAGGGCACGTCGCCGGGACGGATCGGAGCCCTCAGGTCCCCGCATTCCGAGGCGCGCGCTGAAGTCGAGCCGATCGCGCCGATGAGTGCGCCCAGTACCAGGCGTCCCGCTGAAATCCGCATTCAGCCGACGACGAAGTTCATGATCTTCCCCGGCACGAAGATGACCTTCTTCACGGTCTTTCCCTCGAGCTGGGCGACGACCTGCGGGATCTTCCGCGCTTCGGCTTCGACCGCCGTCTGATCGGCGCCGACCGGGACGGAGACGGTTCCGCGGGTCTTGCCGAGCACCTGGATCGCGACGGTGACGGAGTCCTCCGCGACGTACTTCGGGTCGAACGTCGGCCAGGTCGCGTAGGCCAGCGGCTCTTTTTCGCCGAGCCGTTCCCAGAGCTCCTCCGCGATGTGCGGCGCGAACGGGCAGAGGAGCTGCACGAATGGCTTCAAGCACGCCCGCGGTTTCCGAGGCTCCTTCGTGAAGTGATTCACGAAGGTCATCATCTGCGAGATCGCGGTATTGAACCGGAGGTTTTCGATGTCGTCGGTGACTTTCTGGATCGTCTTGTGCGTGATCCGGAGGTCTTCCTCGGTCGGCGCCTCGTCCTTCACGATGAGCGTATCGACCGCATCTTCTTCTTTCCCTTCGAAAAAGATGCGCCAGGCGCGCGCGAGGAAGCGGTACGAACCCGCGATCGCGGTCGTCGACCAGGGTTTATCGGCTTCGAGCGGGCCCATGAACATTTCGTACACGCGGAGCGTGTCCGCCCCGTATTCGTTCACGACGTCGTCGGGATTGATCACGTTCCCGCGCGACTTCGACATCTTCTCGCCGTCTTCGCCGAGAATCATTCCCTGGTGCACGAGGCGCTGGAAAGGTTCGTCGTGAGTGACGAGGCCGGCGTCGAAGAGGACTTTCGTCCAAAACCGCGCGTAAAGGAGGTGACCGACGGCGTGTTCGGGCCCTCCGAGGTAGAGGTCGACCGGCATCCAGTACTTCTCGGCTTCCTTCGACCACGGTTCTTTATCGTTCTTCGGGTCGCAGTACCGGAGGAAGTACCACGACGATCCGGCGGAACCCGGCATCGTGTCCGTCTCGCGGCGGAGTTTCTTCCCCGTTTTCGGGTCGGTCGTATGCAGCCACTCGGTGATCGCGGCGAGCGGCGATTCGCCGGTGCCCGTCGGTTCGTAGGACTTCACTTCCGGAAGCGAAACCGGCAGCAGGTCGTCGCCGACCGTCTCCCGCTTTCCGTCGTCGAACACGACGATCGGGAAGGGCTCGCCCCAGTACCGCTGACGGGAGAAGAGCCAGTCGCGGAGCTTGTAATTCACCGTCCGCTTTCCGCGACCTTCTTTCTCGATCGTCGCGATGACTTTTTCCTTCGCGTCCTTCGTCGAAAGCCCCGTGATATAGCCCGAATTCACCGCTTTACCTTCGCCCGAAAAGCAACCTTCGATTTTCGTTCCGGGAGGCGATTCGACGACTTCCCGGATCGGGAGATCGAAGGCTTTCGCGAACTCGTGGTCGCGGTCGTCGTGTGCCGGAACGGCCATGATCGCGCCGGTGCCGTAACCCATCATCACGTAGTCGGCGATCCAGACCGGGATTTTTTCGCCGTTCACCGGATTGATCGCGTACGTGCCCGAGAAGACGCCGGTCTTTTCCTTCGTCTGCTCCTGGCGTGCGATCTCGGACTTCCTTCCGGCGGCGGCGACGTATTCGTCGACGGCTTTCTTCTGGCCCGCGACGGTGAGCTTCGCCGTCAATGGATGCTCGGGCGCGAGCACGAGGTAAGTCGCGCCCCAGAGCGTGTCCGGGCGCGTGGTGAAAATCTCGATCTCTTCCTTCGAGTCGACCACGGCGAACCGCATTTGGAGGCCTTCCGAGCGTCCGATCCAGTTCCTCTGTAAATCTTTCGTGCTCTCCGGCCAGTTCACCTTGTCGAGGTCTTTCAGCAGTCGCTCGGCGTAGTCGGTGATCTTCAGCATCCACTGGTTCATCGGCACGCGGTGCACGGGATGGCCGCCGCGTTCGGATTTTCCGTCGACGACTTCGTCGTTCGCGAGCACGGTCTTCAGCGCCGGGCACCAGTTCACGGGCACTTCCTTTTTATAGGCGAGTCCGCGGTCGTAGAGGCGTTTGAAGATCCACTGGGTCCACTTGTAATAGGACGGCTCGGCGGTCGAGATCTCGCGGGACCAGTCGTAGGAGAAGCCGAGCATCTTGAGTTGCTTCGTGAAGTTCTTGATGGCGGCGTTCGTGGTGATCGCCGGGTGCGTGCCCGTTTGGATCGCGTGTTGTTCCGCGGGCAGGCCGAACGCGTCCCATCCCATCGGGTGGAGGACGTTGAAACCGCGCGTCCGTTTATAGCGCGCGAGGATGTCGGTCGCAGTGTAGCCCTCGGGGTGTCCGACGTGGAGGCCGCTGCCGGACGGGTAGGGGAACATGTCGAGCACGTAGTACTTCGGCTTCTTCGGATCGAGCACCGACTTGAACGTCTGCTTCTCGTCCCAGTGTTTCTGCCACTTCGCTTCGACTTGCTTGTGAGAATAAGCCATGAAATTCAGTATAAAAGACGGAGGATCGGAATGGAACCGTTTCAGCTGCCGAATGGCCCGGGATTGCAGGCGAAGTACGCCCCGAAGAGCATCTGCTTTGGATGCGGTCCGGCGAATCCGAAAGGCTTGAAGATCGATAGTCGCCCCGTCGAAGAGGGCGGCGCGCTCGAAGTGCGCGCGGAATGGAAACCCGAGTCCTATCACGAGGCGTTCCCGGGAATGCTGAACGGCGGGATCATCGGCGCGCTCCTCGATTGTCACTCGAACTGGACGGCCGCGTATCACTTGATGAAGAAGGGCGGGCTCGCCGAGCCGCCGTGCACAGTCACCGCCGATTTCCACGTCACTTTGAAACGCCCAACGCCGTCGAACGGGCCGGTCTACCTGCGGGCGAAGGTGGCCGAGTCGGGAGACGATCGCGCCGTGATTGACGCGACTCTCGAAGCCGGCGGTAAGGTCTGCGCGACGTGTCGCGGAACCTTCGTCGCCGTGAAACCCGGTCATCCGGCCTATCACCGCTGGTAAGGAAAGGTATGTCTCGAAACGATCGATTTTTCGCAGGACTGGCCGTCGCCGGCCTATTCGGGTTCGGAGCATGCGCCCACACCGCATCGACCGACGAGTACAATACCGGGGCGACGGAGGCGATCCACGCGAAATCCTCCGAGTTTGAGCGGTGTTACGCGATCTTCGGAAACGGAAAGCCGATCGAGAGCTGGATCGAATTCTCCGCGAATTTCGACGGGGCCGTCCAATTCGCCGAAATCGCCGAATCGGAAATCCACGTCTCGAACCCGAAATTCGACGAATGCGCCCTCAAGGTCTTCCGCACGATCCAATTCCCCGAGGCCGATCCGAACGCCCGCGCCGCCTCCGGAAAATATCCGATCCGATTCCAGGGTTGGAATTCGCGCTGAAATTGGCCGCTTGAGAAATATAGGCGAACCGCGTTAAGTTCGGAGCATGGAATCGGCCGTTTCAAGCCTCGCGCTCGTTCCGTTTCTCGTCGTCGGTCTCGCCGGCTGCGCGAGCGCGCCGGAGCTCGACCATAATGCCGAAGTCACGAAGGCCGTGAACGCCCATCAGAAGGAATTCATGGGCTGTTACAAAAAGTTCGGCGCGAAGATGGAGGTCTTCGTCACCGTGAAGTACCAGATCAACTACGCGGGCGACATGCGCTTCGTCGAGATCGATCCGTCGACTTCGAAGGCTTCGACTCCCGCGATGGATAATTGCGTGCTTCAAGAGTTCAAGACTCTCCGGATGCCGGAAGTCCAAGGCTACGACGGCGCCCGCGGCAGCTACACCTTCAGCTTCAGCACGGAAAAATGACTCCGAAATACCGCGGCGACGACGACGATTACCTCGACTCGGATCAGGAACGCGGCCGTCACGGGACGGGTCGGGTCGCGAAGAAAAAACGCCCGCAGACGGGTTACCTTCCGACCGCGGAAGGGAACGGCACCGTCACCGAGGTTTTCCCGAACCAGTGTAAAATCACCGACGATGCCGGCCACGAATTCGCCTGCACTTACCGGAAGGCGAAACTCCCGACGACCGAGGTCCGCGAGCGCGCTCCGGTCGCCGTCGGGGACCGCGTGCGTTTCGAAAAGGTCGGTTCGCGGGACGGCGTGATCGACGGCGTCTGCGAGCGCCGGAATTTCCTCGCGCGGCCCGCGCCCGAAAGCACGATGCGCCACACGATCGTCGCGAACATCGACCTCCTCGTGATCGCGGCCGCCGCGCGTTCGCCGGATTTCACGCCCGGTCTCGTCGACCGGTTCCTGGTCGCGGCCCAGGCGGCGGGCATCGCGCCGCTGATTTGCGTGACGAAACTCGACCTGCTCGAAGAGGGCGCGGAACGCCCGTGGTCGCTCTACCGCGACATCGGTTTCACCGTGATCGAGACTTGCGCGAAGACGGGGACCGGACTCGCCGAGCTCCGCGCCGCGCTTGCCGGAAAACTCGCGACGTTCTGCGGGCACTCGGGCGTCGGGAAAACGACGATCTTGAACGCGCTCCTCGGTTTCGAAGCCGGAAAGACCGGCGAAGTGAGTGAATCGACGGGCAAGGGCCAACACACGACCACCGGCGCTTACCGCATTCCGGGCACCGACCTCATCGACACGCCCGGCATCCGCGAGTTCGGGATCCTCGGCGTCGCGCCGGCGGATTTGCGCCGGTATTTCCCGGAGATGGTGGGACTCGCGTGCGCGGAGGCCGATTGCTGGCACCGCGAGGAGGCGGGTTGCGTGGCGCACGATCTCCCGCGCTACGGCAGCTACCGTCGTATGGTCGAATCGCTGATCGCGGGCGAGAACTAGACGCCGGCGAGCCGGCTCGACCGTGGCGAATCGCGCGGATCTAAGATAGACGTAGGAAATGACCTACACCGCGACCGAAGCGCCGAAGCTCGAGGGCAATCGCGAGAAGTTCCGACTCGAAGGGTTGCTCGCCGCCCAAGCGAAGACCCGAGAAGGACTCGCGAAGATCCGCGAAGCGCTCCGACCCGGGATGACCGAGCTCGAGATCCAACGCGCGGGCGAGGAGATCCTCCGGGGACTCGGCGCGAAGAAGAACTGGCACCGCGTGACGGTGCGGATCGACGCGGACACGCTGCTGAAATTCAACGCCCCCGCGAATCCGACGGCGAAACTCGAGACCTCGAGCATCGTCTTCCTCGATATCGGACCGGTCTTCGAGATCGACGGGGTCGAATACGAAGGCGACTTCGGCGACACGTTCGCGATGGACGCGGACGCCGAGAAAAACCGGATGGTCGCCGTCTGCCGGACGCTCTTCGAGCGCGTCGCCGAGATCTGGCGCGAAGAGGAAATAACGGGCGTCGAGCTCTACCAGCGCGCGACCCGCGAAGCGGATCGGCTCGGCGTGGCCTTAAACCAGGAAGTCGACGGACATCGCGTCGGCGATTTCCCGCACCAGGTTTTTTTCCGCGGCGGCATCGGCGAACTCGAATTCAAGCCGGGTGCCGGGGTTTGGATCCTCGAGATCCAAATCCGGCACCCGACCCTTCCTTACGGCGCGTTCTACGAGGACTCCCTCGTCTAACGCTTACCAGCTCACGCGATGACCCTCCTTTCGTTCGATGAGCTGCGGACGAAGACCCGGACCGACTTCACGGTGGAGCACGATCGAGCCCTTCACGGAGAAGAGGCGGATCACATGCCCGCACCCGCGGAGCAGGAGCCAAAGCCAACTCCGTTTGGGCGGAGGTGGCGGAGGCGGGGATTTTTTCGGCGGACGGTGCAGCTTCAAGAGTTCGAGATGAATTTCTTGGGAGCGGCGGTTTTCGTTTCGGGACTTTTCGACTTTAAGCAGTTCCATAGGTTCCTCAGTTTTACGTTTACGGACATTCGGGGAAATCGGGGGACGGTCAGACACGAGCCGGAACGACCGCCCGCCGCCTGGACGCGCGAGAACGCGTGGTCAGGGATGGCGAAGTGCGACGGTACGATCGTCCCGGCGATTCGGGAGCGCGAATGACGAGCGTGCGCGAACCCGAAAGGGTTTAAAGCTTAGTTGCTAGGGGTTTGAAATCCTTCAGAAGGATTTCAGAGTCAGAAGGATTTCAGAGATAGAGCCGTGTTTCAGGCGGAGGCGAGTGGGAGATAAAGCCCAATCGATCCGGAGACGACGCCGCATTCAACAACGGACTCGGTGGTATCTCGTTCGGTACGGATTCCGTTCATTGCGATTTCAAACTGCATGGTCGCCTCCTTTCGAGGGGATTTTTCGATCCGGAAGATCCCGAATCAATAATCTTAAGATAAAGGTCTTTCGAGCGGAACACAAGCAATCGCCCGGAAAAACCGCATGATTTGATTTTCTGAAAGTTCAGAAGCGGGAATGATCGAGCAATCGCTATTCGGAAACGAGGCGAATCGTTCGGGATGCGTTTGACGCGGGAGGCGGGGTGGGAAAGATCTCCTAAATCGACCCGCCTCGGTTGCCAAACTCTCCCGGCCTCGCTATCTGAGGGGACACTTCAAATTCACCTCAAAGGGGGGAAACTATGATTTTGAAACTCGTCCAATTGGGAGTTCTGGGAATCGCGCTGGCGACGATCTCGGCTCCGACCGCGCAAGCGGCGGCTTTCGTCGATCCGATGCTCGCGAACGCGTCCGGAAAGACCACCGTCATCATCACGTTCAAGGACCGCACGCGCCTGCCGGATACCCGCCGCTCGCTCGTCTCCTACTCGTCGCTGCGTCGTGCGCTCGAAGCGAACGCGCGCGCGAGCCAACAAGACGTCGTGAAGATGCTGAACTCCGAACGCCGCATTTCCGGCAACGTCCGCTTCACGCCGTTCTGGATCGTGAACGCGATGGTCGCCCAACTCCCGGCCGAGCAGATCTCGAAGCTCCGGAATCACCCGGACGTTCGCGCGATCTACGCGAACCGCGAAGTCCACCTCATCGAAGATTACCGCGGCCACGCGCGCGAGCGCCTCGGTGACCCGTTCACCTACGGTCTCTCGATCATGAACATCCCGGAACTTCGCAAGGAAGTTCCGAAGGCGGACGGCCAAGGCGTGGTCGTCGGCATCATCGATACCGGCGTCGACGCCTCCCACCCGGACCTGAAGGGGAAGGTCATCGGTTTCCGCGACTTCGCGGGCAACCGGAAAGAGCCTTACGACGATCACGGCCACGGCACGCACGTGTCGGGCACGATCGCCGGCGGAAACGCTTCGGGCACCGCCATCGGCGTCGCTCCGAACGCGAAGATCATCATGGCGAAGGCGTTCTCGGCGAGCGGCGGATCGAGCACCGCGACCCTCCTCTCCGCGATGCAGTGGATCGCCGATCCGGACGGAAATCCGGCGACGAAGGACCAGCCGATGCTCGTCAGCAACTCCTGGGGCGGTGGACCGCCGTCTCCGTCGACCGATCCGGCCGACGAGATGTTCTGCCAAGCCGTTTCCTCGTGGTTGAAGCTCGGGATCTTCCCGGTTTTCGCCGCGGGTAACTCCGGCCCTCGCGCCGGTTCGGTCGGCAGCCCGGGCGCTTGCCCGCAATCCTACGCCATCGGCGCGACGGACGCGAACGACACGGTCGCTTCGTTCAGCTCGCGCGGACCGGTGGTTTGGAAGACCGGCACGCTCCAAAAGCCGAACGTTTCGGCTCCCGGAGTGAACGTCCTCTCGGCCGCTCCCGGCGGGAAGTACCAGACGATGTCCGGTACCTCGATGGCGACTCCGCACGTCGCGGGTCTCCTGACCCTGATCTATCAGGTGATGCCGAACATCTCGATCGACGACGCCGCGAAGCTCGTGGCGAAGACGACGAAGGACCTCGGACCGACGGGCTCGGACCCGGATTACGGCGCCGGCCGCGTCGACGCGCTCTCGGCGGTGAAGGCGGCCCAGACCTTCCGCGCCCGGGCGATGCACTCGTCCCGTTAATCGTTACCCGAACGGCCCGGTTCCCCACTCGGGAGCCGGGCCTTTTTTCTAGGAGTCCCGATGAAACACCGAATCCCGATCGCCGCTCTTTTACTTTCCTCGCTCCCGGCTCTCGCCTTCGCCGCGTCCCCGCCGATCGAAGAGGTCGATCTCGGATCGTGTTGGGTGCAGGACGGCTCCGCCACCCAGGGCGCTCCTTTCTTCAAGATCGCCTCGTTCTCGATCGGAAGCCCGATCACGGCCCAGCTTTACCTCGATCCGGCTCCCGAAGGGGCGACGGTCACGAAAGCGGTGAAGGCGGCTCTCCTGGAGGCCCTGCCCGGGGCGAAGGGTACCCTCGCTTATTCGCTTGCGATCCACTGTTCGTCGAGCCAAGCCATGCCGCTGATTTCGGCGACCGTCGACGGCGAGAACTTCTGTCTCCAGGGCCGGCTCACCTCCGGCGACAATCAAATCCAGATCGAGCGCGTCCTGCCGGACCCGCTCCGCCGGCCGAACGAGGTTTGTCGCGGAGTGAACCCGGGCGTGCTCCTCTTCGGATTGAAGGATAAATCGAAGGCCGCCGCCGCCGAAACCGCGCTCCTTAAGCGTGAAGGCGCGCTGATCGAGAAGATCGAGCGGCTCGACGCGATCGGCGTCCTGATCCTTCGCCTGAAGAAGTCGGAGTACTACCGTGAAGCAGCCGCGAAAGCGCGGATCGAGAAGGACGCCCGTCTCGCGGCTTACCGCGGTTCGCTCGCGTTCGACGCGATCACGCTGACCGTCGGTGCGCCGGTCGAGCTCTGGAAAGACTCGATCTCGATCCGGTGATCGCTTACGCGCGGTCGAAGATTTCCTTCGCTAGGATGAGGCGCTGGATCTGCGAGGTTCCTTCGTAGATCTGGTAGATCTTCGCGTCGCGCATGAGCTTCTCGACCGGGTATTCCTCGGAATAACCGTAGCCGCCGAAGACCTGGACCGCGTCCGTCGCGACCTTCATCGCCATGTCGGCGGCGAAGGCCTTCGCCATCGCGGCGTATTTCGTGTTCCGGCGGCCGGCGTCGATCTCCGTCGCGGCCTTCCATACGAGGGCGCGCGCGGCTTCGATGTTCATCGCCATCTCGCCGATCATGAAGCTGATCGCCTGGTAGGTCGCGATCGGTTGGCCGAACGTCTTACGGGTGGTGGAGTAGCTGACCGCTTCGTCCATCGCCCGGCGGGCGAGCCCGACCGCGCCGGCGGCGACCGTCGGGCGGGTATGGTCGAACGCGGCCATGGCGGTGCGGAAACCTTCGCCTTCTTTACCGACGCGGTATCGCTCGGGGATCCGAACGCCCTCGAACGTGATCCCGCGCGTATCGCTCGCGCGCTGGCCCATGTTCCATTCCTTCTTTCCGACGGTGATGCCCTTCGTATCGGCCGGGACGAGGAAGCCCGACATGCCCTTATGCTTCGCCGACGGGTCCGTATAAGCGAGGACGAAGTACCAGGACGCGACCGAGGCGTTCGTGATCCACATCTTCGATCCGTCGATGACGTAATCCGAGCCGTCTTTTTTCGCCATCGTGCGGATGCCGGAGACGTCGGAGCCCGCGCCCGGTTCGGTCACGCAGTAGGCGGCGAACTTCGGGGCTTCGGTGAGCTGGCCGAGGAATTCTTTCTTCTGCTCGTCGTTCCCGGCGACGATGACCGGGGCGGAGGCGAGGGAGTTCGCTTCGAGGGCGGTGCAGATACCGGTACATCCGTAGGCGAGCTCTTCCGTGATCAGGCAGCCGTCGAGCGTCCCGAGGCCGAGTCCGCCGTATTCGGCCGGAACGTGGGTGTTCACGAGACCGAGCTCCCAGGCCTTCTCGGCGATCTCGCGGGGAAATTTCCCTTCCTTATCGTGGGCGGCGGCCTTCGGGATGATCTCGTCCTTGGCGAACTTGCGGGCGAGTTCTTGGAGCTGCTTTTGGTCGTCGGAAGGGGTAAAGTCGATCATATCTAGAGTTTAGAGGAGCTTGGCTTGAATCGCACGAAAACCCGCCGCATCCGGGCGAAGAAGAAGGTCCAAGCGATCAAACGGGAACGCGTCGAGCGCGACCGGGACGATCGGGAGAAATCCGCGCGCGCGGTCGCCCGCCAAACCGCTGTCGATCCGTTCGGCCGCTTCTGGCGCGATTGGGTCGAGTCGCGCCGGCACCTCGATGCGCTCCTTGCGGATCTTCCGCGGAACAAGAAGACGGCCTGGGCGCCGCGGATCCAAGCCTTTCTTCGGATCCCGACCTCGCTCGCGGCCGAAGTCGGCATCGGCGTCGCGCCGGGCGAGCCGTGGAAACTCTCGAAAGAAGCGCTCCTGAACTGGACGACCGCCGGCCAGGTCTTCCGCGCGCTCGAAGCGAACCCGCAGGTCGCGCGAAACCTCGCGCTCGATACGACGGTCGATCCCGAAATTGTCGCAGGTAGCCAGATCGTCGGGGGTCGCGAGGACTTCCCGCCCGAGATGATCGAGGCTTGGGAAAAGGATTGGGGTTCGAAAGCGACCGACCGTCTCGCCGAAGCGCTCTCCCGGCAGCCCGGGGTCGCGCTGCGCGTGCGATTGAAGGAAAGCCGGGAAGCGATCCGGAAAGAACTCGAAGCGCGGAAGGACTCGTTCTCGAAGCTTTCTCCGGTCGGCATTCGCTTCGAGGGTTACAAGGCCGTGATGGCCGCACCGTCGTTCGAGCGGGGCGCGTTCGAGATCCAAGACGAGGGCTCGCAGCTCCTCGCGCTCGCCGTCCTCGCGCCCGAGCTCGTGATTCCGATGCTCGCGAAAGAGCCCGGGGAAGAGACGCCGGATTTCGCGGGCGAGCTGCCCGCGAAGGGTTTCCCGCCGATGACCGTGATCGACGCATGCGCGGGAGCGGGGGGGAAAACCCTCGCGCTCGCCGACCTGATGGGCGGCCGCGGCCGCGTTTTCGCGTACGACATCTTTTCCTCGAAGATCGCGGCGCTGAAGCGCCGGATCGGGAAGGCCCAGATGACGAACGCGAAGGCGATCCAGCTCGTTCCGGGCGAGGAGTCCGAGCAGTTGAAGGATTTCGCGGGGAAGGCGGACGCCGTGCTCGTGGATGCGCCTTGCTCGGGATGGGGCGTGCTTCGCCGCAACCCGGACGCGAAGTGGAAGGAAAATTTTGCCGAGATCGCGAAGCTGCCCGAGTTGCAGTCGAGGCTCCTCGATCTCTATTCGGGACTCGTCCGCCCCGGCGGACGCCTCGTTTACTCGCTCTGCACCTTCCGGAAGGAAGAATCCGAGGGAGTGGTGAAGCGGTTCCAAGCCGCGCATCCCGAATTCAAGCCGGTCGGAGGCGGCTATCTCGGCCCGGCCCAGACCGACGGGTTCTTCCTCCAGATCTGGGAGAAGCGCGCGTGACCGGTCCGTCGGACCTCGGGTTCTGGGGTTTCGTGCGAGGGCTCGTTTTCCTCTTCGACGCCGAGAGCGTGCACCACTTTTTCGCGAAAAAACTCCGATTCCTCGGCTCGAACGCCTTCGGGCGGTGGTGTCTGCGCCGGATTTCGGGGACGAACCTCGCGAAAGCGCGGCACCCCGTGAATATCGGCACGCTCACGTTCCGGAACCCGATCGGACTCGCCGCCGGCTTCGATAAGGAAGGCACGATGATCCTCGCGCTGCCTCACCTCGGGTTCGGTTACGTCGAGGTCGGCACGGTCACGCCCCGTCCGCAGCCCGGAAACGCGAAACCGCGGCTCTTTCGCGACGCCGATCGCTTCTCGCTCTTCAATCGGATGGGATTCAACAGCCCCGGAGCCGAAGAAGTGGCGAAAAACGTCACGCAGGCGCGTGCGAGCGGATGTCTGCCGGAGGATTTTCGCATCGGGATCAATCTCGGGAAGAATAAAACCACCTCAGCGGAGGATGCGCCCGCCGATTACGGGCTTGCGGTGCGTCCGTTCGACGGTCTCGCGGACTATTTGGTGGTGAACGTGAGTTCGCCGAACACGCCGGGACTTCGCGAGCTTCAAACGGTCGAATCCATTACGAAAATCGTCGGCGCGATTCGCGCGGAGATGACGAATTGGAAGGCGAAGCCGCCGATCTACTTGAAACTCGCGCCCGAAGTGCGCGGAGAAACGCTCGAACACATCCTCGCCGCGGAAAAGAATCTCGGAATCGACGGGTGGGTCCTCACGAACACGCTCGGGGGATATTGGAAGGGCGGGAAGGGCGGTTGGAGCGGCGGAGCGTTAGGAACGCTCGGAAGAGACTGCCTCGAGCGCGTGCGCGGTCGCAGTCGCCTGCCAATCCTCTCCGTCGGCGGCATCCTCGAGCGACGCGAAGTCGAGACTCGACTCGCGCGAGGAGCGAACCTCGTCCAAGTCTACACGGGGTGGATCTACTTCGGTCCGCGCTGGATCGCGCATTTGCTGAAAGCGTTCACGGGCGAAAAGACCTGAGCATCGGTCGTCGTGAACTTTTAGAAATCCGCTTTTTTGCGGGGGTTTTCAGGCGTTTTCGAACCCCTGAAAAAGGATGGGCCCCGATCCGTTTCCGGAGTCGGGGCCCTATCTTTACTCGTTAAGAGTAAGAAGAATTACTTCTTCTTTTTCTTAGCGGTCTTCTTCTTGGCCACTTTCTTCTTCGCGGCTTTCTTCTTCGTTGCCATCGCTATTTCCTCCGTTAAGACATCGCACCAAAGCGATGTCGTTATGGTTTTAATGTTACCGCGATCTTTCTTGAGTGCAAGCGTCGAAATCAAAAAAAATCACTTTTTCTATTTTTTTTCTTGCCACCACTTTCGTGCGAAAAAGATCACGTGAACGACGTCCGCGAGATCCCACCGCTCGATCCGAAAGAGAGTTTGAAGCGAAAACGCGAGCGAATCGCGATTCTCTCGCTGCTCTTCCTCTTCCTCACGCTGATGGTACTCGAGTTCCGGATCAGCCGGGTGTCGAGCACGCTCCCGTTCGTGAACTCGATCTTCTTCTTCGGGCTCGTGAACCTGAACATCATCATCCTCATCCTGCTCCTCTGGCTCGTGCTCCGGAACGTCGGGAAGCTCTTCATCGAGCGCCGCCGGAACGTCCTCGGCTCGCGCTTGAAGACGAAGCTCGTCGTTTCCTTCCTCTCGTTCTCGATCATTCCGACCCTCGTTCTCTTCGTGATTTCGGCCCTCTACATCAACACCACGTTCGACAAGTGGTTCTCGATCAAGATCCAAAACACCCTCGAAACCGCGCTCGAGATCACCCGCATCTACTACCGCGGCGCCGATCAGACGACTTCGCATTTCTCCGCTCACATCGCGAAGGGAACCGCTCAGCAACTCGCCAGCGGACGCATTAATAAAGAGAAGCTCCAAAAATACCTCGAATCCCAGCGCGAGCTCCTCGCGCTCGACGTCGTGGAATATTATTCCGGCCCGCTCGAGGAGCGAGTGATGGCGGTGCGGGACTCCGACGAGTGGGAGCTACCGGCGCCCCGGGTCTCGCTCGACCTCCTCGACGGCGCTTTCGCGGGCTCCCCGGGCAGCGTGATCCATCACGCGGGCAACGGAGACTGGGTCCGGGCGCTCTCGCCGGTGCGTCTACCGGGCTCGGACACCGTTTTAGGCGTCGTCGTGGTCAGCCGCTACGTCCCGGTCACCCTCGTGAACAAGGTCGACGAGGTTTCGAGCGTCATCCAGGACTATAAGGACATCAACCCGCTGAAGTACCCGGTGAAGACCGCCTACTTCCTGATCCTGATCCTCATCACCCTCGTGATCATCTTCGTCGCGATCTGGATCGGCCTCTACATGGCCCGCGAACTCACCGTCCCCGTCGAGCGCCTCGTGAAGGGCGCCCAGATGGTCGGCGCCGGGAATCTCGACACCGTGATCCAGTCCTCCGGCCACGACGAAATCGCGACCCTCGTCGAGTCCTTCAACCGCATGACCGCCGATTTGAAGGAGAACCGCGAGCGCCTGACCGAGGCGACGCGCGACCAGGAGCGCCGGAAAATCCAACTCGAAGCCATCCTCGCGAACGTCGGCACGGGCGTGATCTCGCTCGATCAGGACGGCCGGATCACGACGTTCAACCGCGCCGTTTCGCAGCTCCTCGAGATTTCCCCCGACCGCGCGATCGGTCGCCCCTACGCCGAAGCGCTCGTCGGCGAAGTTTCCGCCCTGAACAGCGTCTTCGAGAAGGCGATGAGCTCCTCGGCGCCTCTCCGGAGTCCGGAGGTCATGCAGGTCAATCTCAAGATCGGAGGCACGACGAAGTCGGTCGCCGCCATCGCGACCTCGCTTCCGACGGGCGCCGTCGTCGTCATCGACGATATGACCTCCCTCGTGAAGGGCCAGCGCGAGATGGCCTGGCGGGAAGTCGCCCGCCGGATCGCCCACGAGATCAAGAACCCTCTCACGCCGATCAAACTCTCCGCCCAGCGGATGCAGCGAAAACTCGGCGACCTCACCGGAAAGGAAGGCCAGCTCGTGCGGGAGTGTACCGAGACGATCATCCAGCACACCGACGAGCTGAAGCAGATGGTGAACGAATTTTCCGACTTCGCACGGATGCCGGAAGTCACCCTCGTGGCCGATTCGCTCGACGACATGATTCGCGAGACGCTTTCGCTCTACGAACAAGCCCACGCCGACGTGCGATTCGTTTATCGCCCGGACTCGGAACTGCCCCGTTTCGAATTCGACCGCGACCAGCTGAAACGGGTGTTCATCAATCTTTTCGACAACGCCGTCGCGGCGCTGCGCGAGAAGAAAGGCGAGAAGCGCATCGAGATCACGACGAATTACCACGCTTCGCTGAAGATCGCCGTGCTCGACTTCCGAGATAACGGCGCCGGGATGCCCGAAGACGTGAAATCGCGCGTATTCGAACCTTATTTCTCGACGAAAAGCGACGGAACGGGCCTCGGCCTCGCTATTGCCAAACGCATCGTGGCCGACCATCATGGATTCATCCGGGTCCAGTCCTCGGCCGGCGAGGGCACCCAGTTCACCATCGAGCTTCCGACCGAGCTGCCCACGATGGCGAAGCCGAAGGTTTAAGCGGAGTTCGGAGCCGAACCCATGTCACGCAGCGTTTTGATCATCGACGACGAAGCCTCGATCCGGACCTCCCTCGAAGGGGCGTTGAAGGACGAAGGGTATCGCGTGCGCACGGCGCCCTCCGGGAAGGAGGGCCTCGAAGCCCTCCGTCAGGAAATCGCCGACGTCGTGATCCTCGACATCTGGATGCCGGGGATGGACGGGCTCGAGACCCTGAAGCTGATCAAGAACGAATGGCCGGACCAGTCCGTGATCATGATGTCGGGCCACGGCACGATCGACACCGCCGTAAGGGCGACGAAGCTCGGTGCGTTCGATTTCCTCGAGAAGCCGCCGTCCCTCGAAAAACTCCTCGTGCTTCTGCAGAACGCCGCCTCGGTGCGCGATCTCGCGCGCGAAAACCAAGCGCTTCGGAAGCAGATCTCCCGCTCGCGCCAGCTGATCGGGAAAAGCGCGCCGATGACCCAGATCCAAGCCCTGATCCGCCAGGTCGCCCCGACGACCGGATCGGTCCTCATCACCGGCGAAAACGGCACGGGCAAGGAACTCGTCGCCCACAGCGTGCACGCGCTCTCTTCGCGATACGTGAAGCCGTTCGTCGAAGTGAACTGCGCCGCGATTCCCGAGGAACTGATCGAGAGCGAACTCTTCGGTCACGAAAAGGGAGCCTTCACGGGCGCGACCCAGCTCCGCCGCGGGAAGTTCGACCTCGCGCACGAAGGCACGCTCTTTCTCGACGAGATCGGCGACATGTCGATGAAGACCCAGGCGAAGATCCTCCGGATCGTCCAGGAGCAGAAGTTCGAGCGCGTGGGCGGGACCCAGACGATCTCCGTCGACGTCCGGATCGTCGCGGCGACGAACAAGGACCTGAAGGCCGAGATCGCGAAGGGGAACTTCCGCGAAGACTTATTCTATCGATTGAACGTCATTCCTTTTCACGTCCCGCCGCTCCGGGAGCGTGCCGAGGACATCCCGCTCCTCGCCGAGCATTTCCTGAAGGAATTTTCGGTCACTCACGGGAAGAAGCTCCGGGCGCTCACGAAAGAGGCGGAGGGGTTGCTCAAGACTTATCCCTGGCCGGGAAACGTCCGGGAGCTCAAGAACCTCATCGAACGGCTCATGATCCTCACCCCGGAAGTCGAGGACGGCGCGGCGATCACGGCGAACCACCTCCTCTCGCACCTCCAGCACGACACGATCCGTGTACCCGAGCGGGGGGGCGCGGCGGCCGCGACCGCGGCGAGAAACCTCCGCGACGCCCGCGGCGAGTTCGAGAAGGACTTCATCCTGAAGACGCTCAAGGAAAACGACTGGAACGTCTCGAAAGCGGCGTCGGTGCTCGGCATCGAGCGCTCCCACCTTCACAAGAAGATGAAGGCCTACGGGATCGAGCACGACGGCTGAGCGTCCGCTTTCGTCGCGGCGTTACCGACAAGCCGCCATTCGACGGAAGATCGCGCGGTCGGTTTCGTATTCTTCCGCGCTCGCGCCGTCGAGGTGGAGTTTCGCCATTCCGTTCACGAAGAAGTCTTTCGCGGGGGCATCGCCCGCGAGCGCGAAATCCTTGATCGCGGCGACTTCGGATTCGTCGAGGGATTTTCCTTCCCCGGCGCGGACGATCATGTCCTTCACCTGACGCGGTTCCCATTTCGATTTTCCGGTCGGGAGTTTGAAGATGCAGGTTTCCTTCGCGGCCGCGCATTTTCCGCCCGAGCAAGCGAACGCCTGTCGAAACGCCGGGACCCAGTTCTCGCCGACGTAGATCATGTCCTCGACGACGAGCTTTTCTCCTTCGACGTAGACGAGCGCGCGTTCGAGTTCGCCCTCGGTGTGGATCGGTTTCGAAGCCTTCCCGGCCGCGTCGACCGAGAGGATGTCGAATCCCGTGGCGAAGACCTTGCCGGGATAGCGTTCGTCGTCGGCCGAGTCGCCGCAAACGATCAGTCGCGAAGGGGCGGTGCCGACGGCGACGAGGGGCTGGCTTCCGGAGAGGGAGGCGATCCCGCCTGGGCATTCCCCGGGTTTGCCGGAGGGAGCGGGGGCGGCGGCCACCGCGACCGGCGGCGGAGGGGCGACCGGAGAGGGGGACTCCGCCGGTTTCGTGCAGGCGGAGAGGGAGAGGATGTGGAGGACGGAGATCGTGGCGAACGCTCGGAATTGCATAGGCCGAATCTAACTCTCGGGCGAAAGGGCCGAAAGGAAATCCAAGCCGAGGAAGCGTTGCGTCGACATCGGGATGATGGTAAGGCACGCCCCATGAAAACTTTCTTCGTCTTGATGAGCGTCTTGGCCTCGATCACTGCGGCGTCCGCCGGAATCTCCGCTGCGAAGCGCGCGGCGATCGTTTCCCGCGCGGAGACCTATTTTCTCCTCGTCGGGAACGGGCAGCTCGCCGGTCCGGCCGAGTGCACGCCGCCATCGACCCAAGACTGCATCGTCTTCGTCGCCGGTTCCTATCCGTCGTCGGACGAGCGAATCACGGCCGCGAAGGCTTGCGTCGGCAACTACGGCGTGACTTGCGCGAAGTGGGCGGCGGGTTCGTATCCGTCGTTCGACGAACGCGTGACCGCCGCCCGCGCCTGCCGCGATAACCGCACGACCGAATGCGCGGTTTTCGTCGCCGGTTCCTATCCGTCCTCCGACGAACGCCTCACCGCGGTTCGCGCGTGCGGGAACGCCGATATCGCGTGCGTGAAGTACGTCGCGGGTTCGTATCCGTCGTTCGACGAACGCGTCGCCGCCGCGAAGTCCTGCTCTGACCAGAACTGAGCGCCGTTACGGCGCCATCGTCAGGTAGTAGTAGCAGTAGTAGGACGCGTAACCGTCGTCGATCGTCGCGATCTTCTCGACCCAGTAGTCCCCGCTCCGGCGGAGGTAGGACGCCGAGTTCGGGCCGATGACGGCCATCACGCTATTTCCGGACGCGCAAACCGGGAACCAGGTGCTTCCCGGAAACGAGAGTCCGCGCGAGGAGAGGTGGTCGAAGTATCCGAGATCGTCGTCCCAAACGGTCTGGATCGAGGTCGCCGGATCGATCGGCCCGTTTCGGCCGCCGCCCGTGTGGACGAGGTAGGCCGCGCCTTTGACCGCGTCCTCGTGGGAGCGGTCGAAGCACCGGCCCGCCATCCCGAGGGTGCCCGCCGCCGGGAAGGAAGGCATCGTCCCGACTTGGAAAAGCGCTTCGAGGCGGTCGAAATTCGCGCTGTTCGGAGCTTCGAACGAGGCGGCCGACGCTTCGGCCGATTTCACCTCGGTCGCCCGGGCCTCCGAGGCGAACGAGATGCCGAGCGGCAGGGAAATCATCAGGGCGATCAGGGGCGTGGAACGCATAAAGAATCCTTTCTTAAAGTCGACCCGCCGGGTCGTTTCGGGACGAACGAGGTTTGCTCGTCTAAGGGATGCACCTTCCGTTCCGGGTGCGCTGTCCCCTCGCAAAAGCCATCGCTTTGTGTCATGTTCGACGGGATTATGGCTGAAAAGATTACGCCCCGGGCCCAGGACTTCTCGCAGTGGTATCAAGACATCGTTCTTCAGGCGCGTCTCGCCGACTACAGTCCCGTGAAAGGCTGCATGGTCATTCGCGCGAACGGCTACTCCATTTGGGAGAAGATCCAGCAGGATCTCGATCGGCGGATCAAGAAGTCGGGCGCCTCGAACTACTACTTCCCGATGTTCATCCCGGAGTCCTTTTTGAAGAAGGAAGCCGAGCACGTCGAAGGGTTCGCGCCCGAGCTCGCGATCGTCACCCACGCCGGCGGGAAGAAGCTCGAAGAGCCGCTCGTCGTCCGTCCGACTTCCGAAACGATCATCAACTCGATGTTCGCGAAGTGGATCCAGTCCTACCGCGACCTCCCGCTCATGATTAACCAGTGGGCGAACGTCGTTCGCTGGGAGATGCGCACGCGTCTCTTCCTGCGCACGACCGAATTTCTCTGGCAAGAGGGCCACACCTGCCACGCGACGGCGGAAGAAGCCGAAGCCGAGACGCGCACGATGCTCGGAGTGTACCGCGACTTCGCCGAAGAAATGCTCGCGATGCCGGTCTACTTCGGATTGAAATCCGATAACGAACGCTTCGCCGGCGCCCTGCGCACGTACTGCATCGAAGGGATGATGCAGGATAAGAAGGCGCTCCAAGCCGGAACCTCGCACAACCTCTCGACGAACTTCGCGAAGGCCTTCGAGACGAAGTTCCTCGACAAGGACTCGACCCAGAAACTCGTGCACCAGACCTCCTGGGGCGTCTCCACCCGCCTCATCGGCGGCATGATCATGACCCACTCGGACGATAAGGGCCTCGTTCTCCCCCCGCGCCTCGCGCGCACGCACGTCGTGATCGTTCCGGTCACGCCGAAACCCGATACGAAAGCCGCGGTCCTCGAAGCCGCGCGCAAACTGAAGGCCGCGATCGAAGCCGATGCGACCGTGAAGGCCCTCCCGTACGAGATCGGCGTCCAAGTCGACGACGACGATACGAAGCAAGCCGGTTGGAAGTTCCACGAGCACGAACTCGTCGGTACCCCGGTCCGCATCGAGATCGGTCCGCGCGACCTCGAAAAAGGCACCGCGGTCTTCACCCGCCGAGACGTCGGCCAGAAGGAATTCATCCCGATGGCGGACCTGCCGGCGAAGATCGGCGGCGAGCTCGCGAAGATGCAGAAGGAACTCCTCGAGAAGGCGCGCGCCTTCCGCGACGCGAACACGACCGAAGTCGCGAGCTACGACGAATTCAAGTCGAAGATCGAGGGCGGCGGTTTCTTCGTCGCTTCCTGGTGCGGAAACTCCGAACTCGAGAAGAAGATCAAGGAAGAGACGAAGGCGACCATCCGTTGCATCCGTCTCGACGATAAATTCGAACCGGTCCGGTCGGGCAAGCCCTGCTTCATGACTGGCGAAAAATCGGAGAAAAACGTCGTTGCGATCTTTGCGCGAGCCTACTAAGCGGCTGCTGAAATCGCCGGCGAAATCCGGCCCGAAAAAGACCGAACTCATCGTCGCGCTCGATTTCCCGGAAGGGGAAAGCGCGCTAAAGGTAATGCGCACGTGCGCCGATTTGCCGGTGGTCTGGAAGATCGGCTCCGAACTCTTCCTCGCCGAAGGTCCGGACTGGGTCCGCGAGCGGACGAAGGAAGGCTTCCGGATCTTCCTCGACCTGAAGTTCCATGACATCCCGAACACGGTGATGAAGTCCGCGGTGCAGGCGGCTTCGCTCGGCATCGAGATGTTCACTCTCCACCTCGCGGGGGGGCCGAACATGATCCGCGCCGTCCGAGACGAGCTCGAGAAGAAGGTCACCGGAAAGAAGGAAGGTAAGCGGCCCTCGAGCGAAGCTCGGCGGCCATTGATCCTCGGCGTCTCCGTCCTGACCTCGTTCGACCAACCGACGTGGGACGACGTGAGCTTCGCCGTGGGCGGCAAGACCGCGAAGGTCGCCGACTCCGTGAAACGGCTCGTGTCCCAAGCCCGTTATTGGGGCGTCGACGGCGTCGTTTGCAGTCCCCACGAGATCAAGACCGTCCGCGCGGCCGATCCGCTCCTGTTCACCGTCGTCCCGGGCATCCGTCCGAAAGGCGCGAAGGCGGGCGATCAGGCGCGGGTGATGACGCCGAAGGAAGCGGCGACCCTCGGCGCCGGCGCGATCGTCTGCGGTCGTCCGGTCACCGAGTCGAAGACGCCGAAAACGGTGATCGAAAAGATCCTGCGCGAGCTGGATACGCCGGTCGGCATGCCGGTGAAGGAGAGTTAGTCCGATGTCCTCGAACCTGATTTCCGTGCGCAATCCGCACAGCGTCCTCGCGGCCCTCGAAAGGCGTCCGGCCGACGTCGTCTCCGTCCAAGTCAGCGCGGGCGGCGGCGACGAGGCGTGGAAACGGGTCGCCGACCTCGCCCGAAAGCACAAGGTCCCGGTTCACGCGGCCTCGGCCGAGCGCCCCGGCGGAGCGAACGACCGCGGCCGTCGCGAGTTCCGGCCGGATTACTCGAAAGAGGCGGGCCGCACCTCCTTCAACGAGGCGAAGGTCCAGCCGATCGAAAGCGTCTCGGCCGAGGACCTCTTTCGCGACGCGCGCGAGCGCGCGGGCGGGAAAGGGATCTGGCTCGCCCTCGATTCGCTCACGGACCCGCACAACGTCGGCGCGATATTCCGGATTGCCGGTTTTTTCGGGATCGAGGGAATACTGATGACTTCCGAACGCTCCTCTCCGCTCACCGGGACCGTCTACGACGTCTCGTGCGGCGGAGTGGAGACGGTCCCGCATACGGAGCAAGTGAACCTCCAGCGCGCGTTCGAGATCGCGAAGGAAGAGGGGATGTGGATCCTCGGAACGAGCGAGCACGCGAAGGAGAGTTACCTCACCCTCGAACGCGATCGGCCTTGGCTCGTCGTGATCGGGAACGAGGAAAAGGGAATGCGCCGGCTCACCGCCGAGGCGTGCGATGTCACGGTCTCCGTGCCCCCGCTCGGGGACGTGACGAGTCTGAACGCGTCCGTCGCGACGGGCGTCCTGATCTCGCGGCTCACTTCGCTGAGTTGATTTCGCCCGCGACGGCTCGATCCGAATGGCCGAGCCGATCGATGCGATCGACCTCGACGGCGATCCGTTGTTTTCGGGCGTCGCGTTCTTCGTGGGGTTCGATGTTCAGGTAGTAGTTCGCGGTGATGGCCGCGAGGATCAGCCCGACGAAAAAGACGCCGAGGAAGGATGCATCCTCCGCGTTTCGTTTCAGGCGCTTCGTAATCGTTTTGGTCATAGACACCGACTCCACTCGGAATGTCTTTCGATTATACAGTGCGTTATCCGCGTGGAGGAATGTGTCCGAAATGACTCGGAGGCGGGGACGCTTATGAGCGAAATGGCGGGATTTACCGGGAAAAATGGGCGAAAACCCGTCCGGCTGAGGGGCCGGACGGTTCGGGAATCAGCGGAGGAAGGCCGTTTCTTCGGGAAGCAGGTCGAAGCGCACTTCGCGGGCCGCCTCGAGTCCGTCCGCGCGCAGGATTCGGGCCCGCGAGCGGAGCTGGCCGAGGAAACCGCGGCTCGAGTTCGTGAACACGCTCATCGAGATGATCTTTCCTGCGATCGGCAGTCCGAGCAGCGAGCCCGACGACCCGATGACCATCGCGCCGGTGAGGGCGGCCTCGAAGACCGCGAGGATCGTCTTGCGCGCGGAAGGTTTCCCCGCCTCGGTGGGGGAGAAAACGAACTCGCGCAGGCGATCCCGGAGTTCCGGAGAGAGCGCGATCGGATCTCCGCGTTCGGTGAGGCCGGCGAGGCGGGAGTCGAATCGCGCTTCGGCGCGCGAGCAGAGGAGGGAAACGAGTTTCCAAACCCGGCGCCCGTAGGTCGCCTTCATCCCGCCGAGCGCTCCCCTCATTCCGGCGGTTCGTTCGTCCGCGGCGGTCATTCGACGGTCGAGGGCGCTTTCGATCGCGGCTTCGTCGAAGAAGCATTTTCCGGCGAGGTATTCGGGATCGATCGTGTCCATCCCGAGATCGCGAAGACTCGCGACGAGGCGCCGCGGATAGGCCGTCGAATCGCCGGTGAGGGCGTCGGAGTTGAAGTCGGCGACTTCCCTGGCGACCGCCGCGCAGGCGACGGCGATCAGGGGTTCGAGGGGATAGGTTTCGGCTCTCGCGGAGTCCGCGTGCGCGAGTCCGGCGACGAGGAGGGTGAGGGCGATTTTCGGCATTTTCTTCGAGGCTTTCATGGTTTTCTCCTTCAGCGCTTCGGCTGGTGCGGCGAGTTTTAACGCACCGGACGAAAAGGCGCCGCCACGGACGATGGGAGATTTTTTTGATCGATGGGACGATTTCCCGAATAGTAGTCCCATGGCGAAGAAATCCGGAAAGCGCGCCCCGACGAAGTCGCTGAAACTCGAAACCGAGGAAGATCCGCCGTTCGTGCTGATCCGTTTCGAAGGACGGTCGAAAGCGTACAACACCGGACCTCACCGTCACCGCTATTTCGAGTTGGTGCTGATCGAATCGGGGAAAGGATCGCAGGTGCTCGAGGGAAAAACGGTTCCCGCGGAGGCTGGCGAGGTTTTCGTCATCGCACCCGGAGAAACGCACGATCCGGATCTCCTCGACTCGACGGTGCACTGGGTGGTGGCGTTCGACGCGAGTTTCATCACGCGGAAATTCAACTCCGATCGCCTGCTTTACTCCTCGCTTCCGAGCGAGGTCGTGCTCATGAGCTTCGCGAGGCCGAACGGTCCGGCGCCTTTCGGCTTGCGTCCGGGTCCGGAGGAGTTTCGCGAGTGGATCGGGCGGCTCGAAACGGCCGCTCGCGAGTTCGCCGAACGGAAAGTCGGATACGTCGAGAAAATGCAGGCGCTGCTCTCGACGATCTTGATCGACCTCGCGCGACTCGCGGCGCCCCGACTTCCGTTCGCCGCCGGACCGAGCCGGGGAAACCTCGGCCGCTTCTTCGCCCAGCTCGAGGACCAATTCCGAAAGCCGACGAATCTCCGGAAACTCGCCGCGGGAGCCGATCTGTCGCCCGCGTACCTCACCGATCTCGTGAAGACCGAGACGGGAAAGACCGCGATGGAGTGGCTTCGTACGCGTCGGATTTCGGAGGCGCAGTCGCTCCTGCGCGAGAAAACGATGGCCGTGAAGGAGGTCGCGTACGAGACGGGATATCGCGACGTCGGGTTGTTCATCCGGCACTTCTCGCGTGAAGTCGGCCAGAGCCCGACCGCCTGGCAGAAGACCCAGTAATCGTCATTTTACCGACGCTCGTTCGGCGCGCTTGACGAGAGTGGTATCCTAGAAAAGATGGTCGGGAAGGGTTCTAAAACTCGGTTCCTCGCGAGCGGCGCGCTCGCGTTCGCGTGCGTGAGCGCATGGGTTTTCCCGAGCGCGACCGTGGTCAGCGCGCAAGCGGCGGGTTTTCCGGCCTTCTGCCTGAAGAACCTCCGAACGATCGAAGAAGCGGGAGCGGCGTCGGAAAAGGCGGATCCGCCCCGGTTCGCGGCGTATCGGAAGGACACGAAGGAGAGTCTCGATCGGATGCGGAATCCCGCGACCGGGCTCGTTCGCGACAAGATCCTCGTCGCCGACGGGATCGGAGGTCCGACGACGGCGAAAATCCTGAATCCGAATACTTCGGCGACGAACATCGGACTCGATCTCTTGAATCAGCTCGCCGCGCTCGAGAATCCGGAGACCGCGAAGCTCGCACGGAAGAACCTGGGCCTCGTGCTCACGTCGCTCGAAGCGATGAAGTTCCACCGCGAGAGCGGTCTTTTCTTCAGCTGGTACTCGACCGAAAAGGGCCTCCGCGCGGTCGTGAAGGACGTCTCGTCGGTCGACAACGTCCACCTCGCGCTCGCGCTCTGGACGATCCGGAAGACCTTGCCGGGAACGGCGCTCGCGCGTCGCGCGGGCAAGCTCTTCGAGCGCATGGATTTCTCGGTCTTCTTCGACGCGCCGGAAAGCCTTCTCTGGGGCAACCTGAAATACGCGGGCGGAAAATGGACGCCCGAAGCCTACCACTTTTCGAACTTCGGTTCGGAGGCCCGGACGATCTACGCGCTCGCGGCGGGGCTCGGCTTGATCAAGAAATCCTCGGATCCCGCGTTCGCCGAGAAAGCGATCGCCGCGCTCACGATGGAATCCTACGTCTGGCGCGACGGCGAGAAACTTCGTCCGATCCTTCGCACCTGGGACGGCGGAGCTTTCCAGCTCCTGCTGCCGAAGCTGCTTTTGAACGAGGAAGTCTACTCGGAGGAACTCGCGAAGGGTTTCGCGAATTACGCGGACTACGTCTTGAGCGAGGGCGAGCGCCTGCACTACCCGGTTCCGGCCGCGTTTTCGGCGTCGAATTTCGGGATCGACGGGAGCATGCGGTTCGGCGAGGTGCCTTCCTACGTCGGTCGGTCCGGGAGTCTCGACCTGGTGAGCACGGCGCACGTGGAAGCGAAAAATCCCGAGGACCGCGCGCTCTGGAGCTCTTGCTTCACTCCGCACGCCGCGATCCTCGCTTCGACCGCGGCGCCCGGTAAATTCGCCGAGACGCTCCGGAAGATGGAAACTCTCGGCCAAGGCGGGGAGCGCCTTTACGTGCCGGGATACGGGTTCATGGACGGTTACCACGTGACGGGGCCCTACGCGGGCAAGGTCGTGCCGGTCGTCCTCTCGCTCGACCAAGGGATGATCGCGCTCTCGCTCGCTCAGGTGAAGGCGGCCGACGGATTCGGACCGAGCGGCCGCGCGCTTTGGAACGACCCGATCGTGCGCGAACGGCTGCGCGCGTTTTATCGCCTCGTCGACGAAAAGCTTCGTCGGACGCACGCGCCCTGATCGCCTCAGCCCTTCAGTTTTTCGAGCGAGTGGATGTGATCGAGGCGAACGGGCCACATGAGTCCGCTCGTTTCGCGAAGGAAGAGGAATTTCCCTTTCGGGATATCGACGACGCGTTCGATCCGGCCGGCGATCGGCGCGATTTCGCCGTGCGGTCCGTAGAACTGGAGGATCGCTTGGGTCGCGCGTTCGCGCATTTCCTCGCATTTCGCGAGTAGGTCCGATTCGACCGGGGAATAGGCCTCTTTCTGGAAGAGTTGCGAGATCGCGGCGACGAAGCGGAGGCTGAACTCTTCGCCCGAGCGCGCGTTCTCGAGGTGCTCGGAGGGCGTCTGCACGCAAGCCTGGTGGTGCGCGATCCGAGCGAGGAGGATTTCTTCGTCGGTTCCTTCGACCTGGAGCCATTCGTCGACGAGTTGGGAGTCGGCTTCGGGATGGAATTGGAATCCGTACGCGCGTTCGCCGGCGCGATAGGCTTGATGGGCGCAGATCGGGCTCGAAGCGAGCGAGGTCGCGCCCGGGGGAGGGAGGAACGTGTCGTAGTGCCACTGGTAAAACCGCGGCGTCGGTCCCGCCGCGCACATGAGCGGATCTTCTTTTCCGGCGTCGTTCAGATGGATTTCGAACCATCCGATCTCCGGGTGTTCGTTCGCGGCTACTTTTCCCCCGAGTGCGCGCGCGAGCATCTGACCGCCGAGGCAGATGCCGGCGATCGGGAGTCCGAGGTCGTAGGTTTTCTTCATCAGGCGGAGTTCGTCGAGGATCCAGGCGTGGTCGATTTCGTCGTTCGCGCCCATGGGCCCGCCGAGCGAAACGAGTCCGCCGATTTCGGAAGGAGAGGGAAGGGTGTCCCCGGACCAGATCTGGGCGACGTGCGAGGGAATGCCCTGCGAATCGAGGGCGCGGCGCAGCGCGGCTGCGTGTTCGTGAGGGGCGTGTTGCACGATCAAGATCGGCGATTGGCTGGATGGACGCTGCGCCATGTTAGATTCGAGACTCTCCGTTTCCCGTCTTTCATTCTACCCCCAGACGCGCTGGATCACCAAAAGTCGATTTTTCTGGGTTTTTAGGCCGTTTTTACGCGATGGTGTCGGCATCGGGCTGGGATAGCTCAGTTGGTAGAGCAACGGTTTTGTAAACCGTAGGTCAAGGGTTCGAGTCCCTTTCTCAGCTCCATTCTTTTCTCTATTGGTTTTACGAATCGGCTGACGTAGAACCGAATCGCTTAAAATGCTTGAAACCAGACCGCTTCAACCCCACCAGGTTGAAGCGGTTGACTTTCAGGCGTCTGAAGCGAGGGGTCTGGAGAGATACCCAAGTGGCCAAAGGGATCAGACTGTAAATCTGACGGCGTCAGCCTTCGAAGGTTCGAATCCTTCTCTCTCCACCACTTGAATCCGTTCGTTCTTGAGAGTGTGCGGGAATAGCTCAATTGGTTAGAGCATCGGCTTTCCAAGCCGAGGGTTGAGAGTTCGAGTCTCTTTTCCCGCTCCAAATTTTTAGAAGTGTCCGTAAGTTCGTTCGTAAGTTTGCTCTTGTAGCTCAGTTGGCTAGAGCACTCCCTTGGTAAGGGAGAGGTCTCGGGTTCAAATCCCGACAAGAGCTCCACTTATAAACCCCATGTGAATCTGGGGTAGGCGGAGGAAGCCGAAAGGCCCGAAGCCGAAAAAGATTCACCCAAACAAACAGTCTGCATTCTCGCTGTGGAGGCCTAACAGGTATGTCTAAAGAGAAATTTTCCAGAAACAAACCCCACGTGAATATCGGCACGATCGGGCACGTCGACCACGGGAAGACGTCGCTCACCGCCGCGATCACGAACACCCTTTCGAAGGCCGGCCTTGCCCAAGCCCGTTCCTACGCCCAAATCGACAACTCTCCGGAAGAGCGCGAACGCGGGATCACGATCAACACGACGCACGTCGAGTACGAGACCGCCAATCGCCACTACGCGCACGTCGACTGCCCGGGCCACGCCGACTACGTGAAGAACATGATCACCGGCGCCGCGCAGATGGACGGAGCGATCCTCGTCGTTTCCGCCGCTGACGGTCCGATGCCGCAAACCCGCGAACACATCCTGCTCGCGCGTCAGGTCGGCGTTCCGGCCATCGTCGTGTTCCTGAACAAGTGCGACATGGTCGACGACAAAGAACTCCTCGACCTCGTCGAGATGGAAGTTCGCGAACTCCTCTCGAACTACAAGTTCCCGGGCGACTCGATTCCGGTCGTGAAGGGCTCGGCGATGAAGGCCCTCGAAGGCGATCAGTCCGAGATCGGCGAACCGTCGATCATGAAGCTCATGGAAGCTTGCGACTCGTACATTCCGCAACCGAAGCGCGAAACCGAAAAGCCGTTCCTGATGCCGGTCGAAGACGTGTTCTCGATCTCCGGCCGCGGTACGGTCGTCACCGGCCGCGTCGAGCGTGGTGTGATCAACGTCGGCGACGAAATCGAAATCGTCGGTATTCGTCCGACCACGAAGACGACCTGCACGGGCGTCGAAATGTTCCGTAAACTTCTCGATCGCGGTGAGGCCGGCGACAACATCGGCGCCCTCCTCCGCGGTACGGCGAAGGACGATGTCGAGCGCGGCCAGGTTCTGGCCAAGCCGGGTTCGGTCACGCCGCACACGAAGTTCAAGGGCCAAGCCTACATCCTCACGAAGGAAGAAGGCGGACGTCACACTCCGTTCTTCAAAGGCTACCGCCCTCAGTTCTACTTCCGTACGACGGACGTCACCGGCGTCGTGACCCTCCCGCCTAACGTCGAGATGGTCATGCCTGGCGACAACGTCGAAATCGAAGTCGAGCTGATCGTTCCGATCGCGATGGAGAAAGAACTCCGCTTCGCGATCCGCGAAGGCGGCCGCACCGTCGGTGCCGGCGTCGTCGCGCAGATCATCGCTTAATCGGCGATCCTGTTAGCTTCCGTAGGGTGGGGAACCTTGACCGGTTCCCCACCCGTTTGGAAGTTTCCGACGATCCGCGAATCAGTAGGGCAGTAGCTCCAGCGGTAGAGCGGCGGATTCCAAATCCGTAGGTCGTGGGTTCGAATCCCTCCTGCCCTGCCACTTTTCAGTCGTTCGAGTCTTGAGTCCCAAAGAAAGATCAGAAGGCGTTTGATGGAAAACAGCACTAACAAAGCGGTTCTCATTTCGTTCGGGGCGTTCGCCGTCCTGATCGGCTACATCGTCTTCGCCGGTCTTTTCAAACTCGCCGGGGTCTACGACTTCGAAGCGAAGATCAAGAGCATTGATCTCGTCATCCGCCTCGTTTCGATCGCGATCGGGGCGTTGCTCTTCCTGATTCTCTACAAGAACGACTCCGCGAACCAATTCATGCACGAGGTCGTGACCGAGCTTGCTCGGGTCACTTGGCCGACGAGCAAAGAAACGATCTCGGCGACTTGGATCGTCTTGATCATGGTTCTCGTCACCGGAGCGCTTCTCGGACTTTTCGATAAGTTCTGGACGCTCGTGATCCAATGGATTCTATAATGGAGCCCGCCATGTCGTCTTCGAACGAAATGTCCTGGTACGTAGTTCATACCTATTCGGGCTATGAAAATAAGGCGAAGCTCGCGCTCGAAGAGCGCGTTCGCACCGCTAAAATGGAAAGCTTCTTCGGCGAAGTCATCGTTCCGGAAGAGAACGTCGTCGAATTGAAGAACGGCCAGAAGCGCACGACGAAACGCCGCTTTTTCCCGGGTTATATCCTGGTGAAGATGGCGCTTACCGACGAGACCTGGCACATCGTTAAAAACACCCCGAAAATCACGGGTTTCGTGGGCGATCGCTTGAAGCCGATCCCGGTTCCGCAAGACGAAGTCGACAAAATGACGAACCGCATCGCGGAAGGTCAATCCAAGCCCCGCCCGCGGATTGCGTTCGCCGAAGGCGAAACGGTCCGGGTCATCGATGGTCCGTTCGCGAACTTCAGCGGCGTGATCGAGGGCGTGAACCCGGATAAGGGCAAAGTGAAGGTCTCCGTCAGCATCTTCGGACGCTCGACGCCGGTCGAACTCGACTTTATTCAGGTTGAAAAAGTCTAAATCGACGTGTTAGACACCCGGAACTCTTAGAGTTTCCGAATTTATATGAGTACCGCGCCGGCATCTTCCGTAATGATTACGAAGGGATAACCGGGCAAGAGAAGGACGTATGGCAAAGAAAGTTACTGGTCAGATCAAGCTCCAAATCCCCGGCGGCCAAGCCAACCCGGCTCCGCCAGTCGGTCCCGCGCTCGGTCAGCGCGGCGTGAACATCATGGAGTTCTGCAAAGCGTTCAACGCGAAGACGCAGGACGCGAAGGGGATGATCATTCCGGTCATCATCACCGTTTACTCCGATCGCTCGTTCACGTTCGTGACGAAGACGCCGCCGGCGGGCATTTTGCTCCTCAAGGCCGCGAAGATCGAAAAAGGTTCTGGAACGCCGAACAAGACCAAAGTCGGTAAGGTGACCAAGAAGCAAATCGAAGACATCGCCAAGCTGAAGATGCCGGACTTGAACTGCACCACGATCGAAGCCGCTATGCGGATGATTGAGGGTTCGGCGAAGTCCTGCGGACTCACCGTCGAAGGCTAAGATTTAACACAATCGAAGTTTAGCCTCTCTACCGGAGGCAAATTAAGTGGGAGCCGAAAGGCGCTAGCACCACGGAGGTAAAAAAATGGCTGAGGCCAAAGTCAATAAGCGTAAAGGCAAGCAAGGCAAGAAATACGCAGCCGCGCTCGCGAAAATTTCGTTCGGCAAGTCCTACTCGATCGCCGACGGATTCAAACTCCTTCCGGAAGTCACCTATGCGAAGTTCGACGAAACCGTCGACGTCGCGTTCTCGCTCGGGGTCGACCCGAAGCACGCCGACCAAATGGTCCGCGGCGCTCTCGTTCTCCCGCACGGGACCGGCAAGACCCTCCGGGTCGCCGTTCTCGCGAAGGGCGATAAAGCCCGTGAAGCGACCGAAGCCGGAGCCGACACGGTCGGCGCCGAAGATCTCATCGAAAAGATCAACGGCGGCTGGCTC
Source organism: Bdellovibrionales bacterium (assembly GCA_018266355.1). Taxonomy (GTDB): domain Bacteria; phylum Bdellovibrionota; class UBA1018; order UBA1018; family UBA1018; genus JACMQW01. The sequence continues at coordinate 473,928 of JAFEAP010000029.1, forward strand.
GAGTTCGACAAGATGATCGCCACCCCGGACATGATGGTCGCCCTCTCGAAGGTCGCCAAGGTCCTCGGTCCCCGCGGCCTCATGCCGAACCCGAAGCTCGGTACCGTCACTCCGAACGTCGTGAACGCGATCAAGGAACAGAAGCTCGGTAAGGTCGAATACCGCACGGAAAAGACCGGGATCATCCACTGCGTGATCGGCAAGAAGTCGTTCGGTCCGCAAAAACTCCAAGAGAACTTCAACGCCGTCGCCGGCGCGATCGTGAAAGCGAAGCCGCCGACCTCGAAGGGCACGTACATGAAGAACGTCGTGCTTTCGACGACGATGTCTCCGGGTATCAAGCTCGACGCGAACGAAGTCTTCGCGATCGGCGGATAAGAGGAATTTATGTCGAACGCCATGAATCAAAATCGCATTGAGAAAACGAAACTCGCCACCGAGCTGAAAGACAAATTCGCGAAAGCGAAGATCGCCCTTTTCGCCGACTACAAAGGCCTCACGGCCATGCAAGCGGACGACCTTCGCAAGAAGATCCGCGGCACGGACGCGGAAGTTCAGGTGCTGAAAAACAATATCGCCCGCCTCATCACGAAGGACGGATCGATGGGGGATGACGCCAAGGCGCTCATGGACACCGTCGTCGGCCCGACCCTCGTGGCTTTCGGGTACAAGGACTTCACCGCGACGGCGAAGGCCCTTCACAAATTCGCCACCGACAACGAAGCCCTGAAGCTCAAAGAGAGCCTGATGGGCGATAAGCGGATGTCGGTCGCGGACGTGGAAGCGATCGCGACCCTCCCGTCGCGCGAAGCGCTGCTCGGCATGCTCCTTTCGACCTGGAACGGTCCGATCGCGAGCTTCGTGCGGCTCCTCGACGCTTATGCGAAGAAAAAAGAATCGGCTGGCGGCGCTTCGGCGGCGGCGGCTCCTACTTCCTAATCGTTTCGCGTTCGGCTGATCGATTGTCTGGTCGGTTAAGCCTCGGTAAGCGCGAAACGAAAGCTTTTAGGAAAAGTAAAAAGTCCGGCCATTGATGACCGGATCAAACCAGGTCCCGATAACCAGAAGGACCACGACTCCGAACCACGATGGGGAAGGGTCGTTTGACAGAAGAGGTAGAAACCATGTCTGCAGTCACTAAAGAACAAGTCATCTCGTTCATCGAGAACATGTCCGTGATCGAGCTCTCCGGACTCGTCAAGGAACTCGAAACCAAGTTCGGCGTTTCGGCCGCGGCCCAAGTCATGGCCGGCGGTGCGGCCGGCGGCGCTGCTGCCGAAGCCAAGACCGAATTCAACGTCATCCTTGCCGCCGCCGGCGACAAGAAGATCGACGTCATCAAGGAAGTCCGCGCGATCACGGGTCTCGGCCTGAAGGAAGCGAAGGACCTCGTCGAAGGCGCTCCGAAGACCCTCAAAGAAGGCGTCGCGAAGGCCGAAGCCGACGAAATCAAGAAGAAGCTCGAAGCCGCTGGCGCCAAAGTCGAAGTTAAATAATCCGCAGGATTATTCGACCTTGCGCACCGTCTTCTGGTTTATTTCGATTCCTGGTTAAGTCTCTAGCCGCGTCATTTTATTCGTTGCGTCAGAACTTCGCGAGAGTTCTGTTGCATTTCTTGGGCCTTGTCTTTCAAGAAAAAACGGATAGAGTGACGCGGCTACGGACCATTTAGTTTTTTCAGGCTTGCTCGTTCTTTTTCTCGAGGCATGAGTGCGCCTGAGCGAATCTTCTCGATCCGTTCCAAAAAATTTCGTCTTCCCCCCTCTCGCTTAAGGAGTCAGCATGGCCTCTCTCTTCTCGGAGAACCGTCGCGTTCGCAAAGATTTCTCGAAAATCGCGACCCCGGTTGAAATTCCGAATCTGATCGATCTCCAGCGGAAGTCGTACGAAAAATTCCTGCAAGCCGATGTGGCGCCGTCGAAGCGCGACACCAGCGGGTTGCAAGCCGTTTTCAAGTCGGTTTTCCCGATCGACGACTTCAATAAAACCGCTTCGCTCGAATTCGACCACTACGTGCTCGAAAAGCCGAAGTACGACGTCGATGAGTGTCGTCAGCGCGGAATGACCTTCGCAGCTCCGCTCAAGATCACCGTTCGCCTCGTGGTGTACGATGTCGATGAGGAAGCCGGCACCCGCAACATCCGCGACATCAAGGAACAAGAAGTCTACATGGGCGAAATTCCGCTCATGACCGAAGCGGGTTCGTTCATCATCAACGGCACCGAGCGCGTGATCGTATCGCAGCTCCACCGGTCGCCGGGCGTGATCTTCGACCATGACCAAGGGAAGTCGCACTCGTCGGGTAAGATTCTTTATTCGGCTCGGGTCATCCCGCATCGCGGTTCGTGGCTCGACTTCGAATTCGACCACAAGGATCACCTCTACGCCCGTATCGACCGGAAGCGGAAGCTCCCGGCCACCATCGTGCTTCGCGCGATGGGCATGGGGACGCAGGAAATCCTGAAGTACTTCTACAAAGAAGAAACGATCTATTTCGAGAAAGACAAGTTCTTCAAGAACGTCGACCTCGACATTCTTGCCGGCCAGCGCGCGGAAGACGACATCACGGACCCGAAGTCCGGCAAAGTGATCGTCAAGAAGAACCGCAAGTTCACGAAGGCCGTCATCAAGGAAATCGCGGACGCGGGCATCAAGAAGCTCGAGATCCCGGCGGAATCCGTCGTGGGCCGCGTCGCTTGCGAAGACATCGTCGACGACAAGACCGGCGAAGTCATCCTCGAGACCAACGGAGAAATCTCCGAAGGCAAGATCAAGGACCTCAAGGCCAAGGGCGTGAAGCAGGTCAAGGTGATCTACACGGACAACCTCGTGTACGGTTCCTTCGTCCGCGACACCCTCGCGATCGACAAGGTCTCCACTCCGGAAGAAGCGCTCATCGAAATCTATAAGCGCATGCGTCCGGGTGATCCGCCGACGATCGAAGCTTCGAAGCTTCTCTTCGAAAACCTGTTCTTCAACTCCGACCGCTACGACCTCTCGACGGTCGGCCGTCTGAAGCTGAACTACAAGTTCCCGGAGAACAAGATCCCGGTCGAAAACACCGTGCTGACGAAGGAAGACATCCTTTCGACGCTCTTCTACCTCTGCGAACTGAACAACGGCCGCGGCACGATCGACGATATCGATCACCTCGGTAACCGCCGTGTTCGTCCAGTCGGCGAACTCATCGAGAACCAGTACCGTATCGGTCTCGTTCGGATGGAGCGCGCGATCAAGGAACGGATGTCGATCCAAGAGATCGAAACCCTCATGCCGCACGACCTCATCAACCAGAAGCCGGTTTCGGCCGTGGTGAAGGAGTTCTTCGGTTCCTCGCAGCTCTCTCAGTTTATGGACCAAACGAACCCGCTCTCGGAAGTCACGCACAAGCGTCGTCTTTCGGCCCTCGGGCCCGGTGGTCTGACCCGCGAACGCGCCGGCTTCGAAGTCCGCGACGTTCACAACACGCACTACGGTCGGATCTGTCCGATCGAAACGCCGGAAGGGCCGAACATCGGTCTTATCGCGTCGCTTTCGACGTACGCCCGCGTGAACGAATACGGCTTCATCGAGACGCCGTACCGCTCGATCGGTGGACGTAAGGTCGCCGACGAGATCAAGTTCTTCACGGCGACCGAAGAAGAGAACAAGATCATCGCCCAGGTTTCCCCGGAAGCGCTGAAGACGAAGAAGCTCCAAGGCGACTTCGTTTCCGCCCGCCGGAAGGGTGAATTCGCCCTCGTGAATCCGGACGAAGTCGAGCTGATGGACGTTTCTCCGAACCAGCTCGTCTCGATCGCCGCTTCGCTGATTCCGTTCCTCGAGCACGACGACGCCAACCGCGCGCTCATGGGATCGAACATGCAACGCCAAGCCGTGCCGCTCCTCCGTACCCACGCGCCGTTCGTCGGCACCGGGATCGAAGGCGTCGTGGCTCGCGACTCCGGACAGATCATGGTCTCGAAGCATGACGGCGAAGTCGTCATGGTCGACGGCACGAAGATCGTCGTTCGCCGCACGGGCCGCACTTCGGAAGAAGTCGGATCCGACGTCGATATCTACAACCTCACGAAGTACCAGCGTTCGAACCAGAACACCTGCGTGACCCAACACCCGGTCGTCCGTACGGGCGACAAGGTGAAGCAGGGCGACGTCCTCGCGGACGGCCCGGCGACGGACGCGGGCGAACTGGCCCTCGGCCAGAACGCGCTCATCGCGTTCATGCCTTGGAACGGCTACAACTTCGAAGACTCGATCCTCATCTCCGAGCGCCTCATCAAGGAAGACACGTTCACTTCGATCCACATCGAAGAGTTCGAATGCGTCGCCCGTGATACGAAGCTCGGTAAGGAAGACATCACCCGCGACATTCCGAACGTCGGTGAAGAAGCCCTGAAGGACCTCGACGAATCCGGCATCATCCGGATCGGCGCGGAAGTGAAGCCGGGCGACATCCTCGTCGGCAAGGTCACTCCGAAGGGCGAGACCCAACTCTCTCCGGAAGAGAAGCTCCTCCGCGCGATCTTCGGCGAAAAGGCCGGCGACGTGCGCGACACTTCCCTCCGGGTTCCGTCGGGCGTCTACGGCACGATCATCAACGCTCAAGTCTTCGCTCGCGAAGGCACCGAGCCGGATGAGCGCACGAAGCAGATCCTCGAAGAGGCGATCGCGAAGATCCGCCGCGACGAAAAGATCGAAGTCGACGCCATTCGCCAGTCGGGCCTGAACAAGATCACGAAGATCCTCGACGGCGCGACGACTACGGGCAAACTCCTTTCCGAAGACGGCTCGGTCGAGCTTCTGAAGAAGGGCGAGAAGCTCACCCGCGAACTCCTCGAGAAGATCCCGTTCGACCTCCTCGGATTCATCCCGGTGAAGGACGAACTCGAGCAAGAAGTCACCACGTTCACGAAAACGGCCCGCGAGAAGATCGAAGCGGTTCGCTACGTGTTCAAGGAAAAGATCGAAAAGCTCAAGAAGGGCGACGAACTCGCTCCGGGCGTGATCAAGATGGTGAAGGTCCAGATCGCGATCAAGCGTCGGCTCCAAGTCGGCGACAAGATGGCCGGTCGTCACGGTAACAAGGGCGTCATCTCCAAGATCGTTCCGATGGAAGACATGCCGTTCATGGCGAACGGCACTCCGGTCGACATGGTCTTGAATCCGCTCGGCGTTCCGTCCCGGATGAACATCGGTCAGCTCCTCGAAGTCATGCTCGGTTGGGCGGCTTGGGGGATCGGCGAACGCGTCCAAAACTACCTCGAACAGTGGAACGGCGAGGGCGCTCGGAAGCTCCTCAAGGCGACTTATTCTTCTCCGGAAGTCGATAAGTACGTCGAGAAGGCTTCGGATGCCGAGCTGAAGAAGATGATGTGGCACCTTCGCAAGGGCATCCACACGTCGACTCCGGTGTTCGACGGCGCGACCGAAGAAGATATCGCGAAGATGTACGAAGTGGCGGGCCTCCCGCCGCGCGGACAGACGACGCTCTTCGACGGCGTGACGGGCGAACCGTTCGCGGAAGATGTAACCGTCGGCGTGATGTACATGCTGAAGCTCCACCACCTGGTCGAAGAGAAGATCCACGCGCGGTCCATCGGACCATACTCTCTCGTCACGCAGCAGCCTCTCGGCGGTAAAGCCCAGTTCGGCGGTCAGCGTCTCGGGGAGATGGAAGTGTGGGCCCTCGAAGCCTACGGCGCCGCCTTCGGACTCCAAGAGTTCCTCACCGTGAAGTCGGACGACGTCACGGGCCGGAACCGGATGTACGAAGCGATCGTGAAGGGCGAGCACCTGCTCGAGCCGGGTCTCCCGGAATCCTTCAACGTTCTCGTGAAGGAACTTCAGTCGCTCGCGCTCAACGTCGAACTCATCGAAGAGCAAGACCAAGCCGCGAAGCCGAACGTACTCTGACCATCGGGGCGCCTAAGGCGCCCGTTACCTCGGAATGCCCCGATCGCTTCGCGGTCGGGGCGGACCACCCAAAGTTTTAGACTCCACATCCGTACCTGTTCTCAACGCCATAGAGGAACACCATGAAAGACCTCCTTAACTTTTTCGATAAGCCGAAAGATCCGCTGAGCTTCGTCGGGATGCGCATTTCGCTCGCGTCGCCGGAGAAGATCCGCGAATGGTCGTTCGGCGAAGTGAAGAAGCCGGAAACCATCAACTACCGGACCTTCAAGCCCGAGCGCGACGGACTCTTCTGCGCGAAGATCTTCGGACCGGTGAAGGACTACGAGTGTAACTGCGGCAAGTACAAGCGCATGAAGCACCGCGGAGTCGTCTGCGAAAAGTGCGGCGTCGAAGTCATCCAGTCGAAAGTGCGCCGGGAACGTCTCGGTCACATCGAACTTGCGACCCCGGTCGCGCACATCTGGTTCCTTCGCTCGCTCCCTTCCCGCATCGGCGCCCTCCTCGACGTCACCCTGAAGGAGCTCGAGAAGGTCCTTTACTGCGAAGCGTGGCTTCTCACCGACGTCGGTAACTCCGGCCTCGAAGAGAACACGGTTCTGAACGAAGAAAAATACCAGCAACTCATCAAGGACGGGATGAACTTCCAAGCCGGCATGGGCGGCGAAACGATCCGCGACGCCCTCAAGAAGGTCGACGTCGAGATCCTCTCGCGCCAACTCCGCCGCGAAATGAAGCAAACGACGTCCGAAGCTCAGCGCACGAAAATCTCGAAGCGCCTGAAAGTCGTCGAAGCATTCAAGATGTCCGGCTCGAACAAGCCGGAGTGGATGATGCTCGAGGTGATCCCGGTCATTCCGCCGGAACTTCGCCCGCTCGTTCCGCTCGACGGCGGCCGCTTCGCGACCTCCGACTTGAACGACCTCTATCGCCGCGTGATCAACCGGAACAACCGTTTGAAGCGCCTCATGGAACTGAACGCCCCGGAAATCATCGTCCGGAACGAAAAGCGCATGCTCCAGGAAGCCGTCGACGCGCTCTTCGACAACGGCCGCCGCGGGAAGACCTTCACGGGTCCGAACAAGCGTCCGCTCCGCTCGCTCTCCGACATGCTCAAGGGTAAGCAGGGCCGCTTCCGCCAAAACCTTCTCGGTAAACGCGTCGACTATTCCGGTCGCTCGGTTATCGTCGTCGGTCCGGAACTCCGCTTGCACCAGTGCGGTCTCCCGAAGGTGATGGCGCTCGAACTCTTCAAGCCGTTCATCTATAACAAGCTCTCCGAGTACGGTTACGTCACGACCATCAAGTCCGCGAAGAAGATGGTCGAGAAGCAACGTCAGGAAGTTTGGGACATCCTCGAAGAAGTCGTGAAGGAACACCCGGTTCTCCTGAACCGCGCGCCGACCCTTCACCGCCTCGGGATCCAGGCTTTCGAGCCGGTTCTCATCGAAGGCAAAGCCATCCAGCTCCACCCGCTCGTCTGCGCGGCGTTCAACGCCGACTTCGACGGTGACCAGATGGCCGTGCACGTTCCGCTCTCGATCGAAGCGCAGATCGAAGCCCGCGTGCTCATGATGTCGACGAACAACATCCTCTCGCCGGCGAACGGCAAGCCAATCATCGTTCCTTCGCAGGATATCGTCCTCGGGCTCTACTACATGACCCGCGAACGTCCGTACGCGAAGGGCGAAGGCAAGATCTTCTCGAACCCGCAGGAAATCGAGATGGCGCTCGCCGCCGGCGTCGTTCACCTCCAAGCGAAGGTGAAGTGCCGGATCAACGGTAAGATCGAGGAAACGACCGCCGGTCGCGCGCTCCTCTCCGAGATCGTGCCGAAGGAAATCCCGTTCAAGGTCTACAACAAGATCTTGGGCAAGAAGGACCTCGCCGAATTGATCGACACCTGCTTCCGCCTTTCGGGCAACAAGAAGACGGTGCTCCTCGCCGACGCGATCATGCAAACCGGCTTCAAACAAGCCATGCGCGCCGGGATCTCGATTTCGGTGCAGGACATGCTCATGCCGCCGGAGAAGAAAGACCTCCTCGACGGCGCCTACAAGCAAGTCCAGGAAATCGAGAACCAATACGTCGAAGGTCTCATCACCGACGGCGAACGCTATAACAAGGTCATCGACATCTGGGCGCAAACGTCCGAACAGATCGCCTCGGCCATGATGAAGCGCCTCTCGGTCCAAACCTTCACCGCGCCGAAAGCGTGGAAGGGTCAGGGCCCGAAAGAGCTCGTGGCTCCGTCGTTCAACGCCATTTACATGATGGCCGACTCCGGCGCCCGGGGTTCGAACGCTCAGATTCGTCAGCTCGCCGGTATGCGGGGCCTTATGGCCAAGCCGTCCGGTGAGATCATCGAAACTCCGATCGTCTCGAACTTCCGCGAAGGTCTCTCGGTTCTCCAATACTTCGTCTCGACTCACGGCGCTCGTAAGGGTCTCGCGGATACCGCCCTCAAGACGGCGAACTCCGGTTACCTCACTCGTCGTCTCGTCGACGTCTCCCAAGACGTCATCGTCACCGAGCCGGATTGCGGAACCCTCGAAGGCCTTTACGTCTCTTCGCTCGTCGAAGCCGGCGAAGTCATCGAGAAGATGGGTGATCGCGTCCTCGGCCGCGTGACCCTGGAAGATGCCCTCGACCCGGTCACGGGTGAAGTCGTCGTTCCGGCCCGCCACGAGATCACCGAAGACGACGTGAAGAAGCTCGAAGCGACGGGCGTCGACAAGGTGAAGATCCGCTCCGTGCTCTTCTGTCAGTCGAAGCGCGGGATCTGTACGCTCTGTTACGGACGCGACCTCGGTCGCGGTCGTACCGCCTCCATCGGCGAAGCGGTCGGCGTGATCGCCGCCCAGTCGATCGGCGAACCGGGCACGCAGCTCACCATGCGGACGTTCCACATCGGTGGCGCCGCCTCCCGGCGCGCCGAGCAGTCGAACATCGAAGTGAAGACGAAAGGCGCGGTGAAGTTCATCAACCTCGTCTCCGTCACGAACCGCGAAGGCACCCAAACGGTCATGAACCGGAACGGTGAGATGGCGGTCATGGACGCGAACGGCCGCGAACGCGAACGTTACTCCGTCGTCTACGGCGCCAAGCTCCTCGTGAAGGACGGCGACTCCGTCGAAAAAGGCAAGCTGGTGGCCGAGTGGGATCCGTATTCCACGCCGATCATCACGGAAGCCTCCGGTACGGTCTCGTTCGAAGACATCGAAGAAGGAACGAACATGCAAGAGCAGTTCGACTCCGTCACGGGTCTCTCGCACAAGGTCATCGTCGAGTCGAAGGCCACCGATAAGCGTCCGAAGATCATCATCGTCGATGCCAAAGGGCATCCGGTGGCGATCGCCGGTAGCTCGAACCGGGTGGCTCGTTACAACCTGCCGGTCGGCGCCACGATCACCGTCACCGACGGCGAACCGATCAGCGCCGGCGACACGGTTGCCCGGATCAACCGCGAAACCGCGAAAACGAAGGACATCACGGGCGGTCTCCCGCGCGTGGCCGAGCTCTTCGAAGCGCGTAAGCCGAAGGACTCCGCGGTCGTCGCGGAAATCGACGGTATCGTTTCGTTCGGCAAGGATACGAAGGGTAAGCGCAAGGTCATCGTCACGCCGGAAGGCGCCGAACCGCGCGAATACCTCATCGGCAAGGGCCGTCACTTGACGGTCAACGAAGGCGACTACGTGAAGGCTGGCGAACCGCTGAACGACGGTCCGGTCAACCCGCACGATATTCTCCGCGTCCTCGGCGATCGCGCCCTGGCGAAGTACCTCGTGGACGAAGTCCAGGAAGTCTATCGCCTCCAGGGTGTTAAGATTAACGACAAGCACATCGAGACGATCGTTCGTCAGATGCTCCGCAAGGTGAAAGTGAAGGACGTGGGCGACACGACCTTCCTCGCCGGCGAAAGCGTCGAGCGCTCGGCCCTCGAGCGCGAGAACCAAAAGGCGCTCGCGGCGGGCGGCGTGGCGGCGACTTACGAACCGCTTCTCCTCGGGATCACGAAGGCTTCGCTCACCACCGACTCGTTCATCTCTGCGGCTTCCTTCCAGGAAACCACGAAGGTGCTCACCGAAGCGGCGGTCAGCGGCCGGACGGACTTCCTCAGGGGCCTCAAGGAAAACATCGTCATGGGCCGTCTCATTCCGGCCGGTACGGGTCTCCTCAAGTACAAGCACATGTACGCCGACGTCGACGCGGAAGAATCCACGTCCACCGGCGCTTCGACCTCTCCGTCGAACCAGCCGCAAGTGTCGGCTTAATCTCTTTCGAAAGGGCTCCGGATATTGTCCGGGGCCCTTTTTCTTTTCCGGGTGGCGACGCCCGGTGGGCGAGCTTAGCTCAGCGGTAGAGCAAGGCTTTTACACAGCTTAGGTCGGGGGTTCGATCCCCTCAGCTCGCACCATCCCCTTAAACGAAAAAGGCCCCCGCCGAAGCGGGGGTCTTTTTCGTTTAGAAGGACGACGGATCTGAGGGGATCGCCTGCTGCGCGACCACTCGCCGGGTCGCGGCTTCGCCGCTTCTCCGTCTCGGGTTCGCTCGCAGTCGCAGCGCGTGTAAAACGCCTCCGGCGTTTTCCCGCGCTTGCGTCCTCAGCTCGCCTTCGGTTTTTCCGGCTCGTAGGGAAAGAGATGGGGAGAAGTCGGTGAACGGTGATGCCTGGGTTGTCTTTTTCGGCTTGGCCGATAGACTTCGGGTATTCCACACATTTTGGGGGCTTCCATGCGGATCTATAACGTCCTTGGGTACTCGATCCTTCTCGTCTACGGCGTGCTATGCGCTCTGGTGGCTCCGGCGCACTTCGGACCTTGGCTCGGATTCGGGATCGGGGCGGCCTACCTGATCGCCGGGTGGTTCATGGCCGGGCTTTACCTCTCGGACGTGATTCATATGGGGATCGCGCACCGGGCTCTGGACTATAAGCCTTGGTTCATTCACCTCGTTACTTTTTTGAACAACACGTTCGGGATCTACGTGAATCCCGAGACCTGGGTGAATCGGCACCGGCTGCACCACCGGTATGCCGATACCGACGGCGATCCGAATAAGCTCGCCTCGGACGGATTTTGGAAGACGTTGAAGCTTTGCCTTTTTCCCTACGCTTGTAACGAGAACGTCGCGAACGACAGCATCTTCAAGACGCCGCTCTTTCGATTCATTTCGAACCCGGTTTATGCCGTCGTTTCTCAGGTGTTCAACTTCGCGCTCCTCTATTGGCTCGTGAAGGACCTCGGCTACGCCGTCACCCTTTGGCTCGGGACCCGGATCTTCGCGATCTGGGTGAACATGGTTCAAAACTACTGGACCCACGACAAGCGCTGGGGCTATCGCCGGTACGAAGACGCCGACAATGCGATGAATATCGGCGATTGGCTGCCGGTCATGGCGACGTTCAGCGCATGTCTCCAGAACAACCACCATCATTTTCCGAGCCTGCTCCGGCTCAGCCACGACGATTCCGAATTCGATTTCGGATTCATGACCGTGAAAGTGATGCGCCGGCTCGGGCTCGTCACGGCGACGCGGAAAGGGACCGAGCTCGGCCCCGAGATTCCGCTGAAGTCGTTCAACTTTTAGGACTAAGAGGCCTTTTTCCGCTTCGTGAACGGATAGAACGTCTGACCCCAGAAGCCGGGCGGGAGCGTCTCGTTGTCGAGGCCGTAAAGCTCCGGCCATTTCTCGTCTTCGGGCAGGTAGTGGGTGCCGAAGAGCTTATCGATCCACGGGAAGTGGATGGCGAAGTTCTTGTCGATCGCCGCCTTTTCTGAAGAGTGGTGCCAATGGTGGTAGCGGGGGAGGATCACGTAAGGCTCGAGCCACTTCGCGTTCGGACCGAAATTGCAGTGGGTCCAAGTCGCGTGGATGTTCACGAAAAGGAGGTAAGCGATGATCATGTTCTGCGAAAACATGATCGAGGCGGGGATCAGCATGCCGCCGCGGACGACGAGGTCGTCGACGAGGTGGGCGCGCGATCCGGCGATCCAATCGAGGGCCTTCGACGAGTGGTGGATCGCGTGGAAACGCCAGAGCCACGGGACTTGGTGGAGCGCGCGGTGGATCACGTACTCGGAAAGATCGGCGACGAGGATGATCAGGAAAAACTGCACGAGCCAGGGCAGGCTTCCGACCGCGTGCTGAATCGGATCGATCGCGAGGTGCTTCGTGACCTGGGTTGCCGGGAGAAGGATCAGGAAGGAGGTGATCTGGATCGGAAGGTGGGTGGCGAGAAAATAACCGACGTCGAGCGTCCACTCGGGACGAAAGACGCTTTGCTTCGGATACGCCGGCCAAAGGACTTCGATCGGGGAGAAGATGAGGGTCATCATCAGGAGATCGAGAAGGAACCAGTCGAGGCCGATCGCGGGGCCGTCGTGGAGCGCCTCCGTGATCTGCACGCTCGACCCGCCGAGCAGGGTCGCAAGCAGTCCGAGGAGCATCCCGGTGAGACCGAGAACCTTCTTCTTCCGTAAGATGGCGGAGGTCAGTCCGAAGGCCATCGAAGCGATGATCAATGCCTGGATGAGCGTCCGGATCAGCGGCATCGGGTAGAGGCTGCGGTATTCCGGCGACGTGAGGAGCTGCGGGAAATGGAGGCAGAGGACCGCGCCGAAGGCGAGAAAACCGAAAAACGCGGCGAGCACTCCGCTCCACCAGCCGGTTCCGAATCCACCCGGCTCGTCGTCGCCGAACGTGTCGTTCACCTTCTTCTCGAACATCCCACCCTCGCTTTCGTTCCGTTTTCCTTAGTGTAGGGCCTAAGCCTGTCGGAAGGGAGGATTTGGTGCGCGCGAGAGGTCGACGAAGCGGCGGGAGCTTGACGCCTCGATTTACGGGGTAACCGCCTTGATCGGATAGTTCAGGATATCGACCGCGGCCCAGACGAACGATCCGTTCGTCCAGAGGAATCCTTCTTGGGTCGGGTACTTGTGGGGATCGACGTCCGGTTTCTTGATCGTCGCGACGTCGATGCGCTCGTACATCGCGCCGTCGCGGGCATGGACTTGGGCGAGGGCGTCGACCCATTTCTTCGCGATCCGCCGCGAGTCTTTGTCGAACCCGTAACGTCGGAGCCCGTCGATCGCCATGACTTGATACGGAGCCCATCCGTTCGTGCCGTCCCACTGATGAACCGAAGACATCAGATCGGAGGCCATCAGCCCGCCCGGCCTTTCCAGATCGCCGAGCCAGCTTTGCATATGTTTCGCCTGTTCCGGACTCGCGGCCCCGACGAAGAGCGGAGCGTAGGCGTCCGCCGAAAAGACGTCGACGTTCTTTCCGAGTCCGATGTGGAAAGGCTCGTAGCGCGCTTTCTCCGCGTTCCAGAGGTACTTATCCATCGCCCGTTTCCGCTTCGCGGCGGCCTCCGCGAAGTGCCGTGAGGCGTTCTTGTCGCCGATTTGGTCGGCCATCCACGCGAGGTCGGTCTCCGTCTTGTAGAGCATCGAATTAAGCAGCGGGCCCGCGATCTTCGTCGGCTCGCCCTCGAAGGCGTCGGTGAAGTCGAGGCCCGATTCCGCGCCGGCGCGGACGTCGCGGTAGGTCTTTCCGAGCGCGAGTTCGTTGTCCGCTCCGTGCCGTTCTGGGCGCGGGATATTCAAGTCGTCCCAATGGTGATTCAGTCCGGTCTTCGGGTCGAACCGCGTCTTCGCGTTCATCCAAAAATCTTCGTAGTCCTTGCGGATGAGCGCGTAGGCTCGATCACGTAGCCATTTTTTCAGCTTCAGCCGCTCGGACGCCGACTTCGTCCCCCGAATCGTCGCTTCGAACACTTCACGCGTGATGGAGGAGAGAAAGGGAGGTTGGGAGCGGGTCAGGTAATAATCGCGCCCTCCGTTCGGCACGAACCCGTATTTTCGGACGTACGCGAGGAAGTTCTCCACCTGCATTTGGGCGATGTCGAGGCGATCCGTCGCGAGGAGACCTTTGATGCCGAAGTAGCTGTCCCAGTAATAGGCCTCCTGGAACCGGCCCGCGGGAACGAGAATGGGATAGGGAGAAGCGAGCAGGCTGCCCCCGGACTGGGGATGGGTCTCGTTCACGAGTTTCCCCCACGTCCGCTCCGTGTAGGCGAACGCGTCGTCGATCGCCTTGGATCCGCTGTCGAGCTTCCAGTGCATCGGAGCGAGATTTTTCGCGGACACGAGCTCCTTCGGGCTCTCGTAAGCCTTAGCGATGAAGGACTTGAGGAAGGCGGCTTCGAACCCCTTCGGGTCGCTCGACGCGAGCTCCGCCTCTTTCGCCGCCTCTTTCCGCAGCTTTTCGAACTCGCCCGCGGTCATCGGCTTCAGGCTCAGGTCCGAGATCGGTTTGAAATCCTCGTAGATCCCCAAATTTCGGGCGCGTTCGAGGAAGGGATCGGCGACCCCCGCGGAGACGGCGGTCTCGACGATGGAAGCCGGGGGTTTCCCGCAGATCGACAGCGCGGTGACCGCAGGAACTTCGGGATACGCGATATCCTGTTTCAGCTTCGCGATGGTTTCGACTGCCTTTTCCTGGGCCGCCCCGCGAATCGCGACGGTGGGACCGGACGGAAGGAAGAGAAGTGCGCACTGCGGAAATAGACTCGCGCCAGCGGAGTGCGAAACGCCCGCTCCGGCGATCGAAAGGAGAAACCCGAAGAAGAGGGAGGCCCGAAACTTCCGGTTCGGGCGGGGGAGGGTGGAAAGGGACATCTCCCTCTCAGTCTAGCATCCGGAATCCCGATGCGCGACCCTCGGATGACGACAAGAGGTTGGCGATCGAACTCCGTTCAGGGATAGAGCGTGTACTTCTGACCGGTGCGATTTCCGAAAATGGATTTTTTGTAAGCCTGAGCGACCTGCGTGCCTTCGACTGGAGTGTAACCGGGAAAGAAAGGTCCGAACTCTTTCAGCGATTCGACGAGCAAGGTCGGACTGACGACGTTGATTCGAAGTCCTTTCGGAAGTTCGTTCGCCGCCGCGATCACGAAGCCCTCGATCGCCCGGTTTACCGCGGCCGCCGCGACTCCGGAAAAAATCGGGTCGTCGCCGACGATTCCGCTGATCAGCGTGAACGAGCCCTTTTCGCGGATATAAGGAAGCGCTTCCTGAACGAGGTGCACCTGACCCATCAGCTTCGACCCCAAGGAAAGACCCCATTCCGCCGCGCCGAGTTTTTCGAAAGGCGCGAAGGCGACCTCGCCCGATGCGTTCGCGACGGCGTCGAATGCGCCGATCTTCGCGTAGAGCCTGCGAACGCTCTCGCGGTCCGCGATATCGACTTGGAAATCGCCCGAGGTCTTGCCGACCTTCACGATTTCGTGCCCTTCGGCGAAGAGGAGTTCGTGGACTTTTTTTCCGATCGTTCCGTTCGCTCCGACCAATACGATTTTCATAGGGGCTTCCTTTTCTTCGGACGAAGCTACGCCCGTACCACGGCATTTAAAATGTGCTTTTTCCGAGAGACTGTTTCAAAAAAAGAAACGTTCGCCCAGTCGGGTTTTTCAAACCGAACACACGGCATGAAAGCTGCTTTTATTCGGAAGGGAGGTAAGAAAATGGACCATTCCACCACAGAACGCGAAATTCTCGGGCTTGAACGGAAATATTGGGACGCGATGAAGAAAGGCGACGTGGAAACCGCGATCGCTTTGACGCGCTTTCCTTGTCTCGTCATGGGCCCGCAAGGCATCCAGGGCGTGAACGAATCGGAATATCGGAAGATGATGGAGTCCCACGATCCGAAGCAGTTCGCCGGCATGGAAATCGCCGATCCGCGCGTTTCGATTTACGGCGGGAACACGGCGGTGATCGGCTACTCCGTCCAGTCGAACGGAATGAAACTCTTCGACTCGTCGACCTGGGTGAACGAAGACGGGAAATGGCAGTGCGCCTTTCACGTCGAAGTTCCCGAGCAGCGGAAATCTCCCGCGACGAAGCATTGAGACGAAGCATCGAGCGGAGTCAGGCCGCGGCGTGCCGCCGAAGTTCTTCGACGACTTGGGCGAGGATTCCGCCCGCCTCGCGCCGTGCCCGTCCCGGATCGTCCGATCGCGCGCTCGCGATCAGGCGTTCGATCGAGGGCGGATATTTCAAAAGATAAGGCCGCTCGCGGGGTCCGATCTTCCGCGTCTCGAGCGCCTCGATGAGGAGTTCGACGACGTGCTTACGGGACTCGGAGGCGTAATTCATCGGCTGTGCGAGATCGTCGAGCAGCATCCCGAGGGCGTAAGGAAGGACGGCGGCGAACGGTGCCGGGCGGTCGACCCCCGCGAAATAGCGCCGAAACACGTCCCGCGTACGCGCTCCGCGGGCGGAGAGTTCCGGCCACGCCTCCGAACGAAGACCCGCCACGTGAGAGACGAGGTCGTGCGTGCCGAAGAAGACGATCCGGCGATCCGCGAGAAGTTCCGCGTACCGGACCGCGTCGACATTCACGAACTCCCACATGTTCCCCTCGTAATAAGACTTCGCCGGATCGAATCCTCCGAAAACGGTATTGATCCCCCAAGGACGCACGGAAACGAGCTCCGCTCCTTGGAGCGCCGCGATCCGCGTGACGACTTCGGGAAAAAAGACGAGGGAGTGGATATTTTCGTTCGCGCCGTACGAATGCGCGGGATCGAGGAGCGTACGAAGGCCCGGGACGCGCGGATCGAGGTGCGCGTGGCCTTCGGCCCGGATCCGAACCCCGAAGTGACCGCGGTGGTCGACGACCTCCGCACGGAGGTTTTCCCGCGGGATTTTCGCGCCGGTGTCGCCGTCGAAAAGGAAGACCGAGAGTTCGTCGTGGATCGTCCCGATTTCTTGTTGGATCCCGAGAGCGGTGACGAGAGCGAAAAACTTCGGATCGCTCGCGAGTGGGACCGTTTCGGATGTCGCGAGGAACCGGCTCCGGAGGACTTCCTTTTCTTCCGGAGTGATTTGGATCGGGGTGAGCGCCATTTTCCGGTCCTCGGTTTCAGCCGATCGAACGATGAAGGGCCGCGATCTCGGGAGAGAGCGCTTCGGCGACCACGCGGACGGGTTCGAATGCGGCTTTGCCCCACTTGCAGCCGGCGTAGACTTCGAGGTGAGCGGCTTCGATCGAGCGAAGCTCGCCTTCCGTCATGGCTCGGGGCGAGGGATTCGGACCGTTTCCGCCGAAACGGGCTTCGAGGATCGACGGATCGGCGCCGCCGTTGCCGAGCGCGAGCAGGCCGATGCCGCCTCCGACGAGGTTCAGGATCTGGTTTTTCATTTGGACTTCCTTTCACGACGCGGAATTGCGTCGTTGAAGCCGAAGTCTATCGCGATCCGCGCCCGGAAAAAGGCATCGGTCGGCAACGACCGTTTCGGTTTCGGAAATCGTCGTAGGGTCGAGATTCAGAAGATCCGATTGATCCAACCCACGTCTTTCGGGTGTTTCGCCGCGAGCCGGACCTTTTGCACGCAGGAGTACGGGCAACCGGAGATCCGGAGGGGAACGAGGTCGAGCGACTCGCAAAAGTAATCGGGAAGGTAGGCGATCGCGCGTCCCCCGAGGACGAACTCTTCGAGCGTCTTCAAACTCGAAGTGCGGTATTCGATTTTACGAGGGAACTGGTCGTCCCGCCATCCGTCGAGCGACTGCTTCGCCCCGACCTTTCCGAGGAGGGGATTCGTCGGACTCGCGAACGGAAACTCGAGCACCTCGGCGATCGGGAGCGTCTTTTTAGCCTTCGCTTTCGCGTGGAGAGGGTGTTTCGGCCCGACGTAGGTCTGGAACGTCGACTCGCCGATCGCCTTCAGCGTCAGGTCACTGTAGCCGGCGCCGTCGCTCGTCGTGATCGCGAGGTGCGCTTCGCCCCGATCCACCGCCTCGAGCGCGTCGTCGTCGGAGCGGGCGAGGTACTCGAAGACCGCCGACGGGAAGAGTTGCTTGATGCGTTCGGTGAGGGGAATTCCGAACTTCGCGAGGAGGATTTCCGGGGCGGCAATCACGACCTGGAGCTTCCCCGCGTGCCCACCCACTTCGATACGCGCGTCCTCTTCGAGCTTCACGAGCGCGGCGGCCCGGCGCTGGAGGACCCGTCCGTGGTCGGTGAGCCGGATGTTCCGCCCCTCGCGGCTGAAGAGTTTCACCGAAAGTTCGCTCTCAAGCCGAGATACGGCCTTGCTCAGCGAAGCCGGAGAGAGGTTCGCGTGCTCCGCCGCGCGGTGGACGTTCTCGAAACGGGCGACGGCGAGAAAGTAGCGGAGTTCGAATATTTCCATAAGGGAAACGATAATATCAAAATCGTTTCTTATCGGGAAGCTGAAAATGGGGCAGAGTGTCGCCATGTTCGATTTTGCCTCCGATTTATCGCGATTTTCGCCCCTTCACCTGCCTCAAGATCGCGTGCTGAAGAACCGAGTCGTCGTTCCCCCGATGGCTTCCGGTACCGCCGACGCCGACGGGAAGGTGACCGAACGAACGGTCGAACACTACCGGAGGCTGGCCGAGTCCGGCGCCGGCCTGGTGTTCGTCGAGTACACCTACGTCGACCAGAGCGGGAAGAGCGAGGCCGCCCAGCTCGGGATCCAGACGCAGGGCCACCTCTCCGGCCTTCGCCAGATCGCCGAGGAACTGCGAACCGCGGGCGCGCTGCCCGCGATCCAACTCACCCACGCCGGGGGGAAGACGGAGAGAGACCTCGTCGGCGACGCGATGATGGGGCCGAGCGCGGTACCCGTTCCCGTGAAGGACCGCGCGCTCGAAGCCCCCCGTTCGATGGACGCGGTCGATCTCGCGCGGTGGCGATCGGCGTTCGTCGCCGGCGCGATGCGCGCCCACGCGGCGGGTTTCGCGATGATCGAACTCCATGCCGCCCATGGATACGGGCTCAACCAATGGCTCTCCCCGCTGACGAACCGACGCATGGACGAATACGGCGGATCGTTCGCGAACCGAACCCGGCTCCTGATCGAAATCGTCTTCGCGATCCGTTCCGCCGTACCGGACCTCCTTCTTTCCGTGCGCATGCCCGGGCAGGACTTCCTCGAGGGCGGGCTTTCGGCCGAGGAGGGGGCGCGCCTCGCCGCCTTGCTCGAGCGAAGCGGCGTCGACCTGATCGACGTGTCCTCCGGGATCGGGGGATGGCGCCGACCCGGAGATCGGAAAGGGGAGGGTTATCTCGTGCCCGAAGCTCGACGGATCCAGGACGTCGTTTCCGTTCCGGTGATCGGGGTAGGTGGAATCGAGTCGGGCGAGTACATCGACGAAGCCCTGCGCGATCGATCGCTGAGCCTCGCCGCCGTTGGCCGCGCGATCTTACGGGATCCTTCCCTCTGGCGCCGGCGGAACCTCGCCTGCGCCTAGAGCGATCTCGGGAGAAGGAGCCGATAACGCAAGTTCTCGTCGGAAGGAACGATCGGTTTTTCCGGCGCCGGCAAATCCTTGATGAGATCCCAAACGTCGCCGAGGCGGTAAGCCTTCACCGGACCTTCGCCGGAATGAGCGAGGGTCGTCGTCGAAAGCGCCGCGAACGGACCGGGTCCCGATTCGCGGGTGAAGTGCACGAGTATCTTCTCGTCTCGGATCCACTTCACCGGATCCGTCACGCCGGCATCCCGTAGTTGGGAGAAAAAGGAGGTCAGGATCGGCTTCAAATACGAAAGCTCGGTAGGATTCTCGGGGCGTATTTTCGGGAATCGGACGACGTTCCTATCGGTCATGATCTTCGGAAGCGTATCGATGATCTCCCCGATGGATTTCCCGGTCGTGGAAAGGTTTCCGCCGAACGGAGCGCCCAAATGCCGGAGGATTTCCGTCGTAAGGGCTTTCCTTTTATTTTCCGGCACGCCCCGGCGTCCGAGTTCGGATTCGATGAACCGCCGGCGTAAGCTTTCCCCGTAAATTTCGAACGTGAAGCGCGAGTCGTCGTTGAAATGGACGGTCGTCGCGGCGTTTTCGGCGCGGATCAGCTTCGCGGCTTCCGTATCGAATCCTTGGGCGACGAACGCGCGGGACTTCCACAGGAGATCGAGCGCGGCTTCGGCGTCGAGCTTTCCGCCGCCGAGTTCGAGGAGCTTTTGAAGGTCGGGCGAGGCTTTTTCGGGAGGAAACCGGAGGAGGAAGTCCGCGAGCGGGATCGCGAGGATCGATTCGGTCGGCGAAAGTTCGGCGACAACCTTCATTCCGTACCGCGCGCGGTAAAGCCGCGCGTTCATCGGTTTCACGGAATGGGCGAAGATCGTCGTGTCCTTGATCGCGAGGCCTTGGGCGACGGTTTGGCGTAGAATCTCGAGCGAGAGAATCGGCAGAATTTCCTCGAGGGTGTTCGCGTCGACGTGCGCGGCTTCGTTGAGCGCGCTTTTTCCGATCTCGAACACGTTCGGATAAAGCGACCGATCGATCGCGTATGCGGCCTCGAGCGGCGCCTTGAAGCGCTTTCCGTTCGCTTGACCGTTCACGATCCAGCTGACTGCTTTCTTCCGCATCGCGCGGACGGTTCCGTCGGGGCGATCGAAGAGGGCGGCGTCTTCGGCGAGCACTTCCGCCGATAAGGACGCGTCGTCGATCAGCGTCTCGACCATCGTGATTTGGTCGTCGCTGAGTTCTTTCGCGATCGCGAGTTGTTCCTTCACTCCCGCTTCGTCGAGGATGCCGTGTCGGCGCATGACTTGGAGCGGGAAAGAGATCCGCTCCTTCAGGAGTTCCCGACAGCTTCCTCGTCGGAGAACGAGGGATCGCTCTTGGTTCGTGAGGACGTCCGCGCTGCTTTCCCAGTACGCCATCGGTTCCCCCGTTCCCGAGAGGTAGTCCGCGGTGTAGGGAACGTATCCCGTGCCGCTCCGGAGGGAGATCAGGTGCGAAGTGAGATCTTTCCCGTGTCCGCCGAAATAGCGCCAGATTTGGACGAACTCCTCCCCATGCGCGAGCGGGCTCGCGAGCAGGAGGAGGATCGAAGTGACGAGGTGCGCCCGGCGGCGCCCGAAGAACGGAGGCATGCTCTTTCTTATCGGCTTTTCCGGTCCTATAGTGAGCCCATGGATTCGCTCCTGACTCCCGTAGAAGCCGAGCACGCCGAAGCGCTTTATCCGATGGTGAAGGATTCGCCGGTCACCGCGACCATCCTCTGGGACGGCCCCGAATCGCTCGCGGCGTATCGTGCCGGCCTCGCCGAGCGCGAGGCCTCCGTGAAGGCGGGGACCCTGCACATGTTCACGATCGTCGACCCGGAGACCGGAAAACCCGCGGGTTCGATCGATATTCGGCCGGAAGAGGGCGGATTTCGCGCGGACATCGGGCTTTGGATCGGCGTTCCGTTTCACGGTCGCGGCCTCGGTACGCGCGCGGTTCGGGCGATCGCTCGCTACGGTTTCGAGAACCTCGGACTCGCGAAGATCGAGGGTAAGATTTTCGTCGGGAACGAGGCGAGCCGTCGCGCTTTCGAAAAAGCCGGATTCCGATGCGAAGGAACCCTGCGGCGCTGCGCGATGAAACGGGGCCGGCTCGTCGACGAATGGGTGATGGGGATCCTGCCGGAGGAGCTACCGCCGGAGATTTGACGGTCCTTCGATTTAGGACCGGCGATCTCAATCGGACTTCGCCAGCCGCCGAATAGATAAAGAGTGATTTCAAAGCCCTCTTTCCGCCGCGCGAACCTCTCGGGGTTGCTCGTCCTCGTCGCGTTCCTCGCCGTCCGTCCGGCGGAGGCGGTGAAGCCGCATCCTCTGAATCCGCTTTGGGATTGTTCGAACCTGCTTGCCCACACGAAGCCGCTCGACTTGAAGCTGCTCGAGTCGGCCCGTACGAAAGAGGACGCCTCGTTCCCAGAAATCGCGCGGAACTGGACGAAAGTCCGCAAAGAACTCTGGGAGCATTTCGCGTTCGTCGACGCCTCGATCGACGCGCGGAGACTCATCAACGTCGAGGACTGGGAGGACGCCCTACGGGACATGCCCGAGTCGCCCTGGTTCAAATACGGACGAGAGCCGATCGCGAATTTCTACGCGGTCGTCTTCCTCGTTCGGCGCGACGCCGGTGGACTCGACGTCGACGGGACGCTCCTGCAGTTCCTTCATCGGTGGGCGATGCGCGGGCTTCCGTTCCACGGATTCGAGGGGCGTCGGCTCGTTCAGCGGTTCCGCTCGGGCGAGATCACGAACGAACAGCTGAAGGCCCTTCTCAAACGCGCTTACGACGGTAACGAAGAGGTCGCCGGCGTCCGGCATAACGACCTCATCGGGACCTTTCGTTACGACCCGATCGACGAAATCGAGCATCGCGGCTCGAGTTTCGACGCGAATAAAAACCGCTATTTCACCGCGGAAGAGCTCACGGCCCTGCGGAAGAATAAATACCTCCGCGTCGACGAGTCGAGCATCAAGCCCCGCCCCGAGGGCGGATTCACGGGCGTCGTGCGGTACTATCCCGTCAAGGACGTCGAAAAGGTCGTCGAAGCCGAGATCGCCGAAAAGGTGAAGCGGATGGAGAAGGCATTCGCGTACGGGATCCCGAACGAGGAGCTGATCGCGACGATCGTCGAACTCGAGAAGAACCTCATCTCGATCCATCCTTTCCTCGACGGGAACGGGCGTTCGATCCGCGCCTTCACCGACCTGATCTATTATCGGCACGGATTACCGACGCCGCTCAGTCCAAACGAGAGCGATTTGATCATGTCGTCTTCCGAGGCGGTGGAGTACATCCGGAAAGAAATGATCAAGTCCATCAACGCGTGGATCGATTCCGCGAAAAAAGGACTCGAGAAATGAGCCTTCCTTCGCCGCGCGCGATCGCGATCGCCCTCCTTCTCGCGGCCTCCGTCGTCGTCGGCGGTTCAGCCGAGGCCGCGCTCACGCCGGATCAGGCGCGCGCGGTCTATGCGAGTCTCGCGAAACGTTTCCCGAAGCGGAAGGTGTTTTATCGCTGGCAATCGCGTACTTCGGGCCTGAACCTTGTCCGGGCGGAGACTTTCACCGGGAAAATCTACGATTACTTCATGGACATGCCGTTCAACTCGAACACCATGCACGGTGGTCGCGGGCTTTACGTCGCGGAGACGCTCTATACGTCTTCTCGATTCATTCGCGGGAACGCCGAAGGGTCGTTGATCGAAGTCGTGATCGACGAAGGCACGCCGTTCATCGACCTCGAGGATCCGGCGACGATGGAAAAACTGAAGGCAGCCGGGTTGACGGGAAGTCCCCGGGAACTCGGCGAACTCGAGCCGAAATACGTGATCCGATACCGCCAATCCGACGTGAACCGTACGATGCGCGACTGGTGGGTGATTAAGTCCCCCCGCGGGGTCCATCTCCAACGGTTCAATCCGAATCGGTTCACTAACGAAGAATTGCGGGACATCTACGACAAGATCGGGAAGTACGGAGACTCGGACGACGTTCGGGTCGCCCGTCAGGTGCTGGTATCGAGGTTGACCGACGAGCAGCGGTCGGCGCTCGGTTGGAAGAAGACCTATTTTTACAAGATCGACGACGTCATCAAGTTCGCGGTCGATCCGGTGGTCGCGGGCCGAGCTCCGACGAGCGAGGATATGAGGTTCTTCAACGAGTTCCTCGAACGGATGGAAGAGGTCGCCGACTCCTACGCGGGGCGGAACCTTGCGGGATCCCGGATCTTCGAGCACCCGAAGTGGACTTCCGAGACGCTGCGGAAATTCCTGGCCTCGATCTTCAAGCCGAATCGATCGGTGCGCCAGGACTGGGTGAGGAATTGGTTCGATCTCCTGAAGAAGAACCGTTCGGTCCTCGTACCGGTCCTCTCGGCGAACCCGGAACTTTCACGGAACATGATCGAGATCCTCTACCTCGGCTCCTCGAGTTATCGAAGCGAGCGGAATCGGTCCTTCTCGAATTTCGTCAAAAACCAGGGCGCGGAGGGACTCGAGGACCTCATGGCGTATTACGTCCCGAAAAGAGGGGGAACCGAAGCCGAGCTCGTCGATCTCGCGCAGACCCTCTGGCTCGGTCTCGGGGAACGCGAGTTCCGGAACTTCGCCGAGCCCGTCCTCGTGAAGCGTGTCGGCGATTTCCGGTACTCCTCGGATCAGCTCAAGATCCTTCAGCCCCTCTTTCCCGCGACGCTTTCGGGCGTCCAGGCGATCGACGTACCGCCGGCAAACCTCGATCCGAAACGGTTCGACCGCCTTTTCGCCGAGGTCGACGAGCTCCTGAAGAGCGGCGACTTCTACGCGTCGGAGCGGCGATCGGTGATCGAGCGGTTCTTCCCGCTTTCTCCCGGAGGTTCGGACTTGAAGAAGCTCGAATACCGGGCGAATACGCGCGCGTTCGCCGAAGAACTTCGAAACGCGGCATTCCGCCAATCGAAGTCGGCGGCCGAATTCATTTCCTTTACCGGCTCGGCGTTCGATCCCGGAAACGAAGCTTACCGGACGATTCTAGACGAAGCCGTCCAAAAGAATATCGACGCGTTCTTCGCGCTGAATCCGACGGAAGACGAGATGATCGCGCTCCTGAAGGCAATGCAGTACTCGAAGGGAACTCCGTACCGGGTCGTCGCCGACCGGTGCGTGAACCGGGTGAAGGATCCGCAGCGGTTCGCCGAAAGACTCGGTAACCTCGAATGCCTTCGGTGGCTTCGGAAGCCTTAGTCCCGGGCGGTTCGCCGACGCCAGAATATCCGCGCGGCGAAGAGAACGATCAGGCAAGGAACGCCGATCCAAACGCATTCGCTCGCGAGGATCGCGCGCGCTTGGTCGAAGAAACGAGTCACTCCGATCGGCGAGACTTCGATCGGACGGAACGGGAAGAAATAACGCTCGTTCGAGAACGGGATGAAAAATCCGACGCCTTGGCCGCCGGTCGTCATCGCGTCGAGTAGGCCGTGCGAATAACTCGCGAGAAGAAGGACGAAGAACGTCGTCCCCCGTCGTTCTTCGCGCCTGAAAACGAGCCGGGCGACGAGGAGCGACCAGAGGGCGCCGAAGAGCAGGGAGTGGGTCAAACCCCGATGACCGAGTGGATCGCCGTAAGGAATGCCGAATCGAAAAGAGATCACGTCCGCGTCGGGAAGGACGCCGCTCAGCGCCGACCAGAACGCGAGTTTACCCGTCAGCCGAGGACCTTTCGCGGTCTTCGCGATCGTATAAGCCGCCAAGGAATGTCCGAACGCCGACGCCATGTTTAATAAGTTTCCGTATTCCCTTTCATACCTTTATATTTTCCGGAAATGAACACCGAACGCCTCCGCCGAACCGCCGCCTCCGCCGTAACGTATCCCTTCAGTTTGCGGACCGCGATCATGGAACTTTTCGACATCGGTCCGTGGGTCGCGTTCAGCGCGCTCGCCGTGACCGCCGCGGTGTTCATCGCGGCGATCGTCTACTTCGTGAGATCCGCTCCTCCGACCACCATCACCATCAGCAGCGGCCCCGACGGGAGCAACTATTTCAAGATCGCGACGAAGTACGCGAAGATCCTCGAGCGGAACCGGGTGAAGGTGAATGTCCTCACCTCGAAGGGCTCCGTCGAGAACCTCTCCCGGCTCCTCGACCCGAAAGCGAACGTCGACGTCGGCCTCGTCGGAACCGGACCGGCTACTCCGGATGCGGATAAACTCGTCTCGCTCGGAAGCGTTTCGAACCAGCCCGTCCTCGTCTTCTATCGCGGGAAGAGCCTCACGCTCCTCTCCGAACTCAAGGGAAAGAAAGTTTCCGTCGGCCCCGAAGGCAGCGGAACCCGCGCGATCGCCCTCGCCATCCTCGCTTTGAACGACATCAAGCCCGGCGAAGTCGAGAAGACGGAACTTCTCGACTTCGACGCCGACGATGCCGAAGCTGCGCTCAAAGCGAAGCGGATCGACGCGGCATTCGTCATGGGGGAAAGCGCCACGCCCCAAATCATGAAGTCTCTGCTCCGCGCCGGCGACATCCACCTCTACAGCTTCAAACAGGCGAACGGCTACTCCCGGAAACTCGAGTACCTCCACGTGCTCGAACTTCCCGAGGGAACGATCAACCTCGGCCAAAACCTGCCGGACCGGGACGTCACGCTCCTCGGGACGACCGTCGAGGTCATCGCCGATCACGACCTCCACCCGGCGCTCGTCGACCTGCTCGTGGAGGCGGAAACCGAAGTCCACTCTCGTCCGGGTCTTTTCCAACGCCGCGGAGACTTTCCCGCGCCGACCGAGCACACGATCAAGATGAGCGACGAAGCGGTGATGTACTTCAAATCCGGAAAGGGCTACCTCTATAGGAATTTCCCGTTCTGGCTCGCGAGCCTGCTTTCCAGGATCCTCGTCGTGTTTGTACCGGTTCTCTTGGTGACGATCCCCGCGCTCCGGAGTATCCCCGCGTTCTTCCGATGGATCGCCCGTCTCCGGATTCGCCGGCGGTACCGCGAGCTCCGGATCCTCGAGCAGCGTTACCTCACCGAGAAAGATGCCGAGCGACGCGAATCCATTCGCCGCGAGTTCGACCGCATCGACGAGAATTTGCATCGGATGAAGGTGCGCGCCTCCTTCGCCGACCAGTATTACGGGCTACGCGAACACATCGATTACGTCCGCCGCGTCCTCGATCGCCGACCGGTCTGAGTCCCGGCGACTTGTCAAACCGCGGGGCTTCGGTAAACTCGGGAGTATGAACAAACTCCCCCTGATCGCCCGGATTCTCCTCGGTCTCTGCTTCTTCGTATTCGGACTGAACGGATTCTTGAACTTCATCCCGCCGCCGCCGACGATGCCCGAGAAATTGACCGCGTTTACGACCGGGCTGATGTCGACCGGCTACTTCTTTCCGTTCCTGAAAGGGACGGAAACGCTTTGCGGATTACTCCTGCTCGCGAACGCGTTCGTTCCGCTCGCGCTCGTCGTGCTCGCTCCGATCATCATCAATATCGCGCTCGTGCACACGATCCTCGACACGAGCGGCTTGCCGATCGCCGTCGTGATCGTCGTTCTCGAAGCGTACCTCGCCTTCTTTTCTCCTTACTCGCCGAAGATCAAGGCCCTCTTCCGTAAGAACTGACGCGAGAACCGAGGATATCAGCCCGGATAGGCGAAGACCTGCGACCGCACGGCCGCGGTTCTTTTTTTCATCCGCTCGAGGTAGTCGATCACCCGCGGGTATTTCCGAAGGACGACGTCGAGTTCCGGCCAGAGGCGGATCCAGAAGAGGTGATAGCTCACGCTGATATCGGCCGCGCTGAAGCGGTTTCCGAGCAGGAAGTCGCCCTTCGCGAACGTCCGGTCGAGGGCGTCGAGCGAATCGCCTAGGAATTCCTGGAGCGCCGACTGTTTCGCTTCGAAGACTTCGCCCGGCGGGATGTCCTCGATGATCATGATGCGGGTTTGGACCGGGTCGAGAGTCGAGGCGGCGAAGTAGAGCCACTGGAGGTAAGCCGCCCGATCGGAGTCCGACGGCAGAGGCGCGAGGCCTCCCTCCGGAAAACGGTCGGCGAGGAACTCGAGGATCGCGCCGGATTCGTGGATCACGACGTCGTCCATCTCGAGGACGGGAACCCGACCCATCGGATTCAATCGCAGGAACGCCGGTTCTTCGTGCTCGCGCTTCTCGCGGTCGAGAAGCTTCGTCTCGTAGGCGACGCCCATTTCGTCGAGGAGCCAGCGCGCCTTCGCGCCGCGGTCGTAGGGAGTGAGGCTATAGAGACGGATTTTCGGCGTAATTTTCATGGGTCCACCATGCCGCCGCGGCCCTTGCTCGTCAAAGGGTTCGCGACTGACATGGCGCGCATCCTTTTCAAACGTCGCGCTTTCCCGTTACGCTCGGGACATGCGGCTCACGAGTCTTCTCATTCCGGCGCTCGTTTCCTTCCTCGTCCCCGGGCTCGGCCGCGCCGATCCTCGGCCCGCGGACATCGTCGATGTGCGCTCGATCGATCCTTCGGTGCTCGTCGATCTCATGTACCTTTCGTCGATGAACTTCGTCGGTCATCCGATCGTCGGCTACCGCGCGAACGTGTGCTACCTCACGCGCGCGGCGGGCGAGCAGCTCCGGCTGGCCCAAGCGAGGCTCCGCGCTTACGGAAAACGCCACGGCGAGGAACTCTCGCTCCTCCTGCGCGATTGTTACCGTCCGAGGAAGTCCGTACTCTACTTCGTCGACTGGGCGAAACGTCCCGACGAAACGGAGATGAAAGCGCTTTTCTATCCCGACCTGACGAAGACCGAGCTCATCGATCAGGACTACATCTCGCAGGTTTCGGGGCATAGCCGCGGATCGACCTTCGATCTCACGATCGCGCGCAGGAACGCGCAAGGCGCTTTCGAGGCGATCCCGATGGGAACCCGCGTGGACTTCCTCGGTCCTCAGTCCTGGACCGATTACCCGGGGATCGGCGTCGCCGAGAACGCGAACCGGCGCTTGCTTTTCGACATCCTCGGGCCGGATTTCCGGAATTTTTCGAAGGAATGGTGGCATTACGCCCTGAAGGGCGAGCCCTACCCGAAGACGTTCTTTGATTTTGACGTCGAGTGAGGCGCAGGGTAATTTTTAAATATGCGCAATCCAATTCGGAATCTCTGGATTTCCTCGCTGGCCGCGTTCACCACTGCGGTACCCGCCGCGCTCGCCGGAGAAAAAGGCGTGATGGACGTCCTTTGGACCTGCTCGACCGACACGGAAACGCGTTCGCTTTCTATCGGGGAAAAAGACGGCAACGGGTGCGAACTCCATTACGAGAAAAACGGTGCCGTGAAGGTGATCTCGTGGAGTTCGATCTCGACCGCTCCCTGCATCCGGACCCGGGACAAGATCCGGGACGAGCTGAAAAAAGCCGGCTGGAAGTGCACGAAAACGAACATGTGACCGTGCCGTCGTGCGGAAACGCGATGATGACTCCGCGGACGGATCAGGTTCGGGAAAAACCTAAAGGCAAATCACTCCGGAGCACTTATTCTTCGCCTGGCAGCGGATCGGTTTGCCGATATAGGCGCAGGCCTCGCAGTGGAGGGGCCCGAAGACGCACTCGGCGACGTTCTTTCCGGTGCTCCACTGCATATGGCAGGGGTCGTCCTTCACCGAGCCGCAAAGCTGGCCCTTATCCTCGTTCGTGAGCTGGTCGTAATCGTTCTTCGTGAGGGTTTTCCCGGAAAGCGTCCTACCGAAAGGGCTGAGGTGGTCATACGCCCATTTGTATTTTTCGATCTCCCGTACCGTTCCGGCCGAAAAGAGTCTTCCGTCGCGCGGGCAATTCGCTCCGGAGTCCGGAAACTCCGCGCAGATCTTCCGTTCGTCGTCCGGGTGGCACCAGTTATAGCAAATCGGATCCGAGCCTTGGCACTTCGACTCCTGGATCACCATGCAGTCGTCGGATTTCGCCTCGCACGCCGCGCGGTCGCCGGAGGAAACGGAACAGGTGATGGACCGTTTCATCTGGCAACCGGGCGCGGCGCCGAGCGCGAAAATCGCGAATACGAGGAAACCGAGGACCCGATTCCGCATCAATACCGGTAGGTGTTCGGTTTGTACGGGCCTTGGATCGGCACGTGGATGTACTTCGCCTGCTCCTCGGTGAGGGTCGTGAGCTGCGCGTTCAGCTTCTTCAGCTGGAGGCGGGCGACCTTCTCGTCGAGGTGTTTCGGCAGGACGTGCACGCCGAGCTGGTACTTATCCGGGTTCGTGAAGAGCTCGATCTGCGCGATCGTCTGGTTCGCGAACGAGGACGACATCACGTAAGACGGGTGGCCGGTGCCGCAGCCGAGGTTCACGAGCCGACCCTTCGCGAGGAGGATGATCCGCTTTCCGTCGGGGAAGATCACGTGGTCGACCTGGGGCTTGATCTCTTCCCACTTGTACTTCTCGATCGAAGCGACGTCGATTTCGTTGTCGAAGTGGCCGATGTTGCAGACGATCGCCTGGTCCTTCATCGCCGCCATGTGGTCGTGCGTGATGACGTGGTAGTTGCCCGTCGTCGTGACGAAGATGTCGGCCTTGTCCTTCGCGTAGTCCATGGTGACGACGCGATAACCTTCCATCGCGGCTTGGAGTGCGCAGATCGGGTCGATCTCGGTGACCCAGACTTGGGCCGAAAGCGCGCGCATCGCTTGGGCCGATCCCTTGCCGACGTCGCCGTAACCGCAGATGACCGGGATCTGGCCCGCGAGCAGCACGTCGGTCGCGCGCTTGATGCCGTCGACGAGCGATTCGCGGCAGCCGTAGAGGTTGTCGAATTTCGATTTCGTCACGGAGTCGTTCACGTTGATCGCCGGGAACTTGAGTTCCCCGCGCGCGTGCATCTGGATCAGCCGATGGACGCCGGTGGTGGTTTCTTCGGTCACGCCTTTGATCTTCGAGAGGCGGGTCGAGTACCACGTCGGATCGGTCTTGAGCTTATCCTTGATCGCCGCGAAGAGGATCGTCTCTTCTTCGGAGGTCGGCTTCGCGAGGACGTTCAGATCCTTCTCCGCGCGGGCGCCGAGGTGGAGGAGGAGGGTCGCGTCGCCGCCGTCGTCGAGGATCATGTTCGAGAACTTGCCGTTCGGCCATTCGAAGATGCGGTGGGTGTAGTCCCAGTATTCTTTCAGCGATTCGCCTTTTTTCGCGAAGACCGGGATCCCGCGCGCGGCGATCGCGGCCGCGGCGTGGTCCTGGGTCGAGAAGATGTTGCACGAGGCCCAGCGGACTTCGGCGCCGAGGGCGTCGAGGGTCTCGATGAGAACGGCGGTTTGGATCGTCATGTGGAGCGAGCCAGTGATGAGGGCGCCCTTGAGGGGCTTCTTCGCCGCGAATTCCTCGCGGATCGCCATGAGGCCCGGCATCTCGGTCTCGGCGATCTTGATTTCCTTGCGGCCCCAATCGGCCAGCTTCAGGTCGGTGACGACGTAGTCTTGGTTGGAGGTGCTCATTTCCTTTTCCTTCGAACGGCAAGCGGCTCCGCGGGCGGAAAGGGAGCTCTCGGCGGAGATCTCACCCTGCCGTGCGAAGCACGCGTGGGGGTGAGCGCCGTTGGAAACGAGAACCCGAGCCTGGGGCGGTCTAAACAGCCTCGCAACGCTCCTCGGATTCGTCCTCTATATTAGCGTATTCGGCCTCCTCTCGCAGCCTCTAAGTAGAAATGACGTAAAGCGTCGTAAACCCGAGGGTTTTGGGATGGCGGACGTCCCGGGATTGCTCTAAAAACGCGGGACTATGAAAATGACTCGTTCCGCGTTCGTCGTCCTCGCCGTTCTCGCTTCCTCTTCCGCGTTCGCCGCGAAGAAAAAAGAAGAGGCCCCCGCTCCGGTCGCGTCGCCCGCCGCGACGGCGTCCTCGAGCTACGGCACCTCCGCCGAGACGAACCTGACCGCCTCGCTCGGTGCGATCGACGGGAATCTCGCCCTCGGCGTCGGCCTTCAGTTCGAATGGCCGGTGGTGATCGAAGGGAATAATTTCGGCGTCGGGTTCCAAACCGGGCTCTATTACTCCGGTTACACGGAGACGAACACGCTCAAGGGCACCGAAACGAAGATCAAAGCGTGGGGCGTCCCCGTGCTCGTGACCGGGAAATACCTTTTCCAAAACACGATCGACTTCATCAAGCCTTACCTCGCGCTGGGGATGGGGGTCGGGATCGACCGCGCGGTTTCGAAGGAAACGACCAGCGGATTCCTTACGTCCGACAAGAACTCGAACGACGTCCACTTCGCCTTGCTGATTCGCCCGGGGATGACGATCGGCTCGACCCAAACCTGGTTCGTCGAAGCGCCGGTCGGCGTGATGTTCACGTCGTTCGCGATCCTGCCGACCGTCGGGGTCCATTTCTAAGTTCGCATAACCTCAGGCGGCGCGCATGGCGGAGACTCCGGAAAAACCGAAACCGACGACGGCGGAGATCGAGCGATGCATCGACATCCTCGAGGCGGTCGTCGGCGACGCGCTCCTCCTCACTCCGCTCCGGGACGAGGACCGTATCCGGCTCTTCATGGCCGCCGGCCGCGTGATCCGACCCGAGCGCGACCAGGTTCGCCGCCGGATCAAGCACATGCGAAGTGCGAAGAAGCGCGCGCTCGAAGAGAAGGACCGCGTCGTCCGCGCCGCGACCTCGATCCGTTCGACGCGTAAGGAATCCGTCTTCGTTCCGCCCGCCCGCCAAATCGGCGTGATCCCCGAAGGCGAGTCCACCGGAACGGTGCTCACCGTCGGAGAACTCCAGCGCCCGCGCGAGTGCTACGTTTGTAAGGACTCCTTCACCCGCGTCCACTTCTTCTACGATTCGATGTGCGAGCCGTGCGCGACGCTCAATTACGAGAAGCGTTTCCAATCCGCGTCGCTCGCCGGCCAGGTCGCCGTCATCACCGGCGCGCGGCTCAAGATCGGTTACCAAGCCGCGCTCATGATGCTCCGAGCGGGCGCGCGGGTGATCGTCACCACGCGGTTCCCGCAGGACGCCGCCCTCCGCTACGCGCGCGAGAGCGACTTCGCGGAATGGGCCGAACGGCTCCAGATCCACGGTCTCGACCTCCGGCACTCGCCGAGCGTCGAAGCGTTCGCGACGCTCATGGCGCAGAAACTCGATCGGCTCGACATCCTGATCAACAACGCCGCCCAGACCGTGCGCCGCCCGCCGGGATTCTACGCGCACCTGATGGAAATCGAAGCGCGTCCGGTCGAAGATTTGCCCGAAGAGGCGCGCGCGCTCCTCGCGGGTCACGAGGAATTGAAGCGAATCCTTTCCGGTACGGAAAAGGCGAACACCGAGGACGCGAAGTGGGTCTCCGAGTGGCACGCCGGCAAGCTCGATCCGGTCGTCGGCGTGACGAAATCGGCCGAGCTCTCCCAGATCCCTTATCGCACGGAAGAGACGCTGGCGCCGGAGGCTTTCCCGGCCGCGCGGCTCGACGCCGATCTCCAGCAGGTCGACCTCCGGAAGATGAACAGCTGGCGGATGACCCTCGCCGACGTCCCTACGGCCGAACTCCTCGAGGTCCAGCTCGTGAATTCCGTCGCTCCGTTCATCCTCTGCGCGAAACTGAAGCCGATCATGCTTCGCGACCGCACGGACGCGAAGCACATCGTGAACGTCTCGGCGATGGAAGGGAAGTTCGCCCGCCATACGAAGACCGACAAACACCCGCACACGAACATGGCGAAAGCCGCGCTGAACATGATGACCCTCACCTCGGCGCGCGATTACGCGCGCGACGGCATCTATATGAACGCCGTCGATACCGGATGGGTCACCGACGAGGATCCGGCCGAGCTCTCGGCGAAAAAGCAGGCCGACTTCGATTTCCAACCGCCCCTCGACATCGTCGACGGCGCCGCCCGGGTTTGCGACCCGTTTTTCTCGGGCATCCTGAACGGCAAACACTCGTGGGGGAATTTCCTGAAGGACTATTTCCCCACGGAATGGTGAGACATGATTCGATTATCGATTACCCTCCTCGCTTCGTTTTTCCTCGCGTCTGCGGCGTTCGCCGTCGAGTGGCAAGCCGTGGAAGCGCCCGCCGGCGCCCTCGAGACGGAATGCTGCGACGTCCCCGCGCCCAGCCCGCATCCGGCTCCCGGGAACATGGGACCGAACGCTTTCTATTTCATGTGGCACATCGACGATGCGCGGATCGTCGGGGACCAGATCCTCATCGACGTGAACTACCGCCCGAGCCTCGACCTCCGTCACGAGTGGACGAATGCGACGGTCGTGAGCGTCGTGGTCCCGTTCTCCGAATTCGCGTCGGTCGAATTTTCGGAACTCGTCGAGCGGTGGCACCTGAACGACCGGGGTATGGCCGATTACGGCGCGCGGACCCGATCGGGCACCACCCTCGGCGACTTCGTCGCCACGGTGAAGTTCAACGTTCTGAAGGAAACCGCCACGCGGCCCGCGATCACGCTGAAAGGCGTGATCAAGTCCGCGAACGGGGGAGCGGAGGACGGCCGTAATACCGATTCCGCCGGATACGAGATCGGCGCGATCTTCGCGAAGGACGTGCTGAACGCCTCGGGCGCGCTCCGGAAGATCCGGCTCCTCGCCGAGATCGGTTTCTTCGCTTGGGACGACGCCGTCCACCATCAGAACGACGCCTACCGCTACGGCTTCGCCACGGAGTTTCTTTTCCAACACGACGCGACTCTCGCGGTCGGTTACCACGGATTTACGGGATGGCAGAAGAACGGAGATGCTCCGAGGACCCTGTACGTCGAAGGCCGTAAGGTTTTCACGCCGCGGATGACGGCGTTCGGTTCGGTCGATCTCGGGCTCAACTCGAAGTCGAATCCGAGCGCGAATCCGGTGATGTTCAACGCCGGTATTCGGATCTCGCTCGATCGACCGTACTCGAAGCGGAGAAAATAAGGGTGGGCGCTTCCGCGGGCGTCCGTTACGCGCCTTCCCCGACGGGACGGTTCCACGTCGGAAACCTGCGGACCGCATGGGTTTCGGCGAAATGGGCGCGGGCGCTCGGAACGCCGTGGATCGTTCGGTTCGAGGACATCGACGAACCTCGCGTGGTCGCGGGCGCACGCGAGCGCCAGCTCGAGGACCTCGCGGCCCTCGGGCTCGTGCCTGACGAGGTGAATCTCCAGACTTCCCGTCGGGAACGTCATTACGCGCTCTTCCTGCGCGCGGCCGCCGAAGGTGCGATTTATCCCTGCACCTGCTCGCGCAAGGAGGTCCAAGACGCGCTCTCCGGCATCGCTTCCGCGCCGCACGGCCGCCCCGGATCCGCGGCTACGACCGCTCCGATCTATACGGGACACTGCCGGAACGCCGCCATCGCCGCAAAACCGGGGCCGGGCGGAGTGGCTTGGCGTTTTCGTTCCGCCGACGAGGCCGGCGCGCAGGACTTCATCGTCGCTCGCACATCGAGCGCCGCGGATCCGCGCATTTTACCGTCCGTCGCCGACGCTTCGTTCGTTCCGGCTTATCATTGGGCCTGCGCGATCGACGATTTCGACGGGAAATACCGCCTTCTCGTGCGGGCTTGGGACCTCGCGGAGTCGACGCCGCTTCAGCGAGAAATCGGGGAGTGGATCTCGAAAGGCGAAGGCTCGGTTTTCGAAGCACCGGCCGTATACCACGCCTCGCTCGTCGTTCGTAACGATGGGCATCGTCTCGAGAAGCGGACCGCCGGAGTGACGCTCCCCGAACTTAGGTCGGCGGGTTGGACGGCGGAACGTCTCCTTGCGCAGTTCGAGGCTTCGTTCGATTTCGATCCGAGCGACCTTTCGCCGGGTCGCATTTTCGGAGAGACCGCGCGGGAGCGGACGCTCGCGGATCTCGGAATTTAAGGATATACCCGGGGTATGCCCGAGTTACCGGAAGTCGAGACGTCGCGCCGCCTGGTCGAGAAGCTCCTGAAAGGGAAACGCCTCGTCGAGGTCCTGCCCGATCCGGACGATCGGATCGTCTTCGATCGCGCCTCGCCCGAAGAATTCCGAGAAGCCCTCGAAGGCGCTCGGGTGAAGGGCACCGGTCGGAAGGGAAAATACTTCTGGCTCGAGCTCGATCGTCGCCCCTGGCCGGTCTTCCATCTCGGTATGACCGGGCACGTGGAGGTCCGGAAAAAGAAGAGTTTCGTGAAGGCGTGGGGACGCCGTCTCTATAGCGAGCCCGACCGTAAAGGGCTCGATCCCCGCATCCTCCCGTTCTGTCGCCTTAGGATGGTCGCGGCCGACGGGACCGAGATCGCGATCACCGATCCTAGGCGCTTCGGACGGATCCGCCTCGCGGAGGATCCCGAACGCGAACCGCCGATCTCGAAACTCGGATACGATCCGCTCGTCGAGTTTCCGAGCGCGAAAAAACTCGGTGAAATCCTGGCCAAGCGTCGCGCGCCGATCAAGGCCGTGCTCCTCGATCAGGGCGTTTTCGCCGGAGTCGGGAATTGGATCGCGGACGAGGTCTTGTACCAATCGCGCCTTTCGCCGCATCGAATCGCCGCGAAGCTTTCGACCGCGGAGGTCGCGCGACTTCGGACGACCCTTCTCGCGGTGATCCGCAAATCCGTCGCGGTTCATGCCGATTACTACCGTTACCCGAAGTCTTGGCTCTTCCATCATCGCTGGGGGAAAGCGAAGGAGGCGATGACCGCCCGAAAACAAAAGATCGTGCACGACACGATCGGAGGTCGGACGACGGCGTGGGTTCCGTCGGTCCAAGTCTAGCGCGTGGAGAGCTATAAGAAGCGACTTTATCTTTGGGTCCTGTTCGCGACCGCCGTCGGAGTCGCGATCGGCTGCTTCGCGCCCGAGTTCGCGGTGAAACTGAAACCGCTCGGCGACGCGTTCATCGCGGGACTCAAGATGCTGATCGCGCCGATCATCTTCTGCACCGTCGTGCTCGGCATCTCCGGCGCGGGCGACATGAAGAAAGTCGGCCGCGTCGGCGGGAAAGCGCTCGTTTACTTCGAGACTCTCTCGACGATCGCCCTCGTGATCGGTCTTCTCGTCGGTCGGTTCGTGCGGCCCGGAGCGGGGTTCGACGTCGATCCGGCGACCCTCGATCCGGGCG
Source organism: Bdellovibrionales bacterium (assembly GCA_018266355.1). Lineage (GTDB taxonomy): Bacteria > Bdellovibrionota > UBA1018 > UBA1018 > UBA1018 > JACMQW01. Next base: position 510,194 of record JAFEAP010000029.1, read on the forward strand.
CGACCGCCGAATACGTGAAGCGCGCGAGCGAACTCTCGATCACGGATTTCGTCCTGCACTTGATTCCCCGGACTTTCGCCGAGGCGTTTACGGGCGGCGATCTGCTCCAGGTCCTCGTCGTCGCGGTGCTCTTCGGCTACGGGTTGAACCGACTCGGGTCGCGCGGGAAAGGGATTCACGACGGAATCGAGTCGCTCTCGGCGATCTTTTTCTCGATCGTGGGGACTTTGATGCTCGCCGCGCCCGTCGGCGCGCTCGGGGCGATGGCGTTCACCATCGGCAAGTACGGTCTCGGCGCGCTCGCTCCGATGGCGAAGCTCATGGGGGCGTTTTATCTCACGTGCGTGCTTTTCATCGGCGGCGTGCTCGGGGTCGTCGCCCGTCTCTGCGGTTTCCGCATCTGGAAGTTCATCGTCTACATCCGCGAGGAGCTTTTCCTCGTCCTCGGGACTTCCTCCTCGGAAAGCGCGCTTCCGCGCCTCGTGGAGAAACTTGAAAAAGCCGGGTGTTCGCGCTCGGTCGTCGGTCTCGTCGTGCCCGCCGGCTATTCGTTCAATCTCGACGGCACGAACGTTTACCTTACGATGGCGGTGCTTTTCCTCGCCCAGGCCTTGAACATCGATCTCAGCCTCGGCCAGGAGCTCACGATCCTCGGCGTCGCGATGCTGACCTCGAAGGGCGCGTCGGGAGTCACCGGCGCCGGATTCATCACCTTGGCGGCCACGCTGGCCGTCGTCCCGATGGTTCCCGTGGCGAGTATCGCGCTGATCCTCGGGATCGATCGTTTCATGTCGGAAGGTCGCGCGCTTACGAACTTGATCGGGAACGGCGTGGCCGCGATCGTGATCTCGCGTTGGGAAGGCGAGCTTTCCGAGGAAACGCTTCGCCGGGAGCTCGGCTGATCCGCGGCTAAGCCGCGTCGTCCGGCGCGCTTTGGTCGTCCGCGTTCGCAGGCGCCGAGCTCATCGGGTCGTCGATCCTCGGGCGGTCTTTCGACATGTTTTTCCGGCACTGCCACTCGGTGAAATAGAGTTTCGCCGTGTAGAGGCCGCCGGTGATGCCCATGCCCCAGAAAATCGTGTCGCCGAAGGACATATTCGAGATCTTTCCGACCATCCCCGTGACGGAGAGCGCGGAGAGCGCGAGGGTCACGAAGTCGGAACGGAGCCGGATGATCTTTTTCGCGCGAAGACTTCGCGTAGCCGCGAGCGCTTTCTTCGTCACGCGTCCGATCGCGACTTCCCAAGTGCCCTGGGCCGCGACGGCGGCGAGCGCGGTCCCGAGGAGGTGACCGGTGATCGCTTTGATCGTGCCGACGGGCGGGTGACCGAGCGCGGTCAGCGCGAGTTCGACGCCGACCGTGAATCCGATCTCGAGCATGTACCACCGGAAATACGATTCGACGAAGCGAATGCCTTTTTGGAGCGTCTCGCCCTTCGCCCACTTCGCGGCGATCGACTTCGTGAGGTATCCCTGCATGGCTTCATTGAAATATTGGAGGCTTCCCGACATCGTGCCGGTGAGGACGCCGGTCGCGACGGCGACGGGGAAGGGTAGGTGTTGGCTCGCGTGCAGGCTCCACGCGGCTACGGTGCCGTTCGTGATGCCGCGGGCGACGCTGAACACGATCCGAGATTTTTTCACGAACCAGTCGGGATAGCGGAAATGGAGCGCGTCGCGGATCTTCGTCGAGAGCGTCCGTTTGACGATCGTGCGTTCGCCGACGACCGCGCGAAGGGATTTTCCGGCCGGGCTTTCCGCGCTCGGCGCGCGTCCGGTCGGTTCGTCGATTTCTTCGAAGTGAGTGAGGAGCTTCGGGTTCGCCGCCGCGGCTTCTTCGAGCGAGGTTCGGAGGCGGGCGATCACCTCGGTACGATCGGCTTCGTCCTCGGTGAGGAAGGTCGTGACTTCGACTCGGTCGCCGGATCCTCCGGGATCGACGACGTCCTGGCGAAGCGTCAAGATATCGGCGCGCGCGCCGGCGCTAAAACCGAGAAGAGCGAAAAGGAGGACGAGGGAACGCACCGACATCCCTTGTTTATCGGTCTTCCGCGGGCGGAACCTGAGTGGAAGAGCCGGTTATCGCGGGGTTTTTCCGGGTCCCCGGAAAAGGGCACCGCAGCCGAAAAACGAAAGATGCGGATAGATTTTCTTCAAACGCGCGAGGAGTTCGTCCTTCCGGAAACGCGCGTGGATGGCTTGGAGCCGATCCCGGAACGCGAGCGGTTTCCTTCCCGGACGGTTCGCGGCGGCGACTTCGGAGTCGAGCGCGTACTCGAGCTCGAGCGCCGCGATCAGGATGCGGTTCTGGTCCGCCGCCCACGCCGCGAAATCAGGCGGCAGGTATTTCGTTCCCGGCGGAGCGAGGGACTTCGCGACGACCGCGTCCGCGAACGTCGGAAAATCCTGATAGGTCTCGCCGATCCAAAGGAGGCTCTTCGACTGGTCGCCGACGAAGAACTTCTCGACGTCGTCGACGGCGACCGTCCGCTCGAGGTCCTTGAAATAGCTCACGAGGTTTTTCCGGTACCGATCGGTGAAGGAAACGTGTCGATCGGCCGTGAGATCGGGGAAAAGATCCTTCAAATCCTCGAAGGAAAGGACCTTCTCCGCGGCGTCGAACGCGGTTCGACCGGTATCCGGATCGAAGACGATTTTCTTCAGCAAGGCCTCGTTGCGGCTGCGCGTGCCTCCGCTGAAGAACGAGATCTTCACGTACTCGTAACCGACGCGCCGGTTGAAATCGAGAAGGCGATTGATCGCTTCAGCGACCCCGTTCGAAAGCCGGTAGTTTTTCCCTTCGACGGTGAAGAAACGCGCGTCGCCGGCATAGGCAGCGAGGTCGGCGCCCTCGGGAATGATCGAAAAGAGGGTCCAGTCGAGGTCGAAGACGAGGTGGACGGGGGGAAGCCGTTCGGCCGCGCGCGCGGGTACGCCGGAGAGTAAAACTCCGAGTGCGATTCCCAAGACACGCAGGATAGAGGCCATCCTTTTCCGATCGGAATCGAAAGGCCGGGGCTTGAGCGGGTTTCCTTATTTTCCGCCCGCGCCGATGGCGAAGAGCGCTTGGATCACTTTTCGAGCGGCGATCCGCGACGTTTCGAGGATCACGAAATGATCGAGGACGGCTCCGGGGTTCAAGCCCGAGCCGAGGTTGCTGATGAGCGAGAAGCCGGAGAGGCGGGCGCCGGAGTGGGCGAGCGCGATCGCTTCCCACACGGTCGACATCCCGACGGTTCCCATTCCCCACGAGGCGAAGAGGCGGACTTCGGCGGGCGTCTCGAAACTCGGGCCGAGCACGCCGAGGTAGGTCCCGTCGTGCGTATCGAGGCCGGCCGTCGTGAGTTCGCGCCGGACGATCTCGGTGTACTCGCGGTCCCACGCCTTCGAGAGGTCGGGGAAGCGAGGTCCGATCGGGGCGCCGCCGACGCCGGTTTTCATCGGACCGACGAGCGGATTCTGGCCGGTGAAATTCACGTGGTCGCGGATCATCATGATCGATCCGACTTCCCATTCGAGCTTCAACCCGCCGGCGGCGTTCGTGAGCACGAAGTTCGAGGTTCCGGCGTAGCGCGGGACCATCACCGAGAGCGTGGCGTCCTCGGGAGTGAGTCCCTCGTAACCGTGGAGGCGTCCGACCTGGAGGCAGAGGACTTGGCCGCTCGTGCGTTCCCGGAAGAAGCGGTAGATGCCGGCGTGACCGGGAGCGGTCGCCGAAGAGATCGCGGGAAGGTCGCGGAAGTTCAGCTCGCCCTTCGCTTCCCAGTTCTTCGGGATCCAATCGTCGACGAAGGACGATCCGATGCCGGAGCCGAGGACGGCGTGGGTACCGGGCATCGCGATTCCATGGTTTTTCAGGAAGTCTTGGTAGATCTGGACCGACTTGAGAATCTCGGGGCGAAGAGTGGCGTTCACCCGATGATGTTAGCGGATCGGCGCTGGAATAGGGAAGTCGGTTCACGATAGGATAGGACTATTCGTGACACCCGTCTCCGGCAGTAACACATCGCGTCTTCCGCGTTCGACTCCCGCGAGATCCCATTCGTTCGTCGTCGCGACCGGTATTTTCATGAGCCGCATCGCGGGGCTCGTGCGCGAGCGCGTGTTCGCGCACTACTTCGGAAATTCGGACGCGGGCGACGCGTTCAAAGCCGCGCTGAAGATTCCGAACTTCCTTCAAAACCTCTTCGGCGAAGGAGTCCTCTCGGCCTCCTTCATTCCGTACTACGCTCGGCTGCTCGCGAAGGACCAACACGAGTCCGCGCGTCGGGTCGCATGGACGATCGGCGCGATCCTCGCGTTCTGCGTTTCGACGATCGTCCTGCTCGGGATGCTCGCGACCCCCCACCTGATCAACGTCATCGCGCCTGGTTTCGACGGGGAAAAGCGAGAGCTCACAATCCGCATCGTTCGTATCCTTTTCCCGGGCACGGGCCTGCTCGTGCTTTCCGCGTGGTGCCTCGGTATCCTGAACAGTCACCGCCAGTTCTTCCTCTCGTATTCCGCGCCGGTGCTTTGGAACCTCTCGATCATCACGTCGATGATCTATTTCGGTTCGCGGCACGGGATGGACGACCTCGCGGTCTACACGGCGTGGGGTCTCTTCGTCGGCAGCGCGATCCAGTTCCTCGCCCAGTTCCCGTTCGCGCTCCGGTGGATCCGCGCTTTCCGTCGCGCGAGACCCGAGGACCGGGGCGCGATCCGCGGGATCGGTCGAAGCTTCCTCCCGGTCATCGTCGGCCGGGGCGTGGTCCAGATCAGCGCCTACATCGACAACATGATCGCCTCGCTCCTGCCTACGGGAGCGGTTTCCGCGATCGCGTACTCGCAGGTCCTTTACCTTACCCCGATCGCGCTCTTCGGCATGTCGGTTTCCGCGGCGGAATTGCCCGAACTCGCCGCGGTCGGCGACGACGACGAGGAGGCGAAGACGAAACTTCGCCATCGGATCGAGGTCGGGCTCTCGCGGATCTCGTTCTTCGTGATTCCCTCGGTCGCGGGGTTCATGTTCCTCGGCGATACGATCGCGGCCGCCGTCTTCCAGACGGGCGCCTTCACGCACAAGGACTCGCTGCTCCTCTGGGCGATCCTCGGCGCGGCGGCCGTCGGACTCCTGCCCTCGACGCGCGGGCGCCTCGTCTCGTCGTCGTTCTACGCGCTCCGGGACACGCGGACGCCGCTGAAGATCTCGTGCGTGCGCATGGTCCTTTCGGTCTCGCTCGGACTCTTCTCGGCGGTGAAGCTCCCGACCCTCGCGGGTTACGCGAAAATTTACGGGACGGTCGGATTGACGGGCTCCTCGGCGATCGCCGCGTGGCTCGAGTACCTCCTTTTGAAGAATCGGCTCGAGAAGCGCATCGGGAAGATCCGTCCGGGCGCCCGCGCGCGAAACCGCGCCGCTTCGTCGGCCGCGCTCGCGGGGCTCATCGCCTTCTCGGTGAAGATCGCGCTCGAGGATTTCGGGCGGCCGGTCGTCGCGGCGGTCTTCGTGCTCGGTTCGTTCGGCGCGGTCTATTTCGTCGTGGGCGCGCTCCTCGGCCTCGAAGAGGCGAAGCGGATCTGCGCGCGGTTCGGACTTCGGTTCGGCTAGCGGCGTCCTAGGCGACCCGTTTGAACGCGACCGCGTTTTTCTCCGCCGTCGGATGCGCGCCCTGCGCGCGGCTCCTCTCGACGAATTCGAGGTAGGGCGCGTGCGGCGAGCCTTCCGGGCACGAAGTCCCGCCGAGCGTCCGCGGTTGGAGCGGCAGGAAAAATTTCGGGACCAGGCGGTCCTTTTTCAGAAGCACCCAGTCCTCGTTCGACGAAGCCGAAGCCGCGAAGATCGGATCGAGTTCGGACGGGCGCAGGGCTTTCGCGATCGCCGGGAATTTCAGCGTGAGGTATTCCTGGAGAGAGACGCGGTGGTGATCTTCGAGAAAAACCCAGAAACTCCGCGGAAAGCGGATCCACGCTTCGCCGTCCCACGCGAGGGCGTCGTAGTACTTCTTCAGGAGTTCGAGCGGCTCCTCGTGGAAATGGAACGATCCGACGTCGTCGACGAGGAGGGAGATCGTCTCCTTCGCGCGCGACAGGACGTCCGCCAGATTTCCCGAAACCATTTGCACGCCGTCGTGGCGCGGAAGGAGGTCGATCTCCTCGGCCCGGAAGTCCCGCCGATAGACGAGGACTTTCAGGTGGTCGTCCTTGGCCGCTCGCTCGATCCAGGAGCGATGAATCGGGCCCGAGCAATCGAGGATCGATCGTCCGGGCCGGAAGTGTTTCGTCGGTTTCAGCGAAATCTGACGGACGTTCATAGATCGGTTCGCCCGGCCCGAAAGCCGGGCGAACCTACTCCCTTCAGGTGTCTTCGCCCAGGTAGGAATCGATGGACAAGATCAGGCGGGCGTAGCCGCCGTTGCATTCGTCGACTTGGTTTCCCCACACGGAGTCCTGGAGCAGTTCACCCGTTACGAGGCTCAAGGTCATCGGCTTCGCCGACGACTTCGCGGTCGCGACTTCGTTCATGCGGCCGAGGCGGTCGTAAAGGCCGACGACTTCCTTCGTGCTCTTCCGCGAAAGCAGCGAGAGCTTCAGCAGTTCCATCGCTCGGTCCTTCCCGGAAGCCGGGCGACGGGCGCTCGCGATTTCCGTGTACCGGTAGTACACGGTCTTCGGCGACGAGTTCGTCAGGATCGAGAGCTTCACGAGTTCCGCGGTGTCCGCGCGGGTGATCCAGCCCCGATCGAGGCGGTCGATCTGGTCGAAGAGTTTCACGAGGTCGTTCGGCGTGCGGCCGGTGAGGGCCGCCGTCTTCGTCAGTTCGACGAGTTCCTTCTCGCCGCCGATACGGCCTTGGCGGAGCTTGAATTCGTCGAAAGTCGAGAAGATCGAAGCCGCGTCCTTATCGGTGAAGATCGCGAGCTTCGTCAGTTCGATCGGAGAGTTCGGCGAAGCCCACTTCCGGTCGGACGGCGAAAGGTCGTCGTAAACCGAGGCCACCGTCGACGCGTCCACGTCGGCGATGATCGAGGCCTTCGCGAGCTCCGCGATCGAGTCGCCGCCGAGCTTCTTCTTCAGCCGTTTCTCGAGTTCGGTGAAACGTTCGACGACGAGCTCGACGCGCTTATTCGACACGAGCGACGCTTTCGTCAGCTCGGCCACCGCGTAGGGGCTCGGCCACGTCTTCCGCATCGTGCGGATCTTTTCGTATCGCGTGAGTACGTCGAAAGGCGTGATTTCCTGGCTCTGGTTCACGGCGATGTACGCCGAGTCGCAGAAGCGCGAAATCGCGCGGGAAAGGGCCGGATCGCCCGTCATCCCTTCCGAAAATTGAAGACCGCCGCTCGCGAGCTTGGGGGAAGTCGAGCAACCCGTGAGGGCGCCCGAGATTCCGAGAATGCCTGTAAGAACTAACGTCCCAAACTTCAGCGAGTGAATCTTGTTCTTAGCCATAACAAGTTCCTCTCGATGAATTAGCCTGACATTCTGAATATATCTGAACCTAACGCGCTGCGTAATAGGTCACTCAGGACATGCCTTAATTCCTTGGGTTTTACCGGAAAAAGAAGCCCCGCCGCGGAAGTTCCGGGGCGGGGCGGGAAGAATTCGAACCGGAAATCCGGGACCTATTTCAGGATCTCTTCGACGATCGCGGCGTCGGAGGCCGGCAGCTTCGCTTCGGCGGCTTTCAGCACTTCGCCGATCTTCGTCGCCGGAACCGTGTAGCCGAGTTTCGACCAGACTCCCGGATCGGAGGAGTCGAGGTGATCGAGGTAGTCGCGGGTGAGCACGCGCGGATCCTTCGGCGTCGCCGCCGTCCAAACGATGCCGACCATTTCGCCGGTCTCGCGATTGAAGAACGCGGAACCCGAATCGCCGTGGGAGATGTCGCAGCCGTGCGAGAAGGACCACGCCTTGTACGGACCCGGGTTGATCGTGTCCGGATCGGCGAGGAAGCGGTAGTCGCCGGTAGCGGAGTAGACTTTACAGTCGTCGTCCTGGTTCACCATTATGTGCTTTTGGCCCGGGTTCTTCGCGATACCGAAGCCGACGGTCAGGAGTTTCATCCCGTGCTCGATCTTCTGATTGAAGGCGAAGTTCACGCCGACGCCGGCGAAGTATTGCTCCTTATCCGCAGGGATATCGAGGACGACGAGTCCGAAGTCCGCGTCCGTCCAGTGGCCGATGATCCGTTTGCACTTCACGGAGACGCCGTTCGGCCCGAGGAACGGGAAGGTGAGCGTGACGAACGCGTTGCAGCCGACGCCGTCGACGACGTGGTGGTTCGTCCCCATGATGTGCTGGCCGTTGAATTTACCCATGTAAAAACCGGTCGCGCCGCCGCCGAAACCGGAGTAGCGCGCGGTCGCCCGCGCGGCTTTTTGGAGCGCCGGCGAACCGCCGCGGACGTCGGCCGCGGTGAGCGGGAGTTTTCCCCAGACGTCGCCGATCTGATAGTTGTCGACGTCGCCCGTGAAGGACGAACCGATCGAGGAACGGCCGCCGAGCGGCAACGGTTTGGACGGGTCTTGAGCGGCGAAAGCGGTCGTGAGACCGAGCATCGCGCATCCGAGCGCGAGGACGGATTGGAGCTTCATGATTTCCCCCTAGTTCGAGTGTGGGCTTCCCTTATTTGAAGTCGGGAAAGCTTTCGCTCAAATAGGTCACGTTCGCGCGCGACTTGGCAATCTTGTTTTTCACCTCCGCGAGCGTGTCCGGCGCGGCTCCGCACTCGGCGAGCCGACCGGCCTTTTCCTCGGTCGAGGCGGTGAACGCGAGTTCCGCGTCGTAGAGTTTCCGGAAGTTCGCCTTCGCCGGAGATTCCTTCGCGGTTTTCTCGAGCGCGCTCTTTTCCGCTTCTGCGCGTGCGATGTCCGCGAGGAGCGCGGTCGTGTTCGCGGAGTCGCATTTCCCGGCCGGGTTCGGCAATTCGGTGCGCGCGGGCGTCGCGTCGGCGAGCTCGGTTTTCGGCGCCGAAGGTCCGCCCGATTTCGAACAGCCGGCGGCGGCGAGGAAGCCGAGGAGGAAACCGGAAAGGACTCGAATTTTCGGCTTCGAACCGGGGCGAATCGCCATGATTCTTTTTACCATGCGGCCCGGGACCGGATCAACCGAAGGGGCCGCGCGCGCTAAACGGCCGGTTTCAAACGGGCTTTTTATAGGCGATCGCGCGCGGTTTCAGGTCGAAGCGAAGGGGTTTTTCCTCGAAATACGGCGCGAAGGCGCGTTCGATCTCCGCGCGATACGCGATCGGATCGGAGGCGGCCGCCTCGGCGTGGAGGTAGCGCGACTGCGAGAAGAGGTGGCCGAGGAAACGCTCGAGCGAAAGCGTCTCGATCCATTCCGGACGATCCTCGCCGATCTTCTTCCAGCGCGCGAACGGCGCGAGGATTTCGGCGAGCGTGCCGCGCGGAGTTTGGACGGGCGCCTTCCACTCGAGATTGAATCGGCGGCGTACCGTTTCGGCGAGTTCCGTCGAATCGAGGCACTTCGGGAACTGGTATTCGAAAACGAGGAGTCGACCTCCGGGGCGGAGTACGCGCGCGATCTCCGGTTGCGCGCGCGAAAGGTCGAACCAATGTACGGCCGACCCGACGAGGACGAGGTCGACGGACGCGTCGGCGAGGGGAATCGCCTCGGCACGGCCGGCTTGGAACCGAACCTCGGGATAGGATTTACGAAGCTCGGTTTCGGCGAGGGCGAGCATTTTCGGATCGGGATCGATCGCATCGCCGGCGGTCGAAATCCCGAGTCTTAAAAACGAGAGGGTGGAAAGTCCGGTGCCGCAGCCGAGGTCGAGGAAGCGCGGAGGGGCCGAAAACGCGCCCTCCAGTAGACGAAAGAGCGTCGCGGGATACGGAGGCCTCGCCTCCCGATAACGGTCGGCTAGAAATTTTGGAGTATTGGAAAGGGGCATAATGATGCGATGCGTGATCGACGTCTCAAGACTGAGACAGCCTTTACCTCGGAGTTTGCACTTCGGGTAGTCGGGTAGTAGGGTGCCCCGCATGCAGATTTGGGGAAATCGTTGGGCGGCCGGTCGGCTCTTTCTCGCTCTTTTCGCGTTCGGCGCGGGCTCGGCTTTCGCCGCCGAATCGAGTCTGGAAAACTGGATCAAAGCCCAGACGGATCGCTCGCTTGACCGCGTTTACCAGGCGATCAGCCCGCGCGACGGCGCTCCCGGTTCGGTGATGGCGTCGCCCTCCCGCTCGAACCCGAACTACTACTACCACTGGGTCCGCGATTCCGCGCTTGTGATGCGCGAAGTGTGGGCCTACCGCACGCTCGGTCTCCGTTCCGCGCGGAACTCGTTGATGGACTACGCGCTCTTCTCGGAAAAGAACCAGCGCACGAACAACCCGTCGGGTAACGCCTACGACTACGGCGTCGGCGAACCGAAGTTCAACATGAACGGTTCGGCGTACAACGAACCGTGGGGACGTCCCCAGAACGACGGTCCGGCCCTTCGTGTGCTCGCGCTGCTCGGTCTCGCCGACGACTTGATGATGGGCGGCCAGAAGGAATTCGTCTTCAAGCACCTTTACGCTCCCGAGATGCCGGCCCACACGGTGATCAAGGCCGACCTCGAGTTCGTCTCCCACCACTGGCAGGACACGTCCTTCGACCTCTGGGAAGAAGTCCGCGGCGATCACTTCTATACGCGCATCGCCCAGTGGCGCGCCCTCGACGAAGGCGCCGACTTCGCGAAGCGCATGGGCGATCCGAACGCCGCCTCCTTCTATAAGCAGCAAGCGCGCGCGGTGATGGATTCGCTCGATAAGTTCTGGTCGAGCAGCAAGAACTACCTCCTCGCGACCCGCAACTGGACCGGCGGTCACGACCCGTCCGAGAAGGCGTCCCAACTCGACATCTCGGTCGTCCTCGGCGTGCTCCACGCCGGGCGCTCGGGTTCCCCGTTCTACGTCGACGACGACCGCGTGATCGCGACGGCTTGGGAACTCGTCCAGGCGTTCGATTACCAATACGCGATCAATCGCGACAAGAAGAACGACGAGGGCATGCCGATGGGGCCGGGTATCGGCCGGTATCCCGAAGACCATTACGACGGCCAAACCACGAACAGCCTCGGTAATCCGTGGTTCCTCGCCACCCAAGGCATGGCCGAGTACTATCTCCGTCTCCGCGGCGAGCTCAAGGCTCGCGGCGCTCTGAACATCACGCCGCTCTCGCGCCCTTTCTTCGAGGCGCTCGTGCGTGAAAACCTTTCCGGAAAACGGCGTCTACCCGCTACGGACCCCACTTACGTCGCCGTTCTCCAAGCGCTTCAGGATCGAAGCGACGCTTTCATCCGCCGTGCGAAATTCCACACGGGTGACGGCGGCCACCAGTCCGAACAATTCAACCGGGTTCATGGCCAAATGCAGGGTGCCCGCGATCTCACCTGGAGCTACGCCAGTTTCTTGAGCCTTCGTCGTATCAGAGAGAAAAACCATGATTTCCAATCCCCAGTCCGTCGCCGCCGGTAATTCGTCCTCGAAAAACCCGTACGCCCGCTCGTTGATGATGATCACGAGCCTCTTCTTCCTCTTCGGTTTCATCACCTGCATGAACGATATCCTCGTTCCGCACCTGAAGCAGGCGTTCACGCTGAACTACACCCAGGCCATCCTGATCCAGTTCGCGTTCTTCTCCTCTTACTTCGTGGTGTCGATCCCCTCCTCGAAGTTCTGCGAGAACTTCGGTTACCAGCGCGGCCTTTACACCGGCCTCGCCATCACCGCGGTCGGCGCCTTCGGCTTCCTCGCTTCCGCGAACTTCGTCTCGTTCCCGCTCTTCCTCCTCTCGTTCTTCGTGCTCGCCGCCGGGATCACCTTGATCCAAGTCGCCGCGAACCCGTACGTCACGCTCCTCGGGAATCCGGAAACGTCCTCGGCCCGTCTCACCCTCGTCCAGGCGTTCAATTCGCTCGGGACGACGGTCGCGCCGCTGATCGGCTCGTACCTGATCCTTTCGACGACTTCGATCGATTCGGTGAAGACGCCGTACCTCGTGATCGCGCTCGCGCTCGTCGGCCTCGCCGTGTTCGTCGCCATGGCGAAATTCCCGTCGTTCAAGTCCGAGAAGACGGAAGACGCCCCGTGGTCGGAAATCTTCGCGAACCGCCGCCTCGTCATGGGCTGCTTCGCGATCTTCGCCTACGTCGGCGCCGAAGTCGCGATCGGCTCGTTCCTCGTGAACTACCTCGGCACCTCGCACGTGATGGGGTTCGACGCCGAAACCGCCGCCCGTTACGTCGCCTTTTACTGGGGGGGCGCGATGGTGGGTCGTTTCCTCGGGACGCCGCTCCTCGCGAAGTTCCGTCCGGGGGCCGTGCTTCAGGCGTTCGCCACCGGCACGATGGTCATGGTCGCGCTCTCCGTGTTCGGCACGGGCGAGTTCGCGATGTGGACGATCCTCGCCGTCGGCCTCTTCAACTCGATCATGTTCCCGACGATCTTCTCGGAATCGATCGCGGGCATGAAGCGCGGAACCGAGAAGGCCTCGGGTCTCCTCTGCACGTCGATCGTCGGCGGCGCGATCATCCCGCTCATCCAGGGCGTGCTCGCCGACCGGATGGAGCTGCGCTGGTCGTATTTCCTTCCGATCATCTGCTACGCCTACATTTGGATGTTCGCGGGCTACGTGCGGGCGAAGTTTCCGGTGAAGTCCGGAGCGACCGCCTCGGCGACCGCGGCTACGGCTTGATCCTCTAGAATAGAACGGTTCGCGCCGGCGGGCGGGTAATGCCCGCGGGCGCGAACTGACTTGCTGATTGGAGTCCCACATGAATCGTCCCCTTTTGGTGTCCTTCTGCGTCCTTTCGCTTTTCGCGGGTTTGATCGGTTGCGACCCGATCCCGCGTCGCACGCTCTCGACGGAGGAAAAACTCGCGGACCTCGCTTGGGTCTATTCCCAGTTCGGCGAAAACTACGCGCCGCTCGATTTGAAGCAGAAGCTTTACGGCTTCGATTACGCGAAGCTGAAGCAGGACACGAACGCCGCCGCGGCGGCGACGAAGACGAACGACGAGTTCTACGCCCTCGTCTTCAAGTTCGTGGCGACCTTCCGGGACGCCCACACCTCGGCCGCGCTCACGGCTTCCTCGCTGCCGGATCGGGCGACGGTCGCTTACCTCGGATTCTCGGGTGTGCGCGACGGCGAGGCGCTGCTCGTGAAGGATCGCTTGCCGACGATCGCGGATAAATCGAGCTACCCGATCGAGAAAGGCGACCGTATCCTGAAACTCGACGGCCGTGATCTCCGGACGGCCGTGAACGAGGACCAAGTCCAGTGGCGGAATCTCGGTTCGGACGAAGCGAACTTCACTTACCACGCGAACAAACTTTTCACGCGCGTTTCGACCTCGAACGGCGTACCGACGGCGGACAACGCCGTCCTCACCGTGAAGCGCGGCGACCAGATCTTCGACGTGACCCTCCCGTGGGTGAAGAAGGACGTCGTCCAGTTCCAGTCCGAGCAGCAGAAGGCAAAAGACGACGCCGAGAAGGCGAAGAAGAAGCCGGCCGAGAAGGCGTCGGAAAACTTCATGATGCTCGCCGGCGACAAGGACGAGAGCCCGCTCACGTTCCGTTTTCTCGGTTTCGACGGCCGCATCGAACTTCCGGCGACGAACGTCGAGATGATCACGCGGACGCTCCGGAAGCGGATCACCGACGGTTTCCGTTTCATCGACGCGTTCGCGACCTGGGAAATGATCACGGCCGACGCGCCGAAAGCGGAAAAGACCGCGGAAGAGCGCGTACGCGAGCTCCGTGCCGTTCCGGAAGGCGCGGTGTTCGTCACCGGCGCGAAGACCTATCCGGCGTACGTTTCGGCCGAAGACAAGGGCCTCGTCGGCACGATCTACCTCGATACGTTCAGCCCGGACACGAGCGAAGACGATACGGTGGCCGAATTCAAGTCGACCCTCCAAACGTTCCAAACCCTCGGGGTCGAGCGCGTGGTGATCGACCTCCTGAATAACGGCGGCGGTAGTCTCACCCTCGGCTTCCGGCTCGCGCAGGCCCTTTCGGCCGACCGCGTGCCGCTCCCGGGGATGCAGTTCCGCGTGAGCGATTCGTGGATGGACCAGTTCGAGTCGACGTCGCGCGACGGCGACAGCGATTCCGTGCGCGAGCTCTCGCGCCGCGTGCTCGAAGACCTGAAGCTCGCCCGCGTGCGCGGAGATCGGCTTTCGCCGGTGATGTCGGCGGGCGTCCTCGCGCCGTTCGATCAAAAACCGAACGACAAGCTGAAGGCGAAGTTCCGGGTCGCGCTCCTCGTGAACGAGATGTGCGCCTCGATGTGCGACATCTTCTCGGCCATGCTCCAGGACGCGGGCGTCGCGACGGTCGTCGGAACGCGCTCGATGGGCGCCGGCGGAAACGTCGTGAACTATAACCAGGCCCCGAACAGCCACCTCGACGTGCGCCAGACGGAGTCGCTCATCGTGCGGAAAGACGGCTCGTACGTCGAAAACGCGGGGGTGACCCCGGACGTGGCCGTACCGGTCGCGAACTTCACGGCGGCTAAGTATAAGGATGTTCGCGACGCCGCGGTTAAAGCCCTTCAGTAATACGAACCCGAAAAACGCCGTCTTTTCTGCCTGTTAGGCCGGAAGGACGGCGTTTCTATTTTGGACTTGTTCGTCGCGCCGCATAGCGTTATATCTCCGCGCACATCCATTCCGTTCAGTCGGTTGGATCTTTTATCCAGATCGCCATGGACTCGATTCGTTTCGAGGGCGGCTGGGGAAGTGGAAGTATGACGACGCGTCTGCCGTTCAACATCTACCAATACTCGTCGCACCTGGAGTTTCTCCAGGACGCCTACGCGTATTTCCACTCCGAAGACGAAACCTTCTCCTACGATCGCATCGCTGAACTCTGCGGATTGAAGTCCCGCACCGAAGCTCGGAACCTGCTCAAGGGCCAAAAGAAGGCGAGCGACGCCCAACTCGCGGCCTTCGCGCGCATCTTCGCCCTCGGCGAGTCCGAAGCGAAGTACCTCGTTTGCCTCTCGCGATTCGCGGAAGCTGGCGGTAACCCGGCCGCGTTCGAGCTCTTCCAAAAGCTGATCGCGCTCCAGAAAGAAAATTCCCCGGCCGCGGCTCCGTTCCGCGACGTCGAAGTCGCGACCTCCGTACTTCATATGACCCTGCTCTCGGTCCTCGATCTCTCGGACGCGCCCCGGTCGGCCGAAGAGATCACCGCGAAACTAAAGAACCGCTATCCGCAGGCGGACGTCGCCGCCGCGCTCGTCGATCTCGAGAATTGCGGCTACGCGACCCGCGACTCCGAAGGACGCCTCGTCGTTTCCCAGAAGCACATCAAGAAGTACGATTACAATTCGAACTTCTTCCTGAAGCGTTTTCACCAACAGTCGCTCGCGATCGCGAAGGACGCGCTCGAGAACGAAGCGACGTCCGAGCGCTACCTCGTCGGCGCGAGCTTTTGCATTAACGGGAAAGTTTTCCCGCGGATCGTCCAAAAGATGAACGCGTTCGTCGAGAACCTCATGCAGCTCGAAGGCGTGGCGGGCGACGCGGATACCGTCGTCCAGTTCAACCAACAGCTTATCAAGATGTCGGCCGGCGGTACGGCCGAAGTCGGACCAGGGCTCCGCCGTGAATCGGCCGAGCGAGCGTTCGCGGAAAACCAAAACGAAGGAATTGTTCGGGCGAATTCGGCCGGGTGATTGATTTTGGAAATGTAAGGAAAAAGTCCCATGAAAAAGCAAAACCTCGGTTCTCTGGTCCTCGGTCTCTCCCTCGTCGCCGGCATCGCTTACGCCGGCGGAACGAACCCGTTCAAGCGCTCGCTCCAAGCGCGGGAAGGCGGCGGCGTGCACGGCGGAGGCGGCGACGTCGTCACCGAGAAACGCATCAAGGAGATCCGCGATAACCTCCTCGATTTCATCAATCGCGGCGGCGATAAGGACCTCGACTTCAAAGGCCGCTTCACGCTCGAAGCTTACGAGAACGGCGACGTCGCGAAGGATCTTTACGGCATGAAGCTCGTCCTGAAGGAAGGGGCGGTCACCGTGAACGCGATCAATCCGGAAGACGAAGATCTGCGCGACGAACTCAAAAACACCCGCGTGAACGGCGCTCGCAAGATCTGTAAGGGCATCCTCGAAGCGAAGCTCGACGGCCTGCCGTACATCGTTTGCGACGCGAAGGCGTTCGCGAACATGGATTCGGATAAGGAGAAGAACGCCGATCTCCAGACCGTCCAGATCGCGCACGAATACCACGCGCTCGCCGGTTCCGAGCAGAATCACGGCTCGGACTCCGCCTACTGGCTCTCCGACCAGCTCCGCGCCCACATGGGTTACGAGCAAGTTCGCCGCCTGGTCGTTGGTAAGACGGCGCCGATCGAAGAGGCCTACCTCGTGACGGAAGTCCGCAAGATGTTCCGCACGGCCCCGAAGGCGAGCTTCCGCACTCAAGCGAACTTGAAGTGGGGGAACGGCGACTGCGACGGCGTTTTCCTGAGCGGCCAAGGTATGATGTCCACGGGCAACGGCCCGATGGAGATCATGGGTAAGCTGAGCTGGGAAACTTTCCCGCGCTCGGTGACCGCCGGGTTCGCCGTGAAGAAGATCCAAAACGACTTCTACCGCGTGCTTGAATCCCCGAACCTCCCGTACACCGGTCCGGGCCGTTACCTCCCGGGCCAGATCAATCTCACGAACGCGAGCGACTTCACGGTCGTTTATGCGGACGGATATCGTCTCGAGGCGAAACTCGTCGATTCGAAGACGTTGATCATGGAGGCGGCGATGCCGCTGACCGGCGGGACCGTCGAAGGGACCCGAATCGCCCCGTACGCCGGCCCGAGCCAAGGCGGCTCGAAATTCGTTCCGTACGCTTATTTCCTCTGCCGCCAACCGTAAGCGTTTCGTTATTTCCGATCTCGCGCGCCCGGGAAGTCGATTTTCGACTTCCCGGGCGGTCGCTTTTCCGTAAACTAAGGGCGTGAACCCGAAGAACCCGCCGCTCATCCCGCTCGCGCGCATCGAAAGCCTGCTTTCGCCCGAGCCCGTTTTCGTCCTCGCCGGCCTCGCGCTCGTCGCTTGGCTCATCTACAAGATCTTCCTCCGGGCGGCTTCGGCCGAGCGGCACCGGAACCTGAAGCGCCACTTTCTGAACATGCTCGCGCACCTGACGGTGTTCGGCGTCCTCTACCTCGGCTATTCGGTCTCCCTGCGCGCGGCCGACCTCGGAAACGGCCCGAGCGACGTTCTGACGTCTTACCTCGGGCTCGCGACGCTCGTGAGCGGCGCCATCGTCTTCGTGAAGATCTCCCGGATCATCCTCTTCGAATACCTCTTCCTCGGGCACATGCGGGAAGGGGTGCCGCTCCTGATCGTGAACCTCTTCGCGCTCCTGCTCTCGGTCGGAATCGCCGGGTGGTTCGCGACCGAAATTTTCGGGATCAAACTCGGACCGGTGCTCGCCACCTCCGCGGTCTTCTCCCTTATTCTCGGTCTCGCGCTGCAGGACACCCTCGGAAACCTCTTCGCCGGCGTCGCGCTCCAACTCGATAAGCCCTACGAGATCGGCGATTGGATCGAGGTAAGCCAGGGCGGGCAGACCTGGGTCGGCCAAGTCGAGGAGATCAGCTGGCGGGCGACGACGCTCATCGGACTTTTCGACGAGTTCCTGATCCTCCCGAATCGGCTCATGAGCGGGTCCGAAATCTCGAACTTCACCGCCCGCGGCGCGCCGATCTGGCGTTCGCAGGCGTTCCGGATTCCTTACGCCGCCGATTTGAATACGACGAAGGAGATCATCGCCCGCGCCGTGGCGCAGGTCGACGGCGTCCGGACGAATCCCTCGCCGATCGTCTGGATCCGGGAGACGACCGAGTCGTGGCTCGTCTTCCGCTGCTCCTACACGATCGACGATTACTCCCACCAGTTCCGCGTCGGTTCGAACGTGATCACGGCGGTCGTCGAGGCGCTCAAGCAATCCGGTTTCGCGGCGGCCGCGAACCGCATCCAGCTCGTCGCCGAACCCGGTCAACCCGGACACACGCGCGAAATCCGTCTCTGACGGTTTTCGGCAACGTCGAACTCTTGGTCGCATGATCGACTCCTAATCGAATGAATCGATCTTAAGCGGGCACGCGGGTTGCTTTTACTCTCCGTAGAGCTTTCGTTTGGGGTTGGTTGTCCGTCAGGTTAGCAGTCAGTCAGTGAGGCGTTCCTATCGGGGGATAGAAACGCTTTCGATCAGGGAAATAAATCCGAAGAGAGTATGTACGGTCGGCGTGTCTCGTTCCGTACATCGCGCGGACTCGCGCCTCGAGTATTTTCGAAGACTTCCACAGGGTCGGAATCCGGTTTAAGAAGCGTATCCCAACCGGATTCAGGCGGGAGGTCCCGGAGTCGAGACACCTTCGGGACCTCCACATTTTTTCGCCCTCGGTTTTCGTCCCTATCCAGGAGTCGGCAGCGATGTACGGTAAGACGTCTTACGCGATTTTTCTTTCGACCTTGGCCCTCTTCGCGGCCCTCGCGGCCCACGCGAAAGAGCCGGCGGCTTCCGAGCGATCCGCGGTCCTTTCCGCCGCGCGCGCCGGGAACCAGGCCGCCTACGCGAAGGCACTCGAACGGTACAACGAGGCGCTCAGCGTCGCTTTTAAACCCAAAGCGCAGCCGATTCGCAAGCCGGCGTCGACGGCCCTCGTCGCGCACGCGCAGGCGATCGCCCACAAGGAAACGAATCTTCCGGACGACTCGAAAAAGGTGCTCGCTTCGACCGAGCCGAAGGACGCGGTCATGGCCGCGCTCACGCCGGAACTCCAGAAGAGTTACCAAGACTGTTTGAAAGCCGGCCCGGCGGAATGCTGCCAGCCGATGATCGATTCCCGCGCCTCGCTCCCGATGTCGTGCGTGAATCGCGATATCGCGAGCGACGGGTCTTCGAACGGCCCCGCCGCCTCAAGCGCGAATTCGGCGATGTAATTCATTCTTCGGAAAGACTCCATGAAATCGAAACTACGGTACGTTTTAGGATTCGCTTTCGCGCTGAGCGGATGCTTCAATAATATGTCTGGCCTCGACGAGGCCGGAGTTTCGCGTTCCTCGCAGCATACGCTCGACCAGGATCCGCTCGTTTCGAACCTCGAAATCGAGGGAACGCTCGTGAGCGTTTATCGCGAGGCAACCGGAGTCGGTTTGGTGGCCGACGTCGGTAAGCCGTTGCTCGCTGCGATCGGTCAGAACGGGATCGACCAGCTGATCGCCCATCCTTCGAGTTCGGGCCTCGTGAAGGTGAATCTGAGCGGTTATCACGTCCAACTGCAGATCCCGCAGACGCGACTCGTGTCCTCGTCCGGGAAACTCATGAACGTGATTCGGCTGACGCCGAATCGGATCGACATCATGGAGGGCAGGATCCAGGATGAAGCTCCCGCGATTTTGATGTCGTCCAGTCAGATGCCCGTCGTTCTTTTCGGAGGCAAGATCGAGGGTGACGCCGTCGACATGATGTCCCTCGGGTTCTTCGATCCGATCTATCAGACGAGCGGGTTTTCACCGAATTCGACCAATCCTCTTTTCGGAAACTATTTTCCGGGTAACGCCCCGGTGGGAATCGTGCCCGATTTGATTCCGGTTTCGAGTGCATTGAAGACTATATTTTCACGGGTTTTTCGTAACCCGGACCACTCGCTTCGGGCTGGAGTACCGACGAATTTCGAATCTTTCGATACCTATCCGGACCGATATTTCATGGCCGTCTATCGCAGCGGCGGCCAGATCGTCGAAACCAAGGCGATCTATCTCAGCACGAACCCGAGTCCCTCCCAGGACGCGATTACCTTCTGCGCGAAGTCCTTCGACGACGTCGATAATTTCGTATTCGGAAGTTTTTCGACCGGAGACCAAGTTCTCGGGGGCGACCCGAGGTCCTGCACTTGCGTCGATCCCCTTTATTCGACTTCGGCTTCGCTGCCGGTACCTTCGAATTTGATCGCCGGCGATCCATGTTCGCCCGCGAACGCGAAAGTTCCTGCGATCAACGCGGCACTGAGCGCCAATCCGGCGCCGCCGCGTACGGGAGTGTTTCTCGGTTACGCGACGACTCTCAGCGGAATTTCTGTCGTCCCGAAGTAATTCGGCCGGCTTAATAGGAAAACGCCCGGTGCCGGGAAGGGCGCCGGGCGTTTCTCTTATTTCGGGACGCCGAGGAGACTATTTCTCCTGCTTGACTTTCGCCTTTTCGATGAGGGTCTTCATCGTGGCTTCTTCGCGGAGGCGAAACTCGAGATCGTCGCGGCGGCGCGGGTTCGCGTGATAGAAATCGCGGACCTTCGATTCTTCGACTTTCATGTTCTTCGCCATGTTCGCGAGTTCGGCGTCGATTTCCTTCGCGCCGACTTCGATCTTTTCCTTTTTCGCGATCGCTTCGAGGATGAGAGAAGCGCGGACTTGGTTTTCCGCGCGGATCTTGAGGTTCTTCATCTCGGACATGAGCGCGTCCTGGATCATCTGGTCGTTGAAGCCTTGGTTCTTCAGGTTTCCGGCGACGTCCTGGGCGAGCGTGCGGGTCTGGGCTTGGACCAGGCTTTCCGGCACGTCGAACGGGTTCTTCTCGATGAGTTGCGCGAGGAGGTCGGAGCGGAACTTGCGTTCGACTTCGCCTTTCTTTTCGGAGGTCAGTTGTTCTTTCGCCTTCGCCTTCAGGTCGGCGACGCTTTCGAAGCCGACGTTCTTCGCGAGTTCGTCGTCGAGCGTCGGGAGCTTCTTCACCTTGATCTCGTGGATCGTGCAGGTGAACTCGGATTCCTTGCCGGCGAGGTCCTTCTCGAAATAGTCTTTCGGGAAAGGAATCTTGAAGGTCTTCGTCTCGCCCTTCTTCATGCCGACGAGCTTGTCTTCGAAGCCTTCGATCAGCTGGTCGGAGCCGATTTCGATGAGGCGCTGGCCGCTCATGCCTTCTTTTTCCTCGAGACCCTTTTCGGTGACGAGGCCGCCCTTGAACTCGAGGTCGACATAGTCGCCCTTCTTCGCGGTGGCGCCTTCGGCGGCCGGGTTCAGTTCGGCTTGGGAGTCGAGCATTTGATCGAGCGACTTCTGGACGTCGGCGTCGGTGACCGTTTCCGATCCGCGCGTGACGGCGAGACCGGTGTAGCCCTTCACTTCGATTTCCGGGAGAACTTCGACGGTGGCCGTGAACGCGAGTTCCTTGTTCTCGTCGAGAAGGTGGCTCGAGTGGTCGTCGTCGTGCTTGTCGTTGTTGATCTGCGGTTGGCCGACGGCTTGGATCTTTTCCTTGCGAAGCGCTTCCGTGTAGGACTCGTCGACGAGCTTATGGAAAACGTGGTGGCGAACGTCGTCGCCGTAGAACTTCTTCACCATCGGAAGGGGAACCATCCCGGGGCGGAAGCCCTTGATCTTCGCGGTCTTCGCGACTTCGCGAAGGCTCTTTTCGAAGCGGTCGGCGACGACGGCGGCCGGGACCTTGATGGTGAGTTTACGGGAGACGGCGGACGCTTTTTCGACAGAAACGGTAATATCCATAGGGTCCCGGTTCTAACGGGAAATCGTGACGCGGGAAAGCGTAATTCGCCGGATTATCCGGGAATTTCACGTTCTATGCGATGCGTTAAGTCGCGAATCTGATGGATCAATACGGAGGGTGCGGTGACGGGAGCGCTTCGCAGCGCCTCGTTAGTTCGGAAGTGTCGCGATCAGCTCGTACCGGTAGCGGCTCCGCGGTTCGAAACAGCCATCCTGCTTCCGATTCGCCGTCACGTTCGGGAACTCGACGAGCATCGAACGCATCAAGCTCGTGTCGAAAAAGCAGTTCGAATCGCCGTCGAACGCGCCCGATTCGAACTTCATCGCGACCTTCCGGACCGCGCGCGTGAGATCGGGTCCGCGGTAGGTCGCGCGGATCGTGAGCGGCGAAATCAGGCCCGTCGGCTGAATGCCGCCCGTGCAATAGAGGTCGACGTCGGTCGCGCCGAACTTCGTCAGCCAAGCCCCGGCAAGGTCTTGCGCGTAATCGCAAGAAACCATCGTGTAGCTGCCGGCGTTCGTGCCGAAGAACGTGAAGTCGAAATGAGAAAGGGAGTCGCCGGCGGAGGCGACGGTCGAGACGAACAGACCGAGCAGCGGGGCAAAACGGGCGAGTTTCATGGGGGACTCCTTTATTTACCCCATTAGCTGCAACGGACGCGCCGGGATTTCAAGCCCGGAGATCGGGATGCGGCGTCGCGCCGAAGGCCACGTTCGGGTACCAGACCTTTTCGAGCCAAAGACCCTGGGCGGCGGCCGTTTTCCCGACGAGTTCGCGGTTTCCCGTGCGCAGGATCTCGGCCATGTCGGAGGCCGGGCGTTTCCCGAGGCCGACTTCCATCAGCGTGCCGGCGATGCCGCGGACCATGTGACGGAGGAAGCCGCTCCCGACCACGCGGATGCGGATCATACGAAGCGAATCGATCGGCGGCGCGAAGGGCGGCGCGGGCGGACATTCGACGACTTCGGCCTCGAAAATCGTGCGGACCGTGGATTTCAGCGGCTTCGATCCCGCGGCTTGGAACGGTTTGCAGTCGTGCTCGCCGAGGAGGTGGCGGATCGATTCGTTCATCGCGGCCACGTCGAGCCGGCCGCGCACGAAACGCGAGTACGGTTCGTGGAGGGCGGAGGGCGCGATGCCCGTCTGGATGTAGTAGGAGTATTGCTTCTTTTCGGCTTGGATCTGGGGATGGAAATCGGCCGGCGCCTCGACGAGGTCGAGCACGCGTATCGCGGACGGGAGCAGCGTGTTCAATCCGCGCATCAGGTGGTAGGCCGAAATCTCGGATTTCCCGCCGCGGAATTCCGCGCCCCAATCGACGGCGAAGCTCGCGACCTGGCCCATGGCGTGGACGCCGGTGTCCGTGCGCCCGCTCGCCGCCCAGTGCACGCGCGTGCCGATCATCTTCTCGAGCGTCGATTCGCACGCTTCCTGGATGGTCGGATCGGCGCCCGTCGGATGCGCCTGGATCTGCCAGCCGTTATAGCCGGTGCCGAGGTAGGAGAGGAGGACGGCGTACTTCTTCGCGGTCATCGTTCCGGTCGCCGATCAAAGCTCGAAAGTGAAGCCGGCGCGCACGCCGTCGACGGTGAACTCGACGATCCCTCCCGCGACGGATTCGAGATAGGAGTAGTCGATCGTGAAATAGGTGTGCTTCACGCCGGTGGATTCGTACTGATCCCACGACGATTTCGCGGACATCCAGTCGAGGCCGAACGCGACTCCGCCCATGAACCAGTAGCCGAGGTCGTAGCCGTGGTGTCCGTCGCCTTTGTCGTCGCGGTTTTCCGTGAACCCGATCATGGCGGGGCCGCCCGCGAAATAGGGCCACATGAAGTCGAATACGCTGAAGCGGTAGATGAGTCCGGCTTGGACGGGAAGGACGATGAAGCGGAATTTCGTGCGCGATTCGGACCCGAAGCGCGAGTCTTGGTAATTGAGCACGCCGTTCGCCGTCGTGAACGAGGCGCCGACGGAGGCGTAGAGACCGAACTTCTTGATGAACTCGCTCGTGAACGGGCGCCACTCGTAGTGGAGCGTGAAGTCGGGGACCCACTTGTTCCCGTAGACCGATTCGTAAGCGACGTCGGTGTTCGGACCGGAGGCGTACGTCCGCGTCGCCGAGGCCATGATGTCGAAACCGAACGCCGATCGAGTATCGAGCGAGCCTTTGTTCGCTTTCAGCTGACGGCCCTTACGGAAGTCCTCGATCGCGCTGCGATTATCCGGCGGGAGCGCGCGCTTCGCCCGATCGGTGTAGTTCTTCGAACCGTCGCTCGGGAGGCCTTTTTTGATCTCGTCGGTGTATCCGGTCGCGTCGTCGTCCGATTGCTTTCCCATCTTCCGCTTGAGCGAATCGATGTAAGGGGACGGATTCGCCGCGCTCGGTTCGGTTTCCTTCGGCAGTTCGCTGATGAGCGAATCGATGTAGGGTTGGTTCGACCCGGCCGCCTTCGCGGTGCCCGGACCCGCGAGAACGCCGAGAAGGAAGAGAACGAGGAAGAGCGGAGCGCCTCGCGTGCGGCGGCGGAGCGCGTATCCGAGGAGGATCGCGAGTCCGATGAACGGCACGAAGAGGATGCCCGGATGGAGCGTGATCCAGGCGAATCCTTGGAGAGGGAGGAGCGCGAGGAGGGCGACCGAACGGAAGATCGGATGACGGAGTAGCCAATCCGCGGCGATCGGTCCGTTCGCGTAATACCATCCGATGAAATCGCGGCCGAGGCGGTACTCGGAGAGGACTTCGTCGCGGAAGTGCCGAAGAAGCATCACGCCCGGCGCGCGGCCGTCGCGGTAGCTCGCGGTG
The DNA here is from genome assembly GCA_018266355.1 of Bdellovibrionales bacterium. Lineage (GTDB taxonomy): Bacteria > Bdellovibrionota > UBA1018 > UBA1018 > UBA1018 > JACMQW01. The sequence goes on from JAFEAP010000029.1 coordinate 534,511, forward strand.
GCGACGAAGCAGTTCGATTCGCGGAGGAAGCCTTGGATGTCGGTCGCGAAAACGTTCGTGAGCGGGTAGGCAAGACCATTTCCCGGGGTCGGATTGCTGTCCGTCGGCGGTTGGCCACAAAAAGCGAAGAGCCCCGCGCTATCCTGGACGGCATAGTCGACGGCGTACGGGATCAGGTTGCCGTCGGTGGAATTCTCGAACGGGCCGACTTCGACTTGGCCCGCGCCGTAAGGCGTCGAGACGAGATTCAAGGTCGTGTAGTCGGCGGGAAGCGAGGCGCCCTGCTGGTAAGCGACGAAGACGTTGATGAACGCGGGCGAGCTTCCGCCTTGGGTCGTGTCGGGGTTCACCGTGAAGCCGCTCGTGTCGACGAGGATGTTCCCGTCGCCAGGGAAGAATCCGTAGCCTCCGGGGCATCCGGCGACCCGCGGGCCGGAGGTTTCCGGGAAAACCTGGAGCGACGTCGCGGCGTCTTTGTCGGCGACGGGTACGCTCGTCGATACGTTGTAACTCGAAATGACGAAGTGGAGTCGGAGGATCGAGGAGAGGAGTCCGGACGTCACTTGGTTCACGACGCCGCCCGTGGTGCATCCCTTCGCCCCGGCATTCGCGCCCGCGCAAAGCGCCGACGGAGCGATTCCGATATTGATCTGCGAATTCCCCGTCGAGTCGGCCTGATCGCCCGAACAATTCGCGCCCGCGCAATACGCGAGCGGAACCGTGGTGTACGCCCCCGTCGTGGTGCCTTCGATGAAGACGTAGAGGTAACGATTCGTGGTGTCGAATCCGGTGATCGTGAAATAGAGCTGCGCGCTCCCCGAGGTGAAGTCGATCGGATTGAAGCCGTTCCGAACGTCGAGGTAAAACGCCGTATCCGCGGAGGTCGAGCTCGGATAGAAGACGGTGTTGATCCCTTGGTACTGGACCGTCGTGTAAGGCGTGAACGGCGTGACCGTGGCGGTCGCGGCGAGCGCCGACGAGGTTCCGAGCGTCGCGAGGCCAAGGACCGTCAGACCCAAGACTCGAGTCGAGACGCGATTAAGCCAGGAGGGCTTCGGCGATTTGGATCGCATTCAGGGCGGCTCCTTTCCGGAGATTGTCGGCCACGACCCAAAACTGCAGGCCGTTCGGGTGGGAAGGATCTTTCCGGATCCGTCCGACGTAAACCGGATCGCGTCCGGCCCCGTGGAGGTTCATCGGATACTCGGGAAGGTCGATCACCTCGACGCCCGGGAACTTTTCGAGGAGGCGACGCGCCTCCGCGGGATCCGGCGCGCGTTCGAATTCGGCGTTCACGCTTTCGGCGTGGCAAGCGACCGTCGGGACGCGGATCGCGGTGCAGGCGACCGCGAGATTCGGAAGTTCGAGGATCTTCCGCGTTTCTTCGATGACCTTTTTCTCTTCGCTCGTCGTGCCTTCGTCGGCGCCGGAAAGGAATCCGCCGATTTGGGGGATCAAGTTGAACGCGATCGGGTACTTCAGCTTCGCGGCCCGCGCCTCGCGGCCGGCGAGGACGTCGCCGGTCTGCGAGCGGAGTTCCTCGATGGCCGCGGCGCCCGCTCCGCTCACGCTCTGATAGGTCGAGACGATCACGCGTTTCAGCCCGTATCGGTCGTGCAACGGTTTGAGCGCGACGACGAGTTGGGCGGTCGTGCAGTTCGGGCCGGCGACGAGCGCGCCCGGACCGAGGTCCTTCAGCCGCGCGCCGTTCACTTCGGGGACCGCGAGCGTCACTTCGGGGTGCATCCGGAAGGTGCCGGAATTGTCGATCACGATCGCCCCCGCGTCGCGCGCCTCTTTCACCCATTCGCGGGAAACTTCGTCCGAGGCGTCGAAGAACGCGAAATCCACGCCTTGAAAGGCGCCCTTCGCGAGCTTAGCGCAAGTCCAGGATTTCCCCGCGCACGCGAGCGATTTCCCGACGGACCGTTCGGAGGCGAAGAGCCGAAGTTCCGCGAAGGGAAAGCGGCGACTTTCGAGCGCGGCGAGCATTTCCTTCCCGACCGCTCCGGTGGCTCCGACGACCGCGATGGTGAGTCCCGTCTTCTTCATCGGCAATCGATCATTCCTTAAGCGCGTTTTCCTTGATCGGTTTCAGCACGAGCGGCCGGCCGGTCGCGATCCGATAGAGGTTCCATCCGAGGCTCGCGACTAGGTAAAGCGCCGTGACCACGAAGAGCGTGATTTCCGGGCGGACCGCGATCAGCACCATGATCATCACCGCGATCATCAGGTACCCGAAACTCGAGCGCGAACGCCAGTTCAGCTCCTTGAAGGACGGGAACGGGACGTTCGAAACCATGAGGGAGCCGAGCGCGAGGGCCAGCGTGAGCGCGATCGCCTCGCGCGGGATCCATCCGCCGTCGTTCGGGAGCCCGGTCGCGGCATTGAAGATGACGAACGTCGCGACGGTTCCGGCCGCGATCGGCGAAGCGACGCCTTGGAAGTAAGCCTTCGAGACGGTTTCGGTGTTCACGTTGAAGCGCGCGAGGCGAAGGGCCGCGCAGCAGACGTAGAGGAACGAAGCGAGCGCTCCGAGCCGTCCGTAGGGTTCGAGCGCCCACGTGTAGAGGAGCAGTCCCGGCGCCATCCCGAACGAGACGAGGTCGGAGAGCGAATCGTACTCGACGCCGAACTTCGAGGTCGCCTTCGCGAGCCGGGCGACGCGTCCGTCGAGCGCGTCGAAGACGGCGGCCGCGACGATGAACCAGGCGGCGGCGGTGAAGTCCTGGCGGATGGCGGAGGTGATCGAAGTGAAGCCGCAGTAAAGGTTCGCCGTCGTAACTAAGTTCGGGATAATATAGATTTTACGCATGGCTTCAAGCCGGAGTTTTTCGCAATTTCAGCGAAAAAGCAAGGAGAGTCCGACGACCACGGTCAGGACGGCGGCGCTGCGAAGCCACGAGAATCTTTCGAGTTTCAGCGCGATGGAAACGGGGACCGAGAGCACGGGCGCGAGCGCGGCGAGCGTATTTCCGAGCACGAGCGAAGTGTGCGTCAGACCGTACATGAAGAAGTAAGAACCGAGGAAACTCTCGACGACGAAAACCCACGCGTACCTCCGAATCACCGGCCGCGGCAGCGGCGTGATGCCGGACTTGGTGGTGAGGAACGAGAGAGTTGCGATGATCGGCATCGCGACCGCCATTCGGAAGGCGTTCGCGACGGCGGGATTGAGCGCTTTCCCGCCCTTCGTGACGGAATACCCGTTCGCTGCCCAGGCGACGGCGGTGAGGATCGCGAGTCCGACGCCGACGGACTTCTTCTTCAAGACGGGATGGGCGCGAACCTCATCGCCCGACGTCGGCACGCCTTTCGGATCGTTCAGGATAACGAGGATGATCCCGCCGATCGCGGTGAAAAGGCCGATCCACTGCGTACCGTGGAGCGGTTGGTTTTCGAAAAACTGGCCGATGAGCGCGGTCAGGATCGGATAGCCGGAAGCGATCGCGAGCGCACCCGGAACGCCGAGGGCGACCGTCGAGCGGAGGAAAAAGACGTCTCCGATCGCGTAGCTCGCGAGGATCGAAACGAGGAGCCATCCCGCGTTCGTCCAGGCGAACGCGCCGAAGCCCCCGCCGGTCACCGCGGCCGCGACGAGGAAACAGGGGAGCGCGAACATCGCACGGGTGAAGTTCACGTCGAAGGGGCGATAGGTCCGCGTGAGTTTCGAGTAGTTCGCCGAGCCGTAACCCCAGGTGACCGCGGACATGAACGAGAAAAAGGGGCCCAAGGCGTTCAAGCGTCGCTCTTCTTTTTCGCCGGGGATTTGAACGGCGATTCCATCGGCGCGGGTTTCAGTTCGCCCGACTTCAGTTTTTTCTCGGCGTCCGCGACGCGCAGGTAACGCGGATGGACCTCGAGCGCGGAGCGCGCGAGTCCGGCCTGGATGCCTTCGAAGCAGAGTTGGCCGAGGAAACGACCTTGGACGTGATCGATGAACGGGATTCCGATGTCGAGTTCCTTCGATTTCGGCAGGTTCTTCCACGCGTCCGGATAGCGGTTCCGGCCCTCGCCGATCCGCACGTAGACGGCCTTTTCGCGCGAAGCGCCTTCGGCGAGTTTCCGCTTCGCGAGCTTTACGATCTCGTCGGGAGAGAGGACTTCCTCTTCCACGCCGCGTTTCCAGAGTCCGGGAAAATCCCCGTCGGCGAGCATCACGCAGTCCTTCAACGAGCGAGCCGCGCCGACGAGCGCGAAGAGCTCGCCTTTCGCCGCATCCGAGGAGGCGATCACGATCACGCGCTCCTTTCGGTCGGCGAAGTGCAGTCCGACCGGTCGCGCGAGCGCGGCGAGCGAAGAGACTCCGACGAGCGGTTTACCGAGGGTTTGCGCGAGCGTGCGCGCGGTCGTGATGCCGATCCGGAGGCCGGTGAAGCTCCCCGGTCCGACACCGACGCCGAAAAAATCGACCTCCGCGAGTTTCCACCCGCACGCTTCGAGCATCTGATGGATTCCCCAGAGCAGCCGCTCGGAGTGCTGGGCGGCATCGACGTTCAAGGTCCACTCGCTGACGAGACGGTAGGGAAAAGCGCCGTCGGTCTTCGTTCCGACGTCGTTCCACTCGAGCGCGACGAGCGCTCCGACTTTCGAAGAGGTGTCCCACGCGATCAGTCGTTTCATCGATTTCGGGAGCATGCCTGGCAGCGGTTCGAAGATCAAGCCTGCTGCTCGACGCTGGATGTTTAACTATTTGATTTAATTAGCGTAATAAAGTTAGCGAGAAAAGAATTGCGCAACGCAACAGGGGACAGTAATCCATAGCCTCTTTGAATCGGAGTGGATCGACCATGAAAACTTTCGCCCTCGTTTTGTCCGCCCTTCTTTCCGTCACCGCCTTTGCCGGTACCACCTCGGCGGACACGGGATTTCTCCCCGGGCGCATCGAAAGCCGGAGTCTCGCGCGTACGATCCTCGTGAAATGCGCCGTGGCCGATGCGACGGATCCGTCGAAGTGCGTCGGTTTCCAATTCTATTACTCTCCGAGCGGAGCCGAAGCGGACGCGACGCCGATCTCCTCGAAGGTCTATACGGAAGCGTCGTTGAAAGACCTGAAATCAAAGCCGGTCCGCTACAATCTCTTCGACGCTTTTTTCGACAATAGTCGCGTCGACGCTCCGGAGAGCTACACGGTTTCGCTCGTCGGATTCCTGAACGACTACGAGGACAACTGGGGTGAATCGACTTTCGCCCGCATCGCCTACGGCGCCGGTCGCGGCGTCTGTTACGGGGTTCTCACCCCGATCGGCGTGACGATGGACGTCGCCGGAACCGCGGTCGCGTTGCCGGTGACCCTTGTCGGCCTCGTCGTGAACTCGATCAAAAACACGAAGATCAAAAAGCTGATCCGGGCGATCCATTCGGGGAAGAAAATCCCGATGGACATCGAGCGCGTTTATCGCCTCCGGGACCAACTCTAAGGGTCGTTTAAGTATCCGGAATAGCTCGATAATACTGGCGATTGCGAATAATGACGCAATGCGTTAAAACCTTCAGGCTTTGCCCCGATCGAACGCGTTTCCGATTCACTCCCTGATTTTCGCCTCCCTACTCGCGCTCCTGGCGACGAGCGGGCGGGCGCGTGCTTACGAGCTCGAGTTCTCGCGCGATTGCGATCCGGGCTACCTCCTCGGGGACGATCCGAATTTCGACGTCGACGTCCGCGCGTTCCTGCGTGAAACGGTCGACCAGGGTTTCGTGCGTCTCCGCGACGCGAATCCGCGCCTCTCCGACGCCGTCGAGCGGCGCCTCGCCCGGGCCGGAACGATCACCCTCGAGTGCCCGCTCCTTCGCGATATCGGCGATCGGACGGTCGCGAAATCACGGGCCCGTGGATTCTTCGCGAAGCCGCGCCTCTACCTCGGGGATATCTCGTTCCTCGTCGTCGATCGGAGCGTCCCCAAGCTGCGAGACGAGCAGATCCGGATTTTCGGCGCCGAATCGTTCGCCGAGCGGGTCCAGTTCACGCGGAACACGGTTTTCCACGAGTTTCTCCACCTCGCGAAGATCCGCAACCAGTCGAACGCCGCCCATAACGCCGTCACCGGCAAGGACCACGACGTCGAGCGAGACCTCGTCTACGCCTGCGCGGACGTGGCCTATCCGACGAAGCCCGGGTTCGACCTTCCGATCGACCACGCGCTCGCGCGTGAAACTTGCGCGAACGGGAAACCGTGAAAGGTGCCGATCACTCGCGCGATCAGTTGAAGAACGGCAGGCGCGTGAGGTCGTTCTTGAGCACGACGAGCATGAGCGCCGCGATGATCGAAAGACCGAACATCTGCACGGCCTCGAGCTGGCGCATCGAGAGGGGCTTCCCGCGGATCGCTTCGACGATCAAGAGCAGGATATGCCCGCCGTCGAGAACCGGCACCGGGAGGATATTCAGCACGCCGAGACCGATCGAGAGGATCGCCATCGTCGAGAGGAACGCGATCAAGCCGCGGGAAAGCGATTCGCCCGCGATCTTTCCGATCAGGATCGGACCGCCGAGGGTCGCGACCGAAACGTCGCCCGTGAACATCTTTTTGATCGAAACGAAGTTCCGGTAGGTGAAGGTGAGCATCCGCTCGGTGCCCTTGTAGACGAGCGAGAATGGGTTCAACGTCCTCTCCGTGATCGTCTTCGGTTCGGCCCAGACGATGTTCGGGATCACGCCGATCGTGTATTGGGTCGTCTTGTCGAGAAGCGGTCCGCGGTTCACGGTCGCCGTCGGGGTGATCGTTTGTTCGATCGTCTTTCCCTCGCGTTCCCAGGTGACCTTGATTTTCCCCGCCTTTTCCCCGCCGTTTTGGACGGCTTCCTTCAGCGCGAAGAAGTGGAGGATTTCTTTTCCGTCGATCGAGACGATCCGGTCGCCCGTCTTGATCCCGGCTTCCTCGGCCGGGGATTTCTCGACCGGCTTTTCGATGAAGTTTTCCGAGGACCAAAGGCCGAAATCGTGACCGAGGTCGACGGATTTCGCGGGTTTCGTCCACGTGAACGCGAGGTTCCCGTCGGTCTTCGCCTTCGCTTTCGCTTCGACGGCGATCGGGGAATTCGCCGGGAGCGCGGCGTAGAGGCGCTCCAGGTCTTCCCACGACGCGATTTCGTGGCCCGAGAACCGAACGATCGTGTCTCCGGTGCGGAGGCCGGCCTTGCCCGCCGGGAGTTCGAGATTCGAGACGCCGACGGTCGCCGCGCGCGCGGTCGGAAGGAGACCGTCGATTTCGCCGACGTGGGTCTGTTCGCCGTAGACCGAGAAACCGTCCGCCTTATGCGGGGTGGCCTTGATCTCGAGGTTCGCGACTTGGTTCGTGACGACGTCGCGGCGTTCGAGCGCGAAGGTCATTTCCTTCTCGGGATTCTGGTCGATCGCGGCGGTGACTTCCTCGAACTTCTTCACCGGGACGCCGTTCACGGAACGGATCGTGTCGCTCGAAACGAAGCCGGCCTTCGCGGCAGGGCTGTCCGGGACCACGCGCCCGACGAAGGAGGACATCTGCGGTTCGCCGACCGCGATGATCGTCATGTAGACGAGGATCGCCCAGAGGAAATTGAAGAGGGGTCCGCCGAAGAAGATGAAGAACCGCTTCCAACGCGCTTGGTATTGGAGCGCGCGCATTTTCTCTTCGGGTTTCAAGGGAGCTTCCGGGTCTTCGCCGAGAAGCTTCACGTAGCCGCCGAGCGGGATCAAGGAAACCCGCCACTCGGTTTCGCCGATTTGCCGGCGCCAAATCCGAGGTCCGAAGCCGATCGAGAACGCTTCCGCCTTCACGTTGAAGAGTTTCGCGAAGAGGAAGTGTCCGAGCTCGTGAACGATGACGAGCGGGGCGAGCATGATGAGAAATCCGAGAATCGAAAGCACGAGCGGCTCCTTCGGGAAAATGGAAACAGGGCGAACTCCATTTTCGCATGGGCAGAGCGGGTTTTCTCGCTTTTTCTAACGATCCGTACCAGGTCTTAAAAGAGCCGGGTCAGCGCGTACATGACGGGAAGCGAAAAGACGACGGCGTCAAATCGATCCAGGAAGCCGCCGTGGCCGGGCAAGATCGAGCTCGAGTCCTTCTTGTCGAAGGCGCGTTTCAGGAAGCTCTCCGCCAAATCTCCGACGGGCGCGACCACGCTCAGGATCGTCGCGATCGAGATCGAGCCGAACCAGGAAAGTTGACGGAAGAAGGCCGCCTTGTAGATGAGCGCGATCACCACGGAGGTGAGCCAGCCGCCGAGCGCGCCTTCCCACGTTTTTTTCGGGCTGATGTGCGGGAAGAGTTTCCGTTTCCCGAATCGCTTTCCGGCGAAATAGGCGCCGACGTCGTTCGCCCAGACGATGAAGAGGAAGATCAGGATCCAGTGCTTCCCGAACGCGGTCAGGCGGATCGCGACGAGGTAGGTCGGTAGGAACGCGAGGTAAACGAAACCGAAGATCGTCGACATCATCTCGCGGTAGTGCTGCTTCAGCTCGTCGCCGTTGTATTTCTCCGAAGTGAAGAGGAAATACGCGGTCATGCCGAGGAAAGAGAGGCAAACGAGGGCGAATTCCGCGCCCGCCATCCAGAAATTCATCACCTGGAGGAGCCACGCGCAGCCGAGGACGACGAAACGTTTTTCTTTCGCGTCCGGAAGCGAGATCGTGATGCTCGTGAATTCGTAGAGCATCGCGACCGAGAGGACCGAGGCGACGATCAGCGCGCCGATACCTTCGCCGAGCGTGAGGAGGAGGATGAGGACGGTGACGCCGAAGAGGGCGGTTTTGATTCGGCTTTTCAGTTCGGGGGTCACTCGGGGGCAAGCTCCTAGTTCGTCGCCGAAACGGAAGCGGACGGCTGAACTCCACCGAATCGCCGGTCACGGCTCGTATATGTTTCCACCGCCTGGCGCAGGTCGTCCGGGGTGAAGTCAGGCCAGCACTTCTCTATAAAAGTGTATTCTGCGTACGCGGATTGCCAGAGGAGAAAATTTGACACCCGAACTTCGCCCGACGTCCGTACGACGAGATCGACGTCGGCGAGCTCCGCGAGGTCCCCCGTCCAGAGGTAACTCGCGAACACGCTCTCCGCGTTTTTCCCCTCGAGTTCGGCCGGGTCCCGCCGTCCCTCGCGGCAATCCCGCGCGAACGCCTCGGCCGCGCGCAGGATCTCCCGACGGGAGCCGTAGGAAACGGCGAACGTCAGCTGCAATCCCGTGTTCTTCGAAAGTCGCGCGATCGCCGGATCGAGCGAGGCGCGTACTTCAGCCGAGAGGCGGTCGACCTCGCCGATCACCCGCAGCCGGACGTTTTGGCGCGCGAGTTCGGTTTCTTCCTTTTTCAGGAATTTGATGAGCAGTTTCCAGAGGACCGACTTTTCGTCCTCCGGACGCGTCCAGTTCTCGGTCGAGAACGCGTACAGGGTCAGCGCCTTCACTCCGAGCCGATCCGCTTCGCGCACGACCGCGCTGATGCGAGAGGCGCCGCGGATATGGCCGAAAACCCGAGGACGGTTCCGGCGCTGAGCCCAGCGGCCGTTTCCGTCCATGATGATCGCGATGTGCTTCGGAGGACGTGGGGACAAGCGAAACCTCGAGACCGACCACTAAATGGTCATGATCTCTTTTTCTTTCGCCGTGATGAGCTTGTCGACTTCGGCGACTTTTTCGTCGGTCTTCTTCTGGATCTGCTCTTGGAACTTCTTCGACTCGTCCTCAGTGACGGTCTTCGCCTTCTCGGCGGCCTTCACGGCTTCGTTCGAATCGCGGCGGGAATTCCGGATGGCGACCTTCGAGTCTTCGCCGATCTTCTTGATGAGTTTCACCATTTCCTTACGGCGTTCTTCGGTCATCGCCGGGACGGAGATGCGGACGACTTTCCCGTCGGACTGGGGAGTGAGGCCGATGTTCGCGGCGTGGATCGCCTTTTCGATCGCGGCGATCATCGAGTTTTCCCACGGGGCGATCTGGATCGTGCGGGCGTCCGGAGTCGTGACGTTCGCGACCTGGGTCAGCGGGGTCATCGAGCCGTAGTAGTCGACTTGGACCGGCTCGACGAGCGCGGTGGAGGCGCGGCCGGTGCGGACTTTCGTGAGTTCGTTCTTCAGGGCGGCGAGGCTCTTGTCGGCGGCGGTTCCGAATTGATCGAGGATTTGTTTCGACATGGGATTTTCCTTTCGGTTCGATTCTGAAAATCAGTTGTGGACGAGCGTGCCGACGGCTTCGCCGTTCACCACGCGGGTGAGCGCGCCCTTTTCGTGCAGGTTGAACACGACGATCGGGAGCTGGTTATCCATACAAAGGGAGATGGCGGTGGAATCCATGACCTTGAGCCCCTTCGACAGCACGTCGAGGTAGGTCACCGTCGTGAACGGCTTCGCGTCCTTGTTCTTCATCGGATCGGAATCGTAGACGTAGTCGACTTTCGTCGCCTTCAGCACGACTTCGCATCCGGTTTCCATCGCGCGGAGCGCGGCGGTCGTATCGGTCGTGAAGTAAGGGTTGCCGGTGCCGGCGCCGAAGATGACGACGCGGCCCTTTTCGAGGTGCCGGATCGCGCGTCGGCGGATGTACGGCTCGGCGAGTTCCTGCATGTCGATCGCGCTCTGCACGCGCGTGAAGACTTCCTTCCGCTCGAGCGCGTCCTGGAGCGCGAGGGCGTTCAGGACGGTCGCGAGCATGCCCATGTAGTCGGCGCTCGCGCGGTCCATGCCGCTCGTCGCGCCCTTGATGCCGCGGAAGATGTTCCCGCCGCCGATCACGATGGCGATCTCGACGCCTTTTTCACGGATCGACTTCAGTTCCTCGGCGATCGCGTCGAGGACTTCGGTGTCGATGCCGAACCCGTTCTCGCCGGCGAGGGCCTCGCCGGAAAGCTTCAGGAGGATGCGCTTGTAAGGTTTGCTGCGTTGCTGGGTGGCGGGGGTCATCGCTCTACCTTTTCGCGGATTTTTGCGGGTTGAATGGGGGACTCAAAAAAAAGGGGAGCTCTTTCGAGCTCCCCTTCTTCTCAGTTGGTCGTTTCTTCGGTCTTCGCCGTTTCGCCAAGGACGAAACGCGCGAAGCGATTGATCGTGATCGGGGCGCCGAGCGCCTTCGAGACTTCGGCCGTGTAGCCTTCGATCTTCTTCGCCGGATCCTTCACGTAGGCCTGCTTCATGAGGCAGATGTCTTCGTAGAATTTGTTGATCTTACCTTCGGCGATCTTCTCGAGGACGTTCGCCGGCTTGCCGGACGCCTTCATCTGCTCGATCGCGATCTCTTTTTCCTTCGCGACGAGTTCCGCCGGGACTTCCGACGGGTTCACGTGCTGAGGCATGGCCGCCGCGACGTGCATCGCGATGTTCCGGGCGTACTCCTGGAACGCCGGATCCTTGCCTTTCGTCGTGCCGAACTCGACGAGGACGCCGACTTTTCCGCCGGCGTGGATGTAGCTCGTCGATTCCGTCGTAGCCGAGGCCGGGTAACGGACGAAGCGGGAGATCGTCATGTTTTCGCCGAGGGTGGCGATGGCTTCACGGAGCTTCTCTTCGACGGTCATGGACGCGTTCGAATAGAATTTCTGGCCCATGAGGGCGCCCATGTCGGTCGGGTTCGCCGTCGCGACGTGGGTCGCGATGTCGTTCACGAAGTTCTTGAATTGTTCCGTCTTCGCGACGAAGTCGGTCTCGCAGTTCACTTCGACGAGCACGGCGGATTTGCCGTCGTTCAGCGCGTAGATCGTGCCTTCTTTCGTGGCGCGGCCGGCTTTCTTCGCGGCGGAGGCCATGCCCTTTTTGCGAAGAAACTCGATGGCCTTTTCGAAGTCGCCGGCGGTTTCGGCCAGTGCTTTTTTGCAATCCATCATCCCCGCGCCGGTTTTCTCGCGGAGGTCTTTCACTGCGGAGGCGGTGATTTCCATGTCAGATCCTTAGGGTTGGTGAAGCTTTGGTTTTTAGGGACCCGGACCGGCGGTTAGGCCGCGGCCCGGGTCGATCGATTCGGGGACGCGACGATCAGGTCGCGGGCGTTTCGCCTTCGGTCGGAGCTTCGGCGGCCGCTTCGAGGTCGGCTTCGTCCGGTCCGCGGAGGTCGATATCGCCTTCGAACTTGGAGACCTTCTTCTCGGTGTCCGTTTCTTCGTCGTTCATCGGCTTGTCTTGGGCGCGGAGTTTCTCTTGGAACACCTTGCCGCCTTCGATGCAGGAGTCGGCGATGAGCTTCGAGAAGAGGCGAACCGAGCGGATCGCGTCGTCGTTACCCGGAATGACGTGCGTGACGCCCGTCGGGTCGCAGTTCGTGTCGACCACCGCGATCGTCGGGATGCCGAGTTTCGCGGCTTCCTTCACGGCGATGTGTTCCTTTTCGGTGTCGATGACGAAGAGGGCTCCGGGAAGCTTCTTCATGTCTTCGATGCCGCCGAGCGACTGCTTCAGCTTCGTGAGCTCGCGGTCGATGCGGGCTTGTTCTTTCTTCGGCGTTTCCTTCCACTGGTCGGAAGCCTTGAGCGCTTCGAATTTCTTCAAGCGGTCGATCGAGGCCTTCACCGTTTGGTAGTTCGTGAGCATGCCGCCGAGCCAGCGGTGCGTGACGAAGTGCATGCCCGAACGGAGCGCTTCTTCTTGGACGACGTCCTTGGCTTGTTTCTTCGTGCCGACGAAGAGGATTTTCTTTCCTTCCGACGCGACCTTCACGGCGAAGTCGGTGGCTTTACGGGTGAGGTCGACCGTCTTTTGGAGGTCGATGATGTAGATCCCGTTGCGCGCGCCGAAGACGTACGGCTTCATTTTCGGGTTCCAGCGGCGGGTTTGGTGACCGAAGTGAACGCCCGCTTCGAGCAGTTCTTTCATCGTAATTTGGGGCATGACTGATGGACTCCTGATTTAAAGCGGGAATAAGAAGAGAGAGGGATCGGTCGCTCGCTAGGGAGCTTAGGAATCTTTCGAACTTCGGCTTCTCCGCGGTTTTTCCTCCACCCGATCAACCCTCACGCCGGTCTCTCCGGGAGGAGAGCTTTGGCTTCGGGCACCACGAACCTTCGGGTGTGTGTAGTAGTCCGGATGTTCTAGGAAATCCGCGGGTAAACGGCAAGGGAAAAGCCGGCGATGACGCGACGCGTGATGTATTGGATGTCGGGTCGGTTATCCTAATGGCACTCAAGGAGAGAGCTATGCGTCGAGTCGGGTTTGCGGTCGGGATCGGGTTGGTCATGGTCGGGTCGGTTTTCGCGGTGGATTCCGCAGAGAAACCGCCGGCGGGTCGCCCGCCAATGGGGATGATGGGTCATCGCGGCCCGCCGCCGGAAGCCCTCGAAGCCTGCAAAGGTAAGAAGGCCGACGATGCGTGCGAATTTTCCCCGCCGACGCCGCCGAAAGACGCGCCGAAGGCGAAAGCCCGTGCCGAAGCGAAAGGCGATCGGAAGATCAGCGGGAAGTGCTGGGCGCCGGAATCGTCGAAACCCCTCGCGTGCCGTCCGAACGGCGGTCATCCCATACCCGAGCCGAAGGACGATGCGGGCGGACCTCCTTCGCACTAAATCCTAGAAGTAATACCGAATTCCGGCGCCGCCTTCGAAGAATCCACCCGAGGAGGGCGCGAACGCGACGCCCGGGACCAGTTCGACGAACACGCCGAGCCGCGGATGCGGGGCGAACCACTCGAGGCCGAACGGGATCCGCACGCCGAATCCGAACGAATCTCCGCTCGTGCCGTAGAACCGGCGATCTTCGCCGCGGTGACGATCGCCCGAGAAGGCGAGGACTATCCCGCCCCCGACGTACGGGATGAGGCGCGATCCGAACGCGGTATCGTGTCCAAACGCTCCCGGGAAATGAAAGAGATAGTCTCCGTAGAGAAGCGTGACGTCGCTCGACGAGAACCCGAAACCGAAGTCGAGCGCGGAAGCCGGATCGAGCCAGAGTTTCCCGGTCACGCCGGTCGGATCGCCGACCAAGACGCCGAGACCGAAGTCTCTGGTCTTCAGTGCGTCGACGTCCGGATCGGCCGCAAGCGCGGATCCTCCTCCGAGACAAACGAGAACGACGGCCGTCGCGAAACCGCGAGCGATAAAATGCGAGACACTTCGATTCGACATGCGTTTCCCTTTCTGCCCACCTTGGGTTTGATGAAGCAATATCGGTGCCTCGACCCCAGGGCACCGATCCTGCACCTTAGCGAGTGGAGGATCGAAAAATGGCAAAACGACCCACGTCTATGGGCATGCCCGAACTCGCCATGGTCGCCGGCACGCGCGCGGCGCTCGGAGCGGGGCTCGGTCTCTTATTCGCGAAACGGCTTTCCGAGGACCAACGCAAGGCGATGGGATGGACGCTCGTCGCCGTCGGCGCGCTCAGCACGATCCCGCTCGGGATCGACGTGCTCAGCCGACGTCAGAACGACGCCGTCGCCGAAACGGAGTAGACGCGCCCTTCGTCCGGGTCGGTCAGTCGATACTGGATCGGTCGGTCGAACACGTTCTCCACGCCGGCCACCACCGTTATTCCTTCGTGCACTTCGGCGCGCGCGAAGAGGTCGAGGTAGTAATAGCTCGGCAGGCGCTTGATCGAACTCGACGAGGTTTCGCTGTAGGCGAAGTACTCGGTCGCGCCCTTGTTCACGATCTCGAGTCCGTAGCGATTATCCGGATCGTGGAGGTCCGCCTTCACGATGCCGACCCAAACCGGCGAGTACGGGAAACCCGTATTCAAGTCCTCGATCTGCGAGCGCTGGTAGGTGAGGCGCGTGCCGAGATCGACCATCGAGAACGCCTTCCAATCCTGGGACTGGGTCGCGCCGACGACCCACGCGTCGCCCGCGTTCACCATTTGATAGTAGGTGGTCGAACCGACGGTCGTCTGGCGCGTGTAGCGTGCGTGTTTGTAGTCGCGGACGAAGAAAGTGAGCTGGTTCTTGTACGCGCCCTTCGCGAAGTCGCCGCCGAACTCGACCGAGCGGACGTTCTCGGGCTGCAGGTCCGGGTTCGGGAGGCCGACGAGCGTCGTCGGTCCGGCCGGTTGGGTGAATTGGTAATAACGATCGAGAAGCGACGAGAACCGCTTCGTGAATCCGGCGCGTAGGAACTCGCCGCATTTTCCGCCGTTTTCGAAACGATGCTCCTCCCGCATCCCGAGCGAGGCGGTGGGGTAGAAGCCGTTTCGCGTAACCGCGTATCCGCCGAGCGTCGGTTCGACGAGGAAGTCGGACTTTTCCGAAGTCGCGAACTTGAATCCGTGCGAAGCTTGGAGATTCAAGATCTGCTCCGACGGGAAATCGCCGACCGCGTTTTGGAGATTGCGTTCATATTTCACGCTGCGTACGCCGAAACCGACGCGCGTCGACCCGAAGAGGTACGCCGACTCGTTCCCGAACTGGTGGACCTTCTTGATCTGCTTCGAGCTCGGGCTCGCCGAATCGTCGTAGTCGACATAGGCGAAGTCGTAGAAAAAACTCGTCTTCAGGAGCGAAGCGCCGAGTTTCTTGTCGATTTGGACGACCGGGATGAGCCGGTCGGTCCGCTGGCTCGCCGTATTCGAGGGGTAGCGCTCGGAGAGGAAGTTTTTCGC
Source organism: Bdellovibrionales bacterium (assembly GCA_018266355.1). Taxonomy (GTDB): domain Bacteria; phylum Bdellovibrionota; class UBA1018; order UBA1018; family UBA1018; genus JACMQW01. Next base: position 549,996 of record JAFEAP010000029.1, read on the forward strand.
GTCGGTGTCGCTGAAAATGAGGTGCGTCGTGATTTTCAGCGACCCCGTCTCGAGGGGGATCGTGCTGAGCGAGAGGCCCGGACCGAAGACGGAATCGGTCGTGATGCCGGCGAGCGCGGCGTAACGTTTTCCGGAGCGCCCGTAGGAGAATTGCTGGATGTGGCGGGTCGAGTGGAACGCGGTCGCCCGGTTCGAATCGGTGCCGAGGTTTTCTTGGGTCCAGAGGCGGAGGGTGAGCGAGCCGCCGACGCCGCGCGGATCGAAGGCGCCCAAGGACGGGCCGATTTGGTACGAGTACCCGCTCCAAAAATACTGCGGGAACGTCGCGAGGTCCGCGCCGCCGCCTTGGGGGCGGTTGATCGGGATCCCGAGGAGGTTCACGTCGGTCTCTTCCGGACCTTTTCCGATGCCGATCACCCCGACTTCGTTCCCGGGCTTGAAGTTCGAGTTCGTGTGAAACGGGAGGTCGTTCGAAAGTTCTTTCGCGACGTTTCCGGTCGAAGCGCGGTCTTTCGACTTCGCGGTGTAGGCCGGAACGACGGGATCGAATTTCAGCGACTCGGCCGTCGTGCCTTCCGAGATGATCGGGTCGAGCGTCACGGTCGCCGGGGTATCCTGCGTGGCGGAAGCCGGGGCGTCGTCCTCGGCGCGGGCAGTGGCGAGAAAGAGCGAGAGAAGGAGGGTCAAAAGCGACATACGGCGGCTATACTCCGCGAAAGCCACGGAATCCAAGCGCAATTCGAGACCGAGTTCCATTTCGGCCGTGACACTTCCGTGACAAATCGCCGGACGATTTCGTTACAATCTAAGGATGCTCGACACGTTCGCGGTCATCCATGTCCCGGGATCCCGCAAATCCGAAATCCCCGCTTTCTTCGGCGAGAGCGAAGGGTGGGTTTCTTGGCGCACGTGCTTGCGGTCGATCTGGATCGGCGTGACGCCCGGTGGATTGAACGACATCGACCTCTCGTCGCTCACGGGTCCCGTCGAGACCTACGAGGGCGAGTCGGCTTACGGGTTCCTCCTCGAAGTCGTCTGCGGGCTCCATTCTCCGCTCGCGGGCGAGACCGAAGTGATGGGCCAATTCAAGGAACTCGCCGCCCGCCTCGTGCACCGCGAGGACCTCGGCGCCCTCCAGGAAGTCTTTCGCCAGCTGCTCACCGACGCGAAGGCGATCCGTCGCACCCACCTCACGAACCTCGGCTCCCAGTCCTACGGAAGCCTCACGCGCAAAGTCCTCAAGAACTCCGAACGCGTCCACGTGATCGGCTCCGGTCAGCTCGCGGAAGAGATCCTTCCGTGGCTGAAGGAATTCCGCAGCGTCGAGGTTTTCTGCCGGAACGCCGAGAAACGCGACGAGCTGTCCCGGAAATTTCCGGACGCCCAGTTCGCTTCGCTCGAAGTCGCGGTCCCGGAGTCGGAAGATTTCGGCCGGAACGCCCTCGTGATCGCCGCGCCGATGCCCTCGGGCGAGATCGCGGAATGGGTCGGACGTCACGGTCACCGGTTCGAGATGCTCGTCGACCTGCGCGGCGAAGCCGAATCCGACCCGCTGCCGGACTTCTTCGCGGAACTCGAGACCGTCCGCCTCGGCGATTTTTTCACCAGTATGGAAGCGAATCTGGAAATGATTCGCGCGCGCGTCGCCCGGGCGCGCGAAGACATCGGACAGGTCAGCCGCACGCGAGGGATGCGCCAGGAAATTCGCCCCTTCGGGTGGGACGATCTTTGTGGCTAGTCCGAAACGGCTCCGCATTTCCTCGCGCCAGAGCGATCTCGCGCGCATCCAGGCTTACCTCGTCGGCGAAGCGCTCCGGCGCGCGCATCCGGGACTCGAGATCGACTTCCGCTTTCGCGAATCGCTCGGCGACGTGAACCAAGCCGACCCGCTTTGGAAGATGCCCGAACGCGGCGTCTTCACCGAGGATTTCCTCGCCGATCTCGTCGGCGGCGAAACCGATCTCGTCGTGCACTCCTGGAAAGACCTTCCGGTCGCCGAGCGCTCCGAAACGGAGATCGTCGCCACGCTCCCGCGCGCGGACGCGCGGGACCTCCTTCTCCTCAAGAAATCGGCATGGCCGCGCGTCGGCGCGAACCGCCGGCTTCGCGTTTATTCCTCTTCGCCGCGTCGGGCGCGGAACCTCGGGGGTTTCCTCGCCGACCACCTTCCGACGCCGATCGCGGCGGTCGAGTTCGTCCCCGTGCGCGGGAATATCCCGACTCGCGTGCGGAAGCTCTTCGAGGACGGGGAGATCGACGCGCTGATCGTCGCGAAGGCGGCCCTCGATCGGCTGCTCGCGCCGGTTCCCGGCGCGCCCGCCCACGAAACCGAGAAATTCGGCGCCACCGCCGACGAGCTCCGCCGCCGGATCGCGGATTGCCGGTGGATGGTCCTCCCGCTCTCGGAAAACCCGACGGCGGCCGCCCAAGGCGCGCTCGCGATCGAGATCCGGAAGGACCGCGACGATCTTCGCGGACTCCTCGCGAAGATCCACGACGAGAACACCGCGCGCGCCGTCCGGCGCGAACGCGAGATCCTCGCCGGATACGGAGGAGGATGCCACCAGAAGATCGGCGTGAGCGTGCTCAAGCGCGATTACGGCGAGATCACTTTCCTGCGCGGAGAGACGGACGCGGGCGAAGTCCTCGATCGCAGCGAGCTCGAGCCGATCGGAGGGAGGAAGAGCGCGAAGATTTCGGACCCGGCCGCGCTTTGGCCGTCCCCCGGCGCGGTCCTCGACGGAAACGAGGGATTCTACCAACGGCGCGCTCTCCCGATCACCTCGGAGGAGTTCGCGCGTCGGACGGAGGGCCGGGCGCTTTGGATCGCACGGGCGAACGCGCTGCCCTCCGAAGTGAACCTCGGACCGGAACGCGTGGTTTGGACGGCGGGGCTCGCGACCTGGCGAAAACTCGCCCGGCACGGCGTGTGGGTGAACGGCTCCGCGGAGGGTCTCGGCGAGCGCGAGGCGCCGAATGTCGACGCGATCCACGGTCAAGTCGTCTTATGGGTGAAGCTCACTCACTCCCCGGTCGACGGCCTGCCCCCGGGGGGACCGGAGGAGATGCCTTCGCTCGCGACCTACGACCTTCTGCCGCGCGCGGACGTGCCGGACCTCGCCGGAAAGCGGGAGTTCTTCTGGATGAGCGGTTCCGCATTCGTCGCGGCGCTCGCGCGTCATCCCGAAATCCGCGAAGCGCGCCACCGGAGCGGACCCGGGCGTACCCACGAAGTCTTGCGCCAGGTGCTCGGGGAGCGCGCGAAAATCGAGATTGAACTGGGTTATTCCGCTTGGCTAAAACAAATACGAGCCAAGGGAAACGAAGGAGAGGGATCATGAAGCGACCGATGCGACTCCGCCAGAACCGGTTGATGCGCGATCTCGTGGCCGAGGCGCGGTTCACGCGCGGTCAGCTGCTCCAACCCCTCTTCGCCGTCGAGGGCATCGCGGCCGATCAGCCGATCACGGGCCTCGGCGAAACCGCGCGGCAGCCTCTCGATAGCCTTCTCAAGCGCATCGGCGCGGACCTCGAAGCCGGCGTGACCCAGTTCCTTCTTTTCCCGGTACCGGGCACCAAAGGGGAGTCGGGCTTCCGTCCGGACTTCGCCGCGAAGACCATCGGCGAGATCAAGAAGCGTTTCGGATCGGACCTGCTTCTTTGGGTCGACACCTGCCTTTGCTCGCTCACCTCGCACGGGCACTGCGGCGTTTTCCACGCCAAGGGCGCGCACGCGGGCCAGCTCGACCTCGAGGCGACGCGCGCGGAACTCGCGAATCTCGCGAAGACCTACGCCGCGGCCGGCGCCGACGGGATCAGTCCGAGCGACATGATGGACGGGCGCGTGGCCGCGATCCGAAGCGCGCTCGACGGCGCGGGCCTCGGCGAGACGCCGATCATGAGTTATTCGACGAAGTTCTCGAGTTGCTTTTACGGCCCGTTCCGCGAGGCCGCGGATTCGGCGCCGAAGTTCGGCGATCGGAAAGCGTACCAGATTGACGCGCGGAACCGCACCGACGCGATCGAATCGAGCGTGCGCTGCGCGGAAGAGGGCGCGGACCTCCTGATGGTGAAACCGGGGATGACGTCGATCGACCTTATCCTCCCGATCCACGAGGCGACCGGGAAGCCGGTCGGCGCCTACCAGGTGAGCGGCGAATACGCTTCACTCACGCTTCTCGCGGAAAAAGGACTCGTTTCGTTCGACGATGCGCTTCTCGAGACGTGGGCGGTCTTCAAGCGCGCCGGCGCGCAGTATCTGATCACTTACGGGGCACGGCACGCGAAGCGGCTCGGGCTATAGAACGGTTCGGTACTCACTCAAAGGGGAATTCGGTTTGGAAAACAAGCAATCGTCGGGGACTCTTTTCGAGCGTTCGCTGAAAGTCGCGCCGGGCGGCGTCCATTCCCCCGTTCGCGCCTTCAAGAGCGTCGGCGGCACGCCGATCTTTTTCGCGCGGTCCGAGGGTGCTTACCTCGAGTCCGTCGAGGGAACGCGTTACATCGATTTCTGCCAGAGCTTCGGTCCGATGATCCTCGGTCATCGCGATCCGGACGTGAAGGCCGCGGTCGCCGACATGCTCGATACCGCGTGGAGCATGGGTGCCTGCGAACCGTATTCGCTCGAACTCGCGGAGTACCTCACTTCCCGCGTTCCGTTCCTCGAGGCCGTGCGCTTCGTGAGCTCGGGAACCGAAGCGGTGATGAGCGCGCTTCGGGTCGCGCGCGGCGCGACCGGGCGGACTAAGATCCTGAAGTTCGACGGATGCTACCACGGACACGTCGACTCGATGCTCGTGAAGGCGGGCAGCGGTCTCGCGGGCGCGGTCGCCTCCGATAGCGCGGGCGTTTCGGACGCGCAGGAAACGCTCGTCGCTCCGCTGAACGACCTCGCCGCCATGGAGAAAATCTTCGCCGAACGCGGCAAGGAAATCGCGGCCGTCATCCTCGAGCCCTTGCCGGCGAACTTCGGTCTTCTCGTCCAGACGCCCGAGTTCATCCGCGCGCTCGTCGAGGGCGCGCGCCGGCACGGCATCCTCGTGATCTTCGACGAAGTCATCTCGGGCTTCCGCGTGCACCCGCAGGGGATGGCCGGAAAACTCGGGATCGAACCGGACCTCGTCACCTACGGAAAAGTCGTCGGCGGCGGATTTCCGCTCGGAGCCTTCGGCGGCCGGAAGAAATATATGGACCTCGTCGCGCCGTCCGGGCCGGTCTACCAAGCCGGGACGCTCTCGGCGAACCCGATCTCCACGCGGGCGGGACTCGCGACGCTCCGGAAAGCCGAGAAACTCGGAGTGATCGAGATACTCGAGAAGCGCACGGCGAAGTTCGCGGCCGACCTCTCCGCGCGGTTCGCGAAGGCCGGCGCGGATTGGACGGTTTCCCACATGGGTTCGATTTTTTGGATCCATCCGAAGGTCTCGGCCCCGATCCGCAGCACGCGGGACTTCCCGGCGAATCTGCGCGGTGATTTCCCGAAGTTCTTCCACGCCGCCGTGAAGGAAGGCGTCTACCTCGCGCCGAGCGCGTTCGAAGTCGGATTCGTCTCGTGGGCCCATTCCGAGGAAATCCTCGCGAAGGCGCTCGACGCGCTCGAGCGGGCGGCGGACGTGCTGAAAGGATAGATGGAAAACGACGTTTCGGTCGCGAAATCGAAGGGAAGCGCGTGGCGATTCGGGCTCGGACTGGCCTGGATGGTCTTCACGCTTTCGCTCGCCGCTTGGTGGCTCATCTTCGGCCTCCGGCAGATCGATTTCGTCCAGACGACGACCGCCCAGTTCGCTCCCGAGCACGCCGTCCACGTCGCCGATTTCGTCCGCCAGCAGCGGATGCTCATCTCCGAGGGCTCGATCCTGATCCTTTCGCTCCTCGTCGGCGGGGGGGCGCTCCTCTATTATATGCGACGGGAGCGGAAGCGCGCGGATCAGATCCGGGCGTTCTTCGCGACCTTCAGCCACGAGCTCAAGACCCCGATCGCCAGCCTTCGGCTCCAAGTCGAATCGCTCGCCGAGGATTTCCGGGATTCGCCTTCGAACCCGCTTTTCGTCCGCCTCGTGAAGGATTCCGTTCGGCTCGAGATCCAACTCGAAAACTCCCTTCATCTCGCCCAGCTCGATTCGAGCCGGTTCTTCCTCGAACGGATCGACCTCCGTCGGATGGTCGAGGCGCTCGCGCACCAATGGCCGGACACGCGCCTCGAAGTCGAGGGCGACGCTCCGGTGAGGGCCGATCACCGCGCGCTCGAAACGGTGGTGAAGAATCTGATCCAAAACGCGATCATCCACGGCGGCGCGAAACGCGTCCGTTTCTTCCTCGCGAACGGCGGCGGGCGCGTCTCCCTGCGGGTGAGCGACGACGGCGCCGGATTCACGGGCGACGCCGCCCAACTCGGCCGGCTTTTCGTTCGGCATAATCCGAAGAGCGGAAGCGGCGTCGGCCTCTTCCTCGTGCGTTCGCTCGTCGAACGGATGGGCGGCAGCGTCCGTTTCGTCGCGCGTTCCGCGGCGGAAGGATCCGCGGCCCAGGGATTCGACGTCGAGATCGAACTCCTCGCCGAGAGAAAGGGGGCCGCGGCTTGAAAAAACTCCTGCTCGTCGAGGACGACGAATCGCTCGGGGCGACCCTCCAGGAACGGCTCCAAAAGGAGGGCTACACCGTCGAATGGGCACGCTCGATCCGCGAAGCGCGGGCGCAAAGCGAAAGCACGACGTTCGGTCTCGTGATCCTCGACGTCGGGCTGCCCGACGGCACCGGCACCGAATTCGCGAAGGAACTGCGGAAGCGCGCGCCGACGCCCTTCATCTTCGTCACCGCCCGGAACTCGGCGGAAGATCGGCTCGAAGGATACGAAATCGGCGCCGAGGAATACATCCCGAAGCCGTTCCACCTGAAGGAACTCCTCCTGCGCGTGAAGCACGTCCTCGAAGAGCACGGCGACGCTCCGGAAACCTCGGCGAAACGCGAACGACGGATCCGGTGCCTCGGCCGGACGATCGATCTCGACGCCATGGCGATCGAAGGCGCCGACGGGAAGCGCGAGTTCCTCGCCGCCCGCGACAATCGCCTCCTCGAGTTCTTGATCGGGGCCGCCCCGCGCGTGGTGAGCCGCGACGAGATCCTCGACGAGATTTGGGGCGAGGAAAAATTCCCGAGCTCGCGCACGGTCGACAACGCGATGGTTCGCCTTCGCCAAGCGATCGGCGATCGCGACGGCGCCGTGATCCGCTCGGTCCGCGGCGTCGGCTACCAATGGGTCAATTCGGAGAACTGAAATGGCGAACCTGAAATTCGAGAACGCGATCCGGAAAATTCCCCAGGCGACGCCGCCGGTGTGGATGATGCGCCAGGCGGGGCGTTACCATAAGCACTATCAAGCGCTCCGGGCGAAGCACTCGTTCATGGAGCTCTGCAAACGGCCCGAACTGGCCGCGGAAGTCGCGCTCGGTCCGATCGAGGATTTCGACTTCGACGTCTCGATCCTCTTCAGCGACCTTCTCTTCCCGCTCGAGGTCCTCGGAATGGGGCTCGAATACAAGGACACCGGGCCCGAGCTCGGGTGGTCGCTCGAAAAAGGGTCGCTCGCGAAACTCGCGCCGGTCGAGACCGCGATTCGCGGCCTCGAGTTCCAAGCGGAGGCCGTCTCGCTCACCCGGAAGCGCCTCCCCTCCGAGAAATCGCTCATCGGGTTCGTCGGCGGACCGTGGACGCTCTACGTTTACGCCGTCGAAGGCGGGCATTCCGGTTCGCTCGTGAAGTCGAAGTCGCAGCCCGAGCTTTACCGGGCGTTCGCCGAGCGCCTCGTGCCGCTCCTCGAGCGGAACATCCGGCTCCAGCTCGACGCCGGCGCCGAAGTCGTCATGATCTTCGATACGGCCGCGGGCGAGCTCGCGCCGGCCGATTTCCGCTCGCTCGTCGCGCGCGATCTCGAAACGCTCTTCGCGAAGTTTCCCGGCCGGATCGGCTATTACTCGAAGGGCACCCAGCCGGCGCATTTTTCCGGCGACTGGCTCGCGCGGAAGGAACTCGCGGGTTTCGGCGTCGATCACCGGTGGAACCTCGCCGAAGTGCTCCGCGCCCCCCACCTCGGTTTCGTGCAGGGAAATTACGACCAAGCGCTGCTCCACCTCGAACCGCGCGCTTTCGAGGCGTCGCTGCGGGAATACCTCGCTCCGCTCGCGGGACTTTCCGCGGCCGAACGCGCGGGATGGGTCTGCGGGCTCGGGCACGGCGTCCTGCCGAAGACGCCGGAGGAAAACGTCCGGAATTTCGTACGCATCGTTCGGGAGGTTTTCCGATGAGCGATCTCTTTAAGAAGTACGACGTGCCTGCCCCGCGGTACACGAGCTATCCGACCGTCCCGTATTGGAACGATTCGCCGACCGAGGTTGAATGGATCGAGTCCCTCCACGCCGCGTTCGCGGCCGACGGGGCGAGCTGGTCGCTTTATCTCCATATCCCGTATTGCGAATCCCTCTGTACGTTTTGCGGATGCAATACGGTGATCACGAAGGATCACGGCGTCGAATCGCCTTACGTCGACAAACTCCTCGTCGAGTGGAGTCGCTACCTCGAACGCGTGCCCGAACTCCGGGAGAAGCACCTCCGGCAACTCCACCTCGGCGGAGGCACGCCGACTTTCCTCGCTCCGGCGGAACTCGAGCGGTTGTTGACTCCGATTCTTTCCGCCGTCCGCAGGGATCCGGGCGACTTCGAAGGTTCCGTCGAGATCGATCCGCGCCGGACCACCCGCGCCCACCTCGAAGTCCTCCATAAACTCGGCTTTCGCCGGGTGAGTCTCGGCGTGCAAGACTTCGACGCCGAAGTCCAGCGCATGGTGAACCGGATCCAACCGATCGAGATCACGCGGTCGATCACCGACATCGCGCGCGAGATCGGATTCGAGTCGGTGAACTTCGATCTGATCTACGGGCTTCCGAAGCAGGACGCCGAAAAATTCCTGAAGACGGCGAAAACCACCGTCGAACTCCGTCCCGATCGCATCGCCCTCTATAGCTTCGCGCTCGTGCCGTGGATCAAAAAAGTCCAGCGCATCTTCAAGGACGAGGACGTTCCGGGCGGGACCGAAAAGCGCGGGATCTACGAGGTCGCGCGCGGAATCCTCCTCGACGCCGGTTACGTCGAGATCGGGATGGATCATTTCGCGCTCCCCACCGACTCGCTCGCACGTTCGATCGGTAAGGGGACGCTTCACCGGAACTTCATGGGTTATACCGACCACCGCACGGACGTGCTCCTCGGCATCGGGCTGAGCGCGATTTCGGAGACTCCGACCTGCTTCCACCAGAACGAGAAGGTGCTGCCGGTCTACGAACGGCTCCTCGGCGAGGGAAAGATCCCGTCGCTCCGCGGACACAAACTTACGGCGGAGGACCGCGCGCATCGCGAGCAGATCCTCGGTCTCATGACCCGCGGAGAGACGAAGTTCCGCGACTCGGCCGAGCAGGCGGACGTCACCCGCTTCCTCGCCGAACCGATCCGAGACGGCCTTGCGAGGGTCGAGGGCGACCGTCTTTTCGTGACGGAGGCGGGAAGACCCTTCCTTCGGAATCTTTGCATGGCGTTCGATCGCCGCTTGCGGGAAAAGGCGCCGACCACGCGCACGTTCTCCCAGGCGGTGTGACGGGATGGGGACGCGCGGCGCGGACCGACCGAGAGCCGTCGTCGTCGGCGCGGGCTTCACGGGCCTCGCGACCGCGTACGCGCTCGAGCGCGCGGGCTACGCGGTCGACGTTTACGAACGCGGCGACCGCGCGGGCGGGCTGATCGGGACGACCGCGACCGAATTCGGTCCGGCGGAAAGCGCCGCGAACGCGTTTCTGAATTCGGCGCGGGTCGAGGCGCTCTTCGCCGACCTCGGAATCCCGATCGTACCGGCCGGCCGAGCGAGCCGGGCGCGATTCATCTTCCGGGCCTCCCGCCCGACGCGATGGCCGCTCGGGATCGGCGGATCGCTTCGGGTCGCGCTCTTCGCGCTTCGGTATTTCTTCTTCCGGCGCCCGCTCGAGCCGCGCGCGGGCGAATCCCTTTCCGCGTGGGGCCGGCGCGCGCTCGGGGAGGAAGCGACGGAGTACCTGCTTCTTCCCGCGTTCCAAGGAATCTACGCGGGCGAGGGCCGAAGGCTCAGCGCGAGCCTCCTCCTCGCCGCGCTCTTCACGAAGCGTCCGCGCGTGCTCCGACCGAAAGTCCGCGGCAGCGTCTCCGCGCCGGGCGGGATGGGCGAGGTCGTGCGCAAGCTCCACTCGACGCTCGAATCGCGCGGAGTGCGGTTTCACTTCCGCACGGACGGCCCGCTCGGCGACCCCGAGGTGCTCACGTATTTCTGCGGATCCGCGCATCAAGCCGCGGAGAGCCTCGCCGGACGGGCTCCCGAGCTCGCCCGCGCGCTCGCCCGGATCGAAATGGTTCCCCTCGTGAGCGTCACGGCGTTCTTCGCCGCCGACGCGCGCGTCCGACCGGGGTTCGGCGTCCTTTTCCCGCCGCGCGAGGGCTTCAAGAGCCTCGGCGTCCTCTATAACCACGTCATCTTCCCGGACCGGGTGAACGGGGCGGATCTCCACTCCGAGACGTGGATTCTCGGCGGCGCGCGCCGCCCCGAGATCGCCGGTATGGACGACGCCAAGCTCCTGCGCGAGATTCTCGACGATCGGAAACGCTTGCACGGATTCGAGGGCGCGAGCGAGTCGCCGCGTTATCAAGTCCTTCACCGCTGGTTGAGGGCGACGCCGTATTACACCGTCGAACTCGAAGGAATCCTCGCGGAGCTCTCGCGGCTCGGAAACGGATCGGGTAAGCTTCGGCTCATGGGAAATTACCTCGGGGGGATCGGACTCGCGAAGATCCTCGACCGGATCGCGGCGGAGGTTCGCGCGCCATGAAGAAACAAACCGGCGTCCTGCTTTTGAACCTCGGTACGCCCGACGATCCCTCGCCCGCCAAGGTGGGCGAGTACCTGCGCGAGTTCCTGATGGACCCCCACGTGGTCGATATTCCCGCGCCGGTGCGGTGGATCCTCGTGAACCAGGTGATCGTCCCCCGCCGGTCCCACGCTTCGTCCGAAGCTTACCGGAAGATCTGGCACGGCGAGCGCGGTTCTCCGCTGAAATACCATTCCGAGGACCTTACCCGCGGAGTTTCGGCCGCGCTCGGCGCCGAGTACGACGTGAAGTTCGCGATGCGCTACCGGAGCCCTTCGATCGCGAGCGTGCTCTCCGAGTGGCGGGGGCGCGACCTCGCCGAGATCCGGGTGCTGCCTCTCTATCCCCAGTACGCGAAGGCGACGAACTTCTCCTCCGAAGAAGCCGTGCGCGAGGTCGCGGCGGAACTCGGGATCGCGACGAAACTCCGATTCCTCCGTCCGTTCTACGGCGACGCCGGTTTTCTCGGGGCGTTCGCGCGGCGCACGTCCGAGGTCCTGCGCGAAGGGGAGTGCGATCACGTGCTCTTCAGTTTCCACGGTCTCCCCGAGCGCCAGCTTCGGAAAGCCGACCGGGAGAACGTTTGCCTGAAATCGGGAGATTGCTGCGATCGTCCGCGTTCGCCGCAGAACGATACCTGTTACCGCGCACATTGCTATGCGACCGCGCGCGGGATCGCGGAACGGCTCGGGCTTCCGAGGGAAAGGTGGAGCATCTCGTTCCAATCCCGGCTCGGCCGCACGAAATGGATCGAGCCTTATACCGACGTCGTGCTTCCCGAACTCGCGGCGCGCGGCGCCCGGCACGTCGTGGTCGTTTGCCCGGCTTTCGTGGCGGATTGCCTCGAAACGCTCGAGGAGATCGGCATGCGGGCGGTCGAACTTTTCCGCGGAGCGGGCGGATCGACCTTGAGGCTGGTTCCGTCGCTCAATTCCGAACCGGACTGGATCGACGCGGTCGCGGAACTGGCGCGCGGCGAATCCTTCCGTTAGACTCGGGACGTGATCCGCCGTCTCGTCGTCCTTTTCATGGGTGCCCTCGCGTTCGCGGCCCTCGCCGACGAAATACCCGCGCGCCCCGAGTTCGGGATCCTCGACCGCGCCGCGCTTTTTCCGCTGCCGTTCTTGAAGGCGGCCGAGCACGTCCTTTCCGATCACGAGAACCTGACCCAGGAACGGATCTCGATCGTCACGACGGACGGCGACGTCCCGGCGGAGGACGTCGCGAGCGCGTATTCCGAGGAATGGCGGAAGACGGCGCCGCGACCGCCGAACACGATCGTGATCGCCGTGAACGCCGACCGCGGCGAGCTCGCGATCCACACCGGTCTCGGCCTCGATCCGGTCCTGCCCGCGGCGAAGATCGCCGAGATCCGGAAAACGATCTTCAAGCCCGAGTGGAAGGGCGGCAAGAAATCGCGCGCGATGGTCCTCACCCTCGTCGAGGTCCTGCGCGACATCGGCAGTCCGCTCGCGTCGGAGAACGAGGCGGTCGACACTTTCGAGCGCGCGGGATTTACCGGCGGGTGGACGCCCGCGGTCGTCGTCGAACGCGCGTGGGTCGTTTGGCTCGCGGTCCTCGGCGGGCTGGCCGCCGCCGTATTCGTACTCCTGCGGATCATGATCGGAGAAGTCCACTACACGGCCGCCGGATGGTTCCGCGTGCCGGCTTCGCGGAATCTCGCGCGCATGCTCCATCGATGGCGGCGCGGAACGCCGACGCTCGTGACGGGAGGAGGGGTCAGTGGAGAATACTGAGTCCGTGCGCTCGCCGAAAGTCGAAGGCGCCTCGGAGGAACACGAGCCGACGCCGATCTTGCGCGCGCTCCGTTTCGTCGCGAAAAAATCGACCGGCGAAGTGCGCGTCCACGTCTCGCGCGATCGATTCGAAAAGGATCCGATGGGAACCGCGCTCCGTCTCTTCGAGGAGTTCGGGATGACCCGCACGACGGACCGGAACGCCGTGCTCGTGTATCTGAATCGCGCGACCCGCCGGTTCGCCGTGATCGCCGACGAGGGAGTCCATCGCGCGGTCGGTCAGAAGTACTGGGACGGCCTCGCCGCGAATTTCAGCGAGGACCTTCGCGGGACGCATTTCGAGAACGCGATCGCGCTGCTCGTGTTTTCCGTGGGCACGACGCTCGCGAAGAAATTTCCCCGGGATTAGATCCGGATCTCGATCGTGAACGTTCCGGCGTCGGATTCGAACGGGATCGCGATGCGCGGGCCCGCGCACGGGGGAAGGTCCGCGGGGGTTTTCCCCTCGAGCACCTTCGGGAACGCGAGCGGAAGGCGATGGCCTTGCTCGTTCAGGATGCGTTTCGCGTAGCCGTAGATCTGGTTCGTGAGCTCGGCCGCCCCGTCGCGGATTTCCGGCGTGATCGCCTCGTGCGCCTCACCGAGCATCCGGTTCGCGACCTGGAGATAGGTCGACCGAGGAAAACTGATCGCGACGACGCCCGCGAAGGACTCCGTTTGGAGCGGGATCACGCCGGTGATCTCGCCGTCGAGCGGCGCCCCGAGGGCGCGGACGCCGAGGGTGCCCGCCTTCGCGACCGTGCCGGCCGCGCGTTTCAGGACCGCGACCGCGCCTTCGAGGAAGGGATTGATGAACGCGACGTCGAGCTTCACCGTTTTCTTCGTGCTGAGCTCTTGGACGGCGGTCGCGACGTCCGGTACGAGAGGGAAGCTCGCCGATATACCTTGGTCGTGGAAGAAATCGCGGTGAACGGGATTCGCGGTCGCGACTTTCAGCCGATGCGCGGATTTCTTCACCGTCGTCGCGACGTGCATGAGGGGACGCGTCCAGAGGGGGTGGATCGTTCCGCACTCGGTGAGGTCGAGGACGAGGTCCGAGGCGAAATTCTCGAATTGGGGACGGATGCGTTTCTCGAACTCCTTGGCGAGGTCGGGATTCATGTCGCCGACGAGTTTCAAGCTCGCGATCGAATCGCCGGTCTTGAACTCGAAAGGGTTCCGGCCGAAGTCGACGGTTTGGTCTTTCGAGTCGCTCATGCGGCGTCCTCCGGAAAGAGCACGAGGAATTTCTTCAGGAGTTCGAGGTCGAAGCGCGCGTTCGCGGGATCGTCGAGGCAGTCCTGGTAAATGCGCTTGAAGGCCTCGGGCGGACTCATGCGCGGACGCCCGTCCTTCGTCATCGTGAGGTAATCGAATTGGTCGGCGAGGGCGAGGATCTGGGCTTCGGCCGCGATCCGAGGGCCGGCGTAACCCTTCGGGTAACCGGTGCCGCTCCACCGTTCGTGGTGTTGGGAAATCGCTTTCGTGACGTTATCGGGAAGGATCATCTTCCGGAACTTGATGATCGCCATCGTGTGGTCGACGTGCTTTCGGTACTCTTCTTCCTCTTCCTTCGACCGCTCGTGGGGGCCCTTGCCTTGGACGCTCGGCGGGAGGTCGGCGATGCCCATGTCGTGCAGCAGGCCCGCGAGCGCGATGTCCTCGGGTTTTCCGATGCCGACGGCGAGGGAGAAGAGCGCGCCGAAAGTAGCGACGTTCCCCGCGTGGTTATAGTTGCCGGCTTCGGCGCCGGTCACTTGGAGCATCTTCGCGTACCAGGAGTTCTTGTCCGCGCCTTCGGTGATGAAATCCTTCACGATGGCTTGGCAGTCGGCGACGACGTTTCGGCCGCTTTCGATGGTGGCGTCGCTCGAGGAGTCGTTGAAGACGGAGGCCATCAATCCGCGAATCGCGCCGGTCATGCGCTCCTTGCGCTCGGTCTCCGATAGGCCCGGGCCGCCCTTTTGGAGGTCGCGGAGCTTCTTCGCGGCGAAGGCGTAGAATTTTTGGATTTGGTCGCTGCCGACATGGACGGCGTTGATCCCGCTTTTCGTGAGTTTTTCGTGGCGGGAGGGATCGATCTCGTCGCCGGCGGCGGTCATCTTCAGGTGCTTCTTGTTCGCCGGCATGTACATGTAAGTATCGAAATCGAGCGTCTCGTTCGGGCGGAGGTCGACCAGCTGGACCGGGCGGTAAGCGCGGATCGCGCCCTTAGAGGCGCGGGCGAGTTCGTCCTTGATCGTCTGGGTCGTGATCTCGGTGTCGATCGGGATGAGGAACGCGTCGGTGAACCCGTTTTTCTGGAACTCGGCGCGGTCGAAGTTCTCGCGATTCGACGTGAGGTAATAGATCGACTGATTCGGGTACTGCATCCGTGCGACCTGGGCCGCTTCGTTCGGTTTCACGCCGGCGGGCGGGGATCCGAAGACGAGGATGAGCGGTTCGGGAGCGACCTTCGTCTCCGCCATTTTCTCGAGATCGTAGGGAACTTCGACGAACTGCGCGGGCGAAATGAATTTGTCGAGCACCGAACGGCAGACCGAGTCGAGGCCGCAAACGAGGACGCGGAATTTCGTGAGGTCCGTCTTCGTCGTTTCGGTCATCTCGAGGAGGTCTTCTTGTGGACGTTTTCGATCCGGTCGCGGAGGAGCTCGGTCGTGAACGGTTTCACCACGTATTGGTCGACGCCCGCTTTCGCGGCCAGGACGATCTGATCCTCGTCGGCCTCGGCGGTCACCATCATGAAAGGCGTCCTACCGAATCGACTGTCCGAACGGATGCGCTTGAGGAGGTCGAGGCCCGACGCGTTCGGCATGTTCCAATCCGAGATCACGAGTCCGAACGCGGGGTCCGCTTCCGTGATCTTCGTCCACCCTTCGACGCCGTCCGCGGCCTCGGTGAAGTCGGTGAACCCGATCTCGCGGCAGGACTTAATCACCAGCTTGCGCATGGTCATCATGTCGTCGACGACGAGAATACGGGTTTTTAAATCGAACATGGTTCAAAAATCTCCAGACACCGTGATCTCCCTAGTATGACGGAATCGCGGAAGGATCGGAAGGTCGTGCGTGATTCGCGCGGGAAAGGCGCGAGTCAGAGAATTGACTTCGAGACGAATGACTATTCATCTTCAATCGAATCGTTTGAGGATCGAACGCTTCAATCCCGTTTTTGACTCGGAAAGATCGTCGCCTCTCGACCGAGAGTGAGGCGAGCGGCCCCATTCGCCACCAACGCGTAGAAGAGAAACACCGGAGTGAAGTGTTCCGCGGCGAAAATGGAAAGGGCGAAAGGGACGCGCGCCGCCGAGCCGAAACTCGCGGTAATGCCGCACGCCGCGGCGAAAGCGGGCGTGACGGCGAGGAGGCCGGACACGGCGCTCGCGGCGGTCGCGCCCATGAAGACGAGCGGGATGAATTCGCCGCCCCGGAATCCGGAGGCGATCGAGGTCGCCGTCGCGACGAGTTTTTCGAACGCGAGCGGCAGCGGCGACGACGTCACCATCGCCGATTGGATCGAGGGGATCCCGAGTCCGAGCGAATCGCGGTTGCCGAAGAGGGCGGCGAGTCCCATCACGACGAACGCGCCGAGGAACGCGCGCACGGCGAGCCTCGAGGAGAGGAGCTTCGAGAGTTCGGCGAGCGCTTCGGTGAGGTGGATGAAGACCCGGACGAGGAGGCCGACGAGGAGGCCGACGGCGACCGCGGCGAGGGTGAGCGTCCAGGAAAAGAGGGGCAGATCGGGGAGGACGCCATAGACGGTGTGGGGCGCGTGCGAAAGGCGGGTGACGCCGATCGCGACGAAGGCGCCGAGGGCGCACTCGAGAGCGTAGATCGGGCGGAAGCGAATCCCTTTCGTGAGGACCTCCATCCCGAAAACCCATCCGGCGAGGGGGGCGCCGAGCGCGCCCGCGAATCCGGCGGCGGAGCCGGCTTGGAGCAGGACCCGGCGGTCGGTCGGGGAGAGGCGGAAGAACCGCGAGAGCTGGTCGGCGAGCGAGGCGCCCATCTGGACGGAGGTCCCTTCGCGACCGACCGAGGCGCCGAAAAGGTGGGAAATGAGCGTCGTCGAGAGGATCAGCGGGGTCGTCCGGCCGGGCGTGCGCTCGCGCGGGTCGTGGATTTCCTCGATCAAGAGGTTCGTCCCGCCGGCGGCGCGGCCGGCGAATCGGTCGTAAAGGCCGCCGACGATCAAGCCCGCGACGGGAAGGAGCCAGAGGAGCCAGGGTTCGTTCCGCTGCTTTTCCGCGGCCCAGTCGAGCGAGAAGAGGAAGACCGACGACGTGATTCCCCCGAGCAGCCCGGCGAAAGCGGCGAGCCCGAGGTTCCGAAGGGTGAACATCTCGACTCGATAATAGCCCGACGCTTTCGGAAAGGCTTGTCAGAAGTATCGCCCGACGATTATGGTGCGATCAAAGCCGATGGCGAGAAGCGAACTCTTTCGACAGTTGAAACGGGCTCTGCGTTCCCCCGAACGATTCGGCGAACGCGTCGACTCTTTCCTTGAACGTCCCATCGATCGCCGGACTTTCCTCCGGACGACGGCGACCGCTTCCACGATCGTCGCGGGCGCGCTCTACGCAAATCCGCGGCGTCTCCTCGCCGCCACCCCGGACGCGCGCGACGCCGGCCAAGTCGCGATCGTCGGCGCCGGGTTCGCCGGTCTGACCGCGGCATACGAACTCCGGAAGCTCGGGGTCCAAGCCACGGTCTTCGAAGCCTCGACCCGCACCGGCGGACGGGTCCTCACCCGGGACGCTTTCCACCAAGGCATGTTCTGCGAGATGGGCGGCGAGCTCATCGACCGTAACCACCGCTCCCTCCTCGCGCTCGCCGCCGAACTCGGCGTCGAAATCGAGGAGTTCCCGGAAGAGAATTCCCGGACGGCCGATCTCCTCTATTTCTTCGACGGCCGGGTCTACACCGACCGCGATCTCTTCCGCGCCGTCGGCCCGCTCGTCGAGCGGGTGCGTGCGGATCGGATGTCGATTTTCGGAAACCTCGAGGGCGAGGTCCTCGATTGCCGTTCGGCGGCGAAGTTCCCGAACGCGCTCCCGATCGATCATCAGTCGCTCGAGCAGTACCTCGACGAAACCCCGGGCCTCGAATCGTGGGTCAAGCGCCTCGTCGGCCACGCGTACGTCACCGAGTTCGGGCTCGAGCTCGGGAACCAGAGCGCGTTGAACCTCCACCTCCTCATCGACTACGACCTCTCGGACGGCGAGTTCGCCCTTTTCGGAGAAAGCGACGAGTCGCTTCGCGTGAAGGGCGGGAATTCCCGGTTGGTCGAGAAACTTACGGCCGCCGTCGCCGCGGGCGGAACTCCGATCGAATACGGCCACCGGCTCCTCGCGCTCGAAGAGCGAGGGACGAAGGTCTCCCTCCAATTCGAATGCCCGAATGGGTCGACGCGCGAGTTCGTCGCGGACCGCGCGATTTGCGCGATCCCGTTTTCGACGCTTCGGTCGGTCGAGATCCGTTCGCCGATGACCGCACCTAAAACCGCGGCGATCCGCCGGCTCGCTTACGCGACCCACGCGAAAGCGATGATCGGCACGCGCGACCGGTTCTGGCGGAAACGCCACGGATCGATCAAGGTTTCGAACGGCGCCTGGCTGAACGACTGCACGACCCAGGCTTTCTGGGAAACGAGCCGGGGCCAGGCCGGTTCGGGGGGGATCCTGACCTCGTTCCGGGGCGGCCGGGCGGGGACCGGCGACCTCCCGTGGAATTCGGTCGTCGAGGATTTCCTCGCGCCTTACGCGGATTCCGTGCGGGCGCGGTACGCGGATACGATGCTCGAAGCGAAAGCTTCGGTGGTTTGGGCCCGAGATCCGTTCGTGCAGGGATCCTATTCCTGTCCGAGGCCGGGCGACACGACCGAGATCCTCGGTGCGGCCGAAGACCCGGAATGGGGCGGGAAGCTCGTTTTCGCCGGCGAGCACGCGAGCGCGAACTTCGGTTACATGGACGCGGCCGTCGAATCGGCGATCAAAGCCGTCAACATGCTCGCTCCGTCCGCGACCCGATTCACTGCCGGCTTACGCGGCCGGTAAGACGGGCGTCGCGACCGCGGCGCTCTTTTTCTTCGGAACGACGGTCGTTTTCGCCTTCGGCTTGACCGGCTTCACGACGTTCTTTTCCACGCCCTGCTTCGCGAGGATCGCCTTCGCCGCTTCGTAGCCGTCGTAGACGGCCTCCTCGATGGCCGGAGTGCCGAGGTTGTTGTTCGCGAAGTGGATATTACCCACCGGGCGTTTCAGGATCTTCGCCTTTTTCGAGAAATGGCCCGGTTCCGTGACGTGCACGGAGATCGGCCATCGGTTCACTTCGGCGGCGAGCACGTTCACCTTTCCGTTTTCGCCGACGGCGGCGCTCGTCGCTTCGATGATGCCCTTCATCTTGTCGAGGGCTTCCTCGGTCCGCTCGGCCATGTGCTGGACGGTCATTCCCTCGCGGATTTCCTCCTCGGGGAGCGGGTCGTAGATCGTCAGCACGCCGCGATTGTCGTTTCGGGGCAGCTCCTCGCCGCGGAAGTCCTGCCAGCGGCCGTCGATGATGTCGGTGAATTCGTTTTGGGAGTAGATCTTGTCGTCGCGCACCCAGGTGTCGTAGCTCGCCTTCCAGGGGTGGCCTTCGACGTGCGCGTTCACGACGAGGTAGTTCCGGTACTTGAGGTCCTTCGCGATTTGGAACTGCTCGGGAGCGATCTTATCGAAGTCCTCGATCGTCTTCACGGCCGTTCTCACCTGGGCCGAATAGACGGCGTCTTTCGCCTTGGCGAAGTAGGTGACGCCGTTTTGGACGTAGTAGACTTCGACGCCGTTCGGAGTCGTGCGAATCTTCGCCAGCGGGGCGGAGGTCTTCAGATTCACGAGACTGTGGCGCTTCTTGAGCTTGTTCACGGCCTTTTCGAGCGGCGAGCCGGTGCCGAGGTTCCCCGTGTAGCGCGTGTCGAGTTCGGAGACGTAGAAGTTCGCGAAGCCCGCGGCCGAGATCTTATCGGCGTGATCGCCGAGCGCGGAACGCCCGTAGAGGTCGAGGAGGCCGAGGGGACCCGCCATCGGATCGTCCTTCGGGACGTTCGGGTCGGCGAGGAATTTCTCGTAGATCTTCTTCGCCTTCGGGTCCTTTACGGCGAGTTTCTTCATCTCCTCGGGGAAGGTGTTCACCCACTGCTTCATCGTCATCGTGTCGAGGAGGAGGTTCGGGAATTCGTCGAAGGGCTGGGTCGGGATGAGTCCGATCTCGTCGGCGTGCTTCAGGTAGTATTTGAAGAGGTTGAAGCTCTGCGGGAGCTCCTCCATCGTCTTCTCGTTTTCCCAGATGTCGTGGTAGAACTTCCCGTTCCAATAGTAGCTGTCGGTCGATCCGCGGATCGTGAAGTCCTTCTTATAAAGGCCGAAACCCATGTGCTTGTAGGCCTCGTAGATCTCGCCCTCCATCGAGGTGAAATACGCGGCGCCGCGTCCGTAGCGGACGCCGGCGGTGCTGCCGCCGGAGGCGAGGCCGCCGAGCGTGGTTTCCTTCTCGAGGATGAGGACTTTCTTTCCGGCGTCGGTGAGGTAGATCCCGGCGGTGATGCCGGCCGGGCCGCCGCCGACGATGACGGCGTCGTACTCGACGGCGTCCTTCACCGCGTGCTCGAAGTCGGCCTTCGCGACGAAGCTCGCCTCGTCGCCGCCGTGGACGAGGAGCGGGTATTTCTTGCCCCAAACGAGGTCCTTGCGTTTGAACCCGTAACGGTCGCGGAGGAAGTCCTCGTACGCTTCCTTCGATTCGCCCGCCTTCGGAAGGGGAATGATCTTTTCCCCGGAGACGAACGACTGAACCGGTTCGTGTTCGAGGACGTTCGTGCAGCGCTCGACGAGCGGGAGCTTCGGACCGGCCTGGACGGGAAGCGAGAGCGCGAGGCTTAGAGAGAGGACCGCGAGAGCCGGGCGGAACGTGCGGGCGCGAAGGTGCATCGAAGGGATCTCCACGTTCACCTTTCGGCCACCCTTCCGGACGGATTTAACGGTTTAATCGGTTTTTGGCGGTAAAAAAAGGCCGGAGCGCGGGTCGCGAAAGACACACGCCCCGGCCGCGGATCAAGCGACGGTGAGCTTCACTTCGATGTTTCCGCGCGTCGCGTTCGAGTACGGACAGACTTGGTGGGCTTTTTCCACGAGCGATTGGGCCGCGGCGCGGTCCATTCCCGGGATCGTGATTACGAGCTCGGCTTCGATGCAGAAGCCGGCCGGGATCGGTCCGAGGCCGACCTTGCCGACGATCTTCACGTCGTTCGGCAGGGTGATCTTTTCCTTGCCGGCGACGTGTTTCATCGCGCCGAGGAAGCACGCGGAATAACCGGAGGCGAAGAGTTGCTCGGGGTTCGTCCCGTCGCCGTTTCCGCCGAGTTCCTTCGGCGGGGAGAGCTTCACCTCGAGTTTTCCGTCGGAAGACGTGGAGCGACCGTCGCGGCCGCCGATCGAGGTGCATTCGGCGCGATAAAGGACTTTTTCGAGTTTGTTCACGGTGTTTTCCTCCAGGGTGATTTCGAAGAACGATCTTTGCCGATGCATCTGGCCGCGTAAAGCCGCGGCGCGGCCCCTTTCATTTTGTAAGCACGATTATAGGGAGGGAAAGGTTGCTTACCATGCGGGCCTCCGCTTAATTTGGACGTAACCCCGCGAAAGAAGGTTCGGAAAATGATTTTCCTGACGATGCTTCTCTACTTCTCCAGTCCCTCCGCCCATGCCACGACCGGTGTCCGAAACGGTGGATCGGCGGTCGATTGTCCGAATTACGGTTTCCAAATGATGGAATACCTTCTCGCTCAGCGCTATTCGTCGCCGGATGCGGGATCCGGTCCTTCGCTGCCGACGATCAACGACCGTCAGGCCTTCTTCGATCGCGCGATTGCGCGGCTTCCGGATTCGATCTTCAAGACGTTCGTGCAGATGCGGTGGGAACAATACGGGGATTCGGTGGATTGGCCGGAAGGCAGCATCGACGACTACGAGATCTATTATTACCGCGCGCCGTCCGTGCGGACGCGCTACGGGGCCGACGGGAGAATTCCGGCGTTGAATCCCTCGGATCCGGTTTGCAGCTTCCCGCCGTACGAGCCGGAGATCTGCTGCCCGCAGGTCCTCGTTTCGTTTTTCGGGGAGGACAGCCCGAAGCCGACGAAGATCGCCGCGCACTACGCGCGGTTCGATCGGATGCAGCGGAACGTGCTCGAACTCCACGAAGCGGTCTTCCGGGCCGCGCGCGACCTCGGTCAGTTGCCGGCTCCGGCGGCCGATCCGTACGTCCAGCACGAGATCGATAATTACCTGAAACAAAACGCCGAGCACGGCGAGCTGCCCTCGACGTGGGCCGCGGTTCTCGTCTCGCAGATGATTTCGAGCGCTTCGAAAGCGGAAATCGAAGCGTATTTCGGCTATTTCTGGAGTTGGAGCTCCGCGATCTACGGGCCGACGAGGAAGCCATGAGCGGTGCGACCGATTCCTTCGACGTCTTCGAGTTCTCGGACGCGGGCGATCTGCTGAACGCCTACGTCGAGTTCAAGCGCCGCACGACCCGTTATTTCAGCGTGACGGCGTGGGCGAAGAAGGTCGGGCTCCAAAACGGCGGTCCGCTCGTGAACTTCATGAAGAAGCGGCGGCTACCCTCTCCGGCGCTGCTGCGGAAACTCGTCGAGAGCATGGAGCTCGACGAGCATTCGCGCGAATACATCACCGCGCTCGTTTCGTACGAACGCGCGCGCCAGGCGAAGACCGGGACGGAGTGGATGCTGCTCCGGACGATGGCGGCGATCAAGTTCCGCGCGCGCGCGGTGCCGATGGGCGATCGCGAGCGCGAGGTTTCGAGCCTCGGCGGCGTGGTCGTGAAGGAGCTCCTCGCGCTTCCGGGCGCGCCGAGCGATCCGCGGGGGATCGCGGAGCGGATGCGGCTGCCGACGAGCGAGGTCGAAGTGACGGCGCTCCTCGAGAAGTTCGTCGCCGAAGGCGTGCTCGAGCGCGCGGCGGACGGCGCGTACCGCGTGCCGAAGGCGCGGGTCGAAACCGAAACCGACGTGTCTTCGGAGTGGGTGAGGAAGTTCCATCGCGAGAGTCTCGCCGCCGCGGCCAGCGCTCTCGAATCGGTGCCGGTCGATCGCCGGCATTTCCTCAGCTACGTGCTGCCGGTCGAACGTGCGCGCGTGCCCGAAGCGAAGGCCGTACTCGAACGTTTCGCCCACGAGTTCGTCGGCGAGTTCGAGGCACCCGAAGGCAAGGGCGACGGGGTCTACCAGCTGAATTTGAACTGCTTCCCGCTCACGAAACCGTTTTGAAACGGCAACTTGATTCGTCGAGTCAAAATATCCACTTGTTCCGGCGTTTCGGGGACGGTAAGAACTCCCCATCCACTCATTGAAGAGGACGGAGAGGTGGCCGAGTGGTCGAAGGCGCACGCTTGGAAAGCGTGTAATGAGGTAACACTCATTCGAGGGTTCGAATCCCTCTCTCTCCTCCATTCCAAAAAAGAAAGGCCACCCTTGCGGGCGGCCTTTCTTTTTTTGGAAAGAGGGATGAGGGATTCGACTTCCTCCGAGTCTCGCTCTCGGAATTGCATCGCGATCAAACGCCTTCGGCGTTCGCCGCGCTTGCGTCCCTCTCTCTGTCAGGTGCCTGGGGGTTAGACACAGGATTCGTCCTAGATCGTGGGTATTCAAGTTGGGTCGGTACGGGTCGTGCTCTATTGCGCCCGGCGCTTCAGCCCCCATTTGAAAGGATTCCCATGAAAAAGATTCTGATGCTTTCGCTTTTCGCCCTCGCCGGTTCGCTTTCCGCCCACGCTATGGAGCCGAGTGAGATCTGTAAGATCATGGCGGATAATTACCAAACGAGCAGCGCGAACGAGTGTCTCGGCCTGACCAAAGGCGGCGACTTCTGGCAACCGAACGCCGTCGACGTTTGCGGAACGATGGCGAAAAACTACCAGTATTCGACCGCGATGGATTGCCTGAGAGCGATCAAGAACAAGGGATTCGCTCCGGCCGCCGTTTCGATCTGCCAACAGTCCGCGAATAACTACCAGTATTCTTCGGCTGTTTCCTGCCTCCAGACGGCGGGTTACGACTTCCCGAACTCACCGCAGCAGGGCGGCTGTAACATCCAGAGACTCCGGAACCAAGTGAACGGCGCTATCGCGAACTACTACAGCGGGAACCAGCAAGCGATGATCAACACCCTCAACAACATGAAGAACGAGCTCGATCGCTGCGATTGATTCGGACCGAAAAAAAATGACGGGCGCTCGGTGGCTCGACCGGGCGCCCGTTTTGTTTTTGACCGTCTCGATCAGTACCTGATGACGACCAACTTCCTCATCAGATCGAATTCAGGAATCCTTCGGTTCTCCGCAATGAATTTCGAGAATGTAGATGGTCGAAGAGTCGACCGAAAAGACTCGGGAGGAGTCATGCTGGTGGGGGCGAGAGTTGATGACCGTGACGGTCTCTCCGGCCTTTTCCTCTTCAGTTCGGACCGTGGCGGCGTCCATTCCAAGCAGCTCGAGGATGCGGATATAATCGGTTTTCGTGATATCCAGCGTATTATTGGTGCCGCTGCCGGACATCGTCCCGAGAGTGGTCGCGGCGCACCCCAACTTTTCGTCGTGGATGAATAGTTCACATCCGCCTCGGCTAAAATAACGAAACTTCCCTTTCAAGCGTCCCAGAACTCGCGAAGGACTCTTGAGAGATTCGATCTTGAGCTTAAATACGATTTTATTTCGTAGGACGTTCGATGCCTGCGCTGGCAGATCCAAGACGAGGAACGCCAAAACCCAAAGTACCAAACTCATTTTTTTCAACCGAAGCATCTTCATAACGGCTCCTTCTTATTTCGACCTTGCGGGGGACCGGACGCAAACTACGGCAGGAATTACGCGCCGTATGTATTTGTTTTTAAAAAAAAACGCGAAATTTTGTTTTTAGAGAAAAAAACCCCGCTTTGCGCGAGCGAATGCCCGGACAGATAAGTTCCCTTTGCGGATTCCTTAGGAGTCGGTTCGTTCAGCGGCTGATGGGTGGCGGCGATCGATTCGTCCGGAAAAACGCCACGGGCGCTCGGCCGATCGACCGAACGCCCGTTTTCCGTTTTTAAGAGTGTGGGTTAGTAGTTGATGACGACGGTTTGGACCGGCCGGACCATCTTCCGCAGCGTGAACACGCCGAGGTCACGCGCTTGCTTGAGGTCCTTGCACTCGCCCGACTTCCTCTCCGGAGAGCCGGAGCCGCATTCGAGGTCGTAGGCCTTCGAGTAGAATTTGTGAGCGTCATCGCCGGAGACGGTCTTCGGTTCCGGTTGTTCCACCGGTTCGCGCGCCGTGATCTTCAGCGCAAGCGTCTTCGCGGAGCCGTCGACCGTGATGCCGTCGCGGCCGCCGTTCCAGTTCGGGATGTAGCCCTCGCAGGTCGAGGCCATGCCCGGGATGCTCCGGTCGTTCACCGTCTTCACGACGGGATGGCTCGCGTCCGCGTAATCGACCGTCCGGATCTGCATCGCGTAGACCAGGGCGATCTTCGACGTGCCGGGCAGAACGAGTCCGCCCTTCAGGTAGGCGCCGCACCCGTTCGGAAAAAGCGCCGGGTCGGCCAGGCGGACCGTGGCGTCGAGTTGCGCGACTTCGGTTCCGGCCGCGTTCAGCGTGCCGGTAACGACGATCGCGACGTTCGTTTCGTTCCGCCCGCCGGTCGAAGTCGTCTCTTCCTTCGTCGATAGAACGAGGGCTTGGATTTTTCCGTCCGCCGAGACCGAGTCGAGGCAGGTGAGGCTTTCGTCCGCGGCGTGGGTGATCTTCGCGACCACCGGCGCCCCGGATTTGCATTCTTGGTCACGCGCTTCGGCCGAACCGACGACGGTGAGGACGGCGAGGGCGATCCAGATCGAGTTCCGATGCTTGAAAGAAAAGGTTTTCATGGGGTTCGTCCTAAAGGGTTTCTGGATTAAAAGGCCGCGGCGGAGCTCTTCTTATGCTCTTCGCCGACGTCGAAGGAGACCTGAACCCCGTCGAGCGTCTCGCCGAGGACTTTCTTGATCTGGTTCGCTCCCGCGCGCGTGGAGACGCTGATCACCATGATCGGGCAGATCTCAGGCTTCGTCCGGTCGTTCATCATCCCGGTCACCATCGCGCTGCCGGAAAGCTTCATTCCCATTACGAGTCGGGTCCACTTGTCCGTCCGGTCGCGAGC
The DNA here is from genome assembly GCA_018266355.1 of Bdellovibrionales bacterium. Lineage (GTDB taxonomy): Bacteria > Bdellovibrionota > UBA1018 > UBA1018 > UBA1018 > JACMQW01. The sequence goes on from JAFEAP010000029.1 coordinate 575,953, forward strand.
TTTCTGGTAGTTATCCTTCCCGCAGAGCGAGTGATCGACCTGGGCCATCGTGCCCGGCTTCTTCGGGAAAGCTTTCGGCATCTGCGCGGCTTCGACGGCGTACCGCTCGACCGTCGGGTAGGCTTGCATTTCCTTGCAGACGAGTTCGACCATCGGCTCGTCCGGATTCTTCAAATCCGGAACGAGGATCACGCGGTGCTGGTTCCCGCGGATCTTCTTCCGTTCGAGGTAGACTCGGGAAAGCGTCTGGGAATCGTAGCTGATCGACATGTCCTTCCCGTTCTTGAACACGAGGACGCCCTTCGCGCCGAACGCGAGGGAACTATAATCGGACATGCCTCCGCGTTTGTTCGGATCTTTTTCGTTCAGCTGGAGCGAGACGGACCCGAATCCGTACTTCATCGCCCGAAGCGCGTAAGTATCGTGGTCTTCGCCGGGCTTCCGGCAAATTCCGGCGAGCACCTTATCCCGGATGTTCGAATAGTCTTCGCGGGTGAGGGCCGGCGCGTGTTCGAAGGCGTCGGCGAATTTCGAGAAGGCCGGACCGCTCGCGCACGCGAGGTCTCCGCTCCCGTGCGAGTTGTCGTAGCTGCCCGGAAAGCTGTCGTCCTTGCCCTTCATCATGGCGAGAGCCATGACGGAGTAGGCGCCCTTCTCGTCGCCGCCGTTGTCGTCGTGGGTCGTGAAGATCCCGATCGGGTCGACGCCGACGAAGTTGCCGTACTTGTCGCCGATCGTGGCCTTTCCGATGAGGCGATAGGTCGTCGACGTCGGCTTCTCGCCCTCGTAATACGAGGCTTGTTCCCAAACGAAGGTCCCGTTTTCCCCGGCGCGCGCGACGAATTCCGGCTTGCCCGTCTTTTCGTCCGGGTTACAGGCGACGATGATCGAATCGTCCTTGTTCGTGCTTGCGATCATGCGATTCATGTCGTTGTGGAACGAAGACGCGCATCCCGCGAGGAGCGCCGAGCCGGTCACCGAGCCTAGAATCAGAATTTTTTTCATCTTCCCAGCCTAGCGGAGCTCGTCCGCGTTTTCGCTAGGCAAAATTTTGACCGGTGGAGTTTAGGAGATTCAATGCGCGGATTCCCCGCTCGAAGCGCGGAGTTCTTGGCGAAGGCGCGTGAGACGGGCCTCCCGGTTCGTCCGTTCGGTTACGCGCCGGCGTTTCTCGGTAAGCGCGTCCTCGAGATCCGCCTTCGTCGACGCATTGATTTCCGCGAGTTCGGCGTAACGCGCGCGAATCGAGTCGAGCTGGCGCGACTGATCCTCGAAGTAGGATTCGGGCGCCGCGTTCCGCGCGGCGAGAAGCTCCTCGTATCGCGCGCGCTCTTTCGCGAGATTCATCTCGCTCGTCTCGACCGCGGCGCGCGCATTCCGCATGACGTCGGTGTCCTCGGGGACGACGGTCATCGCGACCGTCTGCTGACGGGCGGCGAGTTCGACTTCCGCCCGGCGGACGGCGTCGGCGGAGGCCGAAAGGCGTTCGCGGAGCAGGAGGCTGTCTTGCTGTTGACGCGATTGGAGGACGCTGAGTTCGTCGGAGAGCGTGAAGCGCTCGTTCTCGGCGGTCACTCCGAGCGAGTCGAGCGCGTCTCGATCGCGCGCGATCCGTTCGTCGAGGTCTTGGTCCATCGCGGGATCCTCGTCTTCCGCCGCGGCCTCGAGAGCGGCGATTTCCGCCGTGATCTGCGATTCCTTCGGGCTCTCCGCCGGGCGAGGCGCAGGCCCGGCAGCGCTTTGGGTCGTGAGGAGCGAGTGCTCTACGAGGGGGGCCGAAGACGTCGATTCAAGCGCCGCGTCCGGATTTCCGCACCCCTCGACGCCGATTGAACACCCGGCCAGAGAGGCGAGCGAGGTCGAAAGCGTATATAAAAGAGCGCGTGTTCGACGTTCCATCCCTTAGTGATGAAGTCCAAACTCCGTGCCGCCCTTTCCGGGGCGAAATAACACGCGGCGTACAAGGTCAAATTCCTTTAACGCCCGCCGCCCCGGTGATAGTTCGGGAACATGCGTAAAATCCTCCTCGCTCTTTCGTCCCTCGTCCTCCTCGCCGCGCTCCCGATCGCCTCGAACCAGGCCTCCGTTTCGCCGAGCCGTTATCGTTTCTTCCTCGAAGCGAAGTCGCGTTCCGACCTCCGGAAACTCTCCGGCTGGTTGAATCGCCAGAGTTTCGACGTCGCCGGCGTGAATCTCCGCCGCGGCACGATCGAAGTCCTCACCGACGAAGCGGGCGTGAATTTCCTCCGATCGAAGGGCATGAAGGGCCGTCTCGTGACCGTGCCGGTCGTCGGCGGGAAATCGACCCGTCTTTCGGGTCTCGATGCGCGCTATCTCGATCCGGCGCGAGTGACGAAGCGCCTCGACGACCTCCACGCGCGCTTCCCGAACGTCACGCGCATCATCGAGATCGGCCGCTCGCTGAAGAACCTTCCGATCTACGGAATGATCGTCTCGACGACGCTCGACACGAACGATCCGAAGTTCCACGAAAAGCCGACCGTCCTCGTGGACGGCATGCACCACGCGCGCGAGATCATGACCCCGGAAATCGTCCTCGATATCGGCGAAACGGTGCTGGCCTCCGCCGCTCGCGTGAAGCGCGCGCGTTCCGTCCTCGAGGGGATGAACCTCGTCCTCGTGCCGATGCTGAACGTCGACGGCAACACGCTCGTCTGGAACGAAGACAATATGTGGCGGAAGAATGCCCGGGGCGACGGCGGGGGAAGCGTCTTCGGCGTCGACATCAACCGGAACTATGCCTACCGCTGGAACGGCTGCAACGGCTCCTCGAATTCCCGCGGCGCCCAAGACTACCACGGCGCCGGCCCGGCCTCCGAACCCGAGACGAAAGCGCTCATGGGCGTCGCCGAGAAGGTGCGTCCGATGGCGTCGCTCTCGTACCACTCGTACAGCGAACTCGTCCTCTATCCTTACGGATGCGACGGCGACGTGACCGGCGAGAACGCGCTCCTCGAAAAACTCGGTAAGGAAATGGCCGGCATGCTCCCCGAAGATTCGGGCGGTGGTCACTACACTCCGGGTACGCCGTGGCAAATCCTCTACGCGGTCGACGGGGACTCGATGGGCTATATGTTCGCGACCTACGGTGCGGCGTCGTACACCTTCGAAGTGAACCAGGATTTCCAACCCTCGTACGACCTGCGCGAACCGACCCTGAAGAAGCATCGCGTGGCTTGGGCCTACTTCTTCGACCAGATCCGGACCCGTCTCGCGACGATTCACGTCACGGACGCCGCGGGCCGTCCGGTTCCGGACGCCGAACTCGATATCGTCCAGATCCAGCACACGAAGGGCGAGCGCGCCTTCCGGACGAACCTCGCGGGGAACTACTTCAAGGTCCTCCTCCCGGGGAAATACACGGTCCGCGTCCGTGAAAAGGACGGCTCTTCGACCGCGGTCGACTTCGTGATGGGCGACCATCCGGAAAACGTGACGGTCGCGACGAAGACCTTCCGCCGACGTCGGTAATTTCAACCCTCGTCCAGGCCGAGGTCGTCGTCCGAGATCTGTTCGGGCGTGCGTAGATCGGCCGCTCCCGCGAGCGACGAAGTCACGTCCGCGCAACCGTTTCCGGTAGGAGGTTCGGTTTGGGCGACGCACTTCGGATGGCCGTTCGGGCATTTGATCCGGAGGTGGAAGTGATCGTCGTGGCCGTCGTACGGTCGCAGCCGGCGGAGGACTTCGGTCCGCGCCGCCAGGGAGAGATCGGGATCGAGCGACGCCGCATTCCTGCAGAAGGCCGCTTTGATCGCCGGATCGACGAAGATCCGGCCGACGTTCCCGCGACCGACGATGTCGCGGAGGATCGCCCAGTTCCGCGGCAGATCGAAGTTCGCGGTGAGTTTCCCGTTCACGACGAAGGATTCGGCGAAACCGTTCGGTCCGTTCGTGTTCGGATCGCGTTCGACGTGGTTCGACTTCAGGTAGGCGACGTCGGCGTCGAGGCCGTTCTGGTGGCTCGCGTGACCGGAGAGGTACCCGCCGTTCGAGTCGGTGATATCGCCGACCTGCAGCCGGTCTCCCGTCGGGAATTCCGCGCGCCACGCGGCGGCCGCGAGCACGAGGGTGCGCACCATCGATGCCGAGGCGTAGTTCCGGTTCCGCAGTCGGAAGATTTTCAGCAGCCCCGCCGACTCGTCGGGCAGGCGGGTCGGTTCCTCGATCGATCCGTCGGTATAGAAACCGATCGGGCTCGTCGAGTCGACGAACGAGGCGTCGTCGGGCGCGGTCACGCCCGGGATTTCGGTGATCGGCGAGGTCGTCGATGCGCCGTCGACGGATCCGCCGCCGCAGCCGGCGAGCGTCGCCGCGAGAAAAAAGGCGGAGAAAAGGGCGGCGAGGCGGCCGCGAGGATTCCGTTCCATTCACACTCCTTCGAAGTCCGCATCCGTGCGGAGTTTTACGACGAATCACGAGTGTAAACAGCGCTTGTGTAAACGGTAAAGTATTTTTACATTAAAACTAAATAGGTCCGTCAAATTCGACGTTATGGAATTTTAATTCGCGTCTTCGCGGCGGGCGCGACGGATGAGGACGGGGGCGGGCTTCTTCTCCGGTGGCGGAGCCGCGACCGGAGTTTCCGCCGCCGGTTTTCGCGCCCGCTTCACCGGTGCCGCTTCCTCGGCGAGGATCTGCGCCCATTCCTCGGGCGACGGCGCTTTCCGCTCTTCGGCCCAGCTCTCGCGGTGATTCATCATCGGCTGGTGGGCGTCCCAGCAGGCGACGGTGCAGAACGCGAGGCCGGTGCGTTTGCGGTTGCACGTGGAAACGTTACAGACCCAGTACAGCGCCTTGAACGCGATGGGTTTCTTGCAACTGCTGCACTTCTTCCAGACGTTCGGATTCGGCGCGGGGGTTTCGCTCATTCTCCGATTTTAGCGCAACGGAGGTCGAGCTCAACTTCCGTATTGCGGTACGGGACCATGAAACGCGAATCCGCGATCGACGTTTTCGTGACGTTCATCTCCGATTCGCCGCGCGAGAGGTAGCTCACGACTTGCTTCCCGTCGTTCGTGAACCACATGCGGAGCTCGTAGTTCCCGAGGCGGGCGAGCGTTTCCTGGGTGTAGCCGCTCTCCGGGAAGAGGATCACGAGTTTGTTGATCTCGGCGCCCTTCCCGCCCGTCGTCGGGGCGAGCGATCCCGTGCAAGCGTAGGAGGGCGTGGGGGCCGCCTGGGCGAACGAACCGGCGAACGAAACGGACACCAGAAGGAGCGACGGAAGCAGACGCATAGATTCACCTCGTGTGGGGCGGATCTATAGCGGCACTGACAATATGTGTCAATACGTTATTTTCGGGCGATTATCCCGCGATTTTAGCGAACCATTCCTTCACGTCGGTCAGACGCGGAGGAATCGCGCGGGTCGTGGGCGTGTGCTTCGCTTTCAGGTCGCGGATGAGTTTCCGGATCGCCGACCACTCGGCGTTCGAGTTTTCGTCGGCCCACTGGAGCCCGAGGAACTGTTTCCCGCCGCCGATCGCCTTTTCCCACACGACTTTCGCTTTCAAATGGAAGACGGCGCCTTCGTGCTGGAACTCGAGTACGGCGATCTCTTCCTTGAGGAATCCCATTTCCATCGTCTCGATCCCGGCGCCGCCGGCGGCGATGTTTTGGAGCGTGGCTTTCATCGCCTTCGCGCCGACTCGGGTAATGGAGGCGGGAAAGTTCACGACGTAGCGCGGACTCGTCTCCCACCAGCGAAGGCGCGGATTAAAGTAGACCGAGCGCGTGCCCGGACGGAGGAGCGCGGCGACGACGCCCGCGCAGACGAGGTTCGTGATGATGATCGGAAAAACCGGATCGGTCTCGTTCGAGGCGACGTATTCCATCACGCCCCGAACGATCAGGTAGATCGAACCGGCGATGACGACGTAGTAGCCGGCCTTCCGGGTGACGAGGATCAACGCGCCGAAGACGACGGGCAGCGCGAAAATTTCGACTTTGCGCAGATTCGGGGTGAGCGCCCAGATCTCGTTCGCGGTCGAGCGGAAGGAGAGGTGGTAGAAGAGGGCGGCGACCCCGATGTAAAAGATCGGGGAAAGGAATTGCAGAATCGCCATCAAGACAATAGGCCACGGCCGCCGGTTCATATCGCGAATCTCTCCATTACGTTCACTGCGCTTTCCTCTTAGTTTAGGGGTCGCGTCGAGTTTTGGAAAGGTCGGGAAAGCCCGCGAAAGCGACGAAGATTTGACGCTGTCACCTTTTCCGGTCGCGATCCGTAATCCCTATTGAAGGGAGTACGCAAATGAAACGAAACATACTGCAACGGTTAGGAATAACGGCAGGGTTCGTCGCGTTGATTCTCCTCGCTCCGGGTTCGGTCCCCGCTGCCGTCGACCAGGACCACGGACTTCGCGATCGCGAAACCATCAAATGGGCGACCCCCGAAATGTCCATGAGAGAAGCCGCGAAAGAAAAGAAGGCAGAGAAGCAACGAGCCCAGGCCGAAGCGAAGGCGAAAGCCGACGCCCAAGCCCAGGCGGCCCGCAAGCAGCTCGAAGAAGCGCGCTTGAAGGCCGAGAAGTAGCCGAAAGGTCTATCGGGCGGACTCGGGCGAATTTTTCGCCTTCTCCGCTTGGTCGCGACGCGCGACCTTCGCCCGGTAGAATTCTTTCGTCGCGACGTAGAGCACCTTCGTGACCTCGGCGCATTCGACGCCGTCCTCGTCGCGGTAACTCACCGGGAGTTCGAACGTGAGCTCGCCTTCGGCGAGCGCCCGCGTCCGCACGCCGTCGGTGAATTCCTTCGCGAGGCGAAGTTTCATGAAGAGGGTCCGCGTGCCCGGGCGCTTGAATTTCAGCGTCGCACCCTTGTCCCACACGACGAAATCCTTCCCGAGGATTTCCATCAGCATGATCATGTAGAACGGGTCGGTCGAGGCGTAGATGCTGCCGCCGAAGATCGTTCCGACTCGGTTCCGCGTGCGCCAGTTCAGGGGAAGTTCGAGGTCGATTTCCCGGTAGTCGTCGGAGATGTGCGTCGCGCGCACGCCGGTGCCGCGGATGCAGGGCCAGAGGTTGATCAGGTGCCGGAAGAGCCGCGCGTTCGTCATGGTGAGGGTTTCGCTCGTAAAGAGCGTCCCTCCGCTCGGCGGGTTTGTCCAGTCCCGGCGGTCAGCGCCGGGGGTTGTCCTCGTCGCCGTTCACGCCGGTGAGGTTTTCGAGCTCGAGGAGGTTCGCAAGCTCGGTATAGTTCGCGCGGCGGCCCTCGGTCGCCCACGCGTGCACGGCTTTCACGAGGACCATGTTCGTGTCCTGGGTCGTGTATCCGGTGGCGAGCCCGTTCGTGATGATGTCGAGCTGCTTCGTGCCCCTCGGGTCGGTCGCGGAGGCTTTCCACCGGAAATAGGCGTCGTTGTAGTAAGCGTACGAGGTGCAGCTGTTGAAATAAAAAATCTGGTAAATCGACGGATCGGCCGCGGGCGAGATCCCGCGATCGCGCTTTAGGTTCGCGAGCGAGAGGTAGTCGCCGAGGCCGCTGTGACCGTCGTAGATCACGACCGCGTCGTGCTGAAGGGCGTCCTGGTAAAGGATGAAGAATCCCTTCGCGCCTTGGTCGCTCGAATCGCCGTAGTAGAGGCGGACTTCCATCGTGCCTTCGCGCGTTTCTTTCGAGAAGAGGCGCGCGAAGGGATAGCCGCCGACGTTCGCGCGCTCGAGCTCGCCGTGTTCCTTCGCGAGTTTCGCGATCGCCTTGATCTCTTTCTTCGTGATCTCGGACTCCGCGAATCCCATCGCGAGGAGCTGGCCCCGCATCTTCGCGAATTGTTGCGCGCCCTCGTCCCGGCTCCGAAGCGGCTTACCCGAGGCGGAGCTTTCGAACTTCCCGATCAAGACCGAGATCGGGATCACCTTTTTCCCGCCGCGCGTCTGCGCGAGGCGCTCGTACTCCGGAAAGGTCGGATCCTTCACCGGATCGCGGGCTTCGTTTTTCGGCGCGACCGTCGCGGTCACCTTCAGGTAGTCCCGGCCCTCGACGAGGCGGCAACCTTCGCGTTCCGGGCTCCAGAAATACCAGAAGTACTCCGGCCCGGAATCGTCCTCGTCCGTACAGGCGTTCGGCGTCCCGGCCGAGTTTTCCGCGACCGCGTCTTCCGCGATCGTGTGCGGGTTCGTCGGCAGGTAGAGGGTGAAACCCTCGCGGCGATCCGACTTCATCAACACGGTGCCGGCGTAACGGTACGCGATTTCGAAACGGTCGCGGGACTTCGGCGCCGGCAGGATCGAGACGATCTCGATCCGGTGGTCGTTCTTCGGAACGCCCGGCGATTCGGCGTTCGTCATCGCGCCGAAGAGGTGCTTCACCTGGAGTTCGACCTCCGCGCGCGCTTCGCGCTCGGTCGGCGCCCGGCCGAGGTCGAGCTCAATCTTCGCCTCGAACGTCATCGTCGCCTCGAGGTTCTGCGCGCCGGTGTAGGCGTGCGCGAACGGCGAAGCGAGGAGGAGGGCGGCGGCGCAAAGAGAGGCCCGAGCGGATTTCATGATGCTATGCGTTATCATTGGGTTTTCCCGTTCGCAACGGGCTTTTTCGATACCCCAAACCCGCGGATCCAAAAACGAAAAAGGGCCCCCGCGAGGGGAGCCCTTTCGCTATAACCGGGGATCCGCTTCCGGTCAGGGACGGAGGCGGATCCCGGAGATCTCGGAAGAGAGAGTGATCAGTCTCCTTTGATCGTGATGATGTCTTTGAAGCCGGTGAAAAGACCGTCTTTCGCTTTGATCTTCACGGCCCGCTTCGTCGAGATCGGAGACATCGCGAACTTCGCGTCGCCGCCGTCGAGGTGGTTTTGGACGCCGTGGAGTTCGTAGATCTCTTGTTCGCCGGCGGCGAGCGGAGCCATCTTCGAGAACTTGAGTTTCAGCTTACGCAGGTCGGAGGACTGGACGACTTCGCGGCGCACGCACTCGGTTTCGAGCCAGGTACAAACGCGGGCTTGGTCGATGATTTCGTTATGGCAGTCGCGAACCGTCGGAGCGCAAACCTTGCGCTTCAAGCGCGCGTCGATGTGGCACTCGCCCGGGATATCGCGGCAAACGCGACGAACGAGGTGATCGTAGCCGCATTGGAGGCCGTTTTGGCCGGTGTGCGGGACTTGCGCGGATTCGGCGCAGATCGTGTTCGCCATCGCGACCGGCATGCTGAGCTCGACTTCCGACGGCGTCATCGCCGTGCGGATCAAGCGGCAGTCTTGGGCCGGGAGGGCGACGGATCCGCTATTGAGCAGGATTTCCGGAAGACCGGCGGCGTTCGCGGCGTCGGCCGCATCCGCGGCCGCAGCATTCGCGGCAGCAGCGGCGTCCGCGGCGGCAGCCGCCGCATCGGCGGCGTCGGCGGCCATCGCGGCGGAAGCGATTCCGCAGGCGAGAGCCGCGCTCATACAGAGGAACGAGAGAAGGCGGCGATGGTTTTTCTTCGAGAGCTTCGAGTGGGACGTCGGGGCTTTCATTTTAGGACTCCTGAATCTTTGCCGGTGAGGCGGGTTCGGACGACGATCCACTTCGTCGTCACGGCGGGCGTAATAGCGAGCGCCGTACCAACTCTCGGTGTCCGGGACCGGTTCAGGAGTTTAATAATTTCAGGCAGTTATGGATCTTCGGAAAAACCTGGTGACGGAGTGCACCAGAGCCAGTTTGCTTCGAGGCCTATTTTTTCGCGCCGATTCCGTCGGGCGGAGTCTGCGATTGCCAGAACGAACTCGAGCCGATGTATTTCGCGAACGTGAGCGAATCGTCGAAACGTTTCGCGCAAGCGACGAAGAGCGGCGTGTGCGAGGGATCCTTATCGAGCGTCGCCTCGGATACGAGGAGCGTCGTTTCTTTCCCGTCCGCGCCTTTCGACGTGCAGGCGTACTCGACGCCGACGCCCGAACTATAGAGTCGGTTCACTTGGTAGGTCACGCCGCCAACGATCACGGTCCGCAGGGATACGATGCTCATATGCTTGCGAGCTTAATTCAGGCGGGCGGATTCGGGAAGAGGCCTTCCACCGAAAGGTAGCGCTCGCCGGTGTCGTAATTGAACCCGAGGACCTTCGCCCCTTTCGGAAGCTCGGCGAGCTTCTTCGCGATCGCGGCCAGGGTCGCGCCCGAGGAAATGCCGCAGAAAAGCCCCTCTTCTTTCGCGGCCCGCCGCGCGTATTCGAACGCGTCGTCCTTCGAGACCTGGATCAAGCCGTCGAGGACGGAGCGGTCGAGGATCGCCGGGATGAATCCCGCGCCGATGCCTTGGATCGGGTGCGGGGAGTGGGTGCCGCCGGAAAGGACCGGCGAGAGTTCGGGCTCGACGGCGTAGACCTTCAGCTTCGGGAACTTCTTCTTCAGCGCTTGGCCGACGCCGGTGATGTGTCCGCCCGTGCCGACGCCGGTGATGATCGCGTCGAGGCCGGCCGGGAAATCGGCGGCGATTTCTTCGGCGGTCGTCTTCGCGTGGATCTCGACGTTCGCGGGATTGTCGAACTGGGCCGGGATCCACGCCTTGCCCGAAGCGGCCTTCAGCTCGTTCGCCTTCTCGATCGCACCCTTCATCCCCTTTTCCTTCGGGGTCAGCACGAGCTTCGCGCCGTAAGTGACCATGATCTTCCGGCGCTCGACCGACATCGACTCCGGCATGCAGAGGGTGAGCGGATAGCCTTTCACGGCGGCGACCATCGCGAGACCGATGCCGGTGTTTCCGGACGTCGGCTCGATGATCTCCATGCCCGGCTTGAGCAGGCCCTTCTTCTCGGCGTCTTCGATCATCGCAGCCGCGATGCGGTCCTTGATGCTCGCGCCCGGGTTCTGGCGCTCGAGCTTCAACCAGACTTCGTAGTCCTTCGGGAAGAGGCGGTTCGCGCGGAGGTGCGGGGTTTTTCCGATGAGGTCGAGGATCGTGTTCGCTTTCATGGTGAGGTCTCTTTCGATGCGTGCGGGAGGAGCGCGCCGGATCGGCGCCGGATAAGGGTAACCCGGGATTTTCGGGAAAAAAAAGAGCCCTAGCGCCGTGGGCGCTGAGGGCTCGGGGATGGACGTTGGGTACGATGCGGCGAGTTATAGTGGGCAATGCGGGCTTTCGAAATGGAGAAAGAGCGGACTTAACGCGAGGAGCGGGTTGACGGTGGTCGCGAAAACTCAGGGTTTTTTCCGGGGAAAACGAGGGAAATTTTCGAGGGTTTTGACTTACGCATAACTTACGCACATGCTGAGTGTATGGAGAACGTGCTCGAAACCCCCCTCCCCACCCGCCTGAGCGTCGCCGAACTTCGCGCGAAGCTCGGCGAGATCACCCGGCTCGAACCCCGGCCGGGTTGGACCGTCCCCGAGCACGATCTCGTCGTTCCCCGCGGTTCCCTCGTCGAAGTGCTCGGCTCGGGATCTCGCGAATGGCTCTTCCGGATGTTCCGCGTTCACGCCGAAACGCGGATCGCCTGGATCGAGCCGAAGCTCACGCTCTTTCCCCCCGCCGTCGCTCAGCGGGGGGTCGCGCTTTCCCGCATGCTTTTCGTCGAAACCGAACGCGAGTGGAACTGGGCGCTTCTCCAGTGCCTGCGCGCGAAGCTCTTTCATTTCGCGGTGACCCCGCCCGGACTCGTTCCGGTCCGGGGAGCCGACGTTTTCCTGCGCAAGCTCCAGATCCAAGCCGAGCGCGCGGGCACGACTCTCTTTTTCCTCTCCGAGATCGATACGCCGTTTTTCGGGATCACCCACCGGATTCGGATCGAACGAGAGGCGGGGCGCCCGGAAGTACTCAAACGCAAACGCGGCTAAGGAGGTCCGCGATGAAGAGCAGTACCCTCACCACCGATTTCCCAATCGTTCGTCGGGCGCCCCTTTATTTTTGCATCGCTTTCCTCCGACCCGAGGCCGACGTGGGAGGCGTCGCCGAGGCCTGCCTTCGCTTCACGCCGGACCTGACGGTCCGGCGTGGCGAGAGGCCCGCGATTTTCCTCGAAGCCTCGCGCTGCCTCGCGCTCTATACCCCGGAGAAGCTCGTGCTCCGGCTCCGCGTGTGTCTCCGCGAATGGGGATTCGCGGAAACGGATTACCGGATCGCGCGCGCGTCGTCGCTCCCGCGCGCGTGGCTCTGCGGGCGAGAGGGCATCCCGGAGTCGGCGATCGACGCCGCCCCGGTTGCGGGGATCGGTGCGCTCCTCGATCCGCTCGGGGAAAATCCGGACGAGATGCGGAAAGTCTCCGCGATGGTCGAGATGCTTTTCATGCTCGGCGTGCGCCGGATCGGGGGGGTTCGGAAACTCCCTCCCGACTCGGCGATCGCGCGTTTCGGCGCGCTCTATTCTTGTTTGCTCGAACGCCTCGTGCCCGAGACGGTCGTCGAGGATTTTCCCTGGGCGCGGTTCCGCCCGACGGAGAAGTTCATCGAGCGGGTCGATCTCGATCCGGACGACACGATCTGGGACCTCGAACCGACGCTCTTCCACGCGAAGACGCTCCTCGACCGCGTGCTGAAACGCGCGTTCGGCCGCGGGAAGGCGCTCGTCGTGCTCGAACTCCGCATCGAGTGCGAACGCCGGCGAAACCGCCGCGAGGTCTTCATCCGCGTGCCGATCCGGTTCACGTTCCCGCAGTCGGACGGCGCGGTCGTCCTCCGCACGCTCCGCGAGAAGCTCGGTTTCGAGTTCGGGCGGCGCGAACTCGAGGCCCCGATCGCGGCTCTCGAACTCGAAGCCCTCGAACTCGCGCCCCGCCGCGCGCTCCAGTCCGACTTCGTCGATCCCGAGCAGTCCGCGGAGGGATTCCGCGAACTCATCGCCGAACTCGGGACGAAGCTCGAAGCCGAGAAGGAAGTCTTCCAAGCCGAACTCGCCGCGGTCTGGCGACCGGAACGGAGCTGGAACCGGGTCTTGAAGGAACCTTCCGCCGTCGCTGCGATCGGGCTGCCGATTCCCGAACGGCCGCTCGAACTCCTCGATCCGCCGGAACCGCTTCGGCGCCTCGGTCGCTATTTCTTCCGCGGCGAACTCCGCTACGTGATCGAGTCGTCCTCGCAGATCGAGCGGCTTTCGGGCGAGTGGTGGGAAGCCGACGGGGGATTCACGCGGACGTACTATCGCGTTCGAGTGCGTACGGTGGAGGACGAGTCGCGCGAGTTCTGGATTTTCCGCGAGCAGCGGCGAGCCGACGAGAAGGGGGGGCTCTTCCTGCATGGAATCTACTGAAGAACCTCTCGTCATCGATCGGGACGCTCCGCCCTACGCCGAGCTCTCGCTCTTCACGAATTATTCGTTCCTGCACGGCGGGTCTTCGCCCGAGGAGCTCGCCACCGAGGCGGCCCGTCTCGGGTATCGCGCGGTCGCGGTGACCGACCTGCACGGCGTGTACGGGATGCCGAAGCTCTGGGGGAGGCTGAAGGAACTCGGTCATCCGGTGAAACTCCTCGTCGGGGCGACGCTTCCCGTCGGTCCGGAGGGGGCGAAGCTCCTGGACGGCGTGGAGCCGCGCGTGTCGTTCCTCGCGAAAACCCGCGCGGCTTACGGCGCGCTCTGCCGGATCCTCACCGAAGCCCACCGCGACCAGCCGAAAGGAAAATCCCGGCTCTCGGTCGAGCGGTTCCTCGAACTCCTTCGCGCGACGCCGGGCGCGGAGGAGCTCTTTCTTTTTCCGCAGTGGGAAGAACTCTGGGAGAACGCCGATCCGCGCACCGAGGCGCCCGAAGCCCTTTTCGGGCGGATCACGGAGGCTTTCGCGTGGGTCCGCGAATTTCCTCGCGACCGCCTCTTCGTCCCGCTCTCGCGGATGATCGACGGCCGCGACGTCGAGCGGACCGCGTTCGCCGATCGCCTCGGGCTGCACTTCGCGCGGGCGCTCGTCGCGCATAACCGCGTCCTCTATCACCACCCCGAGCGCCGGCGCGCGCAGGACACCCTCGCGTGCATCCGCGAGGGGAAGACGTTTCGATCGGCGGGGTATCTCCTGAAGCGGAACGAGGAAGCGTACCTGAAGCCGCCGCGAACGATGCACTCGCTCTTCCACGACCGGCCGGAGCTGATCGAACGCGGCCTCGCGATCGCCGAGGCTTGTACCTTCCTGCCCTCGGAGCTGAAGTACGAGTATCCGGCGGAGTGGATCCCGGCCGGGCACACCGCCCAGTCCTACCTCGAAGAGATCTGCGCGAAGGGAATGTGCATCCGTTACAAGGTCCCGCGCCCGGAAGACGCGCCCGAGGACGCGAAGGCGCTCCTCGCGAAGGAACTCGGGATGATCCGCGAGATGAAGTACGCCGACTACTTCCTCACCGTCTACGACATCGTCGAATTCGCGAATAGGAATAAGATCCTCTGTCAGGGGCGCGGCTCGGCGGCGAACTCGATCGTCTGCTACGTGATGGGGATCACCGCGATCAATCCGATCCAGATGGGATTCCTCTTCGAGCGCTTCATCTCCGTCGAGCGCGGCGAGCCGCCGGACATCGACGTCGACTTCGAACACGAGCGGCGCGAGGAGGTGCTCCAGTACGTCTACGCGAAGTACGGCCGCGACCGGGCGGCGATGCTCTCCGCCGTCTCGACCTACGGAAGGCGCTCGGCCCTCCGCGAAGCCGCGAAGGCGTTCGGCGTCGAAGTCGGCACCCTTTCCGCGCGGAAGGTCGAAAGCCTCCTCCTCGATCCCGAGCGGACCGATTCGCGGCTCGCCGCGAAGATCTCGGCGGTCGCCGACGAGTTGAACCATTTCCCGCGCCACCTCTCGATCCATTCGGGCGGTTTCACGCTCTCCGCGAAACCGATCGTCGAGATCGTGCCGGTCGAACCCGCGACGATGGAAGGCCGCACGATCATCCAGTGGGATAAGTACGACCTCGATATCCTCGGCCTCCTCAAGGTCGACCTCCTCGCGCTCGGGATGCTCTCCGCGCTCCGGAAAGGCCTCGCGCTCGTCGGCGAGACCCTCTACGAGGTTCCGGCGGACGACGCGGCGACTTACGCGATGATCCAGCGCGCGGACACGATCGGCACGTTCCAAATCGAATCCCGCGCGCAGATGGCGATGCTCCCGCGATTGAAACCCGCGAATTTCTACGACCTCGTCGTCGAAGTCGCCCTCGTGCGGCCGGGGCCGATCGTCGGAAAGATGGTGCATCCCTATTTGAAGCGCCGACGCGGCGAAGAGAAGTGGACGCTCCCGCATCCCGCGCTCGAGCCGATCCTCGCGCGGACGTTCGGCGTGCCGATCTTCCAGGAACAAATCATGAAGATGGCGATCGCGCTCGGCGGGTTCACGCCGGGCGACGCGGACCGGCTTCGGAAGGCGATCGGCGCGTGGCGTTCGGCCGGATCGATCGACACGATGGGGAGGAAGCTGAAGGCGGGTTTGCTCAAGGCCGGTATTCCCGAGGACTTTTCGCAGAAGATCTTCGAGCAGATCCAGGGTTTTTCCGAGTACGGCTTTCCCGAGTCGCACGCGGCGAGCTTCGCGCTCCTCGCTTACGTCTCGTGTTGGCTGAAGTGCCATTATCCGGGAGAGTTCCTCGTCGCGATGTTGAATTCGCAGCCGCTCGGTTTCTACGCGCCCCACACCCTCGTCGACGACGCGAAACGAAATCGCGTCGAGGTGCTTCCCGTCTGCGTGATCGAATCGGAGTGGGAAACACGCCGGCTCGGGGAAAAAGGTTCGCGTCGCGTGCGCCTCGGCTTTCACCAGGTCGAAGGAATGGGCGAATCCGAGTGGACGCGGATCGCGGCCGCGCGAGCGGAGGGCCGTTTCCGCGGGCTCCAGGACTTCCTCACGCGCACGTCGGACGAACGGTTACCGGGGCGCGCGCTCCGCCGTCAGGTCCTGCGCGCGATGGCGATCGGGGACGTCTTCCGCGCGTTCGGGCTCGGCCGAAGGGAGGCCCTCTGGCAGACGCTCGCTTACGACCAGCTAAAGTCCGCTACGCTCTTCGGCGTCGAGACGGTCCAAGCCGAGCTTTTCTCGCCGACCGCGATGGCGGCGATGGACGGTTACGAGGAGATCCTCTCCGATTACCGCTCGACGGGGCTCAGCCCGCGCGGACATCCGATGGAGTGGGTGCGGAAAAAACTCCGCGGGCGCATTCCGGACATGAATTCGCGGAAGGCGAAGGACCAACCGAACGGCCGCGTGATCGAGATCCCGGGACTCTCGCTCGTGCTCCAGCGTCCGCCGACCGCTTCGGGAACCGCGTTCGCGACCCTCGAGGACGAGTACGGACTCCTCGACCTCGTCTTGAAGAAGGACGTCTTCGCGCGCGTGAAGCCGATCCTACACGACGAACCGTTCGTCGTCGTCCGCGGGGAACTCCAGCGCGACGGGCTCGCGGCGAGCCTCGTCGTGCGCGACGTCCGGCCGTTCGCGGGCGCGGGACCCGACGAGATGGTCGCGCGCTTCGAGCCCGATGCGAACGCGCCGGGACAGATCCGCATTCCCGACGCGCGAGGATCGATCGCGCGGACGTACGGCGGACTCTCGTCGCGGCGGGATCGCCGGGATATGTCGCGTGAGTAGGCTAGCTCGCGGATGGGCGGGCTTCGCCCGACCGTAGCGGGCTAGCTGTTCTAGGGCGTGTCAAGCTGCGAGATCAGCCGCGCGGTACGCACTTCGTCGAGCACGAGGAAGGATTTCGCGTCCTCGTCCCACGAGTAGACCTCGGCTTCGGCGATGTCGAACCACCAGCCGTAGAGCCGGAGTTTTCCCTCGGCGATCCGCTTCGCGATGAAGGGATAGCGTTTCAGGTTCTCGAGTTGGAGGAGCACGTTCCGCTGCGAGACGAGGTTCTGGGGGGCGAACGTCTTCTGCGAGTGGAAAACGAAACGGCTCGGATCGAGCGCGCCCGAGGCGTTCTTCACCCACTCGGTCAGGTGGGGAGCGTCCGGCAACGGTTTCCCGGAGATGAGCGCGCCGATCGCGCCGCACTCGGAGTGGCCGCAAACGATGATCGAGGGGATATTCAGCCGCTCGAGGCCGAACTCGAGGATCGCGACTTCGGAAAGATCGCCCGTCGAAGTGCCGTCCGCGCGCGGGGGCGGGATGATGTTTCCGGCGTTCCGGCAGACGAGCATGTCGCCCGGTTCGGTCGAGGCGAAGACGTTCACGGCGACCCGACTATCCGAGCAGACGACGAGGATACAATCCGGTTTTTGGCCGAAGGCGAGTTGGGCGAAGGTGCCCTTGACCGTCGGGCGAACCCGTTTCCGGAAGTCGAGGATCCCTTGGAGAAGCTTACGCATGCCCCCTTCATAGAGCAGTTTCGGGATGGGGGTAAGTCAAAAAATCCTCAATGATAACGAATATTAGTAGTTTTCGACGCATCGCGTCTTTTATCATTGCTAGTCCCCGAACCCCGTTCTATACCTCCTCGCCATGAAGGGGATGCCGAATCGCGCACTTATCCGGACACTCGCGGGGGCCTTAACGGCGCTCGCGCTTTCCGGCGCGCTCAGCGGGTGCAAGAAGACCGCGAACGCCGGACCCTACCTCTGCACGGATAAGGATTACGCGGCCTATATCCGCCAAAGCTCGGACTTTACCGAAGACGAAGGCGACCGCCTCGTTCGAGTGAAGACCGAGACGCCGATCGAAAAGGCGTTCTTCGATAAACCGTACAACGCCGACTGGCTCGCGAGCGTCGCGCATTCCTCGATCCTCGATACGATCGCGTACATCGAGACGACGGGCGCCCGCGTGTACAAGTCGGGCGCCGTTTCGAAGCAGAGCGCGACGCCGATGGCGAGCGCCCGCAAGATGCCGGGCGATATCGACCGCGAATGGCAGAAAGCCGTGAGCGGGACGGGCGGCCCGTCGTGCGGGATCCTTACCGGTCTCTACCTCGTGCCGAACACGCGCGATAATATCCCGTCCCTCCGTGGGCGCGGCGCGATCGTCGTGCGCGAAGACACGACCCGGTGGACCCTCGTCCACGAGTTCATGCACCACAATTTCAAGACCCAGGCCGCGGTCATCGACGGATACGACGACGAAAAATCGCGGAAAGCCTGGATGAGCCTCACCGACCAGGTTACGACGCTGAAACGGATCAAGCCGAGCGCGATCTCCGACGCGGATTACGTGAAGCGCCTTTCGGGTCTCTTCCAGCAGCTCATCGACGTCGTCGACACGACGGTCATCCAGTACCAGATGGAAGAAATCGCGGTCGAAGGGCTGCTCCAGGACAAATATGAAACCGGCGAGCTGACTTACGTCTCGCGCGGCGCCTACGCGAACGCGTCCCGGTACATCGACCAAAAGAAAAAGGACGTCGAGGATCTCTACGCGACGCTCACGAACACCTACGACGAAATCAATCGCCTCGCGCTGACGAACGCGACCAAAGACAACGGCCTCATGGACGAGTGGCACAAGAACCAGCGTTACCCGGAGATGCGCGACCACCGGCTCGATCAGATGCATGACGCGATCGCGAAGCGCAAGAAATTCGAATTCAACGGTCACGGAAACGGAACGAGCCTCGGTTTCGCGGCGCAGCTCCCGGACGACGCTCCGGAAACCGCGATCGCCCCGTGCGCCGACGCGGAAGCGCTCGACGCGGCCATCGCGGCGATTTCTTCCACGATGCGCGCGCCGCGGGCCGGCGAGTAGGGTTCGACCTGTTCTCGTCGTAACGATGTGATATTCCTGGAGGCGTGAAGCGTTCCCACCTCCTTCCGATTTCACTGATCGTCGCCGTCGACGTGCTCGGATTGACCCTCGTCATTCCGCTGCTCCCGTTCTACGCGGAGAAATACGGGGCTTCGCCTTCGGTCGTCGGGCTTCTCGTGTCCGCCTACGCCGCTTGTCAGCTCGTCTCGGGCCCGTTCCTCGGTTCCCTTTCGGACCGTTACGGGCGCCGGCCCGTGCTGATCCTGAGCCAGATCGGGACTTTCATCGGTTTCATGATCCTCGCGCACGCGAACGCGCTCTGGATGATTTTCCTCTCGCGCCTGATCGACGGTTCGACGGCGGGGAATCTTTCGGTCGCCCAAGCCTACATCGCCGACGTCACCCCGCCCGAAGACCGTGCGAAATCCTTCGGCATCATCGGCATCGCCTTCGGTTTCGGATTCCTCATCGGACCGGCGCTCTCGGGTTTCCTATCGCACTTCGGTTACGTCTATCCGATCTACCTCGCGGCCGCGCTTTCGTTGACGAGCATCATCGGGACGTCGTTCATCCTGCCCGAACCGGAACGTCACGTGAGTCCGGGCGAAGAACGTAAACTCGGATTGTTCCAGTTCGGTTCCTACGCGAAGGATTTCCGGAATCCGAAGGTCTCCTCGACGCTCTGGCAGTTCGTCGCCTTCTTCATGGCGTTCTCGACCTTCATCGCGGGCATCGCCCTTTTCGCCGAGCGCCGATTCTCCTGGCACGGCACTCCGTTCGGTCCGCGCGAAGTCGGTTTCCTCTTCGCATACACGGGTCTGCTCGGAATCTTCATCCAGGGCGGTTTCCTCGCGCGCATGGTGAAGAAGTACGGCGAAGAGCGGCTGGTGATCTTCGCGTTCGCGAGCGCCGCGATCGGATACGGGTGTCTTAGCGTGGCGCATTCGATTCCCGCCCTCCTCGTCGCCGCCACGTTTTCGGCGTTCGGAAGCGGCGGGTTGCGTCCGTCGTTGACCGCTCTCGTCTCGCGTCAGGCCGGGCGTCACGAGCAAGGACGCATGATGGGCTTGATTCAAGGGCTGAATTCGATCTCTTCCATCATCGGACCGATTTTCTCGGGGTTGCTCATCGACCGCGGATGGCTCGCGGCGTGGGCCGGATTGATGGGGCTTTTCAGCGTCTGGGGATTGGCGCTCATTCTTCGGGATTTTTCTTCGCGCCCTTCGGAAGCTTTCCGCTAAAATAGCGGAAGGAGAATTCGAAAATGGCGAATCAATGGCAAGCTTGGGTACACGTGAAATGGAAGCCGGGCACTCCGGAAAACGCTTGGGAAAGCTGGGCGAAGAACGGATGGGTCAAGGGCGTTTGGTCGACCACCGGATCGTGGGACGCGATGGTGTGGGTCGACGCGAAAGGCTGGGACGACCTCGAGAAGTTCGTTTGGAAGGAAGTCCGCACGAACCAATGGGTCGAGCGCACCGAAACCACTTGGGCGAAGCAGTGGTGGTGGGGCGGCGACAAGCAAAAGACCGCCTGATTCGCCGATTGCCGATTTGAGAAAAGGGCTCCGGGATTTTCCCGGGGCCCTTTCGTTTTTCTGGTAACCTGGAAGCGTGTCTCTGAAACTCCGTAAACCCACGCTCCTCTTCGACCTCGACGGCACGCTCACGGATCCTTGGATCGGAATCACGCGCTCGATCGTCTACGCGCTCGAGAAACTCGGCGCTCCGGCTCCTCCCCAGCGCGAGCTCATCTGGTGCATCGGTCCCCCGCTGAAGAAATCCTTCGAGACGCTCCTCGGTCCGGCGCGCGCGGGAGAAGCCGACCGCGCGCTCTCCCTCTACCGGGAGACCTACGAGGCCCAAGGTATTTTCGAGAACGTCCTTTACGACGGGATCCCCGAACTGCTCGCGGCGGTGAAGAACGCGGGAGCGTTCGTCTCGCTCGCGACCTCGAAGCCGCGCGTGTACGCGGAACGCATCCTCGAGCATTTCGAGATCCAGCCTTACTTCGACGCGGTCCACGGTTCGGAACTCGACGATTCGCGATCGGACAAAGCCGAAGTCATCGCGCATGCGGTGAAAACCGAACGCCTCGACCCGGCGAAATGCCTCATGATCGGCGACCGCGAATTCGACGCGATCGGCGCGCGGAAGAACGGGATGCCGTGCCTGGGCGCGCTCTGGGGGCACGGGAACGAGGCGGAACTCCGCGCGAATGGGGTGACGGAGTTCTTCAGGACGCCGGCTGAGCTGCAGGAATACTTGCTCTACTAGGTCCCGACGCGGCCACCGTCCGTGAAGGGGGGAGCGACCGTTTCCTCGCCGGGATTAGGCTTCTCCGGCGCGCGCTTTAGATTGTTTCGTTTCGTCCAGCAGCTCGCGCCTTCAAATTCGAGGCGATACCAGTCGTCTTTCCTGGCTTTAGCGACGACGACGGTTCCATTCCGAAGAGATTTCAAGACGGGAGAGGAGGCCATCGGATCTTTTCGGCAATTTGCCGGCCCGTCGATCGTCCGGCGGAGGTTTCCTTTGATGAGGACGATATCCCATTCGCCGGCCGGCATGGACGCTCGCGCAAACTTCGCCGGACCGATCTCAATGTCGTCCGAATCGCGGAAATTGGTCCAGACGAGCTGCCGTTCGTTGACGAAAAGTTCCGCTTTTTTCGGATACGGGCCGTTCGCGCCTGAACGGCGAAATCGGAAATAAGAAAAGTATTCGTAGTCGAGGTCCGATTGGCCGAGCCACGGTCTCGATCCGGAATATCCGTCGTCGCTCCCCATGAATGGATAGAATTCGATCGTGACGATCGTCTCGGATTTTCCTTTGAAGGTCTGGTCCCACTCGAAAGTCACTTCGGTCGTGAACTTCGGGTAAAAGATCGGAACGAGCGGAGAGTCGCCGTCCTCGAAATCCGAATTCTCGATTTTCTTTTCGGCGAGGCCGTCTTTAACCGCTTTTTCCAGAGCAGCGTCTTCACCGGTCAGGTAATATTCGGCGAAGTAAATTTTTCGAGATTTAAGTTCTGCGGTGATATCCTTTCCATCTCGGAACGCACGCGCGACAAACGGATCCGGAATCGATTTTCCGTCCGCATTCGCCTTGAATCTCAGATTCGCGGGTTGGAATTGGCTGAGATATCCGTGAGGTTCGATGTCCGGCATCGGAAAGACGATTTTCGCCTTTCGGTCAGGTTTCTGCGGGTTGAAAAAACGATATTCCACGACTACCCGGTCACGAGTGAAGTGGATGGTTTCACGGCGAAACTCGATTCCCTCGTTTTTATCGAGCGTCAACTCATAGAGCGATTTGGATTCGAATTGGTTTCCGCCCGCGCTCGTGGAGAGGAGGAGGGCTAGAAGCGGAATGGCTCGTGGCTCGTGGAATATCATCTCCCCCGGAGAATAGCGGGCGAAGGGCCCCGCGGCAAGTTGGCACGTATCGGCCGATAAACGGATCGAACGAGAAACTCGGCGTGCGCGGCGAGGTCCGCGGCGCTTCTGAAGTCCCGCGCTGGAAAGGGTGCAAAGTATTGGGCTTCGAGTCGCACTTCGGGATTCGTGATGATCCGTCGAAGATGGGTCGCCATGGTCATTTCGCCGTAGAAGCAGATTCGGTCGCGATTCGAAGCGTCCACCGGCGTTCCGCCGATCGATCGGTACTGGAGGCAGAGAGGAACGATCTCGACTCCGGGAGTCCGAATCGCCGCGTGAAGGAGGCCGTTCCGGAATCTGAGGATCTGGCTCCCGTCAGTGCTCGTCGCTTCGGGAAAAAGGACTACCGTTCTACCGGCGGCGAGAAAACGCTGAAGCATAGCGAGTTCGTCGTCGCGTCGATTACGGTTCCGCCGTTCGATGAATGCGGCACCTCCGATCGTGGCGAGCCAGCGAATGGGGGGAGATTGGGTAACGTCGAGGCTCGTGACGAAGACGGCTTCCTCGAGTGAGGCGAGAGCGACGACGTCTAGGATCGAGACGTGGTTCGCGAGAATGAGGCGACCTCGGCCGGGTTCGTTCGGCCGTTTGCGAGGAGCCGTCGGAGTTTCCACCCGAAGACCGATCGCGAAGGCTAGCCCGCGGGCGAGTAGTTGATTCAAGCGAAGCCGAGCGGTTAATCGCGCTTCGCGGCTCGGGATCAGGCTCATCGCCGAACCGAAGAGTAGGAATGACTCGAGAACCGATACCGCGGCGAACGCTCGAAGCGGATTCAGTTTAGTCGCGGCCTTCACCGAAGTATTTCCGCAAGAAAGCCGGCGAGAGCGTCTGCCGGTCGAGGAGCGTGAAGTAATCCACGCAGCCGAAATCCCAATCGACCGCCGGAGTCGGCGCCATTCGCGCGCCGGCGCGGAGGTAGGAGAGCACGAGCGGCGGGAGTTCCGGTTTCGGGTCGGTATCCGACTGGGTCGTCAGGTCCATTCCGAAATCGTCGGGTCGGTATCCCCGGCGCGGAAAGATCCCGAGAGATTCTTCCGTCGGCCCGAAGCGCCGAAGCGCGAAAGTCGTCGATCGGATCACGTAGGGGTCGAGCGTCTGGACGCTCGAACATCCGAAGAGGTAGCGCGTTTCGGTGCGCTTCATGTAGGCGGTGATCCCGCGCCAGAGGAGCTGGATCACGGTGCCGTTCCGGTGCGAGGCTTCGATGCACGCGCGGCCGAGCTCGAGCTTCACGCCCGGGAGCTCCTTCACGCGGTCGAGGTCGAATTCCCCTTCGGAGTAAAAGGTGTCGAAGAAGTGGGAGGAAAGGAGGCGGTAGGTGCCGACCGCCCGGCCGGTCGTGCGGTCGACGATCATCAGGTGATCGCAGGCGAGGTCGTGCCGGTCGAGGTCGATGCGGAAGAGTTTTCGTTTGCCCTGGAGTTCCTGGAGGAAGACTCGGTGCCGGAGCTTCAGCAGCTCGTCGATTTCCTCGGCGCACTCGGCGGTCTTCACGATGTAGGTGTCGGTCTCGAAGTAGATCCCGACTTTCGCGGTGTAGCTACGGAGGAGACGGGTCCTTACGAACTTCGTCGTGAGCGTGAGGTGATCGAAACCTTCCCGAAATCGCTTTGCGGCATGGTTTATCATGCTTTCAGCGTGCGCGCGGTCTGTCAGAGCCCGATGGGGGCTCGGTCAGGGAATGGTTAGGCTCGCGTCAGGGTTCTACCTAGAACAGTTCGGGCCTTCGGCCTGAATCTACTTGCCGGTGGGCGGGTTCGACCAGCGCGGAGACACGCAGTCGCCGAGACCGTAAGTCAGCCGTTTGACGAAGGTCCCGTCGATGTTCATCACGTAGATGTTCTTTTGACCGGCGCGGTTCGAGGAGAAAACGAGGAAGTTCCCGTCCGGGCTGAACGACGGGTCTTCGTTATTGCCCTGGTTCTTCGTGAGGCGCTCGATGTTCGTTCCGTCCGGATTCATGATGAAGATGTCGAAGCGGCCGTCGATCCACCCGGCGAAGGCGATCTTGTTGTTCTGGGGCGACCACGAGGGCGTGGCGTTGTAGGAGCCGGCAAAGGTGAGGCGCCGCACGTCGGATCCGTCCGCGTTCATGCGGTAAACCATCGGCGCTCCCGCGCGGTTCGAGACGAACGAGAGGTGCTTCCCGTCGGGCGACCAGTTCGGGTCGACGTCGACACCCGGCGAGTTCGTGAGCCGGGTGACGCTCTTCGTGTCGGGATCGAAAACCATGATCTCGGGATTCCCGAGGAACGACATCGTGAGCGCGATCTTCTTCCCGTCGGGGTGGTAATGGGCGCCGCTGTTGATACCGGTGCGGTCGGAAAGCATCTTGATCTTCGACGTGCGGAAGTCGAACTCGTAGAGGTTCGTATTCTTCACGTTCTTTTTGTTCTTCGCGATGAGCGAGTACGCGATCCGCGTTCCGTCCGGGCTCCATGCCGGCGTGAGCGTGACCGAACGGTGGTGGGTGAGCTCGCGCGTGTTCGAACCGTCGAAATCCATCGCGTAGACTTCCTTGTTCCGCGACTTGTTGCAGATCATGGCGATCTTCGTGAGGAAAATCCCCGGCAGCCCGGTGACCGTCTTCACGATGTCGTTCGCGATCGTATGGCCGAGGGTCTTCACGTCGCCGAGGCTCGAAATGTAGCGTTTCGTGAGGACCGGTTGGCCGGTGCCGACGTTGTAGAGGTACCCTTCGAGGACGAGCCCGCCTTCGCCGGGCTTCACGTCGGCCTTGAAGACGAACTCGGCTTGGATCGAGCTCCAGTTCGACATCTGGAACGTCCCCGGAGCGACGCCGGTCGACGTGTCGAGGTACGCTTTCGCGTCGAGGATCTGGAAAGAATCCATGTAGAGAAGATCGGAACGCACGGTCTCGAGCGTCTTGTCGCCCGCGGACTTGAGCCCGGCGGGACCGACGAACCCCGGAAGCGCGATGACCGTCTTCCGCGACTTCGCCTGGCCGACGGCGACGTACGGCTGCTCCTTCGGAGCTTCGTCCTCGGCGAGAGCCGTGAAGGCGAAGAGAAGGACGGGCAAGACGAACCAAGCGGAGAGTTTCTTTTTCATAGGGTCTCGTTCCTTAGAGCGGGAAGCCGAAGACGATGCCGTCGTCGGCCAGGGAGGAGGTCAATTCTTTCGGCGGACGCGGCAGCGGTTCGGCGTCTTTCAGCGTGCCGAGGATCGCCTCGTCGAACTGGGGATTTCCCGACGTCTTCACGAACTTCGAAGAGAGGATGCGTCCGGCGGGATCGATTCGAATCTGGATCTGGGCGGTGAGCTTTTGGCGGCGGAGCCACTCCGGAAGGGCCCAGTACTCGGCCACGTGATCGCGGATGACGTCGTAGTATCCCGCCTCCGCTTTCTCCTTCGCGTCGCCCGAGAGCGCGGTTCCTTTCGAGACCTGGTTCCCCTTGATCACGATCGCGTCGTCTTCCTCGGGTCTCGCCTCGTCGGATTTATCCTTCAGGCGCTCGAGCGCGCGGATCTTCGCGAGCGCGGAGTCGATCTTCTTCTCTTTCTCTTTTTCCTTCTTCTTGTCGTCTTCGGCGGTCTTCTTTTCCGTCTTCTTCGGATTCAAGACCATCTCGTCCGGCTTCGCGGCGTCTTCCGGGACGGGATTGATCTTCTTCGCTTCCTTCGCGGCTTCGGCGAGCTTTTCTTTCAGGTCCTCCTTCGGAAGGGCCTTCGGAACCTTCGCGAGATCCTTTTTCAGGATGTCCGGGAGACCGACGAGGTCCACCCTGAGCGCGGGCGCGATGAAGACGGGGTTTCCTGGGAAAACGAGGCTTTTCACGAGGATGACGAACGCGATCGCGCCGTGCCCGATCAGGGACCAGGTTAAGGCTCGCCCGAGTTGGTCTTCCCGAATCGCGTCCATCGTTTTCCTAGAGGCGGGCGTTCGGATCTCCCGGCTCGGTGACGAGACCGACCCGCGTGATCCGGGCTTGTTTCACTTCCGCCATCACCTGGGCGATCGTTCCGTACGGGACGTTCGCGTCGCCCTGGATGAAGACCTGGATTTCCGGCTTCGCTTTCGCGATCGCTTCGAGACGGGTGCGGAGGGTTCCTTCCGGAATGCGGTTCCCGTTCATGATCACGTTTTTCGACTTGTCGACGACGAGAACGAGTTGGTCCGGGATGTCGTTCATCGTCGGCGCGTTCGCCTTCGGGAGATCGACTTGGATCCCTTGCTGCATGAGCGGCGCGGAGATCATGAAGACGATGAGGAGCACGAGCATCACGTCGACGAGCGGCGTGACGTTGATCTCGGAAAGCGCGGTTTGGGTCTTCGAGGTTTGGATCGCCATCGATCAACCCTCGCGCGGAGCGCCGCCGCGGGCGAGGATCTGGCTGCGGCGGACGATGTTCAGGAAGTCCTGGTTGAAACCGTCGATGTCGAGGGCGACGCGTTTGATCTGGTTCAGGAAGTAGTTATAGAAGACGGCCGCGGGAATGGCCGCGCCGATGCCGGCCGCCGTCGCGATGAGCGCTTCGGAAATACCGGGAGCGACGACGGCGAGATTCGCCGCGCCGGACGCGCCGATGCGTTGGAACGAGGTCATGATCCCCCAAACGGTCCCGAAAAGGCCGATGAACGGGGCCGCGCTCGCGGTCGTCGCGAGCCACGTCACGTGCTTTTCGAGCAGCGCGACCTCGTCGTTCGCCGTGCGGGAGAGCGAACGGGCGACGTTCTCGACTTCGAGCGAAGCCGTGGCCGGATCGGCGCTGTTCGGAAGCTTGCGCAGTTCCTTCATCCCGGAGCGGAACACCGCCGCGACGGGCGAGCGCGCGAACTGATCCACGCGCTGGAAGATCTCGTCCATGCTCTTCGACTGCCAGAAGAACCCGAGGAACTTTCCGTTCTCGGCTTGGGCGGTCTTCAACGTGCGATACTTCGCGAAGATGATCGCCCAGCAGAAGATCGAGATGCCGAGGAGCAGGAGCATGACGAGTTTTCCCATCAAGCCCGCGCTCATCACGAGATCGACGAGACCGAGTGAATCCGTGTGCGGAACGTTTGATTGCATAGACTCTTATCTTAGCTCCGCGCTGCGGAGCGGCCAAAGTGATTTCTTCTCGCGGTAGAGATTCCGAAGGATGTCGAAGAGGATCGCCGCTTGGACGACGATGCTGCTCAGCGGCCCGCCGAGTCCGCCCGTCAGAAAACGAATCATCGGCGCGTCTACGTCGAAGCGAATGTCGTAGCGGAGCAGGATGAAGCCTTGAGATTCGTTCCCGAAAATCGGCAGACTGAACGCGACGTGCGCGACCATCAAAAATCCGGCGAGGAGTCCTGCCCCTTCGGCGAAATTCCGGTGCAAATAGGTACGGATCGAGAGGGCGGTTCCGAGGAGCGCGAGCGTGATCAAGTGCGCCCACCCGAGGTGGAACTCGAGCGACTTCGAAAGCGTGTAGAAGAGGGCACAAAGCACGATCGAGCGCGCGGGGTGCGCGCCGTCGCGGATGTGCGCCATGAACCGCCCGCGGAAGATGAACTCGTCGACGTAGACCATCAAGACGATCGAGGTGGCGCGGAAAAGAAGGCCGAAGAGGGCGAGGGCCGGAGCGTCGCTTTGGACGAAGAATCCGACGTAGTGGTAGTAACCGCCGACGAGGCCGGCGAACGCGAAAACGCAGGCGAAGACCGCGCCGCGGAGGAAGTTCGGGTAGAAGCGGTGCTCGATGAGGTGACCGGTCACGATCTCGCTCCGCGAGACGGTCGCGATCGGATTCAGCTGGGTGAGAACGAAAAGGAAAGAGAGCGCGGCGAAGCCGCAGACGAGGATCAGGTTCGTGTTCGTCGTCTCCGAGATCTCGCCGAACGTCGAGCCCGAGCGGGCCATGAAGTAGGTGACGACCGACAGGACGACGAGGCGAAACGCCGTGTTCCAGCTCAAATAGGCGAGGGCGAGGGCCAATGCTCGGCGCATGGGAAGACTCTATCACACTCGGAGGCGTCAACCGATTGACGGATTGTTCATGCCGCGACTCGTGGTAAACTTTTGCCGGGAGAATCAGGATGATTCAGCTGCAAGCGCTCTCCAAGGGATACACGGAGCGGAAAAAGGTACTCGATCATATCTCGCTCGAACTCAAGAAGGGCGAATTTCTTTACGTCCTCGGCGGGACCGGGGCCGGGAAGTCGACCCTCCTTCGTCTCCTGGCGACGGAGGAAGAGGATTTCGGCGGCCAGCTCTCGCTCTTCGGATACGACCTCGCGCGCGCGAGCGGCTCGACGCTCCAGGCGATCCGTCGTTCGATCGGCTACGTTCCCCAGAACGTCCGCCTCATCCCGGATTTCACCGTGTTCGAGAACGTCGCCCTTGGCGTCTCGCTCGCCGGCTCGCGCGTCGCGCGCGCCGAAGTGCGGGGAAAGATCTACGAACTCCTCGACCGGCTCCAGCTGATGAACCTTCGCGACGCCTCTGCCTCGCGCCTTTCCGGCGGCGAAGCCCAGCGCGTCGCCATCGCCCGCGCGCTCGCGCGCGGACCCGAGCTGCTGATCGCCGACGAACCGACGGGCGCCCAGGATTTCCAGAACACCTGGAACGTGATGGATCTCCTCCACCGCGCGAACATCTCGGGCACGACCCTCGTCCTCGCGACCCACGATCGCGACATCGTCCGGAAACTGCGTAAACGCTGCGCGATCCTCAGCCACGGGAAAGTCATGATCGAGGAGGCGCTATGTTCGCTCTAAGACTCGCACTCCGCCCTTGGCGGCTCCAACCCCTCTCGCAGATCCTTTCGCTCGCCACGCTCGGCGTGCTCCTTCTGCTCGCCGGGTTCTTCGCGTCGCTCGCGACGGCCCTGCCAGAGCTTCGTCGCGGGTTGGAAGGAGACCAGGTCGCGAGCGTCTTCCTCGATCCTTCGGCCGAGCCGGCGAGTCTCGATTCCGTGCGTGACCAAATCCGGCTTTCTCTCGGCTCGAGCGCGGTCTCCGTCGAGTACGTCGACGCCGACGCGTTTCTGGCCGCGGTCCAAACGAACCAGCCCGATCTCGCGAAGGAAGTCGCGGCGCTCGGGAACGAAAAGGACTGGGTCACTCCGCGCCATTATTCCCTCCGGGGAACGATCGGCGAAAAGCTCGTCGACCGTCTCCGCGCGATTCCGGGCGTCGAGTCCGTCGCGTTCTCGGCCCACCGATTCCAGCCGATCCTCGAAAACCTTTCGGCGATCGCTTGGCTCAGCCGCGTGCTTTTCTCGGCGATCGTGCTCGCGATGGTCGCCGTCCTCATCCTGCTCGGGCGGTTGAACTCGGGGATCTTCTCCGAAGCCGAGGGCATCGTCTCCCAGATGGGCGGAAGCCCTTGGCAGGCGCGGTTTCCGGCCCGGTTGAACCCGATCCTGCTCGCCACGGGAGCGGGACTGCTCGCCGGGATCTGCTTCATGCGGCTCAGCCCGTGGTTCGCCGCGAAGATGGCCGCGCTTTCCCCGTTTTTCGCGGGTCTCGGCACGAAGGCCCCGCTCCTTTCGCCGCCGCTGCTCCTCGGTCTCGGGCTCCTCGTCGGCGCGGTCGCGTTCGTCCTTTCCCCGCGTACGGAACGGACGGTGCGATGAGCTTCGGCTTCGCCCGTCGCGGCGTCGCGATCTTATCGACGGTATTCGCGTCCGCGGCGTTCGCGAGCATCCCGCCGACCTCGACCGCGAAGAAATCGAATTCATCTTTGAACGAGCGGCTATCGCGCGTGCGCGCGGAGGTCGTGAACCTCGAACAGTCGCTCATCGGCTCGCTCGAGCGAAATAAGGAAGCGAAGGACAGCCTTCGCAAGATCCAGGAGCTCATCCGACTCCAGAAAGAGGAGAGTACCCTCGGTCAAACGCGGATCCGCGAGCTCGAAGATACCGTTCGCGAGCTCGAGTCCCGGCGAGGAGTGATCCGAGAGCGGGTCGGCATCGAGCGTGCCGCGATCCGAAAAGCGTTGCGGGACCTCTACCTCGCGGATTCAGTAATGCCGGAAAATCCGGACGCCCTCGCGCGTGAAAAATTCGAACAGCCGAAACGCCACCTCATCCGGCGGATGGTCCAGCAGGGCGTACGCGAAGTCGACGCCCTCCGCGCGGACCTCGAGGACGCCGACCGGCTCGAGGCGCGGATCGCCGCCGAACGCGGCGAGCTCGAGGCGACCGTGCACGAGATGGCCGAGAGCGAGGGGATCCTCGAGTTGAACCGCCAACTCCAACTCGATTTGATCCAGAAGAACCGCGGCGAGCGCGTCGCTCAGCTCGAGAAGTGGCGCGAACTCAAGACGGCCGAGGCCCAAGTCTCCGACCTCATCCGGAACTTCAACGCGCGCATGGAAATCCAGGAAACCCACCGCGCCGAACGCGCGGCGAGCCGCGCGATGGCGGTCATGGCCGATTCCACGTTCGCGAAAGCGAAGGGCAAGCTCCCGTTCCCCGCGCTCGGCGAAGTCGTCGGTCGTTTCGGGAAGACGTTCGACAAGGCCTCCGGCTTGAACGTGTTCAAAAAAGGAATCGAGATCGCGACCGCCGCGTCCACGGATATCCGAGCGATTTCGCCCGGTAAAATCGTCTATGCGGGGGATTTGCCTACCTACGGTCGGCTCGCGATCGTGGATCACGGCGATCACTTCTATTCGATCTGCGGCCACCTCGGCGACCTCGCGAAGCGCGTCGGCGATTCGGTCGCGATGGGTGAAAAAATTGGCGTATCCGATTCGTCGGGGAATCCGGTCTACTTCGAGATTCGGGCGCGCAATATTCCGGTCGATCCCCTCCAGTGGGTGACGGCGAATATTGCGGCGAAACTCTAAGTCCCGTATTCTGGATTTCTATGACCTTACGCGCTCGCTCGATGGTTTCCCGCATCGCCCTCGTCACCTGCCTGCTCGCGCTGCCCGCGTTCGGCGCAGCTAAGAAACGGGAGTCCTCGAAATCCGAAGACGCGAAGACCGAGCAGAAGGACGACAAAAGAGAAGAGAAGGTCGCCAAGAAGGACCTCTCGCGCGAGAAGTACGAGAACATCGAACTCTTCCAGAAGATCTACCAGTTCATCCAAACGAACTACGTCGACGAAGTCGGCGATAAGCAGCTCATCGAGGGCGCGATCAAAGGGATGATGGAGACCCTCGATCCGCACTCGGCGTTCCTCACCGCGGACATCTACCGCGAAATGAAGACCGACACGAGCGGGCGCTTCGGGGGCCTCGGCATCGAAATCGGCATGAAGAACGACGCGATCGTCGTCGTCACGCCGATGGAGGACACGCCCGCGTGGCGGGCCGGCGTGAAGCCCGGCGACCGTATTCTGAAGATCAACGGCGAGTCGACGAAGGGGCTGACCCTCGTCGAGGCCGTCTCGAAGATGCGCGGGAAAAAGGGAGCGCACGTCACGCTCACGCTCGGCCGCGAGGGCGCGGAGAAGCCGCTCGAGGTGAAGTTGAACCGCGAGACGATCAAGATCCAAAGCGTGAAGTCCGACGAACTGCCCGACGGTTACGGTTACGTCCGGCTCGCGAGTTTCAACGAAGACGCCGGACACGATGTCCGTAAGGCGATCGAGAAACTCGAATCGAAAAACAAGCTCAAGGGCCTCGTGTTCGACCTCCGCATGAATCCGGGCGGACTCCTCGACCAAGCGGTCGACGTCGCCTCCGCGTTCATCGACGACGGCGTGGTCGTTTCGACGATCGGGCGCGACCCCTCGCAGAAAGAAGTCCGTTACGCGAAGAAGGGCTGGGCTCGGAAGGACCTCCCGGTCGCCGTCCTCGTGAACTCCGGATCGGCCTCCGCCTCGGAGATCGTTGCCGGCGCGCTCCAGGATTCCCATCGCGCGATCATCATGGGCCAACCGACGTTCGGAAAAGGCTCCGTCCAGACGGTCGTCGACCTCGGAAACGACCTCGGGATGAAGCTCACCATCGCGCGCTATTACACGCCGAGCGGCCGAAGCATCCAGGAAAAGGGCATCCAGCCCGACATTCTCCTCGACGATTACGATCCGAAAGTGCTCGCGAAGGCGAGAAAACGTCGCGAAACCTTCCGGGAACGCGACCTGCGCCGACACCTGAAAAACCCTGCGATTTCCGACTCGGACGACGACGAGAATCAGTCGGCCGAGGCGCTGAAACCGGACGAACCCTCGCGCTTCAACCCGAAAGAAGACGAGCAAGTGAAGCAGGCCGTCAATTACCTGAAGTCGTTTGAACTCTTCAAGAAAGTGGGCCAAGCTCCCTCCCAGAATGGATCGGGATAACGTCTCTCTTTTCGAGTTCGCCGCCGGAAGCCCGAAACCGCTGACCGTCACCGAGCTCACCGCGCGCATCAAAGGCGTGCTCGAACCTGCTTTCACGGAAATCTGGGTTCAGGCCGAGATTTCGAATTTCCGCCCGGCCGCCTCCGGGCACCTCTATTTTTCGCTGAAGGATTCGGGTTCGATGATCGCGGCCGCGCTCTTCGGAGCCGGCGGAAAACGGCGCGTGGCCTTCGATCTGAAGGACGGGATGCAGGTCCTCTGCCGCGGGAAAGTCGCCGTTTACGCGCCTCGCGGGAATTACCAGTTTATCGTCGACCGGATCGAACCGCTCGGAGCCGGCGCGCTCCAGATCGCGTTCGAACAGCTGAAGGCGAAGCTCCAATCCGAGGGCCTCTTCGATCCGAAGCGGAAGCGCCCGCTGCCGCCGTTCCCTAAAAAAATCGCCGTCGTGACCTCGCCGAGCGGCGCCGCGATTCGCGACATGCTGAACATCCTCCGTCGGCGCGCTCCGCACCTCGAAGTGCTCGTGATTCCGGCGCTCGTCCAAGGCGCGGAGGCGCCGAAGCAAATCTTGCGCGGCCTCGACGCCGCGAACAAGCACGACCTCGGCGAAATCGTCGTCCTCGCCCGCGGCGGCGGATCGATCGAGGACATGTGGTGCTTCAACGACGAAGCGCTCGCCCGCGCGATCGCGGCCTCGCGTCTTCCCGTCGTATCGGCCGTCGGCCACGAGATCGACTTCACGATCGCGGACTTCGTCGCCGACCTCCGGGCGCCCACGCCTTCGGCCGCGGCCGAGATCGTCTCCGGTCACTGGGTCGACGTCGCCCGTCAGCTCGGGCAGAACGCGGAACGGATGCGTTCCACGATTCGGCGCGATCTCGCGAACAAGCGGAGCCTCCTGAATCACCTGTCCGCGCGGGTCGTGAGTCCGCTCGACCGTCTCCGCGAGCAAATGCAGCGCGTGGACGAGTGGACCGCCCGTCTCGATCGTTCGCTTCGAAACGTGATCGAACGACGGAAGTTGGCTTTCGGGCAGCTCACCGGTAAACTGGAAGCACTCTCGCCGCTGAAGGTCCTCGATCGAGGATACGCGATCGCCCGGACCGAACAAGGACACGTTCTCCGGAAGCGATCGGACGCGAAACCAGGCGAGGAATTCTCGGTGGTCTTCACGGATGGCGAAGCAAAGGCTCGGTTCACCTAAGGTCCTCGTTTTCGTTCTCGGATTTTCCGGCGCGCTCGCCGCGTGCCAGAGCGGCCCGCGCGCGGCCGATTCTCCGCCCCCCGATCCGGCGCCGACGCCGGTGAAGGTCGAAGGCGTCCGACCGATCCCGTTCCAATCCCAGTCGACGGAAAAATCGACGCCCGCGTTCGACGTCACGCTCTCGACAGATCACGCTCCCGACGGTTCGATCGTCGCGGTCGGACTCCACCCCTTGATGGAAATCGACATCGCCGGCGTGACCGTGAAGTTCGAAGGCAAGGAATTCCCGGTTTTCCCGAGCGGACCTGCGAAAGACCTCGCGGCGCTCGTCGTGATTCCATTCAACTCGAAGCCGCGGATGTCCAAGATCGAACTTTCCTGGCAGGGCGGAAAAGCCGAGTTCCCGATCGAGGTGATCGACGGCGGGTATCCCTCGGAGAAACTCACGGTCGACGAGAAGAAGGTGAATCCTCCGAAGAAGGTGATGAAACGGATCATCAAGGAGACGAGGGAGATCGGCGCGCTTTACCGGAAAGTCCGGACCGAGCGGCTCTGGTCCGGTCCCTTCATGCTCCCGATCGACAGCGAGGTCACTTCGCGATTCGGGAATAAGCGCCTCTTCAACGGATCGATGAAGAGCTTCCATCAGGGTCTCGACCTCCGGGCCCGAACGCCTACCCCGATCCACGCGCCCGAGGGCGGAGTCGTCGTCCTCGCGAAGGACCTCTATTTCACGGGTAATACGGTGATTCTCGATCACGGTTACGGCCTTTTCACGATCTACGGTCATATGAGTCGGCTCGACGTGAAGGCCGGCGATCGAGTCGCGAAGAACCAATTGCTCGGGCTATCGGGGGCGACCGGGCGCGCGAGCGGTCCGCACCTGCACTGGGGCGCGGTGCTCATGCACGAGAAATTCAACCCGGCGGATTTGACTCGGGTTCCGCGCTGAAGCGATAACCCGCGCCGCGCACGGTGAGGAAGTGCCGGGGCTCGTCGGGGTTCGTCTCGAAATATTTCCGGAGTCGCCCGAGGAAGTAATCCGTCGTGCGCGTTTTCGGGAGGAAGCGGAAACCCCAGACTTCCTTCAGGAGTTCCTCGCGACTCACGATCGCGCCTTCGGCCTGGATCAGGTGGGTCGCGAGTTTGAATTCGAGGGGAGTGAGCTCGACCCAACCTTTCGGCCCGAGGATTTTCAGCCGCGCGGAATCGAGTTTCCAGAGTTTCGGCGGTTCCGTGATCGCCCGAGTCGCCTCGGGATCGCGGCGACGCGAGAGCGCGCGAATCCGCGCCGCGAGTTCTTCCCAATGGAACGGCTTCGGAAGGTAATCGTCCGCGCCCGAGTCGAGACCCGCGACGCGGTCGTCCGGCTCGCCCTTCGCGGTCAGGCAGAGGACCGTGCCGCGAAACCCGTCCTTCCGCAGCTCGTCGCAGAGTTCGAGTCCGTCGCCGTCGGGCAGGTTCCGGTCGAGGATGAGAAGGTCGCAGGGCGAAGTTTCGATCGATTTCCGGGCGTCGGCGAGCGTCGTCGCATGCAGGATCTCCGGGATTTTCAGGCGGGCGAGCGCGATTTTCAGCGCGGCCGCGAGCGCGGGCTCGTCCTCGACGAGGAGAGCGCGGCTGAATTGGACGTCCGCCCCCATCGGTTAACCGGTCGCCTTTCCGGAGAGTTCGAAAGAAGCCCCGAGATTCGGTCCCGCACTCGCCGCCGCGATGGCGATGCCCATCCGTTTACCGGCTTCGCGTGCGAGGTAGAGACCGAGACCGGTCCCCGAAATCGAATAAGGAGCGGAATGTTTCGCGCGGTAAAATCGCTTGAAGATTTTTTTCGACTCGGCCGGTTCGAATCCGAGGCCCTCGTCGCGGAAGACGACGCTCCACCGCGTCCCCGAGTAGGAGGTACGGAGGGTGACCTTCGGTTTTCCCTTGGCGAACTTCTTCGCGTTCTCGACGAGGTTCGTGCAGACGAGATCGAGCATCTTCGGGTCCGCGAGGATCTTTCCCGGGAGCGCGTCGCCCTCCCGTACGATCGTCGCGCCGGGACCGAGGAGTTCGCGCCAGGCGCCGATTCGTTCGTTCAACCACTTCTCGAGGTCGATCTCGATTCGCTTCGAACGCACGGCCTTCGCGTCCCATCGCGCGGCCTCGAGGAGCGCCTCGACTTCGGAGCGCAAGCGACCGAGCTCGAGTTCGTGCGATTTCCAGAGTTGGTCCTGTTCGGTGGGCGAAAGGTCGGTCTGGCGAAGAAGGGAGGAGGAGAGTTCGAGCGTCGCGATCGGCGTCTTCAGCTCGTGGGTGACGGCGGCGAGGAATTCGGATTGGAGCTGGTTCAGCCGCATTTCCTGGGTGAGGCGGACGAAGAGAATGATGAAGCTCGCGAGGATGACGACGAAGCCGACGGTGCCGAGGATCGGTTCGAGCATCGCGCGCCGGTCGGCGAGGAGGACGGCGACATTGAATCGCGTCGCGAGCACCGCGAGGAGCCCGACGACGAGGATGAGGAATATAAGCCAGAACCAGCCGCGCTGTTTCATCCCCTCGAGCCTATCCCCAAAGGTCCGTGATCGTCATGGGGGCATTTGTTTTTTTCCGGAGGCATCGTTAAACTCGTCCTCGAGTGGAAGATTCGACCGATTTTAAGAGTTATTCCCGGGGGGACCTGGAATTCATCGCCTCGAGCGTCGATCGCACCCGTTATCCGGATCGCTATCGAGCGGTGATGGAAGAGATCGCCGCCCGGAAGAGCGACGGGCGTTGGGATGCGAAGCCCCCGGCTAAATCGATTCCGATCCTCTCTCCCTCCCCCGAGTTCGTCCGGAAATGGGTGCCGCGGTATTTGCTTCTGTCGGTTTTGAGTTCCACCGGCTTTCTCGGCTATTTTTTGGTGCGTTCGGAACGCACGACGGGAGTGTTCGTCCTCCTCGGGATCGGCGCCCTCTGGATCGCCTCCGGGTTTCTGGCCTTCTTCTACTTCGCTCGGTCTCATTCCCGGTCCCGAGTGTTCACGACGATCTACCTGGTACCGCAGATTATGAATTTCGCGATCGGGGGTTACGGTTTTCGGGCGCTCTCCGGTGCCGCCGCCGGAATCGAGGTCTCGCAAAATCCCGAGGGATTGCGTATCGGTTTTCGTTTCGACCTCCTGAATTTCTATTCTCAATTGAATTGGAACCAATCCGACCTGCCTTTCTACTTCAGCGTGAATCTCTTCGCGCTTTGGATTTTTTGGTTCGCCCGGAAACAATATGGATAAGAAGGCCGTCATCCAGCACTTGATCGCGCACCTCGAGGAAGAGCTCGCCGGACTCCCCGCGAAAGGCGGCCCGGTCCAAGTCGAGTCCCCGCGCCGCGCCGAGATCCAGGGACTTCTCACGATGTACCGGTTCCTGCCCTCCCGCACCTACGCGACCGAGGATCCGATCATCCCGACCTCGTTCGTGACGTTAAAGGTCCGCGACGTGACTTCCTACGCGTTCATCGCCCCCCGGGGAGGCGGATTCATCACCACGATCGAAGGCGTTCCCCTCCAGGTCCTGACCGCCTCGTCGCCGCTCGGAGAGGCGCTCCTCGGGAAGAAAACCGGCGAAAGCGCGGTGGTCGAAGTGCGCGGCGAGCTGCGCGAATACCTTATCGTCGCTTCGTCCTGAAGATCGTCCGGGTCAGGAAACCGACGAAGAGCACGCCGAGCGCGATTCCCGCGACCGTCAATCCGAGGAGCAGCAGCGCGACGAACGCGGCGCCGAAGAGGACCTTCGGTACGAGGCCGACGTTCCCGAGGTTTACGACCTTGAACTCCGCGCGGCGGTGCTTTTCTGCGCCCGCGGGTTCGGAAAGGACGTTTCCTTCCGCGTCGAGGACGATCGCTTCGCGTGCGGGTGCGACGGGTTCGTCGCGTTCCTCGCTCACGGATTCCTCCGCGCGATGCGGTCGATCGGCATGAACGGCGCCGCGGGATCCTTGCCGACGAGGTAGGTCGTCAGGCCGGCTTTTTCGGCGGCGGCGATCTCGGCGGGATCTTCACCCTGGAAAATAACCGGGCACCCGTCGCGGCCGGCGTCGCGTGCCGCGAACGTGAGCGCGGCCTCGAAGAGGTAGGGCGCGGGTTTCCGTTCCGCGTCCGACGGCGGGATCACGATCACGGCTTCCGGGAAGTCGGACCAGTCCATCGCCTCGGCGGCGGGGTCCGTCGTCCACGTCTCGCGCATGAGCCGCTTCAGCGCGCGGATCTTCTCGGCGCGCGTCCGGCCCCACTTCTCGGGAATATTCGTGAGGAGTCCGACCGGATAACCGCGGCGGCGGAGTTCCTGGACGTACGCGTGGGCGCCCGGTACGTACCGGGACTCCCGGCCGGGAGCGGAGGCGACGACCGTGTTCCCGAGGTCGAAGAAAACCCACGGCTTTCCGCAATCGGGCGGGGTCGCCGAGATCGACGCCGTCACGGCGAACGCGGCGGCGAGGCCGAGGACGGAAGCGGCGGCGACCGACGTCGAGGGACGCGCGCTCACTTTTTCTTCGCTTTCGCGGCCGCCTTCTTCTTTTCCGGGCGGAAGCGACGGAGGATCTCGTCGGTGAGGCGAACGCCGTAACCGGTGACGTCCTTCGCGGAGAGACCGAGGCCGCCCTTATTCGATTCGGCGGCGAGGTCGACGTGGAGCCACGGGACTTCGGGTTTCACGAAACTCGAGAGGAACGTCGCCGCGTAGATATGATCGGAGTTGTTCGTCGTCGCGCACTGGCGGACGTCGGCGATGTCGGACTGGATCGCCTCCCAGTAATCCTCGCCGATCGGGAATCCCCACGTGCGTTCGCCGCACGCCTCGCCGGCCGTGACGGCGAGCTCGCGGAGCGAATCGCGGTTCGCGAACACGCCCGAGCGACGGGTGTCGATCGCGCGGATCACGGCGCCGGTCAGCGTCGCGTAGTCGATCACGAGATCGGGATCCGATTCGCAAGCGAGGACGAGCGTGTCCGAAAGCGCCATTCGCCCTTCGGCGTCCGTATCGACGACTTCGATCGAGACGCCGTTCGAGGCGATCACGACTTCATTCGGACGATAGGCGGTCGCGGAAATCAGGTTCTCGGCGAGCGCGAGATAGCACTCGAGGTGATCCTTCGTTCCCGAACGAACGAGGTGCCCGAACGTCGCGAGCGCGACCGCGGAACCCGTCATGTCCCGGTGCATCTCGAGCATGTAGTCGCCCGTCTTGATGTTATAGCCGCCGGTATCGAAGCAGAGACCTTTGCCGA
Source organism: Bdellovibrionales bacterium (assembly GCA_018266355.1). Taxonomy (GTDB): domain Bacteria; phylum Bdellovibrionota; class UBA1018; order UBA1018; family UBA1018; genus JACMQW01. The sequence continues at coordinate 614,642 of JAFEAP010000029.1, forward strand.
CGAGCGCGACTCGACGGCCGGAAGCTTTTCCCTTCGGCTTATAGGTGAGTTTCGCGATGCCGTATCCGTGATCGGGATCGGCCTGGACGACGGCGAGGAAGCCGCCGGCACCGCGCTTCTCGAGCGCCTTCCGGTCGTAGAACGCGAACTCCGCGCCCCACTCCCTCGCGAGCGCCTTCGCGCGCCGGTGATAGCTTTCCGGGCGCAGCTCGTTCGCGGGCATCTCGGCGAGCGTGCGCACGAGGTTCGCCGCTTCGCCCATCGAACGCGCGGATTCGAAGATTTCCTTCGCGCGAGAAGGGGAGAAGGGCGACTTCACGAGCAATTCCGGCTCGGTCTTTTTCTTTTTGTCGGAATCCTTCTTCGCCGCCTTCTTCCCGTATTTCGTCGGTTCGTAGGTCGCGAGCACGAGGTACGAACCGATCGCGGACAACACGCGCTCGGCGTCGCCCGAGGAAAGTCCCGATAGGTCGAGCGCGAGGCTCGCGGTCGCCTCGGCGTCGTAGGCGAGTCCCTTCCGGATCCCGTCATGGAGCGCGAACGTTTTCACGCCCGGCCTTACGAAGAAAAACGTCTCGAGGCGGTCGTAGCCGGACGGAATCGTCACCGCTTTTACGGGTTCACGGTCGGAGAGGGTCGCGTCCGCGAAAGGCTTCGCGGGATAGTCTTTACCGGATTTGAACCGCGCGAGTTCCTTTTCGGCCAAGAACCGAACGGAATGGATCGAGGCGGACGGCAAGCCGCCCTTCGGGAAAGGCTTCAAGACGGGGTTCATGACGCGGAGGCTCCTCTCAGAAGCCCCGAGTCTAGAGGTCTTGCGGCAAAACTTCCAGAGCTTCCTGGTACGGCGAAGCCGGGTCGATGACCGGTCCGCTCGAGTCGTAACCTTCGAGCTGGGTCGGATCGACGGCGTTCAGGTCGAAATTACCCTGAGGTTTCACCGCCGTGGCCGGGGTGACGACCGGCGTAAGGCCCATCACGAGGCCTTTCGTGATCATCCCGAGCGGGGAGTTCGCGAAGAGGCTGCTCGTCGAAGCGTTCGAAGCCAGCGGAAGGCTGCCGGGCGGAGGCGGATAGATGCCCGGGGGCGGCGTTTGGGAAATCGGATCGGCCGGGGCCGGCGGGCTGAGCGCGGCGAAAATCTGATAGATGCGGATCCGGCGCGCTTTGAATTCCTTGTTGTACTCGGCGCCGAGCGCCCATCCGATCAGATCCCACACGTCCGGCTGTTTCCCGTATTGCATGAGGTAGAGGAGGACGGCTTGGTTCACGAAGTCGATCTTGATCTTCGAGAGCGTCGCGAGCTCGCGTTTGAAGATCGGGAAGACGTTGTCGAGCGTCTCGCGGCGGTCGAGAGCGCCGTCGTGATTCGTGTCGAAGCGGAGCATGACGGATTCCGCGTAATGCGGGAGACCGGCGTAGGAGCTCACGTCGAACGAGGTGATCGGGTCTTCGTTATAGCCGGTCGTCTTCGAGGCATACTCGAGCGTCTGGTTCCACGTCGCTTGATCGGCCGGAGACATCGCCGCGATTTCGTCGCGGAGGAGCGGCATGTTCGAGAAGAGCTCGGCGAAATTCGCCTTGAAGCGATCGCGGAAACACTGGACTTCGTAGATCGGGAGTTTCAGCGGGACGTTCCAACCCTTCATCGGACAGGGGTTCGCGCCTTCGACGGCGAGATCCATGATGCGCGAGTTTTGGCGCGAGGCCGAGAAGATGAACGCGAGGTAGACCGAGGTCTCCGGGAGGTTCATCTTGTCGTCGCCGTTGCCGTTCGGCATGAAGAGGTTCGCTTCGCGGAAGCGCTTCGCGCCGATGCCCGTCTTGAGCGGATGGTACATGTGGAAGGCGTAGAGGAAGCCTTTCAAGTCCGCGATGAGCGTGTTCAAGTCGTCGAGCGTGGCGGCCTTGCCGAAGGAATCGCTCGTCGAACCGTAAGACTGGAGGAGGAGGGTCGAGGCGATCTCGTACCAGCTCATCCGGTTCAGGTTGTTTTGCGAGTGCTTCGACTGGTCGAGGAAGAGGATTTCGGGCGTGTTCGCCGGGTGGAGGCCCGGATAGCGGTTCGCCGCCGTGATCAACCGGACGACGTCGTTCTTGTCGGCGGCGTTCGTGAGCGTCGCCATGTAGGCGCGCGCGCGCGTCTCGAAGTCGGCCGGGAGGAGGTCTTCCTTCGTGCCGGCGAAGATGTTCGTCAGATGCATGTTCGCGCGCCGACCGAGTCTGTAGTTCGCGACCACGCGTTCGATGGCGGCGGCGTCGATGCCGGTGTCGGTCCGCGTTTGGAAGAGGCGGGCGGCCGCCGCGCGATAGGTCGTCGTTTTTCCGTCGACGGTCTCGACGCGCGGATGGAAGAGCGCCTTCGCGCCGGCGCGGAAGTCGTCGGCAAGTTCGGGCAGGATCGAATTCGGGGCCTTGTCGATGATCTTCTCGATTTGGGAGAACGGAAGCTCGCCGCCCCAATCCGAGACGCTCGAGTTCAGCACGGTCTGGAGCTTGTTGATCATCTCGATCTCGAACATCGGATCGTCGGCCGGGGCGTCGAAGTAGGCGACCATCGCGCCGGCGGCTTTCGCGCCGTATTTCAGGATCTTCGTCCAATCCGCGCCGTCGACGCCGTCGGAGGCGCCGCGGACGAGAAGGGTCTTCACTTCCTGGCCGAGGCGGGTCCACGCTTCGACGGTGGCCGGGTCGGTGGTGAAAGCGATCTTCGCGAGTTCGGTGGTGAACTCGACCGCTTGGTCGATCGTCAATTTCTGGTGCCCGCCGGTATTCAGGTAATCGGCGAGGTGGTTGCCGAACGTCTCGATCGCGACGGAGAGCGAGCGAAGGTTCGCGGCGGTCGGATTCGTATGGCGGTTCCGGAGGTGCGGGATGAGGGCGCTTGTCTCTTCCTTCAGGAAGCGGGCGAGGGAGCGGAAGCTCTCGAGCTCGTCTTTCGAAAGGCGCTTCTCGGTGCCGCCGAAGAGCGACGCCTTCATCGAGAGCGCGCCGTCGACGAGTTTCGCGGTGACGGTTCCTTTCGAGAACATGAATTTCTGCATGAGGAACTGGAGATCGCTCGGGAGGTAACCCTCGGTCTCCGAGCCTTTCACGAACTTCTTGAAGAGGTCGATCGTGTCGTCGACGCAGTCCCACGTCGCGCGCCACTGGCCTTCGTTCACGGTGCCGTCGAGGAATTGGTTCGAGATCGGTCCGAGTTCGTCGAGGCAGGCTCCGCCTTGCGCGAGGGATCGGTTGGCTTCCTTTTTGTTCCCGAGAATTCCGCAGCTCGAGGCGCAGCAGAGGCTGATGCCGAGACACGTGCTCACCTTCGCGAGTTTGCGAAGGGGTTTAACGACCAAGTACTTCCGGGCGAAGCGCGTAAGGTTCTTCACACCCGTCTCGTCGTCGTTCCGGTGACGAAACTTCATAGAAATGTTACTGCGTCAGCTCGATAACGTTGCGGAGCGCTCGGGATTTCGGCAAAATTTTCCCATGACTCCTCCTTCCTCTTCCTCGAAAACGAAGCGCGCACTCGTGACCGGAGCGAGCGAAGGCATCGGCCGGGCGTTCGCCCTAAAGCTCGCGAAACGCGGTTATACGGTCACGGCGGTGGCTCGAAACGCTTCTCGGCTCGACTCGCTGCTCGCCGAACTCGGAGGAAGCGGGCACCGAAAAATCGTGGCGGACCTTTCGACCGAAACCGGATTGAATTCGGTCGTCGACGATTTGACGAACTCGGAGCGTTATACTTTGCTCGTGAACAACGCGGGATTCGGCCTCGTCGGCGACTTCGCGGAGACGCCGCTCGCGAAGACCCGCGAGATGATTTTCCTGAACGTCACCGCGCTCGTCGATCTTTCTCACGCGTTCCTCGGACGCGCCGAACGCGGCGACGGAATCATCCAAGTCGCCTCGGTTCTCGGTTTCCTGCCGATGCCCCGGCAGGCGATCTACTCGGCGACGAAAGCGTTCGTCGCCTCGTTCGCCGAGTCGCTCTGGTTCCAGTGCCGGAAGAAAGGGATCATGATCGTCAACCTCTGCCCCGGTTCGACGGCGACGAATTTCCCGGACCGGGCGGGGTGGTCGAAGAACGAGATTCCGGCCTGGGCGACCGAGAGCGCCGATACGGTGGCGGAGAACGCCCTCGTCGCCTTCGAGCGGAAGTTCGGTCCGACCCTCGTGAGCGGGTGGATGAACCGGCTCTCTCTATTATTAGTGCGTCTCCTCACGCGGAAGCAGCTCGTGAAGGTGATGGGGACCGTCCGGAAATAGCCGTATCCGTTACGACGGAGTAGGACCGCCGATCGGAAGCCGTACGATGAAGGAGGCGCCTTTTCCGGGCGCGCTCTCGACTCCGATCTTTCCGGAGTGGGCCCCGACGATTTCGCGGCAGATATAGAGACCGAGCCCGAAGCCCTGCGTTCCCGCCGCCCCGGTCCCGCGTTCGAAGCGTTCGAAGATGCGCGCGAGATCGGTTTCGTCTATTCCGGGCCCGTTGTCGCGGACGGTGAGGTGGGCTTCTCCGGCGCGCGACTGGACTTCGATTTCGACCGGCCTTCCCGCTCCGAACTTCACCGCGTTCGAGAGGAGATTCGAGATCACTTGGTCGATACGCGAGCGGTCCCAATGGCCTTCGAGAGAGTCGGGGCCGCGAATCGCGAGTCGGCAGCGGGCTTTCGCGAGCGTCGGTTCGAACCGCTTCGCCACTTCGCCGATGAGCACGACGAGATCGCAGCGTTCGGGATGGAGCTTCAGCCGGCCCGCGGTGATCCGCGAAACGTCGAGCAGGGTCTCGACGAGCTTCAGGAGTCGGTCCATCTGGAGACCGGCGCCTTCCATCAATTCGAGAAGCTCCGTGCGTTTCGGAGTGCCTTCCGGCAAGGATTTCGCGAAGAGATGAGCCATTTCGAACTGCATCCGGAGCGGACTGAGCGGCGTGCGCAGCTCGTGCGAAGCCACCGAAAGAAAATCTTCGCGGACTTGGATCGTCCGCAGGGCGTCCCGGTAGAGCATCGCGCTGTCGATCGCGATCGCCGTTCGGCGGCCGATTTCCTCGGCGAGTGCGAGTTCGCTTTCACCGTAGACGCGTTCCGGCCGCGTGCTGCCGATCGACATCGCTCCGATGACTTTTCCGCGGACGGAGAGCGGGACGATCATGAAGGAACAAAGCCCGGTCTTGCGAACGGCGGCGAGCGTTTCCGGATCGCGCGTGCCGACGATAGGATAGCGGCCGCCGTCGGTGGTCAGGTGTTCGGCGGTCACGTGCGTGCAGAGAAAGGATTTACCGGTGCGGATGACGTTCGGAATCCCGCTCGGGGCGCTCAAGTCGAGGAGCGTGTTGTTTCCGATGCGGTCGGTGATCGCCGGAGCGGGCGGTTCGATCTGGAAAGCGACGAGCCGCATTCCCGATTCCCCTTCGCGGATCCCGATCGCGGACCAGTCCCCGAGCCGGGGAATGACGATGCCTTGGATCGCCTGGACGGTCTCTTCGAAGTCGAGCGATTCGGCGAGGCGGCGGCTCGCTTCCGAAACGAACTCGGCGTTTTTTCGCGCTTCGTTCCGAAACTCTTCCGCCCGTCGCTCGTCCGTGACGTCCCGAAAACTCCAGAGCGTTCCGGCGGTCACGCCGCTAATCCGATACGGTTGCTTCGTGCGCGCGATCCGGCGTCCGTCGCGGAAGCGGAGAATATCGGAAAACTCACCCTCGAGATCGGCGTAGGCGGATTCGACCTGATTCACGAACTGCGCGGGTTTCTCGAGTTGGTCCTTCGCGAATTGGACCATCGCGGAGTCGTCTTTTCCTTCGACGAGTTCGGCGGGCATCCGCCAGATCTCCGCGAAGCGGCGGTTACTCCGGACGATCTTCCCGTTACGGTCGACGACGAGCAGTCCCTCTTTGGTCGCGTCGAGCGTCGCTTCGAGGAGCGAAAGGAGCGCTTCCCGCCCCTCGTTCGCTTGATCGGTCTTCGTCTCCGCCATGGCTCAGGCCGATTCCGAGTGGCAGTATTTTTCCGCGAGGGCGGAGAGGCGCGCGACGCTGATCGGTTTGCGTTCGAATCCGGCGACTTGGAGATTCGCGGCTTTCGTCGCGAGTTCGTCGTCTCCGGATAGGATCACGATCGGAACCTCGGCGGCGTTCGGGATCGCGCGCACTTCGTTGCGGAAAGCGGTGCCGTCCATTACGGGCATCATGAGATCGAGGAGGATCAGGCAGGGCTTCGTCCCGCGATCGCGAAGCTCCGAGATCCCCGTCTGCGCGTCGGCGGCCACGACCACGCGGTATCCGAGCTGGTTCAGCACGAAGGAGGTCATCCGAAGGATGTCTTCGTCGTCGTCGACGACGAGGATGGGCGCGGCGCAGGGAGTGGAATTCGGGACGATCATTGAGGAAAAGTTTTCCCGAAATTGGCCTCGATTGTCCAGGGTTAGTCCGGAAAGGGATTCCTGACCGCGAATAAAAAAGGCTCCCGGGAATCCCGGGAGCCTTTTCGTTCACTTCGGTGGTCGGGCAATCAGCCGCGCTTCGGCCAAACCGACTTCGACGGTTTCGAAGGCGGAGTGGTCGGCGGAGTCGGAGGCGTCGGAGCTTCCGTCCGCGGCGCTTTCGCGCCGGCGAGTTGGAGGGCCTTCTCGAGGTCGATCACGCCCATGCCGTAGGTGTTGTTCGGGATCGCCGAACCGGAAACGCCGCCGCAGGACTGCGAGGTCGTTTTCGGCGTCGCCGATTGCTTCAGGATGTCGGTCGTCTTTTCGATGTCGCCGATGAGGTCCGGTTTGATCGACCAGAGGAGCGCGGCCGCGCCCGCGACGTGCGGACCGGCCATCGAGGTGCCGCTCCATCCGAACTGCGCGTATTGGCCGCCCGGGACGGAAGAACGGATGTTCACGCCCGGCGCGACGAGGTCGGGTCCGATCTCGTTGTCGAACTTCGAGGGACCGCGGCTCGAGAAGCTCGCGATCGTTCCGCTGCGGTGGTCGTAAGCGCCCACGCCGAGCGTGAGGGCCGAGTGCCAAGCCGGCGGATCCTGGATCGTCGAGCAATCCGGACCGTCGTTACCCGCGGAGACGACGACGAGCACGCCCGCCGCCTTCATCGCTTCGAGCGAGGGTAGGATTTCGTCGGCGGCGCAGCCTTCTTCCGGCGGGCAGCCCCACGAGTTGTTCACGATGTTCGGAGCCTTCGCGGGGTCGGCGTCGGTCATCGGATTCGCGCCCGACTTATAGGGAGCGAGGAGCCACTCGAAGCACTCGATGTACGAGGCGGGAGTTCCGGTGCCGCCGTCCATGTTCCGGCAGGCGATCCATTGCGCTTTCGGCGCCATGCCGATCAGGTTGTCCTTGCCGTCGGAGCCGACGATCGTGCCCATCGTGTGCGAGCCGTGATCGCCGTCGTCGCACGGAACGTCGAGATCGTAACCGCAGCGGTTCGACGCGATCGGCGTGTCCTTGTGGATCGAGTCGTGCCAGTTGTAGTCGTGCGAGGCGGTGTTCTTCGTCGGATCGTAGCCGCGATACTGGTGCGCGAGCGCCGGGTGGTCGAATTGGACGCCGGTGTCTTGGCCGGCGACGACGATGCCTTCGCCTTGCTTATGGTACTGAGCCCAAACCGCGTCCGCTTTCATGAACGCGATGTTGTCGCCGACGCCGTTCGGTTCGTTCATCTTCGCGAGGCCTTGCGAAAAACGCACGGCGGGCGACGGCATCTTGAGCGCGACCGACGGGTTCGCGAAGACCTTCTCGACGTCCGAGCGGGCGGCAATTTCCTTCACGAGGTCCGCGGAGGCGTCGAACACGGCGATCATGTTCGAGATGTAGAAGCGGCGGTACTTCACCGCGCGCGTATCGAGGAGCTTCACGAGGTCGGCCTGGTCGTTCATCGCCGTCGTGCGGAGGGCGTCGTAAACGGCCTTTTGGCGCTGGGCGAGCGGGAGACGCGCGGCCACGATCGACTTCAAATCGGCTTGCTTCTTCAGCTTCACGATCACCGGAACGACGCCGTTCGTTTCGAGCGCTTTCAGGACGAAGGGATGGATTTTCGCCGCGAGCGGCGGAGCGATCAAGGTGCGGGACGCGAAGGCACCGGTCGCCGCGATGAGCGAAAGGGCCAGGAATGCGATGAGCTTAGGATGGCGCATTGGGTTCCTCGTGGAGGTTTGAATTAGGGACGCCCCGCACGCTACCGTTCGAGGGAGGGAGGTACAAGCCGGGGTGCGTTACGAGAGGCAGGGGGATTAAAGGGGCAGTTTTCAGTTTCTGAAGGCCGTTTCAGAGGCAGAGTCAGTTTAGTTTTCCGTGCCGGTTGTCTGGGCTCGACTCAGTGAGAAAACCATCGCTCCAAGTTCGTCTGCGCGTTTTGACAGATTCGAATCCTCGATCCTCTCGAGTTCGAGGATCGCTTGGCATTCGCGCAGGCTGCCAAGCGCGATCGTATAAAATCGCCGCTGTTCTGCCCGCGTCCGCTTTCCGGAACCTTCGGCGAGATTCAGAGCGACGCTCGAACTCGCGCGCAGGAGCTGGTCACGCAGAAATCGGGTTAGTCGCAAGGTCCGACAGGCCCAGTGAAACTCTTTCGCCTTCTGATAAGCCTGAAATTTCTGAAGCATGCCGAAGCCAAAGCAAACCTCGGACCTGCCGCCATCCGAAACGGAAAGCTAAACAGCCTCAGCCTCCGCAACGGCCTTCAGAAACAGAAAACTGTTCCCCGTTTCAGTCAGCGCTGGGCAGTTTCGAGCAATTCCGCCGCGTTCTCGAGCGACTTTTTCGTGAGATTCGGCCCGCCGAGCATCCGCGCGATCTCTTCCTTGCGGTCTTTCTTCCCGAGCTCGAGGACCGTCGTCTGCGTGCGTGAACCCGTCGAGGATTTCTCCACGACGAGGTGATGATCCGCGAACGCCGCGACCTGCGGGAGGTGGGTGATGCAGATCACCTGATTGAAGCCCGCGACGGACTTGAGCTTCTTTCCGACTTCGAAGCCGGTTTGGCCGCCGATGCCGGCGTCGATTTCGTCGAAGAGGTAGACCCCGATTCCGCCCCGATCGGCGATCACCCGGCGGATCGAGAGCATCAGGCGCGAGAGTTCGCCGCCCGAGGCGATCTTCCCGAGCGGACGGGCTTCCTCGCCCTTGTTCGTTTGGACGACGAAGGCGACCGAATTCCCGGCGAGCGTCGGGCCGTAGGTCGAAACGTCGGTCGAAAAGTCGAGATCGACCGAGAACTTCGCATCGTTCATGCGGAGATCTTTCAGTTCGTCGGTCACCGACTTCCCGAGGAGCTTCGCGACTTTCGTGCGCTTCTCGGACAGCGTCTCGGCGGCGGAAACGAGCTTCTTCTCGATTTTCGCGATTTCGGCTTCGAGTTCCTTCACCCGCGTTTCGGAATTTTCGAACGCGGCGAGCTCGGCCTCGAGCGTCTCGAGCATCGCGATCATCTCGACGGTCGTCGCGCCGTATTTCCGGCGGAGTTCGGCCAGGCGCGAGAGTCGGGACTGGACCGTTTCGAACCGGTTCGGATCGAGTTCGACGGAACCCAGGTAACGATTCACCGCGAGCGAGGCTTCTTCGGTCTCGGAGAGGGCGCGATCGAGGGTCGCGCGAATTTCGTCGGCGTTTTCGTCGATCGCGGCGAGCGCGCGGCACTTCGCGAGCGCGGTGCGGATCGCGCCGAGCGCCCCGGCTTCTTCGTCCTCGAGCGCGCGGCGGATCGACTCCGCGTTCGCGAGCCGAGTCTCCGAGGATTGGAGCAGCGTCTTTTCGGCTTGGAGCTTCTCGTCTTCGTCCGGCGTGAGCTCGGCCGCGCGGAGTTCGTCGATCTGGAATCGGAGGAAATCCGTGCGGCGGGTGCGCTCGCCCTCGTTCCCGGAAAGCGCGGCGAGTTCGTCGCGCAGGTCCCGATACGAGGAAAAGAGTTTACCGAACGCGGCGGTCTCCTTGCCGAGGCCGCCGAAGCGATCAAGGAGTTCGATCTGGGTCGAGGCTTTCAGGAGCGATTGGTGCTCGTGCTGACCGCAGAGGTCGACGAGATCCTCGCAGATCGCCTGGAGGTTCGCGAGGGTCGCGAGCGAGCCGTTGATATAGATGCGGTGCTTGCCCGCGCGCGAGATCACCCGCTTCACGAGGAGGGTATCGTCCTCGACGGCGAAACCCGCGTCGGCCAGGCGCGCGTTCAACCAGGGCAGTTCTCGCGTCGAAAAGACGCCTTCGACGACCGCTTCGTCGGTCCCCGTGCGGATCAGGTCCGAGGTCGCCCGCGATCCGAGGATCAGCGAGATCGCTTCGATCACGATCGATTTCCCGGCGCCCGTTTCCCCGGAAAGGATATTCAGCCCCGGTTCGAACGGGACTTCGACGGAATCGATCACGGCCAGGTTCTTGATCTTCAGCGTTTCTAACATTGGACTCTCCGGCGGAAGGCTGGACTTGTCCGACCTAGGGTCGGCGGCTTAAAGCGAAACGACGTCCTTGTTCCCGAAGCTGAGTTTTTCGCGGAGCAGGCTGAAGTAATCGCGACCCGGGGTCGAAATCAGCTTCAGCGGATGCTTCGCGTACCGCTTGACGAGCACGCGGTCCTCTTTCTTCATCTCGAAGACGTCCTGTCCGTCGAGGGTGAGCACGACTTCGCCCGGCTGCTGGTCCAAGCAAAGTTCGATCTCGTTCTTGTCCGACATGACGACCGGCCGCTGGGTGAGCGAATGCGGGCAGATCGGCGCGAGGATCACGCCGTCGATCGTCGGTTCGAGGATCGGACCGCCGGCGGCCAGCGAGTACGCGGTCGAGCCGGTCGGAGTGGAAAGGATCAAGCCGTCGGCGCGGATCGAGTTCACGACCTTCCCGTTCAGCGCCACGCGCACGGAGATGATCCGCGCGATCGCGCCCTTCGAGATGACGACGTCGTTCACGACCGGGCCTCTGAAAAGGGTCTGCTTCCCGCGCTTGAACGTGACTTCGAGGAGGGCGCGTTCCTGGATGAGGGGTTTCTTCCCGCTTAGGATCGAGTCGAGCACTTTCTTCGCGTCGAGGTGGTTCACTTCGGTAAGGAATCCGAGCGTGCCCATGTTCACGCCGAGGAGCGGAACCGAGCGGTCGCGCATGAGGCGCGCGATCGAGAGCAGCGTGCCGTCGCCGCCGAGGACGACGATCAAGTCGCAGAGGTCGACGAGTTTCGGTTTCGGCACCGCCGAGACTTTTCCGAGTTTCGGACCGGCCTTTTTCGGGGAGGATTTCAACGCATCGACTAATTCGGAGGCACATTCGTGACTCTCTGTGCCGAAAGCCACGGAGTACCCGCGGCGCACGAGTCCTTCGCCCATATCGAGCGCGAGACTCTTCGCGCCGGGATGGTGGTGCTTTACGACAAATCCGATGGTTTTGACTTTCATGCGCCGAGTCGGTCTTTCCCCCCGGATCTTATGATAAGCCCGAGTGAAACTCCATATGGCCGACGAGTCTTCTCCGGATCTTTTTAGCGCTGCCGACGACACCGAACGGTCGAACCGTACGGGCCCGCTCGCGTATCGGATGCGGCCCGAGTCGCTCGACGATTTCGTCGGTCAGGAAAAGATCCTCGGCCCCGGAAAGCCGCTCCGGCAGTGGATCGAAACCGACCGCGTGCCCTCGCTCGTGCTCTGGGGGCCGCCGGGCTGCGGGAAAACGACGCTCGCGAAGATCATCGCGAAGAAAACGAAGGCGCGTTTCGAAACGCTCTCCGCCGTCCAGTCCGGAGTGAAAGACATCAAGGAATCCGTCGAACGTGCGCGCCTCGCCTCGCGAACGAACCGGACGCGCACGATCCTCTTCGTCGACGAAATCCACCGCTTCAATAAATCGCAGCAGGACGCGCTCCTGCCGCACGTCGAGGACGGCACCGTCACGCTGATCGGCGCGACGACCGAGAATCCCTCGTTCGAGTTGAACCGCGCGCTGCTCTCCCGTTCGCGCGTCATGCGACTCGAAAACATCCCGTCGTCGGGCATCGCCCAGATCCTCCGGCGCGCGCTCGTCGACTCCGAGCGCGGGCTTGGGGGCGTGCTGAGACTTTCGGACGCGGCGATCGAGTGGCTCGCGGAAACGAACGAGGGCGATGCGAGGCGGGCGCTCACCGCATTGGAAAGCGTCTCTCTCTTCGCCCACGGATCGGAGAAAGAACTTTCGCTCGAAGAGACGAAGGCCGCGCTCGAAAGCGCTCTCGAACGCCAGCCGATCCCTTACGATAAAGTCGGCGAAGAGCATTATAACGTCGTCTCCGCCTTCATCAAATCGCTTCGCGACAGCGATCCGCACGCGGGTCTCTATTATCTCGCGCGGATGCTCGAGGGAGGGGAGGACCCGATCTTCATCGCCCGCCGGATGGTGATCCTCGCCTCCGAAGACGTCGGCAACGCCGACCCGCGCGCGCTCCAGGTCGCCCTGAACGCGAAGGAGGCCGTCGAATTCATCGGCATGCCGGAAGGACGGATCGGTCTCGCCCAGGCAGTGACCTATCTCGCGCTCGCGCCGAAATCGAACGCGTCCTACATGGGCGTCGAGGAAGCCCTCGCGGAAGTGCGCGCTTCGGGCGCGCTGCCGACACCGATGCACCTCCGAAACGCCCCGACCGCGTACATGAAGGCCGAAGGTTACGGGAAGGATTACCAGTACGCGCACTCCGCTCCGGGCGCGCGCGTGAAGCAGTCGCACCTTCCGGAAAAAATTCGTGGAAAACGATTTTACCATCCGAAGGAAGTCGGACTCGAAATCCAGCTCAAGGAAAAGCTCGACCGGATCAACCCGGATTTCGATTGAAAAGGGTTCTCCTTTCCAAGGCCCCGGGTCGGGCGTAGTCTTTTACGATGGACGATCTGAAAAAAATCCAGGACGCCGCCGAGAGCGGCGACGTTTCCTCGCTTCTCGATCAGATGGGCGGGGGCGATTCCGGAGGGCTTTTCTCGGGATTCACCTTCTGGGGTATTTTCTGGGGCTTCGCGTTCAGCGTTTTCGGGTGGTGGATCTTCAAACAGGGGCGAAAAAAGATGAATCCCGGCTTGATCGGGATCGGAATCGCGCTCATGGTTTACCCGTACTTCGTGACGAGCCCCTGGCCGTGTTTTCTGATCGGCGCCGGTCTTTGCGGCGCGGCTCGTTTCATCTGGGATCGTTATTAAAGGAGCTTCGAATGGCAACCGGTGAAATCTACAATCTCGCAGTGAAGACGATCGAGGGGAAGGAAACGACGCTGGCCGATTACAAAGGTAAGGCTCTGCTGATCGTGAACGTCGCTTCGAAGTGTGGATTCACCCCGCAGTACGAAGGACTCGAAAAGATCTACAAGCAATATCGCGATCGCGGTTTCGTCGTCCTCGGATTTCCGTGCAATCAATTCGGCGCCCAGGAGCCGGGCGACGAAAAAGAAATCATGAACTTCTGCAGGCTCACCTACGACGTGGATTTCCCGATGTTCGCGAAGGTCGACGTGAACGGCGAAAAGGCCGCTCCGCTCTTCCAGTTCCTGAAGAAGGAAAAGAAGGGCATCCTCTGGAGCGAAGGCATCAAATGGAACTTCACGAAGTTCCTCGTCGGCCGCGATGGAGAAGTGCTCAAGCGTTTCGCGCCGACGGATAAGCCGGAAGACCTCGCGAAGGACATCGAAGCGGCGCTCGGCTGAACCGGCGGGGAATCGATCGTGATGAAGAAGATCGTCGTCCATAAGGCCGGCGGCTACGAACGCCTCGTGGTCGAGAACCATCCGGGGCTCGCCCCGGGCCCCGGCGAAATCGTGATCTCGGTCGAAGCCGCGGGCGTGAACTACGCCGACTGCTGCGTCCGGTGGGGCGTCTACGAGTCCGCACGGAAATACGTCGGGTGGCCGATCACCCCGGGCTTCGAAGTCGCCGGGAAGGTGAAGGCGGTCGGCGAGGGCGTGAAGCGGTGGAAGGCCGGCGACGCCGTCATGGCGGTGACCTTCTTCAATGGCTACGCCTCCGAAGTAAAGGTGCCGGAAATCCACGCCTTCCCTATCCCGCAGGGTTTTTCGATGGCGGAAGCCGCGGGTTTTCCCTCGGTTTATATGACGGCTTATCACGCGCTTCACCAGCTCGTGCGCATCCGTCCGGGCGGGACGATCCTCGTGCACTCGGCGGCGGGCGGCGTCGGTACGGCGCTCCTCCAACTCGCGCGGTCCGCGGGTTTTCGCGCGATCGGCGTCGTCGGGTCTTCGCACAAGGTCGAGGTCGCGAAGCGGTTCGGCGCGGACGAGGTCATCGACAAATCGAAGGTTTCGCTTTGGGACGAAGCGAAGCGGCTCGCGCCCGACGGCTACGACGCCGTCCTCGACGCGAACGGAGCGGAGACGCTCCGTCAGAGCTACAAACACCTCGCGCCGACCGGCAAGCTCATCGCTTACGGATCGCATACGATCCTGCCGAAAGAAGGAGGCCGGTTGAATTACCTGAAACTCGCCGCCGGATTCCTGAAGATCCCGCGTTTCCATCCGCTCGCGCTCCTGAGCGACAATAAATCGGTCGCCGGCTTCAATCTCTCGTTCCTCTTCGCCCGCACCGATCTCCTCGACGAAGGCATGGGCGCGCTCCTCGCGGGCGTGCGCGAAGGCAAGATCCGTCCGCCCGTCGTGAACCTCTATCCGTTCGCCGAATCGGGCCGCGCGCACGCGGCGATCGAGTCGGGGAAGACGGTGGGGAAACTGATTCTCGAAATCTGATCGCTCGCGGAGGATGAAGATGAAAATCGATACGTGGAAACTTTCGTTCGGACTCGTTTACGGAATCGCGATCGCGTTCGGAGGGGCGGTCGGGCCGGCGTTCGGCCATGCGGGGCACCTTCACGGCGCGCGGGTCGAGTCCGCGATCGGGAAGAGTTTCGAAGTACGCACCTCCGAAAAGGGCGATGTAGAGGTCCCGCTCAAACGCGGCTCCGAACTCCCGCCGGGATCCCGGGTTCACGTCGGACCGAAGGCCGGGCTCACCCTGCGTCTCGGCGACGACGTCGTGGTCGTCCTCCGTGCCGAGTCGCGCGTCCGGCTCGAACTCCGAGGCGGGAAGGACTGGGCGGTCGCGCTCGAGGAGGGCGCCCTCCTCTCGACGGTGAAGAACCCGAGGGCCCGTCCGGAGCATTTTTCGGTGCGGACGAAATCGGCCGTGATGGGCGTCCGCGGAACGACGTTTTACGCGCGCGACCGCGCGGGATCGCCGACTTACTTTTGCACCTGTCACGGGAGGATCGACGTGCGGGGAATCGACGAGAAACCGATCGGCATCGTCGAAGCCAAGCACCACGACTCTCCGACGGAGATCGTCGACGGAAAGCTCGTGAAAGTCGCGATGGACGCGGATCATACCGACGCCGACGTCGCCGCGATCGAGAAGATCCTCGCGTCTCCTACCGGATCGGCTAAAAGATAAGACCCCCGCGAGGAGTGGATCTCACGGGGGTCTACGACGAACGCCGACTAAGCTGAGAGGGTCAAGTTGAGCGGCGTCCGAAAAGTCGTCGAAGAGTGATACGTCGACCGTTGGCGGAAAGTTACGCGCAAGCCGTTTCTTTTTCGCGAACCGGGTAGTCGAGGTAGCCTTTTTCGCCGCCGCCATACGCCGTGCCGTAGTCGACCGGAGTGAGCGGAGCGCCTTCGCGGAGACGATCGACGAGGTCCGGGTTCGCGATGAACGGACGTCCGATCGCGATGAACTCGGCGTCGCCCGCACGGAGCGCGATTTCGCCCGATTCGGCGTCGTACCCGCCGGCGGAGAGGATCGGTCCGCGGAAGGCGTCGTGGAGACGTTCGTTCACGAGCTCCGGGATCGGTCCGTCGCCTTTTTCCGCGTGGTCGATCAAGTGGAGGTAGACGACTCCGAGCCGCGAGAGTTCGCGCGCGAGGGTGACGTAGTCTTCGGCCATGCCGTCGTAGACGGGCATGTCGTTGAAGGTGCCGTAGGGGGAGAGTCTTACGCCCACGCGATCGAAGCCGATCGCCTCGCCGGTGCGGCGGGCGACTTCGAGGAGGAAACGTCCCCTTCCTTCGATCGACCCGCCATAGGCGTCCTTGCGGTGATTCGACGTCGGGCGGATGAATTGCTCGACGAGGTAGCCGTTCGCTCCGTGGATCTCGACGCCGTCGAAGCCCGCGCGGATCGCGTTTTTAGCGGCCGTGACGAATTCGCCGATAGCGGTTTCGATCTCGGCCGCGGTCATCTCGCGAGGAGTGGGGAAAGGTTTCATACCGAAAGCGTCGGTGTGGATCTCGCCGGGGAGCTTGATCGCCGAAGGCGCGAGGACTTCCGCGCCCGGTTCGAGGTTCGCCGGGTGCGAGACCCGTCCGGTGTGCATGATTTGCACGAAGATTCGACCGTCGCGGGAGTGGACCGCGTCGGTGATTTTACGCCAGCCCTCGACTTGGGCCTCGTTATAGAGGCCGGGAATCCGGGCGTATCCGGCGCCGTTTTTCGACGGAGCCGTTCCTTCGGTGATGATCAGTCCGGCCGAGGCGCGCTGGGCGTAATAGGTGGCCATGATTTCGGTCGGGATATGGTCCGGCGTCGCGCGGGCGCGGGTCATCGGGGCCATCGCGATCCGGTTCTTCAGTTCGAGGCTGCCGAGCCGGGCGGGGTTGAACAGGAGCGATTCACGGGGGGGAGTCATAAGTTCCTCAGAGTCCTTCTGGTTCTGCGTCGAGGTCCCCCGGGGATGAGCGATTCGGGGGTCTAATCGGCAGGACTGAAATTACTGTAATACAAAAATATACTGTTTATCAAGAAAAAACAGTTCTAGAAAAAAATACAGTATAAAGGTAAAATGAAGGAGTAGAACGAAGAAGAGGGAAACGTCCGTTTTAACTGGGAGTTAACGCATGAAGACTAAGGGAGATTTCGCCATCGCGATCCAAATCCTCCTCTCGTGCGCCCGGAATCCCGAAACCCGGATTTGTTCCTCGAAACTCGCCGAACCGGTCGGCGTCCATGCCTCGCGCATTCGCACGATCGTCGCGAAGCTCGTGAAGGCCGGGATCCTCATCGCGCACGAAGGTCGTTCGGGCGGCGTGCAGCTGAAGCGTCCGGCGGGAAAAATCGATCTCGAGGAAGTGCTCCGCGTCGTCGATCCGTCCCCGTTCATCAAGATCCACGAAACGCCGAAGTCTTCCGAATGCCCGGTCGGCTGCGGCATGGCGAAAGTGATGAAACTCGTCCATTCGAAGGTCGAGGACTCCGCGCGGAAAAGCCTGCGCTCCTTCCGGCTCGACGACCTGCTCGAAGTCGTCTCGGAGTGAGAGATGCGCTTTCCTGCCCTCGCGATCGCGCTGCTCACGCTTTGCTCCGCCGCCGCGGGCGACGTGCCGGCGACTGAGAACACGAAATCCTCGGACGGCGCGATCAAGATCCTCTTCCTCGGCGATTCGCTGACCGAAGGCTACGGCGTTCCGAAGGAAAAGGCGTATCCGACGCTCGTCGTGGAACGCCTGAATAACCGATTCGCCCATCGGAAGATGGCGAAACGCGTGGCCGCGCTTTACGGCGGCGTGAGCGGGTCGACGAGCGCGAGCGCGCTTTCGCGCCTTCGGTGGTTCCTGAAGGCGAAGCCGTCGGTGCTCTTCCTCGCGATGGGCGCGAACGACGGGCTGCGGGGACTTCCCCCGGCCGAGATGGAGAAGAACCTCGACGCGACGATCGCGCTCGCCCGGAAGGAAGGGTTGAAGATCGTGCTCGCGGGCATGCGGCTGCCGCCGAACTACGGGAAGAAGAACTCCGAGGAATTCGCCGCCGTTTTCACGCACCTCGCGAAGAAATACGATCTGCCCTTCGTTCCATTTTTGCTCGCCACCGTCGGTGGAGAGAAGGATTTGAACATCGAGGACGGGATCCACCCGAACGAGAAGGGCCATGCGAAGATCGCCGAGCTGATCTTTCCGACGCTCGAAAACGTCCTGACCGAGGGGCGTTGAGAGTGGATACCCTCGTCGTGAACCGTCTCCGTAAATCCTTCCGTCAGGGCGAAAGCGAAATCGCGGTGATCCGAGACCTCGCCTTTTCGGTGACGAAGGGCGAGACGGTGGCGATCCTCGGAAAGAGCGGAAGCGGGAAGTCGACCCTCCTTTCCCTCCTCGCCGGGCTCGACGCGCCCGACGCCGGCGAAGTGCTGCTCGAAGGCGTCGATCTCGCGAAACTGCCCGAGGAGGCGCTGCTGAAGATCCGGAACGAGAAGATCGGCATCGTCTTCCAGCAGTTCCACCTTTTCCCGGAGCTCACCGCGCTCGAAAACGCCGCGATTCCGCTCGAACTTCGCGGCGATCCGGAAGCCGAAGCGAAGGCTCGCGCCGCCCTCGAAGCGGTCGGCCTCGCTCATCGGCTCGGACACACGCCGGATCGCCTTTCCGGGGGGGAAAAGCAGCGGGTGGCGATCGCCCGCGCTTTCGTCTCCGAGCCCGCGATCCTGCTCGCCGACGAGCCGAGCGGGAACCTCGACGGGAAGACCGGCGAGGAAGTGATGGATCTCCTCTTTCGGCGGGTGCGTGAGCGGGGCATGACGCTGATCCTCGTCACCCACGACGAGGCGCTCGCCGCCCGGTGCGGCCGCAGGGTCGTGCTCGACCACGGCTCGATCGTGACGTCATGATCGGGCTCACCTTCCGACGCGTGTTCCGCTCCGTTTTTCGGCGCCCGCGCTACGCGACCGGATTCCTCGTCGCGGGAATTCTCGGGCTCTCGGGCAACCTCTACCTCGACTCGCTCGAAGGCTCGATCCGTTCGAGCCTCGGTTCGAAGTCGCGCGAGCTCCTCACCGCCGACCTCTCGATCTCCGTGCGGCGGCTCACCACCGCGGCCGACCGGGCGAAGATCGACGGATTCTTGAAACCGATCGCCGAGGAGACGACCCGCTCGCTCGATCTCTTTTCTATGCTTTCGACGAAAACGGGGAGCCGGCTCGTGATGCTCGAGGCGATCGAGGGGAATTATCCCCTCGTGGGCCGGATCACGCTCGCGCGCGGAGGGCCGATCGAGCGGCGCACCCCGAAGGCGGGCCTCGGCCAGGGACGGATCTGGATCGACCGGGACGTGCGCGATTCGCTCGGTCTCGCGATCGGCGGCCACGCGAAGCTCGGCGACCGCGATTTCGAAGTGACCGACGTGATCCTCGACGACACGGCGGACACGTTCCGGAGTTTTTCGATCGCGCCGCAAATCATGCTCACCGTCGAGGACCTCTGGACGACGAACCTCGTTCGAAAAGGGAGCACGGTCGCGGACCGCACCTATTCCGTGTTGAAGGCCGGCGTCTCGTCGAAAGATTCCGCCCGCCGGTGGAACGCCGAGACCGACGACGTCGCGATCCGCGCCACTCCGGCCGAGGAGGCGAGCGAGCAGATCGCGAAGCTCACGTCGCGGCTGAACGACTACCTCGGCTTGGTCGGCCTCACGACGCTCTTCCTCGCTCTGATCGGGATCGCGTTCCTTTTCCAAACCGAGCTGCGCCGCCGGGTCCGATCGATCGGGACGCTCCGCGCGCTCGGGGATTCGAATCGGCGGATCGTCCTCGAGATTTCGGCGGAGGCGATGGTCCTCGGTCTCGTCGCGGGCCTCGCCTCGATCGGACTCGTGCATTTCACCCTGCCGTTCGCCGCGCGTTTCGTCGCCGAAATCTCGGGCTCCGTGATCACGCCGCGGGTATCGGCGCTCTCGGCGCTTCTCACGGTCGGGGTCGGGGCGTTCTTCGGGTTTTTCATCGCTTACCCCTTCGCGGCGCGGATCGGGCGATTGAAGCCGAACGCGCTCTTTCAAGACGAGGCGAATCTCGAAATCCCCTCGCGCCTCCGCGACGAGCTGCAGTTCCTTCCGCTCGCCGCGCTTTTTTACGGGCTTTCGATCTATCACGCGCATTCGTGGAGGGTCGGCTCGGTCTTTTTCGGGCTCGCCTTCGCCTCGGCGATCGCTCTCTTCGCGATCGGACGTTTCCTCTTCGGCCGGCTCGAACGGTTCCGCACGCGCGGTCTCGCGCTGAAGCTCGCGCTCCGGTCGCTCGCGAGGAATCCGTGGTCGAGCCTTTCGGGATTCGTCGCGGTCGGCCTCGGAGCGATGCTGTTGAGCCTCATCCCCGACCTCCAGGGCATCATCGAGTCCGAGATCGAGCGGCCGGAAGGCAGTACCGTGCCGTCCCTCTTTCTCTTCGATATCCAGGAGGACCAGTTTCCCGACGTCGGAAAGACGATCGTCGAGCACGGCGGAAAATTCGCTTTTCCGACCCCGCTCATCCGCGCCCGCCTCGAGACGATTCGGGGAAAGCCGGTCGAGAAGGCCCTCGACTTCGCCGAACGGTCGACCCGTGAGCAGGAAGAGGAGGAGCGGAGCCGGAACCGCGGGTTCAATCTCACTTACCGCGATCGGCTGCTCGATTCCGAAGCGATCACGAAGGGCCGGTCGTTTTCCGGTCGGTTCGATCCCGCGGCCGGAAAACCCGCCGAAGTCACCCTCGAGCGCCAGTACGCCGACCGGCTCGGCGTTCAGGTCGGCGACCGGGTCGGGTTCGACGTCCAGGGCATTCCGATCGAAGCCGAAGTCGTCGGCCTGAGGCGGGTGAGATGGTCGAGCTTCCAGCCGAATTTCTTCGTCGTCTTCCAGCCCGGCGTCCTCGAGGACGCTCCGAAGACCTTCCTCGGCGGCGTCCCGGCGCTTTCGGAGGCGAAGAAGCGCGAAATCCAATCCGCGATCGTCGCGAAATTCCCGAACGTCTCGATCATGCAGGTCGACGAGATGGTCCGGAAGATCCTGAAGATCTTCGATCAAATGGGGCTCGCGATCCGAATCACCGCGATCCTCTCGATCGTGACCGGCATTTTCGTGATTTTCTCCATCGCGCGCCGCCAGGCGCTCATCCGTAGGCGGAGCGCGCTGCTCCTCCGTACCGTCGGCGCGGCAGCGCGCGACGTGATGGCGATCTTCCTCTGGGAGTTCGGGATCCTCTCGGTGATCGCGTCGGCGTTCGGAGTGCTTTTCTCGGTCACGATCGCCCGGATCATCGCGTGGGTGCTCTTCGATCGCCTCGATTTTGGTTTGAACCCGGGGGCGTTTCTCGTGATCGGGGGCG
Source organism: Bdellovibrionales bacterium (assembly GCA_018266355.1). Classification (GTDB taxonomy): domain Bacteria; phylum Bdellovibrionota; class UBA1018; order UBA1018; family UBA1018; genus JACMQW01. The sequence continues at coordinate 635,683 of JAFEAP010000029.1, forward strand.
TCGGCGCGATCGCCCTCGGAGCGGTGGCGCTCGCGGCGTCGAAGCTCGTGCGGGAAAAGCCTTGGCGGCTCCTCCAGGAGGAGGACCGTTGACTTAGGCCGAAGGCGCGCGGCGATCCGCGAGCGAGACCACGCTCGAGGAGCTGGCGACCGCGACCGGCCGGGCGAGCCCGAGAGTGTGGTTCGTCCAGTTCCGTAAGCCCCCGACCCCGATCCGGAGGAATCGGTAGACGCCGACGGTCTCTTCGGCAACCTCCGAGACCCGCTTTCCGGTGAGGTTGTGCATCAGGATCTTCGAAAGACGATGGATCGCCTGGAGCGGTTCCTGGGCGGTGCCGACGCGTTCGGAAAGGGTCTCGAGCTCCTCGAGCTTCTTCCCGAGTTCGTGGATCTTCTCGCGGTCCGAGAGTTTCATCAGGTGTTCGGACTTGAGCGTCTTCGTCTTTCGGAAAAGGTCGTCCGCCGTGCGGATGATCTCGCCGTAGATCTTATCGAGGACCTCGATGCCTTCGGAAAGTTTCCGGAGGTTCTGCACGAGTTCCGGGCTCACTTCGGTCCGTTCGAGCTCTTGACCGACCGGCGGCACCCATCCGCAGTACCATTCGCGCGCGAGATGGCCGAGGACTTGGCCGTACCAGTTCGCGAGTGTGATGCGCTGGTCGATGAGCGTTTCGAAGTGGATCCCTCCGCCGACGTCGGCCGGGCGGATCTTCGAACGGAAAACCTCCATCTTCCCGAGGAGGTCGCTCGATTCGAGGTTTCGGAGGTGGTCCGCGAACGGGAGTTCGCGACGGTGTTGCCATTCCGTCGAGGCGTACGTCCAGCTCGCGTAGACCGCTTCCGGCGAGAGCGGGGATTCGGGCGACGGGGCGCGGACGACGTAGTGGCCGTTCCCGTAAGGGCCGGTTTCGCGGAATCGGACCGGTCCGACCGAGACGTTCAGCACGCGGGTGCCGAGCACGCTCGCGAGGTGGATCGCGGCGGTGTCGGCGGAGATCGTCCACTGCGCGTCGGCGAGGATCTGCGCCCACTGATCGAAAGCGGTCTTACCCACCTTCGAGTGCAGGCGTTTTTCGAAGACCGCGGACGGAGTTCCGTTCGTGCGTTCCTCGGCGCGAAGCGCTTCGAAGAACTTCGCTTCGATTTCCTTTTCGCAATTTCCCCCGAGGAGGATGATCCGCGTGTCGTCGTGGCGGCGGAGGATCATGGAGGCGAGCTTCGCCCAAGCGGCGGGCGACCAGGTTTTTTCCTCGCTCGAGGCGCCGAGCTGGAGCGCGATCCACCGGATGCCCGGATGGTTCCATCCGTCGCAGACGAAGGGACTGCGCTTGATCTCGAAAAAGGACTTCGAGGTGACGGTTTGGCCGTCGTTTTCCTCGACCGGGTCGTCGAAATGGATCTGGAGCGCGGTGAGGAGCTGGGTCGTGAGGATGTCGGTCAGGTGGATCGACTGGAGGGTTTCCGTCTGCACGATCGAGTGGATGTAGTGCGACCACCCGTCGACGACCGAGAGCGTTCCGTCCCGTCGGCGGGAATAGCCGATGCGGACGCGCGCGGGGAGGATCCCGGTGAGGTAGCTCGACGCCTCGCTATAGGTCCAGTTCACCACCATGTCGAAGGTGCGCTCGGCGAGCGGCTCGATCCAAGCCGCGATTTCCGGGATCATTCCCCGGGCCTTGCGCTTTCCGTTGACGAGCGGACGGAGGAGCGAATCGGTCGGAAGCTTCACCACACGGTGGATCCACGGGCAGCGTTCGGCCGCGACCGCGAAGGATTCGTGAGCGACGTAGGTGATCTCGAGTTCGGGATAGAGCTGCTGGGCCGCGCGAAGGGCCATCAAGCTTTGCACGGAATCGCCCAGGCGCGCGAGCTGGACGACCGCGATCCGGATCGGCTCGCGTCTCACGCCGACTCTCCTTGCGGAGCGGTTTCCTTGTCTTTCTTCCCGTCGGTCAGTCCGAGGCGGTGTTCCTTCTCGAGCGCCTCGAGGAAGCCGACGAGCATATTCTCGAGCTCGTGCTCCGTGAGGGGTGCCTCGATGATCGTCTCTTCGATCGAATTCCGACCTTCTTTTGCCATCATTCCTCCGCGATGTAGGTCCGGGACTCATCCTGAGTTCCGGGTCGATTCCGTTGACGTAGACTTAAAGCTTCTTTTCGATCAGACCGAGCAGGTTCGCCGCTTCCGCATGGGAGGGCTGGATCTGCAGGATCGTCCGCGCGGTCCGCGCGGCGGCCAGGCGGTCCCCGAGGTGGTACTCGAGGCCCGCGAGGCTATAGAGGAGATTCGCGTTGAACGGCGACATCTCGACGTAGGTGCGCAGCAGGTCGCGCGCCGCCGGGTATTCCCGTATCTCGTAGGCGGTCTTCACGAGGTGGAAGATCGCTTGGGGTTGCTGGATCTTGATCCGGAGCGAGGAGGCGAACGCGTCGTGCGCGGCCTTCTTTTCGCCGAGCGCGAGGTGGATCGAGCCCATTCCGAACCAGGCGCGGTCGTTCTGGGGATTCACGCGCAGGGATTCCTCGAACGCGATCTTCGCTTCGTCGTAACGTTTCTGCCCGAGGCAGAGCGTACCGAGATTCGTCGCGACGGCGTCCGAGTGGGGATGGTATTCGAGGGCTTTCCGGTAGTGGCGCTCGGCTTTCGCGGGAGCCTGGGACCGGAGCCACGCGTTTCCGGCAGCTTGGTGAAGGTCGTAGCGGTGCTTGTCGGAAAGATCCTTCATCTGCATCGCGCGTTCGAGGACTTCCGCGGCTTGCTGGTCGCGGCTCGTCCGGATGAGGAGCGAAGCGTAGCGGCGGTAAGCGTCGATCGAGGGCGAGTAGAGGATCGAATCGTCATAGGCGCGGAGCGCTTTGTCGGTCTTGCCCTCGGCTTCGAAGCAGCGGGCGAGGCCGAGGAGCCCTTCGGCGGTGCGCTCGCCGGATTTCGTGAGCGCGAGGTAGATCTGGCGCGCGGCCGCGTAGTCGCCGGCCTGGAAGAGGATTTTCGCGTTGTTCGCGAGGAAATCGGAGTTCAACTTCCCGTTCGGGAGGTAGATCGCGTCCTCGCGCGCGGCGGCTTCGGCCGCGGCGGCGTCCGCGCGTTGCTTGCGGATGTGGAGCACGTAAGTGCGCGAGTCGGCGCTTTCGCCGTTCTCGAATTCGGTCAGCACTTCCTGGATCGTGCGGTAACGAACCATCTTGTCCGCACCCGTCGGCACGGCGACGAAGTCGACGAGTTCCATCCCCTCGCGCGTGAGGTGGGACTGGAGACCTTCCGCGAGGCGATCGGCCAGCGGATTTTTCGGGTTGTTCTGACCCTCGTTCATAACGTCCGATCTACTTCCTCTCCGGTCTGGCCGGAGGCGCTCTTGAACTTGTTGAGGATCTCGCGGCTCTTCCGGTTTTCCTGGATGAGCTTCGTGATCTGGGATTGGGCGTCGGCGATCTTCCGGAAAACGATGTCGTCGGCGTTGAAGACGGCGACGATGAGTCGTTCGTTCTGCGCCATCTCATCCCGGGCGTTCGCGAGGAACTCCGGCGTGCGTTCGGCGGCGGGCAGCTCGGCGATCAAATCCGAGATTCGGCGGTCGTGAAGTTCGAGCGTGCGAAGGATGGTCGCTCGCGCGGCTTCGTAGGCGGAAAGGGGCCCTTGGTCTTCCGATCTTTCGGCGACGAGCGCTTCGGGCGCCACCGCCAGGAAAGCGCGCGTCTCCGCCATGAGCCGGTCGAGGCACCGGTTCTTCAAGCGGAGGAGTTCGAGGATCTCTTCGCGGCGATTTTCCATCTCGGTAGAATCAGGTGACTTTCTTCGGTTGGGCGGAATCTTTTTGGAACTGCGAGACGGCGCCCTTCCATCCCTCAAGCAGCGTTTCGAGGTTCTTCTGCACGGCGAGGAGCGCCTCGCGATCGTTCTCGACGTTCGCCTTCAGAAGCTGGGTCACCATGAAATTGTAGAGACGCTCGAGGTCCTTCGCAATCTGGCCGGCGACCTCGTGGTTCAGCGAGACCGTCAACTCGTTGATGATGTCGTGGGCCTTTCCGATCCATTTGCCCTTCTCGGCCATATTCTTCTGTTCGATCGCGAGGATGGCTTTCTTCACGTTCTGGATCGCTCCCTCGTAAAGCAGGATGAGGATCTGTGCCGGAGAAGCGGTGGTGATCTGCATTTGTTTGTAGTTCTTAGCGCCGTAGGTCATTTTCTACCTTTCATCACCCGCCGAGGAGCTGGGAGATCGGGTTCGATCCGCTCGATCCGAGCGAAGCTTGAAGATATTGCTGTTGTTGCTGCATTCCCGAGAGCGTGGACTGCATGCGGGAGAACTGTTGGGTCAGCGAATCCTGGCGGCGCTGGAGAACGCGCTCCTTCGCTTCGATGTCGCGGTCGATGCGCGAGATGCGCTGTCGGAGCGAGGCTTCGCGCGTCGCGAGGAGGCCGTTTCCTGGGCGCGTGTAGTTCGTCATCACGGTTCGGATCTGCGAGGCGAATCCGTACTCCCCGGAGATCGCCTGCGCGCAGCCGTAGAAGTCCTTTTGGACCGCCTTCGTGAATTTCTCCTCGTTGAAGGTGAGTTGGCCGTTCTTCCCGAACTCGACGCCCATTTCCGAGAGGACTTTGATTCGCGGGGTATCCGGGTCGTTCGGATTGTCCCAGACCGGGAAGCCCTCGTGCATGAGGTTACGGATGCGGTATTCGATCGACTGGAGGGAGGTATCGCCCGTGAAACCGGCGGAGGTGTCCGTCTTGTCGTCGACCGTGTTCTGCTTCGTGATGAACTCGAAGATACCGTTCACCTGGTCGATGAGCCCCTTCACCTTGCCGGCCATCTTCGGCACGTCTTCCGAGATGGTGACGGTGTAGGACTGGCCTTCCTTGGCTTGCTTCAAGTCGAGGTTCACGCCGGTGAGGAAGTCCGGGATCTTGTTGCCGTCGGCTTCGATCTCGAAACCGTCGACTTTCAGCACCGCGTTCGCGGCGTCGTTATCGTGTTCGATCCGGAGGTCCTTCTTTCCGTCGAGGAAGTAGAACTGCGGGAAGGTGACTTCGTCGTCGAGGCCGTCCTTCTTCGCGGAAATGATGAGGCGCCAAGGCGCGTCCGGATCGGAGCTGTCCTTCACGACGGTGGCCTTCACGGCGGAGTTCGTCTTTTCGTTGATCGCGCCCGCGATCCCGTTCAGCGACGCGTTTTTTCCGCCGATGTAGATCTCTTCTTTTTTCCCGTTCGAATCGTAGGCGACGACGTAACCGACTCCGAGCAGCGGTTCGCTCGGATCTGCGAATCCGTTCGAGATGATCGAAGAGCGTTTCGCGAGCGAGGTGACCTCGACGTCGAACGAGCCCGGCTGGACCTTTTCCTTGTCGATGGTGACGTTCATCGCGTTCGCGCCGTCGCCGAGGTCGACTTTGAATTCCTTGAACTTGTTGAAGTTGGAGATTTCGGAGAGCGCCTTGTCGAAGTTCGCGAACTTGCCTTTGAACTCCTGGAAGAGCTTCATCCGTTGCTCTTCTTTGCCCTTGCGGGACTCGAGTTGCTTGATCGGCTGCCGTTCGGCCTCGATGAGGGCCTTCAGCGCACTGTTCAGCTGTCCGCCGCTGGCGTCGAAACGAAGGCCCACGTTGGATCGTCCTCCTGACGAATAGAGTCCCGAAGCGGCATCCTGCCGCTCTGGCTAACCACTATTATGCGTCGTTCGGTGAACGCACGACAAGTCGGCAGAAAATTCCGCGGCCGACCGTCAAAAAAGCGGCGTCGAGATCCCGAGGCTGACCGATTTGAGTTGGATCTGCTCGCCCGAGACGACGAAACTCGCGCTGGCGACGTCGAGGTTCATCATGAAACGGCGCTTGTGTTTCTGGTTCGCCGGGGTGATCTGATAGGCGACCCCGATGGCCATTTCGCGGTTGTTCGACATCCCGCCGTCCCCGTCGAGGATGCTCGCGAATTTCAAGTAACCCACCGCCGTCCGGCCTTCTCCGGTGAGGAAGCGGCCGACGAGGAAGAGCTGGGGACCGGAGAGCTTCACGACCCCGTAGGTAAGGCCGTTCTCAGACGGCGGCACCATCATCCCCCAGAAGTAGGGGCCGGTCATGAGGTAGATGTTCCCCGTGCGGAGGCCGTAGATCTTGTATCCGATCCGCATGTTCACGCCGTAGAAACGCGGGGTGGAGGTACCGTCCGGCGCGACCTTGGTCGGGAATCCGATGAGGGTCCCGAAGGCGCTCGCCCCGACGTCGAGTTTCGAGCTCAGGTTATAGGTCACCCCGAGCTTCGGCGTGAGACCGATCTGCGTGATCTTCACGTCGGTGGTTGCCGCGGTTTGGGAGTAATCGAGGTAGGAAATCGAGGCGCCGCCGTCCCAGTTCCAGCGTTTTTTCGTCTGTTGCGTGAGCTGATGCTGGAAGTAATTCTCGTAGACGATTTCGATGTCTTGGGACTTCTTGTTCCCGTAGTCGTCGATGTACTGCACTTTCACCGGGGTTTTCCGGTTATTCAGCGGGATCAGGACGGTGAATTCCCCGTCGTCGCCCTTGTACTGGGCGCGTTGGATGATGCTCGAGGCGAAGAAGAGCGTTCCGGCGTTCTTCGATTCGAACTTCCCGGAGACGCGCGCGGCCGGTTTGCCGTTCTTCAGTGTCTCGATCGTGAAGTCGGGTTTGCCGCCCTCGCCCTGCCAGGTGAGCCCGGGAATGGTCGTTTGGCCCTCGCTGTAGACGGCGGTCCCGAGGTCGCTATCGTACACCTTCGGGATTTCCTCGGCGCGCGCAAGCGCCCAAAAACCGAAAACGCCGAGCGCCAACCCTAAAACTGCCTTTTTTCCGACAACGACCCGCATTTGCATCATTTCGCTCAGGATAGGGAAAAAGCTTTGTCTCTCTAGGGTTACAGTTTTTGGGCCGTCGGGAAATCGAAAAAAACGAACGCGTAGAAAATCTAAAGGCTCTCGGAGGCTTGGAGCGAAAACGTCAAAAAAGTGACCAATTCTTAAGGCGCTCCAGGCTGCTTTCGCCGAAGTCGAAAAGAAGAAAAGGGAATTGAGGTTTTATGGGCTTCCGCTTTGCCATCGTGATTTCGGTCCTCGCCGCCTTCGTTTCGGCGGAAGGCTTCGCTCAGCCGTTGAAGAAGTCCGAAGCGAACCGGATCATTCCCGAGGGCGAGTACTCGGTGAAAAGCGGTCGCCGCATCCACGCATCCCGCTATGCGGGGTATTCGGCGAAGAAGAAAAAGTCCCTCGCGACCCGATACGTGGCCGTGAGGTCCGTGAAGAAAAAATCGACGAAGAAAAAAGCCCCGCCGAAGCGTTACACCCAGTCGAAGCCGTCCCGTAAGGTCCAGCGCTACCCGGCGAGCCAATCTTCCGCCCGTTCGAAGTCGAAACGGAAGCCGGCGAGCCGCGCGCCGAAGGTCGCGAAAAAATCCGCGAAGAAGTCCGCGCGAAAACCGGCTTCTCGCCACGCGGCGAAGCGCTCCGCTGCGAAAAAAGCCGACCGTCGCCACGCGACGAGCGGTCCTCGTCGTCGGCACCCGTTCCCGGTCGCGAAGGAAACGCCGGTCGAGCGCGATATGCCTTTCATTTCGGTCCCCCACCGGACGGTGAGCCGTCACGATCGCACGATCGTGATGGACGATCCGGCGGTGAAGGCTCCGCTTCCGAAACCCCGTCGGGCCCCGGTCGCGCTCACGCCCGACCAAGGCGTTCTCGATCCGGGCTCCGAAGGACCACCCGCGGCCGTCGAAGACGCGAAAGCCGCGATGGAGCCGCCGGCTCCGGTCGTCGGCCCGGCTCCCGCATCGGTCGTCGAGGCTCCGGCCGCCGTTCCTGCCGAACCCACGACTCCGGAGCAGGCCGCGGCGGAAACCGCGACCCGCGAACCGGACGCATTCGATCTCCATTCGGGCGCGGATCCGATGCAACACGGTCCGTGATCCGCGGGTCTTCGATTTGATCCGAGGCGAACCTTTCTATACGCTGGGCGGGTATGCGCCTAGCGATCCTGATCCTTCTCGCCGCGGCCTCCTCGTCCGTCCGAGCGAACGAAGTCGTTTACCGGAACGCGCCGTTCGACGGCCTCCCGGTTTGCGTCGAAACGGACTCGCACACCTTCCTGGTTCGGTGGATCGCCGACGAGAATTACCGGCGCGAAGTTTTCGTTCGCGCGCTTTCGGGCGAGGTCTGCCGCGATTACGCGTCGTCGGGTTGGCACCGTTCGGCGACCGCGTTCCGCCTATTCGGTTATCGCGAGTGGAGCGCGGCGGAGAGTCCCTTCACCGCCGCGGTCAACGCCGAGCTCGGTTGGATCGAGCGCGGAGCGAATCGCCGTCCGCCCGTGGATAACGGCGGCGACTACGGTCGGGAACATCCCGATTACCGGTACACCTTCGACGAGAACCGGGTGCTCGCCGGGGCGTACGGAAAGCAGTGGTCGACCGAGGTTTTCGGCGGCGAGATCCTCGAGCGGTACCAGTCGCCCGCGCGGCTCGCGCGCGTCCATGCTTGGAAGGACCATTTCCTCGCGCATCCCGACGAGATCGACAGAGGAGGGCGTGCGAAGTGGAGTATCCTCGTCACGCTCGGTTTCGGTTGGGGGAATCCCGACGATCCCTCGATCCCGGCGTTCGAGCACGAGATCCTCGAAGACCTGAAGAAACTCGGCTATCCGGTGGTATTCCTCCGAACGGACACCTTCGGGCTCATCCAGGATAACGTGAAGGCGCTCGTGCCCCAGCTCGACCGACTTTTCTCCGTCGATCCCGCGCGGAAATGGATCGCCCTCAGCCTCAGCCGCGGATCGCCCGATCTCTGGTCGGCCCTATCGGCCGCGAGGCGATGGGACCGCGTGGGCGGGTGGATCGGGCTCTCGTCGATGAACGGTTCGTCCTACCTTTGCGAGCTCACCCGCCGATGGAATTTCCCGCTGATTCGCGAGCGATGGGCGAAAGGGCGAAACGCGCTGAAAGCCGTACGGTTCGCCCAGTCGATTTGCCCGAGCCAGATGCGGAAGCTCGTCGAGGAAGCCCTACCCGAGATCCCGACGCGGACGCCGTGGTTCGAAGTCGTCGGGATCCCGTCCCACTTCGATCTCCCCGAGAGCGACGACGACTTGATGGGGAAGCTCTTCCGCGTTTCGCGTTACCTGAAGGCCTCGATCGGCGCGCATGACGGTCTCGTCGAGTATCCGGGGCAGATCTTCCCGAAGGCGATCGAAGACCGCGTCGTCATCCCGACCACAGGCACGCACACGCTGGCCGACGGCGAGTGGGAAAGCCTCCCGCTCGATCGGTCGTTGAACCGCCGAGTGCTTTTCCGCAGCCTCGTCGAAACCGCGATCGAGGCGAGTCCGCTTACCGCAGCTCGGTGATCTTCCCGCCCTTGACGGTGAGCAGGGTGAGGTTCCGCGCGTACTCGCCGTCGCGGTAGGTGATCTTCCCGGTCGCGCCCGCGAGGTCGGAGATCGACTTCAGCCGGTTCCGCACGTCGCTGCGGGAAATCGAACCGGGATTCAAATCCCGGAGCGCGGCTTCGACCGCGAGACCGGCGTCGTACGCCATCGCTTCGATCGTCGTCGGCGCGGTACCCGCGTCCCGCATGAAGCGAGTGATGAATTTTTGGGCCGCGACCGAGTTCGAGTCGGCGAAGAGGCCGTCGACGAAGACGGATCCGTCGGCGAACGCGCCGGCGCGCTTCAGGAGTTCGGGCGAGTCCCAAGTCGAGATCCCGAGGAACTTCACCTTGTCGACGTCGCGATAGGCGAACGTCGGGAGGATCTGGCCGACGATCTTCGGCTCGTCGGGGATGAAGACGGCGTCGAACTCGACGATCGGAGGAAGATCGAAGTACTGGGCGGTCTTCCTCGTTTTGTGCGTGATCTTCATCTCGGTCCGGGTCTTTTCGAGGGCGTCGAGTTCGCGCTGACGAGCTTCCTTGTAGTAGGTCCCGGCGAGGCGGTCGACGACTTGGCGGAAGTCGGTTTCGCCGGCGGAATAGGATTCGACGCCGGTCACCGTCCCGCCGAGCGACTCGACGGCGTCCCAGAAACTCTGCGAATACTGCTCGCCGAAACGGTCCCGCGGCGTAACGATCGCGAAGCGTTTCAGTCCGAGCTTCTCGATCGCGGTCTTCGCGACTTCGTAGGACTGCATTTTCGGCGTGAGGCCGGCGGAGATGATGTAATCGCCGGGGGTGCCGGGTTGTTGCGAGAGGGTCACCATCGGCATTCCGAGCGTTTCGGCGCGAGCGGTGACCTGGTCGATGCCCTTCGAGAGGAGCGGTCCGATGACGGCGACGACGCCGCGTTCGTTCGCGAGGCGGTTGAGCGCGCGGATCGTTTGTTCGACGGAATCGCCGGTGTCTTCGACCTCGAGTTTGAAGTCGACGCCGGTCGGGTCGTAGGTGCGGAAAGCGAGGGTGATCGCGTGGAGGACGCGCGAACCGAAATCCGCGAAACGGCCGGAAAGCGGAAGCAGCACGCCGATTTGGCGGGCTTCCCCGCTCGTCGTGACCGGAGGCGCTTCGAGGTTCAAGCCCGGAGCGATCCGTTGCTTCACGCGGTCGGCGATCGGCGAGTCCTCGAGTCCGGTGAGGACGGCGAGGAGTTCTTCCTGCTTCGAGATCGGCGAAACGGAGCGATCGAGGAGTTCGACGTAAGTCGCCTTCGTCCCGGCCTGCGGACCGGCGGCGCGCGAGGCTTCGAGGGTAGAGCGCGCGGCTTGGACGTACTGGCCCTTCGCGATGAGGTTCTTCGCGCGCACGGCGAAAAACTTCGCGCGCGTCTCGAGGTTCAGGCTCTTCGGATCGATTTCCTTCAGCGTTTCGAGGGCGTCGTCGACTTGGTCGGCGTCGGTGAGCGCGGCGGCGAGGTTGTACTGAAGGTATGGCTTGATCAATTCCGGGGGCTGGTAATCGAGCGCGCGCTGGAACTGGACGATCGCGGGCAGCGGTTTCCGCGTGGCGAGGTAGGAAAGGCCCTTCAGGTTCCGCACGTACGCGAGCGAAAGCATGGACTTCGTCTTTTTCTCGAGCGCGTTCGCGCGTTCGATCGCTTCGGCGAACTTCCCGTGTTGGAACGCGTTTTGGACCGCGATGTATTCGGGATTCTTCGTGATCGCGTTCTCTTCCTTCGCGCGGACGGCCGCGTTCGGGAGCGTCTTCGGCTGGAATTCCTTCCCCGAGTCGAGGTTCTTTTGGGCGGGTTTCGGCGTGGACGAACAGGCCGAAACGAACGCGAAGACGAGGAGCGTCCCGAGGACGCGAATTCGGTTGGCGGTCATTTCGGATAAGCTATCTGATTGACTCGCGTTTTTCATCCCCGGAGACGAGAAGGGAGGAGGGTGGGGAGGAGGCCCGAAAAGGCGCCCGGCGCACCGCATTATTGACCGCGAACGATCTCACCGACGATGATGGGCCGATGAAAACCTTTCTCGCCTTTGTGTCCTTGGTTTCGGCCGCGTTCAGCGGTTGTCTCCAGCCCGCCGCCGATCGAATTTCTCGCCGTACCGAGGAACCGGTTCCTTCCCCTTCGTCGGTTCCTCCCGCCTCGGTCGCTCCGTTCGCCTGTCGGGCGTACCCGGGTGAAGGAAACTCCCAGAGTCGGGTCGATTTCGGTTATCCGAACGCCGCCGGCGCGACGACTTCCGCCGAAGGCGCGAATCGCACGTTCGCCACGTCGCTTCGGAACGTCGGCGACAAGATCGAGCTGACGGTTCGGTATCGGAACGCCGCCGCCGAAGCCTATCAGGCGTTCACCTGGCCGAACACCTTCACGCAGGACGAGCTGCTCACCTTCGGTTTCGGGAACAACATCGTCGTCGGCGGGTCGAATCCCTCCTACGGCGAGCAATGGAACATTCGTTGCGACCACGCCGATCTCCTGCCGGATTCGTTGCCCGTGCCGAACGCGACCGAAGCGAAAGTGAACTTCTAGAGCGAACCGTTCGCGCGCGGGGTCGTCGTTTATTCGAAAAGGTTCTTCACCTTATCGAAGAAGTTCTTGTGCATCGGGTGGCTCGAATCGAGCCCCGATTCCTCGAGCTTCTTGAGCATCTCGCGCTGCTCGCGGGAGAGCTTCGTCGGCGTTTCGACGATTACGCGCACGAGCTGGTCGCCGCGGGACGGTGAACCGACGAAGTGGAGGCCCTTGCCCTTCAGCCGCAGTACCTTGTGCGATTGGGTGCCTTCCGGGATCTTCACCTTCGCTTTTCCGTCGAGCGTCGGCACTTCGACTTCCGCGCCGAGCGCGGCTTGGACGAACGTGATCGGGACGTCGCAGTGGATGTCGGCCTCGTCGCGCGTGAAAATCTCGTGCTCGAGCACTCGGATCACGACGTAGAGGTCGCCCGGAGGGCCGCCGTTTTCGCCCGCCTCGCCCTCGTTCGAAAGCTTCAAGCGCTGGCCGGTATCGATCCCCGCGGGGATCTTCACGGCGATCTGGGAGCGTTTCTTGATCTTCCCGGTTCCGCGGCAGTCGGTGCACGGATGCGGGATCTTCTGTCCGGTGCCGCCGCAGTCGTTGCACGGGCGGGAGATCGCGAAGAAGCCTTGCTGGTAGTGGACCTCGCCGCGGCCGGCGCAGGTCTTACATGTTTCGGTCGAGGTACCTGGTTTCGCGCCGGAGCCTTTGCAGGTTTCGCAGCCGACCGTCCGGGGGATGGTGATGACCTTCTCCACGCCTCGCGCGGCTTCCTCGAACGTGATGTCGATCTGGGTACGGATGTCGGCGCCCGGGACGCCGCGAGAGCGACGACCGCCGCGGCCGCCGCGTTGGCCGCCGAAGATATCGCCGAAGATGTCCCCGAAAATGTCGTTCATCGAGGCGCCGCCGCTGAAACCTTCGAATCCGCCGCCTCCGAACGGGTTTCCGCCCGCGCCGCCGTTCTGGAAGGCGGAGTGGCCGAACTGATCGTACATTTGTTTCTTCTTCGGGTCCGAGAGCACTTCGTAAGCTTCGGAGACTTCCTTGAACTTCTCTTCGGCGGCCTTATCGCCCGGGTTCTTGTCCGGGTGATACTTCACGGCGGCCTTGCGATACGCCTTTTTCAGGTCTTCGCCGCTCGCGCCTTTTTCCACTCCGAGAAGTTCGTAATAATCTTTTTTCATATTCTGTGCGAAAGCCGCGCACCCGTTTTAGGGGGTGCGCGGCCGCCGCCTTTGCATTCCGTGGTTGTGGACCGGATTACACTTCCTTGAATTCGGCGTCGATGGCGTCGTCGCCCGGCTTGCCGGACTTCTTCTCGCCTTCGTTCGTCGAACCGTTTCCGTCCGCGTGCGCTTCCGGACCGGCTCCCGGTCCCGCGGCGCCCGCGCCGGCTTGCTTGTACATCTCCTCGGCCATCTTGTTCGAGGCCGCGGTGAGTTTCTCGGTCGCCTTCGTCAGCTCGGCGTGATCCTTCGAATCGAGCACCTTGCGGGCTTCGACGAGCTCGGCTTCGACGTTCGTCTTCGCTTCCGCGGAGATCTTGTCGCCGGACTCCTTGAGCGTCTTCTCGATCGTGTAGATCAGGCCGTCGAGCGTGTTCCGAGCATTGACGAGTTCCTTGCGCTTCTCGTCTTCCGCGCGGTGCTCTTCGGCTTCCGCCTGCATCCGCTTGATCTCCGCGTCGGTCAGACCGGACGACGGAGTGATGCGGATCGACTGCTCCTTGCCGGTACCGAGGTCCTTCGCCGAGACGTGCACGAGGCCGTTCGCGTCGATATCGAAGGTGACTTCGATCTGCGGAACGCCGCGCGGGGCCGGCGGGAGACCGACGAGGTCGAAGCGTCCGAGCGACTTGTTGTGCTCGGCGAATTCGCGCTCGCCTTGGAGAACGTGGATGGTGACCGCGCTCTGGTTATCGGCCGCCGTCGAGAAAGTCTGGGACTTCTTCGTCGGGATGGTCGTGTTCTTATCGATGAGCTTGGTCGAAACTCCGCCCATGGTCTCGATACCGAGAGACAGAGGAGTGACGTCGAGGAGGAGGACGTCCTTCACGTCGCCCTTGAGCACGCCGCCTTGGATGGCCGCGCCGACCGCGACGACTTCGTCCGGATTCACGCTCTTGTTCGGTTCCTTGCCGAAGATCTCCTTCACCTTCGCTTGGACGCGCGGCATGCGGGTCATGCCGCCGACGAGGATGACTTCGTCGATCTGCGACTTCGAGAGCCCGGAGTCCTTCAGACAGGTTTCGCACGGACCGGCGAGCTTCGTGATCAGGTCCTCGACGAGCGCTTCGAGTTTCGCGCGCGTGAGGGTGAGGTTCAGGTGCTTCGGACCGGAGGCGTCCGCGGTGATGAACGGGAGGTTGATGTCCGTCGAGGTCGTCGACGAGAGCTCGTGCTTCGCTTTTTCCGCGGCTTCCTTCAGGCGTTGGAGCGCCATCTTGTCCTTCGAGAGGTCGATGCCGGATTCTTTTTTAAATTCGGCGACGAGCCACTCGATGATCTTCTGGTCGAAGTTACCGCCGCCGAGGAACGTGTCCCCGTTCGTCGCCTTCACTTCGAAGACGCCGTCGCCCATCTCGAGGATCGAGACGTCGAACGTACCGCCGCCCAAGTCGAAGACCGCGACCTTGATGTCCTGGTTCTTCTTGTCGAGACCGTAGGCGAGCGCCGCGGCCGTCGGTTCGTTGATGATCCGCTTCACTTCGAGTCCGGCGATCTTGCCGGCGTCGCGCGTGGCTTGGCGCTGGGCATCGTTGAAGTACGCCGGAACCGTGATGACGGCTTCGGTGACGGTCTCGCCGAGGAAGTCTTCCGCGGTCTGCTTCATCTTCTGGAGCACGATCGCCGAGATCTCCTGCGGGGAGTACTCGCGGTCGCCGACTTTCACGCCGGCGTCGCCGTTCTTCGCCGCGACGACCTTGAACGGAGCGTGCGTGATGAAATCCTTCACTTCTTTCGAGTCGAACTTCCGACCGATGAGACGCTTCGCCTCGAAGATCGTCTTTTCCGGGTTCGTGACGGCTTGGCGCTTCGCGGTCTGGCCGACGAGACGCTCGCCGCTCGCGGAGAAGCCGACGATAGAAGGGGTAGTGTTACCGCCTTCGCTGTTCGCGATGACTTTCGCGTCCGATCCGTCCATGACGGAGACGCAGGAGTTCGTGGTGCCTAAGTCGATTCCGATGATTTTTCCCATATTCATTTACCTCTTTTTCTCAGTCTTAAATTCTTCCTAATGGAAAGTTGGTTTTGGTTCGAAACTTGTCAAACGGCGCTTCCCTAAGAAGCGGAAGCCGGCGGAGTCCCGGTGGAGATCACCACGCGCGCCGGACGGAGGAGGCGGCCGTGGAGGGTGTAGCCCTTCACGAGCGTCTTCGTGATCGCGCCCGAGGGCAGCGACGACGGCTCCTGGCCCATGGCCTCGTGGAGCTCGGGATTGAACGTCTGGCCTTCGGCCGGGATGAGCGCGACACCCTGCTTTTCGAGGACGGAGCGGAATTGGCCGATCGTCATCTCGATTCCCGTGCGGAGATTCGCGTCGATATCCTTCGGCATGTGCTCGACGGCGCGTTCGAGGTTGTCGACGACGCCGAGGATTTCGCGGGCGATGCTTTCCCATCCGAACTTCATCGCGTCGCTGCGTTCCTTCACCGCGCGCTTCTTGAAATTGTCGAAGTCGGCATAGAGATAGAGGTACTTGCTCTTCTCGTCTTTCAGCGCGGCTTCGAGCTCGGCGATTTTCGCCTCGGCCGCTTCGAGGGGCGAGGGAGCGGACTTCGGGGTTTCGGCCGATTTCCGTTCTTCGGACGGTTCGGTCGGTTGGGCGGACGGTTCACTGCTCACGGGGTGTCTCCTTATCGCGAAAGATGGACTTAATCGGTGAGGTGTCAAATTTCAAACTTTTAAGATTTTGAAATCATTCATAATTTTTAAGTAAAACCCATATTGCCGCGGCGTGCCTCGCGGGGCCCTGCGACGCGTGATACCTGAAGGCCCTCTTTTCGTTCCAATCCACAGACTCTTGGGGGGTCCATGAAACTCAAAGCCATTCTCAGTCTCGTTCTCGCCGGTCTTTCGACCAGCTCGGCCTTCGCGTTCCCGGTCGGCCGCACGGTTTCGCTCGATTTCTTCCGCGCGCCGGCGAAGCGCTCGCTCCGCGGCGATAAGGTGAACTTCGAAGGCATCGTCGCGCTCTCGAATTGCTCGGGCGCGATCGTCCGTTACGAAACCGGCCGCCCTTCCGACCAAGCGATGGTCCTCACGAACGGCCACTGCAACGAAGGCGGTCTCATCGATCCGGGCACGTTCCTCATGAACGAAGCGACGAATCGCCAATTCGCGGTCCTCGATCCGGCCGACGGCCGTTCGCTCGGCCGCATCACCGCCGAAAAGATCATTTACGGCACGATGACGAAGACCGACATCACGCTCTACCGCGTGAAGGAAACGTACCAGCAGATCATGGATAAGTTCCGCGTCCGTCCGCTGACCCTCGCGAGCCGCCAAGCCGCGGAAGGCACGAAGATCGAGATCGTCTCCGGTTACTGGAAGACGGGCTACTCGTGCGCGATCGACTACTTCGTCGACACGCTCAAGGAAGACGCCTGGACGATGCGCAACTCGATCAAGTACACGCAGCCGGGCTGTCACACGATCCACGGCACGTCGGGTTCCCCGATCGTCGCCGCCGGCACCGATAAGGTCATCGGCATCAACAATACCGGCAACGACGACGGCGAGAAGTGCACGATGGACAACCCGTGCGAAATCGATCGCAACGGCAAAGTCACCGTCCAAAAGGGCGCGAGCTACGGCCAGAACATCTACTACCTCTATTCCTGCATCGACTCCCAAGATCGCTTCGACCTGAAGATCAAGGGCTGCCGTCTGCCGGGCGGCGACGCCGCCAACACGCCGAACATCCGCCGCGTGAGCCTCCGCGCTCCGCACGGCGCGAGCCGTTCGCACCGGTAAGCGGTCAGGCGAATAGGAAGCAAATGAAAGGGCCTCCGACCGCCGGTCGGGGGCCCTTTCGATCTCCGCGGAGGATCAGTTCTTCGCGATGCGTGTCTTCGGGTGCTTACGCAGCCACTTCGTGCCTTCGAAGTTCGCGAATTCCGCGCCGCGAGTCTTGTTGAAGGTGACGTAGCGGTCGCGCCAGGTCGACACGTCGTCGTAATAATCGCGAACGCCTTCTATGATTTGGCACCGGCCGTTCGAATCGCGATAGCCTTTCCGGTGCTTGCACGTATTGTTCACGTATTTGTCGTAGTTGCCGGGCCCCCAGTTGTATGCGGAGAGGGCCGCACGGACGTCATTCTTGTACTTTTTCAGGTAGCCGGCGATTTCGCCGACGCCTAGGTGAATATTCGTCTTCAAGTCGAAAAGGGCGTCGTAGTCGGTGCGATGAGTGGCGTCGTTGTAGGTGGCCGGCATGATTTGCATCAATCCGCGAGCGCCCTTGCTCGATTGGACATTCGTCCAACCTTTCGTCTCGGTCGCGATCATGCCGAGGACGAGTTCGATGGGAACGTCCTGCGCCTTGCATTCCGCGATGATCAGTCGGGCTTTTTCGCGGTTTTCTTCGACGTCGACGACCTGCTTTTGACCGCGAACATCTTTACGAAGCGATTTGTCCGCGGGCGGATTCGCCTTCTGGACATTCCCGATGAAAGTCGCGATTTCTTCGACGGTCGGATCGAGAATCGGCGCGTCGCTATTATCTTCCTCGACTTGGTCGACGATTTCGCTCGTGACGGAAATCTCGGAATTGGTGATCGGAGCGGTGTTGACTTGGCTACCGTCGACGTTGCAGGTCGAGCAAGGCGTTCCGCCGTGATCGTCGGTCTTTTCTTTTTCCGTTTCCGGCTTCGCGACTTCGACTTTGAAGGAGTTCAGTGCCACCGCCCAGGTGCCGTCCACGGCATTGTCATGGAGTTTGCCCGCATCGTCGTAAAGCGCGACCCGGCGAAGTTCGGCGTCGTTATGGTAGTAGACCCAGATTTTCTGCTTCGGCTTCAGGCGGGTTTTCGACTCGTCGATCTTCGAGATTTCGAGTTGGATCGCGTAGTTTCCGGAGGGGAGCTTGAAACGTCCGACGATGTCGCCTTCGGTGCCTGCGGGTACGGTCCCGAGAATATTGCGAGAGCTTCGACGGAAATCCATCGATTCCCGTGCGTTCAGGCCTTCCCTCGTGAAGCGGATCGATCCGGCCCCCGCGGTAACGGCGTAGGAGACCACCAGCAAGGCGGCAAGGGCGGTGCGCGAGCGTTTACGCATGGACGAAAGCATACGGGGTCAATAGAGCAAACCGGGTGCCGGGTCGGCGGCGACACATGCCCGATATACGCGAGATCGCGGCCCGGCGGTGTCTAAGGATTCGACACGGGTCGCGCCGTTAACGGCCGCGGTTTCAACCCGCGAATTCCGCGATAATCCGGTCGGAAAGCGCGAATCCGCGAGGCGTGAGGCGGAGCGAACCGACGCGGGTCGGGTGCGTTTCGAGGAGTCCCTTCGCGGCGAACGCGTCGGCCTTTTTCCGGCGGAGTTCCGTGTCGAGCCACTCCCGCGGAAAGCCCTCTTCCAAGCGAAGCGCGAGGAGCCACTTCTCCATCTCGCGTTGCTCGTCGGTGAGTTTCTCGGTCCATTCGATCACGGATTCGCCCTTCGCGAGGAGCGAGGCGTATTTATGGAGCGAAGAGAAGTTCTTCCACCGCTCGCCGGCCGCGGCGTCGAAGGAGTGGGCCGACGGTCCGAGCGCGAGGTAGGATTTTCCGGTCCAGTACGCGAGGTTATGTCGCGCGCGTTTTCCCGGCTTCGCGAAATTCGAGATCTCGTAATGCTCGAAGCCTTTCGCGGTCATGAAGCGATCGATCGCGAGGAGGTGCTCGAGCTGCTCGTCTTCCTTCGGGAGGTCGCGGAACATCCGGTGCGATTTCGGCAGCGTGAGGAGGTAGCAGGAGAGGTGGGTGATCGGATAGCGCGCGAGTTCCTCCATCGCGCGTTCGACGTCCGTGACTGATTGGTTCGGGACGCCGCAGAGAAGATCGACCGAGACGTTCGCGAAGCCGGCGGCGAAGATCGCGTCGAGCGCCGCGAACGCGGCTTCGCGCGAGTGGACGCGACCGAGCATCGTCAGAAGATCGGGCCGGAGCGCCTGGACTCCCATCGAGATCCGGTTCACGCCGAGCCGGCGGTACTCTTCGAGGCGGCCGCGATCGACCGAGGACGGGTTCGCCTCCATCGTCCACTCGGTTTCAAGTCCGACGCGTCGATCGAGTTCGAGGGGCGCGAGGGCCCGGCGCATCGACTCGGGCGGGGTCATGCTCGGCGTTCCGCCGCCGAAGAAAATCGATTCGAGTTTCGGGCCGTCCGCGGGTCCGAGCCGGGACGCCATCGCGGCGCACTCGCGGGAGAGCGACTCCTCGAAAAGTAGCGGGTCCGACGCGGCCGTCCGTTCGGCGCCGATCGAATAGAAGTCGCAGTAGTGGCATTTCGACTCGCAGAACGGGAAATGCACGTAAAGAGAGCGCATGCGTCGTGGGATTTACCTCCGATCTTTCGGGGAATCCAGTACGCTCTTTTTCTATGTCGAAACTCCTCTCGCCCGAACTCCTCACGCTTTCAAACGGTCTTCCGGTCATCTTCCAGAACAACGACGCGCCCGTGGCCTCCATCTATTGGTGGAACCAGGTCGGCAGCGCGGACGAATACCCGAAAGAGGCCGGTTTCGCCCACTTCCTCGAGCACATGCATTTCAAGGACACCGACGCGAAATCCTCGGGCCGGGCTTCGAGCGGCGAGCTCGCCCGCGCGATCGAGAGCTTCGGAGGGGACGTGAACGCGTACACCTCCTTCGACCAGACGGTCTATCACGTGACCTGCGCCGCCCATCACTGGGAAAAGGTCTTGAGAGTCTTCGGGACGATGGGAAAACCCCAGCGCTTTCTCAAGGAAGATTTCACCCGCGAACGCGAAGTCATCCTCGAAGAGCTGAAAAAGAACGAAGACGCTCCGGGGAGGAAGCTCTTCCAATCGCTCTTCACCGCTACGTTCGCGAAACATCCCTACGGCCGGCCCGTGATCGGTTACGCGAAGACCCTCAAGGCCGCGAAAGTCGCCGACCTCGAAGCGTTCTACCGCCGGATGTACGTCTCCGGGAACATGGGACTCGTGCTCGTCGGACCCTTCGACGAAAAGCGGAAGAAGGCGCTCGTCGCGATCCTCGAGTCGCTCTTCGGCGGGAAGATCCTGAAAAAGAAACCGGCCGTGCACATGAAGCGCGTGAAGGAATCCGAGACGCGCGCGAAGGCGACTTTCGAGAAGGTGCCCTTCGACGTGACGACGCCGACCCTCGCGTTCTCGTTCCGCGTGCCGGACCTCATGCACGAGGATATGCCCGCGCTCGACATGCTCGGCGGGATTCTCGGGATGGGCGAGATGTGCCGTTTGTACCAGGCGCTCTTTTACGGGAAGTCGATCGTGAACGACGTCGGCGGAGGTCTTTACGTGCCGAAAGATCCCGGCATGATCTACTTCAACGCCGACGTCGAGACGGTCGAGAAGCTCCCCGAGGTGTTCTCGTCGATGCTCGACGAGATCCTCCGTATTCAGACCGACGCGCCGACCGAAGAGGAGATCGCGCGTATCCTCACGAATACCGAGAGCGAACGTTACTACGCGCTCCAGAGCGCCGACGGCATCGCCTCGCGCCTCGGCTTCCTTCGTTTCCAACTGGGCGACCTCGAGTACGACGATCGTTACCTCGCGGAACTCCGGAAAGTCGACGCCGCCAAGATCCAGGCCGCCGCCGCGAAGTACTTCGACCTTTCGCGGTTGGCCTTCACGGTGATGGTCCCGGAAAAAGACAAGGACTTCGATTTGAAGCCGATGTTCGAGATCGCGCAGTCGAAACTCGGTCGTTCGGCGATCGAGGACGAGGGAAAGGCCGCCGTCCTGAAAGCGAGGAGCGCGAAGACGGGGAAAGCGGTCGATCCGACCCGTGCGCTTCCGGAGCTCATCACGCTTCCTTCCGGCGTACGCGTGCTTTACCGCGAGCGCCCGAATTCCCACGTGATGAGCATCCAGGCCGCGGTGCTCGGCGGGCTCCGGCTCGAAGTCGCCGATCCGGTGAAATCCCCGGACCTCGACCTCGGGACGAGTAATCTCCTCTCGAGCGTCTGGGCGAAAGGGACGACGAAGAAATCGGCCCAAACCATCACCTCGCTCGTCGAAGGCGCGGCGGCGAACCTCGACGGGTTTTCCGGCCGGAACACGATCGGCCTCGCCTCGACGGGCCTCGCCCGCGATTGGCGGAAGCTCTCCGATCTTTTCGCGGAAGTGCTGGTCCATCCCTCGTTCCCGAAGGAAGAACTCGATCTTTCGCGGAAGGTCGTCGAAGACTCGATCCGTTCGATCGAAGACCACTCGTCCGCGCTTTGTTCGAAGCTCTTCCACGAAACGCTTTTCGAGCGCCATCCGTACGGGCGGTTCGCTTCGGGGACGCTCGAAAGCGTCGCCTCGATCGACTCGGACCGGCTACGCGCGTTCCACCGGAAGTGGCTTCGTCCGGATCGGCTCGTCCTCTCCGTCGTCGGGAACGTCCCGCGCCGGGAACTCGACGCTTGGCTCGCGAACCTCGACGCCGAACTCGCGGCGATGAAGGGCGAGCACGTGAAGGGGCTCGAAAGCATCGGCGACGAGCCGGCGCTGAAAGGTCCGCGGTGGGTCGACCGTTCCCTCGGACGCGAGCAGGTCCACATCATCGTCGGCGGTCTCGGGCTGCGCTTCGGCGACGCCGAACGCTACGCCATGCGGCTCGCGACGAACGTCCTCGGCGGCCAAAGCGGTCGCCTCTTCATCGAACTTCGCGAGAAGCGTTCGATGGCATACACCGTTTCCCCGATCTCGATGGAAGGCATCGAACGCGGATACATCGGCACCTATATCGGGTGTTCTCCTTCGAAGAAGGACGAAGCGATCGCGGGGATCGCGAAGGTCCTCGAGGACCTCGCGAAAAAGGGACCGAGCGCGGCCGAAATGCGCCGGGCGAAGGAGTATTACCTCGGGCGGCGGGCGATGGATCTCCAAGGCGACAGTTCGCTCGCCGGATACTACGCTCTCGAGACCGTGTACGATCTCCCGATCCGCACCGAGGCCGAGATCGTGAAGTCGATCGAGTCGGTTTCCGCGAAGCAGGTCCAGGAATTCGTGCGGAAGTACTTCGTCGAGAACAACGCCGTCACGTCGGTCGTCGGATAGCCTGATAAAGGGAAAGGGAAGGGGGGCCGAAGCCCACACCCTTCCCTTCCGCTGATTGGGCGCCTCTCACTCTCAAGATCCGTGGCTTCGCTTCAAACCGCGGACCGGGCGCACCGACAAAGTCGAGTTCGCGGATTTACTCAATGCACCAGGGGTTGTCAATGCGCCGCGTTCGCGCTCGGAGGATTTTTCTCGCGCAAGCGGAATCCGAGGCCCGGGGTGGTGATTTTCAATTCGGGGCCGTAGACTGGAGAGGAGAGAAGTCCCTGAAATCCCGATGAGTTACCTAGGTTCGTTTTCACTCACTTTCACCGCGATCTTCGTCGCCCTCGATATCATCGGGACGGTTCCGATTTACCTTTCTCTGACGAAAGATCTCGGGCTTCCAGAGCGAAAAGCGATCGTCGATAAGTCGATGTTCGTCGCCCTCGTGGTCGCCCTCCTTTTCATGGGCGCCGGCCAGACGACCTTCCGCCACCTCGGCATCAGCTTGAACGATTTCCGCATCGCGGGCGGACTCATCCTCCTGCTCATCTCGCTCGCCGATCTCTTAGGCGGCCCCGAAGCCGTCCAAAAAGGATCGGGCCAGACCGGTATCGTCCCGCTCGCCGTTCCGCTCATTTCCGGTCCCGCCGTGCTGACGACCCTTCTTCTCCAAGTCGGATCGGCCGGATACCCGATCACCATCGCGGCCCTGCTCGTGAACTACGCGCTCGGCTGGTTGATCCTTCGCCACTGCGACCGGGTGACCCGCTGGATCGGGCGCGACGGCACGGTCATCCTCTCGAAGATCGCGGCGCTTCTGCTCGCCGCCATCGCGGTCGCGATGATCCGCACCGGAACTTTCGAGAGCCTCGGCGAGTTCATGCGTTCGATGAAATAGTGGTCGTCCTGTCGGCCGTGATCGTCCTGTCGGCCGTGATCGTCCTGTCGGACGTGATCGTCCTGTCGGACGATCATTCATCTCCGTCGTCGTCGGAGCGGTGATCGCTGTCGTCGAACGCGCAGACGTATTGGATCTTCACCGTCCGGATCGCCTTGTGGAATTCCTCTTCGGTATCGGGCTGGATCGAGTTTTCGAAGCGCTCGCGGAGCGGGCCGACGAAGCTTTCCGTCCACGCCGATCCGAGCGCTTCGAATGACTTCTTCGTCGTCTCGGCGAACGAGGGATACTGAAGCGTCGAG
Source organism: Bdellovibrionales bacterium (assembly GCA_018266355.1). Classification (GTDB taxonomy): domain Bacteria; phylum Bdellovibrionota; class UBA1018; order UBA1018; family UBA1018; genus JACMQW01. Next base: position 659,018 of record JAFEAP010000029.1, read on the forward strand.
ATGTGTTCCTTCACGTTCGTGAGGAAAGTGTCGAGCGCCCTGCGCGCGTTTTTCGCCTTCCGCGCCGGAACGACGGCTTCCTCGAACGCGATCTTCGCCGAGAGACGTTTCCGAAGGTGATCGCGGTACTGCTCGATCGGCATCGGCATTCCCTTGAGCTCGTTCGTCTTCGCGCGCACGCGTTTCATCTGCTCGACCGTTTGGTCGGGGGGGAGTTTCTCGGGGCTGATTTCGTGGAGGAGCGCGAGCGAGGCGCGCGGGAAGGGACCGCTCATCGTGCACGGCTGGCCGAAGAGGGTGACCTGGATCTCCTGAAGGCTTCCGTCTGCCCCGGCTTTCGCCGGTCTTCCGGGCGCGGCGAAAGCCGTCGCCGAAACGGCGATCGCCAGAAGCGTGACGGAGAAAAGCGAACAAAACCGAGGGTTCACGGCTATGAATGTTAAGGCGAATTCCGGCGGTTTGACAGGGGAAACCCCTGCTTTAAAATGGAATTTAATGGTCCGATTCCGGGCCGTGTCGAGGGGGTAGGACCGGGGATGTCGAAAGACGAAAACTCAGCGCTCAAACTTCAGCTCGTCTCCCAGCCGCAGGAGTATTTCCACGAACTCCTGAGCGGCGCGTTCAACAAGCGTTCCCTGAAACCGACCGCGGAAACCTCGTTCTATCTCGTGAATCTCCTGAACCAATTCATGACCACCGACGCGCTCTACGCGCGCGACGCTGAAGGACGCCACCGCGAGGAGGCGCTCGCCCTGCTCGTGAAAGAGGCGCACGAACTTTCCGCGTCCGAGGAAAAGCGGGTGATTTACCGCCAGGTCGGCGACCTCTCCCTCTATCGGGCCGGCTTCTTCCAGGAAAGCTTGAACCGGAAGCTCGTGGATATCGATTACTATATCGAGATGGGCGGCCACGCTTATCGCGAGGCGGCTTCCCGCCACGACGAAAAGGCGCTTCGGATCGTCTTCGAGGAACTCGCCCACCGCTTCGGGCGTTTCGTCGACGTGCTCGCCGACGTGAGCGACCAGACCATGGCGAAGACGGAGCGGAATCTCCTGCGACTTTACGAGAACTGGGTCCAAACGAAGAGCGAGCGCGCAGAACGCCTCCTAAACGAGGCCGGAATCATCCCGAACGCGACGATCAAGAAAAACGTCCAGTAGTCACCGCGCGAAAAGTCCGAGCACGTAAGCGCGCAGCCGCGCGAGGAACGTCGAACCGACCTTCGAAGCGCACACGTCGACGCGCGCTGTTTTCATTTGGTTCTCGATCCGTTCGACGAAACTCTTGCTGTCGGCGTCGTTTCGTCTCGCGTGCATCGCCTTCACCTTCGTCATGAGGTCGTTAAGGGTGGCCTCGCGTTCGGAAGCGGGCGTCGCGGCGACGAGCAGGTCGCTGAGCACGATCGCGCGGTAGTACTCGGTCATGCCGTACTCGAGTTTCTCGAGCTCGGCCAGGAGGCGTTTCCGATACGGGCGGAAGATCGCGGCCTCGCGCTCCGGTACGGCGGCGGCGACGAGGTGGAGGAGGGCTCCGTCGCTTTCGCGCATCGCTTCGGGCGGGAAGCGTTCGATCGCGGTCGCGAGGTTCCCGTACGCGGCCTTTCGAAGCGGGGAATTCTCGGCGAGTCTAGAGTCCATTTCGGCGAGCGAACGCGGAACTCCCGAGAGGCGATCGGGCGGAGTCTTCGCGAGCGCCGCGTACCATCCCTCGACGAGGTCGTCGGCGGCGAATCCGCGCGTTTCGAATTCGCCGATGATCTCGGCTTGGAGTTCGAGCGAAACCGATCCGGGCGCCGAACCGAGCAGAGCGGCGGCCCGACTCGACCATTCGCGGAGGCTCGAATCGAGGAGGTACGGGAGCCAGTTCTTCAGCTCGCCGAGTCGGTTCGCGCGCCAGAGCGTTTCGTAGACTTGGTCGAGCGCCGTCTCGACGGTCGTCGCGTAAAGCCGTTTCGCCGGCGCGCGGTATTTCCCGACGATTTTCCGCACGCGCCCGAGGAGGCGTTCGAGGTCTTCCGGCGGCAGCGACGTGAACGAGCCGGCGCGCATCCGGTCGCCGATACGGGAGAGTTCCTGCTTGAGGAGCGGCACCGTATTCGCCCGCTCCTCGGTCAGCGTCATAACGAAGTCCCACTCCTCGGTCGTCCACGCGGCTTTCGCGTAGAACGAATCGAGGACCTTCGCGAAGGCGCGGTCGCGGCGGGCGACCCCGTATTCGCTTTTCTCGAAAAAGCCGGCGAGTTTTTTCTCGCGTCCGGTCGGGCGCGGATCCTTCACCGGACTGAAGGTCGAATACTCGTCCCATCGGAGCCCGAGCTCTTCGATGAAAACCTTCGCTTGGGCGGCGGTGTCGTTCGCCGAGAGTCCCGCGAACTGCCCGGGTCGGAAATTCGGTTCCAGTCCTTGGTCGAGGAGCGTCTTGATGTATTCCGCGCGGCGGAGGCGATACTTCGCGAGGAGTTCGAGCTCCTTCGCCTCCTTCTGCGGACGGATGGCGCGGCTCTCGATCAGCAGCACGTCGTCGCCGGCGATGCCCGGGCGCTGGGCGACGTACTTCGGCTTGCTTCTCTTCCCGGTGAGTTTCGATTCCTGCTTCGGATTGTAGTAGATGCCCGCGAGTTTCCCGACGAGCGTCTTCCGGTCGGCGATCTGGCGCTTCACGAACGCCGCGCGGAGTTGGTCGGTCGTCGGATTTCCGTTCGCGTAAAGCGCTTCCACGTCGCCGATGAATTTCTTCCACTGCTGCTTTTGCTCGAGGGCCACCCGACGGTACTCGGCTTGCTGGTCGGCGGCCCACATCTTCACGGGCGTGGCGTTGTAGCCGTCCTTTCCGAAAAAGCCCCACGCCATCTCCGGCGTCTCCGCGTCGAGTTCGAGGCTCGCGAGCCAAAAAAGCGGATCGTCGTACCCGGATTCGGTGACGTGGCCGCCGAGGGCGTCGAGGAGTCGAGTCGCCCCCGCGCGTTCCGGTAGGTCGAAGAGGTGCGTTTGGGACCGCGTGCGATTCGCGACGATCTCGCCGTAGGTCGAAGGGCGCGTCTGCCACTCGAGTGCGCCGGCGTCGAGCGAAGAGCCGATATAGTAACCGTCGGGGTAGGTCACGCGGTAGGAAATCGTGCCGTGGCTTTCGCGGATTTCCGAGACGGCGCATTCGGGACAACTCTGGCGCAAGAGTTCGAGGTACTTCGCGCGTACGGCGCGATTCGTGGGCGCTTCGATTTCGAGCACGCCTTTTCCGCGGCCCGTGACGGCCTTCTTCACGACGGCGTAGGCGCTGTCGAGCAACATGCGGATATTCGTGCGCGTCGGCTCGAAACCGAAAAGGAACTGCTCCGAGAGGTCGGGCAACTTCGGACCGGCGAACGCCGAAGCGGCGATCGACAAACCGAGGAGTAAGGAAACCAGGGAGCGCACGCGCATTCCCTAACTTTTCGGATTATCCCGTGAAATCCCGAGTGAATCTTTGGCGTCGGAAATTTGGCGAAAGAGGAGCCCGGAGATCGCTTTCGCGACCTATTGGACCGTCACTTTCGTCATCTTGTCCCCGATTTCGATCTTCCGGACGACGTCCATGCCCTCGGAAACCTGGCCGAAGACGGTGTAGCTCCCGTCGAGGTGCGGGATCGTGCCGAGGGCGATGTAGAACTGCGAGTCGGCGGAATCCGGATCCTGCGCGCGCGCCATCGCGACGGTGCCGGCGACGTGTTTCCGCGAGTTGAACTCGGCCTTTAGATGCTGGCCGCTGCCGCCGGTGCCATTGCCCTGCGGATCGCCGCCTTGGATGACGAAGTCCGGGACGACGCGATGGAAGGTGAGGCCGTTGTAGAATCCCGATTGGATCAGCTGCACGATGCGCGCGACGGTGTTCGGGGCGTCCTTCGAGTAGAAACGGTACTTGATCGTGCCTTTCGTGGTTTCCATCGTAACGACGGCCTTCGAGAGGCCCGCTTCGTCGACGGTGAGGTCGGGTGCGCCGGTCGTCGCCGTCGCATCGGTCTGCGCGGTCGCCGTGTTCTCCGCGGGGGCCGCCGCGGATTGCGCGGTCGTGGTCTCCGCCGGCGGAGGCGTGGCCGTCTCGGTGCTCGGATTGCGCAGCACGTACGCGCTCGCCGCGAGTCCGATCACGACGATCGCGCCGATGCCGTAGAGGAGTCCCCGTGGGGATTTTCCGGAGTTCTCGGGATTTTGCTCGTTCGCCATCGGAGTTTCGGTCATGCGGTTTCCTTTATTTCGAGTGGATTCTCCCTTAATATGAATTCGAGATTCCCATGTCACAAGACCAAAACGACAAGAGCATGGCGCTCATGGAACACATCGGCGAACTTCGCGTCCGCGCGATGCGCATGCTCTACGTCTTCGTCGCCGGTTTCATCGGCGGTTACCTCGTCTCGAACCCCGTGATGGAGTGGCTGCGCGCGCCGCTTTTCCAGGCGCTGCCGGAAGAGAAGCGGTTCCTCTATTTCACGAGTCTCTTCGAGAACTTCATGACTCATTTGAAGATCGCGGGTTACCTCTCGATCTTCGGCCTTTCGCCGTACTTCTTCTACGAGATCTGGGGGTTCATCGCGCCCGGCCTGAAGAGTAAGGAAAGAAAGCTCATCTTGCCATTCGTCGGCGCGGCGACGTTTTTCTTCGTCGGCGGCGCGCTCTTCGCGTACTACGTGCTCTTCCCGGTCGGATTCAAATACTTCGTCCATTACGGCGTCGCGACCGACATGCCGATGCTCACGATCGACGCGTATTACTCGACTTGCCTGAAATTGATGCTCCTTTTCGGGCTCGGTTTCGAGCTCCCGGTCTTCGTGAGCCTCCTCGGGGCCCTCGGAGTCGTCGACGCTCCGACCCTTCGGGCCCAGCGCCGGAACGCCGTGATCGGCATCACGATCCTTTCGGCCATGTTCGCGCCGCCGGACGCGGTTTCGATGCTGATCCTGATGGCGCCGCTCATCATCCTTTTCGAGCTTTCGATCCTCGTCGTGGCTTGGTTCGGCTCGCGTCGGAAGCTTTCGGCCGAAGCCGAGGCCGCGGCGGCCGCGAAGGAAGCGTCCGAAGGTCCGATCGTCGGCAAGTCCGATTATTGACGCGTCGCAATAAGCGCTCCCGTGAATTCCGGCGTGAAAATGCCCGATTCTCGCATTGATCGACCTAAACGGGTCTGTTAAACCCGTCCGACACCAAGCAGCTTGCTTGTAACCTTGCTCGCCCCTCGAGGGTGGGCTCCGATTCTGGATTTTCGGAATCGTAGGAACCAGAAGGAATGACCGAAATGGCTAAAGCAGTCGCGGGGAAACTCGCCGGATACGAAACGACTTTCATCACCCGCCCGGAAATGGGCGACGACGCGCTCCGCGCGCTCACCGACCGTCTCATCTCGATCGTCCCGACGTTCGGCGGCGAGCTCGTCCTCCAGGAAGACTGGGGCACGAAGCGCCTCGCGTATAAAATCGAAAAAGAAACCCGCGGCCACTACACTTACCTCGTCTACACGGGCGAAGGGAACATCGTCGCGGAAATCGAGCGGAACCTCCGCATGAACGACTTCGTCATGCGCTTCCTCTCCGTGAACCTCGCGAAGGAATTCGAAAAGGATTCCTTCATGAAGCGTCGTGAAGAGATCAAGGCTCAAGCGAAGAAGCGCGAAGAAGAGCGCGAAGCTCGCCGCGAAGAACGCGAAGCCCGCCGCCGTTCGTACGAAGAGTCGAACGACGAGATGGGCGCCGAAATCGGAGAATAACGTTTCGTGAGCGAGGCTCCGATGCCCGCGTCCGATCCGTCTCCCGTCGATCCGATTTCTCCGCGGCCGTCCCGTCGCGCGCGTTTGCGCGAGCAGGCGCCCGTGGCGAAATTCCTTTTCGCGTGGAACCGGATCGCGCCGTTCTTCGTGAGCGCCGCGCTTTTCCTGAGCGGATTCTTCGCGGTCTTCTCGCCGCTTCCGTTCCTCATCCTCGGGGTGACGGTCGGAGGATGGTGGCTCGTCGGTGCGCTCGCGACGAACTCGGCCCTCGTGTACTTCACGAGCGGTTCGACGGTCTTCCAGTTCTACCTGCTGACCGTCGGTTCGATCGGGCTCGTGATGCCGCTGCTGATCCGTCGCCGGTTCCGGCCCGAGCAGATCGTCGCCCGGACTTGGATCGTGCAGTGGTGCTTGGTCGGCATCTTGATCTGCGTCTACGCGCTCCTGCACGGGGTGACGCCGTTCGCGGAATTGAAGGCCATTTTCTCGAGTTTTTTCGACGTTTTATTCGCGAGCCTGAGCGACGAAACGCGGAAGCAGCTGCTCGAGAGCTTCGGCGGGGGAGAGCTCGCCGTCTCGGAATGGCGCCGGCGAACGCTCGTCGAACTCCCGGGTACGCTCGGGATCCTTTGTCTCCTCGTCGCTTGGTTCAATCTCCGGGTCCTGATCAACCTGAATCCGAACCGGTTCCTCGTTCGGGTCGGGCTCGATCGCCGGGTCTTGAACCGGTGGAAGAATCCCGACTGGCTCGTTTGGCCGACGGTGGCGTCCTGGGCCATCGTGCTCTTTACCGACGGACGGCCTTCGGAGATCTGTTTAAACATCTTTAAAATCCTGATGGCGGCCTACGGCCTCCAAGGGATCGCGATTTTCGGGACGATATTCGAGGCTTGGAAGATCCGGGGACCATTCCGGATGATCCTCTACGCCATTCTCATCATGATCATGCTTCCGCTCCCCCTCAGTTTCGGGTTCTTCGACCAGTGGTTTGACTTCCGGTCGAAGTTCAGGCAATCGTAGACCTTCAATTTTAAGGAGTTTTTCCCATGCTCGTGATTCTGCGTGAAAATGTCGAAAATCTGGGTCGCATCGGCGATCTCGTGAACGTCTCCCCGGGCTTCGCCCGCAATTACCTCCTTCCGCGCAAGCTCGTCGCCGTGGCCGACGCCGCCAACGTGAAGATGATCGAGAACCAACGCAAGGTCCTCGAGAAGAAGCGCCTCGCGGCGCGCGCGGTTTCCGAAGATCTCGCGAAGAAGATTTCCGATCAGTCGGTCACGATCGCCCGCAAGGTCGGCGAGAACGACAAGCTCTTCGGCTCCGTCACTCAGTCCGACATCGCGGAAGCGCTGAAGAAAACCGGTCTGAACGTCGAGAAACGCATGATCATCCTCGAGCACCCGATCAAGGCGCTCGGCGTGCACAGCGTGACGATCAAGTTCGACGCCGACGTGACCGCCTCCGTGAAGGTTTGGATCACGAAGGAAGAATAATCTCGGAACTCGTTCGCGAGACTTTCGAGACTAGGAAGTGTATAGAAAACCCGGGCGCTCGAAAGCGACCGGGTTTTTTTTCGACGGCGTGAGAACCTCGCCGCGAAACATCCGACGGGGGTAGTACATGATGGATGATCGGGACGGCCGGTACGGCGACCGCGGACGCGAGGAACGTCCTCGCGGGCCACGCGTTCCTCCGCATCACCTCGAGGCCGAACGCTCGGTCCTCGGCGCGATCCTCCTGAACAACGAAGCCATCCACCGGGTCGTGGAGATCGGCATCGAGCCGCGCGACTTCTACCTCGAAGCGCACGGACGGATCTTCGAGACCCTCCATTCGCTCTCGGGCCGCGGCCAGCCGCTCGATTTGATCACGCTTTCCTCGGCGCTGCGCGACCGGGGCTGGTACGAGGACATCGGCGGCCAAACCACGCTCACCGCGCTCGTCGAAGACACCTTCTCGATCGGGAACGTCGTCTACTACGCGAAGATCGTCCGGGAAAAGGCGCTGCTGCGCCGGATGATCGAGATCGCGGGCGACATCACCCGCGACGCGTTCGACGGCGTCGACGACGTCGAAGTCTTCCTCGACGAGGCCGAAAAGCGCGTATTCTCCGTTTCCGACATCCAACTCACGAAGTCCTTCTCCTCGATGAAGGACATCCTCGTGAAGAACATCAGCGACATCGAAGAAGCCGCCTCGCGCGGAACGGCCGTCACCGGTCTTCCGACCGGCTTCAACGACTTCGACAAGATGACCGCCGGTCTCCATCCGGGCCAGCTGATCATCGTCGGCGGACGTCCGGCGATGGGGAAGACCTCGCTCGTCGTCTCGGCCGCCCAGAACGCGGCTTTGTTGCATAAAGGCGTCGTCATGATCTTCTCCCTCGAAATGTCGAAGGAAGAACTCGTCATGCGGATGCTTTCCTCCCAAGCGCGCATCGATTCGAAGCGCCTCCGCCTCGGCCGGCTCGTCGACCGCGATTGGCCGCGGCTCGCCCAGGCCGCCGATCAGCTCTCGAAAGCGAAGATCTTCATCGACGATTCCGGCGCGCTCACCGTGATGGACATGCGCGCGCGGTGTCGCCGTCTCATGGCCCAGGAAAAGAAACTCGACCTCATCGTCGTCGATTACCTCCAGCTCATGCAGGGTTCGAAGTCCGGTCGGAACGACGGTTCTCGCGAGAAGGAAATCTCCGAGATCTCGCGGAACTTGAAGTCGCTCGCGAAGGAACTGAAGGTGCCGATCATCGGTCTCTCCCAGCTCTCCCGCGCGCTCGAGTCGCGGCCGGACAAACGCCCGATGCTCTCCGACCTTCGCGAATCCGGAGCCATCGAGCAGGACGCTGACTTGGTCGGCTTCGTTTACCGGGACGAGTACTATAATAAGGATTCCGAAGACCGGGGCATCGCGGAATTCATCGTCGCGAAGCACCGGGCAGGCGAAACGGGCACCGTGCGTCTCGCGTTCATGGGCGAGTACACCCTCTTCGCGAACCTGGCTGGCGATATGCCGGGCTCGCCGGTTCCGAACGGACCGGGCGGCGGGGGCGGAGGAATTCGCCCGCGAGACGATATCCAACTCTGATTTTCAATGGGGCTTGAACCTAAAATCATTATGATTTCATAGTGTTTACGCGATTTGAGCTTTTAAGTTTTACTCGCCTTTAACTTCAACGTGCGGTAAATACCGGCTGTTGAACTCAGGTATTATTCCCCGTCATTTCCTCCGGCTAGCCTTGCTCGGCGTCGTTTTCGCGACTTCCGGGTGTTCAGTCGATATGTTCTCGAAGACGGACGCCGATCCCGGCGTGATCGGGCGGGAGAAATACCGTGCAGTCCGTCCGGAGTGCACGGGATTGAAACTCCAGAGCCCGGTTCTCGATTCAGCGAGTTTCCGTAAGCTCGTCGAGTGTTTCGGCGCGAACGGATCGATTCCGGAAATCGCGCAGCTCGTTTCCGACGCTTCCGATTCGACGATCCGCCAGACGGTCGATCTCCTGAACGCGACCTTTCTCTCCGATGCGGACGTGCGCGCCGATTCGCGCGGAATCGTGCGCGCGTTGAAGAAATCCGGACGGTGGGAACCGGCGCTCGCGGGGTTCGCGCCCGCGTTTTCCGATCCGGCGCGGATCCGGGCGCTCGTGCGTCTGCTCTCCCTCGGTGGGCGCGACCCTCAGATCGTGAAGACGGTCCAATCCTTCGACCCGGCGGACACCCTTGCGGGTTTCGAATTGATCTCTCGGCTCGTGCGCACGCGGGCGTTCGCGGAGCTCTCGCGCAAGGTCCAGGACGATCCGCTCACTCCGGCCGAACGCGCGCGGCTCCTCGACCTTCTCACGGATTTCTTCCGGCGCCCGACGCCTTATCGTTCGGCGAATCGGCTTTTCACCGACATGGCTGCGGGGAAATCCGCGCCGGTTTGGGACTTCGCCTTCGGCTCCGGGGAACAAAGCGGGGGCGCGCTCCTCGATTCGATGGCCCGCTTCGGGACGCTCCTGCACGAATACGCCGGTCCGGACGGACTCGCTTCGCTCGCGCGGCTCCACCGGGGATTCCATCATCCGATCGCGTGTTGGGGCGAGGGGAAGGTCTTTCCGGAACCTTGGACGAATCTCGAACGCGAGCTCTCGGTTCACGCCGCGGCCGGCGATTCGGCGTTCCGCGACTTCATCGGCCGCTTCGCACCGCTCACCGCGCTCGCGGTGCCCGGGATCTGCGAACTTCCTCCCGAGTTCATCGCCGAATATCCGAGCATCCTCCGACTCACCGTCGGCCGCGCGGGCGGCGAGCACCTCGGCGTGCTTTCGCGCATCCTGACCGGCGGATTCGGCGTTTCGGCGGGCTACTTCGTCGGCGAATGGGGAGACTCGCTCGCGGAAGCGCTGCGGATCCTCGAGGCGAAGCCGTGGTTCGGCGATCTCGTGCTGCTCTTCGGGGAGTTCGACGGAGGCGACCGCGAGTTGATCGCGGGTTGGATGAACGCACTCCTGCGTGAACGCGCGATCTGGACGGCGGTCACCGCGACGTTCCGGGAACAAGACCTCGATCCGGTTTTCGCGGACATCGGCGCCGTACTCGGCGCTTCGCCGGGCGAGCTCGCGTCGATGCTCGACGCGATCCAGGAACTCTTCGCCTCGGCGAAGGTCCATCCCTGGTTCGAGGGTTGGAAGAAGATCGCCGCGAATTCGGACGCGAACGGGATCCGTTCCCTCGCCGACCTCGACTCGTTCCCCGCCGCGGCGAAAGCCGTCGGCCGGATGGCCGAGGACGGTCGACTGGCCGCGATCCTCGGCGACGTGCTCGAGCTGCTTTACGGGGGCGAACGGAGCGGGGAGCGCGGCCCGGGCCGCGAGTCGCGCGCGCCCGTCGCGGTCGTCGCAGAGAGTTACGTCGCGAAGTCGCCGCGCCACGCGTTCGCCGGGTCGGACCTGCGCTCGGTCGAAAGCCCCGCGCCATTCGACGATTCGCTAAAGGCCTGCGCGCGCCTCGACCTCGGGAAGCCGGCTTCCGCGCAGTGGGAGACTTACCAAACCTGCGTCGCGGGCGGCGGCGTCGACGCGCACTCCTTCGCGGGCCTCCGCGCAGGAACGGACTGGACGATCGTCGAAGACGGAAAGACCGTCTCGCTCTTTTCCTTTTTCGTCGCGAGCGCGGTGAAGCTCCCGCTTTCGACGGCCGAACGGCGCACGCTCGTCGCGATGGTTTCCGGCGGGATTCCCGGATTGCCGGGACTATCCGCGGACTCGGTTCGCGAGGCCGTCGCGGGAGTTCGCGCGCGACTCGGAACCGCGCCGGGCGGGGCGCCGACGCGGATCTTCGCGATCCTCGGCCGGCTTCGGGGCTCGCTCGGATTATCGGCCGCGCATTTCGAGAAGTTCTTCGGCGGAGTCGAGCGCATGCTCGAAGACGCGCGATTCGCGCCGCTCGCGCGGGCGATCCGCGCGCTCGAGGATCCGGCGAAGTCGGGGCGCGATGCGCGCGTCGGTCCGGCGCCGATGCCGCCCGCGGGTGATACCGCGGCGTGGGTGCGTGCGCTCGAATGCGAGCCGGAATCCGGCCGCGCGGCGGCTCGCGCGAACGAGATCGGCCGCGAATTCTCCGAAGGGGTGCTCGGATGGGAACGTCCGGGCGGGAAACTCCCGCTCGAGTGGGACGCCCGCGAGCTGCGTCCGAGACTTCGGGAGTTCGCCGAATCGCTCGCTTCGCCGGCGCTTCGTGCGGGACTCTACGCGTGGCTCGAATCGCTCGACGCGAAGGAAACCGCGCGCTGGTTCGCCGATCGCGCGAACGATCCGCGGTTGGTCGCGGTGATGGATCCCGAGACGAAACGGCTCCGCGTGAGGTGGATGACCTCGCTCGACCGGTTCGAATCGATCCTCGTGAACTCGAATTTCTCCTATCTCTTGAACGGGAACTACGGACTGAAATTCATCGGAAAGTTCGCGGAAGCCTGGGGCGACGAACCGCGAAATCGCTGGCCTCGCGAGATCCAGGAACGTTATTCGGGACGCAAGACCCCGCCGACGCTCGCGGACGTCGCCGGCGAAGTCGAGAATTTCCTCGATTGGTTCGAAAAGTTCGGGGGGATCCCCTCCGTTCTCTCCTGCGTCGCGAAGGACGGTCCGATCGCGAAGGTCGCCTTCGAGGATCCTTGGGCGACGGCGCCCGACCTGCTGATTCCTTTCGACGTGAAGGCGAAGGCCTTCAATTTGAAACAGACGCTTTCCGTCGTGCGCGAGAATCTTCCGGGAAGCGGAACGGCCGCGGCCGGCGGGATGCGGATGCTTCGCGATCTTTTCTGGGCGATCTATTCCTCCGCTCCCCGGTCCGATCGCGACGCGAACGACGGCGATCGCAATCCGCTTCGCTTCCTCCAGCGCGCGGGCGATCTCGGAATCCTCCGCTCCGCGAGCCGGGGGCTTCAGTCGATGGAATTCGCATCCGAACGCGCCGCGCTCGAAGACGCGTTCGCGAGTTTGCGCGCGCTCGTCGCGGAGCCGGCTTTCGATCGCGTCCTCGCTAAGACCGTCGCGCGGTCGAGCGCCCTCGAACGGATGGTGGACGCCGCCTACTCGGACTCGGCGTTCGATTTCGGCGCGCTCGCGAATTCCGCGCTGAGCGGAATCGCCGCGGATCGCGCGCTCGGCGTGATGCCGGCCGTCCTTCGTTTCGTCGATCCGCTGCTCGGATCCGCGGACGGCGGGGACTTCCCCGAACTCCTCGTCGCGGATCTCGTGCGCGAAGCCGGACGGGGCGACCGCGCCCGACGGCTCACGACCTTACGGCCCGTCTCGGCGAGGGCGCGGGCGACGCTCGCGGGAATGGGCGGATTCGCGGAAAACCGGATCCTCTCGGCCCTCGGCGCGTTTCCGCTGCGCGAGGCCGTGAAACTCCTCGACCGCGACGCCGACCTTCGCGACCAGTTTCTCGCGGAAGGGCGCCGCTGGTTCGCACGTCAATCCGATGGCGAACGCGGCGCGACCGAGACGCCGTCCGCGATGATGGATCTCCTGCTCTCCGAGGATCATCCTGAAGTGCGCCGGGCGATCGGCCTCTGGTGCGGGGCGAGCGCCGGTCGAGCCGTGTACGAACTTTCGAGTCGTCCGGATGAAGCACTTTTAATGGTCGACGGTCTGCTCCAAGCGGGCGACTCTCCGGTCTTCGCGGATTTCCTCGAAGCGCTGATTCGCGAGCTGCGGAATTAGCGGCGGATTAAAAACGAGCGCCTTCGGCGTTAAATCTGTTTGACGCGCGACTTCCGGATTGAAGATCCCCCCGCCCGGGCGGAAAATCATCTTCATGTCTACAACCGATATCCAATCCCTTACCGAAGAGATCAAAACGCGCAGCAAATTCGTCGACGAAGTGCTCGCGGAAGCTTCCCAAGTCGTCGTCGGCCAGCGCGTTCTCCTCGAGCGCCTCATCATGGCGCTTCTTTGCGACGGTCATGTGCTCCTCGAAGGTCTGCCCGGCCTCGCGAAGACGCTGACGGTGAAAACGCTCGCCGACATCATCCACGCCCAGTTCCAGCGCATCCAGTTCACGCCGGATCTGATGCCCGCCGATCTCGTCGGCACGATGATCTTCAATCCGAAATCGGGCGAGTTCACGCCGAAAAAGGGACCGATCTTCGCGAACCTCGTCCTCGCCGACGAAATCAATCGCGCGCCCGCGAAAGTCCAGAGCGCGCTTCTCGAGGCGATGGGCGAACACCAAGTCACGATCGGCGACACGACCTACGCGCTCGACGATCCGTTCGTCGTCCTCGCGACCCAAAACCCGATCGAACAGGAAGGGACCTATCCGCTCCCGGAAGCCCAGCTCGATCGCTTCCTCTTCAAGGTGAAGGTCGGCTACCCGTCGCTTACCGAGGAGAAGAACATCCTGAACCGGATGTCGGGCGTCTCCTACTCGAAGGCGCGGAAGATCTGCCACCCGGACACGATCCTCCAGTCGCGCGAGCTCTGCGCGAAGATCTACATGGACGAGAAACTCAAGGACTACATCCTCTCGCTCGTCTTCGCGACCCGCTTCCCCGAGAAATACGGTCTCGACAGCATCAAGCACTATCTCTCGGTCGGCGCTTCCCCGCGCGCGACGATCGCGCTCGCGAAAGCGGCGCGGGCGAGCGCGTTCATCCGCCATCGCGGATTCGTCACGCCGGAAGACGTGAAGACGATCGCGTACGACGTCCTTCGGCATCGCCTGATCCTCTCGTTCGAAGCGGAAGCGGAAGGCGTGGATTCGGAGACCATCGTGAAGCGGATCCTCGAGCAAATCGAGGTCCCGTAAGGAATTCGGCGGGATCGCGATGCTTTCCGAAGAACTGCGCAAAAAAGTGAAGCAGATCGAGGTCACCACGAAACGGGTGATCGACGACGTCATGAGCGGCGGATATCGAAGCCACTTCAAGGGCCAAGGTATGCAGTTCTCCGAACACCGGGTTTACGTCGCCGGCGACGACGTTCGGCACATCGATTGGAAGGTCAGCGCGCGCTCGAAGGAGACCCTCGTGAAGAAGTTCGAAGAGGAGCGGGAATTGAACGTGCTCTTCGTCGTCGACTTCTCGGGCTCGGGACTTTTCGGATCGAAGAAGACGACGAAGACCGAAGCGAGCGCCGAGATCGCGGCGCTGCTCGCGACGGCCGCCGAGGCTTCCGGGGACAAGACGGGGCTCATCCTCTTCGCCGGCGAGATCGAGAAGCGGGTCGCGCCGAAGAAGGGGCGTTCGCACCTCCTCCGGATCGTGCGCGACATCCTCGAAGCGGAACCGAAATCGAAGGGGACGAACCTGAAAGGGGCGCTCGAAAGCGCGGCCCGCGTGATGAAGCATCAGGGAATCGTCTTCGTGATCTCCGATTTCATCGCCGAAAACTACGATACGGCGCTGAAAAAGCTCGCGCGGAAGCACGAAGTCGTCGCCATCCGCGTGCGGGATCGCCACGAATGGGACATTCCGAACGTCGGCGCGATCGCCGTCGTCGATCCGGAGACGGGCGAGGAGGGGATCGTCGATCCGCGCTCCTACCGCTTCCGGAAATGGTTCGATAACTACAAGAAGGAAGTCGACGCCCGACTGAAGAACGCCCTGCGGGGCGCGAGCGTCGAGGAACTTCCCATCGAGACACGGGAGGATCATGTCCAAGCCGTGGTTCGCTTCTTTCAAGCGCGCCGCCGCCTGCGTCGGCGTTAGCGCGGTCCTCGGGCTCGCCGTCCTCTCGGTCGACGCGCACGCCGCGAAGAACCGGAAGGTGGCCGCCGACGGAGGATCGGATCCGATCGCGGGACTCCAACCACCCGCGGGTGCCGACGCGCCCGCGGCCATGCCCGCGCTCGACCCGAAATTGCCCGAACGCTCCGTCGCGCTCTCGTCGCGCGGAGGCCAGGAGCTTCGGGTCGGCGATACCGTCTCCTATTCCCTCGAGGGCGGAGACGCCGCCGCGGAATCGCGCTGGGGACTCGACCCCCGAATCGGGGGACTCAAGATGGGTTTCCTCTTCCGCGGAGGACGGCTTTTCACTCCGCTCATGGCGGGGGACCTCACTCTCCCCGCGCTTCCGATCGTCGACGAGAAGGGCGAGGTCGTCGCCCGCTCGGCGCCGCTCACGATCAAGATCGGATCGAACTTCAGCGAGAAAGAGCGCGGCGCCGGTCAGCCGCCGAAGCCCGAACCGGCGCTCGGGCCGCTCGAGCTTCCGTTCCCGGTTTGGATCCAATCCGCGATCGGATTCTCGATCCTCGCCTTCCTCGCGATCGGCGCGTTCTTCCTCGTTCGCTACCTGCGGCGCAAGGCCGCGGCGGCGCTCAAGAAAATGATTCCGAAGAAACCCTACGATCAAGCCGCGCTCGAAAGGATCGACGCGCTCATCAAGGCCGGACACCTCGAAAAGGGCGCCTATAAACCGTTCTATTTCGGCATTTCCGACACGCTGAAGTTCTACTTCGGCGAGCGATTCGACTTCGACGCCCGCGAGAGCACGACCTCGGAGTTGATCGCGCTGCTCAAGGAGCGGAACGGGACCCCGGGATTGAACGACTCCGTCATCCGAAAAACGGAGAAACTCTTCGAGTCGCTCGACCCCGTGAAGTTCGCCGACCAGATCCCGGGTTCGGCCGAGGCGAAGGAAGCCCACCGGATCGCCCGAGAACTGATCACTTCGACGAAGAAAATCACGGCCGAACCTATCCTGAAGGAGGCGACGCGATGAGGTTCGCGAACGCCTACGTCCTCGCGGCGCTCGTGCTCATCCCGCTCTTCCACCGCGTGTGGCGGCGGCGGAACGAGCCCGCGCGCGTGCGTTTCGCGCTGCCGATCCCGAAGAGCGTCCGGCGGTTCGATCCGACGCGGATCCTCCTCGTCCTTCGCTACGTCGCGATCCTCTTCGTCGTCCTCGCGCTCGCGCGGCCGCAGGAAAGTCATCGCTCGACCCAGCGCCAGGTCTCCGGCGTCGACTTGATGATGGTGCTCGACCTCTCGGCCTCGATGAACATCGAGGATTTGGCGGAAGAATCGCGGATGGCGACCGCGAAGCGCACGATGGAAAACTTCATCAAACGGCGGACCGACGACCGCATCGGGTTCCTCGTCTTCTCGGGCGAGGCGATGACCGCCGTCCCGCCGACCCTCGATTACGGGTTGCTCCTCGCCGCCCTCCGCAAGGCCGATACCGGCCAGCTCAAGGACGGAACGGCGATCGGCGACGGACTCGCGACCGCCGTCGGGCGGCTGAAAAACTCGAAGGCGAAGAGCCGCGTGATCGTCCTCCTCACCGACGGGGAAAACAACGTCGGCCAGGTCGACCCGCTCACCGCGGGAGACCTCGCCGCCGGGTACGGCATCAAGGTCTACACGATCGCGATCGGGAAGGAGGGCCGCGTCCGCATGCCGATCCGTCGCAAGGGCATGCTCGGGGAGACGGTCACGACCTACCAGTGGTTCGATAACCAGTTGAACCCGGACCTGCTGAAGCAGATCTCGAAGGCGACCGACGGGAAATTCTACCGCGTCGAGGACAAAGCGACGCTCGAGAACGTCTTCGCCGACATCGATCGACTCGAAAAATCCGAGATCAAGACGAACGAGAAGGTCCGGTACGACGAGATCTTCGGGAAGCCGCTCCTCGCGTCGTTGCTCGTCCTCGGGCTCGAGCGACTGCTCGCGCGGCTCTGGTGGAGGGTGCTGCCGTGAAGATCCTCGGCGTCTTCTTCCTTTATCCGATGTGGCTCGCCGCCGTGGCCGCGGTGCCGGTATTTTACGTCGCCGGCCGCGTGTTGCTCGCGGCACGACGGAAGAAGTTCGGGAAGTTCCTCGAAGAGCCCGTATGGAGCCGAGTGGTTCCGGACCTCGACTGGGCGCTTCCGCGGAAGAAGCTCTTCGTATGGTGCTTCGCCGTGGGTTTCCTCTTTCTCGCGATGGCGCGTCCTCAGTGGGGCGAGTCCGAAGAAGTGATGAAGACCACCGGGCTCGACATCATGCTCGTCGTCGACGTTTCGAACTCGATGATGGCCGAAGACGTGGTGCCGAGCCGCATGAAGAAGACCCAGCACTTCATCCGCCGCTTCCTCGAGCGTGCGGTCGGCGATCGGGTCGGCCTCGTCGCCTTCGCCGGGAATTCCGCCCTCCTTTCCCCGCTCACGACCGACCTCGACTACGTCGCGGAAACGGCGGACACCCTCGCGCCCGATAGCGTGACCGCCCAAGGCACGGACATCGGCGCGGGCCTCGAAACGGCCTTGAACGCGCTCGAACGCGGCGCCGAGGACAACTCCGGAAAAGATACCCAGGCGCCGGTTTCACGCTCGATCATCCTGATCTCCGACGGGGAGGACAACGAGGACCGGATCAACGAGATCGTCGCCGGACTCAAGAAGGAAAACCTCAAGGTCTACGTCGTCGGCGTCGGGACCGAAAAAGGGGGCCCGATCCCGGTCCGCGATCCGCAGGGCCAGACGGTCGGATTCAAACGCGACCGCTCGGGCAAGACCGTCGTCACGTCGTTCAATCCGACCGCGCTTCGCAAGCTCGCGACCGACGCGGACGGACGCTTCTGGCAAATGACCCCCTCCGAAAACGAACTCGACGAGCTCATGAGCGAACTCGGTTCGCTCTCCCGCGGCGAGTTCGCGGAGAAGAAAGTCACCATTCGCAAGGAGCGCTTCCAGATCCCCCTCGCGATCGCACTGCTCCTCCTGCTTTTCGAACTCGGAATGCCCGCCCGGCGGATCCGCATCGACAAGGAAAAGATCGCTCGGGGCGGCGCCGCCGCCGGATTGTTTCTCGCGTTTTTCCTCGCGTCTTCCGACGCGCGGGCAGACGAGTGGCAAGCCTACCGGGAAAACGAGAAGGGCGTGAAGGCGTTCGCCGACGACAAGGTCTCCGAGGCGAAGGAACGCTTCTCGAACGCCCAAGTCGAAGATCCGAAGTCGCCTGCCCTCCGATTCAACCAAGGCGCGATTCACCTCAAGGAAGAGAAGTACGACGACGCCGCGAAGGTTTACGGCGAAGCGGCGGAAGCCGCCCAGCGGAACGAGGAACCCGGCCTCGCGGCGGCGGCCCTTTACGACCAGGGCATCGCGCGCACGGCGAAGAAAGACCTGGAAGGCGCGGTCGACTCCTACCTGGCCGCCCTCGAGGAAAACGCGCACCAGCCGAACGCGGACCTCGAGAAGAAGATCCGGCGAAACCTCGAACTCCTCTTCCAGGCGAAGCAGTCCCAAGGCCAGGGAGGCGATTCGAAGGACCAAGACCAAAAAGACTCCGACAAGAAGGACAAGGGCGATCAGAACAAGTCGGGTAAGAATTCCTCCGACGGTCAGGACGACCAGAAGAAGAACGACAAGGACGGCGACAAAGATAAGGAAAAACAGCCTCCGCACTACGCGGAATCGAACGGGAAGCGCCAATTCAAATCCCAGAAGCTCTCCAAAGAAGACGCCGACCGCGTGATGAGCGAGCTCGCGCGCCGGGAGAAGGATCTGCAGGACAAGATGAAGCGCATGAAGGGGCGGCCGCAGCCGCTTGAGAAGGATTGGTGAGGACGATGCGCGCGATCGGAATACTTCGGAAGACGAACCGCGGATTTCGAGCCAAGACCGCCGTGTTCGCGCTCGCCGCGCTCGTCGGCCTTTGCGCCGCGGTCCCCGCTTTCGCCGTCGAGTTCAAAGCCGAGGCCGACCGCGAGGAAATCGCCCAGGACGAATCCGTCTCCGTGAAACTCACCGTCGAAGCCGACGGGACGGTTCCCGTCGAGTCCCCCCAGTTCGACGCGCCCGGATTCGACGAAATCCAGAATTACCAGGGCTCGTTCGTCCAAAGTTACTACGATTCGAACGCGGGGAAGTTCAGCGCGAAGTTCAGCCGTTCGTTCACTTACGTGCTTCGCCCGAAGAATACCGGGCGGCTCGCGATCACGAACATCCGCGTAAAGGTCGACGGTCAGACCTACACCGCGGGACCGATCACCGTCATCGTCACCGGCGGGGGCGCGGGTACTCCGCCGCCGCGCGGATACGGAGGCGCCGGCGCCGGGCTTCGGGGCGCGGCGAAGAAGGGCCGGGGCACGGTGCTCTTCCTCCGGACCGAAGTCGACAAGACGAAGGTCTACAAGGGCCAGCAAATCGTCGTGAACTATTACCTCTATTCGCGCGCGCGGAACTTCAACGCGACGGCCGATCGCTATCCGAGCTTGAACGGGTTCCTGAAAGAGGAACTCGATATCCCGGTGTTGACCGGGCGCCTCGAAGCTCAGGACGTCGTCCTCGACGGCACCGCCTACCGCCGCGTGCTCATCGCCTCGTTCGCGGCCTACCCCTTGAAAGAGGGGAAACTCACGATCGACCCGATGGAAGTGAAGGCGACCTACATGGCCGATCGCGGAGCCGGCGGACCCCAGGGCGGCGGGATGTTCGACGACGAGGACGACCTCTTCCAGCAGTTCTTCCGCATGGCCCAACCCCAGCAGGAAAACCTCCGTAGCGAATCGGTTTCGATCGACGTCGGCGCGCTGCCCGCGGTGCCGAAGGATTTGAACTACACCGGAGCCGTCGGCGATTTCGAGGTCATCGCCGCGGCCGACCGGACCGACGTGAAGGCCCACGAAGCCGTCACGCTCACGCTCAAGATCGAGGGTAAGGGGAACATCTCGAACATCGAAACGCCGAAGATCCCGTTGCCCGACGGATTCGAACTCTACGAGGCGAAGAGCCAGACGAAGGGCAAGGCCGGCGTCGGCGAGAAAGTCTTCGAATACCTCCTCATCCCGCGAAAAGCGGGCGATTTCACGCTCCCTCGGATCGAGCTCGGCTTCTTCGACCCGAAGAAGGGCGAGTACGTGCGCAAGGCCACCGATCCGATTCGGATCCACGTGAACGAGGGCGATCCGGGCGCCGAGAACCAGCCGCCCGCTCGACTCGATCCGACGAAGGAAATGGCCTCCCCGGTTAAGGAATCGAAACGGATTTTCGATCTCTTCACGGGCGACGGTCCGACTCCCGAGAACGGGACGGCGTTCGACCGCGTCCGGGGAAGGGGTCCCTGGAAGCTCGTCTTGGCCCTGATCCTGGCCGGGGCGGTCCTGCTCGCGCTCCTCATCCGGTTCCGCACCGAAATCCGTAACGCGATCGCGACCTTCGGCGCGAAAAGCCGTCGGAAAGGGCGCCAAGACCGGGAATGGGCGAAAGTCCGGCGCCAGTCCGAGGAGGCAGGGCGTCTACCGTTCAACGAAATCCTAAAGTGCTTCGATTTCCTCGAATCCGAGCTCGAAGACGCCCTCTCCGAACGGTTCGGCATCAAGGCGCGCGGTTTTACCCGGGAACAGCTCAAGGCAGCCCTTGTCGGCCAAGGACTTATCGAGCAGAATCTGTGGCAGCGGCTGTCCGAGCTGCTCGAGTTCACGGAAACCCTGCGCTTCGCCTCGAAGGCGGGCGCGGTGTCCGAGGAACGGGCCCGGAACGAGCTGAGGAAGTGGATCTCGGAATGCGAGGCGATTCTTGGGGCCCTCTCGAAAGCCGACCCTAAAAAAGTCGAAAACCGCAAAGACCAAGGCGAAAGCCGACAAGCCCGCGAAATCTGAGGCGCGAAAGAAGACGGAAACGTCCGCGACCGGAAAACGCAAAAAGTCACGGGTGGCATTGAGACCATCCGTCAACGCCGCAAGGCAACCGCTGGGAGGCGGAAAATATCCTATGAGTCTAGGCACGGGCGCGAAAGCGCGTTTTGAGTCCATTCGTGATCTCCAATCTCGGACCAGCCGGAAAATCGATCCCCCGCGCGACGAAGACGGAAAGCGCCTGCCGGTTTCCGAATTCTTCGGCGTGAACACGTTCGACATTTCTCTGATGAAGGAAAAACTTCCGAAGGAAGTCTTCCAAAAACTCCGCCAAACGATCGACCTCGGGAAGAAGCTCGACAGCGACGTCGCGAACACCGTCGCGAACGCGGCGAAGGAGTGGGCGCTCGCGAAGGGCTGTACCCACTTCTGCCACTGGTTCCAACCGCAGACCGGTTCGACCGCCGAGAAGCACGACGCCTTCCTCACGTTCGACGACCACGGCCAGCCGGTCGAGAAGTTCTCGGGCGCGCAGCTGATTCAAAGTGAACCGGACGCCTCTTCCTTCCCGTCGGGCGGGATGCGCACGACGTTCGAAGCCCGCGGCTACACCGCTTGGGATCCGTCCTCGCCGATGTTCATCATGGAATCGGTCGGCGCGAAAACCCTCTGCATCCCGTCGGTCTTCATCTCGTACCACGGCGACGCGCTCGACGAGAAAACCGGGCTCCTTCGTTCGATGGAAGCCGTGTCGAAGATCGCTTGCGAACTCCTTTCGCTCACGGGCCTGACCGGCGTGAACCGCGTCGTGCCGACCCTCGGCGCCGAGCAGGAGTACTTCCTGATCGACCGCTCCTTCTACGCGCTTCGCCCGGACCTGATCATGACGGGCCGGACGCTCCTCGGCGGCCAACCGCCGAAAGGCCAGCAGCTCGAAGACCACTACTTCGGCGCGATCCCGACCCGGGCCCTCGCGTTCATGTCGGAAGTGGATCACGAGCTCTTCAAGCTCGGCGTCCCGTCGAAGACCCGCCACAACGAAGTCGCGCCGAACCAATTCGAAATCGCGCCGATCTTCGAAGAAGCGAACGTTTCGACCGACCATAACCAGCTCACGATGGAAGTGCTCCGGAAGGTGGCCCAGCGCCACGGCTTCGCGGTGCTCCTCCACGAGAAGCCCTTCGCCGGCGTGAACGGCAGCGGCAAGCACAATAACTGGTCGCTCGCGGTCACCGCCTCGGGCGAAGACCTGAACGGGATGAACCTCCTCGATCCGGGCAAGACGCCGCACCAGAACCTCCGGTTCTTGCTCGTCCTCTCCTCGATCTTGAAGGGCGTGTACAAGCACTCCGGTCTTCTCCGCGCGGCGATCGCGTCCTCCGGGAACGATCACCGTCTCGGCGCGAACGAAGCGCCGCCCGCGATCATGTCCGTCTTCCTCGGCAGCATGCTGAACCAGATCCTGAACGAGATCGACAAGGGCACCGTCGCCGACAAGAGCGCGGAACAAGCCGTGATCAAGCTCGGCGTCTCCCAGATCCCGGAAGTCGCGAAGGACAACACCGACCGGAACCGCACGAGCCCGTTCGCCTTCACCGGCAACAAGTTCGAGTTCCGCGCCGTCGGGTCTTCGGCCTCGACCGCCTTCCCGATCACGGTGCTGAACGCCGCGGTCGCCGAAGGGATGACCGAGGTCGTCGCGATGCTGAAGGAGACGATCAAGGCGGGCAAGAAGAACGAAGAAGCGATCATGGACGTCGTGAAGAAAGTCGTCCGCGAGACCGAGAAGGTCCGCTTCGAAGGCAACGGCTACTCCGAAGACTGGGTCAAGGAAGCCGCCCGCCGCGGACTCCCGAACCTCCGGAAGACGCCGGAGGCGCTCGCGATGCTCTCCGAGCCGAAGGCGACCGAGCTCTTCTCGAAATTCGGCATCTTCTCCTCGGCCGAAGTCCACTCCCGGCTCCACGTCCGCCTCGAGCGCTACGTGAAGAACCTGCAGATCGAAGTCGAGACGCTGCGCTCGATGATCGACACGCAGGTCCTGCCGACTTGCTACGCCTACTCGGGCGATCTCGCGATGTCGGTGCGGGCGAACGCGGACGCGGGCGTGCCGGCTCCGCAGAAGGAAACCCTCGTGAAGCTGAACACCCTCATCGCGACGCTGCACGCGAAGCGGAAAGAACTCGAGACGGTTCACCAGAAGGCGGAGAGCACGGCCGGCGAAGAGGAAAAAGCGAAACTCTACGCCGGCGACGTTTCGACGGCGATGACCGACGTGCGCGCGGTTTGCGACGAGCTCGAGTCGATGGTCGGCGACGACTACTGGCCGCTGCCGAAGTACCGCGAGATGCTCTTTTTCGCGTAAGCTTCGACTCCTAAAATTCAGGAAAGTGAAGGGGCGCTCCCGGTTCGGGGCGCCCCTTAGTTTTTCCGGGTGGCGCGGGCGATCGTCAGTCCGACGACGAGGAGCGCGAAAGCGACCGCGAGAGTAAGTAGGAAAAGGGTCGGACCTTCGACGAGGACGGTTCCCGCGAGCGAGTCGGGATCGACGAGGCTCTTCAGCCAAACGTAGAACGCGGAAGCCTGGGCAAGGCTCGCGCGGTGAACCTCGAGATTCCCCCACTGCTCCATCGCCGTCGAAAGGAAGGGAAGGTTCGAGATCCTCCGTTCGAGACCGGTGGCGTCCCGCGCGATCTGCATCCCGATGCCGAGAGAGATCATTCCTTGGTAGAGGTGACCGAGGACAAGCGTCCAGACCGCGGAAACGGCGACGAGGATCGCGTTCGCCCGCGCGAGTCCCGGACGGAGGACGATCGCTTCCATCGCGATCCAAACCGCGGCGGCGTAGGCCCCCGTGAGGTATCGATAGGCGAACATCGACCCGTTTCCCCGCCATGCGATGCAAAGCGCCGATTCGAGGAGGATCCACGCGAAAGCTCCCCGTGCCGTCCAGCTCAACTCGCGGAAAAGGACTCCGCCGATCACGGCGACCGCGAGGAACCACGGCGCCGTGAAGGCGACTCCCCAATCCGCGCCCCAGAGGAATCTACCGAAATCGCTCCATGCGAGGCCGGCGAGCAGCTCGGGCAATCGGACTCCGCCGTACCCGTGTCCGAACGCTACCCATCCGACGTAGGCGAGACAAAGCGCGAGCAGGACGCCGAAGGCGAGGCGGTGATTTCGCGTGAAGATCCGATCGGACCGCGAGTCGACGAAAGTTCCGGCGACCATCAAGAGCGCCGGCAGGTCATTGTAGCGGGTGAGGCAAAGGAGTCCGGCGGCGGCGAGCGCGTTCAGCGGCCGCCGCTCCTTCAGACTCAGGACGAGGGCCGCGGCGAAAAACCATTCCATCGGGTGGGCGAGGACCTGTCTGTTCGCGGCGTAGAAAAAGGCCGAGGACGCGATGCCGGCCCCGACGGCGAGGAACGCGCGGCGGACCGGGGGGATCCGCGGAGCGGCGAGTTCGAGGAAGCGTTCGAGGAAAAGGATCGAAGCGGTCCAAGCCGCGAACGCCTCGATCATGATCCATGCGATCGTCCATTCGGTGACGGAGGCCGCGGACGCGACCGCGTAGCTCGCGCGCCCGAGCAGCGCGGCCGGAAGCCACGCGATCGGCGCGCCGATCGGAAAGTAGTTCTCGGTCGTTTCGCAGACTCCGGGACGGTCGAGCGCGAAGCCGAGGAAGTCGAAGAGCCGCTTCAGGTAACAACCGTCGTCGACGGACCAGAAGAACCGGTTCGTCTCGAAGAAGCCCCAGCGCGGATGGAAAAACCCGAGAAAAAGGAGGGCACAGAGCAAAAGCACCGTCGATCTTCCGCGCGCGTTCATCGATTCCGAGGGTAGCCGGTCATCCACGATCAGCGCAAGCGCCGCAGTAGCTCCGGCACGAACCGCGAGGCGCCGAAGTCGGAAAGATGGTGAGAATAGGAGTATAGGGACCGGCCGTCCAAAACGACCGGGCACCTTTCGGCGTCGCAGAGCCGATCGGTCGGATCGATCACGACGAGTCCGGGAAATTCCCGCATGGCCCGCGCGGCGAGCGCCCTGAGCGCTGCGGAGTTTTTCTCGTGTTCCTCCCGGGTGATCGAGCAGTTCGTGTTCAACCGGGGAGCGAGGCGTTGGAGCGGAGTGATTTTCCCGCATCGTTCGGGAAGCACGCTCGGGATAGGATTGTCGATCAAGATGGCCAGGCGTTTTCCGTGACGCCGAATTTCGCGAAGCGTTCGCAGCGCACGTTCCGTGACACCGCTTTCGCTCGCGTGACGAGCGTGAAAGGCGAAGAGTACCCATTCCACTTCCGGAGTTTCGGAAACGGCGCGTATCCCCTTCGAGAGGAATGCCGCGCATGCGGAGGGTGCTCCCGGATTCATTTCGTCGGGAAATGGGGAGCAGCCCGGTCCGGCGAGGACGAGCCATCGCTCTTCCGGTCCGGAGAGTCTCGCGAGAGTCGGGTAGAGCGACTGGGCGTGGCTATCGCCGATCAGGACCCGATTCGCAGGTCCGCCCGAGGCGCCTCGGCACCAAAGGATCGCCCCTCCGACGGCTTCGGGAATCGGGCAGGCCGCATCCACCAGGGTGGACTGTTGGGAATTGCCTTCCTCGAACGCCGAAGGCACGCCTTGGATACGGGATGGAAATCCGTCGGTGAGATCGGTCGCCAGACCGACGAGTCCGGCGGCGACGAGGAGAACGAGGAGAGCGAAAGTTCGTTTACGCTCGACGGCAGGGAGAGACCGACCAGAACGCAGTGGAAGTTCGATCCCCCGATAGGTCAGGACGGAAAGTCCGAAAGCGACGAACGCTCCTATAAGCCGGACCGAAACGGGCGCGGGTCGCCCGAGAAAGTTCGTCGCGATCACGAAGATCGGCCAGTGCCAGAGGTAGAACGGATAGCTTACCCGCCCGACGAAGCGGAGGGGAGGGAACGATAACCCGCGAGCAATCGCCGACTCTTTCGTTGACAGAAGTATAAGCGCCGTTCCGAGGGTGGGAATCGACGCACGGAAGCCGGGATAGACTTGGGAAGAATTGATCAGGAAGAATCCGGCAACGATGAGTACGGTCCCGGCTACCGCGAGAAAATCTGCGGCCCGCGACTCTCGGGGGCGTCCGATCCCGATCGCCGCTCCGAACATGAATTCCCATAGCCGTCCGAATGGTAGATAGAACGTGGCGTTCGGGAAAACCCAACTTCCGAAAAGCCCGGCAGTGAACGAAATCAATCCGAGGTATACGATCGAACGCCGGCGCCCGCGTGAGGATCGGAGTGCGACCAGAACGACCGGCCAAAACAAGTAGAACTGCTCTTCGACTCCTAGGGACCAGAGGTGGAGAAAAGGTTTCGCCTCGGCGGCGGCCTCGAAATAGCCGTGATGAGCGGCATACTGGAAATTCGCCGCGAAGGCGGCCGAGGTCGCCATCTCTTTGCCGAGCGCGGCGAAATCGGACCCCACGAAATCGACGAGCCCCCACAGCCATACCGTGAAGAGAACGGTAAGGAGGCTTGGCAGGAGTCGGCGAACCCGGCGAAAATAAAATTCGGCGAACGAAAAATTCCCCGCGTCCGTGGCGACGGCGATCATCCGGGTGATGAGGTATCCGGAGATGACGAAGAAGACGTCGACTCCGATAAAACCCCCCGGCAAGATCCGGGGCGAGACGTGAAAGGCCACCACGGCTAGGACCGCGATGGCGCGTAAACCGTCGATTTCCGGCCGGTAGGCGAGGGGGTCTCGGCTCGTGGAAACGGAGTTGGATCCCATTCCGGTCGAGGATAACGTGCTGAACCAAGCGGGGAAATAGCCAATCCTATCGATTCGGAAGCGCTTGGAATTGGGCAGTTTCCCGTGGTAATTAGCGTTCCCATGCTTCACGTCCGTGGCATCGAAAACCTCGTCCTCACGCGCGACCACGCGGTCCTCACGATCGGAAATTTCGACGGAATCCACCTCGGTCACCGGAAGATCCTCGCCGCCGTGATCGAAGAGTCGAAGCGGACCGGAGGACCGGCGTGCCTCTACACTTTCCGACCGCATCCGCAGGAGGTCCTTCGTCCGGGAACGACGGTGAAGCTCCTTACGCATTACGACGAGAAGGTGCGTCTCCTCGAATCGCTCGGCCTCGACGTCGTCGTCGAGGAACCTTTCAGCCAGGAGTTTTTCACGCTCTCGGCCCGTGAATTCTTTGAGAAGGTGATCGTCCGCGGGTTCAAGGCCGTCTCGCTCTTCGTCGGACACGATTTCGCGTTCGGAAAGGGTCGGGAAGGGAACCTCGATCTCTTACGCGAACTTTGCGCGGAGAAAGGAATCCGTCTCACCGTCGTGCCTCCGGAAGAATTCGGGGGCGAAATCGTCTCGAGCACGCGCATCCGCGCCGCGCTCCTCGCCGGAAGGGTCGCCGAGGCGGCGAAGCTCATGGATCGCCTCTTCTTCTATCGCGGTGTCGTCGTGAAAGGCGACCAACGCGGTCGCCTCCTCGGGTTCCCGACGGCGAACCTCAAGCTCGAGAACAAGCTTGCTCTCCCGCGCGGCGTCTACGCGACGTGGGCGATCGTCGAGCGCGGGGGCAAACGGGAGAAGGTTCCATCGGTCACGAACGTCGGGATTCGTCCTACCTTCGCTGAAAAAGCCGCGGCCGAAGGCCTCTTGCCGGTCGTCGTCGAGTGTCACCTCATTCTCCCGGAAGGAGAGACGATCGATCTCTACGGCGAAACGCTCGAGGTCCAATTCGTCGACCGCTTCCGCGACGAGAAGAAGTTCGCGAGCTTCGACGAGTTGAAAACCCAAATCGCGCTCGATAAGGAACAGGCCCGCGAGTACTTCCGCTGCGCCGAACCCGGCGAAGAGCGCGCGACTCGCCAATAATTCCGTCAATATTCTGTCGAACTCGAGGCGCGCCCGGACGTTTTGCGTCTCCTTCGCGACGGAAATTGTCACTCCTTCCGTTTTCGTTCAGAATAGATAGGACATGTCTCGCCAACTCGCGGAAGTCCTCATCAAAGACAGGCTGATTACCCAGGCCCAACTCGACGCGCTTCTCGCGTCGATGAAGGACAAGAACGCCGACCCGGTCCGCGAGATGATCAAGAGCCGGATGATCTCGGAGAACAAGCTGCTCGAGTACCTCTCGCGCAAGTATTCGATGCACTCGATCAACCTCGCGAAATTCGAGATCGATAAAAAGGTCATTTCGCTCATCTCGGTCGACCTCGTGCGGGACTTGCAGATCATCCCGATCCAGGCGAAGGACACGAGCCTCGTCGTCGCGGTCTCCGACCCGACGCGGCTCGCGAACGTGGACAAGATCCGCTTCGTCACGAAGCTTTCGATCGAGGCCGTGCTCACCACCTATTCCGCCTTCGACGACTCGATGGCGAAGTACTTTTCTTCGAGCGCCGTCATCTCGACCGCCGTTTCGGCGCTCCAGGCGGGAGACAAGAAGGAAGATGGCGCCCAGAAGTCGACGTCCCTCGAGAATTTCGAAGTTCACGACATCGACCAAAGTCAGGATTCGCGGATCGACAGCTCGGGAGAAGCTGTCATCGCGTTTGTGAACGGGATCCTGGCGGAGGGCATCCGCCGGAACGCGTCCGATATCCACGTCGAACCCTACGAAAAGCGTTTCCGCGTCCGGATGCGGATCGACGGATCGATGCTCGAGATCGCCGAAGTCCCGCTCGAAATGAAGCGGGCGGTGGTGGCGCGTCTCAAGATCATGTCCCGAATGGACATCTCCGAGTCGCGGATCCCGCAAGACGGGCGGATCAAGCTGAAGTCGGGCGGCCGCGAAATCGACTTCCGGGTGAACAGCCTCCCGACCCTCTTCGGCGAGAAAGTCGTCATGCGGATGCTCGCGAGCGGGAACCTCTCGCTCGACCTCGGGAAGCTCGGCTTCGAACCGCGTCAGCTCGAGGTCTTCAAGAAAGGCATCTACGCGCCGAACGGACTCGTGCTCGTCACCGGTCCGACCGGTTCCGGTAAGACGACGACGCTTTACTCGGCCCTCGCCGAACTGAACACGATCACCGACAACATCTCCACCGCCGAGGACCCGGTCGAATACAACCTCGAGGGAATCAACCAGACCCAAGTGAACAAGGACGTCGGGCTCACGTTCGCCTCCGTTCTGCGAGCCCTCCTCCGCCAAGACCCGGATACGATCCTCGTCGGGGAAATTCGGGATTACGAGACCGCGGAAGTTTCCATTCAGGCGGCGCTCACCGGTCACTTGGTTCTTTCCACGCTCCACACGAACGACGCGCCTAGTTCGATCACGCGTCTCATGAACATGGGCGTCGAGCCCTTCCTCGTGACTTCGTCGGTGAATACGATCATCGCCCAGCGCCTTTTGCGCCGGGTCTGTCCGAAGTGCAAGATGCCGGTCACAATGTCGAAGGACGAGGTCGCGCGCGTCGGATTTGCGCCCGAGGACCTCCAGAAGCTCACCCTCATGAAGGGCCGGGGCTGCACGATGTGCAACAACTCGGGCTACAAGGGCCGGGTCGCGATCTACGAGGTCTTCGACTTCACGACTGAACTCAAGGAAATGGTCCTGCGCGGGGAATCGATCATCGATATCCGGAAGCGCGCGGTGATGAGCGGGATGAAAAGCCTTCGCCAGAGCGCGCTCAGTCGCGCGGCGGAAGGCGCCACGACGGTCGAAGAGGCGCTCGGCGCGACGGTTGAGGAATAGGAAAAGATGCCGAAGATCTCGCTCCCTTCACTCTTGAAAACGATGGTCGAGCAGAACGCTTCCGACTTGCACGTCACCGTCGGCGTCCCGCCCCAGTTCCGGATCTCCGGAAAGATGGTGAAGGTGAAGACCGACTCGATGGGTCCTCAGGACACGAAGGAACTTTGCTACCAGGTCCTCACCGATTCGCAGAAAGCCGAGTTCGAGCGGAATCTCGAACTCGACTTCTCTTTCGGGATCAAGGACGTCTCCCGTTTTCGGGGAAACCTATTCCTTCAGCGCGGCTCGGTCGCCGCCGTCTTCCGGCGCATCCCGATTTCGATCCCGGATTGGGACGCGATCGGTATCCCGAAGGTCATGCGCGAGGTGATCAAGCGGCCGTCCGGGCTCGTGCTCGTCACCGGCCCGACCGGCTCCGGTAAATCGACTACGCTCGCGTCGATCCTCGATACGTTGAACCGGGAGGAATACGGGCACCTGATGACGATCGAGGATCCGATCGAATTCGTGCACCCGCACAAGAACTGCGTCGTGAATCAACGCGAAGTCGGCGTCGATACGAAGAGTTTCCACAACGCCCTCAAGCAGATCCTCCGCCAAGACCCGGATTTCATCCTCGTCGGCGAACTTCGGGACATCGAGACGATCGAGATGGCGCTGACGATGGCCGAGACCGGTCACTTGGTTTTCGGGACGCTCCACACGAACGGCGCCGTCCAGACGATCAACCGGGTCATCAACGTCTTCCCGCCGCACCAGCAGGCCCAGGTTCGGCAGCTCCTCTCGTTCACGCTTCAAGCGGTCATTTCGCAGGCCCTGCTTCCGAAAGCCGACGGCAAAGGACGCGCGATGGCCTGCGAGGTGCTGATCCCGACGATGGCGATCCGGAACCTGATTCGCGAGGAAAAGATCCACCAGATCTATTCCGCGATGCAGACCGGGCAGGGCGAGACCGGGATGCAGACGATGAACCAGCACCTGCTGTCCTTGATCCGTTCCGGCGCGATTTCGCGCGAAGCTGGCATCGAGTTCAGCAACTTTCCCGAAGAACTCATGAAACAGATCGCGCTCCTCAAGTGAGCGGCGACAGGATGAAGGACGATGCCCGAGTATAAATATGAAGGCGTAGATCGAGCCGGAAAGCGCGTGAAGGGGCAGCTGAACGCCGCCTCCGAGGGCGACTTGCGCGTGCTCCTCCGCGGCCAGGGCGTGCGTCCGGTCCGGATTTCCCAGGCCCAGCTCCACCAGCGCGACCTCGGATCGATCTTTTCGGGCGGAAGCTCGAACATCAATCCCCAGGAAGTCGTCCACTTTACCCGGCAGCTCCAGGTTCTCATCGGATCCGGTGTTCCTCTCGTCCAGGCGCTCGACATCCTCGCCGACCAGGCCTCTTCCGCGAACTTGCGGAACCTTTGCATGGGCGTGAAGAATCGCGTCTCCGAAGGTTCTTTCCTCTGGGAGGCGCTCAGCGCCTTCCCGAAATCTTTCCCGCGTCTTTACCTCGCACTCGTTCGCGCCGGCGAATCCTCCGGTGCGCTCGACCAGATGCTTCGCCGTCTTTCGGCCTACCTCGAGGACAACGACCGGCTGAAGAAGATGCTGAAATCGGCGATGATGTATCCCGCGATCGTCATCTCGATCGGGGGCCTCGTCATCGCGGCGATGCTCATCTTCGTCATTCCGAAGTTCGAGGAACTGATCAAACAGAACGGCGGCGAGCTCCCGGGCCCGACCCAGTTCGTCATCAACATGTCCCACTTCCTCGGACAGTACTGGTACATGATCATCGGCGGAATGATCGCCGTGTACGTCTTCCTGAAGCGGTTCCTCGCGACCCAGGAAGGGCGGATCATGTACGATCGCCTTTTCTTCCGAATGCCGCTCTTCGGGCCGCTGATGCAAAAGGGCGGAACGGCGCGGTTCACTCGCACGCTCGCGACGCTGCTTTCCTCGGGCGTGAGCTTGCTCGATGCGATCGACATCTGCAAACAGACGATCGACAACGCCGTTCTCGAAGAAGCGGTCGGCCGAGTGCGCGCGGAAATCGAGCAGGGGAAGGGACTTTCCGCGGTCTTCTCGAAGCTCGACGTCTTCCCGAAGATGGCCGTCCAGATGATGGCCGTCGGGGAGAATACCGGTCAGCTCGATAAGATGCTCGAGAAGGTCGCGGATTTCTACGAGGCCGAGGTCGAGGCCCTCGTCGGGGGTCTCACGAAGCTCATCGAGCCGTTCATCCTCGTCTTCCTCGGTGGAACGGTCGGCGGGATGATGATCGCGATGTACCTTCCGATTTTCAAAATGGGGGACAGCATCAAGTGAGACAAATCCTCGGCGATTCCCTCGCGATAAAAAACCTGATCTCGATGATCGACAAGGTCGCGGGCAACAAGACGAACGTGCTCATCATCGGCGAAAGCGGCACGGGTAAGGAACTCGTCGCGCGGATGATCCACGAATCGGGACCCCTGAAGGGGAAGCCGTTCGTGCCCGTGAACTGCGGAGCGATCCCGGAAACCCTGATCGAGAGCGAGATGTTCGGGCACAAAAAAGGATCCTTCACCGGCGCGATCAGCGACAAGATCGGTCTCTTCGAGGCCGCGAGCGGTGGCACGCTCTTCCTCGACGAAGTCGGCGAGCTCCCGCTGCCGATGCAGGTAAAGATGCTCCGGGCGCTCCAGGAAAAGACGATCCGCCGGGTCGGCGCGAACGACGACATCAAGGTCGACGTGCGGATCATCGCGGCGACGAACCGCGATCTCGAAGCCGCGGTGAAGGCGGGGACGTTCCGCGAGGACCTCTATTACCGCTTGAACGTCATTCTTATCAAGACTCCGCCGCTTCGCGAGCGTCATGGCGACGTGGAGATCCTCGCGACCGCGTTCCTCCAGAAATTCGCCGAGCGTCAGAAGAAAGAAGTTTGCGGCTTGAGCCCGGAGGTCCTGGAGATTTTCCGGACGCATAGTTGGCCCGGGAACGTCCGCGAGCTCGAAAACACGATCGAGCGCGCGGTCACCCTCGAGGTCGGGCCGCTGATCACCGTCGGAGTCCTGCCGCCGAGCGTGACCGTCGCCTACGACGGGGGCGCGCGATCGAAGCTCGAATCCGTGGAGATCAAAGCCGGGCGCGGCGGGGCCGCGCCGACCGTGGGGGTCGCTCCGACGATCGCGAGCGGTACCGCGGGAACTTCGAAGGAGATCCGCCTTCCGCTTCCGGACTTCAAGAACGGCTCGATCAATCTCGACGAGGTCCTCGCCGAGGTCGAGAAGCAGTACCTGAAGCACGCGCTCGAATTCACCGGCGGCGTGAAGAAAAAGGCCGCCGACTTGCTCGGCATGACCTTCCGGAGTATTCGCTACCGGCTCGGAAAACTCGGAATGGACACCGACGACGGCGAATAGCCTACCGTCCGATCGACTTCGCGAGCGAATCGACTACGGTTCGGATCTGATCCGGCGTGATCTCGGGGTAAACCGGGAGCGAGAGGATCGCTTTCGCCACGCGCTCGGCGACCGGGAATGATCCTTCGCCGTAACCGAGGAACCGGAGAGCGGGTTGGAGGTGGAGCGGAACGGGATAGTGGATGAGGACTTCGATCCCTTCGGCCTGCATCCTCTCGACGACGCGGTCGCGGTCGTCGACCAGGACCGTAAAAAGGTGATAGACCGCCTCGTTCTCGGCGCGGGCGAGCGCGGTCGGTAGACCGAGGGCCTTCACGCGGGGCGAGTACTCCGCGGCGGCCGCGCGCCGCCGTTTCGTCCATTCGAGGATGTGATCGAGTTTCAGCCCGAGGACCGCGCCTTGGAGCCCGTCCATCCGATGATTCGCGCCCACGAGATCGTGGACGTATTTCGATTCGCGTCCATGGTCGACGAGTTTCCGGGCGACCGCGAGTTTCGCGGGATCGCGCACGAAGAGGAATCCCGCGTCGCCGTAAGCGCCGAGATTCTTCCCGGGATAGAAGCTGAACGTCGCGGCGTCGCCGAACGTGCCGACGTATTTTCCGCCGTGCTTAGCGAAGTGGGCTTGGGCGCAATCCTCGACGACGAGGAGCCCGTGCTCATTCGCGATTTCCATGAGTTTCGTCATGTCGCACGGGATCCCGTAGAGGTGGACCGGCATGATCGCCTTCGTCTTCGGACCGATCGCCCGTCGGACGGCCGCCGGATCGAGGAGGAACGTTTCCGGATCGACGTCCGCGAAGACGGGCCGCGCGCCGACTTCGAGGATCGCTTCGGCGGTCGCGATGAAGGTGTTCGGGGTCGTGATGACTTCGTCTCCCTCCCCGACGCCGAGCGCGCGCAGCGCGACCTCGATCGCCGCGGTCCCGTTCGAGCAGCCGACGCCGCCCGAGGCCTCGTGCATCTTCACGAACCGCGATTCGAATTCGGCGACGTATTTTCCCTTCACGAAGGCCGATTCCTCGATCACGCGCTCGATCAGCGGCAGCACTCTCGGTTTCAGAACCGCGTACTGGGCGGCGAGATCGAGGAACGGGATCTTGAACTTCTTATTTTCGGCCATAGGGCAGTTCCGCGATCGATTTCAGGAACTCGGCGGGATTTCCGGCGACCACGCTGTCAGCGGCGACGTCTTTCGCGACGACCGAACCGGCGCCGACGAGGCTGTTCTTTCCGACCTTCACCCCGGGAAGGATCGTCGCGTTCGCGCCGATGCGTGCGTTCTCTTCGACGACCGGCCCGGCGAGGTTCCTCTTCGCGTCCGGCGAATTCGGATAGAGCGCATTCGTGAAGACGGCCTGCGGTCCGACCCAGGCTCCCTTTTTCAGGACGGTGTATTCCGGGATGAAGACCTGGGAATGCACGCGGACTCCGTCCTCGATTTTCACGTGATGCTCGACGACCGAAAGCGTGCCGATCGAGACATCGTCCCCGATCGTGTTCGACTCCCGGAGATTCACCTTGTTCCCCGTCTGAAAATTTTTTCCGATGCGGTTCCCCGCGTAGATCACGGTATGGGACCGGATCACGGCTCCGTCACCGACGACGGTCTCCGTCGCGCCGGGCGCCTCGCCTCGCGCCGGGCAGCCGATCACGCAAAAGTCCTCGACGACCACGTTCCGACCGAGACGGACGTTCGGATGGATCACCGCGGTCTTCGCGATCAGGGTCGAAGGATCGGCGGCGCTCATGACTTCCACCCCAAGCGGCTCCGGATCGGGTCGCGTCCGAGGAACACTTCCTTGCCGGTCTCGATCGACTGGTAAAGGGCGACGATCGTTTCGAGGGATTTTCGGCCCTCGCGTCCGTCGACCATCGCGGGCTTACCCTCCCGGATCGATTCGACGACGTTCTCGAGGTACTTCACGTGACCGAATCCGTAAACGGTCGGAGGGTTCTGGCGATACTCGCGCGTGACCTTCTCGTCGCCCGGCACGGGGGTCACGAAGTTCCAAACCTTCATCTCGTTAACGGCGAATCCACCGATCTCGACGGTCCCTTCCTCGCCGAGGAGCGAAATCGAGCCCTCGAGGTCCTTCGGTCGGGTCGCGGTCGTCGCCTCGATGATGCCGAGGCCCCCGTTCTTGAATTTCAAGATCGCGACGCCGGTGTCTTCCGCCTCGATGTCGACCAGCGAGGTGGAGGATTTCGCGAAGACGGATTCGAGGTCGCCCATCATCCAGTCGAGGAGGTCGACGTGGTGGCTCGCTTGGTTCGCGAATACCCCTCCGTCGAGCGCCCAGGTTCCCCGCCACGGGGCTTGGTCGTAGTACTTCTGGTCGCGGCACCAGCGGACCCGGACGGTGCCGAGCACGAGTTTTCCGAATCGGCCCGCATCGAGCGCTTCGCGCATCTTCACCACGGGGAGGTTGTACCGGTTTTGCTTCACGACGAAGAGCCTTCCGCCCGCTTTCTCGCAGGCGGCGATCATCGCGTCGGCGTCTTCGAGGGTGAGCGCCATCGGTTTTTCGACGACGATGTGCTTCCCGTATTTCGCGAGCTCAAGGCAGTGCTCGGCGTGATTCCCGCTCGGAGTGAGGATGCTGAAAACGTCGATGCGTTCGCCGAGCGTTTTCGCCATCGCGTGGAAGTCGGTAAAGGCGGGGACGCCGTATTTTTTCGCGTAGACTTCCGCGCGGTCGGCCAAGACGTCGCAGACCGCGACGAGCTTCGCGCCCGGGACGAGGTTTCCTCCGAGGATCTCCGCATGCTTCTGGGCGATCCGGCCGCAGCCGACGAGAGCGAATCCGTATGTCCGGTCGGGTGGGTGAGGCATGCCGTCCCTCGAAGGTAACCGGGAAGCGGTGAGTAACGCAAGTGCGCCCGGATCCTTGACCCCGGGCGAAAAGATCGGCAGCGCGCCGGAATTTCGTGATATTTTTCCGTCATGACGGAAGCCCCTCGCCGCATTTGCGCGGTCTGCATCTACGATTCGCGGATGCCCGGCATCCGTTTCGACGAGTCGGGAGTCTGCAGCTTTTGTCAGATGATCGCGGACCTGAAGCGCGACTACGGGACGGGCACCCCGGCCGGTGAGGAAAAGCTACGCGCGATCGTCGACGAGATCAAACGGGCCGGCCAGGGAAAGAAGTACGACGTGATCGTCGGCGTGAGCGGCGGGACCGATTCGTCCTTTATGCTCATGAAGGCGGTCGAGTGGGGCCTTCGTCCGCTCGCAGTCCATTACGACAACACCTGGAACACCGCCGTCGCGACGGAAAACATCCGAAAGATGCTTTCGAAGCTGAAGGTCGACCTCTACACCCACGTGGTGGATAACCGCGAGGCCGACGACATCATCCGTTCGTTCTTCAAAGCGAGCGTTCCCGACCTCGACGGGCCGACCGATTTGGCGCTTGCGGAGACCCTTTATCGGGCGGCCAGCGCGCACGGGGTCGGCTACGTCCTCGAGGGGCACTCCTTCATCACGGAAGGAATTTCGCCCTTGGGCGCGATCTACTTCGACGGAAAGTACATCGCTTCGATCCAGAAGCGGTTCGGGACGATGCCGATCCGGACCTACCCGAACATGCCGCTTCACACGTTTTTGAAGTGGATCCTCTTCAAGCGCATCCGCAAGATCCGTCCGTTCTGGTACATGCAGTATGACAAGGAAGCGGCGAAGGAGATCCTCAAACGGGAGTTCGGGTGGTCGGATTACGGCGGGCACCACCTCGAGAACCGAATCACGGCGTTTTACCATAGCTATTACCTTCCCCGTAAATTCGGCATCGACCTGCGGTCGAATACGATCGCGGCGCGCGTTCGCGCGGGCAAGATCTCGCGTGAGGAAGGCATCCGGGAGTACGCGGAACCTCCTTACCTCGAGGAAGGGCTCGTCGAGTATTTCCAGAAACGCGTCGGTTTGACGGAAAAGGAATTCCAGGCGGCGATGGACGCGCCGAAGAAAACCTATCGGGAATACCCGAGTTACAAGCGGACGTTCGAACGGATGGCCCCGCTTTTCCTGCTCCTCGCGAAGCGGAACCTCGTGCCGATGTCCTTCTATCTTAAATATTGCGCGCGGGAACGGCCGACGTGATCACGATCGTCGATTACGGGATGGGAAATCTCAATTCCGTGAAGAACATGCTGAAACGCATCGGGGTTCCGGCGCGGATCGCTTCGGACCCGGCCTCGATCGAAAGCGCGGAAAAGCTGATCCTTCCCGGAGTCGGAGCATTCGACCCCGCGATGCGGAAGATCCGGGACGCCGGACTCGGCGAACCCCTGCGCGCGAAGGCCCGCGAAGGGAAGACGCCGATCCTCGGGATCTGCCTCGGGATGCAGCTTCTGACCGAAGGAAGCGACGAGGGGACCGAACCGGGATTCGGATGGATCCCGGGCCGCACGCGCGCGTTTCGCGGACGGATCCCCGATGCGCTCAAGATCCCGCACATGGGTTGGAACGAGACGGACCTGAAGAGGTCCTCTCCGCTCGTCGCCGGGCTCGAAACGGGCGCGCGATTTTACTTCGTCCACTCCTATTACGTCGACTGCGCGGAGGCAGCCGACCGCGTGATGACGACCCGCTACGGGATCGATTTCGATTCCGTGGTCCAGCGCGGGAATATCTACGGCGCCCAATTCCACCCCGAGAAAAGCCATCGCTTCGGCATGCGCCTCCTCAAGAATTTTTCGGAGATCGCGCCATGCTGAAGACCCGCGTGATACCGTGCCTCCTCCTCGACGGTTCGAGCCTCGTGAAGACCGAGCGATTTCGGGATCCGAAATACATCGGCGATCCCGCGAACACGCTGCGGATCTTCAACGAACTCGAGGTCGACGAGATCTTCATCCTCGATATCCGCGCCGCGCGGGGAGAGGAACCGCGGTACGACATCCTCCAGGAATGCGTCGACGAATGCTTCATGCCGCTCGCCTACGGGGGAGGGATCCGCGACCTCGCCCAAGCGAAACGCCTGATCGGGATGGGGATGGAAAAGGTCGTCGTGAATTCGGCCGCGTCGAGGAATCCGTCCCTCGTACGAGAACTCGCCGACCATTTCGGGAGCCAAGCCGTCGTCGGATCTATCGACGTGAAGAAGAAGCTCTTCGGCGGTTACGAAGTGATGATCGACGGAGGGCGGACGGGCACCGGCCGCGATCCGGTCGAGTACGCGCTCGAACTCCGGCGCCAAGGAGCCGGGGAAATCCTCGTGACTTCGATCGACCGCGAGGGAACGTGGACCGGTTTCGACGTTCCGCTGGTGAAGAAAATCTCCGAAAGTCTCGACGTTCCGGTGATCGCCCACGGCGGCGGCGGATCGATCGCGGATATCCGCGAGGCGGTCCGCTCGGGAGGCGCTTCGGCGGTCGCCCTCGGCAGCATGCTCGTGTTCCAGAAAAAGGGGCTCGGCGTGCTCGTGAATTTTCCCGAACGCGCGGAATTAGAAAAAGCTTTGGATCCCGGAGAGGACGCGGTCTAGGGGCATACCCTCGTAGCAGGGAAGCGTGATCGTTTCCTTTTCGAGGGACTCGGCGTTCGGACAGACTTTTCCGTAGCGTTTCCGATTGAACGCCGTTCCGCTCAGGCAATAAGTTCCGAGCGTCGACTCGATCTTCGCTCCCTTTAGGTGCGCGATCAGGCGATCCCGCATTCCGGGCTCCGGCACGCGGAAGACGACCGACTGGGAATTCCCGCCCGCGTCCGAGGCGTAGGTCTGGGCGCGGAATCCGAGCGGGGCGAGGGCCTTCCGGTATTCGCCGGCGATCCGGTTCCGTTCGGCTACGATCGCGTCGAGGCGTCTCAGCTGGTGGATCCCGATCGCGGCCTGGAATTCGGTGAGGCGGAGGTTCGTACCCGGTTCGACGAATTCCCACCGGCCGTTCTCGACGACCGCGCCGTGGTTCAGCATCCGGCCGAGGCGGTCCGACCATTCCTTCCGCTCGGTCGTGATCGCGCCGCCCTCGCCGGTCGTGATCACTTTACGCGGGTGGAAGCTGAAGCAACTCAGGTCGGCGATCTTTCCGGATCGAGCTCCTCTTTCATGGCTCCCGATCGCGCAAGCCGCGTCGTCGATGATCGGTAGACCTTTCCCGCGGCAAAGGTCGCGGATCGCGTGGAGTCCGGTCGGATTCCCGAAGGTCGACACGAAAATGACCGCGCGGGTCCGATCGGAGATCGCCGCTTCGAGGGCGTCGATCCGCATATTGAACGTCTCCGGCGAGACGTCGACGAAAACGGGCGTCGCGCCGACTTCCTCGACGGCGTTCGAAGTCGCGGGAAAAGAGAAGTCGGCGACGGCGACCTCGTCGCCGGGCCGGATACCGAGGACGCGGAGGGCGGCCGAAAGCGCGGTGGTCGCCGAGGTCGTGAGGTGGGCGTAGGTCGCGGTCGTCGCTTTCGCGACTTCGGCGCGAAAATTCTCGACGTACTCGCCGCGCGTGAAGATGCCGCTTTCGAAGACGGCCCGGAGCGATTCCTCGACGTCGTCGAAGGCGACCGGGGGCCGGATCAGGGGCACGCGGGAGAGGGTCATGTCTTCTCCTCGCCGGCCAGGTCGGCCTTCAGCCATTCGATCGTGGCGCGAAGCCCGTCGTCGAAACCGGTGAACGCGAAACTTCCGAAGGTCTCCATTTTCTTCGTGGAGGCGAAGTGGGCGGCGACGTCCGAGGGGCGCGCGGGCTTTCGAACGACCCGCTCCATCGGAACTCCCATGATCCCGCTAATCTTCTCGATGATCTCCTGGACGGACCGCACTTGGGCGGAAGCGATGTGCACGGCGTCCCCCCGCGGCACTTTCGCGAAGAATTCGACGACGAGCGCGGCGGTGTCCGTGACGAAGGTGAAATCGCGCGTTTGGGTTCCGTCGCCGTGGATTTCCGGAGCTTCGCCGCGGAGAATCTTCCGCACGGTGAGCGGGATGATGCCGGCGAGCGGAGGCTTCGAGTTTTGGCGCGGGCCGAAGTTATTGAAAGGGCGGAGGATGAAGGCGTCGAGGTCGAACATCCGCACGTAGGACTGGAGCGCGAGATCGGCCGCGGCTTTCCCGGCGGCATAGGTCGTCGTCGGATGGAGGGGATGATCCTCGTCCATCGGCTGGTAGACGGCCGAACCGTAGACCTCCGAACTCGAGAAATGGCAGAGGGTCGCGTATCGGTTCTCACGAAGTCGTTCGAGCAGGTTCACCGCGACTTTCGGATTCGTGAGGAAAGCGTCCGCGGGATCGGTGAACGAATAGTTCAAGGCCTTCGTCGCGCAGTTGAAGACGACGTCCGGTCGAAACTCGGCGAAGACCGCGTCGAGCGCCGACAGATCCTCGGCGTCGCGGACGAAAAGTTTCGCGCCCCGGCGGGTGGCGTCCGCAAGGTTCT
The DNA here is from genome assembly GCA_018266355.1 of Bdellovibrionales bacterium. GTDB lineage: Bacteria > Bdellovibrionota > UBA1018 > UBA1018 > UBA1018 > JACMQW01. Next base: position 699,263 of record JAFEAP010000029.1, read on the forward strand.
CCCGTTTTCCGAGGAAGAGGTTATCCATCACGGCGAGGTCGTTCACTCCGGAAACGAGCAGCCGGTCGGCGAGGTGACTGCCTATGAATCCCGCCCCGCCGACGACGAGTACCCGCTTTCCGCGAAGGTCGCGGATCATATGGCCTCGACGACGCGGCGGCAGACTTCCATGGCGGCGAGGCCGTCGCGCGCGCTCGGAACCGTCGTCGCGTCCCCGTTCCGGGCGAACTGGACGAAGGACTGGAGTTCGCTCAAGAGGGCTTCTTCCTGGCGCACCTCGACCGTTTCGGTGGTGCCGGAGATCGAATATCCCTCTTCGCCGTGCTCGATGCGGGTTTGGTGATGGATCTGGAGCTCCTTGCGGACCAATTCGCAGTCGACGTATTTGTCGGAACACGTCGCCTCGATCCGGCGGATTTTCTTGTCCGTGATCCGGCTCGCGACGATCCGGGAGAACGATCCGTTTTCGTGGACGAGTTGGGCGCTCGCGAAGCAGATCAGGTCCTTCCCTTCGTCGGTCCGCTCCGTCTTGCCGACGGCGGAAACCGAACGGACCGGCCCGTTCAAATAAAGGGCGAGATCGACGTCGTGGATCATGAGGTCCATCACGACGTCGACGTCTTTGATCCGCGAGCTGAGCCGGTTCGTTCGCGTGAAGTCGACGTTCACGGCTTGGGCGCCGCCGCCCTGGATCACTTTCCGGAGCTCGCGCACGACGGGATTGAAACGTTCGATGAAGCCGACTTGGACGCGGAGTCCTTTCGACTCGATCAACTCGAGGGCTTTTCGGCTCGACTCGAGATCGGCGGTGAGGGGTTTTTCGACGAAGATCGCGGGAACGTCCTTCGCCGCGAGCACGAGGTCGTCGAAATGGCGCGAACTCGGCGTGCAGATCACCACCGCCTCCGCCTGTTTCAGCGCCGCTTCCGGGGAGTCGGCGACCGGGACTTCGTAACGGGCGGCGAGTTTCGCCGCCTTCTCGCGGTCGACGTCGTAGACCCAAGCGATTTCGGCCGTGTTCAGGCTCGAAAGCACGCGAAGGTGGTTCTGGCCCATGTTTCCGAGCCCGAGCAGTCCGATGCGCAGGGGTTTCTTCATTTTTCCTCCACGCGGCGGCCGCGCTGATCGATGCGCGCCACCGCGCGCGCCGGATTTCCCATCACGAGGGTATAGGGAGGAACGTCGCGCGTGACCACGCTGCCGGCGGCGACCATCGCGTATTCGCCCACGGTCACACCGCAGACGATCGTCGAATTCGCGCCGATGCTCGCGCCCTTCTTGACGAGCGTCGGGGTGATTTCCCAGTCGGTGACGAACGCACGCGGGAGTTTGTCGTTCGTGAAGCACGCGTGCGGGCCGACGAAGACGTCGTCCTCGATCGTCACGCCGTCGTAGATCGAGACGGAGTTTTGGATCTTGCAGCGGTTTCCGATCGTCACGTTCCGGTCGACGTAGACGTCTTTTCCGATGTTGCAGCCTTCGCCGACCTTAGCGTGCTCGCGGATCTGGACGTTGATCCAAACCTTCGTACCGGTCGCGACCTGGGCGCGGGCGTCGATCGCCGCCGTGGGGTGGATATAAGTCGAATCAGACATTTTTCAGGGACTCCCGGATGGAATCGGCGGCGAGACGGGCCACGCTCTCGTCGAGGTAAGGATGCATCGGCAGGCTCAGGATCGTCTCCGACATGCGGACGGCGTTCGGGAAATCCCCGGCCGCGTAACCGAGGCCCGCGTATACCGGCTGGCGGTGGAGCGGGATCGGGTAGTAGACCACGTTCGGAATCCCGTTCGCCTCGAGTCCTTTGCGGGCGGCGTCGCGAGCGGCTCGGTCGGCGAAAGTGATCGAGTACTGCGCCCACGCGCTCCGTTGGTGTTCGGGAATCGCGGGCGTGACCGGCGGCTTCGGCAGATCGCCGAGGGTTCGGGAATAATTCCGGGCGACGCGTCCGCGGGCGAGGATCTCGTCCTCGAAGATTTCCATCTTCGAGAGGAGGATCGCGGCTTGGAGGGTGTCCAGCCGCGCGGTGAATCCGAGTCGCACGTGTTCGTAGCGCTCGCGGCCCTGGCCGTGTACGCGCATCGAGCGGAGGGTATCCGCGATCGCGCCGTCGGGCGTGAAAATCGCGCCGCCGTCGCCGTAGCCGCCGAGCGGTTTCGCGGGAAAAAAGGAAGTGCAGCTGATCTTCGCGAGGGCGCCGCTCTTGCGGCCGCGATGGATCGCGCCGAAGCTTTGGGCCGCATCTTCGATGACTTCGAGACCGTACTTCTTCGCGATTCCGTCGATCGCGTCGAAATCGGCGCAGAGCCCGAAAAGGTTCACGACCATCACGGCGGCGGGCCGGCCGAACTTCGGGTCGTTCTTCGCGTCGCGGATCCGGCGTTCGAGGTCCGAAGGGTCGAGGTTGAACGTTCGCGGATCGACGTCGACGAAACAGGGGCGGGCGCCCACGCGTTCGACGGCTTCCGAGGTCGCGATGAACGTCATCACCGGGACGAAAACGCAGTCGCCGGATCCGATTCCGAGGGCCATGAGAGCCATCACGAGCGCGTCGGTGCCCGAGGAGCAGCTGATCGCGTGCTCGACTCCGACGTACCGCCCGAGTTCCTTCTCGAGCTCGGCGACTTCGGGTCCCATGATGAATTGGCCGTGGGTGAGGACCGCGTCCATGCGTCGCCGAACGGACGCTTCGATTTTGCGGTACTGGGCCTGTAAATCGACGAAAGGGATCATGGGGAAGTACTCGATTCTAGGAAAAAATTTTCGCCCTTTCAAAAAGAGAAGGCAATCCATAAAATTCTACTCCAAGTGACTCCCTCCCCGAACGCGGCCGATCTGACGAAGCTCCTTCGCAAGCACCCGCGGCAGCGGGCGACGATGAAATCGCTCGCGGCTTTGTTGACGGTCTTGCGCGCTTATTTTCGGAAGAAGTGGAATCGCAGCCTTCCTGTCGGCGAGCTGCTGAACGATCGGTGGGCGAGAGCCGAGGAGTTAGGTTTCGGTCGGGGCGCCACGATCTACGACAGCGCGATCGTCTACGGGGAGGTCGAGGTCGGCGAATCGACCTGGATCGGACCGCAGGCGATCCTCGACGGAACGGGCGGGCTTCGTATCGGCGCGTTCTGTTCCATCTCCGCCGGGGTGCAGATCTACACTCACGATTCGGTCGCATGGTCGCTGAGCGCCGGGAAAAAGCCGGTCGAGCGTGCGCCGACCGCGATCGGATCAAGATGCTACCTCGGACCCGGGACGGTCGTGGCGAAGGGCGTGAAGATCGGGGATGGGTGCGTCATCGGTGCTCAGAGCGTCGTCCTTTCCGACATTCCCGCCGGCATGAAGGCGGCGGGCGCGCCCTGCCGCGTGATCGGACCCGCTTGACGGAACGGATTTTTTTCCAGATCCCGTTTTACGCCGTAACTCAGACGATCCAACTCGGGCTTCCCGTCTTGATCGTCCCGTTGCTCATTCGGACCTTGAGCCCTGAGAATTACGGGATCTACGAAGTCGGGTGCGTGTGGGCCCTGCTCGCGAACAGCGCGCTGTCCCTCGAGATCGCCCAAGGTCTCCAACGCCTCCACCCGGAGGTTTCGAAGGAAGAGCGCGGGAAGCTGCTCGCTTCGGCCGTCGGTTATCTCGTCGGGGTCTACGGACTTTTTTTCCTCACCTCTCCGCTCTGGGCGCGGTGGATGGGGGAGTGGGCACCGTACGTCGCGCCGTTCCTGCTCTTCGGGCTCGCGAACGGCCTCTTCGTCGTGATCGCGGTCTTCGGGCGCCTCGAAGCTTCGGCGGTGCGCTTCGCCGTTTCGGTCGGCACCTACGCCGTGATCTACCTCGGCGCCCACGCGGCGATGTTCGCCTTCGTTCACCGAGGCGGAACGCTTACCGTCCAGAACGTCCTGATGGTCCAGAGCGCGGCGCTCGCCGCCGGATGTTTGCTCGTCGGCGGATCGGTCGCGGGCCAAGCGAAACGAATCCTCCGGGGCCGGCGTCACGCGCTCGCCGAAATGCTTCGTTATTCCCTTCCGCTGAGTCTTTCGATGATTCCCGTCTACCTGCTCGGCGCCTCGGAGATCTCGTTCGTGAAGGCGGGAGCGGGCGTGGCGAACACGGGCGTCTATTCCGCCGCGATGAAGATCGCGGTCGTGGTGAATCTCTTCGCGTCCGCGACCCAGGCCGCGATCATTCCGGGGATCTTCGGTCGTCGCGCGCCCGACGAATCCGCGGTCGACGATCCGGCCCATCCCTTCCTGCGCTCGGGGTTGGCCGCTTTCGAGCTCTACGCGGTTCCGTTCTTGATCCTCGTCCTGCTCGGCGGTAGGGAGATCCTCACTCTCGTGATCCCGAACCTCGAAGAGTCGCTCATCCCCGTTTTCGGAGTGCTCGCGCTCGCACTCTTCGTCGGGAAACTCATCGTGTTTTTCCCGGGAATCGAGATTCGGAAGAAGACGTCGGTAATCCTTTCGCTCCAATGCGCGCTCCTCGCCGTCGGGTGGACCGGATATTATTTCGCCGCGAAAAGCGGGACGCTTCTCTATTTCGCCTATGTCACGCTCGCCGTCGGGGTGCTTCGGCTTGTCGGTTACGCGGTTCTCAGCCGTCGCTATATCGGCAGCCCTTTCGGGGTGGGCGACGGGCTCCCGGTCGTGGTCGTGCTCGGGGCGCTCTTCGGGTTCGTGACCTTCTCGTCGGCGGAAGGTCTGAGATCGATCGGTGCGCGGGTCGCGGTCGGAGCGGCGATGCTCGTCCTTTACGCGCTCTCGGTCCGCCTCAGCGGTCGGAAGCTTCCGGAAATTTTCGGCTGAGCGCGACGAGTTCCGATTCGAGGTGCGGGTGGTGGCCCATCCACATCGCCCACGCGCCGAGTCCTCGGAGTAGGAGCCGGAGATTCCGCGAAGCCTCGGCTTCGGAGAGGCCGCATCCCCTGACGTAAGTCATCCGTTTCGGGTCGACGATCCAATTCCGGTCGAACGCGCCGGCGAAGACGGAGAGGAACTTCCGCGCGACGACGGAGTCGGCCCAGTGCCGCGCGACGTAGGCTCGGGCGGCCTCGCCTTTTCGCGCGCGACTCTCCGGTTCGCGAAGGATCGCGAAGAGCGTCTCCTTCAAGGTCTCGGGCGCGCAGAAGAAGCTCGGAGGAATCGCTTCGGCCGGTAAATCCTTTCCGATCTCCGTCGCGTAATACCCGCCGACGAGCGCGGGTCGGCCGCGAGCGGCGGCTTCCGTCGCGAACTTCGAGAGCGGCGTATCCGAGTAAACCTCGTCGATGACGAGATCGCAGTCCCGAAGGGCCCTTAGGACCTCGTGGTTCGGCTGGTTTTCGATCCGGACGAAACGGACGTCGAACCCCTCCGCGCGCGCTTCTTCGACGAGGCGCTCGATCTCCGCCGACCGTTTGGGGAGCGCCTTGGACGGGGCGTGAAGGATCGTGACGGGACGCTTTCCCGCGCTCGAAGGTTCGTCCCGCGGAATCTCGATCGGGAGTCCGACGCGGAAAAGGTTTACGAACGGTCGGGCGTGAAAGAGCGCCTGCGGCGGTGTGTTCAGTGTGGCCGTGGCGAACGTTTCGACGAAACGGACGTTCGCCTTCTGCACAAGTGCGAGCGCGCTCGACGCGAAGACCCGGCGCCGGGAGGCGAGGGGGCCAGTGACGTATCCGTTCAGGTAGGCCGGTCGCGAATCGGAACCCAAGTAGACGTGGATCACTTTCTTTCCGCAAAGCCGCATCAGCGGCAATTCGAGGAAGTAGAAGAAATTCGATCCCGAGAGGAGCACGAACGCGTCGAACCGCGCGAGTGCGTAGGGCAGGAGGAGTAGGCCGATCGCGGGTTGGAGGACGGACATCCACGCGAAGCGGAGCGCGAAGTTTCCGTTAAAGAGCCGTCCGATCGACCCGATGCCGGAGCTCAACGTCCGGACGAAGGCCGAGCCGCCCGACCGGGAGTAATCGAAACGGGATCCCCCGAGGTCGAGGAATTCGGCGGGTTGCCCGATTTCGTCGAATCCGCGCTTGAGCGCGCTCCCGTACCCGGCGATGTCGCGCAGGCCGATGAGGATCCGCTTCGGTTTTGGGGATTCGGAAGTCGTCATAGGGTCGATCGCGGGAGGGAAGCCGGGTCTAGAAATTCGGATACGTGTCCTAGTTTAGTGCGTGGTCTGGGCTTGCGTCCACCGCCGGAATGATGGGAAATGAACGCATGTACCGTGACCGCCGCGTAGCGCTCGTCATCCCCGCCTATAACGAAGAGCGATTGATCGGAAAAACGTTGGCCGCGGTCCCTCCGCTTTTCGATCGCGTCTACGTCGTTGACGACTGCAGCCCGGACGGCCAGAACGCGGTGATCGAACGGAGCGCCCAGTCCGATTCGCGGGTCCGGCTGCTGAAGCACAAGGAAAACCAGGGTCCCGGCGGGGCGATCATCACGGGATACCTCGAATCCGCCCGCGAGGGGTTCGACTACACCGTCGTGATCGGCGGGGATCACCAGATGGACCTCGCTCAGGTCGGCCGCTTCCTCGATCCTTTGGTCGACGGGAGGTGCGACTATACGAAGGGGAACCGATTCCTCCTGAAGGAACTCGCCGAAACCATGCGGCGGATGCCGCGGATCCGACTCTTCGGGAACTGGGTGATCACCCTGCTCACGAAGATCTCGTCGGGTTATTTTAAGGTCATGGACGTCGTCGACGGCTATACGGCGATCACGCGGGACGCGATCGAGACGATCAATTGGGACATCGCCTGGCGCGGCTACGGATATCCGATGGACTTCCTCGTCCGGCTGAACGCCTACGGATTTCGCGTGGTGGACGTCGCGCGCACCGCGATCTATACGCCCGGAGAACGCCAGTCGCAGATCAAGGGATTCCGGTACGCGCTTCGCGTTTCGCCGATGCTCATCCGCGATTTTTTTTGGCGGCTTCGGTTCAAGTACATGTACCGGGACTTTCACCCGCTCGTTTTTTTCTACCTCATGGGTATCCCGCTCGTCGCGATCGGATTCGGAACGGGCGGCTACCTGATTTGGGACAAGCTTTTCTCGGACGGCGTCGCCGTCACGGGCCCGAAAGCGATTCTGGTGGCGCTGACGATGCTGACGGGATTTCAGTTCCTGCTTTTCGCGATGCTTTTCGACATGCAAGAAAATGACTGAGGTTCCGTCGCGCGAAGACGACGATGTAAAAGAGCGACGCGAGGGCGGAGATCGCGAGGACGAGTTGGTCGGTACCCCTTACCGATGGGTTGTCCGGAAGATCGACCCAGATCATCCAGAGTTGGCGGAGCGGAAAATCCCGATTGAACCATCCGGCGTAGAGGTTCGGATCGAAAACGTGCTTTAGCGCTTCGACCTGGAAATGGGAAAGGCCGCCGAAGACCAACGTGCCCGGGGGGGCGTTCGGCACCTGGACCATCACGGGGGTGAGTTCCGTGATCGAACGGTAGGCGATATTCAGGTAGGTCATCCATCCGGCGCCGACGACGCTCAGCCCGACGAATACTTTCTGAAAGCGGGGTCCGTGCAGGGCGACGACTTCCTTCCAAATGACCCAGGCCGCGGCGAAAGAGCCGAGGAGGTAGCGGTAACCGAAGTCACCTCCATTCCCGCCCCAAGACGTCGCGACGTAACCCTCGATGAAGAGCCAGACGAGCGCTCCCCGCGCGAAGTTCGAGAGGCGGCGGAAATGCGCGAGACCGAAAACGAAAGATAGGGTCCACCACGGCGTCATCCAAAACACGCCCCAGCGGTCGTGGAAGAGGAAAAAGTTCAGCTTGGCCATCGAGACGCTCAAAAAGAGGTTCGAGAGGGTCGTCGGACCGTACCCTTTCACGAACGCCGTCCACCCGATGAACACGGTGACAGAGAGAAGGAGAGCGGCGACCGCGAAAACGGCGATCTTTCGGTGGAAGAGGCGGGCGGCTCCTTCCCGCCACGTCGAGCGCTCGTCCCAGGCTTTTCCGAGGAGCATGAGAATGGCGGGAACGTCGTTAAATCGAGTGAGGGAGAGGAGGAGGACGGCCAAGCCAGCGAGGAAGAACTTTCTCCGTTCCAAAAGGAGGACCGTGACGAACGCGACCAGAATCTGCGCGGTATGGGGCATGATCGCCCAGGTTCCGGCGTAATAGAGGATCGGCGAATTCAGGATCACCGCGAGCGTCAAGAGCCAAGGGCTCGTCGGGATTTTCGAGACCGGGGTTTCGAGGAATCGGCTCACGCACAGGTAGAGGACGTAGGTCGCCGCTCCGAAGAGGCAGAAGGAGTAGAGGCCGAGGATCGGTTGGAGCCAGTGAAAGAGCCAAAGCTGGGAGAGCGAGCTGAGCGCGAGGGCGAAACCTCCCGCGGGCAACCAGAGAAAGGGCGCCCCGGGCGCGAAGTAATTGATCCTTCCGGAACAAAACCCCTCGCTCGACTGAAAGAGGAGCTTATAGAGGATCGCGACGTAGCATCCTTCGTCGTTTTGGAGCGCGACGTTGAATGCGAACCAAGGTGCGAAGAAGAGGTGGTAGATCACGCAGACCGCGAACGCGCACTGAGCGACGCTCGAGCGATACCACGGATGCTTCGGGTTCGAATCCATGGCGTTAGCCTACCGGAGTCGTTCGAAAAAATAAAAAAAAGCCGGCCGATTGCTCGGCCGGCTTCTTATTAGATTTCGAAGACGAGACTCGAATTAGATCCCGTTCGAGATGTTCGAAAGGACCTTGGCGTCTGACATCGTCCACTGGTCGTTCGTGGCGTTCTGGGAAATGCTGCCCACGGCGCCGGCGACGAAGGCACCCGCGTTCAGCGCGGTCGAGCCGTTCGAGGCGATCGTGACGGCCGTCGAGTTGAGCACGCGCATGGTGGCGGCGTAGTTGCCGTCCGCCGCGCCGACCGTCGCACCGTACGCCTGATTGGCGGTTACGCAGGTCGAGGCACCCGTGGTGGTCCCGATCCCGATCACGAACAAGTCGTTACAAGCGACGTTACCGGAGACTCCCGGAGCGTTACAGGCGGCGGCACCCGCCGAAGCGTTGGCGATGCCGACGGCGTAGTAGCGCTTGATCCCGTCCGGCGCGTAGCCCGATTGCTTCAGGCATCCGGAGAAGGAACCGTTTTCGCCCTTAACCGAAGCTTCGGCGGTGTAGATCGAAGCGAGCGCGATCTGCGCTTCTTTCTGACGGGCTTTCGCTTGGTACTTTTGGAAGTTCGGAATCGCGATGGCCGCGAGAATACCGATGATGGCCACGACGATCATGAGTTCGACCAGCGTGAACCCTTTCTCGGTCATACGTACTGCTTTTGGAAATTTGATCATGAGTTAAGCTCCTGGGAGTGGTGATTCTACGACAAAGCACGAGAACCACCTTTTTCGTGGATTTCTCGTAGTTTCATCTCAGCTGAGATACACCTATGATGATAATCTCTTTTCAGTACTAAGGTAGTGTTAATTTTTGGAAATACGTAGTCCTAACCATGGGCTAGAGATGACACAGATCGGGAAATCAATACATTACCAGCTCGTCGCCTTAACAGTCTTAGGGACGATGATCGTCAGCGGGGTCGTCTTGAACGGCCAGCTCCGTGCGCTCACTCCGCCGCGGGCGATGGCCGTCGATATCGACGAATCGTCGTTCCACTGGCATCCCGACCTTTTTCGGATGCTGGCCTTCGGCCAAGTCCCGGCCGCCGTCGATTGGCTTTTGATCCAGTTTCTTTCGGACACGAACATCACGAAAACCCAAAACGACGCGGAAACCGCGGTCTATCGGGTTCTCGATTTGGCGACGGATCTCGATCCCGCGTTTTTTACCCTCTACACGATCGGCGGTAATTATCTGTCGATCATTCGGGGCGATCGCTATGGCGCGTTAAAGCTCGTCGAAAAGGGGGAGCGTTTTCGCCGCGAGGAGCTTCCGAAGTATCCCTCGTCGTTTCGGGAGGAGGTCTGGGAGAACCCATGGAGAGTTCCGATGATCCTCGGCTATCTCCAGCTCCTCGAGTTCCAGAACATTCCTGCCGCCCGGGAGGCGTACCTCGAAATCACGAAAATCCCGCGCGTCCCGATCTACGTGCGCTGGCTCGCTCAAGGAATGCAAACGGCGCGAGGTCGGATTCGCGTCGCCCGGAATTCCGTCGAAATCATCGAGAAATGGTACCAGGACGATCCCGTCATGCTCGCGCCCGTCGTCCGAATGCGAAAACTCCTCGACTTGGCGGCCGCTCTTTACGATTGGAACGCGGAATTCGCGAAACGGAAGAAGCGAGATTTCGCCGCGTTCCGTCGGGAGCGCGGAATTCCCGAGCGCGACGAATTCGGGGGCGAGATTCGGCTGGGCGCCGACGGACGCATCGATACCCCGACCGCCAAGGAAGCGGTTTTCGGGACCACGGTGGATCTTTTGGTGCGTTCGAAAGACAATAGGTAGAAGATTCGAGTCAGCGATGCTTGAGATCAACGAAGTCTGCCAATCTTTCCGAACCGGTTTCTGGATGAAGAATGCGGAAGTGCTCGACCGGATCACGTTCACGGTACCGAAACGTTCGATTTTCGGTTTCCTCGGCCCGAACGGCGCGGGCAAGACGACGCTGATCCACCTTATCACGGGAATCAAACGCCCGGTCTCGGGCACGCTGAAGCTGAACGGGGTCGACACCCATCTGGCCGCGGCGAAACGGATGATCGGTTACCTGCCGGAACGCCCGTATTTCTACGACCACCTCACCGGTGAGGCGCTGCTGACGTTCTTCGGGCGGTTGACCGGCATGACGGAGTCGGAGATCGCGACGCGCATCCCGGTCGTCCTCGAGGAAGTGGGGATGACCCATGCGCGGAAGCTCGTGCTCAAGAAATATTCGAAAGGAATGCTCCAACGCATCGGCATCGCCCAAGCGATGATCCACAATCCCGAGTTCCTCGTTCTCGACGAGCCGATGAGCGGCCTTGATCCGGTCGGACGCAAGGAAATCCGCGAACTGATCCTGCGCCTCGCTCGCGAAGGTCGGACGATCTTCTTCTCGTCTCACGTCATTCCGGACGTCGAATCGATCTGCGACTCGGTCGCGATGATCCGCAAAGGAAAACTGATCGGGTGCGGTTCGGTCGCCCAGTTTCTCGCCCGGGAGCGCAACCCGGTCGAGGTGGCCTTCGCCGGCCTGAGCGCCGAAGCGGCTCGCGGCTGCGCGAACTTCACCGAGTTTCGCGAGATGAGCGAAGGGTTCCGGGCGACCGTCGGCAGCGACCTCGACCTAGAGCCGGCGCTCCGGAAAATCCTCGACGCGAAAGGGAAGGTCCTTTGGGTGAATCCGATTCGGCCTTCTTTGGAGGACGCCTTCTCATGAAGACCTTCCTCTCGTCGTTCCGCTCGCTTTTCGCGATCGCACGCGTGACTTTCGAGGAAATCATCCTCGACAAGATCCTCTACAACTTCCTGCTTTTCGCGTTCCTTTTGATCGGAGTGAGCTACCTCGCTTCGCAGCTGACCTTCGTCGGTCAGGAACGGGTGATCTTCGATCTCGGATTGAGCGCGATCAACCTCTCTTGCGGCGTGATCGCCGTCTTCCAAGGGGGGGCGATGATCGCGCGTGAGTTCGAGCGGCGGACGGTCTTCGTCGTGCTCGCCCGCCCGATCTCGCGGCTCCAGTTCATCTTCGGGAAATTCTTCGGGCTCGCCGCCGTCTTGCTCGTGAACTGGGTGCTCCTCGCGGGGACCGAAATCCTTCTTTTCTTATCCCTCGGCGGGGAGATGAACGGGACTCGATTCGTGGCGATGGCGTTCCTCTGGGCCCAAGCCTGCTTCCTCGCCGCGTTCACGTTTTTCTTCGCGAGTTTCAGTACCGCCTCCGTTTCGATCATGCTCGTGATCGGGATCTATCTCATCGGAAATAACGTCGAATCGCTTCGGCAAATTCTTTCGCGTCCGGATACCTCCGCGATCGCAAAATCGTTTCTGCCGCTCGTCGGTCTGATGCCGAATCTCGGTCATTTCAATCTCGGCTTCATCGCCACTTACGGGCTCGAATTGCCGGCTGGCTACGTTTGGCGCGGGACCGCTTACGCGCTTTGCTGGATCGTGCCGCTCGTCTACGCCTCAGGGCGTATCCTCGACCGACGGGAAGGCTAGGCCGGTGGGGACGGAGGGGGCATTCGCATGAACTCGTTCTTCGCGTTCGATCTCCTGCCCGAGTGGTTCTTGAACGCGGTCGTGGCGTGCTTCGGGCTCGTGATCGGGAGCTTCCTGAACGTGGTTATCGCGCGCCTGCCCGATCGGAAGTCGCTCGTGCGGCCGCCGAGCTCGTGCCCGAAGTGCGGTCACCGGATCCGGTGGTACGAGAATATCCCGGTCGCGAGTTATCTCGCACTCCGCGGAAAGTGTTCGGGGTGTCGGGCGCCGATTTCCGTGCGCTATCCGGTGGTCGAGCTCATCACGGGCCTGCTCTTCCTCGCGGTGAAAATCCGGTTCGGGATGTCGCTCCTGCTCGTTTGGCGGGACTTGCCTTTCGTCGCCATCCTGGTCGCGATCACGTTCATCGATCTCGAGACGCGCCTCATCCCCGATCCGCTCAGCCTCGGCGGACTTCTGCTCGGTTTGCTTTCCGCGGGATTCACGCCCGAACTCGGCCTCGTCCCGGCGCTCGAAGGCGCGGCGCTCGGTTTCTCGCTCTTTTACGGCATCGCTTGGTTCTACCAGTGGAAGACCGGACGCTCGGGTATGGGCGGGGGCGACATCAAGTTCCTCGCGATGCTCGGCTCTTTCCTCGGTCCGCTCGGCGTCCTCACGACGATTTTCGTGAGCTCAGTCGTCGGTACGGTGCTCGGTCTCGCGTATGCGTGGGTCCAGCAGCGCCGCGAAAAAGAAGCGGGCGGAGGTGGCGAAGGGAGCCTCATGAAAGTATCGTTGCCCTACGGCCCGTTCCTGGTGATCGGCGCCCTTTACGCTTACCTGCTCGGAGATCTGGTGTGGTCCCCATTCATGAATCTGATGTAGCCGAGAATCGCTGGAAGGACGACGAATGGCGCCAGTTCGAACTCTGGGAACGGATCGAACTTCGCCTCCGTCGCAAACGCGGATGGACGATTCTCGCCGTCGCTCTCGTATTCGTCACGATCCTCGCGGTGCCGATCGTCCAGGATCGCCTTCCGAAATGGCGCGCACTTAACGCGATGCGCGTTCTTGCCGTCCGAGCGAACCAAATGAAGGTCGATGCGGCTGCGCTCGGCGTCCCGCTTCGGTTGAGGATCGAAAATTCGGCGGAAGGGCCCCAATACGTGATCGAGCGGATCGACCAGTGCGACGCGAATCACGGATTTTCGAACGGCATCGTCGAAGCGAAGTCCGCGCGGGTTTGGGGGGGCGGTCCCGTCTTCGAAAATCCCGCGCGCGGCCAGGAATTCGTCGTGTTCGAACCGCGAGAGGCGACCCAGCTCGGGCTCGAGCGGGTGACGACGACGGTTTGTTACGATCCGCTCGGAAACACCGCTGCGGATCGGGTTCAAGCACTCGGAATTCTTACCGCCAAAGATTTGACGGACAAGCGCCTCGATCGCGTCGCGTTTCTGAATTTCTCCGGTCTTTTCGCGGAGATCGACTTCGATTGAATTGACCGGAGCTCCCCGGTCAAGATACTTTTTAGGGAACGACGGGGAGTTCCATGGCGGGAACGATCGGGATCGACGCGCTCGGCGTCGCGCCCTTCAATGAACAACTGCTTTCCCAGGTTTCTCAGTCCGCGGTCGCGGGCGGTATGGTGGTCTCCGGACTCGCCGATATCCTCTCGTCCATCGGTTCCTTCGGTACGAAACCGACGGTCGGCGTCTGCATCGGCGCGGCGAACGCGAAGGTCGCCGAGGTACGGAAAGTCGGCAAGACTTGGAAGCTCGTGCGTTTCGGAATCTCGGCGTTGCCCGAAGATTCGGTCGTGAATCGCGAAATATTCAACCCCGTCGGGGTCACCGGAGCGATCCAAGCCGCCGTCAGCCAAGCGAAAATCTCGCAGAAACTCGTCGTCACCGGGATGGGGGGTTCGTCGATCATCCTGAAACGCATGACCGTCGAGGTCCAGCGCGCGAGCGAGCTTCAGGACGCCGTGTTTTGGGAGGCGGAGCAATACCTTCCGTTCGACCCGAGCGAAGTCTCGATGGATTTCCACACGATTTCCCGCGGAAAAGACGCGAAGACCGACGTCCTTTTCGTCGCCGCGAAACTTTCCGTGATGGACGGATTCGTGAGCGCGGTCGAAGGCGCGGGACTCAAAGTGAAGGTCTTCGACACCGAGTACTTCGCGCTTCAGAACATCTTCGAAGCGAACTACGACGCTCGACCGGGCGAAGCGGTCGCGCTCGTCGACATCGGCGCGTCGACGCTGAAAGTCCTCGTCCTTCACGACGGCGTCCCCGTATTCACGAAAGAATCGCCGATGGGCGGAAAAAACCTCACCGCCGAGATCCAACGCCAGATGAATCTCAGCATGAGCGACGCCGAGGCGCTCAAGGTCGGCCAGGGTCGCGGAGCCGTCCCCCAGGAAATCGCCGAACTCACCCAAGTCGCGGTCGAGAACTTCGCGACCGAAATCCGCCGGGCGCTCGACTTCTACAACGCCTCCTCGAGCGGCGCACCCGTCTCGTACGTGCTCGTGACCGGCGGTTCGTCCCAAATCCCCGAACTCTCGAAAGGCATCGAGGAGCGCGTCGGTCTTCCCGTCCAAATCTTGAACCCGTTCGCGCGCATCGGTTACGACGAGAAGGTTTTCACGCCCGAATTGATCGCGAGCATCGCGCCGGTCGTGGCGGTGCCGATGGGCTACGCGCTTCGCGGAGGCCAAGGATGATCAAGATTAACCTCCATCATCGCAAAGCCGCGGTCGGCGTTTCCGCCGGCTCCGCCACCGGCGCGAGCGGCGTGGGGGGGATCAAGGGCTTCATCGAGAAGATGCGCGGCGCCGGCGCCGGCGTCGACGGCATTTCGGACGGCGAAAAACGGTCGCTCATCATCCTCGTCGTCGTTTATGCCGCCATTCTCGGAGGAGGATGGTGGTACCTCGGCGAGAAGAAGACCGAGCTCCTCGGCGATCTCGACACCGAAGTCGCCGCGCTCGACAGCAAGATCCAACTGCTCACGTCCGAACTGAACAAGACCAGCGGTTACGAGAAAATCAAGAAGAGCCTCGAGTCGGACGAGAAGACGATTCGTACGAAGATCTCGACGATCCAGGAGCTCATTCGAGATCGCTCCACGCCGCCGAAGATTCTGATGACGCTTTCGGAATCCATTCCGAAGGAAGTTTGGCTCCGCGAGTTCAGCCTCCAGAGCCGCCATTTCCGGATCCTCGGAAGTTGCACCGGAATGGACGTGGTTTCGGACTTCATGAAAGCGCTCGAAGAGACGATTTACTTCAAGGGAGTGGTCCTTCGGTCGAGCCGACAGGACACCGCCAAGGGCGGCCACGTGACCGCTTCCTTCGAACTCGAGGCGGACCGGCGATGAAGGGGATGCTGAACCTCATTTTCTTCGCGATCGCGATCTACCTCGGGTGGGATTACTACTCCTTCACCACCGATCCGACTTCGGATTACGGGATGAAGAAAGCGAGTCTGGACGAGAAGAAAACCGACATCACGACGAAGGAAAAGAAGATCGCCGAGGCGAAGACTTTCTATCAAAACCTCGAGAAGAAGCGGGAAGAGCTGCGTCGTCTTTCGACCGAGCTCACCGACATGAAATCGAAGCTTACCGAAAACAACGATATTCCGGCCTTCATGAAGCTCGTCTTGAACGAAGCGAAACGCGTCGGATTGATGGTCACGAGTTTGAGTCCGCTGCCTTCGCAGAAGATGCAGTATTACATCGAACAGCCGTTCGACCTGAACTTCCAAGGCGTCTACGTCCAGCTCATCGCCTTCCTCGACCGTCTGGCCCAGGCCGAACGGATCGTCCGAATCGACGATTTCACCGTCCGTCCGCGTTCGACCGCGGCGAAAAACAGCAAGTTCGTGGATCTCGAGGGAACGATCAAGGTCCGGACTTACGTCTATCTCGGAACCCAGGAAGACGACGTCGCCACGAGCGGCGGCTCGGACGCGATCAAGAATCCGACGGTTAAACCACCGGAAGGAGGCACGTGATGCGGTTCGCGTCGGCTCTCCTCTCCGCTCTCGTCGTTTCCGCGGCCTGGGCAACCGATCCGCCGGCACCCGCGCCGATGCCCGCGGCCATGCCTCAGGCCGGAATGCCTCCGAACGGGATGACCTCCCCCGGTGCGGGCGGCGCTTCGACGACTCCGTCGGCGGCGTCGCTTTCCGCAGCGCCGGCTCCGAGTTCACCCGTCGACTACAAGAAATTCCGCGATCCGTTCAAGGAACCCTCCGTCGTGGAGCAAGCCGTGACGAAGTCGGAGCTAGAACGGTATCCGATCACCGACTTCAAGGTCGTGGCCATCATCACCGGGCCGATCCGGATGCGGGCGATGCTCACCGCGCCGGATGGAAAGACGCATTACGTCTCCGAGCACATGAAGATCGGCACGCGGGACGGCGAGATCGTGAAGATCACGACGAAATCGATCGTCGTGCGCGAAAAAGTCGTCAATCCGCTCGGCGAAGTCGAGCAGTTCGATTCCGAGATCGGCATGGATCAGCCGGCCTCCGGTTCCACTCAGTAAGGGGATTTGCATGAAGCAACTCAAAACCGTTTCGATACTCTCTGGCCTCGCCCTCTTCGCGACCGCGAACGCATTCGCGCTCACGAAGATCACGCGGATCGAGTTTTTCGGGAAATCCTCGCCGAATCAGATGGTCGTCGTCGGCGACGGACCGATCGAGTTCGAAAAGATCGACAATCCGGCCGATAAGCAGGTGATCTTCGAAATCAAGAACGCGCAGCTCGCGAATTCGAACGCGGGCCGCAGACTCGATACCGCGAGCTTCAACTCGAAGGTCGCATTGATCAGTCCCTACAACGTCGAAAGCAAGCACGCCGTCCGGATCATCGTGCAGCTCCGCGAGAACACCGATCTTTCCACGGTCGCCGAAGGATCGCGGCTCTTCGTCGGCATCGACGGCGCGGCCGATCCGAACATCCTGCCCGCGACCGGTCACGGTGCGAAGTCCGTCGCGAAGGGCGGCTCGTCCGCGAAGGGCGCTGCGGCGGGTTCCTCGGGAGCGGGTACCGGATCCTCCTCCGGAGGCGGTTCCGACATCACGCCGGTTTCGCGCAGCGCGGAGGTCGCGCCCGCGGGCACGCCCGAAGGTCGGATCGACCAGTTCCTCGACGCCTCCTCGACGAAACGTTACGTCGGACGGCACATCACCCTCCAGGTGAAAGACGCGGACATCGTCGACGTTTTCAAACTCATCGGCGAAACCTCGGGCTTCAACATGGTTATCGGCAGCGACGTGAACGGGAAGTTGAACCTCTCGCTCGTCGACGTTCCGTGGGACCTCGCGCTCGACACGATCTTGAGCACGAACAAGCTCGGCGCCGAGCGAACGGGGAACGTCCTCCGCGTCGCTCAGCTCTCGACGCTGACCCAGGAGAAGCAAGCCCAGCAGGCGGCGAAGCTCGCCGCCGAAAACTCCGCGCCGCGGATCACGCGGATCTTCCCGCTTAGTTACGCCACGGGCGCGAGTTTGATGCCGATCCTGAGCCGTTTCGGCGCGGGCAACGCCGGCACGGGAGCGGGGGCGGCCCGAGACACGATCATCGTCGACGATCGAACGAATTCCCTGATCGTCCAGGATACGTCGGATAACCTCGAACGCATGGCGAAGATCATCAAGCTGCTCGACCGCCAAACTCCCCAGGTCCAGATCGAAGCGAAGATCGTCGACGCTTCCGAGGAGTTCTCGAAGTCCATGTCGGGAGCGTTCGCGCTCGGCGCCGACCCGTCTTGGGGCGGTCTCGGCGGGTCTTTCTTACAGGGAATTTCGGATCCGATTCTTCCGGGGGGAGCCGCCTCCGCCGCGGCGTCGAACGCCCTCGGCATGAAGCTGAAAATCGGGGCGCTCGCGAGCATGCGCCTCGGGGCGATCCTGAACCTCGCGGAAAGCGAATCGCGGAGCCGGATCATCTCCGCTCCCCGCACGGTCGTCCTCAACAAGCAGGCGGCGACGATCGTCCAGGGCCAACCGGTGCTTGTGCCGGTAACCGTCCAGACCCAGAACGGCTCGGCCTCCAGTACCGAAGTCCGCAGCGCGAACCTCTCGCTGAACGTGACCCCGACGGTGACGAACGACGGAAACATCGTCATGCAGCTTTCGATCGCGAACGACACCCCGAAAGACCTCGGGAACAACCAAACGGGCGTCGCGAACCGGAACATGACCACCCAGGTGGTCGCCGAGAGCGGTTCGACGATCGCGATCGGGGGCATCTACACCTCGAACGACACGTCTTCCGAGACGGGGATTCCGGGCCTCCGGAAACTCCCGATCATCGGCGCGCTTTTCGGGAACGAATCGAAGAAGGTCACCCGCTCGGAACTCTTCATCTTCATCACTCCGCGCGTATTGAACGAAGAGGTGATGTCGACCGACCTGGATACGAAACAGTCCTCGGCGATGCGGGCGAGTTCGCTCGCGAATCCCCAAACGAGGTACTGATGGAGAACAAGAGTTTCTCGCCGCTCATCTACGACTACCTGAAGAAGTACCAGGAAGATCCGACGTCGCGGATCTTCGCGCCGCTCGCGGAGGCGTATCGCAAGGCGGGGCTCCTCGACGAAGCGATAGAGATCGCGCGCGAAGGGCTGCGCGTGCACCCGAACTTCGTCGGCGGTCGCGTCGCGCTCGCCCGCGCGCTTTTCGAGAAACGCCAATACGACGAGGTCGTCGAGGGCCTCGCGGTGGTGGTTCGCGAGGTTCCCGACAACCTCGTCGCGCAGAAGCTCCTCGCGGAGAGCTGCTTGATGCTCGGTCGGATCGCGGAAGCCCTCTCCGCGTTCAAGATGCTCCTCTATTTCAATCCCTCCGACACCGAAACCGCGCGCGTGGTGGCCGAACTCGAGGCCCAAGCTTACGAAGACGGCGTGCTCGTGCTTCGGAAGGATCCGGCGCCCCAAAAGATGCAGATCAAACCGGCGCGCGACGCGATCTCCAGGGACGATCGAGTGCTCCGCGCGCAGGCGATTGCGAAGATCGAACTTCTCCAGACGGCGCTCGTGCGGATCGAGCGCTATCGGCACCAAAATCATTCATAAGGGCTTGAAATTCCTTCGATAAATACCGTTGCCGCTTCGTCGGCGGGCGTGATAGCCCTATTGGCCATATGGCACAATACGCAACGAACCAGTTCCGCAAGGGACTCAAGATCGAAATTGAAAAAGTCCCTTACGAAATCGTCGATTTCCAGCACGTGAGTCCGGGCAAGGGCCGCGCCTTCACCCGCACGAAGGTGAAAAACATGCTGAACGGCAACGTCACCGAGAAGACGATCACTTCCGGCGACAAAGTGGATGCGGCCGACACCGAACAAGTCGAGATGCAGTTCCTTTACAAGGACTCCGCCGGCTACAATTTCATGAACCAAACTTCGTTCGACCAGAGCGTGATCCAAGAAGAGATCCTCGGCGACGCGATCGGGTTCCTCCAGGAGAACCTCGTTCTCCAAGTCCAGTACTACAATGGTCGTCCGATCGGCGTGGAACTCCCGACCTTCGTTACGCTGAAGATCGTCGAAACCGACCCGGCGTTCAAAGGCGACACCGTCACCGGCGGCACGAAGCCCGCGAAACTCGAGACCGGTGCCACGGTCCAGGTTCCTTTCCACCTGAAGGAAGGCGATACCGTGAAGGTCGATACGCGAGACCATACCTACGTCGAAAAAGTGAATAAATAGTCGCGAGAGCGACTATTGTGCCGAAAGGCAATTACTCTCTCCCGAGCGAAGCCCGTGAAAAAATCCAATAAACCCGCTGCTCCGAAGTCCGAGAAACCCGCACCTAAATCCCCGGAAGTGAAGCGTCTCGAAGACGTCTTCCGTTTGATGGGCGCATACGGCGTCGGGGAGATCGAACTCGAGGACAAGCACGGCCGCGTGCACGTCCGAATGGCGGGTCACTCCGGATCCGCTTCGGTCGTCGCTCCGGTCTACTCGTCTCCGGCCCCGGTCGCGCACGTCGCTCCGGCTTCCGCCGCGGTTTCGGCTCCGGCCTCCGCTCCGGCGAAGGACGCGGGCGGCGGAAAGGCTTCCCTTCCGTCGAATCAGAAGCAGATTCCTTCTCCGTTCGTCGGTACCTTCTATCGGGCGTCGGGTCCGAACGCGGAACCCTACGCGAAGGAAGGCCAACGCGTGAAGAAGGGCCAAACCCTTTGCATCGTCGAAGCGATGAAGCTCATGAACGAGATCGAATCGGAGTTCGACGGGAAGATCGTCTCGATCCTCGTCGAGAACGGCCAGCCGGTCGAATTCGGCGAACCGCTCTTCGTGATCGAGATCTAACGGTCCGATCATGAAGAAGAACCTCTCGATCAAAAAAGTCCTGATCGCCAATCGGGGAGAGATCGCGCTGCGGGTGATCCGCGCGTGTAAGCAGCTCGGCATCTCGACGGTCGCCGTTTATTCGACGGCCGACGAGAAATCGCTGCATGTGAAGCTCGCCGACGAGGCGGTCTGCATCGGACCGCCGCAGTCGAAGCTGAGTTACCTCAATATCCAGTCGATCCTCTCCGCCGCCGACATCACCGGTGCCGACGCGATTCACCCGGGCTACGGCTTTCTCTCGGAAAACGCGGAGTTCGCGCGGCTTTGCCGGGAGTGCAACATCACCTTCATCGGTCCGACGCCCGAGAACATCGTCGCGATGGGTGAGAAGACGCGCGCGCGGAAGATCGCGAAGGAAGCCGGCGTGCCGCTTCTCGCGGGCACGCTCGATCCGGTTTCCGGGGTCGAAGGCGCCGTCGAGGCCGCAGAGAAGATCGGCTACCCGGTCATCCTGAAGGCCGCCGCGGGCGGCGGGGGACGCGGGATCCACATCGTGCGGAACTCGAAGCAGATTCGCGAGAACTTCGGTCGCATGACCGCCGAAGCCGGGGCCGCGTTCGGAAATCCGGCGATGTACGTCGAGAAGTTTTGCGAGAATCCTCGCCACGTCGAGATCCAGGTCCTTTGCGACAAGTACGGCCAGCGTCTTTTCCTCGGCGAGCGCGACTGCACGATCCAGCGCCGCCACCAGAAGCTCATCGAAGAAGCGCCGTCTCCGGTCGTCACTCCGGAGCTACGGAACCGCATGGGTCGGGCCGCGATCGCGCTTTGCGAGGCGGTGAAATACGAGAGCGTCGGCACGGTCGAGTTCCTCGTCGACCGGAACCGGAATTTCTTCTTCATGGAAATGAACACGCGGATTCAGGTCGAACATCCGGTCACCGAGATGGTGACGGGCGTCGATCTCATCCAGCAGCAGATCATGGTCGCCGCCGGCATGAAACTGACGCTCAAGCAGTCGGATATCCAGATCGCGTCGCACGCGATCGAGTGTCGGATTAATGCCGAAGACCCGGTTACTTTCGCACCTTCGCCGGGACTTATCACTGCGCTCCACGTTCCGGGCGGTTACGGCGTCCGGAACGATTCGTTCGTTTACGATCAATATCGCGTAGTTCCGTTCTACGACTCGATGATCGGAAAGCTGATCGTGCACGCCGAAGACCGCGAAGCCGCGATCTTGAAGATGCGCCAGGCGCTTGACGAGTACATCGTCGAAGGCATCAAGACGAACATCCCGCTGCACAAGAAAGTGCTCGCCGCCAAGGCGTTCTCGGCGGCCGAATACGACACCCATTTTTTGGAAGAGTTCCTCTCTAAATCCGAGTAAAATCGGATAGATGAGTCGAGTGACGGCGCACGCGTTTTCGCGCGTTCCGGGACGTCTTTCGTCGTGGAAAATGGGTTCGCTCTAGGAAGGAGCATCCGATGTCGGAAATCACCAAAAGCACGATCGTCGATCTCGGGGACGATCTTCTCCAGACGCGGACGACCGAAAGGCCGAAGCCCGAGAGTCCGCTCGCGCCCGAGACCGTGTCCGAGCCGAGCGGCCCCGCCGCGACCGATTCGATCGAAGAACTGCTCTTGAACGCGAAAATCCAAATCCGCGAGGACTTCCTCGAGGACGCGAAGAAGACGCTTCGGCGCGTGATGCGCATGAGTCCCGGGAACCTCGCCGCGCGCGATCGCCTCGAAGAGATCCAGCGGATCGAGATCAAACGATTGCTCGGCCAGGACGACCAGCCGACGGGTGGCGGATTCCGCGCGAAAAAGAAAAAGGCCGAACTCGTTTCCGACGACGGCGATTCGGTGGCCGCCGCGCTCGAACGCGAGCTCGGTCCCGCGCCCGGACCGGAGGCGACCCAGTTTCCGAACGACGACGCATTGGCCGCTTTTCTCGGGAATTTGGAGCTTTTACTCGCGGGAGCGTCCACCCAGGACCGCATCGACCTCGGCATCGGATTCCTCGAGATGGAATTCTACGAAGTCGCCGTGCGGATGTTCCGCGGAGCCGCGGCCGCCGACCCGGGCGATCGCCGGGCGAGAGGACTGCTCGCGACCGCGTGGGTGGCGAAAGGGAACGGCTTCGAGGCGATGCTCGAGATCGAGTCGCTCGTCGCCGACCAGAGCGCGCCCTCCGAGGAAAAAATCGACTACGGCTACCTCGCCGGCCGCGCCCAGGAACTCATGGGTAATTTCGAGATGGCGATCCGGTGGTACCGCGCCGTCCTCCAGGTCCAGGCGGGGTATCGGGACGCCGAGGACCGCCTCCGCCGCTGCGTGAAGCTCGCGCACGTGAAACGCGTGGAAACTTGATGCGGAAACACCCGATCCTCATCTTCGTCGCCGTACTCGCGCTCTTGATCGGATCGGCGACGGTCTACATCCAGAGCGCCGCGTTCGCGACGCAGCTGAAGCGGGTGCTCGCGAAGTACGTTCCGAAAAACCTCGGTATCACGGCCGATTTCTCGAATCTCTCGATCCAGATCTTCCCGCCGGGCGTCGGCGTGGTGAATCCGCGCATCGAGGCCGCGGACCGGAACGCCGCGAACGTGCCGGGCGGCACGAAGATCGAAGCCGAGCGGATGGAACTCGCGTTCCGGCCGCTCCAGATCCTCTCGGGTCGCGTGAGCATCCACGAGGTGAAGATCATCAACGGGAAGGTGAAGACCGCGCTCGTCGCCGGCAACGCCGAGCCGAGGAAGAAGCGTTCGTCGGGCCTCTCCTGGCAGGACCTCTTCGAGATCCAAACCGAACGCGTGACCCTCGAAAACACCGACGTCGACCTCGATCTCCCGACCTTGAAGAGTCGCGCGCACTTCAACGCGAAGTCGGTCGAGATCGAGAAGGTCGTCGAGAAGAAAAGCACGTTCTACGACGTCGCGGTCCGGCTGGGCGAGTTCGCCGCCGAGACGCCGCCGACCTTCCCGTATCCGAAGACCCTCGACAGCCTGCGGGTCACCGCGCGCGTCGGGTCGGGCGGTCTCGAGATCCGGGAATTCGAGCTCGTTCGCGAGGGAACCCAGGCCGTCGCGAGCGGGCGCGTGACCGGAGACGTGCTCCGCGGCGCGGGACTCAAGGCCGATCTCGCGTTGAAGCTCCAAGGCGATCTCGCCCGTATGTTCGACTTCCTCGCGAAGCGTAAGGAGACCGGCGACGAGGTGAAGGATTCCGGAAAGATCCCCCAAGGGCACGTGAGCTTCGACGGTCACGCCCAGATGGAACTCGATCGCGTGCCCGAGACGCTTTCGGCGAGCGGGGTCCTGAAGGGCGAGACGCTCGTGTACCGGAACTACCGCGTCGACCGCGCCGAGATCGAAGGAAGTTATACGGCGCCGACGACCGCCGCCGAGGCCGCGAACGAGATCGTCGTGAAGAGAGCCGTCCTCGAATCGAAGGAAATCGAGAAAAAGGGCGGCCGCCAACCGGGAGTCGGCGGTCGGATCGAAATCGGCGCTTTCCGATATAACCTCACGAAACCCGCTCCGATCGAAACGACCGTCGGACTCAAGCGCGCGCACCTCCTTTGGCTCGGCGCCGAGCTTCTCGAGGATCTCTATTCGCTCGACGGTCGGGTGAGCGGCCCGACGAAGATCCGGTTCACCCCGCCGACGCCGACCTCGTCGTTCGAGGTGAAGGCTGACGTCGACTGGGACGTGGACGGCCTCCAGATCGACAACCAGCGCCTCGGCAAGGACAAGAAACTCAATCGCATCCTCCACGTCGACAAATCGCACCTCAAGGGCACCGTGACCGTGAACGACCAGCGCGTTCGGTTCGAGGAGGGAATGGTCGTCGGGATGAAGGCGACCCAGCTGAACGCGAGCGGAGACATCGTCTTCGGCGGCGTGCCGAAAACGACGTACGAGATCACGGGCGGCGGGCCGGTGGACTTCCGCGAATTCGGCATCCTCGCCGAGAACCCGATCGAGGGCGTGGGCGCCCTCGGGGTACACGTGCACGGTCCTTCGAACGCGGTGAAGCTCGACTTCGACGGATCAATGAAGGACTTCCGGTACCTCGATCTCGCGTTCGGCGAGTTCCGCGGACGCGTGACTTGGGACGACGAACCCTCGGCGCTGCTTTTCCAGAATCTCGACTGCAACCGCGGAAGAACGCGGTACCGGCTGAACGGACGGATGGACCTCGGCGATCACGAGAAGATGGATTTCGGCGTGGAAGTGCCGCCGGGCGGGAACATCGGCGATTTCGTCTCGATCTTCGACTCGTTCACGAAGAACTATTGGTGGTTCCCTCGCACGGTGACCGGAGGCATGAGCGGGAAGATGCGGGTTTACGGCGGCGTCTCGTTGAACGAAATGATGATCGACGCCTCGATCGACGGCACGCGATGGGAGTACTTCGGCGAGCGTTTTTCGCGCGTCAGCCTTAAGGGCGGGTATGACAAAGGAAAGTATTTCGTCTCGGACTTCGACGGCCTGAAACGCGCGGGCCGTATCCACGGATCGATCTCCTACGACGCGAAGTCGAACATCGACTGGAAGCTCGCGACGGAGAACCTCACGCTTTCGGATCTCGACCGGATCGCGAGTCTCGATATCCCCTTGCGAGGAGCGCTTTCGGGCGTTTCGCAGGGCAAAGGCCCGGATGGAGCGGTGGAATCGAAGACCGATCTCCGGCTGACGAATCTCGTCCTTCGCGGGAAGAAGCTCGGCGACTCCTCCCTTCAGGTCGAGACGAAATCGGGACGCGCGCGCGTGGAGGGGTCCGGGCTCGGAGGCCAGGCGACCTTGAAGGCCCTTTACGATTTCAATCTCGGTCACGAAAGCTTCGTCGAAGCGAAAGCCGACGGAGTCGATTTCTCGCCGATGATCCTGCTCCTGAATCCGGCGCTCATGCAGGACGACGAACTTCTCGGCCGGATCAGCGGAAGCTACCGCCTCGACTTCCTCTCCGGTCAGGCCGAAGTCGGGTCCGGTCAAGCGAAAGTGAGCGAGTACCTTCTCCGGAAATCGGGAACGGTCTTCCGGCTCGACCGCCCGTACGAATTCCGGATCGATCGCGGTTCGTTCTCCGTGCCGGCGCTCACGCTGGTCGGCGACGAAGGATCGGCGACGCTCTCGCTGCGATCGACGGCGGGCAACCTTTCGGGATCGATCCGGGGCCGCCTCGATCTTTCCGTCGCCGAATTCTTCACCTCCGCGATCGCGAAAGCGGACGGCGTATCCTCGCTCGACCTCGCGATCGGCGGGTCTTTGAAGGCTCCGCGGATCACCGGCAGCGGCGAAGTGACCGGCGGCGCGCTTCGGATCGACGGTATCGAAACTCCGATCGAGAACATCGACGGTTCGTATAGCCTTTCGGACGGGACCCTCACGCTCGAAGAGTTCGAGGCCGATCTCGCCTCGGGCCGCACGACGATGGACGGCACGATCGACTTCTTCCTCACGAAGTGGCCGACAATGAAGATCGCGCTCGGGTTGAACGGCAACAAGCTCAAGGTCTATCCTTTCCAAGTCGCGAAGGTCCGCGGGAAACTCGACGTGACCGGAACCGAACGGCCGTACCTCGTGAGCGGGAAAATCCTGCTCGAGAACGCGATCACCCGCGAGAAGATCGCGAACGCGCGGGGTCCGGGGCTTCGTTCGGTCCAATACATGCCGCCCCCGTCGTCGTCTTCCTCGGCGACGATCCCGCTCTTTCGGCTCGATATCAGCGTTTCGGCTCCGGGGAACATCATCGTCCAGAACGAGCTGATGGACCTCGAGGCGAAAGGGGAGCTTCGGATCGTCGGCACGATCGAAAACCCCCGCCCGCTCGGAACGGCGACCGCCGTCCAGGGGAAGATCCTCTTCAAGGACCGGGCTTTCCAGATCATGAACGGTACGATGGAGTTCGATTCGCCGGCCACGATCAATCCTCGTTACGAAGTGCTCGCGGTGACCGAGCTCGCGAACCGGCGGATCCAGCTTTTCTCGACCGGACGGCTCGACGACCAGCGCTTCGAATTCACCTCGAACCCTCCGATGCCCGAGCCCGACATCTTGAACCTGCTCGCCCTCGGAGTGACCGGGGACGATTCCCGCAAATTCCGCGCGAACGACCGGTCGGCGTACGAACAGGGCGAAGCCGCGTCGCTCGTCCTGCACTCCCTCGACTTCAACCGCGAAGTCCAGAACAAGACCGGCTTCTCGATCGGCGTCGACGAAGCGGTCGACGACCAACGGGGCCTCAGCGCGTTCTCGCGGGCCACGAGCGCGGATTCGGCGACCGCGCCGAAGATCGTGATCCGCCGCCAGATCGGCGAGCGCGTCGGGATCTCGGCCGGTAGTACGGTCGGTGTCGGCACCTCCATCCAGCGCGAAGTGAACGCGGAGGTGAGCGTGACGAAGGGATTGTCGGTGATCGGGGTATGGGACTCGATCGAAGGGGCGACCGCGGAAGACCCGAAGCGAAGCTCCTTCGGAGTCGACTTGAAACTGCAGAAACGATTCAAATGACGCGAAGGCGATGAAACTCCTCGGGAAGTTCCTCACTGCGTTTTACCCGTTCCTGATTCTCTCCGCCGGCCTTCCGATCGCCGCTCGCGCGGCTCCGTCCGCGAACGTCGAGGCGGTGGAGCTCGACGAGATCAGTCTCGTCGGGGTCACCGTGTTCAACGTCACCGAGCTCGAAAAGGTGATCGAGATTTCCGCGGGGGACCGGCTCGACCGCGCGAAAGTCGTCCAAACCGCGCGTAACATCCAGGACCTCTACCGGTCCTCCGGATACGAGAGCGTGAAGATCGAGACGCGTTTAACCCGACGGACGCCGAAGGCGGGGGGTACGGCGGAGAACGTCCTCGAGATCGTCGTCTCCGAGGGCAAACCGACCCGGATCGCGGAGATCGCAGTCGAGTACGATCTACCCGGGTGGTCCTCGCGTCTCGCCTCGGCGAGCGCGAAGATCGGCCTCCGGCCGACCGAAATCTACGACCGCGAGAAGCTACTGAACGGTTTCCGTTCGATGCAGGACGCGCTCACTTCGTGGGATTTCCTTTCGCCGAAGGTCGAGGAGTCGACCGTCGAGCAGGTCGGGCCTCCCGCCGACGCCGGGAAAGACCTCGTCGGCGGGACGGCGCGATGGGTGCGCGTTCGCGTGAAGGTCCAACTCGGCGACCGCGTGAGTTTCGCGTACCGGGACAACACCATCTTCCCGAACAGCCAGCTTTCGAGCTGGATCGAGGAGCAACGGCTCCTCGGTTTCAGCCTCGATTACGTCGATCGCATTCGCGAGCGATTCGAGGAAGAGTACCGCAAACTCGGTTACGATCGGATCAAGATCGACGTCTACACCTTCGAGGACGCCGAGAAGCAGCGCCGAAGGATCACCTACGCATTCAACGAGGGTCCGCGCGTCGAGATCGACCGCATCGAGTTCGACGGGAACTCGATCTTCACCGCGGCCGCCCTTCGCGATCAATTCTACGACCGATCCTCCCCTTCGGTTTCGCGCGGCTACTACGTGGCGAAGGACGTCGAGCAGAGCGCCGAGCTCCTGATCGAATGGATGAAGTCCCAAGGCTACCTCGCCGCGAAGCTCGTTTCGATCTCGCGAACCTATCGGCCGGCAGGGGATCGCGTCGACCTCGTGGTTTACGTTTACGAGGGCGAGCAGACGATCATCGATTCGATCCGTTACGAAGGGCTCACCGTTTTCTCTCCGAACGAACTCACCGAGGCGCTCGGGAACCGGGCGGGGAAACCGTTGAACCTCTACGCGCTGAACGACGGTCTCGAGAAGATCAAGGCGAAGTACCGGGAGCGCGGCTATCTCGACATCCAGATCGCGAACGAGGGCACGAACCGCCTCGTCCTCTATTCGCAGGAAAACCGGGTCGCCGACGTTTCCCTCGAACTCGTCGAAGGGATCCAATACCGGGTGACGAAGATCGAGATCGAGGGATTACGGAAGACTTTGCCGATCGTGATCGAACGCGAACTCGAATTGCACGAAGGAGACGTCCTCTCCGAGCGGCTTTGGTACCTTTCCGAGGCGAAGATCCGCCGGCTCGGAATTTTCGCCTCGGCTTCGGTGAAGGCGTTTCCGGATCCGACCCGGAAGGACGGGAAGATCCTGAAGATCCTCGTCGAGGAGGGGTCTCCGGGCCTCATCGCCGGAGGGATCGGCGCGCGGAACGACCTCGGTCTCCGCGGGTTCGGCCAGGTCCAGTACACGAACCTTTGGGGCAAGAACCACACGGTCGCGCTGAACGCGACGGCGAACCGCCGCTACAGGTGGCTCGGCGACACCGCGTTCTGCCCGAGCACGAAGCAGCAAGCGGAGGCGCCGAACGACGACCATTGCTTCGTCGAATTCGACACCTCGATCGGATACGTCTGGCCGTGGTTCTCGCTCGGTCAAACGACCTTCCGCCCGCGTTTCTCTTTCGAACGCACGCAGTTCAAGAATTTCGACGCCGACACCGTCGCCCTCCAGTCGAGTTGGGAACGCGTGCTCGCCCGCGGCCAGAGCTGGGGTCTAACCGGCGCGGTCACTTACGCGATGGAGATCGTGAACCAGTACAACGCGAACTTCGACGGCGATAACCAGCGCCTTCGCATCGGGTCGGTCGGCCCGACCCTCATTTTCGATCGCCGCGACAACGCCCTCGCGCCGACGCGCGGGACCTATACGACGATCCAATACGACATCGCGCGTCCCTTCCTCGGTTCCCAGTCCGAGGACGTCGCCGCCGGCCAGGGACCGATCGCCTATCAGCGCGTCCAATTCCGGAACGATCTCTACGTCCCGCTCCCGAAGGCGATCGATCTCTTCCTCAGCGTCCGCGCGGGCTTCGAGCATAACGAAGCGATTCCGCCGGAAGACTACTCCGGGCCGAACTACTCGATCCCGCTCATCAAGCAGTTCACCCTCGGCGGGGTCGGCAGCCTCCGCGGATTCGAGGAGCAATCGCTGAACGCCGGCGCGTTCGCCGTCCGCGGTAACCTGAGTTACCTGAACTACCGCGCCCAAGTCGACCTTCCGTTCGCGGGTTCGATGAAATTCGGGCCGTTCATCGACACCGCGAACCTCTACCTCGACGATCGTTCGCTCACGAACGGTTACCGGTACGGCGTCGGCGCGGGTTTCCATTACAAATCGCCGGTCGGACCGGTGAACTTCGATCTCGGGGTGAATCCGTCACCGCAAGGAACGGAAGACGCGTACAAGATCCACTTCTCGATCGGAAACATCTAAGCCGACGAAAGGCGTTCGATTTCGGTTCGGCGGGCGAGGAGCGGTCCCGCGATCACGAGGACGAGGCCGGTCCACGGCATGAAATAGAGGCGATCGGCGAAACCGCGGTTCCAAGCGCCGACGGCGGCGGGGAGCAGGACGAGGCCGAGCATCGCGACGCCGTAGAGGATCCGCGTGCGCTTCTCGACGAAACGGGGGTCTTCGGCGAACCATAGCGCGACGAGGGGGAGGAATTGGAGGTAGTTGTGCTTCCACGCGAGCGGCGAGGTGAGCACCGTGATCGCGAGGGTACCGGCGATCATCCAGGCTTCGCGATTCTTCCTCGGCGCCGCGAGGAGGACGAAAGCGAAGAGCGCGGCTTGGGCGACGCGCATGACGATCTTGAAGGTTTCTAGCGGGAAGTGGCCGTCGAGCAGCCACCAGGCCGCGGATTGGATCGACTGGATGTTCGGCAACATGACCGGGTCGTCGATCTCCTTCGCTTTTAAATACCAATCGCGGAAAACGAAAGGTCCGTCGTGGTAAAGGAAGACGGGCAGGAAATTCAGCACGACGGTGAGAATCGCGATCCACGATATTTCCTTCCATCGCCCGCGAAGCACGAGGGGAAGCCCGATCGCGAAGGGGACGATCTTGAAACTACCGAAGACGGAAAAGGCGAGGGTGGAGAATGCGAGGTTCGTCTCTCTCTTTCGCCACCAATAGAAGAAGAGCAGGAGCAGGATCGGATTGATCTGCGAGTTGCCGAAGTCGTGGTTGTGGAAGCGGAAGAAGAGCGCGACGAGCAGGAAAGTCGCGAGGTCACCGAGACGGCGGCGGAGTCCGACGTAGATCGCGGCGGCCGCGGCGTAATTCGCGACGAAGAAAACGACTCGCGCGACGACGATTCCGAAAAGCGTGAAAGGCGCGAAGAAATAAGCGGTGACCGGAAGGTAGCGATACGGCGTTTCTTCCGCGCGATACGGAGAAATTCCCGCGAGCGCGCGTTCGGCGGCCGCGTAATACGCGAGAAAATCGTCGCGTCTCGCCTCGATCGCCCGCGCGAGAAAGAGGCCGAAGAGGCCGATGGCGAGGGCCCACCAGAAACGGGTCCATTTTCGGTTCGTCGGGGCCGGGGTGGCGGCCGGAGCAAGGTCCATCTCGAGGCTTAGGTTAAACGGGACTTCGGCACCGGCTCCACGAAAAACTGAGCCGAAACCTGAGGGAAAAGAGGATCTTAACGTATCGCGTCATTATCCGGAACTCAGCCGGAGACCGGCGTTTCCAGCGCCTGGATTTTCCTAAGAAATCGCGTGGAACGTCGTTGCGTGGAGGAAGCGCTTTCGATATATCCACTCCCCTATGTTGCAACAGAAGTCTTATTCCGCGAAACAAGTGGGTCCGCATTTTTTCGAGCCGAAGGGCCCGAACGCTCCGAAGTGGTACGTCGTCGACGCTAAGGACCAAGTCGTCGGCCGCATCGCGACCGTCATCGCGCGCGTGATCACCGGCAAACACAAAGCCACGTTCACCCGCCACGCCGATACGGGCGATTTCCTCATCGTCCTGAACGCCGACAAGATCCAACTCACGCGTTCGAAGTGGACGAAAAAAGATTATTACGACCACACCGATTTCGTCGGCGGTCTGAAGATCAAGTCGGCTCGTGAACTCCACGAACGTCACCCGACGGAAATTCTCCGTCGCGCCGTTTGGGGCATGACCGGCAAGACCTCGCTCGCCCGTCACCAGATGAAGAAGCTCAAGCTCATCGTCGGCACCGAACACGAGCATAAGTCCCAAAACCCGCAACCGCTCCCGGCGGCTGCCACCCGCAAGACGGTCGCCGCTAAGGCCCCGAAGACGGCGTAATTTTTCGGAGTAAGAGAATTAATGGAAAAACAAATTCATCGAGTTGGTAAGCGGAAGTCGGCGATCGCCCGGGTTTATCTCCGGTCCCGCGCCTCGGAAACGGGCGCGATCCGCGTGAACGGACGTTCGTTCGAAGACTATTTCCCGCGCCCGAGCTCGCGCCTCATCATCATGCAGCCGCTCGAACTGACCCAAACCGTGGGCCGTTTCGACATCCACGTGAACGTCATGGGTGGAGGCCTCTCCGGCCAAGCCGGCGCCGTGAAGCACGCGATCTCCCGCGCACTCTTGAACGTCGATCCGACCTACCGTCCGGTCCTCAAGAAGGCCGGCCACCTCACTCGCGACTCCCGCGAAGTCGAGCGGAAGAAGTACGGCCTCGCCGGCGCTCGCCGCCGCTACCAATACTCGAAGCGCTAAACAGCAGCTTCGGTACTGGAGAAAATTCAAAGGCCCGGTTCCACTGGAACCGGGCCTTTTTCATTCGAGTCTTGGGCGGCGACCTTAGTTCGCTTTCGTCGCGTCTTCGCCCGGAAGTTGTTTTTTTCGAGGGCCGCCGGTACCGATGCCCGGCGAATCGGTAAGAGCTTTATCTTGGTTTTGACCGGTTTTCTCGCCCATGACGTCGTTCTTCTTTTGATTCGCTCGTTCAGCGAGAGTTACCGGATCGGAGGCGAATTTTTTAAACTTTTCGAAGAGATCGCCTGGATTAGACTTCAAACTCTTCACGCAACCTTCTTGATCGGCGGCGGCGCTGTTCGCACCGGTGCCGCACCAGTAGCGTGGAAACGCGGCGACGTAATGAGCTATGCAATTTCCCCTAATCGCGACTTCATTGAGAAGATTCGCCCAGATGGCTTTCTTTTGAGCTCCAAGTACCGAGTTGTAGGCATCTGAAGCAATCTTGAATTGCCCGTTCTGCGCCGCGCAGGTGTCGTGATAGTTGGTAAAATCTCCCGAGTCGATCGCAGCTTGAACGGCATTGTGGCAGGCGCTCTCGGCATCATCGAGTGTCGAATTCGCGTTCGAGATGAGTTCGAGGGCGTTCGCGGTGGTGGCGTCGCCTTCACTATTTTTCTTCTTCTTTTTTCCAGCGGGAGCCGGCGCCGCCACTGTGAATGCGGTATCCCAAAGTTTCGAGGCGGCCGCGCATTTGTCGGAATTCGCGGCCTTAAACTTAGCGTCCCCGCACTTCCCGCCGGCGAGTTCAGGGTAAATCATTTCGATGATCGTTTGCGAGCTCGGAATCCGATTCAATTGACCGAGGATAGTGGTCGTCCCGGTTCCTTCTACGCTTTCGACGAAACCAATATTTTTCGAATGGTTGTCGTTACCGATAAATTTCGTCTGTGGCTTATCCGGATCGTGCGCTCCGTAATTAGGATCGCAACCGTAGCACATCGATTTATAATATTGGAATTCTTGGACCTTGGCGTTTTTAGGATCGCGTACTGTACTGCAGCTGATTGTACCCTCGAGTTCCGCGAATTTTTTTTCGACCCGATCGCAAGTGGCGTCATCAAATGCGTAGGCGACGCTCGTCCCGATGGGCGTGAACAAAACGAGTGAAAAAAAAGTCAAAACCATCCGTGGTTTCACAGGAAATCCTCTCAATAGGGGCGCTTCGCCCCCATGAATAGCGTAACACATTTTCCGAAAAGTCTAGTTTCGCCGAGTTTCCAGAGGTTTCCGTCAATAAACCGACGACGCGTTTTTATGCGAGTTTGTTATACTTAAACGTGGTGAGGAACGGGGAATGAGGACGATGAATCCAGTCGGAGCATTTTTAATCCTAGCGATCGGGGCGTCGTTCGCCACGACCGCGGTCGCGGACGAGCCGGTCTGCGATCCGGGAAATCCGACCGATCCGGGCTCTTCCCAAGTCGAGGCGCTCGCGAACGACACCGACTGCGCGCAGAAGGACGATTTCAAGAACTCCTGCGCCTACAAGAATTTCGTGCGCAAAGAGCAGAAGGCCAATCTGGACAAGGTGGGCGTGGGTTGGGCCGCGAATTTCGCGCGGATTTTCGACTCGAGCGCCACGTTCGGCACCGGCGAGGACGCGCTTGCCAAACTTCGTGACGCCGTGAAGAAGCCCGGGTTCTTCGACTTTCTCGACTGGTGGGCGACTCACGACCGAATCGCCTACACGAACAATCTCCCCGAGAGCATCCCGAGCTCGGTTTCGAAGGACGAAGCGCGCGGCTATTTAAGGGCGCTTTCGTACCTGAAAATCATGGACGACACGAACATGGTTCGTTCGGCGCTCGAGATGCTCGCGATGTTTCCGGACGAAGAACGCGCGAAAGTGACGAAGGACCAGTTCCAGGAATTGCTGCGTTCGCTTTTTCGGCGCGGTTACGAGTACAAACTCGACCATAACGTCGGTTGCGGTTCCTTCTACGCGAAGATGAGCCAGAGTTCGAAAGCGTTCGAGAAGTTCGGCCCGCAGCTTCGTCCGGGGGATTTCACTCCTTCGGCCGAGCGTAAGGACGCCGAGAAGTCGGCGATCGAAAAAACGTCGGATTTTCGCGGGATCGCGAACGTCACGAAGAACCTCGCGGCGTGCGGGGGGCTGAATACCGCCGTTCGCCACAGCACGGGAATTTTGAACCCGAGCTGCGACGTAAACCTTCCGATGGTCATCTTTCCCGATAACGAGGCCACCCTGACCGCGAAGTCGAAAAAGATTCTCGCCGACGCGATCGCTTCGGACGAATGCTTCAAGAAAATGACCGCCAAGGGCATGAAGATCGCGAAGATCGCCGTCGCGACCTCCGCGAATACCGTGCATAACACGAAGAACTACTGCAAACGGGATTTCGCCAAGCTTTCGGGCGACCGGGCGACGACCGTTCTTTCCGCGATGAAGGATCAGTTCCCGGCGCCGGGCATCGAGTTCGAGCCGCATTCCGGCGGCGGTAACGGCGACGGGACCAGCGGCGACTGCGCGTACGAAGCGATTCTCCTGAAGAAGCCGGAACCGGGTAGTTTCGAGGTGAAAGAAACGGTCGACGGGAAGGAAGTCACGCGCTCGTTCCGCGAGCCGTACGCTCCGGAGTATTCGACGGACGCGAAGCGGAAATCCCTCGAAAAAAACAAGTACGCGATCACGACGATCTATTTCGAAGACAAATCCCAGGTCGTCGACGGTAAGGACTACCAGTGGTCGACGACGACCGCCTGCCGTACGGTCGAGTTCGATTGTCGCTGATCGGAGAGGAGGGGGCGCCGTGACGAAGAAAAAAGTCGTCGAATCCCTCACCGAAGAGCAGAAGCGCATCATGCAGAAGGCCTCCCCGGCGTTGAATCGCCAAGTCGGGGGCGATTTCACGAAGATCGACTCTTCCGAGCGGAAGCAGCTCCTGCTTCGCGCCGCGCCCCACGCGCGCCAGCCGAGCATGCTCTGGACGAAAGACCGGAAACTCACGAAGAAGTTCTACGTCCGGCGCTACCTCGAATTCCACGGTCAGCTCGAGTGCGAATTCGCCGACCGCGCGTCCCGGGTGCTCGGGGAAGTGGATCAGGAGCTCGATATCGCGGGCACGAACGACATCTACTTCAACATGCGGTGCGAGGAATCGACCGTGTTTTTCCACCTGAATCGCCGGGCGATTTCGAGCCGGAACGGCCTTCTGCTCGTGCGCGTGCCGAGCGACCTCTACGAGATCCAGCGCCGCGCCCAGCTTCGCTACCGCTCGAACGGTGGCGACGGGTTCCGGATCGAATCGGAAGTCTTCAGCCTCTGGCTCGAGGACCTTTCGATCCTCGACGTCAGTTCGGGCGGGATCGGCGTTCAGGTGCGATTCAAGACCGATGCCGAAGCCGATGCATTCAAGCTCGCCGAGGATTCGCGTCTCCATTTCCACCTCGATTTGAAGGTTTTCTCCTTTCTCGCCCAGGGAGAGGTTCGCTACCTCCGAAAGGCGACCGACGACGAGACCGGCCAGCCGGTCGTCCGCATCGGGATTCGTTTCGTCGGACTCCCGCAGGAAACCGTCGAAGCGATCCAGATCCTCGTCCTCGAGCGGAGCTATTCGCGCCTGCGCGAGATGTTCACGGACTAGGGCGAGCGGGCCGTTCTAGGAAAAAAATGCCTCCCGCCGCCGCGCCCGGGCGATGACATAATAGAGGGATGTTTCTGGGCGCCCTCGTCATCGCGCTGACCTCGATTTCCGCTCACGCCGGATGGCCCGACCTGGCCGTCGGTGACGTTTTCAAGTTTCCGATCTTCGGTACGGATAAGCACGCCGTCCGTCCGACCCAAGTCGCCGTCGGCGCCCGCGCCGTCGAACAGAAACGCCAGGACTTCGAGGACATGAGCAAGGACGAACTCAAGAAAGCGCTCAAACGCGATCCCGTCCCGGTCATCGCCGCCCCGGACGGGAATTTCTACATGATCGACCATCATCACCAGACGCTCGCGGCGTACGAAGTCGGGCGAGAGGACGTCTATTTCGTCCTCGAAGGCGACCATTCGAAGATGTCGGATATGGATCAGTTCTGGAAGCTGATGAAAGCGAAGAAGTGGGTCCGGGAATTCGACGAGATGGGGAAACCGATCGTGATTCCCGACGGCCTGCCGAAGTCGATCCTGAAGATGAAGGACGATCCGTTCCGAAGCCTCGCCTGGTACGTGCGGAAGAACGGCGGTTACCGAAAAACTTCCGTCGAATTCGCCGAGTTCGTCTGGGCCGATTTTTTTCGCACCCGCATCGACCTCGGAAAGGGCGACAAGGGTTTCAAGAAAGCGGTGAAAGAAGCGACCGACCTCGCGCATACCGACGCGGCGAAGAACCTGCCCGGGTGGAGCCGTAAACCCGTGGACTGTGCCAGCTGGTTTCATTTCTGAAGTTCGAACCCTCAGAGGGATCCGAAAATGTCTCCGCTCCTGCTGACCTATAAAGAAAAGATCAAGCGGCTGTCCACCCGGATCGTCGAGGCCCAGCGTCCGATCCGGATCCTCGATTCGGTCAAGCTCCCGCCCCACGTGACTTCGGAGCTTCGGAAGTCGAACTTCAAGGATCTCCCGAAACTCCTTCCGGAGCATTACGAAAAGCACAACCCGATCGGTTTCGACCTCGACGCGAAAGAGGCCGATTTGAAGGAAATCATCGCCGAAATCGAGCGCGACCTCGGTAAGGACGATTCCGTCGGTCGTCTCCTCGTCGGAATGGCCGAGCAGTACCTCACGGTGATCGATCTCCTTCGCGCGCGCGGTCGCAAGGAGTTTTGGGAGTTCAGCCGGCGCCTCTACGGCAGCCCGCGCGACCATATCTATAACGATACGAACACGATCAGCGACCTCGGTCGGATGATGTACGGGATCCTGACGAATATCACCGCGTTCGATCTTCCCGAACCGCCGAAAGAGGACCTCGCGGCGGAAAACGTCGTCGACGAGTTGAACCGACGGTTCCAGGTCTATTTTCCCGACGGCTCGGTGAGCGCGAAGCTCTCCGACGGGATCATCGCCGACGCCGCGGCCGGCGGCGACACGGTGAAGATCCGGTCCGATTCGATGTTTTCCACCCGGGATATCGACATCCTCGAAGTTCACGAGGGGTGGGTGCATGTCGGAACAACCCAGAACGGAAACCAGCAACACATCGCGAAGTGGCTTTCGAAGGGGCCGCCGAGGTGCGCCTCGACCCAAGAGGGCCTCGCGGTCATCATGGAGATCTTCAGCTTCCGCTCCTACCCGAAACGCGCGAAGAAGATCAATGATCGGATCATCGCGATCGAGAAGGCCGAAGAAGGCGCGAATATCCTCGAATTGATCGAGTACTTCCGGACGGAAGGGTACTCGGAGGAGGATTGCCTCCAGTCGGCGAAGCGAATCTGCCGGGGAGGGACCCTTGAAGGCGGGGCGCCCTTCACGAAGGACATCTCCTACTGCAAAGGGTTCATCGAGAACTATAATTTCATGCGGTCGGCGATTCGGGCCGGTAAGCCGAAACTCCTGCCCTTCCTCTTCGTCGGCAAGGTCCACGTCGACGACGTTCCGCTCCTCTACCAGAAGTACGAGGAGGGGATCGTGGACCCGCCGAAGTACCTTCCGCCGCTTTTCCGCGATCTGAGCGGCCTTTCCGTATGGATGAGCTTTTCGAACTTCCTGAACGTGGTGAACCTGAAGCAGGTCCAAGAGCATTACGACCGCTTGTTCAATTCCCACCTCTAGGGTTAAACTCGGAGTAACGCAGTCTCGAACCGGAGAAAGAAACATGAATCGTTTCGTCAAATTTTTGGCGCTGGCCCTTCCGACCCTCCTCTCAGCTCTTCCGGCTTCGGCCGTCGACGTGGCGAAAGTGAACGGCAAGGTGATCACGGACGCCGACGTGAAAGCGTCCCTCGCGGGCTTCAACGAAGGCCAGCGTCGCCAGATCCTGAGCGATCTGAACACGCGCCGGGAAGTCGTGAATAACCTCGTCGACCAGGAGCTGCTGATCCAAGAAGCGGAGAAGCAGAAGCTCGACAAGGATTCCGAATACGAGACCGCGTACCGTGCTTTTCGACGCCAATACCTCACGGATCGCCTGCTCTCGAAAAACGTGAAACCGAAGCTGAGCGAAGCGGCGGCCAAGAAATATTATCAGCAAAACAAGCGCGACTACTCGACCGATAAGGTCCAGGTCCAACACATCCTGCTCTCCGACGAAAAGACGGCCCTCGAAGTCCTCAAGCAGGCGAAAGCGCCGGGCGCGGATTTCCAGAAGCTCGCGGAAAAGGACTCGAAGGACCCCTCGGCGAAGAATAACCGCGGCGACATCGGCGTGATCACGCGCGACTCGCCGTTCGTGGCGGCGTTCAAGGACGCGGCTTTCGGAGCGAAGACCGGGGAGATCGTCGGTCCGGTGAAAACCCAGTTCGGATACCACATCATCAAGGTCGTGGATAAGTCGACGGGCAAGATCCTGAACTACGACGAAGTCGAGCTTCGCGTGAAGTCGGATCTCCAGCGCGAGATGGTCCAGAATTACATCACCCAGCTGAAGAAGTCGGCCGGGGTGATTCTCGACGAAAAAGCCATCACTTCGCTCAAGTAAGATGATCGCGCGATCCCTCGCGGTCTTATTCGCCGTCGTCCCGTTCGGCGCCCTCTCGGCGTACGCCGGCGCGGATTTCGTCCTGCATCCGGAATTGAAGGAGCTGCGCATGCAGGCTCACTTCATCTATTACGGTAGCGGTTTCGCCGCGGACTCGGCGCGGATCGCGACCGAAGAGATCGGACGAATGTGGAGCGAGTCTCCGGACGGAAAACCCTTCGTCGTCCGCGTCGGATCCGAGGACTACGATCTTAGGATGGAGGCGAGCTACGAGATCGTCGCCGAAGCCGACGTCCGGGCGATCGCTAAAGCGAACGTCGATCCGGGAGTCCAATTCATCCGCCTCGAGAAGGGCGGAAACCCCGGCGACCGCTCGTTCTATTACTTGAGCGGGAACTGCGGCGTCTTTTACGAATCGGACGAACTCGGGATCTCCACCACGGCCGCGCACGAATTCGGCCACGGACTCGGGCTTCCGCATCCGCGCGTCGTCGATTGGCGCGGCAAGGGCCGGCCGCCGGTCATGCTTCCGCGCGGCTGCCTGGTCGATGCCCAGTACCAGTGGGATCCGTCGGTCCCCGCCGGAAAGCCGGGCGGGACCGTGAAGCCCCATACCCGGAAGGTGCTCCAGTTCGACATCGATAATCTCGACCTCGGGCACAAGCTCCAATTCGACGTCGAAGGAAGAGCGAGCCTCGGCCGCGCCCAAAACACGATTCTCGGCGTCAGTCCGCAGAGGTCGATCGACCTCGACGATCCGAACTCGCCCTGGATCGAGTGACGAGGACCGCGATCGATTAAAGTCGGCGCTCGATCTCGGCGGTCACGCCGGCCGCCCACGCCTTGCACTCGCGGATCTCGGTCGGATTCTTCGAACCCGGCCAGTTGTAGTGGACGCCGTCCGCGCCGGTCGAAGGGTAGTGGGAGTACTTCCGGCTGTCGATGAACGCGCACTCGGGTTTACCGGTCTTCTTCGCCGCGGCGGCGATCGCCGCGCGGACGATCGAGACCTTGGCCTCGACGTCCGGAGCTTGGAAGTTCTTCCTCGTCATGTTCGGGGGGCCGATCCAGACGCAGGCGTCGCTCTCCGTTTGGGCGATCTCGATCAGCCGGGCCGTCTCCGAGATTTCCTCTTCGCGGAACTTCGTCCCCGGGTGGTAGTTCGTTCCGAGCGCGATGACGGTGATCCGCCGCTCGGTCGCCGAGCCGGTGCCCTGGTCCTTCCAAAGATCCCGGAGCTTCGGGGTGAGGATCTTCTCCACCGGCCGGACGGTGCTCGCCCGCGTCGCCGAGGTCTCATGCAACCCGACCGGCGTCGTGTAGACGCCGTTCAACCACTGGAGGGGGGCCGAGCCGCCGCTCGCGAAGAAGTCGAACTCGGCGCCTTTTCGGGCGCGAAGCCACGTTTCGATCTCGAGACCCCATTGGCCGAGGCCGTGGGAGTCGGTGATCACGACGAAACGATCGGCCGCTCCGGCGTGAGCCGAAGCGAGTCCGAGAGCCAGAAACAGGAACCGGAGACGACGGAGACGCATCGGCCGAAACCTCCCGCATAAGCGGATCGACGAACGGTTATTCGGTAAAGTCCTTCGCGACGATTCCGTATTTCTCGAGTTTCCGAAGAAGGGTCTTCTTCGGGATGTTCGCATGCAGGGCCGTCTGGTTGATCCGGCCGTTGAACGCCTTGAGCGCCGAGATGAGGAACCGTTTCTCGAACTCTTCCTTGTTGGCTTGGAAGTCGAGCTTCGTGAAGTCGAGTTTAAAGCCCGACTCGTCGAGGCCTTCGCCGAGATTCAATGCGCCGTTCGCGACGGAGAGCGCGATGTCCGCGTCGCCGTCGTCCAGCTCCGAAGCCGACGCCTCCGCGCCGAAGGCAGCCGCCGGAAGGACTTTCCCGAGGGTGAGGCCCTTCGCGCGCGCGGCCGCGAGCACGGTTT
Organism: Bdellovibrionales bacterium; assembly: GCA_018266355.1. Classification (GTDB taxonomy): domain Bacteria; phylum Bdellovibrionota; class UBA1018; order UBA1018; family UBA1018; genus JACMQW01. The sequence continues at coordinate 739,750 of JAFEAP010000029.1, forward strand.
CCGGGAGCGATTCGGAGGTGATTTCGTCCGCCGTTTCGATCACGAACGCGTGCTCGATGACGTTCTCGAGTTCGCGGATGTTACCCGGCCATTGGTGGGCCTTCATCGCTTCCATCGCGTCGGCCGAGATGCCGGTGATGTTCTTGCGGTGTTGGGTATTGAACTTCTCGATGAAGTACTTCGAGAGGTGTTCGATGTCGCTCTTCCGGTCGCGGAGCGGCGGAAGCTGGATCGGAAGGACGTTCAAGCGATAGAAGAGGTCTTCGCGGAACTCGTTCTTCTTGATCATCTCTTCGAGGTTCCGGTTCGTCGCGGCGATGATCCGGACGTTCACTTCGATCTCGCGGTTCGAGCCGATCGGCGTGAACTTCTTCTCCTGGAGGGCCCGGAGGAGTTTCACCTGCATCGCCATCGAGATGTCGCCCATTTCGTCGAGGAAGAGCGTTCCGCCGTCGGCGTACTGGAACTTCCCGATCTTGCGCTGATCGGCGCCCGTGAACGCGCCTTTTTCGTGTCCGAAGAACTCGGACTCGATCAGGGTCTCCGGGATCGCGGAGCAGTTGATCGTGACGAAGCGATTGTCCTTCCGCGGGGAGTTGTGGTGGAGGGCGGAAGCGACGAGCTCCTTGCCCGTGCCGGATTCGCCGCGGATGAGCACGGCGGTTTCCACGCGGGAAAGCTTGTCGATGACCGAAAAGACCTTCTTCATCTCGACCGACTGGCCGACGAATTCGGTGCCGCCCGGCATCTTGATGATCGGGGAGGACATCGCGATGTCCTTCACCATCTTGTTCGCCTTCAAGGCCTTTTCGACCATGTAGACGAGGTTATCGGCCTTGATCGGCTTTTCGAGGTAATTGTAGGCGCCCTGCTTCGTCGCCTCGACGGCGTCGCGGACGTTCGCGAAAGCGGTCAGGATGAGCGCGATGATCGACGGGTCGTGCGCCTTGATTTCCTTCAGGGCTTCGAGACCCGAGAGACGCGGCATGTTCACGTCGAGGAGGACGAGGTCGTACTTGCCCGCGCGCACGCGGTTGACCGCTTCCTCGCCGTCCGAGGCCTGGTCGACCTGGAAGTGGTTTTCGGAAAGGGCCGACGCCACCGTAAGGCGGAGATCGGAATCATCATCGACGACGAGTACGCGGTACATCACTTAGCTCCTTGGTTTGGGACTTGGTTTTGGTTTGCGGACGTGCGCAAACCGGGTTGAACGGATTCCGACCGGAGGTCGGACGGAAGGATGATCTTGAAGGTGCTGCCTTTTCCTTTTTCGCTCTCGACCTCGACGCGGCCGGAGTGGGCTTCGACGAAGAACTTCGTCAGGTAGAGGCCGAGGCCCGTACCCGAGATCTTCGTCGTTTGGTCGTTCTTCGCTCGGTAGAAGCGCGTGAAGAGGTTCGCGAGTTCCTCTTTAGAGAGGCCGATGCCCTGGTCGATGACCGAGATTTCGACGGTCTCGCCGAGGTCGCGCGTGCGGATGGTGACCGACGAGCCTTTCGGGCTATATTTCATGGCGTTATCGATGATGTTCGTCAGCACCTTGCCGATGAGCGAAGCGTCGATCTTGATCGGGAAGAGGGGCTCGAGTTCGAGGGTGAGCGGGATGTTCATCGCCTTCGATTGGGCGTCGAAACGCTCGACGAGCCGTTCGAGGACTTGGTTCACGTCCTTCGATTCGAGGTTCAGCGTCACGCGGTTCGATTCGACCTTCGTCAGTTCGAGGACGGAAGTGATGAAGTGGTTCAGTTCCTCGGTCGACTTCATGATGTGCCGGACGTTTTCCTGCTCGGCTTCCTCGAGTTTCGGGCCGGCTTTGCGCAGTACCATCTCGGCCAACCCCTGGATACGGGCGACCGGGGTCTTCAGGTCGTGGGTGACGAGGCGAAGGAAGTTCGTCTTGAGCTCTTCGACCTGCATCAGGATCTCGTTCTTCTGCTGGTAATCCCACCGGCGTTTGTACTCCTGGATCAGGCGGTACGGAACGGCGAGGTAGTACGAAAGGAAGATGCCGACGAGCGGCTGGGATTCGCGGATCCAAAGCCCTCGGATCGAGAAAAGGATCTGGCCGACGAGCAGGAAGCCGAGGGCGAGGAGGAGGGTGTTGAACACGCCGTAAAGCGGCGTGTAGGTGAAGACCGACCAGATCACGAAGGCGGTCATGAGGAAGGTCGTGATCCAGTTCAACCAGTCCGGCGAGCGCACGATACCGCGATTATGGATGACGGCGTCGAGGATGTTCGCGTGGACGACGAGTTTCGGGTTCACGAACGGACGTTTCGAGTACGGCGTGAAGGCGTAATCCTCGGAGTCCGTGCGGCTCATCGAGCCGACGAGGACGATCTTGTTCTCGAGTTTCGAGCGCGGGATGCGGCCCTCGAGCACGTCGATCATCGAGTAAACCGGATAGCCCGTTTTCGCGCCGGCCTTCGGGCCGTACCCCGTCGCGCCGAAGTAGCGGAAAAAGAAGTAGGAGGCGTCGATGGACGCGTCGGAGAACTGCCCGCGGATCGGGGAATCGAGGTCCGGGCCGCCGAGGCGGTGGGCGAGTTCGAGGTGGAAGGAAGGTTTTCCGTAAAGACCGAGGAGCGCGCGGCGGGTGATCTTGTCCTCGCCGAAGACGTTCCCGTCTTTATGGATGACGGAGACGGCGTGCGGAACCGCCGAGAGCGGGTACGGCGGAACGACTTCGCCGTTGATGTCGAACGGCGTGCCGAGGATGAAGGGAGTGCCGCTGGTCTCCAGTCGCGAGGCGACGCCGACGAAACGGCCGCCCCACTCGTTCCGGACTTGGTCGGGATAGGTCTGGGCGACGCGATTCATGTCGACGAGGTAGCCGATCGCGCGGGGGTGCGACTTCTCGAGGAGCTCGAGGAGTTTCACGTGATGCTCGAGCGGGACCGGTGCGAGTTCGTCGAGGCTCGTCAGCGTTCGGTCGTCGACGGAAAGGAGGATGATTTCCTCGGACGGCGTCGGCTGGGTGCCCGTGCGCATGCGGAAATCGTAGAGCGAGGATTCGATCCAGTTGAATTCGAGGTTCATGAGGAAGGCGGTCAGCAGAATCGCGCCGGTACCGATCACGAGCGCTCGCTCGTGCCGTTCCAGTAGCGCTTTCAGGGTTTTCCGCTTCGACATTTCCATCCTCGGGAGGGTTCAATTAAAATGACGCGTAAAGTTTACCGATCGCATCATTTTAGACTTGGGGTTTTTATCAGATGGGCGCAAAATGCACCAGTCTTAAGTGATTGAAACATCAATTTAAATGGCGTTTCCGGTTAGCGATCGTCATCGATGGATATATTCGAGCCTATAGGACTGAATGCTCAAGCGATGCGTTAAAATCGATCTCTATTCTTAAGATCTCCTCACGATTCGAGTTCCTTCACTATTCTTCGGACCCTTCGCGATCGAATGGTATTACCCCTCCCGCCATGGGTCCGATTCTGAACGTCTCCTTTTACCGATTCACGCGACTCGACGACCTCGCTCGTCTGCGCGAGCGCGTGAAGGCGCGCGCCGCCGAGGCCGGATTGAAAGGGACGATCCTTCTCGCCGAAGAAGGGATCAACGGGTTCCTCGCCGGCTCGCCCGAGCGCCTTCGCTCCTATCTCTCATGGCTCTTCGCCGAGGTTCCGGGCCTCGCGGGTCTCGAACCGAAGGAGTCCTTCTCGGCGGATATCCCGTTCACGCGACTCCTCGTGAAGCTCAAACGCGAGATCATCACGATGGGCCGTCCCGAGGTGAATCCGGCGACGAAGACCGGGCGTAATCTTCCGGCCCGCGAACTGAAGCGATGGTACGACGAGAAGAAGGATTTCGTCATCGTCGACACGCGGAACGTTTACGAGATCGCCCAAGGCGCCTTCGCGGGCGCGATCCATTACGACATCGAGACGTTCCGGGAGTTTCCGGAAAAGCTCGCCGACGAAGCGGCGAAGCTCCGGGACAAGACGGTCGTCATGTATTGTACCGGCGGGATCCGCTGCGAGAAGGCGACGGCGCTCGCGATGGATCTCGGTATCCGGGACGTCTTCCAGCTCGAAGGCGGAATCCTGAAGTACTTCGAAGAGACGGGCGGCGCGCACTACGAGGGCGACTGCTTCGTCTTCGACCACCGGACCGCGGTCGATCCGAGCCTGGAATCGAAATCGGAGCGCGCGTTCCGGGAAAAAACCGCGGACCTCGTCGCGACCTTCCCGCCGAACGATCCGATGAGCGCGCGGGTGGAAATCGCGCTCCAAACGAAGGGCATTCCCTACGCCCGCGAATCGGCGGCGGACTTCGGGCTTCGGCACGGAGGCCGCGCGATCGGGTCGATCGCGGAAGCGCTCGAATACCTCGACGAGGCTTTTCCCGAGACGCCGTCGCTTTCGCCCGATCGCCCGGAACGGATCGCGCGGATGGCGGAGTGGACCGCGTGGGTCGATCGCGAGCTCGCGCCGGCGGCGAAGGAATGGATCGAACTTCGCGGGAAACTTTCGCCCGAGGAGCGGAGCGCGCCCTCCGTCGGCGAATCGCTCGCGCTCGAAATCCGTCTCGAAAAACTTCTCTACCGGTTGAAGACACCGCTCCAGCGGAGTCGGCGGTTCCTCGTCTTGGACGCGCCGACGCGCGCGGACCTCGCCGCTTACGCGTGGGTCAGGGCGCTTCGCGCGGCCGATTTTCCCCGGGATTATCCGGAGCGTTTCGCGCTCGTTTGGGACTGGATGGCCGCGGTCGAGGGCGAGATCGAGGCGGGCCTAAATCCGGCTCCGAAAGTCCTTCGTCGCGCGGGCTCGTCGATCTGGCCGAATTGAACCGGTCGCCTTGACGCGCGCCGAGCGTTCCTTGATCCGGATCACCGCGTTTCGCGGTCGAGCAGGAAGAAGTCGCAAAGAAAGACGGAGAGCCCCTCCTCGGGGGAGGCGATCACGCGTTTCCGGCTCTCGTCGAGGAAGGCGAGGATCTGGGATTGGAGCTTCGCGTGGTCTTCGCGGCTCAAGGAGTAGACGCCGGTGTAATGCACCGACTGAGCGCGGGGGAGGCTCGACTCCTGGAGCGCGACTTCGCGCCAGTTCCGGTGGTTCGCCACCGTGAACGGGGAGTCCTTAGGAAGGTGGATGCTCTTTCGCGTCGGACGCCATTCTCCCGCGACGGGTTCGGCGAGTTTCAAGCGACGAAGCGTGTTTAGGACGGCGAGCGCCTGGTCCGAGCCGATTCCGAGCCGTCGCGCGATCTTCGCGGGCGTGCGGAAACCGGGAATCGTGAGCAGGATATGCGCCGCCGAGGGGATCCAGTTCGCGTAATACGCGGCCGATTCGGCGTCGGAGGCGATCTTTTCCTGCCGAAAGCGTTTCGCGAGGTTTCGGCTTCGGGTTTGGGCGCGGGCGATCTTCTTGCGTTGGAATTCGCGGAGCTCGGGAGTGGCGGCGCGGTCGAGGAGGAGGAGGTCGATGAGGTAGGCGCGCTGTTCGTCGTTCAGACCGAAGAATTTCGCGAGCCCGCACGCGTGTTCGGGCGTGAGCTGGACGTGCGAGTTCATCGCCTGGGAAAAGAAGGAGCGCTGACAACCGGCCGCGCGCGCGAGCCGCGTCTGGTAGCCGTAGACTTCGCGGTTCCGCGCGATCTCGTGGCGGAGGTAATCCTTATAGCTCGTGAAATCGTAGAGGGTTTTCGCTTCCGCGACGGCTCCGCTCGGCATGGCGAGTGTTTATGTTTAATAAACAAGAGCGTCAATAATTTATAATAGTCATTTTGCCGGATTCCCGACCCGGCGATAAATCCGCTCCATCGAAACCCGCGGGTCTCGGCCCGCAAACGACAGGAGATTCCCATGAAGTCCGTAACGACTCTCGCCCTCATCGTCCTTTCCCTCGTTTCCCTCGGCGCCCGCGCCGACGCCGGCCGCGATCCCTCCGAGCCGATCTCCGGCAAGGCCGCGTTCTTCGGACCGATCGAAAACGTCGCCTTGATGAGCATCAGCGGCTCCGCGGCCGGCGCCCTTTACCAAGGCATGAAGCGCGTACCGGAAGAAAAATACGACGTCGGCCAGGGGAATTTTTTCACCCTTCGCCAAACGAGCAGCGCCGGTATGGCGTGCGTCCACACGCACTACGTGGGGGAAAAGCCGGTCTACATCTGTTTTATCGGTTTTAACGACCTCGAACGCGGCGACCTGGGCGGAGACGCCCTCGCGAAGCGGATCCGTTCGATCCGTTCCCGCCGCTAAACGACGATGATGTAAATGATGGGTTGCGGCATGGGGTGCCTTCGAGTACTCCATGCCCACCCGATACTGAGAGGAGTACGCATGCTGATTCGTGGATGGATCGGTGGTTTGTTCGTTTTGATTCTCGCTTCCCTCGTGGGCGCTCCGGCCGCCTTCGCGGAGGGCGGTATCTCGAGCGGCGGCGGGGATGCTTACGCGGCCGAATTCGTGCACATCGGGAAAGAAGTCCTGAACATGCTCCAGCGGGTTCCCGTCCGGGGCGTTTCCCGGGACCGGTTCCGCGCGGTGCTGAACGGCACGCGCGTCTATTCCCAGGAAATCGTTCGCCTCGACGGCCGCGAGCTCGACGCCGTGAATACGCCGGCTGAACACCGGGTCGTGCTCAGCCGTTCGAGGTGGCGCGCGCTGCGGGACCTTCCGCGGAATAAACTCGTGCTCGTCGCGCACGAGTATTTCAGCCTGATGGGGCTCGACGACAAGAACTACGCCTACTCGAACGCGATTTTCTCGCGTCCCGGAATTCCGACGATCTCCTACACTTGCAACCTCTTCGACGATTTCGGACCCCTCGCGAAGTATCGGCTGCAGTTCCTCATCTACAAGGATTTTTACGCGGCCCTGATCGTCGACGATAGAGGGATGCCGACCGACGACCTCGGGATCACGCCCGTCTATACCTATACGATCCACGGGAATCCGAAGAACCTCGATACCCTAACGGGCGAGTGGGTCGTGACGGCGCCGCTTTACTTCACGACGCGGATCCTATCGCTCGATTACTCGGACAAGGTCCGCAGCGGGAACTTCCGCACGCTCGACGTCTCCTCGCTGAACCCGATCGCGACGAAGAAAAGTTCGACCGCGTGTAAGGTCGTCCGGAACTAGAGCGTCGTTTCGGAGATCGTGTCCGGGTATTTCGACTCGCACGACGTGCCTTTCGGCTCGGCGTCCTTTTGGACCCATTCCTCGATTTGCTGGTCGCTCGGGCAGAAGAGTTGGGCTTCGCGTCCAGTGTAGCGGTCGAGCTTCATGCGTTTCAGGTGATCGCTGACCGGGAACGGCGTCGGGGCTTCGTCCTCGAGCGCGTGCTTCATGAAGTCGGCCCAGATCGGCAGCGCGCCGCTCGCGCCGGTAAGCTGGATCGGCCGCTTCTTTTTCCTCTTCTTGGACTTTCCGACTTCCTCGATCTGCTTCTCGGTCAGCGACTGGTTCTGGTCGGCGCCGACCCAAACGACGGTCGTGAGGTCGGGCGTGAATCCCGCGAACCAGGCGTCGCGGTAACTCGACGTCGTGCCGGTTTTCCCCGCCGCCGGACGGTCGAATCCGTACGCAGACGCGGCGATCGCGGTGCCTTCGGTGAAGACGCCCTTCATCGCCTCGATCAGCAGGTCGATCGGCGCGGGGGGGAAGACTTGCTTCGCGTTAAAGACGAACTTCGCGAAAACCGTCCCGTCGTCCTGGGTGATCGCGCGGATCGCGGTGAGTTCGTCCTGCACGCCGTGATTCGCGATCGTCGAGTAGGCGGTCACGAGTTCGACCGGCGAAAGTTCGGCGACGCCGAGTGCGAGGGAGGGAACTTCCGGCAAGTCGGACTGGATCCCGAGCGCGCGGGCGGTTTCGATGACCGCCGGGATTCCGACTTGGACGCCGAGTTTCGCCGCGACGGTGTTGATCGATTTCACGAGGGCGAGCCGCATCGGGATCCACCCGAGGTATTCCTTTTCGTAATTCCGGGGCGACCATTTTTGGCGGCCGTTATCGTAGGTCAGCGTCCACGGCGCGTCTTCGACGGGATACCCGGTCGAGTAGGCGAGGCCCGAAGGATCGGTGCCTTGGAGGAAAGCGGTGAGATAGACGAGCGGTTTGAACGTCGAGCCCACCTGACGTTTCATGTTCAAGATGCGGTTGAACGTGGTTTCGGCGTAGTTCCTTCCGCCGACGAGCGCGCGCATGAATCCCGTCGAGTGTTCGACGACCGCCATCGCGCCTTCGATGCGGTCCTCGGGATTCGCGGCGGAGTCGATGTTCAGTTTCTTCTCGAGCGAGGCGACGCCCTTCGCGACGGACTCCTGGGCGAGTTCCGCGAGGTCGGGATCGAGCGTCGTGTAGACGCGGAAACCCGCCGCCGCGATGTCGGCCTCGGAAATGCGGTCCTTCAGCTGACGGATCATTTCCGCCTTCACGAAATCGGTGAAGTACGGCGCCTTGTTCGCGACGCTCGACGGCGGGCGGAACCGGAGGGGGAGTTTCTCGGCTTCCTTCGCCTCGTCCTCGGCGATGAAGCCGGCTTCGACCATCTTCTTCAGGACGAGCTTCTGCCGCTCGATCGCGCGTTCGCGGTAGCGGTACGGCGAATAGAATCCGGGTCCACGGATGAGGCCGGCCATGAGCGCGATCTCGCCGAGGTGAAGCTCGTTCAAGTCCTTCCCGTAGAAGAGTCGCGCGCCTTCGGCGACGCCGTGGACTTCGTAGGAACCGACCTGACCGAGGTAAACTTCGTTCAAGTACCGCTCGAGGATTTGTTCCTTCGACGTCTTCATCTCGAGGAGGAGGGAGAGGAAGAGTTCGTTGAACTTCAGCGCGAGATTCCGCGTCCGTCGCGCCATCAGATTCTTCACGAGCTGGGCGGTGATCGTCGAACCGCCCTGCTGGAGCCGGGCGTTCTTCACGTTCACCCAGATCGCGCGCGCGATCCCGCGCGGGTCGAGTCCGGGGTGTTCGAGGAAGCGGGGGTCTTCGATCGAAATGATCGCCTGCCAGATCGGCGCGGGGATGTCCTCGAATTTCAGCACGCGGCGAATCTCGCGTTTTCCTTCCGTGTCCGCGCGCGAAAGCGTCGCGATGCTTTCAGGTTCGAGCGAAACGGCGGGGATCTCGCCGAACGCGCCCGGCGCCGTTTCCGCTTCGATCTTCGCGAGCGCCGGATTCTTCCCGCCGTCGAAACGGAAGCGAATGCCTTTTCCGGCGAGTCCGCGCGTCGGATCGTCTGCGGAGAGGAGGGCGTCGACCGGGTAGTCGAACGGATGAAGCGTGATCTGGAGCGTGTCCGCGTCCGGCGAAGTCGACGCATAACCGAGCGCCTTCAGCCGCTTCAGCAGTTTCGATTTCCCCATCGGCGGGCGGATCCGTTCGACGTCGGAATAGAGGCGCGTCGGGATGAATTCGTTCTCGTGATTGAACGCGGCCTCGAGTTGGCGAAACCCCGCGCGCAGCGTGAACGCGAACGCGACGGCGAAAAGCGCGACGAGGACGCCGAACGCGATCACGAGCGCGCGATGGGCTTTCACCCATTCACGGACGCGCGCGAAAAACGAAGATGACGAAGTGCGTTTAAGATCGACCACGGGCAGTGCGTTATCTGTCGGTAAGGTTGACGGTTCCGTACCGACTCTATACAAACCATCAATACCCAGATTTAGAGGAAATCCGATGAAAATCTCGCTCAAACTTTTCGGTCTGCTTTCGACGTTCGCCGCGCTCACGACTTTCTCGAACGCGAACGCGATGGACCTCGATTGGTCCGGTCAGTTCCGCTCCGAAGCGGTCTTGATCAATAACTACGCGCCGGAAGTCCAGACGCCCGCGACGGGCGGCGGTTACGAGATCGTGAACGCGGGTTCGAAGGACGCGCGCTTCCAATCGCTCTTCGCGCGGCTCCGCCCGAAGCTCATCGTGAACGACAACATCGCGATCAAGACGGAATGGTGGCTCGGCAACCCGATCACCGGATTCTACGGCTCGGACTACCCGGGCGCCTCCCGCTCGGATCAGCGTTATTACGACTCCACTTACAGCGGCGGCTCCGTGATCACGGCCCAGCGTTATTGGGCGGAGTTCCTCACCGACCTCGGCACGTTCCAAGTCGGACGCGCGCCCCAGCACTGGGGTCTCGGTCTCGTCCACCACTCGGGCGACGGCCTCTGGGATCGCTATCAGTCGACGGGCGATACCTATAAAATGATTTCGAAGTTCGGGAACTTCACGCTCTCGCCCTTCCACACGAAGTACGACATGGGTGCCGCGGTCGGCGGAACCTGTATCGGCGGAGCGGCGACTTGCGGCCACCCGACGGGCGGCGCGACGCTTTCCGAATACGGCCTCGGGCTCCAATACGAGAACAAGGACGAAGACTTCGAGGGCGGCGTGCAACTCGTTCGCCGGATCGCCGGCGCGCAATCCGAATCGAAGTGGATCAACAACACCTCCGGCGGCATGAACGTCACGATCTGGGATATCTACGCGAAGAAGCGGATGGGTAAGGTCGACTTCGCGATCGAGGCGCCGATCTTCAACGGCGAACTCGTCGGCTACAAATACCAGGCGTTCGCTCTGGCGGCCGAACTCCAGTACCGCGCGAGCGATTCGTGGTCCTTCCTCGCCAAGGGCGGTAAGGTTCCCGGTCAGCCGAATTCCCCGGGCGCGGGCACCGCGAACCCCGACAAGTGGCGGATGGTTTCGCTCCACCCGAACTACAAACTCGGGCTGCTCATGTTCAATTACAACTTCTCGAACTTCGCCGGGAACAACAACGCGAACAACTCGGCCGGCGGCGCGGGCGACGTGAAGTCGATCTACGACGAGCCGATCACGAACGCGAACTACCTCCTCCTCGGCACCGCGCTCACCGCCGACAAGTGGCAGTTCACCTTCAACTTCGTGACCGCGAAGGCCGACCAAACGGCCCATGGCGGCGACCAGTTCTTCAACTCCCGCACGCGGGCCTATTCGACGACCGCCGCGAACCACGATCAGGGCAGCTCGATCGGCACCGAATTCGACCTCGGCGTCGCGCTGAACTGGGACGAGTTCACGACGTTCGCCCTCGACTTCGGTCTGCTCATGCAGGGCGACTACTACAAGTTCAACAACGGCGCGACGGACACCGATCTCAAGACGATGTTCGGCGCGGTCGGTTCGATCGGCCTGAAGTTTTAACGGCGTCTCGATCCGCGAAACACGAACGGCCCGGGAACCTCATGGTTTCCCGGGCCGTGTTCTTTCCGCAGGCCGAGTTGTGGAGTCAAGGCGTCGCGGAAGGAGTCGGGCAGGGATCTCGGTAGGTCGAGATGCCCTCGAGATTGTCCTCGCGGTAGGTGATGTCGAAACTCACCGTTCCGTTCTCGGGTCCCTGGGAGGTTCCGAAGGAATAGTCGACGATGTTCAGTCCGCGCTCGACCTTCAGCCCGCCTTCGGTCGTGTGGTACTTCACGAGGAACGTGACGTTGTCCATCCACCACGTGATCGTGTCGCCGTTCTGGCGGTTGCGGACATCGACGGTCGTCGCTTGGCGTCCGCCGTCGGGCGTGATCGTCACCCACTGCTCGGGGCTCGCGACCGATTCGGTCATGTCCGAGCGGAGCGCGCCTTCGCAGGTGTAGCGTTGCACCCGCTGATATTTCCGAACGAGGGTGATCGCGTTCGGATGCGATCCGGGTTTTCCCGGATCGTCCTTCGTGAGTTCCATCCCGCAACCCTGGGCGAGGGCGGCGGTTCCGAGGCAAAGCAGGGCCGTTTGAAGTTTTCTGTACAAGCTCTTCATGGGATCGTTCCTTTGTTTTGAAGACGTCCGAGGACGGTCTTGAGATTACGAGGTCAGGATCTTCTTCAGGGTCGCCACGTATTCGGAGAAGGCGCGCTTTCCCTCGCCGGTGAGGCGATACGTGGTTTTCGGTTTGTTATCGACGAAGCTTTTTTCCGCTTCGACGTAGTTCGCCTCGACTAAAAGTTTCATATGCGTGCTCATGTGGCCGTCGGTGAGGGCGAGCGCGCGCTTCAGCTCGCTGAAGTCGGCTTTACGCGCCGTCACCAGGTAGGCCATCAATTTCGTTCGGACGGGTTGGTGGAGGATCGGGTCGAGCTCCGCGATTATCCGCCTCCCTTTCTTCGGCGCGCGAAGAGGGCGGCTCCGCAGCCGAGGAAACTCAGTCCGAAGAGGACGAAGAAAGTCACCCAGAGTCGTTCGTTCGAAAATTCTTTCAGCAGGAGCCCGTAGACGAGTCCGAGCCCGACTTGGAACCAAGCCGTCGCTTTCATCGGGCCCTTCGAGAAAGTGCCGAAAACGAAGAAGAGGACGCCGGTGAGCGGGAAGAGGATCGGGATCCAAAGGTCGATCCGTTCCGCGCGCCCGAGGACGATCATCATCACTCCGCCGGTGACGAGGATGATCCACTGGATGCCGGCCGCGGACCGGATGAGCGGGTGGGCCGCGGCGCCGGCTTTCCAGGCGTCGGTGAAACGCAGGACGAAGAATTTCACGGCGAGGAAGATCGAGCCGTAGACGACGGCGTGCCGGAGGGCGACCGTCCATTGGTTCCCGATCAGGGCGGGGTTACCGAAGGTGAGGTACGTCGTTCCGAGCTCGATCGCCGGCATCGCGAGGATCAGCGCTCCGTAGGCGAAGAGGACTTGGTAGGGAAATTCGATGAAGTGAGAGGAGTCGATCACGTTCTGGATTTCGGCCAGGCTCGCGAGCGCTTCTTGGGTCCGGGTTTTCGGGTTCGGGTGTTCCATCTTTTCCTCGAGTGGTGGGCGGGTTCCCGATAGTACTCTTAAAAAAATAGTACTATTGGTCAGAAAAAAGGGCCATTTAGACGATTCAAAACGGGAAAAACGCGGTCCCGAAAGTGTGGGGTTTTTCGCACGCTTTCGAGGGCGATCCGTGCGGGATTTCCCACACTCGGACGCGGCGGTCCGCGCGCGTGGGTTTAGGCCGAAACGAAGGCCTTTCTCACTGAACGACGAAGTCGGAAAAGTACACACTCGTCACGATCGGAGTGGAGGTCGGCGGGAGCTTTTTTTCTTCGCGCACCAAGTCATTCATCATCCCCGCGATCTTCGAGCGCAGGAGAAACCGCCCTTGGACGGTCGATAGTTCGTCGACCGAGGTGTCGCCGAGCTCCCGGAGGAGTTGGTCGAGGAACTTCGGGAGGCGGCCCTTCACCGTCGGTTCGAAATCCGCGTCGAGAAGTTCCATCGCGATCGTCGTGTTGAGGTAATGCGCCTTCATTTGCTGGGGCGGACCGCCGGGAACTTGCACGCCGATCGGAGTCGGCTTCAGGTTCGCTTGGATCGGCTCGAAGGAGACGATGACTTTCTTCATCTCCGTCGGTTTCTTCGCGAACTCCTGGACGATCTTTTCGCGCTCGACCGTTTCGGTGATGACCGGTCGTTTATAAAGGATCTGCGTATAGACGATCGTGCCGAGGACGCCGAGGAGGGCGAGCATGTTCAGCACGAGCAGGATCAAACCGAGCGGGAGCGGTTTTTTCGCGGGTGCTTCGGAGTCTTTTGCTTCGGCTTCGGCCATTGATTCCTAGTTTGCCACCGCTTTTCACGCTGCACAAACGAACCTCTGGCGCGTTCTGACTCCGAATGTGAAAAAAATCCACGGTCGGAAAACGGGTAGGAGATTCGATTGGTCCGGGATTGCGTCAGAATTTTTTCGAAGATCGGGGAAGTGAGAGTGAATCGAGGGACTTGCCGCGGAGCGCACGCCCGAATGACGCGGTGAGAACCGTCTTTTCGCGGTTTTTTAGGGACGCTCGCGGAGTCTGGCATGTTGATCGCTTTACCGACTGCATACGCTCGGCGTTCGTCCCCCGCTTCATGCGCCGGCAAATCCAAACATTGGAGATCCTATGAAACGTCCTCTCTCTCTGTTCGCTCTTACGAGCCTCGCTCTCTGTTTGAGCGTGAGTTCGGTCTTCGCCGCTTCCGAAGACATCGCTGTCTCGAATGGGCAATCCGCTTCCGCCTCGGCTTACGCCGATATCGAGCGGCTGCTCCCCGGCGTGTGGAACGCCGACAATTGCAACATTTGTAAGTTGAACGTTATCAACATGGGCGGGTTCCTCTACGGGGACATGACCGACTGGGGCTCCTACGGCCGCAGCTATTCCGGCGGCTACCAACCGATCGACATCGTCTCGAACGACACGTTCTTCTATCGGGGCGACTACTTCCAATTCTACTACCTCGGCGGTACCGGCTACCGCATTGAGAACATCTCGAACGGAGGCGATCGTAACGTCGCGGGTGCGACCCGCTACGGGTACTATCCGGCGCCGATCCCGCCGCGCCCGATCCCGCGGCCGGTTCCTCGTCCGCTGCCTCCGCGTCCGCGGCCGCGCCCCGTGCCTCATCCGGTCCCGCATCCGGTTCCGGCACCGCATCCGGTTCCGGTCCCTCATCCGGTACCGGCTCCGCACCCCCAACCGGCTCCGCACCCGGTGCCCCCTCCGCATCCGGCTCCCGCGCCCCGTCCGCACGGGCACGGCTGATCGGACGTCGATCGTTTAAATGAAAAGGCCCGGCATCCTGTGGATCGCCGGGCCTTTCCGTTTCTGTACTAAGGTTCTGCTCTAAGGCTTCAGCGGCTCATAATCGAGCCCGAGATCGTCGGCCACCGTCTTGTACACGCACTTTCCGTTGGCGAGGTTTACGCCCTTGAAGAGTGCCGGATCCTTCAGTACGGCATCCCGCCATCCGAGGTTCGCGATCAGCGTCGCGTATTTCAGCGTGACGTTCGTCAGCGCGTAGGTCGACGTGCGCGGGACGGCGCCCGGCATGTTCGGAACCGCGTAGTGGATCACGCCGTCCACCGCGTAGGTCGGGTGTTCGTGCGAAGTCGGGCGGCAGGTCTCGACCGAGCCGCCCTGGTCGACCGCGACGTCGACGATCACTCCGCCCGGCTGCATCCGCGAGACCATTTCCCGCGTCACGAGCTTCGGGGCCTTCGCGCCGGTGACGAGGACTGCGCCGATCACGAGATCGGCGTTCACGACGGCCTTTTCGATTTGTTCCGAATTCGAATAGAGCGTCGTGATTTCGTTTCCGAAGATGTCGGAAAGGTAATCGAGGCGGTGGACGTTCGTGTCGAGTACGGTCACGTTCGCGCCGAGACCGACGGCCATCTTCATCGCGTTGATCCCGACCACGCCTCCGCCGAGGACGACGACTTTCGCCCGGTCGACTCCGGTCACGCCGCCGAGGAGCATGCCTTTCCCGCCGTGATCGTGCTGGAGGTAGGACGCGCCGATCTGGGTCGCCATGCGTCCGGCGACCGCCGACATCGGCGCGAGCAGGGGAAGCGTACCGTCGGCGGCTTCGATCGTTTCGTAAGCGATACCGACGATCTTCCGTTCGAGCAGCGCCTTCGTGAGCCGTTCGTCGGCCGCGAGGTGAAGGTACGTGTAGAGAATCTGGCCCTCGCGCAGGTAGGGAATTTCTTCCGGCAGCGGCTCCTTCACCTTCACGATCATCTCGGACTTTTCGTAGATCTCCTTCGCGCCGTCGATGATCGTCGCGCCGGCTTTGCGATAGTCTTCGTCCGAGATTCCCGCGCCGACGCCCGCGTATTTCTGCACGAGGACTTTGTGGCCGGCATGGGTGAGGGCGCGTACGCCGGCGATCACCATCCCGACGCGGTTTTCCTTGTTTTTGATTTCCTTCGGTACGCCGATGATCATCCGTTCAATCCTTTCAGTGCGGTTCTTTCAGCCTCGGAGTTTCAATCCGTCGTAAGCGAGCGCCACGCCCCTCGGAAGTTTCTTCGACCATTCGCGATAGTCGAAGTCGTGACCGAGGTGGGTGAGTACCGTGCGCTTCGGGCGCAGGTTACGGATCACTTCCAATGCGCGCTCCAGGTTCAAATGAGTTCCGTGCGGAGCGATGCGCAGGCAATCGAGGACTAAAGTATCCAGACCGCGGAGCCGTTCAAGCGAAGATTCGGGAATCGCGTTGCAATCCGTGACGTAGCCGAACGAACCGACGCGGTAACCGATGCATTCGGCGCTCCCATGGCTCAGGGCGATAGGCGTCACCGGGACGCCCGCCACGTCGAGCGATGCGGCATGGGAATCGAATTCGTGGAGGTCGATCAGCGGAATGCCTCCGCCTTCGACTTTATCGGTCGGTTCGAAAATGTACGGATACCGCACGCGAAGCTCCCGGCAGGTCCACGCGTTTCCGAAGGCCGGGATGCGCTGCTTCTGGATGTAATTGAAGGAGCGGACTTCGTCGATGCCCGAGACGTGGTCGGCGTGCGGGTGGGTGAAAAGGATCGCGTCGAGTCTCGGGATGCGGGCGGACATCGCTTGCTGGCGGAGGTCGGTCGAAGCGTCGATGAGTAGGCTCTTCGCGCCGGTCTTGAGCCAGGCGGAGGTGCGTAAACGGTGATTGCGCGGGTCCTTCGAGCGACAGACCTTGCAGTCGCAAAACATCAGCGGGACGCCGGTCGAAGTCCCGCATCCGAGGATCGTCAATTCCCACTCGGGCTTCGGTTTTTTTGCCGGTTTCGAGGCGGTCTTCTTTACGCGCATTGACTCTCCTAACGTAGCGGGTTTAGCTGGAAAATCGAGATGAAAGCTTTAGTGACCGGAGGCAGCGGTTTTATCGGCAGTACGTTGATCGACGCGTTGACGAAACGCGGAATCACGGTCGATGTCCTGATGCGAAAAACCTCCTCGGACAAGAACCTCCGCGGCCTTCAGTACCACCGCGTCGAGGGCGACATCTCCGATTTCGCTTCGCTGAAAAAAGCGGTCGAGGGCGCCGACGTGATTTTCCACCTCGCCGGAGTGATCGCGGCGAAGAACCGTTCGGAGTATTTCCTCTTCAATGCGATGGGCACCGAGAATCTCGCTCGCGCGGCCGCCGAGGCGAACGCCGAGGGAAAAGCAAAAGTCGCGCGTTTCGTATACGTATCCACACTCGCCGCGGGGGGGCCTTCGCCGGGCACGAACCCGCGGACCGAACGCGATCCCGACGGTCCGGTTTCGGCTTACGGCCAGAGCAAAAAAGCGGGCGAGGACGGACTCCTCAAATATCGTTCGTCGTTCCTTCCCCTCATGCTGCGCGCCCCGATCGTTTACGGCCCGAAGGATTCCGCGACGCTCATCCTGATCAAGAGCGCGGCGAAGCGACTCGTTCCGAAGCTTCCTGCGCGCTCGGCCGACGGAGAAAAGCACTATTCCGTCGTGCACGCGAGCGACCTCGTGGAGGCGCTCGTCACGCTCGGGACCGCCGACGCGAAGAAGTTCGAAAACGGGGACGTTTTCTACGTTTCTTCGGGCGAGGACATCACCTCCTCGCAGCTGATCGCCTCGATGGCGGAGTCGCTCGGCGTACGCACTTTTTCGGTGCCGATCCCGCGACCGGTGCTCCACGCGATCTCGACGCTCGGGTCCTGGTACGGCCGGGTCTCGGGAAAAAGCACCGTGATCAATCGTGACAAACTGAACGAGCTGCTCCCGGATTACTGGACCTGCAGCAACTCGAAACTGATGACGAAGACGGACTGGCGTCCGCGCGTGCGCCTCGAAGAGGGGATGCGCGAGGCGATCGGCTGGTACAAGAAGAACGGATGGATCGGATGAACCGGATACGGAGCGGGTGGTCGATGATTCTTTTCGCGGCGGGTGCGGCGCTCGTCGCCGGTTGCTCCTCCGCGCCGAAGGCCGAGACGACGGAAAATCCGCGGTCCGCGGCGGAGACCGCCGAACTCGAGCGGCTCGGGCTTCACTTCCCTCTCGAGACCCGCGTGCTTCCGAACGGGCTCAAGGTCCTCGTCGTCGAGGATTCGACGGTGCCGATCGTCTCCTACCAGACTTGGGTCAAGGTCGGTTCGGCCGACGAAAAGTTCGGGTTCACGGGGATCGCGCACCTCTTCGAGCACCTGATGTTCAAGGACTCGGCGAAGTACGGGCCGCGCGCGTTCTTCAATCGCCTCGAGGCCCGCGGCGCGAACGTGAACGCGTTCACGACCCGCGATTACACCGTCTTCCACGAGACGATGGTGCCGAACCTACTCCCCCTCGCGATCGAAATGGAGGCCGACCGCTTCGCGAACCTGAAGATCGACAGCGATCTCCTTTTCACCGAGCGCCAGGTCGTGATGGAAGAGCGTCGCCTGCGCACCGAGAACTCGCCGGAAGGCCGGATGCAGGAAGCGATTTGGGCGGAAGTCTTCAAATCGCATCCGTACCGCTGGCCGGTGATCGGATACGAGGAAGACTTGAAGCGGATGGAGGTCCACGACCTCGAGGACTTCTTCGCGAAGTATTACCAGCCGGGGAACGTCACCATCGTCGTCGTCGGCGCGGTGAAGGCGTCCGACGTCTTCGCCCGGGTCGAGAAAGCTTACGGCGGAATCGCGGGACGCGGCCGCCCGAACCGGAAGATCCCGCGCGAACCGGAACAAACCGAACCGCGTCGGGTCACGCTGAAGGACGCGGTCGCTTCCGAAAAGATCACCGTCGCGTATCCGTCGACGAGCGCGGCCGAGGACGATACCTACGCGCTCGACGTGCTTTCGAACATCCTCTTCTCGGGGAACGCCTCGCGCGGGTACCGCCGCATGGTCGAGGAAAAGGAGATCGCGCTCGCCGTCGGCGGCGTGAACTACACCCCGCTCTATCCGGGCGTCTTCATGGCGAGCGCGACGATGAAGTCCGGCCATCCGGCGACCGAGTTCGAGTCCGAGCTCGAATCGCTCGTGAAGGAAGTCCAAGCGAAGGGCGTCACCGACGCCGAAATCCGCGTGGCCGTCCGCCAACTCACCGTCCAGACCGTCGATAGCGTCCGCACCGCGAGCGGACTCGCGAACATGATCGGTACCGTCGACACGATCTTCGGCGATCCGATGCGTTTCCGCGACGACCTCGCGAAATACTCGCGCGTGACCGGCGCCGACGTCCTACGCGTCGCCCGCACTTATCTCGTCCCGAACCGGAAGAACGTCGTCACGCTCGTACCGGGCAGCCGGGGGATCGCCCAATGAAGGTTGCCATGAAGAATCTCGTCTTCTCGCTCGTTCTCCTGTCCGCTTCCGGTGCTCACGCCGCGGTGGACCTCGCTTCATTCCGCTTGCCGCTTCCCGAAGTGGAAAAGCTCCCGAACGGACTCACCGTCGCGTGGTACGTCGACGATAAGCTGCCCGTCGTCGACATCGCAATGCTCGTCGAGTCCGGCACGCGCCACGACCCGGCCGGAAAATCGGGCACCGTCGAGATGACCGCACGGATGCTCGACCGCGGCGCCCACGGACTCTCCGCCCAGGAGGTCGCGCGACGGATCGAGAGCCTCGGCGCGAGCGGTTTCGCGAGCGCGGACGAAGAGGGGATCTCGATCGGGATGCACGGCCTTTCGCAGGACGCGGAGACGCTCCTCGAGCTCGTGGGTTGGACCGTGCGCGAACCGAATTTCTTGCCCGCGGAGTTCAAGCGCGAGAAGGACCTGCTCGGCGAGAGCTGGCGTCACCTCGGCGATTCCGCCGAGTCGGTTTCCGGCTACCTGTTCGGGAAAGCGATCCTGAACGGATCGGTCTACGAACGCGGGACGCTCGATCGCGTCGCGGACCTCTCGAAGCTCGGCCTCGCCGACGTGAAGTCGTTCCATCGCGCGCATTTCGTGCCCGGAAACGCCATCCTCATGATCGTCGGACGAGTGGACCGCGCGGAGATGAAAAAGAAGATCGAAGCGCTTTTCGGGAGCTGGAAGGGATCGGCACCGAAGAAGGCGAAGGTCGCGGTGACGAACCCGAAGTTCGCGGCGAAGAAGGACGAGATCCTGATCGTCGATATGCCGGGACTTCCCCAGGCCCAGATCCGGATCGGCTTTCCCACGCCGGGTATCCACTGGCCGAAGCGCCACGCGCTCGCGGTTGCGAACGCGCTGCTCGGCGAGTACTTCAACTCCCGACTGAACCTGATCGTTCGCGACCGACTCGGACTCGCGTACGGCATCCAGTCCTCGCTGACCTACTTCAAGGATCGCGCCTTCTTTTCGGTCGCCTCCGCGACCGCGGCGCCGAACACCGGAAAACTCCTCGAGGAAACCGTGCACCAGCTGCGGCTGCTCAAGGCGGCCGACGTCCTGAAGGAGGAAGTCGATACGTCGAAGGAGTTCCTGATCGGCGGGTATCCGCTCGGCGTCTCCACGCTCGGCGCGATCGCGACGCGGTGGTTGAACGGATACGTGTTCCAGCTCGGGCCGGACTACCTGAACGAGTTCATGCCGAAGGTCGCGGCGGTGACCCGCGAATCGGTCGTCGAATCGGTCGACGAGGCGTTCAAGCTCGACAAAATGATCGTCGTCGTCGCGGGCGACGCGAAGAAAATCGAGAAGAGCCTTCGCGAAAAGGGCTTCAAACGTTTCCGGAAAATTCCGGTGAAGACTCTCCTTTAGCGGATTTCTTCTTTCCGGTCATCTTCGTCTCGCCCTCGAGGTAAGCACCGAAGTCGATCGCGATGGTCGGCGTTTCGATGTTTCCGATCACACGGCCGGTGCCTTCGATCGAGACGCGCGAGCGCGCGCGGATGTCGCCGCGGATGAAACCGGCGACGACGAGCGTGTCGACGTCGAGCGTGCCTTCGACCACCGCGCTTTCCATCAGGATGAGCGAGGATTCGGGCGCCGCGACGATCTCGCCGGAAAGGCGGCCGTAGACGCGGACGACGCCGCCGAGTTGGAGTTTTCCGTCGAGACGGATGCCCTCGCCGATGACGGTGACTTCGGTCTCGTGGATCAAGTCGTGTTTTTTCACGTTCCTCCCTCCGCCGCGGGAGCGGCTTCCGGCGCGCTTCCCGGCGGGTTCCCGGGAGATTCCGCCGGAGGGGCTTCGGCCGGAGGCGTTTCGGTAGTCGGCGCCGCGGCTTTCGGCGGGGCCGGGCGTTTCGCCTTCGGCGCGGGAGCCGGTGCCGCGTTCGACGCGGAGTCGCCGTCGTCGTTCGCCGACGACTCGGTTTTCTTCGCCGGCGCCGGAGCGGCCTTCGCGGATTCGAGGCCGGAGCGGCTCAGGAAGATCAACCGGTTTTTCGGGTCGAAGATGAAGAGTTCGATCGAGCGGACGTCGTCGCGTTTCGAGTACGGTCCGAAGTCGGCCTTGATCTCCCGGTAGCGGCTGACGGAGAAGAATTCGCCGGTTTCCGGTTTGATGAGGGTCGGGGCGCCGGCGGCGTCGAACGCGCCGTCGGGGTAGGCGGCGACGGACTGCGGGCCGCGCACGAGAATGACGAAGTGGCCTTGCTGATTACCGCCGTCTTCCCGCGTGTACTCGATCGCGCTGCGGATCTGGAGGGTCGAGCCCTTCCATTGGGCCTTGATCGCTTCCAGTCGGAAGGGAAGGGTCTCCGGCGCCGGGAGTTTTTCGAGCACCGATTCGGCGGGCAAGAGCGAGAAGGACGCGTTCGCGCCGGCCAGGACCGCGCCACCGGTCGTGGCGCTGTTCAGCGCTTGGTTCTTGATCGCTTCGTAGGAGGACTTGGACTCGGCGAGCTCTTTTTCGAGTTCTTCGACCCGAAGGGTGGTCGCGACTGAACCCGTGGCGATCGTCTTCCGATAAGCATTCAAGAAGAGGGCGGCCGCGACGACCGCCAATCCGATGACGCTCAAAAGCGCCAATCCGAACGCCCGCAGCCACGCCAGACGCACGGTAAGGGTCCGGGAGGAGAGATGGTCCTTGAAGACCACTAGCGTCAAGCGTTCGCTCATCGAGGAATACGCTAACTTTCCCGTGAATCAGTGTCAACTTCGGGGCCGCCCGCTCCGATACGGAGACTGATGAAGATTCTCTTTCTGAATCCTCACTTATACGACTCCCCCCTCCTCGGGACGCTCCGAAACCTCGGCGTCGCGACGATCGTGTGTTCGGATTTGAAAGAGTGCGAACTCGTTTTCAAACTCCACGCCTCGAGCATCTCGCTCTTCGTCGGTCACGACCAAGACGGCGTCGGAATGAACGAGATCCTGAAGAAGACGCCGCGTTTCGCGCGTACTCCGGTGATCCTGACGACTTCGAATTGGACGGATCAGCAATGCATCGAGCACCAAGCGACGCCGTTCGGCGCGAACGCTTACTTGCGCATGCCGGTCGAGGACAAGGAATTCATCCACGTCGTCGACACGATCCTCTCAACGGAACTTTCCCACGGTAAGGGCTTCAACCTCTCCGACGACCTGAGCGCGATCGGTCCGCTCGACGCCGGCGGCGGGCTCGACATCGCCCAGCCGATGGATCTCAGCGCCGCGGCGGCGAATTTCGGCGACAAGACGACGATTACTCCAATCGAAGGCTCGCCCCTCGAGATCGCGCCGATGGAAGGGAGCGGCGGGATCGGACTCGCACTGGCGATCGAGACTCCGGCGTCGTCGCAGATGGACTCCGCCTCCTCGGCGCCGATCACCGACGGCGTCACGCTCCAGACCGACGTGGCCGGACTCGCGCTTTCGACGGCGGGTGGAATTCAGATCGAGGACGGCGCGGCCGTGAACGGCCAGCCCGTGCCGACCGAAGGAGATATCGATCCGGCGCTCATGTTCAACCTCGAAGCCCCGGGCGACGAGTTGAACGGAGCGACTTCCGTTCCGGCCGCCGAAATCGGCGGCCAAACGAAGGAATTCCGAATCGAAGGGACGCTCACGGGCGCCTCGGTCGCCTCCGAAATCCTCGCGACCCCGATCGAGGCGACTTCGATCGACAACCTCGCGCCGATCGGCGACGATCAGCCGACCCGAGTCGCGGCCCCGATCCTTTCCGAAGGCCTCGCGGACATGCCGGAGCCCGCACCGGTCGCGACAAAGTCGCGCGAACGCGCCCGGCCCGAGCCGGTAAACGAGGACGTCGACGCCGAAACGCTCGTCGCGATGCCTTACCTCGGACGCGAAGGCGCCGGCGGGTACAATCCGCTCGCCGATCGCACGCCGATGGACGACGCCGTCGTCCCGGGCGGCGCGGCGACCGCGCCCGACGCCGACACTCTGAAGAAATACCTCTACCTCCGCGAACAGGACGTGAGCGCGCTTTCCGCGCAGCTTCGCCAGGCCCGCGAGCAGATCGGTCTCCTCGAAGGTCAGCTGAAACACGAGCGCGCGGTCTCGTCCGAGTTCGCGCACCTCGCGCAGGAGCAGGACCGCCGGATCGACGGTTTCGAGAAGGAAAAAGCGGCCGCCCTCGAAGTCGCCCAGAAGGAATACGACGATCTCAAGTTCGAGATGAAGCGCCGGAGCGAAAAGATCCGGGTGATGGAGATCCAGGTCAAGGAAGCCACCGAGGCGACCGAGCGCTTGAAGGAACGCGTGCGTTCCGACATCCGGAAAATCCGTACGCGCGAGAAGGAACTCGAGAACCGTCTCGAGATCATGAAGAAGGACTCCGAAGCCCTCCTCGCCGCGCGCGAGCAGAAGATCATCGAGCTGAAACGGAAGCTCGACTTGATGGAATTCAACGCCGATCTCGTCCAGGAACTCCTGGAGAAGGAACGGCAGGCGGCCGCGGGTCTGCGCGACAAGCTCGCGAAGGCGGCGCAGATGATGCGCGTCGCGGGCGGTCTGCTCGGCCCCGACGTCGACGCCATGCTGGAAGCCGGCAAGGGCGGCGAGGGTTCGGACTCTGGAGTGAACGTCGACGAAAAAACCACGGCGGCTTAGGCCATGCAGTTCAACGTCCTCCTCCTCGGAAAAGACACGAAGCAGACGGAAGTCTACGCCACCCTGATCCGCGACATGGTCGAGTGCCACATCGACGTGATGAGCCGGGTGGAAAACGCCGCGAACTGGCTCTCTCGCGTCCGCTATCACCTCGTCGTGATCGACCTCCCGAACCCTTCGGCGTTCGTCGAACGGATCAAACGCCTCCACCCGGAATCTTCCGTCATCGTGATCTCCGAACACGCGACGATCGAAGAGGCGGTGAAGATGATCCGCGGGGGGGCGGAAGACTACCTGAAAAAACCGATCCACCTCGATACGTTCCGGCTCGCGGTCCGCCGCGGGATCGACCGGAAGACGCTCTTCGAGGACGACGGCGTTTACTCCCGGTACTTGAACCTCGTGAACAGCTGTCAGATGATCTCGGCCTCGATCGACGAGACGCGGGTTTTTTCGATCGTGCGGAGCTACCTCTCGCGCGAACTTCGTGCCTCGCAGTCTTGCATCGTTTCCTTCGACGAGAAGGGCGAGATGACGATCGAGGACTCCGACCAGGCGGGCGAGAACGGGATGACCGAGATGTTCGAGATCTCGGCGAAGACCGCGAAGGTGCCCGAAGCGCTCGGCGAGAAGCAGATCGCCGTCTTCGTCGACCGCACGGCGATGACGCCCGCGGTGTTCGCCTTCGAGTTCAATTGCGTCGGCGACCGGAAATTCTTCTTCATCGCGCTTTCGCCGAAAAAACCCGAAGCCTACTCGGAGTTCGAGAGCCGGCTGAAGATCCTGCGCGCCCAG
The DNA here is from genome assembly GCA_018266355.1 of Bdellovibrionales bacterium. Taxonomy (GTDB): domain Bacteria; phylum Bdellovibrionota; class UBA1018; order UBA1018; family UBA1018; genus JACMQW01. The sequence goes on from JAFEAP010000029.1 coordinate 764,174, forward strand.
ATCGACGTCACCGGTCAGAACATCGTTCGCTATCGCGACGTCCAGGAAATGGCCTACGTCGACGACGTCACCGGCCTCCATAACACGCGCTACCTTTCGACCGTGCTCGACCGCGAGATCGAGAAGTCGAAGACGACGGCGAGTTCCTTCGTCGTGCTCTTCATCGACGCCGACAAATTCAAAAACGTGAACGACCAGCACGGCCACGTGAACGGGTCGAAGCTCCTGCTCGAACTCGGTCAGAAGCTGAAGACCTACGTCCGCGATTCCGATTCGATCGTCCGCTACGGAGGGGACGAATTCGTCGCGATCCTCACCCCGTGCGACCTCGCGATGGGGAAGATCGTCGCCGAACGGATCCGCAAGTCGATCGAGCACTGGGAGTTCCTGAAGGAAGACGATTTGCAACTGAAAGTGACCGTGTCGATCGGCGTCGCCGTTTTCCCGGATCACGCGACCTCGAAAGAAGAGATCATCGAACAAGCCGACCACGCGATGTACACGGCGAAAAAGGAAAGCCGGAACCGCGTTTACGTCGCGGAGGCCCGTAAAGGGGACCACCATGCCTGAGGTGCCGAATCCGGCGGAGATTCGGCGACGATTCAAGCTCGTCGTCTCGGATTTCCACCTCGGCAAGGGACGCTATTTCCGCGACGGCACCCAGAACATCCTCGAGGACTTCATCTACGATCGCGAGTTCTCCGAATTCCTCGCGTACCACCGTACCGGCGATTTCGCCGACGCCGAGGTCGAGCTGATCCTGAACGGCGACATCCTGAACCTCCTCCAGATCGATTACTACGGCGTGCACACGCACCTCTTCACCGAACGCTCCCAGGTCTTCGCCGTCCGAAAGATCATCGAGGGTCACCCCGAGTTTTTCTCCGCGCTCCGTCGGTGGGCCGGGACGCCGGGCCACTCGGTCTCTTACGTGATCGGCAATCACGACGTCGGGATGATCTTCGCGGGGGCCCAAACCGCGTTCTCCCAGGCGGTCGGCGCCGAAGTGAAGTTCTATCCGGCGAACTACACTTTCGACGGCGTCTGGGTCGAACACGGGCAACAATACGAGCGGTTCGCGCGATTGAACCTGAAACGTCCGTTCATCACGCGGGGCGTTCCCGAGCCGGTGCTCGACTTGCCCTGGGGATCGCTCTTCGTCGCGGTCTTCCTGCCCCGCCTGAAACAGGAGCGCGCGCACCTCGACAAGGTCCGTCCTTTCGGCGATTTCATGGTTTGGAGCGTTTTTCACGATTTCTGGTGGTCGATCCGCTCGGGGATCCGCACCGTGCTCTTCACGCTCCAGTCGCTCGTGTTCAAGACGCGCTACCAGATCAAGAAGGGCGTCCGTGCGAAGTGGGATCTTTGGCGCGAGATCGTTCTTTACCCGCCGTTCGACAAGATCGCCTTCAAGATCCTCGACGACAACCCCGACGTGAACGCCGTGATTTTCGGCCATACCCACGTCCTCGCGTACCGTCAGTACCGGGAAGGGAAGGAGTACTTCAACGAGGGAACGTGGAACGAGGTGACGAACCTCCACCTCGCGGAGTACGGCACGAAGACGCGGCTGACCTACGCCTATATCGAGTACCCGATCGTAGCCGACGGCGCCGGCCGATCGAAGCCGCTCGTTCGTTTGAAGGAATGGAAAGGCGTGTGGCGCCCGGAGATGGAAATCACCGTCTGATTCGGCGGATCATCCGGGTCTCTTCGTCCGGAGAATATCTTTTTCTATCCGGCTTTTCGTTTTCGAAAATCTAGTGTCTCATCTCTCGGTCCCCCCATCCCACCCGCAACGAGAGATCCTCATGAAACGTTTAAACATCTTGTCCGTCTTCGCCTTGCTTTCGGTTCTCGGGGCCGCGATCGCCCAGGCTTCCGTACAGGAAGATTTCGCGACGACCCTCGACCTCGTGAAACAGAAGTTCCACGACCGCTACGCGCTCGAGCCCTGGAAGACGAAGGCTCTCCACTGGACGATCGACGACGCCGCGAAACGGATCGGCGCCGAGGGCGCGAAGGACCCGAATCTCACCGCGGACGGCGCGCGGACGCTCATCCAGGACTTCTTCTATTCCGCGCGCGATTATCACGCGAAGGCGATCTATTCTCCGGGCGGATCGACTTCGATCCCGATCAGCGTGCGCAGCGTAGGCGGAAAGGTTTTCGTCACGGGCGTGACCGACGATTGTAACTGCGGAGTCGCGGTCGGCGACGAGCTCGTAAGTTTCGACGGCGAGCCGGCGATGCGATCGATCTTCGATCGCACGACGATGAAGTATTTGAACCATTTCGAAAGCGACGTACGGGACGGCGAGCGCCGCCTCACGAATCCTTACGGGATGCTGATGGAAAAGACGCCGATGAAAGATACCGTCGACCTCGTGTTGAGGGGCGTCGACGGAAAGCGGAAAACGGCGACCCTCGCGTGGAAAAAACCGGTCGCGTTCGACGCCGAATTCGCGATATCCCGCGCGCCGGCGCACCCGATGGTTCCGGAAAGCCTCCAGGGCTGGTCGAAAGTCGACGCGGGTTTCGGTCCGCGCGGCGCTTATTTCCGTAAACCCGAGAAGACCCTCTGGGAATCCGCTTCGGGAGCGCGGTTCACGGCTTGGATCGCCGAATTCCCTGGCGCCCGTAACATCTTCGGAAATCCGGGGAAGGCGCGGAAGATCGGTTACGTGCGCATCCCGGATTTCTCGCCGGGTCAGCCCGCCGACTACACCGCCGCCGTGAAGGAGTTCGAGGCGACGATCGCGAAGATGGACGCCGAGACGGACGCGCTCATCCTCGACGAAAACTCGAACCCGGGCGGGATGGCGGACTATATGTACGCGCTCGCGTCCTACTTCTTCGCGAAAGAAGTTCCGACGTTCAAGTTCAGCTACCGGCTCTTCCCGGAGCTCGTGAAAGACGCGAGCGATTCGCTGCCGGATCTCGAGAAGATCACGAACGACGCGGACGCGAAGGCGTATTTCGGCGGCGACGATTACTTCGGTTTTCCGGTCGATCTCGAGTTCGCCCGCGACGTGAAGACCTTCTATCAAGGCCTCGCGGACGACGCGAAGGCGGGGAGGAAGTTCGGCAAGCCGCGATTCTACGATTCGGCCAAGATCAAGCCGAACCCGCGCGTGCGTTACCTGAAGCCGCTCTACATCCTCACCGACGCCTATTCCGTTTCGTGCGCGGATTTCTTTCCGGCGCTCTTCCAGGACACGAAACGCGCCGAGATCCTCGGCGGATGGACGATGGGCGGGGGCGGATTCACCGGGGGTACGGCCGTGATCAATTCGCCGCTCAAGACGAATTACCTCATCGTTCCGATCGCGCTCGGGCTCCGGCTCGACGATCGCACTCCGATCGAGAACCTCGGCGTCCTGCCGACGCGGTGGTTCAGCCCGAGCCCGGCGGATTATCGCAATGGTTTCCAGACCTATTCCGACTCGATCCTGAAATATATTCGGAAGAAGATCCGCTAAATAACGCGCCCGGACGTTCTTGAGGTGGACCCCGGCTTCGACTAAGCTGGGGTTCCATGAAGGTTTTGTCATGAGGGTCCTGGCCGTTATTCCCGCCCGATACGCGTCGGTCCGGCTCCCCGCAAAACCCCTCGCCGACATCCACGGCAAACCGATGATCCAGTGGGTGTACGAGCGTGCGAAAGCTTCGCGTGCGGTCGATCGCGTGGTCGTCGCGACCGACGACGAGCGGATCGCGAGCGCGGTGAAAAAGTTCGGCGGAGAGGCGATCCTGACCGATCGCGCGATTCCATCGGGCACGGACCGCGTGGCCGCCGTCGCCGACCAGATCGACGCCGACGTCTACGTGAACATCCAGGGCGACGAGCCGCTCATGGCGACCGAGGCGATCACCGCGGCGGTCGAACTCGTGACTTCGAAACGTTTCATCATGGGTACCGCGATGACGCCGATGCGCGACCCGGAAGACCTCTCGAACGCGGCCGTCGTGAAGACGTTCGCCGACAAGGACGACCGCGCGATCTACTTCTCGCGCCACCCGATCCCTTACTCGCGCGGCGAAGCGCCGAAGACCGTCGTGCCCGCCGGCGCGGCGAGTCCGTTCGCGTGCCGCCGTCACGTCGGCCTCTACACCTACACGAAAGAATGCCTTTTCCGCATTCGTTCGCTTCCGCAGAGCGCGTGGGAAAAGGGCGAGATGCTCGAGCAGCTCCGCGCGATGCAAGACGGGATCGCGATCGGCATCAAGGAAGTCGACTTCCTCTCGATCGGCGTCGACACGCCGGAAGAACTCGAAAAAGTACGTAAAATTCTAGACCAGCGCGCACCGTAACTGAAGGCAGGGAGAATCTAAGCATGGCGAAGCAAAAGAAATTCATTTTCGTGACCGGCGGCGTCCTCTCGGGCATCGGCAAAGGGATCGCGGCCGCTTCGATCGGCATGCTGATGGAGCAACGCGGGATCAGGGTGACGATGGCGAAGATGGACCCGTACCTGAACGTCGATCCGGGCACGATGTCCCCGATCCAACACGGCGAAGTCTTCGTCCTCGACGACGGCGCCGAGACGGACCTCGACCTCGGTCACTACTCGCGCTTCGTCTCGAACGCGAACTACTCGCGGAAGAACAGCTTCACGACCGGCCGGATCTACGACACCGTCATCCGCCGCGAGCGCGCGGGGGGATACCTCGGGAAAACCGTGCAGGTCATCCCGCACATCACCGACGAGATCAAAACCCACATCCTCGCCGCTTCCGCGGACGCGGATCTCACGATCATCGAAGTCGGCGGCACGGTCGGCGACATCGAGGGTCTGCCGTTCCTCGAAGCGATCCGTCAGATGAAGGTCGAGTACGGTCCCGAGAACGTCATGTTCGTGCACCTCACGCTCGTGCCGTACATCGCCGCTTCGGGCGAGCTGAAGACGAAGCCGACCCAGCACTCGGTGCGTGATCTCCGCGAGATCGGGATCCAGCCCGACATCCTCCTCTGCCGCGCCGACCGGAAGATCCCGCAGGACGCGAAGGAGAAGATCGGGTTGTTCTGTAACCTGCCGGCCTCCTGCGTATTCTCGTCCATCGACGTGAGCTCGATCTACGAAGTGCCCCTCCGTTTCCACGAGGAAAAGCTCGACGAGAAGATCGCCGAACGCCTCGGCATCTGGACCTCGGCGCCGGACCTTTCGAAGTGGAAGGCGATGGTCGAGAAGGTCCTCCACCCGAAAGCGAGCGTCCGCATCGGGATCGTCGGGAAGTACACCGATCTCCACGAGAGTTATAAGTCGCTTTCCGAAGCGCTCATCCACGGCGGCGTCGCGAACGACGCGAAGGTCGAACTCGTCTACATCGAAGCCGAGGAAATCGAGAAAGGGAACCTCGAGGCGCTCAAGTCGATCGACGGCATCCTCGTCCCGGGCGGCTTCGGCGAGCGCGGGACCGAAGGAAAGATCCGTGCGATCGAATACGCGCGTACCGAAGGCGTTCCGTTCTTCGGGATCTGCCTCGGCATGCAGCTCGCGACGATCGAATTCGCCCGGAACGTCGTCGGCATCAAGGACGCGAACTCGGCCGAGTTCCGCCCCGACGGAAAATCGAACGTGATCGACCTGATGGAATCCCAAAAGGGCGTCACCGACATGGGCGGCACGATGCGCCTCGGCGCGTACGACTGTCTCATCACGCCGAAATTCAACGGCAAACCGACGAAGGCCTTCACCGCCTACGGCAAGGAGAAGATCTCCGAGCGTCACCGCCACCGCTTCGAGTTCGCGAACGCGTATCGAGAGCGGATCTCCGAAAAGGGCCTTCTCATCTCGGGTAAGAACGTGAATCCGAAGACGGGCGAAGAACTCGTCGAGATGGTCGAGCTCCCGGACCACCCGTGGTTCCTCGGCTGCCAGTTCCACCCCGAGTTCCTCTCGAAGCCGATGTTCCCGCACCCGCTCTTCTCGGCCTTCATCAAGGCCGCGAAGGAAGCTTCGGCGCTCGCGCAAAAACCGCTGCCGGGGATGAAGCAGGAAAAGGGCGCCGATAAGAAAAAGGAAACGAAGCGCACCGACCGCGGCGCGATGGCCTCTTCGCAGGACGCGTTTCTCTGATCGGAAGGGGGTTCGCGCGCGGTTAGCGTGCGAACCGTTCTAGCGATCGCAGACGACGAGTTCGAGCCGGCGGTTCAATCCCGCGTGGAGCGCGTCGCTTTTCGAGCGTACGCAGATATCGATCCGAGAAACACCCTTGCCGCGGAACGCGCCGCCGGTATCGACGACGCGGAAGTCGATGCCTTTTCCGTAAAGATCGTTCAGCTCCGGGATGCAGACTTTCGCGCCGTACGGAAGCGCGGTCGCGTCCATCGCGACCGAGACCGTGTTCACGCGACCGTCGAGGTAGTCCTGGAGCGTCCGGAGTTTTTTCCCGATGCGGTCGGTGTGACCGCCCTCGAGTCGGGTCGATGCCGGATAATACGCCGTCGCACGGGCGGAATAGACGGTGCCCGCGCAGCAGCTTTCCGTCGCGGCTTCGTGCCGGATCGGCGGAGTTCCCGGATTCGTCGCCGTAACGCCGTCGGATGATCCGCAGCCCGCGAAGGCGCCGGCCGAGAATACGGCGAGGGCGATCCGGAAGTGCGGGCGAGGTTTGTTCAAGTCGTCTTCCTTTCGAAGCTCGACTCGGCGATCAGTTCGTCGAGTTCTTCGGCTTTCTCACGGTCCATGCCTTGAAGCAATCGACCCGAGTGCTTTCGAGATCTCCGCAGGTCGGCCACGTCGTCGCCGCCGGCTTGCCCGCGTCGTCCAACCAGGAGTGGCCGACGATGTTCAGTTCGGAGCCGTAGTACTTGATCGAGTCGCGGATCTTCTGGTAGTTCGCGGCGAGTTGGCCGACGACCCAGTTCATGTCCTTCGTCGCGTCTCGCGGCGAGGAGGTGATCTCGACCAAGCGAGAGACGGCTTCCTCGGAACCGAGCGCGTGGATGCGGACCATCGCGGACATCCCGTCGTCGACGACGAGTTTGAAGAGTTCCTGCGCGTCCGGGAAGCTTTGGCGGATACAACCCATCGACGCCGGGCGGCCGAGCTCGCCGTAGTGCGGAGTCGAGTGGATGAAGTAGCCGCCCTTGATCCAGAGGCCCCAGTACATCTGGGAGTTATTGTAGGCCCGCGAGCGGAGCCACGGGAAGGCGACCGGCACGGTGACCCGTTCGCCGGAGGCGTTCTTGAGCTTGCGGTCGTAGGCGATCGCGTCGAGGCGGTAGTTGCCCGCGGGAGTGGACTTCATCGAAAGGCGGGTCATCGCCTGGCCGGTCGCCGGATCGATCCGCGGTTTTCCGCTCGCGTCCTTCACGACGGTGGCGACCCGTTGCTCGATCGCGCCGGAAATGATGTAGGCCTTGAACGGCACGCCGTCGAGCGAAGCGACCGCGAATTCCTTCGCGGCGAGCGTCGCGTAGATTTTCTTCGCGGCGGCCGTGCGCTGTTCCGGGGTCAACCCTTCGTCGTTCGGAACGAGGACGGCGGTATACTCGTCGCGGAATTCGCCGAGTACCGGGCGTTTCGAGCTGCGGCGGAAGATGTCGACGTTCACGCGGAAGTCGCCGAAGTGTTCGGGCGAGACGGTCCGGGTTTGGGGAATGTTTTTCGTGAGCCCGAGGTCGGACGAGAACGGTTCGTCGTCGCCGGAAGGAAGACCGAGCTCGCGGGCGAATTCGTCGGGGGAAATTTCCTGGTTCGCGCCCGGAGCGATCGACGAGACGGAATTCGCGTCGCTCGGTTCGGCGAGGTCGGCGTCACCCGAAGCGGAAGCCGTCGGCGGCGTCGCGGAAGTGGAGTCGCGTTCGACGTTCACCGAACAGCTCGAGATCACCGCGCCGACGAGAAGCCCCGCCGTGAGCGAGGTCAGGGGATGGTTCTTCACGCGCAGGATCCACTTCAGCTTCAACATAGGCAGCGACCTCGAGGGGGGAGGGGTTCAGAGTTAAGACACACGAAGCGCGGCTGTTTTATAATATCCGACTAATTTTGTCTAACATTAATTCGAGTTAATTACTCGGTTTTAAAGGAGCAGAAAACTCCTGAAAACCCTTTTAATTTCAATAACTAACGAACGAGGAGCTTCGGACTCGATCGGGCCAGTTTACGGAACTCGAGCATCTGCCGAACGAAGGTCCCGACGTGTTCGAGATAGAAGGCGTTCGGCCCGTCGCTCTTCGCGACTTCCGGACGAGGATGGCACTCCATGAAGAGGCCGTCGGCTCCGGCCGCCATCGCCGCGCGCGCGAGAACCTCGATCATCTCGCGCTTTCCGCCGGTGGATTTCCCGCCGGCGCCCGCGCCCGGAGATTGGACCGAGTGGGTCGAGTCGTGGATCGTCGGCACGCCGAAACCGGACATGACCTGGAAGCTCGTCATGTCGACGACGAGGGCGTTATAGCCGAAGCTCGATCCGCGCTCGGTAAGGCAAAGCCACTCCGGTTTACCTTTCACGCCGATTTTTTCTTCGACCGCGCGCGCCTTATCGACGATGTTTTTCGCGTCCCAAGGCGCGAGAAATTGGCCCTTTTTCACGTTCAAACGGCGGCCTTTCCGCAGCGCCGCCTCGGCGCCGGCGACGATCAGGTCGGTCTGTCGGCAAAGAAACGCGGGAATCTGCATGAAGTCGACCACGTCGGCGACCGGCTTCGCCTGATCGGGCGTATGGAAATCGGTGAGGATCGGCAGTCCCGTTTTCGCGCGGACTCGGTCGAGGATCTTCAAGCCGAGCTCCATTCCCGGTCCCCGGAAACCGTCGATCGAGGTGCGGTTCGCCTTATCGAAGCTCGCCTTGAAATAGAGCTGGATTTCGCCCGCCGAGATCAGGGTCCCGAGTTGGCGTTTCAGCTCGGAGGCGATCTCGAACACGATCCCGGTATCGAGGGTCTCGTCCTCGATCACGCACGGGCCGGCGATCAGGGTCATCGGGGTATTCGTCGATTTCGTCGTCATGCGCCTAGGTGTATCCCTTGAAAAGCATTCGGAAAAGCGAAAGGATCGAGGAATGACGAATCTCCCGGGCGCGAGCCTTTCCGCGAAACTCCTCCAAACCCCCGAAATCCAAGCCCGGCTGAAAAAGATCAAACTCCTGCTCCTCGACGTGGACGGGGTCATGACGGACGGCCGCATTTTCTGGATCGAGAGCCAGGGTTGGACCCGCCAGTTCAACGTGAAGGACGGGTACGGACTCAAGCTCCTCATGGCCGCCGGCATCCAGGTCGGAATCATCTCGGGCGGCAAATCGAAAGACGTCGAAACCCGCGCGGCGTTCCTGAAAGTCCACCACGTTTTCCTCGGCGACGAGAACAAGATCGTCGCCTTCGATAAGATCGTCGCGGCCACGGGTCTTAAACCCGACGAGATCGCCTTCGTCGGCGACGACCTCTTCGACATTCCCGTGCTCGAGCGCGTCGGGTTCAGCGCGACCGTTCCGCACGCCGTGAACCCCGTGAAGGAACGCGTGCACTACATCACCGAGACCGAAGGCGGCGCGGGCGCGGTCCGCGAGGTCGCGGACGCGATCCGCAAAGCCCAGGGGCACGGACCTTACTGATGGCCGCGAAAATGCGAGCGAAAAAGCGGTCCAAGAAACCGGAGAGGTGGGTCGTCAAGGCCGGCTCGAACATGATCTGCTCCGGCGGTCCGATGCTCATCCGCGCGTGGATGCAGCAGGTGGCGCACCTCCGGAAGCGGAACCGGATCGAAGTGATTTGGGTCACCTCCGGCGCGATCGCGACCGCGGTCGATTTCCTGAATGAACCGATGAAGGCGAAACGCACGGTTACGCAGAAGCAAGCCCTGGCGGCGATCGGACAGCCCCTCGTGCTCGATCTCTACACGATGGGCCTTCGCGCGCAGGGGCTCGGCGCCGCGCAGGTGCTCCTCACTTACGAAGACCTCGCCGACGGAACCCGTCGCGAAAATTTCCAAAACACGATCGAGCAGCTCCTCGACTGGAAGATCACGCCGGTCCTGAACGAGAACGACGCGGTCGCGACCCAGGAAATCCGCTTCGGCGATAACGATTCGCTTTCCGCGCGCGTCGCCCGTGCCGTCGGTGCCGATCGCCTCGTGATCCTCACCGACGTCGAAGGACTCTACGATTCCGACCCGCGGAAGAACCCGACCGCACGTCTCGTTCCGGAACTCCGGAGCGTTTCCGCGGGCCAAATCCGGAAGCTCGCGAAGGAGTCGAAGGGCGGCACCGTGCGCGGCACCGGGGGAATGCTCTCGAAACTCATGGCGGCGAAGCTCGCCTCCGACAGCGGCGTCCGGACCCACCTCGTGAAGGGCGACGAGACGAACGTCCTCGTCGAGCTAGCGGCCGGCGTGAACGTCGGAACGACCATCCACTCGCGGAAGAAACGCCGATGACGGAAGCCGCGTCGACGACCGCGCTCTCGAAGGAGCTCGACGCCGCTCTCGAGCGGACGCGCGCTTCCGCGCGTCGCGTGCGCTCGTCGACCGCCGAGGCTCGGAACCAGGTCCTTCGCGCCCTCGAGAAGAAGCTCGGTTCCGAATCCGCGGCGATCCTCACGGCGAACGCCCAGGACCTCGCGGCCTTTCCGAAGGACGGCACCGCGGCCTTCCGCGACCGACTCACCCTGAACGCGGAACGGATCGCGGGCATGCGCGAGAGTCTCCGCCAGGTCGTCGCGCTCCCGGATCCGGTCGGCGAAGTCGTCGAGGAACGGATCTTGAAAAACGGATTGAAGGCGCGCCGAGTGCGCAGCCCGCTCGGCGTGATCCTCATGATCTTCGAGTCGCGGCCGAACGTCGCGATCGAGGCGTTCTCGCTCGCGCTCAAGTCCGGGAACGCCCTCGTCCTGCGGGGCGGGAAGGAATCGCGGGCGACGATCTCGGTGCTCTATCGATTGATCGGCGAGACGATGGCCGAGGGCGGATTGCCCGCCGAGGGGTTCCTCGGGATCGCGGATCCGGATCGGGAAATCGTGAAGGCGCTCCTGGCCGAGAAGGAACGGATCGACGTCGTCGTTCCCCGGGGGGGGGACGGACTCATTTCCTTCGTCGTCGAGAACGCGCGGATGCCGATCATCAAGAACGACCGCGGTTTGTGCCACGTCTACGTCCACTCGGACGCGGACCTCGTGAAGGCCGCCGCGATCGTCGAGAACGCGAAGGTCCAGCGTCCCGGCGTCTGTAACTCGCTCGAAACCCTGCTCGTGCACGCGTCGATCGCGAATCCGTTCGTGCGGGAACTCGCGAAGCGTCCGGGCATGCAGGCGGTCGAATTCCACGCCGAGCCGCGCGCGAAGGCTGCGTTTGCCGGCGGATTTGGCGGGAAGGTCGTCGACGCGGGAGCGAAGGACTTCGATACCGAGTACCTCGATTTGAAGCTGAACGTGAAGTTCGTCGATTCGGTGGAAGAGGCGATCGCCCACATCGAAAAGCACGGATCGCGGCATTCGGAGTCGATCGTGACGAAAGACGAACGCACGGCGCGGATCTTCCAGAACGAGGTCGACGCGGCGGCGGTTTATTGGAACGCCTCCACGCGTTTCACCGACGGGTTCGAACTCGGTTTAGGCGGCGAACTCGGGATCAGCACGCAAAAGCTCCACGTGCGCGGTCCCGTCGGGCTGAAGGAATTGACGAGCGTCCGTTGGGTGATCGACGGGGAAGGACAGATTCGATGAAGATCGGGATTCTCGGTTTAGGGAAGATGGGCGAGGCCCTCGCGCACGGCATCCGGGCCTCGGGCGACGGAAAGGCGTGGAAGATCGAGGCGACGACCCACTCGAAAGAGAGCGCGTCGCGCGCGGGGAAGGCGCTCCGGATTCCCGTCCACACCGATAACGCGAAACTCGCGAAGAACTGCGACGTGATCATCCTTTGCGTGAAACCGCACCAGGCCGAAGCCGTGCTCACGGAAATCGCCGACGCGATCACGAAGAAGAAACTCGTCATCTCGGTCGCGGCTTCGATCACGAACGCCCAGATGGAAGAGTGGCTCGGTCACGGTTGCGCGACGATCCGCTCGATGCCGAACACTCCCGCGCTGATCCGCGAGGGAATGACGGTGCTCGCGCCGGGACGCGAGGCTTCGCCCGCCCAGCTGAAGGCCGCCGAGCGGATCTTCGCCACCGTCGGTCGGACTTCGGTCGTCGAAGAGCGGCTGATGGACGGGGTGACCGGGCTCTCCGGGTGCGGCCCGGCTTACGTTTACCTGATCGCGGAGGCGCTTAGCGAAGCCGGAGTGAAGGTCGGGCTTCCGCGCGCTACGGCGACGCTGCTCGCGGCCCAGACGCTGATGGGCGCGGCGAAGATGGTCCTCGAACGCGGCGTGCATCCGGCGGCGCTCAAGGACGAGGTCACGACGCCCGCGGGTTGCACCATCGACGGCCTGATGGCCCTCGAGGAGGGTAAACTCCGGGTGACGCTGATCAAGGCCGTCCTCGCGGCCGCCGAGAAGAGCGAGCGGCTGCGGTCGGAGGCTTAGTTCCGCGAAATTTCGAGGAGCTCGGCCGTGCGCTTCTTCGACATATCCAAATAGCAGCCTTCGACGAGCACCTTCTCGTACGAGCCGCCGCGCATATCGTCCCCGGCGAGCGTGCAGTTCGCGGCGCGGAGAGCGAGCCAGGCTTTTTCGGAGGCCTTGATCCGGGCGGCGCGCACGGCGTCCGCGCCCTTGATCGCCTTCGCGTAGGCGGCGTTCAGGGCTTTATCTTCCTTCGTGTTTTCGTCGACCAGGCATTGGAAGACGTCGTTCGTCGCGGTGAGGTCGCCGCAGTTCTGGACCGTAGCGAGCTTGCCTTCCTTGAGCACGTTCGTCTTCGCGTCGAAGACGAGCGAACGGGAGACCGTCGTGCCGTCCGGGGTGAGCGCGCTGATTTCGACGCCGTTCGTCCGAGGAATCAGGTCGGTGACGACGTTCAGTTCGTTCGAACCGTTCGCGAGCAGGCTCGGGGTGAGGAGGAAGCCCGCGTCGAAGCCGGCTTCGCCGCCGACTTCGTCGCCGACGATGAGGACGGAGGTCATGTTCACGTCGCCGTTCAGCGGCGAGTCCATGGTGACGAGGCGGTAAGTCTTGTCGCCGGCCTTCACTTGCTTGATCGAGGCGACGTCGTTCGCGAGTCTGACGTATTTGAATTCCTTCGCGTCCATCGCGACCGGTTTCAGATCGGCGTGCGCGGAGACGGCGGTGAGCGAGAGGGCGAGGATCGAGATCGCGAACGGGCGAGCGGTCGTCATGGGAACTCCGGAAGTCGAAGGGAGGGGTTAGTTGTAAACTTGGATTTGTTCCATCGGCGCGGTATCGGCGGATTCGTATTGATCCGGCGCGAGTTTACCAGCGTGCGCTTGGAGGATGAGCGCGACCATGACGGTAACGATGACGAAGACGATCGATTTAAGCGTTTCAACCATAAGTCACATTCGGGCCCCACGGGGACGGCCCTATCCTTGATCTCTTCCCGACACACTCGGGACGGCGCTTTTTACCATAGTTTGACCAAAATAGTCAAATAATGTTCTGCGATGAGTCAAAATGAATGAAATCGACTAGTTAGCATCCTGAGGAGAAGTGTCATTTTCTCCGGTCTTGGAACCGAAAAACCCTAATCATTCCTAAGCTTTAGAGCGAAACTCACCGAAAAGAAAAGGTGCTTCGGAGAGGGCTCTCGTCATCGCTTGGATTTGCGCGCGCATTCGCGCTCGGCGCGCTCGCGCTCGCGGTGGTTCCGTCCGCGCAGGCCGGCAGCTACGATCCGATCTGCTCGAAATACGTCGAGAGCCGCGGCTTCCAGAAATTTTACAATACGCGGAAGGGCGAGCGGAAAGCCGGCGATACGATTTACTGGGAAACGAAAGTCCTCCCCGACTTCGAACGGATCGCGAAGGATCCGAAGTTCCAATCCGAAGCGAACCTGAACGCCCAGTTCAAGGTGACCCTCGCCTCCTACGGAATCCGCGAGAACGAGATCGCGGAAGCGAACGAGAACCGGCTCATCTCGGATTGTTCGCGCCAGCCCCAGCTCGAAGGCTGTCTCGCGATGCAGACCTACTGCGTCCGGGATTACATCCAGAAGGAATGGCCGAAGGCGGTCGAGAACTTCAACACGTGTTTCGACAAGTCGAGCCGCGAGCACGGCTGCGGAACCGACTTCCAAACCGCCGACGGGATCGCGAAGAACCTCGCGGTTCTCCAAAAGTTCCAAGGGAAGGTCGGCGCGATCAACGACGAGATGCTGAAACTCCCGAACGTTCCGGATTACCTGAACGATATCACTACGAGTTTCCAGAACTTCTCGGCGAAAGTCCAAAACCTCCTCGCGAAAGGGAAGGCGAGGATCGACGATCTGAAGAAGCAGGAAGCCGCCGCCGCGGACAAACGCTACCAATCGACGGTCGCGATGCAGAACAACCTCGGTCAGGCCTGCCGCGCGTTCAACGAGTGCAAAGGCTACCTCGATCGCAAGGGGTATGCCGACAGTAAGCAGCTCCTGAATCAGATCTCGAGCTGCCAGGTGAGGAACGAGTCGACGCCGGAAAGCGGGAAGCAATTCGACGAGACGATGAAGACGATGAAGGATATCCATTCCGCCGCGCAGAAGTCGGCGATGGCGGATCTCATCAAGGACACCTTCAACGAATCGCTCGGGCAAACCGCGCGTCAGTACCTCGAGGGCTATTTCGCGATCAACGGGCGATTGCCGACGGAAGCCGCGTTCAAGGCCGCGGTCGGGGGCAGGTTTCCAGGCGATATCCTGAAGAAATATTACGACGACGCGAAGGCGAATCAGTCGTCGATGAAGAAGATGGACGTCGGCGCCGAGATCTCCGCGTTCAACGTGCGGGTGAAAGCGCTCAACGCCGCGTGCGCCGCCGTGAAAGTTTCCGGCGCGAGCGCGAAGGAAAAGGAAAAAGACGCCGCCACCCAAGGTCAGCTCGCGGCCGTCGGGGACGCGTACAACGGGCTGCTTTACGGATCCCGGTTCGGATCGCTCTTCGCGTTGAAGAGTTTCAGCAACAAGGTCGGATCCTTCAATTCGGAAGATTGCTTCACGAAGGGCGAGGGGATGCACGAGCTCACCGCTTCCGATTCGGGAAGGGTGGTCGACGCGCTGAACGACGCGCTCAGCGTGATCGGGGACAAAGGGCGGGAGCTCGTCCGGAACCAGAAGGACTTGACCGACCCCGAGGATCCGGGCAGCGGACTACGGTTCTTCCTCGAGAACGATCCCCTCGTATTGCGTGAACTGATTCGAAAAACGAACTCCGCCGAACAGGCGATGCTCCTCTGCGGAAGCATCGAAACAATCTACTCGAAGGAGGCGCGCCATAAGTTTTGGTCGAAAGTCCTGACCGGGCTCGCGATCGCGGGGGCGGTGGTCGCGACCGTCATGAGCGCGGGCGCCGCCGCCCCGGGGTTGGTCGCCATCGTGAGCGCGTCGGCGATCGGCGTCGGGACGGTGAACGGACTCATCAACATCGACTACGCGATGAACACGAAGACCCATATGCAACAGTCGGGCATATCGGGAACTTTCGACCGCGATGTCTCGAACAACCTGATCGCCCAGTCCCGCGCCGAGATCAAGGGCGAGGCGATCGGAATCGGTCTCCAGTTCGTCCCGGTCGTCGGAAAAAGCGCGGCCGGCGTCGTCTCCAAGACCGTGATCCCGAAGGTCATGGCGACGGAGATCATGCAGGTCGTTTCGAAGACCAAGGCGTGGCAAGTCGGTGCGACGGTCGTGAACGGGTCGACCAAAGCGGTCGGTACGTTCATGAACTCCTTGAACAAGGGTACCGCCACTTTCGGCGAGCTTTCGGGCGCCTTGCTTTCGAGGGTGACTACCCAAGGCGCCGGACGGGTTTGGGCGGCGACTTTCAACGCGATCTCCCAGGGCATGTCCCAGGACATGGCCATGATTTTCACGGCGACCGCGTTGACCCATCCGGATCCGTTCTCGGAGGACGGTTTGCTCCAGATGCTCGAAGCGTTCGTGCAGTCGCGCGGCGTCGCGGCGCTCGGCGCGAGCGGCGGAGAGATCTACCGGCGGTTGAAGGCCGGTGGTGGGATGAAATCGCTCTTCACGAACAAGCTCGTATCCGTTCCCGAAGCGGATATGAAGCTCGTGACGAACACCCGCGGCGGAACGCAGTCGAAGGTCGTCGGCGAGAAAACCGGAACGACCGATCCGGACGAACTCTTCCTCTATCAACGCCAGCCTTCCACCGAAAAGAAGACGGTCATTCCGGCGGGGACCTCCGTCGATCAGAAACCGGTCACCGTGGACGAAGTGATCGCGAACACGAAAACGTCGTTCGCGACCGAAGAGGACGCCTGGAACTGGGCGAAAGAATACACCAAGAAGACGGGCAAGAGCGTCGACGACGCGTTTCGCGACCTTGGATGGAGTTCCTTCAATCTCCACGAGAACTTCACCCAAAAGATGCAGATCGTGAAGGACGGCACCCGCGCGCCGACGACCGACCTCGCCTTTCACGGGACTTCTACCGCGTTCTTCGAGTCGATCCAGCAGCACGGACTCGACCTCTCGAAAGGGAAGACGGTGAACGGCGGGATGATGATCACCGGCGAAGGGGTTCCGTTCGCCCGGGACATCGACTACACCCGCAGTTTCGCGAACCAAACCTCTAAGAAGGCCGGAGGAGACGGGGTCATCTTCCGTTGGAAGACGAAGGAGAAAGGCGACATCAGCGATATCGAGCTCGGCAAGCCGGTTCCGGCGGATCAACTCGACTACAGCTTCGACGGCCAACACTGGTACGACCTGAAGAAGACCCCGCTCGCCGACGCGAAGGCGGCGGAAATCAAGGCGGGCCGGATGAAGGCGCCGGAAACGACGAGCTCCGTCGGTAAAGTCGGCGTGACGGAAGAAAAGACCCCGACGAACAAGTCGATCGAGGGCAGCGATGAAGCCGGAATCGTATCGAATACGTCGACGAGCGGGAACAAACGGATCACGACGACGACGAACGAATCCGGCGAACGCGTGATCCAAGTGAAGCCGACGAAGGCCCAAATCCGGACCGCCGCCGCCAAAGGGCGGAATTGGAATCCGGAGGAGTTCTCCGAGCGAAGCTGGATGGCGAAAGAAGTCCTCGGCCCGGATCACGGCCCGATCACCGCGAAGGAAGAAGTCGCGATCTTCGAAGCCCACTTGGTCGGCGACGGCGTCCACGGTTACGGGACCTACACGAAGACGGAACTGCTGCAGAAGCGCCGGATCCTGGCCGCGGCCGGATTCGCGGATCACGAGATCGAAGCACTCCTTCGCAGCGGAGTCTGCGGCGGACCGCCGCCGATCGTGACTCCGATCGCGGATCTGAAGCAGATGTACGCGAAGGAGTCCTTCCCGACGAACGAATCCTTCTCGGTTCTTAAGGCGAAGAGCACCGACGAGGTCAAGACGATGATGTCCGACCTCCATGAGAAGATGATCCGTCTCAAGGAATGCGGGATGGACTGCTATCGCTCGCTCAAGAACGCGATGAAGGACTACGATAACCTTCGGGCGTACGTCTACTCGAAGCTCCCCGCGGGAGAGAAGAGCGTTTTCATCAAGTCCGCGCCGGAGTCCAAGAATCTCGACCTCGCGCCGAAGGTCCAGGCGGCCGATGAAACGAAAATAACGGCGACCGAGGAGCGTGGCCCAGAAATCCCGAAGGAGCTGAACGTTTCGAATCGCGTCACCGGCCTTCAAATTTCGAACAAACCGTCGACCTTCGCCGATATCCCGAAGAACGGAACCGAGGCGATCGGTCGCGCGAGTCGGATCCAGGACGGCGCGAATCCCGTGAACATGGCCGGCGCCCAAAACGAAATCGCGACGAACCTCGCGGCGAACCGGGAAGCCCAGCTCAAGCTCGAAAAGAGCATCCAGCAACACGAAGAGCTGATGAAGTACGAAAAGTCGTTGCCTGAGGACTACAAGAAGGATCTTCCGGGCCTCGCGAAGATGGATCAGGAGCGGAAAGCGTTACTGGCCCAGCTGAAGCAGCAAGAAGCGGAACTCGTCACCGGCCAAAAGCACATCGCCGACTACCAGAAGCAATGGGCCGCGAACGTCGGGAAAGATCCGGCGATCTATTTGAACTCCCTTCCGAAGGATAAGCAGTCTTACGTCGTGCTCGGGCTCGAGCAGTCCGCCTCGGGAGTGAATGGTCTCACGAACGACCAAGTCGAGCGCCTGCTCTGGACGCAGGAAAAGGCGCTCAAAAACGGAACTTACAAGTTCGAGGGGCTCGGTACTTTGCCGAAGGAAAAGCCGACGGACACGCGCACGGCCATGGAGCGAGCGGACGACGCGCTATTCACGCTCGCGGCTAAAGACGGCATCGATATGCGGAACTTTCCGCTGCTGAAGCAGCGGCTCGAAAGTCGTACGGGGGTAAAGTTCGTCGCGCCGAAGAACTCTTCCTATCGCTCGCCCGAGGAGGACCGCACCTGGCTTCGCACTGAAGGGGATAAGACGCTGAAACGGGTCTCGAAGCGGAAGATGTCCGACGAAGATCTCGAGGTCCTCGAAGAGGCCCACCAAGTCGGTCATTTCGAACTCGGCAAGGACGGGAAAACCCAGGCGCTGACGACGACGAAGAATTATACGGAAGCGCAGCTTCGCGAAAAGACACGTATTCTGCGTAAACGGTTCTCCGACAAGGAAGCTTCCGAATTGATCCGGGACGAGGTGGCTGGGTTCAGCGGACTATCTCAATCCTCGGGAGGTTCGAAACCGGGAACGTTTTCCGGAGAATCCGACGGTCTTCTCTCTTCCGAGAAGTTCGACGCATTGAAAGGCACTTATCCGGATAACCGTCTCAAGGTCCAGAAATGGAAGGATCAAACCCGAAAGACTCTCAAGGACGATTTCGTCGCGAAGGGAATGAGCGATAAGGACGCGAATATCGCCGCCCGGAGCGCCGTGAACAAGATAGAAACCGAAGCGAAAACCCCGATAAAAGTGACCGAAGCGAAGGATCCGGTTTCTTCCGGTTTCGTTTATACCGACCCGGGCCAGCATAATCCTCAGTCGAAATCTTTCCGAGGTGGCGGTCTGAATCGAACGAGCGTGCTTCCCGGCGACGCTTCGGAGGTTTTCAAGACCGCTCGGTCTAAGGACGGAAGAACCTGGTGGGGAGTTTCATGCTTGAAGGCGGGGCCCGTTTATTACCGCTACCAGGCGAATGGAAAGGACTCGAAGTTCCTTCATTGGAACGGAAAGACTGGTTCGACCGGTCTCGACTTTGCGGAGAATCTCGTGCCGAACGCGATCCGGAAAGTGCTCGCCGCTAGTTGTCCTTGATCGCCGGCATTCAGCACGCGTTCCGATAAGGATCCGACTCGTCGATCTCGCTCGCGTCCGAGTCTTCCCACTTCACGGTCGTGTCCTGGCAACCCTTGTCGAACGCGTCTTTCCGCATCCCTTCGGCGCAGTAATGGTTCAGCGAGTGATCGACGAGGTTTTTGCAGTAGTCCTCGGTCGAGGCGGCGGAATGCTCTCCCGTTCGGCAGCAGTTCACTTCGAACGAGTAAGAGATGTCTTTCGACTCGGAGGAATGCTTCCCGCAGCCGGAAGCGGCGGCGAGGAGAGCTGCGAAAATCGCGAAGCGAAGCAGGTTCGACATGGGACCTCCGAAGTGCGGAGCGCCTTCTATATCGAAATCGAAGCGCCGCGTCAAAGTTAACTCCCGCCCGCCGGAATTTTCGGCAACCGCACGGTATTCCTTCGTTTTTTAGGAGTTCGGGGCCGACGGCTCCGTCCAGGCGGGTGTCGACTGTCCGATTTGGGCGGGGTCGCTCGCGAAGAGGGCTTCGAGCTGGGCGCTCGATTGGGCCGAGGCTTGGATGAAGGTCTCGCGGTCGACTTCGTGGAAGCGCTTCGCGAGTTCGCGGACGGAGTTATTGTTCCGCTCCTGGAAGATCGCCGCGTTCCGCTCTGCCTGGGCCGAGGACATCCCGAGGAGCTTCAGCACTTCCGTCCCGAGGACGAGCGCGCTGCCCGAAGTCTCGATCGCGACTTCCTTCACGCCGAGGTGGAGGAGGCGATACGCGTGCAGTCGGTCGTAGGCGCGCGAAAAGATCGGGAGGCCGGGGTAAGCGACCTTCATCTCCTCGACGATCCGGATCGCCGTCTCCGCTTCGTCGATCGCGAGCACGAGCGCCCGCGCGTTCTCGATGCCCGCAGCGCGAAGGAGATCGAGGTTCGCGCCGTCGCCGAAATAGGATTTGATCCCGAAACGCGCCATGATCTCGATCTGCTCGGAATCGAGGTCGAGCACCGTCGAGCGGATCCCGTTCGCGCGAAGGAAACGAATCATCGTCTGGCCGAAGCGGCCGACGCCGACGATCAGCACGGGGTTCATCCGTTCCGACTCGTCGACGACGTCGGGCGCCCGGACTTCTTTCGTCACGCACTCGAGGCGCGACATCCCGTGCGTGATCGCGAGTCCGATGAGCAGCGGCGCGAGCGCCATCGAGAGCGCGATCGAAGCGGAGAGGATCTGGGCGGTCTCCGGCGGGAGAAGTCCGGTCGTCTGCGCGAGGAGCACGAACGCGAATTCTCCGCCTTGGGCGAGAGAAACCCCGAAAAGAAGGCTTTCCGGCGGCGGCATCCGCGAGAGGCGGCCGATCGCGTAGACGAGAATGGCCTTGCCGACGACGATTCCGAAGACGGTCGCGGCCACGGCGCCCGGCTGCGAGACGAGGAGGGAGAGCTGGATGTTCGAGCCGACGGTGATGAAGAAAAGGCCGAGGAGGAGGCCCTTGAACGGTTCGATGTCGGCTTCGATCTGGTGACGGAATTCGCTGTCGGCGAGGACGACTCCGGCGAGGAACGCGCCGAGCGCGGGCGAGAGGCCGACGGCGTGCATGAGCGCCGCCGAACCGACGACGATGAGGAGCGCGAGCGCCGTGAACGTCTCGCGCAGTTTCGTGCGGGCGATCACCTTGAAGAGCGGGCGGATCATGAAACGGCCGACGCCGACCACCGCCGCTACCGCGCCGAAAACGAGGAGGGCTTTCGTTCCGCCGCTCGCCCCGTGCCCGTCGTCCGCGGGCTGGCCGCCGAGGAGGGGAAGGATCGCGAGCATCGGGATGACGGCGAGATCCTGGAAGAGGAGGACCGCGAACGTGCGCTCGCCGCCGACGCTCTTCGCGTACCCGCGCTCGCGCAGGGTCTGCATCACGACCGCCGTCGAAGACGCCGAGGCGATCAGTCCGATCGCGATCGCGGCGGTCCATGCGATCCCGAATCCGCGCGCGCCGAGCGTGAAGAGGATCGTCGTCGAAACGACCTGGAGCCCGCCCAGCCCGAAGATCGGCCCGCGCATTTTCAGGAGCAAGCTCGGGTTCAGCTCGAGCCCGATGAGCAGCAGCATCATGATCACGCCGAACTCCGCGAGCGCCGCGGTTTGTTCCGGCGAACCCATTCCGAACTTTTCGATCAGCCCGAAGCCCGAAGGACCGAGGAGCGCACCCGCGACGAGGTAACCGATCACGGATCCGAGGCCGACCCGCTTCGCGAGCGGTACGACCACGACCATGGCTAATAAATAGAGGAGAAGGGCGTTCAAATCAGGCTCCGGGAGGCCCCAAGGTATTAAAAAAGTCTTATAAAAACAATCGCTTAATAGGGATTGCCCGATTCGGCTAGAAGTACGATAATAGAAGTCGTATATAGGGTTAGTCAATTCCCGTTGAAACCGGATACTGAGTGTCGTATTTCCTCGGGAACTCTAACAATCCGCCTCTTCTATAGAGGGAAAAACCGAATGGTGAAGCTGAACCGCACAACCGAATACGGTCTCATCGCGCTCCGCTACATGATGGGGAAGCAGTCGCAGGGCGACGCTTCCGTCACGAGCGCGCGCGAGCTCGCCGATCGGTACGACCTCCCGTTCGAGATCACCGCGAAGACGCTCCAGCGGATGAAGGAATCCGGTTTGATCCAATCCGCACACGGCGCTCGCGGCGGTTACACGATCGCTCGCTGCCCGTCGAAGCTGAATCTCGCCGAGTTCCTCGAACTGATGGAGGGCCCGCAGGCCGTCGTCGGTTGCACGAGTCCGGCGCTCGCGGTCTCCGGCGGCGCCCCTTCCCCCTGCGAATACAAGGGCAAGTGCGAAGTCAAGGGCGTCATGACCGACCTGAACTCGCGCGTGAAGACTTTCCTCGCCGGAATCCTCCTCACCGATCTCGCCGAATTCAAATCTCCGAACTCCACTCCGAACGTCTCGAAAAAAGACGAGATGCAGACCTCGTCCAAGGAAGCCGTATGAAACTCCCGATTTACCTCGACTACCACGCGACCACTCCGGTCGATCCCGAAGTCTTCAAGACGATGGCGCCGTATTTCACCGAAGTCTTCGGCAACGCCGCTTCGCGGAACCACGAATACGGATGGACGGCCGAAGCCGCCGTCGAATACGCGCGCAAGCAAGTCGCCGACCTGATCCACGCGTCCGACAAGGAAATCGTGTTCACTTCCGGCGCGACCGAATCGAACAACCTCGCTCTCCAGGGCGTAGCCGACATGTACGCCGACAAAGGGAACCACATCATCACGACGGCGATCGAGCACAAGGCGGTCCTCGACACCTGCCACGCGCTCGAGAAGAAGGGCTTCAAGGTCGATTTCGCGCCGATCGACGAAACCGGCCGCGTGAAGATGGACGAACTCGCGAAAATGATCACGGACAAGACGATCCTCGTCTCGATCATGTTCGCGAACAACGAAATCGGCACGATCAACCCGATCGCCGAGATCGGAAAACTCTGTAAGGAAAAGGGCGTCCTCTTCCACACCGACGCGGTCCAAGCCGTCGGCAAGGTTCCGGTCGACGTGAACGCGATGGGGATCGACCTGCTCTCGATGACCGCGCATAAGATCTACGGACCGAAGGGCGTCGGCGCCCTCTACGTCCGCCGGAAGGGACCGCGCGTCCGCCTCTCGGCGATCGTCCACGGCGGCGGGCATGAAAAGGGAATGCGCTCGGGAACGCTGAACGTTCCCGGAATCGTCGGCTTCGGCAAGGCCTGCGAAATCGCCGCGCGCGTGATGCCGATCGAAATGCCGAAGGTCAAGGCGCTTCGGGATCGGCTCTGGAACGCGATCCGCGCCGAGCTCGACGAAGTGTACCTGAACGGTCACCCGACGGAACGTCTCCCGAACAACCTGAACGTTTCCTTCGCGTACTGCGAAGGCGAATCGCTGATGATGGGCATGAAGGAACTCGCGGTATCCTCGGGCTCGGCTTGCACCAGCGCCTCGCTCGAACCGTCCTACGTCCTGAAAGCGATCGGCGTCGGCGAAGACCTCGCCCACACTTCGATCCGCTTCTCGATGGGCCGGTTCACGACCGAGGAAGAAGTCGACTTCGCCGCGAAGAAAGTCGTCGCGACGGTGAAGAAACTCCGCGATCTTTCGCCTCTCTACGAGATGGCGAAAGAAGGCATCGATTTGAAGTCCGTCCAATGGACGGCGCACTAAGTTTTTCCAAGCAGTGAGGGGATAGGAAAGAAAATGGCATATACTAAGAAAGTCATCGAGCACTTCGAAAACCCGCGGAACATCGGTTCCCTCGATAAGTCGAGCGCGACGGTCGGCACCGGCCTCGTCGGCGCGCCGGAATGCGGCGACGTGATGAAGCTCCAAATCGACGTCGACGCCGCGACGGGCATCATCCGCGACGCGAAGTTCAAGACCTTCGGTTGCGGCTCCGCGATCGCTTCCTCCTCGCTCGCGACCGAGTGGGTGAAGGGCAAGACGGTCCAGGAAGCCCTCGAGATCAAGAACACCCAGATCGTCGAGGAACTCTCGCTCCCGCCGATCAAGATCCACTGCTCCGTCCTCGCCGAGGACGCGATCAAGATGGCCGTGAAGGATTACCTCACCAAACAAGGGAAGGAGACCGCATGATCAACGTCACTCCGAAAGCCGTCGGCGAAATCAAGCGCATCCGCACCGTCGATCCGACCGCCCAGGGCGCGAACCTCCGCGTCCAAGTCGCGGGCGGCGGTTGCTCGGGCATGAGCTACAAGCTCGGGTTCGACAAGGAAGCGCCCGCCGCTTCCGACAAGGTCTTCGACCTGAAATCGGAAGAATCCGACGAGATCGTGAAACTCATCATCGACGCGAAGTCGTTCCTCTACCTTTCGGGCATGACGCTCGATTTCACCGACGGATTGAACGGAACCGGTTTCGTGTTCCAGAATCCGAACGCGAAGCGGACCTGCGGCTGCGGGTCGAGCTTCTCGGTCTAAGGAAAAGGGCGATGGGCGCTACCTGCGTATTCTGCGGCGGCGCGCTCGCGAGTTCGGAACTCGGCCGGCACGTCTGCCCGAAGTGCGGCGCGCCCCAGCCGGTCTCCCCGGGCGAAGATTACTTCTCGCTCCTCGGCGCCCCGCGCGGATTCCGTCAGGATCCGGGCGAACTCGAACGCCGGTTTTACGATATTTCCCGTACGCTCCATCCCGACCGGTTCGCCGCGGGAGGCGACGCGAAGTGGAAGGTGATTTCGGTCGAGCGGATGAGCGCGGTGAACCGCGCCTATCAGACGCTCACGAAGGCCGACCGCCTTCGCGAGTACCTCCTCGAACTCGAAGGCGTGACGAAAGCCGGCGACGAAAAGGGTAAGACCGCGATCCCGGCCGAACTCGCCGAGGAATGGTTCGAGCTCCAAGACGCCGTCATGGAAGACCCCGCGAACGCGGTCGCGAAGCTCGGCACGTTCGAGCGCGACCTGCGGAAAAAATCCGGCGACCTCGCCGCGCGGATCTCCGGTTTCGAACGCGAATACGACGAGGGCACGGTCGATCCGATCGGCGTCCTAAGGAAGATCGAAAAACTCGTTCTCGACGGCCAATACCTGAAGTCGATGGAACGCGACCTCTTGAAACTGAAGACCCGCCTCGGAATCTGAGGCGTAAACTATGGCTCACGACGAATCCCATCCGCACGATCACGATCCTATGCCGGAGTCCGACGACTCCGTCGTCGCTCGTTCGGACGACTCCGTCGTCGTCGGCATCGACCTCGGCACGACGAACTCGCTCGTCGCGGTCGTCGAGGACGGCGTGCCGCGCGTGCTGCCCTCGCGCGAAGGCGAGCGCCTGATTCCTTCGGTCGTCACGATCCGGGAAGGCAAGCCGCTCGTCGGTTACGCCGCTCGCCGCGAAAAGATCCGTCGGCCCGGCGAAACCGTATTCTCGGCTAAACGGCTGCTCGGCCGCGGGTTCGCCGATCTCGAGTCGATCCGCGGGCATCTCCCGTACGAAGTCGTGCACGGCGAAGACGGCCTCGTCCGGATCCGCGTCGGCGACGCGCTCTATACGGCGATCGAGATCTCGGCGATGATCCTCCGCGAGTTGAAGGCTTCCGCCGAGGCCGCGCTCGGCCATCCCGTACGCAAAGCCGTGATCACGGTCCCGGCTTATTTCAACGATTCCCAGCGCCAAGCCACGCGCGCCGCCGGCCGCCTCGCCGGCCTCGAAGTCCTTCGCATCGTGAACGAACCGACCGCCGCGTCGCTCGCCTACGGCATGCAGGAGAAGAAGGAAGGCGTGATCGCCGTCTACGACCTCGGCGGCGGGACGTTCGACCTCTCGATCTTGAAACTCCGGAACGGGATCTTCGAAGTGCTCGCGACCCACGGGAATACCGCCCTCGGCGGCGACGACCTCGATCGCGCGGTCGCCCGCAAGATGGCGGAAGAAGCGAAAGCCGCGACCGGGATCGACCTCTTCGGTTCCCCGCTCCAGACGGCGGCGATCCTCGAGGCGTCCGAGAAGCTGAAACACGCGCTCGCGGAAGCGGAGAGCGCGACGTTCTCCGTCGACCTCTGCGTCGGCGCCGGAAAGCGGTTCGAACGCGCTTGGACGCGCGAGGAATTCGATCGGCTCGTGCGTCCTCTGCTCCTTCAGACTCGCGAAAGTTGTTTCCACGCGCTCGACGACGCCGGCCTGACCGTCGACGACGTCACTGAAGTGGTCCTGGTCGGAGGACCGACGCGCCTGCCGATCGTGAAAGCGATCGCCGAGGAAATCTTCGGGCGTAAGCCGAATACCTCGGTCCACCCCGACGAAGTCGTCGCGATGGGCGCCGCGATCCAGGCCGACATCCTCGCGGGCAAGAACCAAAACCTCCTTCTCCTCGACGTCGTCCCGCTCTCCCTCGGGATCGAGACCTACGGCGGACTGATGGAAAAACTCATTCCCCGGAACACGCGCATTCCGACCTCGGCGCGCGAAACCTTCACGACGTTCGTCGATAACCAAACCGGCGTCGACGTCCACGTGCTCCAAGGAGAACGCGAGCAAGCCGCGGAAAACCGTTCGCTCGCGCGATTCAAGCTCGGCGGGATCGAGCCGGGGCCGGCGGGTTTCCCGCGCGTCGAAGTGACGTTCCTCATCGACGCGGACGGGATCCTCCAAGTCGAAGCGCGAGACCTCCGGAACGGCAAAGAAGCGTCGATCGAGGTCCGGCCGAGTTTCGGGCTTGCGGACGCGGAAATCGAGAAGATGCTCGCCGCGAAGAACGCGAACGAGCTCTCGGACCTCGAGTTCAAGCGGTGGATCGAAGTGCGGAACCAGTCCGAGCCCGTCCTTCGTGCGGCGGAGAAGAAACTTCCCGACGCCTACCGGCTCCTCCCGAAACCGGAGGCCGAAGCGATCGAGACGGTTTGTCGCAAGATGCGCGCGGCGATGGATACCCGCGAAGCCGAGCAGGTTCAGAACCTGAAATATGAGCTGAACGCGATGACGACCCGTCTCGCCGAGAAGGTGATCGCCGAGGCGCTCGGTAAACGCGGTTAAGCGGCGAGCTTCGCGTTCGAGTAGTTCGCGCCGAGGTCGCGCCGGAATTCATCGACGTCGGCCGCGGAAACGCGCAGCCGATAGGGCCCTTTACCGTCTTGGGTAGGGAGATCGAATTCGGCGTATTCCCTTTCGCCTTCGACCGGATCTTTTCGGGTATATTCATGAACCCGGAAGGAAGCGCGGTCCGTCCGCATGACGGGTTTTCCGTTTCCGTCCAAGATTTCGAGGGATACGGACGTCAAAAAGAGATATCCGGCCTTTTTCCGCGACATGAGTTTTCCAGCGATCGTTAGAGCGAAACCGACGACTAAAAGCATCCAGAAAAATTTAGACACCTCGCCACCGCCTTCGTTCACGACGATGGCGGGAAAAACGAAGACGAACCCGGCGACCTGCGCGGCGAGACCCCAGGGCGAGGGCGCGAGGCCCTCGGGCACGTATTCGATCGCGTGGAGGCGCTTGATTTCGCCGGACTCGGCGCGGACTCGGATGGTTTTCGGTCGGAGTGGCCGAAGACACCGGAAGAAGAAATAGGCGATCGGGGACATCAACAGGAGTCGCACGTTCGAATCGTCGAAATCGGTGGTGAGTCGATAGACGAGAATTCCGTAAGCGACGGACGTCGCAGCCCATCGTACTCGCCCCCAGAAGAGGCGAACACTCAAGGCGCGATGGGCGATCTGAAGAGGATCGGATTTCATGGTCCTGCGAACGGATCGGTATTTTCCTTAAATATGATGAGGTAGACGCGTCGCGTTTTGTTTTCGCCAAGCTTTTGACGACCGCACTAACCCGTCGAAATCTCCGCGATTTCCGCGTAAGCTCGAGGGCGAACACCATGCCTAAAGTCACCTTCATGCCGATGAACCAGACGGTCGAGGCGAAAGACGGGGAGTCGATCCTCGAAGTCGCCGTGAACCACGATATTCCCCTCCAACACGCCTGCGGCGGGTTTTGCGCCTGCACGACCTGTCACGTCCTCGTGACGGCGGGGGAGAAGAACCTATCCGAGTCCGAGGAAGACGAAGAAGAACGGCTCGACCGGGCGTCCGGCGTCCGGCTGAATTCGCGGCTCGGCTGCCAAGCGAAGGTCCACGGCGACGTGACGGTAGAAATCCAGAACGAAGGGTTCGGACACTGAGATGAAACTTTCCCGGTCGACGGGTACTGAGTCGAAATTCCGCTCGCGATTCCTCGCGATCACGCTCGTCGCGCTGACCGCGCTCTCCGCATGCACGAAGAAATCCGAAGAGGTTCCCGCGTCGCTCGCCGCGCCGACTCCGGGTCCCTCGGGCGTCGCCCCGCTGGATTCCGAACCGGCGGTCTCCGCGCCGAAGGGACCGAAGCAGACGTTCACCTTCCGGCTGCTCAGCGATCCGGAAACCCTCGATTGGAACCGCGCGCACACGACGGTCGAGACCTGGCTCCTGACGAACCTGATGGAGGGCCTCGTTTCGCACGATTCGAAAATGAACGTCGTTCCCGCGCTCGCCGAGAGTTGGACGAAGAGCCCGGACGGGAAGACCTACACGTTCAAGCTTCGGCCGGGCGTGAAATGGAGCGACGGCGTCCCGCTCAAGGCCGCGGATTTCGTCTACTCGTGGAAGCGCCTGCTTTCGCCGGTCACGGCCGCGTCCTACGCCTACACGCTCTTCGACATCGACGGCGCCGAGGAATTCTTCCAGGGCAAGCAAACCGACTTCTCGAAGGTCGGGATTTCCGCGCCCGACGACGCGACGCTCGTGGTTCGGCTCGCGAAACCGGTCGCGCACTTCATCCACATCCCGACGTTCTGGGTGACCTTCCCGCTCCGCCAGGACATCGTCGAGAAGTACGGCACCGCTTGGTCGAAACCCGGCCGGATGGTGACCGTCGGCCCGTTCGAACTTTCGAGCTACGACATCGATTCGAAAGTCGTGCTCACCGCGAATCCGAACTACTACGGCACGCACGGGAACATCGACACCGCCGTCGGCGTAATCGTGAAGGAAGACTCGACCGCGCTCACGCTCTACGAAGCGGGAAAGATCGATTTCCTCACCGACATCGCGGGCACGGATCTGAAACGCCTCGAAGGCCGCCCGGACCTCGAGAAATTCCCTTATTTGAAGACGGGCTACCTCGGTTTCGTCGTCGATCAATACCCGGTCTCGAGCGTGAACGTCCGCCGCGCGATCGCGATGGCGATCGACAAGTCGAAGATCGGCGAATTCCTCCACGGCGCGCAGACCGCGACCGGAGGATTCATCCCGGCGGGAATGTTCGGCTATAACAAATCGATCGGACTCCCTTTCGATCCCGCAGCGGCGAAGAAGGAACTCGCGAAATCCGGCGTGAAACCGGGGATGAAGATCGACCTCGTGACGACGAACTGGGAAAAGAACCTCACGCTCTGCCAGTTCATCCAGGCCGAATTGAAGAAAAACCTCGGTCTCGAGATCGGCATCCGGTCCTTCGATCACAAGACCTTCCGCGCCCAGCTCGAACTCTACAGCTATCCGATCTTCCTGCTCTCCTGGAGCGCGGATTATCCCGACCCGGATAACTTTCTCTCCGTTTTCCTGAGCACGGGCGGAAATAACCGCACGAAGTGGAAGAACGCCCAGTACGACGCGAAGGTGCTGCTCGCTCGCTACAACCAGAACCAGAAAGCCCGTGAGACGCTCTACGATCAGGCCCAAAAGCTCCTCGTCGAGGACGACGTGCCGGTGCTTCCTCTCTATAACGAGCCGATCCTCGCGCTCGTGAATCCGCGGGTGAAGAACCTCCAAGTGAACGCCCTTAACTCCCTCGAAATGAAGGCGATCCGGCTTACCGCCGCGGAGGCCCGCCCGCAGTGAGCCCTCCGATGGACGGACTGAAGTCGCAGATCGGGCGCCTTTCCTCGGAGCGTAAGGTCACGCTTTCGGGGACGGAGATGCGCGATTTCGCGACCTGCGTGAAGGCGACGGTCGGCGCGACCTCGCATTCGCCGATCTCTTCGGTCGCGATCCCGACCGTCTTCACGATCTTCCGTCAGGGCGAGTTCGAACTCATGGACGCCCTCGGGATCCAGCTCAAGCAAGTCCTGCACGCCGAGCAGGAGTACGAGCTGAAAGCCCCGCTTTCGCCTTCGGAGGAGATCCGGTTCGTCACGCGGCTCGCGTCGGTCGTGGAAAAGAAATCCAAGACGGCGAACATGGCGTTCATGGCCTTCGAGACCGATTTCGTACGCGTCGCGGACGAGGTCACCGTCGCGACCGCGCGGAGCACGATGGTTTACCGGGAGCTCCTCGGATGACCGAGATCTCTTCGGCGAACCTCATCCCGTTCAAGGTCGCGGGCACGGTCACGCTCGAGTGGTTGAAGGAGTTCGCGCGCGTTTCGGGCGATTACAACCCGATCCACCAGGACGAGGCCGTCGCGAAGTCGATGGGGCTTCCCGGCGTGATCGCGCACGGGATGCTGACCGCGAGCCTGCTTCATTCCCGCGCGCTCGAAGCGATCGCCGACTACCGGAACCTGCGCGGCTTTTCGATCGGCGGATCGCAAACGCGCTTTCGCGCGATGACCTTCCTCGGTGACGAGATTTCGATCGGCGGGCAGTGGCAGGTGATGGGCGCGAACGAGCTCAAACTCGATCTCCAAGCCCGGAAGCAGTCCGGCGAGACGACGGTCACCGCGTCGTTCCGGCTCGTGCGTCCGGCTGCGGTTTAGGCCCCGAAATCCCGCTTCCCGCGCGGATCGAGCACGTCCCGCACGCCGT
Source organism: Bdellovibrionales bacterium (assembly GCA_018266355.1). Classification (GTDB taxonomy): domain Bacteria; phylum Bdellovibrionota; class UBA1018; order UBA1018; family UBA1018; genus JACMQW01. Next base: position 794,724 of record JAFEAP010000029.1, read on the forward strand.
CGCCGAGGGCGTTGAACGCGAGGAGGGTCACGAAAAGCACCGTTCCCGGGAAGAGGATCAGGTGGGGAAAACTCTTCATCGCGCGGAATCCCTCGTTCGCGAGCGTGCCCCACGACGAATAAGGCGGTTCGAGGCCGAGGCCGATGAATGAGAGGAAGCTCTCGCTCATGATGTTCGTCGGGATCTGGAAGGTGAGCGAGACGATCATCGGGCCGAGGATGTTCGGCAGAATGTGGCGGAGGAGGATGCGCGTGCCCGAAAGACCGAGCGAGCGGGCGCTCTCGACGTAGAGCATTTCCTTCGATTGGAGCACGAGGTTCCGGACGAGCCGGGCATGCGTGACCCACGAGGTGAGCGTGATCGCGACGAGGATGCCGAGAAACCCGCGCCCGAAATAGACGGTGAGCAGGATCGCGATCAGGAGCGAAGGAAAGATGTAGAAGACGTCGACCACGCGCATAAGCGCGGCGTCGATCTTTCCGCCCCGGTATCCGGCGATCGCGCCGACGAGCGTCCCGACGGTGAGTGAAAGCAGCGCGGTGATCACGCCGACGGAGAGCGACATCCGCGCGCCGTAGACCACCCGGGAATAAAGGTCCCGGCCGAGCGTGTCGGTCCCCATCCAGTGCTGCGCGTTCGGCGTCTCGAGCTTTTCCTCGATGTTCTGGACCTCGTAGGACTGGCGGGTGAAGACGGGCGCGAACCCCGCGCCGACGGAAACCACCGCGAGGAAGACGAGGCTCGCGAGCGCCACCCGATGCCGGAGGAATTTCTTCGCGAAGGATTTCACCCGCTCATCCCTCCGCCGTTTCGAGCCGGATCCGCGGATCCAGCATCGCGCACGCGACGTCGACGAGCAGGTTCGAGACGATCAGGATCGCCCCGTAAACGAGGGTGACCCCCATGACCATCGGATAGTCGCGGTTCAAAACCGCACCGACGAAATGCTTCCCGAGGCCCGGCACCTGGAAGACCATCTCGACGAGGAAGGAGCCGGTGACGAGGCTCGCGGCGAGCGGACCGAGGACCGTGATCACGGGGATCAGCGAATTCCGGAGCGCGTGATGGAAAAGGATCTTCGTCACCGTCTGGCCTTTCGCGTAAGCCGTTCGGATGTAGTCGGAAGAAAGCGTCTCGATTACGGACGCCCGCACGAGGCGCGCGGTGATCGCGAGGGGGCGCAGTCCGAGCGTGATCACGGGCAAGACCACGCTCGAGCGTTCCTCCCAGAGCGCGGGCGGAAACCATCCGAGCTTCAGCGAAAAGACGAGGACGAGGGTGCTCGCGATCAGGTAGGAAGGCAGCGAAACCCCGGCGATCGCGAGGAAGATCGCGCTCGAATCCATCCACGTGCCTTGGCGCCAGGCCGCGAGCACGCCGAGCGGGACGCCGAGCGCGACCGCGAAGACGAGAGCGAGACCTCCGAGGAGCAGGGAGGGCGGTAGCGAGCTTCCGATCATTTCGTTCACCGTGCGGCCGACGTATTGGAACGACTCCCCGAAATCGAAGTGGAGCGTGACCGAGGAAAGCCACTTCAAGTACTGCTGCCAAAGGGGCAGGTCGAGTCCGTAGCGCGCGTCGATCGCGGCTTGGACGTCCTTCGGAAAGACCCGGTCGCCGTCGAACGGCCCGCCCGGAGCGAAACGCATGAGGAAGAAGACGAACGTCGCGAGGATCAGGAGGGTCGGAATCGCGCCGAGGAGTCGTTTCAAGATGTAGGGAAAGAGGCCTTTACCCATCTATTTCCGTCCCGCTCCGCCCGCGAGACCCGCCGGCGGAAAGTACGCGACCCAGCTCGAATGCTTCGGAAATCCCCGCGGCGCCTTCGCGGTCATGTCCCGGTCGCAAAGCACCGCCGTATAGGCGCAGATGAACGCATCGAAAGCGGCGAGGCTCGTGCCGAGCTTCTTCAGATCGCGGTCGTAGATGAAGACGCCCTTTTTCATCGCGATCGTTTCGAGGAGCTCGACGCGCGCGGCGTATCCCTCCTCGGGTTTTCGGTAGTTCTGGATCAGGCGCTTCGGGAGTCCGAACGCCTGGGCGAGGGTCGAGATCGTCAGCTTCGGCCAGACTTCGACGATCGGCAGGTCGCCGAGGTGGCGCTTCAAGTAGTGCATCCGCGCGGTCAGCGGCGCTCGGTTCCCGCCGAGCGCTTCGTCGATCTCGAACCGGAAATCGCGCGCGAGTTCGGGCAGGATCCGGTAGCGCGCCCAGATCTCGAACGGACGCTGGGTATACGGCGTGACCTCGAGCACGTTTACGTCGAGGTTCGAAGCTTCCGCCGCCTTGCGTGCGGTTTCCCGCATCCACTTCGCCGCCGGCTCGGAGCAGCCCGCCGCCGTACGGCACGCGCGCCGCTCACAGGTGATGCAGGGAGGGAGCTCGATCGGCACGTTCACGCCGATCTTCACCGCTTGGTGGAGCGTCCGGTTCCGTTCGTAGGACGTCGCTTCCGTAATCGTCTCGAGGAGAGCCTCGTCCCCGCTTTGGTCGTTATGGCCGGCGATCCGGTCGTAGACGTCGAGGAGGAAAACCTTCTGCTCGCGCGGATAATATTCGAGCACCGCGAGCGAGGTCTTCTGGTTCTTCGCGCCCGCGAGCTCGAGGCCGAGGTATCGGCGGGGCTGCATCGGGAGGACGCGGGATTCGCTCATCGGTTCACGCTCATTCGATCGTGAGTCCTTTTTTCGCCGCGCGGAACGGGAGGTGCCGGATGCCGGGGAGCGCGCCGACCTCGCGGACGATCGCTTCGCGGACGCCCGGATTTTTTTCCGGGACGTAGACGAAGAAGCACCCGCCGCCGCCGGCTCCGCAAATTTTGCCCGCTGTCGCGCCTTTCGCCATCGCGAGTTCGAACGCGCGGTCGATTTCGGGCGTCGTGATCCCGCTTGCGAGCCCGCGCCGAACCTCCCACTCGGAGGCGATCGCGTTTCCGGCGCCCGTCCAGTTCTTTTCCTTCAAGGCCTGCTCGAGCGAGTGGGTCGAGTGATTGATCCCGTGAAACTGTTCCCGCACGTTTCCCAGGCCGTCGATGAAGGCCTTGAAGAGCGCCCAGTTGTTGATCCCGGAATTCCGGGATTGGCCCGAATAAAAAAGGAGGATCCGTTCTTCGAGTTCGGGAATGAGGTCCGGGGAGAGCCACTGACGGTCGTGCTTGCCCGCGCCCCAGCGGAGCGACTGGAGCCCGCCGAACATCGCGCCGTAGTAATCCTGCATGCCGGCGGGAACCTTGATCACGGTCGTCTCGACGTCGCGGGTGATCTCGACCAGACGTTCGCCGTCGAGTTCGACGTTCACGGCTCCGTCGCACCAGACCTTGAGCGCGCCGATGATCGAAACCGATAGCGTGGAGGAGCCCCCGAGTCCGGCTCCGGCCGGGCTCTTCGCGCGCGTCGAGAGCGTGAGGCCGACCGTCGGATAGAAACGGCCCGATTTTTTCTTCAGTTCGAGGAAGTAGCGGAGGTACTTCCAGTGGAGTTCGAGCGAGGGCGGGGGAGTTTGGGCCTCGATCGTGTCCCACGTGAATTTGAGTTCGGCGCCTTGGTCCTCCGCGCGCAGCGTGACCACGGGTTCGCCCGAGACGGTGGCGACTTCCTCGAGGTCGGTCTCGGCGTAGAGGTCGATCGCGAGATTCACCGTCGTCGCGCGATTCAGGAAAAGGTAGATCGGCCAGATGTCGACCGTGCCCCCCGCGAGGTCGATGCGGGTCGGAGCTTTCGCGCGGAATTTCCGAAGGGTTTTCATGCCTCAATTCTAGGGAGGGAACCTTCGAAGGCAAAGTAAAAACGCTAGGTATTTCGGGCGATTAGAGCTCGGATTTCGCTTGCGAAAGGATCCAGCTCACGGCTTCGCCGAGCGAGGAAAATCGCCCGTCCGACGGGCCGTTCTCCGATGCCCGCGCGTTTACGAAAAGGTTTACGCCGCAGCCCGCTGCGACGCCGGCTCGGAGATCGCTTTCCCGGTCGCCGATCATGATCGATCGAACGAGATCGATTTCGAGCTCGCGCGCGGCTTCGACGAGCATTCCCGGAAGGGGTTTCCGGCACGCGCAGTTCGCCTCCGAGTCGTGGAAACACACCTTTAACGCGTCGACCGCGAGTTTTTCGCGGACGATCGCGTTCATCGCTTCGACGTTCGCCCGGGTCTGCCATCCGCGAGCGACGTCCGGTTGGTTCGTCACGACGACGATCGCGAAGCCGGCGGTCCGCAGGTCCGCGATCGCCCCCTCGACGTCGGGAAAAAATTCGAATTCCTCGGGCCGATCGGGAGCCCGCGGTTTTCCGTCCCGGAAGACCGTCCGGTTCAGCACCCCGTCGCGATCGAGGAATACCGCTCGCCGCCGCACTTAAAGTTCGATTCGTTTCGCGGGCACGCCGCCCCAGGTTTCGCCCGCCGGAATCCGCGTCTTCGGAAGCACGAGCGAGTTCGCGAGCACCTTCGCGTCCTCGCCAACCTCGACGTCGCCCATGATCGTCGCGAGCATGCCGATGACGGCGCCCCGCCGGATGATCGTCGGCGCGAGGATGAGGTAGCCCGACTGGCCGTAGTGGCAGATGATGCTCGCCGATCCGCCGATCGTGACGTTCTCCTCGAGGACGAGGAGCGCGGCATCGGTGAGGTTCGACGAATTGATTTGCGTGTTCTTGCCGATCTTCATCCCCATGAGGCCGTAATACATATGGTTCAGCGGCGTCGGCGTGACGTAGTCGAGGAACGAGTAGCGCACGATGTAGGCGAGCGAGTTGTGGAGGTACCACGGCAGGAACTGCGCGGAATGGAACGATCCGCGGCTCGGCTTGACGAGGGATCGGAGCGGCCAGTTCACGAGGGGGACGACGAGAAGGAGCGCGAATCCGTAAGTGAAGAACGCCGCGCCGATGCCCACGCCCGACGCGAACGTCCGGAGGACGACGCCCGAATCCTCGCCCAGGCCCGCGATCAGGTGATAGACGCCGATCCCCGGCGCGATCGCGGCGCCGACGACGACGCTCGCGATCAGGTAGATCGGAACCATCATCAAGCCGTGAGTGACGCTCTTGCCGGCACGGAGGGCGCGGTCGAAAAGCCCCTTCGGCGGCGCCTCGGGAGGACGTTCCTTCTTTTTCGGTCTTTCGATCGGCGGGTATTCGGGATTGTCGATCAATCTCGGGCCCGGCTCTCAGTGCTCGGCTTCGAGGAAGCCGATGAACGGCAGACCTCGGAACTTACCGGCATAGTCGAGGCCGTAACCGACGACGAACTCCGGGCCGATCTTGAAGCCGACGTAATCGACCGGGATATCGACGCGCATCGAGTCCGGCTTCATGAGCAGCGAACAGGTGCGGAGCGAAGCCGGGCGACGGGCGCGGAGGTTCGCGATCAGGTACGAAAGCGTCAGTCCCGAGTCGACGATGTCTTCGAAGAGGATGACGTGCTTGTTCTCGAGCGGTTCGTTGATGTCGAGGGTGACCTTCACTTCGCCCGAGCTGACTTTCTTGTCGCCGTAGCTCGAGACGCCGAGAAATTCACAAGACGTCGGGAGATCGATCTTCCGCAGGATGTCCGAGAAGAAAATGAAGCTGCCCTTGAGCACGCAGATCGCGACGATCTCGCGCCCGGCGTAGTCGTTTTGGATCTCGTTCGCGAGTTCCGCGATCCGCTCGTCGAGCTTTTCGGCGGAGATGAGGACCTTGGGATCGCTGTGGTTCGAAGCTGGTTTAGACATACGAGTTATTCATGACCTCGCCGAAGCCGCCCCCGCCGGGGACGATGTAGTGTTTGTCGTTCAGTCCGCGCTCTTCGTTCCAGTGTTCGCCGGGAACGGAGCCGAGGACCTTCGCGTTCGAAAGCCCCCGGTCGAGCCGAACCGCGTAGACGATCAGATCGGGGTGGGCTTGGGTAACGTTCTTTAGATACTCGGGAGTGACGATACAGTGAAGGGCAATGTACTTTTTCGCCGTTCCACCGAGCTTTTTATAGAGGGAAACGGCTTCGACCACCGTCCCGCCGGTCGCTCCCATGGGGTCGGGAATGAGCACGATCGCGTTTTCCGCGTCGCCGCCGATCTTATGCCCCGAAACCTGGCTACCGGTGACGCGGGCGGCGTGGTCGGTGATCCGACCGATCGAGATGTGATCCTGGCGGACGAGCTTCGGATTCATGAAGTAATTCAAGGCCGTATAGCAGATATGCGACGGCAGCGTGCCCGCGCGGGCGAGGTTCACCGTTACCACCGGCTGATCGGCGACGATCTTCGGACCGGAATAAACGCCTTCCGCGGGGTGATCGGCGGCCATTCGCGTGCGGACTTCGGAGTTTTTAGTCGGGAATTCCCGGGCGACCACCGTGTTCAGGAGGGAGGAATAGATCGACTGGACGAGTTCGTTGATGACCGGCTGGACGGTTTCCTCGGCGCAAAGGCGGGCGAGGAGGGAAAGGAGGTAGGGGTCCGAAAGGAGGTGGACGTTTTTCCCGTAGCGGTGATCGAATTCCGAGAGGCGGAATTCGATCTTCTCAAATTGCCGATCGCGCGTGCTCATCGGTTTTTCCCGGAGTCGGGGTCGTGGAGCGCATGGGCTCGGATTTGAAGTCGACGTTCGGTTCGTGGCAGAAGCGGCAGCGCGCTTCGTACATTTCCTTCGCGCCGACCGCGACGATCGCGGCGTCGCCGACGACTTTCTGGGAACGCGAAGCCGCCTGGCCGCAAACGACGCACACGGCTTGGAGCTTCGTCACGCTTTCCGCGACGGAGAGGAGCTTCGGCATCGGGCCGAAGGGTTGACCGCGGAAGTCCATGTCGAGTCCCGCGCAGATCACCCGCATGCCGCGGTAAGCGAGCTTGTTGCAGACGTCGACGACCGAGTCGTCGAAAAACTGCACTTCGTCGATCCCGACGACGCGGGTGTTGTCTTCGACGCGGTCGAGGATTTCCCACGCGTTCTTCACCGGGATCGAGAGGACGCGATTCGCGTCGTGGGACTGGACGTGATCTTCGCTATAGCGATTGTCGATCGCCGGCTTGAAGACTTGGACCTTCTGGCGGCCGTACTGGGCGCGTTTCAAGCGCCGCATCAGTTCTTCGGTTTTCCCGCTGAACATGCTTCCGCAGACGACTTCGATGAAACCCGGCAGGCTCTTATGCAGCATGCGAATCTCGTATCAAACGAGTCGAGTGATGGGAAGGAATGGAGCGGCGGGTTAGAGAAAAAGGTTTACTGGGCTCGCGAGTAACGCGCGGGCGCTGACGCGGATGCTTACCACCAGCCGAACGGATTCTTCAGCCAGCGCACGCACTTCGTCGCGAGGCTCGCCGGTCGGGTCAGTTTCTCGAGACCTTCGAGGTACTCATGACCGGAGGCTTGAACCGGCATGCCGTGCGCGGCGGCCTGCGTGATCATCCGCTTCGTGCGCTCGAGGATGACCTCGGCCGTCTCGGTTCCCTTTTCGGCATCGTAGTAGATGCGATCGAGGAGGGTCGCGAGGACGTCAGCCGGCTTCGACTGTTTTTCGATGATCCCGTAGAACGCCTTCTCGCTCGCGGGCGAAGTGAGCGCGCGTTTCGCGAGGTAGTCGAGGATCGCGAGGTCGGATTCGTTCTTCAGCTTCACCTCGCCCCCGAGCACGCGGGCGAGGTGATCGCCGTGCAAGGCTTTCCGGGCATCCGGCGTGATGAGGGACTCGTATTTCTTCGGGTCGAGTCCGAGCTCGCTCACGTAGAGGTGGAATTCGAGCGCCTTGATCTCGGCCGTCGAGCGGTAGGACGCGATCTCCACCTTCGTGGTGTCGACGAAATGGATCGGACCTTCCTGTTTCTTCATGAAGTCGATGCGCGCGTCCATCAGCTCGGTGAGAAGCTGGTACTCCTCGGGGGTCGTGGGCATGCGGACCGCGCGGAGCTCGAACGGCATGTCGTGGTTCGCGAACTCCGACTTGATCAGCTGTTTCATTCCGAAAGACTGGTAGTGCTGACCCGAGCTGAGGCCGTTCTTATTGAAGGTCGGGGTCCAGGTATAAACCTCGTAGTTCATCCGCCGCGCGAGGACGTCGATCGTTTCGACCTTCCCGGCGTTCACGTCCTCGACGAGGGCCGTGAAGGCCTTGCGTTGTTCGGGCTTCAGTTCGCTCAATAGGGGCGCGTTCGCGAAGTCGTCGCCGAAGACGCCGGCGCCGAGCGCCGGATTGTTCTGGTAGTCGACGAGGTAGCGCATGAATCCCTTCACGTCGCCTTCGAACGCCGAGCGCGCGCCGATGTTCAGGTGCGCGGTGCTGTTCTCGATGTCGCGCGCCTGGCGGAAAGAGAGTCCCGAGCCTTTCGCCGAATCGAAGATGTACTTCTTCATCTCGGCGATTTGGTCGCGGATGGCATTCGACGTCGCGGGAGAGGTCTGGACTTCGACGCAGCCCGGATCGACCGCGATATTGAACCACCATGAACCGTCGGGAACGGTGACCTTGTATTCCTCGAATCCGAATTTCCCTTTATGGGTGGAGACCTGACAGGTCGGGCAACGGCGGCGGACTTGGTCGACCATCGCTTCCGCGAACTGGTGCTCGGCTTTTCCGACGAGTGTGCCGGGAAGCCGCCAACGCGCGGCCTGGTCGATCTTCGGGCTCACGAAGTTGAATTCGGTGCCGTAGGTCGGCGGATACGCGAGCGCCGCCGTCGCCGCGAAGAGCGGCGCGAGCGAAAGGATTCGAAGCCGGAGGCCTCCACGGAGAGTCATCGCCTTCTTTTCGGCGGGAAACCGACGGGTCTATAGTCCAGAAGAAGGCTTCGCTCGCTTTCGGTCGTCAAGATCCCGTCGGCGTTCAAATCGCGGAGGCGCGCGGCGCCCGCAGGAGTCGGCCGCAGTCGATCCGGCCGAGACGCCGGGCGGTCGCGACCTCGGCCTCTTCCGCCGCGGTCAGCGGACGGGGCTCGCCGCTCGGGAGGAGAACGATCCCGTGCGGCTTCTCGGTGGGATGATTCACGCCGGTGAAGAAGAGCATCACCTTCGTGTTCCCGAACTTTCCCTTTTGCATCTCTTCGCCGATGGCGTCGCGCGCTTTCGTGAAGTTGCCCCAATCGTCGTCCGAGAAAGTCCACACGTGGTACTGGCCCCGCCTCATCGGATCGGGGCCCTCGACGGATTTCCACTTCTTTCCCGGCGGGATGGCCTCGAGCTCCGCGAGTTCCTCGATCATGATTTTCGCCTTCTCGCCGGACGGGTCGGCCGCGCCCCCGACCGCATGGAGGTTCTCGAGAGCGGGTAAGTGACGGATGTAGCCGATCGAACGGAGCCACTCGAACGCCTCGAGCATCTCCTCGGGGAGATGGCTTCTCGCCGTGATGACCCCGAAGTTTTTCGCGGTTTCCTCGTTCGAAAGCGCGAAAATCATCGCGTCCCAAGCCGGACCCTTCCATCCGGATTTGCCGGAAAGGATCGTTTCTTTCAGATCCTCGAGAAAATAGTTCCGCCCTCCGGGTCCGTCGCCCGCCGGGCCGAAACGCAGGAAGGAGTTCTCGGTCGCGGTCTTTCGCAATTCGTAGTTTTCCCATTCCCCGGATTTCCCGATTTTATCGCGAATGAGCGCGAAGTCGTCGGTCGATACGCCGCGCGTTTCGGGCAGACCGTTCGGGATGCCGGCTTTCCGGTAGAGGGTGATCTGGGTCGGCATGTAGACGAGGTTGTCGTCCCAGTCGAAGTTCAAGACGACCGGGCGGTCGTCGGAGGGAGGAGGAAGCGCGCGCGCCGGGCTCGGCGTGAGTCCGAGGAGCGCGAAGGCGAGGCCGAACGCGGTCAGCGATCGGCGGATCGGGGATCGGTAATCGGTCGTGAGGGAAGGATTCATCGGCATGCGGGCGGGTCGAAGACCCGCTCTACCAGTGTCCGGGGGATCGCGCCGGGTTTCAACGGGCAACCCGGCCGCCAAACGAACGACGGTTTCGGCGGAGCGGCTTCAGCGTAGGATGAGCATGAGGATCGCCGAGAAAAAGGCGACCATCCCGGCGATCAGGAGACCCCAGAAGAGGATCGAAGGGAAAAGCGCGATCAAGATCGCCCGGCCGGTGGAAACCCGGTAGGTTTCCGTCGCGCCGATCACGCCGATCACCATCGCGAAGATCGCGGAAAGGAGTCCGCCGACCATCGGGACGCATTTGAAGAGCGCGGCCGCCTGGGCGAAGCCGACGATCGAGACGGCGGTTTCGTAGTCGAGGCGGCGCTCGTTCGCCGGGTAATCGCGGTTCGCAAAGAGCCGCGCGGCGACCCACACGAAGAGAGCAAGGAAGAGGATCCAGGCGCAGGATTTGAAAGGGTCGATCAACACGGCGCCCATGCCGAAGACCCAATCCACGATCTTCTGACGGACCGCGAGCGCGGTTTCGAACTGGCCGCTCGAGTCGATCTGCGGCACCTTTTCCATCGCACTCAGGAGATCGGCGATTCGACTCTCGAAGACTTTTCCGAAGCCGGTGACCCAGAGGTATTCGAGCGCGCTGCCGAACCAACTCGTGAGGATCCCGAAAAAAAGCGGACCGACGACGCCGGGAGGGCGAGGCAGATTCCGGAAGAAGGCGGAAGGGCGCGTGAGAATCGCCTTCAGCGTCGCGAAGTACTGAGTCACTGGATTCGGCGATTTCGCCGTCGGCTCCGTCGGAGCGTAGCCGGCCTGTTCGAGTTCGCTCATTTCGCCCCGTTTTTCGGCGCGGCCGATGTCGGGGCCGGGAGCCAGCTCGCCGAGCCCCACGGCAGTTCCGGACCGAGTTCGGGTGAGAGCTCGACGACTTCCTTCTTCGGGGTGCGAAGGTTGCGCGCGTAAATCCGATCTTTCGCTTTCCAGAACTCGAACTCGGCGGAAACGGTTTCCTTGCCATCGACGGATTTCTTGAGCGTCAGCTTGAGGAATTCCCCGCCCGTCGGCAGCGGCCCGCCGAATCCGATCGCGGCCTTTCCGGTCAAGCGATCGAGGAAACTCTCGACCTTGCCCGGGCCGGTTTCCGCCGCGCCGATCTTCCACTTTCCGCCCGGTTCCTTCGTCACCTGCTGCTTGAACGATTCGGCGCCGTGGGCGTCGACGTCGATCGCGGAGATGGCGTACCGTTCGGCCGTGGTCATGAGTTTTCCCGAGCGGAGCTCGTCGAAGGTTTTTTGGATCCGGTCCGAATTCGACGTGTCGATCTCGTAGACCGGATCCTGGTCGTCGACGACGGCGTAAAGGGCGGGAAGCGCCTTCGGATCCTTCGACTTCGGCTTTTCGTAGAGACGGATGTGTTTTTCCGCGCCCTTCGCCGTGAAGCGTAGGTCGTAGTAAAGTTTCGCGCCCGCGAGCGCGGCTTTCCCTTCGGGCGAGTTCCGATTCTCGGCGGCGATGTCCTTCGCGGCGAGGTGCGACACGCCCGACAGGACGGCGTCGATTTGATCGACGTCGCCTTCGGCTTCGGTTTTCCCGAGTTTCAGCGTCCAGCCCTCGGGATCGGCGGGTTTGCCGTCCGCCCCGGCGGTGCGCTTCGCTTCTAGCTTTCCGTTCGTCTTCTTCGACTGCGCCAGCGTGAATTCGGAGACGTCCTTTTCGTTGAAGGCGAAGAGGTTCTTGTCCCTGAAATAAGACGTCTTTTGGTCGAAGACCGAGATCTGCCAGTCCGGCACGACGTAGATCTTGTTCTCGTTCGCGATTTCCCCGGTTTCGAGGAGCGCGAAGACGTTATCGCCGATCGGGTGCTTCACGCCGAAGTAGACCGCCGTCTTCGCGCCGCCGGCGCGGACGACGGTGATCTTGCGGGTGGTCGGCCGCGCGCGCGCTTCCGCGTCGAGGCCGTAGTCCTTCAGGAGCTGCGCGCGTTTCGCCGGCGTCTCGGTCGCGAGATCGAGCGTCTCGTTCGAAACGAGGTTCCCGATGTTCTTCAGTACGCCGTTCACCGTCGCGTCGTCGGCCTTCGTCTTGAGCGGTTCGACGAGGTTCCAGTGCGAGGCGTCCTCGGGATGGCAGAGTTTGTCGGCGAGGCTCGCGCACTCGAGCGCGACCGCGAGCGGCGGACGGGTGATGTTCTCGGGCTTTTTCGAGGCGCCGCGGAACTCGAGGCGCGCGACCGCGTCGTGCTTGAGCGCGAGGACCTTCTTCGCGTCGGCTTCGGCGGCCTCGTCCGCGGGTTTTTTCGAGTACTGGAGCCAATACGCGAGCCCGCCGAGCGCGATGAGGACGACGGCGAGGACCAGAGGCGTTCCGGTGCGCGGGGACTTCGTGGCCATCTTAGAGTTTCTTCCTACGCAGCCAGACGACGATTCCGAGGACGATCATGATGCCCGGTACGACGACGACGGTGAAGAGGCGGATGAGTCCGCCCTGGATCGCGGAGAGCTGGATCGTCCCGCCCGGTTCTTCCTTAGAGCGGATCGAGATCAGGCTCTCGTCTTCGAGCACCCAGCTGACCGCGTTCGCGAAGAGGTCGAGGTTCGCGCCGAAGCGCGACCATTGGTTCGCGGCGACGAGGGAGGTCCCGAAGACGACGATGCGGGTGTTCTTCTTCGCCTGCGAGTTCGGGAGCTTTCCGTCGACGGCGAGCGCGGTGTAGAGCGGACCCTTGATGTCGCTCGTCGGTTCGAACTTGGCGACGCCTTTCACCAGGCCGGCGAGGTCTTTCTCTCCCCACGCGTTCGGCGTGGTCTGGGTCAGCCAGGAAACTTTCAGACTCGGCTCCGTCTTCGCCGCGATCCGCAGGGGACGAGTGAGCGGGAAAACGGTGTTTCCGGTCATGTCCTTCGTGATCGAGACGTCCTTCGAGAAGGTCGGGATGATCGGAACGGTCGCTTCGAGGCGAAGCATCTGCGAAACCGGGTCGACGACGATCGCGAGGTCCGATTCGACGCCCCATTCGGTCAGGAGTTTCGTGATTTCCGGGGAGGCGTCGAAATTCGGGCCCTTCAGGTTCAAGTCGAGCGCGACGACCGCCGCGCCGCCGTTCGCGAGGTAGTCGCGGACGAGCTTCACTTCGGGTTCGAAGAACGCCTTCGTCGGGCCGATGATCGCGATGAGCGAACAGTCGGCGGGGATCTTTCCTTCGGCGACGAGGTTCACCTTCTTCACCGCGTAGCTCTGCTTCTCGAGCGTACCTTTCGCGAGCGAATATCCGTCGGGGGTGTTCGCCTCGAAGTCGCGTTCACCGTGCTCGGAAATCGCGCACACGACCGGGGTCGTGTTCTTCGAGAGCTTGATCACGGCGTTCGTGACTTTTTCCTCGTTCGGCGCCTCGATCAGCTGGGACCGTTCGCCGACGAAGAGCTGCAGGGTGGTCTCGGCCTTGATCCCGGCTTGCTTCGCGCGCGTGATTTCCTTCACCGGGTCGACGTATTCGATTTCGACCTTCGAGGAGAGGTTCTTGAGGTTGTCGAGGAGCGGGCGCTGCTTCTCGCGTTCATCGAGCTTCGACCAGAGGACGAGTTTCACCGGCTGGGTGAGGGATTTGAAGACCTTCACGGATTGGTCCGAGAGGGTATTCACGCCGGTCTTCGTAAGGTCGAACTTCTTGTTGTACTTCACGCCGAGGAAGTTCACGACGCCGAGGATGCCGAGGACGAGGATCGCGATCATCGCGCTGTTCAATCCGAACATCGCGGTCCGTTTCGAAACCATCGCCCTCACGGACCAGACGAGGAGTCCGAGGCAGACGACGAAGGCCGCGAGGACGACGTACCCGATCCAGGCGGGTTCGGGGTAGGCCGTGCGCACGACGAGGGCGCCTAAGCCGAAGACGAGGGTGAGGACGGCGAAGATCGGGCCGTTCGATTTCGGGGTGGGGTTTTGGGACGGTGAAGTCATGGCCATTTATCTCCAGCGGAAGGAGTCGAGGACGCGGTGGGTGAGGAAGAGGCCGAAGAAGATGAACGAGAAGTAGTAAACGAGGTCGGCCGTCTCGATCGCGCCTTGGCTGAATTTCATGAAGTGGTTGATGAGGGAGAGGTGCATGAGGACGTCGCTCCAAACCGGGCCGGCCGAGTAGGCCGACCAGGAGATGATCCAGAGGAGGAAGTTCACGCAGACGGTGAGGAAGACGGCGACGATCTGGTTCTCGGTCATGGCGGAGAAGAGAATCCCCGTCGTGAGCAGGCAGCACGTCAGCAGGAACGTGCCGAGGATCGACGAGACGAGCGTGCCCACGTCCGGCTGCCCGAAGATCATCAGCGTGATCGGGTAGACGAGGGTCGCGCCGATCATGACCGCGACGAAGAGCGTGGCCGAGAGGAACTTCCCGAAGACGATGTCGGTGAGGCTCACCGGGCTCGTCATCAGGAGCTGGATCGTCTGGTTCTTCCGTTCCTCGGCGAAGAGCCGCATCGTGATCGCCGGGGAGAAGAAGAGCAGGATCACGTTCATGTTCCCGTAGAGCGGGCGGATCACGCCTTCGGAAAGGGACATCGAGTGGCCCATGTTGTAGGTTTGGTAGTTCATCGCCTGCTCGTTGAAGTAGGCGAGCATGTTGAAGAACATGTAGCCCATGATCGCGAGGAAAAGCGCGAGCACGATGTAGGCGATCGGCGTGGTGAAGTAGCTGCGGAAATCGCGGCGTGCGATGGTCCAGGCGTTCGCGAAGCTCATACCGCCTCCTTGGCGTTTTCTTCGGTGGTGAGCTGGAGGAAGATCTCCTCGAGGCTGACTTTTTCGGCGCCGAATTCGAGGATGCCCATCCCCGATTCGACGGCCGCTTTCGCGACGCGGTCGCGGAGCTCGCCCTGGTTCGGGGCGAGCTCGATGACGAGTTTCGGACCGGTCGCGGAAACGCCGGTCACGCCCGGGACCGCCTTGATCGCGGCGATACCCGACGGATTCGCGGCGGCGACCGTCATCTGGAGGAGGAGCCCCTTCTTCAGCCGCATCGTGAGTCCGTCGATCGTGTCTTCGGCGACGATGCGTCCGCGGTTGATCACGATGATCCGGCCGCAGGTCGCCGTGACTTCCGGCAGGATGTGCGAGGAAAGGACGATCGTGTGTTCGCCGGCGAGGCCTTTGATGAGTTCGCGGATCTCGATGATCTGCTTCGGATCGAGGCCGACCGTCGGTTCGTCGAGAATGAGGACGGGGGGATTGTGCACGAGGGCTTGGGCGAGGCCGACGCGTTGCTTGTATCCTTTCGAGAGGTTCCCGATGATCCGGTTCGCGACGTCGCCGAGGTTCGTCTTCTCGATCGCCCAGTCGATCTGCCTTTTCACGTCGCTCTTCGCGACCTGGTTCAGCCGGGCGGCGAAGTCGAGGAAATCGCGCACGGTCATTTCCATGTAGATCGGCGGCGTCTCGGGGAGATACCCGATCGCGCGCTTCACTTCGATCGGTCGATCGAAGACGTCGAATCCGTTCACCGTGACATCGCCCTCGCTCGCGGGCATGAAGCCGGTGATGATCTTCATCGTCGTGCTCTTTCCGGCGCCGTTCGGACCGAGGAAGCCGACGATCTCTCCTTTCTTCACTTCGAAATTGAGATCATCGATGGCCGTGCGCGGGCCATAGTGCTTCGAGAGACCGGTGACTTGGATCATTCCTTTAAAGTAGCCGGAATGATCGCGGAATCAAGAGAGTGAAGAATGCTTAATGACGCGATGCCGGTTCTCCGTTCGGCGGGCCGGGAGGAGGGCCGCCCGCGTTGCCGGAGCCCTCGGGCCGCGGGGGTCCGCGTTCTTCGCGGTGTTTACGCCCGCGCCCGGTGATTTGGCGCATTTTCTCGGCGGAAATCTTCACATCCATCGACTGGATCGCCTTCAGCGCGTTCGCGAGGATCGGGTAGGGGGCGACGAGGAAGATCTGGCCGGAAACGTCGTCGGGAACGACGCGCGAGTTCGCCGGCATGAACGCGCGGATGTTCTGGCAGATGTGCTCCGCGAGCTCGGGTTGGACGAGTTTATAGCGGAGGTTCGCGAGGTCCCACGTCTTCGGGAAGTCGGGCGTCGTTTTCGCGTCGGCGACGAGCGTGGGGAGGGCGGAGTCGCGCGCGTCGCGCTGACGGAGGATCGTAAAGGCGTTCGCTTCGGCGAGCGGCATCCGAGTGAAGCCGTTCTGATTCAGCATCAGCGTGAAAACCTCGTCGGCGTTTCCCTTCGTGAGGTCGAAGTTCTTCGTCGAGGCGATCGCGTCTTTCAGCATCCCGCTGTCGTAGACGAACTTCGCGCCGGTGAGCTCGGCGACCGCGTGCGCGCATTTCTCGAGATCCGGGCATTTCGAGCGGAGGTCGTCGGCCCGGGCGAAAAGGGGCGCGACCATCAGGCACGTCGCGAGCAAGGAAAGACGGAGGGGACGGTGATTTTGATTCATAGGGGCGATTCTCCTCGAAGGAAGGGTTGTACCGTGACTTGAACGCCGCCCGGGAAAGGTTGCAGGCGAATGACGAAAGACAAACGGTCGATCTTTTTCCAGGTATTGGGCGGTCTTTTCTTGGTCTTCGCGGTGATCGGGATCTTCCTCCCGATCGTTCCGCAGATTCCGTTCGCGATCGTCTCGGCGTATTTCTTCTCGAAAGGGAATCCGCGGATTCACCGCTGGATTTTGAATCAGAAGCACTTCGGGGCCGCGGTCCGGGACTGGGAAATGGACCGGGTGATTCGCCCGTCGCTGAAGCGCTTCTCCGTCGCCCTGATGCTCGGGGGAGCCGGGCTAGCGATTTGGCTCTACCGGGAGGAAAGCCCGGTCGTCGCCGTCGCCCTGCCCTTTCTATTCGGGGTCGGCATCGTATTCGTTTTGAGTCAGCGATCGCGGTCCCGACCGACTCGAGAACCCCCGTTCGTGGCTCGAATCGGCCGTTTTTCTGCCGATTAACGCATCGCGTGAATATTGTCTTTCCGCATCATTTAAGGGATGGTGCGTTAACCTATGCACTCCCTGAATCGGTTTTATTGGCTCGCGTCCTCGCTCGTCCTTTTCGCCGGTGCGGCTTCGGCCGGCGCCGCGGACCTCGGATACGGATCGACCGCCGTCGTCTGTCGCGGAGCGGGCGGTTCGGTCGCTTCGGCCGAAGTCCTCGACCTCTACGAGGCGCGCGAAATCTACAATATCTCGGTCATCTCGGTTTCCGACGTGACCCGCGCCCGTCAGGACCTCTTGATCGACCTCGCGCGCACCTACAACGGTAAGTCTCTCTACCCGCGCTATCTCCAAGACACGATCGGCGACTTCCACGGCCGTTTCAGGAAGTCGGACACCCGCTTGAAACTCGTTGCCGACGTCTACCCGCGCATTCCGAGCTGTGCGATCGAGCAGGTCTCCGCGCTCCAGAAGAACGGAGAGATCCTCCTCGACGCCGAGATCTTCTCCGCGCTCACGCCGATCGGCCGCCTCGCCGTCGAGCTCCACGACTCCGTCGCGTTCCTCGACCGGAAATTCACCGACGCGAAGGACTCCCGCTTCGCGCGGAAACTCACCGGGCTTCTCCTTGGTCGTAAGTGGGGCAAGTCGCTCGACGTCGCGATCGCGCTCTACTCTTTCAGCGTCCCGCGCCCGGGCCGGTACTCCGGCGGTTTCGGTCGTTGCATCGTCCGGATCGACTCCGGCACCGCGGGCTCGCTGCGGGTCACGCCCCAAACGGGATGCCGCACGGTGATCTCGTGGGACGCGTTCGAAAACGCGAACTCCGCGATCCTTCGCCCGACGGGCAAGACCGACGAATGGGCGTGGCAGGACCGTTCCGGCGCGAAGCTCGTGCTGAAGCGCACGGGTTCGACGACGTTCACGCTCGACGACGTCGAATTCAAGCTCGGGACGAACTAGCCGCGCGAGAACCGATCTCGCTCTAAACCTTGTCCTTGCCGAACTTTTCGTAAGAACTCACGAGCGACTTGAGCCGTCCGATCACCGCTTCCCGAGTCTTGTCGAGCGGGGCGGAAAGCGCGAGGCCGGCCGCGTAGTCGTGGCCGCCCCCGCCGAGCTCCATCGCGACCCGGTTGATCACGATCCGGCCCTTCGAACGGATCGAGACGCGGATCTGGTTATCGTCCTCTTCGCGGAAGAGGCAGACGACTTCGGCGTCCTTGAGGAGAAGGAGCAGGTTCAAGAACGACTGGGTGTCGTCCGCCGAAGCGAGGTGTTTTTTCCGGAGATCGAGGCCCATTTCAAGCCACGCGATTTTCCCGTTCGAAGTCACCTTCGTGTTTTGGAGGAGCTGGCCTAAGAGCTGGAGGTGGGAAAGTTCCTTCGACGAGTAGATCGCCTGGTACACCTCCTCCGGATTCACGCCCTCCTCGATCATGTGGGCCGCGATTTCGTGCGCGGCCGGCGTCGTGCGCGCGTAGCGGAAGCTGTTCGTGTCGGTCATGACCGAGACGTAGAGGCCGAGCGCGACGTCCTTGTTGATCTCGGCAAGATCGAGCTCCTCGAAGAGGTGATAAAGCATCTCGCCGATCGAGCTCGAGGCGATGTCGGAGAGGACGCTCGCGTGCGGCGGGTACTGGATCGCCTGCGCGCCGACGATCTCGGGGTGATGGTCGAGGAAGACGATCTTCTTCGCGCGGAGGCTAAGCTCGGGCCAAAGCTTTCCGAGACGCCGCGGATCGTTCGTATCGACGATCACCCAGAGGTCGAAGTTGTCCCAGATCTCGACCTCGCTCGGTCCGAGAAGCGTCGTGCGCTTAGGGTCAAGAAAGTGATACCGGCGCGGCAACGGATCGGGGTTGTAGACCCGACAAGCCTTCTTCGCGCGCTTTAAGTAGTGAAAAATGGCGCTCTCCGCGCCGAGCCCGTCGCCGTCGGGCAGGGCATGGGTCGAAATTAACACCCGCTTCGCGTCGGTGATCGCCTGTTTAAAGCGTTGGAATTCCTTGGTTTTCGAAAGTTCCGGCGGTTTCGTTTTCGTTCTCAAGTCGGACCATTCCTTTTCCGAAAAACTCTATGTCTGAGGCTGCTGCTGCTGAACGTATGTGGACGAACGCTCTCGACCCGGGGAAAACATGAAATCTGCGAAGTCGCCTAAAAAGAATTCGACGAAGAAGACGACGACCGAACTGAAGCTTCCCAAGACCGGCGCCGCTAAAGCGATCGACCCGCTTTACGTCATCTTCGAACAGCACTTGTTCAACTTCGCGGACCCCGACTCCGATCGGAAGACGTTCATCGCCCAAGTCGTTTCGGACTACATTGGTTATCTTCGTAAGAATAACATCATTGTTCCGAAATCCCTCGAACAACCGATCGTCGAAGAGCTCGGCACCCAGGTGAACACGATGCTCGTGAAGAAGATCTACGGATGTTTGACGGTCAACGAGTTCGCCGACCCCGTCGCGAGCGCCGTGCGTTCCGCGAAGAAACGCGTGAAGGCCCGCGCCGCGAAGACCGGGTAATTTTCGCCCGGCGGGATTTGCCGCGTTTCGCGGCCGAAGCGCGCTTTCGCGCCGATTTTCGCCGAAGGATCTTCCTCGTTTCGCCGACCACGTGGCGCATGATGAGGGCCGCGATGTTCTGTTTCGTCGCCTTCTCGATGCCCTCGAATCCCGGCGAGGAATTCACCTCGAGGATCGTCGCGCCGCCCGGACCGTCCATCAGGTCGACGCCGGCGACGCCTAATCCGAACGCGGCCGCCGCGCGGATCGCGGATCGGCGATACGACTTCGGAAGCGTGACCGGCGTGCCTTCGCCGCCGCGGTGGATGTTCGAACGGAACTCGCCGGTCGGCGCGGTCCGGAGCATCGCGGCCGCGATCTTCCCGCCGACGACGAAGATCCGGTAGTCGCGTCCGGCGCTCTTCTTCAAGAACTCCTGGATGAGAACGTCTTCCTCGAGGGTGTTCAGCGTCTCGAGCACGCTCGCGAGCGAAACGGGCGAGTGGACGAGCATCACGCCGACGCCCTGGGTGCCCCGGAGGACCTTCAGGATTACCGGCATTTCCTTGACGGAAGCGAGGGCCGCGCGGAGATTTCGCGCACCGCGCGCGAGAACGGTCGCGGGCACGCGCACCCCCGACTGCGAAAGGACCTGGAGGCTCCGGAGCTTGTCGCGGCTCTCGCCGATCGCCTTCGATCCGTTCACGACATAAGTGTCCATCGACTCGAAATGCTTCACTACCGCGATCCCGTAGTCGGTTACCGAGGCGCCGATGCGCGGGAGTACGGCGTCGTAACGGGGAAGCTCGTGCCCGTGGTAGAAGATCGTTCGGCTTTTTCCTTCGACGACGAGTTGGCAATCGAGCGGATCGACGACGTCGCAAATCACCCCGAGACGCTTCGCCTCTTGAAGCAAGCGGCGAATGGAGTGAAGATTCTTATTCCGGGAGAGAATGGCGATTCGCATGACGGTGACCTCTATCATCTGGAAAAATTCCCAGAAAGCCAACCGCGTCTTGTTCGCGGGCGCGCTGGTCGTATTCGGATTCCTCGGTTGCGGGGGATGCTCGAGCACGTCGGATACCCAGGACCTGCCCTTCGAACGCGCGGCCCAAAAAATGACCTTCGAATCCCTTTGGGAGGAGGAGTTCCCGGGCCCGATCACCGATCTCGCGCTCGCGAAGAAGTCGGGCGACCTCGTCGTCGCGAGCATTCCCGACGTCGACGGCGGCGGGAAGCACCTGCTGACCCTCCTCTCGAAAGAGGGGAAGAAGGTGTTCCAGTTCCCGAGCCCGTTCCCGGTGAAGAGCCTCGACATCACCGACGACGGTTCCCGCATTTTCGTGGATAATTACGACGGAAAACTCCTCGCCTACGACCGCGCGGGCACCGTGCTTTGGACGGTCGAGGGCGGCTGCCGCCCGATCGTGCTGAATTCCTCGAAAAAGATCCTTTGCTACCACGACGACGACACGAAACCGTCGTATGCTTACGACGCCTTCGATTTCAGCGGAAAGCGCGTCGGTCGGTTCCCGATCAAGGCCGATATCCTCGCGCTTAAGGTTTCGGACGACGAGAAGTGGTTCGCCGTCGGACTCGCGGGGGGGCGCCTGCTCGTCTTCGGAAATCCGCCGACCGGCGACTTCAAGGCCGAGAAGGACTGGCGCGTACCGGGCGAGATTCTCGACGTTTCGATCTCGGGCGGCGAGGAACCGACCTTGGCGGCGATCTCGATCGACCTGAAGAAGGGCCAGACGCTCTCGATCTTCGAGGCGCGGAAGCGCGCGGTCGCGTCGATGCGCCTCTCGTATCACGTCGAGCAGGTGGAAACGTTTCCGACGGGGAAACTCGTCGCCGTTTACGGGAACAGCCCGCGGGGTCAGTACATCGCGGTCCATTCCGCGTACGACGGGACGTTGCAGTGGCAGAAACTCGAATCGCGTTACGCCGATTATTCGCTCGCGATCCGGGTGGGCGAGGACAAGATCCTCGCCGGTTTCGAGCAGGTCGGTTCGGCGGGCAGCTCCTCGCCGGCGACGAAATCGCGCACGAGTAAACTCGTCGCGCTCGATCTCGACGGGAAACTCCGGGCGGACCTCCCGCTGAAAACGGCCGAAGGCGCCTACCTTTATTCGTTCGCGTACTCCCCGGACCGCTCTCTCCTCGGCGTCGGGACCGACGATAAACGCGTCCAGCTCTTCGAGCTCAAGGCGAACTAGCCGCACAAGATGAAAACGCTCGGTTTTTCGAGCCAGAATGGCTCTTAAATCCGCTTCATCGCCGCGATTCGTGCCACTCTGGCACCACTTTCTTCCTCAAAAACTCCATTTTTCCCGGGTTTTTCACCCGAAACCCGCATGGATCGGGGACTCGCGGCTTTTTCTAAACCTGGCATCCCGGTTGCTGTTACCGCTTCGGGGTTAGTGGGGTTCGTCTTGAACCTTTTCAACTGGGGGAAAAATGATTCGCCATCGGAGCGCTACGCTCTCCATTCTTATTGCTCAAATGCTGGCTGCGCCGCTCGCGTTGCCTTCGTCGGCTTTCGCCGACGAAGCTCCGGCCCCCGAGGCGACTTCCGCGCCGGCGAGCGCCGAACGCGGTGAGCGGATCGAAGTCACCGGGTCCCGCATCAAGCGGATCGACACCGAGGGCGTCTCTCCGGTCACGACGATCACCCGGAAAGACATCGAAAAATCCGGCTACAATTCCGTCTCCGACGTCCTCCGCGAGAGCACGTCGAACTCTTTCGGTTCCATGCGCGAAGCCTCCGGTTCGAACGCCGCCGGTAACGCCGAAGTGAACCTGCGCGGCCTCGGTTCCTCGAATACGCTCGTGCTCCTGAACGGCGAACGCCTCCCGGCCGACGCCGTTACCGGCGCGGTCGACTTGAACATGATCCCGCTCGCGGCGGTCGAACGCGTCGAGATCCTGAAGGACGGCGCTTCCGCGATCTACGGCTCGGACGCCCTCGGCGGCGTCGTGAACATCATCACGCGCAAGGATTTCTCCGGGAACGAGGCCTCGTTCAAAGGCAGCCTCGCCCAGCAGTACAAGGGCGGCTCTCGCGCGGACGTCGGCCTCGTGAACGGCGTGAACGGCGAGAAGCTGAACATGGTGAACGTCGTCCAGTTCCGGAACAACTGGGACGTGAAGTCGAAGGACCGCCCGTGGACGGATCATAACCTGAGCACGAGCGGGAATCCGGGCAGCTACCGTAACTCGGGCGACAAGTGGCACGCGGATCCGAACTGCCCGTCATCGATGATCCTCCACACGCCTTCGGGCGATTACTGCCAATTCAACACCTCGGACTACTCGACCGAACTTCCGGAACTCCGCCAGTTCAGCGTGATGTCCGAATCGCACTACGAAGCGAGCTCGAACCTGAAGCTGACGGCGCGGATCGGCGGCACGCACCGCCTCGTGAAGTGGTCCTACGCCCCGGCGCCGGGCACGTTCACGATTCCGGGCGCTTCGGCTCCCTCGCTTCCGGGCGCGACGCCCGGTACGGATCTCCAGGTGAAGTACCGCCTGACCGACCTCGGTACGCGGGACTCGGAAGTCACGACTTACGGGGGGAACGTGCTCCTCGGCGCCGATCTCGACATCGGTCGCGGATGGAACCTCGGACTCACGACCGCGTACAACACGATCTATACGGATAACCGCGGCGTGAACGGTTACGCGATCACCGACACGATCGTCTCCGACATCCAGAACGGGACCTACCGCCCGTTCGATACCGGAAACAAGGGCAGCCTCGAGAACGCGCGTTACGTGCCGAGCGAAGTCACGAAGTCGCAGATCGCGACGACCGAGCTGAAGACGTCGGGTGAGCTCGTCCAGATGCCGGCCGGCGCTCTCGGGCTCGCGGCGGGTATCCAGATGGCCTACCAGGAATACCTCGACCGTTACGACGATCAGAGCGTCGACGGGAAGGTCTTCGGGAACGCCGGCAGCTCCGGCGGCGGTTCGCGCTCTTCGCAGGCGGTCTACTCCGAGCTCTCGATCCCGGCCTTCCGGGACTTCGAGCTCCAAGTCGCCGGCCGTTACGACCACTACTCGGATTTCGGCAGCACGATCAATCCGAAGGTGGCGGCGCTCTACCACTTCACGAAAGACCTCCTCGTGCGCGGGTCGGTCGGCACCGGCTTCAAGGCTCCGCTCATGCAGGAACTCCACGCCGCGTCCTCCGACAGCTACGAGACTTTCATCGACGCCGTCGCGTGTAAGGCCGAACGGGCGGCGGGCGGCGATACGCCGTCCTGTCTTCCGGCCCAATACGAAGTCATCGGGAACGGGAATCCCGGCTTGAAGGAAGAGAAATCGATCTCGTTCAACCTCGGCTCCGTGTACCAAGCGACGCGAGACCTGAGCCTCGGCGTCGATTTCTACCTGACGAAGACGAAGAACGTCGTCGGGATCGATTACGACGAGATGACGGCCGCGGAAGCCGCCGGGATCGACGTAAACCAGTACGGAATCAAGGTCCACCGCGATTCGAACGGCTATATCGAGAGCATCGAGGCGCCGCTCCAGAACCTCGCGTCCCAGGACGTCGCCGGGATGGACATCTCCGTCGGCTACTCGCTCGGCAAGTTCAAGCTTTCGACCGATCAGTCCCAGCTCTTCTTCTTCAAGGAAGAGGGTTTCCCGGGCACCGGGAAAAAGGACAAGCTCGGCACGAACGGCATGCCGAAGTGGCGGAATTCGACCACCCTTTCGTACCTGCCGGCCGATCGCCACACGATCAACCTGACCGCCGGTACGATCGGCGGCCACGAGAAGTCGGTGCCGGAGGAGGGAAGCCTGAGCCACTACACCCAGCTCGACCTCCAGTACGTCTACTCGCTGAAAGACTCGGAGTTCGGATTCGGAATCGTGAACGTCCTCGGCACCACGCCGCCGCTCGACGACTCGAATCCGACGAAGCCGCTCGACGTGACCCTCTACGACCAGATCGGCCGCCAAGTCCTGGCGACCTATAAAGTGAAGTTTTGATGACTGAAGGAGGCTCGCCCGGACGGGCGGTCTGTTCCGGAATTCGATCGGAGATGAAATGGTACTCGCTAAGTTGTCCCCTCGAAAAATTCCCGGCGCCGCGCTGATCGCGGCGGCGATCCACGCCGGACTCTATGGCGCGATCGTCCTCGTGCTCGGTGCCGGTTTCCTCCGGTCCGCGCCCGCACCGATGCTCGACGCCGAGGTCGGCTACGAGATCCTCGACGCGCCCCCGGCGCCGACGGAGAAGGTCGCGAAAGTCGTGCACCAACGCGAGCCGGAACCCGTCCAACCGAAGGTGAAGACGGACGCTGCGGCCCGGGAACTGCAAGACGAGAAGAGCGACGTCACCGGGACCTCGCAAGCGTCGGTCGTAAAGCCGGCACAGGTGGGTTCCGAGGGCCAAGGCGATGCCAATGCGACACCGTTCTACAAGATCAAGCCAAAATATCCCCGGGCGGCGCTGATCGCCGGGGATGAAGGATGGATCGAGTTGCGGATCGACGTGAACGAGAAAGGGGAAGTCGAAAACGTCCGAATTGTCGGCGGAGAGAAGCGGAACATGTTCCAAGACGAAGCCCGCCGGGCCGTCCAGCAGTGGAAGTACCGGCCGTTCCTCGACGCGAGCGGCGCTCCGATCCGCAAAGCCGATTATCCCGTCCGCATCGACTTCCACCTGGCCGACGCGAACACCTAGTCCGAGAGAAAAGAGTCCGAGTCCAAGATCAGCTCGTTTCGCTACGGTCGGGCAAAGCCCGCCCATCCGCGAACGAGCCTACTAACAACCCTGAGGAGGTCCCTAGTCATGGAAATGCTGTTCAAAATCGCGGATGCGTCCGCTCACGGAATTCTCTACTTCATGGGGCTGCTCAGCCTCATCAGCGTCACGATCATGGTCGAGCGCTACCTGTTCCTGAAACAAATCGGCGCGAAGAGCACCGGCATGACGGACCAGTTCCGCAAACTCATCGCCGGCTCGAACCTCGCCCAGGTCGAATCGCTCGCGAAGGACGAGAACTCGATCGAAGGCAAGGCGCTCGGTTTCGGCATGACCTACGTGAAGAACCACGGCTCGGCCGGACTCGACGAGTTCTTCAACTCCTTCAAGTCGACCGAGAAACCCTCGCTCGAACGGAACCTGAACATCCTCGGCACGATCGCCTCGAACGCCCCGTACATCGGGCTGCTCGGAACGGTCATGGGGATCATGAAAGCGTTCAACGACCTCGCGGTCGCTCCGGGCCAAGGGAACGAAGTCGTCATGGCCGGCATCGGCCACGCGCTCGTCTCGACGGCGATCGGCCTCGCGGTCGCGATTCCCGCGGTCGTCGCGTTCAACCTCTTCCAGAAGAAGGTCGGGCTCGTGCTCGAGAACATCGACGCCGCCCGCGACCTTTGCTTGGCCTACACGAAGAGCCGGAAGGGGTGATTTATGGCCGGTAAAGCAGGAAACGGAAGCGGCAGCATCGTCGAGATCAACGTCATCCCGCTCGTCGACATCATCCTCGTCGTCCTGATCATCTTCATGGTCGCGGCGCCGCTCGTGATGCAGCCGAAAATCGACATCAGCCTCCCGAAGGCGACGACGGCGAAGGACGAGAAGGACAAGGTCCCGATGCGGGTCGTCCTCGGGAAGAAAGGCGAGTTGTTCCTGAATAACAAGCCGATTTCGATCGAGGGGCTTACGGAGGAATCGAAGAAATTCCACGACGCGAATCCCGAAACCGCGGCCCTCCTGATCGCGGACAAGGAGGTGACCCTCGCGATGGTCACCGAACTCGTCGACGCGATCAAATCGGGCGGCGTGAAGAAGGTCGCCTTCAGCATCGAACGGAAGAAAGGTTAGCCAGCCGGTCCGGCCGCCGCGGCTCGCGGTCGAACCTCCTCTTGGACAGCGACGCCCGGCTTCACCGCCGGGCGTTTCTTTTTATGCGATTTGGGCCGCGCCAATTCCCTGACGCCCGAATTTTCTCACGCCGTTTTTCGGGAGTTCCGAAACGGTAAGCATGGGACTTCATAAGGTTCGCATCGCGATTTTCGTCGGCCTGATCGGCCTGAGCGTGGCGAACGCGTTCGCGGAGGACGAGCCGAAGGCGAAGAAGCTTCCGAAGGATTCCTGCGCCGGATTCTTCGACGATCTGAAAGACGACGTCGGCCTCGGCGGGAAAAAAGGAAAGAAGAACCTCGTCGTGAAGTACGTCGAGGACGCGCTCACGAAGATTTATCGCGTGACCGGCGTCGAGGGTCTCGGGCCCTTCGAAAAAATCAAGAACGCCATCGCGGGGAAAGTCCGCCAACGGGCGTTCGCGATCGAGACGATCGGCAAGGCTCTCGAGGCGTACGACTCCGGGTTCGCGGTCCTCCGCAAAGAAGGCACCCTGCTCGAAAACGCGATCGGAGATTACGAACTCCAGGGCGAGATGCTCGATTTCCTACGGAAAGAATACGGGAAGGACCTGACTCCCGAAGTGGAAGCCTTTTTCGCCGGCGGCATGGATACCGCCGGGCGGATGTACGAGAAGAACGTCGACCGGTGGAAATGGGACGGTTCGAAAGACAACGCTTTCTGGCAGATTTTCCGGAAGGTCGAGAAGTCCGACCTCACGCGGAAAAAGGATCTGAAGGACACGCTGCTCGATTTCATGGCCGATTCGCTCGAGCGGACCCATAAGAAACTGAAGTCTGGGAAATTTTCTCCCGAGGAAATCGAGGACGGGATCCACAAAACGCGTCGGATGTTGCGCGAAGTGCTGATCGTGATGGGCGACTTCGAGGGACTTTTCTTCCTCGACGAGCGCATGTCGGTCAAAGGCGTGCGGAGTCTCGGCGTGAAAACGAGCGAGAAGTACCTGCTGAACGAGAAGAACCTCGAGAAATACGCGATCGGCGTTCCGAAGGACGCGTTCATGTACATGCTCGAACTCATCGAGCGGTTCGGGCAGCTGAAGGGTGCCGACGGGATGAGGGTGAACCTCTACGAGGCGCTCACGCAGACGTCGCATACGTTCACCGATCCGAAGACGTTCGAGCTGATCAAGGCGCTTGATCCGAACGGGGCGGCGAAGGCTTCGATCGACGCCACCAAGGGCGAGGCGGCCAAGGATTTCAAAGCGCTCGTCGACGACGAGTTCCTCCTTCACTTCGCTAAAGCCCTCCGCAAAGCGAAAGATTAAATCCGACTAAATTAGTCAAAATAGCCGGAATTCGCCTGCTTTTCGCGAATCAATCTGGCCCCAGTGCTTTGCGCACCGCAATCTTCTCGCGGCGCGTTTCCCATTTTCTTACATGATTTCAGGGCGTTCGATTTCTCTCTCCGTTGGCATAACGCGTGCTGATTGGGCCGCGTCTGTATTTTTCCCAACGTCCCTTTGGAGGAATTTGAAATGGTCTCGAATCTGAAATCTTCGCTTCTCGCGACGCTCGTTCTCGGTATGGCTGTGACCGCCGGGAATGCCCGCGCCGAAGCCGCCGCCGACGCTTCGGCCGACGCCGCTCTCGCGGCGCTCGCCGCGCCGGCTGCTTACGCCGATTATAATTGTATCAACGGCCTTTGCGTCGGCATGACCGTTCGGGTCGTGGGCGGCGAATGGGCCGGCCACGCCGGATCGATCGTCTCGATCGACGAGTACCAGGACACGATCACCGTGTTGAACTCGTCCGGCTACTACCTTTATCCGCGTAGCTACGACGTGATCGCGGACGTTTCCCAGCCGAGCGACTCCGGTTGCGTCGGCGCGGTTTGCGTCGGTGACCAAGTCCGCATCCTCTACGGTGCCGCCGCCGGCCGCATCGGCACGGTGGTCGACGCCGACGAGTACAACTACCGCGCGACGATCCTCGTCGACGGCCGTTACGTAATCGAAGATGCGCGCGACCTTTCGCTCTACATCCGTCCGACGTCGGTTCCGACGATCCGCTACTACGCCCGTAACTGCGCGGTCGATTACTACGTCTACGACATCTTCCGCGGCTGCGTGCGCATCTCCTACGCATACCCGCGTCCGTTCATCCACCCGGTCCCGTACCCGCGGATGCTTCCGCGCCGTGCGCCTCCGCCGCGCGTGATCGTGATGCCGCGTCGTTACCCGACTCCTCGGGGACCGATGCCGGGCCATCCGATGCCGCAAGGCCCGCGTGGACCGGTCATCATCAACCACGGTCCCGTCATCGTGAACCAAGGTCCGCGTGGCAACCAAGGTCCTTCGCGTCCGCAAATGCCGCCGCAAGGTCCTCGTGGCAACCAAGGTCCGTCGATCCCGCAACCTCCGCGTGGCAACCAAGGTCCTTCGCGTCCGCAAATGCCGCCGCAGCAAGGCCCGTCCCGTCCGTCGATGCCGTCCCAGGGCGGCATGCACGGCGGCGGCCAAGCCGGCGGTAACCACGGCGGTGGCGCCGGCGGAAACCGCGGCGGTCACCACTAAGATCCGCGATCGTGCTTAAACGAAAAGGCCCCGGGGGGTTCCCTCGGGGCCTTTTCTCTTTCCATTAAACGAAAACCGAAACGCAGAACCCAAACGGGCTCCTAGTCTTCGCGTCCCTTGTGGTCCGTGACGATTTCCTTGTGCTTTTTGAGCTGCTTCTCGATCCGCGTGATCGCCATATCGACGGTCGCGTAAGCTTCGTCGGCGCGCCCTTCTCCGAAAAGGTCGATGTGAGAACCGACGGCGTGGCAGTGCGAGATGAACTCGCCGTGTTCCTTCGAGAAGTTCCAGGTCACGTGGACCTTGCCGTCGAAATACTTCTTCAGCTTCTCCGACTTGTCTTGCGCGTAATCGCGCAGGCTATCGGACGTGTCCATGTGCTTGAAATGAATGTCGACGATCACGGTGCGTACCCCTTCGTCGTCGATTATAGGACTTTTTTACGCTTACTCGAAGAGAGAATTCCGAGCATGTCGCGGTATTTCGCGACGGTACGGCGCGCGATATCGATATTGTCCTTCGAAAGGAGTTCGACAATTTTTTGATCCGAGAGCGGGTTCTTCGGGTCTTCTTTCGCGACGAGCTGACGCAGCTTATCCTTGACCGCTTCGCTCGCGAGCGATTCGGTTCCGTCCGAGGATTGGATCGAGGAATTGAAGAAGTATTTCAACTCGAAGATGCCGACCGGCGTGTGCACGTACTTGTTCGTCGTGACCCGCGAGATCGTCGATTCATGCATGCCGATGTCGTTCGCGACGTCCTTCAGGATCATCGGCTTGAGCATCTGGACGCCTTTATCGAAGAAGTCGCGCTGGCGCTTCACGATCGCGTCGGTGACCTTGTAGATCGTCTTTTGGCGGTTGTGGATCGAGCGGATGAGCCAAACTGCGGAGCGGAGCTTTTCCTGCACGTAATCCTTCGTGTCCTTTTGGCTCTTCGTCGGATCGGCCTTCGCGTTCTGAAGTACGGACTTGTAGTAAGGCGAGATGCGGAGCTTCGGCAGGCCGTCTTCGTTCAGCGAGATCACGTACTCGTCGGCGACCTTGTACACGTAGATGTCCGGCGTGATGTAGTGCGTGTCGCCGGTGACGAAGTTCCGGCCGGGCTTCGGCTCGAACTCCATGATGACTTTCGTCGCTTCGATGACCGCGGGCAAACCCACGCCGAGCGTCTTCGCGATGCCGTTGTAGTTCTTCTTCTCGAGATCGGGTAGGTGCTCGGAAATGATCTTTTCGACGAGCTCCTGGCGCGGTTGGAGGAACTTCGCTTGGAGCATGAGGCATTCGCGCAGGTCGCGCGAGCCGACGCCGACCGGGTCGAAGTTCTGAATCATCTTCAGGACTTCTTCGGCGTCCTCGACTTCGAGGCCGGATTCGCGGCAGATGTCCTCGAAATTTCCGTTGAAATAGCCTTCGTCCGAGAGATTGCCGATCACGAGTTCGCCGAAGTGTTTCTCTTCTTCGGTGAGGTTCGTCATCGAGAGCTGCCACATCAGGTGCTCTTCGAGAGTCGAAGTCTTCGTGAGCGCGTTCTCGAAGCTCGGGAGGTCGTCGAGGCTTTCCTTCATCGAAGGCGCCGTCATCGAGGAGGAATTGTAGTCCTCGATGTAGTTCTCCCAGTTCATGTCGTCGGTCTGTTCGGTCGGGGAGGCGATCTGCTCTTCCGCCGGCTTCTGCTCTCCGAAGCTTTCTTCGTCGCGCTGTTGCTGGCCTTCTGCGTTCAATCCGCCGTCTTCCGTCGTGTTGTCGCCTTCGGAGCCCGGCTCGCCGTCCGGAACTTCGCCCATCTCTTCCAAGACGGGGTTCTCGACCAGCTCTTGGTTCACGACTTCCATCAGCTCCATGCGATTCAGCTGCAGCAGCTTGATCGCTTGCTGGAGCTGAGGGGTCATCACGAGCTGTTGGCTTAAGCGTAAGCCCTGTTTGATTTCTAAGGCCATGAAGGGGAGGGGTCCTTAAACGACGTCGAGTTGTTCCGTAGGTGCGATGGGGACTAAAATTGAAAGTTCTCCCCGAGGTACTTTTCACGCGCGATCGGCGATTGCGCGATCTCCGCCGGGGTGCCTTTCTCAATGATTTTACCATCACTGAGTAAATATCCAATATCGCAAATCGCCAATGTTTCTCTCACGTTGTGGTCCGTGATGAGGATTCCGATGCCCCGCTTCCTTAACGTATGGATCATTTTTTGAATATCCGCCACCGCGAGGGGGTCGATCCCGGCGAACGGCTCGTCGAGGAGCAGGAATTTCGGATCGAGCGCGAGGGCGCGGGCGACCTCGACCCGCCGGCGCTCGCCGCCCGACAGGGTGAACGCTTTTTGGCGCGCGATATGGCCGATGTTGAATTCGCCGATCAGCGATTGGAGCCGCTTGTTCCGTTCGGTGTGGTCGAGGTCGAGCGTCTCGAGCACGGAGAGGATGTTTTCCTCGACGGTCATCCGGCGGAAGACGCTGGCTTCCTGCGGAAGGTACGCCACGCCCATGCGCGCGCGCTCGTGCATCGGGAGCATCGAGACCTCTTTCCCGTCGAGCATGATCTTTCCGTCGTCCGCTTTCACGAGACCGACGACCATATAGAAGGAAGTCGTCTTTCCGGCGCCGTTCGGTCCGAGGAGGCCGACGACCTGGCCGGAGCTGACGGAGAAGTTCACGCCGCGGACGATCGGACGCTCGGCATACGCCTTCTTGATGTCGATCGCTTCGAGGGTGTGGACGACGGCGGTTTCGCTCATTGGCCTTCTTCCAACTCGCCCTCGGAAAACGCGTTCGACTGGTCGACTTCGACCAGATCGCTGTCCCGATGGACGATGATGGTTTCTCCCGTGATCGTATCACGGTCCTGGTAAACCTGCGGATAATCGCGCAGAACGATCAGGTTCTTGAAGCTGTCGAATTCCGCGATTCCCGCAGTCGCGTAGCGGGGTTTCGCGTTTCTCGCGCGACGGCGCTCGGCGATCGATGCGTTTTCGTCGACTTTCGGCCGCTCCTCGATCTTCACGTCGTCGAGCGCGCGGACCGTGCGGAGTTTCCTTGGATTCGCGTTGATGCGGACTTCCGCGCGCCGCGATTTCGAAGACATTCCCGGTTGGTTGATCTTCACGAATCGGAGCTCGGCCGGACGCGATTCGAGCATCGTGAAGCGGGCGAGGTCCCTTTTGCGGTCGATCGTCGCGCGGTCCGAATCGACCGTGGTGATTTCCTCGCCTTTTTTCGGGTCGGGATGGATCACGCGCACTTGGACGTCGGAAAGGAGTTCGACGCGGTCTTCGGAGCCCGAATACTTCAGCCCTTTCGCGTGGAAATCGAACCGTTCGGCCGTCGGATCGATCTTTCCTCCGGCGGGGGGGACGCTCTTGCCCTCGACGGGATACGCGACGGGCACGCTCACCGTCTTGTTCGCCGCTTGGTAAAGCATGTACGGGCTCGTCGTCTCGAGGCCGGTCGGATAAATCGTTTTCACGTCTCCGAAGAGTTCGAGGTCGCGCGTCTCGATGAAGTATTTCGCTTCCTTCGAGGTAATGACGGTGATTTTCCCTTCGGCGTCGTAGAGGTCCGCGTGGACGTCGCGCGCGTGCACGATTCCGTCGGTCGTGTAGTAGAACGCGCGATCGGCTTGCATCAGCCACTGCTTATTCCCGGCCTGAGTCGAGACCTGCTGGAAACCCTCGACGGTATATTCGGGAATCCGGTCAGCGGGGATCGTCGCCTGGACGAAGGAGTCGGTGTACTGCGGCCGGAGCGTCCCGGCGTCGATCGCCTCGGGGGCGACCTCTTCTTCGAGCTTCCGGGGGGAAAACGCGACGATCTGGAGAATGATGAGGAGGCCCACCCCGGCGGCGAGCCAGAAGCGAAAGCGTCGAGCGGTAACAATCGTCTTTAATATTAGTCGCTTAGCTCGGAACGACCGTTCCATCCCTTAAGGATAGACCCCGCGCTCTCGATCCACCACCCGAAAGGAGTCGGTCCGACCTTCCGTTGAAGACTTCGGTGCGACGTGTTAGCTCCTGAAGGTCGCCGTACTCCTTATGATCGAGAAAACGCCCGCCCGCCCTTCGCTTGATTTGCGCCGATTCGAGACCCGGAAACGGAGTCACCTCGACCTCGCGCTGCGCCCGGAAGTCGAGGCGACCGAGATCACCGACCTGCGGCAGATCCGCCTCGAACACGACGCGCTCCCGGAATTCGATTTCGCCGAAGTCCGTCTCGCGACGCCGTTCGGGAAGGGAAGCTCGAAACGGGAACTCGCGACGCCGTTCTTCGTCTCCGGCATGACCGCCGGGCACGCGTCCGCGACGATGCTGAATCGCCGGTTGGCCGCCGCTTGCGCACGCCGCGGGTGGATTTTCGGCGTCGGTTCGCAGCGCCGGGAACTCGATCCGGCGCTTCCGGCGATCGACGCTTGGGCGGGATTGAAGTCGGAATCGCCGGACCTCGTCGTGCTCGGGAACCTCGGGATCTCGCAAGCGATCACCGAGCCCGTCGCGAACGTCCAGCGCCTCGCGAAGAACGCCGAGGCCGACGCGTTTTGCATTCACCTGAACGCGCTCCAGGAAGTTTTCCAACCCGAAGGCACGCCCGCGTTCAAGGGCGGCGTCGCCGCGCTCAAGAAGCTCGCGACGAAACTCGGCCTTCCCCTCGTCCTGAAGGAAACCGGCTGCGGCCTCTCCCGCCGGACGCTCGCGAAGATCCGCGCGCTTCCGCTCGCGGCGGTCGACGTTTCCGGGCTCGGCGGCACGCACTGGGGCCGCATCGAGGGACTTCGCGCCGCCGAGGAAGGCGAGTCCGTGCGCGCCCGCGCCGCGGAAACCTTCGCGGAGTGGGGCGTGAGCACGGTCGAGAGCGTGCGCGCGGCCGCGGAAATCCTGCCGAAAACCACCGAAGTTTGGGCGAGCGGAGGGGTTCGTACCGGCCTCGACGCCGCGAAACTGATCGCGCTCGGCGCGACCCGCGTCGGATTCGCGAAGCCCGCGCTCGAAGCCGCCCTCGCGGGCGAGGCGGAGCTCGACCGGTGGATGGAAACCGTCGAATTCGAACTCCGGACCGCGCTTTTCTGCACGGGGAATCGCGCGCCGGCCGAGCTGCGGGGGACGCTCGCGGCGTCCAAGGCGCGCTCCGCGAAAACGAAACGGAGCCGTCGATGAGTCGCGGATCCGAAAAACGCCCGTTCGAGAATTTCCACCGCCTTTCGCGGGTCGAGCGGCTCGCGCGCGTGAAGGAATTCTGCGGATTGACCGAGGACGAGGCGAGGATCCTCTCCGGGGAAACGCCGTTCCCGCTCGACGTCGCCGAACACCTGATCGAGAACGTCGTCGGCGCGTTCCCGATGCCGATCGGGATCGCCACGAACTTCCGCATCGACGACCGGGAAATCCCGATCCCGATGGCGGTCGAGGAGACTTCGATCATCGCCGCCGCCTCGTCGACGGCGAAGTGGGTGAGCCGCGAAGGATCGATCCGGACCTACGCGCGGGGCAGCCTCATCATCGGCCAGGTCCAACTCCCGAACGTCCGCAACGTCGCGCACGCCCGCGGCGCGCTCCTCGAATCTCGCGCCGAGCTGATCGCGCTCGCGAACGCGTGCATCCCGAACCTCGTCGCCCGCGGCGGCGGCGTGCGGGAGATCGCGATCCGCGAGCTCGCGCGCCCCGCTTTCGAGGCGACGCCCGCCGGGACGATGCTCGTGCTCCACATCCTTTGCGATCCGTGCGACGCGATGGGAGCGAACCTCATCAATCAGGTCTGCGAAGCGCTCAAGCCCCGGATCGAGCAGCTCACCGACGAACGCGTCGGCCTCTGCATCCTTTCGAACCTCACCGACGGCAAACTCGCCTGCGCGGAAGTCGTCGTGCGCGGGATCGATCCGATCGTCGGCCAGGGAATCGTCGAGGCCGCGCTCTTCGCGAAGGTCGACCCGTACCGCGCGGCGACCCACAACAAAGGCGTCCTGAACGGAATCGACCCGATCCTGATCGCGACCGGAAACGACTGGCGCGCGGTCGAAGCCGGAATCCACGCCTACGCCGCCCGCACCGGGAAGTACCAACCGGTCACCGATTGGCGGATGGAGGGCGGGGACCTCATCGGCCGTTTCGAGGCGCCGCTCGCCGTCGGTACCGTCGGCGGCGTCACGCGCGTGCACCCGACGGCTCGGGTGGCGCTCAAGATGCTCGGCGTGACGAAGGCGGAAGACCTCGCGCGGATCTGCGCGGCGGTCGGCCTCGTCCAGAACCTCGGCGCGCTGAAGGCGCTCTCGACCGTCGGAATCGTGAAGGGCCACATGCAGCTCCACGCCGCGAACCTCGCGATCGCGGCCGGCGCGCACGTGCACGAGATCGGCGAAGTGCGCGATCGGCTGAACGCGGTGCTCGAGCGCGAGAAAAAGATCAACCTCTCCCAGGCGATCGCGATCCTCGAGGAGATCCGGAAGAAAGTCGTTTCCCAGCCGGCGCCTTCCGTTTTCCACTGAGGGTTCGACGATGACGCCGACCGCGCGCGGAATTTCCGTCCCCGGTAAGGTCTTTCTCCTCGGCGAATACGCGGTGCTGACCGGCGCGTCGGCGTGGGTGACCGCGGTCGCGCCGCGCTTCGAGTGGCTGGCTCCGGGAGCGGACGGCGCTTCCCCGCGGAACGCGGGTTTCCATCCCGAAAGTCCGGCCGGCCGCTTGCTCGCGAGCCGCGGAAAAGCCGAATTCGCGGGCCGCTTCGTCGATCCGTGGGAAGGACGCGGGGGCTTCGGCGGATCGACCGCGGAGTTCGCCGTCGTCGCTTGGTCGGAAGGGGTACGCGGCGCGACCGAGGCGTGGCGGGAATACCGCGCGCTTTCCGCCGGGCAGCCCGACCTTCGGCGGCCGAGCGGCGCGGACCTCGTCGCGCAGTGGGAGGGAGGCACGGTCGAGTGGAATCCGGCGAGCGAGCGCGTGACCGCCCTCTCGGAGACGCTTCGGGATTTCCCGGTGCTGATGTTCTCGGCCACGCATTTGCCGAACCGGAAGACGGTGACCCACTCCCACCTCGAAGCCCTCGCTTCGGCGACGCTTTCGTTCGATTCGCTCCTGCCTTCCCTCGAGCGCGCCCGCGAAGGAGCGGGCGCTCGGGATTGGAGCGAAGTCGGGCGCGCGTTTTCTGCCTACGCGGATTCGCTCGCTCACCTCGGGCTCGAATCGCCGGTGGTCCGGAACGAGCGCCTCGCGCTTTCCCGCCACCCGGGCGTGATCGGAGCAAAGGGATGCGGATCGCTCCAAACCGACGCGATGCTCGTCGTCGTCGAATCGCTCGTCGGGCCGGCCACCGAAAAGGTCATCGCGTTCGCGGAGCGGGAGTGCAGCTTGCGCCTGCTCGCGCGCGGACTGCCGAGGGAACCAGGCATTCGGGAGATCGACGCGTGAACGAGCGGAGAATCCTGGCGCGGGCGCCCTCGAACATCGCGATCGTGAAATACATGGGGAAGGCGGACGTCGCGCGGAATTTACCGGCGAACCCTTCGCTTTCGATGACGCTTTCGAATCTTTGCACCTTCGTCGAGATCCGTCCGTCCGCGGAATCGCGGCTCGTCGCGGAAAAACCCGAAGGCGCCCGGGGGGAATCGCCCTCGCTCTCGGCGGAGGGGGCCGCCAAGTTCCTGCGCCACCTCGCCCGCGTTTTCGAACGCGCGCCCACGCTCCTCGCGCCTTTCGGGGTCGTCGTTCGGCCGGCCGAAGCGGTCGAGATCCGCACCGCGAACACGTTTCCCGCGGCCGCCGGCATCGCTTCTTCGGCTTCGAGCTTCGCCGCGCTCACGCTCGCCGCGGCCGCCTACGCCGCCGAGGACGTCGAGGCTTTCCGCGCGGTGTACGCGAAAGATCCGGAACTTCGGCGCCGGCTCGCGGCGCTTTCACGCGAGGGGTCCGGATCGAGCTGCCGTTCTTTCGAAGGGCCGTTCGTGGCATGGGACGGCGAAAGGGTGGAAGCCGTCGAGAGCGCGCTACGCCCGCTCTCGGACCTCGTCGTCGTCGTTTCCGCGGGCGAGAAAAAAGTCGGTTCGAGCGAGGCGCATCGCCGGGTAAGGACTTCCCCGCACTGGGAAGGACGGACGATCCGCGCCGCGAACCGGTACGCCGATCTTCGTCGCGCGCTCGCGCGCGGGGAATTCGCCGCGCTCCGAGAGATCGCCGACGCCGATTTCCGCGACATGCACCGGCTTTTCGAGAGCTCCGAACCGCCGTTCTCGTACTTCGCGCCGGGCACTGAGGCCGTGCTCGCCTTCCTCGGGAGTTTCGCCGAAGGAAACGCGCCGATCGCGGTGACGATGGACGCCGGACCGAACGTGCACGTGATCGTGCATCAGGCGGACGAGGAACGCTGGCGACGGACGCTCGCCGATCGTTTCCCGGAATTCCCGGTCCTCGTCGACCGAGAAGGAACGGGAGCGGAATTCACGGTGACCGGCGTCGCCGGCGGGGAGGCGAGGTCGTGAGCTGGTTGACCTACGCGACGACGGTTCCGGGGAAATGGTGTCTCGCCGGAGAGCACGCGGTCTTGCGCGGAGGCGCCGCCGTCCTGATGCCCCACCCGGAGTTTCGCTTGAAACTCGAGTTCTGTCCGGGCGAGGGGAATTTCCTCGTCGAGCCCGACCTCGCGACTCCGGCGATGCACGACCTGCTTCGCGTGGCGAAGGGGTGGCTCGCGAACCGGGGTGCGCCGATGGAGATGCCGCGCGGGACCTTGAAGATCACGAGTTCGATCCCGTTCGGCGCGGGGCTCGGATCTTCGGCCGCGCTTTCGGTCGCGACCGCGCGATGGGTCCTCTCCGCACATTCCCTCGACCGCGCGCTCGAGCGCGACCTCGCGCGCGAGCTCGAGAACCAGTTTCACGGGCGGAGTTCCGGAATGGACGTCGCCGTCGTCTCGATCGGCGAGCCGATCCGATTCACGATGGCGGAAGGAGCCGTCGGCCTCGGGATCTCCCACCTGCCCGCGTTCGTGTTCGTCGATTCGGGCCTTCGCGCGTCGACCCGCGAATGCATCGCGAAGGTCGAAGCCTTGCGAAAACGCGATGCCGATCGCGCCGATCGCCTCGACGGCGAGATGAGGCGCGCGACGGAAGAGGTCTTGGCGGGCCTCCGCGCCTACGACGAAGCCGTCGGGCGAAAATCGGCGGGCGCGCGGGCGGCGGCGATGGAAGAAATCGCGAAGGGTATGCGCCGCGCGAACGGCGTCTACGCCGAGTGGGGCCTCGTGCCTGAGGAAGCGCGCCGACTCCTCGAGCGGCTCGAATCCGAAGGCGTGCGCGCGCCGCGGATCACCGGCGCCGGCGACGGCGGGTTCATCGTCGGGTTGAAATAGAAAGAGGCCGGCGCGTCTCCGTCCGGCCTCTCTCCCCGTCCGAGATCACGCGCGACGCGTGGGCCCGGATCATTTTAGTGAGCCGATCAAGGATCGAACGCCACGCCCTGACCCGGATTGGTCTTGAACGAGGCGACGTCGGTCGGCGTCGGTTCGAAAAGATACGGTCCGGATTCGCCGTCGGTATAGTCGACGTCGAGCGAGTAGCCGTGGTCCGACGCGTTCGCCGGCACGTACCAGGTCGGGTCGACGACGATACCGTCCTGGTCGAGTTTCAAGACGGTCACCCCGTCGATGATCACGACGTTGATCGCTTTGAACGAAAAGCTCTTGTCGCCGGTCGGGGTCGCGCAGTTCGAGTCGCTGAAAATCGTGTAGTGACCGGAACCGGTGTGGTTGTCGTTGAACGTGATTTCCCCTCTCGACCAGCGGTCTGAGCCGACGCTTTCGAGCTTGTTTTTGTAACAGCGCTGGCTCTTGTAGGTTCCCGGTGCGATGTCGTTTTGGGAAAGTTCGTGCGCGCGGACGGCGTCATCCTCCCGGCAGCCGATAAGCCCGAGGGCGAGGACGAGTGAAGTCAGGACGAGCGCGAGGTGCTTGTTCAACAAGAGGATTCCTTCAGAAATGGGACGGATGATTCCGACGAAGGACAGAAAAGCAACCGACGTGCCGTAGCGAAGACGTCGCCAAACGGCACATTTCGCGATTTCGATGTGTCAAAAACGACCTATTTCCAAGCTTTTTTCAGTGTCAGTCCACGTGGCGACAAAAAAGAGCATTCCCCGGATTCGCCCCTCGAAAGGACGAGCTTTTTTTCGGTCGGTACGGTGGCTGCATGAAAAGAGGTGTCTCGACACGATTTTCTGGGGGTACGCCATGGGTACGTTACGCTTCACGATGGCCGCAGCCATAAGCGCGGTTTTTGTCCTTTCCGCTTGTTCTCCGAATGCCGCGTTCGAACGGAGCGCGAGCTTCACGCAGGAAGACCATATCGACGGGGATATTCCCCAAGTCCCGGGAGACCCGTCGAATCCGGGAAATCCGAAGAATCCGGAAGATCCGGCTCCCGTAGCGAGCCCGTCGCCGAAGCCGTCTTCGCCGGCCCCGGTTCCATCCGTGATGCCTTCCGTCCGGCCTTCGCCGGCGGCGGAACCGCCGAAGAAGGAATGCGATAAGGATAAGGACAATAACGAATACGACGACGACTCTCCGGTCCCGGCGTACGCTCGTTGCGGCAACAAGCTCGAGAAGGTCCTTGTTTGCCACGTGCCTCCGGGAAATCCGGCGGCAGCCCACACGATCTGTATCTCGGTGAACGGCGCGGTCCATGGCCACGACGTCCCGCTCGACGGTTCGATCAGCCCGGTCAGCGGCGACTATATCGGCGAGTGTATGGCTCCGGCTGCCCCTGCCTCGAGCAAGGGGAAGGGCAAGAAGTAGAGCCTTCCTTCGCCAAAACCTAGAAATCAGGGCCTCGACCGACTTTCGGCCGGGGCCCTGGTGTTTTAACGCATCGCATTTCTCGGGTGATCTCGAACCTCGGCTTGTCCTTACGGGGGATCCCCCCTATAACCAGTCCTCGTCCAAATTTTAGAGTGAGGGGAGGTGAAATTATGCCAGGTATCGTCATTCGCGACGGCGACTCGTTCGAAGCCGCGCTGAAGAAGTTCAAGAAGCAATGCGAGAAAGCCGGCACCCTCGCTGAGGTTCGCAAACGCGAAGCTTACGAGAAGCCTTCCGTGAAAAAGAAGAAGAAGGCCATCGCCGCTCGCAAGCGCCTCTCGAAAAAAGGAAGACATCGCGGATAACGCGGTCTTCGTTCGTAGTTCCAGGAGGGAAGCGCCCGGCCGATCGCCGACGCTTCCCTTCCTTTTTATCCATCCCGCGACCGCTAAGGAGTTCCACTCATGTCGATCAAAGCGAAAGTTTCCGAATTGATGAAGGCCTCGATGAAGTCGGGCGACAAAGACACGCTCCTTTACGTGCGCAACCTCCATTCGGCGATCCGGAAAAAGGAGATCGACGACCGCGTCGACCTCGACGACGCCGGTATCCAGAAGATCATCGGCACGATCATGAAGCAGCGGCTCGACTCGATCGAGCAGTTTCGGAACGGCGGCCGCGAAGACCTGGCCGTGAAGGAAGAGGCGGAAGCGGCCTTCCTTAAGCAATTCCTCCCCGCCCAAATGAGCGAAGCCGAAGTCTCGGCGCTCGTCGACTGGGCGGTGAAGGAGTCCGGCGCGACCACCGCGAAGGAGATGGGCAAGGTCATGGGTCTCCTCATGCCGAAAGTCCAGGGCAAGGCCGACGGCAAGCTCGTGAATACCCTCGTCAAGGCGAAGCTCGGCGGATAGTCGCCGCGTGAACAAAGCCCGCATTTCCCCCGAATTTATCTCGAAGATCAAAGACGCGGTGAACATCATCGACGTCATCGGCGAGCACGTCGTCCTGAAGAAGTCGGGTTCGAACCATATGGGGCTCTGCCCGTTCCATAACGAACGGACCCCGTCCTTCTCGGTCAGCGAAGGGAAGCAGCTCTATAAATGTCACGGCTGCGGCAAAGGCGGCGACCTCGTGAACTTCGTGATGGAGATGCACGGGCTCTCCTTCGTCGACGCGGTCGAGGAACTCGCCGAGCGGGGGAAGGTCCCGCTGCCGAAGGATTTCGTGCGCGCGGAAGACGGCGATCCCGAAGCGGCGAAGCGCCGCGAGGCCGCGCGAGAGAAGACCGCGAAAGCGTATCGTTTGAACCTCTTCGCGCTTAAATTTTTCCAAAAGCAGCTTCGGGAGGCGAAGACCGGACCGGGCGGTTCGGCCCATATCGCGGAGTACTTCAAGAAACGCGGGGTCGGAAAGACGCTCGCGGATTCCTTTTTCGTCGGCGCCGCGCCTCCGTCATGGGACGCGCTCGCGAATCATTTCGTGACCGCGAAGGCGCCGCTGCCGCTCGCCTCGGAGCTCGGCCTCGTGAAACCGTCCCAAAAGGGGACGAAGGCCGGACCCGGTTACTTCGATCTATTCCGGAATCGCGCGATGTTCCCGATCCTCGACCTCCGCGGAAAAGTCGCGGGCTTCGGAGGACGCGGACTGCCGACGCCTCCGGGCGCGCCCGACGTCGGCGGGGAAACGCCGAAGTACTTGAACTCGTCGGAGTCGATGCTTTTCCAGAAGTCGAAGCTCGCTTACGGGATGTTCCAGGCCCAGAAGTACGTGCGCGAAAAGGACGAGGTCATCCTCGTCGAGGGTTACTTCGACGTACTCGCGCTCCACGCCGCCGGCTTTCAGAACGTCGTCGCCACCTGCGGGACCTCGCTCACCGAGGACCATCTCGCGCTCTTCCAAAAATTCTGCTCGAAAGTGACCGTCCTTTTCGACGGTGACCGCGCGGGGATCGCGGCGACCGACCGGGCGATGGAACTCGGGCTCAAACTCGGCGTGATCCTTCACGGCGCGAGCTTGCCAGACGGCCTCGATCCGGACGAAATCCTCTTCGACCAGGATACCGGCAAGGTTATCCCCCAAGGGGTCGAGCGCATGACGATGATCCTCGCTGCCTCGGCGCCGCTCCTCGACACGCGGATCGAATCGGCGCGCGTCTTCGCACTGAAGGGCGCTGAGGAGCGGACGAAGGCCGTGAAGCAGGTCGCGGAATGGCTCGCGATGTACCGGGATCCGGTCGGTCGCGAACTTCGGGCCGAAAAGGTCGCGCAGGATTTCGGGATTTCGAAGGCGCTTTTACAAACCGCGATGGGGGGCGTGCCCGCCGCGACCGGCCGGGCGCCGAACCGGGGACCGAAGCCGATCGGAGGCTCGGCGGCGCCGATAAATGCTCCGGAGGGCCGAAATTCGGCCCCAAAACGGAAGGCGCCGAGTCAAAAACCGTCACTCAAAGAGGCCATCTTGATCCGGGGGATCCTCCGGGGCGGGAATTTTCGCGCGATGATCGAGGAGGCTAG
Source organism: Bdellovibrionales bacterium (assembly GCA_018266355.1). Lineage (GTDB taxonomy): Bacteria > Bdellovibrionota > UBA1018 > UBA1018 > UBA1018 > JACMQW01. The sequence goes on from JAFEAP010000029.1 coordinate 836,671, forward strand.
GGCCTATCTCCCGGAGGGCCAACCGCTGTCCGGGCTCGCGGATCACCCGAGCGTTCGCAGCGTTTTAGAAGCGATCCTCGAACGGGGAATGACCCCGGAATCCTTTTTAGATTCGGTCGCTTCGAGTGAGGAGGCCTCTCCGGGCGAGCTCCTCGCGTTCGCGGGTGAAATCCGTTCGCTCCTGATTGAGTCGGTGATGGGGGCCGACGCGCCGGGTGCGCCGCCGCTCACCGAGGGAGAATTTCGGATCGCGGTTCAGCGCGGAATTCATCAGTCTTGGGCACGCTTCTCGCAGGAGTTGAAGGGGCGTCTACGCGACGCAGAACTCAAGAAAGACGAGGACTTACGGTCGCGTCTCGCCCAGGAATTCCTTGACGTAAAACGGCGAATGAAGGAGTTTGAGTCATTCTATGACGAAGTCTAAAGCCGCTTCTTCCGCGGGTTCCGCCGCGAAATCCTCCGTTCAATCCACCAGCAAAGCTTCCGCTAAAAAATCTCCGAAGCCCGAGAAGACCGAAAAGGTCGCGGAGAAAAACGTCGAGGCCGCGCTCGCGCAGGACCTTGAGCGCGTGCACGGCTTGATGGCCGAAGGATCTCCCGCGATGCCGACGGGCGAGTCCCAATTCGCGAAAAACAAGGACATCAAGAAGCTTCTCGATATGGGGGTCCAACGCGGCTACCTCACTTACGAAGAAGTGAACGAAATGCTTCCGCCGGAAATCGTCGCTCCGAACCAGATCGACGAGATCATGAACCTGCTCGCGGAGAGCGACATCGAAGTCATCGATTCGCTTCGTAAATCGCGCGACGGCGACGAAGAAGAAGGCGCCACCGAAGGCGGCGCGCCGGCGAAGTCCTCCGACGACGAGGAAGAAGAAGCCGCCCCGGCCGCGAGCGCGGAACTCGCGCGCGGCGCGGACCCGGTGAAACTTTACCTGAAGAAGATGGGATCCGTTTCGCTCCTCACGCGAGAAGGCGAAGTCGAGATCGCGAAGCGCATCGAAGCCGGCGAAATCGAGATCCTGCGCGCGCTTCTCGCCTCGAAACTCGGAACGCTCGCGATCGTCGAACTCGGCGAGCGCCTCGAGAGCGGCCGCACGAAGGTGAAGGACGTCATTCGCGGCGTCGACGAAGAAGTCTCCGCGGACGACGAGAAGGTCTACATGGAGAAGGTTCTCTCCGCGATCGCGAAGGTGAAATCCCTCGTCGCGTATCAGGAGAAGAACGCCGAGAAACTCTACGGTCCGGAGGGGCGCAAGCTCCCGGCCGAAGAGAAGAAGAAACTCCAAGCGGAAGTCCAGAAGCGCGAACGCCAAGTCGAAAACGCGTTCGAATCGATCGCGTTCAACCGCAAGACGATCAACGCCCTCTCGCTCAAGATCAAGGAGTACTCCGAGCGTTCCGCCGGCCTTCTCGTCGAGCGCAAGAAGGTCTTCGACTACCTCGTGATCAAGGAAGAAAAGGAATTCAAGGAACTCGTGAAGGAGTTCAAGAAGGGCGGGGAAGCGATCCCGCCGCTCCTCCGGAAATACGACGTGCTCGAGCCGAAGCTCCAGCAACTTCTTCAGCAGGAAGACGAGACCTCGAAGCGCATCGAGAAGCTCGAAGAAGAATCCGGCATCGATATCGGCGAACTCCGCCGGATCGACGATTCGCTCGCCGTCGGTGAGCGCAAGGCCGACCAAGCGAAATCCGAACTCGTCGAGGCGAACCTCCGTCTCGTCGTCTCGATCGCGAAGAAGTACACGAACCGCGGCCTCCAGTTCCTCGACCTGATCCAGGAAGGGAACATCGGTCTCATGAAGGCCGTCGATAAGTTCGAATACCGCCGCGGTTATAAATTCTCGACGTACGCGACGTGGTGGATCCGCCAAGCGATCACCCGCGCGATCGCCGACCAGGCCCGCACGATCCGGATCCCGGTCCACATGATCGAGACGATCAACAAACTCATCCGCACGTCGCGCCTCCTCGTCCAGCAACTCGGCCGCGAGCCGACGCCGGAAGAGATCGCCGTGAAGATGGAACTGCCGGTCGACAAGGTCCGCAAGGTCCTCAAGATCGCGAAGGAACCGATCTCCCTCGAAACGCCGATCGGCGAAGAGGAAGATTCGTACCTGGGCGATTTCATCGAAGACAAGAAGATCATCAATCCGGCCGAGGCCGTGATGAACATCAACCTTTCGGAGCAAACCCGAAAGGTCCTCGCGACGCTCACGCCTCGCGAAGAGAAGGTTCTTCGCATGCGCTTCGGGATCGGCGAGAAGTCCGACCACACCCTCGAGGAAGTCGGCCAAGACTTCTTCGTTACCCGGGAACGGATCCGTCAGATCGAAGCGAAAGCGCTCCGCAAGCTTCGCCATCCGTCGCGCGCGAAGCTGCTCAAGGCTTTCGTCGATTGATCATCGGCTTCGGCCATGAAAAAGTTCACTGAACGCATGCAGGGAGTTCTTCCGCCGGAAGAACTCCCTGCTTTCTTTCGCGCGCTCGACGAGCTCGGGACTCGGCCTCGGAAGTCGATCCGGCTTCGGAGGGACCTCGCGCCCGAGCGGGCGGAATATTGGACACCCGCTCGATTCGCGGAGCTCGGTATTCCGCTCGGAGAGCGGGTGCCCTGGTACGAGCACGGGTATTTCTTCGATCTCGCGCGCATGACGCCCCACCCGTCGCGCCACCCGGTGATCGCCGCCGGTCTTGGGTTCATCCAGGAGGCGGGGGCGATGGAGGTCGTGCCCGAGCTCGAAGTGAGGGCGGATCACCTGGTGCTCGACCTCTGTGCGGCGCCGGGAGCGAAGTCGACCCATCTCGGAGAATACCTCGGGCCCGGGGGTTGGCTCGTCGCGAACGAACCCGACCGGGAGCGTGCCCGACTTCTCGACGCGATTCTCGCGCGTCACGGGATCGGGAACTCGACCGTCTATAACCTCGACCCCCGTCGGCTCGCGGATCGATTTCCGGGAGTCTTCGATCGGATCCTCGTCGATGCGCCTTGCAGCGGCGAGAGTTTGTTCGCGAAGCGGGTCGAGAAGAGAAAAGACGTGAGTCACAAAGACGTCGAGCGCTGTGCACTTCGCCAGCGGGCGATCCTCTCGAATGCCTGGGAGATGCTCGCGCCGGGGGGGCGACTCGTGTACTCGACTTGTGCCTATTCCCGGACGGAAAACGAGGAAGTCGTCGGCGGGTTCCGCGAGGAAAACTCCGAAGGGGCGCTCGTCCGAGAAGGTCGCCGGTTTCCTCACCGGGACGGCGTGCCGGGCGGTTATTTCGCGGTCCTCGAACGCGCAGGAGAAGGCGAGCCGACTCGGGCCGAACGCGGAATGCGGCTGCGGACCTCGGTTTCGAGCGGCGGGACCTCGGGACTGATTCGGGACGGGCGCGTTCGGTGGAACGGGGAGATCGATCGATACGTCGTCGCGATGGATCGGCGCTCTGGCGGTGCGTCGCCGAGTGAAGGAGGCGTCGTCGAACTCGACTTCGCCTCGGTCGAACGGTTTCTTGCGGGTGAAAAGCTGCACGCCGAGGGTTCCGTCCTCTATCTATGGGAGGGTGAGCCGTTCGCTTCGGCGAGCGGCGGGACGATCCACTACCCTAGGGGACGCCTACGGTAGTCGATCGTTGACGAATGATTGACGGTTTTCGCTTGTAATATCGACCGCGTCCGACAGAATCGTGACATGCTGACTTCAAATCGTGAGGGGAACGGGGGCGCTCGAGTTTTCGGGGCGCGTGGCGTTATCGTGGTCACCGCGCTCGCTGGGCTAGCGATCGGCGTGGCGAGGGCCGAAGACATCGGCGTCGAACCGAACTCCGCACCGCGGACTTCGAATGTTCGCACCGCGCCTCGCACGGCCCCTCGCAAAGCGCCGACTCGCGCGGCGGCTCGCCCGACTGTTCCGCGACCGATCCAGGACGAAACGACGGCGACCGCCGCTTCGGCACCTGCCGCTCGCACACCGGCACCGCGTCCGACGTATCGACGCGGACAAGAGCAAGCGGTAAACCTCGACGCGCTCACGACGCCGACCGCGGCGCCCGCCGCGACTTCCACCGCTCACAGCAGCTACGCGGCTCCGGCCGCGGCGCCCGCCGGCGGCGGCATCTTGCCGAATTTCAAATTCTATTACGACTTCATGCTGAAGTCCTGGAAGGGCAGCTCGAGCGAAAGCGACTTCACGTTCGATAGCTACCACCAACGCCTCATGGTCGAGTTCACGCCGACGCCGGACCTCATGTTCGGCGGCGAAATCCTCGACAAGAAATATTTCGAAACGGATTACATGCTGACCTCGCGGCTCCAAGTCCGGTGGGGCCGGATCTGGATCCCGTTCGACGACATGTCTCCGCACAACACCTTCGGCGGCCGGATCAACACCTCCGAATTCCGCCAAGGGAACGAAACCGCGTTCCTGCCGGATATTTGGGCCGACCTCGGGATCGGGTTCAAGCTGACCCTCGCGGACAGCTCGGCGGTTTCGTCCGAACTCCATTTCTACGTCGTGAACGGGTTCCAGGAAGCCCGCGGTCGTTCGCCGGTCCAAGGCGAGGACTCCACGGGCACGAACGCGGCCTATCCGAGCTTCGACGGGACCTCGGGCGGCGCGGGGGACAACAACAACGACAAGGCGATCGGCGCCCGCTGGCACGGTCTCTTCGGCCGCCGCTTCGGGCTCGGGGCCTCGGTCTACCGCGACGTTTACACGAACAAGGGCGAGGAATCCCGCGGGCTTCTCATCCTCGGAACCGACCTCCAGCTGCGTCCGACGAACACGACGGAAATCCGGCTCGGTTATACCACGATGCGGGTGAGCCTCGATCCGACGGCTTCGTCGAAGGACTCCTACATGCGCGGCGGGACTTACGCCGAACTCGGCCAGAAATTCGGGACCGACAACCGCTGGAAGTTCCTCCTCCGCGCCGGCTCCTCGCAGAACGATAACCGCGTCGTCGACGTCTCCGACAAGACGATCGTCGGTTTCACGCTGCTGAAGAACTTCGGCTCGGTCGAACCGCAGCTGACCTATTTCCGCGACCTGCACCAGGTCCCCGGGAAGATCGCCTACAACTACGGCGAATTCCGCATCGTCACCGTCTTCTGACGGCGAGCGGCCGGATTCGATTCGAGAAAAGGAAATCGGCCGGTTCCCCGTGGCCGCTGGCTTACGCTGGCGGTTTAGGGAGCCGGCCGAAGTTCTTTAGGACCTTCGATCGCCTTTAGATCAGCTTCACGCCGGCGAGGTTCACGCCGGAGAGGCCGAGGCGGACGATCTGGTCGTTCGTCAGGGTGCCGCTGATCCATTCGATCGCGGTCGCGTAGAGACCCTGCATCGCGAGCTCGGAGCCGACCGATCCGCGAACGTCGCCGTTCGTGGTATCGAAGGCGCCCGTGGTCTTCAGCTTCGGGGGGGTCATACCCGCCGGAGCGTGGCAGAGGATCACGCTGTTCGACATGTTACCGCCGGCGTCGCCGTCGGCGTTTTGGACGTTACCGGTCACGCCGTTGATCGTGGCGGAAGTGAATCCGTTCGCGATCGCTTGGCCGTTCGTGTTGTAGATGAACGCCGTCTTCGCTCCGGCCTTGTCGCTCGCCGCGGCCCAAACCGCGATGTGACGGGCAACCCGGTAGGCCGCCGCGCCGATGTTTTGCGGCGATTGGCCGTGATAGTCGAAGCCGCCTTCTTGGACCGACGCTCCGCTTACGACGCCGATGGCGGCGTTGTAGTAGGAGGTGAGGTAGGCCTGCTCCGCTTGGGAGAGCTTACCGCCGGCGACCAGACCGGAAAGCGCGCCGATCTTCGTCGGGTCGAAGAGATTCGCCCCGTAGTTCGGATCCGCGAGCGGGATATCGCCGAGGAACCCGCAGGTCGAGTTCGTGGTCGCTGCGTCCGCACCCGTCCGGCCGCCCATGCCAAGCATACCGGAGAAGAGCGAGCTCAGTTGTTGAGCGGCGTTCGCCGAGTTCGTCATGGTCTGCTGGTTCGTGAAGTTGCCCGCCGCCGGCGTGAGGCTGAAGACCTTCGAGAGGCCGGCCACGCTCCGGTTATTGACGTTCGAAGCCGGCATCCCGTTCGCGAACGGGACGAGCTTGTGGTTCAAGCCGATGCGGAGGTCCTTGTTCAGCGACGACTTCTTCAGTGGGCCGACGCCGCCGATGAGGCCGGTGTTGTCCGCGCCGCCGTCGTCCTGGGTGTTACACCCGTAATGGGCGCCGAGGCTGATCCGCGAGAGGACCACGCGCCACTGGGCGTTCGTGTAACCCATATCGATGCCGGCTTGGAGGAGGGCCGCGCCGAAGATCGAGGCCTGGTTGATGTTGAAGCCGTTCGAAGAGCCGGCGCCGAGGTTCAGCATCGATCCGCCGGCGACGCCGTAGCGTGCCGCCGCGTTCGCGCTCGAAGCCGCGACCTGGGCCGGGATGTCGTGGAGGGCATAAGCGCCGACCGTCATCCCGCCTTCGAAGAAGCAGCTCGCGATCCCGCCCGCGTCGCGGACCGGGGCCGGACAGGTGACCGCGGCGACCGCGTCCTTCACCAGGCTGCCCATGAGGATCTTCGGAACGGCGACCGTCATCGCCCCCGTGTAGATCCCGCGAGCGATGAAATCCCGCCGCGACATGTGCACGTGGTCGTGCCGTTTGGAGTCGTCTTTAGTCGGCCGTTTAACCTTGATGATCATATTTCCCCCTGGACTGATCAAAAACCGCGGATTGAAAACTTGCTCCGTTCCCCCCGGAACGGTTGTTTGGAACTTAGAAGCCCATCATCTGGGCGCCGAACGTGCTCGCCGTCATGCAGACGGAGATCCACTCCATCAAGACGGTCTCGCCGGAAATCTTCGCGTTGTCGTCGACGAGCTGACCGAAGATCGCTTGGACCTGGGACGCGTTCGGTCCGGTCGAGGCGAGGCCGCCCGTGTGGCGGTCGAGGATGTTCACGCCGGCGGCGATCAGCGCCGCGCGCGCGTTCGGAATCGAGTTCCCGGTGATGTTATAAGTCGCCGGCGTCACGTCCGTGCACGCGGCGTAGGCGAGCAGCGGAACCTGGTCGTAACCCGTCGCGAGGTTCGGGTTCGTGTTTTCCGGCAGGTTCGTCCCGAGCTGGGCGAGCGAGGCGGCGAAGTTCTTCGCCGTCGGAACGGCGTTGTTGTTCAGTCCGTTCATGATCCGAAGCGAGATCGCCTTGGACGTCGGGACCGAAGCGCCCGGGACTCCCGGCACGCCGACTTCGTCGGCCGGGTTACCGGACTGCGGGAGCGAGCTCTTCTGGGACATGGCCTTCGCTTCGTCCTTTTGGAGCGAGCAACCCGCGAGCGGGAGCAAGGCGACCAGGGCGGCGGTGGCGATTCGAGTGAGGTGTTTCGAATTCATACGTTCAATCTCCGAATTTAAGTGAAGTTCTATTCGCGTCCGATCCTAAACCCTTAGCGGCAAGCCGGATTGCTCGCGACTTGCGCGATCATCTGCTTCACGTCATCCGAGTTTTGGCCAGCGGCCACGATCGAAGCGAAGTCCTTGTCCGGCACGGCGCCGAGCGGGCAGACTTCCTTCATTACGCGCTTCACGAAGTTCGAGTACACGATTCCGGCTTTACCGATGGCTTGGCCGAGCGTATTCAGCCCTTGGCCGGCGGTCGGCCCGTTCCAGCCCATCTGGGCGAGAAGGCCGCGGGCGCCCCAAGTCGAGGCGAGGTCCCAGCTTTGGTTCGCATCGGCACCCACGCTGTCCGGGTTACACACCGTGAACTTCGACAGATCGCAGGTGAGGGTCTTCTGGCGGTTGTTCGCGTTCGAACCGAGGGACTTCATCGTGCCGGTCGTCGGAGCCTTGTTGTAGCTCAGACCGTCGCCCGCGAAGTCATAGAGATCGGCGAGCGTCGAGTAACCGTGGTTCAGCGCCGGCAGACCGCCCGCGTGACACGCGATACAAGCCGTTTGACCGTTCCCGATCAGGAAGTGCGGGTCGTTTTCCGGGACGAACCGCGGAACGTTCTGCGGACGGCCTTCGGTCGAGGCGAAGTCGAGGAGGCCCATACCCGTCGCGACCATCCAGAGGTTTTCGATATAGCGGAGGTTCGTGCCGGCCGTCGCGCCGACCATCGCGAACGAGTTGTCGTTCGTGCGGTCGCTGAGGGTGGTGTAACCGCCCACGGCCTTCACCGGGATCGTCATCTTCACCGCGGCCGCGTTGTTGTTCGCTTGGCGAGCGGTTTGGGTGGCGATGAAGTCGACCGCTTGTTGGCCGGCCGTGCAGTTCAGGGCCGATCGCCAGTCGATCGTGTTCAGTTCGGCAGCCGTGAGGTCGGCCGCGTGCACGTTCGCGTTCGCGCCGTTCCGCGTGACGTTCACGGTGCAGGTGACGTTGTTCGACCAGACCTTCGAGAGGCTCGAAGCGCCGATGCCGCCCGCGCCCGCGAAATGGGCGATCAGGTAGGCCGTCGCGTCGCTGTCGCTCGCAGCCGCGGCGTTATAGCCGGCGTTTTGCATCTGCAACGCGAGACGGCGGAGCAGGTAGTTCGCGCCGTACTGGCTGTTCACCGCGGTCGTCGCGGCGGCGAGCCAGTCGCCGTTTCCGACTTGGGCGACCATGGTGTTGAAGTCGGCCGAGTTCGTCGGCATCGTGCCTCCGGTGATGATACCGGAGAGGCGAAGCGCGCCGACGATCGAGGCGGAATCCGCGGCGTTCGACGAAGTCGAAAGGCCGACGGCCAGAAGCGAGGCGAAGATCGCTTTACAGACGGTAGTGCGAGAAGAAGATACGTTCCAACCCATAAACCCCCCAAACTGACTGAACCCGCGTACGTACCACCGTGCTATGAAATTTTACTGCTTTGACCGCGAAACCGGAGGAACCCTTGTGAGCTCCGGAGCCGCGCCGTGTGTGCGTCCCCACGCAACGACACGTATACCGACTCTTAGACAATACCCGCGTCCGAGATATTCAAGTAATGTGTATAATTCGACACATTCTATTTTTTTTTCGAGAGGCTAAACTCTAATCATCTGTAGGGTTATTGGGTGTTCCGGGGGGAACCATGGCTACTAACTATAAGAGTGGGTTACTCGCATTGGCTACGATCGGCCTCTCCACGGCCGGTCTCTCCTCTTGTATCGCGACGTTGAAACAGGACGACGCGACGCTCGCGTTTTACGCGCAGAAAGTCGCACCGGCGACGACCGCGACGACGGGGATCGGAGCGTTCACCGATACGTTCTACAAATTCGCGCGGGCGAACTGCGCCGAGTGTCACGGTGCTTCGAACACGCCGCTCTTCGCGGTTGATAACGTGACTTCCGCGTACGGCGTGGCGAAAAACAACACCTACGCGAATTTCTCGAACCCGAGCATGTCCGAGTTCGTGAGTTACGCGGGCAATAACCACTGCGGCAAAGCGGGTTGCTCCGGCCACTCGAGCGAAGCCGAAGCGGCGATCACGGCCTGGGCCGCGGTCGAAAACGCGGTCGCCCAGAACGGCGGCGGAAACAACGGCGGCGATAACGGCGGCGTGATCGGCGGCGGTCCGCAAGGCGGGGGTGCGAATACGGGTGCGCTCGTGACCACGACCTTGAACCTGCCGGCGAACCTCTCGACGAATTTGACCACTTATACGGCGATGCGCTGGAGTCTCGATAACCTGACGCCGGCGTCCGCGCTCGTGAAAGGCGCTTACTTCGAACTCGAAGTGCAGAAGTTCAGCGCGACGACTTATCGCGTGCGCTATCCGAAGATCGTCGGTCTGTCCGGCGCGGTCCGAATCACCGGCATCCACGTATTCGCGAAAGCGGCGAGCGACGTCGGCATCGGCGTCGAAGACATCGGCGCGGGCGACGTCTGGTCGACCGACGTGGTGACGGCGGCCGTGGTCGCGAAACCGAACGGCTATCCTGCGTCGCCGACCGCGCCGCTCGCGCTCGGAACCGGCACGAACCAAGCTCCGACACTCGACTCGTTCTCGATGATCATCGGGATCCGGTCGAACCAGGACGCGTTCACGGTCGCGTTCGACAAGATCGAAACCGCGGTCGCGCTCCAGCCGACCTTCGCCTCGATCGACGCGAACATCCTTTCGACGAAGTGCGTGTCGTGTCACAGCACGAACAACAAGAACGGCGGTTACAGCTACTCGAATTACACCGACACCCTCGCTTCCGTATCGAAGGGTAACCCCGGTGCGAGCAGGCTTTATACCTCTACGACGGGTACCAATCCCTCGATGCCGACGGGAAGCCTCAAGCTGACCTCGGCCGAAACCGGCGCGATCTCGACTTGGATCACGAACAACGCTCCGAATAACTGATGGCGAAAGCCCGGGAACGGTGAAACTCTAAACGGGGTTTCACCGTCTTCCATCTATGAGCTCGATCCATTCGGAAAAAAGTCGCCCCGCCCGGGCGTTGCTCTCGATCGCGAAGCGCCATATGGCGACGGATTTCGTGCTCGAGGTCGTCGTCGATCCGGCGCAGGCCCGCATCGGCGAATCGGTTTTGACCGAGTGCCATGCGCTCCTCGACGCGATCGAGGACTCGCTGAGCGAGTATCGCGAGCGCACCCCGATCTATCGGCTGAACCGGGCCCCGGCCGGCGAATGGGTGGATTGCGACGCCGCCGTCGTGGAAGCGCTCGATCTTTCGCGGGAGTTCTCGGAGCGCGCGCCCGGAACGTTCACGCCGTTCGCCCGTTCTCCGTACGCGGCGACGTTCGCGGATCTCGAGCTCGATCGCGAGGGGGGCCGCGTTCGCCGGAATAACGAGGCGATTCTCGTCGGCTTCGGCGCCGTCGGGAAGGGTTACGCCCTCGACCGCGTCGCCGCGGTCCTCGATCGGCAGGGATTCGCGGACTACCGGCTCGGTGCGGGAGGATCGAGCTGGGTGTTCCGCGGGTTCGACGCGAACGACGCGGCCTGGGAAGTCGGTTGGGCCTGGGCGAAAGATGCCGACGGCGATTGGGTCGGTCAGCGCTATCGGCTCCCGGGAGGTAAACCGATCGCGATCGGCGTTTCCGGAACTGTGGAAAAGGGCGAGCACTTCCTTTGGCAGGGCGCGCCGCTCCGCGTGAATATTCAAAGCGCGTTCTGTGCCGCGAACTCCGCGGCGGAGGCGGATGCGCTTTCCACCGCGGTCATGGTGGGGGCGACTCGAGAGGGAGAAGGGTTTTTGACGAAGCTCCCGGGATCGGGAATTCATCCGCTCGCGTTAGCGTATGTGGATCTCGAGAATCAGATGATCTACAATCAAGTCTTCGATACCCAATTTCTCCGAGAAGGACGGATAACGTAAAATGATCCAGCGTAAGGCAGTGTATGCGGTACTTCTGGCCATGGAACTCGGACGCGGAATCGCGTTCGCCACGGAGTTCGAACCGCTCGGCGCCGCCGTCGCGGCGTCCCTCGGGACGAAGAAGGCGTTCAAGAAGAGCTTCGCTTTCGAAGGCAAACCGCTCGACGTCTTCTATTCGAAGAACGCCGCCGGTAAGGCCGCGAAATACGCCTTCGTGCAGAAGGGCGTCTACGCCCCGAACTGCACGCACACCTGGATCGTCGGCGTCGACGCCGCGACCGGGAAGGTCGACGGCGTCCGCGTGGTCGAGATGTCCTGTCCGCACGCTTATCCGACGAAGACCGAAAGTTTCCTCGGCCAATTCAAGGGCAAGGGTTTCGCCGACGCCGCGAAACTGAAGGGCGACATCACGCCGGTAGCGAAGGCGACGGGTTCGGCGAACCTCGCGATCGACGCCGTCCGTAAGTCGCTCGTCGCGGCCTCGAAACTCAAAGGGAAGCTCTAAGACGGCCTCGGCGCGGGACCCGCCAGCCGGGCCCGAGCTCTACAAACGAAAACGCCCGCTCGGTTCGTCCCGAGCGGGCGTTTTCGTTTTCTCAGTCGAGCGAAGCGATCAGACTCGATCGCGTTTACACTGGAGGCTCTCCTGCCAGGATTCGCCGTGCGGATTGGCGAAGTCCGCCTTCATGAAGCGGAGGAGGAGGTTCATGTCGCGGGCGCCGTCGAAGAAGACGCCGAATTCGCGGTTCGAGCTGACGGAGAGGGACGAGCCGTTCGTCGAGCCGACCCACGCGGTCTGGTCGTCGACGACGATCGCCTTCGCGTGGAGGTAGCCCGGCCGGTTCCCGACGCGCATCTCCGAAGTGAACGCGCGGATCTTCGCTCCCGCTTCCTCGAACGTCTTGTAGGTTTGGGTCCACTTCGCGGCGTCGCTTTCCCGCGGGGTGCCGAAGGCGCAGGCGCTCGCGACGTTCAGGTAAAGCTGCACGCCCCGCTTCGCGGCGGCGAGGAGCTCGGCGTTGATCGTCGGTTCCTTCAGGTATTGTTCCTGGAGGCGGATGCTTCTCTTCGCCGAACGGATGAACTGGACGAGCGGCGGAAGCGAGAACGGGCTCACCGTGAGGTCCCGTGCGCCCGCGCGTCCGAGGAGCGCCTTCAAATTATAGGGCTTGCCGCGGAGGTCTTGTTCGAAAATCTGACCGAGGATCTGGATCGCCGGCGCGTAGTGGATGATGTAGTCGTAGTCGCGATTGCAGCGCTCCGGGTTTTCCTTCGCGTTGCAGAGGTTCGTCGAATCGAAGTTGCCGGTGCTGAGGAGCGCGGCCTTGCCGTCGACGATGATCATCTTGCCGTGTTCGACGCAGCCCGGGGTCGCGCCTCCGGAACCGGCGCCGCAGAGGATTTTGTTGAACGGGACGTAGGTGCCGCCGGCCTTGAGGACCTGATTGCGGAACGCCTTGAGTTCGGCGCAAGCGAGGTCGTCCGGGGAGCCCGGTTCGTCGGGGGCGGCCGACGGGTTCGGCGCCGAGCCGATGCCGAAGATTTTGCAGGAGGAGCCGACCGGCGTCGGTTCCTGGATGATGCGGACTTTCACGCGGTCCGCGAGCGCGTTCAGGATCGCCTTACGAACGACGGGGTCCCCCATCGTGTAGATTTCGATGTCGATCGAATGCTGGGCGGAATCGAGGAGCGCGACGATCGGCGCTCCCGTCGAATTCTCGTAAAGCCCGGCTGGAGGAGTCGGTGCCGAAAGCGCCGTTCCCGCCGCAAACGACGCAAAAAGACTAAGGACGAAAAGCCGGACGCTCGCACTCCGAAGCTGAACCTTCATGGTAAGTTTTCCCCCAGGCCTGAAGCGTGATCGGTTTTTGACGGGAAGACAACGTCGCGTTTGTCAGGAAAGCGTTGGTGATTTGACGCTTTCGCTTCTTTTCCTCGTAAAAGAGCGCCAAAGCCGCATTAGGCGGTCCTCGCATCGAAAGAATCTAATTGTCGCATCGAAAAAGTCGATGACGCGCTGAGCGTCTTGATCAGCGGACTGAGCGATAACGACGGAGGCGGCGCTTCAAATCCGCGATCCGCTGGTTGAACACCGGCGATTTCTTGAGCGCGGCGAAGAGCTGATCGCCGAGTTTGCGGCCCATTTCGACGTCGAGCGGGTGGTGAACGCCGCCGATGACGCGATCGGTTCCGACTTCGTCGCCGCGGTCGAGGAGCGCGTTTTTCCGGTCCGGAAAGATCAATCCGAAGGAAAGCGCGGTGACCCGGCCGAGGGTCGAATGGCCGCTTGGATAGGAGAATCCAGTGACCTTCGGAACGCAGATCTGGACGCGGGAATCGCGCTGGAACGGGCGCGGGCGGGCCCAGTGTTTCTTGATCGGCGAGATGAATTCGCCGGCGTCGTTCATGATGTCATCGTAGAGCGATTTCACCGCCGTGATCTCGGCGTCGCTCATCACCCGGTGGGACATTCCGTAGAAACTCTTCAAGGAGGCCCCGGCCTCGTCGGTCGCGCGAGCGCAGTCCTGTTTCGTGCGGTCGTGCTGCCAGCGGAGGACGCCGTCGATATCCTTCGCGTCCGCGGCCGATCCTTCACGCGGCGGAGCCGGGAAGTGGCGCGTATCGATGTCGTTCGGCCGCAGGAAGATCAGGTCCGCCTGGGCGGCCGGCGCGAGGAGAAGGAAGAGCAATCCGATTTGCTGGAGTTTTTTCATGAGCGAATTCCTTTTCTGGAAAGTATCAAAGCGGCGCGCTTCCTCGATTTCAAGTTTTTTTAATCGGGGAACTTTACTCGCGAACCGCACGGCGCGGCTTGCGGGTTCCCGACGAGTGGGAAAAGATGGCGACCGAATCGAGGAACCTATGCCGATCGTCCCGAAGGAAATCGAAGAATATACCGCTCGTTACGCCACTCCGGAGTCCGCCGTCTTCACCGAACTCGTGAAGGCGACCTACGCCCGAACGGACGCGCCGATGATGCAAGTCGGGAAAATCGAGGGCGCTTTTCTCCGCCTGCTCGCTTCGGCCCTCCGCGCGAAACGCGTGCTCGAAGTGGGGACCTTCACCGGTTACAGCGCGCTCTGCTTCGCCGAGGCTTTGCCGGACGACGGAAAGGTGGTCACGTGCGACATCGATCCGAAAAATACGATGATCGCGCGGGAGTATTGGGAAAAGAGCCCGCACGGCAAAAAAATCGAGCTTAAACTCGGTCCGGCCTCCGAAACGATTCCGGCGCTCGCGGGCGAATTCGACCTCGCGTTCATCGACGCGGATAAGGAGAATTACCCCGTGTATTGGGACCTCATCGCGCCGAAGATCCGGCCCGGCGGGATCGTCGTGATCGATAACGTCCTCTGGGGCGGCTCGGTCCTCGACGCGAAACCCGACGCGGAAACGCGCGCGATCATCGCCGCCTCGAAGAAAGCGGCCGAAGATCCGCGGTTCCTCACGACGATGCTCAGCGTGCGGGACGGCATGCTGCTCGCTTGGAAGAAGGTCTGACGCCGAGGCCGGTCAACTCGGGACTGAGTGACGGACGAGATCGACGGTTTCGGAGAATTCGCCCGTGGTGATCGAGAGCGAACCGTCGGCGAAGAGGACGGTCCACGTATTGTCGCGCGCGAGGGTTTCCGCGAGGCGATCGAGGAACTTCGGCGGCAGCGAGAAGATCTCGATGCGGTCGGAGCGGTGGACGTCGTTCGCCGCGAGGTCGGCGACGAGGAGTTCGGGATCCTTGTACGTGTAGACGCGAACCACGGGTGAAGATTTCGCCGCGCGGTGGAGTTTTTTCGCGCTCGGGTTTCCGATCTCGATCCAAACACGGTGGGCCGCGCCGCCGTCGGTGGCTTGGAGCGCGGGCTGATCGGGATCGCTCAGTCCCCCCGGCGAGAAGTCGAGCCCGTCCTGGGCGTTCAACGCGTAAGCGATCACGCGCGTCAGGAGATAGGTCGTCGTCTCGGACGGGTGTTGGGCCGCGCGGAAATCGAGCGCTTCGTAGACCCCGCGGTCGACGTCGGACAGATCGATGCGGAAACGGTAGAGGGTCGACGCGAGCGCCATATCAGGGCGCGCTCGGCGAGGGCGTCGGCGACGCGCAGGCCGGGTCGATCTGACCGAACGAAGGGTTGCGCTTGAACCGGTATTCCATCTCGAGCACGCCGCGCTTTTTACCGAAGTAGTAGGGGATCTTCGCGGTGATCGCGAGCGTCTTCGTCTTACCGTCGAAGATCCGGTCGACGATGTTCGGCGGAAGCTTCGGGAGTTCCGGCTCGACGAGTCCCGCCGGATAGTCCTGTCTCACCCAGCCGCCGCGCGAAGCGTGGCCGGCTTCGTCGTAAACCGGATTCTCGGGATAGTGGTATTCGTAGCGCTCGCCGTTCACGAGCTTCATTCCCGGGAGTTCGTCCTTCGTCGTCGGCGCGTCGGGAAGGAGCGCGCGGTAACCCGTGCGCTCGGCGGCGCCTTTTTCCGGAACGTACGTCACGAACGGAGTCGCCGTCGGATTTTTCAGCCAGACGCGGTCGAAGATTTCCACGCCGGCCGGCACCGTCTTCTCGCGAATCGTGCGCGTCCAGATGACTTTTTTCATGTCGGGACCGCCGCACTTCGGAGCGGCGAAGGCGTCGGCGGCGCCGACTGCCAGGAGCAGGGCGAGGAGGAAAAGAGGCATGCTCCTTAAATATCACACTTTAATTCGGATGCGCGGCGGGTTCGGGCGGCGGCGGCGTGAGCGTCGTCGGCGCGACCGCGGCCGACGCGCGCGGCCGGTAGATGCGCGATTCGACGAGCGCGAAAAGCGCGCTCAGTTCCGGCGGTTTCGGCAAACGGGGGATTTCCTTCGGGAGTCGATCGAGCATCATTCCGGCCGAGAGGACGATCACGGGGATGTCGTAGATGGCCGGATCCGCGCGCTGGGCGTCGAGGAACCCGTACCCGTCGAGCACGGGCATCATGATGTCGAGGAGGATGAGGTTCGGTTGGTAGACGCGGGCCATGTCGAGCCCCTCCTGGCCGTTTTTCGCGACGATGACGCGGAAACCGTCGGCCGTGAAGATCGCGTCGAGGCTCGAGCAGATGTCGGGGTCGTCATCGACGACGAGAATGAGTTTCGTGCCGGGAGAAGAGGCCGTCATGAGTGATAGAGTTTGCAACCTTCGAGCCTCTTCCCGCGGGGCAAGCTTCCGCTAAATCGGCCGGGTTTTCTCGTCAATTTCTTGGCATTTTGGGACGTTCGCGAAGCGCTTCATTAGGATTTGCTTCGATCCTGGCTTTTCCTTTCAGAATCCCGGGGCCTGACCGAAAAAAATGGAAGACCCGCGCGTTCCGTCTACCCCTTTGTTTAGAGGCAAATCGATGAATCGGTTCACGAAACCTTTCGTTCTCTTCCTTTCCCTCACACTCGCCGCCCCGAGCTTCGTCTTCGCCGGCGGTCCGAAAGACGGGCAGCCGCCGCCGTGGATGTACAATCCGGGTCCGCAGCGCGGCACCGAGATGGGAGACAAGATCATCAAGATCTACGCGACCCTTCCGCAGTACATGCGGATGTCGAGCGCGCTCATGGAACAGCAGAAGTTCCGCTACATCTTCGGGATGATGCTCGCGCGTACGCGCTTTGAGAAGAACTCGATGAAGGTCTTCTTCATCGGTCAGGACGCGACCCACATCGCGGAAGCCGCGAAATTCCCGGGTACGTCGGGCTTCGGGGCCCGCCTGCAAAGCATCGCGCGATGGCTCGGCGTGAACCTCGGCGCCGGCAGCTCGAACGAATTCGCCTCGACGATCAAGGGCCAGTACGGCGCGTTCGACCACCCGGTCGTCGCGATCGGCGCGGGCGGAAAACCCGAAGTCATCCATATGCCCTACGTCGACAACGAACTCTGGAACCTCGCGAACGGACGGAAGAGTTCCGTGCTCCTCAAGCGCGAGGAATTCTGGGAGTGGCTCATCAAGAACAACCCCGATTCGCTCAGCCTCATGGTTCTCTTCGGCGGCGCCTCGCGCGACGGATTCGGGGAATTCCTGAAGGCTCGGGGCTTCGACGTGAAAACGCGCGTCGATCCGGAACGCCTGAAGGCGCTGCAGGTCCCGGAGACGAAGCTCGTGAACGCCGGCGGCAACAACGAGTTCGCGGTGCCGATCGACAAGAACGGCAACGACGTCTACGACATCCTGCTGAAAAAGAACAATCCCGACTACCAGAAATTCCTGCGCAAGGGGCGTCTCGACTATTCGAACCCGAAGGTCCAACAAGCCGCGATCAAGGCGCTCGAGGACGCGGGTCAGGAAGGCGTCGACCTGCTCGTGTTCACGGGCGGCGGGATCAACGGCAGCGGCGTGATGAACGCCGCCCAGCTCGGCGGATACGACTTGAACCAGGTCTACTATAAGGGCGAGCGCGTGAATTCGCTCTACGGCCTCCGTCTTTCCGACGGGACGGTGATCGAACGCGACATCGCGTTCGTCCAATCCGCCCACCCGAGCGCCCTCAGTCGCCTCACTCCGGACCAAGCCTCGGACGCGCTCGAAAAGTCCTTCGCTCCGCTGCGGAAGCTCCAGAAGGAAAAAAATTGGAAGATCGAGCCGGATATCGATTACGACGGAAAGGCCCTCGACAGCGGCTTCCTCGAAGGAAAACGCTACGAGTACGGGCGCGCGGACATTGATCCGGCTTATTTCGAATTCGGCGCCCCGAAGGACCGCCGGGTCTCGAAGGCGGACGCCGTTCGCCTCGATCCGCAGTCGATCTTGGCCGGCTCGCGGGATAAGGACGCGCTTCCGGACCCGGATCAGCTGAAGAAGGTGAAGGCGAGCAAGCCCGCCGATCCGAAGAACCCGAACGACGTCTGGTCGAACCACCCGAGTCAGCCGGATTCGATGGCGATCTTCGACGACGGTCCGGGCGTGGAGAACGCGAAGCTGATGTGGAACAACCTCGACGAGGACGCGCTCTTCGCGCCGAAACCGGGAATGCAGGTTTTCGACAAGAACGGGAACGACATCACGTTCGAAACCCACGGGATCAAGGCCTACTACACGAAGACGAGCCCGAGCACGGGCGCGTTCGGCTTCCACCGCGGGAACTTCGATACGTCGAAGGTACTCATCCTCGCCGATCCTTCGGGCATCGACGAGTGGAACACCTCGCGCGCGATGACCGGCGAGCGCGGTCAGTACCTGAACGGGCTCATGCGCGATCTCGGTTACGGCGACCAATACCTTACCCTCCGCACGGTGCCGGTGGGGATGGACGGCGCGACCGCGGACGAATGGGAATACGTGCGAAAGGTCACCGAGAAGTACCGCGATGCGGTCATCCAACGTGCGCTTCAGAACCCGAACATCGAGATGATCTTCACCGACGGCGAGATCGCGAAAGCGGAAATGCAACGCGTGCTCGACAAGCTCGGAGTGAAGGGGAAGACGGTCGTGAACATCCGCCGGGACGAGAAGAACCTCGCCGCGGGGATCGTCGAGGCCGGGAAAGAAGCGCAGTCGAAGCTTTCGAAGCTGGCCGGTAAGAAGGTCACCGGCCGGATGGCGGACATCCCGACTTCGCACTTCGCGTGGAACGCGCGGGCTTGGGAAGGCGCGGGCGGCGATCACGTCCTCGACGTCGTCGGCAAGAGCTCGGGTTCCGTGCACGTGCTCGTGACTCCGGATTGGGTCGCGGATCAGCCCGTGAAGGCCACCGCCGAAACGGAAGCTTCGATCAAGGCGATTACCGACGATATGGACATTGCGGGAGTGCGGATCGACGGGCGCGAGAAGGTCGATGGGTTCCTCAAGCGGAAGAACTTCTCCGGAAACTTCGCCGAGATGGAGGCCCATCGTCTGAGGCAGTTCGGCTTCACGAAGGCCGACCAAATGAAGGTCGTGAAACTCTTCTGCACGAAGAACATGAAGAAGGCGGGCGCCGAAGGAAAAGCGGAGCTCGGCGTGATGGGCGAGTAAGCGGCCCGTTCCGAGAACTCTTCGTTCACGAGGCCGAAATCGGCTGGTTTTCGCGTGTGTAAATAATCGCCCCGCGACTTTGACTTTCCGCGGAAAGGGCTGTTAGCCTGGGTTCCTCGCTCTCTTTGGAGCGGGGCACCCGGGCGACGTCCTTTGATCGCGGTATCGAAAGCGACGTCCGGAGCGGCGACAAAAGGTCGACGCTCGATTCCGATGCTCCGATGCGAGACTCGCCGGCAGTTCGCAACCTTTCGACGATCGGATCACGCAGATGAACTTCAAAAAGAAGCTGTTTCTCGCCATCCTTATCCCCTCCGTCATCATCTGCGGCGCCCTCCTCGTCGTCGCGCACCTGAAGGCCTCTTCGAGCCTCAAGACCGAGTTCACGAGCCGCTACGAGGCGGTGAACGGGGTCCTCGCGCGTTCCTTGGTCCAGATCCAGGAAAACACCGATCGTTCCATGATGAACGCAGCGCGCCTCTTCCAGCGCCACGAGGCGGAGTATCCGGGGATCGGCACGCCGGGGTTAAAAAAACTTTCATCCGATATCGGCGCCGCGAACGTCTTCGTCGCGGACTCGAACGGCAAGTTCGTCCGCGCGACGAACGACGCGGCGGCGGACATGCCGAACCTGCTTTCGGTCTGCTCCGGATACGGTAGCCTCTTCGGCCGCGCGCACGCCTTCGAAACGACACCGATCACCTCGTCGGCCGCCGACGGCCTTCCGTATAAGTACATGATCGTGCCGAATACGGCGGGCAACCGGTTCCTCGAAGTCGCGTACCAAGTCGACTTCATCGAAAAGACGCTCGCCGACGCGATCGGCGCGGACAAAGGAATCCAGAAAATCAGTCTTTACTCGGCGGAAGGCGCTTCGCTCGGCGAATTCGGACCGGAGGCGGCGAAGGCCGGCACGGCCCGCGCGCCCCTCGCCTGGAACGGCAAGGAGGGAGTGCAGTTCGACGGGGACCGCGCGACATTCACGAAGTTGATCCCGCTCAGCGACGCGAACTGCTGCGAGTGCAAGGTCCTCAAGGCGAAGAACAAGTCGGGTTACGCGTACGTGCTCCAAACCACGGTTTCCGCGGTCGTGCTCGCGGAAGCGCAGGCCCAACTCCGTTCCGCGATGGGCGTCGCCTCGGTGATCGCCGTAGGCGTCGCGCTCCTGCTTTCGCTCCTCATTTCCCACTTCCTCGTCGCCCGGCTGAACAAGCTTCGGAACGCGATCAACGGCATCTCTTCCTCCGCGCAGGTCACGAACCGGGTCGGTGGGGAAGGGAAGGATGAAATCGGCGCGCTCGCCTCCGCGTTCAATCGCATGCTCGAGCGGATGGAGAACAGTCACGCGAAGTTCCTGAGGACCGAGAAGGCGAAGCTCGCCTTAAGCATGACTTCGCAGGTCGCGAACGACATCCGTTCGCCGCTCGCGGCGTTCAACGTCCTCGAAACCGACCTCGCCGACATCCCGCGCGAGTGCGTGCAGCTGCTTCGCAGCGCGATCAACCGAGTGAGAGACATCGCGAACAACCTCGTGAATCAGCGCCCGGAGCTCGACGACGAGGCGGGCACGCCGGAAAACGAAATGCCCCGGGTGAAGCTCGTCTCTTATCTGCTCGAACCGATCGTCTCGGAGACGCGTGCGCTCGCCCGTCCGGGGGTGAAGATCGAATGCGGCCTCGACGCGAAATCCTACGGATGGTTCGCGTACCTTCAGGCCTCGGAGTTCCAGCGCGCTATCGCGAACCTCGTGAAGCAGGCGGTCGAGTCGGTCGACGGCATCGGTCGAGTGCGGCTCGAACTCAGCCGCGTCGATCACGAATTGATGATCACGGTCACCGACGACGGGGCCGACGCGACCGACGAGACGAAACGGGAAACTTTCGAATCCGAGTTGAAACAAGCGCGGACGTCGCTCGAAGCATGGGGCGGTCGGCTCGAAGTGCAGACGACGGCCGATGGCGGAACCGAACGCCGGATTTTGCTCCCGATGGCGGAGGCTCCGTTTTGGTTCGTCGATCGAATCGAGGTGCCTTCGAACACCACGCTCGTCGTCGTCGACGACGATCCGAGCGTGCACCACGTTTGGCAGCGGACCTTCGATACCCACATGCTCGCGAAGAACGATTGCTCGCTCGTGCGCCTCTCTTCGCCGGAAGAACTCGATCAGTGGATCGCGGCGAACGCGAAGAAGCTTCGCCAATCCCGGTTCTTCGTCGACTACGAATACGTAAACGCGGTCGAGAACGGGCTCGAGCTGATCGAGCGGCATTCGATCCAGTCCCGGAGCGTGCTCGTGACGAACCGGTTCGACGAGCGGAGCGTGCTCGAGGTCTGCGCGCGGCTACGGGTACGCATGATCCCGAAGACGATGCTCGGGTTCGTCCCGGTCGAGGCATCGCTCGAGTGGCGATCGCCCGAACGGATCGCGAACCAGTCGACGACGCTCGAGATTTAGGCGCGCGGAGTCCCCGACGTTAAAATTCGATCCCGGTTCTCAGTCCGATGCGGGTGCCGCGGACCTGGTACCCCTTCGATGTCCCGGTCAGGCGACCGGTCTGGTAGCTCGCGCAGGGTTCGAGGTAGATCTTCGAGTTCCGGGGGCGGATGCGGTAGCTGAGACGGACCATCGGAAGGAAGCCGGATATCGATTCGCTCGAATTGACCGACCCCGACCTCGAGTCCAGGCGTCCGAGCACGTAGTCGCCGCCCACGGTGAGACCGAATCGGCCCGTGCGGGCGAGAACGCCGACGGTGAGGTCGCTCCCGCGCAGATTTTCCTCGTCCTGGTCGTTCGAGGCTCCGTTTCGCAGATCGAGCGCCGTAAACCGGGAAAAGAGACCGAGTCCGAAACCGGTCGTTTCGTAGAAGGGTAGCTCGAGGGCCGCGCTGTACGTCATCCCTCCGAAAGCGGCGGTGGCGTCCGCGCTTTCGCTTTCCAAGGCGTTATAGTTCAGTCCGAAGCCGATTGAACGCACGAACTCCTTCCCGTCATCGGCTTTCGCGAAAGGAGCGGAGGCGAGAGAGGCGAGGGTCAGTAGGACGAGGAATTCGTTCCTCATCGCAGGACCACCAAATCGTTCGGATTGTCGATTCCGACCGAGGTGATCGGTCCGGCGAAGTTCCCCTGAGCGTCGATTTTATAGACCCGCTGGCTCGTTCCGTCCGCGGCGAGGACGCTTCCGTCGGTGGTGAAGGCGGCCGCTTTCGGCGTGCCGAGGATGGCGGTGTTCGAGAAATTGAAGTCGACGGTGGCGAGCGAGCTCGAATCGTAGACGCGAAGGGTGTCGGTCGTTCCGCTGAAGAGCGCGAGCACGCGTCCGGTTTCGGGCGAGTAGCTGCAATCGACGACGTCCGTCGTGCCGCCGATTCCGGAAGAAGCGGTGGCGGTTTGGACGCCGGCCGAGGTGTAGGCTCGCACGACGTCGGTACCCGTCGAGCACTGGACGAATCCTCCGTCATCCATCATCGCGATTCCCGTCCCCGTCGTCTGGAGCGCCTTCGGCCAACCGGACGTGACGCGAATCCGGTTCGAATCGAATTTCTCGACGTTGTTCGATTCGACGATGAGGAGTTCGCCGAGCGAGTTTCCGGTCAGACCCCGTAGATTTCCGCTCAGGGCCGTGTCGCTGATGTAGTTCTCGGCCGGGGCGTCGGGCTCGGTGAGATCGACTCTCAAAACGCGGTCGACCCCGTCGACGACGAAGTAGAGGTAGTTCCCGAATTGGTGGAGTCCGTAGATCGACTCGCTCGATCCGGCCGGTAGCCGAAAGAGCTGGCGAACGTAATTTCCGTTCGGATCGAAAAGGGCGATGTCTTTCGTGTTCGCGTTCGAAACGACGAAGTAGTCGGAGAGAGCGGACTCGCTCAAACTCAAAAACGACAGCTTCTTGCCGCACCCGATGCCGAGGGCGGAAAGAGACAGGATGAGGGCGAGGAGAAAGGTCCTCGCGGAAAGGAGAGGGTGGCCTGTTCGTTCCATAGACTTCCTATAGATTCCATCGGACGGTGGGTCCGAATCCTTTAGAAAAGAAGGAACGGAAGTCCGACCCGATTTAGACTTTTCTCTCCGAAAATCGCCGAGTTGACGCATAGGGTGAGTGAGGTGAATCCGAGCGAAGGCGTGGCGGCAATTCAACCGGTCGAGCTCGGCGCGAGGCGTTTTCGGGAGGCCTTACTCGAACCGCACGCCAGAGAACAACGGCGTGCGTCTCCGATTGACGGGCGCATGGGTTGCACGTTGAATTCCTAGTCTAGGTTCAATCCCCAAGAAGGAGTTCTCCGCATGTCGAAGGCATACGTTTGCGTTTGGTCCGATCAGAGCGCCGCCGAAATGGTCAAATTCTACAAATCCGTCTTCAAAGGCACGAAGGTCGGGAAGTACGCCTACTGGGGTAAAAATCCCATGGGCGTCAAGAAGGGTTCCGTGCTGACCGCGCACATCACGATCCTCGGTCAGAAGATCATGCTCTTGAACGGGTACATGAAGATGCCCTTCAACGAATCCATTTCGTTCGTCGTGCCTTGTAAAACGCAGCGGGAGATCGACACCTACTGGAAGAAGCTTTGTTCCGGCGGCGGTAAACCCGTCGAGTGCGGATGGGTGATCGACAAGTTCGGGGTGCGTTGGCAGATCGCGCCGGCCCAGTTCGACGTCTGGAACACGACGAAGAACACGAAGAAGAAAGAAGCGATGATGGCGGCGATGTGGACGATGAAGAAGCTCGACCTCAAGAAGCTGAAGGCGGCCTTCGACGGCGCCTGAGTCGCGAGGAGCGGGTCAGAATCGACCCACCTCGTAATGAATTGGGATAAATATTTAATCAAGATTCCTTAATGGGATTCCTAACCGGAACTAACCTCCGGACGCCAAATTGGTGTCATGGAATCGTTCGGATTCGGAAAATGGAATCTTCGAGTCTTTGTCAGCGGGCTGGTGGCACTCACGGCTTCGACGGCCACGTTTTCGGCCGACGATAGCGACGCGAAACGCGCGGATGTCTACGGGAAGGACTCGGTCTACTCTTTCCGATTCGTGCGTGAGGCGGGAACCGAAGGAGACCGGTGGAGCCTCGCGGATTCGAAGCGCACGGAAATGAAAACCACGCGCGCCGCGAAGGAAATCCCTGCTGCGCGAAACCGTTCGCCGGCGTCGTATCGGCCGAAAGCGCGAAAGAAGAGTTCGACCGAACCTCAGAAAACCGAGGGAGTGACGGAACCCGCGGTCGCAACCGTTCCTTCGGACGCCGTTCCGAGCGGTTCGGAAGAGGATTTCGGATTTTCCGGAGGATGGGGTGGGGGAAGGTCTCGGCTCGCGTCGCTCGGGGTCTCGGCCGGCCTCGTTTACAAAGCGGATTGGGTCCGTGCGGCGAGCGGTGGGAACGAGCGCAAGACCATGTATCTGCAGAACTTGGACGTGCGTCTACTCGTCGACGTCGAAAAACTCGCGGGATTTCGAGGCTTGCAGATTTACGCGAGCGGCACCGGCGACTGGGGTGCCGACCGGGGCCAAAAACCGAGCGGAGCGGTGGGGGACGCGCAGGGAACGAGTAATATCGAAACGAGTACGGACTCCTTCAGGCTTTACGAAGCCTGGGCCCAGCAAAACTTCTCCGACGACAAAGTTTCGTTTCTAGTCGGAATCCACGATTTGAATTCCGAATTTTACGTGACCGATAGTTCGACGCTTCTTTTAAATTCCAGTTTCGGCGTCGGCAAGGAATTCTCCCAGTCGGGAAGCGGCGGGCCCTCGATCTTTCCATATCCGACAACGGCGGCTCGTCTAAAGGTCTCGCCCGCGCCCGATTTCACCCTCCAGTCCGGTGCGTTCAACGCCGTCGCGACCGATTCGTCCCGTCCGGACCAAGCGCATTATTCGTTTTCCGGATCGGATGGCGTGCTATTCGTTACAGAAGCGGATTACTTGACCGGCGGCGACCGACCGGCGAAGTACGGCGTCGGGTATTGGACATACTCCCGGACCTTCGACTCGCTTTCGGAAAACGTCACGGACGCCGGTGGCGGAACCCAATCGAAACAGGTGCCGAGCAGCGGCGTCTATTTTCTTTGGGACCGGGCCTGGAGCCGCGCGTTTTCGACTTTCGCACGCTACGGGATCGCGAACTCTTTGGCGCTTTCGGTGAAGAACGATCTCTCGGTAGGAACGCTGATTCGCGGGCCGATCTCTGCCCGGCCGAGCGACAAGCTCGGTTTCGGGATCACCCGCGCCTCCACGCCCGGTTCGGCAGAGAATGCGGAGACGACCTACGAGGGGAGTTACCGAGCGGAACTCGGTCGGGGTTTCGCCCTTCAGCCCGATTTGCAGTTCGTGCATCGGCCGAACTTCGGTTCTTCGACGGCGGACGCTTTGGTGAGCACCCTAAGGGTGGAAATCAGCTTTTAAGGGAGACGATTATGAAACTCAACACGGTGATTTTCTCGGCTGCGATCGTGCTTTTCGGACTGAGCGGAATCGTATCGATCGAAACGATGATTTCGCTTCGATCGGTGCGGTCAGGGTACCAACTCCTCGAGGTGGAAAACGGAATTGAGATCGCGCTCCAATCCGCCAAATATCACATCGTGCAAATCCAGCAATTTCTGACCGATGCTTCGTTGACCAAGGAAAAAGACAGCATCCGTGAGGCGAAGGAAAACCTGGATGCGTTGGATGCGGATATCGCGAAGCTCGTCCTCCTTCGCCCGGAAAAGCGCGAGGTCTACCAGAAGGTTTCCTCACAAGCCCACGAGATGTCGGAAGTCGGGTTAGAAATGACGACGGCCTATTGGAAGAGCGGTCAGGCGGCGGGCGACGCGATCATGAAACGCCCCGGCACGGGGCTCGACGCGACTTCGGAACGACTAGGTAAAACCCTGGACGAGATCGCGGCGGGAGCCGATAAGCGCCAGTCCGATACGTTCTCGAATCTGGGGCGTATACTCGAGTCCTTTCAGGCGCGAACGCTCGCGATTTCGTTGCTTTCGATCCTGATCTGCGGCCTTTCGTTCTACTTCATCTACCGTAAGACGAAGCCGCTCGCCCAGACTGCGGCCGACCTCGCGACGAATTCTCGGACGTTGAGGTCCGCGGCCCAGAACCTTAGCGCGAGCGCCTCGGGAATCGCGGCCGCGAGTTCCCAACAAGCGGCCGCTACCCAGCAGACCGCCGCGAGCCTCGAGGAAATCCGTGCCATGGTGGGAAGGACCTTCGAGGGCGCCGAAGGACTGGGCCGAAGCGCTTCGGATTCGAATAAATCCGTGAGCGAAGGAAAGGTCGGGTTGAACGAACTCGTCGACAGACTTCATACGATCGAATCGGGCTCCGCCCGAATGGTATCGGACGTCCAAGCGGGCAATCGGGAGGTGATGGGAATCGTATCGATCATCTCCGAAATAGGAAACAAGACGAAAGTCATCAACGATATCGTGTTTCAGACGAAACTCCTCTCGTTCAACGCCTCGGTCGAGGCCGCCCGCGCCGGGGAGCACGGCAAGGGATTCGCGGTGGTCGCGGAAGAAGTCGGTAATCTCGCGGGAATGAGCGGAAGGGCGGCGAGCGAGATTTCCTCTATGCTTTCCGACGGGATCGCGAAGGTGGAGTCGATCATCCAGGAAAATAATCGAAAGGTCGAAGGCTCGATTCGATCGAGCCGCGAGGAGATTTCGGCGGGCGTGGAGTCGGCCAAGCTCGTTCAGGCGACGTTCGACCGCATCGTCGATCAAGTCGCGGATGTCAGCCGAGTCGGCGACGAGATCAAATCCGCGCTCGGAGAGCAAAAACGCGGAATCGAGGAAATCGGTAAGGCGATCGCTTCCCTAGAGCAAACGACGATCGCTAACGCGAACGCATCCGGGGAGGTCGCGAAGGTCAGCCAGTCGACTTCCCAAACCGTCGAGCAACTCGACGAGTCGGTGCGGGCGATTCAGTTCGCGGTTTCCGGCGCTCCGGTCGCGCGAGCTCGCGAAGAATCGCGTGAAGACTCCGATATTGCCGGCGAACCGTCCGTGATAGAAATGGCGCCGAAAAAGCGTAGCGCATGAAATTCACCGGGTCAGGGGATCGGCGAAGCTGAATGACTTGATTTCGAAGAGGTGCCCCCGAGGAATTCGTCCCCTCGCGATCGCGCCTTCCCGGCGCGCTCTCCGGGGCCGGGCTGCGGGCTAAGTCGCGCCTCCTGCGCGCCTTGCCGAATCGGATCGCTTCGCGATCCGACTCGGCCGCTCCTCGCTGTTCGAGTCCCTCCGCAAATACCAGAATCGGTGTCAGGAAAGATCGAGTGGCTTCGAAGTTTCTTAGTGGTGGGCCCTGAGGGACTCGAACCCCCGACCAAGCGGTTATGAGCCGCCAGCTCTAACCAGCTGAGCTAAGGGCCCCACTCACAGGGCGAAACTACCAAGCGGTCACTCGCCGTGGCAAGCGCTACCGGGAGTATAGAGGCACCGAATCGACGCACGATCCTTCTCGCTTAAGCCGAGACGGATCTCGAATTCATGCCGATCCGCGGAAACGTGGTGGGAGATCGACCGGAGCCCGTCCTCGAAAAAAAGGCCCGGCCAGCGCACGAGCGGCAGCCCCGCGCGCGGGAGCTTCGCCGGATCGGTACCCGCCGTCGCGACCTGGTAGTGGAGGCCCGTCTTCGTCGTCAGCGTATCGAGAAAGCAGTAGGACATGATCGAGGCCGGATCGTATTTCGTCAGCAAAACGGGCGCGCTCGTGCGAACCATCGATTGGCCGTTCGCGTACGCGCAGTTCGCGCCGCCGTTCGCTTCCGTGCGCTCGTCTTCGTGCAGAAGACCTGCCGCGTGGCCGAACTCGTGGAGTGCGTGCATCTGCAGCAGCTCCGCGGGCGTCATCACCGGACTCACGCCCGAGAGCGATTTCAGGTTTTGGAGGTAGACGTAACTCGGCTTTCCGGCGGCGTCCTTCACGTAGACCGGGGAGAGGATCTGGTGGCCTTCGCGGTCATGGTATTGCCAATACTTCTCGATCCGCATGTTTTCGCCGATGTTCGCTGCACCAAGCGGTCCGCCCGAGCCGAGGTAAACGTAGATCTTCGCGCCGGTCGCCGCGGCACAGTCGCGGAATCCGGTGAATTCGAAGCCCGTCGTGTCCATTCGGTACTCCGCGCGGAGGATCGTCTCGAGGAGCGATCGTTCGTCGGCGGTCGGGTCGGCGAGGCGAGTTTTCGCGGGCTGAGTGGGGAAGG
The DNA here is from genome assembly GCA_018266355.1 of Bdellovibrionales bacterium. Taxonomy (GTDB): domain Bacteria; phylum Bdellovibrionota; class UBA1018; order UBA1018; family UBA1018; genus JACMQW01. Next base: position 865,092 of record JAFEAP010000029.1, read on the forward strand.
TCTTCGAGTCCTCGCCGAAGCGCGAGGCCTTCGCCTGTTTCTTCGAGGCGAAGCAGACCTCGACGGAGTTCGTTCTCCAGTGCGCGTTTTCGATCGTCATCCCGCCGAAAGCGGTGCCCACCACCAGGAACGAAACGAGGGAAATGGTTTTCATAGGAGTAGCATTCCACGCCCGTGAAATCGCGCTAGCGCTAAATGCGAGAAGAGGGGGCTAACTCGCGTACAGCGGCTTCCAGGGTGGGTCGAGAAAGACACATTCCGGAGCGCGCGCCGTTCCAATATCCTATTAAGAAGGGGTTATATGAGGATTTTTTCCCTCGTCACGGCGCTCGTACTTTTCGGCACGGGCTGCGTCTCGCAGAAAGAGAGCGGCGCGAAGCTGCTTTCCGAAGGCAAGACCGCGTCCGACGTTTCGAGCTCGGGACCGCTCACGGTCCCGAATAACGTCGCGCCCGCGAACGACTCCGGCGTTTCGAAGGTCGTCCCCGGCCTGCAGCACGCTTGCGCGATCCGGTCGGGCAGGCTCTCGTGTTGGGGCTTGAACAAGCACGGCCAGATCGGTAACGGCGATTCCGGCGTCTTCGACGGCCAGCCGGATCCGCTCACCGGGACGTCTTACACCGTGAAGGTCGTCCTTTCGCCGTTCGAAATTTTCGCCGACGGCGTGAGCGACGTCGCTCTCGGCTACGAACACACCTGCGCGATCCGGAACGGCGAGCTCTTCTGCTGGGGCTCGAACGAGTTCGGTCAAATCGCGGGCGGCGCGAGCACCGGCATCACTTCCTCGCCGGTATCCGTCCTCCAAGGCGTGCGCCAAGTCGCCGCCCACGGCCGGTGGACCTGCGCGGTTTCGAGCGCGGGCCAACTTCTCTGCTTCGGCACGCGCCTCGTGCGCGCGGCCGACGGTACGGTCTCTCCGGCGCGCGTCTCGAGCACGCCGAAGGTGATCCTCTCTGCGAACGTCCTCGAAGTTTCCATGAGCGCGAACCACGCGTGCGCGCGCCTTTCCGGCGGCTCGGTCCGCTGCTTCGGCATGAACGCGATGGGCGAGATCGGGAACGGCGCGAGCGACGGCGTCGACGTCGGCGCCCCTTACGAAGTCTTCCCGAGCGGCGCGACGAGCGTCGTCGTTTCGGATAACCGCTCCTGCGCGGTCGTTTCCGGCATGTTCAAGTGCTTCGGCGCGAGCCTCGGCGATCGCGAGATCGACCGCACCGCGGGCGCCTGGCGCGCGCCGACGCCGAGTCCGTACGACGCCGTTTTCTGGAACGGCCTCGCTCCGGGGCTCGAGGTTTCCTCGAGCGGCACCGTGATCGGTTCGAACGGCGATCTCCTCTACGGCTCCTTCTTCCATGCCGACGGTGCGGCCCAAAAAGTCGCCCTCGGCGTCGCCCAGTTCGCCTACTCCGAAACCGACTCCGTCGGGTGCATGATGTTCCGGAACCACGCCGTGAAGTGCTGGGGCCCGAACCTCTTCGGCCAGCTCGGAACCGGCCGCCGCGCCTCCGAGGAATTCCCGATCTTCCAGGCTCGGGACGTGAAATTCTAAGGCTTTTCCGGCCATTGACACAAAGCGTCAAGTCTTTTATAAGGGTCGCCATGAAGCGGACCCTCTTCTTGCCCCTGACGGTGCTTGGACTCCTTTGTTTGCCTCTGCTCGCGGCGGAGGTCGATCCGCGCATCCTCGCGGTCATGCGTAAGGAGCAATCGTCCGCTCAGAGCTTCTGCTTCTCGTTCATGCACGACGCGAATTCGCGCGGAGTGAAGGTCGCCGAACGGTGCCTTTCGTTCTCCGCCTCCCGCTATTTCGCGAATATCGGAGCCGCGGAAGCCGATAAGGATCCGAACGTGACCGGCGATGTCGTTTCCCGGGATCACGGCGAGTTCTGCGCGGCCATCGGCGAGTTCGCGATGCCGGGGAACTGGGTGAAGGACGATTGCCAAGCGTGGAACCGCGCGCGCGCGGAGCTTTTCGCCCTCGGGGCGAAGGAAGGCACGCCCACGGCGACCCTGGCCGCGAAAATCGATCGGGTCGCGAACGCCCACCGCCGCTTCTGCCAATCGCTCGTCCGCGCGGGTTACACCGGCGAACCTTCGGTTTTCGGCACCCGCTCGAGCCTCTGCTTCTCGACCGCGACGAACGCGAAGGCGACCGATCGCGCGATTTTCCTCGGTGCTTTTTAGGCCCGCCTTCGATAGCCTTTCGGTGATTCGGAAGCGATGAAGTCCGGTGACGTTTTCCCTCGGGAGAACCATTCCGGCGCTGGCCCGCAACGGTAAAGCCCGATCTCCTCCGAAGCGTCCACTCTCGGAGGCAGAATGTCGAAAATCACCGCTCTCGTTCCCCTTGGAATCCTCGTCCCCGCCGCGCTCGCCGCGGCCGCGGATTCGTCCGGTCCGGTCGTCGCCGCGCCCGAAGTCGTCGTCGCGTCCGGTAAACGGCTGCGCGGCGATCACCGGTCGGCGCGCGTCTATACCGAGGCCGAACTCGCGCGCGAATCCGGGCGCGCGATCGGCGAAGTCCTGCGCGAAGGCGCCGGCGTCGACTACACCGCCGGCACGGGCGGGAACTCGAACCTCCTGATCCGCGGCGCGAGCGGGTCGGAAACCCTCGTCCTGATCGACGGGGTGAAAGCGAACGATCCGTCGGTCTCGAACCGGTACTTCGATTGGAGCCGCATCGACACGGCCCAGATCGAACGGGTCGAGATCCTGAAAGGGCCCCAAGCGGTGTCTTACGGGTCCGACGCGATCGGCGGCGTCGTCCTCATCAAGACGAAACGCTCGGAGGCGCGTCCCGGCGAAAACGCGGTCACTGCGAGCGCGGAAGCGGGAAGCGAGGCCTTCGCGCGCGTTCGCGGTTCGGTCGGCGCCGACCTCGGCAAGGCGATGGGAGGCGAGCACGAGCTGAGCCTCCAGGCCCTCGGAAAAGGAGTTTTCGACGGCGGATCCTCCGCGCTCAGCCCGAACGGCGGACCGGTCGAGGGCGACGATTCTCGCGAAGCGTCCGCGGGATTCGCGCTGAAGTCCCGATGGGGGCGCGACACGCGCACGAGTCTCGTCGCCGACCTCCGGGCCGCGCGCGAGGACATCGACGCCGGCGCGTTCGACGACGATCCGAACTCGGTCGCGCGGAACCGCGAGATCCGTTCGGCCGCGAACGCCGACGGGGCGTTCGCGAGCGGCCTCGAATGGGGCGCGGTCGCCTCGTATCTCGATTTCCGCCGCGCCTATTCGGATTTCGCCGATTCGGCGCACACCTCCGGGAGCGACACCGTCCTTCGCGGGACGAACGCGCGCGGGGAGTTTCACTTGAGATCGTCCGCGGACGCATCGGTCGAGTGGACCCTCGGTTTCGAGGCGACGCGCGAGACCCTCGCGATCGATTCGGTCCTTTCGCCGACGACGCTTTCCCGCGACGACGACGAAACTTACGGCGTTTTCGGCGAGGGCGCGGTCCCGCTCGACTCCGCCCGGAGGTTTTCCGTCGATTTCGGCGGCCGATTCTCGAATTTCACCTCGTACGGGAACCAGACGAGCGGGAAAGGGGGATTGAACTATCGGCCCTCCGACGCGGTCGAACTCGACGCCGGCGTCGCGACCGGGTTCAAGGCGCCCTCGCTCTACAGCCTTTACGATCCCACCTACGGAAACCCGAACCTGAAACCCGAGGAATCCGTCCAAACCGAGGCCGGCGTCCAACTCCGTCCCGCGCGCGGGTTCCTCTGCTCCGTCCGGGGCTTCGACGCCCGCATCCGGAACCGCTTCGGTTACGATCCTTCGACTTTCCGAAGCTTGAACGTCGAGCGCGCGACGGTGCGCGGAGTGGAACTCGAAGCGGACGCGCGCGTGTCGAGCGCGCTTCGTTTCGCGCCGAGCCTCACGTACCTCTCGACCCACGACGAGCGCACGGGCCGCGAACTCACCGACGTGCCGAAGTGGAAGGGCGCCCTGAAGGTCGGCTACGATTTTTCGAATCTCGACGGCATCACGCTTTCGCTCCTCGTGAAGTCGAGTCGGGGCGCGAGCGCGGGAGGTACCCGCGTCGCCGGTTTTTACCGCGCGGACCTGACCACTCGGCATCGCCTGAGCCCGAAGTGGACGCTGACCACCCGCTTCGAGAACCTCCTCGACCGCGACTACCAGGAAATCCGCGGCTACCGATCGCCGGGGTTTTCCGCTTACGCGGGCCTCGAGTTCGTCTCGCTTTAGCGGTCAGCGGCAGGAAACCGCGAAGGTCTTCGAGCGGTCGGCGAGTTTCTCGTCGGCCGCGACGAAGTCCACCGTCTTCGTGAGCGGATCGGCGGCGGCACAAGCCTGCCCATCCGGGCAATACCGCCAGCGGATCTTCACCGAGCGCGATACCTGGTCGGGATTCGAAACCGTGAGCGAGCATCCCGCGCCGGACTGGCGGAAGAGGACCGCGGCGGGTCGGTTCGACTCGAGCGACGAGTTCCCCCACCGGAGTTCGCCACCGGAGAAGAAGGCAGCCTCGACCATCTTCGCGCCCGCGAATTCGACCGCTTGGACGTCGGTCGTGTTCGAAAGCACCGTGAAGGGCGCGCGGTCGGAGGCCGCGGCCGTTTCCGCGGTCGATAGGCCGGGGAGGACGGCGTAGGCGTAGTGATCGAGCGCTTTCGAATGGTTCAACCAAAGGCTCGCGACTTTTCCCGCCACCGGCGTCGAGGGAAGCTGGAAGCCGAGGAGCCGCCAGCTGCCGGTTTGGACCTCGTTCTTCAGCGTCGCTTCGTTCTCACCGACGAAGAGGTAGCCGACGTCGTTCGCGTGCGCCCATTTGAGCGCGGCCGGAGCGGTCGTTCCGGAATCGAGCGTCGCGACCTTCGCGGGATCGGCGGCGGTCGCGTAGAGGATCGGCGATTTCGACCATTCCTGGTTCAGGGTGGTGACGACCGGGTACTTTCCGGAGCTTTTTACGCCCGCGCCGAGCGCGACCATCCCGCCGTCGAAGAAGAACCACGATTTCCGGGCGGAGAGCCCGGTCCGGCGGAAATCGAGCGTCGCGAGGCCGACGTCGCCATCGGAAACCCCGCCGGCCCAGTTCGTCGCCCCGTAGTGCGGACTGTAGTTATTGTCCTTCACCGGCGGATAGGCGGGCAGCACCTCCATCGTCACTCCGGGCAGCTTGAAGTAGTCGAGCACCGGGTGGATGTTCGCGACCTCGGCGCCCGTCCGATAGACGTAGTTCATCCCGTCGGCGAGGTATTCCGAGCGGAGGCCTTCGCCGTTCGGCGAAGTATCGCTGTTCAGAGTGCGGCGCGAGTTCATGCGCACGGAGATGCCGAAGCCCGCGCGGTTATGGGTCATGAAATCGCCTTTCCAGAAGAGGCGGTTCCCGAGCTTGAAGCGGGTCGTGCCGTCGGCGAGCGTTTCCGCGCAGCGCTGGAACTCGGTCTGGCGACCGCCCGGGATTCGCGCCATCGTCACGCACGCGGGCAGGAGCGCGCGCACCGAGGCCCCGTTCACGCGCGCGTAGGTGCGTCCCTGCGAGCTATAGTCGAAGATCGAGCCTTGGGCCATCCAGAGCTCGCCGTCGAGGATGAAGTCGGTCAGTAGATCGACGTTCGCTTTCGCGATCGCGAAGGGCGTGCCGGCGAGGCTTTCCGCGAGGTTCGGAAGGCTCGCGAGGAAGCTGATCGCGTACGACCCGTTATAGAAGAGCGGACCGTGCTGATAAAACGTGTAGTCGACCTGGATGCCCTCGCGGTTTCCTTGGCGGAGTTCGCGAGCGATCGCGTTCGAGGCGGCCTGGATCACGCCGGGATTTCCGTCGATCGCGCCGAGCGCGATCGAGATCTCCGCGTACCAGATCGCGTTCGCGCCGGTGACCGGCCAGCGGCTCGGGTGGGTGACGATGTTGCCCATCCGCGTGGCGGCGAGGAGAGCGTCGCGGAGCTCGGCGGGTAGTCGGTCGCCGTAAATCGCGAGGATCCGGTAGGTGACGAGCGGCATGCCGATCTCCATCGTCCACCAGTTATAGTGCCACCACGCGCGCGAGGCGTAGAATCGGATCGCGCGCAGTCCGAGTTCGCGGATCGCGGCGTCGTCGAAGTAAGGACTGCCCGGTAACCGCGTCGCGAGGAGGAAAGTGAACGCGCGGCCGAGCGTTTCGACGGGACCCCAGTGCGGGCCTTGCTGATCGTAATAGTCGAGATCGGAGAAACTTCCGTCGGGCAGTTCGTGGCTTCGGTAACTCGCGATCTCCGCGAGCGCCCACGTCGGCTGATCGGCGACGGGTACCGATTCGAGGACTTGGCGCTCGACGCGGTCGCGGATCGTCGGCAGAGGGTCCGCGCTTTTCGCTCCGTGCGCGCACGAGAGGTTCAGCAGGCTCGCGAGCAGCAAGAAAATGGGCATAGGCAAAACCAAGCATCCTGCTTAGACTTCAGCCATGCAAGGACGCAGCGACGCTCGGGAAAGCGTCGGATTTTTGACGGTGGGTTTGTGCGCGGCTTGGATCGCGATTTCGATCGCTTCGGTGCCCGCGAGTGCGTGCACGATCGATCGTCCCCGCACGACGCCGGACGGGGAATGGACGGTATTCGAAAGCCCGTCTTCGGACTGCGGCGCCGGCGCGCAGGGCCCGCAGATCTATCTTCGCCACGGCGGACCGGGCGGCGCGATCACGCTCGTTTCGAGTTCGGCCACGGGCGCGCCCGGCGGCCAATTCAGTCACGATCCGATCATCTCGGACGACGGCCGGTTCGTCTATTTCCAGAGCAATTCCCCGAACCTCGTCTCGGCCGGCGATAACGTTTACCGCATTTACGAGAAGAACGTTCGCTCGGGCGCGGTGCGGATGGTTTCGTCTTCGTCCGCGGGGAAATGGGCAGACGGCGCGAGTTTCGGCGCCGCGCTTTCGGGTGACGGACGCTTCCTCTTTTTCGAAAGCGTCGGCACGAACCTCGTTCCCGGCGCGCGGGGATACCAGATTTACCGGAAAAACCTCTCGACCGGCGAGCTCGCTCTCGCGACGGCCGACGCCGCGGGGAAAGCGTTGAACGGCAGCAGCGGCAAGGCCGCGCCGACGGCCGACGGATCCCGTTTCGCGTTCGCGAGCGGCGCCGCCGACGTCGTTCCGGGAGTGGGCGGAAACCAGGTTTACTTCCGGGATCTCGTGACCGGCGCGATCGACCTCGTCTCGGCGGACGCGAAAGGCGTCGCGGGCGACGGATTCAGTTCCGAGCCGGCCGTCGAGGGCGACGGCACGTGGGTCGTGTTCAAGAGCTCCGCGACGAACTGGCACGGATTCCCGAATCCGACGGGCGAGAAACGCGCCTATCGGAAAAATCGCCGCACCGGAGAGTTGACGGCGGTCTCCCCGAACTGAAACGGACGGCGGAAAGGCGACGATGCGTACGGCGCATAAAATTCGACTCGCCCGAACCGCCTACCGGGTGGTGCACGCATTTCGAGGGATTTTCGGCGGGAACGACGCGGTTTCTCTCGAACGTCGCGGAATCCGGTGGGAGCTCGATCTACGAGAAGGGATCGACTTCGCGATCTACCTCTTCGGGGCGTTCGAATTATCGCTCGTCCGGTTCTATTCGGCTCGCATCCGACCGGGAGACGTCGTGCTCGACATCGGGGCGAACGTCGGCGCTCACACGGTTCCGATCGCCCGGCTCGTCGGCTCGAGCGGAAAGGTGTTCGCTTTCGAACCGACCGATTACGCCGTTTCGAAGCTCCGAAAAAACCTCCTCGCTAATTCCCAAGCCTCCCGCGTGGTCACGATCGAGCAGGCGTTCCTCGTCGCGAACGAGGACGCGGGCGTCGCGAAAGAAATTTATTCGAGTTGGCCGCTCACTGCCGAACCCGGAAGCCACGCCCTTCACCTCGGAACGGCCAAGTCGACGTCCGGAGCGCGCGCCGAAACCCTCGACCATTACCTCGCGAAACGCGGAGTGGAGCGGGTCGACTGGATCAAACTCGACGTCGACGGATACGAGCATGCGGTGCTCGCGGGGGGGCGGAAGACCCTTTCCCGATTCAAACCGAAGATCCTCATGGAGTTCGCGCCCTATCTGGCCGAGGAGGCAGGGTATTCCTTCGGAGAGATCCTCGGATGGCTTCGCGAGGAAGGCTACCGCGGGATCGAAGTGGAGAACCGGGTTCCCGTCCCGCTCGAGGCGGACGCGCTCCGGAAGCGGATTCCCGCCGGAAGCTCGATCAACGTCTACCTCGAGGCGAGGCCCGCATGAGATCGCGTCTCAGTCGATACCTCGTCGGGGCGGTCGGGACCGAAATTTCCCGCTTGAGTCGTTACTACGACCGCTTCGTCCAGGTCCTGCCTTTACCCCACGACGACGGCGCGCTTCTCGAGTCGGTCGTGGGCGCCGAAAAGGGAACTTTCGGGTCGGTCGCGGATCTCCCCGACTTTTCGGATGAACGCGCTCGCCGCTCCGCCGTGCTCCTGAATGGCGTCTTGAACCAACACTTCGACCTCGAAGGGCTTCTGCGCGAACTTCGTCCGAAACTTTCCCGCACTTCGCGGATCGTCGCCGTCGCCTATAATTCGTATATGCGGTGGCCCTACGAACTCGCGAGCAGCCTCGGGTTGCGTACGGGCGAGGTCCCCGAGGTTTTCCTGACCCGGTCCGAACTCGAGAACATCGCCGACCTCGCCGGATTCGACATCGTCCGGATGCGCCCGGTGACCTACGCGCCGCTCGCCTTTTTCGGAATCGGTTCGCTCGTGAATTACGTGCTCCCGATGATCCCGGGCTTGAGGTGGACCTCCGTCGCGACGGTGATCGTCTTTCGTCCGCGGATCGTCGAAACCGGGTATCCGTCGGTTTCGGTCATCGTACCGGCGCGGAACGAGGCCGGAAACATCCCGGGCGCGATCCGCCGCCTGCCGGATTTCGGCGGGGCGAAGGTCGAGGTCGTCTTCGTCGAAGGCGGTTCGACGGACCGGACATGGGACGAGATCCTCGAGGCGCGGAAACTCGAGCGTCCTGGTTTGGCGATCAAGGCGTTCCGGCAGACGGGCAAGGGAAAGAACGACGCCGTTAAACTCGGGGTCGAGAAGGCTTCCCACGAACTCGTGATGATCCTCGACGCGGACTTGACGATGCCGCCGGAACTCCTCGGCCGCTACTACGAAGCGTACCGGGACGGGAAAGCCGACTTCGTGAACGGGAGCCGGCTCGTCTATCCGATCGAGGGGCGGGAGATGAAATTCATCAACCTGCTCGGGAACCTCTTTTTTTCGCGCTTCCTGAGCGGCGTGCTCGAGACCCGTTTGAGCGATACGCTTTGCGGGACGAAACTCCTCGCTCGCCACGATTGGGAGCGGATCCGGAAGTGGAACGAGGACTTCGGTCGCTTCGATCCATTCGGGGATTTCGAACTTCTTTTCGCGGCTGCGAGTCTCGGTCTCGGCGTCGTGAACTTGCCCGTACGATACCTCGCCCGGACTTACGGCACGACGAATATCCTTCGGTTCCGTCACGGTCTCCAGCTGCTTCGTATGGCCGCGATCGGTCTTTTTCGCATCCGGGCGGGGAACCTGCGGGAAAGGCGCGAATGAGGCTCGGGATACTAAAGAGCGATTTCGCGAGGGTACTCTTGCCGGTCATCGTCCTGACCGTCCTGCTTTATTCCATCACCTTGCATGCGCCTTTCGTCTATGACGACGTCGACTCGATCATCCTGAACGAGAAACTCCACCAGCTTCGGAATCTCACCGACGTCGTTTTCAGCGAGCTTCGGCAGATCCGCGTATACCAGAACCTCACTTTCGCCGTCGATTGGGCGATTTCAGGGCCGGGGACGCTGAGCTTTCACGTGACGAACCTCGTCTTGCACCTCGCGAACGTCTTCCTCGTCTTCCGTTATCTCCGGAAAATCCTGCCGGAACGGAATTTCGTCGTCGGTCTGAGCACGTTCCTCTTCGCCGTGCACCCCCTCCAGATCCAGGGCGTGGCGTATGTCATGGGGAGGGTCTCCTCTCTCCAAGCGCTTTTCACTTTCGGGTGCCTGAATCTCCTCGTGAGCGAGAACCCGAAACTCCGGCTTCTCGTTTTTCCGCTCTCGGCCCTCGCCTTGTTGGCCAAGGAGAGCTGTATTTTGCTTCCGATCCTCCTCCTATGGCACGAGCTGACGATCGGCCGAAAGACGTTTCGAGAGATCGGGTGGAAAGCGATCGCCGGCGGATTCGCCGTGATGGCGCTCTTCATCCCTTTGCAGCACCTGCTTCGCGACCAACACTCGATGTACGACGGGACGACGGGATTCGGGATCTATCCTTACTTCGAGTACCTGCTCACCCAAGCCTATTATTTCCTGTTCCACCTTTGGCTCGTCTTCTTCTCGGGCGATCAAAGCCTCCTTCACCAATACCCGGTCTTCTCATCGAAGATCTTCATCCTCGGGATCTTCGGTTTCCTCTACCTCGCGGGTGCGAGCGTCGCCGTCGCCGCGAATTGGCGGCGCGCGCCGCTCGTCGCCTTCTTCGCGGGGGCCTACCTCATCGTCCTCGGGCCGACGAACACCTTCGTCGAGATGCTGAATCCCTTCGCCGAGTACCGGCTTTACCAGGCGAACCTCTCGATATTCGTTCTCGGCTCGCTCGGCCTCGATATCCTCATTCGAAGGGCCAATCTCGAAAAATTCCGGACGTTCCTCACGGCCGCGATCGTCGTCGGCTTCGGGGCCGCGAACTACGCCCAGCAGCGACTTTGGGAGGATCCGGTCGAGCTGATTTCTCGCTCGATCGAGATTTATCCGGACTCCTACGTGATGAACGCGAGTTTGGCGCAGGCATATAACTTCCGGCACGACCTGAAGTCGATGGAGTACTATCTGAAGGAAGCGGATCGGTTGGCGTACCTCGATCCTTATCGGAAGACCGTCAAGATCAGCTTCCTTCTCGCGCACTATTACGGGAGGGTCGGACGCTTCGACGAAGCGATGCACGAGCTCGATCTCATCGAGAAAAACGGTCCGGCGATCCTCGGTCCGAAACTGCCGAGCGTCTACTACGTCTCGAGGCTGAACGTGCTCCACGCGCTCGGTCGCAGGGCGGATTTCGAAGCGGTACGGGCGAAGGCGCTCGCGCTTTATCCGCCGGCGGAAATCCCGAATTGGTAACCGGAACCCTCAAATCGGCGCGTCGGGCACGCCGGTGACCGCGAGCGTGCGGTCGAAGAAGCGGAACGAGTTCTTCGAGTCGTCGAGGAGTTTTCGGCCCGGACAAAGGATCGGTTCGTTCGGAAATTCTTCTTCGTCGCCCCGAAGGAGTTCGGGCCGGCACTTGTCGCGAATCTCGGCGAGGATCGCCTCGAACTTCTTCCGATCGCCTTCGTCGAGGAGCTCGAGTTCGGCGATCCCTTCCGGGACGTATTTATAGAAAGACGGTATTTCCGCGGACCATAAAATCGGAGGCGAACCGACCGGGCGTTCCTCGGGTTTCGCGTGAGAACGTTTCTTGTAGGCGACCGACGCGTTCAGGTCGACCGTTTCGCCGAACTGGGTGTCGGCCCAAAAATAGAGGCTTCCGTTCCAACATCCGGCCCACTGGATCGCGTGGTTCTCGAGGACTTCGATCCATGCCGCTTCGCCGTACATCACGCGGGCTTGGATCCCGTGCTGCTTCAAAGCTTCGACCGTCGCGGCGGCGACCATGAGGGGGAAGTCCGAGCGATCGAACGCGATCCGATCGACGACTTTCGTGACGATCCGGCTGACGTTCGCGATCACCGGAAGGGGAGTGGAAACGAGTGCGCCCGTAGTCTCGCTCATCGTCTAGTTCCCCGACTGGGCGAGGGCGTAGCCGGCGCGCGCGACGAGGCCCCACCCGACGAGGAAGGCGACGCCGCCGAGCGGAGTGACCGCGCCGAGGACCTTCACTCCGGATAGGGCGAGCGCGTAGAGGCTGCCCGAGAAGAGGAGGATCCCCACGGCGAAGCACCATCCGATCGCGTTCACCGCGCCGAGGCTCATCCCCGTCGGGGTGGGCAGGCCCGCGTACGCGATACCGAAGGCGAAAAGGGCGAGGGCGTGGATGAGGTGGTAGTGCACGGCGGTCTGCCACACGCCTTTTTCGTAATCCCCGAAACGTTCGGAGAGCGCATGCGCGCCGAAGGCGCCGAGCGCGACGCCGAGGAAGGCGAGGATTCCCGCGAGCATGATCCAGTGGCCGGCTTTCATGAGGATCCCCTTTCGAGAAGCGCGAGTCCGCGAGCGATCATTTCGTCGCGGTCGCGCGAGAGTTTCCGGATCTCGGAGAGCCGCGCTCGGAGCGACCGTTCGAGTTCGACGGAGGCCGGCGGGGGGTTCGCCCTTCCGGCGAGCAATTCGAGGACTTCGAGTCGGGCGAGCCAGTCGTCGGGATATTTCCGGTCGAGCGCGGCCGCGCAGTCGGCGAGATCGCGCACGAGACCGTCGGCGCCGATCGCCGGAGATTCGCGGAGTATCCGAATTCGCGCGTAAAGATCGTTCAGTTCGCGATTCTCGGGCGTGAGGTTCGATTTCGGGTTCATCGGCGACTGCCGGAAGCCGCCGGTTTGGGCGACGTACGCTTTCCGGTCGGCGGCGCCGCCGAAAACCGAGACGACGCCTTCGCCGCAGGCGAGGTCGAACGTTCCCCATTCCGGCCTGAAGAGGATGTCCGTGCCGTGGGTGACGGTGCAGTCGGCGAACGAAAGGATCACGAGGCGGGAATCCTGGCGGACCTTGCCCGTGATTTTTCCGACCACGCGGACGCCCGACGCGAATTCGAGGACGGTCATTCCGCCGGTATCGAGCTTCGCGAGTTCGCTATCCGTGAGGAACGCGGGAGACTTGTCCATGCCGCGGAGTTTTCCGATCACGGTCGAGAAGCCCTCGCGGTGGTAGGTCGGTCCCTGGTTCGGGAGCTCGCGATCGCCGTACGCGAGCTGGGTCGGCCCGGAGAGGCGAATCGCGGCGAGTTTTCCGTCGGCCTCGCGGAAAGAATCGACGACGCCCGAGAACTGGATGCCGCTGTCGAGGACGACGGTACAAACCGTGCGCGCCTGGACCGCTTTTTCCACCGCGGTCTTTCCGCCCGTGCGGAACGCCATGCCTTCGGAGAATTCTCGGAGCACCTTCGTGAGGTGGTGAAAATCCTTCGCGACGAAGAGTTGGGGCTGCGGCTTCGTGATGTCGTACGCCGTGTTCACGCAATCGAGGGTGAGCGACTGCCGCGCGACGTCCGGTCCTAGACAGTGATAGCTCTCGCCCAGGCTCGAAAGCAGTCCCGCGCCGTAGATCTTCGGATCGGAAAGCGATCCGACGAGGCCGTATTCGACCGTCCACCAGTTCATGCGCGCCATATAGGTCGCTTCGGACGCGAACGTTACCGCGGCGACGGCCGCGTCGAGCTGCGATTGGGCGCGCGCGATATCGGATTCCGTCGACTTCGGATCTTCCTTCACGATCGAGAGGTTCCGGACGGCCTCGTACACGCCCATGTCTTGGTAGGAGAAGATCGCTTTGCGGGAGATTTCGCCGTAAGCGCGGAGGTAGGCCGAGTATTCCGGGTCGGCGATGATCGGCGCGTGGCCGGCGGCCTCGTGGACGATGTCCGGCGCGGGCGTGTAGGCGAGGTGTTCGATCGTGCGCATCTCGCAGGCGATCGGAAGGATCCCGAGCGACTGGAATTCCATGAACACCGCCGGCGGGATGAACCCGCTCACCGGAACCGCGCGCCATCCGAAGCGCCGGAGCTTTTCGTCCATTTCCGAGACGAGCGGGATCCGTTCGGACGAGATCCCCGTTTCCTCGAGGCCGGCGAGGTACTTCGGGTGCGCGTGCTTCGCGAAGAAGTCCCGGGAGGCGCGAAGGATGAACCGCCAGCTCGCGTGATCCATCGACGTATAGAGGGACGCGTCTTGGTTCGCGATGAACGGTTTCAGGTAATCCGGGACGAAATCCGGGGCCGACGTCATTTACCCCCACATATGCCACATCTCCCCGCGGATGACATATGATAGAGGAAGTGTATGGATCAAAACCGCGGCGCCTCCGCGAATCGTGAAAAAGAATGGTCGGGTCCCTGGTGGAAACACCCCTACATCGCCTACCTCATCGGCGTGCTGACGCTTTTCGCCTTCTTGGGCTTCATGGCGTACCTCGCGATCGAAAACGAATGGATTCCCAAGCGCTAACGCGTCGCGTGAAGGTAGACAAACCTGACCGCCTCGTTTAGTTTCGAAAAATCCGTTGGCCAGTAGCTCAGTGGTAGAGCAATCGGCTGTTAACCGATTGGTCGTAGGTTCAAGTCCTACCTGGCCAGCCATTAAAGTAAAAAAGGCGCCGCACTTTCGTGCGGCGCCTTTTTTCGTAACTCCCTTTTTCGCTCATCCGGTTCCGAAAATCCTATCCCAGAACGGCGAGCTCACCCCGAACCCTCGGCCGTCGTCCACGAAGTGATGGATCATGTGGCTGCGTTTTTGGGCGGGGAACCATGCCGCGAACCGGTCCGAGAAATGTGCGCCGAAGTGGGAGTAGTCGTAAACGAGATAGCCGGTCAGGAAGCCCGCGAAGAAACCGGGAAAGATCGCCGGACCCAGCATCGCGCGAAAAAAAAGCGCGAACGCGGCCGCGAAGGGGATCGCCGCGGCCGGCGGCATGAGGAGACGGTCGGGATCGTTCGGGAATTCGTGATGGACGCCGTGAAGCAGATAGACGAACCGTCGGCCGAGGGATGCCTCCGTTCGCCAATGGAAAAGTTCGCGATGGAGCGCGTACTCGACGAAGGTCCAAACCACGAATCCGGCGGCGAATATGGCCGACCCTTCGACGAGGTCGAAACCGGCGGCGAGGTGGGATCGGAGGGCGAACGCGACGATCGGTCCCCAGAACGCGATGGGAAACCAAGGACGTACGCGGCTTAGCCGCTCGAGGACCGGGTTTTCGAAAAGGCGGGGACTCGTGGAATTCGACGACGGCGACATGGAACCTCCGTGGATTCGAACCTCGCGGCGAGTTCCCGGGGAATCCGGTAAAGTTCGTCGAGCGAGGAAAACGCGAACAGCGAGGACTGCATCCGATCGATATGGAAAGAACGTCGACGGACGCGGTCGAGTAGGAAAGGAAAGACCCGGGCCGAACCGTCGAGAGCGTGAACGGTTTCCTTCGTCGACGAGGCGAGCCCGGCGCCGAGGATTCGCAACCCCTCCGGAGTGCGAATCAGACCGAACTCGGCCGAGTACCAGTAAACCCGATCGAACTCGAGCAAGCGCTTAGGATCGTGCCGATGATCGAGCGCCTGTCGGCCGAACTCCCGGGTGAACTCCGCGTATTCGGGATCGGCAAGGAAAGGGAGGTGGCCGAAGAGGTCGTGGAAGACGTCCGGGGCGGGCGTATATCCGAGATCGCGCGCGTCGCGGATGAAGGCACCGATAGGGAACTCACCATCCGCGAGCATCGCGAAAAACTCGATCGGGCTTTCGAATCCCTCCACGTACCTCCCGCAAAAGCCGGTACGATCGACCAAACGACGATTCACCTCGGCTAGCTCCGGGATCCGATCGGATCCGATCCCGAGCGCTTCAAGTCCGCGAGCGAAAAGAGGGTGGATCGATCGCGCGATCGCCTCTCGCTGGGCCGCGTAGAGCGCTCGCCAGGTCGCGTGATCGAGTTCGAGGAATCGGGGCTTGGTCACGCGCCCTCCCGGAACACGCCGCGCTTCTCCTGGTCGCGTTCGATCGAACGGAAGAGCGCGCCGAAATTCCCCTCTCCGAAGGAAAGGTGGTTTTTCCGTTGGATGATCTCGATGAAGATAGGGCCGATGAGGTTTTTCGTGAAGACCTGGAGGAGGTAACCTTCGGCATCTCCGTCGACGAGGATCTTATGGTTCCTTAGCGCGGTGTGGTTCTCGGTCACGCCGGGGACGCGATCGAAGACCGTATCATAGTAGTCGGCGTCGATGTCGAGGGTCTCGATCGACGTTCCTTCGAGCGAACGGACCGAAGAGAGGATGTCGTCGGTGAGGAACGCCAGGTGTTGGATCCCGGGGCCCTTGTATTCGCGGAGGTATTCGTTGATCTGCGATCGGGCTTCGCTCGCCTCGTTGATCGGGATGCAAAACGTACCGCACGGCGAACGGAGCGCGAACGACTGGAGTCCCGTTTTGGCCCCCCGAATGTCGAAATAGCGGACCTCGGTGAAGCCGAAGATTCGGTGGTAGAATTCCGCCCACACCCCGAGCTGCCCGAATTCGACGTTGTTCGTGAGGTGATCGATCGCGACGAATCCTTTCGATACGACCGGCGTGGCGTCGAGAACGGGTTCGAATCCGAGCTTCGCGAAAAAATTCGGGCTGGCGCCGTCTTCGACGAGGAAGATCAGGCTTTCCCCGATCCCTTTCACCGCGGGCAGCGACTCGCCCGAGCGAGTACGGTATTCGGCCGAGACCGCGGATTCCGCTCCCCGGCGGAGCGCGGTTTCGAGCGCGTGAGTCTCGTCCGCGACCTTCCAACCCATCGCGCAGATCGAAGGACCGTGCAGTCGGGCGAATCGTCCGGCGAATCCTTGGTCCGCGCGATTCAAGAGGAGCCGAATATCGCCTTGGACGAAGAGATCGACTTTTCGAGCGGGATGGGTCATCGAGAGCGAAAAACCGAATTCTCGGAATAGACGTTCGAGTTTATCGGGGTCGGGGGACGCGAATTCGACGAACGCGATGCCGCGTAAGCCGACGGGATTTTCATGGATCATTTTACCTCCGGATTTCGCCAGCTTCGCCAGTAGTCCTGGACTTCGATTCCGTTCGCGGCCGCCGCGTGGCGAAGCGGCCGGCGGGTGTCGATCATCACGGCGATCTCGTTCGTTCGGGAGACGCCCTCGGTACGGGCGATCGCGCCCGGCTGGGGACCGTGATGGATGCCTTGGGGGTGGAAAGTGAGCATTCCCGGGCGGATGCCCGTCCGGCTGAAGAAGTCGCCCGCGTGGTAGAAGAGGACTTCGTCGTAGTCGATGTTCGAATGGTAGAACGGCACGCGCATCGCTCGCGGATCCCCGTTTTCGAGCGGACGAGGCAGGAAAGTGCAAACGACGAACCCGTTCGCGACGAACGTCGTATGGGCTGACGGAGGGAGATGGTACTGGTCGCTCAGTACCGGCCGGATGTCCCGAACGTTCAGTTGCCAAACCGTCAGCGTGCCTTTCCAGCCGACGACGTCGAGCGGACAATACGGATAAGTCACTCGGGTCAGCTCTCCGGCCCGACGGATTCGGAGCTCCCGAGGCGCGTCCGCGGAAGGTGCCGCGGGTTCGGGCACGCGGATAACGGCGGGATCGAAAAGGGCGTGCTGACCGAGCATGCCCTTTTCGGGGAGACGATATTCGGAGAAGGCGAGCGTTTCGAGCAGGACCGTCGCCCTCTCGGGAACGAAGCGGTGGGCAGTCCCGCGAGGGACGACGAGATAGTCCCCCGGGGCGTACTGGAGAGGCCCGAAATCGGTTTCGAGGCATCCGTCCCCTTTATGGACGAAATAGAGCTCGTCGCCGTCGGCGTTCCGGTAATAGTAAGGCGCGGGACGGTCCATAACGACGAACGCGATCTCGACGTCTCCGTTTTCGAGGATGATCTCCCGGCGCGGTCCTCCCTCTCCGGAAGCGAAGAGGGGATTCGCGTCGAAAGCGCGGGGCCGGAGGTCGCCCTGGATCGCGGTCCATCCCACCGGCGCATGCCGGCGATAGAGGTGGGCGTAACGTCCGAAAAAACCCTCCCGAGCGTATTCCTCTTCGAAGGTTCCCTCCGGCACTCCGACATGGGCTTGGACGGCGACCCGTCCTTTTACGTAAGGGATCATATTCCTGGCCAAAGCAGAAAGGATGCCCGCCGAAAGGCCGTAAATCCGATCTGGTGGCTCCTCGCGACGGCGGGCGGGTTGAATTCGCACTTCGACGGGCTGAAATGTCCCGGGATTTGACAAGCGGGAGCCGCTCGTTATGCTTTTCGCGGGATGTGGAATTCTCGGGGCCTCTTCGCGTTCACCTTCTACGTCGGAGCGATCGTTTTCGCGCCGACCGCTTCCCGCGCGGCCTGCGAAAAGCCTTACGTTTTCTTCGATCTCGGAAACACCCTCGTCGACACGAAAACCCACGATTATAACCCGATGAGCCTCATGCCCGGCGCGGCCGCGTACGTCGAGAAGCTCCTCGCCGCCGGATACCCGCTCGGGCTGATCGTCGACGTGCCGGAGGAGTGGGGGCGGAACTACCCTCCGGGCGAACCCGTGAAAGACCTGAAAACCGCGAAGTGGCTCCGCACTCTCGACTTCATCAACGGGAAAGTCCCCGAGGACAAGACCTCGTGGGAGGGAAAGCCGTTCGACGCGAATCTCTTCGGCGAATTCAAGGGTGAGGGCCGCGGCCGCGTATTCGTAGGCCGAGTGCTCCAGCCGATGAAGGACGCCCAGCGGAAGGACGGCGGCAGTCTCGTGCTTTTCGAGGAGGCGAAGAAAATCGCGGAGGCCGCGGGTTGCGACGCCCTCTATATTTCGGAAGCCGAGGATCAGCTGAAGTGGGCGAACGCGGCCGGCGTGCCTTCCTACGGTGTCGGGCACGGCCTTGCCGGCGAAGTCTATTTACCCGAGAAGAAAATCGCGAAGTACGTCGCCGACGAGAAGAAACGGATCTGCGGAAGGACGGTGAACCCGACCGCCGCGGCCCAGGTCTTCCCGATGCCGGATCCGAATCGCCGGCGTCCGCGCGGATTCTAGGACGAAACGGCGGCCTTCCCGCGAAGGAAGACCGCCGCGCGACGGGAGTGAGGCGTCGTCTTATTCGCAGCCGGGCAGCTCGAGCGTGCCGAGGAAGTCGCCGTCTTTCGTGATCTTCGCTTCGCCGCAGGTGCCGCTCGCGTAGTCGATCGTGATCGAGCCGGTTTCCTTGCCCGCGAGGGCGAACGTCACGGACCCCGAGACCGGGTGGCAGCAGCTCGCGTCCCACGTGAGACCGGCGAGGCTCGCGGTCGAGGAGAATTTCGCGATATTGTGATCGACCTTCACGGTTCCGCTCGAAATCACGCGGTTCCCGCCGAGGCGCGTGCCCGAGACGACGATCGGAGCGGTGGTCGTCACGCTATGGTCGAAGACCGTTCGTCCGCCGGCCGAAGTCCGCACGCGGTGGAGGCCCGAAATCGTCAGCGTCCGGGTGCCCGCGCCGAAGGCGGTGGTGACGCCGCCGCCGATCGAAGTCCCGGCGTAATTCGTGTGGGTCGCCGAACTCACGGAAACGCTGCTTCCGCCCGGATTCGAGCGGGTGAAATTCGTCGTGGTGCGGGTGACCGATCCGCTGGTGGGCAGACCCGTGCCCGAAAGCCACTGGTTACAAGTCGCGTTCGAGTCGAAGGCGAGGGTGACTTGGCCGTCGAAGGTGAATTCGTCGCTCCGGCCGGCGGTGCAGCTCGCGAAGTTCGCGACGACGGTCTTACCGCCCGATGTGGAATTGCAGTTTCCGCCGACCGCGGGCGAGAAGCGGGAAAGTCCGCAGCTCGCCGCATACGCCGTCGGGATGATCTCGAAGCCCCGGCGGAGGGCGTAGCTGTTCGCTTGTTCCGAGTCGTTCAGGGCCCCGTTTACGCTGCTTACCGCCGAATCGGCGACGAGGTAGGCGTCGTCCGCCTCGAGGTCGTTCTTCTTTCCGCACCCGGTCGCGGACACCGTGGTCGCGATCGTCAAAACCAGGAACCTTGCGATTTTAAGGGATTTCATCGGCGTATCCTCCGGCGGCGGGGCGGACCGTGCCCTGACCGCATACCGGTCAAACGGGGGTCCGCGGCAAAGGTTTCCGAAAAAAACGCTTTATTTAACGGTTTGAAATTACTAGTCTTTTTACCCATGTCGCCGAATCCGGCCCCCTCCTCGCGAAAAGTGAAACCTTTCGCCGACCCGTCCGTTTCATCGGATGAGGAGGACTCCCTTCTGATGGAGAAGGTCAAGCGGGGCGATCGCGCCGCTTACCAACGTCTCTACGAGAAGTACCGGAGACCGATCATGAGTTTCCTGAATACGATGATCAAAGACCGCGCCGTCGTGGACGAGCTTTTCCAGGAGACTTTCCTGAAGCTCTACCGCGCGCGCGACGCGTACGAGAAGCGCGCGAAGTTCACGACCTTCCTTTGGACGATCGCGCGGAACACCGCGCTCGACTGGTCCGAGAAGAAGAAGGAATCCCTGATCGACTCGGGTCCGGACGCCGAAGGCGAAGTCGGCCTCGACGCCGTCGCCCAGCTCGAATCCGAAGCGCCGGACGCCGAGCGCGCGCTCATCGACCACCTCGACGCCGCCGCGATCGCGGATTGCGTCTCGCGCCTTTCCGAGCAGGAACGGGTGCTGTGCGGTTTGCGCATGAACGCGGAACTGCCTTACGAAGAAATCGCGGTCCAAACCGGCGTTCCGGTCGGGACCGTGAAGACGCGGCTCCACCGGATCCGCGAGAAGCTCGTGCGCTGCATGCGCGCGAAAGAAGGAGGCCGCGAATGACGTTCTATTCACGCCTCGGACGTAAACTCGAAACCGACCCCTCGCCGGGCGTCGAACGCGCGCTCGCGCGCAAACTCGACGCCGCATTCGCCGAGGATTTCGGGAAGACCCGCGCGTGGAGTCCGTTCGCCTGGCTCTTCGAGAACGAATTTTTCCGGTTCGCACCGCTCGCGGTGACCGCGCTCCTTGTCGTCGTCCTCGGGCAACAACTCGCGCGCACCTCCCCGCGGGTCGAAGCGCCGATGTCCTTCGCTTTCGCGGCGGACGACATCGAGTCGTCTTGGCTCGACGGAAAAGGGGACCGGCCGGAGTTTTACGACGAAATGGAAGATTGGATGCTGACCGCCTCGGACGAGGACTGGGACGCGATCCTGGAGAAAGACGGATGAAGACGCGCGCTTGGATTTTCATCGCTCTGCTCGCGGCGAACCTCGCGTTCGCCTCCGAAACCGACGCGGAGATCTTGAAGGATCTCGATTTCTTCGCGGAATTCGAAGTCGTCCACGAAGGGGCGATCTTCGACGAAGTGCCGCTGGACGACGCGTCCGCGGTCGAAGCGCCGGCGGCGGCCCCGTCCTCGCCGGCGGGAGGCTCGTCATGAAGAATTGGATGAATGGATGGAACGCGCTCCTGAGCGCCGCGGCGATCGCCGTCGGCGTCGCGGTATTCCCGTCGTCACCCGCGCGGGCGGACGAAGCCTCGGTTCCGGCCGCGGCGCCGGCCCAGGCGGCCGAGCGATGGGCGAAACTTCCCGAGGCCGAAAAGGCCCGGATCCGCGCTAATTACGCGAAGTGGAAGGCGCTGCCCGAGGGCGAACGCCAGGAAGTCCGCGAGCGTTACCGGAAGTTCCGTTCGCTTCCTCCGGAACGGCGGGCCGCCATCCGCGAGCGTTACAAGAAATTCCGCGCGCTTCCGCCGGAGCAGCAACAGCGCATCCGCGAGCGCTTCCAGCAATTCCGTAAACTTTCGCCCGAGGACCGCCAGAAGCGGATCGAGCGGTGGAAAAAACGCCGCCAAGACGTTTCCGCAAAACGCCAAGAACGGCGCCAGGAGCGCCGTCAAGAGCGTCGCCAGCAAAGGCAGGAGCAGCGGCAGGAACGGCGCCTCGAGCGCCTCGAACGGCGGCGGAATCGATAATCGTGAAATCGTCCCGCTTCGCCGTCTTCTTCGTCCTGATTTTGGTCCCGTTCCCTGCCTTCGCCGCGAAGAAATCCGCGGCGACGAAGACCGTCGCGCCCGGGGAGGAAGATCCCGGCCGTGGGAGCTCCCTCAGCCTCGAGTACGATCATAGCCCCGGCGACCTTTCGACCGTGCTGTTCAACGGCGACATCGGGCTCACGAAGAAGCTCGGTTTCCTGATGAATTACCGATACGACGAATTGCCCGAAGGGTACGCGATGGGGCACGCCTGGAACGCCGGCGGGGGATTCGCGTACGACTTCGACGACGTTTATTCCGCGAACGCCGGCGGCGAGTACCAGCGGTTGCTCGGGAACATCTACGCTCCCGGAGGCAGCGTCGGGGTGCACGCGAACGTCGAGCGATGGCGGTTCGGACTTTCGTTCCGGTCGCTGAAGTATCAAACCGACCACGCGAGGATCACGAGTCTCGGCGGAACCACGACCCAACGCTCCCTCGGTATCGAGGTGAGCTACAAACTGAACGACGCTTGGAAGATCCGCGGCAGTTACGTCGGCTATCACTATACCGGCGTCACCCCCGAGCAATTCGGAACTCTTTTCGCGAGTGCCCCGAACGCTCTTCCCGGCGTCCAGGACACCGTCGACGGTTTTCCCCGCTCGACGGGATCGCTCGGAGTCCTTCTCCTTGCCTCGGACCGGTGGGATTTCGATCTGACCTTTTCCCGGACGCGATACGTTCTCATCCCGAACTCGAGTTCGGTCTCCCTCGGCGCGAACTACCAGGCGACCGACGCCTGGGGTTTCGGCCCGATCCTTACCGGCCTCCGCCAGGACAACCACCGGACGGGCACGGTCTTGGGGGTCCAAACCTCCTACTTCTGGGACTAACTCCCGATCGTCGGAATCTTGACGGCTGATTCCTTTCGCTTTCTCCCGCATACTTTCCGAAAGGACGAAAGCGCATGAAAGCGAACGGTTACGCCCTGTCGGATCCTGGCCTTAAACGATCCGCTAATGAAGATTCTTTCCTCATGGACGAAGAGCTCGGACTCTTCGTCGTCTGTGACGGCGTCGGCGGCCACGTCGCCGGCGGCACCGCGAGCGACATGGCCGGCAAGACGATCCGCCAGGTGGTGAACGACGGACGTACGATCCTCCAGAAATACAACGCCGATCGCTCGCTGAAGAATCGCGCGATCGTCGCGGGCCTGCTGCAGAAGGCGATCCAAACCGCGAACGAGCAGATCTACCGGATGGCGGAAGTCGACGTCGTGAAGCGCGGGATGTGTACGACGGTCGCCGCGCTCGTCGTCCTAGAGGACTACGCGATCCTCGCGCACGTCGGCGATTCTCGGATCTACCTCCATCGCACGAACCAAGTCCACCAGCTCACCGAAGACCACAAATACGCGATCGAAATGGTGAAGCGCGGAATGATGAAGCCCGAGGAAGCGGCGAAATCGCCGCAAGCGAACGTGCTGACCCGGGCGGTCGGGATCCAGCCCGCCGTGCAGGTCGACACGCTCCAACTCGAACTCGCGAACGGCGACCTCTTCCTCCTCTGTTCGGACGGCCTCCATAACTACGCCGACCGCAACGAGCTCAAAACCCGTTTCACCGGCGCGGACCCGAAGGCGCTCCCCGGCCAGCTCGTCGAGTTCGCGAAGGCGTCGGGCGGCGCGGACAACGTCACCGCGATCTGCGTGAAGCTCGAGATGTCGAAGGGCGCGAAGGACGACGTCGTCGACGCGCTCAAGAAGACCGAGATCTTCGGGAAGATTCCGATGTTCCGGTACCTCGGTTACACCGAGATGACGAAAGTCCTCTCGATCGCCCACCTGAAGGAATATCCGGCGGGAGCCTCGGTCGTGAACCAGGGCGACCCGAGCGACGAGATGTACATCATCGCCGCCGGCGAGACCGACGTGCTGAAGAACGGCGTGAAGATCGCCGAGCGGAAGAAGGGCGACTTCTTCGGCGAGATGGGGATCTTCGATAACGCGCCGAGATCGGCCACGGTTTCCGCGCGCACGCCGGTGACCGCGATCACCCTTCACCGGAAAGACTTGCTCGAACTCCTTCGTCAGGAATCCCAAATCGCCGTGAAGCTGCTGTGGGCGCTGAACCGCGAGTTGAACGAGCGGATCCGGAAGGCGAGCGAAGACGTCGCCACGCGTTCGGCAGCCGGAGCGAAGCCGCCGGTGCCGGACACGACGGACGTCGGTCTGCCGTTCAGCCTCGAGATCACGAAATTCTAAACCGGATCCGGATTTGATTCGAGGCGGCTAATGCCCCGGGTTATCCTAAATTGGGCTTGCCGCGGTCTTTTCCCCTAATGCATACCTATCTCCTCATCTGATTTAACTGAGGAGATCGAAATGAAACTGCATTCGCTGAAAGTGCTCGCCCTCGTCGCGATCACGAGCTTCGCCTTCGGAACGGCCTTCGCCGAAGATCCGCCGAAGGACGGTTGGAAAACGGAATCCCAAGCCGGCGTCGTCATGACGAGCGGGAACACGGAGACGAGCACGCTCTCCTTCGGCGACGAGACGACCTACCGTTTCGAGTCGAACCTCCTGAAACTCAAGGCCGCCTACCTCTACCAAAAGAGTTCGAACACGATCACCGGCAAGTCTTGGAGCCTCGGCCTTCGCTACGAGCGCGTCCTGACCGAGAAGCTGAACGCTTTCGTCGGAGAGACGGTCGAGGGCGACCGCTTCGCGGGCGTGAACCAGCGGTACAGCACCGACTTGGGCGCGAAGTACCAGCTGATCAAGGAAGACGAACTCAACTGGTTCGTCGAAGGCGGTTACCGTTATACGAAGGAAAACCTGACCCTCGTCGAGCGCAAGCTCCACTACGCGCGCGCCTACACCGAGATCGAGAAGAAATTCTCGCCGACGGTTTCCGCGAAGTACTGGCTCGAGTACCTCCCGAACTTCACGGACTCGGACGATTGGCAGCTGAACACGGAGCTGAGCCTCTCGGCCGCGCTGAACAGCATCTTCTCGCTGAAGAGCGCCTACCTCCTGAAGTACGACAACCAAATCAACGCCCCGGGCCTCGTGAAGACCGACAAGATCTTCACCACGTCGCTCGTCGCGAAATTCTGACCGAAAGGGACCCCGATATGATCAAGGAATTCATCGCGTTTCTGAAGCAGTACGGAGTGATCGGTCTCGCCATCGCCGTCATCATCGGCGGCAAGCTGAACGAGTTCATCACGAGCCTCGTGCAAGACCTCCTCATGCCGCTCATTTTCCAACCGGCGCTCAAGGCCGCGGCCGTGGACGATATCCGCAAGCTCAGCTTCAACGGGATCCTCTACGGGAAGGTCCTCGGTTCGGCGATCGATTTCATCATCGTCGCGTTCGTCGTGTTCATGATCGCGAAGAAAGTCCTTCGCGAGGAAACCGTCGCGAAGAAGTGATCGAAGCCGCGAAATGAAGGACGCCTGGCAGCCCGACCAGTACGCGAAATTCGAAGCGGAACGCTCCAAACCCTTTCACGATCTCGCCGCCGGCGTGGGGATTCTCCCCGCCGGCGCGCGCATTTTGGACCTCGGGTGCGGGACGGGCGAGCTCACCGCGACCCTGCATCGGAAGTTTTCCGCTCGCGAGACGGTCGGCGTCGAACTATCGCCCGCGATGCTCGCGAAGTCGGGACCGGTCGCGGCCGCGAACCCGGGCCTCCGTTTCGTCCCGGGCGACCTCGCGACGTTCGCGGACGACGAAGGGTTCGACCTCGTGTTCGCGAACGCCTCCCTCCAGTGGGTCGACGATCATCCCGCGGTTCTTCGCCGGTGGCGCGACCTCCTTCGCCCGGGCGGAAAACTCGCCGTCCAAGTCCCGGCGAATCAGGACTATCCGACCCACACGCTTTGCGCGCGCATGGTCGCGGAGTCGCCGTGGCGGGAAAAACTCGGCGAAGCCGAGCGTCCGCCGACCGTTTTGAAGCCGGAAACCTACGCGACGACGCTTTTCGGGATCGGATACCGCGACGTTCGCGTGCGGCTCGAAGTCTACGCCCACGTGTTTCCCGACCGGAGCTCGGTGGTCGAGTGGGTGAAGGGCACCCTCCTGACCTTCGTGCGCGCCCGCCTTTCCGATTCCGATTATTCCGGGTTTTTGGACGAGTTCCGGGCCCGTCTGTTCCGGGAACTCCCCGACGAACGTCCGTTCCTCTATCCGTTCAAACGGATCCTCTTTTGGGCCTGGCGCGGCTAGGCCCTCGGCCCGGGTCTGGGAAAAAAATGCCGAGTCCTATGGACCTCCTCACCGGTTAAACTGGTGGGGGACTCCCGCCCGAAAGGAATCGGCGCATGTTCGGATTGAACCGACGCAAGAAGTACCTGATCTATCCGCCGTTCCAGCTCGCGCTCCTGCTCGCGAACGTGATCAGCGTCCTCGCGTGCCTCGCGATCTTCGCGACGCTCCTGAGCTCCTCCTTCAACGAGATGATCCAGCTCGGTCAGCAAGCGGGCTTCCCCGAAGGGCATCCCTACTTCCAGTTTCTCTCCGTTCAGGGCTCCACGGTCGTCCACCGGCTCCTGATCGCGGTCGCGATCTGTCTCGCTTTGAACACCGTCCTCTTCATCTGGCTGTCGCACCGGCTCGTGGGTCCGATCTACGGGATGAAACTCTACCTCGAGCGTTACGTCGAGGCGCGAAAGCGCGGCGAGCGCCCGCCGCCGATCGTCTTCCGTAAGAACGATTTCTTCCAGGACCTCGCCGGGCACCTGAACGACGCCCTCGATACGAAAAGGGACGGCGCGTGAAGGCGAAGTGGTGGAATCCGTTCGTCGCGAACCTCTGGGCGTGGCTGACGCTGCTGCTGCTCGGATGGATCGCCGCGAACGCGTCCGCATTCTATCGTTTCGCCTCCTTGATCGACCGTTACGGCGCGAAGGGGGCTTCCGCGACGCCTAAAGAAGTCGTGCGGGAGTTCGGGAAGACCGTCGCGATGAATCCCGAAACGGCGGTGCGCCTCGCGCACGCGGATCGACGGCCGGCGGGCGCCGTGGCCGTCGCCGAAAGCACGAAGCCCGTCGAGACTTACGGAACGACGCTCTCGCCCGGTCTACGAATCCAGGAGTACCTGAAGAACCCCGACGTCGACGCGAAGGCCGAGGAATTCCGCCGTTCGCTCGGGCCGGGCCTATCGCCTCCGGTCCTCGCGAGCCTCGTCGCGAACGCCGCGAACGACAACACGCTTCCGACCGACGTCGCCGCGTCCCAAGCCGCGATGGAGTTTTTCCGGGAGAATCCGGTCTCGTCGCTCGAAGAGTTGCGGGACGCGATGGCGCGACTCGCGCCGCTGCAGGGGCGCGCCCGCGAACGCCAGCTCATCCTCGAAATCGCGCGCTCGCTCCTCGTTCCGCCCGCGATGCAGACGGACACAAACCGTCGCACGCTCGACGACATCGAAGCGGCGATGAAACGCGGCGTCTAGGTCGCCCGCTCCTCAGATGAAGATGCCGAGGCTTTGGCAGTGCTTCACCCAGCGGTGGTCGGGATCGATCAAGCGGGGAGGCCCCTGGATGTCCGTGAGAGGAGCTTCCACGACGCGTCCTCCGCGGTAGGTGACCGCCGTGCCCCATTTCTTTTCCATCGCGAGCTGCGCGGCCTTGATGCCCATCGAGGCGGTGAGGAACCGGTCGGTCGTGGTCGGCTCGCGCGAGCGCTGGAGGTGGCCGAGGACGACGTGGCGCGCTTCCCATGCGGTGTTCTGTTCGATCCAGCGGGCGAGCCGCTCGCCCACGCCGCCGAAGCGGACGGTGTGGATCGCGCCCGCGGCTTCGGAGTAGACGGCATCTTCGCCGGCGCCCTTCGCGGCTTCGGAAACGACGATGACCATCCCGCGCAGTCCTTCGGTACGGCGGCGAGTGAGGAACTGCTTCAGACCTTCGCGATTGAACGGGCGTTCGGGCAAAAGGATCGCGTCGGCGTAACTCGCGAGCCCGCCGCCGAGGGCGATCCATCCCGCCGTGCGTCCCATCGTTTCGACGACCATCACGCGGCGGTGGGCGTCGGCGGTCTTCCGGAGCGCGTCGACCGCGTCGGCGACCACGGTGCAGGCGGTGTCGTATCCGAAGGTGATCTCGGTTCCGGGCACGTCGTTGTCGATCGTCTTCGGTACGCCGACGATCGGCAGGTTCGGCGCGATCTTCTGCAGTCCGATGAAGGTCCCGTCGCCGCCCGCGGCGATGAGTCCGTCGAGGTTCAGCTTCGCGAACTGGGCTTGGAACTCCGGTCCGCGCCCCGCGACCTTCGTCTTCGACGAGGTGCCGAGGAAAGTTCCGGCGTCGCAGTGGATCCCGAGGATGTCGCTCCATTTAATTTCGCGCGTGCGTCCCGTGAAGACCCCGTCGAATCCGTCGAGGATCCCGAGGACCGTGTGGCCGTTTCCGATCAGCGTGCGAGACGCCGATTCGATGATTCCATTCAATCCCGGGGCGTCGCCGCCGCCGGTCATTAAGCCGATGCGCATGGGTTAAGAGTAGGGAGGGAATGCCGGAAACGGAAGCGGAAACAGATCCGCTTCCGTCTCGGTTGCTGCCCTTGAATCAGCGCGCGACCTTCAGTCGCCCGTTCGTGGCCTTCGCCAGCGGGCTCGAATCGATATAGTACTCGAAGTCGCCCTCGTAAGCGCGCAGCTGGCCGTGATCGACTTCGAAAACCCGCGTCGCGACTTCGCGCAGGAAGTGACGATCGTGACTGACGAGCGCGACGGTGCCGTCGAATTTCTTGATCGCGTCGAGGAGAACCTCGCGCGATTTGATGTCGAGGTGGTTCGTCGGTTCGTCGAGGATGAGGAAGTTCACCGGCGTCGCGAGCAGTGTCGCGATCACCACGCGGGTCTTCTCGCCGCCGGAAAGAACGCCGATCTTCTTTTCGACGTCGTCGCCGGTAAAGAGGAACGCGCCGAGGAGGTTCCGCACGAAGCCGATGGTCGCTTCCGGGATCCGGTCGTAGATCTCCTGGAAGATCGTCTTGTTCGGATTCAAAACGTCGAGCGAGCTCTGGGAGAAATAGCCGATCTTCACGCTCGCGCCGATCGTGCACGTCCCGGTCGTCGGGTCGACCTGCCCGGCCATGATCTTCAGCAGGGTGGACTTCCCGGCGCCGTTCACGCCGACGACGGCGACTTTGTCGAGGCGCTGAATCCATCCCTCGAGACCGCTGAAAACGGATTTTTCCTTCCCGTCTTCCTTTTTGTAGATCTTTCCGAGGCCTTGGAAGCGGACCACGTCGTTCCCGCTGCGCGGCGGGGGGGCGAAGTCGAACGCCATCACGCGGTCTTCCGCGGGAATCTCGATGCGGTCGATCTTCTCGAGTTTCTTCACGCGCGACTGGACCTGGGCGGCGTGGGAGGCGCGGGCGGCGAAGCGCGCGATGAACTCCTCTTCTTTCGCGAGCATGTCCTGCTGCTTTTGGTGGGCGGCGAGCAGCTGTTCCTTCCGGATCTCGCGTTCGCGGAGGTAGAAGTCGTAATTTCCAGAGTAGGTCGTGATCGTCTTGTTCGCGACTTCCACGATGCGTTTCACGATCCGATTCATGAACTCGCGGTCGTGGGACGTCATGACGATCGCGCCCTTGAAGTTCTGGAACCATTCCTCGAGCCAAAGGATCGATTCGAGGTCGAGGTGGTTCGTCGGTTCGTCGACGAGGAGGACGTCGGGATTCAGCGCGAGGATCTTCGCGAGCGCGATCCGCATCTTCCATCCGCCGCTGAACGTGTCGACCATCCGGTTATAATCTTCCGGACCGATGCCTAAGCCGGTGAGGATCGCCTGGGCGCGCGATTCGAGGTCGTAGCCGCTGCGCGATTCGAACTCAGATTGGACCTCGCCGTAGCGCTCGACGACTTTCATCATCTCGTCTTCGTCGAGGGGCTCCTGGAGCTTCGCCTCGAGTTTCGCCATTTCCTTCGCGAGCTCGGAAACTTTTCCGGCGCCGGCCATGACTTCCTCGAGCGCCGTGCGCCCTTTCATCTCGGCGACGTCCTGCGAGAAGTAGCCGATGACCGCGCGCTCGGCGATGTTCACTTCGCCGCTGTCGATGCCCTCCTCGCCGACGATGATCCGGAAGATCGTCGACTTCCCGGCGCCGTTAGGACCGACGAGGCCGATCTTGTCGCCATCGCGAACCTGGAAACTCGAGTCGGAATAGAGGACGCGCGTGCCGTACTGTTTCGAAATGCCGGTGAGGTGGATCATGGGGAGACCGGACTTTAACAGACCGCGTACCGGAGCGGAACGGGTTTCCTAAACCGTTCGAATTTCGGGGGTTTAGCGGGCGCGGGCTTGCCTCCCCCCACGAGCCGGTGTTCCATATACCTCTATGAAAGCCGCGAAATCCGATCCCGTCCGTCTGAAGATCCGTAAGCTCGAAAACGCGATGATGAAGCAGAAAGCCGAGCTCGCGAGGCTCCGCCGGAAAGCGAAGCTCGAACCGGTGGCCGATTTCGCCCTGCAGACGACCGAAGGAAAGGTCGTGAAGCTTTCGTCGCTCTTCGGGAAGAAGAACGAGCTGATTCTGGTGCACAATATGGGTTCGTCGTGTCCGTACTGCACGCTCTGGGCGGACGGCTTCAACGGACTTCTCCCGCACCTCCAAGACCGCGCGGCTTTCGTGATCGAATCCCCGGAGGCTCCGAAGTCCGTCGCCGCGTTCCGGAAGAAGCGCGGATGGAAATTCCCGATGGTCTCGAGCAAGGGCAGCCCGTTCCGGAAGGGCATGGGCTACCAAGACGCGAGCGGTGACGTCGCTCCGGGCGTCTCGACGTTCGTGAAGAAGGGCGGGAAGCTCTATCGGGTTTCGGACACGGGATTCGGCCCCGGCGATAATTTCTGCCCGGCGTGGGACTTCTTCGATCTCCTCCCGAAAAAGGACTGGGAAGCGAAGTTCCGTTACTGAGTGCCGAAAAGTCGCGAGGAAGAGGCGTTCCTCGGGGAGAATTCCGTCTCCGTCGGAGAACGCGGTTTGAGCGAAATCAGTCGGCTTGGAACGACTGGAAGTAGGTGAGAAGCCCCTGCCGAATCCCCGTCGAAATCGCTTCCAGACGGGAGGGGTAGCGGAAGGCATGGCCGTGGTAGATCGAAGATCGATCGAGAGTCGTAAGTCGGGGGAACTCGCGGACATGGTCGTAATGGAACGACTCGAAAAATCCGCAAAGGCTACCCGTCATCCGTTTCGTTTCGTAGATGTTCCGCGCGTACACGCCGTCGGAGACCTTCACCGCCGTTTGGACGGCGTTCGGATCCTTCAGCGCCGGCAGCCCGAGGTTCTTCGCGACCTGGTTCACGAGGAGGGAATCCATCCGCGCGGATTGTTTCCATCGGCGCACGTCGAGGAGGTGTTTCAATCCGTCGGTGCGCTGGTTGATCGCGCCCGTTTCGTTCTTCCGGATCCCGCCCGGGACGTAGACCGAAACGTCGTCGCGGCTCGACTGGAGCGCGTCGGTTTTTTGGGAATCGAAGTGGAGGTCGATGAAAACATCCGGCTTGAAGGCGTCGACGATCTTCGCCCGGGCGTTCATGTCCTCTTGAAGGAAAAGGTATACCTTGCCCGAGAAGCCCTTCATTTTGACGACTTCGGGCGCGGAAGGGAGCCTCCGGACGAGTTCGGCGTCGCTCAGCGCGAGGTACTTCGGCATCCAGTCGTCGAGGCTCTTGTAGTAGTAGTTCGCGAGCTGGGCGGAGGGATTGAAATCGTCCCAGGTGTAGGTCGTCACCGGGTCGGTCGTCGTGCGGGTGAGCAGTACCGTCGCGCCGAGCGCTTCGAGTTCGTTCGCGAGCAGCTTCGCCGTCCAGAGGGTGAGCTCGCCTTCGGCGACGGTCTTCCCTCCGAACTTCACGAACTTCCCGTCCTTATCGTTCCAGAACGGCGACCCCATATGGCCCGGATCGATCACCACTCGCAGTCCGGCGAGTGGGTGCGGGCGGTTCGCGCGGACTTGGTCGGCGACGCGGCCTAGATTCCGGATGAGGTCGGGAGAGTCCTCGTTCGACCGCGCGCCGGTGGCGACGGAGTAGTCGGGGGCGTCTTGGCCTTTGCTGTCGACGGCGAAGTTCGGATACAGCGTGATGCGCGAAGCGGTGACGTCGAGGTACCGACGGAGGCCGCCGTCCGGGTCGATGTACTTCGCGAGTCCGAGGACGTCGGAAGTGCTCACTCGGCCGGCGTCAGGGAAATCGGCGAAGTCGGTGATTTTCTCCGCGGGAATGCCGAGAGTCTTTAGCGCGAGGGCGAACTTGCGGAGTCGTTCGCTCCCGCGCGGAGCGTTCTCGACGATCGCGTCGCTCGGAGGATTCGGTTCCGCCAGCGGACTGGCGCGGGCCAGCGTCGGCGCGAACGCGAGCATGAAAAAGGCGAAGGAGAGAAGTCGTTCTCCCATACCGCGGGGACCCCCATCCCCGGTGGTTCAAATCCGCACCCAGGTTATGCTAGCCGCTTCGGGAAAGTAAAGACGAGGGGGCCGATTCCCGGCTAACCTGAGAGACCCATCTCTCGTCGTGCTCGAGAAGGGCGAACTTCCCGTTCGTTCCTACGAAGAAGGGGGCGCGGCGATCGCCGGGCCGATACCGGCATCACGGACAGCGGCGGGGGCATTACCGTCTACGATAGGATCAAACGGAAGCGGCTTCTCGTCGGGATCCCGTCATGGGGAGCTTACGGGTTCGGGGCGTACGTTCGCGCCGCCCATTTCAAAGAATGGATCGATAAGCCCATCGCGAAATACGCCAAGCGGTGCCCGTAATCGAATACCTGACTTTATAAGTCAGATATTTTCGCGCCGTTTTTCTGCACTTTTTCGAAAAATCGGAAAATGTGCTTTACAAAAATAACGCGTCGCATTACTTACGGCGGCAGTTGTTCACTCCCACTTTCGAGATCCGACCGCTTCGGAAACCGAAGGTATAACCTCGATTCGTGCGGTCGCTCGCGTCCGCGCGGTCTTCTTTTTCCGAAGGATATTCCCATGAAAAAGCTCCTCCTCGCGCTCGTTCTCGCTTTTGCTTCCATCTCCGCGTTCGCCGGCGACGTCTACCCGACCGTCGACGGTTACCAAGTTTATCTTCCGTCCTGCGGCGGCACGATCCAAATCAACAACGGCGGCGCGAACCAACAGCTGAACGCCGTTCTCCGCAACGTTCAAAACTGCTCGAACGTCACGCTCCAAGACGGCCGTCACTACGAGATGAACCAACCGCAAGGCAGCCGCGGCGGCAGCTACACCGTTCTCACCGCTTCGCAACTCTCGCCGGGCACTTACTCGACGATCGTCACGATCTCGTCCGACTCCGGTAAGCACTACGACCGCGCGATCGTGTACTTCACGGTCACCCGCTAATCGTACCGAGTTTCGCACTCACGACGGGCTCCGTTCGGCTCAAGCCGGGCGGGGCCCGTCGCCTTTTTCGGATTTGTACTAAGGCTTCGACCAGAGCATGAGCCAGTCGACGATCGAGTTCAACGTGTGCCCGAGTTGGGTCGAGGCCGTGCTGAGGTCCGTGAGGAACGCCGGCAGCAGCGGGACCGGATGGCTCGGCGGGCTCGTGTCGGCGACCGAGGATCCGCCGCTTAGGTACTCGAAACGTTTCGGACCGTAGTTGTAATAGGGGACGCCGTAGACGTATTCGGCCGTGTTGTGCGTGTTTACCGTCGCGGGGTAGACGTCGCCGGCGAATTCGCTGACCCGGGCGTCACCGTGGGTCGCGCAAGCCGAGTAAGTCGAGATGACGTCGACGGCGTAGGTTCCCGAGGCGCCGAGAGCCGATCGGCTGAAGTAAGGATCGTTCGAGTTGATGAACGCCCACATCGGGAGATTGTTCGCACCCATCTTCGTGCAGAGCTGGCCGCCCGAGATCGCGCGGTAGGTGAGGGCACCCGAAACCGGCGCGACCGCGGCGACCTTCGCCGGGTAGTCGTAAGCGACGTGATACGTGCCCGCTCCGCCCCAGCTCATGCCGGTGACGTAGAAGCGTTTCGGATTGATCCGATAGGCGGCCTCGGTTTTGTCGATGACTTCGGCGTAGTACTGGGACTCGTCGCCGTTCGTGCAGCTCCAGATCGATTGGTTGCACTGGGGTTCGACGAGTACGGTCGGAAGGCTGCCGCCGATGCGGATCATCGTGTAGAAGGGAGTCTTCAGCATGTTCGCCGCGCCGGTGGTGAAGTTCGATTCCGCATTCGTCGCGTCGGTGAAGGTTTCGCCGCCGCCGTGGATGTACATCATCGCCGGATAGTTCGTCGACGGATTGTCGTAATAGCCGTCGGGAAAATAGACGTTGTACCGGATCGTCGCGCCGCCCTTTCCGGAGATCGTCGTCGCGTATTGCTGCATCGAAATCTTCTTCGGGATGACGCCGGTGTATTTTTTCACGTTCGCGCTCGTGTCGAGTCCGACGGCGTCCTCGCCGACGGAGTAGATCGTGTAGAGGACTTTGTCCGGAAGGGTGGCGGTGAGCGCCGAGTAATCGGTCCCGCCCGCGACGACGGAGAGCGTCCCTTGCGCGACTTTCGCTCCGCTCGACGCGCTCGTCGCGGCGGCCTTCACGTCGGCGGCGGTGAGCGTGCCTTGGTCGGCGTTGTAAACGGCGTAGTAGACGGTGCCCGGATTGTTCTGGCGCGCGGTGAGTTGGATCGTGTCCCAGGTATTCGCGAGCGAGTAGGTGACGGAGAGCGGGGCGAGATAACTCACGGCGGAGGTGTCGACCCGGCTCGAGACCTGCCCGCTCGAATTCTTCAGCCAGACCGAGAGCGTTTTCACGCCGACCGCCGAGGTGACGACGTAGGATGACGGCAGCGTTCCCGCGACGAAGGAACAGTGAGAAACGGAAGTGTCGTTCTCGAGGATGCAATACGAGGCGTAGGCGCCGGTGACGGCGCCGTAGGTGAGTCCGTACGTCAGGCTGTTCGTCGGCGAGGCGTTCGTCACCGTCGCGGAAAAAAGTGAAGGCGCTCCGACCGTGTCGAGCGAGGCGTCGCCCGTGATCGATCCTTTGAGAGGAGCGACGACGAAGAGACAAGCGCTGAGCGACGGCAAGGCCGCCAATGCGGCCGCCCACGCGAAAAAGTTTCGGCGAGTCGGAAGCGGGATGCTTTGCATAAGGACCCTAAAGCACTGACGTACTACGAGTTTCGAGCCTTATTTAGATTTTACCGGAGGCGAAAATGCGCGCCAATGTGTCGGTCTTGACCCCGACGACAAACTCCTTACGCGTGGTAATGGACTTCGCGGCTAGAGGACGCCGATGGAGACGAGCAGGAAGAGCAGGTCGTTTTGGGCCGTCGTGCAGCCGCTCGTGTGGGCGATGGCGTCGTAGCTGTATTGATCCTTGAAGATCACGTCGCCGCTGATGTGGGCGATGGCGTCGTAGCTGTATTGCCCTTTGAAGTAGACGTCGCCGCTGCGGTGGGCGAGGGCATCGTAGCTGTATTGGTCCTTGAATACGACTTCGTCGCTCCGGTGGGCGATGGCGTCGTAGCTGTACTGTCCTTTAAAGATCACGTCGCCGCTGATGTGGGCGATGGCGTCGTAGCTGTACTGTCCTTTGAAGATCACGTCGTCGTTGACGTGCGCGATGGCGTCGTAGCTGTACTGCCCTTTGAAGATTACGCAGTCGGCGCTGGCGGTTTGGGCGGCAATCAAGACGATCAGGCAAAAAAGCTTCTTCATGGGATTCTCCGCGTTTAGCGAACGGGGTTGCCGAAGAGGTTACAAGCGATGGCGCCTTCCCAAGACGAGATGCCTTGGGTGCATTTAAGAACGTCGTTCACGTTCGAGTCCGTTTTCACTCCTTGGCAGGCGATAGCGCCTTCCCAGGACGAGATCCCTTGGGTGCATTTGAGCACGGCGGAGACGTCGGCATTCGTCTTCACTCCTTGGCAGGCGATGGCGCCTTCCCAAGACGAGATGC
The DNA here is from genome assembly GCA_018266355.1 of Bdellovibrionales bacterium. Lineage (GTDB taxonomy): Bacteria > Bdellovibrionota > UBA1018 > UBA1018 > UBA1018 > JACMQW01. The sequence continues at coordinate 900,635 of JAFEAP010000029.1, forward strand.
CTTGGGTGCATTTGAGCACGGCGGAGACGTCGGCGTTCGTCTTCACGCCTTGGCAAGCGACGGCGCCTTTCCAAGATGAGATGCCCTGGGTGCATTTGAGCGCGGCCGACACATCGGAATCGGATTTGACGCCTTGGCAAGCGATCGCGCCTTCCCAGGACGAGATCCCTTGGGTGCATTTGAGCACGCTCGGCACGTCCGCGTTCGCGTAGGAGCCGCACAAAACGAATAGCGTAAGCGCGAAAACGAATTTCTTCATGGTCGATTTCCTCGCCCGCCACGAAGCACGGCCCGTGCCCGGCGACCCCAAACCTGGGTGAGCTGAGCGATGGAAAATGACCAAAAATTAAACGTCCGTCGGAAGGCCGGTCAGAAATCACGGCGCCCGGCGACCCCACCTCTCCGCCGTTTTCCCGAAGGACGGTCTCTCTCATTGCCTCGCTATAAAATTCGTGGGGACGCGACCGTCGCTGCGCCGGATGCGCAAAAAGGCGCAGGGCAGGAGCCCGCAGGAGCCGTCTCCATGAATTTTATAGCGAGGCAATGAGAGAGTGGGAAACCGCGAAGAGAAAAGTGGCGGAGAGGGTGGAAACCCAACCTCTCCGCGAAGTTACAATCTGTTTTAGCCAAAAAAAGCCAACTGCGTTTAAGACACCTATATCAAGCTACATCGAGATCCAGGATCTCCGCCGCCTGGTCCATACATGCCTGATCGGAGGGCAGAACCTTGAGCGACTCGGTCGCCCCTCGTTCGTCCACCCCGGCCAGTCTGACGTAATGCTGCATGGTCTTGATGTCCTGCCATCCGCAGACCTTCATCACCCGTGCAGGGGCCACGTCGTTAGCGAGGAGCTGGGTAGCGAAGCAAGCCCGGAGCGCATGGAAGCGAACGGGCCTGATTCCGATGCCCTTACAGAACCGGCGGAGCACCACTGCCTGTCCTCCCTTGTCCCATAACGGCAACCGGGGAAGGACATGCTCGCGATTTCCGGCTTCCTTCTGAAGCCCTTTGAGAAGCTCCATCAGGTCGGTCGAGATCGGCACCCACCGCCACTTACCGCTCTTCGTGCCGTCTTTCACATACCGGCCACGGGAGTAGTAGGTTTTGCTGACGACGATCCGTTGATTCTTAAAATCAACATCGGACCAAGTGAGCGCGTAGAGTTCGCCGTTTCGCATCCCGGTCAGGAGCGCCATCGCCCAGATCGGATACCAAGGATTCTCAAGCGCCTTCGCCTCTCGGAGAAGTTTCTTCATCTCCTCGATGGTGAGGATCTCGGGTTCCTTTTCGACGTGCCGGTACTCAAGTTTGATCCCTCGAACAGGGCTTTCGGAAGCGCCTTTGACTAGACGATTCTCGATCCCCCAGCGGTAGATCACGCTCACGATGCCTTGCAGATACTTGATGTATCCCTTGGTCCGTCCCTCGTCTCTCATCTTTTCCAGAACCAAGCGCCCATCCGCTTTCGTGATTTCGGCGGCGGGCATCTTGAACCAGTCTCCGGTCCATTTCGAGACGCAGGAGATATAATCGACGACGGTCGACCAAGCATAGGTTTCGTTGTCTTTTGACCGCATCGCGAGTTCCCAGCGCTCAAGGAGCGCCTCCCAGGTGATTCCCTGGGAGGCGCGTTGAGATAATTCGCTTGAGAGTTCACGAAGCAGTTTCTTTTCTTCAGCGAGAGCTGCTTTTTCGGATTCGATTCCCCGAACCACGCGCTGTCCGCGAACCGTAGGGTCGAGCGGACTGCGGAGATTCAGGTAAATTTTCCAAAACGTATTTCCATCCTTCTGATACGAACTGATTGCCATTAGATACTTCCCGTTTCTGGGGAGTGCTCCAACAAACAATCGAGGTCAGATTTCTTGAAGTAGAGCCGACGTCTCCACCGCCGAGGCGAGAGATGGCCTCTGCTTACTGCGGTGTGAAGAGCGCCGGTCGACTTCCGAAGATAGATCGCCGCCTCTGCTGAATTCAGCCAAACTAGATTGTCAAAGATCGGTAAGCCTTCCAGCCCATTGCCGGAAGGAGCGTATGGTTTCACCATATCAGATTTCCCCGGAACGCGCAGGAGAAATCGCGGTTTTCACGATCGGCGTTTCCGCCGATTTTCTGCTAAATTCAAGGTGTTTTTGGAGCTTTCCGATCACCTTTTCGAGCGACTGAATGGCGTTAGAATCGGCGTCGAGGCTGAGGCTCGCGATTTGCTTAAGGAGCTGTTCACGACGCTTCCCAGGCGTTACCAAGCGCTTTAAAAGCGATTCGGTTTGCGCCGCATTCGCGGTCGCTAGGAACTCCAAAACGATCTGATTCACCGCCACCGTGCGGCTCGTCCCGATCTCGGGATTCGATTTCGTTTTACCCTCAATATAGTCGCTTAGAGCCAGGATGGTATCGGGGCTTATTTTCACCTTCATTTCTTCCCCGCTTTCTTTGCGGGAATGCCAAGGAGCGAGACGTCACAATCGAGAAACCACTCCCGATGCTTCTCCACGATCCGTTTCGGTTCCCGGAGTTCCGGGACGATCACGGCGCGAAGGCACGGGGCGGAAACCTCGGGCACGACGGCTCCATCCTCTGCGCCGGGCTCGAAGACCACGGCGTCTTTCACAAGTTTTCGGTCGATGCGCGCGGCTTGCTCCGGCGTCGCATCGTTCGCTGATGGGGTGGCGCAAGCGCACACTCCGCACAGCGAAGCCAACAGGACGATATTTCGATAAAAAATAAAACTTCTCCGCGCGGAATCGTCAGCCGTCAGGCTTCGACATTCCGCTTGTCGCTCCAGTCAAGCCGTCGGCTGACCGCCTACGGCTCTCTGTCCCTTTTAAGAGGGGGCGACGCTTGATGTGATTGAGGTATTTCACGCCTTCGCGAGCAAGGAATCGCTTCGATGCTCCTGAAGCGAAGGCGTTTTCTTGGATACTTTTAAGCCTCTGGCCGAGCACATTTTCGCCCACGTCCGAGAGATCAATCTCATGACTGAGAATGACTCTTTTTAAGAGCGCGGGAGAGCACTCGGCGAGTAGTCGCTGGTACATTGCGAATCCACGTTCAGTGGTCGCAACGATGAGAAGCCCCTGGCAATAGTGGCGCTTACCAAGGATCGTCTTCTCGTAGTTACTGAGGATCTTTTTCGTTCGTTCGATCGACTTCTCGGACGTCTCCACTTCGAGCGCCATCTCGAAAGAAGGTTGCCCGGTCTGCGTGACCTGGATGATTCCATCGGGAATCCGCTCGATGCAGAAAAGGGCGAGTTCCTTGGGCGAGAGTTCGTGCTCAACGGCGACCCCAGAGACGAACGAGCGACGACACAGGTTAAGGAGGACGTGCGAGCACGCGAGCCGATGCGCCAGTTCCTCGTCCTTCTGTGGGCGAAGGGATTTTCTGCCGTCGGTTGAAATCTCTTCGAAGAGTTTCTCGGTCGCTTCATAGGCGAAGATCCACTTCGTCGGATGGGTCCGCCGCCGGATGTACCCACGCATCCTTGCGCGGTAGAGGTATTTATTGGCCTGGGCGAGCCGAAGGCCCGCGCCGACCCCTATCTGGATTTCTCGCGACGAGAGCACTCCGAACTTACAAAACAGATCCAGGACGATCGGTAGCTTGTCACGCATCGCTTGCCCCTCCGATTGAGCGATCGGGCGAATCCTGGAGCGTCACGCCCGGTTCCGGGCGATAGATCCGAACGTCATCCGACGAATACTCCTGCATCCGACGGATCGGACTCAGTCTTTCGTCGAGTTCGGCGCGCGTGAGATACGGCGTCTGGGCAATCTGAGTCTTGCGTTCGATCACGACCGCGCGCCCGGGATGGCCTCCGAGAGTGGCGGCGCTCATGTTGTTCACGACGATCGTCGAGGCCGCAATGGTCGGCACCGAGAAGCAGACTTTCGTCGGCAAGTTGTTTCTACTCTGTGGCGAGAGGACTTTTACGTCCGGGCGCTGAGTACCTAAGATCAAATGAATCCCGGTCACGCGTGCGAGTCTGGCGAGTCTCGCGACCTTCTCCTGAAGGTCTGAATTCGCCGCGCTCTTCGTCGCCTGTTTTGATAGTTCGGCAAGCTCGTCGACGACTAGGACGATCGGCCCGATCGGTTTTCCGGCAAGTTCCGGGTGTTTCCGTGCGGTGCCCGTCGGAATCTCGCTCCATTTCTCTTTTCCTTCTTCTAAGATGATCTTCGTTCGAGTCTCAAAGAGTGCGTTCAGACCATCGAGAACGAGATTCCCCGTCTCGTAGGTCGTCACGATTTCCATGTTCTTAAGTCCCATGAATTCCTGGAAGTCGATCCCTCCCTTCATGTCGATCAGGCACAGGTGGATGTTCTGGGTGCGAAGGAGAAGCGTTCGAGAATGGCCGAGCGAAAGATCGGAAGCGCCGTTGTTGTGCAGAATCATAAGCTCGTTGGGATTTTCACGAGTACCGATGCGCTTCGAGTTCTGGGCGAGATATTCGGCGAAGGTCGGATATAACGCTGTAGCGATTACGGGGTCTTCTTTTCGGGCGAAGGTTGCGAAGTCAGTTTCATGACCTGTTCAACCGTTTCTTTTGATTCTTTCCCCAACCCAGTCTGTTGATGTCGGATTACTCCACTCGAGTCAACGACGGTAATAACGTTCGAATGGTCGATGTTCCCGGAAGAGTCTTCTTTGTACTGGATACCAAGTACCGCAGCGAGTTTCCGCACCGCCATTTTAGAACCATAAAAGAGCGTCCACCGTGAGGGATCCAGCGCCCTAGCCTTAGCGAATTCTGAAAGTTTCTCGGGTGTATCCCTTTTGGTATCGAACGAGAAAATCGCAAAGTTCACCTTTGACCGCGAATCGGGCGGAATCGCCGCTTCAATCCGCTTCAGATCCGCGATCGTCATCGGACAAGCATCCGGGCAGGATGTATAAATCATCGCGATTATGGTGGGCTTACCCGTAAGTGAAGAGAGCGGGACTTCATTGCCTGCCTGCGTTTTCCATTTTTCGGAAAGCTGATAAATCGATTCGCCGGCTAGCGGCGCCGGGCGATTTTTATCCATGGCACTCCCCATCGAGTGATGGGTATGACCCTCATGCGCGGCGGCTGTTACGATGCTGATGGAAACGATTAAAAAAGTGAATGCCGATAGTCTCTTTGCCTTCATGGGGCCTCCCTCGCGCAACGAAAACCCAGGCTCGCTACGGTAAAATTCGCTTTCAGACTATTTCGAAAGCTGTAACGCATGAATGAAGCGTAATCCGTGGGATCGAGAGCGCCTAAGCTGCCGCTGCCGCAAAACTGGTTCGTATCTTTAGATCCGCTTTCTCGAGCTTCCGCGCTTTGAATAAGGCCGTTAAAATCCAGGGTCCATTCCCATACGAGTCCGAAAAGATCGTGGATACCGAAGCGATTCACGCTTCCACTACCGACGGGAGGAATTTTGGCCTTAGTCGGGCGCTCGTACCAAGCTAGGATTTTTTCTTTCATTTTCTCCGCGTCTTTACCGCTCTCGGAAGCTGCGTATTCCCATTGATCGGTGGTCGGGAGGGATTTTCCTTTCCATTCGCAGTAAGCCTCGGCCGCGAACCAGGAAACGGAAGTGACCGGACTTTTAGCGAGGCCCTTAGCAAAGGAAAGGTTGGTCGGCCACTGCGCGAGGTAATGGTCATCCGCGAAAACCCGTTTCACAGCCGACTTCCGCCACTCGGAATTCGCGCGAACGAATTCTAGGAATTCCGAATTTGTGATGGGATAGGTATCGATTCGAAATGCGGCGACTTCTGTCGGAGGCCGGGTATCGACCTTAGCATCCTTATTTCGAAAGGCGAAGAAAGGGAGGTAAGAACCTTTGGGGACGGAAATCTCACCTCCCGCTACTGCGAACGATGGACTAAAGAAATAGGCGGAGAGAAGAATTCCCGAGATCAATCGTCTCACTCGACGACTTGTCCTTTCGCTCCAACCTTCACTCGGTTCGCCTTAACTTCTTGAGCGGTGACTTCCTTTCCCGAGTTCCCCCAGCTTGCGTAGACATAAGATAAGACGTTTGCGATATCTTCGTCGCTTAAGCTCCAGGCAGGCATTACGCCGTTGAACTCCTGGCCGTTCACCGTGACTTTACCAGTTAGTCCTCCCGTCACGACCTTGATCGCTCTGAGCTTATCCGCGTTCAGGAAGTCCGCTTTCGCAAGCGGCGGGAAAGCATGCGGAATCCCTTCGCCGTTCGATTGGTGGCAGGCAGCGCAGTTCGCAGCATAGACCGCGCGCCCAGCAGCCACTCGCTCGACTTTCGAAGTCGCGACCGGGGCTTTCGCCGATTTTTGATCGGCGACGCGAATTCCCGAGCCTTCCGGTAGGAACACTTCGTCGCTGATTTTCCCGGAATAGACGAGCTTGTTCTCTTCGCCGCTCGCCTTGATCATTCCGAGCGCGCCTTTATTGAAAGCGCGCGTGAGGGAGTGATCGACGAGGACGTAATTGCCGGGCACGTTCACCTTGAAATCCACGATCGCGGCGCTGCCGGCCGGAATCATCGTCGTCGCGACGTTCTCGGTAACCGTGTTCGTATTTCCTTCCGGCCAGACCCGGTCGAAGATCTCACCAATGACATGGAACGATGAAGTCATGTTCGGCCCGCCGTTGCCAATGAAAAGCCGTACGGTTTCGCCCGCTTTCACGGGTAGGGCGCGGTCTTCCAAAAGGGAAGACGTCGATCCATTGAAAACGACATAGTCTGGTCGTTCGTCGATCGCTTTCACCATGCTGAATGGCTGAAGGCCTTTATCGCCGTTCTTACCCTTCGTATAGAAATCGCCTTGTACGACATAATACTCGTAATCGACCTTCGGCAGCCCGCCTTTAGGCTCGACGAGAATCAGGCCATACATTCCATTCGCGACGTGCATCGCCACCGGGGCGGTCGCGCAGTGATAGATGTAGAGCCCTGGATTGAGGGCTTTAAACGAAAAGACCGAGCTGTGACCGGGCGCCGTGAAAGAAGAGGCAGCGCCGCCACCCGGGCCAGTTACCGCGTGAAGGTCGATGTTATGCGGCATCTTGCTCGATGGATGGTTGTCTAGGTGGAATTCGACGAGATCGCCTTCGCGAATACGGATGAACTTTCCCGGCACTTTCCCGCCGAACGTCCAGAATACATAGCGAACTCCGCTGGAGATTTCGCCTTCGACTTCTTTCACTTCCAAGTGAACGATCACTTTTGTCGCGTTCTTCCGAGTGATCGCGGGAGGGACGTTCGGAGCATCGGTCAGGACGGCGCGCTCCTCCCCTTTTATCTGTTCGTCCAGATTCTTTTGATCGTTATCTCCGGCCGGCGCGTTACTTGCGCCGGCCAAAATGAAGGCAATTAGAGCACTCAGACGTTTCACTTGGTTCCACGAATTCGGATATCTCATTTTACAACCAACATTCCTTTCATCACGGCGTAATGTCCCGGAAAGGTGCAGACGTAAGGGTATTCGCCCGCTTTTTCCGGAGCTTTGAATTCCACGGTGACCGTTTCTCCGGGTGCTGCGAGTTTGGTTTTAGCGAGGACATCCGGGGAGTCAGGAACGTAGTTCTTATCCGCGCCGGCGGCCATTCCGGCTTGCCCGACTTCATCGCTCTTCCCTGGGTTCACGAGTACCCAGTTATGTTGCATTCCGGAATCTTTGGCCGCTTTGTTCGAGAAAGTGAGCTTGATCGTCTGGCCTTTCTTAGCCGTTAGCTTCGCTTTATCGAATGCGAGCTGATCGCCTTTTGTGCCGATCGAAAACTTGGCCTCCGAGGTTGCCGCATGCGCGGAAGAAATCGAAACAAATGCGGCGGTCGCTAAAACGACCGCTGTCGCGATAGAAAAACTGCTCAGTAATTTCCTCATAATTTTCCTCCGATGTTGAAATCGATATAATTACAGCAAGTTATATACCGAAAAATCTTCCCGACTCTAGGGCGGGAAAGGTAAATATCGTTATAAATTTAAGATAACTCCGCCATGGATTCGGGGCCATGATCTAGGTCATATCGGAGTTTTTCGCTCGACGATTTCAGCGAGGATGCGCAACGCATCAGTTGTGGTAAAGATACCGACCACGCTTTCACCTTCTAAGATGACGGCGCTTCCGATGTTCCTCTGAGACATCTCTCGGACCACCTCAGTTAACGATTCGGCCGTTGAGACTGTGTATAGGTCCGTATTCGCCAGATCCCCGACGCGCGTCATCTCAGCCTTGGCTACCTGTGACGCCTCCGAAAAGAGAAGGTCGCGGGCGCTGACGACACCGATGAGCTTGCCGTCACGCGTAACCGGAAGATGCTGGAATCGATTCACTCTCATCATCGTCGCCGCGATGGCGATACCGGCACCGGCGTCGATCGAGATCGGCGAACGAGTCATAAAATGGGAAATGGAAGTAGCGGTCGTGAGTTCGTCAGGCATCCTCTCCAGGGTTTCA
>JAFEAP010000002.1 GCA_018266355.1 Bdellovibrionales bacterium
GGAAGATCCTCGCCGATTTCGTGATGGGCGAAGCGAAGGACATCGCGAAAAAATACATCCGTCCGGAGCACGGGACGACCGAGATGGCGCTCCTCTTCCTGCCCTCCGAAACGCTTTATTTCGAGGTCATCCGGAACGCCGCGCTTTTCGACGAACTCTCGAGGCTGAAAGTCTACCCCGTTTCGCCGAACACGCTCGCGATGGGACTCCACTCCGTCTCGGTCGCACAAGAATACTACGAGATGGCCCGCGGGGTGGAGAAGACCATCGAAGACGTGAAGAAAGCGCGCCGGAACTTCGAGCACTTCGAGAAGCGCTTCGACGACGTCGGTAAGGGACTTAAGAAGGCCCAAGAGGCCTTCGAAACCGCGAACACTCACCTCACCCGCTTCGAATCGAGCGTTTATCGACTCGTCGGCGAGACGCCGGAGTCCGCAGGCGGCGCGCTGCCGGAAGCGAAGGAAGAACCGCCGACCACCGGCTCGCTCTTCTAATTAAAAAGGCCGACTCCCTTAACCCTCAGCTCACGCTGGCGGTGGGGAGTCGGCCCTTGGTCCAGATTACGTACCGCTAAACTTAAAACGCCTTCTTGAAGGTGGCGTCGATTTGGTCGATGAACTCGCGGTTGATCCGCTGAACGTCGCCCATTTCGCGCTGAAGGTTCGCCCGGTTGATTCCGCCCGGGAGATTCATCACGCGTTTGATCCGCGCATTCACGTCGGCCATGATCGCGTCGACGGTGGTGGCGGCGAGTTTGCCTTCTTCGTGCTTAATCTGCGGATTCGAGAGGTAGTACTTCCAGATGTGGAAGCGCGCCGGAGCGAGCAGGTCGTGATCGTCCGAAGGATCGACTCCGCGCCACGTACCGAGTTGGTTATGGCGGTCGGCGAAGTCGCGGCTGGTGGCGATCACGCGCGGATCCGAGGTGCGGTTACGCGGACGGCATTTTTCGCTGCTTTTGTTCGGGCAAACCGACGGGGATCCTTCCGGATTCGTCATGAAGCCCGTCATGTAGAGACCGCGCGCGACGGCGTCCGGCTTCTGCGTGTAGAGCACCGCGATCACGTCCGCGAAGAACTCGTGGTAGGACGAGATGAGCAAGTCGAGGACTTGCGCCGGCGTTCCGGTGTCGTCGGCGAGTTTGCGTTTGATGATCGCGCGCCACTGAGGCGCGGCCGAGCGAAGGACGGCGTCGAGCACGGAGTGGCCGTACTCGTGAGCCCACACCGCGGGCGAGTAAACCGGGTTCTTCGAATAGTTGTCGAGGACGAGCTGATAAGGAACGTTCAGAGAGACGTCCGACGGGTCGAAGAAGGCGTTATCGAACTTATCCACCATGCGGTAGTGGATCGAAGACGGATACGGCAACGCGCGGCCGAGCATTTGCTGGATGCCGAGCACGACTTTCGCGCCGACGTTCACCTTCTTACAATCGATGTTCTTCGCTTCGATGATCTGGCCATTGCCGAGGTCGATGCGCGTTTCGATGGAAGAGAACGGCCGCGGAATCAAGCCCGGGCAGTCGAGATCGGCCTGCGCGGACGCGACGGCGACGATCGAAGAAAGAGCGAAAAGAACGGTGTTGCGAATCAAGGTCATGAAAAACTCCCGGCGGACCTTGTAGCGAAACGCGATACGGCGCACAAGCGGGGTGAGTCACTTTTTCTGATAAAAGTTCAGTATTATTTCCGATAATGACGCATCCGGCCAGCGCGCCCTCGCTTTTAGAGGAGTCTCGCGAGCTCCGCGACGAATGCCCGAACGTCCGACTCGGATGTTTGGAAGGAGGTCATCCACCGAACGACGACGAAGCCGTTTTCGGCTTCGGATTCGTCCCAGGTGTAAAACGAGAACTTCGATTGGAGCGGAGAAACGATCTTTTTCGGCACGCGCACGAAGAGCGCATTCGCTTGGACTTCCTGGGTGAGGGTCAGTCCCGATTTCGCGAGCTTCGCGACTTCGGAAAGCAAGAGGCTCGCCATGGCGTTCGCGTGCGTGGCGTTCCGGCGCCAGAGCTCCTTCCCTTTCCCCCCGTCGAAGAGCGCGAGGAGCTGGGTCGAGAAGAACCGCATCTTCGATGCGAGCTGCATCGACTGTTTGTGCGTGTATCGAAGGTCCTCGCCGTAGTCGCGAACGAACCGCTCGCTCAATCCGATCACGGCTTCGACGCCGAGAAGACCGTTCTTCGTCCCGCCGAACGAGAGCACGTCGACGCCTACGTCGGTGGTGCATTCCTTGAGCGAGCACCCGAGGGAAACCGCGGCGTTCGCGAGCCGCGCGCCGTCGACATGAAAGAGTAGCCCTTCGGCGCGCGCGAAGTCGCCGAGCGCCTTCAGCTCCGCGATCGAATAAACGGTGCCGAGTTCGGTCGAGTTCGTGATCGAGATCATCCGCGGCTGGATCGCGTGGGTATCGCCCCGGCGCGCGAGTTTCTCGCGGATCTTCGCGGGCGTGAGTTTCTGGTCCTTCGTCGGCACGGTGAGGAGCTTGAATCCGCCCACGCGTTCGGGCGCCCCGCACTCGTCGACGTCGACGTGGGATTTCTCGGCGACGATCGCGCCTTCGTAGCGTTTCAGGCACGACGCATACGCGACGACGTTCGCGCCGGTGCCGTTGAAGACCGGCACGCCGATCGCGTGCGGACCGAACTCGGATTTCAGCGTCCCGCGGAGCATCTCCGTCCACGGATCCCCGCCGTACGCCGGAGTGAAACCGGAGTTCGCCGCCGCGATGGCCTCGATCACGAGGGGATGGATCCCGGCGTGGTTATCCGAGCCGAAGGAGATCATGCGCGTTCGGAGCCGGTCGCCATCGGCGATCCGCTAGACGACTCGGGCCGGAGATTCAGATCCGGATCGACGCCGTTGTTCAGCGCGGTCGCGAGCGCCATCCACTGGAGCTCGAGGAGCGCGGGCATCCACGCGAGCGGGCTCGATCCGAAGACGCCGATTTGGTGCGAGGATTTGATCTGGTCGTTCCGCGGATCCTTCGGCAGCGAGATGTGCCAAACGGAATCCTTATCGGTCGAGGAGAACATCGGGCCGTGGAAGAATTCTTCCGAGCCGAACGCGCGCACCGGGAGGCGCGCCATTTCCATCAGCTTCAGCGCGCCTTCGCGGGCGAGCCACTCGCCTTCCCACTCGCCGACGAGGATCTGCGGGCCCTTTCCGGCGCGGCGGCGGCAGAGGTCGAGCGACGGCGTCGGAAGCGACTGGAGCGCTTCCCACTCCTCGACGCATTTATCGCCGAGCAGGAGCGAGGTCACTGCGCAGATCGCGCCGGTGACGGCCGCGGTGTGCGGCTCGACGCGTTCGAGCGGCGTGGTCGGGAGCAGATACTGCGCGCAGAGGTGCTGCTCGACGCCTTGGGCGGAGACTTGGACGGTGAAGGCGCCGAGGCGATCGGCGAGTTCGAGCGCCTGGATCGTCGGGCCGCCGCTCGCGCGGTGGGTGAACGCGAAGACCCAATCCCCTTTTCCGGGCTGGGCGTCGAGGCCGACGTGGGTCGAGGGGCACGCGATGATCGGGACGCGGCGGCGGGTGCGGTCGCGTTTCAGCGTGAGCTGACAGAGCTTCGCGGCGATGTACGAGGAGCCGAGCCCGAAGAAGAGGATCCGCTTCGGTCCGCCGTGCGGGAAGTCGCGCGACTCGAGCGTCGAAACGCGGGTGGCGATCTCTCGCCACTGGTTCTTCTGCGCGCGCATCGTCTGTTCGACGACGGTCATGCCGGCAGTATCCGAATCCGAGTCTGAATCTGTAACGTTACGGTTTAGGTTTTCGGTGGTCATAGTTTTCCTTATTTGCGGAGGCGCTCGGCGAGTTCCGCGAAGAGGTGCACCTGCGAGACGCAGGCCTTGCGGAGGTCGCTCACGAGTAAACTCTCGTTTTCGCCGTGGGCGTTCGTGTACGGATCTTCGACGCCGATGAGGAGCGCGGGCGCACCGCCTAACGCTTCCGCGAACGGCTTCACGAACGGGATCGAGCCGCCACAACCGATCATGAGCGGCTCTTCGCCGTAGCCCTTCTTCATCGACGAGCGCGCGGCTTCGAACGCCGGGCCCGTCGGATCGATTGCCCAAGCCCCCCCGCCGTGCGGGTCGCCGCCCTTGAGCTCGACCTCGAGTCCCCAGGGGCACGCAGCCTTCAAGTGTTTCTTCAAGAGTTCGGTCGTCTTCACCGGATCCATTCCGGGAGCCGTCCGGATCGTCACGCGCGCCCAGGCGGCGTCGTTGATGATGTTCGCGGGCGATTTGCGGGACGAGGCTTGGATCGCGGTCACCGTCAGGGACGGAAACCGCCAGAGCTGGGCGATCGGGTTCGGACCTTCGGGAAGGAGCTTCGCGCCGGTCACCATCCCGACTTGTTCGCGGAAGAGCTTCTCCTCGAACGGGATCTTCTTCATGTTCGCGACTTCGGTTTCCGTGAGCGGCGTCACCATCTCGCGGATTCCGGGCACGGCGATGCGGCCGTCGGCATCGACGAGGGTCGCGAGCATCTTCGAGAGCGCCATCACCGGATCGGGCACCGGGCCGCCCCACATCCCGGAGTGGACCGATTTCGTGAGCGCGCGGACTTCGACGTCGACGCCGATGAGACCGCGGAGCGCGACGGTCAGCGCCGGCCGGCCGCAGTCGAAATTCGCGGTGTCGGTGAGGATGATCACGTCGGCTTGGAGCTTTTTCGCGTACTTCTTCAGGAACCCCTCGAGGTGGCCGGAACCGATTTCTTCCTCGCCTTCGATCACGACTTTCAGGTTGATCGGGCACTTTCCCGCCGTTTTCAGGAACGCATCGAGCGCGGCGGCGTGGACGAGAATGCCCGCCTTATCGTCGGCGGTGCCGCGACCATAGAGGCGATCGCCGCCCGGGCCTTTCTTCATCGTCGGCTCGAAAGGCGGCGTCTGCCAGAGTTCTTCACGGCCGGCGGGCTGGACGTCGTGGTGCGCGTAGAGCACCGCGGTCGGCGCGTTCGGGCCGGCCTTCAGCCACTCGCCGTAGACGTACGGATGCGCGTCCTCGAAAGGGAGCACTTCGACGTTCTCGAAGCCGACTTTCTTCAGCAGCGTCGCCGTCGCGTCGGCGCTCTTCTTTACGTTCGCGGGATCGAAGCCTTCGAACGATACGCTCGGGATACGCGCTAAGGTCTTGAGTTCATCGAGGTATCGGTCGAAATTTTTCGCGAGAAAAAGCTCTGCGTCTGAAGGGTTCATAGAAGCTGTCATATTGACAAGAAACCCCCCCGGGAGCAAAGGTGATTCCCGCATGGCCGCCGCCGGAAACGCCGCTACGACGACTCGCATTAAGCTCGCCCCTTCCTATTGGAAACACGGCTACGCCGTCCCGTTTTCGGAAGACGTGAGCCCGTCGAGTCTCTTCCTGAAGCATCGGCATTTCCTCGTACTCGATCTCGAAACTCCGCGTCTCGTCGACGAAGTCGGCGGATGGGATCACATCGACAAACTCGGCGTCTCGGTCGCTTGCGTCTACGACTCGAAGACAGATCAGTTCCACTCCTTCCTCGAGAACGAACTCGGGAAGCTCATCGAGCTCTGCGAAGACCGCCTCGTCGTCGGTTACAATATCCGCGGATTCGACTTACCCGTCCTCGTTCCTTACGGCCTCGAAATGAAGGGCCTCGACGTGTTCGACCTCATGTACGACCTCGAGGCCCTCACTCGGCAGCGGTTCCTGAAACTCGAGCACGTCGCGCGCGGCACGCTCGGCTCGGGAAAGAGCGCCGACGGCCTCAAAGCCGTCGAATGGTGGAAGGCCGGCGAAGTCCAGAAGGTCATCGACTACTGCATGCAGGACGTTCGGGTCACCCGCGATGTCTTCCAGTTCGGCCGCCAGAACGGGTTCGTAAAGATCCAGCGCGCGGAAGCGAGCGATAGCCCCGTCGCCCAAGTCCCGGTTCAGTGGAACTGATTCCCTCTCCGACCGAATCAGTATTTCCGATCGGTCCTCATAAGCGCAATCCGAGTTTGCCGCACCGCAAACTTCCGCTCCTCGCTCGACTCATCCACGGGAAAGCCTGAAAAATCGTGCTTCCGCGGAAATGTGGATCGCGCGTGAATTTATTTTTAGGCGGCCGCTTGCCAGAATTTCCTAAAGCCCCCAGACTTTTAAGTATCCAGGGACGGGATGAGCGAATAAACCCATGGAAGGGTTTTTTTTCTTCTCCGGCACGAAGTCGGAAGAACCGCCAACCCCGAGCCCCCGATGAAAACGACCTCTATTCGTAGTCGATCCCGTCACGCGATCGCCCCGCTGCTGCTTTTTCTCGCCGGTTGCGCCTCGCTCACCTCCCAGAACGACGAAGTCGTTCCCTTCGAGAACTCGGGGAACCTCGAGACCGTCGTCGTCCTCGGCACGAACGACATCCATGGCGCCCTCGCACCGGCGGAACTGAAAACGAAGGATCCGACGCCGATCGAATATGAAAAGGGCGGCGCCGCGATCTTCGCTTCCCACGTGCGCATCCTGCGCCAGCAGTACGGCGATCACCTCCTCCTCCTCGACGCCGGCGACGAATTCCAAGGCTCGATCGATTCGAACCTCGAAGAGGGCCGCCCGATGGTGCGGTTCTTCAACCAGCTCGGCTACAACGCCGCCGCGATCGGGAACCACGAGTTCGATTTCGGACCGGAGGGTTCGCTCGGCTCCTACGATCCCGCGACTTCGAAGGGCCTGGACCTCCGCGGGACGCTGAAGGCCCGCATCCGCGAAGCGAACTATCCCTACCTCGCCGCGAACATCTACACGAAGAAGGGCGAATTCCCCGGAATCCCGGGCACGAAAGCTTCGACGATCGTCCGGGCCGGAAAACTCCGCGTCGGAATCATCGGCCTCACCACGCTCGACACGCCGACGACCACGCGGCCCGCGTTCGCGGCCGACCTCGAATTCCGCGACATGGCGAAGACCGCGATCGCCGAATCGAAGAAGCTTCGCGAGGACGGCGCCGATATCGTCGTCGTCGTCACGCACTCGGGCGTGTTCTGCAATATCCCGATGGCGGCGGACCGCACGCCGCGCCCGGGCCTCGTGCGCTCGGAAACCGATTTCCAAACCGGCTGCGAGTCGAACCACGAAGTCCCCGAACTTCTCCGGCGCGTCCCGAAGGGGACGATCGACGCCGTCGTCTCCGGCCACACCCATTCGCTCGTCCACCACTGGATCGAGGGCGTGCCGGTGATCCAAGCGGGCACGCAGGACGTTTACTATAATCTCATCTACCTCACCTACGACTGGTCGGCGAAGAAGCTCCGCACGGAGAAGACCCGAATCGAAGGTCCGATCCCGATATGCCCGAAAGTCTTCGCGAACCAGCGGAACTGCAACGGCGACCAAGCTGCTCCCGAGAAGGGCCGCGGCGATCTCGTGGCCGCGAAACTCCGCGGCGTCACGATCGGCCCGGACTCGGCGATGGAATCCGTGCTCGCTCCGACGTTCGCGCACACCGAAGCGAAGAAACGTGAAGTCGTCGGAAAGGCGGCGCAACCCGTTCCGCACATCAAGGAGCGCGAGTCGCCGCTCGGCGATTTCGTCGCCGATTCGATCCGCGAATCGCTCGGAACCCAGATCGCGATCATGAACCCGGGCGGGATCCGCGCGGACTGGGAATCGGGCGAAATCCATTACGCCGACGTCTTCAAGACGCTGCCCTTCGATAACTACCTCTCGAAGCTCACGCTCACGGGGAAAGAGCTCCGGCGCCTCGTCCGCATCACGAACGCGGGCGCGCGAGGATTCTTCTCCACGTCGGGTCTCGTCGTCCGCGCGATCCGGCGCGAGGACGAGCCGTACTCGAGCGACCTCGACGGAAACGGGAAGATCGAACCGTGGGAGCTCGACCGTCTGATCGACGTCACGCTCGCCGACGGCACGCCGATCGAAGACGGGAAGACCTACACCGTCGGGACGCTCGATTTCCTCGTCTCCGGCGGGGACTCTCTCGGCTGGTTCATGAATCAGCTTCCGAAAGACCGCGTCGTGATGGTCGCCGGTCCCGTGCTTCGCGACGCCGTGATCGCCCACCTCGGGAAGGTCACGGCCGCTCAGCCCGAAGGGATCAATAGCGACGCCCATCCGATCGTCGACCCGAACCGCCCGCGCTTGATCCTCGAAAGGCGGGTCGAGAAGAAGCGTCAAAAATCTTCCGGTCATCGGCGGCGGCGGAAACGCCATTAAGCGGCGCGCACGCGCTGTTCTAGCGGAAAAACCCGCCCTCCGGTTACACTTAAGGCATGAAGCCTGAGACCCTCCATGCCTGGTTCGATTCGGCGATCACCCAGAGTTTCGACCGCTCCCGAGCGCTATTGAGCTTCGACGAGTACCTCGGCATCCTAGCCGAAAATCCGGAACGCGCGCTGCGCGGTTCGGCCGCCTACATGGCCGACATGATGGACCATTTCGGAACGACGAAAGCCGATCCGTCGAGCGGGATGGAAGACCGCTTCAACGTCTTCGACGGCACCCCGTCCTCGCGCAAGGTCGTCGGTCTCGAGAGCGTCCAGCACGCGATCTACAAATCGCTCCGCACTTTCCAGCGCCAGGGTTTCAACAACAAGCTCATCCTCCTCCACGGACCGAACGGTTCGGCGAAAAGCTCGCTCATCCACGCGCTCATGACCGGAATGGAGCGCTACTCGAATACCCCGGAAGGCGCGACGTACACCTTCAATTGGGTTTTTCCGCACGAGAAGATCACGAAGGGAGCGCTCGGCCTCGCCTCGCAGTCGACCGCGCGCGACGGAAAATTCACGAGCTACGCGAAACTCGGCGACGAGGAAGTCGCCGCCCGCATCCCGAGCGACCTTCACGATCACCCTTTCCTCCTCATCCCGGTCGAGCGACGGCGCGAGTTCCTCGAAAAGACGATCGGGAAGGAAAAGACGGACAAGCTCTGGCCCGCGCTTCCGCTCACCCTCACCCAAGGCGATCTGAACCCGCGATGCAAGGAAATCGCCTCGGCGCTCCTGAAGGCGAACGACGGCGACTTCCGAAAAGTGCTCATGCACGTTCAAGTCGAGCGCTTCCACTTTTCGCGCCGCTACCGGAAGGGCATGGTCACCGTCGAACCCCAGCTCCACGTCGACGCCCAATTCAATCTCCTCGCGATGAACCGGAACTACTCGAACCTTCCGGCTTCGCTCCAGTCGTTGAATCTCTTCACGCTCACGGGCGACCTCATCGACGGTAACCGCGGCGGGATCGAATACTCGGATCTGCTGAAACGCCCGGTCGATTCGTTCAAATACCTGCTCGTCGCTTGCGAAACGGGCGCCGTGAACGTCGGCCAGGCGATCGTCTACGTCGACACCGTTTTCCTCGGCTCCTGCAACGACCTCCAGCTCGACGCCTTCAAGGAGTTCCCGGACTTCATGAGCTTCAAGGCCCGGATGGAACTCATCCGCGTACCTTATCTCCTCCGGATCTCGGAAGAAGCGCAGATCTACCGCGAGGAACTTCGCCAAGTCGCGCAGACGAAGGACGTTTCGCCGCACACCGACTGGGCGCTCGCCTCGTGGGGCGTGCTCACGCGGCTGAAGAAGCCGAACTCGATCAACTACCCTCCGGGCATTTCCTCGATCGTCGCCGCGCTCACGCCGCTCGACAAGGCGAAGCTCCTCGACACGGGCGAGATGCCGGCTCCCCTCGGCCCGGAGGACCGGAAAGTGCTCCGCGCGAACATGAAGCGCGTGCGTGAGGAATACCAGAACGTGCCGTACTACGAGGGCCGGATCGGCGCGTCCGCGCGCGAGATCAAGTCGATCCTCTTCTCGGCCGCGCAGAACCCGGAGTTCTCGTGCCTTTCGCCCTTGGCCGTTCTCCGCGAGATGGAAGATTTCGTGAAGCGCACGAGCGAGTACGAGTTCCTCCGCCAGGACATCAAGGACGGGTACCACGACTGCGCCGAGTTCATCCAGAC
The DNA here is from genome assembly GCA_018266355.1 of Bdellovibrionales bacterium. Taxonomy (GTDB): domain Bacteria; phylum Bdellovibrionota; class UBA1018; order UBA1018; family UBA1018; genus JACMQW01. The sequence continues at coordinate 9,930 of JAFEAP010000002.1, forward strand.
GGTGCGCGCCGAGTACCTGAACGTGATCGACCGCGAAGTCCGCGACTCGATCGGGCTCTACGATTCGAAGCAGTGGGAGGATTTCATCCGCCGCTACGTCCAGCACCTCTCGCTCGTCCTGAAGAAGGAAAAGCACAAAAACCCGCTCACGGGGAAACTCGAAGACCCGGACTACCCGCTCATCGAGGAGTTCGAGAAGATCATCGAAGCGCCCACCGGCGAGACCGAGCTGACGACGTTCCGAAACGGAATCGTCACCCAGATCGGCGCTTGGTCGCTCGACCATCCGAACGCGCCGGTCGTATACTCGAAGGTTTTCCCGGAGTACTGGAGGAAACTCGAGAAGCACTATTACCAATCGCAGAAGGACGTGCTCACGAAGATGCACGACGCCCTCTTACTGTATGGCCGCGAAGACGCGGCGGCGAGCGACGCCTTTTCGACGAACGCGGCCCTTTCCGAGGGCCAGCGCCTCGCGAAGCAGACCGTCGAGAATATGAAGAAGAACCTCGGCTATACCGAGGAAGGCGCGCGCGAAGTGATCACTTTCCTGATGAAGGCGCGCTATCACTAACGCGAGTCGCTCTGGGAGTAAAAGCATGGATGCTCGAACCACCCGTCAATCGAATCTCCACTACTGGCTCGGCGTCGCGCTGGTCGCGCTCTTCGCTTCGATCCTGACCGCGGACGCGAAATGCACGATCCGCTCGGGCGATCCGCTGATCAAAGCGCGCTACCAAGGGTGCAACCCCCGCGCCTTCATCTCCTACCTCTATAACGACCTCATCACGCCCTACAGCTTCAAGTGCGCGAAGACGCTCAAGGCGACCTGCCAGAACGAAGGGTGCGAGCATCCGGCGACCGAAGCCGAGGCCCGGCGCTGCCTCGACCGCTTCTCCGAAGTCCTGACCTCGTGCAATCAGCAGATCGACGACGCCGCCCGGATGGCGAAATGCACGGACACGAAAGCCTGGCCGGTCGAACAGATCCTCGCTCAGTTCGTCGCGTCGATGCCGAAAACGGCGGTCGCCTCGACGGCTCCGGCGACGACGGCGACGGCGACTTCGCCGATCACCTACATGCCCGTCCTCATGCCGCCCGCGCGGGCGAATAACCCGACCCAGGCCAGCGTGAGCGCGAAGTCCCTTCCCCGCTCGAACGGTCCGCTGACCGCGAGCGAGAAGGCGGAAATTCAAGCGGCCAAAGCCGCGGACGCCGAAGCGGAAGCTTCGGCCGCCGCTCAAGCGGCGATCGCGCGCGCGGCCGCGGCGGCGACCGCCACGACTCCGGCTGCGACGGCGGTCACGCCTTCGAGCACGGCCGCTTTTCTAGACACGACTTCGCCTCCGGCGACGCCGACGGCCTTAAGCGACTCGAACGAACGGGCGCCGGCCGGCACGACCGAAACGTCGACGGCCGCGGCGCCGACCGCCCCGAATCCCGCGATGGAGGCATCTTCTTCCGTGAATACGGCCCCGGCCGCGCCCCCTGCGTCGCCCTCGGTGAAAGTCGAACCGCTTCCCGGAGAAGCGTTCGAGGTCGCCCGTAAACCCGCCCGCACCTCCCAGCGCTCGCCCCGGACCCGTTATCCGGTCCGGAACTGAAAATCCCGGCTTTGACGCTCGCTGTCTAGTAGTGGTACGGTTCGGTCCGGAATGAGTAACGTCCACCGCGAGCTTTCGCCGAATCAGTACCTCGTCCGTTACGCGGTCGGGCCGAATCAGGAAGGCACGCGCCTCGATAACTTCCTGAAGGAGCACTACCGGAAACGTTCGCGCGAATCGATCAAGCGCGCGATCGACGACGGCGTCGTCACGCTCGCGCGGAACCAGGGTCCGCACATGAGCGTCGGGAAACTCAAGGCCTCCTCCCAGCTCGTCGCCGGCGACGAAGTCCGCGTGCTCTCCGAGAAGAAGCCCGAGCCGCCGGTGAATTTCGACTATAAAGTGATCTACGAGGACGACGTCCTCTTCGTCGTCGATAAGCCCCCGAATCTCCCGGTCCACCCGTCGGGGCGCTTCTTCTTCAATACCCTGCTCATTCATCTGAAGACCCAAGCCCAGCAGCGCGCGCTCACGAAGCCGCTCGAGAGCGACGAGCTCTATTACCTTGCCCACCGGATCGACAAGGAGACGAGCGGCATCCTCGTCCTCACGAAGGACCCCGAATCGTGCGCGAACGTCGTCGCGCAGTTCGCGGCGCGGAAAACGGAGAAGACCTACCTCGCGATCGTGAAGGGCATCGCGCCCGAGACGTTCGCGTGCCACGAGCCGATGGGCCGGTCGAAGACCTCGCGGGTCGCGCTGAAGATGGAGTGCATGCCCGAGGACGAGGGCGGGCAGGTCGCGTCGACGACGTTCCGCCGGCTCGACGTCGCCGGGAATTACTCGCTCGTCGAGGCGTTTCCGAAGACGGGCCGTCAGCACCAGATCCGCGTCCACGCCGAGCGCGCGGGATTTCCGCTCCTCGGCGACAAGCTTTACGGCGTCGACGAGGACTTCGCGCTCCTTTTCTACGAGCGCGAGCGCCTTACGCCCGAGGCCGAAGCGCGGCTGATCATCCCGCGGCACGCGCTCCACGCGCATCGCTTGAAAATCACGCATCCGACGACGGGCAAGCTGATGGAGTTCGTCAGCCCTTTACGCGCGGACCTCCGCGACTTTTTCGAATCCCAACGCTAGAACGGCTCGCCCTGCGAGCTTACTCGCGACCTTCGAGGTTCCGGACGGAATAGCAGAGGCGGGTTTGTTCGCCCGGCGAGAGGATCGCGCCGGCGAGGAACGCGGCGTCGCGGTCGAAGTAGTTCGCCATCTCCGTGCCGGGGGCGATTTCGATCGTCGAGCCGGAGAACGCGAGGCGCGGGTCGATGCCCGACCGCTTCAGGACGGAGCGCGCGGTGCGGTCGTTTTGGACCTGCTTCGGGCCGAGGTGTTTCACGGCGTCGTCGAGTTCTTCCTGCTTCGTCATGCGGCCGTGCTGATAGGTGCGGAGGAAGTACGTGACCTTACGTCCGTGGAGTTCGTAGACGACGGCGAAGCCGTTCACGTTATTGCGCGTTTGGTTCGGCTTGAGCGCGCAGAGGAGCGCGACGCCCGAGCTCGCTTGGGCGAGCGACGAGAACACGAGCGAAAGGAACGCGAGCACGACGAACGACTTCTTCATGGTTTTCTCCGTGAGGGCCCCCCGGCCCGGATTGAAAGGAATGCCCGACGCTTACCGTGACCATCGCGACGAGTCAATTTCCTCAATCACGAAACCCCGGTCAAAAACGGAGGCGACCCCACCTTTTCCCTTACGCCGCGTCCCGGCTTCGACTAGGTTCGCGCCCAATCTCCAGGAGAACTCATGTCGATTTCCATGCCGCGGTGGTTCACGCTCGCTCTCGTCTCTCTTCTCTCCCTTTCGGCGCTCGCGCGCGAGACCGAACCGAACCGGACGCTGATCCGCGACGTCGCGATCGTCGACGTGAAGAGACAGGTCATCACCGATCACCGCGACATCATCACCGACAGCGGCCGCATCGTCGTGATCCGCCCCGCGAAGCCGGGCACGGTGAAGGAACGGAAGAAGATCGACAAGGTCGTGAAAGTCTACGACGGCTCGAAGTTCTTCGTCACCCCGGGCCTCGTCGACGCCCACGTCCACTTCGACCTCTACGCGTGGGAGAAGCAGGCCGACGACTGGTCGATCCCGATGTACCTTTCGAGCGGCGTGACGACGGTGCGCGACTGCGCCGGTTCGCACCTCACGCTGAACATCCGCGAGAAGATCGAGAACCACGCGATCTTCGGACCGCGGATGGTGATCGCCTCGCCCTTCATCACGTCCCAAAAAGTCGAGCCGGGCTCGAACGTCTTCCAAGTCGTCGACGCCGCCGACGCCCGCGCGCGCGTGAACAGCTTCCTCGACATGGGCTACGACGGGATCAAGACCGACTCGTACCTGAACGACGACGTCTACTACGCGGCCGCCGAGGCCGCGGAAGCGCGCAAGAGCTACCTTTTCGGTCACACGCTCGGCGACGAGCGGAACGGCTTCGGGCAGATCTTCCTCTCGCAGGCGCTCGACCACTACCGCACGCTCGAGCACTTCGGCTTCGCGGTCTACGACTTCATGCAGAGCCTGCAGTCGCCGTACTACCATAACCCGAAGGTCTCCGCCGGCCAGGTCGGTTGGTTCGCGGGCGCGTACATGGACTTCTACCACGGCGCTTCGCTCATCAAGCTCATGCGGGCGAAGCACGGGGTGATCAGCCCGACGTTCGTCACCGAGGTCTACGACCACAAGATGACGGACAATAAGGACAAGTTCCTCGCGATGACGATCGAGGACTTCCGCAAGGATCCCTACGGTCAGTACTTGCCGGACTATTATTACGACATGTGGACGTACATGTATAAGAACTGGACCTGGCCGAATCCGGCCGATCCGCGCCGGGCCGAGATCGTGAAGGGCCTCGATAATAGCTTGAAGCTCCTGAAGATGATGGACGACGCGGACGTCTCGATCGTCGCGGGCACCGACGTGCCGGCGCGGCCGTACCTCGTCGCCGGGAAGTCGCTCCACGAAGAGCTCGCGCTCTATCGCAAGGCCGGGCTCAATCCCTGGCGCGTGCTCCGCACGGCGACGTTGAACCCGGCGAAGGCGCTCGGTCTCGCGGGGATGGTCGGCGAGATTCGCGAGGGCGCTTTCGCGGACCTCGTGTTCACGAAGGCCAACCCGGTGCGCGACCTCGGCGCGCTCGCGCATCCGCAGGGCGTGATGACCCACGGGGACATGCTCACTGAGTCGTTCTTGAAGATCCTGCTCGCTCGCCAGAAGGAGCAAGTGCGGAAGATCCCGACGCCGACGATCCGTTTCAGCCGCGTGCACGTCGATACGCCGCCGCGGTTCCGGACGTTTCGCTCGCGCTAGTCAGCGGGTTTTCAGAAGCTTTTCGGCCATCTCGACGAAGCCCGCTCCGGAGGGTTTCGCGGTGAGGTATTTCGGCGGGGACTTCAGCCGGTCGATGAAGTTCGCGAGGTTAGCGACGCCGACGGAGTGCGGGAAATACGCGAACATCGGTTCGTCGTTAGGCGAATCGCCGGCGAAGATCCACTGCGCGAGCGCCGTCGGCGGGTCCGAGGTCACCGGGATCCCGAAGGACTCGGGAAATTTCCGGCCGAGGCCGGGCATTCCGGCGGCGAGCCAGGCGTCGAAGCCCTTTCGCTTATCGAAGTCGCCGTACCAGGTGTTCACGTGGATCGAGGAGACTTTCGCGTGCGCGCCTTCGCGGTGGCAGACGTCGACGAGGCGATCGACTTCGTCGCGGGTCCACGCGGGCACGTCTTCGCAGAAGTCCACCGCGAGGTCGTTCTCGCGGTAGGCTTGGTCCGAAGCGAAGCGGACGGCGTGGAACTCGTTTTCGAGGGTCGCGCGGAGTTTCGCGATCTTCGCCGCGCGCGCGGGATCGCCGCCCGGAGTGTCGAGGCGCTTTCGGATCCCGTCCTGCATGTAAAACGTGAACGCGCCGTTCTCGCCCACGATCGCGTCGATCGGCCAGAAGCGGGCGAAGTGGTCGCACCATCCCGCGGGCCGGCCGGTGATCGGGACGAGCGCGAAGCCGGCGCGTTTCAGCTTCCAGAGCGCGGCGAAGGCTTCCGGCGAGATCAGCCCTTCGGTCGAAAACGTATCGTCGATGTCGAAGGCGATGCCTTTGATGCCTTTCAGGGCGTCGTTCTTCACGCTCGCCCATGCGGTGTATTGGATACCGGTCTTCGTGATCTCGCTCATTTCGCCTCGCACTTCCCGCTCGCCGTGCGGAAGCACCGGGACGGGAGCGCGCTTCCGTGGTGGCCGCAGGGTTCGACGTGGATGGTGATGTGGGAGCCGGGGAATTCGGCTTCGAGCCGGTCCTCGATCTCGTCGCAGACGGCGTGGCTTTCGGCGACGGAGAGGCGGCCGCAGACGAGGGCGTGGAAGTTGAAGTGCCGGTGGACGCCGCTTTTCCGGGTCTTGAGCTCGTGGACCTCCATGATCCGGGGCTTGAAGGTGTCGAGGATTTTCCGGGTGCGTTCGACTTCCTCGAGGGGAAGCCGCCGATCGGTGAGCTCCTCGACGGAGCGGAGGATCTGGCGGCCGGAGATCGCGAGGATGTAGACGGCGATGCCGAAGGCGATCGCGGGATCGATCCAGGTCGCCCCGGTGACGGAGATCGCGACGAGGCCGACGAGGACGCCCGCGGAGGTGATCGCGTCGGCGAAGAAGTGGAGGGCGTTTACTTGGATCGCGCTCGACTCGGTCGTCTGGCCGGCGCGGGCGTTATGGCGGAAGACGACGAAGGAGACGACGAGCGAGATCGCGATGCTCGCGATCGCGGAGCCGGCGTGCTCGACCGCGACGGGGTGGCGGAGGTGGTCGATCGCTTCGATCGTGATGAAGATCGAGGCGAGGACGAGGAGGAGCGATTCGAGGAGGCTCGAGAGGGTCTCGATTTTCCCGTGGCCGTAGGGATGCTCGCGGTCGGCGGGTTTGCCGGCTTCGCGGATCGAGTACGCGGCGACGAGGGCGGAGACGAGGTCGAGGCCCGAGTGGATGCCTTCGGAGAGGACGCCGACGGATCGCGAATAGGCGGCGACGCCGAGTTTCAGCGCCGTGAGGAAAAAGGCGGCACCGAGCGCGAAGCTCGCGGCGCGCGCCCGGAGGACGGCGTGATTCTCGGGAATCGGATTACGGTTGATAGAGGATGCCTCCGGAGAAGTAGCTCTCCGATTTGTTCGCGTTCACGCCGCATTCGCCGATGAAGCGCAGCGGGGATTTATCTTCGTGAAAGATCGCGCCGAGGGCGACCGTCGCGAGCCATTCGTATTTCCCGGAGTGGAACGCGGGACCGAACGGCACGGCGAGGAAAGGTTCGATGTTATTCCCCTGCCCGTTCCCGAAGTTTTTATGGATGTACGGGACGATCGAGGTTTCGAGAATGCCGACGCCGCCGCGGTAGCGGTAGTAGATGCCCTGGAAGCCGATGCCGGCGCCCGGTTGGGTTTCCATGTCGGGGATGAAGTCGAAGGTGAAGCCGCCGCCGATGCGGAAATTCCGCACGTTCGTGCCGGTGCCGACGAGTCCGAAGACGTCGTTCAGCTCGGTCAAGCCTTGGGAATACCGAAGGTTCGCCGCGATCCCGCCCCCATCCGACATCACCGCCTCGGGCTCGAATCCGAAGGCGTTCGTCCCCTTGTCGACGAACCGCGCCATATTGAAGACCCCGGCGTGGGCGGAGGACGCGAGGCAAAGGAAAAGGGGCAGCGCTTTCAAGACATTGGGGCGGATTTTCATGCCCCCACGATTCCAAAGCTGAGCGAGGAAATCAAGTGATTGACAGGACTTAGGACGTCCTTTAATTCTATGGCCCTCTCGAATCAGTCTCTTGTCCGTGGTGGCCGTAGCTCAGTTGGTTAGAGCATCGGATTGTGATTCCGAGGGTCGGGGGTTCAAGTCCCCTCGGTCACCCCATTAATTTTTGGATTGTCTGGACCCTCGCAGTGGAAAACTGCGGGGGTCTTTTATTTTCGGGGTCTTAGAATTCAGGCACTTAGAACTTCTTCGATCTTCGAATCTTTCCCGAACTGTCGCTGTCTTTCGGGGACCGCCTACTTTTTTCCTACGCTTTTCCTACGGGCGGAGATCGGACTTTGGCCGATCTCGGCTGGCTTCTCGCACTCTCGCGAGGGGCCGTAGGGTCTGGGAAAGGAGGAGTTGCTATCGAACAATATCCGTCATGTCGGGGATACGCTTGAATTCGCGAATCAGGCGGGATGCTCAAATATCCCCCGTAGTCTTTAATGCTCTAAAGACGCTTTCAACTTTTCGTATGAAGTAGTCATTTTCTGGTAATCCGCCCTTAGATTCGCCAAAATTAGCCCGACTTTATCGTAGACGTTGTCCCCACTCCTATGGGCTGCCTCAAGAGTACGAAATGCCCTTATCGCCATGCGAGTCGTGTCGACCAAACCTTTGGCATCGCAATAAAAAGAAATGATTGCATGCTGAAGACTACGATCGCGCAGATAACCAACACGCAGTGCACTTGCATTGTAGACCGAAAAGTATTCCTCATCTGCCGACCACTCCGGCGCCACGTAAAACAAGGAATCCAAATCAAGCTGGACCCCTGAAGGATCGCCCTTGCCTAAACCCAGGGCCTTTCCAAGAGAATCATCATACCGTTTCTTCAAGAGTTCTGATTCCGCCGAAATGGCGCTGAGAAATGCCGTCCCTTCTCTACGCTGGTCACCTTTTCTAAAAATCCATGCTGTTAACGTCGTGAGAAACCACCCAATAATGACGAATACACCGCCAACTATTGCGCCTAGGAGTTCCGGTCGTTTCAGAATTTCTCCACACATCTCAAATCGCCCCTTTCGGGAAATCTCCAACCTTTTTTCCAGAAACAAAATATAAATACGGCACAAAACTCATATCTAAATTTCTCAAGTTTTGCCTATCAATCTCCGAAATCTGATTCGCGATCGCCTCGAGCATCCCTGCGACTCTCTCCGCCTGTTCTTTCGTAAGATACGCGACGACAAGGCGATCATCTCGATCCACCCAGAACTCCTTCGGCTGGTCTAAATTCTTTACCGTATGCTCGGCCTGGAGCGCATAGAGCTTCGTCTTCAAATCGTAAAACGCGCGACCGCGCCGGAACTTCATTCGTCGACCGTTGTCGTTCAACTGATACCGCTCGCCTTGAAGCTCGAGAAGGAGTCGCTCCGACTTTAGTCGCTTGAGTAAACTTTGGATCGATACGAGCGAAGCGTTCGTCTCCGTCTCGAGCTCGCGAATCGTCCTCGGAACATTCAGCGCGACGAAAACGAGGTAACGCCGAAAGTCCGAGCAAAGATAATTCTCGAATCCCTCCGAAACTTCGAACGGTGCGATTCGTCGCTCGGCCTCTTCGACGATCAGCGCCGCGTTCACTCCGAGCACTCGGGTGATTTCGTAAAGTCGCTCGAGCGTGAGCTCAGTTTCTCCCGAAAGCGAACGCGAGACGCTCGACTGGCTCGAGCCGATCTCTTCCGCGAGTGTCTGCATCGTCAGCCCTTGGGCCTTCATTCGTTCCCGGATCACCTGACAGATGAGCTTTTCGTTCTTCGTCGCCATGCCGAAGAGATACCCCACATGTGCAATAAATGCATATTTTAATCCCCTTTTGTGCGGATTCTGCACAGGAACTGCATTTTATGCATTTTAGGGTCTTCTTTCCCTGATCCACCCGCTAAACGGTCTCTCCAACAACACGGACCTCTAAACGGTCCGAGAAAGCGGAGAAGCCCTATGCCTGTTCTCGTCATCATCCCGATCATCCTAAAAATCCTTCCCCTCGGAGTCGTCGTCGTCGAGGCCGGCGGCGGTGGCCACGGCGGAGGCGGCCCGAAAGGCCGTGTGGAAATCATCAGAGCCTTAAGCAGAGCCGAACTCGGAGTCTCGAGCGGCTCTCGTCACGCCGCCCTCGCTTTCGAAACTCACGAGGAGAAACCGTCGCTTAGCTGATCGCCCGCCCTTGTACGGAAGCTGACCCCGCCCCCACTACGAGGTGGGATCGGGGTCAGCTTCCAGGGCAGGCGGTAAGTGACGGTTTCAAGAATCGAAGAAAGCGAGGGCGGCGTGGGAGTGGTTTTACAGTCGAGAGACAGAAGGCTGATGACCCTCTGCTACGAGCAGGGGTTCATCAGCCTTAATCAAGTCGAACGGTATCTGTTTCGAGAAGCGGATCCGAGACGCGCGAGAGAGCGCGTCCTCGAGCTCGAGCGCGCGGGCTACGTCTTTCGAACGAAAACTTACGGCGAATCGCGAAACACCCTCGTCCGCCTCACTCTCGCAGGTCTCGCCGTCGCGCTCGGAAATACCGACCTCGAGATCAAGCCGCGCTCGAGGATCGATTTCGCGACGCTCGATCACGATCTGAAACTCATCGACATCCGTATGAAACTTGAAGAACGCTGGAAAGATTTTCGCTGGATCCCCGAACGCGCCATCCGCGCGGCGGATTACCCCGAAGTGCCCGACGGACTCTGTCTTTTCTCCGATGGACGAAAAGTGGCGATCGAACTCGAAAACTCGCTGAAGGGCGAAGCTCGCACCCTTCGGCTCCTATCTCGATGGAGGGATACCGATGTTTCTCTGGTTATCTATTTTGCTTCTCATCCCGGAATCCGTCGCAAGTATGAACGACTTCTCGCACATCATGAAATTGGCGTGGAAACCCGAGTATTCGATCTTTCAGCGCTTCTTTCTCATGACGCTCGGAGTTTTCCTGAGGATCTCGGAACTTCTGGCGAAGAGTAAATTCGGCGCCGTTATCGCCTTCGCGGTTTTGATCCTCCTTTTCTTCAAGAAAAATCCGTTCGTATTCTTCGCTCCGCTCCTTAAGATCCTGATTTGGCCCCTCTTACTTTATCGTTACCTTCGGTTTCTCTACGCCGACCGACGACCGCTGCGCCCCTACACCGTCCGACTCGGTGACTACGAGCTCCCTACCGAATCGCGGCTCCGCCATACCCACATCGTCGGGGCGACTGGATCGGGTAAAACCGTCCTGATCGAGCATCTCCTCTTCCAAGACCTAAAAAACGGACTCGGCGCCGTCGTGATCGATCCGAAGGGAGACCGCGAGCTTTTTGAACGCGTACGCGACTTTTGTCGATCGATCGGGCGAAGTGGCGATCTCCATTACTTGTCCGCGACTTATCCGAAGGAGAGCAAAACCTGGAACCCCTGCCAACTCGGAAGCGCCTCGAACCTTCAAACGAAGTTCTATAACGCGAATACATTCTCGGAACCCCACTACGCGAAGGCTTGCGAAAAGGGGTTACTCCGCGCGTTCGAGAACCTCCTCCGCCAATCTCCGAACGGCTTCGCCCTTCCCGATCTCGTCCGAGAAATCGAGATCCAGAACCGGGAGACGAAAAATCCGATGCTCGAAGGTCTCGGTTACGACCTCTATAATCTCGCGAGCGGCGAATGGTCGACCGTGATCGGCGCGAAATCGCTCGAACGCCGCGAAAAGGCGATTTCCCTCCTCGAAATCACCCGGCGAAACGAAATCCTCTTCGTCGATCTTCCGACGGAAGCCTCCGCGGTCCAAAGCGCTCGCGTCGGAAAACTCCTTCTCCAAGAGCTCATGCTTATCTCCGGTCTACGGAAGACCTTTCCGAACCTACGGTCCGACCGCCCCTTCTCTATATACATCGACGAGTTCGACGCCTTCGCGTCCGAATCTTTCGTCACCCTCCTCAATAAAGGCCGCTCGAGCGGATTCATGATTCACCTCGCGCACCAGACCCTCTCCGATCTCGAACGCATCTCGCCCACTTTCGCGGGCCAAGTCATGGGAAACACGAATATCCGTTCAGTCTTCCGGCAGGACGACCCGAAAGACGCCGAGACCTGGTCGAAGTTCTTCGGCACCGAGAGAACCGTAAAAACAACGTGGCAGACGGACGGTGGCGCCGAAACCGGAATGCGCTCGAACCGCGAAGTCCAAGAGTTCCGGGTGAAGCCGGACGAAATCAAAGAACTTCGGACCGGTCGATGCATTTTGAGTAGCAAGACCGACGGAATCCTCACGCTCCTCGATGTTCCGCCGCCTCTCGCGATCGAAGAGCCAACACTCGAGCTCGAGCGCTTTGATCCCTCTACCCTCTCGAACGCGGCTTCTGTCCCAGCGTCACGAAAAATTCCGCTCGCCCCGAAGTTTAAGTTTTCGCCCGAAATAGTTCGGTCGGATGTCCCCGGTAAAAAGAAAGGAAACGCTCCATGAACGCCCCTCCCCTAAACGAGACCTTAGGTCGAATCATCGAATCGAAATTCGCAGAAAAAAACTGGCTTACCACCGGAGATCTCGCCGAGGTCTTCGAATGCGACGCGAAAGCGATCCATTCGTGGATTAAAGCGACTCTAAAGCTCCCCGAGGAGAAGCATCCGCCTCGCATCAAGCTCGGTCGGGAGGTTCGATTCCCGAAGGCCGAGTTTTTAGTCTGGATTGGAACCCAGGCGAAGGAATAGCGCCCGCGCCTCCGTCGGCCCGCCATTCGCGGCGGGCCGACCCCCAAATCGACTTTCAAAGGAGTCCGGCTATGAGTATCGTAGAGGAAGCGACAGCACGGGAAACCGAGTTTGAGGTCATTGACCGCCTGACTTGGATGAATTCGAAGGAAGCCGCAAGGTATCTTCGGAAAACACGAAACGCTCTCCACATCATGGTCGCGCGCGGCTACGTCCGGGCTCGGCGATTTCGGGGGCGGCTTTACTTCCGAAGAATCGAATTAGATCGTTTGCTTGAATCCTCGACCTCTTAGCCGGGACCAGGTCCCAGGAGGATTCAATGGCTGTCAGCAGTTACACGAAAAATGGCGAAAAGTTTTGGCAGGTCTACGTCGACGTCCGCGGACGCGAGTATAAGGGCCGCGTCCAAAAGCGCGCCTTAGGTATCAAGACCGAGCGCGAAGCACTCGCGATCGAAAAGCGACTCTTTCGCGAAGCGACCGAGGAACTTACGGCAAAGGTGATGAAAGGCGCTCGGTGGATCGACGTCATCGATCGATGGGTGCGCCACCACGAACTCTATCCGACGAAGCGAATGGCGAAGACGACCATTCTCGACTACGAGGCCGTCCTTCATAACTACACGAAGGGTTGGCTCGATAAGCCCGCATCTGAACTAAACCGCGCCGACGGTCGGGAGGTACTCGACCGCGCTCGCGATTCGGGGCGAAGCTTTCGATTCTGTCGCGGGCTGAAATCGACGATCAATCTCGTCTATAACTTCGGAATAGAAGAGCGCCTCATTCCCGGCGTGAAGCACAGCCCCGTCTTCGGCCTCGAGCTCGAACCCGACCGCGAGGAAAAGACCCCGGAGATTCTCACCATCGACGAAATCCGCACTCTCCTCCGGAAAGCGAAAGAACAGCAATGCGAATGGTACCCGATGTGGGCCGGAGCGATTATGACCGGCTGTCGAAGCGGCGAACTCCATGAACTCCGCCGAGCAGACCTCGAGCTCATCTCTCGCGAACAGGCCCGACTCGAGGACGAGAAGCCATTCGATAAGCGGAACTACGGAGTCCTGAAAGTACGGCGCGGCTACAATACTCGCTTCCGACAGGTCGGCCCGACGAAAGCCGGCTATTGGCGAACGGTCCCCATCTCGAGTGAGTTCTACCGGTTCTTAGTCGAAGAACTGAAAGTCGAAACCCTCAAACCCGAGGAGCATCTCTTCCCGAGGCATTGGGCCTGGGACAAGGGACTTCAAGCTCGCTACCTCCGGATATTCTGCGAATCAAACGGCATCCCTTCGATCCGGTTTCACGCCCTTCGGGCTTGTTTCGCGACTCAGCTGATCGGCAGCGGAATTCCGCCGTTTATCGTGATGAAGATCTGCGGGTGGCGGGATTTGAAAACGATGCAGAGGTACATCCGCATGGCCGGCATCGAGGAAAAGGGGGCGACCGAGAGGCTGAACTTTCTCCCGACTCCGGAGGCGACGATGGAGAAGGTTGTGCAGTTACTCGAATTCAAAACGCCGAAGAAGGAGTGATCTTGGATCGGCCCGGGCCCAGCCTACCGCTGGCCCCGGGCCGATCGGTTATCTGAAGCCGATGGCTAAACGCGCGCGATTCGCCTTCTCAGGGTTTTGATTATATTATGTATAAATTTCAACAAGATATGATCTAGCAACTAGGCTTAAGTATACCTATAAATATCCGATATATGATTATACGTATTCTTTTAAATATACATAAATTTGATTTTTGGATACTTTTAAGTAATCATAAAGACTATGAAACCGGACAAAAAAGCGCTCACACTCCAACGTAAAATCCTCTCTCAGAAGATCGCTTCTTGGATGAGCCTCTCGGACCCAAGTCGCCCACCATCGGGTTGGCTTCGTGCCGTCCGCGGCGCACTCGGCATCACGACCCGACAACTTGCCGCGCTCATTGGAACGAACCACGCCGGAATCGCCGCGCTCGAAAAACGCGAGACGGAAGGCAAGGTCACCATCGAGACGCTCGAAAAGGCCGCGAAGGCCATGGGATGTCGCTTTGTCTATGCGATCATCCCCGACCAGCCGAACCATAGCCTAGACGAAATTCTCGATCGGCGTGCGACCACGACTGCCAAGCGCATCCTCGGTCGCATCGAGCACTCGATGCGCCTTGAACGCCAAGGGTCTCCAGACGAAGAAATCGCCGAGGAAGTCAAAAAACTCGCGCACGAGCTAAAAGAGTCGCTGGATTCAAGACTCTGGGAGACATCCGCGAAGAAGCAGAGCGCATAGGGTGGCGTTTACTCCCAAGTACCCGAAAGGTGCGACTCCCCTCACTCGCGACGAGCTCGCCGGGCTCATTCCGAACTACATTTCGACCCAGGGGGAACTGAACTCGCTCGAGCGGACGAACATCCTCGCCGCTCAGAAATGGGCATCGAAGAAACCGTCCTCCGATATTCTATCAGTCGGTTTCGTCTATAATCTCCACGCGAAGATGTTCGATCAAGTCTGGAAGTGGGCAGGCTCCCCGCGGACCAGCGACAAAAACATCGGCGTGCCGTGGTCCCAGATCACGACGGCCCTGCCGACCCTACTTAAAAATGTCGAGACGTGGATTTCTGGAAGTGTCTATTCCTGGGACGAGATCGGCGCTCGTTTTCATCACCGCCTGGTCGAGATCCACGTTTTCCCGAATGGAAACGGCCGACATGCGCGCATCGTGACCGACCTGCTCTTAGAAAAGAACGGTCAGATTCCTTTCTCATGGGGCGAAAACCAAGGACCGCTACCTCTAGAGGAAGAAGGCGCCACGCGCACGGAGTATATCGAGGCATTACGAGAAGCCGATCTAAAGAAGTTCGCGCGACTCGTCCGCTTCGTGCGGAGCTAACGTGATGAACGCCAATATAAATCCACTGAAGGAATCACGATGCTCGTCTTAATGCCTTCGCGAACTTTGAGCCGGCGCCTGAAGGTCTCCGCCGATACCGTCGCAGACAAGCCGACCGACCACCCGATGGCGAAATGGTGCGCCCGAGACTTTCGGCTCGGTACCTGGCAAGTCGTGCTTTTCATGAACCCGGAGACGACGCTCTCGATCGTCATGGACGCCGCCCCCTACGGAACGCTCGTCGATCGCTTTCGCGAGTTCCTGCCCGCCTATTTCGAAAACTTAGGGTGGGACGATGTTCACGAGATTCTAGGGCCGACTCTCTCTGCCGGCGTCGAGTTCCGAAAGAACACGGACCGCTCGATGACGGGCCTAATGAATAAACTCGTCATGGACCTGAGCTACTACGACTTCTCCGACCGAGATGTCGGCTCGATCAATTCCTTTCTCCTGAAGTACCTTCTCGGCGGCAAGCGACCGGACGGCTACGAGTACCCGATTACGCGTTTTCATCGGTGGCTTGAGACCGCTTCGCCGGCGAGCGGTCTGAAACTCGTTTGGTCAAAATCTGATGGTAGCTAGACGCCACGAGCACTGCGAACTACTAAGGCACGATATTCATCATCGAGCGCGCTTCGATGCTTGTAAGTCAAGCCCGCCGCATAGGATCACATTCGAAGAAAATTCAGACTTCAATTCCACTCCCCGTGAGGCACGGGCAACCGATTCAGTTCGTCCCTAATTTGCCGCCAATTAGGCATGCACTGATCCATGATGGCTTGGAATCGTTCTCCGTGAGTTGGCTCCACTAGATGTGCAACCTCGTGGAGCACAACGTACTCAAGAAACTGCTTAGGCTTTTTGGCGAGTTCCGTATTCAGGCGGATCGAGGCATTTCCGGGCGTGCATCCACCCCATTTTGTCTTCATCTGTTGAATGAAAACTTTCTCGACCTTGACCTCTAAGATCTTTTCCCAGTAGGCCAAGACATCAGGAAGAGCTTCCCGAATTTGATCGCGATACCACTCATCCATAAGCAGTTTGATCTGATTGGCATCACTACTGGGGCGTACCGTAACGACTAGCTTATCGTGAGTCAGCGTGATCGTGGGTGAGCTATCACTAATCTCGATCGAAAGAAGATACCGCTTACCCCAAATCCAATGACTTTCGCGCTCCAGGTACTCTCTGGGGATATCACGCTCCTGTAGTTGATGCTTCCGCTGCTGTTCCTTAATCCAAAGGAGCTTAGACAGAGCGAATGCTCGGATTGCGTCTAGCTCCATAGATTCAGGGGCTGAGATTCGGACCTTGCCATTAGGTGGATTAACACTCAGGTGGATGTTCTTAATATCCTTTCTGATGACTTCGACGACGATTCCCCCGAGATCGAGTTCAGCGTTCATCAGTATTCCCCCTGGGCTTTGATGATTAAAAAGATCCGTTCGACCTCATCGGCATCCTTTAGAACTCCATAGAGCGCCTGTTTGATTACACGCTCACGAGCTTGCTCTCCGCGCCATCCGTCAGGACGGACTTCTTTAACGACCCGATCAATCTCAAGTGCGAGAGCTTCGTTATTTTTCAAGTTGTTATAGAGGGCACGTTTTCCGGCGGAATTTAGCGAGGGAGGCGTATCCTCAGAGTACGCCGTCTGAACCTTACGAGCCAAGTCTGAGATTCGCTTTAAATACTCCTCATACTCGAGAGCTTTGGATTTACGTGCTGCGATAATTTCATCCAAGAGGACTGACATCTTGTCATAGAAGTCCGGATCTGTGACCCGCTCTTTTACGATCTTGCTCCTTACGTTGTTTTCGATGGTCTCAGCCACTGCAGCCTTGTTTCCTTTCATAGACCCAAGGTTTTTGTTGACTGCATCGGCTATGCCGCTCTTAACGATGAGTTCAAGCAGTGGGACATCATCAAACGGTGAGATCTTTCTGGGTTCAGAGGCTTCGATGTAGGTGTCGATCAGGTGCCTCATATCAGCTTCATAAGCCTTAAGATCAATGGTCTCTCCGCTGGCTTTTTTGATGATCTCGCGGATCTTCAAATACTGGTCGATCTGAGTCTTGTTCTTAGCAACCTCAGCAGAGGAGTAACCAAGCGAACTCATCTCATCAGCGATATTTGCAAATGACCTGACCAGTGAAGCGACGGCTTTATAGAGAGCCGCACGTAAGGGTTCTTTTGCCTGAAGGTCAGTTGCGATCTCGGTGTTCCCGCAAAAGTAATGAATATGCTCAAGCTCACCTTTGGGCGGCTTAACGGGTTCACATAAGAGCGTTATGCCTTCGATTGCTTGTTCAAGTCTTTCACGTCCTTTTTGAAGTTTATCTTTCAACAAAACCTGCGGATCGGCCCCTCCTGAGCTTGTATCAAGCTCCGCGCTATAGACTGCGATCGCGTTTTCGACCTTCTTGAAGAGGTCCTTGTAATCAACGATGTAACCAAAGTCTTTATCGGCTCCGTCCAATCGATTGGTGCGACAGATTGCTTGGAATAAGCCGTGATCTTCCATCTTCTTGTCAAGATAGAGGTAGGAGCATGAAGGAGCATCAAAACCCGTTAGAAGCTTGTTTACTACGATCAAGAGCTTCATGTTGGCGGGCTCTTCGACAAAGAGCTTCTTGGCTCGATCTTCGTAGGTTTCGGTCTTAGACTTTTCAGGCTCGGCCTGAACGTCCTTGAGCAGCTCAGTGTAGGTATTGTAGATGAACTGCCTATCGGTCTCCGTGTTTGCGCCTGTCTCCTCCTTAGTGACGTCTTGAGTCTGAGGATTATAGGAAGTCACCAGAGCACATCGACCCTTAAACGGGGTCTTTAGAAAGAGCTGATAATACTTGCAGGCTTCATAGATCGTCGATGCAACCAGGATGGCGTTTCCACGTTCGTTTGAAAGCCTTGGCTTAACACCAAAGTCAAAGACGATGTCGCTCACCACACGCTCCATGCGCGACTTCGAGCTTAAGAGCCTCTGCATGGTGCCCCATTGCTTTTTAAGCTCGTCTTTTTGCCAGTGATTTAGCCCTGCGGTTTTGGCCTCAAACCAAGCATCGACTTTATCTTGCGATCCCAGCACTTGATCGATATCGCGGGCCTCATAGATCAGGTCGAGGACGACCTCATCCTCGACGGCCTCTCTAAACTTATAGGTGTGGATGTAGCCGCCAAAGACTTCGAGGCTCGTGGATTTGTCCTTCTTGAGAAGAGGCGTACCCGTAAACCCGATAAAGACGGCGTTAGGGAGCATGGCTTTCATGACTTGGTGGAGCTTGCCGCTTTGGGTGCGGTGGCACTCGTCGACAAACACAAAGATCTCACCCGACGTCTTTGTGGGTTGTGATTTTAGATCCTGGATAAACTGATCAAAGTCATCGACATCCCGACGTCCAAACTTGTGAACCAACGAACAGAGAAGTCTTGGCTTTGCTTGCCCAAGTAGCTCCATCAAGTGGCGACCACTGCTGGTGCGCTCAATCGTTTCGCCTGTTTTACCAAAGACCTTTTCAATCTGTTTATCTAGCTCGTCACGATCAGTGATGATGGCGACACGGGCGTTAGGGTTGTTCTCTAAAACCCACTTAGTGAGGAGTACCATCACGATACTTTTGCCTGAACCTTGAGTGTGCCAGATGATACCGCCCTCGCGAGCTTTGATCTTTTCCTGGGCGGCTTTGATCCCAAAGTATTGGTGGACTCTAGGGAGTTTCTTTATGCCCCCGTCAAACAAGACAAAGTCATGCACGATCTCAAGTAAGCGCTTCTTTTCGCACATCTTGAGTAGGTACTTGTCGAGCTTAAACCGGGAGTTATCTTCTTCATCCTCTTTCCATTTTAGGAAGTACTTCTCTTCGGTACCAATCGTTCCGTACTGCAGGCCCTCAGAATCGTTTCCGGAAAAGACAATTTGAACAGTAGAGAAGAACCACTGATTAAACTCGGGCTGTTGGTTTGAGAGAAGTTGCCTAATGCCATCCCCGATAGAGACACGGCTATTTTTTAACTCGATCACTCCGAGTGCGATGCCATTGATGTAGAGAACGAGATCGGGTCTACGCTCGTGGTTGCCACGAAGAGTAACTTCTTCTGCGATAGCAAAGTCGTTTTTGGATGGGTCGTTCCAGTTGATAAGCTTGACGGTTTCGGTAACTTTGCCCGCTTCAGTCTTAACGGGGACGCCATAGCGCAAAAGTTGATAGACCGCCTGATTGTTACCGTAAAGAGTGCGACTGTAGTTTTCGGACTCACGCCTGAGGATATCGAGAGCACGGTTAATCTGATCTTGGTTATAGCCTGATTTGGCGAGGTACGCTGAAAGGATGTCCGATTCGACATTGGAGTTGTCAGGACGTTCAGACCAGTCGCCTAGATAGTTGTAATCTAGTTCGTCTCTAAAGAGTTGAATAACTCGATTCTGGGTATCGCGCTCAGGCGCGCCGACTTTACTCATATTAACCGAATCCTTCCTGTAAGAAGCTCTTGCATCATGCCTTGTTTGAGTAAGCGGGCTTTCGTGAGCTTTTGCTCGTTTACCCTTAAGTCCAAATCAAGGTCGGTGAGCATGTCTGCGATTTCTTGCTGTTCTGATAAGTCGGGTAGACTCATTTCAACTTTGTTTACATGCGAGGGCCCGAAGTTTAGCTGTGCGGAGCCAGTCGCCTGGCCGCCAATTTGGGCCTTAAACTCTAGACTCATCAGGTATTGGAAAAGATAAGATGCAGACAACCTGTCCCTAATTGGCTTGAAGCGGATTGTGCTAGTATTCATGCAAAGAGGTAGGTCGGATTCTCTTACAAATGCCACTTTCTCGTGAAAGCGATCTATGGTTATTCCAGATGAAGCAATTACAATGTCCCCTGCGTCGGCAAGGAAGTGGGCATAAGCGCCGAAGGCTTCATAAGTCGAGATAAACCTAGTCGTCGTTTCTAAATTCAATTCGCCAAGAGAAATATTCGTGCCGTTTAGAAGTTTTACTCCGCTCGTTCTAAACTGATGGGTTCTCACCCCTGGTCCTTCTTGAAACCAGCATACATCTTTTAAATGGACATCCTTCCACTCCCCACTAAACCCAGGCAGCCGCCGCTTCCCAGTCAGCAACTCCTGCAGCACGCCTTTCTTGATGAGGCGCCTTTTGGCGATGAGTTTTTCTAGCGATTCGATGTAGGCGTCGGCGTCGCTTAAGGCGTTGGCGATGGCTTCTTGTTCAGGTAACGCTGGCACTGGAATTATTAATTCCTTTACATCCCGTATGTTAATGCCCTTTACCGCTTGGCCAATTGTTTGAAGCGCTACTTGCTGCTGCGATTTCTTGGATTGCAAAACATGAAAGAGAAACGCTGATCTAACGCGGTTATTCGGTCTCAATCGTGCCGTATCTTGCGTTATATTTGCGCCGACAAGAGATTGAGGTACAATTGCTACTCGCCCTGTTGTTCCTCGAATCGTAATTAGTACGTCGCCCTGATTTAGACGTGACCGCTTGTAAGGTTCCTCGATTGAAGGCTTAGCTAAGAGCAGATTGCTCTCATCAATCCGTCCACTATAAATATCTTTAACTTTCACAACAGGAATGCCCCCTCGGAAATAGCCACCTGGCATAAGGATGCCGTAGCAAATGGGAGCGTCTCTTCGGATACAACTATCGAGGGTAGCTACAAGCCAGTCTTCACAAACCACTCCGATCTCAGATGAATCGACTTTAGTGGCTAATTCCACACAAACCCCATCTTCTGCAGATGCTGATCAACCTTCTTCTCAAGCGTCGCGACTTCGCTCATCAAGCCAGGCAATGCTGACTCATATCTCTCAGCAAGTTCTTTGACCCTCGTGGTTAGCGACTGGCTCACTCGATCTAGTTCGCCTTGAATCGCAGTATGGATTGCGTTCATCCACTTAGAATCAACGACTAGGTATTTTACGTCGGATTCTTTAAGCTTCGGATATTGAGCCAGCGCCTTTTCATCGAGCGCAGTCTCAAGGTCTTTGAGTTTACGCTTTAGTTCGGCTTCAGATTCGCAAAGCTCGATGTACTTTTTTAGAAGTACCGTTTCTTCAATCGCGTCTTTATCTCCTTTAATTTCCTTTAGCCTTGTGGCCGCCGAAGCCTTATTGATCTTTTCAAGCTCAGAGAACGCGCCTTCGTCGCCGCCGTGCTCCTCTTCCATTTCGGTGATCTGAGAAGTCGCCGCCTCAAGTTCTGCGGTGAGCTTTTCGATCTCAGAAGCTTCATTTGAAAAAAACTTAGCGACGATCAGATCTTTAGGCACGAGATCGCAAGTCCATCCCTTATCGACTTGCTTGCCTGCTTTACCGTCTTTTCCTTTTTTAGTTTCTAAGATGCGATAAGTTTCAGATTTCCACCCATCGGCTGCGATCAGATAGCAATCGTCTTGCATCGTCGAAGCCCAGTAATCCATCAAGTGCTGATAGATCGAATACGCATCAACCAAAGGCTTTTCTTCAAAGTGTTTGAGCAAGCTCTCGCCAAGCTCTGCGATGACCTCTTTAGGGTGGATGCCAACCTTTAGTTTCTTAAGTGATTTGGAAGTCTGCTCGCGCCAAGAATCAAAGTGAATGTTCAGCGAACCCACAAAGACTTTGAACTCTTTGTGATCAAAGATAGTGGATTTGATGGCGGCCTTTTCCACGGAAAGATTCACGTACCCCTTGCGTAGGTCTTTAAAGATATCACGCTTGAGAGTCGGACAAACCTTCCAGTAATCCGAGAGAGCATCAACATCCTGAGCTGGGATACCACCCTTAAGATGCCCCTCGATGTCTTGAAGATCCTCTGACTTCTGGCTGTCGATGTAACGAGGGAGATTGAGGTTGAACTCGTTCTTCTCGATTTCTTGATACGGAACAAGCCTGGAGAACTTAGCGACCTCGCGTTCGTTATTAAAGACATCTACGATCTTATGAATGTCTTGCGAGCGCAGGCGATTTTTTGGACCATCTTTCATGAAGCCCTGGCTAGCATCGATCATGAAGATGCCTTTACGATCGGTTGCCCCGAGCTTATCGATCACAATGATGCAGGCGGGGATACCCGTTCCATAAAACAGGTTGGCAGGCAGCCCGATAATCCCCTTGATGTAACCCTTTTGGATAAGGTTCTTACGGATGTCCGCCTCAGCATTCCCGCGAAAGAGAACGCCGTGAGGGAGAATGCATGCACCTTTACCTGTGCTCTTAAGAGATCGAACGATGTGGAGCAGGTACGCGTAGTCGCCTTGCTTAGCTGGTGGCACCCCAAACGACGTAAATCGCTCGTAGGGGTCATTCATGGGGTCAATGCCAGTGCTCCAGCGTTTGTCTGAAAACGGCGGATTAGCGACGACGTAGTCAAACTGCTTAAGCTTATTGCCGTCCTTGAACTTGGGATCGGCAAGGGTATTGCCCTGATGGATGAGAGCGGTCGGGTTGTCGTGCAAGATCATGTTCATACGAGCTAGACCGCTCGTCGCTGCATCCTTTTCTTGCCCGTAAAGGGTCACGGATTTGCCAGCCTCGTCACCGACCTTCAAAAGAAGCGATCCAGATCCGCAAGTGGGGTCATAGACAGTAGTCGATGCACTGACCTTGGCGGTCTTGAGGCCCAAGATCTGGGCCATGATGCGGCTGACTTCAGCAGGCGTATAGAACTGGCCCTTGCTCTTGCCACTCTCTGTAGCGAAGTGGCGCATGAGGTACTCATACGCATCACCTAAGATGTCATCGCCGTCGGCTCGGTTTTTAGAGAAGTCGAGTGCAGGGTCTTCAAAGATCGCAATGAGGTTACCGAGCCTGTCCACCATCTCCTTGCCACTCCCGAGCTTCGTAGCGTCGTTGAAGTCAGGCATGTCGGAGAGTTTGTTCTCGCGAGCGAGGGGGGCGATGATCTTCTTGTTGATCTGGTCGCCAATGTCGCTCTTGCCTTTGAGCTCAACCATGTCCTTAAAGCTTGCGCCCTTTGGTACCGTGATTGGGGCGTAGGGTTGGCCTGCGTACTTGTCGCTGATGTATTTGATAAAGAGCAGGACGAGGACGTAGTCCTTGTACTGAGACGCATCCATCCCGCCGCGAAGTTCATCGCAGCTTGCCCAGAGTTTTGAGTAGAGTTCTGATTTCTTAATGGCCATTTATGATTCCTGCATTTTCGAAAGCTTGAAACTGATCTGATATTTGAAAAATTCGATATTTTTAGTGACTTGAAGTGCGCGCCGCACATTCAGGTCATCCTCGAGAGCGATAATCGCTCCTTTTACTGCTTGCCCGTCTTCGGCAAGTTCTTCTTGTACAAACCCCATGTAGCGTTGAATTTGGCCGACGACTACATCGCTTGCTCGGCCTCGCTTAAGTTCAACGACTAGGAGTTCTTTTTTGTTCTTACTAATCGCAAGAATATCTATTGGACCCGTATCCGACGGATACTGCTGTCCGACGATTTCGCCTTCTTCTTCGTAGATATCGTATTTCTTCCCAAGCTCGGTCTGTTCCCAGTTTTTGACCAGAAACTCCTCTAAGTGCTCCTCGAGGGCGAACGCAGCGGGATCTTCGATTTCCGGAGAGGCCGAAACAATACTCGGTTTCGCAGCATCACCAGCGATCAGCTTTTCAATCTCATCTGCAAACTTCGAAACTTCAGATACCGTGCCGATTGACCCCGTCG
The DNA here is from genome assembly GCA_018266355.1 of Bdellovibrionales bacterium. GTDB lineage: Bacteria > Bdellovibrionota > UBA1018 > UBA1018 > UBA1018 > JACMQW01. The sequence goes on from JAFEAP010000002.1 coordinate 33,507, forward strand.
AGTTTTTCAAACTCTGACTCATCGCTGTACGGGGTAATTGGATAGGGCTCCATTTTACGCTCCGCCGATGCGGTAAGTTCTCACCTTTTTTGAAAAAATATCCGGACGTCACTTCACCAACGAAATAAGCTCCTTCACCATTTGGGCACAGAACAACGTCACCGCGGTTAATGCCTCGCGATACGGTCCAAAGAAAACCACAGGCTAATCCCGCCGCTACTTTCGATCGATCTGGATTTTCTTTTAAATAAGTTGGGATAAATTTCTTATTAAACTCTTTCCATTCTTCGGTGAGCTCGTTCTTTAAATCGACTTCACCTAGGAAATCCGCGCCAATAAAACTGCCTTCAAAACACTGTTTCGCGTAAACGCTCTTTCTACCGAGCATCACGCGGAAATATCGGCGAATAGACATTCGTGCCTCCCTTCGGAACGGAAGCGGCGCCGCCGCACGTGACCCACTGATCAACCTCTGAGACTTTGAACTTTAGCTGCCGACCTATTTTGTGAGTAGGCATCTTCCCCGCCTCGCACCACTTGTAGATGGAGACTTTGGAGACACCGAGATGGTGTGCGATCTCGTCGACCGAGAGCCAACGTTCCGAAATAGGTTCGCGAGATGAGAGATCCGTCTCCATCCTAGTCCTCCGTGAATTTGACTTCGCCTCATTATTCCTGAAAGAATGAGATGAGTAAATACTAATAGATACCAAGCGAACTTAGTTCAGAGTCCAATCGATCACTAAGGAACCGAGGGGAACGTGAAAAAAATATTCGGCTGGAATTTCGCCCTGCTTTTTTCGGTTACCCTCGTTGTCGCCTTTGGCCACAGGAATACGATTTTTGCGACTCCGGGGCTTTGGACCAGTTATTTCAGGAGCGCTCTAGAATATCTCGTTTTCGGACTGAGCGTCGCCTTCGCAATGGGATTTACCGCAAGTCTAACGGCGACGGCCCTCGATTCTCTATGGGAGACTCAATGAAAAGTGTCGTTTCGATTATTGGCGCATTTTTGCTTCTAATTTCCTTAATGGCGAACATCGTCAATTACCTCGACGATAAAAAACTGCTCGAATCGGAAGGAAAATCCTCTGCCTGTAATTTAATCGCGTCGAGCGAGAGTCAAATGCTCAACTGCCTGAAATCGATGAACGCCTGGAAAGCGGATCGAGAGTTCATCAGACAGACACTCACCACTAACATTGCCAATACTGCTTTTGAGGAGACCTGTTTAGACCGCGAAGAAAAACGAGGGGACGACGACCAAAAGTCTGGCAATGATCCCTCCCCTCAAACCATCGACTTGCTAGTTAAGAAACTAGATGAGGTTCAGCTCCTAGAGCTCAATAAGGAATTAGCTGAAATAAAAAAGGACGAAACAACCAAAGACATTATCTATCGCGGCTTGCCCGTGAATCTTTTAGAAGCCCGGATAAAGACGGTCAAAGAACTCTGTGAACAAGGAATCAGACCGGGCGAAACCAAGGAAAAAGCCATGACCCGCATGTTGCGATGCAAAGGTCTCTGAAATGGAGCCGGTTGATGCCTTTTAAGAATCGAAAACTGTCTAAAGAGGTAGCCAAGAAGCCCTGTCAATGGTGCAGCTGGCAAGCCGGCAGACGACATGCCGCTCATATCATAGACGAGGGACCAGAAGAGCCATGGAACGCCATTTCCTTCTGCCCGAACTGCGCGACCGTTTTCGATGAAGTTATCCGTCCATTATTATTTAATGCCCTATCTAAGGTGGGCGTCCAGGGACTCCCAAAGTCCTGGGAGCTCGACAATAAGCTCCGCGGTACTCGGCTGGATCCGATGATCGACTGGTCCTCCGTTCCGACGGAACTAAAGGAGAAGCTCCTAAAAAAATAGGTAATTCGAAAGGACCGGAAGATCGCCCTTGCCCGAGGCACCAAGCCGTCCTACTCTTTCCTCAATCCGCCTCTAACTAGGCGAAAGTACTGTGTAGGGTTCAGTCACCCCATTTAAATTTAAGAAAGGGCGTCTCTTTAAGGAGGCGCCCTTTCTTATTTCCGAATCTCGTTACCGAGGGGTCTTGAAAGCGAGGAGCGGCCGCGGGGAACTCCGAAGGAGTTTCGCGCGGTAAATCGAACAGGAGGTTCGATTTAGCCCGCAGCCCGCCCCCGGAGCCGCGGCCTGGAAGGCCGGGGCGCGAGGGGGCAAGCCCCTAAAGTTCGTCTCACTTACTTAATGAAGTAAGCGCCTTTCCTATTTCTGGATACCTTTACCGAGGCGAATCGCTGAAAGAGAATACTTAAAGGGCCGCCCAGGAAAACCCGAGCGACCCTTCGCATTTCGCTACGAACCAGTCGATCAGTGCACAATCCCCCGCCGACCGACCGCCACCCGGTAGCCCGCGAGAAGAATCATCGAGCCGACGACGGAGGCGAAGAATCCGGCCGGCTCGTTCTGCGCGTACCATCCGGCCGAGACGCCGATCCAATGCGCGAGCATCGCGCCGGCGATGCCGATCAATGCGGTGATGAAAAAGCCTCCCGGATCGCGTCCGGGCATGAGGAACTTCGCGATAATTCCGACGAAAAGACCGACGATGAAAGCGATGATCATATTTTTTTCTCCGTAAAGTGGGGTGCGATAAGAGCGATGAGGTCGAAAATCCTAACCTCGGGCCCTCTCTCCTCTCTCAATTCAACATCGGTGCCGAACTGAATTGCCCCGGTACGCCGATTGCTAAATCTAGCCGGAAGGAGGTCTCCTGAACCGATCCGACCCCGGCCTATTCGATCGCCTCCGCTCGATGCTGAGTTTCCGGTGGATCTGGAAGCTCCGTCTTCTCTCGCGAAACGTATCGGTGCGCGCCGCGCTCTACGGCTTCGCGGGCCTCGTCGCCGCACTCATCGGCGTCGTCTTCGCGCCATACGTACCCGACGGCCTCGCCGAACTCCTCGGCGGAGAGGCCGTGCGGCAGGTCTTGACCGTGCTCGCTTCGAGCATGCTCGCCGTCGTCACCTTTTCGATGTCGACGCTCATCTCGGCGTACGCGATCGTCGCCGGAAGCGCGCCCCCGCGCGCGACCTCCCTCGTCATCGAGGACGCCCACGCCCAGTCCGCGCTCTCGACCTTTCTCGGGTCTTTCATCTTCAGCATCCTTTCGTTGGTCGCCCTCACCACCGGCTACTACGGCCCGAAGGGCCGCGTGATCCTCTTCCTGAACACGCTTTTGATTCTCGTGAGCGTGATCTGGACGATCGTCCGGTGGATCGGTCAGCTCTCCGGATTCAGCAGACTGAGCGTCATCATCGCGAAGGTCGAAGCCGAGGCCGAGAAATCGATCGAGAATTGCGCGGGTCGATTCGAGTGGAGCGTCGGAGGTTTTCCCACCGACCCCGTCAGCGACGGCGGACGGGTGACGGCGGATGCGACCGGATTCGTCCAGACGTTCGACCTGAAGACTCTCGCCTGCATCGCCGAAACCGTCGGCGCGAATTTCTACGTCTCGTGCCTGCCCGGCGCTTTCGTCCAATCGGACGCCGAACTCGTCCGGTCCGACCGCGCGGTCGACGAGGAAACCGCGAAGAAAATCCGCGAGAGCTTCGTGATCGGCGAAAAGCGGACGTTCATCGACGACCCTCAGTTCGGTTTCATCGCCCTCTCCGAAATCGGTTCCCGAGCGCTCTCCCCCGCGATCAACGACCCGGGCACGGCCATCCACGTCCTCGGCTGCCTCGTCCGCCTCCTCCATCGGGCGCGGACGGTCGGTCCGAGCGCGAGCGAACCGAGCACCCGACTCCGCGTCCGCCGGATCACCGCGACCGAGCTCTTCGACGACGCCTTTCGCGCGATCGGGCGCGACGGAGCGGCCCTTCTCGAAGTCGGCGTCTTTCTCCAGAAAGCGCTCCGCGGTCTGGCCGAGCGAACCGAGTTCCGCGAAGCCGCCGAAGTCCTGGCCGCGAATCTTCGGCAACGGAGCCGTCACGCCATGACCGATCCGGAGGACAAAAAACGGATCGACGCCGCGTTCGGATCCCGTCCCGCGCCCGCCGGAAAAACGGAACGGGCCGCCCGGGAAAATCCCGGACGGCCCGTTCACTAATCCTTCAGGCGGTATTTCTTAGTATCCGTTCATAATCCGAGCATTGATCTGATCGAGGATGTACAGATCGTAAGCCGTCGGATCGCGGTCCCAAGTCGACGGGACGAAAACCATCGAGCCGTAGCCGTTGTTCAAGTCGAGGAGCGCCTTGAACGAGAACGGTTGGCCGTAGGTGTTCACGTAGCCTTCGACGACCGCGAGGTTCGCGGAAACGACTTCGGCGTGCGAGATCACGACGTCGTTAGAACCAAGCCGACCCGGAAGCTTCGCCTCGAGCTGCTCCGCGAGAACCTGCATCGCCGCGCGGAAGTTCGCGGTATTGCCGTAGTTCATGCCGGCGACGTCGCGAGCGAGGTCGATGAGGTCTTGGGTCGGGTAGAACACGCCGGCGCGGTTGAAGGCGCTGAACGGCTGGTAATCGTAGCCCCAGTACGTGCGATAGTAGCTATCTTCGTAGGTGGAGTTGAAGAGCCAGAAGACGAGCGGGTTCGAGAAGTAGACGTCGACTTGGACGACCGGGCGGAGGTCGTAGTAGTAGCCGCCGTGGTAGCCGCGGGAAACGTAAGCCGGCGATTGGTAATAGCGGCTATAGTTCGTGCGGTAGTTCCGGTAGGTCTGCTCGCGGGAGATCACGGTGTTGTACTGCGAGCTGTTCCGGTAGGAGAGGCTGCGTTCCTGGGTGATCACGCGGACGTTCCCGCGGGAACCGAAGTCGGTGATCCGCTTGTCCACGACGTTCACGTCGGTGCCGCGGTAGTGCTGCACGTTCACGTTCTTGTCTTGGGTCTGGCGGCCGTAGGGGTTGTACTTGTTCACTTGCGTGTTCGTTTGGCCGTACGGATTCGTCGTGTTCGTCACGACGGTCGTGCCCCCGTCCTTCCGGTAGATCACGTCGGTCGTCGTGGTGGTTTCGCCGCGGTCGCGCGCGGCCTTACGATCGCGCTTCGCTTGCTCGCGTTCTTGGGCGCTGCCGTACTTCGGCTGGTTGCCCGTGCGGTAGTCGACGGTGTTGTTCGAACCGCCGTTATAACCGCCGCCGTAGTTATTGTTGTTGTTCTGCTGGTTCTGCTGGTTGCGGGCCTTATCGCGCGCGGACTGAGCCATACGGCGCGCGCATTCTTCCTTCGAAACGCCCGGTCCACAGTGCGGATCGGCGAAGGCGCTAACGGAGCTGACCGCGAGAAGGGCGGCCGCGAGACGAGAAAGGAGGACGAACTTAGACATGGGAACCTCGATATATAAGAGAGAAATGTAAGCGAGTGGCGGGCTTGTATCCGAAAATGACCCCTCGCGTCAATCTCGTTCAAGTCCAGCATCTCCTACCCGCGCTAACTCGTGGTAACCTCAGGCAGTCTCCATGCGCGAAACCCAACTCGAACTCTTCCACCTCGGGCCCCCGGAGCAGCTCCCGCTCCTCCCCTACGAGAACCCCCTCCCGGGCCGGTTCCCCTCCGATTTCTTCTCCTGCATCCCGACCGAGCCCGGCGTTTACCGGATGCGCGGCGAACGCGCCGAACTCCTCTACGTCGGCAAAGCGAAGAACCTCCGCGCCCGCGTCCGCTCCTACGCACGCGCCGCCCCCGAAAACGCGAGCCCGAAAGTCCTCCGCCTCCTCCAAAAAATCCGCACGATCGAGTGGGAAACCGCCGCCGACGAAAAGGCCGCCCTCCTCCGCGAGAACGCGCTCCTCCGCACCCACCGCCCGCCGTTCAACGTCGCGAACAACGCTTCCCACACCTACGCCTTCTTTCACCTCTCCGACGAAAGCGACGACGAAATCCGCCTCCACTTCGCCCTCGCCGTCGATCCCTCGTATCCCGACGTCTACGGCGCCTTTAAAGGCATCGGCCGCGCGCTCTCCGCTTACCGCGCGCTCCTCCGGCTCCTCACCCTGGTCACGCTCGACGAACCGAGCGCGGCCGCGCTGCCCGCGATCCTGATGAATCGCCGGCGGCTGCCGACCTTCGCGATTCCCCACCCACGCGACGCGAGCCCGCTCGAGCGGCGCCTCTTCTACCGCCGCCTTCGCCAGTTCTTCAACGGCACCGGAGCGACGCTCCTCGCGGCCTTCGAGAAACTCGGCGCGCGCAAATCCCTCGACGCCTTCACCCGCGCACTCGTCGAACTCGACCTCGAAACGCTCACCGAATTCCACGCGAGCCACGCGAAGCGGAACTACCGCGTGAAACGCGCGACCGCCTTCGACGAGCACCTCATTCCGCAGTCGCGACTCGACGACCTCTTCGTCCTCGCGAGCCGAACCGGGTCTTAACGCATCTAGTCAAGCGATGCCCTCGATTGAAACGAGAGCCCGTCCTCGGCCCGCTCCTCCCGCTCCAATCGCCGAAGCAAATGCTATCCTGAAAGCGGGATAAGGAGTGTCTCCTATGAAAACGGTGTCTCGTTTCATTTGGCTGCTCGCAATCGCAAGCGCCGCTGGCTGCGCAAAATCCTCCAACACGCGACTCGAACCTCAGGTCGACCCCGCTCCGTCGCCGACCGTCTCGCCCACTCCGCATCCGACGCTCGGCCCGACGCCGATTCCTTCCCCCTCACCGAACCCGAACGCTTCGCCGAATCCGGTCGCCTGCGATCCGACGGCGCTGAAAGAATTCGCGGGCGTCTCCGCCTTCGCGGGAACCTCCGCGAAGTTCGAAGGCATGAACCTCTCCCACGGCGCCGTCGCGCCCTCGATCACGCTCGACTTCGTCGACCTCGGTTACGGCCTCGGCCGCGACGGAGGACGCTACGACGTCGTCGGCGATACGGTCGACCTTCGCGACGTCACCGTCGAAAACGGCGGCGTCGCTTACGCGTCGTCGATCAAGTTCCACGAAGGCGTCGACGTCTTCGGCCTGGTGAAGAAAACGACCGTCGTCGACTACGCGACGGTGAAGGCGCGCGCGATCGCGCTCCGGGCGAAACTCCTCGCCCGCCCGGCGAACGGAACGGTCGCGATGGTTTGTAACGGCGGCAGCCCCTGCCGCGCGGTCCTGAAGGGCACCGATCCGAAAGTGAACCGTTTCACGCTCACCGTCGCCCAGATGAACCAGCTCAAGCGGAACTCGAAGATCGCCGTCGACGTGCCGAAGCACGCCGCGGCCGTCGTCGTTCTCCAAGCGACGAGCCTCGCCTTCGACGACATCAAGGTCGACTCCCCGGCCGAGACGGTCTGGATCGTCGCCGGCGCGGGCGGCACGTTCAAGCTCGACTCCCTCACGCTCACCGGCACGGTGCTCGCGCCGGAGTCATCCGTCGAAATGGATAGCGCGCTCGTCATGGGCCGCGTGATCTCGGACGCGTTCACCTCGGCTTCCTGCAGCGGCGACTCCGTCTGCGCGACGATCGACTCGCAGGAAATGCCGGACGCGATCTGCCTCTAGGCGCGAGCCGGATTTCCTCGATCGGCCCGCTCCTTCGCGAGGTTCACGATCCATGCGTGGATCTCGCGGTCGGAACCGCGCTTGAACTCCCGCCCGATCTCTTCGCTTACGAGTTTCCGCATCCCCGGAGGCAGCGCCTCCCGAAGGTAACCGAGGAACCTCGGCTCGGCGACGAGGACCAGCTCCTCGAACGCCTCGTTCTCCCGCGCCTTCTCGAGCGCGCGACCGATCCGCGCCGCGAAACGCTTCGCCCGGCCTTCGTGGTGATTCGTCACCCGATCGAGCGCGTGACGGATCGTGCCGCTCGCCGCGCTCGAAGCTTTCGCGCCCGCCCGATCGGAGACGAGCTCCCGCTCGGCCTTCCTACCGCTCGGATTCGAAAGACGACGTACGAACTCGAATTCGCCGTCCGCGCCGTACCGGTAGATAACGGCGTCCGTCCGATTCGCCAAGACGAACCGCCTTCCCTGCCAACCGTGTTTAAAAGGGTCTTTCATTTTTGCCTCCGTCGTCATTTGTCCTGAACGCGCCCGGAAAATTCCGGATCGCGCCGCGCTTCCCTTTCAGGTGATCCGCGAAATCGCGGGCGAAGCCCTTCACCTCTTCCCAATCGGTGAACTCGTAGTCCCGGTCCGTCCGCGTCTCCCGGCCCGCCCGCTTCGCGATCGCGTGGAGCAGGACCCGTTTGAATAACCCGTATTGGGAATAACGGAGAGCCCCCGCGAAAATCCCCCGATGCACCGGACGAATGCCCGCATCTTCGAGGAAATCACGTACGATCCCGCGTTCCGCCTCCTGGGTCTTCACGTTCTCCGTTTCGAGCACTCCGAGACAAACCGAGAAAAAAGCCACCGGGATTTCCCGCAGCTTTTCCGCGTTCCTCGCGACTTGGCGGCGAAACGCTTCCGGGTATCGGCCCCGATGCACCGAAGAACCGAGAATCACCCCGTCGCAAGGCTCGTCGGCGATCGTCCACTCCGCGTCCCCGGACCGGACCAGATGGACGGCGAATCCGAGTTCCGCGAGCTCTTGGGCGATCGCTTCGGCGATCTTCGCCGTCTGGCCTTCGGTCGTCGCGTAATAGATCAAGACGTTCTTCACTCGTCCTCCCCGTCTCGCCTCAATCCGAGATCGCGGGCGATCTCGTTCTCGGTGATCGAAAAGTCCGGACAATACGCGGAAACCGGCGGCGCGCGGTAAACCCAAACGGGGACGTCGGCGTTCCGCAGGATCCTCCGCGCGGTACTTCCGAGCAACGTCGCGGCGACTTTCCCGCGGCGGGCCGCGATCGCGATCCACGCTCGGCGTTCGCGAGCCGCTTCGACGGTCGCGTCGGCCGGAGAACCCGCGATCCGCGCGTCGATCATCGGCGTCACCCGCACGCCGCCGTCCTTACCGACCCGAACCCACTCCTCGGCCAAAGCCTTCGTCTTCGCCGAGCGCTCCTCGACGTTTTTCCGGTCGAGCGAGGACTCCGAGAACGCCGGTTCGAGTCGCGGGCTGATCAGGTGGGTCAGCTTATGGTAAAGCGTCACCTCCGCGCCGAAAGCCTTCGCGAGCTGGAGGAGCGCGCAAAACGCGCGTTTCGATTCCTCGGAAAAATCGGTGGCGAAAACGACGGATCCGATTTCCCATTCCGACTTCGCCTCGGGATTCACCACGAGCACGGGCACCGTCGATTTCTCGGTGAGCGCCTCCGCGAAGCTTCCGATCAACCACCGCGTGACGCCTTTGCGGGCGTGGGTCGTCGCGACGACGAAATCGGCGCCCACTTCGACGGCGCGCTCGACGAAACGATCGACCCCTTCCCGCAGCGTCACGTAGGGTTTGACCAGGGTTTCGAGATCTCGAAGCTTTCCGATCGGCCGGTCCTTCACGATCTCTTGCAGGCGTTCGCCGGCGTCCTTTCGGGTCTTGTCCGAGACCTCGGGCGGCGAATAAACCGCGAACTCGAGCGGATACCCGCCGTAAAGGTAGATCGGGTAGACCTCGGCATCGAGCTTCGCCGCGACCGAATGGAGCAGCGCCGCCGCCGCCGACTGGAACGCGGTTTCTTCACCAAGCGGGTCCACCGCCCAAACGATTCGAAACGGACGTACGGGATTCATAGTCATCTTCCTCCGGAATTTCGCACTTTCGCCCTAACTCAAATAGGCTTCGGGTTCCGTTTCCTTCACTTCTTTCGGCGTCGACCGCATCGCAGACGGTTTCCGCTTTTCCGCCGTCCGAGTCCGAACGACCCAGATCGGGATACGCGATTCGCGGACGACCGCGCGCGACGTGCTCCCCATCACGATCCGTCCGAGAAGCCCGTTATGCGCGGCCATCGCCACCATCGCGTAGCCGATCCCGGACTCCTCGAGAATCCCGTCGGCGGGACGGCCGCCTCGCCGACGATCATACTTCTTCCGCGCCTTCACTCCCGCGATCCGGGCGCGCGCGACCATCTCGTCGAGCTTACGTCTCGCTTCCCGCTGGGCGTTCCTTTCGATCGAGGCCATCTCTCGGGAAACCGTGTAGACGAACTCCTCGCCGATGAATACGGGGTACTCCGCGCGATGATAGAGTACGATCTCCATCCCGCGCGCTTTCGCCACGGCGACCACTTCGTCGAACGCGGCCGTCGACGCCGCCGAAAGATCGGTCGGGAAAAGGATCCTTTTCTTTCCGCTCGCTACTTTCCATTCCGGCGGGACGATCAGCAACGGCACCTCGGAACTGAGCGCGAGACTTTCGCAAAAGCTGCCTTGGAACCAGCGTTTCACGCCCGTCCGGCGGTGGTGATTCGCGACGATCAGCGAGGCGCGCTGCTTTTTGGCGTACTCCGCGAGCGCCCGCGCCTGGGCGCTCGGGCCGCCCCAGGCCTCGAGGACATGAAGACTCAGGAGTTCCCCGCGGATCTTCGGTTTTTCCCAGCGTGAAAAGATCGCGTTCGACCGCGTCTCGATCGCGGCGGTATCCCAGACGCAGACCGGACGAACCTTCGCCGCGTCCCCGAATAGCGCGTCGATCATCGTCCCGGAACTCGCCTGGGTTTTGAGTCGATTCTCGTCGAACGGCGTAACGGCCCAGATCACGGGGCCGAATTTGTTTTTGCGCATTTGCTTTCCCCTTATTTGGATCAACATCGGATTCCTCCCCGCTAATGAGCATCGAACGGGCCAGCCTACGTTCCCGGAGCGGCCGAGCCAAGCACGCGAAACCACGGGGTTTCGTCGGAAAGATCGAAGAGGAAGGAAAACGCTAAATCCCCGGGTGAGACGGTTTGTCCCGCGGACCGGGCCTTTTCGCCCTCGATTTCCGCGTCCTAAAGCGTCAGCGTACCCGCGTCGTCCGCGGTCAGCGGAAGCTCGACGCGGAACGTGCTGCCGACGTTCGGTTCGCTCTCCACGCCGATCCGGCCCCCGTGGGCTTTCACGATTTGGGAGGTGATCCAAAGCCCGAGGCCGTTCCCCTTCACCTCCCCGCCCTCGCTCTCCCGCGCGAAGCGCTGAAAAACCCTCGCCCGAAACTCTTCCGACATTCCCCGTCCCTCGTCAGCGACGAGGATGACCGCTCGAGCGCCGTCCTCCGCGATCGAGATCCGAATCGGTTTTCCTTCCCCGTACTTCATGCCGTTCGTGAGCAGATTGATCAGGACCTGCTCCACGCGCGCGCGATCGACGCAAGCCCAAACTTCTTCGGGTGCGCGAACGAGGACGTCGATCCGCTGGTTCCGCAGGTCCTCGTGAAACTGATTGATGACGTCGTCGACCAGGCGAACCAGGTTCAGCTTTTCGTGATTCAACCGAAGGCGTCCGGCGGAGATCCGGCTCACGTCGAGCATGTCGTCGATCATCGCCGTCAGGCGTTTCGCCTGAGAGAGCGCGCCGTTCAGGACTTTCGCCTGCTCCTCGAGCGGGAGACCCGAGGCACCCGCCGCGAACTTCCTCAATCCCAGTTCGACGCGGAGCTTGAGCGCCGCGATCGGCGTCTTCAACTCGTGAGCGGCCATCGAGACGAAACGGTCTCTACTCAACACGGCTTCCTCCGCCTCGTTCAATTTCGCTTGGGCGTCGAGCAGTCGCAGATGATCCGCTTCGGCCTCCTTCAAGGCGCTGATATCGCTCCGAACGGAAACGTAACGATAGGGGTTTCCCTCCGAATCGCAAAACGGGATGATCGTCATCGTCGACCAGTATGCTCGGCCGCTCCGATGCCGGTTTCGGATCTCCCCGCGCCAAATCCTCCCCGCGGATATCGTTTCCCATAGCTCCCGGTAAAACTCGCGGGTGTGATAGCCCGAACTCAATATCCGGTGGGTCTCCCCGACCAGCTCGTTCTCGGCGAACCCCGTGAGTTCGCAAAATCTTCGGTTCGCCGACGTGATCACGCCGTGGAGATCCGTCGCCACCACCGCGGCGGTCTCGTCGAGCGCGAGCTGGAAATTCACCAAATCCCGCAGTCGTCGACTTTCCACGCGCTTACCCGCCGCTTCGCGCCGCAGCCCGCCCGGAATCGACTTACCCGCCATACCGATCACTCCTTTTTTTCGTGATCGATTGGAATTCGCTCAAGTCGGACTCGAGCTCCTCGACTTCCCGCTCGAGCTGCTCCAGGTCCGGCGAGACGATCGCGCCCACGAAAAGCGCCATGTACGACCACATGAAGAGCGTACCGACCATCATGAGAAGGATGCCGATGATTTTCCCACCCGCGGTGAGCGGCGAGACCGCTCCGTACCCGACGGAGGTAACCGTCGATACCGCCCAGTAAAAGCTATCGAGAAAGCTCCCGATCGCGGGATTTTTTCCGTTTTCCGAAAGATGGAAGCCCGCGGCACCCGCCACGACGAATCCGTTGCCGAGCGCCGTAATCAGCCAGAATACGGGCTGACGAAAGAGCCGGACGACTCGAGTGCGCATCGTTCGGAAATAACTCGCCTTCTTCGAAGAACGATTCAAAGATCCGGCCAATGGGATACTCCTCTCGCGGCGACCACCTCGGGAAACGGGGAGAGATCGAAGCGCTCGCCGAGGTGAGGAATGACCGCATCCTGCCCCAAGGTGTCCTTGATTTTTACCCGAAGCGCATCGAGGGCCTGCGGCTCCCCGTGATTCAAGAAAATCCGCTTCGGAGGGGTTTCGAACCCTCGGACGAAGTCGAGGAGGTCGCTCTGGTCACCGTGGGCCGATAGCCCGGGGATCGTCGCGATCCGCGCGCGCACGGGAAAATAGCGCCCGTGCATTTTCACTTCGGAGGCGCCGTCTTGGAGGAGACGCCCGCGGGTTCCCGCCGCCTGGTACCCGACGAGCAACACGGTCGACCGCGGGTCGCCGATTCTCGCCGCCAAATGGTGGAGGATTCGGCCCCCGGCAAGCATCCCGCTCCCGGCGATCACGATGGCCGGCGCGTCCTCGCGCATGATGCGGATCGATTCGGATCGGGATTTCACCGCGATCGCCGTCTTGCACAAACGGTCGACTTCTTCGCGTTCGAGCCGATGCCAAGCGGGAAACTCCGTGAAGATCCGCGTCGCTTCGATTCCCATCGGACTATCGAGGTAGACGGGGATCTCGGGCAGCTCCCGCCGGCGCTTGAGCGTCGATAGCCGATAGAGGATCTCCTGGACGCGACCGACGGAAAACGCCGGGATCAAGACGTGGCCTCCGCGCGAATGCGTTTCACGTACGGCCTCGATGAGTCGCCGATCGATCGACGCGGATTCCTCGAGATGATTCCGGTCCCCGTAAGTCGCCTCGACCACGACGGTATCCGCCCGTTCGAGACGCACGGGCGAATCGTAAAGCGTCGGATGCTTTCGACCGACGTCCCCCGAAAAGACCACCCGCTTCCCTCCGGCTTCGATCTCGACGAAAGTCGATCCGAGGATGTGTCCGCTCGGGGATAGACGGATCTTTACCTCGGGACCGATCGAAATCCATTTTCCGGAAGGCACGGCGTGGAACCGCTCCATCACCTCCTGCACCGCCTTGCGATCGTAGATCGGAAGCGCCGGACGGTGCTTCGAATAACCCTCGCGATTCGCGAAGTCCGCGTCTTCTTCGGAAAGCTTCGCGCTGTCGAGAAGGATCAGTCGCGAAAGCTCGCGCGTCGGGGCGGAGCAGTAGATCTTCCCGCGAAAACCCCGGGCGTTCAGCACGGGCAAGTACCCGCTATGGTCGAGATGGGCGTGAGTCAGCACGACGGCGTCGATCGCGCTCGCGTCGATCGGCAACGCGTCCCAGTTCCGGAGACGCAATTCCTTCAGGCCTTGGAACAACCCGCAATCGACCAAGATTCTCGTTTTGCCATACTCGAAAAGCGTCTTCGAACCGGTTACCGTTTGAGCACCGCCAAGAAAGGTCAATTTCATTTAGATTCTCCTGCCTTACGAGAGAGCAAGGAGTCCGCCAACCCGGCCGCGGGCGCGTAGCCGCAAAATCAAAAGACATTCCGGAATCGACGGGGAAACCAGTAAACGCGGGCATGCGACAATTCATCCTTTCCGCGGGGCGAGAAGTCTCGCGCGCCGGCTTCCCGATCCCCTATTCGGCGGTCCGGGCTGGCACGAGCCGTGCGATGTCCGCTGCGGAGGACGCATGCATGTCCAAGTCTTCGAATAGAATCTTCTATCCACTCGCGATACTCGCCTCTCTGCTTTTCGTCTCGGTCCTCGCTCCGAGTCTTCCGGCCGCCGCCGACTCCGCCGCGCCGGACTTCGTCGTCGAGTCCGCGTCGTCCCGCGCCGAGGTGAAAATCGAGTACCCGCGACGTTCCGTGGAAGTCCGGCTGCTCGACCGCGATCGATTCGGCCTTCCCGACGCGATTCAGATCTCGTTGCTCGATTCGCTCGGCAACCGCGTCGACCTCGAGATGAGCGCGCTCGATAGCGACTCATTTTCGGCCGACCTCGCGAACGAACGGAAGTACCTCGGACGCATTCCGGCGGCGTACGATTCTTACGTCGGCGTTTCCTTACGGATTCCGTTCAAGCGATCGCCGTGAAGACGGAGCCGGTTCGAACCGAGAAATCCGTTTCCTGGGGAATCCATCTCGTTTGGGTGCTCGTGCTGCTCGCGGTATGGATCGTCGTCCTTCCGAAAATCCCGAAGGACTGGAGCGACGGAGCGGGGATTTTCTCGTTCCGGACGATGGCCCAGATGGTGCTCGGCCTCACTCTCGTCCAGGCGCTCGGCGGTCTGCTCGGATCCGCGCTCGGTCGGAGAACGAGCACGGTGCTGACGGGGATCATCGGCGGATTCATCTCCAGCACGGTCGTAACCGCGACCGCCGCGCGTCGAAGCCATGCCGCCCCTGAAGAGGTCGACGCCCAGTCCCTCCTTTTGATCTGCTCGACCCTCTCGATGCTCTTCGAGGCCGCGATGATCGTCGAGCTCGGACTACCCGGAGCGGGCTATCCGATTTTCACGGTTTTCCTCGGTCCTTCGATCGTCACGCTGTACGCCGCCTGGCAAAGGGCGCGCGCCGTGCGCACGGAGGTGCGCGGAGGTCCGACGCCGGCCCCGGATCTGGTCTCGATCGGACGGATGGCCGTCTTCCTCGTCGGGATCCTGACGTTGTCGAAACTGCTCGCGCGGACCCTCGGAAAACGCGGCTTGCTCGCGTTCACGCTCGTCGCCTCGTTCTTCGAAATCCACGCGACCTTGATTTCGAATACGGCCCTCCGGAGCCTCGGGGAAATCGAGGGCGGATTTTTCACCGTCCTGCTCGCCGTTTCCCTCGGGGCTTCGTACCTCTCGAAACTCTTCCTCGTCCGCTCGCTCGGCACTCCGGGGATGTACCGGATCGTTCGCGAGTGGGTGGCTTTCGCGCTCGTGGGACTGACCCTCAGCACCCTCCTCGCTTTGAACCTGATGACGACCTAACACCGACACCTAAACGAAAGGACGAGTATGACCCCACGAGGAGACACTGGACGAACGACCGATCTGTTCCGCATCTTATTCAAGTCGGGATTTCTTTTTTTCGCGATAGCCTTCGGCGCGGTTATCGCCTTGGTCTTTTGGATCCGGCGATGACCGTCAGTCCGCCGAAAGCGCGAGCCGAAGCGCGGCCTTCGCCCAGTTCAGCGGCGTGATCGGACTCGGCGCGTACACGCGGTCGCCCGACTTCGTATCCACGACCGTATTATAGCTCTCCGGCAGCGACTTCGTCGGCACCGGCCGACCGTCGGCTCCGAGCACGGCCTCGCCCGAAGGATTTCCGGTCACCTGGGCGAGCGCTCGGTTCAAATGCTTCGCGATATCCTCGCCGAACGTCGCCTTCGGATACCGCTTCGCGAGGACCCCGAGCGCGACCGCGAGCCACGAATCGAAGAACCACTGCGCTTCGCTCCCCGCGATAAATTTCGAACCGCGGTCGGTGAAACTCTGCTCCGAACTCGTGTCGTCGGTCCGGCCCATCCCGAACCAGAAATTTCCCGACTGGTACGAATCGCCGATATAGCGTTTCACGCCGACCTCGCCGACGAGCGGCGCGACCGCCTTCAAGATCGCGCGGAAGTGAGCGATGCGGAACTGCGAGAGCTTCGCCGGAAAAATCAGGTTCAAGAGCGCCGCATCGCTCGTCCGGTAATGCGAGTCTTCCGGCGCGTAGCCGGGCGATTCTCCACCCGCTTCGAGCTGTTTAAAAAGCTTCTTATACCCGCGTTCGATCATCGCGTTCAGCGGCGCGATCTTCACGTCGGGGAATTTTTCCCGCACGGCGACGAGCCGCTCGAGGCCCGAGATCACGAGACCGATCGAGGACGAATTCACGCGCTCGATCTCTTCCCAGCTCCCCGCGTCCGACATCTGCTCGAACTTCACCGCCGCGAAATACTTCGCGAACCGACCGATCATCGCTTTCCGCTCGGGCGTAAGCTCCGCGTCCGTCACCTCGCCGGAGAGCACGGCGCGGCAGAAGAGGTCGACGAAGAGTCCGAGGGCGTCGTTCTGTTTGTGGTTCCAAGCCTGCGGCTTTCCGTTCTCCTGCACGTCGGCGAACGTCGGCGAATTTCGGTCGAACCGGATGTGCACGGCTTGCATCGCCCCGTCGGCCGCCTTCAAGACGAGCGGATTATCGATCACGGCGTCGAAACGCGCCGACTGCGCGGGACTCGAAAAATAATCCGAGAGCGTGAGAAGAAGTTTCTTCGCCGCGGCCGCGTCGGCGTCCTCCGACTTCAACCCGAGGTAGACCCAGAGGCTATCGCGTACCCAGACCGCGTCGTAATGGGTCGGATCGTTCGCCTTCTCGTCGACCCGGTCCGCCGCGCGGGCGAGCCCGCGCGAGTCGAGCGAAAAATCGAGGGCCGTGCCGAGCGCCCGCCGGACGGCGGCCTTATCCGCATCGTCGTACTTTTCCTTCAAGAGCGGCGCGAGGCCGGCCGAATGCACCGCGACGGAGTACGCACTTTTCCCCGAACCGAAAGTCTTCGGGATCGTACCCGCGTGCTTCGTCGCGGCGACGAGTTCAGAGAGTCCGACCGATTCCGGGGATTTCGAGGCGGAGGCACAACCGGTCGCGGCAAGTAACAGGAAAGAAAAGAGGATTCGCATTCTCAATTTAAAACATCGAATCCTGGCCATGGCCATCCGAAATCCCCCCCCCACTCGGACACGATGCGCAAATCAAAAGGAAGCGAACAGGATCTCCCAAAGGATTTAGAAAACCATCGGACCTTGTATCCGTAAAAAGGTGTTTAGATATGCGGATCCATGTCCAAGAAAAATCTCCTGATTGTCGACGATGATTCCGACTACGTTTACGTCGTGAAGCGATGCCTTCAGAAATGGCCGAATGTCGGGGAGATCATGATCGCGGAGAACGGAAAGGTCGCGCTCGATATCATCGAAAACGGCGACTCGAACCGCTCCCGGCCCGACATCGTCCTGCTCGATTTGAATATGCCGGTCATGTCCGGCGAGGAACTGCTCGACGAACTCGACCAGAAGTGGGGCACCGAAGCGGCGCCGAAAACTCCGGAGATCTTCGTCATCACCTCGTCGGATTCCCCTCGTGACCGCGCCCGTTCGGAATCGAACCGTTTCGTCCGTCGTTTCCTGATGAAACCGGTGGCGTGCGCGACGCTTCACGAACATCTCCACGCCTGCTGATGTTCCGGGAAATCTTCTACCAGTCCGCGATCGCGATGATCCTCGTCGACAAGACGCGGACGATCCAGATCGCGAACGCCGAAGCCGAGCGTCTTTTCGGCTACGACGCGGGCGAACTCACGGGGCGTTCGCTCGGAGACCTCGTTCCCGTCGCCTTCCGCGACCGCCACCCGACCTACGTCAGAGGCTATTTCGAGGATCCGAATCCGCGAGCGATGGGCAGCGGCCGGGACCTCCGGGCGCTCCGTAAGGACGGCGTCGAAATTCCGGTCGAGGTCGGACTAAAGCCGATCCGGACGCCCGAAGACGTCTGGGTCGTCGCCACGATCGTCGATCTTTCCCTGCGAATCCGGGCGGAGAAGAAGTTCCGGACCGCCTTCGAGGCCGCGCCGAACGCGATGCTTCTCGTGAACGACCAGGGACGAATCGTGCTCGCGAACGACCAGGCGATTCATCTCTTCGGCTACTCTTCCGCCGAGCTCGTCGGGCAACCGATCGAACTCCTCGTCCCCGACGAAGTGAAGGGACACCACCCGGGCCTCTTCCGCGGATACGTTTCCCATCCCTCGGCTCGCGCGATGGGGACCGGCCGGGATCTCCGAGCCCGCAAGAAAAACGGAGGGCTCTTCCCCGTCGAAATCGGCCTTCGCCCCTATCAGGACGAAGAGGGCCTTTTCGTCATCAGTTCGATCGTCGACATGTCCGAGATCGTCCGCATCCGGCAAAGCCTGATCGAACGCAACGAAGAACTCGAGCAGTTCACTTACCGCACCTCCCACGACCTGAAGGCCCCGCTCATCACGATGTCCGGGCTGGCCGATTTCATCGCGGAAGACCTCGAAGCGGGAGAGGTCGGCGAAGCGCGAACGAACGCGCTGAAAATCCGGAAACTTTCGGCTCGGCTTCAGGAATCCATTTCGAAAATCCTCGAGCTCATGCGCGCGGAGAAGATCGACGAATCCCCGCAGGACGTTCACCTCGACGCCCTTCTCGCCACCATCGAATCGAACCTCTCCCACCTCAGCGCCGAAAACGGCGTGCGGATCCTCGACAACCTCGGAGCGGATCCGGTCGTCGTCACCGCGTCGAACCGTCTCTCCCAGGTCCTCGAAAATCTCATCTCGAACGCGATCAAGTATGCGGATCTCCGGAAACCCGAGCGCACCGTGCGCGTTTCCCTGCTGCGCCCCCCCGGTCTCACCCGGATCGAGGTCGCCGATAACGGCCTCGGCTTCCCGACGAACCGCATTTCCGAAGTCTTCGGCATCTTCAAACGCTTCCACCCCCAGAGTTCGCCCGGGAGCGGTCTCGGTCTCTACCTCGTCAAAAAGCAGGTCGAAAAACTCGGCGGCTCGATCTCTCTCGAAAGCGAGCCCGGCAAGGGAACGACTTTCCGCATCGACCTTCCCGACTCCCCGATTGAAAATCCTTCGTAAGTCGCTATGCTTTCCGTATGAAACTTCTCCGCGCGTCCGCCGCCTTCGCCACGCTTCTCCCGCTCGCCGCGGCCCACGCCGCGAATCCGCTCTGCAAGACGAGCTACGACCCGAAGCTCGACGAGATCCGCTACCAGAACTTCGACCTCACGCCCGCCGACGAAGCGAGCAGTCGCGGAGACTGCGTCGACCAAATCGTCCGGATCCTCGACTCCCGCCGCCTGCCCGAAGTCGCGGGAAAACCGATCCCCGTGCACCTCGTATACGAACTCACCGACGACGAGATGTTTCCCGTGATCGAGCGGATCCTCGGCGCCGACCCGAACCGGGCGCTGCGCACGGAGATCAAGTTCAGCATCCCGGCCGAACTGGACGCGGACGAGCCGCTCACCGAAATCGAAGCGACGATCCGGGAAAAGCCCTGAGCCTCGCGCCTCAGCGGGGCGCGAAGACGACGTTCTCGAGGATGATCAGGATGATCCCGATGATCGATCCGCCGGCGATCACGCCCGCGCAGACCGTTTCCTGGTTCTTCACGAACGCGCGGTAACCGAGCGACTTCGGATCAGTCGCCTTTTTCTTCATGAGGAAGAAGAAGAGCGCGCCGAGCGCCATCGAGAAAGAGTCGGCGAACTTCAGTACGAACGCGAGGCCGAGGCCCACGCCCGAGATCGGAAACTTCCCCTTCGTCTTGATGTTCGCGATCTCGCAACCGACCCCGATCAGGACGCCCGCGATCACGCCGTTTACCGCGGTCGGATGGAGGGCGGAAAGCCCCTTCGTGAGAACTTCGGCGACGGCCTTCCACACGGCCGCGCCCGGCATCGGGAGTTTATCCGAGGTGAAGAGCGAGATGTCGCCGTGGAAGATCTGGTAATAGACGGGAACCGCGACGAGCGCGCCGGCGAAGATCCCGAGCACGTGGCCGACCGCCTGGTGGCGCGGTTTCCCGCCGAGCATGTAACCCGGCTTGATGTCCATCAGCAGGTTACTCGCGTTCAGCGACACTTCCGTCGTGATCCCCGCGGTCATCAGGTTCGTCCCGATATTGCCCGGGGCGATCACCGAATACGTGATTTGGGTCAGCTTCGAGAGCGCGCTGCCCGGCGTGATCGCCGTCAGGCCGGTCGACGTCACCGCGATGAGCGTGAAGACGAAGACGAGCGGAATCGCGATGAGGCCGAGGAGCCAGTGCAGGTCGAACCAGACGTGGCCGAGGTAGACCGTGATCGCGCCGATGAGCGGGATGCCCACGACGAAGATCCACATCGGAAGCTCGATCTCGCCGAGCGGATCCTTCGCCCCGGCGGGGTCCTTACGGGTCGAGACTTTGCGGAAAAGCTGCGTGAAGGACTCGAGGATCAGCTTCGGCTTCGAGAAGAACGAGAAAAGCGAGGCGGACGCCATCATCGAGGCCCCCGTCCAAAGCGACCACATCGTGATCGCCTTGAAGTTCGCGCCGGCGATGATTCCTTCCTTGATCAGGATCGGCGCGAGGAGGAAGTAGTTCACGAACGCGCCGAGGAGAAGCGACATCGCCGTCTTCATGTTCATGAGTCCCCCGGTGCCGACCATCACGATCGACGAATCGAGGCGGATCGTCAGGTCCTTCAGCGGGGTGCCCAGGATCGCAGGTGTGGCGAACTTATAGACGAGGTCGTCCCAGTAGTCCGGAAGCTTCAGGAACGGCGCCTTGATCGCGCCCATCACGATCTCGCTCCGCATCGTCTCGACGAGCGCCGAGGCGCCCGCGCCGTACGCGAGGAGCTTCGCCTTGAAGATGCCATCCCCTTGCCCTTCGTCGGTATGCAGGTTGTCGAGCACGATCCCGGCCGCGCGGCCTTCCGGGAACGGAAGCTGCTCTTCGTTGATGAAGCGCTTCTTCAGCGGGAACGCGAAGAGGACGCCGAGGAGCGAAAGGACGATGATCCACCAGAACGTCTGCCACATCGGCACGACCTTCCCGGTCACCATCATGAACGCCGGCATCGACGCGATCAGCGGCGCGGTCATGTAACCGGCGCTCGTCGCGACGGATTGCATCGCGTTGTTTTCGAGGATCGTCATCTCTTTCCCGATCCCGAGCTTCGCCATCGCCTTGAAGAACGCGAACGAGAGGATGACCGACGTAATGCCGACCCCGAGTGTCCAGCCCGTCTTGATCCCGACGTAGAGGTTCGTGAGGCTCAGCACCCCGCCGATCAGCATCCCGGTCAGCGCGGAACGCACGTTTAGCTGGGGCATGTCCCCGCGATAAACCTTCGTGAGCCACCACTGGTCTTTTTCGACCAGGGTCATCGTGTGCACTTGTTCCGTCGTCAGTTCTTGAATGGCCATGGCGAGGGCATACCGAAAAAAGGACGGAGCCGGAACCGAAAAGGATGCGGAGGGTAAACCAATTTCGCTTGCGAATTCGGCGCGCTTCGCTTCGTTCATCGACCGTCAATCATCGATTTAATCTATTGCATCATAGATTTTATAGATTTTTTAAAGTCGCTAAGCAGGGGCATCCTGATACCGTCGTGAAACATCCGAGTGGAAGTCCCGCGGTGATTCCACGACCAACTTTTAGGAGAAACACCCATGCTGAGAAAATCCCTCTCGAGCCTGGTCGCGGCGGCTCTCGTCGTCGGCCAGCTCGGTTGCAGTACCCCGCCCACTCCCGCCCCGAAACCGGACACGACTCCGGGCCAAATGCCCGAGAACCGCGCGCCGACGAACCAATTCTGGTGGCCCGAGCGCCTCGACCTCGCTCCGCTTCGCCAACACGCGGCCGAGTCGAGCCCGATGGATAAATCCTTCGACTACGCGAAGGAATTCAAGAAGCTCGACTTGAAGGCCGTGAAGAAAGACATCGCGGCGCTGATGAAAACGCCGCAAGACTGGTGGCCCTCCGATTACGGGAACTACGGCCCGTTCTTCATCCGCATGGCCTGGCATAGCGCGGGCACGTACCGGGTCCAAGACGGACGCGGCGGCGCCGGCGGCGGTCAGCAACGTTTCGAACCGCTGAACTCGTGGCCGGACAACGCGAACCTCGATAAGGCGCGCCGGCTCCTTTGGCCGATCAAGAAAAAATACGGCAAACGCCTCTCGTGGGCCGACCTGATGGTCCTCACCGGAAACGTCGCGCTCGAGTCGATGGGCTTCAAGACCTTCGGCTTCGCCGGCGGCCGCGTGGACGACTGGGAAGCCGACGTCGTCTTCTGGGGTCCGGAGAAGAAATGGCTCGCGGGCGACGAACGCTATCACGGCGACCGCAAACTCGAGAACCCGCTCGCCGCGGTCCAGATGGGTCTCATCTACGTGAACCCCCAAGGCCCGAACGGCGTGCCCGATCCGCTCCTCGCGGCGAAAGACATCCGCGACACGTTCGGCCGGATGGCGATGAACGACGAAGAAACCGTCGCGCTGATCGCCGGCGGTCATACCTTCGGCAAGGCCCACGGCGCGGGCGACCCGAACAAGTACGTCGGCAAGGAACCGGCAGCGGCCGGCGTCGAAGAGCAAGGTTTCGGGTGGAAGAATTCGCTCGGCAGCGGAAACGGCGACAACACGATCACGAGCGGTCTCGAAGGGGCTTGGACCCAAACGCCGACGCGCTGGTCGAGCCTCTACCTCGGCAACCTCTTCGCGTTCGACTGGGTTCAGACGACGAGCCCGGCCGGCGCGATCCAGTGGATCCCGAAGGACGGCAAGGCCGCGAACACCGTTCCGGACGCGCACGATCCGTCGAAGAAGCACACGCCGATCATGTTCACGACCGACCTCGCGCTGAAGTTCGACCCGCAGTACAAGATCATCGCGAAGAAATTCCTCGACGACCCGAACGCGTTCCAGCTCGCATTCTCGAAGGCGTGGTTCAAACTCACCCATCGCGACCTCGGACCTAAGTCCCGCTACCTCGGATCCGAAGTGCCGAAGGAAGACCTCGTTTGGCAAGACCCGCTCCCTCCGTCGAAGCATAGGCTCTCCTCGGGCGAGATCGGCGCGCTCAAATCGAGGATCCTCGCCTCCGGCCTCACGACGGGCGAACTCGTACGCACGGCGTGGGCGTCCGCGGCTTCGTTCCGCGGCACCGACGATCGCGGCGGCGCGAACGGCGCCCGGATCCGCCTCGCTCCGGCGAAGGACTGGGCCGTGAACGACCCCGCGGAAACCGCGAAGGTCATCGCGAAGCTCGACGACATCCGGAAGAGCGTGGCGAAGGACGCCTCGCTTGCCGACGTGATCGTGCTCGGCGGAACCGCCGCGGTCGAAAAGGCCGCGAAGGCGGCCGGCGTCGCGATCTCCGTCCCGTTCACCCCGGGCCGGACGGACGCTTCGCAGGCCCAAACCGATGTCGTCTCTTACGAGGCGCTCGAACCGAAGGCCGACGGTTTCCGGAACTACTACGGACCGGATAACCGCCTCTCGCCGACGGAAGCGCTCGTCGATCGCGCGAACCTGCTCACGCTCACGGTCCCGGAAATGACCGCGCTCGTCGGCGGGCTCCGCGTCCTCGGCGCGAACGCGGGCGGCGCGAAGGAAGGCGTGTTCACGGCGAAGCCGGGCGCGCTCACGAACGATTTCTTCGTGAACCTCCTCGACATGTCGACGAAATGGCAGAAGAAGGGCGAAGGCCTCTACGAAGGCGTCGACCGCAAGTCGGGCGCCGTGAAGTGGACGGCGACGCCGGTCGACCTGATCTTCGGATCGCACTCCGAGCTGCGCGCCGTCTCCGAAGTCTACGCCGCTGCCGACGGGAAGCAGAAGTTCGCTTCCGACTTCGGCAAGGCCTGGACGAAGGTGATGAACCTCGACCGCTTCGACATGCGGAAGTAATCCGCTCGGTCCCTCGAAAAATGAAAAGCCCCGCGGCGTCTCGCCGCGGGGCTTTTTACTGACCTCCGTTCGTTTCTACTCTAGAGACAACTGAGATCCGTCGCGACCGCGCTCACGATCGACGCGAAACTGTCCTGGGTCTGGGCCGTCGCCGCGATCGCGTCGATCTGGGCCGGCGTGAACGTACCGAGCGGGCAGATCTCCTGGATCACGCGGTTCGTGAGGAACTCGTAAACGAGCCCGGCCTTGCCGAGCGCCGCTCCGAGCGCGTTCAATCCGCTGCCCGAGGTCGAGCCCGACCAGCCCCACTGGGTGAGCAACCCGCTTTGCATCCAGGACGCGAGATCCCATGACTGGCTCGAGGTCTTGCTCGCGGTGCCCGTATTGCAGTTCGGCGCCGGGCTATTGTTCAGGTTACAATTCAAGACCGTGTTCCGAAGCCCCGGATCCGATCCGAGCGATTTCCGCGTGCTCGTCGTCGGCGTCGGAAAGTAGATCAGCCCGTGGTCCGGGTCGAAGTCGTACTTGTCGGCGAACGCCTGGTAACCGTGCGAAAGGTTCGAAGCGCCCGCGCCGTGGCACGAGAGACAGGCCGGCTGGCCTTGGCCCACCGAGAAGCTCGGGTTCAGCTGCGGGATGAAGCGAGGCGCATCGTTCGCCGTCGCCGTCACGCTGCCGACCATCTGCGGGAGCGAAAGGCCGAGCGTCGTGATGTACATCCCCTCGATCGCGCGCAGGTTCGTGCCCGCGAGGAGACCGTTTTGGGCGAACGAAGCGTCGAGCGCGCCGCCGCCCGTCGCCTTCGTATTGTTCAAGGTCATGTACCCGCCGACGTCGGCGACCGGGATCGTGATAGGGGCATAGAGTTGCGAGCCGTCGGAAGCCGTTCCGTTCAGGATGAGGGCCGTTTGGCCGACGTTCTTCACGATGTCGGTCCGCCAGTTCACGGCCGCGAGTTGGGCCGCGGTGAGCGTGCCGACGTGGGTCGGAACGCCGGCGACGTTCACGAGGTAAGTCGCGTTCTGGGACCAAAGGGCACTGATCGACGCCGTCGTCGACGAACCGATCAGGTTCGCGAGGATGAAGAGCGTTGCGTCGTTGTCGTTCACGCCGATCTCCGAGAGGTGCGTGTTCATCATCTGCCGGGCCATCCGGCGCGGGAGGTAGGACGGGAAGTACGCGCTGTTGATCGCGGCCTGGGCGGCAGCGGCGTAGTTCCCCGCTTGGATACTCGACACCATTGTCGCGAACTCGGGCGCGGACGCCGGCATCGAGCCGCCGGTGATCATCCCCGCCATGCGCAGCGCCTGGATCGTCGCGCTCGTCAGGTCGGCGCGCGCTCCCGGCACGGCTCCCGCGAGAACGGTCATTACTCCGATTAAGATCCCTAGATTTTTCAAGCGATCATCCCCTTCCGGTCAGCCCCCTGACCGAACTAAATCACCATCAAGCTCGTCGGATTGTTGATCCCCGTCGCGGCCATCGCGGCCGCCGCCCCGTTCATGTCGAGGCCGAGGTATTTGAACGCCGTCAAGTAAAGTCCCGCCATCGCCGCCGGCACGGAGAAGACCGTCGTCGCGGCCTTCACGCTGCCGTTCGACGCGTTGAACGTGCCCGTCGTGAGCAGGTTCGGCGGCGTCGACGGATGGAAGCAAAGCAGGTAACCCGCGCTGAACGTCCCGCCGGTGTCGGCTTGGAGCGTGTTCGGGCATTTCGCCGCCACGCCCGGACCCGGGACCGTCACGTCGACCGTGCCGGTGTTCCCGCAGTTCCCGTTCGCGACGCTGATGAGCGAGCCCGGCGTCGCCGCCGCGTCGCAAGCCGCGATGAACATCGCGACGTAGACGCCGGCTTCGTAGTCGTTCGTCGAAACCGAATCCTGGAGTTTCGTGAGCAGGTCCGGATCGTCCGTCGCTTGGTGGTAATCGCATCCGTTCTGCTGGATCACGACGCCCGCGATCGAGCCGATCGCCGACTGGTAGAACGCCGAGAAAAGCGCCTGCTGGCTCGCGCTCAGCATCGCGGGCTTGATCGTCGACGAGGCGAGCGCGGTGATCTTCGTCGGGTCGAAGAGCGTCTGGCCGATGCCGTTCGTCGCGAGGCCCGCCGAGCCATAGAAGCCGCAGACGGCTTTCGATACCGCCTGGGCGCCGTACTTCCGTCCACCGAGGTTGAACACGTTCGCGAAGATCGAGGAGAGCGAATCGGCCGCGGTGGCCGCGTTCGTCACGAGCGCCGGCGAAGTATTCGCCGCCGGAGTCATCCCGAAACGGTTCGCGATCGAGGTCGGCGTGAGCCCGGTCGACGGTTGGTCGACGTTCACGTTCACGTTCACCGCCGGGTATCCTTTCGCCCAGTCGACCATGTTGTTCGAGACGTTCACGCGAACGTCCTTCCCGAGGCTCGTCGTCTTGAAACCGCTCGCCGAGCCGAGGTTCCCGAGGTTATCCCCCGCTCCGTCGTCCGCGGCGAACGCGCCGAAGTGGCCGCCGAGCGAGGTCTTCGCGAGCGTCGCCGTCCACGAAGCCGCGGTGTAGCCCGCCGGCGGCGTGAGGAGCGCGATACCGAACGGGCTCGTCTTCGAAACGTACCAGTTCGTGCCGACCTTCACGAGGTCGCCCGCGATGACGCCGTGGAAAGTCGCGGCCGCGGAAGTCATGCCCGAGGCTTGGATCTGGTGGATGAAGGCCGCGCCGTTCGCCGGGCCGCCGTTCCGGAAGATCTGCGCGAGCGCCCCGGGCTGGCGGACCTGGGGCGGACACGTCGTCGCGGCCACCGCGTCCTTGATCAGGCTGCCCACGAGCGAGTGCGGCAGCAGCGCCGTCGCCGTTCCGGCCGCGAGGCCCTTCGCGAGGAAATCCCGCCGGGTATAGGACCGGTGCGGTTTCTCCTTCGAGTCGTCTTTGAAGTTCTTGTTTACTCGGATGATCATAACCCCCCCGGGTCCTTGATGCCTTACGATCTTTTCGGAACTAGAAGCCGGTCATTTCGATCCCGAACGTGTTCGCCGCCTGACAGACCGAGATGAAGGTCTGGGCGGTGGTCGCGCCGGCGGCGGCGTCCGCGTTCACGAGCGTCGTGAAGACCGCGGTCACCTGCGTGTTCAGCGCGGTTCCCGCGGCGGCGAGATTGCCGACGTGGGCGTTCACCATCGCGACCCCCGCCGCGACGAGCGCGCTCGTGCTGTTCGCCACCGTGGCGGACGTCGAGACCCCGTACGAAGACGCCTTCGCGTCGGCGCAAGCGGAGTACACGAGGAGCGGGATCTGGTCGTAACCGGTCGCCACCTGCGGGTCGGCGTTGTCCGGAAGACTCGACTTCGCTTGATCGAGCGTCGTCTTGAAGTTCCCGGCGGTCGGGCTCACGCCCGCCGCGCCGAGGACCTTCACGAGGCGCGCGATGACGGCGTAGGTCGTCGGCGTCATCATCGAACCGCACCCGGTCAGGCCGGAGTTCATGCCATTCGCGTTACACGCGGTGGTCGAGCCGGCGGTCGGAGACGGAGCCGGCGTCGGAGACGGACTCGGGCTCGGTGCCGGTCCCGGCGCGCCCTTTTGGATCCAGTTGAATACCGCGGCCTGATCGGTCGTGGAGAGCGCCGGCGCGCCGAGCGGCATCGGCTCCGGAGAACTCGGGGCGATATAGGTGAAGAAGAGGCTGTTCATCGGTTTGCCGGCCACGACCTGGGTCATGACCGCCGAATACGTGCTCAGGTCCACGACGGGAGCCTTCGAGTTCGCGTTGTGACAACCCGTGCACTTCGGCAGGATGTTCGTCGACATGTACGTCCACGTCGCGTTCGGGTCGTTCGCGTTCGGGGCGAACGAGGTGATGTTCACCGTCGCGGTGGTCGAGCCGCCGCCATTCGAACCGGTGACCACGTAGTCCTTCGCCGCCGCGGCCGCGGTCGGCGTACCCGAGATCACGCCCGATGACGTGTTCAAGACGAGACCGGCCGGGAGCGCCGGATTCACGCTGTAGGTCGAGATGAAACCGCCGGCGTTCGCCGGCGAGTTCGCGGTGATCGCGGTCCCGACGACGTAGAACGCGATCGCCTGGTTATACGCGAGCATCGTCGGCGCGATATCGTTCACGGTGATCGAAAGCGATACGGTCGCCGCGCCGCCCGAGTTCGAGGCGGTAATGACGTAGTTCGCGGCCGCCGCGACGACGGAAGGCGTACCGGTGATTACGCCGGTCGTCGCGTTCAGGACGAGACCGGCCGGAAGCGCCGGGTTCGAGGTATAAGAGGTCGGCGTACCGCCGGAGAACTTCGGCGAGTTCGCGGCGATCGCCATCGTGCGCGAAAGCACCATCGGGTTCACCGTGTAGCTCAGCAGCGAAGGCGCGATATCGTTCACCTGGATCTTCAGCACGACCGAA
Organism: Bdellovibrionales bacterium; assembly: GCA_018266355.1. GTDB lineage: Bacteria > Bdellovibrionota > UBA1018 > UBA1018 > UBA1018 > JACMQW01. Next base: position 61,708 of record JAFEAP010000002.1, read on the forward strand.
GTCGAACCGGCCGCGCTCGAACCCGTGACGGTGTAACTAGACTGGCCGGAGACCGCCGTCGGGATCCCCGTGATCACGCCGGTCGTCGCGTTCAGGACGAGACCGTTCGGAAGCGCCGGGTTCACGCTATAGGACGTGATCGCGCCGCCCGTGTTCGAGGGGTTATCGGCCGCGATCGCCACGCCCTTCGTCGCCACGAGCGGGTTCACGGAATAAGCGAGGTTCGCCGGACCGACGTCGACGACGGAAATCACGAGGGTCGCCGTCGCGGAGCCGCCGGAGTTCGTCGCGGTCACGACGTAATTCGCCGACGCCTGGAGAGCCGTCGCCGTTCCGGTGATCACGCCGGTCGTGGTGTTGAAGACGAGGCCCGCGGGCAGCGCCGGGTTCACCGCGTAGGAAACGACGGCTCCCCCGCTCGACGACGGATTATCCGCGGCGATCGCCGAACCCTTCGTCGCCACGAGCGGATTCGCGGAGTACGCGAGGTTCGACGGCGCGACGTCTTTCACTTGGATATTCACCGTCGCCGTCGCGCTTCCGCCCGAAGTGACGACCGTCACGACGTAACCGGTGAGCGGAGAAACGACGGTCGGCGTGCCCGAGATCGCACCCGTGGTCGTATTGAGGACGAGCCCGGCGGGCAGCGCCGGATTCACGCTATACGACATCGCGGTACCGGAACCGAGAGTGGCCGTGTCCGGCGTGATCGCCGAGCCCTTCGTCGCCACGAGCGGGTTCACCGCATAGGCCAGGTTCGACGGCGGGGCCGCGTTCACGAGGATCGAGACGGTCGCCGTCACGGATCCTCCCGAGTTTTTCGCGGTCACGACGTAGTTCGCTTTCGCGGACTGCGCGCTCGGCACGCCCGAGATCACGCCGGTGGTCGCGTTCAGGACGATCCCGGCGGGCAGCGCCGGGTTCACGCTGTAGGAAGTCACCACTCCGCCCGTCGAGGACGGGTTATCCGGAGTCATCGCGGTCCCGGCGACAGCGGTGACCGCAGCGACGGAGTACGCGAGGTTCGCCGGCGCGGCGTCGTTCACGGCGATCGCGAGGGTCGCCGTCGAGGAGCCGCCCGAGTTCGTCGCGGTCACGACGTAATTCGCCGAGGCCTGGAGAACGGTCGGAGTGCCCGTGATCACGCCGGTCGTCGCGTTCAGGACGAGGCCGGTCGGGAGCGCCGGATTCACGCTATAAGAGACGATCGCGCCGCCGGCCGAGGACGGCGTATCGGCCGCGATCGCGACGCCCTTCGTGGCCACGAGAGGATTCTTCGAATAAGCGAGACCGCTCGGAGCGGCGTCGTTCACCTGGATATTCAGGATCGCGGTCTTCGAACCGCCCGAGTTCGTCGCCGTGATCGTGTACGCGGTCAGCGGCGAGATCGCCGTCGGCGTACCGGAAACCACGCCGGTCATCGCGTTCAAGAGCAGGCCGGTCGGCAGGTTCGGCACGACCGAGTAAAGGACGATCGGACCGCCGGTGACCGTCGGAGCGTCGGCCGTGATCTGCACGCCCTTCGTCGCCACGAGCGGATTCGCCGCGTAAGCGAGCGCCGTCGGAGCGACGTCGTTCACCTGGATCGTGAGCGAAGCGTTCGTCGAGCCGCCCGAGTTCGTCGCGGTCACGACGTAAGCCGCGCTGACTGCGAGGACGGAAGGCGTACCGGAAATCACGCCCGTCGACGGATCCAAGACGAGGCCGGCCGGAAGCGCCGGATTCACGCTATAGGAAACGACCGCGCCCCCCGCGGAGGACGGCGTATCGGCCGCGATGGCCACGCCCTTCGTCGCCACGAGCGGATTCGCGCCGTAAGTGAGCGTCGTCGGCGCGACGTCATTCACCGCGATCTTGATCGTCGCCATCGACGAACCGAAGGAGTTCGTCGCCTTCACGACGTAGTCGGTCGACGGAGAAAGGATGTTCGCGGTGCCCGAGATCGTCCCGGTCGCGGCGTTCAGCGAGAGTCCGTCCGGCAGGTCGGGCGAGATCGCGAACGAAGTCGGATTGCCGTTGAAGGTCGCGGTGTCGTTCGCGATCGCCATCCCGCGGGTCACGACGAGCGGGTTCACGGCGTAGGCGATATTCGACGGCGGTTTCGAGTTCTGGCTGCGCAGGTTGATCCAGCTCAGGACCGCGCTCAGCATCGCCGAGCCGTCGCCGGTGCAAACCGCCGACGAGCAGTGGCCGTTCCCGGAATAAACGACGAGCGCCGAGGCCGGTGCGTTCGAGAAGTTCACGTAAGAGAGAGAGGCGCCGTACGCGGTGTTCACGCTCGAGGACGCGTGGTACGGGGCTTGGGAGGTGGCGTGGCAGGAGGCGCACTTCTGGGTGGTCACCGGGTAGACGGTGGCGCGGAAAGCGGCGACGTCGTCGAACGCCGTGACGTTCGTCTGGCTCGCGACGAGGTCCTTTTGGGTCGCCATGTTTTTGAAATCGCAAGCCGTCGCGAGAAGCGCGACGAACGCGCTCATGACGACGAACGAAAACCCCTTCGCTCGATATTCACGAGTCGTCGCCGTCCGACGGCGGACCCATTCCCCGTTTGCGATAGGACACCCCCGAAAACAATCAGCCCTAAATCCCTAATGATCATCTTCCGCCTGCTCTACAATCTTCAGAATCCGTCAAATCTGACCCACTCCTTTCATTTCGGAAGCCCCAGAGGCCCAAATCCGCATTGCGGGGGTTTGGGGCCCCTGCTACCGTCGGCCCATATGAAAAAGTCTTTTTTCCCCACCCAAGGTTCGGCCGTCCTCGCGTGCATGCTTTCGCTAACCGCGATCGGGTGCAACCCGGGCGGCGGCGCCTCGAACGAGGAGTTGAACGGACTAAAGACCCAAGTCGCTTCCCTCGAACGCGACGTCACCCAGCTTAAGCAGATGTTCCAATCCATGACCTCGGTCATGCAGCAACAAGAGGCGACCCTCCGCACGCTCGCCGGCGGCGGAGCGAAGAAAGTCGCCGCGCACACGGCTCCTTCGACCGCGCGGGCGCCCGCTCCCGCGGCTCCCCGTTCGGCGACTCCGGCCGCGAAGAAAAAAGCGCATCGCTGAAAAAACGCAGAGTCCCTCGCCGATTTTTTCCGAATCGCTAAGCCGATATTTTTCCGCCCCCTTAAACCCGTGTGCTAAGACACGTCATGCCCAAGGTCATCCTCCGCACCCAAATCGGCGTCGACTCGCCGGACGATCTCGAAATCACGGTCCAGGAAAAGACCTTCGCCTACCTCCAAACCACCGTCACGCCGACGATCCGCGTGTCCGCCTATTTCGAGGCCGATGCTCCGAACGTCCGGGAAGAATACGCCGAGCTCTTCGTTCCGGGGCCGACGAAATACCGGACGCTGATCAAGACCCTGATCCCGGGCAGCCGCACGCGCACCGGAATCGCGCTTCCCGGCCCGATGCACGCCGGCGAGCAGCTCACGCTCGAAGTCGTTCGCGAACCGGTTTAGTTCGCTTAAAACCGCTTTAATCCGCCGCATTTTTTTCGAAGGACTCCGCCTTGACGGGTGCGCGGGCGCGCCCATCTTTTTCGGGAGGACGCATCCGTCCCCGCATTAAATATCCTAACGAAGGAGGAACCTATTTTATGAGCAACCGTGATTTGTCCGTTTGGAACCTTTTCGACGATTTCTGGACGCCGACCGCCGCGCGCCGCGCGGAAAGTTGGAACCCCGCCGCCGAAGTCGAGGAAGCCGAGGACCATTATCTCCTCACCCTCGAAATGCCCGGCGTGCCCGAGGACCAAATCAAGCTCGAGGTCGTCGACCAGCAGCTGACGATTTCCGGCGAACGCCGAGCGAAGGAAGAACATAAGAACGACGGGACGTATTACACCGAACGCCGGTTCGGCTCGTTCATGCGCAGCTTCGCCCTCCCCGCCGGCGTCGACGCCGACCAGATCGAAGCGAACTACGAGCACGGACTTCTGCGGATCTACGTCCCGAAGGCCGCGACCGCGAAGCCCCGCCAGATCAAGATCGGCACGGGCAAAAAGTCCCTCGAAGGCACGAAAACCGGCTTCTTCGGCCGACTGACCGGCGACACCTCGAAGAAAGCCGACGACGCGAAGGCCGTATAAACCACCCTCTCCCGGCCTTCGTGTGATTCCCCCGCGTGCGTTTTCGACGCACGCGGGGTAAATTCCTAGGTTAACCGATTTCCTGGGTTAACATGGAGGCGTGCCGGCCTTGCTTGCGAACCTCGCCATCCTCGTTTTCGCGCTCAGCCCCCTCCCCGGATTGATCGCGGGCGGTTCTTGGCTCTGGCTCGCGCCCGTTCTCGCCCTCGTCGTGTTTCCGCTCCTCGATCACCTGCTCCCGCGCGTTCGCGCGGCGGCGACTCTCGGGCGGCCGAGCCCGCTTCTCTTTCTCTATCTTCCGTTCCACGCCTTCCTCATCCTCTTCGGCGCCGCTCGCGTCGCCTCTCTCCCGGCCGCGTCGCCCGAACTCTGGCTCACGGCATTCTCGGTCGGCATCGTCACCGGCGGAATCGGCATCACCTTCGCCCACGAGTGGGTCCATCACCTGAAACCGCGCGAACGGCTTCTCGGCGAGTGGCTCCTCGTCTGGGTCGCCTACGGCCACTACGCGACCGAGCACGTCTACGGCCATCACAAGAACGTCGGACTCCGCGAGGACGGAGCGACGGCGCGGAAGAACGAGTGGATCCAAACCTACATCCCGCGCGCGCTCTACCAGGTCTGGAGGAGCGCTTTCCGATTGAAACCCGCGCGGACTCTCGCGCACGGACTCGCGACCCTCGCGATCGCCGCCGGGATCGCGCTCGCGTTCGGACGGTCGGGCCTCCTCTTTTTCTTCGCCCAAGCCGCGGTCGCCGTCCTGCTCCTCACCTCGATCGACTACATCGAGCATTACGGTCTCGAACGGAAGCGCTCGGCGGACGGTCGCGCCGAGGCCGTGAAGCCGCACCACTCGTGGGATTCCGACACGCGCCTGATGGGCGAAGTCCTGATCCGACTTCAGCGCCACGCCGATCACCACATGCGCCCGCTGAAACCCTACCCCGAGCTCGCGCTCCTCGCGGGCGCGCCGCGGCTGCCGACGGGATACGCGGGGATGATCTGGCTCGCGTGGTGGCCGCACGCGTGGTTCCGCGTGATGAACCCGCGACTCGCGCGGACCCCGCTCGTTCCGTTCGGCCCGAACACGTGGTCGACGAGCGTCGGCCTCGAGGGATCGGCCGAACGCGCGAAGGGCGGCGTTCGCCTTCGATTCGGCCTTCGCGTCGCGGATCCGGCGCTCCTCTACGCACTCGTCCCCGAAGCGGGACCTTCCTCCGAGCGCCGGGACGAGCTCTGGCGCACGACGTGTTTCGAGGCGTTCTTCGGCGTCGCCGGATCGCCGGCGTATTTCGAATTCAACGCCGCACCCTCCGGCGCGTGGGCCTGGTACGCGTTCGACGACTACCGGAAAGGCATGGCGAAACCGGTGCTCGACTCGAACGCCGAGCCGCGACTCCTTTCTTTCACGCGGCGGGAGGAAAGCCTCGAGGCGGTTTGGTTCATTCCCGACGCCGCGTTCGGGGGACGCACGATCGACGCGGTTTCGCCGACCGCGGTCCTCGACCGCGCGGGCGAGATCGGATACTGGGCGGCGAAGCACGCGGGCGTCGAGCCCGACTTCCACCGTCGCGACTCGTTCGTCGTTCGCTTAGGCTAGCGCCCGTCTAGCGAAGGAATTCGTCTACGACGCCGACGAACCGGTCGACTTCGTCGGTCGAATTATAGAGGTGGGTCGAGATCCGGATCGCGTTCAACCCGGCTTCGGCGACCTGCCGCACGCGGAATCCGTGCGCGCCCGCGAACGCGCCGAAGCGCGTGTAAGTGCGCGCAGGATCGCGGAACCGGAAACTCACGATCATCCCGCGCGACCGCCCCTCGGTCGGCGTGAGCATCTCGATCTCCGCCGGGTGCGCGAGGAGCGCGGCTTGGAGCCGCTCCGCGAGCCCGCGGCCGTGGGCGGAGATCTTCGCCATTCCGATTCCGGAGAAGAAATCGAGAGCCGCCGAGGCGCCCGCGTAGAGCGCCGTGTTCTGGGTGCCGTAATCGAAACGATGCGCGGTCGGCGCGAAGCCGTCGATCCGCGGCGGGCGCGTTTCCACGCTCCAACCCGTGTCGGAGTGCGCGCCGACGAAACGCGGTTCGACGGCGTCCAGCACGTCCTTCCGCACGTAGAGGTAGCCGACGCCTTTCGGGCCGCAGAGCCATTTATGCGCTGAAGAAGCGTAGAAATGGACGCCGAGCGCGTCGAGCGCGAGCGGGAGCATCCCGGTCCCGTGCGCGCCGTCGACGAAGACGTAGATCCCGCGGGACGCCGCGAACGCGACGATCTCTTCGAGGGGGAAAAGCTGGCCGGTCGTGCACGAGAGGTGCGGCACCGCGATCACGCGCGTGCGGGACGTCGTGCGGGCGGCGATTTCGCGCAAGACGGCTTCCGCGGTCGGCGGCGGCGCGAACGGCACGAGCACGATCCCGTCGAGCCGCGCGCGGTTCAGCCACGGAAGCGCCCCGCCGACGTGTTCGTGGGTGGTGAGGATGACTTCGTCGCCGACCGCGAGCTTCAGCCCGCCCGCGACGACGTTCGTGCCTTCGGTCGTGTTGTGCGTGAGCGCGATCTCGTCGGAGGTCGCGCCGACGAAAGCGGCGAGCTTCGCTCGGAACACGACGTCGTCGGCGTCGCGGGACTCGCCCGTGCGCTCGACCTCGGCCATGGCCGCGGCGACGGCGGCGAGCACCGGCGCGGGAGAAGGACCGAGCGTTCCGTTATTGAAGTAGACGCGGTCGTGGGTGAGCGGGAATTGGTCACGGATCGGATCGGCGGGGCGCGAACGGAAACGCGCGGAGGCTTTCTCGAGACCGCGGGCGATGGCCGGCGCGGGATTCGCGGCTTCCCACCCCCCGACGAGCGCCGCGAGCGAAGCCGCTTTCAGGAATTCGCGTTTCGAGGAGTCGAGGTCCGCCATGCCCCGACCGTACGCCGATTATTCCCGGGTGCCGATCGAAATCTCCTTCAGCGCCGCGGAAAGCGCGCTCGCGAGGTCGGTGAGTTCGGAGGCCTTGCCCGCGGCTTGGGCGCGCCGGATCTGCCGTTCGAGTTCGGCTTTCCGTTCGGGCAGCCCGGTCATCGCGTGGGAGCGAAGCAGGAAAAGGTATTCCCGCTCGCCCTCGGTGAAGCGCAGCGCTTCGAGCAGGCGGTAAAGCTGGTCTTCGGAAAAGTGGGCCTTTTCGCTGTTCAAGACCCGCGAGAGATAGCTCGCCTGCACGCCGAGGCGGTCGGCGATATAGCTTTGGGTCAGCGCGCCCCGCTCCCGCCGAAGGGCGCGGAGGCGGTCTTTCACGCAGGTTTTGTAGCTCCAATAGGCCGTCGTTTTCATGGGCGCGTTTTAACGCGCTGCATTTCGAAGGGCAAGCGCTATTTTAATTTAATTAAAATATTACAAACTTTAATTAAATCGCGAAAATACCGATAATCAAGCATGGCCAAACGTCCCGCCCGCCCGAAAACGAAATCCGCCGGCCCCCCGCCGCCCGGCCGCCGCGAGCGGATCGTCGCCGCCGCCCTCGACGCCTTCGTCGCGAACGGGATCGCGCCGACGACGATGCGGGACGTGGCGAAACGCGCGGACGTCGACCCGCCGCTGATCCACTACTACTTCAAGGACATCGAGTCGCTCCACCTCGCCGTGATCGCCCTCGCGCTCGAGGAACTGAAGGAATACAGCCTACGCGAGGCGGAGAAGCATCCCGAACGGCCCGAGCGGTGGATGGCGGAATACATCAAGGCTCCGCTCACGTGGATCCGCGACCGTCCCGAGCGGATGTTCCTCTGGGTCTATTTTTATACGCTCGCGGCGAAGCCCGGCCCCGGCCCGTTCCGGAGCTTGAACGACCAGATCAGAAAAGTCGGCCGCGATCGGATCCGCATGAAAGTTTTCGAGGGCGTCGAGCGCGGGGTGTTCCACCTGCCCGACGGTCTTACCGCCGCCGAAGCCGCGCTCGAGATCCAGTCGTGGATGACCGGCTCCGCGATCATCTTCGCCACCGAAAACGAGATCGGGTACGAACGATCCGTTCGTACCCTGCATCGTCGTATCTTTTCTTTTCTCGGCGTCGCCGATTCGGCCCGGACTTAGCGAAGGTCGTAACGGACGACCGCGGTCTTCGTCACGTCGTACTTCGAGTCGAGCTGCTCCGTCTGACGGATGCGAAGCTCGTACGAAGCCGCGCCGGTCTGGTAGAACTTCGTCGTGGCGTTCGGAAGCGCCGCGACCACGTCGGAGATCGCCTTCATTTGGGGCGCGCCGGTTCCACTCGTCATCATGAGGTACTCGTCGGTCGCTTCGATCATGAAACGCTCGGATTCCGTCATGCCGTTTTCGGTGGCGGTCGGCGCTTCGAGGACGACGGTGAGGTCGGTGCCCGCGGGAAGGCTGCCCGCTTTGTGGTTCGAGCAAACCCAGTCCGGCGTCCCGCCGGCCGGTTCCTTCGCATGGGCCTGGGTCTTCACGACGCCGGCTTCGGCGATCTCGAAGTAGAACTCCGCGCCCGCGTAAACGAGGTTGCCGGACTTCTCGACGGCGGCGAGGTCCGCCGCGGTCGCGCCCGGGCTGTCGAGCGAGATCGGCGCGTAGTTCGCCGGGCATTCGCCGGAACCGGCGCCGCCGCCTTGGAATTGGCCGAAGAGGTCGGAAGCGTCCTTCGCCTTCGAACAGGAGGCGAGAGCGACGAGAACGAGGGCGATAAACGTGATGCGAGGAAGGGATTTGAACATGACATTTCTCCTTTTGGTTGAGGAACGTTGGATGGACGGAGAAATATGACGCTCCGCTTGAAATGCGAATGCACGCGAAGCGCACGAGCGCGCGAAACCTTTGCACGCGCGGTGAAATCGCCGCACGGAAACCCCGAAACGCGCAGACTTCCCTAACCCTCGCCGATCGACGCGCGAAGGTTTTCTAAATAAGGAACCGAAATCTCGCCGCCGACCGGTTGACGGTTCGGAATCACCATGTTTCGATACTCGTGCAGGACACGCCTCGGATGAGGAAATTCGCGACCAAGGAATGGATCGCGCTCTCCGGCGGTCTTTGCGGAAAAGGACCTGGTCCATGGAAAAGAAATTCGTCCTCGGAGTCTTCGCCCTTCTCGCCTGCGCCGGCTGTCGGCAGAATCCGTATCCCGAATCGAGCCGCTTCTTCGTCGAAGAGCCGAAACGCGTGGCGCCCGCGCCGGTCGCCGACATCGACATGCCCGCGGTGCTCGACTGCGACGAAGGAAAAACCTGTTCGACGCTGATTCGCGGATATTTCGGCGATACCGGCAGCATCCCGTCCCTTTCTTTCGCGACGAACGACGGCAGCGGAGCGGTCGACGGGCTCCCGGCGAACGCGACGTTCGACGTCGATCAGGAAAACTTCGCCTACACGCCGGATTTTTCCGTCGTCGATCCGACGAAGGATCCATCGCATCCTTACCGGATCCTCAACCTCGAAGTGACGCTACGGAAATCCGGGGATAAGGTCACCGTCTTCAAACACAAGACGCTGCTCCTTGTGGTGCGGAACACCCCGCACGGTTTCGCGATCCAAGGCCCGACCGCACCCGACGTGGTCACCGAAGGCGAATCGCTCTCCGGCAAGCTCACGATCGTGAGCGACGACTACCCCACCGGCCCTTTCCAGGTCACCCTCTCGGGCGCGCCGGACGGCGTGACGGCGACGGTGAACTCGTCCGACCCGCACCTCTTCGACCTGAAGTTCGATCCGTCCTACGATACCGTTTCGACCTCCGATCCGATCGATCCGCGATCCGGTCTCCCGTCGAAATCCTTCACGATCGAATACACGGTGAAACTCCCGAACGGAGACACCCTTTCCGCGACGAAGGCGCTGCTCGTTCTCGACGACGATACTCGCCGGAATCAGCCGACGTCCCAAGGAGGTGCGCAATGAAATACGCCATCCACCGCTACATCGCCACGCTCGCCGTTCCGACCCTCGCACTCGTCACCGCCGCTTCGGCGACCGAACGCGTGAACCCGAACGCACCGACCGACAGCGCGCCGGTTTCCTCGGCCGCGGTCGCCGCGCCGGAATCGGCCGTTGCTCCGGTCACGACGACCACGACGACGAGCGCTTCGTCCGCCACGACCGTCGCGCCGACCGCGTCGACGCCGGCGACCGAAAACGGAACCCAAACGGCGACGGTTCCTGCGACCGCCCCCGCGACGGCCTCCGATTCCGCCGCCTCGACTCCGACCGCGGCGAAGACCCTCGACAGCACGAGCTCGCTCGAAAACCAGCTCGCCGAGCTCCAAACCCCGACCCGTCCTCCGGCCGGCGTCACGCGCGAGAAGATGTACGTCGTCCAGTCCCGCTACAACCCGCTCGCGAAGCGCTTCGGTTTCGACCTCGGCGCCTCACGGAACTTCAGCGGTTCGAGCTACCTGAACATGACCCAGATGAACCTCGATCTGCGCTACCACCTGAGCGATCGGTGGGATCTCGCCCTCGGCGGTTCTTACGGTTTCAACTCCTTCACCTCCGACGCCGACCGGCTGATGGCGGAACAGGGCATGCTCCCGGACACGGCCTACGTGAAAAACCGCGCGCACCTCCTCATCGGCTACAACATCTTCTACGGCAAATTCCGCCTCGGGATGGATAACACCTTCTACTTCGACCAATACGTGGCCGTCGGACCGGGGATCGTCACGACCCAGTTCGGAAGCGCGAGCGCGGGCGTCGCCGACGTCGGCTTCGTGTTTTGGGCCGGTCGGCACGGGAACGTCCGTCTCGGCGTCCAAAACGAGTTCTTCAACGAGAAACGGCTGAAGTCCTCGAGTTTCGAACGCCACACGCTCGCCCACCTCGACATCGGCTACACCTTCGGCGGTTCGAAGGAGATCGAATACCAATGAAGCACGGTAAGCTCCTCGCGCTCGCCCTCGGCCTCTCGGTCGTCTTCGCTTGCGGAAAGCACGAGGACTTCCTCTACGTGCTGCCCGCGAAGGAACCGACGAACTCCCTCGCCGTGAAGGTGAAGGAGATCCACTCCTCGGGCGGCATCGACATCCTCTGGGTGATCGACAACTCGGGCTCGATGGACCCCCACCAGCAGAACGTGATCCGGAACACCGGACTCTTCATGCAGGACTTCCTGAAGAACCGCGTGTCTTGGAAGATGGGACTGATTTCGACCGACGTCTCCGAACAACCGTACATCGGCTTCGACAAACCGTTCGACCTCACGGATCCCGATCCGGCCGCGTCCTTCGGCCAGGCGGTCGCCCGCCTCGGGACGAACGGGGACGCGACCGAACGGACCTTCGAGCCGGTCTTGAAAGCCTTCCGCGATTATCCGGGCTTCCTTCGCCGGAATACCGCGCTCGCCGTCCTCATCGTGACGGATGCCCCGGAGCAAAGCTCGATCGACGCGGCGACCTTCCTTCCGCAGTTCCGCGCGCTCGTCGGCGACAGCCGTCCGGTCTTCGTCTACTCCGTCCTCGCGGCGACCGATATCGCCCCCCCGGGCGGCTGCTATACCCAAGAAAGCGAATTCCCCTACGCGGGTTCTCCGTACGAGGCCTTCGCCCAGAACGCGAAGATCGGCCGAGCCTTCTCGATTTGTGACCCGAACTTCGGGACGAACATGGGGAAAATCGGCACCGAGCTCGTCCAGCAAGTCTATCGCCCGGAAATTCGGCTAGCGCGCCGTCCTCGGGCGAGCACGATCAAAGTGCTCTTCCACGACGCTCCGTTGCCGGCGGGACCGAAGGACCAGGGCGGACTCTGGTACTACGACCAGGACCGCAACTCCGTCGTCTTCTACGACCTCGGCTTCGCCCAAGGCGAGACCGAATCGGTCACCGTCGACTTCGAGCCGGATGACGGCCTTCCGGATACGGCGCCGGGACCGGTCTCCGAAGGCTGATCGGCCTCCGAACGGATTTTTCGCGCGTCAGTCGGCTCTCAAGCGACGGAGGTAGTTCGTCCGCGTTTCGAGCGGCACCACGGCGTCGTACGCGGGCTTGAGGATCTCCGCTTCGAGGAGATCGATCTCGGCGCCGGAGAGCGGCTCCGTTCGCGTGCGGCGAGCATCCCACGCGTTCCCCCACTGCATGCCCGGAATCTTTCGCGGTGACCGCGAGCCGACGCGCACCCCGGCATAAATCAGCTTCGCTTCCCGTTTCGCGCCGGTCGCGGCGACGCAATCCCGGAGATCGCGGTCGGCCTGGTCCCGGCCGGGGACCGTGCCCCCCGCCCAGAACGCGAGGTCGTGGGCCACGCAGCAGTGACGCCAAAGCGTCGGATGCTTCCGCGTCCCGTCGCGCCACTTCGTGCACCCGTCCGTCGAGAACGGACGCAAATCTCCGGCGGTGGCGGACCCCGGCGAGAGTCCCGCGAGCGAGCTCGCGACGGCGATGACCAGGGCGGCGGAACGATTCATTTCGTCTCCTGCGCGAGGTACGGAAACACCTTCGCGACCTTACCGATAAGGTAGTCCCCGTAGGTCCCGCGGAACAACTCCAAATTCGCTTCGTCCCACCGAGCCTCTCGCGGCGCCCCGGATTCGATCCCGGGCAGCGGCTCGATGCGCGCGGAAAAACCCGGGTCGAAGAAGAACGGGTACGAATACCGCGAGCGCCCGGAAAGATTCCGCACGCGGTGCGGGGCCGAGCGATAACGGCCGCGCGTGAGGACGTCGAGCATATCGCCGATGTTACAAACGAAGGTGCCCGCCTCCGGCGGCACGGGAACCCACTCCTCCCGCGTTTTCACCTCGAGGCCGCCGCAGTCGTCCTGCTTCAACAACGTGAGGAGTCCGTAATCGGTGTGTTCGCCGACGCCCCACGGGTGCGTGCGCGCGTTCTCGGGAGTGACCGCCGGATAATGGAAGATCCGGAAAAGCGCGATCGGATCCGCGGTGTACCGTTCCGCGAAATACGCCTCGGGAAGGCCGAGGCTCTCGGCGACGAGGCCGACCACGCGGTGGCCGAGAGCCGTGAGCGCGACTTGGTAAGCGAGCACCGTTTCGCGGAATCCCGGGACCGCGGGGAAAAGGTTCGCCCCGTGCATCGACAGCCCCGCGCGAACGCGCGGATCATCCGGGCCGAGCTCGGTCCCGAAATAGAGGCCTTCTTTCAAGTCGGGCCGTCCGGAGGTGAGCTCCCCGCCGACGGGAAAGTATCCCCGCCAGGCGCGGCCGCCGTTCTTCATCGCGATCGCGAGCTTCTCGGACTCGGGGCGCGCGAAGAACTCGCGGCTCATTCGCTCGAGGTTCGCCTCGAGCGCCGGATCGACGCCGTGCCCGCGGACGAGGAAAAAGCCGTATTCGGAGCACGCGTCGCCGACCGCGCGCACGACGGCCGCCCGGTCCCGGGAGAGCGTCGCGAGATCGATGACCGGTATCCGCGCCGCCATCGATCAAGGTGCGCGCGAGAAGACGAGCCGGCTCTTCACCGCGAAGTGGTCCGAGAGCGGTAAGCCCGCGACGGCGGGCGCCTCGAAGGCGAGCGACGCCGACTCGACGGAGACCGGGGCCGCCGTGGGCGAAGCCGAGGCCTCGCGGAAGAAGACGTAGTCGATGCGTTTCGGGTTTTGGTCGGCCGGCACGTTCCCGTTTCGGGAAGCGTCGATCGTGAATCCGTCCCGATCGAAGGAGGCCGGCTGGGTCGAGGCGTATTCGCGGTAGGCGTCGCGCACGGAAAGCTCCTTCTTCAGGAGTTGGACCTCCTCGGCATACTCCGTCGCGTTCAAGTCGCCCATGAAGAGCACGGGGCGCCGTCCGTCGCCGGAGTGTTTCTTCACGAAGGCGATGATCTGGTGAGCTTGCTTCACCCGCGTCGCCCCGAAACGGTCCTCGGCGTTCATGTGGGTCGAATAGACGTCGATGTCGCCGATGACGGGCACTCGGATCCGGGCGTAGACCATCCCCTTCCGCGCCATGCAGTCGTTCCCGGCGCACTTCTTATAGATGATCTGATCCGAATCGACGATCGGATGCTTCGAAAGGAGCAGCACCCCGGAGCTGACGCACGGGAAGAGGAACGCGCGCTTCGGTCCGCGCACGAAGTACGGGTAGCGCGTTCCCTTCAGCATCAGCTTCGATTCGGCGGGAGAGAAGCAACCGTCGAAGACCTCCTCGAGCGCGACGATGTCGAGGTCGGAGCGCGCGATGGCCGCGGCGGCGACGGGCAGGCGCTCCTTTCGGCGTTTCCCGGCGAAGGGCACGCCCCAGAGGTTATAGGTCATCACGTCGAGGGCGGCCGTACGCCCGTCGGGCGAGACCGTGAGGGCGTGCGCCGGGGGCGCGAGGAATGCGAGGCCGAACGCGACCGCGAGCGAGAGGGACGTTCTCAACTGCTGGCTCATCCTTGAGTTCTCCGAAGGGAAACGAGTCTTTCGTTTCGAGTGTAGGGCGAAGGCTTAGATCTATTTTAAGGAGAGTGTTCGGAAAGAATCAAAGTCTCGTTAGCGCGCAAAAAGAAAGGCCCGGCGCCAACCGCTTGGCGCCGGGCCATCGTGGAAAAACGAATCAAGAACCGAGGCTGACGACCGGTTTAAAACCGCCCCAGAACATCCGCATGCCGTCGAACGGCATCGTTTCCTCGTTCATGTATTTCGCCATGCGCGGGTCGTTCATGACTTTCTTCATGACGCGGTCGCGATGGGTCTTCGACTTGTAGGTCGCGAAGGAAAAGAAAACGACTTCGCCTTTCTTGAGCTTCACGCTCTTCGGGAACGAGGTCACTTTCCCCGTCGGCACGTCGTTGCCCATGCACTCGACGTAGTCGATCGCGCCGTGCTCGCGCCAGATTTTCCCGCAGAGAGTGGCGATCCGTTTGTACTGCGCGACTTTCTTCTTCGGCACCGGCAGCACGAAGCCGTCGACGTATTTTACGCTCTTTTTCATACGAATCCTTTCGTTAGCTCGCCTTTTCGACGAGGGTTTTGAGATCGGTGAGGCCCTTGGTGAAAGTGCCGCCGATCTCCTTATCCATATCCATGAACGTGCACATCAGTCGACCCAGGAAAGTATTCTTCCCCTCGACCTTCCACGTCACCGTGGTGGTCGCGCCTTCCGACTTCACGAAATAATAGGCGTCCTGCGACATTTCGAACGGCTTCACGTACTCGAGCTTGATGCGCACGCGTTCGCCCGGCACGCTCTCGACGATCGTCGCGCTGCCGGTACCGAGGCGCTTCCCGTCCGTCCAACTCAGCTTCGACCCGACGCCCTCCGCGGGCCCCGAGATCTTCATCTTCGCCTGCGGATCCATCGCGGTCCACGGGCTCCACTGATTCGAAAGCGCGGTGTTGTTCAAGTACGGGAAGATCCGCGCGACGGGGCTCGCGATCCGCACCTCGCGGGCGACCTCGAAGTGCGAGGGTTTCAGGGCGACGAAAATCAGGAACCCTGCGAGCAGCGCGCCTAAAGCGATCAATACGGTCATCATGGTCGTTTCCTTTCGAGGAAGTTCAAGGGAAGTTCAGAGGCTTTTCAAGAGGGCTTCGAGCTGGTCGGCGCAAGTCGCCCATCCCGTCGAAAATCCCATACTCTCGTGCTGATCTCTCGCTTCCTTCGACCAGTGCTTCGCGCGCGCCGTGTACTTCGTCTTCCCAGGGCCCGCATCCTCGAAGGTGAGGACGACCGTCATGAACGGCGTGCCGATCGGTTCCCAGGCGCGCGAGTATGCGTCGGTAAACACGAGCTTCTCGTTCGGAACGACCTCGAGGTAAACGCCCGGATTCGGGAAGTCCTCCCCTTCCGGCCCGCGCATCGTGACGGTGCACGCGCCGCCGGGGCGCACGTCGAGATCCGCGGCGACCGTCGTCCACGGTTTCGGCGCGAACCACCGCTTCAGGAGTTCGGGTTTCGTCCACGCTTGGTAGACCTTCTCCTTCGGAGCCTCGATCAGACGGCAAATCACCAGCTCGTTCGGCGAGCTCGGTTCCACTTCGATTTTCGTACTCATGACTGCTTGACTTCCCTTCTATGGTTTACGGACGGAAAAAGTCCGGCGACGTAGCGCCGGAGGTGTTCGATGCATTCGAGGGCCGCGCGCGGGTCGTCCTTCGCTTTCGCGACGATGAACGCGCCTTGGATCGCGGCTTGGGTGAAGACGCCGACGCTTTCCGCGCTCCAATCGGCGCGCGGGCAATACTTTTTCTTCGCCTCGGCGAGATCCTTCGCGACTTCCGCGGCGTGGCCGAAGATGCTGCGTTCGCAGGCGGCGCGGATCTCGGCGTTCGAATCGAACGCCTCCTGGACGAGCGTCCCGACGAAGCAGGTGAATTCGGGGAGCTGACCGCGCACGAGCGCTTTCCGGAAATCGACGTACCCGAGCACGCGGTCGAGCGGATCGGAGAGTTTCCGGTAATCGGCGCCGGCGAAGACGCTCGCGGTTACGGTCGACCAGTAATCCGCGGCGGCGACTGCGAGCGCGTCCTTGCTCTCGAAATGGTGAAAGAAAGCGCCCTTCGTCACCCCGGCGGCGGCGCAGAGGTCGTCGACCGTCGTACCCGAGTACCCTTTCGTCCGCACCACGCGCAGGGCCGCGTTCAGGAGCTTGTCCTTCGCGGAGGGTTTCGGGATCGACGCGGATTTTTTCATCTTGAAATTAAGATACCGACTAGTTGGTATGTTGTCAACCCCTTCGAATCTAGAGGATTCCAACCCGCTTTCGGCAATTGCGGCTTGCCCTTCGTCTCGATACTGTCTATCTTTTCGAAACAGAATAGAGCCCCCCCACCCACACTCAAGGAGCACCTATGAAACTCTATTATTCGTCCGGATCCTGTTCGATGTCCTGCCACATCACCCTCGAAGAATCCGGCCTCCCCTACGAGGCCGTCCAAGTCGATTTCGATAAACCGACCGACGCCGCGCTCGTCGAGAAGATGAACGCCCTCGGCACGCTGCCCGTCCTCCACACCGACGACGGGAAGCAGCTCGACCAAAACCTCGCGATCCACCACTACGTCGCGCTGAAGGCTCCGGCGAAGAACCTGATGCCGGCGCCGGGCACTCCGACTTACTTCGAAGCGATCAACCTGCTGACCTTCGTCGCCACCGACCTCCACAAGAGCGTCGGCGCCCTCTTCGGCCTCGCCGCGTACGAAAACGACAAACCGGTCCAAGCCACCGTTCGGAAAAACCTGCTCGGGCGCGCGAACGAGACGCTGAAGTACCTCGATACGAAACTCCAGGGGAAAGACTACGTGATGGGATCGCAGTTCACCGCGATCGACGCCTACGCGTTCACCGTCGCGAGCTGGACGAAGTACGTCGACATCTCGCTCGCTCCGTATCCGACCCTCGAGAAATACCTCGGTCGCGTCGCCGCCCGCCCGGCCGTCGCGAAAGTCTTGAAGGAGGAGGGTCTCGTCTAAGAAACCCGACGGTCTCTTCTGAAGAAATCGGCCATCCGTCACGAAGCCCGGGGTGCGACGCGCATCCCGGGCTTTTTCGTTCCCGGCAGACGCGGCGTTCCTCGACTTCGGAGCGGTTTTGGTTAGGATGCGGCCTCACTTACCGATGGAGGTCCCGATGAAACCCGCTCTCGCCGTCCTTTTCCTCGCGCTTCCCGCGCTCGCCGCCGAACCCGCCGAGATGATCAACAAAGCGACCTGCACCAAGGGCGCCGAAACCCGCGAACTCGAGATCACCGCGAAGGGCGAAGGACACACCGTGACCTACACGAAAAAAGGCACCGCGAAGGAAGTCGGCACCTGCTCGACGAACAAGGAAAAGTGCCAGGCCGTGTTCGACAACTTGAAGACGAACCTCGAGAAAGCCGGATTCGCCTGCAAGATCTGACCGCGCCCTCGCGCGAAACGAGAAGGCCCGCTTCCGGGGGAGGAAGCGAGCCTTTCATTTTCCGACGAACGCGTCAGGACGTCGTGGGAGAGTTCGATCGGGCCCGAGGGCCACGGTGACGGCTCAGTAAACCGCGGAGACGAACGGCTCAGCACCGAACGTCGAGTAGGTCTTGATCGCGCCCGTGCGGGTTTGGCCGGCGGTTTGGTAGACCACTTCGACCGATTCCACGCGTTGTTCCGGGATGCGCATGCAGTTCGCGCTCGCGTTGTCGACGATCGTGAGGCGTTGGCGGAGGCCGTCGACCATGCGGCGGTCGGTTTCGGCGACGTAGGTCACTTCGCAGCGGCCAGTCTTCTTCGAGATGAGCGGGAGCGTGACGTCGACCGGAGCGAAGATCATCGCCGGGCACATCCGGCCTTTCGGACATCTCACTTGGGCCGGGAGGAGGTGCAGATTCGCTTCGCGGCGGACGAGGTCCACCGTGACCGATCCGCCGACGAAGCGGCGGCCGCCGAAGGCGTCGCGGTCGATGTTCATGTGGACGATGCGGGCCGATTTCGGGGCCGCGAAAGCGTTGACGGAGGCGAGGGAAACGAGCGCGAGGACCAGGGCGTTTTTCATGGGATACTTCCTTCTCAAATTTCGGTGGCGGTGCCCGCTCCGCGGGCGCCGAATCGTTGGCGTGCGCGGCTTGTACGCCCGAAGAGCGAGAAGTAATAATTATTCGTTATCCGCCAAGTTAATTAATTAATCTTATCACCCAAAAGATATCGCGGAGATGGACAAAGTAGACGGCGTCCCCTAACCGCCCGTATCCTAAGATTACGTGCGACCGCCTTTCGACCCGCCAGAAACGCTCCGCCTTCCCGCCGACGCGACGCCGGCTTCCGACCTTTTTCGGATCTTAGCCGAGGGGATTCCGCATATCGTTTGGATCATGCGCGCCGACGGGGCCGTCGAGTACATGAATCGCGCATGGTCGACTTACACGGGACTCGCCCAGACCGAAGTTTCCCCCGAGGATTGGCGCCGGGTCACCCACCCCGACGACATCGAAGGAAATCTCGAGGAACACCGCCGGGCCCGCGAAGCGCACGACCGCATCGCGCGCGAATTCCGACTCCGTCGACACGACGGCGTCTACCGGTGGTTCATCGCCCGCTCGGAACCCGTGTGGGACGCCGAAGGTAAAGTCTACCGCCGGTTCGGCGTCGCGACCGACATCGACGACACGAAGCAGATCCAAGCGAAGCTCGCCGAAATGACCGATTCGATTCCGCAGATCATCTGGACGTCGGACGCCGACGAATCGAACGTCGCCTACAACCGGAAGTGGTGGGACTACACCGGACTCGATCGCGCGCGTTCCTCGCCCGCCGACGCGATCGGCTGCGTCCACCCCGAGGACATCGAGCGGATCATGCCGCTCTGGCGGCCGAAGGACGGCAAGATCGCCGACTGGGAAGCCGAATACCGCCTCCGTCGGCACGACGGGGTTTACCGATGGCACCTCGGACGCGTCGTTTCGGCGCGCGACGAGAACGGAGCCGTAAAAAAACGTTACGGTACGGCGACGGACATCGACGAAACGAAGCGAATCTTCGAGGAATACCGTCTCCTCGGCGAAACGGTGCCGAGCTTCGTCTGGGTCACGGACGTCGAAGGCCGGATGGTCTACGCGAACTCGCGGTGGGAAGAATTCACCGGCATCGCGGCGGCGAAATTCGGCTCCGGTGACTGGGAAAAGGTCATCCATCCCGACGACTTTCCGAAGACGGTCGCCGCATGGCGCGAGGCCGGGGCGAAGGGCGCCCCCTACGAAGCCGAATTCCGCGTGCGCGGGAAGGACGGGCGGTACCGATGGGTCCTTCGCCGGGCGGCGCCCGTACGGCACGACGACGGCAACGTCATCCGGTGGATCGGGGTTTCCGTCGACATCAGCGACCAGAAGCGACTCGAGCAAGAGCTCCGCGCGGCGATCGAAGTCCGCGACCAGTTCCTCGCCGTCTGCAGCCACGAGCTGAAGACCCCCCTCACGCTCCTCGAGCTCCACGCCGAATCCTTCAAGCGAAAATACGTCCGCGGGAACCCCGCCGACCTCACCGGAGAAGCGCTCCAGAAGTATTTCGACCGGCTCGATAACCACCTGAAGCGCCTCGACCGACGGATCAACGACATGCTCGACATCTCGAGGATTTCCACGGGCCGCCTCGACGTCGTCCTCGAGGAGATCGATCTCGTCGCCCAAACTCGAGCGGCCCTGGAAAACCTCGCCCCCGAACTCGAGAATACCGCCGCCGCCCTCTCCCTCGCCGAGGAAGGACCGGTCGCCTGCGCGGGCGATCCCCATCGGATCGAGCAAGTCATCGCGAACCTCGTCGAAAACGCGCTGAAATACGGCAAGGGAAAACCGGTCGAGATTCGTGTTCATTCCGATCGTACTTCGGCGATCCTCGAAGTGCGCGACCGCGGTCCCGGAATCGCGCCGGAAAACCAAAAGCGCATCTTCGGGCGCTTCGAACGCGCGGCGGACGGCACGGGAGTTTCCGGGCTCGGACTCGGTCTCTTCATCGCGTCCGAAATCGTCGCCGCCCACCGAGGCGAGATCTCCCTCACAAGTCGCCCCGGAGAAGGCTCCGTCTTCACCGTGCGCCTGCCGAAAATAGAACCCGAAGGATAATTCTTCCCGCGCGATTGGCTTCGGGAGGCATCGCCGCGCCCACGGCCCGGGGTTAGTTTGCCCGCGGGGAAGCGAAAGCGACCCCATTTGCGAGGAAGGCCCGGGCCCGGTGGTCGGGCACGGGCCGCTCGCGATTTCATTCGAGAATTCTTTTTCGGACCCCGCCTTGCGTCACGCCGATTCGGCGTCATCTTACGGGTGTGTTGAAACGCGTTTTTCGAGAGAACTGGCTCACGCGCGACCCCGCTCATCCGGGGCTCGCGACGACCGTCGCGCTCGCACTCCTTCTCGCCGCCGGCCGGCTCGTCGAGTTTCCGGCGTCGGGCGAACTCGTGTTCGGGCGCGGCGAATATTGGCGCGCGTGGACGACTCTTTTCGTGCACTCCGGTCCGGCCCACCTCCTCTCGAACCTCGTCCTCTTCATCCCCTTCGCTTTCGTCCTGACCGGGTACTACGGATGGTTTCTTTTCCCTTTCCTCGGCTTTCTCGTCGGCGGACTCGTGAACCTCGCCGTGCTCCG
This sequence comes from Bdellovibrionales bacterium, assembly GCA_018266355.1. Classification (GTDB taxonomy): domain Bacteria; phylum Bdellovibrionota; class UBA1018; order UBA1018; family UBA1018; genus JACMQW01. Next base: position 82,761 of record JAFEAP010000002.1, read on the forward strand.
GGAAATGCCGGCGGCGATTTCGCTCGTCGGCGCTTCGGGCGTCGTCTACTGGATGGGCGCGGTGTGGATCACGCTCGCGATCCTCGTCGATCGGCGCGAACGGCTCGCGCGGCGAGTGTTGAAAGGATTCGGAGTCGCGATGCTCCTCTATTTGCCCGAGGGCTACCGGCCCGAAGTGAGTTACGTCACCCACCTCTACGGATTCCTCGCCGGGATCGCGTGCGCGGTCCTATACTATTACGCGAACCGCGCGACGTTCCGCGCGGCCGAGCGCTACGAATACCGCTACGACTTCGACGCCCACTGGGATCCGCGGCTGAACGGATACGGGCCCGAGCTTCCGGAAGAGGCGCCTCTCGACGCCGAATCGTTTAAATAAAATTTCAGCGAATTTCGCTCGGGCTGCATAGGATCGCGCCCGCTAACCGTGTCCTTACTGACGCACTTTTCCGCCGATAAAAGGTTTCGTACACTTTTTTAAGAGAGTCCGTTCACCCACCTACCTCTGCAGTACGTATCCAGGACGAGGAAAAGGGCATGATTAAAAAAGTCGCCGTCGTTATCAGTATCGCGCTTTCGGTCTTCGCGTCCGGATGCCTCCAATTAAGAATCGTCCAAGCGGTCGATCCGGAAGCGAGCCAAGTCGGTTCGGACCCGTCGGTTTCCGATTACGCATTCTCGATTTCCCAAAACTTTCAGGGGGCCACCGGCTACACGCTTTCCGGATCGGGCGCGAGCGCCACGACTTTCGCCGTGACGAAAAAGCCGGCCAAGGGGAAAGTCGAATGCCGTGCGGGACTGAAGCGGTCGATCGCTTCGGTTTCCTGGAGCGACTGTTCGAGCGGAAAAGTCATCAACGCGTCGGCGGCGGGATTCGCGGGCGCGAGCCAAAGCGGCACCTTCGTGGCCGAAGCGCGCGGAGTCGACTCGAAAGGAAACGTCGTCACCTCCATTTCGAAAGATTACTATGTGCATCCTTCGCTGAACGGCGCCGTCGCCTGCAATCCGTCGATGACCGAAGACCAGATCTTCCAAGCCGCAGGGGCGCTCCTCGACCAATCCGACGTCTTCGGCTCCGGCTCGACCTTCCAGTCCCCGGCGTTCCATATCGAGTCTGCCGACGGACGCGCGGTCGACTTCCATTCGTTTCGCAAACGGATCGTCATGAACGGAGCGAAAACCCTCATCCTCGTGCGCCGGCGATACGCCTCGGCTAAGGGGGATTGTGATTTCAACGTCGGTAACGCGAGCTACCGCTATAAAACGGTGACGGTCGCCCGCCCGAACGGCGACATGTTCTACGCGAACAGTCAGTTCACCTGGGATCACGGAGGCTTCTGGACCAATAGCGGAAACTACACCAGTACGAACACCAACATGGCCGCCAGCAACCCCACGGGATGGGCAGATTTCCAAACGCAGAGCCACTTCAGCGTCGACCATTGGTATCGGAAAAGGAACGCGTTATGGAATCAGGGCGAGCATTGCTCCGCGCTCGTCCTGAACGCCCGCGGGCGCGGCGTCTGCATCGAAGCGGGAACCGGGCAGGCCTTCAACCTCGCCCATATCGGAGTGATGGCGAACTTCCGCGACCGCGGTACCCGTATGTTCTCGCAAAAAGTCGAAGTCGCCTCGACGGCCGAAGCGACGAGCCTCGGTGCGGACGCTTCGCTTCGTAAACAAGTGATCGGGTGGGACCCCGGCATCGGCGCCTACGGTCCGGTCGAACTATACAAGATCTATTTCGAAGACTAAGATCGATCCAGGGAGTCCGCGCTAACGTCCACCCTGCGGGGAGGACGGGCGGCCTCGGTCGCACAAACCAAGAATCTACACCCGACGGGCTAGGTTCAACTTCGCGCGGCTCCCGCTTTTTCTTGTCTGGAGCCTGATGCAACCCTTCCCCCGATCGAGGGATTTCCTTCGCCAAATTGCGCATTCGGACTCGTCGCGAATCCTCGATTGGATCCGTACGCTTCCGTTCGCCTCCTGGACGAGCGAAATTTATCGCGCGACTCTCGATAAAGATCGCGACCTCGTGCGTTTGCCGGACTCGATTTACTTAGCCGAAAAAGCCCTCGCGCTCGACCTCGAATCCCGAATTGAGCCGCGCCTTCCCGATGCGCTCTGCTCGTTCAGAAAGGGAAGGTCCGCCGAGGAAGTCATCCGCGATTTCGCGTCGCTCGGAGCGGCTCACGGTAAGGCTCCGCTCTTCGTCCTCCGTCGCGACGTCGAAAATTACACCGACTCGATCCCGCTCGGGGATCACGCACCGCTTTGGCGGTTACTCGCCGATTTCGGAGTGCCCGAAAGGGACGTCGAGGCGATTCGGACTCTCCTTCGGGCGCCCGTCCGCGCGAGAGGCAGCGACCGGGAATTTTCCCGATCGGTCGGCATTTCGACCGGATCTTCCCTCACTCCTCCGATCGCCAATCTCTATTTAAACTCGCTCGACCTCGCGGCCCTCGGCGTTCCGGGCGCTTTCTACCGCAGGTACGGAGACGATTTCGTGTTTGCCCATTCGGAGAAAGAAGTCGCCGCGAGTTTCGCCGCTAGGATTCCCGGGATTCTTAAACCCCTCGGCCTAAGGGAGAAGACGGAAAAATCAGCCGACCTCGCCTGGACGAGCCGCGGAGGACCCGCGTCGACCGCACGATTCGAGGAGCGGCAGTACGTCGATCTCCTCGGCATACGGGTGCATCGGTCGCGAGGTCCTCGGCTCCCCCCGAAGAAAATGAAGGCGCTTCTCGAACGGTTCCGCCTGAGGATGCGCATCGTTCGCGACGAAGTCCCGAACGAATCGTCCGACTCGCGCGCCTACCGCCTCTGCCGAGCGGCCGAGACGCAATTCGGTCCCGGTCAGTTCGGCCAAGACCCGTCTTTCCGCCGGATGCGGGCCCTTTGCACGGACCCGGGCGCCTGGCGGGAATTCGACCGCGAGGTCTGCGGGACGATCGCGCTGCTCGCGGCCGATCGCCCATTGCCTTACGCCTTTCGCGACTACTCGCCTCGGGATTTGATCCGACGATTCGGGTTCCGTCCTCCGGGCCATCTTTGGGGCGCATATGGGTCGCGGTGAGACGGTTCAATCGAAAATCGACTTCCTCATCGAGCGGCGGGAGAGCGCGATTCCGCCTTCCTATCTCGAAAGTCTCGCTTTCCCCGGACGCGCGTTCGCGCGAAGGAGCCTGCGCGCGTTCGCCCTGATCAGCATCCGCGGCGGAGTGCATTTCATTCGCTTTTGGATCGTCGCGAACGCGTTTCCCGGCCTTGAACTTTCCGATCTCGCGACTTGGCTGCTCGGACTCGGTCTGATCGAGGCCGCGGTCGCGGGAGCGCTCGAACCGCTTCGCGAGGCCATGCGAAATCACCGAGGATCGCCGGGAAGCGGAATACTGACCGAATCGCGACGGTGGAATCGGCGGATCGCGATCCTGAATTTCGTTCTCGGCGCTTACTGGTTTCATCGTCACGGGTGGGCCCTTCTCACGTCGGACCGGGTCTTCAGCATATTCGACGCCGTTCGCATCATTTCGCTCTTTCGTCTCGCCTGCGGCCTCGCTCTTCTTCCGGAAACCGCATTGGTGCAGGGAAGGACGCGTTCGCACGTCGGAGGAAAAACACTCTACGGCGTCGAGGCCCTTTCGATCGCCGGCTTGCCTCCCCTCATCCTCCTTTTCGGTCCCTGGGGCGTGGCCGCGCATTTTCTTTGGGAGGCGGCGGTCCGCGAGGGAGCGCGCGCCTGGATTCTCCTCCGAACCGAACGCGATCTCGGATGGCCCCATGCCTGGTTTCGCTGGCCGCGAAAAGGGCGTTCCGAACCGACCGCGCTTTCGTTCCCGCCGTGGCTCGGCGGTGCGATGCGGATCGCCTTTCGCGCCGAAGCGTGGCTGCTGCCGTTCCTGTGGAAACACGGCGACGCGCGAGTCCTGGTCTTTTTTCTTCCTTGGATCCGGGGGCTCACCGACCTCCCGAAGGTTTTCGAGTTCGATCTCCTTCGAAATCGATTTCGGATCGACTCGCGAGTCGCGGGGGAGACTCTCCGCCGGCTCTTTCCCGCGATGACCGCCGCGATCTGCCTGACGGTCGTTCTCCTCGAACTCGCGGCCCGTTTCATTCTAGGCGAGTCGCTCGGTCGGTCCGAGTGGATCGCGATCGCCGCTTGCGGCTCGATCGGAATCCTGAACGGCTACCTCGTCAGCCGAGTCTGGCGGCGAGTGCGAAGCCGCGCCGCGGCCGCCTCTTCCGCCGCGAGACGAGTCTACGAAATCCCTTTTCTCTCGGGGCCCGACGCGTCCGAAGGACGGAACGCCCTCGTCTCCCACCCGGAACGTTTTGGGGCCCGACGCTCCGTTCGATTCGGCCGCCGATCCGCGCTCGTCGAAATCGAAGGAGATCCGGAGGCCGGCCTTTCGCGCCTCCGGGGTCGCCTCCCGGGTCTTACGTTCGCCGCGATTCATCGCGATCCTCGCGCCTTGGACCGCGAATACGCCGAACTCGTCCGGGATTGGACGGGAGCTTGGTCCCGTCTGCGATCGGTCGCGACGGACTCCCGCGAAGCGGGCGCGGCGCTACTCGCCTGGCCGGGATTCGTCGCCGGACTCTATGAACGCGGCGAGAACGCGGAGCGCACGCCGGACCGCCGATTCCTCTTTTTCTGGAATCCCGCGAATCCGCATGCGTTCGAATTCCTGCTCGTTCCGCGCGAACGACTCCCCGATGCCGCCTACGTGAAGGCGTCCGCGCGGGCGATTGCCCGAGCCGAGGCGGCGCTCAAGTTCAGCAACCCGGAATCGTGACGAGATCGTCGATCGCGAGCCCGCCCTGGTCGAGGTGATTCGTATCGACGAACTGACCCCCGCCCTGTTCGGCCATCGTGCGAAGATTCCGGATCGAAGTCGCGTCCGAACCCGATCCGAAATAGACGGTGCTCACCGTGAGGTGGCTCTTCCCGTTCGCGGCCGCCGTTTGGCGGAGGTTCGTCACGAGCGAGGCGAGGCGGTTCGTGACGTCGCTGTCGATATCGGTCGGCTGACCGTCGGACATGAAGACGACGGCGTAGTCCTGCGCGCTGCCCCCGGCCTCGTCGCGAGTGACGGCCGCCGAGAGCGCCGAAAACGCTTCGCCGTAGGCCGTGTTCCCGCTCGGCGGGATCGAGGCGTGGTAGGTGTCGAGCGCCGCGCCGATCTGGGTTGCCGAACCGAACGGCACGCTCGCGTCGTGCTCGCGGAAAGCGGTGCTGCCGACGTCGTAGAGGTAACCCGCGTCGTCGAAGTAGCCGAAACCGTAACTCAGGTTCGCGTGCGAACCGTACGCGGCGAGGAAGGTCCGAAGCGTCTGCACGCGGTAGGTCTGGCTCGGGTCGGTGCTATCGGTCGAACCGGAGTTATCGACCATGACGAGGATCCGAAGCGGCCGCGAAGTCGAACCCGCGGTGCATCCCGGGTCGATCTGACCGGACCTTCCGCTCACCTGGAATTCGGCGGGCGCCTTTCCGCAGCTGTGGGCCGCGAACGCGAAAAGCGCGATCGAAACGAAAGTACGGAAACCCCGAAGGGTAGCGGTGTTCATCGAGAACCTCCTAAGCCGAGCAAGGAGACCCTGAAAGAGCGGTCTATACTCGACCTATCGGCCGATGGAGAATTGACCTGACGAAATTACGCCCGACCGCGTCGGTCCGTCAAAATCACGCCACGCGTGTGTAGCGTTTCACCGAGGTTCGGATCTCGTCCTCGGTCTTCACGTGCAAGTCGTGCACGAGGCCGAAGACTTCGAGGAACTTGATGAAATAGAACCCGAGGTCGATCTGGAGCGGACGAAGCCCGAGCTTCGCGTTCCGCGGCCACGCGTGGTGATTGTTGTGCCAGCCTTCACCGAACATCAGCGCCGCGAAGAAGCGATTGTTCCTCGAGTCGTCCTGCGTATCGAAGGGACGGTCGCCGTAAACGTGGCAGAGCGAGTTCACGAAGAACGTCAGGTGCCACGAGACGATCGTCGGCACGAAGAATCCCCAAGTCACTCCGCTCCATCCCGCCCACGCGTAAAGGAGCGCGCCCTGGGAGAGGAAAAGGATCGGAATCCACCGATCGAGCACGCGGAGTTCGCGCGGCCATTCGCCGCGCAGGGCATTCTCCCCGTCGCGCGATTCGGGCGTGGCGTCCTTGAAAAGCCACCCGAGGTGCGCGTGGTAAAAACCGTCGACCCTCGGCGAGTGCGGATCGCCTACCTTGTCGGTGTAACGGTGGTGCGTGCGGTGCCGATAAACCCACCAGCTCGCGGTCCCTTGGCCGGCGAGCCCGCCGAAGAGCGCGAGCAGGAACGCGACCGGGCGCGAGGTCTTGAACGACTCGTGCGTGAAGTACCGGTGATAACCGACGGTGATGCCGAATCCGCGGATCGTGTAGAGTGCGAGGCCGACGATCGCCGTGGGCCAGGTAAGCGGCGCGGTCACGATCCCGTAGATCGCGACCACGTGGAAAACGGGGATGCCGATACGGTAGGTCCAGGGCGTGCGGTTCAGCGCGATCATCGCCCTCGATTCTCCCATTCGCCCGAAACGGCCGGTATCGGAAAGTTTTTGACGTCACGGCGGCCGGACTGCTACCCGTGGGACGGTCATGACGCCCCTTTTCGAAACCGGCTTCGGCCACGCGCTGAAGCTCGCCCGCTATCCCGAACGGAAGCACGAAGAGCTCCAAGCCTTCGACGCCGCCGACTCGCTCCTGCTCGAAGAACTCGCCTCCGACCGACCGGCCCTCGCCGATAAACGGATCCTCGTCGTCGGCGACGCGTTCGGCGCCCTTTCGGTTCCGCTCGCGACCTACGGCGTGACGACCTACACGGACTCGTTCAGCTCCGCCCGCGCGATCGCGCGCAACGCCGACCGGAATCCGAGCGAGACGAAGTCCACCCCGCGGATCGTCCACCGCCTCGCCGACCTCGAGGGTCCCTACGACCTCGTCCTCCTCCGTCCGCCGAAAAACCTCGCGTACCTCGAGGACCTCCTCGCGACGCTCTCGTCGAAACTCGCGCCGGGTGCGCGCCTCGTCGCGGGGGTGATGGTGAAACACCAATCCGACGGCGCGTTCGAACTCCTCGAGCGGCTCGTCGGGCCGACGCGGACGAGTCTCGCGAAAAAGAAAGCGCGGCTCATCTTCGCCGATTTCGTTCGAGCGCCCTCCGTTTCCCCGTTCCCTCGGGACGTCCGGCTCGACGGATTCGACCGTCCTTTCCATCACCCCTCGAACCTCTTCAGCCGCGAGCGCCTCGATATCGGGACGCGATTCTTCCTCGAACACCTGCCCGCGGGCGACGCCCGCTCGATCCTCGACCTCGGTTGTGCGAACGGAATCGTCGGCATCGCGGCCGGGCGAATGCATCCCGCCGCGCGCGTGACCTATACGGACGACTCCTGGATGGCCGTCGAGAGCGCGAAGGAGAATCACGCGCGTTTCGGAGAAGGCCGCGAGGCCGACTTCGCGTGGACGAACGCGTACGAGGACGGCCCGGACGAGGCGCACGACCTCGTGCTCTGCAATCCGCCTTTCCATCAGGGCACGACGGTCGGCGACCAGATCGCGGGCGCGATGTTCCACCAAGCCCACCGCGTGCTCCGCCCGGGCGGGCGTCTGCGCGTGATCGGCAACGCCCACCTCGGCTATCCGGCGCGCCTCGCGCGGATCTTCGGCGGGATCGAGCCGGTCGCCCGGAACGCGAAGTTCACCGTCGTCGACGCGATCAAACGCTAGAACGGCGCTTACTTGCTGGCGTCCGCCCGCGACGGGATATCTTCCATGAGCCGAATCGCTTCCTCGCCCCAGCGCCGCTCGAAAACCGCGCGCGAAGTCTCGAGAATCGCGCGCGTCCCCGGCGCGGCCACCGCGTCCGCGTAGGCGGGCTTCGTCTCGGGGAGTTCCCGGAATTCCGGCCGACGCGCGAGCATCCCCGCTAGGCCGCGACCGTACGCGAACGTCCCCGGCTGCTTCGTCCACGCGTCGGCGAGCGCGACGAAGAGTTCCGGCGCGTCTTCCGCGCCGGCGATCGCCTCGCCCCACGCGTCGAAGAACGGCGCGGTCGGAACGACGAACTCGGCGCGCGCGCGCAGCCCGCGCGGCTTCCGGAGCGCGAAATGACGGTGATTCTCGATCGCCATCGAACTCCCGTCGATCTTCGATTTATAGAGCTCGCCCGCGACCCAAAGCCGACCGAGATGACGGAGCTTCCCCTCCGTGTCGAAGGGCTTCGCGCCGAGCTTGTAGTACGCGAGCCGCAGCGGATCGCCCGGCCCGAGCTCCCACATGTCCATCACGCGGTCGAGGTCGCCGAAGTTGTGCGCGATCGAAGCGGAGGCTTTCAAGCAACCGACGCCGTCCTTCGCGCGCCAGAGCGATCCGAAGATCTCGGAGTGCCGATTCACCTCGTCCCCGATCGCGGCACGGAGTTCCTCGCGTTTCGCGACGGCGGCCGGGTCCGCATACCGGCCGAACGCCCCGTAGGCGCCGCACGCGACGGTGAACCATTCGCCGAGGTGTCCGCTGAGCGTTTCCCTTTCCCACGGCGTCCCCTTCGCCCCGCGGACGAACCGGGTCGAGACGAGCGTGAAATCCCACTTCCGGGAGGCGAGGACGAAGTCGGCCATCGCGAGGGCGGTCTCAAGCGGAAGCCCCGCCGGCCAGAGCTTCTGGCGGATCTGGTTATCCACGTCGGTCGGCACGGGAGTGCCGCACGAGAGGTAGTGCGACGAAAGGCAGAGTGCGAAATAGTCGAAGTGATCCGCGACTTCGTCCGGGACCGAGCTCGCGGCGTAGGCGCGTAGCCGATCGGCGGGGGGAAAACCCGTGAACGCGTCCGGTCCGGCCGCGAACAGGTAGGGCATCGTGTTCCGGACCTGGGAAACGAGCAGGTCGGGAGCGATCCCGCGCGGAAATGGCGTCTTCCCTTTCGTCATGGCCCTCTCCTATAACCCCGGCCGACCGGGGAGAGAACCCTTTATTGCAAGTTCCGAAAACCCGACGGATCATCGAGGTATGGCGTCCCCCGACCATTTCGAACCGTACGATCGCCTCCGCGAGGTCGAACCCGATCTTTATTGCGTCGACGGGGATTGGCAAGGCACCCGCTTCCGTCGCCGGATGACGATCATGCGGACGCGAGCGAAGCAGCTCGTGATCCATAGCCCGATCCGACTCCACGAAGCCGACTACGCGAACATCGAGACGCTCGGCCTCGTCTCCCACATCGTGGCGCCGAATCGGTTTCACCAGAGCGACGCCGCCGAATGGCGCCGCCGGTTTCCGCTCGCGACTTTCCACCCGCCCGGAACCGCGGGGCACTGGCCGATGGGACTTCGCAAGGAAATCGACTGCCTCCCCTTCGACGGCACCCGGCTGCTGCAGGAATCCGTTTACTTTCACGTCGTGAGCCGCACGCTCGTCGTCACGGACCTCGTCTTCAACCTGCAGATGGAAGTCGAGGGCTTCGAAAAGTTCCTCTTCAAGCTGAACGGCGTCTACAAACACTTCGGCCCGAGCCGCCTGCTCCGCTACGGATTCATCAACGACGTCGACCAGGCGCGCCGCTCGCTCCGTCGGATCCTCGAGTGGGATTTCGAGCGCGTGATCATGAGCCACGGCACGATCCTCGAGCGCGAGGGCCGCGTGAAGCTCGCCTTCGCGTTCGCCGAACGCGGCATTATCGCTAATTGATTAGGCGCGCCCGATACAATTCAAGTCTTCGAAAGCGCCCTTCAGCCGCTTCACGAAATTCTCTTCGCCCTTCCGCAGCCATACGCGCGGGTCGTAGTACTTCTTGTTCGGCGCGTCCGGACCTTCGGGATTCCCGAGCTGACCTTGGAGGTAGGCTTTCTTCTCTTCGTAGAAGTTCTTCACGCCTTCCCACATCGCCCACTGCATGTCGGTGTCGATGTTCATCTTGATCACGCCGTAAGAGATCGCCTCGCGGATCTCGGCTTGGGTCGAGCCCGAGCCGCCGTGGAAGACGAAGTTCACCGGCTTCGCACCGGTCTTGTGTTTGGCGACGATGTGGTCCTGGGAGTTCTTCAGGATCTTCGGCGTGAGCTTCACGTTGCCCGGCTTGTACACGCCGTGGACGTTTCCGAAGGAAGCGGCGACCGTGAATCCCGGGCCGACCGTCTTCAGGTGCTCGTACGCGAACGCGACGTCTTCCGGCTGGGTATAGAGGGAGGCGTTATCGACGTGGGAGTTGTCCACGCCGTCTTCTTCTCCGCCGGTGACGCCGAGTTCGATCTCGATCGCGGTCTCGATCGCCTTCATGCGTTTGAAGTAGGTCGCGCAGGTTTCGATATTCTCCGCGAGCGGCTCTTCCGAAAGGTCGAGCATGTGCGAAGAGAAGAGCGGGCGCTTGTTCGTCCGGTAGTAGGCTTCGCCGGCGGTGAGCATGCCGTCGATCCACGGCAGGAGTTTCTTCGCCGCGTGGTCGGTGTGCACGACGACCGGTACGCCGTAATGTTCGGCCATCAGGTGGATGTGGGTCGCGCCCGAGATCGACCCCGCGACGGAGCCGCCTTCGTTCGGAAGCTTCAGCGACTTCCCGGCATAGAACTGGCCGCCGCCATTCGAGAACTGGATGATGACGGGCGAGTTCACGAGCTTCGCCGTCTCGAGGACCGCGTTGATCGAGTTCGTGCCGGTGACGTTCACCGCCGGGAGCGCGAACTCGTTTTCCTTCGCGTACTGATAGAGATCCTGGAGAGCCGAACCGAAGACGATGCCGGGTTTGAGTTTCATACGGGTGTCGTAACCCAATGACGCGCCGATCTGGAATCCGATTCAGATCAGGGACTTGGCCCGAATCGCCCGCGAAAATTCGGTTTGCCTATTCTAATGCACTGCGTTACAAGACCCCCTATGAAAACCTCCCTTTTCATCCTTTTCGCCGTGTTTTCCGCCTCCACCGCGTTCGCCGATCCGGATCCTTCCACCCCCTTTCGTCCGCGTTTCGAGGCGATGCAGGAAGCCTGCCTGAAACGCGACTACGCGGCGGCAGGTCATACCGTCGAGAGCCCGAAGACGAATGCGTGGAACTACGAAATGCGCGAAGACGAACGTTACGTCGGTCAGGTCGCCATGAAGATTCCCGAAGAATCGTCGCTCTGGGCGCGGGCCGCCGAAAGGAAACTCCGTAACCGGTCTTTCCAGGACGATCGCGACTACGCGGAACTCTTATCCACGCTCAAGGCGTTCGCCGCCCGGGAAAATTTGGATGCTTGGGGACGCGCCTGCCTGGCGAAATGCGCGGCCGCGCACATGGTGACGTACGTCGACTCGAAAGAGGCCGGGTCGCTCTATCGATCCTCGGAGATCGTCGAGGCCGGGATCGGCGTTTGCCGTCAGTTCTCCTACGTCGGCGCGGACCTCGGGAATGCCCTCGGCGTTTCGACCGAACTGATGTCGGAAAATGATCCGGGCCACGAAACCGGGCACGCATTCCTTCGGATCAACATCGACGGCGTCGGCTACTACTCCGAGCCGCAGCTCGATTCCTGCGTGTTCTACTCGCTCCACTGAACGCGGGAAATCGAAATGCGCTACTTCGACCTGCGGCTTGGGATGACGATTGCGAGTCTCGCCCCGCTCTTGACTGCCGACGCGGCGCCGATCGACTGGGCCCAGCCCCCGGTCGGCTGCGTGGCCGATCTCGCGCCCGCCACCGCCGAGGATCGGACCGCGAAGGTCGAAGAGATCGAGGCGTCCGCCGCTCGCGTCGGCATGCCTCCGCAGCTCCTCTTCGGCGCGCTCATGCAGGAGGCCGGCTTCGCGAACCTCGGCATCAGCGCCGACGGCGGAAATTTTTCCTGCGGCATCGGCCAGATCAACGTCCGCGAGTGGTGCAACTGGGCGAACGCCCTCTCCCCCGCCGAAAAACAAGCGATCGAATGGCCCGCGGCCGAGCAGGCGTGCGACGAAGCGACGCTGCCGACCGAGATCGTCCGCTCCTTTTACGACATCGCGAGAGCGCGCGCGCCGAAACTAAGCGGAGAAACGCGGGGCTCGCGGTATTACGGCGACATCGCCTTCGCGACCGTCGCGAAGAAGGTCGAGGCCGTCCTCGCTCCGATCGCCACCGGCGGCACGACTCCGATCACGCCGATCGAGATCACGCCGGCGGTCGTTCGCGCGCGCTACTCCGCGGCCTCCTCGTTCACGCGCTACTGCGGAGACGTTCGGAAAAACATCCAGGCGAAAGCGACCGCACTCCGCCGACTCTTCGACACCGAGATCCCCGAACCCCTTCGCCGCCGTGATACCTATCCCGCCGGCCGGTCGTTCGCGCGGAAATGCGGAAAAGTCTCGCCCGCCGTTTACCCGCTCCACACCGGATGGCTCATGGCGATCGCGATGTACAACGCCGGGAAACATTTCCTCCCGCGCGTCGCTTCGTATTACTCGATCACGAAGGAAACGATCGGCACCGACGCCGGTTGGGCCGATTTCACCCCCCTCCGATTGATCGAGGGCCTTTACGGCGGCGGCCGATTCAATCCGGAAACGAAGGAACTGAACTACTTCGACCTCGACGGAAGTCCCATCGAGGCGAGCTGGTGGAAAGCCTGCATCGTTCAGCAACACGTCGCTCGCGTGATCGGCTACGCGACCCTTCCGGGAAAATCCATAGCGCGTTCCCTCGAGCCCGCGGGTTGTAAAAAAATCCCTTCCGAGAAACGCCAGCTGAGTTCCGGATTCTTCGCGCCGACTGCATCGCGTTAGCCTGGATTTCGCGCGGGGCGCGTGGGAAAGTCGGACCATGCACCGACTCTTCCCGCTTCTCGCCGTCTCGGTCGCGCTTTCGGCGTTCTCCGCGCGCGCGGATTTTCCCGCGACGATCGCGGGAACCGACGTCGTCGGCGGAAAGCCGGCCTCGGTTTCGATTTCGTCCGCCCTGCGCGCGACCGTCGTCGCGTTCTTGTCCGCGGTTTGCCCTTGTTCGGGCTCGCACGAAGCCGAACTCGAATCTCTCCGCGCGAAGTACGAAGCCGAAGGATTCCGCTTCATCGGCGTACACGCGAACCAGGACGAAGCCCCCGCTCCGACCGCCGCCCATTTTAAATCTTCGCCGATCCGATTTCCGATCGTCGAGGACGCGGGCGCGAAACTCGCCGACGCCGTCGGCGCGCTGAAGACCCCGCACGTCTACGTCGTGAAACCGGACGGCGAAATCCTCTACCAGGGCGGCGTCGACGACAGCCACCAGGCATCCGCCGCCCAGAAACACTTTCTCGCCGACGCGCTCGCAGCGATCGCGTCCGGCCGTCGTCCCGACGTCGCCCAGGCTCGCACCCTCGGCTGCGTCATCTCCAGGAGGTAGTCGTGTCCCGCACCTTGTACGTTTCGCTCTCGATCCTCACCTTGCTCTTCAGCGGCGCGCTGCTCGCCTGCGATTCCCCGCTCCTCGATCACGTGAACGCGAATGACGTCGTCCGCGAACCGCTGCGCGAAGCCGGCGATTGCCCGATCGCGTTTCCCGTCCATAAACTCTGCGCGTCCTGGACCTGGGACCGGATGCCGACCGATTCCGATCTCGGCACCGCCCAGCTTCGCTTCTGGAAAGCGGACGTCGGCACCGTGAACGGGCCGTTCGTCGATCCGCACCACGAAGTCTTCGTGAAGCTCTGGATGCCCGCGATGGGACACGGCTCCTCGCCGGTGACGACCGAAGCGAGAGTCGACGCCTCCGGCGCGAAGATCCCGGGCCTCTACGACGCCTCGAAGGTCTTCTTCGTCATGCCGGGAAAATGGGAAATCTGGGTCCAACTCAAGACCGCGGGCCAAGTCCACGAACAAGCGAAACTCGACGTCGAGATCTGAGGCATCCGATTTGGGCCCGCCCGCTCTTTTTCGCATCCTCGTCCCGAGTCTCGCCGTCGGCGCGCTTCTCGCCTTCGCCGGGAACGCGCGCGCGGCCGCGTGCTGCGGCGGAACATCGGCGACGCCTTCGCTGATCACAGGCGACGACGCCTACCAGTTCGGCCTCGCCGTCTCGCGCTCCGAAATCATCGGCGACGCGCCGACATCCGGGAAGCCCGTTTTCCGCGGCGACGGAACGGACGAAGTCACGACGACCTACCGGCTCGACGTCGCCGCGATCCTCTCCGATCGCACCCAAGCGAGCGTGACGGTCCCCTTCGTCTCGAAGTCGGTCGCGGCCGGCGGGACCTCGAACGGCGCATCGGGAGTCGGCGACGCTTCGCTCGGATTCGCGTACGAGGCCTGGCCGGAGTGGACGTACTCGGAGTGGAAGCCGCACGGATTCCTCTTCACGCAGCTGAACCTCCCGTTCGCCCACTCGATCTACGACACCGAAGCGGCCGGCGCGAGCGACGCGTTCGGCACCGGGTTCTACCGCCTTTCCGCGGGTACGCTCCTGCGCAAAGCGTGGCGCGTCCTTGACGCCGCCGTCACGCCGGAAGTCCACTACTCGCTCCCGCGCGCGTTCACCGACGCAGGCGGCTCGTCGCTCCGTGTTTCGCCCGGGTTCGGCGCGAGCGTAGAGGCGGGCGTCGGCTATAATTTCGTGCGCCTTCCGTTCCGAGTCGGTCTTAGGATCCAACCCGTGTGGAACGAGCCGCGGACGATCGACGCCGACGGCGCACGCACACGTTCCTCGGCGCAGTGGGTTTGGAACACGGGTCTCGACGTCGGCTACCTCGCGACGACGGAGTGGAGCCTGTCCGCGTCCTACACCGACCAAACGCTCCTCGGTCCCGCGGTGAACACGACGCTCGGGCGCACGTTCGCGCTCAGCCTCCAGCGCCGCTGGCCTCGGTAGAATTTATCGCTGGAAAATCAGCATCGACGGATTCGAGAACCGGCCGACCGCGCGTTTCCCGGTCGAATCGAGCGGGATCACGCGAATCTGGTAGGTTCCCCACCCCGGCAACGCGCGCCCCGGGATGACGTAGAACCCGCTTCGCGGACCGCGAAGCGCGGCGCCGATCGTCCGGTACGGGTCGGGCGTAATGCCGTTCGGTTCGACGAACGGGCGATTCGGTGCCGAGAACTCGAACCATACTCCGGCCGCGCCGGGGAATTCGGAGACGTCGTAGGCGAACTCGACGCGCGCGTTCGGATTCGTCACGACGACGGTCGACTGTCCCGCGGAGAGCGGAGGACGCGCGATGCCGCCGCCAGGATTCGGAGGCGTGGTCGGAGTCGGAGTCGGCGTCGGCGTCGGCAAGGGAGTCGGGGTCGGTTGGGGTCCCGGTCCGTTCGGCTTGTACCAGCAGAGCGGACGGTAGCCTCGAGTCGCGCCGGTTTCGGTCGCGCACACGCCGACGCGCGGATCGGCGTCGCTGAGCGGTTCCGAGGCGGCGACCTGGCAAATCGAGCCGTTGTAATAGGTATCGAGGCGGCACTGCGCGGCCGGATGCTCGTTATAGGTCCCCGGCACGACGTGAGGGTCCGGAGTCGAAAAGTCGATCGGCGGTTCGCCGCCGAGCTCGCGCATGAGCTTCGCCGAAGAGAGACCGGCCATCGCGCCCCGCTCGCAGATCGCGATCGCGTTCGCGTCGCCGAAACTCATCTCGCAGTTCCGCTGTACGGCCGCCGGCACGCCGAGGGTCTTCGCGATCTCGACGTTGTTCTCGTTCGCCCACACGTTCCTCAGGCACTTCAGATTCGCGAAATAGTCGGCTTCGCCTTCGTTCGACGCCCAGGTGCCGGGAATCTTCGGCGCTCCGCCGAGGTGGTGGCCCGTCTCGTGACACACGACGAGCGTGAAACCGTCGGGCGTGATCGTCGGGTGGCGCGCGAGCCCGCCGAACATCTTGATGATCCAGTTCTTCCCTTGGCGGTCGGCGTAGGCGTTCACGGTGCCGTCGTTCCAGCTGCGATCGATCACGAGGTTTCCGCCCGCCTGCGCGATGACCGGGCGGTAGACGCGGTCGACCTTGTCGATGATCTGGTTGAAGACGGCCTCGGTGATATTCGCGTCCCGCATCGCGTGGACGGAGAGGTTCAGCTTGTTCGGCGGGAAGAATCCGCTTTCCGTGCACGTTTCCGACGCCCCCGCGGAAGGCAGCAGGGCGACGAAAAGACCGGCGAGGACCCCGACGAACGCGATTGATTTAAATGGCTTCATACCGTTCTCATCGGCGCGCTTCCGCGGGACTGAGTAGGTCGATTTTTCCGGCCCGAAATCCTAACCGTCGGCGAAATACCGCACCGAACCGCTTTTACCCGCCGTTTTCGCCCGGGTGCGTGGATTGCATCTATAAAAGATGTGGAAACGCGCGAACCGTCTTGGACATCCGGCGATCGTTTCGCCGACCGATCCGAAGCCGGAGCGCTCCTCGGGGAGCGTCTCCGCCACCGCGCGTTCACCGATCCGATCGTTCTCGGTCTCGCCCGCGGCGGAGTCGTCGTCGGCTACGAGATCGCTCGCCGTCTAGGCGCGCCGATGGAAGTCCTCGTCGCGCGAAAAATCGGGGCCCCGGAGCATCCCGAATACGCGATCGGCGCGGTCGTCGAAAGCGGGCTCTACCACCTCGACACGCGCGCGATCGAATCCCTCCGCGTGCCCGAAGACCTCATCGACGCCGAACTCGAAGCCGCGAGGCGCGAGATCCGTCGGCGAGTCGCCGTTTACCGCCTCGACCTTCCGCTTCCGCGCGTGAAGGGACGGGACGTGCTCCTCGTCGACGACGGCATCGCGACCGGCGAGACCGCGCGAGTAGCTTGCCGAATGCTGCGCGACCGGGGGGCGCGGAAAATCGTCCTCGTCGCTCCGGTTTGTCCCGCGGGCATCACGCGCGCCGGGACTTTTCCCGAAGCGAGCGAGCTCGTCGTCCTTCGCCACGCCGAGAACTTCCGGGCGGTCGGCGATTTCTACGCCCGCTTTCCCGCGGTGAGCGACGAAGCGGTGCTGCTGCTCGCGAGCCGCGGCCGCGCGCCGAATCCCCCGCGCGCCGACTGGCAAATCCAAGCCTAAGCCGCTAGGCTCGGCTTACCCATGAATCGCCGCGCCAGCATCGCCTTCGTCTTCGTCACCCTCGCCATCGACGCGATCGGCGTCGGCATCATCATCCCGGTCCTGCCCGACGTCGTCCGGCGGTTCATCACCGATCCGGCGACGGTTTCGCGGACCTACGGGGCGTTCATCGCGATCTACGCGCTTCTTCAGTTCTTGAGCTCTCCGCTCCTAGGCCGCCTTTCCGATCGGTACGGGCGCCGCCCGGTTCTTCTCCTTTCCCTCGTCGGCGGCGCGATCGACTACGTCTTCATGGCCTTCGCCCCGACGCTGCCTCTCCTTTTCCTCGGGCGGGTCATTTCCGGGATCAGCGGCGCGAGCTTCACCGTCGCGGGCGCGTACATCGCCGACATCAGCGACGACTCGAACCGTTCGAGGAACTTCGGCGTGATCGGCGCGGGGTTCGGGATCGGGTTCGTCGTCGGTCCCGCGGTGGGAGGACTACTCGCCTCGCGAGGTCTCGCCTACCCGTTCCTCGCCGCGGCGGCGTTCAATTGCCTGAACTTCCTCTTCGGTCTTTTCGTTCTTCCCGAGTCGCTTCCGCCCGAGAAACGCCGAGCGTTCGACCGGAGGGCCTTGAACCCGTTTCGCGCGCTCGCGACCCTCGTGCGGATGCCCGCGATCGCGACCCTCGTCGCCGTGTATGCCCTCATCAGCCTCGCTGGCCAGACCCATCCGTCGATCTGGACGCTCTACACCGAGTACCGTTACGCGTGGACGCCGTCCCAAGTCGGGCTCTCGCTCGCCGTCGTCGGCGTGCTGAGCGCGCTCTCCCAGGGGGCGTTGACCGGAATCGCGGTAAAACGCCTCGGCGAGAGGCGCGCGCTCCTCATCGGCGTCCTCGGCGAGGCGATCGGGTTCGCGTGTTTCGGACTCGTCGCCGAGGGTTGGATGATTTACGTCGTACTCGTCTTCTCGTCGCTGTTCTGGGCCGGCCATCCCGCGCTCCAGTCGCTCATCACCCGCGAAATCCCCCCCGAGTCCCAGGGCGAACTCCAGGGCGCACTGATGAGCATCGCCTCGCTCACGTCGGTCGCGAACCCGCTGATTATGACCGCGCTCTTCGCGGCGACGACCCATCGCTCGGACGCGCTCGAGCTGCCGGGCTCACCGTACTTCCTGGCGAGCGCCTTCTTTTTCGCGGCGTGGGCGATGGTCCTTCGGTGGAGCGCCCGCCATCACCGCCCGTAGGGCGATGAAGAGCCGGTCGCGCTCGCGCTGGGGAACCGGATAGGCGCCGAACCCCGCGCGCTCGCGCGCGAGCCGGAGCGGTACCGCCTCGTGCCGCCAGAAAAGCCGGATCGTCCGGAGAAGGGTCTGCGTTTCCGCCCGCCGCGCGACCGCGGTCGGCCGATCGAGGAGCAGCACCGCGAGTTCCTCGATCGCCCCGAAATCTTCGCCGCGGAAAAACCCGTCGATGCGGGCCGACCATTCCGCGGGGATCTGGCGAAAGCCGTAGTCGTAGGTGCTCCCGCGCGGGGCGGGCGGCTGGGCGGTCGCGCGACCGCGTTTCCCCCTCGGCATCGGGTGCCCGATGAGCCGGAGGAGTTCGGCGAGCGCGAAAAAAGCGTCGCGGGTCCGCTCGCGCGAGCGGAACGCGCCGTGAAAGACGTGCTCGGGAAACCGCTCGGGAACCGTCGTGTAGCAAAGGCGAAGCACGCCATCGGCGTTCGCGACGCCGATCATCGGATAGAGAAAATAGAAGGCGCCGGCGACGTTCCACTTCGGGCGATGCGCTTGGATCCACTCGTTCTCGAGCTTGAGCGCGGCGAACTCGTCCGCACAAACCTCGAACTCGAGTCGCGTCGCCTCGGCGACGATCTTTCGCATCTTCGCGTGCTTTTTCCGGCGGCGCGCGTTCCGGTATTGCGAGACGCGGCGGCGAAGGTTCTTCGCTTTCCCGACGTAGATGAGGGCGCCGTCCTCGGCGTAGAATCGGTAAATACCGGGAGATTCGGGCAGGCTCGCCAACTTCGTTTTACCGAAACTCCGGTCGAAAGCGTTCATCGGTTCCCCCTCAGTTTGCGGAAACCGGCCGGGAGAGCGCCACGAAAATCCGGCCAGGCTCGATTTTAGGGGGGAATGAAAAAAAATTTTAGCGGGCGAAATGCCCGATTCCTTAGTTGTTCCGTGATTTCTATTTGTTCACGAATTCTTTATTAAACAACCTGCGCCATTTAGGCTTATTATTTCCTAGCCCTACATCATCGCGGCGAGTTGAATTTCTAAACTTTTATGGTTTAAGTCGCCCCATTGACTTAATGCGTGAATATGTTAAATTGATCTTAACACTTTAAGCCCCACTCAGTAGAACGTTGGCTCGGGTCGATAAGTTCCATACGCGGCAGGACGAAGAAGTCCGGCTACGGGAAAGGGAATGCGTGTCGTCGCCAACGAACCGAAGATTCGAAGTTTTCGGTGATTACGTTCTGCTGAAGGCTCTCGCCTCCGGCGGCATGGCGGAAGTGTTTCTCGCGCGTCCGGCGAAACCGGGCGGCAACGGCCGCATCCTCGTGATCAAACGGATCCTGCGCGAAATCGCGAACGATCCCGTTTTCATCAAGATGTTCCGCTCCGAGATCCACACGACGCTCGGATTCAACCACCCGCACACGATCCAGCTTCACGACTTCGGCGAGATCGAAGGCCAACCCTACATCGCGATGGAATTCGTCGAGGGCAAGAGCCTCCGCGAAGTCACCGCGAAGTTCGGCGAAAAGGGCGAACCGATCCCGGTCCCGACCGTGCTCGGCCTGATGGCCCAAGCCGCGGCCGGTCTCGCGTACGCGCACGCCTTCGAAAACGTCGCGACCGGCGAGGCCGTGAAGGCCGTCCACCGCGACATCTCGCCGCATAACCTCATCGTGAGCTACAGCGGGAACCTGAAAGTCATCGACTTCGGCATCGCGAAGGCGAAGAACGGGATCGCGGAAAAAACGCGCGCCGGCCAAATCAAGGGCAAGTGCGGTTACCTCTCGCCCGAGCAGCTCGCCGAGGACGAACTCGACGGCCGCTCCGACATCTTCTCGCTCGGCATCGTGACGTGGGAACTCCTCACCTCGCAGAAGCTTTTCCAGAAGCAAGGCGACACCGAACTCCAGATCATCAAGCGCATCGAGAAGTGCGAAGAGCACATCGTGCCGCCTTCGACGCTGAATCCGGAAATCTCGCCCGAAGTCGACGAAGTCGTGTTGAAGGCGCTCCAGAAGAATCCGGACGACCGTTACCCGAGCGCGAGCGCGTATCAAGCGGCCCTTCGCGCGGTGATGCAGAAGAAATATCCGCACTACGCCTACGGCGACACCTCGCAGATCATGCACGCGCTCTTCGAGACGGACATGATGCTCGAGCGGATGGAACTTCGCGAGCTGAACGATACCGCCCAGCAGGTCCTTTCGGCCGAATGGGAAGCGAAGACCGCCATCGTCGAGAAGGAAAAGCCCCAAGGCCTCCTTTCTTCGCTCTTCCGCGGCTTCGGCCGAAATAAGAAGGAACTTCCGGACCTCGTCGAGCTCCGCGTCTCGAAACTCGAGACGATGCTCACCCAGAAGGCCGGGATGAAGCACATGGCGCTTTTCGCGTTCTACCTGATCTCGATCGTCGGGATCAAACTCGACGAGCGCTATAACCTCCTCGACCGCTTCTTCCTTCCGGCCCAGGCCGAGATGATCGCCGCGGCGGAAAACGTCCGCCCGGTCACGCACCACCGGACCGGCATCGATGCGATGGCTCGCCAAGCGGCCGCGGCTCACATCGCCGAACTGAACCCGTCGGCCGGGGATCCGGAAGACGCGCCGGAGGCTCCCGTCGCGAACCCGGCCGCTTACCACGAACCGGCCCCGACCTCCGTGCGCGAGACCGCTCCGGCGGCGATCGTGCGCCACGCGGCCCCGGCGCCCGCGCCGGTCGCCCGCCCGCGCGTCGTCGCCGCTCCGGCCGCGAAATCGGCGCCCTCGACCGTGCACCATGCGGCTCCGAAGGTCGCCGGGAAGGCCCTCGCCGCCCCGAAGCGCACGGCGGTGAAATCGACCGCGAAACCGGGAGCGCGGACCGTGGCCAAATCGGTCGCGCCGGCCGCGAAACCGCGCATCACCTCGCACGCGAAGAAAACGCTGCCGAATCGTTCGCTCGCGACGAAATCGGGCGCCCCGAAAACGAAGAAGTCTGCCGATACCTCGCGCCAATAGGCCTTTCGCGCATTTCGCTTTTGACTTGCGAACCGTTCTCCATTTCACTCATGGGTAGAAACGGGATCGGAGGCCACGGATGCGCCCTGCAGACCAGAATCAGACGCCGACCGGCGCAGACGCGAAAACCGCGTCGGCACCCATTACGATTCGCGCCGCGTCGTCACCCCTCCTCACCCCCGAACTCCTTCAATTTCTGGGCGAACTCGAAACCCGATTCGGTCCGACGCGCGAGCGACTCCTAAAGGCTCGCCGGGACCGCCAGGCCGCGATCGACAAGAACCCCCTCGCCGCCTTTCAGTCCGGCCGGGTGGACGTACCCGAAGCGCGGACCGGCGATTGGAGAGTCGCTCCTTGCCCGAAGGACCTCGAGAACCGCACGGTCGAGATCACCGGGCCCGCCGAACCGAAGATGATCATCAACGCGCTCAATTCCGGCGCGAACGTTTTCATGGCCGATTTCGAGGATTCCCTCTCGCCGACGTGGAAGAACATCCTCGACGGCCAGGCCGCGCTCCACGGCGCCGTCCGCGGCGAACTCTCCTTCAAGAGCCCCGAAGGAAAGGAGTACAAACTCGGCGCGAAGCGCGCGACGCTGAAAGTCCGTCCGCGCGGGTGGCACCTCACCGAAAAAAACGCGCTCCTCGACGGCCGGCCGATGTCCGCGTCGCTCTTCGACTTCGGTTTCTTCTTCTTCCATAACGCCGCCGAAGCGCTGAAGCGCGGCAGCGGGCCGTATTTTTACCTTCCGAAGATGGAGAGCCACTTCGAAGCGCGGCTCTGGAACGACGTTTTCACCTACGCGCAGAAGCGCCTCGGGATTCCGCACGGATCGGTCCGCGCGACGATGCTGATCGAGACGCTGCCGGCGGCGTTCGAGATGGAGGAGTTCCTCTACGAGCTCCGCGACCACGCGTCCGGCCTGAACGCCGGCCGGTGGGACTATATCTTCAGCCTCATCAAGAAGCTCCGGAACCGCCCGGAGGCGAACCTTCCCGACCGATCCCAAGTCACGATGACGGTCCCCTTCATGGCCGCCTACGCGAAGCTTCTCGTCGCCGCTTGCCACAAGCGCGGAGCGCACGCGATGGGCGGGATGTCGGCGTTCATCCCCTCGCGGAAGGACGAAGCCGTGAACAAGAAGGCGTTCGAGCAGGTGAAAGCCGACAAGAAACGCGAGGCGAGCCTCGGTTTCGACGGAACGTGGGTCGCGCACCCCGACCTGATCGAGATCGCGCGCGAGGAATTCGTCGTCGTCCTCGGCCCGAAGCCGAACCAAAAATCGAAACCGATCGAAACGACGCTCCCGCGGGAGACCGAGCTCGTCGCGACCGATCTGCCGGGCACCGCCGTGACCGAAACCGGCGCACGGAATAACATCAACGTCGCGCTCCAATACCTTCGCTCGTGGCTCGCCGGAGTCGGAGCGGCGGCGATCCATAACCTCATGGAAGACGCGGCGACCGCCGAGATCTCGCGCGCGCAGCTCTGGGCGTGGTTGAAAGTCGGCCGGAAGCTCGCCGACGGCCGCACGTTCACCGTCGAACTCTACGAGACATGGAAGAAAGAAGAGCTCGCGAAGCTCGCCGCGGACGTTCCCGCCGCGAGCGTGCTGCTCACGAAGGCCGAGGTCCTGCTCGACCGCCTCGTGCTGAACGTCGACTTCGAAGATTTCCTGACCCTACCCGCTTACGAACAGATCACCTAACCCGAGGTAAAAATCGATGACCGCCCAAGCCCGTCCGGACATGCCGACCGCCCCGACCGCCACCGAACTGAAACGCGAGTGGGAAACGAACCCGCGCTGGAGAGGAATCACGCGTCCCTACTCCGCCGAAGACGTCGTGAAGCTCCGCGCTTCGCTCCCGGTCGAATACACCGTCGCCAAGCACGGCGCGACGAAACTCTGGGAAATGATGGGCAAGAAGGACGGCACGGTCACCGCGCTGGGATGCTTGACCGGAGCCCAGGCCGTGAACATGGTCCGCGCCGGTATGAAGGCGATCTACCTCTCGGGCTGGCAAGTCGCCGCAGACGCGAACAATTCCGCGAACACCTACCCCGACCAGAGCCTCTATCCGTCGAACTCGGTGCCGACCCTCGTGAAGCGGTTGAATAACGCCCTCACACGCGCGGACCAGATCGCGAAGACGACGAAGAACGCGAAGGGCGTCGAAGGGGGGAGTCGGTCCCCTTCGGGAACCGATTGGTACGTGCCGATCGTCGCCGACGCCGAAGCCGGCTTCGGCGGTCCGCTCCACGCCTTCGAACTCATGAAGCTCATGATCGAAGCGGGCGCCTCCGGCGTTCACTACGAAGACCAGCTCGCTTCCGAGAAGAAGTGCGGCCACCTCGGCGGGAAAGTCCTCGTCCCGACCTCGCAGTTCATCAAGACGCTCGTCGCGGCTCGGATGGCGGCCGACGTCCTGAACGTCCCGACCTGCATCATCGCCCGCACCGACGCCCTCGGTGCGACGCTCATGACGTCCGACATCGACTCCCGCGACCGCGCGTACTGCACGGGCGAACGGACGACGGAAGGCTTTTACCGGATCAAGAACGGGATGCCGATCACGATCGCCCGCGGCCTCGCGTACGCGCCGTACGCCGACCTCATCTGGTTCGAGACCTCGAAGCCGGACCTGAAGGAAGCGAAGGAATTCGCCGAAGCGATCCACGCGAAGTTCCCCGGTAAGCTCCTCGCCTATAACTGCTCGCCTTCCTTCAACTGGAAGAAGAACCTCGACGACGCCACGATCGCGAAGTTCAATAAAGAGCTCGGCGCGATGGGGTACAAGTTCCAGTTCATCACCCTCGCGGGATGGCACTCGATCAACTACCATTCCTTCGACCTCGCGAACGGATTCTCGGCGGAAGGCATGCCGGCTTACGTCCGCCTCCAGGAAGCGGAGTTCGCGAAGGAAAAGGCCGGCTACACGGCGACCCGGCACCAACAGGAAGTCGGCACCGGTTACTTCGACGACGTGCTGATGGCGATCACCGGCGGCGATACGTCGACCGCGGCGCTCTCGGGCTCGACCGAAGCCGAACAGTTCCACCTCTGAACCGAAGACATCGATCGAAGGCGGCGCGGTCATTTCCTCGAGGGGATCTGACCGCGCCGCCGTTTCCGGACCTTAAAATATGAAGCGTGCCCTCGTCCTTCCCATCCTCGCCTGCGCGTTCGTCTCGGCCGAAGTCCGTGCGAACGACTCCGTCGCCTCCACTCCCGGCGCCGAACTCGTCCTCGAGAAAACCGACTCGATCGCGATGCGTTCCGAAGTCCTCAAGATCAGTCCGAAACGGATTCTCGTCGACTACGAGTTCTTCAACGACTCGCCGAAAGACGTCGAAACCACGGTGGCTTTCCCCTTCGCCGGTCTCCAGGGCTTCTACGAAGGGGAGCTCTCGCAGGAGAACCAATTCGACGATTTCCTTGTCGAAACCGAGGGAAAGAAAATCGCCACGAAACTGAGGTACCGGGCGCTCCAAGACGGGAAAGACGTCACTTCCGAACTCGTGAAGCTCGGGATCGCCCCGGAGAATCACGC
Source organism: Bdellovibrionales bacterium (assembly GCA_018266355.1). Classification (GTDB taxonomy): domain Bacteria; phylum Bdellovibrionota; class UBA1018; order UBA1018; family UBA1018; genus JACMQW01. The sequence goes on from JAFEAP010000002.1 coordinate 107,503, forward strand.
CCTGGCAGGGGTGCCCGCGGACAAGCTCAAGATCCTCGGCGAAAAGGGGCTGACCCAACCCGCTCCCGAAGGCGGCGGCGTTTGGCCGAACTTCGAAGTCCAAGCGAGCCGTTACTGGACCCAAACTTTTCCGAGCCGCCGGAGTTTGAAGAGTCGGCACGAATACACGCCGTCGCTGGGCGGTAACTCGATCGGACACTTGAACCTCGCCACGAAGAACATTCCCCATCCCTATCCGAGTCCCGGAAAAGAGCCCCCTTCGGGATGGGCGCCATGGATCGAGGCCCCGGGATGGTCGGTTTTCTACGAGAAGGGGTTCGAACCCTTCGGCGAAAAGTGTTGGATCGGCTCGTGCGGAAAATACTCGGCGTCCTACGTGAGCTACATTCTCTCGACCGGTAGCAACTGGAAGAACGGGATCGAGGATTTCACGCTGAAAGTCGACGGCGCGGCCCTGATTCTCGTCGACATCGACGGGCGGATGGATTTCGACCTCGGCTCCTATTCCTTCCACAAGAGAGCTTTCAAACCGAAGCAGGAGCTGAACATCGAATTCGTCGGAAGCGGAATGAAGCCCTCCGTCCCGGCGGATTTCCCGTTCGAGAAAGAGATCGACGGTCCGGCGAACTGCCGCGCGACCCGAAACGGGAAGACCCTCGCCTCGCTCGCCGACCGCGAAAAAGTGAAACTGCTCGAACGCGACGGTCTTTGGTACCGAGTTGCCGCGAAGGCCCGGACCTGTTGGACTCACAGGAAAAACCTGCGCTTTCTTCCCGAAGCCGCCACGCGCTGATCGCGGTGCGTCAGGACCTTGAGAAATCCCTCTTCTTTTCGACGCTTCGCGTGGTGACGCCGCGTCTTTTTCCCCGTACGGTGAGCCCGATTTCAAACACGGAAGTCTCGTCTCTTATTTGGGGGTAAATCCATGTCCGCACGTTCCCTGCTTACGATGGTTCTGGCTCTCGCGCCGGCCTCGCTCCTCGCGAGCGAAGCTCCGCGCCTGATCGAAACGAAACCCGGCGTCCGTTACTGGTCGACCGCCGCTCAGCGCGCGGTGCTGAGCCGAAGAGCGCACCAAGCCGGCCGCTGCGGCGGCTTCCGCGACCTCACGAACGTGAAGATCTCGCCTCACGCCCTCGCGCCGACGCGCCTCGACCTCTACGGTCGCGAGCCGAAGGAACAATCCCGCGTGAATCCGATCATCGCCCGTGCGGACGAGGGCGCACTACTCGCCCTCGTGACGAAACTCTCCTCGTTCCACGACCGGAACTACCAAACGGACCTCGGCGTCCAAGCGGCGAGCTTCATCAAGGACCGCTACGTCGCGATCGCGAAGGGCCGTTCGGACATCAAGGTCGACTTTTTCGCCCACACCGACTTCAAGCAACCGTCGGTCATCGCCGAGATCACCGGCTCCGGTCCCCAGAAGAACGAGATCGTCGTCATCGGCGGTCACCTCGATTCGATCAACCAGTGGCAGGGCCGCGGCGGCGTCGCGCCGGGCGCGGACGACAACGCCTCGGGTACCGCGACGGTGCTCGAAACGTTCCGCCTGCTCGTCGAGTCCGGCTATCACCCGAACCGCACGATCCTCTTCATGGGCTATGCCGGTGAAGAAGAAGGACTGCTCGGCTCCGGCGAGATCGCCGCTTGGTTCCGGAACAAGAACCGCGGCGTCGTCGGCGCGCTCCAGTTCGACATGACGATGTATCCGGGCTCTTCGCCGCGGATCACGTTCATCACGGACTACACCGACCGCGACCTCACGAAGTTCAACGAACGCCTCGTCGACGAATACGTGAAGGTGAAATGGATCGAGGACAAGTGCGGTTACGCCTGCTCCGACCACGCGAGCTGGACGGCCTCGGGCTACGCCTCGGCGTTCCCGTTCGAAACCGCCTTCGACGAATACAACCCGAACATCCACACGCCGAAGGACACCACGAACATCCTTCGCCCCGGTCACGGCGTGAGCTACGTGAAGCTCGCGGTCGCCTACGCGATCGAGCTCGCCGAAGCCCAAGGCACGGCCTGGCGCGTGCGCCGCTGATCGCGGACGACGACGGATCCCGAAATATGAAAAGGCCGGCGGAGATTTTCTCCGTCGGCCTTTTTCACTGATCCGGAAGGGTCGAACCGATTCGGCGGCGGCGACCGGGCGGGCCCTATCCTCGCGCGCTACCGAACCGACGTACGGCTACCACATCCCGGTCAGGTGGGACGCATCGTTCGATTCGGCGGCTTTCTTCACCGCGAGTTCCGTCTCGACTTCGCGCCGGAGCGACGTCGGGATCACGGTCCCCGCGACCGAGGTGGTCGTTCCGATCGGCGTCCGCTCGTCGACCGTCACGCGCGAGTCGACGCTATAGGGACCGGACCCGAAGTACGCAAAAGCGAAGGCGCCTCCGAGCATCGCGATGTTCTTCAGGAACATCGCTTGCTGGAGCTGCGCGGCCGCCGGGTCGGTGACCATCCAGAACGCGTGCATCTTCAGCGTCACCGGCACGAGGAAAGCGACGAGCGCCCACGCGCCGATCTTCGCCCGGTAACCGAAGGCGATGCTGAGCCCGCCGAAGATCGCGAGCAGGCCCGAGAGCGGAACGAGGAGCGCCGCGTACGGCACGCCTTGGGAAGCGGCATAACTGATCGTCGCGTCGGCGAAGTGGCCGAACCCGGCGATCACGAAGATCAGGGAAAAACAGATTCTTCCGAACAAGAGAGCTTCACGCATAAAGACTCCTTCCTCTTCCGAAAATGCATAGGGGGTGCCATCCCGGAACGCCCCACCGACGAATGGATCCGTACCCTGTTGACCTTACTGACTTTTTCGCCGTTCAACCGGACAACCGAAGAGATTTTGACGCGTTAAGTCATTCTATGATATCTCCGCCGTTACCTACGACGGAGATTTTCCCATGACGAAGACCCTGCTTGCCCTCGCGATTTCCACCCTCACCGCGACTTCCGCCTTCGCCGGCGTCGAGATCGAATCCCTCAAGATCGTTCGCAGCGGCGGCGGCCAGATGGAAATCTTCCTCTCGGGGAGCGGGAACGTGATCAACGCCCCGATGGCGATGATCGCCTCGTGCGGCTTCAAGGACCTCACCCCCGAGCAGCAGATCGCTTCCGCCGTGATCCTCAAGGGCACGGACGCGGACGACATCACCGCGATCCTCGCGAACCAGGCGCGCATCGGCACCGACGTGAGCCCGCGCGAGCCGGACCTCGAATCGGGGACTTGGCTCTCGATCGAAATCGGCTTCGCTTACCGCGATTTCTCCGACAAGGTCATCCACTCGACCCAGAAAATCGCCGACCCGATCGTCGCGATCGGAGGTCGCGCGTCGAGTGTGATCGCGAACGTCGAAAAGCTCGCTCGCGCGAACGCCGCGGCGAAAGGCCTCTGCAAGTAAGTCCGTTCACCCAAAGGATCCTCCGATGAAATTCCGCACGCTCATCCTCGCCGCCTCGTCCCTCGCCTCCGCCGGCGCGTTCGCCATGCCCTGCGATACCGGTTATACCTGCACTTCGGCTTCGAATCGCTACTCGATCGAGATCGGGACCTGCCGCTACGAAAACTCGGTGCGCCTCCTGACGACGAAGATCGCCGGCAAGGAAGTCGCCGGGGCGAAACTCGGAATGGCGTACGACGGCACGATCGACGGCGGAGTCCTCGCCTTCGACGTCTCGATCCCGGTGACGAAAGTCCAGGACGAGAACGGCGACGCCCGCGTGCTCAGCATCGAAATTCCGGCCGGATCGAAAACCGGCACGATCAAATCGAAATACCGGGAAAGCAATCCCGCGCCGTACAAACTCGTCCGCGAGGAAGCCATCACCTGCGTATCGTCGGACGACGAAGGCCAGGAGTAATCCGGTCAGCGCCCGAACTTCGCTTCGAGCGTCGCTTCGCCGAGCTTGAGCTGGTTCAGGTAGAAGCCCACCATCGCCCCCGGCGCCTTCGCGTCGAGCGGGAGCTTATCCTTCAGGGCGAAGACCTTGAAGATGTAGCGGTGCGGTTTATCGCCGGCCGGCGGGCACGGTCCGCCGTAGCCGGATTTTCCGAAATCGGTCATGCCTTGGACGGCGCCTTTCGGGAGACCGCCTTTCGCGTGGCTCGCGCCGGCTTTGAGTTCCTTCGTTCCGGCGGGGAGGTTGAACACCGTCCAGTGCCACCATCCGCTGCCGGTCGGGGCGTCGGGGTCGTACATCGTGACGGCGAACGTTTTCGCGTCGGCCGGCGCGCCTTCCCACTTCAGGTCGGGCGAGACGTTTTTCCCGGTGCAGCCGAAGCCGTTGAAGACCTGGTCGTTCGTCATCGTTTCGCCGGCCTTTACGACCGAGCTCGTGACGGTGAAACCTTCGGCATGCGCGAAGGACGTAAGCGTGAAAGCGAGGATCAGGGCGAAAAGCGAGTTCGATTTGGACATTCCATTCTCCTAGGTTGAATCGATTCGAGGATAGCGACGAAAGGGGTCAGCCGGCAAGCCCGCGCGCCGGCGCGGTGGCCGGGGCGGCGAGTTTCGTCATTCCGACGTACACGGCCCCGGAAACGAAGAAGCCGATGAACCAAGCGTAATGGTAGAGCCCGATCAGACTCGAAAACGCGCCTTCCTTGTCGATCAGGTCGATCTCGGCGAGGAAACCCGGCAGGTTCGGCAGGATGCCGAGCACGAGCGCGACCATCGCGTTCATATTCCATCCCGATCGGTACCAGTACTCGCTGCCCGGGCGGTAGAGCGCGTCGACGTCGAGCTTCTGCTTCCGGACGAAATAGTAGTCGGCGATCAGGATCCCGCCGACCGGTCCGAGCAGGCTCGAATACGCGATCAGCCACTTGAAGATGTAGCCTTGGGGATCGGCGATGAGTTTCCACGGGAAAATCAGCACGCCGATGATCCCGGTGATGTAACCGCCTTTCTTGAAGTCGATCTTCGCCGGAGCGAGGTGGGCGAAATCGTTCGCCGGACTGACGATGTTCGCAGCGATGTTCGTCGCAAGGGTCGAAATCGCGATCGCGAGCATCGCGAACGTGACGAGGAGTTTCGATTCGAACCGTCCGGCGAGCACCACCGGATCCCAGATCGTCTCACCGAAGACGAGCGTGGTCGCGCTCGTGACGACGACGCCGACGAACGCGAAGAGCGTCATCGACGGCGGAAGACCGATCGCCTGGCCGACGATTTGGGCGCGGCTCGACTTCGCATAGCGCGTGAAATCCGGGATGTTCAGGGAAAGCGTCGCCCAGAAACCGACCATACCGGTGAGCGCCGGGAAGAAATACGCGAAGAACTCCGATGAGGTCGCGAACTTCGAGGGTTGGGCCAGGATCGGACCGAGACCGTGCGAGGCGGAGATCGCCCAGAGCAAAAGCAGAAGCGCCGCGACCGGGAGGAAGATCGCCTTGAAGACGAGGAGTTTCCGGATGCTTTCGACGCCCTTGTAGACGACGAACATGTTCACGGCCCAGAACGCGAGGAACGTGATCGCCGGGACGGTGTCGAGGCCCCAGGACGCGGGTAAGATCGAGCCGACTTCGCCGAGCGAAGGCATCCAGACTTTCAGGCATTGGTAGATCGCGAACCCGCCGATCCAGGTTTGGATCCCGAACCATCCGCACGCGACGATCGCCCGCAGGAGCGCCGGGACGTTCGCGCCTCTCATGCCGAAGCTCGACCGAGCGAAGACCGGGAACGGAATGCCGTAACGGGCGCCCGCCTGGCCGTTCAAGATGATCGGGATGAGAACGATCGTATTCCCGAGGCCGATCGTGAGGATGGCCTGCCACCAATTCATCCCGCCGCCGATGAGCGAACTCGCCAGCATGTAGGTCGGGATGCACAGACTCATCGAGATCCAGAGGGCGGCGTAGTTCCATGTCCCCCACGTGCGATCGAACGGCTTCGTCGCGGCCAGGTCTTCGTTCGTATAGCTCATCCGAAATCGATAACACCGGGACCGGCTTCCCCCAAGGTTTTTTCGCTCTTAACCTTTCGATTTTACTAACTTTTATCGAGTCTACTTTTTCTCCGTACGACATGTTAACGCATTGCGTTATAAACCTCTTCGAAATGATTCGAAACGGAGCCTTTATGCTGAACCCCGCTCGCCTATCCCTGTTTTTCGTCCTCACGGCCGCGCTGTCCTCGGCCTTTGCCGAGACCCCCCTCGAAACCGTGAACGCCATCATCGAGCGCCTCCACCCGAAGGGCGTCACCGGCCTCTTCAAGAACGGCTATGAAGGCGAAGACGAGCTCGGCACGATCTGCAAGCTGAACATCGACCGCAAGTACAAGAGCCCCGACGGCCAATCCGGCAAGATCATCACCGCGATCGATTCCGGACCGGAAGGGAAAGTGATCGAAGTCGAAGTCGTCGGAAACACGAAAGTCGTTTCCGCGCTGAACCAAGACGACTACGCCACCTTCTACGTGATGAATCCCGTGAGCGGCGGCCAGTACTGGAACTACACCGTCGAAATCCAATTCAAGGACGGCGCTCCGACCTCCTACAGCATCACCGAAGACGCTCCGGGTAGCTTCCGCCTCCACCGCGAGTGCACGAACCTCCATCCGAACCACGAGAAGAACAACAACCGCCCGAAAGACGGAGTCTGGGGTTAATTTATGACGAACGCGAAAACCGCCTCCCTCGGCCTGGCCCTCGCCCTCTCGCTTTCCTCCGCCTTCGCGAGCGAGAAGCCGATCTACAACTCCGGTAAGGACGTGAAGGTCACGCTCGTCGGCGAAGACGCGAAAAACCTGAAAGCGCTTCTCGACGGCGTTTCGCCGCGCGGACAGAGCGGTGACGACCTTTACTATTTCTATACGAACCCGCTCCCGGTTTCGGCCGAAGCGAAATGGTCGCTAAGCTGCTCGATGAAGGCAGGAGTCGACGAGTGCCAAGCCGCCTTCGCGAAGGACCTCGTCGAGGATTCCGCCGGTCAGTCCTTCCTGATGAACGCGAAGGGCGGACTCGGATCATCCTACGGATATTCCGATACGCTCGCGAAACTCCAATCGAACGCGGCCGTGAATCCGCAGGCCACGGTCTCCGGCGAGTCCGTGACGTTCACCAGCAAGGACGGCCAATTCGCCTTCGTCTGCACGACGAAAGACTGCGGTTTCGGCGTCCTCAAGGCGAAAGGCGCCCCGGGCCGCTACGGCGACCTCGCGATCCACACCTGGGGCCACAAGGCCCTCACCGGCGTCGTCCCCCAGGACCGCCGCATGGTGACCGACCTCACGAACGACGCCGACGTCGCGGCCCTCCTGCTCCAGCTGAAGACGAAATACGCGATCGAACCCGTGGTCGAGGAATCCGGCTCGCGCACGACGAGCTCGTACGTGCTCGAACTCACCCCGGAGATGAACCACACGAACGTCCTCGCCTGCTCGGAAACGACCGAGAACGGCCGGATGGTCGAACGGCGCTGCCGGATCCGCGTGGTCTCCTACTTCGTTTCGAACCTCGACGGATGGGATCCGACGAAGAACGCCATCGTCGCGAACCCGTTCCTCTTCAGCATGAGCGCGACCGGCGCGAAATACGCCTTCAAATCGAAGGATGGCCAGTTCGACATCGACTGCTTCCCGAAGAAGTTCGGGTACTGCCGGTTCAGCTTCGTGAAGGCGGCCCGGTAACGAAAACCCCCTTCCGCGTCACCGCGGTGGGCTGACTCTCGATTTCACGCGTGGTACTCCGCGGCCAGCTCGAATACGGCTGACGCCGGAGAATCGCATCGCATGAAAACTTTGCTGTCCGCCTCGCTCCTCATCGCCATGGTCTCGTCCCTCGCCGACGCCGCGACTCCGATCGCGAAGTGCGTCTCGGATGATTCGGCCGTCCTCCTCACCGTCTCGAAACGCGCTTCCGGCGACTGGCGCTCGGTCGACGTCACCTGGGAAAGAGCCGGGGTGACTTACACGCGTGAATTCATCAACGGCGAGATCAAGCAGAACGACGCCGACCGCATCCGTGCCCGCCAGAACCACGGCTTCCTCGGCCTCTTCGGCGACAAGACCCGTTTCGAACTCGATAAGAGCGCCCGCACCGCCGTTCTCTCGGGGGTGAATCGATCCCCGATCCGCGTCGGCGACGGACCTCACGCCCCGGCCGAGCCGAAGGGCAAATACGAGATCAAACTCACCTGCGAAATCGCGCACTAACGACCGTTAGGGCGCCTTGAAGTCACGCGCCGGACGAGACTCTACCCCCTAGAGCCCGACTCGTCCGGCGCGGGCTATTTCTCAGCTTCCCTTTCTCGACCGTCAGGTCCGCCTTAACGGGCGGCCATCGGATTGTTCGGGTGCTTCGTCCACGGCAGGTACGGGAGGTCCCGCTTCTGGTCGACCATGGTGATGCAATTCACCGGGCAGACGAGCGCGCAGAGGTTACACCCGACGCATTCTTCTTCGATGACCTCGTACCGGATCGGGTCGCGGCGGGTAAGCCCCGCGATCTTCTTGATCGACTGGTGGGACGTGTCTTCGCATGCGACGTAACAAAGACCGCAGTTCACGCATTGGTCCTGGTTGATGTTCGCGATCGTCTTGAAGTTCAAGTCGAGCTCGTTCCAGTTCTTCACGTTCGGGATCGCCCGGCCCATGAAATCGGAAAGCTTCTTATAGCCCTTCTCGTCCATCCAGTTCGAGAGACCGTCGTTCAGGTCTTGGACGATCTTGAAACCGTAGTGCATGGCTGCGGTACAGACCTGCACGGAGCCGGAACCGAGGGAGATGAATTCCGCGGCGTCCCGCCAGGTCGAAATCCCGCCGATGCCGGAGATCGGAAGTCCGTGAGTCTCCGGATCGCGCGCGATCTCGGCGACCATGTTCAGCGCGATCGGTTTCACGGCCGGTCCGCAATAGCCGCCGTGCGTTCCCTTTCCGCCGACCGTCGGCGTCGGCGCCATCTGGTCGAGGTCGATCGTGACGATCGAGTTGATCGTGTTGATGAGCGAGACGGCGTCGGCGCCGCCGCGCTTCGCCGCGCGCGCGGGCATGCGCACGTCGGAAATGTTCGGCGTGAGTTTTACGAAAACCGGCATGCGGGTGTTCGCCTTGCACCAGCGGGTGACCATCTCGACGTATTCCGGGACTTGACCGACGGCAGAACCCATTCCGCGTTCGCTCATCCCGTGCGGGCAACCGAAGTTCAGCTCGATCCCGTCGGCGCCCGTCGGCTCGACTTTCTTCAGGATCTTTTTCCACGACTCCTCTTCGCACGGAACCATGAGCGAAACGATGACGGCGCGATCCGGCCACGCCTTCTTCACTTCCGCGATCTCGCGGAGGTTCACCTCGAGCGGTCGATCGGTGATGAGCTCGACGTTGTTCAGGCCCGCGATCTTGAAGCCGTTCACCTCGATCGCGCCGTAGCGCGAGGAGACGTTCACGACCGGCGGATCTTCACCGAGGGTCTTCCACACCACGCCGCCCCACCCGGCCTTGAAAGCGCGTTCGACGTTGTACTTCTTATCCGTCGGCGGCGCGGAGGCGAGCCAGAACGGATTCGGGGATTTCACTCCGGCGATAGTGCAGCTTAAGTCGGCCATCAGATTTTACCTCCCGGAGCCGGAACGGCCAGCGAGCGGCCGTCGTCCTGCGGATTCGGCGAAGGCACGAAATACGGGAGCGCCTTCCCCGGAAAGAGTTTCGCGAAGATCGCGCGCGCGGCGAGCTTCCCGTGCTGGGCGGAGGTCACCGTGAGGTCCTCGCCTTCCTTTACGCAGTCGCCGCCGGCGTAGACGCCCGGGAGCGAAGTCGCGAAGTTCGCGTCGACCTTGATCTTAGAACCGTCGAGCTCGAGTCCGGTCGGGGCGACCAGCTTTTGGCCGATCGCCTTGAAGACCTGGTCCGCTTTCAGGGTAAACGTCTTGCCGGTGCCGACGAGTTTCGAGCCGGAAAGTTCCGTGTACTCGAACTCCATCTCGCGGACGGCCTTTTCGCCTCGGATTTCCTTCGGCATCGCCCAAGTCTTGAGCAGCACGCCGTTATTCGCGGCGATCTCGCGCTCGTGCCAGGTCGCGCCCATCTGCTCTTCGCCGCGGCGGTAGACGAGGGTCACGAATTCGGCGCCGAGGCGTTTCATCTGGACGGCGATATCGACCGCGGTATTTCCGCCGCCGACGACGAGGACGTCCCGGCCGACGGCGACCTTCGAAAGGTCCTTCGTTTGCCGGATCTCTTCGATTTTCTTCGTCGCGTCCTGGACGCCGTCGAGCGTCTCGCCCGGAACGCCGAGCGCGTTATTCGCGCCGAGGCCCACCCCGAGGAAAACGGCGTCGAAGTCCTTGCGGAGGCCGTCGAGCGAGAGGTCCTTCCCGAGCGCCTTCCCGTACTCGATCTTGATCCCGCCGATCGAAAGGATGAAGGCGACTTCACGGGCCGCGAAATTATCGGCCACCTTATAGGGCGCGATTCCGTATTCGTTCAAACCGCCGGCTTTCGCCTTCGCTTCGAAGATCGTGACGTCGAATCCCATCCGAGCGAGGTTATGGGCGGCGGAGAGACCCGCCGGACCGGCGCCGATGACGGCGACTTTTTTCCCGTTCGATTTTTCGCGCGTGAAGTGCTGCTCCTTCGTCTTCTCGAACGTTTCGAGGTACGCGTCGGTCGCGTAGCGCTGGAGCTTCGCGATCTCGACCGGCTTTCCGTCGGCTTTATCGCGGACGCAGGCTTCCTGGCAGAGCGTCTCGACCGGACAGACCCGGGCGCACGATCCGCCGAGGATATTCGCGTCGAGGATGTCGACCGCGGCGCCCTTTACGTTTCCGCTGCCGATCTTACGGATAAAGCTCGGGATGTCGATCTCCGAGGGGCAGGACCGGATGCACGGAGCATCGTAGCAGTAATAGCAACGGGACGCCTCGACCTCGGCTTCCTTCTGATCGAGAGGCGCCGTGAGATCGCAAAACACTTTTCCGTAAAGCGTCGGCCCGAGGCGCCCGCCCTTTACTCCCGGCGAGGCATCGCGCGGGGTCAGTCCTAAATTCGCGTGGGACATCCTTCACTCCTTCGGCGCGCGCGAGCGCACCGGTTGACCGCCCGTTCTCCGGGCGGAAAATTGGTCGCCGCTTACAGCGCGACTTTACCGAACGCCTTCTCGATCGCCGTGAACGCATCGGCCATCGTTTCGAGCATGAATTTCACGTCGTCTCGGGTGATGTTCATCGGCGGAGCGATCCGCACGACGTTACCCATGAGTCCGCCCTTACCGAGCAGGAGTCCGCGGTCCTTGCACTCGTCCATGAACCGCACGGCTTCGTCGGTCGCGTAGGCCTTCGTCGCGCGATCCTTCACGAGTTCCATCCCGAGCAGCAATCCGCGGCCGCGGACGTCGCCGATCACGCCGAAACGTTTCTGGAGTTCGAGCATCCCGTCGACGAGAAGCTTCCCCATCTCGCGCGAGTTCGCGACGAGCTTCTCGTCCTTGATGATCGCCATCGTCTCCTTCGCCTGGATCATCTGGTGCGGGTCCGCGCCGAAAGTATTGAAGTAGAGACGGCCGGTCATCTTCTCGGCGGTATCCGACTTCATCAGCACGCCGCCGACGGCCGCGCCGTTGCCGAAGCCCTTCGCCATCGTCACCATGTCGGCGTCGATTTTAAGCTCTTTCGTGAGGAGGAAATTCCCGCCGCAGCGACCCGCGCCGGTTTGGACCTCGTCGGAGATGTATTTCCCGCCGTAGTTATGGACCGTCTTCGTCACGACCGGGAAGTACTCTTCCGGCGGCGTGATGAATCCGCCGACGCCCATCACGGGCTCGACGATCATCGCGGCGATCTTTCCGTTCGTCGCGGTTTGGATCGCGCGTTCGACGTCCTTCGCGCATTCGAGCGCGCAGGATTCCTTCGTCTTCTGGTACGGGCAACGGTAGCAGTTCGGTTCCTGGACGGAGACCGTGTTCATCACCGGCTGGGACTTGAAGCGCCAGGTGTGGTGACCGCAGTTCGCGAGCGTTCCCGACGTTCCGCCGTGGTACGAGTGACGCAGGTTCAGCACCGCCGTCTCGCCGGTGGCGTGACGGGCAGCCATGATCGCGAGTTCGTTCGCTTCCGAACCGGAGTTCGTGAAGGCGACGCGGTCGAGACCGGCCGGCGCTTCTTCGAGAAGCGCTTCGGCGGCGTCGATCGCCGGGTCGGAGAGATAGAGCGTGGACGTGTGCTGGATCTGGTCGCGTTCGAGCGCGGCCGCAAGCGCCTTCTTGATCCGCGGGTGGTTATGACCGGCGGAGATGCAGACGATCCCGCCGATACCGTCGAGGTACTTCTTCCCTTGGGCGTCCCACACGTACTGGCCCTGGGCCTTCGTCAGATGGAGCGGCTCCTTATGGTAGAGGCTCGCCGTCGGCAGGAAGTGGTTCTTCCGGAACGCGATCATTTCTTCGTTCGAACGGGTCTTGGTGGTCATCTCTCTTATTCCTTCGCCGGGGATTTATTTCCCCGGCCGGGCAGTGGATATGCGAAATTAACAGCAAACCGAAAACAAAACAGATTCAGATTCAGCTTCCGCTCCTGAAAACCGAATCCCCCACTTCACATCGTTTCGATGTTCGAAAGCGGCTCGTACGTCTCCGGACGGCGATCGCGGTAGAACTGCCAAAGATCGCGTACTTCGCGGATTTCGTCGAAGTTCAGGTCGGCGATGAGGAGCTCGTCCTTATCCTTCGACGCCTGCGCGACGATCTTCCCTTTCGGGGAGACGAAGTACGAAGAGCCGTAGAATTCACCGATGTTCCACGGCGCTTCGGTGCCGACGCGGTTGATCGCGGCGACGAAGTAGCCGTTCGCGACGGCGTGGGCCGGTTGCTCGATCTCCCAGAGGTACTGCGAGAGACCGGCGACGGTGGCCGAGGGGTTGAAGACGATGTCCGCGCCGGCGAGACCGAGCGCGCGCGCTCCTTCAGGGAAGTGTCGGTCGTAGCAGATATAGACGCCGACGTTGCCGTACTTCGTCTTGAAGACCGGGTAACCGGTGTTGCCCGGTTTGAAGAAGAACTTTTCCCAGAAGCCCGCGACCTGCGGGATATGGTTTTTCCGGTACTTGCCCAGGTACGTCCCGTCCGCGTCGATGACGGCGGCGGTATTATAATAGACGCCCTTCATCGCTTCTTCGTAGATCGGCACGACGATGACCATGTTGTACTTCTTCGCGTACTCTTGCATGAGCTTCGTCGTCGGTCCGTTCGGAATTTCTTCGGCGAGACCGTACCACTTCTTGTCCTGGGACGGGCAGAAGTACGGGCCGGTGAAGATCTCCTGGAAGCAGAGCATTTGGACGCCCGCCTTGCCGGCTTTTTCGATGTACGGGATGTGGGCTTCGATCATCCCTTTTCGGTGCTCTTCGCAGGGCTTCGAGGTGTCGACCTTATTGCCGAGCTGGATGATGCCGCACTTCACGATCGTGTTCGTATTCGAGACCATGTCCCATTCTCCTTTGGATGCTTTCCAGATTAGTTGAGGGGTTGGGCGTACTTCGCCCGCGAGATGTATTTTCCGAAGCCTTTGCCGACGAGCGCCTTCCCGTCGTCGATCGCGAGCGTCCCGCGCAGGATCGTCTGGCGGCACTTCCCGGTCACTTCCCAGCCTTCGAACATGTTGTAGTCGACGCGCATGTGGCGGGTCTTGTGCGAGATCTTATGCTTTTTCGTCGGATCGAAGATCACGATATCGGCGTCGCTGCCGACGGCGATCGTTCCCTTTTTCGGCGCCATGCCGAAGATCCGAGCCGGAGCCGTCGACGTGACGTCGACGAACTTCTGGAGGCTCATGCCCCGTTTTACGACGCCTTCCGAGAAGAGAAGTTCCATCCGGTCTTCGATCACCGGGCCGCCGTTCGGGATCTTCGAGAAATCCTTCTCGCCGGCACGCTTCTGATCCATGCAGAACGGACAGTGGTCGGTCGCGACGACTTCAACGAGCCCCTGGTCGATCCCGGCCCAAAGCACTTCTTGGTCCTTCTTCTTACGGATCGGCGGCGACATCACGTACTTCGCCCCCCCGAAATCCGGCTCTTCGTAAACCGTGTCGTCGAGGAGCAGGTACTGGATGCAGGTCTCGACGTGAATCTTCTGGTTCCGGAGCATCGCCTGGCGGACGCGGTTCACGGCGTCTTCGCAGGTCATGTGCACGATGTAGAGCGGGTGCTTTCCTTCGAATGCGAGGTCGGCGATCCGACCGGTCGCCTCGCTCTCGGCGATCGGCGGGCGCGTGATCGCGTGGAACTTCGGAGTGAGGTTCCCCTTCGCGATGTGCTCGGCCTTCAGCGTGTCGATGAGGTCGCCGTTCTCGGCGTGGGTCGTGACGATTCCGCCGTACTTCTCGACTTCGTGGAAAAGACCGACGAGACTCTTGTCGTCGACCATGAGTGCGCCTTTATACGCCATGAAGGTCTTGAAAGACGAGATCCCGTGGCGCGCGACCATCGGTCCGATCTCGGCGCGGGATTTTTCGTTGAAGTCGGTCACGACCATGTGGAACGCGTAGTCCCCCACGGCTTTTCCGTCGGCCTTCTCGTGCCAGACGTTCAGCGCGTTCTGGAGCGTGTCGCCTTGCTTCTGGAAAGCGAAGTCGATGATCGTCGTCGTTCCGCCGTGGAGGCCGGCGAGCGTGCCGGTCTCGAAGTCGTCGCTCGAGGACGTGCCCATGAACGGGAGGTCCATGTGCGTGTGCGCGTCGATCCCGCCCGGGAAAAGGTAGCACCCGGAAGCGTCGATCGTTTTATCGGCCTTCATCGAGAGGTTCGTCCCGATCGTGTGGACCTTCTCGCCTTCGATGTAGACGTCCGCCTTCGTCGTCGCCGCCGAAGTCACGACCGTCCCATTTTTAATCAGAATCGACATATCAAGCACCTCACGAAAAACCGGAACCGAAAACCAGAACGACTCAGCCTCAGCCGACCGCGCTCAGAAACCGAAAGCCTACCTTCACCAGACGGTCGAATCGCTCATCCACCGCGAAGTGATCGTCTTCTTGTCGGTGAAGAAATCGACCGCGCCCGGGCCGTGGGCCTTGATGTCGCCGTAGAACGAATCCTTCGAACCGCCGAACGAGAAGAACGACATCGGAGCCGGAACGCCGATGTTGATTCCGGCCATCGCGGGCTCCATCTCGTTCATGAACTTCCGCGCGGCCGCGCCGGAAGACGTGAAGAGCGTGGCGGTGTTGCCGAATTCGTTCCGGTTGATCCACGCGATCGCTTCGTCGAAGGACTTCGCCTGGGCGAGGATAACGACCGGCCCGAACGTCTCTTCCTTCGAGATGCGCATCTTCTCGGTCGCGCCGGCGATGACCGTCGGCTTCAGGAAGAAGCCCGGCATATGATCGACGTCCTTCCGTCCGTCGAGGAGGATTTTACAACCGTCCTTCTCGGCGGAAGCGATGAGGTCCTTGATGCGGTCCTTCGCCTGTTGCGAAATCACCGGCCCCATCGTCACGTTCGGATCCATTCCGTCGCCGATCGAGATGTCGGACGCGGCCTTCACCATGCGTTCTTGGACCGTTTTATAGGTTTCGTCGCCGACGCAGATGATGACCGAACCGGCCATGCAGCGCTCGCCCGCGCAGCCGATGATCGATTCGAGCGCGGTCGAAACCGACTTGTCCATCACGGCGTCCGGCAGGACGACCATGAAGTTCTTCGCGCCGCCGAGGGCTTGGACGCGTTTCTTATGCGTGTTTCCCGTGTCGTAGACGTACTTCGCGACCGGAGTCGAGCCGACGAAGGAGATCCCCTTCACGTCGGGATGGGTGCAAAGCGCGGTCACGACTTCTTTTCCGCCGTGGACGAGGTTCATCACGCCCTTCGGGAGACCGGTCTTTTCGATGAGGTCGAAGATGATCTGCTGGGTGAGCGGCACGCGCTCGGACGGTTTCAGGATGAAGGTATTGCCGGACGCGATCGCGAACGGCCAGAACCAGAACGGGACCATCGCCGGGAAGTTGAACGGTGCGATGCCGGCGAAAACGCCGAGCGGTTTTTTCAGGGTCGTGCAGTCCACGCCGCGCGCGATGTCTTCGAGGTGCTCGCCCTGCTGGAACGTCGTCATGCCGGTCGCCGTCTCGACCATTTGGATGCCGCGACGGACGGAGGCGCGCGCCTCGGCGAAGGTCTTGCCGTGCTCCTGGACCACGCACTTCGCCATCTCGTCGACCTTCGCGTCCATCAGGGTCTTCAGCTTGAACAAGTACTGCACGCGGTCGATGACCGGGACCTGGCGCCAGTCGTAAAAGGCTTTTTGGGCCGCCGCCACGGCACGGGCGACGTCTTCCGAAGTCCCCATCGGGCACTGGTTGATCTCTTTCCCGGTGGCCGGATTCACGATCGAGAACGAAGTCTTACCGTACGAAGAAACCCACTGCCCGTCGACGTAGTCGCGAATCATCGTTTCACTCCCCTGAGCAAAGTACTCGGAATTTTTTTGGAAGAGCTAGGCTAGCCGATCCGCGGCAAGAGACCAAATTGAAAATGGATAGCTAAAGCAAGCCCGTTTCCGCAAAATCACGCAATGCGTCGATTGGGCCTGTTTTTTCCATACACTTGATTTAAAGTGCGCCCGATGGGGAATGAAAAGCGACTCGTCGCGATCACGGGGATGGACGGTTCGGGCAAGTCGACGCTCGTGGGGCGACTCGCCTCCGACCTCGCCGGCCTCCCGGGCGGTTTGCGCGTCGTCGGGATTTGGGACCTCGTCAAAGAACCCGATCCCTCCGAACCGATCGAAATCCCCTTCCGGGACTGGGCCGGAGCCGACCGTTTCCTCCGCTCGCTCGCCCCGCCCGACCGCGCGAAATTCATCTTCGGATGCCTCGGGCTCGCCCTCGAACGCGGGTTGCGGTCCCCGGAACGGACGCTGCTCCTCGACGCTTACTGGTACAAGTACTTCGCCTCCGAACTCGTCATGCAGGGCGAGGCGGCCCGACCGGCACTCGAAGCCCTCGTCCGCGACCTACCCACCCCGCACTTCCTCTTCTTCCTCGCGATCGAACCGGAGGGCACCGTCGTCCGGAAAACCTCCTTTTCCGGCTATGAATCGGGGTACGATCCGCGGGGGGACGCGGCGGGATTTCTTGCGTTTCAACGCCGGTCCTATGCATGCTTAAGGGACCTGATGAAAACGCGATCCGCGCTTGAACTCGACGGACGAGCCCCGACCGAAACGAACCGCGCGCGCGTCCGGGAGAGCCTGGAACGCGCATGAACGTCCGGCGCCCCCTTTCCGACGAAGGCCGGCTCGTCGTTCTCCTCACGCTGCTCGATCCGCGTCCGAACGAACGCGCCGAGATCGCACGCCTCTTCACCGCGCCGATCGACTACGCCCGCTTCGACCGCCTCGCGCGCGCGAACGTCCATCGTCCCTGGATCCTCACCCAGATGGAATCCCTCGGTCACGCGGATCGCCTGCCCGAACCCTACGCCGCCGAATGGCGGGCCGAACGCGAGAAAGTCCGCGCGAAACTCGAACGCCGTTTCGAGGTCGCCGAGCCCCTCTTCGAGCGCTTCGACCGCGAGGGCATCCCGGTCGCGCTCCTGAAGGGAACCGCGCTTTCCCACCGGATTTACGGGAATCCGTATTACAAGAAATCGAACGACATCGATATCCTCGTCCGTCCCGAAGACCTCCCGCGCGTCTACGCCGTCTACGCGGACCTCGGATTCCTCCCTTTCGGCGAACGCGTCGACAAGGACCGCGCTTCCCAGGAAAAATACGCCTGGCACGCGGCCCCTTACGTGAGCCGCGATCTCTCCCTCGTGATGGGCACGCAGTGGGGCATCAAGACGCTCCTCGGTCCTTACCGCGTCGACTATCCGAAGATCTGGTCCCGCATGGACGAAATCGCCTTCCGGAAAATTCCGGTGAAGATGCTCGCCCCGGAGGACTGCCTCCTCCATCTCTGCCTCCACCTCGGCTATTTCAAGACCCAGCTCAAGGACCTCGTCGACGTGACGAACCTCCTTCGCTATTTCCGCGACCGATTCGATTATGACGGCTTCGTCGCGGATGCGATCGGCGCGCGGGCGGCGAGCCACGCCTATCACGCGCTCGCGCTCTCCCAGCGCCTCGATCCCTCGGACGCGGTCGAACGCATGCTCGTCAAACTCCGCCCGCACGCGAAAGCGCACTATGTTACGGCCGTCGCGAAGAAGACCGAATCGATGGACGACTTCCTCGAGATGTCGGTGGATTGGATCCAGGAAATCGAGATCGACATGACCCTCTTCATGGGCGCGCGCGGACTCTCGAAGAAGTGGTGGGCCGCCCTTCGCGTGTGGGGAACCCTCCTCATCCCGCCGCGACCCGCGATGCTGCGGATGAATTTCACGCTGCGCGCGGGAATCCTCGAGTCGCTTTACTACCGGGCGGTCACGCCGTTTCGGATCCTCCGCGCGCTCGCGGAGGAGATCGGCTGGAAGCTCGTCGGACTACTCGCCTTGAAGGTCGTCGTCGACCTCGCGCGGGAATTCCTCGCGCTTTTCCGCCCGCCCTCGGGACCGAAGGAGTCGCCCTCGCCTTACGCCGCCCTCGCCCGCGAGCTCGGGAAATCCGAGGACGAAATCGAGAGCTTCGTGCGCGAGTTCAACTGACCCTCGCGACCGACATAGGACCTCGGTTTCCCTGTGAAAAAACGATTTTTTCGGGAGTCGTTCACCCTACGCGCATATAGGCGCCCTACGCGGAAGCGTGTCATCGCGGACGCATTCTAAAGGGGCAAGATTTCGCCGACAATTCAAAGAGGGCCCTCCGTTTCTTAGGAGACGGCTTTCGATTTAAACAGAGGTACGTCGGTTGATGAATCGAATCCTTTCCCTCACCAGGGAATTTCGCGTGCGCGTTTTCCGGGCGACGAACGTCCTCGGAATGGTCGCGCTCGCCTCGACGGGATGCTCGACGAAGATCCAGCAACTCTCCGGATTCCGTTCCGCCGTCGGATTCTCCACGCTGACCCGCGACCTCCCGCTCGTCGATTTCGGGGACATCACGGTGCACGCCCACTCCGCCTCGCGGTCGGTGGTGTTCAGGAACGAGACGGTCGCGGGCCAGGGCTCGGGAGCCGTCACTTGCGGCAGCCCGACCCTCGAGGATCCTCTCGATTTCCAGATCGATTCGTCGGACTGCGGCGGTTCCCTCGCGGTGAATGGCACCTGCACGGTGACCGTCTCGGCCGCGCCCGGAACCCGGGGACTCCTCGAAGGTGATCTGCGCCTCGCCTGCTCGGACGCCCTCGGATCGACCCAAACGATCTCGAGTCGGCTCCGCGTGAACGGAGTCGAAATCGTACTCGCCGTGAACCCGGACCAATACGATTTCGGCGCGGTGAAGGTCGGAACGAACTCCGCGAACCAGAACTTCGTCTTCTCGAACTCCGGGAATCTCGCGGCGACCGGGTGCTCCGCGCCGGTCCTCAGCGACAACACGAACTTCACCGTCGTTCCGGGCACATGCGGAACGAACGATCTCATCGCGGGCGGGAGCTGCACGGTCGCCGTCCACGCGAATCCGACGGTCACCGGGGCCGCGTCCGCCACGCTTTCCCGGACTTGCACCGTCGGCGGCACGATCGCGACCCTCACGAACCAAGTCGTCGTCACGGGCGTGACTCCCGTGATGGCGTGGAACCCACTGACCTACGCGTTCGGGAACGTCCCGGTCGGGTCGAACTCCGCGACCCAGACGTTCACCCTCTCGAACACGGGCGGCGCCGCCGCGACCGGATGCTCCGCCCCGACGATCAGCGACGCGACAAATTTCACCATCATGACCGACCTTTGCGGAACGAGCGACCTCGCCGCGCTCACGGGAAGCTGCACGGTCACCGTGCAGGCGAACCCGACGACCGCCGGCGCGAAGAGCGCGACGCTGAGCCGGAGTTGCAGCTACGGCGGCTCCGTCTCGACGACCGCGAACCAGATCACGGCCTTCGGCGCGACGGCCAGCCTCGCGTGGACCCCGCTCACGAAGGATTTCGGCGACGTGAACGTCGGCTCGAACTCCACGACCCAAACGTTCACCCTCACGAATTCCGGCACCGCCGCAGCGACCGGGTGCTCCGCTCCGACGATCGGCGACGCGACGAACTTCTCGATCACCGCCGACACCTGCGCGACGAACGACCTCGCCGCTTCGGGCGGAAGCTGTACGGTGACCGTGCGCGGAAATCCGGCGTCGGCGGGAGCGAAGGCGACGACGCTTTCCCGCGCTTGCGCCTTCGGCGGCACGGCGGCGACCACGTCGAACCAGATCGTCGTGAACGGCGTCGTCGCCCTACTCGCGTGGTCGCCTCTCACGAAGGATTTCGGAAACGTTTCGGTCGGCTCGAACTCCACGACCCAAACGTTCACCCTCACGAATTCGGGCGGTTCGACCGCCACCGGCTGCTCGGCCCCGACCTTGACCGACGCGACGAACTTCTCGATCGTAACGGATAACTGCGGCACGGCGAACCTCGCCGGATCGGGAGGGACCTGCACCGTCGACGTGCGCGCAAACCCGGGCTCGATGGGCGCGAAGTCGACGACGCTTTCCCGCGCTTGTACCTTCGGCGGCACGGCGACGACCACGCCGAACCAGATCGTCGCCCTCGGCACCCAAGTCGACCTCGCCTTCGACCAGCTCACCTACGACTTCGGGACGGTGAACGTCGGTGCGAACTCGGCGAACCACGTCTTCACCCTCCAGAATCTCGGAAATCAAGCGGCGACGGGATGCGCGGCGCCGGCGCTCTCGAACGCGACCGACTTCGAGATCGTTTCGGAGACCTGCGGCACCGCGGACGTCGCCGCCTCCGGCTCCTGCACGGTGACCGTTCGAGCGATTCCCCAATCCTCGGGCGCGAAGGCGACCACGCTTTCCCGGACCTGCGCCGTCGGCGGCACCCCCGCCACGACGACGAACGGCCTGACCACGAACGCCGTCCAACCCTCGCTCGCCTGGTCCCCGATGACGAAGGACTTCGGAAACGTGAACGTCGGCTCGAACTCCTCGACCCAGACGTTCACCCTCACGAATTCGGGCACGGCCACCGCAACCGGGTGTTCGGCGCCCACCCTCGCGGGCACGGATCCTTCCGAGTTCACGATCGTCACGGATAACTGCGGAACGGCGACCCTCGCTGGCTCGGGCGCGACGTGCACGGTCGATGTGCGTGCGAACCCGGGCTCGACCGGAACGAAGTCCGCGACGCTCTCTCGGACTTGCACGTTCGGCGGGACGCCGACGACCACCCCGAACCAGATCGTCGTGACCGGGGTCGCGCCTTCGCTGGTTTGGAGCCCGCTCACGAAGGACTTCGGAAACGTGAACGTCGGCTCGAATTCCTCGACCCAGACGTTCACCCTCACGAACTCCGGCACGGCCACCGCGACCGGGTGCTCGGCGCCGACCCTCGGCGGCACGAACGCGGGCGAGTTCTCGATCGTCACGGATAACTGCGGAACGGCCAACCTCGCCGGCTCGAACGCGACCTGTACCGTCGACGTCCGCGGCCACCCGAGTTCGGCCGGTACGCTGACCGCCACCCTTTCACGCACCTGCACCTTCGGCGGCACCGCCTCCACGACGACCGACCAGATCGTCGTGAACGGGATCGCGCCCTCCCTCGTTTGGAGCCCACTCACGAAAGATTTCGGGAACGTGAACGTCGGCGGCTCCTCGGCCCTCGTCTTCACCCTCACGAACTCCGGCGCCGCGGCGGCGACCGGTTGCTCGGCACCGACCCTCACGAATTCGACCGACTTCACGCTCGCGAACGACCTCTGCGGTACGGCGGATCTCGCCGGCTCGAACGCGACCTGCACGATCCAAGTGCGCGCGACCCCGGCCTCCGCGGGGATAAAGACGACCACCCTTTCGCGGACCTGCACTTTCGGCGGCGTCGCGGCCACGACGACCGATCAGATCGTCGTGAACGGTCAGTATCCGAGCCTCGCGTGGACTCCGACGACGTACGACTTCGGGAACGTCGACGTCGGCGCGAACTCCTCGACTCACACCTTCACTCTCACGAATGCCGGCAACGGGACCGCGACCGGATGCTCGGCTCCCGTCCTCGGCGGATCGAACGCCTCCGATTTCTCGATCGTGACGGATAACTGCGGAACGGCGAACCTCGCCGGTTCGAACACGACCTGCACCGTCGACGTACGGGCGAACCCGGGATCGATCGGTGCGAAAGGAGCGACGCTCTCGCGCACGTGCGGATTCGGCGGTACGGCCTCGACGACGACCGACCAGATCGTCGCGACGGGCGTCTATCCGGCGCTCGCCTGGTCGCCGCTCACGAAGGACTTCGGAAACGCCTACGACGGCACGGACTCGGGAACCCAAACGTTCACCTTCACGAATTCCGGCACGGCGACCGCGACCGGGTGCTCGGCGCCTTCCCTCGCCGGGACGAATCCGGGAGAGTTCGTCATTTCGAGCGACGGCTGCGGTACGAACACCCTCGCCGGCTCCGGCGCGACCTGCACGGTCGTCGTGAAGGGCCACCCGAACTCGGACGGGGTGAAAACGGCGACCCTCACTCGCTCCTGCACCTTCGGCGGATCCGCCTCCACGACCGCCGATCAACTCGTCGTGAACGGGATCTCGGCGGTCCTCGCTTGGACGCCGTTGACGAAGAGCTTCGGCGACGCCACCGTCGGCACCGATTCGGGAACGCAGACGTTCACCCTCACGAATTCCGGTACCGCCTCCGCGACCGGCTGTTCGGCCCCCGCGCTCGGCGGAGCGAGCCCGGGCGAATTCGCGATCACGACGGATAATTGCGGCGTGGCCGACCTCTCCGGCGGGGGCGCGACCTGCACCGTCGTCGTGAAAGGCCATCCGACCTCGACCGGGACCAAGACCGCCACGCTCTCCCGCACCTGCACGGTCGGCGGAGCCCCGGCGACGACGACGAACGGCATCTCGGTGAACGGCGTCTACCCCGCCCTCGCCTGGTCTCCGCTCACGAAGGCTTTCGGTTCGAACGCCTACGCGTACGGCCAAAGCGCGAGCGTGACTTTCACCTTCGCGAACACGGGCACCGGTCCCGCGACGGGATGCTCGGCTCCGACGCTGACTGGAACCGATCCCTCCCAGTTCGAGATTTCGATCGATAACTGCGGCACGTCCGATCTGGCGGTCGGAGCGTCGTGCACGGTGAACGTGCGGACGAAGATTTCCTCGGCCGGCGCGAAGGCGGCGACCCTTTCCCGCACCTGCACAGTCGGCAACACCACGACGACTACGGCGAACCAGATCACCGCCACCGGCACGGCGAACGCACCGAACCTCGCGGTGACCGCGGCCTTCGACCAGGACTCGAACCGCCTGAAAATCGCACAGAACGGATTCGGAACCGCCGTCGAAGACGTCGTTTTCGGGAACTCCGGAACCGCGGACGCCACCGGCTGCGCGGCCCCGGTCTTGGGCGGCACGAACCCGAGCGAGTTCCTGATCGTCTCCCATACTTGCGGCTCGACCTTGGCAGCCGGCGATCACTGCACGGTGAGAGTCCGCGGGAAACCGACGAGCACGGCGACCCGGAACGCCACGATTTCGATGGCCTGCTCCGTCGGCGGCACTCCGAGCCTCTCATTGAAGACGATCGGGAACGGCACGACCACGCCAAGCCAGATGAGCCTCGGCGGTTACGCCTCTCTCATCCGCATGTCGAACGGAAGCATCGTCCAGACCGGTGGAGTCTTTCCGAATAATTCCTCCGTGCTCGACTCGGGAACGACCGCGACCCAAGTCGCGACCGGCACCGACTTCGCCTGCGCCCTCCGCACAGGCGGCACCGTGAAATGCTGGGGCAGCAACACCTACGGCCAACTCGGCGACGGAACGAACAATAGCGCTGCCTTCCCCGGCGTGACGGTCTCGGGATTGAGCGGGATTCTAGCCATCGGGACGGGTACGGGTTCCCAGCACGCCTGCGCGGTCCGCTCGGACAACACGGTCGTCTGCTGGGGACGCGGCGATTCCGGCCAGCTCGGGAACGGCGGGACCGCGAACAGCAACGTGCCCGTCGTCGCGACGGGAGTCACCCAAGCCACCCAGGTCACGGCGAACCCGAACGCGACCTGCGCGCGCACTTACAGCGGCAGCGGGATGGTTTACTGCTGGGGCCAGAACAATTACGGCCAACTCGGGAACGGAACGACGACCAACTCTTCCACTCCGGTCCAGGTCCTCGTGAGCGCGGGCACGAGCCTCCAGAACGCCGTGAACGTGAACATGGGTTTTACCGGGACGGCTTGCGTCGCGATGGCGGACGGGACCGCGAAGTGCTGGGGCGCGAACAGTTACGGTTTCCTGAGCGGCTCGAACAAGAAGTACGCGACGACCCTCCCGAGCATTGCGAACGTAACCACGGTACAAATCGGGTTCACGAACGTCTGCGCTCTAATCTCCGACGGGACGGTGAAGTGCTGGGGCGAAAGCGGCATGGGCGAAAACGGCGACGGCACCAATACGCCGCGCGCGTCGGCCTCGAACGCGGTCACGGTGACGGGTCTCGCCGGCGCGACGGCCCTCTACGGCGACGGCTGGCAGGGATACTGCGCGGTCCGCTCGGACAACTCGGTCATGTGCTGGGGACTACGAAACCGCTCGAAGGGTGACGGCGGCATCGCGAGCAGTAACGCGACCGCGACTCCCCTCCCATCCCTCTCGAATGTGACGCAGGTCACGGGCACCTCGAGCGGCAACTGCGCGCTGATCTCCGACGGGACGGTGAAGTGCTGGGGCAGCTGGGCGAGCTACGAGGAAGCCGGCCACGGCTTCACTTCGGACTATTACGTGAACGTCTCGACGCCGACCCAAGTCCCGGGCATCGCGAGCGCCGTCCAGATCGCGAGCGCGAGTTACACTTACTGCGCGCTGATCTCCGGCGGAACGGTGAAATGCTGGGGCCACGGAAACGTCGGCCAACGCGGCGACGGCACCTGGAACGATTACGACGGAACCGTCTATTCGACGCTCGGGATCTCCACGGCCACCCAGATCTCCGGCGGCAGCGACACCTTCTGCGCGCGCCTCTCCGACGGCACCGTCTCGTGCTGGGGTTCGGGCAATATGGGTCAAATGGGCGACGGCACCACGAACAACCAGGTGACTCCCCAAACCGTCCCGGGCCTCACCGGCGTGACGTCGGTGGCGGTCGGCAAATACGGCACCGTCTGCGCGATCGTCACCGGCGGGGCGGTCAAATGCTGGGGCTATAACGCCCACGGCGAACTCGGAAACGGTACCACGACGAGCTCCTATGTCCCGGTCGACGTGACCGGCCTCACGAACGCGACTTCCCTCGCGCTCGGGCAATTCCACTCCTGCGCGCTGATCTCCGACGGGACGATCCGCTGCTGGGGCGACAACGGATACGGCCAACTCGGCGACGGAACGTTTACCCAACGCACGACGCCAGTGAACGCGGCTTGGTTCTCGAACGCGACGGCCATCACCGCCGGCCTGAGCGATACCTGCGCGCTCCTCGCCGACGGCCGCGTGCGCTGCTGGGGCATCAACTCTAATGGGCAAATCGGGGACGGAAACGCGGCCACGGTAACGAACCCATCGAACGCCGCGGTTTACTCCCTTAAAAACGTACTCCAACTAACGAGCGGACAGAATCACCATTGCGCCCTCGTCACCGGCGGAGGCGTCAGCTGCTGGGGATCGAACGGATCCGGAATCGTCGACTTCCGCCTGCGTCCGATGTCGGGCTTCGACTCCGGCGCGGTTCCGAGCCTCGCCTGGAGCCCCGCGAGCACCGATTTCGGTCACGTCGCTTCGGGCAGCTCGTCCTCGTCCATCACCTTCACGCTCACGAATTCGGGCGGAGTTTCCGCGACGGGTTGTTCGGCGCCGACCCTCACGAATTCGACCGACTTCTCCCTCTCTGCGGACGGCTGCTCGACGGCGGACCTCACCGCCGGCTCGACTTGCACCGTCGCGGTCACCGCGAATCCGGCTTCGGTCGGCGTGAAAACCACGACGCTCTCCCGCACTTGCGCGGTCGGGGGAACCGCCTCTACCACCACCGACCAGATCGTCGTCACCGCGACGAACGTCGCCCAAATCTACAACAGCAATCTCGGCACTTCTCCGATCACCATGAGCGTGCTCTCCACCGGCGCGAACAACCTCCTCGTCGTCGGCGTAAGTTGGTGCTGCAACGCGAACGGCGCGACGGTCACCCCGCGCGTGACCGACAACATGGGCAACACTTACGTCCTCGCGGGCACGCCCGTCCAGGACGGCGGAAACGACTGGGTCGCGATCTTTTACTCCGCCGGATCGGCCGCGGGCGTGACCTCCGTCTCCATCGCGAAGGACGTCGGGAACTCGATGTATTACCTCGCGGGGGTCTTCTCCGAGTACGCGGGCATCGTCGCGGCGAGCCCGCTCGACGGATACGTCACCGCCGCGCCAAACTCGACGGTCGGCGATTCGGGAGCGCTCACTCCGACCCAGGCGGGGGATCTCCTCGTCGTCGTCGCGGACAACGACTCCGTCGGTTCGACCGCCACCGCCGGAACGGGCTTCACGCTGACCACGCCGGGGATGTCCACGGTCGAGGGCCAGGGATGCTACATGGAGGACCGGTATTACCCCGGCGTCTCCTCCGTGCACGGCACCTTCAATTTCACCGCGAGCTACCCGATCCCGACCGCGATGGCGGCGTTCAAGCACCAGTGATGGTTTCGGCCGGACGTTCGTCGAGTTCCGCGAATCCGTCTCCGGCCGCGTTCACGCGTAACCTTCTCGCCCGGTCCGCCCGCTTCGGGCTGCGCTCGATCCCGACCGCGCGCAACCCCGCCGCGTTCGCCGCCGCGAGGACCGACCCGTAGCCGCAAAACGGATTCACGATCGTCCGCGTGGGTGTCTCGCGGACGACGAGATCGACCGCGATCCGACAAGCCGCGAACCCCATCCCGCGAACCCACGCCTTGTCCCCGAGATCCGGAATCACGTCGGCGGTGCTCCGCTCGGCCGGCGGTCGAACGGTACGCGAAAACGCGAGCAGGTGCGAATAAGCGGGTTTTCCGAAGGTCGTCGCGCCGGGGGCCGCCCGACAGAGGACCTTATGGAAGAGGAGCGCATGACCGCTCGCTTCGGCCGCGCGCTGGACGAGGTAGGATTTATCGATCCACTCGCCTTCGTGTTTGATGTCGGACTGGAAGAAAATCGCGACCCCCTCGTCGGGGGTGGACGCGAGAACGAGGGAGGCCGCGTCGGTGAACCAGGATTTCCATTCGCCGAGTGAGAGTCCCGGGAATTCCGAGTAATCCGGAAGCGAAGCTACAAGAGAGGCCCCGGGAATCGGCGCGTGAGCGCGGAGCCACGCGAGCGCGTCTTCGGTATGGACGATGCGAGCTTCACTCGAAGGCCGATTGCTCGCTTCACTCGACATGCAGTTTGTATCCCTTCACGACCGTTCCGTTCGTGAGCGTGACGTAGAACTCGGAAATCACTCCGTCGCGGATCGCGTCGTCGACCTTCGCCTTGTCGAATCCGGCGTCGGCGAGGTCACGCAGGGTCGGAAGCACTCCCGAACCGGCACGAAATTCCGCGACGAACTTCTCGAGGCGCTTCCGCGTAAAAGGATCGAGGCGGAGACTCGCGGGCGGCCTGCGTCGCTCGGTCATCTCAGTGGATCGAGCCGCCGGGGACCGCGGCTCGCGCGAGCTCGAGCGCGCGCGGGACGTCGATGACCTCGGTCGAAGCGAAGTCGCCGGCTCCGGCGCCCCGGCGGGTCGTCGCTTGGCGAACGATCGCCATCACGTCGGCTACGCCGAGCTCGGGATTGATCGCGAGGATCTGGTTCACGACGGCTCCCACGGAAGGGGCCTTGTGGAGATTCGCCTCCAGGACCTTCTGGCGGAGCTCGGCTTCGGACAGGTCTTCGATTCCCATGGCCCCTACATATAGAGGAGAAGGGACGACTTCAAGGAGAGTTTACGCGCCGCGCGGTTCTTCCTTGGTTCTGGCCGGAATCGTGGTAAACCCCTCCTTCATGTCGCTCACGGAAGCCCCTGAAAATTCGAAAGAAACCGGATTCGAGGCCCTCGGCCTCTCCCCGGGCTCCCTCGCGGTCCTCCGCGAGATCGGCTTCACCCGGGCGACCCCGATCCAAACCGAGTCGATCCCCGCCCTCCTCCAGGGCCGAGACTTGATCGGCCAATCGAAAACCGGCAGCGGCAAGACCGCCGCCTTCGCGCTCCCGATCCTCGAGCGCCTCGTCCAGCGCAACGAGGGACGCGTCCGTACGGTGCAGGCTCTCGTGCTTTGCCCGACCCGCGAACTCTGCACGCAGGTCGCCCGCGAGATCCGGCGACTCGGCCGGCGCATCCCGGGCCTCCAGGTCCTCGTCCTCTCCGGCGGCGTCCCGCTCTATCCGCAGCTGACCGCGCTCGAAAAGGGCGTACACGTGGTCGTCGGTACCCCGGGCCGCGTGCTCGACCACCTCACGCGCCGGAAGCTCGATCTTTCGAATTTGAAGACCTTCGTCCTCGACGAAGCGGACCGCATGCTCGACATGGGTTTCGAGGCCGAGATGGAATCGATCCTGCGCGAACTCCCGCGCACGCGCCAAACCGTGCTCTTCTCCGCGACCTTCCCGCCGTCGATCGAGGCGATCTCGCGCCGGACCCAGCGCATGCCCGTGCGGGTGACGATCGAGGACGAGTCCGCGAAGCCGTCGATCCGCCAGACCTATTACGAAGTCGAAATGGCCGATAAACCGCGCGCGCTCCTCGCCTCGCTCGCGAAGCTGAATCCGGAATCGGCGATCGTGTTTTGTAACCTGAAGGCGACCGTCGCGGAAGTCGGCCGGGCCCTCCGCGCGAACGGCATCGACTCCGCCGCCCTCCACGGAGACCTCGAGCAGAGCGACCGCGACCGCGTGCTCGCGAAGTTCCGGAACCGAAGCCTCCGCGTCCTCATCGCGACCGACGTCGCCGCGCGCGGAATCGACATCGCGGACCTCGACCTCGTCTACAACTACGATCTCCCGTCGACTCCCGAGGTCTACGTCCACCGGATCGGTCGCACGGGTCGCGCCGGAAAGACCGGCCTCGCGATCGCGTTCGTGACTTCGGCGCAGACGAACCGGCTCCGGAACATCGAAGACCACACCGGCGTCTCCGTCGAACGCGAAACGATCCCGGCCGCTTCGGCTGCGGGCACCGGCTCGGCTCCGACGGCCTCCCGCTCGATCGCCCCGAACACGCTTTCCGCGAAAATGGAGACGCTTTACCTCTCCGCCGGCCGGAAAGACAAAATGCGTCCGGGCGATATCCTCGGCGCCCTTACCGGCGAAGCGGGCGGCCTGAACGCCTCCGACATCGGAAAAATCGAGATCCATGATCGCTTTTCGTACGTGGCGGTTTCCCGGACGATCGCGGCGAAAGCGATGCAAAGCCTGCTCGCGGGCCGGGTGAAGGGCCGCCGGGTTCGCGTCGAAATCGTGCGGTAGATCGGCTCGAGCCGCTCCTTTCGATTTGTGCTAGAATGGGAGCATGAGCGCCTCCCGGACCACTCCCGATCGCCTCCGCCGCCGCATCGACGGCGCCCTCGGGAAAATCCCCTGCGACCTCGTGGTGAAGGACGTCACCACCCTCGACGTGTTTTCCGGCACTTGGCGCGTGGGCGACGTCGCGGTGATCGACGGAGCGATCGTCGGCACCGACCCCGGTTACTCGGGGACGCGCGAGATCTCCGGGCGCGGGAAATTCCTCGTCCCCGGTTTCATCGACGCCCACGTCCACCTCGAGAGTTCGCTCATGATGCCGTCGGAATTCGAGCGCACGGTCCTCGCGCGCGGCACGACCGCCGCGATCTGCGACCCGCACGAGCTCGCGAACGTGATGGGCGTGCCCGGGATCGAAGCTTTCCTGCGCGCCGCCGAGCGGACGAAGCTCGATCTCCGCGTGATGCTTTCCTCGTGCGTTCCGGCGACCCACCTCGAGACGAACGGGGGTGGAACCCTCGGCGTGAAGGACCTCGTCCCGCTCCGTGCTCACCCGAAGGCGCTCGGCCTCGCCGAGATGATGAACTTCCCGGGCCTGCTCGCGGGTGATCCGGCGGTGCTCGAGAAAGTCGCCGCCTTCTCGGACGGCGTGATGGACGGCCACGCGCCCCTCCTCCGCGGAAACGCGCTTTCCGCGTACGCGGCGTGCGGAATCTCGTCTTGTCACGAATCTTCCGAAGCCGAAGAAGCGGCCGAGAAACTCCGGAAAGGCGTCGCGGTCTGGATCCGCGAGGGTTCGGTGGCGAAGGATCTCGCCGCGCTCGCGCCGCTGCTGAACGTCGGGACCTCGACGACGCTCGGGTTCTGCACCGACGACCGCAATCCCCTCGACATCCTCGAGGAAGGCCATCTCGACCACCTCGTCCGCGAAGCGATCCGCCACGGCGTCGCCCCCGAAGTCGCGTACCGCGCGGCCTCGTGGAGCGTCGCCCGTCATTACGGACTCGACCGGGGCTCCGACCGCACCGGCGCGATCGCCCCGGGCTACCGCGCGGACTTCGTCCTCCTCGACGACGCGAAGAGCGTCTCGATCGCGACCGCGTTCCGCGCCGGACGTCCGGCGGACGAGCTCGAATTCGACTCCGCCCGTTTCGGCGACGATCGAAACTCGATCCACTCGAAGGAAATCGCCGCGAGCGACCTCGCCTCGGACGAAGGAAACGTCCATGTGATCGAGGTCGAAGCCGGGAAAATCCTGACCGGACGCTCGGTAAAGGACTCTCGCGCCCGCGGCGTCGCCCGCCTCGCCGTGAAGGAGCGCTACGGGAAAGACATCGGCCCCGCGACCGGTTACGTCTCGGGTTTCGGCGAACATTTTTCCGGCGCGATCGCTTCGTCGGTCGGCCACGACAGCCATAACCTGATCGCCGT
Source organism: Bdellovibrionales bacterium (assembly GCA_018266355.1). Taxonomy (GTDB): domain Bacteria; phylum Bdellovibrionota; class UBA1018; order UBA1018; family UBA1018; genus JACMQW01. The sequence goes on from JAFEAP010000002.1 coordinate 138,392, forward strand.
CGGTGCTAAGACCGCCGACATGGCGACCGCCATGAACGCGCTCCGGAAATCCGGCGGCGGTTTCTGCGTCGTGAAGGACGGAGCGGTGCTCGCCGAGCTCGCGCTCCCGATGGGCGGGCTCATGACGAACGCGCCCGCGACCGAAATCCGCGATCGCCTCGCGAAGCTGAAGGCCGCGAGTCGATCGGTCGGCTGCGAGCTCCCCGAGCCCTTCCTTCAGCTCGCCTTCCTCAGCCTGCCCGTCATCCCGAGCCTAAAGCTTACCGACCGGGGGCTCGTCGACGTCGACGCCTTCCGCATCATCGGGGTCCGCGCGAGCTGAGCCGTCCGTCGATCGGAAACGATACACCCACGGGATCAGGTGCCGCGGTCGAGCCGCGAAGAGGTTCGAAAGCGCGAACGTCTCGGAATTGCTCTCGAGGAGCGTTTTCACGAGCGCCGTCATCGGGATCGCGAGCAGGAACCCGATCGGACCCCAAAGCCACCCCCAAAAGAGCAGCCCGAAGACGAGCGTGACGGAGTTCACGTTCACCCGCGAACTCATGAAGTACGGGAGCACGAGGTTGTTCGTCACCATATGGAGCGCGATGAGCGAGAGGCCGATCACGACGAAGGGCCCCGCCTCGTGGAACTGGATCACGCCTTGGGCGAACGGGAGCAGGAGCGAGAGCGGGGCGCCGATGAGCGGCAAGAGGTTCAAGCCCCCCGAAAGGATCGCGAGCGGCAGCCAGTTCTCGAGCCCGACGAGCCGGAAGAGGAGTCCGTGCATCGCGATCAAGAGAGCGCCGGTGAAGATGTTCCCCCGGACGAACGCGCGGATGATCTTCGGCAATTCCGAATTCAACTTCGGGAGATAGCAGTGCCGGCCCATGATCGCGTTGAAGCTCTCGAGGAGATTATCGCGATCGAAGAGCAGGTAAAGAAGGAGGAGCGGCACGAAGATCGCGACCGTCGCGAGATCGTAGAGCGACCCCATCCATCCGAGCGCGTACCGGGCCCAAACGGGGACGTTCTCGACGACCTGGACCTGCTGGACGTCTTCGTCGTTCACGGGACCGGCGATGCCGAGGGTCCGCGTGGACTCCTCGATCTTTTCCGTCGTCGCGTGCATGCCCGAGAAAAGCTCCCGGATGCGCTCGGAGTAAACCGGCATCTCGTTCGCGATGCCGGAGACCGAACGATAGATCGCCCAGCCGCCGACGACGGCCAGGCAAAGGAAACCGACCGTCGCGAGGATGGCCGCCTCCGCTCGCCGCATGCGCATCCGCATGAGGCCGCGCACGACGGGTTCGAGGAGGATCGCGAGGAAGAGCGCGAGGAACAGCGGCACGAACACCGTGCGCGCGAAGTAAAGAAGCGCGAGGGTCAGGAAGATCAAGACTCCGCGTTGGTTTTTCATTCGCCACTCCGTCCTTGGGTGCGATCGGGCCGGTTAAGCCGTGAGGTCGGTCGACCCCGAGGGCGGCGGACCGCAGAATTCCGCGACCTTTTCCCAGAGCTTCCCGAGCGAGAACGGCTTTTGGATCGACCCGGCGGTTTCGAGCGGCGTCGGATCTTCCACGCTCTGATGCGGATTCACCGCCGAGATCGTGACCACCTGGTGCGCGGCGAAGCGCGCGTCGGCTTTCTGCGCGTCGAGGAACTCCCACCCGCTCATGACCGGCATCATCAAGTCGAGCAAGATGAGGGTCGGCACGGGAAGGCGCTTCAAGATCTCGAGCGCTTCCTTTCCATCGCGGGCCGAGGCTACGGTGTACCCCTCGCTCTCGAGCGCTTCCACGATCGCATCGCGGATATCGTCGTTATCGTCGGCTACCAAAATGCTCTTACAGAGTTCTCGAGGACGCGTCATAAAGCCCCTATTCAATGCGTTTTTAAATCGCCGAATGTCCCAAAATTGGACGCGGTAACCCGCGTTTCGGGAACTTTTCGTGCCTTGATCTGAGGAATTGCAACCCACGGACCACCCCAGAATCCCCTAATCCCGTCCGTGCATAGCGGCACCAAAACTGCTAGTTTCTTAGGGTCAACCCTCGATAAAGGTGAACGTTTTGCAGACTACGACGACCGATTCGCGCTCCTTTAAAAAAATCCTCGTTCGAAACGTCGCGCTTCCCTTGATGCTGACGATCCTCCTCTGCGGCGTTTTCGTCGCGCTCCTGAACAACCTCCTCGGAGCGAATCGGGAACTCCTCGAATCAGCGAACTTGCAGGCCCTCGAAAATGCCACGCTCCGTTCGATCATCGATTCGGAGACGGGACTGCGCGGGTACTTGCTCACCGGAACGCCGGAATACCTCGAGCCCCGGATCCGCGCCGCCCGCGATTTGCCCGCGCGCTTCGAGGCTCTCGCCCAAGCCGAGTCCGCGAACCCCGCCCAAATCGGAAATATCGAGAAGCTGAAATCCCACTTCAAGGACTGGGATGCGGAAGCCCAGCGCGCCGTCGAAGCGCGACGAAGCGGGAAACTCGCACGCGTCTCGGACACCGAATTACGGAAAGACCTGATGGACCAGGTTCGCGCCGACCTCGACGCGATCCAGGCCATTTCGAGCCGGGCCCGCGATGACCGTGCGGAGCAAGTCGACCACACGACCCGTTTCGCGCTCGCGCTCACCGTCCTCCTCTCGCTCCTCTTCGGGGGCGGGCTCGCGATCTTCGGACGACGCCAACTCCTCGGGCTTTCCTCCGAATACGAAACGATCCTCGGGACCCAGGCCGCCCAGACCGCCGAGCTCGAACGCCAATCCTGGCTCCGGGGCGGCCTCATGCAGCTCGGAACCCGGCTCCGCGGGGACCTCTCCGCGGAAAAAGTCGCGCGCGAGACGCTCGACTTCGTCATCGAATACCTCGGCGCGACGCTCGGCGCGTTTTTCAGCGTCGGCGAGGACGGATTCCTCCAACGCCTGGCCGCGCACGCGCTCTCCGCCGGGGCGCCGACCGAGTTTCGCGCGGGCGAAGGGCTCATCGGCAAGGCGGTCGCCTCGTCGGAAGTCCTCTCGATCGACACGGTTCCCTCCGGCTATACGAAGATCGCCTCGGCGCTCGGCGAAAGCGATCCCCGCCACCTCGTTTTCGCGCCTTTGACCGCGGACGGCGAAGTCCAGTCGGTGATCGAACTCGGCTTCCTCGAGAAGCCCGACGCCGAAGTCCTCGAATTTCTCCGCCAATCCGCCGAACTCTGCGGCGTCGCTCTCCGCTCGGCGGTCTACCGGCAACGATTGCAGGACCTCCTGAACGAGTCCCAGCAGCTCTCCGAAGAACTCCAGACCCAGCAGGAAGAACTCCGCGTGTCGAACGAAGAGCTCTCCGAGAGAAGCCAAGCCCTTCAGGAAAGCACCACTCGCCTCGAAGCCCAGCAAAGCGAGCTCCAGCAGACGAACGAACAACTCGAGGAACAAGCCCAACTCCTCGAGACCCAACGCCGCGATATCGAGGAAAGAAACGCGGCCCTCGAACAAGCTCAGGGCGCGCTCGAAGACCGCGCGCGCCAGCTCGAGACGGCCAGCCGCTACAAATCCGAGTTCATGGCGAACATGTCCCACGAACTTCGCACGCCGCTGAACAGCTCTCTCATCCTCGCGAAACTCTTGCAGGACAACGCCTCCGGAAACCTCACCGAGGAACAAGTCCATTTCGCGAGTACGATCTACGACGCCGGAAACGATCTCCTTCGCCTGATCAACGACATCCTCGACCTTTCGAAAGTCGAGGCCGGGAAACTCGATTTGAACCCGGAACGTGTCCCGGTAGCGAAGATCCTCCAAGGCATGGAGCGCCTTTTCCGCCCGACCGCCGAGGCCAAAGGACTCGCGCTCAAACTCGAATCCGATCCGAACCTCGACTCGATCGTCACCGATCGTCAACGCCTCGACCAAATCCTCCGGAATCTCCTCGCGAACGCGATCAAATTCACCGCGAAAGGGTCCGTCACGCTCGAAGCGAAACCCGACGGCAAGAACCGGATCCGTTTCCGGGTCCGCGATACCGGGATCGGCATCGATCCCGCCCAACACGCGGCGATCTTCGAGGCGTTCCACCAGGCCGACGGGACGATCAGCCGGAAATACGGCGGCACCGGCCTCGGTCTCTCGATCGCCCAGAGCCTCGCTCAACGACTCGGCGGCATGATCGAACTCGACAGCCGCCTCGGCGAAGGGGCGACGTTCACCTTCAGCCTCCCGATCGACGGCACGGCGTTGGCCGAAGACTCGCGCCCGATCTCTCCCCCCATCGCCGACCGCGATCCCGATCTCGCACCCGCTCCCGTTCCCGCGCCGCTTCCGAAACGCCGGGCCGAGGATCGGCCCGCCCCGCTCACGGAAGTCCGGTCGGCGAAAGACGTATACGGCTTCGCGGACGACCGCGACGCGGTCACGGGTCCGGGACTTCGCACTTTGCTCGTCGTCGAGGACGAAGCGCCGTTCGCGAAAATCTTGCTCGATCTCGGGCGCGAACTCGATTTCAAGGTGCTCCTCGCCGGCACTTCCGGCGAGGGCTACGCGCTCGCGACGAAATACCTCCCGAGCGCCGTGGTGCTCGACATGAAACTGCCCGATTTCTCCGGGCTATCCCTCCTCGACCGGCTCAAGGAAAATCCGAAAACCCGGCACATTCCCGTCCACGGCATGTCCGTCGCCGACTATTCGCGGGAAGCGCTCCACCTCGGCGCCATCGGTTTCCTGATGAAACCGGCGGATCGCGAGGAACTGAAGGCCACCCTCCGACGGCTCGAAGAGAAGAACGCCCAGCGCTTGAAGCGGGTGCTCGTCGTCGAGGACGACGCGACCCAACGCGAAAGCATCGAGCGCCTGATCGCGGATCCGGCGGTCGAAATCGTATCCGTCGGATCGGGCGAGGAAGGGCTCGCCGCCCTCGAGAAGTCGACCTTCGACTGCATGATCATGGACCTCCGCCTCCCGGACATGTCCGGGTTCCAACTGCTCGAAAAAATGGCCCAAGGCGACGACCGTGCTTTCCCTCCGGTCATCGTCTACACCGGTCACGACCTTTCGCGTCCGGAAGAGGAGCGCCTCCGCCGATATTCGAAGAGCATCATCATCAAGGGGGCGCGTTCGCCCGAACGCTTGCTCGACGAGGTCACGCTCTTCCTCCACCAGGTCGAGTCTCGCCTCTCCCCCGAACGCCAGCGCATCCTCCAGGCGTCGCGGAATCGGGAAAAGGCGTTCGAGGGCCGCTCGATCCTCGTCGTGGACGACGACGTGCGGAACGTCTTCGCGCTCACGAGCGCGCTCGAGTCGAAAGGGGCGAAGGTCACGATCGCTCGGAACGGCCGAGAGGCCGTCGATTGTCTACGGAAATCCCCGGAATCGGGCAGGCGCCCGATCGACCTCGTCCTCATGGACATCATGATGCCGGAAATGGACGGCTTCGAGGCGACCCGCGAGATCCGACGCGACTCCCGCTTCGCCGACTTGCCGATCATCGCCGTGACGGCGAAGGCGATGCGCGACGACTACGAGAGGTGCATCCAAGCCGGCGCGAACGATTACCTCCCGAAACCCGTCGAGCTCGACCGGCTGATCTCGCTGATGCGCGTTTGGCTGCCGAAGCAAGTGGGCCGGGCGTAGGTCGCCGATGGTCGAACTCGAGACGATCGACATCGAAATCCGCCTCCTACTCGAAGGGATCTTCATCCGGTACGGGGCGGATTTTCGCGACTATAGCCCCGCCTCCGTCCGTCGGCGCGTAGTCCTCGCCATGGAGAAAGGCGGGATCCCGAGCGTGAGCCAGCTCCAAGAACGCGTCCTCGCCCGTCCGGAGGCGTTCGATTCGCTCTTGCAGTTCCTCCTCGTGCCCACGAGCGAGATGTTCCGCGATCCCTCGTACTTTCGCACGATCCGCGAAACGGTGGTTCCGCTGCTGAAGACCTATCCCTCGCTGAAGATATGGGTCGCGGGCTGCTCGAACGGCGAGGAACTCTATTCGCTCGCGATCCTGCTCCGGGAAGAAGGTTTGCTCGAGAAAACCATCCTCTACGCGACCGACATCAACCCGAAAGCGCTCGAACGGGCGAAGAACGGAATCTACCCGATCGATCTCGCGCCGAAGTTCACCGACAACTACCAGAAAGCGGGCGGGCGCGCGGCGTTTTCGGACTACTACCGCGCGGGCTACGGGTCGATCATCCTCGACGCGAGTCTCCGGACGAACGTCGTTTTCGCCGACCATAGCCTCGCCACCGACAACGTCTTCGCCGAGATCCAATTCATCTCCTGCCGGAACGTCCTGATCTATTTCAACCGCAAGCTCCAGGATCGCTCGTTCCGCCTCTTCGCGGATTCCCTCGGATTCCGCGGTTTCCTCGGCATCGGTTCGAAGGAAACCCTCCGCTTCTCGAACGTCTATCCGGAATTCGAGGAGTTCGCCGCCGTCGAACGGATTTACCGGAAACGGAGGGCCGTATGAACGCGAAATTCTTGGCCGCCCGCTTCGACCTGATCGCGATCGGCTGCTCGGCGGGCGGATTCGACCTCCTGAACGACTTGTTGCCGAGGCTCCCTGCCGATTTTCCGGCCGCGATCGCGGTCGTGATCCATATCGCTCCCGCTTCCCGGAACGGAATCGTGGAAGTGCTCGCTCCGAAATGTCGTCTGCCCCTGAAGGAGGCCGAGGATAAGGAACTCGTGCGTCCCGCCACGATCTACTTCGCGCCGCCGGGCTACCACCTCCTCGTCGAGCCCGATCGCCGGTTCACCCTCTCCGTCGACGAACCGGTGAATTATTCCCGCCCGTCGATCGACGTCCTTTTCGAATCCGCCGCGATCGCGTATCGCGAGCGCCTGCTCGGCATCCTTTTGAGCGGCGCGAATTCGGATGGCGCGGCGGGCCTCCAGTCCATACGAAATCTTAAGGGGAAAATCTTCGTCCAGGACCCGAAGGAAGCGACGCACCCGGAAATGCCCCGCGCCGCGCTGGACCTCGGCCCGGCGGACGCGGTAGTCTCGCTGGAAGATCTCTATCGTTTCGTCGGAGGTTCCGCCCTTGGATAAGATCAAGATCCTGCTCGTCGACGACTTGCCGGAAAATCTGCTCGCCCTCGAATCGCTGCTGAAAAACCCGGCGGTCGAGTTCCTGCGCGCGAATTCCGGCGTCGACGCCCTCGAACTTCTCCTTCGCCACGAGTTCGCGCTCGCGATCATCGACGTCCAAATGCCCGAAATGGACGGTTTCGAACTCGCCGAACTCATGCGGGGCACCGACCGCACACGCACCGTCCCGATCATTTTCGTCACCGCCGGGACTCGCGACCGGACGAACACCTTCCGGGGATACGACAAGGGTGCGGTCGACTTTCTCTACAAACCCCTCGAAGCCCATATCGTGAAGAGCAAGGTTCAAGTCTTCATCGAACTCGCGCTTCAAAAGCAGCTTCTCCAAAACCGGCTCTCCGAAACGAAA
>JAFEAP010000030.1 GCA_018266355.1 Bdellovibrionales bacterium
AGCGAAACCCACGCGTCCTCGGCCGAATAACGGGTCGCGACGTCGATCGGGATCAGGTCGAACGGAACCTGGTCCTTTCCCTTCCCGCAGACTTGCTCGTAGGTGAGCACCGGGTAATTCAACCGCTTGGCCGCGACGGTTTCGAGGTTATGACGGCCTTCGGGATCGAGGACGTAGTCCGCGACCATCGTGTCCGCGCCGATGCCGTCGGCCTCGATCCCCATCTCGGCCAGGACCGAGAAGTCGTATTTCAGGTTGTGACCGACTTTTTTCCGCTTCGGATCGACGAGAAACGGGCGGAGCTTATCGAGGACGAATTTCTCCGGCAACTGCTCGAGATTCGATCCGCGGTGACCGACCGGGATATAGTAGCCGGCCTCCGCCGTCGGCGCGATCGCGATGCCGACGAGGTGAGCTTCGCGCGGGTTCAGCGACGTGGTCTCGAGGTCGAAACCGAACTCGTCGACTTTCGAAAGTTCGTCGAGGAGCGCGATGAGCTGCTTCTCGTTCAAGACGGAGCGGAAGGTGTCGGCCTTCGCGACGAGGGTCGTCCCGGCTCCGGTCTCGCCCGGCGCGGCGGAAACGGCCGCGGGAACCCCTTTCGCGGGCGAGGCGCCGCCGGGCGCGGTGTCCCCCGCCCCCCCGGATTGGCCCTTCGCCCATTTTTCGCGAAGCGACCGGAGATCGAGTTCGTCGAGGAGCGCGAAGCATTCCGGACTCACCGCGAGCGTCTCGTCGGCGTACGTGACCTGCATCGCTTCCAGGTCGACTTTCGACTCTTTCACGTCGACGAGGGTCGCGAGTTCCTGCGACAGAAACGCGTCCTTCTCGTTCGCGGCGATCGTTTCGCCTCTCTTGCCCTTGATCTTGCCCGCCTTCGCGGCTTTCACCACGCCTTCGAGCGTGTCGAATTCCTTCAGGAGATCGACCGCACCCTTCGGACCGATCGACGGCACGCCCGGGATGTTATCGGAAGAATCGCCGACGAGCGCGAGATAGTCGCGGACCTGATCGGGCCGTACGCCGAATTTCGCCTCGACTTCGCTCGGGCCGTAGACCGCGTCTTTCATCGTGTCCCATACCCGCACCCGTCCGGTCACGAGCTGCATCAGGTCCTTGTCGCCGGTGACGATCACGACCTCGTGCTTCTTGTTTTCCGCGAGCCAGCGATGCGTGAAAGTCCCGATCAGGTCGTCGGCTTCGATACCGCTCTTGCGGACCGAGTGCAGATTCATCTTCGCGACGAGTTCCTCGATGCGGGCGAACTGGGGAACGAGGTCGTCGGGGGCCTCCGCGCGGTTCGCCTTGTACTCGGCGTAGACTTCCTTCCGGAACGACGGTTCCTTCGAGTCGTAGACGACGGTGAAGTACTTCGGATTCGCGTCTTCGATCAGCTTCCAAAGCATCTGAGCGACGCCGTAAACCGCGTTCGTCGGTTCGCCCTTCCGATTCGTCAGGTTATGGCGAACGGCGTAGTACGCGCGGAAGATGAAGGAGGAAATGTCGACGAGGAAAAGCGTGTTCTCGCGGGCGGCCGGGGTGAGTTTCATCGTTCCGCGAGACTACCCTCGGCGGGGAGGAATTTCACGCGGTAACGCACCGCTTCTTCCTCCGTCGGGCACCTACTCGTCAGGATGCTTTCCCTCGGCGATTTCACCCGACCGTTTCGCGCGGCCGCAGGCCCGCCAGCGGAAATCCGAACAATCCTCGAGTGACACGTTCGCCTTCCCTTCGAGTTTAGGCGCGCATTTCTCGCACTCCGAACCGTCGGCCGGCACGGCGATCTTATCCCACGCGACCGACGACCGCGGACCGAACAGTTCCGCGTAGCCGAATTCGCGAAACACCATCTCGCTCACGACCTCGAGCGCGTGCATGCGCTCCCGCTCCAAATCGAGACCGCGAAGTTCGACGGGAGGAATTCGGTAGAGGCGAACGATCCGTTCGGCGTGTTCCCGTTTCGGACGCAGACCGAGCCAATCGACGGCGAACTCCCTCAACCTCGGATTCCCCGAATTCAGAAAAGTCTCGATCTCATCTTCGGAAAAATCGCGAGCCAGTCCACCGCTTCGGATCAGCCGACGCAAATCGGCGGGTTCGCCGAAACCCTCGGTCGCGTTCGACGTCGCGAGCGCGCTGAAATACCTCGCGGGAATCTCCCGTCCTTCGACGTGTCTGAAGAGTTCGGGCAAAAAATCCGAGCGATCGAACAAATCCTTGGTCAATCCGTACGGGATCTTCTTCCCGAAATAGCGCTCGCGTTGCCAAGCCTTAAGCACCGCCTTCAGCTCTTTCACGTCCTTCGCCGCCGAAGCGAAGCGGGCGAACCGCTCGTCGGAAATTCCCGCCATCCCATCCGGAAGCATTTCCTGGGCGGCGAAAGCTCGGGCGCGGTCGTCCGAACCGGCCTGCACCCGGATCAGAACGACGCTCGCGAGACTGATCCCCACCCATGCCGCGGCGAGGATGTTCCGGTGACGTGCACGCCGCCGCGGAGGGAGTCCGAAGGTCTGGTCGAAAGAAAAGAAAAGCAAGCACCCCACCACTCCGATCCCGAGCAGGAAGGTCAGCAACGGGGAACCGAATTCGGCGATGATGAACCAGAGTCCGAAAACCCAAGCGAACGACTGACCCGCTTTCCGCCACGTCAGGTTTTGGCCCCGCCGTCCCATCCGTCGCGCCTGCAGCTGGAGATGATTCGTCGGAAAGGCTATCAACACCACGAAAAGGCCGACGAGGATCGCGGATAGGATTCCGGCGACTCCGAACGAAATCGCCGGCCCCTTCCCGAGGGCGTTAATCAGAGAAGCAAGAAACTCGCGCTTATTATCGATCGCCGCGAAAAACTCCGCGGCACCCGACAAGACGTAGACGCTCGGGAGACTCGCGATCTCCGCCAACCCGAAAAGCGCCAGCGTCGTCGCGACCGTGCTGATAACCAGCGCGACGCGGGAAATCGGCAACCCTACGATCCAACCCATGTTACGCGAATACATCAAGGTCGAGTAGCCGGCGGCGAACCCGATCGGAAAGATCATCCAAAGGAAGGCGAGCAGGTCCTTCGGCGCGACCTTCGCGACGACGAGAAGGATCGTCAGCAGGTATCCGTGCACGAAGTATTTCCCGTACGTTCGCAGGTAACGCACCAAGAACGCGCCGGAAAGCGAAAAGGCGAGCCTCATTCGCGCACTCCCGTGTAGTAGACGAAAAGCTCCTCGAGCGATATCGCCCGTCGATCCGACTCCGTCCCTCTCACCGGCTCATGGCCGCGTGGTACGAGGTAGCTGTAGGAATGGTCCGAGTTCACGGCCACGAGGCGAGCGGTCGCGGGGACCGCGGAAGTACCCAAGTTTTCGGCCACGATCCGGAGCTTTTCGAATTTTGCGATCAACTCGCGTGGATTCCCTTGCAGGACGATTTTACCGTCCCGGAGGATCATGACTTCGTCGACGAACGACTGCACGTCAGTCACGATATTCGTGGCCGCCAGGACCGAACCTCCCCTCCCCCGGATCGCGATCATCTCGCGGAGGGCGATGAGCCGCGCTCCGGCGTCGAGAACCGAGGTGATTTCGTCGACGAAAAGGAGCTTCGGAGTCGCGGCGACCGCGACCGCGAACGCGATCTGCATCTTCTGGCCGCGCGAAACCCCTTGCGGCCGCCCGTCGCGTGGGAGACGGAACTCCCCGGCGAGACGATCGAAGGTCCCGCGATTCCAATTCGGGTAGAAACGGCCGAAAAAAGCGCCCATGTCCGAAATCGGAAGGTCGAGTTCGAATTGGAGGTCTTCCGAAACGAAGGCGACTTCGCGGTTCGCGAGATGGACGTCCCGCGCTTCGAAGTCGTAGCCGAGCACGGAGGCCTTGCCCGAGGTCGCCCCTTCCCCGCGCATGAGGATCTTCATCAGCGTCGACTTACCGACCCCGTTATGGCCGAGGAGCGCGATGAATTGGCCGGCGGCGATCTCGAGATTTACCCCGTCGAGGACCGTCGTCTTCCCGTACCGCTTCGTGATTCCCTCCGCTTTCAGGAGCATCGCTTAGAGTTCCACGACCTCGGTGTCGGCCATCACGTCCCCGAGACGTTGGCCGCGCGGGGCGCGCACGAGGAGGTAGATCTCGACGATCATCATCGGGAAACCGATGAGCGCGAGGATCGCCCAACCCCAGATCGGGATCAACGCGAAGAACGTCGCCACGCCGACCGGCGCGTTCCGGAAGAGCGAGTCCCGGTAAGTCAACGCCGGCGCGCCGTCGGCGCCGACCTTCGAGTGACCGGGTTTGAGCGAGACCGCGCGGAGCTTGAGCAGTTTCTTTCCGAGACTCTGACCGGAGAAACCCCTCACCGGAAGCGCGTCCGCGAAGAGCGAATAGAGGAATCCGAGCAACGGCCCGACGGGATAGAAGATCGCGGCGACCCCGAGGATCACTGCGAGATCGATGAACTTCGCGCCGACCCGACGAACGGGATTCGCGCGGCGGGAGTCGACCGGCACTACGTCCTGCGACTTCCCGGATACGCTCACTCGGCTAGGTTTTTCCTTCCAGGAAGAATCGGTCGAGGAGGTCGACCAGGCTATGGACGGCGAAGATGTGCGATTCCTGGATCCGCGAGGAGTTTTTCCCGCCGGCGACGTTGATCGAGATATCCCCCATCGCCTTGAGCTTGCCGCCCGTCCCGCCGGTGAGAGTGATCACCTTCGCCCCGACTTTTTTCGCGGCTTCGACGGCGAGGATCACGTTCTTCGAATTCCCGGAGGTGGAAATCGCGAGGAGCACGTCTCCTTTACTCGCCAAGGCTTGGACCTGCTTTTCGAAAACGACGTCGTAACCGAAGTCGTTACCGATCGCGGTCAGGTTCGAGGAGTCCGTCGTGAGCGCGATCGCGGGAAGCGGGCGCCGATCGATGAGCATTCGACCGACCATCTCGGCGGCCATATGCTGGGCGTCAGCGGCCGATCCGCCGTTCCCGCAAATGAGAACCTTCCCTCCGCCATGCACTGCATTGGCGAGGGCGCGTGCACCCTCGACGAGCGCCGCGGCGTTTTGATCGAAGAACTGGCGTTTTAAAGCCATGGATTCTTCAAAAGTTTCTTTGAGATACGACTCCGGGGAACTCACGGTGGGGGCCTCTATCTTTCCGTCAAAACGCTGTTATATACTACTTATGCTACCAAGCGTAACAAATCACCGTGCCTCCCGGGAGTGAAAAATGGCCAATTCCAAGAACGTTTACGAAGCAACCGACACGAATTTTACGACCGACGTCGCCGGTTCGGCCGGCCTGACGATGATCGACTTCTGGGCGGAATGGTGCGGTCCCTGCCGCATGCTCGGGCCGACGATCGAAGCCGTCGCCGACGAATACGCGGGCAAGGTGAAAGTCTTCAAGATGAACGTCGACAATAACCAAGAAACGCCCGCGAAATTCCACATCCGCGGCATTCCGACGGTCATCTTCTTCAAGAACGGCCAACCGGTCGATCAGCTCGTCGGCAACCAACCGAAGGACGTGATCGTCCAAACGATCCAGAAGCACCTTTGATCGGGACAGTTTCAGTCACTGAAGACCGTTTCAGAGGCTGAGTCCGTCTAAGCTTTCAGTTTCACTTGCCCCGCCGCGCTTCGCTCGGCGGGGTTTTTCTTTTTCGCGCGGTCGCGGATTCGGCGTCGAAGTTTTGACGGCGTTCGGAATTTCTTCCTGAATCCACGGGCTTCGATTTTGTTTTTCGCGCACGTCCGTTATCCTAAATGAAAGCAGTACATCCCTTTAACGCCGAAGCCGGATGCTTCGGAACGAAAGAGAGAGTCCATGGAATCGCAGGGCTTTATCGGCGGCATCATTCACGCCTTCCAAATCAGTCCCCTCACCGTCACCCCGATCTTCATCTGCTTCGCGGTGGCCATCGCCTTCGTCATCGAGCGCTACATCACGCTCTTCACGAAGCTGAACGTCGACGGGGCCTCCTTCATGTTCGAGATCCAGAAATACGTGCTCGCGAACGACCTCGACGGCGCGATCCGGATCTGTAACGGCGCTTCGCAAGCGGCGCTCCCGAAGGTGATCAAAGCCGGCCTCCAACGCGCTTCCCGCGACGAACAACAGATCCAAAACGCGATCGACGCCGCGACCCTCGAAGTCGCGCCGAAAGTCGAGAAGCGGCTCGGCTACCTCGCGCTCATCGCGAACATCGCCACCCTGCTCGGTCTGCTCGGAACGATCACCGGCCTCATCAAGGCCTTCGAAGCCATCGCCGTCGCCGACCCGGCGAAGCGCCAAGAGATCCTCGCGAACGGGATTTCCGAGGCGATGAACGCGACCGCCCTCGGTCTCGTCACCGCCATCTTCGCGATGATCATGCACTCGATCCTCGCGAACCGCGCGCAGAAGATCATCGAAGAGATCGACGAATTCGGCGTGAAGCTGATCGACCTTCTCTCCGCTCGGAAATACCGCCACTCCTCCGAAAAGGTGGATTGAGACCATGTCGAGCACTACGCGAGCGAATAACGTCGCCGGAGGCGAGCCTGTATGTTGAGGCGCCCGAGCGCCCGCCGCAAGGTAGGCCGGGAACAGATCGAGCTGAACCTCGTGCCCATGATGGACACGTTCGTCACGCTCATCGCGTTCCTGCTCTACACGATGGCCTTCATCGTCATGACCCACGTCGAAACGCCGCTGCCCACGGCGAGCCCGACGGAAGTCGCCGAGAAACTGAAGGAGAAGCCGCTCCAGCTCACCGTCTCGTTCCGCAAGGACGAGACCGAGATCTGGTCGCCCTTCAAGAAGATCGAAGCGAAGAAGATCCCGAACACGCCGGAGGGGACTCCCGACGTGAACGCGATCCACGCGCGGCTGGTCGAAGTGAAGCAGCAGTTCCCGAACGAGAAGCAGGTCGTCCTCGCGCCGACCGGCTCCATCAGCTACGACTCGCTCGTCGCTTCGATGGACGGCATCCGGATGCTCGACGCGACCGATCCGCCGATCATCGTTAAGAACGCGGAAACCGGCGTCGACGAGGCGCTGAAACTCCTTTTCCCCGAAGTCGTGTTCGGTAACGTACTCAGCAACGACTAATCATTCAGTCGCGAAACCGCGAGGATCCGCATGCCAGCCTTTCGCTCCATCCGTACCCGCAGAGGAAAACGCAAGATCAACAAGGGATTCGAGCTCCAGCTCACCTCGCTGATCGACGTGCTCGTCATCATCCTCGTCTTCCTCCTGAAGTCCTACCAGACGAGCCTGAACACGCTCACGACCGTCGAGGGCCTCCAGATGCCGATCTCGGCCTCGCAGGACGAACCCCACGACTCGCTCCAGGTGATCATCACGCCGGAAGGCATCACCTTCGAAGGCAAACGCGTCGTCGATTTCGCCCAGTCGGGCGATACGGCCGGCTCGACGGAAGGCGCCTATAAACTGAACGCCACGGACCTCGACGAAGGCGGACGGCGGATCGTCGGCCTCTTCAACACCCTCGTCGCCGCCCGCGAGAAGTCGGAACTCCTGAAAGCCAAGTCGCCGGTGCGCGACGCGAACGGGAACCCGCTGCCTTTCGACGGCGTCCTCGCCGTGACCGCCGACAAGCGCATCCAATACGATACGCTCCGGAAGATCATGTACACGGCCGGGGCGGCGGGTTTCAAAGTCTTCCGCTTCATCGCGCTGAAGAAAGAAACCTGATCGTCGCATGCGCAAGTCCCCGCGCCTCGCTCCGCTCGCCCTCCTCTGCCTCGCCTTCGCCTCGGGCGCCGAAGCCGCGCCTCGCGCGCGCCGCTCGAACAACGCCGTTCCCGACGACTCCGCCCTCGTTCCCGTGCCGGAACGGAAATACCGCGCCGGCCTCCAACTCGGCGTCGGTATCCCGACGAACGGCGACTTCGGGAGCGGGCGGCTGATCGCGGGCGCCGACTTCTACATCGTCCACGACGATCGATACGACTTCGGGCTCTCCTACCTCACCGGCGGGAAACGTGTGGAATCGACGAAGCGGCGATGGCGCGCGAACTTCGCCGGCGGCGAACTGAACCTGAAGATGCCCTCGGTCTCGGCGGGTTTCTACGTCGGCGCGGCGGCCGGCGTTTCGTCCTTCGACGGCGGCGACGCCTACCTTCCCGGCGTCGACGATTTCTACTTCGGACCGAAGATCGGTTTCCTCCGCATGATCACGCGCGAGATCTCGTTCGGTTTCGAGGGCAAGGTGCTCTTCGTGACTTCAAGCCCGTTTCTGGCTTGGCTCGACGGACTCGCCTCGTTCCACTACCATTTCTGAGGTGATCGCGCGCCAGAACTCCGGACTCGGCTCCGGTGCCGCGAGTTTCGTCGCCGGTTTTCCGGCGAGGAATCGCTCGAGCATCTGGTGGAAAACCGTGAGGTACGCCGGAAGCGTCCACCTTCCGAAGAGCGTGCAGCCGCCCTCGTATTTCTGCGCGACGTATTCTTCCGGCGTCGTGACGTAGCTCGAAAATCCGTTCGCGTAACCCTGGATCACCACCCGCTCCGTCCCCGTCGCGCGCAGTTCCGCCTCGAGCATCTTCCGGAGGCGCATCCCGGCGACCGTCGTGAACTCCGCCGGAACGCCCGCGATCGCGAGGTGACCGAGGCGCACGAGTTGGACGGGTAGGACCTGGGGCGTGAACGGCCGTTCGCGAAGCGCCGGATTTTTCGCCCATTTCTTCAACGCGCCGATCACCGGATGGATCGCGCCCGGGAAGACGAGCCGGGTGATCCGCCCCGTTTCGAAGATCTCACGCACGCCCGCGCCGACGACGTTCAGCTTCCGGCCCTGGACCGGATCGTCCGTCCACGGCCAACGGGTCGCCCGCCCGCCGAGCCGATCGACGATCGCGTTATAGATCCGGCACGCCCACACGACGATCGCGATCGCGCGGATCATCGGCAGCGGCGCTCCCCTTCCCTCGGCGGTTCCGTAGAGCTGCGGCAGGCCGACTTCGGCCGGCCCCGTCCGGAGCTCCTTCCGGCCCCCGACGAAGCGCGGGTCGACTTCGATGCCCGAGAAATCGTGATACTCGAGTACCGCGTCGAGTTTCGCCTCGAGCGCCGGCGCGCGCGCGGCGGCGGCGAAGATCTCCAGCGCCTTCCGCGACTGGATCTCGGCGTTGTAACGACAGCTCCGTTCGTCGTCGCGGAAAGCGCCGCGCATCTCGCGGATGCCGACGTGACGCCGGAAATTCGGGCTCACGTCGCCGGCGGCGCCCTGAGCGAAAACGGCCACGAAATCCTGGTTTTCGCCGCCGATTTCGCGCGCGATCGCCTCTTCCGTGGCGACGGCGGCGAGTCCCTTGTTGTCCGAGTGCACGAGGTAGTGATCCCGGTGCATCGAGGTCGCATGGACGGGAAACCAGTTCCAAGCCGCGATCGGGCGGCCCGCGGCGTCCTCGAATCGGAGCAGCGTCATCTCGCGGTCGACCGCGAGATCGGTGTCGAAGGCGCCGACCTTTCGCGGCCACTCTTTCGCCTCGGGATTGCGGCGCCACGCGCGGAGCGATCGATTGAACGCGACCGGCGACTCGTCGGAAAACGTTCCGGCGGCGAAGCGGATCCTTCCGGGCGCGAGTCCCTCGAGCGCGGCTCGGACGGCCTCGACGCCCGCGGCGACGTAGGCTTCGGCGACCGTCGGGATGAAACCGCCGACCGAGAGCGCGTAAAGCACGTCGGCCGCGAACCCGCCCGGGGCGCTATGCGTGTGGGTCGCGGAAAGGATCAGTTCCTCGCGCGCGAGCCCCGTGCGCTTCCGGATCTCGGCGCGCAGCACCTCGGTGACGAATCCCGTTTCGAGACAAAGCATCACGACGCGTTTCCCGTTCGGGGCGGAGATCGCGATCGCGCGGGCGTAAAGCGGCGTGGCCGCGCCCCGGGCGACGTGTTCGTTATCCCCCCACCCGAGCATCGTCACGCCGCGAACCGGCACGCGGATCTCGCGTCGAGCGGCGCCGATCGAAAACAGGTCGCGCGAATCGGACGCGGAAGCGCTCATGCGAAAAAACTCCGAAGCTGATCGTTCAGGAAAACGCCCTTCGGATCGAGCTTCGCGCGGATTTCCTTGAACGCTTCCCATTTCGGATAAAGCGCTCCGAGTTCTTTTCCGGTCAGGGTGTGCATCTTCCCCCAGTGCGGACGGCCGCCGTGGTTCCGGAAGATCGCCTCCGCGCGCCGGAAGTAATCGGCATGCGGCATTCCCTTGTAGGAGTGGACGGCGATATACGCGGAATCTCGGCCGTGAGCCGGCGAGAGAAAGATGTCGTCGCCCTTCACGAACCGGCACTCGATCGGGAAATGCACCCGCACGCGGTCGCGTTCGATCATCGCCATCAGTTCGCGGACGACGTCGGACATCCGTTCTGCCGGAACCGAGTATTCCATTTCCTGGAAGCGCACGAGCCGCGGCATGCGGAAGATCCGGTGCGACCAATCGCGCTTCGTCGCCCCGCCCACGCCCCATCCGCAGATCTTCGCCACGATCGGCGTCGCGCCGGGGATCCACCGGCTCGCCTCGCTCAGGAGCTTGAACACGCCGTTCTCGAGGACGAGGTCGTTCAGGAACTGTCCGAAATGCGAGGAAGGGTTTTCCTCGGTGACGTTCACCTCCTTCGTCTGGGCGACGTCGGTGTACGGGAACGTGAAGAACTCGAAGTTCCGGTTCTCGCGCGCGCGGCGATCGAGGTCGGAGAGGCAGGCGCTCGCGGACTCCTTCCGCTGCACGAGCTTCAATTTGTACGCGGGTACCGTGCGGAGCCGGACCTGCGTGAGGATACCGAGCGCGCCGAGCGAGACCTGGGCCGCGCGGAAGAGATCGCCGTCGGCCGCCGTCAGGTCGCGCGCTTCGCCGTCGGCGGTGACGAGGCGAAGGCCGGTGAGCTGGGTCGAGACGGATCCGAAGGCCTTTCCCGTGCCGTGGGTCCCCGTCGAAACGGTGCCCGCGATCGACTGCCGATCGATGTCGCCGAGGTTCTCGAGCCCGCGCCCGAGTCCGTGCAGGAGGTCGTTCAACTTCCAGAGTTTCGTGCCCGCCCAGGCCGTGATCTGCCCGTCGTCGCGCGTTTCGACGATGCCCTGGAGTCCGTCGAGCGAGACGAGCCGATCCTCGGTGCGGATCAGCGGGCTGAACGAATGGCCGCTGCCGATCACGCGGATCCGTCCGCCGCCTCGGTTCACTTCGGCGACCATCGCGCGGAGCGCGGACTCGGTTTCGGGAACCTCGTAGGCGGCCGGCTCGAATCGAACCGCTCCGGACCAGTTTTGGATCTGCTTCGTCATCTTCTCCCCCGCCTACCCGAAGTTCCGGCCTTCGCCGCGATACGTGAGCACCGTCTCCGCGACGCGTTCCCCCTGGACGAGGTGGATCGAATCGAAGCGCTCGCAGAGCTCCCCCGCTTTCGCGTGCCGGAAGAAAACCGAATCGCCGATCTTCAGCGCCGCCGCGCCGTGCCCACCGACCGGCGTTTGGACCTCGCCGGCGCCTTCGTGCGGGAAAAGTTCGAGGTCCGGGGGCAGGAACGGAGTCGGAAGCTTCGCCTTCCCCGCCGCGCCGGAAGCGACGTAACCGCCGCCGAAACACGTCGCGATCCCGCGCTCGGGCTTGCGAGTCACGGCGAGCGCGAAACCGGCGGCGGGTTCGCCGCGGAACGCGCGGTAGCCGTCGAAAAGCGTCGGCGAGAAAAGACCGCTGCCGGCGGCGAGTTCGGTCACCGAGTCGTCCGTCCGGGTCCGTTCGAAACTCCCGGTCCCCCCGCCGTTCACGAAACGCGGCGAGAATCCCGCGGCGCGGATTGCGGAGACGAGCGACGACCGGCGGGCCGCCACCCTCGACCAGGTCCATCGCTTCAGGAAACGCGCCGGCGCCGAAAGATCGTCCACGCCCGCGATTTGGGCCTCGTAACCCATCACTCCGTCGAGCGTGAGGAGCGGCAGATCGGCGAGCGCGGAGAGCATCGCGCGGACGCGGTCGACGTCGTTCAGCCACGAACGGTGCACGCCGAAGTGAAGGCCGGGCAGCCGCACGGAAAGGTCCAAGTCGAACGCGATCGGAAAGACGACCGCGTGCGCGTTCGCCGCCGCGGCGAGGATCTTCAGGTGCTCGGGCCGATCGACCATGAGGGTGATCTCCGCGCCTTTCTTCAGCGCGGCCGCCGTCTCGGCGAGTTCGGCTTCTTCCGTCGCGGGATAGGCGACGACGATGTCGCGGATGCCTTGGCTCGCGAGGAAGACCGCCTCCGAGGCGCGGTACGCGAGCACGCCGGCGTAACCCGGAATCGCGAGCACGCGTTTCAAGAGCGCGACGCTCCGGACGGATTTGCTCGCGACGCGGATCGGGAGCTTTCCCGCCCGCGCCCGAAGCGCGTGCGCGTTCCGATCGAAGAGATCGAGGTCGACGTAAGCGAACGGGCGCCCCCGCCCGCGGAAAACCCGGGAGTAGCGCGCGTACCGTGCTTCGAGGCTTTCGACCGGATCGTTCATCGCATCACGGCTTCTTCAAGGCGACGTCGATTTTCTCGGCTCCCGCCGGATCGACCTTCACCGGGAAACTCACGCTCGCGATCTCGCAAACGGCGTTCTTGCCGTCCATGCAGAAGTAGAACGTCCCCTGGAGCGTGTAGGCCATGCCCGTCTTGAGTCCTTCCGGAGAAAGAACGGTCGTCTTCACGAGATCTTCGCGTTTCCACTCCTGCTTCAGCTTTTCCTTCGGCGGCTCGCCCTCGAAAAGCCGTGCGTAAGACGGACCTTCCTCGTTCAGGTGGTATCCCTCGGGAAGGACCACCCGGATCGTCGGATTCGTCCGATTCACCACCGCTTCCGGGGTCTCGATCCGGTTCGGCAGACGCACCGAGATCCGTTTCGAGGCGGCGACCGTGGCGGAAGCACCGGCTGCGGAACCCGGAGTTCCGGTCTCGACCGCTTTTTCCCCGTCCACCCGCATGCGTTCGACCTGGTTCGTCGTGCGGTTCCAAAGCACGAGCCGGTGGTTGTTCGTGTCGGAGATCGCGAACATCCCGTCGGCCAGCCGCTCGATTCCCGAAGGTTCGTTCAAGCGCGCCTTCGCGGCCTCGACGGGACCTTCGTCGCCGCTCGCGCCGGGTTTCCCGTCGCCGATCACCGTCTCGAGGGTTTGTTTCGGCGGGTCGTAGCGGCGAATCGCGTGGTTATACGTGTCCGCGACGAAGATGCCCGTCACGTCGGCGAAGAGCGCGAGCGGGTGCTGGAGCTTCGCTTTTTTCCGTTCGCCGTCCTTGAATCCGAAGTCGAAGAGGCCCGAGCCGACGAGCGTACGCACGTAGCCCTCGAAATAGAACCGGAGCGAACTCGATTCGGCGTCGACGAAATAGAGGGAGCCGAGCAGGGAGCTGAGACCGCTCGGTTGGGCGAGGGTGTTCTTGTCCCCCTGCACGCCGTCGTCGATCGCCTCCACGCCGTTCCCGGCGATCACGTTCATCCGCTTCGATTTCAAGTCGAGCGACCAGAGCTCGTGAAGCCCCGCCATCGCGATCACGAGGTGATCGTCGTCGGGATGGAAGGCCACGTCCCACGGCGAGGCGAGCGGAGTCGAGAGCGCGGGCATCCCCTTCCCGTTCTTCGGGAGCGATCCCTGCGTGCCGGTGCCGGCGACGGTCGATACCGTTCTCGACTTCAAATCGATCTTCCGGACGGCGTGGTTCCCGGTATCGGCGACGTAGAGCACTCCCTTGCCGACGGCGATTCCCTGCGGAAGGCGGAAGCGCGCTGAGGAATAACTTCCGTTCTTGAAACCGGCGTCGCCCGATTTACCGATGCGGAAAGCGGGTTTCAGCTTCGTCGGCTCGGAGGCGTTCCAGGTGTAAGCCGCGATTTGGTGATGGCTCGAATCGGCGACGTAGAGCGTCTTCGCCTTTTCGTCGAACGCGATCTTCGACGGATAGAAAAATTCACCCTTCGCGACTTTATCCCGCTCTAGTTCGATCGGGAGGTTCGCTTTCGCGCGTTTCGGAAACGCCTTCATCGTCTCCTTGATCGCCTTCCGAAGCTCGGCGGTGTGACCCTCGCCGATGAACGTCTTCGCGACCTCGCCGTCGGGTTTCAGGAGTACGAGCGTCGGCCAGGAACGCACGTCGAAAGCGCGCCAGATCCGGAAGTCTCGATCGTTCACCACCGGATGTCCGACGCCGTAGCGGAGGATCGCCTGGCGGATCTGGTCGGTGTCTTTTTCGGTGTCGAATTTCGCCGAGTGCACGCCGATCACGACGAGGTCCTGCTTGAACTCCTTCTCGAGTTTCGCGAGTTCGGGAATCGTCTGCATGCAGTTCACGCAGCAGTAGGTCCAGAAATCGAGGAGGACGATCTTGTCGCGCAAGTCTTCGACGGTGAGCGGACGCGAGACGTTCAACCACTGGGTGCCCGGCGTAGCGATCGTGAAATGCGTGGTCGGCGGGATATACGGGCGCTCCGGCGCGTCTTCCGCGCGCGAAAACGACGAGGGAATCGCAAGGACAAGAGCGATCAGACCGAAGCCCGACATCCATTTCGAAGCTTTTCTCATGGCCCTATTTTAGGGAACTTCGGCCCTAAGGGAAACCCTCGATTTCGTTAGGAGATTATGGATTTTATCGCGGCTTTCAGGGACACTAAACCCGATCCTTATGGTGGCCCAATTCCTCGGTGCTCTTTACGCAGCGGGAATCATCCTGGGAGGGGCGCTTCGCTTCTTCCCGATCTTTCCGCCCATGCGACCGCTCTGGCTCCTTCAGCTCACGGTGAGCGAGCTCGGGCTCCTTCTCGCCGTGCCGCTCGTCTTCATGGCGTTCCTCACCGCCCGTCGCCGCGACACGTTCTCGCCGATCTCCATCCTTTCCCCGATCGCGCTCGTCCTCGCGCTGCTTCCGATCTTCGAGACGATCGGGCAGGAACGGAACTGGGTTTGGAACCTCGACTACGGTCCGGGGCGTGACGCGAAGGTCGATGCCGGCCTCGGATCCCCGTACCTCGGCCCCCTCGCTCACCCTCTTTTCCGCTTCATGGACTTCTTTCAGGTCCCGATCCATCCCCTCGCGATCCGTGAGGATTTCGAAACTTCGGACGGCGCGAAACTTCCGATCTACGTCTACCTCTCGGCCGCTGGAAAGGGAGGCGCGCCTCGCCCCTGGATCCTCTCGATCCACGGGGGCGGATGGTCGAGCGGCGATCCGAGGGACCTCGACCAGACCTATCAGGATCTCCTCGAGGCCGGATATAACGTCGTCGCCCCGAGCTATCGTTTCGCGCCGACCTACGCTTGGCCCCGTCAAGAAGCCGACATCGAAACCGCTTATCAGTACGCGATAGCGAACGCGGCACGCTTCTCGCTCGACCCGAAGCAAGTCTGGCTCCTCGGACGTTCCGCCGGAGGTCAGATCGCGTTGAAGGTCGCCTACGCGTCGAAGGTCGTCACCGGCGTGCGCGGCGTGATCGCGCTCTACTCCCCGACCGACCTCGACTTCGGATACCGGTGGGCCGAAGAGCCCGACGTTTTGAACTCTCGCCAGCTCCTGCGCGACTTGATCGGAACGACCCCGGATGTCGGAGCGGAAAAATACCGGGACGCCTCCCCGCTCGCCGACGTCGGCCCGAATTCGCCGCCGACGCTCCTCCTCACCGGGCGCGCGGATCCGCTCGTGTGGTACCGGCACGCGGACCGGCTCGCCGACGCGCTCAAGGCGGCGAAAGTCCGCGTCGTCCGCCTCGAACTCCCGTGGGCGACCCACGGATTCGATTATTTCCCGAATTCGCCCGGCGGTCAGATCGCGCGAAACGCGATCCTCCGCTTCATGTCCAGTAAGTAGGCTACTGGTTCCCCGAACGGGCGAACTTGAACGGGAAGGTGAACGTCACCGTTCCGCCCTGCGGAACCGGGAAGTCGATCCGGCGAAGCACGCCGAGCACGCAGCGCTCGACGTTCGCGTTCCCCATCGACGAGCTCTTGATCCCCGCGTCGGTGATCCGCCCCGAGGAGCCGATGACCGAAGTCGTGGTGATCGTGCCCGCGAGGTTCGGAAGACCCGCGTTCACTTCCTTCTCGTAGCAATACCGGAACGCGTCCTTATGCGCTTCGATCGCGGCCGCGATGGCCGACGTGTCCATCGACCCGGTCACGACGCCTTCGCCGTCCCCGCCGAGGCGGAGCGCGACGCGCGAGCCGCCGCCGATGATTCCCGTGCCCTTGCCCGCGGCGCCCAAGCCCGTGCCGACCCGACCTCCGCCGCGGCCCTTGTCCGCGAGACCGCCGAGCCCCTCGGCGTCGCCGCCGCCGCCCTTGCCCTCGCCCGAGAGCGCCTGACCGCCCTTACCGAGGGTCGAGAAGTTTCCGAATCCCTGCAGTTCCGAGCCGCCCGTACCGAGCTTCGCGTTCGTGTTGCCGAGGATGTTCCCGACCGACGTCACGGCGCCCTTCAGAAGGTCGACGTTCCCTTGGTCCTGGACTTGGGAACTGCCGCCGCCCGCGCCCTTGCCGCCTTGGGGCGAGGGGCGTTTCGCATGCTGTTGGTGCGTCTTCGACGGGGCGGCGTGCTTGTCGCCGCGTTGGCCCTCGGCCCCCTTGGCTTTCGCACCGGCGCCTTCCTTCGCTTCGTTCTGCCGTTTCGCGCCCGGACCGCCCTTGACGTTCTTGTCCGAAACGTTCTTGTTCACTTCGATCGTCTTCGCCGGTTCCTTCTTCTTCGTCGGCTGGACTTCGACCTTCACGTTCTTCGGCGGTTCTTTCTTCGGTTCCGGTTCCGGCTTCGTCGGCGCCTTCTCCTCGACCTTCGGTTCCGGCGGCGCGATCTCCTTCGGTTTCGGGATATTCACCGTCGGCTGGTAGATGATCGTCGCGAGCCGCTCCGGGAGCTGCTCGACTTCGATGTTGTCGTTCAAATGCACGTTCATCGCCGCGAAAATCAGGGCGAGCGTGAGCGCGAGCGAACCGAACATCACGTTCCGGAAGAACGGATCCCGCTCGAGCAGCCGGCGAGCCTTCAGGCGCGGCGGAGCGGCGGTGTACGAGAAATAGAAGTCGACTTCGCCGAGCTTGATCTTCGCGAACTCGTTCTTCCCGAGATTAAGCGTCCGCGAGCCGGTCACCTGCCCGAACTGCTCGAGCGACATCAGCTGGCCGGAGCGCTGGATCACGCCCTTCATGCTCGGATCGAGGGAGATCTGGTAGCCGTCACCGCCGCGTACGGCGATCGGATAGAGCGAACTCGAAAGCGTCGACGGGATCGCGAAGTCGGCCGCGCGGTCCGCGCCGACGGTGACGTCGGCGTCGTTCACGAAGTGTTCGACGTCGAGGATCGTCGAGGACCAGGACATGACGACTTCGAGCGCCTGCTTCGAGGTCGGGCGATAGTCGAAGATCTCGTACACGTCGCGCTCGTCCTGAAGGTTCAGCGGCGCGAGGTCTTCCTTCTCGTCGGCGATCAACTTTCCGTAAGAGGTTTCGCGCACGCGGTCCGTCGTTTTGATCGCGTTCGGATCTTCTACGGCGAAACGCAGCCGGAACCGGCCGATCGTGATTTCGTCGCCGGTCTTGATCGAGGCCGTGACGTGCTTCGTTCCGTTGATGAAGACGCCGGTATCGGACGCGAGGTCGAAGATCATCGCGCGCGGGCTGCCGCTCGCCTCCGTCGAGATCTCGATGACGGCGTGGATCGGGGAGACCCCGTCGCCGTGGAGGTGAACGTCGGCCGAGACGACCGAACCGAGGACGATGCGATCCTTGTGGAGGCGATAAATCCGCCCCGCGCTCGGCGCGATCTGGCTGAACACGACCAAGTGCCGCGGCGTTCCCGTCGGCACGGGGATCGCGGAGGGATTCGGGGTGGAAGTCGGTTTCGTCGGGGTATCGCTCATGTTCGTTCCTCTGCCGTCCTTACTTCGCCATCACCACGTCGCGGAGCATTTCGCGGTGGAAGTTCTTCCGCCGTTTCACGAGGGAATCGAACTTTTCCTCGGTCTTGCGCTGGAAATAGAAGTCGCCCGGGTTCCGGAGTTCGCCCGTGATCGCGAGGCCCTCGAAATCGACCTCGGTATTCTTCGGCATCACCGTCTTCGGCGGACGCTTCGCGGTTTTCGTCCGCGCGGCGGGTCTCCGTCCGCCCTGCGTCTCGGCGGCGCTCGCATGCATCGAATAAAGGAGTCCCGCGCCGAAAGAGACGACGCCGATCGTTCCCAAAATCATCGCTCGAAGAGTGAGGCTCATTCCGTTCTCCATGCTATTTCTTCCAAGACTTGCAGATTTCGCCGAGGTGTTGGACGGCCTGGCGCTCGAAACCCGACGTTTCGTCGAGCAGCTTGTTCGTCAGCTTCAGGCACTTGCCCGGATCCGTGCGCGAAATGCGCCCGGCCTGGTGGTAAATCACGCTCGGCCGGTCCGAATCGCCGCCGGCCTTCGTGGCTTTCGCGAACGTCTTCTCGGCGGAGTCGAAATTCCCCTGCCCTTGTTCCGAGATCGCGATCCCGTCGAGGACGTCCGGCTGCGGCGCGACCGCCGCGACCTGGTTCCAGTACGGCTTCGCTTTCGTGAAGATCCGGTAATAGTTCAGGACCGCGCCGCGGTTGAACTTCGCGGCGAGAAAGAGCTCGTCCTTCGCGATCGCCTGCTTGAAGTACTCGTTCGCTTCCGCGATCCGGATCCAGTCTTCCTGGCCGGACCCCGAGGCGATGAGCACGCCGCGGTTGTTCAGCGCCGCCGCCGCCTTCGGGTTCAGGAGCAGCGCGCGCTCGTAGGCGATCTTCGCCACGAGCGGTTTTCCGTCGCCCCAAAGCAGGTTCCCGTAATCGATCCACGCGGTCGGATTCTTCGCGTTGTCGACGAGCGACTGGCGGATCCGTTCGAACGCGTTCCCGCGTCCCTCTTTTCCGCCGTCGGCGGGCTGCCCGCTCAACCGGAACTTATCGCGGAAACCCTGGGCGCGATTCGGCAGCGAGGCGCCGAAATCCGTGAGTCGATCGGCGATCGACGGCAAGACCGGCGAGAGGAGCTCGAGCTCGACCGCTTTCTGGTACGCCGTCCGCCAGGTTTCGAGCGCCTTCGCGCGGAGCGGATCGCTCACCGACTTCAGCCCCTTCCGGAATCCGGCGACCGCTTCCGGTTTCGCGTCCTTCGGAGGTTCGATCTGGTCGACTTCGTCGGCGAAGTTCATGACCCAGTTCGCGAGCCGATCGAGCGCGGCCACGGCCCAAGGACCCGCGACGGCGACGACCGACTGGTAAGAATCGTTCAGCTTCTTCAAGAAGGCGAGCCGCTCTTCCAGACCGCGCTTGAGCTTGTCGTCCGGAAGCGAAAGTTTCCGGAACTGGGTATCCCGCTCGAGCGTGGTCGCGAGGTGATAGCGCGCGTAACCGATCCACGGCGAGGAAGAGGCGCCCGAAGTGCGCCCTTTCCGTCCGCGTCCGGACGCGGATCCCATCGCCGCCACCGCGCGGAACGTACGGTCGGCTTGGGGCACCGTTTCGAGGCGCATGTAAAGGTCGGCGAGCCGCGCGCCGCACTCGGGCGACGCCGCGTTGCCTTCCTCGAAGCAGAGCTTGAGGTATTTCACCGCCTGCGGTTCGTTCTTCGAGTAGTCGTACCACTCGGCGAGCGAGAGCGCGATTTGTCCGCGGTTCCCCGCCTTCTTGAACGCCTCGAGGTAGTAGCGGAAATCGGTCGAGGCTTCCGTCAGGTTCCCCGCCCCTTCGTAGAGTCGGCCGGCGATCTCGACGGAGTCCGGATCGCCCCGGCGCCCGAGGATGCGGAAAAGCGCGCCCGCTTTCTCGAATTGACCCATGATGATCGCGTTCGTCGCGACGTCACGGAGCGAATCGACGGCGTGCTTCGAATCCTTGTACCGGCCGAGCCAGGCGGCGACCGTCCGCGTGGCCGAGTCGTAGTCCTGGGCCGAAACGTAGTTCCGAACGGCGCTCTCGAAGGATTTCTCCGCGAGCTCGCGTTTCGGTTCGGTCTTCGCGAATTCTTCGTAGCCCTTCGCGGCCGAGGCGAAATCCTTCGATTTCTCCTGCCCGGCGATCACGCCGATCTTGATCCGCGCCTCCTCACCGTCGAGGAACGCGGCCAGCGTCCCTTTTTGGAGCTTCTGGTCGGCGAGGATGATGCCCGGAGTTTTCCGGATCTCGGCGGCGACCTTCAGGAAGTCGTCGGCTTGGGACGAACCCTTGATGTCCTCGACCTTTTTCGGCAGCCGGTCGGCGTACATCTGGGCCCAGATCCGCGCCGCGGTCAACGTCTGGGGCGCGTCGGGCGCGAGCGCGATGAGTTTTTTGATCCGGCCTTCGGCGTCGTCCTGGCGTTTCGGATTCCCGGCGAGCGCGACGATGACGTTCAGGCGGGCTTGGAGCCCCTCGGTCTTCGCGCCGAAGTTATCCGCGACGTAGTCGGAGGCCTCGATGAAGTCCATCTCCAGCTTCTCGTCCAGGGGCTTCGCCCCCTCCGTGCCGGCCGCGTCCTTCTTCTTCGCGATGCTTTCGCCAAGGGACGCCATCCAGAACGCGGCCGCCTGCTTCGCGTACCGCTCGTCCTTCGACCGGATGACCTGTTTGTAGAGGAAGGCGGCGTCCGCGGGCTTGCCCTGGTCGCGCTTCACTTCGGCGAGGTACATCTGGATTTCGGGGATTTCCTTCTTCTCGTCCTGCTTCGCGAGGAACTGATTCAGGTAAACCGTGTAGAAATTCTCGGCGACCGCGAGCGAATTCTTGTTCTGGGTCTTTCGGTAGTCCTCGTGCGCGTCGACGGCCGTTTTCCGCACGAGCGCGCGGAGGTTCGTCGCCGCGATCCCGGTATCGTCGTCGGTGTTCGCCTTCGGGATCTCGATGCCCTGGATGCGCTTGAGCGCGGACGCGTACTGGCTCCGGCGGAGGTCGAGGTCGAAGAGTTTCACGCGAACGCGGAACGAGGCTTCGTCGTTCGGATTCGTCTTGAGCAGCGATTCGTAGACCTGCACGGCCTTCGCCGTCTCGGCGTTCCGCTCGTACTGGGCGCCGAGGCGTTCGAGGGTCTTCGCGTAGAAGTCCTTCCCGCCGGCCGCCTGCTTGAAATACGCGAGCGCCTCGTCGACCCGGCCGCTCTCGGTGAGGAAGATCGCCATGTCGCGCATGGATTCGTCGCGCAGGCTCAGGAATTTCTCGTCCTTCGACCCTTCCGCGATGGCCCGCTTCATCGTCGAAACGGCCTTGTCGTATTGCTTCATGCGGTAATGCGACCAGGCTTTTTTCTGGAGGAGCCGTGGGAGGGCGGCACCCTGGTAGCGCGGGAGCGCGAGTTCGTAGTTCTTGAGCGCCTCTTTATAGTCCGCGCGCAGGTAGGCGGATTCCGCGATCGCGCGGTAGGCTTCGCCGACGTAAGGCGATTCAGGAAATTTCTGGGTGAGTTCGCGGAAATACTTCACCGAACTCTTCTCTTCCTCGAGCTCGTCGTAATAGACGCCGAGGAAGTAATAGATCTGGTCGAGCTTCGGGTGCTTGATTCCGAGTCGGAGCACCTCCTCGCATGCGCGGATTCCGAGCCGGAGGTACGGCTTCGAATTCGAGCGGTCGATGAATTTGTCGGCGACGCCGTTCGCGAGGCGGGTCTCGTGGACCTTCCCCTCGTTCAGGAATTCGCCGCGGTAGGCTTCCAGGTAGGTCTCGGCGAGCCGGACGTAAAGATCGGCCTTCCGGTTCGTCGGCAGCCGACGCCCGAGCGCCCGCTTCAACTCCGCGATCTCTTGGTTCCGAAGGTCGCGGATCTTGTTCTCGTCGGGCGTACGCACCGAAGCCATCTCGGACGCCGGATACGGCTCCGCCCGCGCCGCATGCGTCGAAACGACGGTCAGCGAGGCGGCGACGAGGAAAATCGAGAGCGAACGGCGGATCAGGTTCGAGGAATTCGTCATTTACCGCACTCCGATTCGAGACCGAAGACGTAGTCCCCGAGTTCGTCGTTCCAGAACTCCCCGTTGAAGGTCCAGAACATCTGGTTATCCTTCCGCGTCGGACGCACGACGCCGCGCGAACGCTCGTCGTCTTCCGCCTTCGCGTGAGTCACCTTGCGGATCAGCTTGTCCTTCGCGCGACCGAGCATCTCGAGGCGGATATAGGAGATCTTCTCGAAATCCGCGACGAGGACCGAGTGGTGGTCGATCATCGAGTTCTTCACGTACGCGCCGCCGACCTGGTGGATCGTCTTGCGGCGCCACTTGAGCACTTCGGTGAGGAAGGAAGAAAAGCCGCCGCCGACGTTCGTCCCCGTCATGCGGGCGAAGGCGGTGATCGCTCCCCGCTCCTTGTCGAGCGAGGCGTCCTGGGCGGCGAGGTCCGAGAAGTACGGGCCGCGCACGAACCGGTTCGCGAGCCGCTCTACGGGATCGGCGGTGTCGCGTTTATCCTTCAGCGTCCGCGCGCCGAGTTGGTAGAACGCTTCGAGGTTACCCGCGTTCGACTCGACGAACTTCTTCACTTCGCGGCCGATGTCGGTGTAGCGGGAATTGAAATCGTCGATCGCCTTCTGGGTGTCGTCGTAAAGGCAGAGCGCGAGATAGGTCTGCGCGCGGAGTACTTCGACTTCGCTGTTGAAGACGAAATCGAGGGCGGGCGCCTTGTAGGTCACGAGTTTCCCGAGCGTGCGGTTGAACTCGCGTTTCGCGAACGCGTTCCAGGCCTGCTCGAAGAGGATCTCGGGCCAAACGCGGCTCGCCTTCGGGATCTTGTCGTAGGCCTTCTCGGCTTCGTCGAACTTCTCGCCCTGGTACCAGGCGCGGGCCTCGTCGGCCGAGCAGCGGGCCTCGAGATCCTTCGATTCGTTCACCTGGCTGCGGTAGCGCGGGCTCGCGGCGTCGGCTTCCGTCACGACGAGCGGCGAATACTTCTGGCAATCGCGGAAATCGTCGACGGCTTCTTCGACGCGGCCCTGGATCGTGAGCGCCGTGCCGCGAAGTTCGAGCGAGAACGGATAGAGGCGGCTCGACGCGCTCACCTTGTTCAGGTATTCGAGCGCGCGGTTCATGTCGTCCTTCAGGATCGCTGCTTTCGCGAGCGAGAAAAGGTAGGCGCTGCGGTTTACGGCGTCGTAGTCCTCGTACTTCGTGTTCCGGATGAGGTAGTCGCGAAGGACGTCCGGGCCGACGCGCCCGAGGATCGCCTCGGTCTGGGTGAGCACTCGGCGGATCGCGGCGCGGTCACCGGACTGGAGCGTCTGGATGAAGAAATAAGTCGCCGAATTCCAGAGACCCGCGTGCGCGAGCGCGAGCGTGACGACGGCGCTCGCGTCCCCTTTCGCGGCCCCGTCTTGGGAGGCGGCGTAGGCGTAGCGTGCGGCGCTGAAATACTGGCCTTGGTTGTAGAACGTCTTCGCCTGCGTGAGCGCGTCGGCGGCGAACGTCGGCGTCGCCGCGATCGCGAGAAGGCCCGCGATAAAAGGGGCGAGGAGCGCGGTGAGCGGTCCGCGTTTCGTCATAGCCGGAACCCCGCTCCGATCGTGAAGTCCGTGCTGTTGAAGAACGTCTCGTCGCCGGTCACCGCGCGCGCCGGAGCCTTGAACCAAGCGTTCGTGAAGTCGAGGCGCACGAGGAAATTCTCGGTGACGTGGAAGATTTGGCCCGTGCCGAGGTAGTACGCGGTCAAGCTCTTCGAAGTTTCGGCGAGTCCCGCGCTCGCGGAGCCCGGGATCATGTCGGCCTGCATCGTCCCGATGCCGCCCGAGAAGTACCAATCGAAATAAAGCACGGTGTTGAAGACGTTGATCTTCGCGTACCACGGCACCCAGTGAAGGAGCGCGCCGACCTGGCTCTTCACCTGGATCACGTCGGGGCGTACGGAAGTCGACGCAAGCGCCTTCGCGGTGTCGTTTTCCTTGTTCGAGAACATCGAGTAGAACATCTCGATGCCCCAGGATTCATTGAAGTAATACGCGATCCGAGGATCGATCACGTAACTCTTCCGGTACGCGTTCGTGTTCGCGAAACCGAAACCGAGCGAGATCATCGGACGGTTCGCCTTCCGGTATTTCCGGTTTTGGAGCACCGAAACCTTTTTGTCCGGATCGAGCCAGCTGAAGTTGTATTCGTTATCCGGATCCTCGGCCGCTTCACTCCATGAAGCAGCGACGACGCTCAACCACAACGCCGCCATCAGGACCAAGAGGAGCTTTATCACCCAATTTCCATGGCGTTTCATGATGTTATTAGAATAACCGCCACCCCGGCGACGCACTAATTCTTTTTGTCGCTATCTGGCTTCGGCGAGAGTCGGCTCGGGAATATTTTCGTCAGGGTTTTGACGTCACTTCGCCGAAGCGACGAAGCGTTTTCCTTCCGCGCATCGCTCGAGGTGATCGCACACCTCGCAGAGCGAGTGGGGATGCGGCTCTCCGGGTTTTCCGCGAAGGATCGTCTCCGCGCGCGCGCGGAATTCGGCGAGGCGATTCGCCTCGAGCGGAACTTCGATCTCCGTCACCTGACCACCCGCGATATGGATCAAGAGCGCGCGAATCCGCCCGCGAGACTCCGGCACGAGCCCTTCGAGCGCCCAGGCGTAGAGATTCAGCTGGGTTCGGTAAGTTTCGAGGAGCTCCGCCTCGGACTTCTTCCGGGCGGTCACCTTGAAGTCGAGGATCGTGAAGGAGCCGTCGGGGTCCCGCACGAGCCGGTCGAGCGCGCCGATGAGCGTTGCCGTATTGCCCGCCGATGCGGGAGCCGCCGCCTGAGCGTCGCCCGACCGAGGAATCGGAATTTCGAAAGCGAGTTCCTTCCAAGCGACGCGCCCGTCGGTTCCCCGCATCCACGGCGACTCGTTCATCCAGGAGATCACGGGACCCGCGCGAAAGACGGATTCGCCGAGGAGTTTCTCGAGCTCGACCAAACCGCCCGGCTCCTCGAGCTCGAGCGCGCGGTGGACGCGGGTCCCGATCTCGTTCTGGGCGATCTTCGGCCTCTTCGACGGACGCTCCTCGCGCGCGGCCTCGTACGCCACGAACTCGCGCCACTCCTCTTCCTCGGTCGGCGCGATCGGACGGATCACCGACCATTCGTACGCGCGCTCGCAACGCGAAAGAAGATTCCACTCCGAGACGGAATGCCGCGGACGGCGCGGTAAAAACGCCGGCGGCCCGCCGCGCGGATCCGGGCGCGGTTCGCTCGGCGCCGGACCGATCTCCGGCGCGCGCACGGGCGCGGACCGGCGCGGACGATCCTTCAGCGCCGGTTCGATCCATCCCCTCCAAAAATCCACCGTCGTGAAGTCCGCGATTTTCTCGCGGTGTTTCGCGATCTCCTCGCGCTTTTTCTCGTCGTCGGTCGTCGGCAGCACGAGGAGCAGGCGCTTCTTCGCGCGGGTGAGCGCGACGTAAAGGACGCGCTTCGATTCGGCGAGTTCTTTCTCGACTTCGAGTTTCTTCCACTCGCTTTCGACGGCGTCCTTCTTCAGACGGTCCCCGTTCTCGTCCTTTCCGGCGAGGTAAGCCCCGCGCTCGCGGTCCCAAAAGAAAAGCGGCGTCCGCGAGGCCCGTTTCGTCTTTTCGGGAAAATCGAGCAGGATCACGTGGGGAAACTCGAGTCCCTTCGATCCGTGGACGGTCATCACGCGAAGCTGGCCCGCGTTCCGCGGCGGCGGCACCGCACGTTCGCGCCGATCCTCGTCGCAGGCGGCGAAGATCCGCTCGGCCACGCGCGGGAAGTCGAGTCCCTCTTCGGTGAGCTCCTCCGCGCGGTGCCAGAGCGCGAGGACCGCGACGCCGAGGTCCTCCTCGACGAGCGGAAGCTCGAGGAGCGAGAGGAGCACCTCGCCCGGACGTACGCGCCCGGGATGGAGCTTGAGCGGGCGGAGCAACCGCGCCGCCGGATGATTCGAACGGAGGAACGCGTGAAGCATCCCCGGATCCGTCCGGCGCCACTCCTCGATCTCCGTCTCGGGAATCCCGATCCACGGCGCGCGCAGGAACGCGACGCCCATGATCTCGTTCGCCGGATTCGCCCACCACCGGAGCAGGCACGCGAGTTCGCGCGCGCGTGGGTCATTCCAAAGGAGTCCCCCGCTCTCGATCGCGAGCGGAACGCCCGCGGCGGTCAGCGCCTTCAGCCATTTCTCGTTCTTCCCGCGGATCGTCCGAAGGAGAAGCGCCATATCGGCGAGCGGGACACCGCGCGCGACTTCGTTTTGGATCAGCCGCGCGAGCTCTTCCGGAGAAC
Organism: Bdellovibrionales bacterium; assembly: GCA_018266355.1. Classification (GTDB taxonomy): domain Bacteria; phylum Bdellovibrionota; class UBA1018; order UBA1018; family UBA1018; genus JACMQW01. The sequence continues at coordinate 26,160 of JAFEAP010000030.1, forward strand.
GCACCTCGGCCGATTCGACGGGGGCAGTATCCGGGTCATCGACGAGTCCCGGCGTGAGCGCCCGGTAATCCATCCCGCTCGTCGCGAAAGCCGGCGCGCAAACCGCGTTCGAAAATTCGAGGATGCCCGGTACGCTGCGGAAATTCCTCGTGAGCGCGACTTGGACCGGCATGTGGGAGCAGAACTCCTCGAAGACCGAGACGTCGGCGTCCCGGAACCGGTAGATCGATTGTTTCGGATCCCCGACCACGCAGAGGTTCGCGAGCCCCGGACGCGCGAGGCGCGTGAGGATCCGCGCTTGGACGGGGTTCGTGTCCTGGAATTCGTCGACCATAACGAGATCGAAACGTTTCCGGTAATCCGCGGCAACCGGATCGTGCTCGAGGGCGCGCGCGGCGCCGAGTTCGAGGTCATTGAAGTCGAGCGCTCCCCGCCGGCGCTTTAGCCGGTCGTATCGTTCGAGCGCGTACTCGGCGAGGAGGCGAAGCTCGGGGGCGTTCTCCATGCGGACGAGCACGCCGTTCGCCTGGAGATCCCTCACCCGCGCGAGGAGGGCGTAGAGTTCGTTCCGCGTTTCGCGTTCGGACAATCGCGCGAAGGCTTCGTCCACGTCGGGCGGCAGTTCCTCGAAGAAAAGGCCGTCGAGCGCTTGGGCCCAAAGCGACGCCCCTTCGGTCTCCGAGAGCATGATCTCGTCGCCGTCGAAACCGGCTTCGCGCGGGTATTCCCGGATGATCGCCGAGCAGAAGCCGTGGATCGTCGTCACGACGTGGCTTTGGAGCGGGCGGCCCTGGAGTTCGAGGGTGAGCCGAGTGAGTTTCGCGCGGAGATCGCTCGCCGATTTCTCGGTGAACGAGACGGCCGCGAAGCGGGCTTCGGGATTCCGGATCAAGAGCTCGCGGACTTTCCGCACGAGCGTGAAGGTTTTTCCCGAGCCCGCGCCCGCGAGCACGGCGATCCCCTGCCCCCAGGACTCGACGACTTCCCTCTGCTCGGCCGTGAGATCGCCGGCGGTTTTATCGTTCGGGTCCTCGCGACGTTCTTCAGTCATCGCCGCCCCCGCTTCCGTCGCCTTCTTCCTCGTCTCGATCGTCGAGGAACCGCCGCTGACCGCAGGCGTCCCGCACCAAACACGAATCGCACTCCGCGTACGGCCCGCCCGTTTTCGCCGGTTTCGGAGTCACGTGCACTTCGCCCGAGACGTACCGCCTCGTATGGGCTTCGATTTCTTCGGCGAGCTTTCCCCAAACCTCTTCCGGCGGCCGATCGACGAGCGAGCTGCTTCGCGCGGTCGTCTTCGTGAGCGTGCCCGGACCTTTCCCGTTCCACGGCGTGAAGAAAATCCCGCTTCCGCGGGAGCCTTTGCGCGTGAGTTCGATGAATTGGATCCCGAGCGGCGCCTTTTCGAAATGGCGCGCGGCCGCGAGCGCGTAGATCGGCATCTGCAACCGATACCCGAGGTCGATCATCTGCGGCGCCTTCGGCGAAACCGAAGACGTCTTGTAATCCATGAGGAAGATTCCGTCGGGATGTTCGTCGATCCGGTCCGGAATGCCCTTGATCGAGACCTGGTCCCTGCCGGCGGGCGAACCCGCGTCGCCGGAAGGAGCCGGACCTAAATCGACGACGTACCGAAGCTCCGGTGATTCGAGCGCGAGCACTTTCGTCCGGGCGCGTTCGACGTAAGCGGCTTCCTGAACCATGAACGCTTCGAGGATCGGACGTAACTTCCGTTTCGTGAAAGCGGCGAGGCGCTCGCTCTGGAAAAGTCCTTTCGGTCGACGATCCGCCCAGGCCGCGTCGAGCGCCTCATCGGCGGTGAGCGAGAATCGCCCGGCGTCGTCGCGCGCCTCGATCAAACGGCGGACCGCCTCGTGCAGGAGAGTGCCCCGCGCATCCGGACGCATGTCGAGGTCGGCCGGCTTGGCCTCCCCGAGCCGCCATCGCCGGAGGAGCAGGCCTTGCATTTCGCAGCGGCTGAAATATTCGAGGTCCGAGGCGCTGAGCTCCGGACGCTCGCCCGGCCGACCGAGCGGCGAAAGCCGGATCTCCCGCGGCGGTGCCGACGTCGGGTGCAGATAACTCTTCCGCCACCGCGGATGGGAATCCTTTTCGACCGGCGCGAGCGGTGCCCCGTCCGCGCCGCGGACGCCGAGCTCCTGGATGAGCGGCTCGATCGACTCGCGTTCGCGCCCGTCCCAGTCGTAGAGCGCGTCGAGGAAAAGTATTTCGCGCGCGTGCGCGAGCCAGAACTTCAAGACCCGGCGCCGGAATTCCGCCTCGTGAATGCCGGAGCGGACTTGGAAATGCCCGGAGAGGACTTCGCGTTCGCGATCCGAATAGAAATAATCTCCCGGATTATCGCCCGTCGTATACCTCGGCGGAAGCGCGAGGCACCAGAGCTTCTCCGGATAGGACAGCGGGGTCTGGCCGAGGCGGAAGATTTCGACGCCGTTCTCGTATTGGATCTTCTCGAAAGGAGGCGTCGCATCCGCGAGCCGGAGCCGAAGCCGCTCGAGCCAATACAGGATCGGCGCTTTCCGGCGCGCTTCGCCGATCACCGCGAGATCTCCAGCGAACCGCTCCCAAACGGCGGTGAAGAACTCGTGAACCCATGCCTCGAAATCCGGATTCCTCCGGATCCAAGCGAGGTGGAACCCCGCGACCTCGTCCACGCGGATCCGCGGCGAGAACGCCTCGTTCAAGAGTTCGAGCATCGCGCGGATCCGTTCGAGCCGGTCGCCCGAGTAGGCGCCGAGCCCGGTTCGGATCCCGCGATCGAGGATCTCCTGGTGCATTTTCCGTTTTTCGGCGAATTCCGTTTCGGGATTCCCGTCGAGGCGCACCCAGCTCGAATGGAGGAATGAAATCACTTCTTCGTGACGGAATCGGCGCGCGACGACGTCGAGCGGGAGGAGCGCGACCTTCACGGACTCTTCCCACTTCAACCGCGTCGGATCGCGCGGATCCTTCAGCACGAGTCCCCGTTCGTCGAGCGCGCGCTTCAGGCTGCGGCGTACGGCCGGCAGATCCGGAAGCAACACGCCGTTCCTTCCGAGCGTGCCGGCGCGGTATTCCTCGAGGAGTCCGTCCGCGAGCCGGTCGCACGTGTCGTCGACCGTGTGCCACGCCTCCCACGTCGCCGAGAACTCCTCGTCGGGATACGCTCGTTCCATCGTCGCGAACTCGGTCCCGAGCAAGTCGGCGACGAAAATCCGCTCGACTTCCGTCCGTCTTCCGAGCGCTTCCCAGAGCGCCTCGCCCCGGCTTTCGCCCGTTTTCGCGGAAAGCACCACGATCCGCTCCGGCAGTTCGAGCGGGATTTCGGCGGTGCCGAGCACGCCGACGGCGCCGAGGATCAGGCGCGGGAGGTCCCACGCGCGGTTCTCGTCGAGCCACGTCTCATAGGCTTCGATCACCGCCCGGATCTCGCCGCGCAGGCGTCCGCCTCCGAAGAGTTCCCGGAGTTTTTCTTCCTGGGCCTCGCGTTCCGCGGCGGAGGCGTAGGTCATGCGCGCGGATTGGATGGTTCGGTCTAGCTTCTTGTAGAAGTCGCGCTGCCGCTTCAATCGGCGGAGTTCGGGTGCGCGCTCGGGCCCGTTCCTTTCCCATTCGCGCTCGGAAAGGATCCGTCGCAGGATTTCCTGGCGGGATGGCGCGCCGAGGACGCGGTCGCGTTCGACGAGCGGCCCGAGGACGTGGCGGCAGAGCGAGGCGACGTCCTGGATCGCGGCCGAGGTGAAACCGCGGCCGCGGGCGAGGTACCGTTCCTTCACTTCCTCACGCGAGATGCCGCTTTCGACGACGATCCACGCGCGCGGATCGAGTCCGCCGACGGGAACGGCGTCCAACCGGGCCTCAAGCCGGGGGCTGAATCGCACGCATGAACTCCTGGTAGGCGTTTTCGAAGATCGCAAGGCCCTGTCCGGGCGCGTTCGCCCGTTGGGGCGCCGTCGTCCATTCGGGATGCGCCGTCCACCGGATGAAACTCTCCGGATGCGGCATGATGCCGAGGATCCGTCCGCTCAGGTCGCAAAGCCCGGCGATGTTCTCGTCGCTGCCGATCGGGTTCCCCTCGTATTTCAGGCAGTGGAGTCCCCGCCGCTGGAGCTTCACGAGGGTTTCCGTTTTGCGGTTCGGATGGATCACGATACGCGCCTCGGGATGCCGGAGCGGGAGATCGACGACGCCGAGGCCCCGAAGCCAGGTGCACGTCATGCCGATCGGCGCGACCTTCACCCATCCCTGGAGCGAACGCCCGCCCGCCCCGGCCGGCGAAGCCGTCCCGCCGTTCGAGGTCACCGAGATCTCGCGTCCGAAAACGCCGAGCCGGATGAGCGTGTGGAACCCGCTGCCGATGCCGATCACCATCCCGCCGCGCGCGGCGTACCCGGTGAGCGTCCATCCGAGCAGGTGTTGGATCTTGAGCGCGAGAAGCTTTCCGCTTCCGAGTTCGTCGGCGGTCGAAGCGCCGCCCGGGATAGCGAGCACCGCGTACTCCTCGGAGAGCCGTTCTTCGCGATACCCTTCGGCGACGAGGTCGGCGAGGTTCCGAAGGTGCACTTCGAAGCCCGCGGTCGCGAAGGCTTGGGCCGTTTCGTTTTCGCTCAGGATACCGGGTCCGCGGAGCACGAGGACGCGCGGCCGTTTCACGTCGCTCATTCCCAGTAACCCTCCCGCTTCCACGCCTGGCGGAGCACCTTCGTCTCGATCACGAGCGAAGGCGTTTCGCCGCGACGGATCTGCACGACGCCGGTACCGGTGACCGTTCCGAGCCGAATGAACGGGATTTCGTTCGCGGCGAATTCGGTCTCGACGAGCGCGGCGTCGATTTCGCCGACGGAAACCACTAGCCCGTGGAAGCCCTCGCCGAAGAGGAATTCCCATTCCGCCGTGCGCGGCAGCCCCTCGGGGTATTGGAGCGCGACGCCCATGCCGCGGGCGATGCACCCTTCGGCGATGGCCGTGACGAGTCCGCCGTCGGAGACGTCGTGGATCGAGCGCAGCTTCTTCTGTTCCTTACCGATCGCTCCGCCGAGCCACGCGTAAAGACGCCGGGCGGTGTCCCACTCCGGCGTCGGCGAGGTCGCGTCGGGCGGAACCGCGCCGTAAACTTCGGCGACGAGCGAACCGGTCAAGCCGAATCGCGCGGGACCGAGAAGGTAGACGGCGTCGCCGGGGGTCTTGAAGTCGGCGCTGCGGATGCCCGCGACTTTCGTCGTGCGCGCGATCGATTGGACGACGAAGTGGAGCTTCGAATTCTGGCCGACGATCGTCTGCTGCGCGCCGTGAACGAAGGGGGTCTGGAGCTCGATCGCCGCACGGGTCGCGCCCATGCACGCGCGGACGAGTCCGCCGCGCTGGTTCGCGTCCTGCAAATCCTTCGCGGGACAGGAGAATTGGTAGGTCAGCGCGAAAAGGAAGTCTTCCTTTCCGTAGTCTGCGCCGCACGCGATCGCGTTCCGCACGGCTTCGTCCGCGGCGAGCGCGCCCATCAGATAAGGATCGACGGCCGCCGCGCGCGGCGCGAGTCCCGTCGCGACGATGAGGCCGGCGTTCGACTGGGGTTTGAGCTTGAGCGCTCCGCCGTCGTTCGGACCGGAGTGACTCACCTCGGGCGAGACGGAAGCGACATGGAGGGGCTTGAGCGCGCTCGTGCCCTGGACCTCGTGATCGATCTGGCGAATCAGCCACTCGCGCGAACACACGTTCGGATGGCTCAGGATCCGGAGCAGCGTTTCGACGCCTTCCTTCGCGGGATCCCCCCACTCGATCGCGCGCGGGGCGCCCGGCTTCGGAGCGGGTTTCGCGCGCGTGATTTCCTCGTGCGCGCGCGGCTGGCTGCCGCGCAAGAACTTCGTATCGACGTCGACGATCCATTCTTCGCCCGCCGTCTCCGGCGCGCGCATTTGGATCCGTCCGCTCGCTCGAACCGCTCCGATCTCGGCGCCGACCATCCCCCGGCGGGACGCGAGCCCGACGACCGCTTCGACCCGCTCCTCGGGCACGATCGCGACGATCCGTTCGGCGGTTTCCGAACCGAGGATTTCCATCGGGCGCAGGCCCGAGATCTTCGTCGGCACGCGGTCGAGGTCGATCTCGACGCCGCCGAATTCGCGGGCGATTCGGGCGGCGACGCTGGCGATTCCCCCTTCGCCGCACGGGAAGAAGACCCGGTTCCAACCGAGGTCGCGCACTTCGGCGACGAGCGCCGAGAGCGAATGCAAGAGCGTCGTATCGCAAATCTGGACGTTCGGGGTGCCGAGCATCCCCTCTTTTCCGGTCGCGGATCCGAGGATCACGAGGCGATCGCCCGCCGAGGCTTCGCGCGTTTCCGAGGGGATCCCGCCCGCGATCCGCGGAACGAGCGAGAGCGCCGAAAAGTGCGCGACCGGAGTCACGCCTTCCTTCGCGTCGAGGTAGAGCGCGCCGCCGATCGTGGGCACGCCGAGCTGGGCGCCCGCTTTCGCGATCCCGGTCTTCACGCCGTCGAGGACGCGGCGGGGATGGAGGTGGTCCTGCCCCTGGGGGACGGGGGCGTGCAGGTCGGCGGAAAAAATCACGTCGGTCGCGAGGATCGGCTTCGCGCCCCGGCCGGCGCAGATCGCGCGCAGGTAGGTTTCCGCATAGCCCATGAGCGAACCGTAGGTCGCGTCGGAGGCTACCGTCCGCGACTCGATCTCGGTTTCGACGGAGAGCAGGTCCTCCTCGTCGTACTGGAGGAGGCTCGCGCCGTTCTCGAACGCCGAGACCACCCAAGCGCGCGGGACTTCCCGCGTCGATTCTCGGAAGGTCCCCTCGATGAGGCCGTTCAGTTTCTCGGGCAGCGGCGGACCGAGCGCTTCGTCGACCTCGCGCGCGAATTCGTCCGGGACGATTTCGGCGCGCATCAGCCGCCGGAACGGAACCGAACGCCAAACCTTAGAAATCAACTCGAGCTCGACGTCCGTGACGTCGCGTTCGAAGCCGGCGCGAATCGCCTCGACCTCGTTCTCGGCGAAGGAGAATCCCTTGCGTTTGCAGAACTGCGCGACTTCCGCGTTCGTAAGGCTTCCGACCGCGAGCCGTTCGATCGGCGCGTGAAACCGGGCGGGAGCGGACTTCGGCATCTCGCGTTTCACGCGTTCGGGATGGAAGCGCTCGGTGTGCGAGATCTCTTTTTCGGTGAGCAGGGTCCAGCTTTCGAGGAGTTCGTTCGAGAAATACTCGCGCGCGATCCGCGCGAGGTGCTCCTCGGTGAGTTGCGGGCCTTCGAGAAGGAGCATCGACCCGGTCGCGACGCGCGCTTCGGGTCCGAGCTTGCGCTTGAGCACCGCTTCGAAGGATTCGACGAGCGTGCGCGAAGCGTGGTCCGTCACGCCGAGACGGAAGCGCTTCTCGAGGGCGAAGAATTTCCCCGGCCGGTTCGGCGCCGTTTCGAGCAGATCCTCGACGTTCCCGCGCTTGCCCGCGGCGGACGGGATGAGGTTTCCGGTGAAAAGCCAGTGCAGGACGGAATCCCACAGGGTTTCCTGCGACGCGAAGATGAGCTCTTCGCGCGTAAGCGGCAGATCGAGCCAATACACGGTCATCGACCGCACCCACCGTACGAGTTTCCGCAGGTGCGGATCGGTCATCTCCATCCGACGGAGAAGCGGCCCGGCCAAAGGGTCGGCATACTCGGGTTTCAGGGCGACTTCGATGCGCGCGAACATCAGAGAAGCCTAACAGAGTCGTTAACTTGACTCGGAGCGATATCCTTTGGGGAACTAACCGTCCGGCGACTTGCAATCTCCGGAATTTGCCCCCTACACTGTCTGCATGAGTCAGAAAGACAGCAGTCCCGTGACGGGTGTGATCGAGGAAAATCTCGTGATCCTGGATTTCGGTAAGTACGAAGGCAAGTCGGTCGAAGAAATCGCCCGCCTCGATCCGGAGTTCTACGACAAGCTCGCTTCCGAAAAGGAGAACGGAGTCTTCGCGATCCGCCGTCAGCGCGACAAGACCTTCCGCCTTTACGTGAATCCGCTCTCGAACATGGATCACTAGACGTCGGATCCGACCGCGAAAAAGTTCGAGGCTCGACCGGGGTTTCCCCGATCGAGCCTCTCTCGTTTCAGATTCTCGATTCCGACTAGAGGATCAGCGAAGCCATCGGCATACCGACGAGCCATCCGCCCCAAGACTGGGAAAGGACGCGCGCGATTTGCGGGATGCGCTTCTGGGCGTCCTTTTCGGAGAGCCCTTTGAGTTCAGGGAAAAGGGTTTCGTACTTCTTCACGTCCCACTTGATCGCCCGTCCGGCGGTGAAATCGTGGTACGGCTTCGGCTTGCTCCAGGTTTTCTCGCCTTTCGCGTTCAGGACGGATTTCCCGTCCTTGTCCACGATCTCGACGGTCATCGTCCGGTTATAGGGAGCGGTATCGAAACCGTCCTTCAGCGGGAAGAGGTCGACGAGCGACTTCGGAGCGGAATGGTAGAAAGACGCGAGATCGATCTTCGCGCTCTCGTTCGAAACGACGGCGCTCGTGACCCCGTCGACCTTGCTTCCGTCCTTCGCCGTATTCGAGTAAGTCTTGTCGACCGTCGTGACGTACGAAAGGTTATGCAGCCCCGTCGTCATCATGCGGGCGATCGGAGTCGTGCCGCGCGGATCGAGGAGGTTTCCGAACGTGCTCTCGTCGTTTTGGCGGCGGCGAAGCTCGGCCCAGCTATAAGAGGCTTCGGCGACCGCCCATTTCAGGTCGGCGTACGCGGAGTTCATCCAGCCTTGGCCGCCTTCGCGAAGATCGAAGAGCCCGGTCCGATTGTTCTGCGCGCGCAGGACGTCGAAACGCACGCGATCGGTCGTGACTTCCGGGTTGTAGCGGAACGCGCTTCCGTAACCGAACTTCTTCGAAAGGGTGTCGATCGCGCTGAAGAGGCCGTTCAAGTTATAGGCGTTCAAGCTGCAAAGCGAGCTGAGCGCGTAGTGCACGTTCGAAAGCGCCGCGTGGCGCTCGGCTTCGCCCATCCGGATGAACCGGTCTTGGTCGCTGAAGAAGTCGGCGTCGGCGTAAAAGATCTTCGCGTCGAAATAGACGGTCTTGTTCGCGAAATTCAGCGCGTGGAGGCGATCGCGCGCCTTCCCGAGTTTCGGACGGACTTCGTTGTTCAAGAAGTCGTGGAATTCGAGCTCGTTCGTGATCGGTTTACCGGTCCCGGTGTTCGGGACGGTGAGGTACTTCATCCCCGCTTTCCACTGGTCGGTCGGGAGGTAGGTCATCACGCCCGCTCCGACGGCGCGCAGGGTGGCCACGGCGCCGAGGCGCGTGATCGGCGTCGGCTCGATCCAGTCGATCGCGCGATTGAAGAAACCGTTGAACGCGATGAGCGGCGCCATTTGGGCGGCCGCGAACTTCGCGTCGTCGCCGAGCGTGTTGTAAAAGGCGTCGTTATCGAGATCACGGAGAATCGAGTGGAGATCTTCCGGCGTCTTCGCGGCGAACACGCGTTTGCGAAGAGCGATGAAGGAATCCGAGAAGTTCGTGGTCTCGTTCCGCGACTCGGTGGTAGCGACTTTGCGCCCTCCGCGCTCCTCGGCGGCGGCGATCGCGGCCTGGTACTCTTCCGCGCTCGGCGGCGGCATCACTTCGGGGGCCGGGCCCGCCGGAGTGCTCTTCACCGTGGTTTTCGCGACGGTTTTCGCGACGGTTTTCGCGGTGGCGGCTCCGGCCGAAACGGCGAAACCGAGGAACAAAAAGGTCGCGAGCGAACGAGACGTGAATTTTTTCATCGAGAAAGCCCTCTCCATTGGCCTGCATAAATTTTGGAGGCCGGAGGAATAGTTTTCAACTTAAAACAAAACCGAAGAGAATGGTCCCCATGAGCGCCAAATCGTCGTTACCGCGGATCGAGCGCGCGATCCGTAAAATCCAGGCCGCCGCGGTCAAACGATCGACGCTTTGGCTCGTCGGACTCTCGGCCGTGATCCTTTTGGCGCTCGCCGGGGCCTCGCGACTCCAGACTCTCCTATCCATCGACGAGCTCATCGACTCCGACTTCCGCGCCTATGCACCCCTCGTCCAGCTCAAGGAAACGTTCAACGACAAGAACGACCTCCTCCTCGTCGTCTCCGGTCCGAATCGCGCGCCGAACCGGAAGGAACTTTGCGCGATTCAGAAATGGCTCCTCGACGAGGTCGACGGGAACTACCGCTTCCGCCGCATCGTGAGCGTCTACGGAATTCGGAAACCGAAGATGATCGACGGCGGACTCAAGATCCCGCCCGTGCTCGACCTTCCCTGCGCGACGGACACTCCCGAGGCGGACGCGAAAGTCGCGTCCCAACTCGCCGAGCTTCGCGATTCGCCCTGGGGGCGCATCCTCACCTCTCGAAGCGGCGACGACGTCGCGCTCAGTTTCTACCTGAACGACACCGCGAAGGACCTTCGCTTCGGCGCCTTCGACGTCGGGATCGTGGCCGAGATCGAGAAGAGCTTCGACGAAAAAGTCGTCGCGAAGTTTCCCGGCCTGCGCGCGCGGTGGGCCGGCGTCGCGCCCCACCAGTATTACCTGAAAGAAGGGCTCGACCAGACGAATCTCCTGAATCTCGCGATGCCGGTCCTCGTCTGCTTCCTGTTCTGGCTCTTCTTCGCGAACGCTCGCACCGGAATCCTCTTCGTCGTCACGATCGCGATCGGGGGGATCCTCGTCTACGGCGCGATGGCCGTCTTTCACGCTCCCGTCGACGTGCTCGCGAACACGCTCCTCCTCATGATCATGCTGAGTTCGCTCGAGGACTTTCTCTTCCTCGTCCACCACCACCAGGACGGAGAGCGCCCCTGGAGGGAGGCTTTCCGCCGCCTGCTCCTTCCCGGCTTTTTCACCTCGCTCACGACGGCCGTGGGCTTCGCTTCCCTCGGCATGTCGAACTTAGCGACGATCCGGCGATTCGGGGCCTTCGCCGCCTTCGCGGCCATGGTCGAATGGGCGCTCGTCTTCATCTTCCTTCCGGCGTTCCTCGATCGGTTCCCCCACTTCCGGTCCTGGCTCGTGCCTCGTTTTTCGGAACGCGGACGCCTCCACGGCTTCCTCTCCCGGCTCGCGCGCTTCCGGCTTCCGCGCGCGGTCGGATTCGCGCTCCTCGCCGTCTATGCCGCTTCCGGGTACGGCCTCACCCGGCTCCGGGTCAGCGACGCCCCCGCGAACATCTTTCCCGCGCATCACCCCGTGAGCGAAGCGCTCGAGTACCTGAAAGAGTCGCGTGGGTGGGAGTCCCAGGTGAGCCTCGTCTTCGCGAATTACTACCGCGAAAAGGAGAACCGCGCGGTCGAAAACGCGGTGGAAAAGCTTCCGAACGTCGTCGCGCTCGAAAGCCCGTACCGGATCGAGGACTACCTCGTCGCGGATCTGCCCGCGGACGAGACGGACCGGATGCACCGGTTCTGGAAGGAGGCGCCCGCCGCCGCTCGCTTCGTCGGCGCGGACAACTCGGCGCGCACGCTCGTCTATCTCCTCAAGACCGACACCGCCTCGATCGACGCCCTCTCGTCGGAAGTTACCCGCCTCTGCCCCTCCGGCGAGTGTCACCTCGCCGGAACCCTCGTGGCCTATACCGAGTTCGGGGACCGGGTCCTCGCGACGCTACTCGAAAGTCTCGGCGTGAGCCTTTTTCTCGTCTCGATCGTCGTCGTCTACCTGCTCCGCGCGAAAGGGAATTCCGCCTATTTCTCGACCCTGCTTTCGCTCATGTGGGGACCGTTCGCCCTGATCTGCATCTTCTGGCTCTTCGACTTCCCGGTCACGTACGTGACCTGCACTTTCGCCTCGATCGTCGTCGGCATCGCGGGTGACAACACGATCCAGTACCTCTTCGGCACCCGCCGGGGAACGATCGAAGGCGGTGTCGAACGCCAAGGACGCGCGTCGGTCCTCGTCACCCTCATGATGATGGGGCTTTCCGTCCTTTTCTACGGCTCGTACTTCGCGTCCGTCCGGTCGCTCGCGACGCTCTTCATCCTCGGGTTCGCGCTGACGCTCGTCGGCGACCTCTGGATCTTCAAGGGAATCCTGCCGAAGGCCGAAGACACGCCCCGGGCGTGATCAGTTCTCGAATTCCTTCCGGAGCTTCGCGAGACGGTCGAAGTCGATGGTGAGCAGACGGGCCTTCTTCTCGCCCTTCACGCGCGCGACGAAATAGAGCGGCGAATCCGGCCGGTCGGAGACGTCGACGTGCTGGGCGTGGGTGTATTTCACCTCGTCTTCGTCGGAAAGCTTGATGAAGAGCGGGTCGTGGTCCGGGTGATCGAGCGAGATCACGCCGATCCCTTTTTTCCCCGTCAGTCCGTCCTTCGAATGGAAGAAGACCATATTCAATCCGGAGTGATAGGCCGGGTGCTTGTCGTAGATGTACGTGGAACCGAACTGCCCGAATTTGGCGTCCTTGCCGGTGACGAACACGGGCTCGCCGAACCTCACTTCTCCGTTCACGACGTCGATATCGACGTAGCCGATCCGCGCGATCTCCTCGCCCGTCTCGGCGATCTCACCCTGCTCGTGGAAGAAGATCGAAGGGAATTTCCGGCCCGGGCGCGTGCCCCAAGTCGGGTGTTTGTAGAGGTGGTTCCCCATGTAATAGGTCTGGGGACCTTTGATCGTCGTCCCCGACTCGAAGCGATAGACGTAGATGCCCTGCACGTCCTTGCTCGACTGAGTGTAGAAGGTCATGAGTTTCCCGTCCGGCGAAACGCGGGGGTGTTCGAGGAACGTCCCCTTCGGAAGCCCGAACGAGGCCGCGTCGTAGGTCGCGAGTTTCTCGCCGTCGCGGTAAACGCTGATTACGGAGTGATATCCGCGCGGCTCCCATTCGCCGGTCTGAAAGAAATCCCAAGTCGTCTTGATGATCGCGCCGAATCGATATTCGAGTTCGCACGCGATAACGTCGCCGTTCGGTGCGAACGAGCCTTTCACGAAGATATTCAAGAGCGGCTTCTTGATCCGCTTGCCCATATCGGCGGGATTCGTCAGGTCCTTCATGTAGAGCTCGGTGGGCGGCATCTTGTCGCTCCACTGGCTCCCGTTCACGAGCACCTTCGTGCCCTCCGCGTTCACGACGGGCGACTCTTTCGCGTCGCCGCCCATCTCGATGACGTCGACGCCCTTTTTGATCTTCTCTTGCTGATACCGGACCTTCGTCTCGCTCGCGACGCTCTTCTTCGCGAGTTCGGTGCACTCGCCCGCGAGGGCCGGGCGTACCGTCGACGGATAAGCGGTGAACGCCAAGACGCCGAGGACGAGGACGGAAGTTTTCTTCATGCTTAAATCGTAAGGTAGCTTCATACGGAGGTCACCCGAAAGGCGCCGTCAGATTCCAGTCGCTCGAAGAGCTCCCGGTAATTCACTTTCTCGAACATCTCGCGCAGCCGCGCCATCCGGGCGCCGAGAGTGGTCCCGAAGTCGAGGTCCGCGAAAAGCCGTTTCCGCTCCTCCGACGAAAGCGGTTTCCCCGTCGCGTCGAACGCGGCCGGGATCCAATGCGCCGTTTCGAACGAACGGATGAACCGCCGGGAAAGCTCGAAGATCTGGTCGGCGGTCTCGGCGTCGGGCCGTTTCGCCTTGGCGAGGACGAGGCCCGCGCCGTGGTGCCGGGATTCGTCGCGGAGGATCGACGCGAGCGAAGTCTTCAGTCCCGCGTCCATGCAGGTCTCCTTGAGCCCCGAGTAGTGGGCGATTCCGAAGCCTTCGAGGAGGACCTGGATCACGAAGACGAGCGTATCGCGTCCGCCCCACTCGATCGCCTCGGCGAGCGCGGGAAGGACGGGATGGAAATGCGACGTCGTGTTCGGTGTGAACCACATCTCGTTCATGAACATCCGGAGATGGGTCGCCTCCTCGTTCGCGAAGAGCGCGTAGAGCGTCTTCTCCTCGAGCGTGCTCGAGGTTTGGATCATTTTCGCCGCGTACTCGTGGCCGGACTTCTCGATGAAATACGAGAGCGAGAGGTTCAACTCGGTGAGGCGGACGAGGACGGCGTGCTGCTCCTCGGGCGCGAGGCGCGCGTAGATCGCGGATTTCTGGAGGTGGAAGCGCTCGGCGCCCCAGCAAACCTTCGGCGCCGTGGTCCGGCGCGATTCCACTCCCCGCGCGGCGAAGGAAGCGTCGACGATCGCCCCGAGCGGGTGATCGGACGAGAGGTGCGGAGTATCGAGGATCCGACTAAGCGTTTCCGTGGTTTCGTTCCCGAAGGGCATAGCTCTCTCCGTCTCCGACCTTCATGTTCGGATAGAGGCCGGCTCCGGCCTCGATGTGCGCGCGGGCTCCGATCCGCACTCCCGGACCGACGTGCGCGGAATACGACACCATGGCGTCCGCGCCGACGGTGATCTTCTTCACGAAAAGAAGATACCGGTCGTCCGTTTTCTTGAGCGCGTGCGCGCTCAGGTAGCTCCGGTTCCCGAAGAAGGCGCGATCGCCGACTTCGAGGTGGCCGCGGTCCACGATCTGGCACTCCGCGGTCCAATTCACCTTCTTCCCTATGCGCGAGCCCCAGAGCCGGAGCCACGCGCTGTAGAGCCCCGGCACGAGGCGAAGCGCGCGCTCGAACGTCGGGAAACTCGTGTAGAAGGACTGGAGGTTATAATAGAGGAACCAGAGGTTCCCCCCCTTGGCCCGCTTGCCGATCCGGAAAACGCCTTCGGGCGTCGGGCCGAACAGGGCCTTCAGCGCGGTCCAAACCAAGGGCGAAAGGAGATAGGCCGAGAAGACGAGCCGCGCGCCGTTCACGGCGTCGGGCGAACGCACGAGCCGCACGACGTCCGTCGCGACGAGGATTCCCTGCGCCGCCGGATAGAACGCGAAGATCGATTCGAGCGCCTTCGGTACCCTCACCGTCCCGCCTCTCAGTTCGTCAGGAACGGATAGCGGGCGGTATCGCCCTCTTTGATCGCGAGGAAGCGCTCGAAGACCTCGTCGAGCATCCGAGCGGTGAGTTTCAGCGACTGGACCATGCATTCTTCGATCGCGTTCCAATCCTCTTCCGTTTTCGCGAATCGCTCGATCGTTTCCTTCACCACGCGGGCATGCGTCTCGTCGATGCTCGAGTGCTCGCGGAAGAAGGTCATCGCCTTGTCGGGAACGCCGAGGCCCTGCGAGATCATCCCGAGCAGCGGCTGGATGTAGGCGTACGATTGCTCGGCCCAATAACTGTAGCCGAGGCGCGCGAGAGGGTTCCCTTCGCGGGCGGTCCGGTAGAGGGAATCGATCAGCGTTTGGGTCGAAGGCAGCGGCGCCGGGAGGTCCGCCTCGGCGAGCGTCGGATAACCGAGGTTCCGCAAGTCGTGGAACGCCATCAGCTCGTGGCCGGTTTCCTCTTCCGCGTGGCGGAGGCAGAACTTCATGTAGCGCGGATCGAGCGCCTCGGGACGGGTGGCGACGACGGCCTGGTTCCGGGCGTTGTGGCGCGTGTAGTGGTAGGTCTCGACGAGGTAGATCGCGTAGAGGCGCTTATCGACGAATCCCGGCTCCATCACCTTCTCGAGGTTCGGGCTCGCCGAGAGCTGCATGAATTCGGATTCGAGACGTTCTTTAAGCCGGTCGAGACTCATGGGAAACCTCCGCGGCCGAGTCCTTCGAGGTACGGGCCCGGGAAAAAAGTTTTAGGAAAAAATCGTAATAGAAAGCGATCAGGTGATCTTTCGATCCGTGGATCACTCGGTAGGCCGCCTGCCGGCTCGGCACGAAGGCGGGTTCGCCGTCGACGTTCAGACCGAGCTTCTTCATGTAGGAAACCCGCTCGGCGCGGCAGACGCCGACGATTCCGGAGGCCATCTCGTGGAGGAACACGTGCTGGGCGGCCTTGATCACGAGGAGTCCCGCATAGATCGCCTTCCGACCGAGGGCGACGTCGGTGCAGAGCCGGCCGAATTCGTAGTAACCCGCGAACTCCTCCGCGCGGTTCTCGAGGATCGGCGAAAGCGCGGAAAACTCGAACGGCGGCGGCGTCACGCGCACGCTCGCGGCGATCTCGCCGCTCCTCTCGAGCACGAAATGGAGGGAACGCTCGTCGAGGCGAAGGCGTCGCTCGATCTCGAGTTGGACGTCGTCCTCGAGGTAAGGTGCGCGCAGGCGATTCTGGTCCGCGCGAAACTTCATCACGCGCTCGTAATCGGGCGAGTCGGCGAGGATCGGGCCGACGAAACGGACGCTCGAAAACTTCTTCATCCAAAGATCGACCAACCGGTAAGTCAGACTCGCGAGCGTCATCCTGATTCATTCTACAGAGCGCTCCGATACCGTAAAGCGTCATTAAAACAGCATCATCCGCACGCACGAAGTCGTCATCCGCGTGACGGTCTCGATCGCGAGAACGCCCACCGCGGACTAGGAGCTCGATCCGGAGTCGGCCCACTCGCCGGAGAAAACGTCTTCGGCCGGGCCGGAGAGAAGCGCGCGCCCGCGCCCGTCTCGCCATCCGGCTTCGAGCCGAACGAAGACCGAACCGCCGGGAAGCCGGATCTCGATCCGCTCGCCGGCATCGACGAGTCCGCGCGCCTCGGCCGCCGCCGCGACGGCGCACGCGCCGCTGCCGCAAGCGAGGGTCGCGCCCGCCCCCCGCTCCCAGACGCGCACGCGGATCGTCCGCCGGTCGAGGACGGCGGCGAACTCGACGTTCGTGCGGTTCGGGAAAAGCGGATCGCGCTCGATCGCGGCGCCGTCGCGGGCGAGGTCGATCGCGTCCAGCGCCGGATCGGGCAGGAAAAAGACGGCGTGGGGATTCCCGACTTCGACCCGGGCGAATTTTCCGAAGCGGTCCAATCCGGGCGCGACGATCGACTCTTCGAGATTCTTCACGAGGGGTACGCCGAGCGCGACTTCGGGGAACTTCCCCGCGAGGTCGATCTCGACCAAGACCGAGCTCCCGCTTCCGGATTCGACGCGAACGGAGTATCTTTTCTTCCCCGGATTCTCTCCGCGACGTGCGAGGTGCAGCCCGATCGCCCGCATCCCGTTCCCGCACATCTCGGCGGTCGACCCGTCGGCGTTCAGGATCGCGACGGTCGCGGCCGTCTCGCCGCTTCCCGGTTTGAGCCAGAGGATCTGATCGCAGCCCACGCCGAAATGTCGGTCGCAAACCTTCGCCGCGAGCCGCGACGTGAACGCGAAGCCGCTTGGAATCCCGCTTCGGTGATCGACGATCACGAAGTCGTTTCCGCAGGCTTGCATCTTATGGAAGCGCATTTTCCTTACTGGGCCGTACGAGTATTGTACCCGGTGCCGTTCTTGTTATTGCCCGTACCTTGGCCCGACTTGTCGGTGAGGTCCGACATCTGATCACCAAAACAAGCCTTCGAATAGACGTCGTCAGCCGTCCCGCAGCTAAGGGAACTGGTCGGTGAAGCAGGGTCGTCCTGCTTTTCACCTACTTTGGATACCTTCATCAGTGCGTCTCGCTGGGCCATCAAGTCAACGTTCGATTTTTCCGCCGTCTCTTTCCGCGACTTGGCCGCTTTTCCGTCGTCCGTTTGTTTGGTTTCCTCGGTCAATGCGATGTATTTGTCGATGATTGCCTGATTGGCGTTGATCGCTTCATCGAGGTTCGTTTTCTTTTTCTCGCAAATCTCTTGGTAGGACTTCGCGTTCGTGCAAAGCTTTTCCTGCGCATCTTTCTTACACTGGGCCGCCCGCGCGCTCATCGCGAGCTCATAATCCTTCATTCCCTTTTCGGACTTCGCGAGCTCGTCATCCTTCGTCTTGATCTCGTCCTTCGCGCTCTTGAACCCGGAAGCGTCGTTCGCGAGAAGCGAGGGCGACATCGCCTTCAGAAGCAGGTTCTTGAGTCCCGCCGGAGAATAGATCCCGGAGGCGTCCTTTTCGGCATCGCCCGCGTCGACGTTCTTCAGATCGAGCGAGTCCGCGATCCCGAGCGCACCCATCGCCGCGACGATCTTCTCCTTCGCGTCCGAAAGGTTCTTCGAGAGGTCGTTCAGCGTAAAGCCGCCCGTCGCGGTCACGCCGGTGCCTTGGCAGTTGCCGTTCCCGCCGGAAACCACGCACTGGGCGATCGAGTCGATCCGGTTATTGATGTCGGTCGGCATCTGCTTCACTTTGTCCTGGAGGTTCGTGACCGTCTTCTCGAGCGCGCGCTGGTATCCTTCGTACTGGGCGATGCAAGCCCCCATGCCGCCGCCCTTCGAGCAATCGACGGTCAACGTCCGCGCGGTCGAGTTCTTCGCGTCGATCGTCGCGCTGAATCCCGTGATGGCCTTTTGGTTGTTCGTCAGCGAGGAAGCGACGCCGGTGAGGCTCGCCGACGGATCGGTTCCGTCGAGGATCGCCTTGGCCATCGCGCCCATCCCGGTCAGGCAGGTCGCTTGGTCTTCGAGCTTCGCCTTTTCGCAGGTTCCGGTGTTGATGAGAGCCGGATTGCCGGTGGCCGACTTTACGGCTTGCGCATACTGCTGCGCGAGCGTTCGCATCTGTGAAGCGTTGCTGGCCGCCGCCGAAGACCGGAAGTTTTCCTCGGTCTTCGCGACGGTCGCGGTCGCCGTATTGTAACAAACCGTGATCTGGGCTTTGAACTTGTCGACGAGATTGCTGTACCCGGCCTTACCCGCGGTCGCCGCGCTCACCTTCCCTAGCAGTCCGGCGATCGCCGAATTCAACTGATCGGGCGTCAGGATCGCGAAATCCGTCACGTCCCCGTTGATCGCGCCCTTCTTGTAATCGAGCGTCGGGATCTTCGAGGCGACCGGCACGTCGAGCGAGCCGGCGCTGCCGCCAAATCCGAAAACGGAGGTCACCTGATCGATCCGGGATTGCTCTTCCTTCGGGTTTTTCACCACGGAGCCGCCCGAAACGACGTTCGCCTGCTGGGCATAGATACACCGGAGGTACTCGATCGGCGACGGCGCGGACTTATACTCCGCATGCGCGCTCGTCGAGCCCGACTTAATACACGATGGCCAACCCGGCTGGGGTTTATTCAAGCACTCCATCGTCTTCGCCATCTTCGACTGGGCGGAGATTTCGTTGAGGTCGCGGATTTGGTTATTCAAGCTCGACTGAGCGGTCGGAATCGCGGCGTCGAGCTGCTCGAGCTGCTTCTTGGCCGCGTACATCCCGTTCACCGGATCGTTCAGCCGTTTATCGATATCCTTTTGCTGGGACACGCGATCGGCGACTTCTTCGTTCAGCGACTTCATCTGGGCCTGTCCGGCTTGGACGGTGGCGCTCAGGCTCGTCGAGGCGACTTGGCCGAGGTACTTCTCGGCCGCCGTCAGCTGCTTCGCGAAGCAGCTGAACTCGCCCGTGATCGCCTTAAGGACCCCCCGCTGACAAGCGAGGCTCGAGTGGGCCTTGTCGTTCTCTTCCTGGATCTTCTTGATGAAGTCTTCATTCTGGACGTCGGAACACGCGAGATTCTTCGCGTCGTCCTTATCGTCGTGCAATACCGAAGGGCTGCCGCAGCTGGCGGCGTCGTTGATTCCGACGCCTTTCTTGATGTCGGGTTCGTCTTCGTCGGCCGTGGAAGACGAGTTCGTCTTCTTCAGCTGGTTATAGAGAGAGAGCCCCGTCTGGGTCACGGCATCGTACGCGGCGCTACCGCTCGCGGGGATGGAGGAACCGTCGTAGGTGGTATCCCCCGATTTGACGTCGCAACTCGTGATCGAAGGCGCGACCGAACTCGTATAGGTCGGCAGAGGATGATCTTCCTCGGCGATTTCCGGATCGACGTCCGCGCCGCGCGCACGCGCGGCGACGAGCACCATGGTCGCCGACGCGATAAGGCAAGCAGTATAGCCAGCGCGCCGTTGCCCGGCGGCACCGATGAGACAACGCTTAATCCGACGCATGCGAGATGAACCCTTCGAAAGTTCCCTTCCCAACAACCCTACCCCCAGTTTAGATGGCTTTTCCCTTCGACACCAAGCCTTTACGACGCTTCACTCGGCATTTCAGAAAAGAAAAAGCCCGTGTCCGAACGGACACGGGCTGAAATGACATCGCTTTTCAATCCGAGGAAAGATCGTGGCGTCAAACGCTCGACGCCCGTTTTCGTCCTGCTCGCGGGTTACTGACAGACTTGGCGGCCGGTGATGAGCACCATGCGACCGTCTTTAAGCTGGAGCTGTTTCTCGTCGGAGTCGTCGCCGGTACCCTTTTCTCCGAACTTCATCGTGATGTCCTGCCCGTCGACGAGCGTGATCTTCACTTTCGAATCGGTCGACACGTGCTTGCCCTTGCCGATGAGGTCGCCGTGCACGACGAGGTCCATCTT
Organism: Bdellovibrionales bacterium; assembly: GCA_018266355.1. GTDB lineage: Bacteria > Bdellovibrionota > UBA1018 > UBA1018 > UBA1018 > JACMQW01. The sequence continues at coordinate 46,396 of JAFEAP010000030.1, forward strand.
CTTCACGTCGACGTCGCGGATGATCGGATCGGAGAAACTCGCGTTCTTCAGGTCGCCTTGGGTCTTGTCGCCCTTCTGGTGGGCGGAAACGTCGACGACGGTCCCTTCCGCGACGAGCGTCAGGCCGCCGACGAAAACCGAGCACGTCACGCGATCCGACGCGAATGCGGCGGACGAAATCAAGGAAGCGGCCGAGAGAACGAGGAAAATCTTCTTCATAAATGCTCCAAAGAGAGTTCGGAATGGGATGAGCCGCGCCCCAATGAGCAATTCGTCGGCCAATTCTTCGGGACTTCTCCTCGCCCATATGCAATTTGAAGCGCGATACCCGTCTAAAACCTATTCAGATGTCATCCGTCCGTGCGCCCCGCCCAGAATTCCCCACTCGACGTGGAACGCGGTTGGCATCGACGGTAGGTCATGAACTCTCCTACTCGCACCCGACGGCACCGTCGCCTCGCCCTCTCCTCCGCCCTGACCGGCGCACTCGCCTTAGGAGCATCCGGTCAGGCACCCGCCCCCGGTACCACGATCCCCGGCGCGAACCCCGGCTACGCTCAGCCGACCTATACCTCGCCGAAGTACGGAACCAGCCAGCCCACCTACGGCCCGAACACCACCGGCCAGTTCCCGCCGGACCCCTACCGCTTTTCGCAATCCGGAGCCTTGCGGACGCCGCTCCCGACGTCGTCGCCGAATATTCAAGTTTCTCCGACCGGCACCTTTACGCCGATCCCGGCGCACTGACATCCCCTCGAATCGCACTGAACTTTCCGGGGGTTACCCTCGGGTTGACGAGCGTCCACCTTTTAAATCATCATTAGATAAGAATCTCCGCGCCGGAAGGACCGTGGGCGCGCGCTCGTAGGACCCCGCTTGAAACCGATTTTTCGACCTCATTCGCCATCGTTTCCGCTTCGGCGGATCACGGTGGCCCTCGCCGTCTTCACCGCGACGTTCGCCGCACCGGACGTCGCCTCGGCTCGCGCGCGCCCGATCCGCGGGATCGCGTCGACCGCCGAAGGCCCACCGCCACTCTCGTTCTTCATGCCGGTCGGTCGCGCGGCGATGGGCCACTCGCACAACGACTTCGCCCAGGAGCATCCGCTCGATACGGCCCTCGAGGAAGGTTACTCGAGCATCGAAGTCGACGTCACCGACCGCGGCGGCGAGGTCGCCGTCGTGCACCTCGGACTCTGGACGTTCGGCACGCTGAAGTCAATGTACCTCGATCGCCTCCAAAAACTCGTCGACGAAAAGGGCTCGGTCTACGGCGACGGACGCGCGTTCACGCTTTGGATCGAAATCCGTCCGCTCATCAGCGGCGAGGCGATCGTCGGTTACCTGCGGAAGGTACTCGAAGCCTACCCGATGTTCGCCGTCTTCGGCCGCTCGGGGAAGATCGTCAAACCGGGCCCCGTCGAAGCCGTCGTGATCAATAGCCACTCCGAGGAACTCTTCGAGGGCCGCGAGAGCGCCCCCGCCTGCCTCGGCACGAACGGCGTCGACCTCACCGCGCGGCCGAACGAGCCGTTCGAGTGCTGGAATTACGTGCACTGGTCGAACTACTTCGATTGGGACGGCGGCGGCGAGATGCCGAAGGCCGAGCTCGAACGACTGCGGACGCTCCAAGCCGGGGCGCATGCGCGCGGCGTCCGCACCCGGTACTGGGGCGTACCCGATACGCCGTCGTTCTGGGCGCACGCCCGCAACCTCCCCTTCGACATCGTCGGGACGGATCACCTGAAGAGCACGATGGACATCCTCCGCGGACTCTTCCCCGCGCTGCCCGGTTTTAAACCGTGACTTACGCCACGGTCCCGACGAGCTCGCGGATCGCGGCTTCGATATCCGCGCTCTGCGGGACCGACGCGGCCTCGAGCGGATCGGCCAGTCCGATCCCCGGGACGAACGCTCCCGCGAGGAGCTTCGGCTTCGCTTCGAGTTCGTAGAAGAACTCGTCGGTCGCCCGGCGATAGAGATGCTCGCCGAAGTTCGAGACTTCGGTGTCTTCGTTCACGAAGATCACGCGCTTCGTCTTCCGGATCGACGTCGAGATCATTTCCCAGTCGTACGGCCAGAGCGTGCGCATATCGATGACTTCGACCGAGAGGCCCTCTTCGCGCAGGCGATCGGCGACGTCCGTCGCGATGTGCACGTGGCGTCCGTAGGTGACCACCGTGACGTGATCCCCTTCGCGGCAAAGCTTCCCTTTGCCGATCTCGACGGTGTAATCTGTGAGGCCCTTCGGCCATTTCGGCTTCCAGGTCTTTTGGGCTTCCGAACCGAGGATCGGCATGTCGATCATCGAGCGGAGTTCCTTCTTCCCTTCCGGGGTGAGTTCCGGCTCGCCCGGGATCTGCTCTTTTCCTTCGTAACGAAGAAGGGCCTTCGGCTTCAGGAACATCGTCGGGTTTTCGTCCTTCAGGCAGGCGATCATCAGCCCGTAAGCGTCGAGCGGCGTCGACGGCATTACGATCTTCCAACCCGGGATATGGGTCATCATCGCGTCGAAGGAGTGCGAGTGATAGATCGAGCCGCGAATGCCGGCGCCGACCGGGGTCATGATCGTCATCGGAAGGTTCCAGTCCCCGTTCGACGTCCACGACTGCATGCCCGCGAGCTTCAGCAGATCGATCGTGTTGTAGATGTAATCGCAGAATTGGATCTCGGCCACGCAGCGGGTGCCGGCCATGCCGAGCCCGATCGCCGCGCCCACGATTCCGCGCTCGTCGAGCGGCGAGTTCCAGGAGCATTCGATCCCTTGGGTGACCGTGAACGCGCCCCCGAGCGGCGGACCGACGTCCTCACCGAACACGTTTTGGAGGCCGAGGTTCTTCTCTCCGTAGTGGAGCGCCATGCGAATCGCTTGTGCGACGGTTGCCATCAGGTGAGCCCTTTGCTTGGGGTTGCCATCTTTTCAGTCTTTCTCTAGGTGGGTTTAGAGTTCGAATCGCCCGCGACAGCCTCGCGAGCGCGACGCGAAACGGTTAGAAGTATTTTCCCTTTTGGCCCTTGTAGGTGTGGTCGTAGATCGTCGAGCCGTCCGGCATCGGTTCTTCCTTCACCTGCTTCGCCATCTCGAGGAATTCGGCGGTGTACTTCTCGCGGAGGGCGTCGATTTCCTTCTTCGTCATGACGCCTTCGGCGACGAGCTTCTTCTCGAACGTGACGAGCGCGTCTTCCTCGCTCGTGACGAGGTTCGCGCCGGTCGCCGAGGAGTGGCCGTAGAGGCGCGAAACGCGGGCTTCGAGGAGGAACGGCTTCCGTTCCTTGCGGACGTATTCCATCGCTTCGCGGATCGCGAACCAGGATTCCTCGACGTCGTTCCCGTTGATCACGCGGTTCTTGATCCCGAAAGCGGTCCCGCGGTCGGCGATGTTCTTTTCCCCGTGTTGGGTCGCGGCCGGCGTCGAGATGCCGAATTCGTTGTTCGTGACGATCATCAGGATCGGCAGTTCGAAGTTCGGGCGCGACGACCACACGAGGCACGACGCGAATTCGCCCTCGGCCGTGCCGGCGTCGCCGCCGTTCACGATCGTGATGCCTTCGCCGCCGTGCTGGCGGTGCGCGATCCCGGTGCCGATCGCGGTCGAGTACTGCGTCTCGATCGTCGACGTGATCGGGAGGATGTTCCACTTCTTGATCGAAGTGTGGTTCCCGAAGTTCCGGCCGCCGGAGTACGGATCGGTCGCGGTGTTCTTCATTTGGCGCATCATGTCCTTCGGGTCCGCGCCCATCGCGAGGATGATCCCCGACGAACGGTAGTGGAAGTGCATGAAGTCGTGGTCGAGGCCTTCGCCTTTGTTGATGTTCAACCCGAGCGGGATGTTGAACGCTTCCTCGCCCGGACCGCCGATCCAGAAGTAACCGTCGTTCTGCTTGTACATGCGGATCAAGCGCTCTTCGAGGACGCGCGCGCGGATCATCGCATCGTAGATGCGGACGAGTTCTTTCGCCGGGAGGCGGAACTTGCCCGAGGATTTCGTCGGAGCGGAGGCGGCGCCGTTCGTGAGTTTCGTCTCGGCCTTCTCGAAGCCAGCCGGCGTGGTCTTGAGTTTCAAACCCTTGCCTTTCGCCGCTTTCGCGGGGGCCGAAGTCCCTCTCGTCGGAAGGGTTTTCGAAACGGATTTCGAGCTCTTGCTCAGATTCTTGGTGAGGGAACCTTTGGATGCCACGCTGCGTTCTCCTTGTGCTAGGTTTATCGGATTTAACCGATCAACTCTTGATGCACAAGCCATTCACGGGCCGCGGAACGGCGCCGGATTGACGCTGGGCGCGCTTATAGAACAGCTCACAACCCTGCGGCCGGGCCGGTGCCCGGCCATCCGGGCTGTGAGCCTACTCACTAGAGCTTCCGAACGACCTTTTCCCACTCCGCCCACGGCAGATCGGGACGCGCGGTCCGGAGCGCGGCTTGGGACTGGTTCCAAACCGCCGCGAGATTCAATCTCGCCTCGAGGTCGAGTTTCGAGGGATCGTTCAGCTGGTTCTTGAAGAGGTAGTCGAGCGCCGCCACGAGGCGGGCCATCGCGAAGGTGGCCTTGTCCGGCGTCGCCGAACCGTTCACGGCGGCGAGGAAAACGCGGATGGCCGCGATTTGCGCGCCGAGGGTCGTCGACTTGTCGGCCGAGTTCAGCTTCGCGGCGACCGCGCCGTCGAAGCCCTGTTCTTTCCCGACGATCAGCGCGGAAACCTGCACGAGCTGGCTGATCTGCGGAAGGATCTGCTTCAACGACGGTTCGGACTTCATGATCGGATCCGTTTTGAGCGTCCGGGTGAGCTTCGACGCCGCGACGAGCAGCGAGCAGACGCCGCGCGTGTCGATGTCGGTGTCTTGGAGCGCTCCGAAGCTGCCGTGGTCGCGGAAATAGAGCGGGATCCCGTCCCGCTTCGAGGCGATGTGGCCGATCGTCGGGTGCAGGAGGTTCTGCGCGACGGCGGCGAGCACGCCGACCGCGATCATCCGACCGTCGGTCGGGAAGAGCATCGGTTTCTTCGGATCCATCAGGTCGCCGATCTGGTCCTTACCGCCGAAGAACTTCGAAAGCGCGGTCCCCGGCTGGGTCACCTTCAAGAACTCGGAAACGGCGAGAAGCAGGTAGGCCAAGTCGTCGTTCGTCTGGTAGGCGTCCGCGGCCGAGAGCATCCCGCCGACGCCGTTCGCGTCGACCGAGAAGCGCGTCGGGAAAATCCGGAGCGGGCTCGGTTTCTTCGCGTCGGACGGCTGATATCCGCCCCAGTCCCACGGGCTCATGAAGACGCTGAACCCGTCGGTGTCCGCGCCCCATCCGCCGAAGGCGACTTCTTTGAATTTCGGAGGAGTCATCCCCTTGTTCATCACCGCGATCGGCATCTCGGCGCGCTGGGCGTCCCAGTCGGCTTCGATCCCGCCGGTGAGGAGCAGCCACCGGTTCACGACCGCGTAGAAGAGGCCGGCCGCGAGCGAAAGGTCCTTCGGATCCTTCGACTTGATGAGCACGTTCGCCGCGAAGAGGTCGGCGAGGAGTCCTTGGGCGAAGGATTTGAGCCGGATTTCCCGACGCCCGCCGCCAACGGCCACGGCCGCGTCGCCTTCGACGACCGATCCGAGGTCCGACCAGATCAAGTGGGTCGCCGAGCCGGCGCCGAACTTCGTCTGCACGAGTTTCGGGAAGCCCGCGATCGTCTCGTCGATTTTCGCGAGGAATCCCTTCCGGAATTCGTTTTGGAACTTGCCTTCGCCGAGGGCCGGATCGAATTCGAGGGCGGCCTTTTTCACGGCTTCCTTCGTCGATTTCTGGGTACGGGCTTTCAGCAGGGCTTCCTTCGCGGCGTTGAAGAGACGTTTTCGGTACGTGCAGGAAGATACGGAATTGATCACGTCGATCTTCAGCTGGATGAGCGCGATCTTCGAGGGCGCGTCGATCGCGTCCGACTCGTCGAGGGCGCAGTCGGGCCCCTTCCCTTTGATCGCCCGGCCGGCCATCCGCTTATCGAGCGAGCTCAGCTGCTTCTTCATCTCGGGATCGGTGATGTTCCCTTTCACGACCATGTCGAGCACGCCGTCGAAAAGCGTCTCGAGCGGGATGTGGTTCAGGAAGTCGTCGAGCGCGGATTGATAAAGAGCGGGATAGATCTCGCCGAGCTGGGCGTTGATGAGGAAACGCGGGTACGGCGCGAGTCGAAGCGGCATGAAGCCGTTCGTGCGGTCCACGCGATACGACTGCACGAGCTTGCGGACTTCGTCGATCGAAGCCGCGGTCGAGCCGGTCTCGGCCATCGTCACGAGTTGGATGCGCGCTTCGGTCGGCGTGGGCGCAGTGACGGAATTCCGCGAATCCGTGACGTCTTCCGCGCGGACTCCGGAAATCGCGATGCTAGAAATCGTGACGATGAAGGCGAAAACGAGCGACTTTTTCATGTTTCTTTCCCCACGGGAGAACTTCGAATCCCAAATCCGAAAGTCCGTGACGTTTAACACGGAAACGCATCCGATTCGAAGAAAAATGACGCATCGCGAAATTTCTATTTTTAGATCGTTTTCTAGCTTTACGCGTCGAGTCATTTTCGGTATAAGCCGTTCCACGAATGGGTATTGGAGAGCCAGAAAGGCGCTCCCGATAGTTCGCTAACTTATTGGATTACCAAGGGAATGTAGGGCCCTTGGAGGGGAAACCATGCGAAAGTGGGTCAATCAGCTGTCTCTATCGAAAGCATCGCGCGGGTGGGCGCTCGTGGGCACCCTTGCGACCGCGATTTCGGCCGTTTCCGGCGCCCGCGCCGAGGACGCGCGCACGCTCCCGAAGGGGCGTTCCCGTCTCTCCTTTACGTACGCGAAGTCGAACGGCATCTCCCAGCAGTATAACGACTCGGGCGTCGCCGAAGATTTCACGAAGCCCTACAACATGAACCTGAACTCCGAGAAGATCAGCACCTTCGCGGCCACGATCAGCCCGGAATTCGGAAACCTCGTCTCGCTCTTGAACGACACCGGCCTCCGCTACGACGCCTCGAAGGCGAACACAGCGAGCGGCGGGATCACCGCGACCGATCCGAACCAGCCGCTTCTCGGAGACGCGCTCACGAAGGGCTTCCTCGGCGTCGACGCCGAAGCGACCCAGTCCCAGAGCGTGATCCAATACATGACCGGCATCACCGACCGCCTCTCCGTCGGCTTCATGATCCCGATCGTGACGACCACCGTCCGCGCGAGCGCGCAGATCTCGAAGATCAACAACACCGTCGAAGACTATCAAAAGGCCTTCGCCGCCATGGGCGCCGGATTCGAACCGATCGTGAACGGCCTCCAGCAGCTCGACGCCGCGAACATCGAGACGCTCCAGCAATACGCCCTCGAGAACAACGGCTACAAACGTTTCGGTTCGAGCGAAACCACGGGCCTCGGCGACGTGAACTTCGGCTCGCGGTACAACTACCTGAAGACGCCGAAGGAACGGTGGCTGAACTCCGTCCAGCTCTCCGTCTCCGCGCCGACCGGGAAAACGCACCCGGCGAACGCGATCACCGAAGTCGACAACGGCGCCGGCACTTGGACGACGACCGCCGCGCACATCATCAACTGGGCGCCGTTCGGTCAGCGCTCCCCGTGGTCCTTCTCCCACGGCGACCACTTCATGTACCAGCTCCCGGGCAAGAAGATCATGCGCGTCCGGAACAGTTCGACCGACATCCTGCCGGACGCCTCCACCGAAGAGGACGTGAACACGCACTACGGTTCGAAGTTCTGGACGAACCTCGGCACGAAATACACCGTGAACCCGATGTGGTCCTTCGAAACGAGCTACGAGTGGTACTGGAAGGGCCGCGATAATTACTCCGGTTCGCGCGACAAGGACTACAGTTACCTCGGCGACGCGACGGACACCTACCTCGAGACCCTCACCCTCCAGGGGAACTTCTCGCTCATCGACGCCTTCTCGAACCACCGCTTCCCGCTGCCGGTCGACGCCTCGCTCAGCTACAATAAGACGATCGCCGGCCGGAACAAACCGGTCACGACGGTTTGGATCTTCGAGCTGGCGATGTACTTTTAAAACCTGTCGCGGAAGCTGTCGCGGAAGCTGTATCGGTATCTGAATCTGTTGTGTTTGCGGCCAGCAGTTTAAGACTGAGTCCGACCACCCTTCTGAAAACAGCAACCCGAACCGAAAACAAAACAGATACGGATTCCGATTCGGCTTCAGGCCCCCGAGATCAGTTCTTAGTAGGCGCCGTCGCGATCGCGAACTTCTCCGCCCCCGCTTTTCGGGTGGCGTCCATCACTTCGATCGCCGAACCGAGGAACGCCTCGCGGTCCCCTTCGAGGATGACGAGACGGGACGAAGTCTGCGTGAAGGCGTTCTTTACCGCCGACGTAAGCCGGTCGTAATCCCCTTCCTCGATCGGCTGGCCGTTCACCGCCATCTTCCCGCGCGGAAGCAGACTCACGACGACGCCTTCCGGCTGGGCCTGGGCCGTTTGGGGCGAAGCCTGAGGAAGATTCACGTCGACCCCGTTACTCGTCAGTACCGAGGAGGTAACCATGAAAATGATGAGGAGAACGAGGAAGATGTCGGTGAGCGGCGTGATGTTGATCTCGGCGACGATGTCGGCTTCGCCTTCATCCCCGCCCGATTTCTCGCCTCCGAGCCGCATCGTCATCGTCTAGCCCTGCTGTCCCGGCTTCCCGGTCTGCTTTCCGAAAGAGGCTCCGAGGATCTCGGCGAACTCCTCGGTTTGGATCCGGATGAGGAGGACGAACGCGCTCCACCGCGTCTGGAGCGCGTTGAACGCGACCACGGCCACGACCGCGACGATGATCCCCGCGGCGGTGGCGACGAGCGCCTCGGAAATACCGGCCGCGACGACGGCGAAACCGCCGGCGCCCTTGCGGGCCATTTCGCCGAAGGCTTGGAGGATCCCGACGACGGTGCCGGCGAGACCGATGAACGGGGCGGAGCTGCCGATCGTCCCGAGCAGCCAAAGGTTTTTCTTCAATTCCTGGTTCAGCATCTGCCGACGGCGTTCGACGGCCTCCGCCCAACTCGTCCGGAGCCGCTCGTCTTTCGCTTGGATCCGGTCGAGCGCCGTCTTAAGGAGCTCGGCCGTGGGCAGTCCGTCGTTCCGCTCGCAGAGTTTCTTCACCTCGTCCCATTCCTGCCGGAGGAGCGCATTCATCGCCTCGAGGTGGAACGAACGGAGCGAGCGGCTCAAGGAACGGAAGCGGAGGATCCGCTCGAAGATCACCGCCCACCCGACGACGGAGCAGATCGCGAGCGGGAGCATCGTCATCCCGCCGTGCTTCACGAGTTGCCAAAGGGAAGTCGAATTTCCGCCGATCGCGTCGCCGAACATAGGTGTTGCGACGATAGGACCCCGACCCTTAGGATGTCAAACATTGGGAATAGGACGAGGATGAGAACTGCCCCCCGCCGGTTTTCCGCAATCTGCCTTACGTTAGCGCTTTTCGCGGGGTGCACTCGCGAAGCGAGTGAACCGTCCCTGCCGCTCGGCCGGCCGGCGCTGAGCTCGGCGGGTCTCCCCGCCGCCGCCTCGATGAATGCCCTGGAAATTTCCGCGCGCCTACCCGGAATCGCGCCTTGGAAGGTCCGTCTCGAGCGGTCCGGCGGGGCCTGGATGACCTTCTCGCGCTCCGATCGGCCGCAAGACCGCGAACTCGCAGATTCGAAACTCGTCGACCACCTCCTCGAGGTCCTCGACACCTTCGCGACCGAAGCCGAAGCCGGAAAAGCTCCCGAGGGCGAACTCGGCTTCAATCCCTACCGCGTGGAATTCCGTGTCCCCGGAGCGCCCCGACCGCTGCTCGAGCTCGGCGAGGCGAGCGGACCGAACGGAGTCGCTTTCCGGGTCGCGGGCGGCAAAAAAATCTGGATCGGACGCGGAGCGCTCCTCGCGTTTCTTCCCGCGTTCGAGAAACCCGACGCCTTTTCGAACAAACTCCCGTACGCGCTCGACTTCGACGCGATCGATTCCGTCCGGCTGGAAAAGACGGCCGGAAAGGGCCGGGGCGCCTGGGAATTCCTCCGTGCCGGCGACGAATGGTTCGCGCGTGAATCGAAGGGCTTCGGGAAGAAACCGCTCCCCGCGGAAAAGGCGGCGATCCTCGAGCGGGTCTTCCACCAGCGTCTCCTCGCGCTCCTTCCGATTTCGCGCCTTCCCGACCTCGCGCACCCCGACTGGAGGATCACCGTACGGAACCAGTCCGGACGCGAGGAAATGCTCGAACTCCTCTTCGCTCAGAATAACGTATTCGGCTTCAATCCCGTGCGTTCGAACCGCTCGCTCCAGCTCTACCCGGAATTCGCCGGCAGCTTGAGGGCCTTCACCCAGGCGCGGTTCACTCCCCTCAAATCGGGCACGAAAAAGTGACCGCGATCGGTCGCATGGCCGAAGTGATTCGTGGAAGTAATGACGCAAACGTGAAGCCCGGCGGCCCGTCCCGCCTCGATGCCGGCCGCGCTGTCCTCGAAGACGAGGGTCGACGCCGGATCGGCGGAGAGCATCCCGAGCGCCTTTTGAAATCCGTCGGGCGCGGGCTTGCTTAACGGATAGTCCTCGGCGCCGAGGATCACCCGAAACGCGTCCCGAATGCCGAGGCGATCGAGGATCGTCAATATCTCGCGACGATGGGAACCGGAAACGAGGGCGAGCGGAAACTCCGCGGCGAGGTCGCGAACGCAATCGCGGGCTCCGGGTACCTCGATCAAATCCGTTTCGATTTTCTTTCGGTACGTTTCGAGGATTTCGTCCGTCGCGGCCCGCTTCGAAACCGGCGGAGGGTATTTACTAAATAGGAATTCGAGCGCCTTTTCCCACGTTCTTCCCGTCACGAAATTCGCGTCGTCTTCCGTCACGCGGTGATTCCAAGCCGAGAAACAGCCTTCCACCGCCTTCGCCGCAGCGAGTTCAGTATCGACCAAAGTCCCGTCCATATCGAAAATAATCGTGCGAATCACCGAGCCCCAGGATGAGGGGCCCCTGAAAAATATGCAAGTTTTCTCGGTAAATACGCGTTTTCTCGCATGTTCGCCGAAGGGGCCGCGAACGAACCACGAACGAAAGACGAAAAAAAGCGAAAAAACCGAGGAAACTTTCGTGTTTTTTTCGCGATGATTTTCAAAAAAACGATTGCACGCCTTAAAAACCCCTCTTACAAATTACTCACACAGGAGAAAAACCAACCTTATGGCGAAAAAGAAATCTAAGTTCTCGTTCATCAACGAAGTCCACGAAAACCTTCTCAAGACCGCGACCGTCACCCGCAAGGGCGAAGTCCGCATGAAGCGCTCCGACGTCCGCATGGTGCTTGAAAACGCTTTCACCGCTGGCGCGAAGGCTGCCGCGGGCGGAGAGCGCGTGCGCTTCCCGGTGGTCGGAACTCTCGTTCGCAAAGAAGTGAAAGCTCGCAAGTCGGGCAAGGGCATCAACCCGTTCACGGGTGAGCCGATGGAAATCAAGGCCCGCCCGGCGACGAAGAAGCCGCGCTGGTCCTTCCCGAAGGGCCTCAAGGAAACGTTCGCTAACAAGCGTTTCTGGTAAGACCTTCGGAAGCATCCCTCTTCAGGTTTTGCTTCTAGGTTAAGAAAAGGCCGTCCGGTAACCCCGGACGGCCTTTTTGCTTTCCGACTTTTCCCTTTTCGAACGCCGCGAGTTCGGGGAAAACCTTAGCCCTATGAGAATCGTTACTTTTCTTGCGAACGACGAAGAACGCCTCGGGTTGCACGTCGGTCCATTCGGCACCGGAAAAATCATCGACGTCGCCTCGACCGTTCGAGCGGGCTTCTTGCCGGACGCGCTCGCCGTCGTGAAGACCGGCGAAGCGGCGCTCGACATGCTTCGCCAGGTCTTGAAAGACTACGAGGCCGGAAAGGTTTCCGGGAGCGCCGTGCTCGACGAGGCGAAAACGAAACTCGTCTCCCCGATTCCGCGTCCCGTTTCGATGCGTGACGGCTACGCTTTCCGCCAGCACGTCGAGACCGCGCGCCGGAACCGCGGCGTCCCGATGATCCCGGAATTCGATCAGTTCCCGATCTTCTACTTCACGAACCACCTCGCGGTGACCGGCCCGGGCGATCTGCCCGTCCAAAAACTCGCGCTCGAGCGCCTCGACTTCGAACTCGAAGCCGCCGTCGTCGTCGGCAAGCGCGGGAAGAACATCCCGTCGTCGGAGGCCGACGCGCACATCTTCGGTTACCTGATCATGAACGACTGGTCCGCGCGCCATCTCCAGATGGAGGAGATGAAGCTCAACCTCGGCCCGGCGAAAGGAAAAGACTTCGCGACGTCGCTCGGACCCTACCTCGTCACCCGCGACGAGCTCGCGTCGAAAGCGATCCCGAGCGCGAAGGGCGAACGCCACGACTTGCGCATGAGGTGTTTCGTGAACGGCAAGCAAGTCTCCGACGGGAATCTAAAGGACATGACTTGGACGTTCGCCCAGATCGTCGAGCGCGCGAGCTACGGCGTCGAGCTCCACCCGGGCGAAGTCATCGGGTCGGGAACGGTCGGCACGGGCTGCTTCCTCGAACTGAACGGCTCGAAGATCACGGATAACCAGTGGCTGCGGCCGGGCGACGAATGCGTGCTCGAGATCGACGGCCTCGGCCGGCTCGTGAACACGATTCGCGCGGCCCCCGCGACCGGTCTCGACGAGACGCTGCCCCGGTGAGCGACTCCCTCCGGCTCTACCATTACTGGCGCTCGACGAGCTCCTGGCGCGTGCGCTGGGCGCTCGCGCTGAAGGGCATTTCCGTCGAGTACGTGCACGTGAGCCTGCTCGACGGAGAAAGCGAATCGGAAGCCCACCGGGCGCGAAATCCGTTCGGATACGTACCGGTGCTCGAGTTCCTCGGTGAGAAGAATCCGGAACGACGTTACCTCGTCGAATCGCTTCCGATCATCGAGTTCCTCGAGGAGACGATGCCCGGCGCCCCGCTCCTCCCGAAGGAACCGCGCGACCGCGCGCACGTGCGCTCGCTCGCCGAGGCGATCAACGCCGGCACTCAGCCCGTGCAAAACCTCAGCGTACAGATCGAACTCGCGCCCGACACGGACCCCGCGCACGCGGCGAAGCGGAAGGCGTGGGCCCAAATCTGGATCCGGCGCGGGCTCGCCGCGTACGAGACGCTCGCGAAGGCGCGTTCGGGAAAATTTTCGTTCGGCGACTCGCTCACGCTCGCCGACCTTTGCTTGATACCGCAGGTCTATAACGCCGCTCGAAACGACGTGGCTTTGACGGAGTATCCGACGATCTCCCGCATCTACGCGAACGCCCTCGAAACCGAGAGCTATCGAGCGAGCGAACCGGAGCGGTTCAAGCCTTAGGACGGCCCGCCCATCCGCCCCGAGCCTCCTCACGGTACAAGACTAAAAAGCTATTCAGGCCTCTTTCATCGAGGCTTCAGATCGCGGCGCTATTCTGTATTCGTGGCGGACGAAGGGATACGGATCCGCCGCTTCACGAAGCCATCGGAACGGAGGTGTACGATGCTTTTCAGAACTCGAGTAGTGCCCCTCACGAAGCACGCTAAGGAAACAGCCCGGGCGCGTGACGATCCCTAATCGAATCCCATACGGCCTCGGACCTGGGCCGTAGACCGCGAGCGCGAAGAGCGAAGGGGATACCCTCCTCCATTCCTCTTCACGCTCCTCTCTCTCAAAACTGACTGGCGTGCCCATAAGGTGAAACGCCGCATGAAGCCCTCTCCTCACTCGAGCTCATGCGGCGTTTCCCATTTCTTGACTCCCCCTCCGATCCCGGGTCCAATCGTATCGGATGTCTCCCACCGACCTCGGCCCCGAGGGATTCAAAGACCCCTTCGCTCTCTTTTCCTTTCTCGTTCCCTCCGGAGGGAAAGTGATCGGCGTCGCCCTACCCGAAGCGGAGCGCGAGGAGCTGTTACGCCTCGGTTATTCCTTCGAGCGGCTCGAGAAGGACTTACGGATGCTCACGCTGCCCGCCGAATCGCTCGACGCGATTTGGTGGTACGACGCGAATACCGCCTATTCGATCGAGGATGCGTATCGGATTCTCCAGACTCTCTTCCGCGGACTTCGTCCGAAACAAGGCATCCTCGTCTTCTCTTTTTCAAAGGAATCCACCGCGAAAGAAAGAGAGCATCCCGTATGGAACGTGCGAACGGTGATGACGGTGCTTCGTCAAAGCGGCTTCCAACTTTTCCATAGTTTCGAAAATCCCACCGATCAGCTCTTCTTCTGTCAGAGAGCTTGAATCGCGCCGTTCTAGGGCCGCGGAGCCGTTTTCCCCCGGTGCGAAACGCGCCAAATCCCTGGCGAGCTTCTGACCGCACGCATCAAGCGCACGACATCGCATCTCTTTTTAAATCACGGGTTTGGCATATCGGTTGCTCATCACGGAATCGAAGATGTTTTTTTCGTCCCGCTGTTTTGAACCAACCAGACTCCCGACTATGGGAGCGGAGAGAGTAAAAATGCGACCACCCACCACGACCCTTCGGGCCGTGCTTCTGACCCTCCTCGCGAGTGTCCTTCCGGTTACCGCCCTCGCGGGCGATTTCCCGGCGGACAATAGCGATATCCCGGTCGAAAGCACCGCCCAGCAACTCCTGTTCACCGAAACCGAACTCGCCGTTCAGTACGGCGTCTACTCGGAAGCGACCATTTCGCTTCCGGATTCCGAAAACCGCGTCGTCGACTGGAGCATCCTCGGAACGAGCGTTCCGCCGGGCCTGACCGTCTACGACACCCAAAGCTCGAGCCTGATCCTCTACGGCACGCCGACCTTCACGGGCACGTGGTGTACGGTTTACGTCGCGAAGTCCGAAGCGACCGCCGACAAAGCCGAACTCCAAGGCATGCAGGAAATCTGTTTCAACGCCCAAGAAAACGACGGATTGAAATATCCGAAGTTCTCGAAAACGGATCGCTACATCGGCCCGAAGACGCCGGGCGAGTCCCTGAACGAGTCGATCTCGGTCACCGACGCGAATTCCGTCGTCGGCGAACTCTTCGAACAGACGTTCCCGGAAAAATCCGCGACCGTCTCGTATGCCTCCAAGAAGTTCTCCCTCCGCGGTTCGATCTCCGCGGAAGGCGGCTACACCTTCGCGGTGAAAGCCACGAACTCGAAGGGCGTCGTGAACTACCAACAATACGAAGTGCTCGTGCAAGCCAAGGACGAAGTCCCGGTTTGCGCCGCCGGTTATTACTACGACACCGACCTCGGTTACTGCGTGCCGTCGAATAACACGGTCGACTGTCCGGACGGAACGTACTACGAAGCCTCCGCGAATCAGTGCATCCAGTATCCGGCTCCGCCCCCGACGGTGGTTTGCTCCTTCGGATACTACTTCGATCCGTTCCTCTCGACGTGCGTTCCTTCGTACGCCGAGCGTTGCCCGCTGAACTACTCGTACGACTCGTACGAGCAGCGCTGCGTGCGCCAGCCTTACACCTGTAACTACGGCGAACGGTACGACTACTTCGCCCGCGACTGCGTCCGCGTGTACACCCAAGTGTGCTCCTACAACGAGCACTACGACTTGTACCTCGACCGCTGCGTACGCGACTACGACGTCTGTATGCCGGGCTTCTACTACAGCCTGACCTACGGCCGCTGCGTCGCGAACGTCTCGCGCTGCGCCTTCAACGAGGTCTACGATCCTCGTTACGGCGGTTGCCGCGACATTCATCCCCGTAACTCGTGCCCGTACGGCACGCGTTTCGACTGGGATTACGGCCGTTGCGTCTCCGTGTACTCGAACCACCCGGTCTACTGTTCGGCCGGAATGCGGTACGATCCGATCTTCGAGCGCTGCGTGGGCTACAATCCCCACCCGGCACCCGTTCCGCATCCGCGTCCGATCCCGGTTCCGCGCCCGGCTTACTGCCCGGCCGGTACGGCTTACAACACCGGCCTCGGTCGTTGTACGTCGGTCATGAACCCGCGTCCGCATCCGGTTCCGCCGTCTCGGCCGGTTCCGGTCCCGGGCGGTCCTTCGTGTCCTCCGGGTACGGTCTACCGCGGTAGCCGCTGCGCCTCGCCGAACACGGCTCCGACGCCTCCGCGTCCGGTGCCGCCGACTCGGCCGTTGCCGCCGACGCGCCCGACGGGTCCGACTCGTCCGACCACGCCGGTTCCTCCGACGCGGCCGACGCATCCGGTGCCGCCGACTCGTCCGACGCCTCCTACGCGTCCGACTCAGCCGACTCCGCCTACGCGCCCGACGCAGCCGACTCAGCCGACGCCTCCTACGCGTCCGACTCAGCCGACTCCGCCTACGCGCCCGACGCAGCCGACTCAGCCGACGCCTCCTACGCGTCCGACTCAGCCGACGCCTCCTACGCGTCCGACTCAGCCGACTCCGCCGAGCCCCCCGCCGTCTCGGCCGAATCCGCCGTCTCCTCCGCCGAGCCGGCCGAATCCTCCGAGTCCGCCGCCCTCTCGGCCGAACCCGCCCTCTCCTCCGCCAAGCCGGCCTAACCCGCCGTCTCCGCCGAGCCGCCCGAGCAGCCCGCCCCCGGCGCCTAGCCGTCCGAGCGGACCGCCGAGCCGCCCGACGCCTCCGGCCCGCCCGGGCCACGGCTGAGCGATTCGCGGGAAAGTTCGGAAGGAAGTCGGTTTGATCGGTGATCCCGACTTCCTTCCCAAAAGTTCCAATCCTCACGCTTCTTTCGCATAAGGGGACCATCGGGGGAGGCAGAAGATTGGATATCCACGTGAGAGGGCGATTCTCGAAAGAGAGTCGCCCTCTTTACATTTTTCGGGGCGCCGGGCTTTAATCGAAAAAGTGCTGACCCTCCGTTTCCTCGAATTGAAAGACGAAGCGACGTTCCTCGATTCGCTCGAAGAAGACTGGGAAGGGTTTTCTTACGCCCACCTTTACGAGCCCGGGATGGCGCTGGCGACGTACCTGAAGAAACTCGAAGCCCTTCGCCTCGGCGAAGATCTGAAACCCGGGTGGGTGCCGGCGACTTTCCTCTTCGCCTTCGTCCGTCAGCCCGACGGAAGCGATCGCTGCGTCGGCCGCGTTTCGATTCGGCACCGACTTCTGCCGGGAATGGAAATCGTCGGCGGTCACATCGGTTACGGCGTCCGTCCGAGCGAACGGAGAAAAGGCTATGCCACCGAGATCCTCGGACAGTCGCTCTCGGTCGCTAAAATGATCGGCATCGAAAAAGCGATCGTCACTTGCGACGACGCGAACCTCGGATCGCTCCGCACCATCGAACGAAACGGCGGATACCTCGACGAGACGTTCCCCGATCCCGCCACGGGCGTCTTAAAACGCCGTTATTGGATCCCGCTTTAGCGTTTACCGAGGGGTCCGGCGAGACACAGTTTCGCGTCGATATCCGTCCCCCTATACTGGGAAGACACGCAGAACGTTTCCGGAATTTCCTATGAACGGTTTCAAATCCGTATCTCTAATCGGCATCGCCGCGCTCGTCGCGAGTTTCGCGACTTCGGTTTCCGCGCGTGCCGACGACGACGGCGGCTTCGCCAATGCCCTCGGCGGAATGGTCTTGCCGGAGTCCGACTCGGCTCCGGCACCGGTCCCCTCCATGGCGCCCGCGGAGCCCGCCGGTGAACCCGGCACTTTCGTCTTGAACCGCGCGACGTTCGATCCGCCTTCCCCCGAGCCCGCGAAGTGAAGACGCTCCGGAGTTCCGCAGCCGGCTTTTCCTTGCTCGAGGTGATGATCGCCGGCGGCATCATGGCGTTTTTCGCCATGGTCCTCCTCCAGGTGAACGAGCTCCAAACGCGCATGGTGACGACGAACCAAGCCCAAATGGAAACGTTCACCCTCCTCTTCCAGGTCCAACAAGTCCTCGCCGATCCCGTCTCCTGCTCGATCAGCGTCGGCCAGGCCTTCGGCAAAGTGACCGATCTCCGCGACTTAAACGGAAAGTCCGCGGTGAAACTGCCGGTCCTCTACCGGGCGTATAAGAACGTGCTCGGAAAGTACGAAGCGGTGAAGTTCCTCACTCCCGGCCAAATGCTTTCCGAAGGATCGCTGCGCGTGAACGACATCCGGCTCGAACCGCACGCCGAATTCGACGGCCAACTCGACGTCGTCCTCACGATCGAACGCCTCCGGAAGGGCGTCTTCGGAGGGGCCGTCGTCCAAAAGCGCGTGCCGATCAACGTCGACATCATCGGGATGGAGCATGCGAACGCGTTCGACGGGATCATGTGCCTGAACCCGGCCCAGCAAATTTCGAATCCCGATACGACTCGTCGCCTCGAATCGGCGATCCTGTCCGCGATGTCGAGTTCTTCGGGAGACGAGGGATTCGCGGCCGACTCGACGAAGAAAGAACTCGCGAAGGCTTGCCTCCTCGCGGGAGGCGTCTGGAACACGCAGGAAAACCACTGCCAATCGACCATGCCGGTCGGCGACACGAGCGCGCTTCGGGCGTCCTGTCAGGCGTCCGGGGGTCGGTGGGATGATTCGGGCCGCCACTGCAACGTAGCGGCCCATTGATTTCAGTTCGTCCTACCTATCCGGGTGGTCTATTGTCCGAGGATGTACGCGAACATCAGCGGCGCGACGATCGTCGCGTCGCTCTCGACGATGTACGAAGGCGTCGTGACCGAGAGCTTGCCCCAGGTGATCTTTTCGTTCGGCACCGCGCCCGAGTACGACCCGTAAGACGTCGTCGAGTCGGAAATCTGGCAGAAGTAACCCCAAAGACGGACGTCTTCCTTTTCGAGATCCTGGCGGATCATCGGCACGACGCAGATCGGGAAGTCGCCGGCGATACCGCCGCCGATTTGGAAGAAACCGATCGAGTGCGTCTTCGAGACGCCGAGGTACCACTCGGCGAGCGAGGTCATGTACTCGATGCCGGAGCGGACGGTGTGCACGTTCTTCACGATGCCCTTCAGGCAATACGAGGCGTACATGTTCCCGAGGGTCGAATCTTCCCAGCCCGGGACGACCATCGGGAGGTTCTTCTCGGCCGCGGCGAGAAGCCACGAGTTTTTCGGATCGATTTGATAGTGTTCCTTGAATTTCCCGGCGAGGAGCGCGCGGTAGAAGAACTCGTGCGGGAAGCAGCGCTCGCCTTTTTTCTCGGCGGCCAGCCACTCGGCCTCCATGATCTTCCAGATCTTCCGCATCGCGGCTTCTTCCGGAATACAGGTGTCGGTGACGCGATTCAGGTGCTTGTCGTAGAGCTTCTGCTCGTCTTCGCGCGTGAGATCGCGGTAGTTCGGCACGCGCTCGTAATGGTCGTGGGCGACGAGGTTATAGACGTCCTCTTCGAGGTTCGCGCCCGTGCAGGAAATCGCGTGCACCTTGTCTTGGCGGATCATCTCGGCGAGCGAGAGGCCGAGTTCGGCGGTCGACATCGCGCCGGCGAGGGTGACCATCATCTTGCCGTTTTGACCCAGGTGGGTCTTGTAACCTTCCGCTGCGTCCATCATCGCCGCGGCATTGAAGTGCCGGTAGTGGTGCTTCATGAAGGTCGAAATCGGGCCGGGGGTCTTCGTGGTCATACGGATCTCCTAGGGACCAAAGAGAAGAATGGCCGTTCAAAGCCCACACCCTAGGAAGCTGAATTCCGGCCGGTACGAATCGGGTGGTGAGCCGGTTCTACCGGGTTTCCCCGGGAGGTCAAGCCTCGATCCGAACTCGACCTCGCTTAAGCGAGCGCCGTGTAGATCCGGTGAACGTCGTCGTGATCGTCGATCGCCTGAAGGAACTCGACGGTTTCTTTCTTCTTCTCGGCGTCGGCCGGTTCGACCTTGTTCTTCGCGAGATAGCTCATCTCGGAAAGCGTGATGGCCCAACCCTGGGCCGAGAGCGACTTGTTCACCGCATCGAGATCCGTCGTCTCGCAGAAGAACCTTCCGCCGGTAAAACCCGCCGGGACGTCGGCCGACTCGAGGGGTTCGACGTTTTGGGCGCCCGCTTCGATCGCCGCTTCTTCGATGTCGTGCTTTCCTTCGCGGGTGGCTTCGATCACGCCGAGGCGATCGAACATCCAGCCGACCGCGCCTTGGTTTCCGAGCTGGCCTTTGCGGAAGAGCACGCGGATGTCGGAAGCCGTCCGGTTTTTATTGTCGGTCAGGCACTCGACGATGACCGGGACTTGGTTCGGCGCGAAACCTTCGTAAACGACGGTTTCGTAGTTCACCGGTTCGAGGAGTCCGGCGCCCTTCTTGATCGCGCGCTCGATCGTGTCGCGCGGGACGGACTGTTTGCGGGCCGATTCGAGGGCCGCGCGGAGGCGAGCGTTATTGTCGGGATTCGGATCGCCGATTTTCGCCGCGACGATGATTTCTTTCACGAGCTTGCCGACGATCGCGCCGCGCTTAGCGGCATTCGCCTGCTGCCCGGCATGTTTCCATTGTGCACCCATGTCGACTTTCCTATCCTGGGCGGCATGACGACTGCAACCCCCTCTCCTATGACTTCCCAAGTGTCCCGAAATCCCACGACCGGCAAAGTCCACGATTCCTTTCCGGAA
The DNA here is from genome assembly GCA_018266355.1 of Bdellovibrionales bacterium. Classification (GTDB taxonomy): domain Bacteria; phylum Bdellovibrionota; class UBA1018; order UBA1018; family UBA1018; genus JACMQW01. Next base: position 66,856 of record JAFEAP010000030.1, read on the forward strand.
ACGACCGATGCGGTCATCGACGCGCGGCTCGCGGGTGCGGACCGGGTCTACCGGGAAACGCTGCTCCACCCCCTCGCCGATGTCGTCGCCGCCCGAGGCCGAATGCTGCGCCATGCCGCGACCGTGCTCGAAACCGGCGCGGAGGAATACGCGCGCATCATGACGCGCGAGATGGGTAAGACCCTCGCCTCGGCGAAAGCGGAGGTCCTGAAATGCGCGAGGACCTGCCGCTACTACGCGGAGCATGGCCCTGCGATGCTGAAGCCCGAGCCCGCGAAACTCAGCTCCGGTGCGCCGGCCGAGGTCCGCCACGAACCGATCGGCGTCGTCCTCGCGGTGATGCCTTGGAACTTTCCCTTCTGGCAGGTCTTCCGGTGCGCGGCCCCGATCCTGCTCTCCGGAAATTCGATGGTGCTGAAGCACGCCTCGAACGTACCCGAGTGCGCGCTCGCGATCGAAGCGATCTTTCACGAGGCGTTCAAGCGCGAGCACCTCGATCCGGCCGCGTTCGCGACTTTCCTGATCCCCTCGTCGCGCGTGGAGAAAATCATCGCCGACCGACGGATCCGCGGCGTCACGCTCACCGGCAGCGAAGGCGCCGGCCGGAAAGTCGCCGCGGCGGCGGGAGCGAACCTGAAAAAATCCGTCCTCGAACTCGGCGGTAGCGATCCCTTCGTCGTCTTCCCGACGGCGAACCTCGAAAGGGCCGTCCTGACCGCGGTCGAGTCCCGGCTGCTCGCGAACGGCCAATCCTGCATCGCCGCGAAGCGGTTCCTCGTCCACGAATCGATTTACGATTCCTTCAAGGAAGGGATGCTCACGCTATTCCGCCGTGTGAAAATGGGTGATCCCACTGCCACGGAAACGGGCCTCGGGCCGCTCGCGGGCGCGAAAAACCGCGAGGACCTCCATGCCCTCGTGCAGGATGCGCGGGCGAAAGGCGCGACCGTGTGCCTAGGCGGCGAGATTCCGAAGGGCGACGGCTTTTTCTATCCGCCGACGGTCGTCGAAAACATCCCGCCGAGCGCGCACCTTTACCGCGAGGAAGCGTTCGGTCCCCTCGCCTCGCTCTACAAATTCCAGACCCACGATCAGATGATCGCGACCGCGAACGCGACTCCCTACGGACTCGGGGCCTCGATCTGGACGAAGGAAGACCACGAGATCGATCTCTGCGCGCGCCGCCTCGAGAGCGGTCAGCTTTTCGTGAACGGACTGGTCGCGAGCGATCCCGGCGTGCCGTTCGGCGGGGTGAAGGATTCCGGGTACGGCCGCGAACTCGGGACTTACGGCGTCCGCGAGTGGACGATTCCGAAGACGCTCGTGCGCGCGTGATTCCCGGCGATCAGTTCTTCTCGAGGAGCGCCGCCACGGCGTTTCTCGCTTCCGCGGGCGTAGCCAAGAGATGCTTCAGCTTCGGCTTGCGCGGGAGTTTCTTTTTCGCCTTGAGCGAACCGTCGCATAACGCCCGGGTCGCGTCGAGCTGGACCAGGATTTTAGCCGTTTGCTCGGGGGTCGAGGAAGAAAGTTCGGGATGCTTCCGAATCAGCCGACGATGGAAACGAAGGAGCGCCTTTCCGGGAGAGGCTCCTCGATCGGTCGCCGCGGCTTCGTCGATCACGCGTTTCATCGTGCCGCTGTGGATGAGCCGGACGAGGGAATCCGTCTGGACGATCGCATAAGAAACGACCGTTCCGACTCCGGTGATTTCGAGACCGATGATCGCCCCGATCACCGAGTTCCATCCGCCCGTTCCGTCGACGAGGCTCCCGATCCCCGCCCCCAGCGTTCCGCCGAGGTAAAGGGCCACGGTCCCCCCCGCGAAGGCGACCGGTAGGGAAAGTCCGGACTTAAGCGCCATTTGCCGGTGATATTTCTGATAGTCCGCGCGGCAGGTCCCCGGCGGGACGTCGTCGTCGAGCGGAACGGAGAGGCTTCCCCCCGAATCGGAAAGTTCCCGGTTTGCCTCGGCGATTTCCGTTCTTTCGTCCGATCCCCGGAATTCGGCCCGGGCGGCGATCGGCACGGAAAGAGTCAAAACGAGCAAAACCGATACGACGGAGTTCGAGATTCGCATAATACCCCCCGAGAGACGGCGTACGGATACCGCGCCCCGCCCTTCCGAACAAGCGGGGGGTTTTTCACTGAAAAATCGGAAGGATACCTACTTCCTCACGAAGGCCTTCGCCGTCGCGCGCGAAGTGAGGCCGAAAAAAGCGATCTCGCGATGATTCGACGGGAGCTGCTTCAGAAAATAAGTCGTCATCCCGAGATCCGCGGCCGTGGCCTTCGCGAGCCGTTCGGCGACGAGCGCGAAGTCGATCTGGTTCAATTTCAAGGTGAAGAAAATCCCGCGAACGCCGCGCTTCAGGTAATCGACGAGCGGCTTCGCTTCGCGAAGCGCGACCTTCGGCTCGGCGTTGATATCGATCGCGATCCATTCCGCCGCGGTCGTCTCCGGGAACATCCAATCGCCGATGCTCGAATCGACCCGCGTGAAATTCGGATGATTAGCCACGACGGGCGCCATCTCGGCGCGGTCCACGCCGGTGACCTTCAGGCCACGCGCGAGGAGCGCGTGACAAGCCCCGCCCGGCGCCGATCCGATCTCGATCGCCCGCTCTCCCGCCTTCAAGATCGGACCACCGGTTTTTCGTTCGAGGAGCGCGATCGCTTCCTCGATCTTCACCGAAGCCCGCGAAGGCGATTCGGCCGCGCGCTCGATCCGCGATTCCCCGCCCGGCCAACCGAACTCCGAATCGCGCAGGTCGGTGAGCGCGAACCACACTTCCTTTTCGGAAACCGCGATCGCGTTCAGGATGCGTTCACCCGGCTCGGCGCGCGAATTCCAACCCGCGCGGTCCGCCCGCTTCGCGTCGGCCGTCCGAAGCCCTTCCGCGGCTTCCGGAAACCGCCTCGCGAACGCCCCTTCGTCGAGGGTGAGCGTCTCGCCTTCCGTCCGCGGATCCTTCTTCGTGTAGGCGTCGATCGCATGGACGTGCCGGTGGGCGCTCGTCGCGATGTCGAATCCCTCGATCGGCGCGAATCCCTTCCCTTCGGTCCATTTTCCGACGAAAAATCCGGTACGCAGCGGAAAAATCAGGTTCGCCGCGTCCGCGGCCCGCCACTCGATCGTCGCGCCGGTCTCGGCGTGCGCTCGTTTGAAGGAGAGGAAACCCGGGCGGGAAAAGGAGAACTTCGTCCCGAGGAAACGCAGGCCGAACTCGTTCTTCACGAAATCTTCTTGGCCCTCCCGGGCGAAGACGACGAGGAAAGGCGCGCGAAGTTCCGCGGTCGGGGAGCTCACTCGAACCCCGTGATGCGGTAGAGACCGGCGCGGGGCCGCGCCGGGCGGTCGCTCATCACGGTGTCGACGAAGACGTGCATCGCGGCCGGGAAGATGTCCGAGAGCGCGATCAGGTTCGGCGGCTCGTTCTCGAACGAGGCGACGAGCGACCCGAGCTTCTTCACGACGTCGGCCGCGGCGGACTTGTGTTCGAGGTCGTCGAGCTCGAAACTTTTCTTGAGCAAAAGGCGCGTGCGCGGGCGATCGATCGGGAAACGATCGGCGACGAGGCGCGCGTGGGTCCCCTTCCCCATCCCCGGCTCGTCCCGGCCGGTGAGGTAGACGATCTCGGCGCCGAGTTCGTAGGCGGCTTGGACGAACTCGGGCGCGCCGGGATAGGCGCGATCGTACGCGAGATACTCGTTCGTGAAGAAACGCCGTCCCCAAAACTTGTACATCGATTTCAACGCCGACTCGACGGCGGGATCCATCACCGAGACGCCGAATTTCGTGAGCGTATCCGTCAGCGAATAACCGAGGTGTTCCGGCAAAAGCGATTTCAGACGTTCGCGCACCGAAGCGTGCTCGCGGCTTTCCGGAGCGTCGATCCATTCCCGGATGATCTGATGCGAGCGCGACTCGACGTGGTAGAGCGTCGAATCGAGATCGAGGAGGAGCACCGGCGTCGAACCGCGTTTCGTCTCGCCTTCGATCCCCGTGTGGACGTTACGCAGAACCTCCACGTTCGTCAGTGGATGAAACTCGCTCGAATCCACCCATTCCCGGCGGACTTTTCCGGTGATTTGCGTCATGTCCAAGGGTTCTAGCGACACGCCGGACCCGAATCAAGGGTTAACCGGCGCGCCTTTTCCGTCCGGGGCGACGGTGGCTTTCGGCGGCTGGCTCGAGAGCGTGGCGAAGACCTGGAGGAGCCCGAGACGATCCGCCTTGAAGCTCGGCTTCGTGAGGTGCCACCACAGGAACGCGGCGCTATGCCAGAAGCGGCTCCACCCGCCCATCGAATCGTCGACCGGCGGACTGCCCTTCGCGAGCAGGTAGGTGAAGACGCTGACGAGCTTGCCGTCGGTCGGCTTCATGTCGGCGATGTCCGCGAGCGTATTCGCGAAGACCGGGAACGCTTCCTTCGCTTCGGCTTTGTCGATGAATCCGTCGCCGTTCTTGTCGAAGCGCAGGAAAAGCGCCTCGATGTAATGGAACATCATCGGCAGCGAATCGCTCGCGTCCGAACCGAAATAGGTCGCCTCGGTGTAACCCGGTTTCCGGATCGCGATCTCGGCGTATTCCGCGAATTTCGCCCGGTCCTTCTCGCTTAGCCCCTGGTAAAAGCGGATGAGTACCGGGAACGGGGCGAGGAGGTCCTTGTTCGTCGGATTCGACGGACGGAAGTCGAGGAGGTTCGTGCGGTAGCAGTTCGGTTCGATCGTCGGCTGACCGTAATCGTCCGGCGGACCGTTCCGGCAGATGCGGGCGACGCGCGAGTGCATCTCCTTTCCGATCGGATCCGAGGATAGCATGTAAAGGACGAGTTGGACGCCTTCGCCGACGGAGATCAGGAGGTTCCCGTCGGAAACCTGCGTGAACAGCGCGGCTTCGCGGAAACGGTTCTTCGAGTCCTTCTCGGGCGAGTTGTGTTGGCCGACCATCTGGAAATCGACGAGGATCTGCCAGTAGTCCTTGATCATCATCTCGAGCTCGGGCCGGGTGAGGCCGTCGCTGTCGACGTACTTCGAGCGCTTCGCGAGGTCGCCGCTCTCCATGTAACCGAGAACCGCCGCGCGCATCAGCGGACGGAGCCACGTGTACCGCACGAGTTCGCGGTAGACCCGCGGACGCGTCTTGTTCTTCCCGTCGAAGATCGCCCCGCGAGAGGCCGCGTCGGAGAGCGCGTAGGTATCGCGGAAAGCGCCGCGAAGACCGTCGGCGATCGCTACGGACGATTCCGTCACTCCGCCGTTCGCACGCAGGACCTCGCGCACGTCCGTCTTCAAGATCGACTCGGTCGTGATCTGGGCGTTGTCCGGGAAAGCCGGATTACGCGTCATCTTCGCGAAGAGGCCCTCGACGTAACGGGCGCCGTCGAGCCAGTCGCGCACGAGGCTGCGGATCCGATCGAGGTGGTCGGCCGTGATTCGATTCGCCGCGCGGCCGGTTTCGCTCAGGTCCGTGCCGCCGAAGAAGTGCCGCACGAGCGGAACCATCAGGTTCTCGAGCGTCGATTTCCGGAACTTCACGTCGCCGATCGTCCCGTCCCAGTCGATCGCTTCCATGACTTCCTGGACGAGCGAGAACGGGATGCCCGGCGCGACCGCGCACCGGCCGTTCGGGAGCTTGCTCCCCTTCGGACAATGGCGATCGACGACGCGGTCGAAGAGGTCGATCGACTCGCCGATCACGACGGCGAGCCGCGCCCGCCCGTCGCCTCGGGTCCAATCCGGGAACTTGCCCTGCATATTCAGGTATTTTAGGTAATTCCCGAGCCAACGCGAACCGTCCTGGAACACGAGCCGCCACTCGGCGGCCGTCACCGTCCCGCGCGGGCTTTCCGGCGAGATCAGCATCTCTTTCAATACGCCGGCGACCTTCAGGTTCGAGCGGATGTTTTCGAGGGTGACCGCGGTCGCCGGAAAGGCGCGCGCGATCTCGTCGAGGAGCCGGCCGAGCTCGTCGAAAGAGTAGGTCGAATCCTTTTCGGTGATCCGTCGGCCGAAGATCTCTCCGACCTCGGTGATCGCCTTCGCTTCGGCCTCCACGTATTCGATCGATTCGGTCCGAGTGCGATCGACGGAAAGCGGCATCACGGGCTGGAGCCGGAGGAGGATCTCGCGGAACGCGTTCACGAGCCCTTCGGCCTCTTTCAGGTCGCTCGGAGTGAAGTCGGTTTCCTTCCCGCCGACGAGCGCTTGCTTCACGCGCATGAGTTCCCGCAGGAACGCGTCCGAGACGACGACGTCGTCGAGGAAGTAGCGCTGCATGAAGTTCCGGACTTCTTGGGCGGTGAACCGATCGCGGTTCTCGCCCCGAACGAGGTCCCCGAATGTCCGAAGGGCGCTGATCGCGCAATCGGCGACCTTATTCACGCCTTCCGGCGTCCCTTCGCCGTCGAAATAGAGGATGAGCTTCGCGCCGAAGTCCTTCAAACACCCGAGGTTGCCCTGGCTGAATTCCTTCTTCCGCGGCGGCGGCGGCCCTTCGTAAAGCGAGCATCCGGAAAAGGATCCGGAAAGCGCGAGTACCGCGGCCAGGAGGCCGGCGCGGAGACGGCGTTTAAAAGACATACGTCACCCCCCCGGTCACGCGGTCGTTTTCGCGGTAACGATGGATGAAGTCGGTTCCGTCGGCCGTTTCGTCGGTGAACGACGAAAGCACGTCGGTCGCGAGGAAGAGCTTCCAATCGCGATCGGGCGCGTAGGTGAACATCCACGAGACGATCGTGCCCGGGTTTTGGATGTCGAAGAGGAGGCGGAAATCGGTGGTCAGTCGGCGCCACTGGGGCAGCTCGGCCGTCATCAGGAACGCGCTCTTGAACGGATAGCGGGAGTCGAACTCTCGCGAGGTGCCGTCGGCGAGGTATCCGGTGTCCGGCGGATCCTTCCCGATCACGCGAAGGTAGCTCACGCTGAGGTTCCCGCCCTTTTTCGAACCCCAAGGATACATCGTCAGGCTCGGGCTCACGAGGAACATGTTCCCGACTTGTTGGCTCGTCCAGAGGGTCGGGCCGTGGAAATCGTCCGTCGGGATATCGGCGATACCCGAGATCGAACCGCTCATCGTCTTCCCGTGCATCCCGAGGTCCATCGAGGCGACATGGTGGTACGCGACGCGAGGATAGAGCGTGACGTGCGCGTCGTCGGCCGCGAGGTAGGCCTCGTAGCTCATCAGGAGCTGGTTCATCGGCTTGTGCATGTAGCTCACCGAACCCCAAACGCCTTCGCCGGCGTCGAGCATCATCTGTCCGCCGATCGTGTCCTGGCGGATGATGCTGCCGATCGACGGCACTTGCGCGTCGTAGCGGACGGGAACCGACTTCCGCATGATCTCGATCTCGTACGGCGGGTTCACGACCCACGGAGAGATCGAACGAATGCGACCGTCGGCGAAATCGAGCGGCGCTCCGCGGTCCGGGATGAAGATCGGCGAGTAGAACGCGGTGAGTTTCACCGGACCGGATTTGAGCTCTTGGTACAAGCCGAGCAAGCCGACCTGCTGCGGGCGAAGGTAGTCCCACCGGAAACGCGGCTGGAACGCGCCGGCGCCCCAGGTTTGATCGAGGACGCTCCAGTCGGTCAGGCGCCGCCCGAACGTCGTCCGGGCGTTATCGAAGAGTTTCGGCGACGTCGCGACGTACATGTCCGGGATTTCGATGAAACGGTAGTTCGAATCGGTCAGGCCGATCTCGGATTGCACGAGCGAGCGGGTATCGAGGATATCGCTATCCGTTTTCGTATCGAGCTGGAGGTCGAGGGCCGAGAAACTGTCTTTCCGGCCTTCCGAGCCCTGGCCGAGGTAGTTCGACGAGCTGATCCCGATGTCGAGCTTCGCGTAAACGTTCGCCACGACCCCCAAAGGGGCAAGAACCGTGAGCACGGTAATGAGGCGAAACGGGCGGACAAACGCCATTCGCGGTTTTATAACGCGTCGCATCGTCATTTGGCAAGTCGCCCTGACCGTTTTATTCCCTGAAAATTCAGGAAGTTAGAGCCAACCTGGCCAAATTCGTCTGACATGAGTGGGCGGTCATACCTCATCCCCCCCGAGATGTGGAGACGAAGTGGAAAAACCCGACGAAATTTTCAGGGGGTCGCGAGATGCGACGGTCTCACCTAACCGCATGAAAATAAAAAGGAACTCGTGTTGCAACCTGCGGGATTGGCGAAAAAAAATGCACAGATAACCTGGGTTCAGGAAGGAAAAACTCTATGAACTCCCGTAAATTCCGCACTGCTCTTCTCTGTCTAGCCCTCGCCGGAACGACCTTCGGGGCCGCCTCGACGGCCCGAGCCGACGATGTCGTCGGTGAAATCATCCGGGATTCGATCACTCTGCCGCTCGTGCTTCCGCACGTCGTATTGCATGCGCTCACCACTCCGCCCCCGCCCGAGAGAGTGGTCATCGTCGAGCGGGGTTACCCGCGCTGGCGCGGACCGGCCTACTGGCATCGTCCGGAACCTCGCTGGCACGGTCACGAGGAACCCCGCGCTCCCTACCCGCCGCGCGGACCGTGGTCCCGCCGCTAGCGCTTTCCCGAAACGACAAGAGGGGGATCGGCTTTCGCCGATCCCCCTCCGTCGATCGTCATCTAAACGAAGCGATTACTTGTCGTTGAAAATGCTCTTGCCGGAGATCGGCGACTGGGACTGGATGATGAACTGCTTCCCGCCGACCGAGCTCTGGATGCGAGCGTTATCCCAAACCGGATTGTTGCCGCTCCGGAGCTGGATTTCGCAGCCCGGGTGCCCCGTCGAGTTGTTGCCCTTCAAGCCGACGACCGGATCGACGTCGGAATAGAGGTTCCCGCTCTTGCTGGCGAGCATGTAGAGGTTCTTCGTGTACGAGCTGTAAACCATCGCGTTCCGCATGGCGGTCGAGAGGTAAACGTAGCCGTCGGCGATGAGCATGTCTTCGAAACCCGAACCGTAGTGGAAACGGCTGCGGGAACACTTCTCGCCGAATTGCCATCCCTTCGTGTCGATGACCGCGAGGTCGCCCGTGCGATCGAGGATCGCGACTTCGAGGAGGTTGCCCGAGGATTGGACTTGTTTGCAGAACTTCGCGTCGTCGCGAATCCGCTTTTCGTCGTTGTTCGAAAGGAATTTTCCGCCGTTGCCCGGATCGCACTCTTTGTTCACGCGATCGATGAAACGTTGGGCATCGCAGCCGCTGCTCGCGACTTCGCGATCGACGCTGCCGTCTTGGGTGGCGACGTCTTGATTGTGGGCACAGCCGAAACCGAGGATCGTCAAAGCGATCGCCGAAAAGATCTTGGTCTTCATTGAGTTTCTCTCCATGGGATATTTATCGACACACTTCTTGAAAAAATGATGCCCCCTCAGAATTGCCTTTCCCACCGGAAAAAACTTCCGCGGAGTCAACCACTTGGCGAATCGTCGAGAAAACGATCGTCTTAACTATTTCGGCGTTTCAGGCTGATAGTTAGAAAGAACCGACCGACCGGATCGCTCCCGAACTTCTTCGGACAAGTCGCGACGATCTCGACCGTTTCGTTCTCGCGCTCGCCCGAAGCGAGCGCGAGGTCGACGAGCGCGCGCACCTTCGCGCCGTCCGCCGAACGGAAGTGCACGTCGGCTTCGGGACGCTTCAGGAATTCGGCTCGAAAATCCTTGAAGACGAGGTTCACGCGGTTCCCCGACTCGACGATCCGGTTCATCGCGAGGAGCCCGCCCGCGACGTCCGCGCCGACGGCGAGCACGCCGAAGTACATCGAACCGAGGTGGTTCTTCGTCCGGTAATTCAGCGGAATCACGATCTCGACGGCTTCTTCGGAGATCTCGACGACGCGTGGGGAGCAGAAGAATACGATCGGGATCTTCAGGAATCCGAACGCGCGAAGTTTCCAGGTTTCCTTCAGGAGTTGGAGATCCATGCTTCCTCTCTTCGATCCGCCCCGGTCAGGGCGGGAATCCGATCGCGAGTTTCACGACCGCGTATTCGGGATGAACCTCGCCGTCTTTCCTTCGGATCACGAGCGGCGGTTCTTCCCATCCCAGGTTAACCTCGTTCGCGCCTTTCAGCTTCTCGAAAAGCTTCGGGGGGAAATCGTCGCGCGCGCCCATCTGATAGAGGGAAAGGAGGGGCGGTTCGCCTTCCCGGAACACGACGGCGCGCGAGCGCAAGAGCGCGAGCCCCGCCCGTTCGACGCCTTCGATCAGCCGCGCCTCCTGGTTCTTCGGGAAGACGACGAAAAACATCCCGCCGGGCGCGAGATGGCGCGCGGCACGGGCGCAGTAATCGCGGACGTCCCCGCGCGCTTCGAAGCGGCATTCGACTTTCTGCGGATGGTCGGAAAGGACGCCGTCCGTGAGGGGGAAATACGGGGGACTGCCCATCACGACGTCGAACTTCTCGTCGTCGGCGAGGGGCGCGGCCGCACCGGTCACGCCGGAATCGCGGAAATCGCCGAGCCGGAGGTCGAAGCGATCTTCGAGGCGGTTGAACCTCACCGATTTCCGCGCGAGGCGGATCGAACGTTCCTGGGCCTCGACGGTGACGAACTTCGCGAAAGGGAGCCGCCATGCGGCCGTCATCGCGACCGATCCGATCCCCGATCCGAGATCGAGCACCCGCTCGGCCCGCACGGCGTGCGCGGTCGCGAACCAAGCGACGAGGATATCGTCGGTCGAGAACCGGTGCCCGTCCGCGTACTGGTAAATCCGGTAATTCCCGGCGAGCGCGTCGAGGGTCTCCCCTTCTTCGAGCTCGGGCACGGAGTCGATCCGGGGACCGGGCTTCGTCCAGCCTTTGAATTTCGGTTCGAACTTCGCTTCGCTCACGCGCTCAGAGCAGGATCGAGATCCGGAAGGGAATGATGTTCCAATCCGCGTGCGGCTCCTTATAGGAGTAGCCCGACTGGCCGTTTACGCGGACGTACTGGACTTCCGGCGCCCAACTCACGTTCGGAAAGAGCGCGAAGCGTTTCCCGGCGTGAAGCTGCCAGCTGAAGGTATGATTCGTCGAACCGGAGGGTTGGCCTTCGCCAAGTCCCCCGCCGACGTAAAACGCGTTTTCGGGCGCGCCGCCGAAATTGAACCGCGGACCGACGATCCACGCGAGCGAATGCGACGAGGAGGAACCGCCCGACGAGTAGTGGCTGTAGGTGCCTTCGACGAAGCCCTCGAACTGAGGCGTAACGAAATAACCGAGGCCGATCGAAAGACCGATCGTGGTTTCGGTGTCGTTGTTCTCGACGCTGTGGAGATTCACGCCGCCCGTGGACCCGCCCATGAATTCGAGCGAATCCGCGCGCGCGGAAGAGGCGCCGGCGGCCAGAAGAAGGAAGAGACCCATCGCGATATTTTTCGTTTGCATCATCGTTTCCTCCCCGCCTTAAAAGAGCACCGAAAACCGGAAGACCAGGAAATCCCAATCGTGGCTCGCTCGCACGGAAAGCGAACCGTCGTTCGCGCTGTCGAGGGCGAGGTACCGGATCTGCGGCGCCCAAGTCACGTGATCGGCGAGCCGGAACCGCTTTCCGATCCCGATCGCGTAAGCGAACTGATTCAAGGAGAGCGTGCTCGTGTAAGATCCCGAAGTGTAAGTCGCGCCGGCCGAAGCTTCGCCGATTCCGGCGAAAGCGTACGGGGCGTTCTCGGCGTCCGCCGTGAAATCGAAGGTCGGTCCGAGCAGGAAGGCGAAGTAGTGTCCGGAGATGCTCGACTGGTCGTAGTTATAATAAGTGACGTCCGCGCCGACCTGGATCTGGGGCGCGACGTAGTAGCCCGCTTTCGAGGTGAAGACCCAAGTCTTCGTCGAGTCCTGGCCCGACTGGGTCGTGATATCGAGACCGAACGTCGTGCCGCCGCTCAATTCCCATTTCGCTTCCGACTGCTCCGCCGTCGTCGTCGCCGCGGCCGCGATGAGCGGGCACGTCGCGAGGAGGCATCCGAGGAACACCTTCAAAGATTTTTGCATGCTCTCGATAAACGTCGATTCGACGCCGGACGCAAATGAAAACGCCCGACGGAATCCGCCGGGCGTTTCGAGTTTTGAAGCTTTCGAGCGCGGTGCGCCGGCCGGAATTACTTCTTGCCGCGCTTCTTCTTGCGGAAGGCCGATTTCTTTTCGACGGAGCGCTTCGACTTGCCGTCGAAGTACGCCTTCCGAAATTCGGGTTCCGAGACCAGTCGCTTCGCGCGCTTCGCACGTCCCTTTTTCCGGAGCGTACGGCGCGAGGGCTTCGTTTTTTCAGTCGTCATGTCGCTAAACCTATCTTGAAAAGTTGATACGGATGGTTGGAAGGCGTGAACATGCCACCACCGACGCGGTTTCACAAGCCGTTACCCGCCACTTTGATGCTCAGCGCGTCACCTCCGCCTAAACTTTTTCTTGCCTCGCCAATGTCTTGACGTACGCTCCTTCAGGCAGGGGGAAATTCGGAGATCCAGGACGGATCTCTCCGCCGTCGGAGTTTGGCTCCGACGCTCTACTTTTCAATCGTATTTCGCAAAGGAAGCTACCCAATGTCCAAATCCTTCACTCTCGTGGTTGTGTCCCTTCTTTCGACGCTCGGAGCGAGTTCGCTAGCCCTCGCCGACGGAACGCCGGGAATCGTCGACGCCTACAACGCTCAGCGCCAGATCCGGGACCAGCTCGCCCAGGGCAACACCGCCGAATCGTCGCAACAGGCCCTGAACATCCTCGTCGACCAGGGCTTGAACGTCCTGTCCGAAAACGGCGACGCGACGCTGGCCGACCAACTTCGCGGCGAGTGGAACACCCAGTTCTCGAACTTCCTCCCCTCCCACTTCGCTCCGGGCACCTTCGGTCTCGATGACATCGGCGACCACGACCCGTTGAGCCCTTGGCTCGAAAAGTTCCACGACACCCTCAAGCAGAAGACCGGCGGCGTGATCGGCGCGGTCCGCATCATCAACGACATCTTCACGATGAACTACGCCCTCGGCGTCGTCCTCCACCCGAAGTCGACGAAGTGGAAGTCCGGCGAAGCCCAGGAAGACGAGTGGGAATACCGCAAGCACTTCATCCCGATGGCGAACATCATCACCTACTGGGTGACGCTCGAAGTCTGTAACTACGTCGCCGCGAAGAAATTCCCGGCCGCGAAGCAGCTCTGCGGAACCGCCGCCTCGAAGCTCGAGTTCTATATGGGCCGCTACTGGGCGCCGAAGCTCTCCGACTTCGTCTATCGCAAGGCGAACGGCATCAAGTCGGTCAACGGCTCGGTTTGGGCCTCGAAGAGCCGCCTGAACGACGACTTCGATCTGACGGAAGCGCAGTTCGAGGCCGAAGTCCTCGCCGCCGTCCAACACTAATCCACTACGCAAGAAAGCGAGAAACCCATGAATACGAAAATGATTTCGAAGTTGAGCGTAGTGACCCTGACCGCCCTCCTCTCGGTCGCCTCGGCCCGCGCCGCGATCATCGCGATCGCGGACTCCGGGACGGACGTGAAGCACGACGAACTGAAGACGAAGCTTTGGACGAACAAGCTCGAGCTCGATAACGCCGTCGATAACGACGACAACGGCAAGATCGGCGACGTCCACGGCTGGAACTTCATCGACGGGAACAACCGCTACTACGAGAAGAAACTCCTCGGGACCTTCCCGCCGGACGTCTACAAATTCTTCGAAGTGCAGACCCGCATGCTGAAGGGCCTCTCCACCGACGAAGACAAGAAGTGGATCGACAAGGTGAAAGGCGACAAGGAATTCTTGGCCAAGCTGAACGAATTCGGCGAATTCGTTCACGGCACGCACGTCGCGGGTATCGCCTCGAAAAGCGTCGACGCCGCCCAGATCATGGCCCTCAAGGTGATCGGCAAGAAGACGGCGTTCCTCTTCGAATCCGCGATCAAGCTGAAGTTCGGCAACGTTTTCGGCGGCGACATGACTCCGTTCAAGGACAAGATCGTCCGTTACGGCCTCGACTACCTCGCAAAGGCCCAGGGCCAATCCCTCGGTCCGGTCGCCGAGTACCTCGACGAGATGCACGCGCAGGTCGTGAACTGCTCGTTCGGTTCGAGCACCGCGGCCCTCAAGCCGATGATCGGTTCGCTGCTGAAGATCGTCGCGAAGAACATCACCGAAGATCAAGTGAACGAATACCTCGTCTACCTCATGAACCAGATGGTCGAAGTGATGGAGCACGACTTCGTCCTCGTTTCCCCGCACACGCTCTTCGTGATCGCGGCCGGTAACGACGGCACGAACAACGACGTCGCTCCGACCTCGCCGGCGAACGTCCGTCTTGACAACGCGATCACGGTCGCGGCCACGATGGAGAACCAGAAGCTCGCTTCGTTCTCGAACTACGGTAACGTCCACGTCGACATCGCCGCACCGGGCGTCGGGATCCTCTCGACCACCCCGGGCAACACGCACCTGCTCCTGAGCGGTACGTCCCAGGCCACCCCGGCCGTGACGAACGTCGCGGGCCAGATCCTCGACGCGAACCCGAAGCTCTCGCCGTCCGAAGTGAAGCGGGTCCTCATGGAAACCGTCGACCACCAAGCGTGGCTCGAAGGCAAAGTGAAGTCCGAAGGCACGATGAACGGCGCGCGCGCGGTCTACGCGGCGAAGGCCTCGACGTCGATGTCCCTCGCGGCGGCGATCGCGGAAGCGAACGCCAAGGTCGCGGCGGAAACCGTCGCTCCGGCGAAGGCTACTTTCGCGAAGTCGATCGACGAGAAGAACCTCTACGTCGTTCCGCTTCCGGCGCTCCTGCGGTAATTCGCGAGCGTTCAGTTTCGAAAGGGCCGGTTCCGATGGAACCGGCCCTTTTTTTTCGCCATCTGGGCTATAGCTTTACCCGGCGGATAGGTCACGGACGACCCTCCCGCGAATTCTAAAAGTTTGAAACTTTTCCGCCCCCGCCCCGTTATCTCGGTACGGGGTATCGCCATGTCCATTTTCAAGTCGTCTCGGGGTTCGGTCGGATTCGCGCTTTTGGTCTTAGCCGCCACGGGCTGCGTGAGCGGGGTGGTGGCGACGTCCGACACCCCCCTGACCGAACCCTCGCCGAACGCGACGTCGTTTCCAGTGGACTGCGGGAACGGTAGGCTCGACGCGGGCGAGTTCTGCGATCCGACGGCGGCGTCCTTCGCGCCGGTGGCGTGCACGAGCCTCGGCTCGGTCTACAAGGGCGGGACCGCGGGTTGTCGCTCGGACTGCCGCGGATACGATACTTCTTCCTGCGTCTCGAATCAGGTCGCGAGCGGCCAATCCGGCCAGTACGTGATCCCGAAGCTCCGCGATCCCTCTTCCTTCGGGGAATCGATGTGCAGCTCGGGCGAGCCGTTCGCTTTCAAACTCAGCCTCTCTCCGACGAAGTCGAAGAACTGGGTCATCTTCCTCGGCGGCGGCGGTCTCTGCGACGGCACCGTCGTCCCCTGCACGGACCGGAATACCGGCGCGTTCAAGCCGATGTCGTCCGCCGAAAACGCGTTCACCACGTGGGGCGAGGACGCCTCGGGCGTCACGAGCCGCGACCCGGCCGAGAACCCGACGTTTTGGGACGCGAACTTCGTCGTCGCGAGCTATTGCACGAACGACCTCTGGTCGGGCACGAACACCGTTCCGCGAAACGTGATGGTCGGGCCGTCGTCGAACCCGAGCCCGCGCCCGCTCGTCTTCACCGGCCGCCGCGCCGTCCAGTCGATCTTCGGGTCGCTGAACCGCTATTTCGGCCTCGACGACCGAGACCCGAACACGCGCGTCCTTTTCACGGGGAACTCCGCGGGCTCCGACGGCATGCAGAACACCGCCGACGTCGCGGTCGACGCGCTTCCTTCGGCCGCGGCCAGCCAGCGCATCTGGTTCGTCTCGAGCGCGGGCTACATGCTCGCGAACTGGAACGAACCGAATTACACGCTGATGGGCAACGGGATCTCGGACACGCTGAACGCCCAGACCGAGGCCGCGATCTACAAGACCGAGTATTCGGCGGGCTGCCTCGCGGTTACGAAAGCCGCCGGCCAGGATCCGACCGCTTGCCTGAGCGGACTTTGGAACTACCGCACGATGACCCAGTACTATAAGCAGAATCGCTACCTCGTCTTCAAGAACCGCCAAGACCAGGTCTACATGAGCTTTCAAATGATCCCGTTCGAGTCGTCCACGATCTCGAGCGCCGACGAAGCCGCCCGCCAGCTTTGGGCCGACAAGACGACCGACGAACTCGCGGAAGTTCGCTGGGCGATGGCGCCGTCCGATCCTCTCGTGAAGACCGCGACGGTGCTCCAGGACAACCT
>JAFEAP010000003.1 GCA_018266355.1 Bdellovibrionales bacterium
CACAGCGGGATGGCAGCGTCTCGGCTCAGAAAGCAGTGTAACAGCTCACCTGTCTCGCCTTTGCTGAGGTGCGTACCGCGAGGCTCCCAGAGATGCACACACTCGGAGAGTTCGCTGCACTCAATCATTGCGCGGACCAGCTCCGGCACTGTGTCAGGGATATGCTGCGTTTGTGGTGGAGGAGGGGTTGATACGCGGACTGTCCGAACTCGCACCGCTGGCGTTAGCTGTCCGTCGCACTGACTTCGCGCTTGATCGACGACTTTCTCATCCATGACAAAATCGGCTGGGGTTGAGATGCCGTGTAGCCGTTCAGCCTTGGACGACGTCTTTATATTGTGCAGCAGTGGACGAAGGGCGTGGATGACGGGTGCCAACACGGCGACTCCCGCTTGTGTGAACCTTGCCGTGCTCAGGTCCAGTCGGCCGTCACGTGTCTTGCACGTGACGTACTGGGGGCAGACCGTTGCTGCGGCTGTGTCGAACATTCTAACGGAGACGTCCAGCTTCTGCAGGCGGGGCCCCACAGCAATGTACAGGGGCTCACTCCCTGCACGGAACACAAGTACACGCACTGATCACTGTGGTACTCGTCATCAGCTGTCACAACACTCACCAGCAATTAGCTTCATCACAGCCTCGTCCGCTTTCAAGCCGTTTGCTGCCTCGACACTCTTGTACAGTTTCTCTCGATGTCTTGGGCCAGTGCGGGTCAGCGGCGGGGTGGATGCAGACGTCACATCGTCAACGGGCGCAGCCACGGGCTGCATGACTGCGGAAGGTGGTGCAGCAGGAGCTGGGGAAGCAGGAGTAGGCTGGGCTGTTGTTGAGGAGTCGCCTGACGCGGCTGATGAGGAACTCGTGCTGGACACTTCTGTACTCACAGACGCGGGCTCAACTGACGGCTCAATGGTTGGGCGTGCTGTCACCAAAACCGCTGGAGTTGTTGCCGCAGTTGTTGAGGTGAGAATCAGGCTGGTTGGCGCTGGCGATTGAGGCGGTGGAGGCGGCACTGGGACGTCACATCGTGAGTAGAACATCTGCAATGCGTGCACACACAGAACAAGATGTCACTCATGGCGCCGTGTGAAATTCATTCTGCGCGCACTAAGTAGGTGAAGCCCTTCTTCTTGTTCTGTTTGTTGCCATACAGAGCACGCCACGCGTCATTCGTGACGGCCACATCGTCAAACTTGGTCCATGTTGGTGGTCTGTGGAGACTGGTGATGGCAAACGACACGTAGTGACCGCTGTTGATGGTATCACCATTGTGTTGTACCATGGCATTCAGCCGATACGTCTGTGGAAGAAGGGTGCAACATCAGTAATCACGTGGAAATAAGGACGCAAATGGTCACTCACCGCTCCGCCAAGCTGAAAACACGAATTCGCTGTCACCATCGCGTGAAGCTTGCTCTGTTCCCACACACCGCTGATCTGTGTGTGCTTGAAAATTAGTGCGTCGATGATGAGGACTGTGGGCGGCTTAGGCAACTCGGAGTGTTGGTATGCCAGTCCACGCTTACCGCATCGCCCAGTGCACTGGTAATCTTCTGTTGGGCTGTGACTGTTGAACACGGCCTTGAGGAGGCTGCCGACATCAGTGTTCGTCTTCAGGACATTGACGGGAATGACTGGCGTGTTTGTTGTCTGGTGCGATTCTGCACCACAGGTCGCACAAGTTGTCACCGTCTTCACGGTGCCCATCTGCACGGCGAAAGGGAACGTTTACAAGATGCATCGTGGCAAAGCGCAAGAAACCGCTCACTGTGACAGGAGGTGTGCCGAGCTTCTCCAACACGCCCGCCAAGAATTCTGCCGCATCCCATTGCTGCCCAACAACATACTCCTCCGGCATCAGAGTCTTCAGGATGGAGTCGCAGAAGTTCTCCCACATTTCATCGTGGGCAGCGCTGTCAGTGGACTCACACAGCTGTAGTAACGTTGATGCGAACCCATCGTCGTTTGCCGCTTGAGATAACCAGCTGACGAAGTGCGGGATGTGGAACAAGCTCTGCGAATGATACAGGAGTGTGAGTGGATCAGCACAACAGAAACGGATGCGACACACCTGCAGGACTGACGCAGCGAAGCAGGAGTTGTTGTGCAGTTTCAGTCCGAGGCCTGGTTTTGTAGCAATGTTGGTCGGGGGTGCTTGCAGTGGCTTGAGTGGCACAAACGTCTGCTTTGGAGGCTTGAGAGGTGGTGCCGCAGTTGTCACAGTCATCGCAGTGGCAGATGCGATGGCGGTGCTTGCCACTGCCTTGGGCGCGCCCAGCGCGATATGACGCCAGGGAGCACGCTGCACAAGTGGCCCCCCTGCGCCCCCGTTGACCTTGCGCTGCGCTGCTGCTGCGGCCTTCTTCTCGGCATCCTCTTTAGCTGCCTTCCTCGCTGCAATATCTGTTTCTGCTTGCTTCATGCCAGCGAGGAAGCCGTCATGGAAGATTGGCAGGGCAGCGAGTGCACGCTTCAATGCCTCCTGCATCTTGTCCTCATGTGGCGTTGTGCGTTTCTGCAAGACGAGAACAGAGGGCACAGCATGATACAGCGCCACAGCGACAGATGTGAATGTGAACG
>JAFEAP010000004.1 GCA_018266355.1 Bdellovibrionales bacterium
GGAAATATAGATACTTTAAATGTACTTAATTTTGTTAATGGAAGTCAAGTTTGTACTTTATTATTAGACCCTTCTCAAATTAGTTGTACATATTAATATGGCAAATAGCACAATAAAAGAATTTAGAGAATTTTTTCTTAGGAATAGTCAGGTTAGTAGTGGTTCTAAACCTGACCAAGAAACAGGTTATCCTGTTAATTATCAAGCACATGATGCTTTTGGTAATCAAATAACTGCTATAAATAGATTTCTTAAAGGAAATATTCCAAGTATGGACGTATTTTCTAAACTATTTTATAGTATAACTTTTAAAAAGAATCCTGAAGATAAAGCTACTCTAAACGATCAAGGATTAGCTAAAATAGCTACTGATGCTAATGCTAAGTCGGGAACTAATGATGGTAGTTGGACTACTTTTACTACTCCTAGTCAGTTACCTACTGTTGAAGGACAGAATGAAGTAGCTCTATCTAGTAATAATTTTGGTTCTAGTTTTCCTACGGCTAATACTTCTAATCCTAGTGTAACTTCTGTTGCTGATGTTGCAACTACTACTAGAAATAGATATAAATTAAGTTTAACTACTTATTTTTGGACTTTATGGAATAGTATATTTAATTTCTTGCAGAAAGAAATAGCTTATACTATTTATAGAAGTTATACCAATTTCACTAATGACCAAGTAGTGTCAGGTGGTTATGGTAAAACTATAGCTGTTACTATTCCAGCTTATACTTTAAAAAGAACTTCTGATAAAGTTATACTATATATAGATAGTATATTTAATTTAGCTACTAGTCCTGAAGCTGATGTAGTTATATCTCAAGGAGCTACTAGTCAAAATATTAATCTAGGTAATTTATATGCTGCTTCTACTGGTACTTCAGCTATTCTTCAAAGTTTAACATTAACTAGGAGTGGTAATACTATTATAGCTGAGTTTGCTTCACAGGAAGGTATAATATTTATTTCTGCTCTTATATTAAATGGTAATTTAACTACTGGTAAATTACCTGATATTACTGGATATGATTTTACTCAAGATATTAATTTAAATTTAGTTATTAAATCTACTACAAGTAGTGATATAGTAGTAACTAAAGTTGAATTAATAAAAACTAGTGCTAACGTATGACAAAGAAAATACAAGTTCTAGGTATAAAGACTGGAGATAATGAATGTAATCCATATAGTAATGATGAAATTATTATATTAGAAGATCATACATTATCAGGTGATGCTAATTTTATACTTACTCCGTCTATTGTATTTCCAATAATAGGTGATACTGATGTATCTCCTTCTGATGGATTAAGTGTCAGGTTTAGATTTACAGGGGATATTACACTTAATGACCATAATATAACTTTATTTGGAGTAAATATAACTAGTACTCCAACTGATTCTAAAATATATGATTGTTTTTATATAGGTAGTACATGGTATGTACAAGCTGTAACTTCATCAAATGTTTAACTAATGCAAAAAGTAGATAAAGAACATTCCCATTTAACTATTTATAATGCAGTACTAGCTACTGTTGTAACTATTTTACTTGCTTATCAAATTAATCAATCTAGTAATGTATTTAGTGTTGTTACTAGTAAAATAGATAAGCAAGATGAAAAAATAGCTAATGTTAATGAAAAAATAAACGGATTACAACAAGATGTAGCTGTAATTAAAGCTTTCTATATGGCAGATAAATCTTGTGAAGATAAAAAACCTATTAGTAGTGGTACTACTGTAGAATTATCTGGTCTTGCTGCTGAAAGATTAACAACTAAGAAATTTAAATAATATGCCTGATATATTAAATAATGCTACTCCTAGCTATATTGGTATTGGTACTGATAAGAAAAGAGGACTTAAAGAAGCTATATTAAGTTGGGGAGGTATTAATTCTTTTCTTAAACATCAATTAGTTGAATTATTACTAAGAATAGTAGGAATGTCAGGAATAAGTGAAACTTATTCTTTTGTTACTCAAACTGGAGTAGATACTTATATACTTCCTAGTAGTATTGGTAGAATTACTATATCTAAGGTTTTTTATGATGGAAAATTGTTAAATACTTTAGTTGCTCAAGATTATACTTATACACCTAGTACTGGAGAACTTAAATTTAATATTGATACTTTTGATAATGTAGAATGCGTAATAGAGTATTATTAACCATACATTATAAATTTAAATGAAACTCCCAAAAATTGTGCTGCTATGTACTTTTCTAACTAGTAATTCAAATACAAGTGTTATAAGTGTTGCACAACCTATTACAGGATTAGTAAATACTATTAAAGTAAATATTATAGCAAGATTTAGAGCTATATTACAAAGTGATGGTGAAGATTGGAAAATATTATCAAATTATTAATAAATTATAAATGAAAAAGTTAAGTTTAGTTGTTGTATTATTAGTTACTTCTTTGAGTATTTTTGCTCAAAATAAATGGTATGCTCCTTCATGGTTTTATGGTCAAATGAAATATAAGGTTGCTCCACATCCAGGTTGGGTTATAAAATGTGTTGATACTACAGGTACTTTAGCATGGGATACTTTAGGTAGTGGTGATAGTACTACTGTAGTTTGGGTTAGAACTGCTGATTCTATTTATCCTGTAAATTATGCTACTCAAAAAGTTGGTATAGGTACAAATTCACCTAAAGCAACTTTAGATATTAATGGTTCTACATTTATGAGTAAACAACTTGGTAATGGATTATATGCTAATTTCATTATGGATTCTACTATATTAGGTTATCCTATTAATGCTACTGCTGTACAGTATGGTACTGCTGATGGTTCTATTGCAAGTTATTGGGATATAGGAGATTACCGTGGAATAGGACGTAGTAATTTTCAATATGATTTAGGTTTTGCTAATGTTATTTCAGGACGTACATATGAACTAAGTGGAGATAGTACTCAATTACGAATATTTGCTCAAGATTATACTGGAGGAGATGCTACATCTTGTTATTTTACTCCTAAAGGTGTTGGTATAGGTACAAATTCGCCCAAGTATACATTGCAAGTAAATGGTACAATATATTCAAATGGTAAGGATAGTTTTATCTACTATAAAGGTACAAGCAGATATTATATAGGATTTGGTAATCCAAGTCTTTTAACAGAAGGTGCTATATCATTATCTTACTGGCCTGATACCACCAAGCCTACTGAATTATTTAAAACAGTATTACACTCTAATCAATCCGATTGGGGGGATGATATGGTACTTGATGTAATAGGTAATTATCATGGTCATGTATTATGGGATGCCTACCAAGTAGGTAATGGTACAGTAGAAAGGCAAGCTGGATCGTCTATTAGTGGTTTAAAAACAGTACAAATACAAGATACATCTAACTGTATTATAGGAGCTGATGAAGGAGATACAATACAGCAAATAGATGCTATACATAGGAAAGTAGTAGTGGGCTCTATATCTAGTAATGCTACTCTTCAAATTATAGACGGTAATCAAGCAGCTAATAAAGTACTTTTATCTGATGCTAATGGTAATGCTACTTGGCAAAGAACAGATACTATTATATCACCTACTATAACAGGTAATGGTTCTACTACAGCTTTTACAATAGCACATGGTTTAGGTGTAGCTCCTAAATTTGTTTCTCTTACTGCTAAAAATGCAAATGCTGCAAGTGGTGGAGTTCCTTATTTAACTTATGATGCAACTAATATAGTTATAAACTTCACTACAGCCCCAAGCTCAGGTAGTGCAGCAGTAGATTTATTTGTTAAACTTAAATAACTTAATTATGAACCTAATATATAGAATAGGGGTAATTCTATTTATTATAAGTGCAGGATGGACTATATATCTTGAACATTTATTTGTTCAAGAAGTAAAAGCAAGTACTAATACTTCATATTTTAGTTGTGATACTAAATATGATATTAGATATAGAGGTGGAACTCCTGGTGCTATTGTTACATTAGCTGGTAGAGATTCTGTTGGTGATGGTCATGGAGGATTATTTTATTGGAGTACTGATATTAATGAAATATTATTACCTGATGATAGTGAAACTATATATCATGTTTGGGTAGATAATCATGATGGTACATTTAGTACAAATACTACTGGTGTTTGGATTAGATTTTCACAATCTTATAGAATTAATCATCCATCAGGAAATTATAATATTATACATATTTCTGATAAAGGTATAATAACTGGATTTGATAATGATACTAGTAGAGTTGCTAGAGGTGAACATATTCCTGCTAGTTTAATAGATAGTCTTAGTAGTTTTACTGGAGCTACAGGTGCCACTGGGCCTACAGGTTCTAATGGTATAACAGGAGCTACTGGATTACAAGGATTAACTGGTAATACTGGCCCAACTGGAGTTAATGGTAACATGGATAGTTTTCAAGTCTATAATAAAAGTGGTAGAATATATAAGAAACTTAAACTTTGGGTAGATACTATTTCTGTTACTTCTGCTGATAGTTTTTCAGTAAGTATATCAAGTGCTGGATTTACAAATGTATTAAGTGCTAGTGCAACAGCAATTAAAAATACTCCAAATGGTAGTCCTGCTTCAATAGCAAATGTTGCAATAGATTATTATACAAATAATAATTTATATTTTAATTTTAGTCAAGGTAGTAACAATCTAGTTACAGTATTAGGAATTTCTGTATTAGGTGGAGCTTCTACTATAAGTGCAGTTACTAGCGGATTAAAAATAGGAATAATGGTAATAGGATATTAAAAATTAAATAAAATGTTAGATACACCAAAAACTCAATTACAAAAAATTACTACTGCTGTTCTTAAAGGTTTAACCGTATTCAAGGACATGACTGACACAGAACATGGTCTTGATGGAGTTAAAGCAGGATTTGATAATGTAGATTTATCAGTCGTAGCAAGTTCTCAGGATATAGCAGATAGTATATGTGATGTTATAGTTAGTATAGCTAAAAAAGTTACTAACGAAGATGAAACACAAATGGCAGAAGTTAATGCTGCTGTAACTGATCTTAATCCTATTGTTAAATCTTTTGCTGATTGGTCTAAACAATATATAGGTTCTAATCCTGAAGGTACTGGCCCTGAAGATGAATAATATACAGAAAATAGTTAAGAAATATACTTTAGAATTGATATTCTTAGTATGTTTACTTCCAGTAATAGCTAGATGTTTACATTCTGTTACAGGTATATATTTCCCTGTATATCATAAACATGAGTTCAAATTATTATTTTGGATTATTAACTATTTCTCAATATTTTTAGTATATTTAATCTATTGGGTAAGCAGTAAGAATGAACTAATCAAGAGTATATCTATTCTAATTACTTTTGGTATGGCCGGTGTAATAGTCGGAGTTTCATATACTAAAGATATTACTTATTCAAGTATTATAAGTGTTATAGTATTTACTATTGGAGTAGTAATAGCTTTATTTAGACAAATAAATTTAAAAAATAAGTATTAATATGACACAAGTACAGTTTCTTAATAATCTTGCTGCTGTTATTATTGATGCTGAGAATGAAGTAGATTTAAGTAATTATACTAATAATCCTTTATGTCCTAAAGAAATAAAAGAAGCTATTAGTAATAATGAAACTTCTAAAAGTCTTTTATACTTATTAGGTATGATTAATTATAAAAACAATGGTATTGCTGCAATATCATATAAAATAACTAGAACTAAATAATATGTTTAAGAATTGGAAATATAATAAAGATGCAATAGAAACTATTGTTGGTAATGCTTTAGGTATCTATATGGCATTATTTACATCTTTACTTGCTATATTAGTTATCTTTAAAAAGATACCTAGAGAAAATGCTCAAATGGCTACTAATATGGTATTTCTATTTATGGGTATATTAGGTGGAGTATATGGTAAATATTTTTCTGCTAGTGTAGAAACTAAAAAAACCGCAGATGAGGCTAAAGAATTGGCTAATCAACAATTAAATAATGGCAACCCTTAATGAATATGTTGCTATTATTGCTGATAGAATGGATAGACCTTTCGATGAAGCTTTAAAAGCAGATATTAAATTTAGTTTTAAAACTTATAGAGCTTTACTAATGGCACGAGAGAAAGACCATCTTTCTCCCGTGTTTTTTCAGTTTGTAGTAGTACCTCTAATACAGGTTGATATGATGGATAGTTGTGCTGCTATTGTAGGTTGTCCTGTTCTTAGAACTAAAGATTTGATTCCTAGACCTATAGAATTAGGTGGAGATTTATTTAAGTATGTTGGTACTCCTGAAAGAATATCTAGTAAAAGAAAGATATTTCCTTATGTTGAATTAGAAGGTTATGATAATACTAAATATAATAAATACACTGCTGGAATGACTAGATATAGTTATTCTAACGGGTATCTTTATATACTGGGAAATCTACGTCAAAGTCTATTAGGTTTAGAAGGTATATTTGAAGACCCTGCTAGTGTACCTAATTGTGGTGATATATGTTATACTGATGATGATCCTTTTCCTATTTCAATGGAAATGGGTGAAAGAATACTACAATCTATGCTTAGTGGAGAATATAAAATAATTACTGACCCTAAAGAAGTTAAAACAGTAGAGAAAACATGATAACTACAGCTGAAATGTATTCATCTTATAATCATCATCTAAGTGTTGAGATTACAAGTACTGATAATGAGATTCAAAGATTAGAAAATTATTTAACTACTTTAAATAATTCTATTAAACAAATTGAAGATTTACCAAGTATAGGTGTTCAATATAAAGCTATATTAAATAGTTATAAAGTCGATAAGAAAGGTATAGAAAAGAAGATAAGTAACTTAACAATTAAGAAAATAGAATTAACTAGTAATGTAGTTACATTAGAAGAGTATAAATTTATAGCTAGAGCTTTTAATAAGTCTATTACTCAAAGAATGATTGAAACTGGTTATAAACTTAAAATAGGTGGGTTTGGTTCTCTTAGAATAGTTTCTAGGAGAAAGATAGATCAAGTTAAAAGAAGAGTTGATTGGGGAGTTAGTAATAGATTTAAGAAACAAATTGAAGAAAAGGGTCAAATACCTTTCAAAGCTATTTACGAAGAGATAGATGGTAAGAAAGTTAAAGTAGGTGATAATGGTGGAGTTGAATGGTTAATTAAACGTACTAGTCCTTATGAAATATTTTGGATTTGGGAAAAGGTAGGTTGTTATATTATTAATCAAAGTTTATATAAGATGAACTTTACTAAACATATGAAACTTGCTATTAATACTCTTGCATCTAAAGACCCATCTATATTCATTAGATATATATGATACATAAATTAGTTTCTAGTAAAGCTATTCTAGCTAAAACTTATAGAGATTTTAGAGTTAAGAATAGTACTACTTTTCTTGGTGAAGGTATAGAATGGATAGGCGAACTAATGGAAATCATTGGTTGTAATGGAAATTATGAGTTTTTTGAAACTGATGTATTTGTAGAAGATTATAAAGCTATAATTCCTTGTCCTACTGAATTAGTATTAGGAGTTACTAGAAATGGTTTTAAATGTTGGTTAAATGATGGGTTTAATCTAAAAGAAAAATTTGTAGATGCTGAACTATTAAATTTATATCCTACTAATCTTGAAGGATATGCTAGAACTAGAATGTCTCCTGATAATAGTGCTTATCAAATAAAGGGGAACTTTTTCCATTTTACATTTGAACATGGTTGGGTTAAAGTATATGGAGAAAAAATATCTACTGATGAAGATGGTTATCCGTGTGTTCCTTCTAATATAGAAGTTAAAGAAGCTTTAACTTGGGGATTAATGATGCACATGTTAGGTACTGGTACTTATGAACATCCAGTATTTAAATTTGCTGATGCTGAAGCTAGATGGAATAAATGGTATCCTAAAGCTCAGAATGCTCTTAAAATGCCAAGTGTTGAAAGATATACATTATTTAAGAATCATGTTCAATCTCTATTACCTTTTGTAAATAGAGAAGCATTTCTTTATAATCAATAATAAATGGAAGTATTAGGTAAAATAACAGATAGTCTACCATTAAATAGTCCATCAGGAAGTTGGAGAAAAGCTAAAAATATTGTTCTAACTAAGAATAGACAATCTATAGCTAATGAAGATGGATTTCAATTATGTTCTATTGTAAATGGAAATCTTATAGGTAAAATTACTTTACCTGAAGGTGCTGTTATTTTTTCCGTGGATGGAATTTATAGTGAAATAGGATTATTTATTAATGATACATATATACCCAAACTTAGAACTGTTACTTTAGGTTTTGACATAAATTTTCCAATAGAAGGGGTTTATCAATATAATTATAATCAAGAATTAATAATTGGTTGGACTGATTTTAATAAGACTATAAAAATACTTAATCTAACTAATTTACCTTTTGCTCTTACTCCAGCTTTAGAATTAGTTAATCCTTCACAAATTACTTTAGCTGAACTTAATCCTTTATTTTCAATGCCTAAATTTGATTTAGTACAAGAAAATAATGGAGGTGGAGTATTACCTGAAGGTTCTATATATCTTGCATTAGCTTATTATATTAATGATAATGATTTAACTAATATATCTATATTAAGTAATCCTATACCTGTATTTAAAAGTAGTACTAGAGATTATACTAATGCTCCTAGAGTATATAAAGTATCTTATCCTGATTTTGATCATCCATCACATCCTAGTCATAGATTTCCTACATACTACAATCCTCAAGCTGGAGTTAGTTATAATGGTAGTGATGTATATTCAACTGGTAATAATGAATATCCAGCTAATAGTTATTTAGATAGTAATTATATTAATACATTTAATCCTTCAATGGTTGCAGAAAATGTAAATTATGATTCAGGTACATCAGATTACGGTTCTTCAACTTTACCTAAATCATTTAATATAAGAATATCTAATTTAGATACTAATTATTCTAAATTTATATTATATACGATAGTTAAAACTAAAGATGGTACTACTGCATATAAATATTCTGATTTTACTATAGGTTCATCTACATTTGATTTTTTATTAAGTTCAGTAGGAATTGAACAAGTAGTATTAGATGATATTCTAATTCCTAAATCTACTGATGTTTTAACCTGTAAAACTATGACTTCTTTTGAAAAGAGGTTATATCTAGGTAATATTAAAAGTAGACCTATATTAGATTTTCAAAAATATGCCAACAATATCAAAGTTAATTGGATAGATAATAATTTAACTAATGATGTTGCAAATGGTAATATAGATGACCATTATTATAATAGCGCATTATTATGTTTCGATAGTAGAACTTTTACTCCATTTGAAGTATATGGATTTAATATACATTTTGTATATAAAGATGGTACTGTAACTGAAGGTTATCATATTCCTGGTAGAGAAGCAAATAGTGGTGATAAAGATGTTTTTTCTACTATTTCAGATGCTTCTGATTGTGAATTAGAAATAGCTGATTCTAATACTAAAAGATTTCATTTAAGAGATACTAGTACTAGAGTTGGAAATTTTCAATTAGGATATTGGGAAAATAAAGATGAATTATATCCTAATTTGCCTACATCAGAAATATGGGATTCTACTGGTCAAATAGGAACTTTATCAGGAACTAATGTAAGGCATCATAGAATGCCAACTCATAGAACTTTATATAATAGTACTACTATTGGTGCCGTAATGAATAAAACTATATTACTTAAATTTAGTAATATATATATTCCAACTGATATAGCTAACCAAGTTCAGGGATTTTTTATAAGTTATAATAAGAGAACTATAGAAAATAGCTTAATTCTAGGCGAATCTTTAACTCTTAATAAGAACAGTCTTACTGATGAAATTGCATCTTATCAAAGAAATGATGATGATTTAAGATTTTATGATTATGATTTAATTAGAAAAAAACCTGCTATATCTCCTACTTATATTAAAATAGTTAGTAATCAGACTTTCGCTCTATCAATGGAGGATAGGTTAGATTCTACTACTACTTCATATGCTTTATTACCTGAAGATAAAGATAGTTGTCTTAAAATACTATTAAATCATTATGCTGATATAGATAATTATAGCATTCCAGATCTTACTACTGATATTGGTTATGGAAATAATCAACCTGGAAATGCGACTTGTACTGAATGTATAATGATTAAAATATCTAAAGTTAATAATACTAGTATTCAATATACTGGATTACGTAATTATGCTGTTAATTTTCCTTTAACTTGCCAATTAGTTCAAAATTTATATAATGTATATGGGCCATATGGAGAACAATCTACTGTAAGATTAAGTGAAATGATACCTATCAATGGTTCAAATACTTATGATACTGGTAATATTTCTAATGGAGATACTTATTTAACAAGACAATTATTTTTAGAAGTAGGTGGATTTAGATTTAATAATCCATATAAAACTGAAAATAAACAAGGTTTATATACTTGGTTAAGAGTTAGTACTGTATATTCTAAAACTAATTATGGTTTCATATGTTGTCCTACTCCAGCTTTAGATTATAGTAGTGCTTATAATTATCCGTATCAATTTATAAAAAGTATAGCTACTATAGATACTCCTTATTTAATAGAAGAAAAAGTAGAACAAACATCAGGTGGTACTCCTCAATCTCCTATACAAAAGTACATGGTACAAGTCATTAATTACAATGAAGCTTTAAATAGTATTAATGATATAATTGATGATGGTACGTTTAACCCTATAAAAAAAGATGTAAGAATAAATCCTTTTATAATTAGAAAAAGTATTATTCAACAATCTGAAAGTTTAGTCATTGGTTGGAGATCATTTCTAGCTAATGATTATTATGAAATGAATAGAGATAAAGGTGAAATATGGAAACTTAGTTCTTATCAAAGAATGTTACTTATTCATCAAAAATTTAGTCTTTATTATGCTCCAATCAAAGATATAATGACAGCTCCATCTTCAGGAAATACAACTGAAATTTATTTAGGTACTGGAGATATTTTTGATAGACCTCCTTTTGAAGCTATAACAACTGATGAAGGAGTATGTGGTTGTCAAAGTCAATTTGCTACTTTTGTATGTGAATATGGATATTTTTCTATAGATTTACAAAAAGGTCAGGTTTTTCTATTTAACGGGAAACTTAACAGATTATCTGATAAAGGATTAATGAATGAACTTAGAGAAGTTATTCAAACTGCTCCTACTAATATTGATAATCCTTATTTAAATAAAGGATTTAGTGCTGGATATGATTATCAAAACAAAAGAATATTATTTACTCTTAATAATAAGAATGACGATGGAAAAATAACTTATTTCACTTATAGTTATAGTTGTGAATATGAGTTTTGGGTTTCTTTACATGATTATAACCCATGTGCGTATATATTTAATAGAAAAGGTTTATATTCTCTTTCTACTTTAAATAATGGGATATATAAAAATAATGTACCTGGAATAAAAGGTATTTATTATACATCTGATATTTATCCTTTTGAAATAGACATACTATATAATACAAAAGTAAATGGAAAAGAAGTTATTAGTAACTCTACTATTGATAAAACATTATATTGTTTATTTTGGCAGACATTAGTACAAGACTTACAAGGTAATACTTATTTTAAGGATACAATTACTAGTGTTTGTGTTTATACTAATAGTCAAAGTACAGGAATTATTAATGTAAAAGAAAAAAATCCAATATGGTTTAATGGTAATGGTAGAGAATTAGATGAAGGTTGGTATTATAATGATTTGAGAGATATTGCCAAAGATAGAAATATATTTATTCATGATAATAGAGGCAATATAAATCTAAATAATATTTCAACTTCATCGGCTTGGTTTAAAAAGTCAAAAATTATTAGTAAATTTATGATTGTTAAGCTTTCCTATGATAATGTATCTCAGAGAGATATTTATCTTAGTAATATACAATTTTTAGATAGAATTATATCAGATAGAATATGAGTACTAAAGCTAGATTTAATAGAATCCCTAGATATAGTATGGGGGGTTTTGATATTAGTAGCATTATGGGAGGTGGTGGAGGCGGTGATATGATGGGAAGTGGTATAGTTGATACTTTTAACACTAAAATTGCTGAACAAGACCCTGGATATGGACAAGGGGCTGCAATGGGCGGAGCAGTAGGAAGTGCTTTTGGGCCTATTGGTAAAATGGTAGGTTCTACAATAGGAGGTATGCTTGGTGGTATAGCTATGAGTGGGGAAACTAGAAGAGCAATACCACAACGTTTAATAGATGAAAGAAAAACTGGAGCTAACCAATTAGCTAATCTAACTACTAATAATTATAATAGATTTCCTATTAATGGTTATCCTAATTATATTTATGCTCGTGGTGGTAAATTACGTGTAAGAGGTGAAGAAGAATTAACTAATTACACTCCTCAAGAATTTGGTACTAGAAGTAGTCATGAAATGTATGTATCTCCGTATACTTTGTTGAAGTATATGTTTCCTAGAAGAAGGAGATTTGAAGATGGAGGCAAATTACCTGAATATAGTGAAGGTGGTAAAATTCATATAAAACCTGAAAATAGAGGTAAATTTACTGCTTCTGCTAAAGCTCATGGTATGGGAGTACAAGAATATGCTAGACATGTTCTAGCTAATCCTCATGCTTCTGCTACTATGAAAAAAAGAGCTAACTTTGCTAGAAATGCCGCTAAGTGGCATCATGGTGATGGTAGTCCATTAGAACAAATAGAAGATGGCCCAAATGTTCATCCAACTTTAGGTGGTAAACTTATCCCGTTAAATGATGAAGCCTCACTTGTAGTAGGTGATAATCATGGTCAAGATTCAGATAATGATGGTAATGAAGGTGTTACTATGATTAATCCTGAAACTGGACAACCTTATGCTGAAGTAGAAAATGGTGAAGTAATTACATCCGATAATGATGTAATATCTGATAGAATTAAATTACCTGATGGTAGGTCTGTAGCAGAAGCTTTTATTCCTTTACAAACTGAAGAAGGTAAACTAAAGAAAAAAATAGAAAAGGGTGGTAATATTTATAAAGTAAATCATTATAAAAGAGATTTACAAGATATTCAAGCCCAAGAACAACAACTTTTAGATTATTCAGAAAGTATGAGAGAAAGATATGCTAATATGCCTAATAAAATGGCTATGGGTGGTAAACTTAGAAAATATGCTTTAGGTCAGGATGGGCAATTTTTAATTCCTACTGATGATAATGAATATGATAATGAATACTATGATGGTAATTCTAATCCATATCAAACCCCAAAGATAGGATTTCAATCTATTCTTAATGATGTAAATTCATCTAATGATAATCAATATGCTCCTGCTCCAGCTACTAAACCTGCTAATAATAAATTTTTAACTGGTTTACAAAATGGAATAGGTAATGCTACAGGATTTATATCTAATATCTATAATGCTATAGCTAATAATAAAGTTAAACCTCTTCCTAATCCTTCAACTTATAATATAGCTAATCTTAAAACTACATATAATGTAAATCCTCAACTTAATGCTATAGATTCTGAGACTAAATCTATGGATAAATATATAAATAATAATACATCTAATGGGGTTACTGCAAGAGTAAATCGTATTGGTAATTCAGCTAGACGTATAGCTGCTTATAATCAAGTATTAGCTAATAAAGAAAATATAGAAACTGGATTAATTAATCAAGCTGCTATGAATGGTCAGCAAATAGGTAATCAGAATATAGACTTAGTTAATCAAAATAAGAAAGATATTTGGAATTTAGATAAATATAAATTAGATGAAACTTCTCGAAACTTGACTGAAATAGAATATAAACTTCAGCAAATGGATAGAGATAAAAGACAAAATCAATTAGATTATACTAAAATAGCTACTGATCTATTAGGTAAATCTAATGATTCATATAGTATGTTAATGGGAACTGATGCTTTTGATGAATCTGTAAAATCAAATCCGGCTCTTAAAGCGAGTTTATATAAATATGTATCTCGTCAAGGTAATGAAAAATTACTTCAAAGATTTATTGATTTATATGGTAAAGTAGAATAATATATGGCAGACGAGAGATTACAAGGTGGTGGAAGCAATGGATTTCAATTTGGTGGATTTAGTTATGCTAAACCAGTATCTAAGTACGTTGGTAATAATGTAGAAGGTATCAAAAATCTTACTGATTTAAATCAGGAGAAACATAATCTTGTAAAAAAGAATATGGATGATACTGAAATTTATTTAAATAATCTCGATGTAGCTAATAATCCTAGCGATCAAGCTATCAAGCAAAATGCTATTGATAGTTATAAAAATCTAATGAAGAACGTAGAAACTTCAGGTGATTATGTAGGTGGAGTAGATGCTGCTCAATCTGCTGCTAAGGATATTGCTTTAAATAAAGGATTAGCTTATATTACAGGGAAAAAAGCAGAATTTAATGCTGCTACTAAAGATGCTGCTTCTCGTCTTGGTAAACCAGCTAAGGACGGCGGTATAGATCAGAAAATGTATGATAGAGTACAACGTGATATAGCAGATTATGATGGTGCTCAACCTATTACTGATAATCAGGGTAGAATAATAGGATATACTGGTAAATCAGTATCTACTATGCCTAAGTATGCTGATTTACAAGGTAAGGTTATAGAATTTGGTAAGAATTGGAAACCTAATACAGTAAATTTTGATATATTAAAAGGTGCTGATGGTAAATATTATCGTGCTATAATGAAAGCTGATGGTACTTATGATTTACAACAACATAAAGAAGAAGTAACTGGTGAAGAACTTAATAGAGCTTTTACTAATTATCTACTAGCTGATTCAGAATCTAATGATTATTTGGATTATACTTCTCGTAGACCTAAAGAAGTTTTTGCTGGTGATTCTGAGAGAGAAGCTAATGGCATAAGAACTAATAAACAATTAATACAAGATTATCTTATTAAAGTAAATGCTAGTGATCCTGAAACTACTAGTAAAATTTTAACTTTAGATGACGATGCTTTAGTTAAAATGTATGATAAGACTAGTGCTATAAATAATGCTATTAGAGCTTCTATTGATAAATATGCTTATTCTAAAGAATGGGCTACTGATATTAAAGATAGTTTAGAAACTAGACTTAAATTAGCTGCTGCTAAAAAGAAAGGTAGTAAAAAAGAATGGGATATACAAGAAAAATCTGATTATCCTCAATTTCCTATTTCAAAACCTATTAGAAATCCTAATC
Organism: Bdellovibrionales bacterium; assembly: GCA_018266355.1. Classification (GTDB taxonomy): domain Bacteria; phylum Bdellovibrionota; class UBA1018; order UBA1018; family UBA1018; genus JACMQW01. Next base: position 15,244 of record JAFEAP010000004.1, read on the forward strand.
AATTACCTGAAGATTTACCAAGTCATAATATAGCTATTGCCGATTTACAAAAAAGAAATATAGCTTTACAAGATGAGATAACTAAAACTCGTCCTACTAATTATGATAAATTATCTCAAGCTGATAAAGATCAAATAGATAATCAAATAGCTAAAAAACGTAATGAGTTACTCATTAATCAAAATAGAATTAGTCAATTAGAAAATAAAAAGAAGGAAGCTGCTGAACAAGTACTTCAATCTAATCCTAGTTTAGCTAAAGCATATGAAAGTGCAACTAAAGTAATTGAACCTACAACTGATGAAACTGTAGCTATTGATGATGCAGCTAGATATATGGCTACTAGAAGTGGTACTTTTGATAAAAAAGCTTATGATTTTTATTTAAAGGATTTACTAAATAACAGTAGTTTATCTACAGCCAATTTACAAAATCAACTATTAGCTTTAAAGAGTAAAAAAGATAATTCAGGTAAGACTTATTATAGAGATATAATGCACCAAAGCGAACCTTATCCTGAATTTACAGCTAAAGATCAAAAGGATTTTGATGCTTTAAATAAAGCTATTGGGTATTTCTCTAGGCTAGATAAAGTTAGTCCTGATATATCTAAATATAATGAAGCTTTGAGTAAACAAATGAAAGATAATGCTCAAAATGCTTCTCATCAATACCAATATGCTGATTTATCTCAAGATATAGATAAGGGCGATGGTGGAGAAAGTTTCTTTACTCATAGTACTACTCAGTATTTTAAAAATAATATGGGAGCTTTCCAAGTCTTAGATGATGACGGTGCTACTCTTCATAATATTCAAGATGTTATTAAGCCTACTAAAGATAAAGATGGAAGGTTAGAATATAACGGGAAAATTATAGGTATAACTAATGAACCAGTAGGTAGATTGGGGCATCTCCCTGTATATTCAGAAACACTGGAAAATGGACAAACACAAGTTCATATTCTAGTACCATCTAAACCTGATGATTTTCAAAGATTTGCTTATAATGCTATTACTAAAGATAGAACCAGTGTAGCAGCTATAAAAAATCTTGAAAAATTAGGTATTACTCAGAATGATGTTAATGGATTATCTGATGTATTACTAGCTAATAATATTGATAGTCAAGTAGGTTGGTTAGATTCTTATCCATCAGGATGGAATCCTAAGATTATTACTGACCCTACTACTAAAGTTAAACTTAACCAATATCCTGATATAGAAGCTCCTGTAGTTATACCTACTCCTCAAGGCCCACTTACAGCTAAAGTTATTAGACATACTTCTGCTAATGGTACTGAAACATATAGTGTCATGACTGCTGATAAACCTTATTTTGATAAGAATGGTAATCCACAGGCTGTATCATATAATTATATAAATGGTTATCCTAAAGGTAGTTTTGATAATAGAGCTAGTGCTGTAGAAGTATTAAAACAATTACAAGATTATGCTAATGGTAAAGATCAAACTGATAATGCCATTATAAATAATGAAAGTGGGGGTGATTACACTATAATTAATAAAAAAATAAGTAAAGAAAACGCTAATACTTGGGCTGTAGGTAAATATCAAATTCAAGTAGGTTCTCATATTGAATCTATTATAAATGCTCTTAAATCTAGTGGAGATTTTCCTACTGGTTTAACTGAACCCGATTCTAAATCTGCTAGACAGACTATAGCTGAAGCTTTTGCTAATAGTCCTCAAGCTCAAGAAATGGTATATAATCAAACTATCAAACCTGATAATTTAGCTGCTGCTAGAGAAAATATGAATAAGCCTAGACCAATTTGGTTAAATAGTTCTATTGCATTACAAATAGCTTCTCATTATCTTGGTAGAGCTGGATTAGCTAAATTTATAGCTAATTATAATAAATATGGGGAATCTCAAGCTATTAAATTAGCTAATGATTCTATTAAAGTAGATAAAGGTTGGAATATGGATTTTAAGAAGTATATCTTAAAAGCTACTACTCAACCTAGTGAAGATGATGAAACTGCTGAATCTACTCCTGATAATGAACAAGAAGAACAAGAGTAATGAGTGATTTAGATTTAACAGGATTTAAACCTAAACCAATAGAACAAGAAGTTAAACCAATTACTATAAGTAACGGTAATGATAATTCTATTGATTTAACAGGATTTAAACCTAAACAAACTAATGTAGAGAACATAGAAGGTGGTAAAACCTATCCTATTGATGTTAAGAAATATGATCCTTATTTAACTACTATTAGACCTGATAAAGGTTTAGATGTTCTTGATAGAGAAAGAGCAGATGCTCAACCGTGGACTGAACAAGGATTTAATTCTGTAAAACAAATAGTTGGAGATCAAATTATAGGTGGTACAGCTAAAGCTATTGGAGCTATCTTTGAATTACCACAAGCTATATATGATGAAACTCATAATAAAGATGCTGATTTTAGTAACTTTATGACTGATTTAGGAGATAATATATCTGAACACGTAAAAGAAGCTTCTCCTATTTATCAAAAATATCCTAATGAACATTTTACTGCTAAAAACTTAAAAGATTCAGGATGGTGGTTTTCTAATATTCCTTCTATGGTATCTGCTTTATCTATGCTTGTACCTGCTTTTGGATTAGAAGTAGGTGGAGAAATGGCATTGAGTAAATTAGGTAAATTAGTAGGAGCTACTGAAGAATTAAATGCTGCTAGATTAGCTAAAGCAGAAAAAACTATTAATGAATTAGGTGAATTAACTTCTTTAACAGGAGATCAAGAAGCTGCTTTAAACGCTGCTCAAAATACTCTTAAATTTAATAAAGTAGGTGAGCAAGCTAAATATTGGGCTAGATTAAGTAGTTCTGCTCTTGTAATGAGGCAGTCTGAGAATTTTATGGAAGCTTTGCAAACATATCAGCAAAGTAAAAAAGATATGCTTGAATCTTTATATAAAGAAGATGGAAAGTACGAAGAACTACTTAATAGTGAATTAGGTCAAGAATTACAAAAAAGAGGTAGATTAGGTGATGATGTTGATTTAAATAAAGAGGCTATGGCTACCTATGCTGCTAGTCAAGCAGGATGGAAAACATATCAACTTAATGCTATAAATGTATTATTTGATATGGTTCAAATGGCACCTCTTATAAAAGGATTACCTATTCATACTAGAACTAATGGATTTTTTGGTATAGAAAAAGAAGTAGAGAATGAACTTATTAATCAAGGATTAAGACCTAGTTTAAGTACTGCTCAGAAAGCTTTAAGATTATTTGCTAAACCTTCTAATGCTATTTTAAGTTCAGCTAGTGAAGGTATAGAAGAAATGATTAATGGTAGTTCTCAAAATGAAGGTCAATATATTATTGATAGATATTTAGGTAAACAAGATAAATCTACTTGGGTTGAAAGATATGGAAAATATCTTAAAGATGGTAATGTATTAGAACAAGGTTTTTGGGGATTATTAGGTGGTTTAGCTTTTGAAGAAGTTGGTCATCCTGCTTGGAGTAAAGCTACTGAATTAGCTACTGGTAATAAACAACCTAATATTGGAGAAATAAAACTTCAAGAACTTATGAATAGGGCTGCTAATCAAGGAGCTTATATGCAAGCTATTGGAGAAATTAAATCTGATTTAGATGCTAAAAAAATAACTCCTAGTGAAGCTAAAGTTAGATACCATGAAGCTCAATCTAAATGGGATACTATTATAGGTTTAGCTGCTGCTAAAGCTGGTAATATAGATTTAGTTGAAGAACAATTAAATCATCCTGACTTTCAGAAACAAGTATATGGTTCTTATACCCCTGAACAACTTAAAGAAATTGGTATAGATAATGTATCAAGAGCTGTTGCTCAGAGTTTAGATAATATCCGTAATACAGAGAGGTATTATAATGAAGCTCGCAATAATTTCTTTACTACTAATTTAGATGATAGAATTAAAGATTATCTCATAGATACATATACTATGACTTCTATGGATAATGAAAGATTAGCTAGAAACAATACTAAATTAACTAATGATTTAGTTAATTTAGAAAAAGATGATTACTATCTTAATAATACTAAAGAAAATAATGTAGCTAATACTATTAGATTAAGAAGTTTAGAAACTGCTATAAATATAGCTGAATCTCAAATGGAAAAATCTAAGGCTACTTATGGTAGTAAAGATGAAAATATAAGATTCTTAGGTCAAAAGAAATTAAATACTTTAAAAGAAGAAAGAGATAGACTAGAAAAAGAATTAGGTGATAATAAAGCTAGTCTATCAGGTCTTAATCCTAATATTATTTCTAATAGAGTAGCTCAAATATATAATGATTTACGTATTAATGCTAATAATGAAGGTAAAAAATCTTTAGATTCTCCTAGTCTACATAAAAACGTAGCTAAATCTATGGAAGAAGCTACTAAAGGTGCTAAGGATAAACAGTTTAATGAATATAAGAAAAATATTAATGATAAAATCGTTAAGAATGAAATAGGTCTTAAAGATTTAGAAAATGAACTGAAATCTGAAGATGATGAAGATAGAAAGAAATTTCTTCAATCTAAAATAGATGAAATTAATAATGCTACTGAAGTAGAGAGTCGTAGAAAAGCTCAAGAAGAAGAAAATAAGAAAAAATTAGCTGAGGAAAAAACTAAGAAAGCAGAAGAATTAGCTAATAAGAAAAATGAAAAGAATTATGTTCCTAATCCCCTCCTTGCTTCTATATTACAGGGAAATGATATAGAAGTATTAGAAGGTTATAGAGATTTATTTGATCCTGAACACCCTTCTACTCATGAATCTTTACCTAAAAGTATAGGTGATGCTAAAGCTGTTCAAAAAAGAATAGATCAATTAAAAGGTAAGGAAACTAAAACTGAGAATAAACCTAAAGAAGTTACTACTAAAAAAACTACCAAAAAGAAAGATAAACCTAAAGAATCTGAAGTAATTCCTGAAGTTTATAATGGTATAGCTAGTACTTCTGCTAATTTATTTCTTACTCTTAGTCCTACTAACAAAGTTACAGTCGAATCAGGTAATGATTTAAAAGTTAAATCAGAATTTGATGAATCTGTAAAATCTATAATGAAATTAAAAGAAGGTGATGAAGTATTTCTTGAAGTAGATAATGAGTTAAAATCTACTAATGAAAAATATAATTCTGAAGATTCTCAACCTATATTAGTCAAAGATTCTAATGGTAATAAGATAGGATATATTAATGATACTCAAACTTTAATTGGAATAATTAAAGATTTGAATAGAATTATGTCTTTACCATTAGAACAATTAGAAAAAGAAAAGAAAACTAAATTTGTTGAATGGAGAATCAAAGAACTTAAAGGTGAATTATCTCCTAGTGATAGAACTTTACAATCTTTTAAAGATACTATAGAACAAAATCTTTTTGCTACTAAGGCAATAAGAAAAAGTATGATTACATTTCCCGATAATAAGAAAACCCGAATAGATTGGAAATCTGCTGGTAGTCTTATTCATTCTAAAGAACTACGTAATCCTAGAGAAGTATTAGATAAAAATACTAATTATTTTATGGTCGCAGAAGGTAATACTCAAGTACTTACTAATGTTAAGAATGAAAATGAAGTATTTAGTAGAAATACTACAGGAATATTTACTAACTTAGATGCTGCTTATACTGAAGGTTTATTATATAATTTAGTACCTGTAGCCAATTCTGTAAAAGGTGATATATCTACATATATTCCTAGTCCTATTACAGTTAGACAAGTATCTAAAGAAATAGCTGATGATATTACTGATAATATATTAGATGCTATTAAATTAATGCAAGATGGTACTACTATAGAATCAGAAGATATTAGAAATCTTAAAGATACTTTATCTAAATATGTAGTAGTAAGAGAAACAGATGAAAATGGCAAAGGATTAAGAATCTATGTAGATGAAGCTAAAGGCGGTAGAATAGAATTTGATACTAATGAAGGTAAAGTAATAGTAAATGCTAGAGGTGTAAAACATGATGAAGAAGGAAATATAATTCCTACTGATACTCATAACATGACTATTACTACTGAACAAGGTACATCTATAATAGGTGGTAAAGATAAAGATTTCTTTAAAAAATTATCTTCTCAAATTCAAACTCTTAGAAGGAATATAAATACTAGAACATTAGGTGAAAATAAACCTTTTGGTAGTTATGCTAGTTATGAAAAGTTCTTGGATGATACTAATGCTTGGGGAACAGATTTAGGAATATTATATTCTAGTGAAGGTAATAAATTAGGATATGTTACTAATGATAATAATGGTGCTGCTTTAACTATATCTATTAGTACTAATTTAGAAAAAGATAATCCTAATATCCAAAAACAAGAATCTATTCCTATTCAAGAAGTAGAAGATAAAATGAAAGAATGTTTAGGTGGTTCAATAGAAGATATATTATAAATAGAAAAAGGTACTAATAAAGTACCTTTTTCTTTTGATTTCCAATCCGAATCAAGACTTATCATCCGCAGGAATATAAATATACTCATATTCAATATCTTATCCAAATTTTTTATTATCTTTATTTCAAATTATTTGTATGAATTTAGTAAAAACCTATATTGATAAAAGTAATATAGAAGGTATTGGATTATTTGCAGGTGAATTTATACCTAAAGGAACTATTATTTGGGAATTTACTAAAGGCTTAGACATTTTATTAACTGAAGAAGAATATAATAATCTAAATATAAATAATATACAAAAAAAGTATATAGATAGATATATTTTTGGTAAAGATAAACTGTATATTATTTGTATAGATGATGCCAAATATTGTAATCATTCTTATAATCCTAATACTTTTGGATATGATAAACAAATTGCTAATAAAAATATTTATACTGGTGAAGAAATAACTTGTAATTATTTTGAAATAAATAATGATTGGTCTGAAGAAGAATTTAAAATTTTAACTTCTAATAAATAATTTATGGTTCAAGGATGCCCTAATCTTAGTCTTAAATCTAATAGAGAACTTATTAATAAAATAGGTATTAAAGAGTTCTTTAGATTTTGGATGGATAATGAAAATTTTAGACAGAATAATCTAAAGGAAAGAGAATCTATTGAATCTAATCAAGATTTAACTCCTGAACAAAGAGAAGAATTACTTGCTGAAACTATGACAGATCAGCAGATGGAAGAATATATTACTAACGAAGCTAATAATATAGAATCTTCATCTTACTATAAGAATTATATTAATAATCAAACTGCTAATATCAGTTTAGCTACTTTCGTTTCTTCTAATACAGGGAATTTACCAGTTACTCAAGAACATGAAGAAAAGTTAGCTAAAGATTGGTATAATAATCTTACTACTAAAGAACAGGTATTTGAGAATAATACCATTATCGGTAGGAAAGAAGATTATGAAGTTATATCTACTCTTGCTGCATTATTAGTAAGTTATCAATCTAATCTTGAAGATAAAGGTGTAGATTTAACTAAATCTATGCTTAATGATAATAGCCCAAAATCTTATCTTACTCAGGTTCTTAATAATAAGAAAGAGCAAGCTGATGAAGAAAGTAAGAAAAGATTTGATAAAGTATTATCTAACATAGATAAATTCTATGATAAAACTAAAGAATTTGTAAATAAAACTTATGGTCTTACTATAGACGATGATATATCTAAAGCTGAAAATTCACAATTAAGTAAGGCTTGGGATGATAAGAAAGTATTTACTTTTAGTCAAAAAGATAATGTAAATTTTCAAATAAAAAGACTTATACTTACTAGTCCTGAATTACAGGATTTAACTTATTCTATTAAAGAAAATTCTGATGGTAGTATAAGTAAAGTTTATACTAATACTAATCGTGCTACTTATCTTGGTCTTACTAAATTTTTAGATTTCGGTAAGATATTCCCCTATATGCAGAGAAATCTAGCAGGTAGTACTAATCCTCAAGATATGCTTAGTAGACTTGAAGTAATGAGTAATATTGATCCTAGTATAGTAAATATACTAGAGAAAGTAAAAGCTAGTGAAACTTTACAAGCTGGATTATTTACTACATTTAAATTTCAATCTCCTCTTGTTAATACATTTCTTGTAAATGATAGTAAAGATGAATTAGAAATTAAACAACAATATGATAATAGAAAATCAAGAGCTAATTTTGTAATAGCTGATGATTGGACTACTAATATTATATCAAGATTAAAAGAAGGTAAATATCCTGATTCTATTAAATTAGAAATTAAAAAAGTTCAAACTGAACTTACTTCAGCTAAGGATGAGGATAAAATATCTAAAGCTTCTGAATTAGCTAATTTATTAGGTATAACTTTAATTAAATCTCAATTACAAAAGATTGTAGATAATGTAGATTTTAAAAGGTATTTTACTAATCCTTTTATAAGTTTAATACAAAAACCTTTAGATCATATAGTTAAGTTTGCCTTAGATGATAAGATATTACATACTAATGGTAAATATACTAATGTAAGCAATTACTTAAATCAATTAGCATTACCTGTTTCAACTGTTAATTATGACTTATCAGAGAATAGTTATTTGGATGTTAATGGTAATGTTGTATATAGTTTTATACAGTCCAACTTTTTATCCGATTTCTTTGCCAATATTAGAGCAGCTTCTGATAGCTTTGGTGAAACTGATATTGCAAGTAAAGAAAATAAAACGGCTCTTTTAAATCTTCTTAAATCTTATCGTCTTGAACCAGCTATGAAATATTCTAACTGGTTTGGTGATAATGGTTTATTAATTGATGAAGATGGAGAATGGAAACTTAATAATAGTTTCTTACGTAATTTTGATTATTCTTACTTAGGTGGACTTAAAAATACTGTAACTACTAATGGTGTACAGTATGATAATATGTCTAATAGTGATTGGCATTTAACCAATTTACTACAGTATATTAATGGTGATAAAAAGAAACATGAATGGGTATGGATTCCCACTCCTGTACCATCTGATAGTGGAAATATACAATATATAAGAGTTCCTAGAATTAGTATAGGTAATTCAGGCAAATATAATGAAGATATAGCTAAAATTAAAGATGCTATATTTAATACAGTTAAACAAGAAATTAGTAGAATAGAAGAAGCTAGTAAATTAATTTTTGATAAAGATAGATTAGGTAATTTAACTGTTAAAAAAGATTTAGATTTAACTAAATTACAAAAGAATTATCATTATAAGAAATTAGATAAAGAAGGTAAACCTATTCTATTAGAAAATGGTATACCTACTGGTAATGTTTTTTCTTTTCAAAATATGTCTATAAAAGAAGATACTATTATAGAAGGAAAGAAAAAGAATATAATAGTTACTTTAAATGATAGAAAAGTAGGAATAAACGGTCAATATAATTTTAATGAATCTATATATAGAGGATTACATCTTGATTCTGAATTTAATATTTTAGTAGGAGAATTTATTGAAGATTTTATTAAACAACAAGTTGATAATAATATATCTAAAATAGAAGAACATAGAGATAAATTAAAGCAATTATCTGAATATAAATATTATTCAGATGTTTATAATGAAAATAGTTTAAAAGATAAAACAGAAGAGGAGAAAGAATGGATAGTAAATGGTAGATTTAAAAACTTTGTTACTGAATTTGTTATGAATCAATATATTCATAATGTAGAACAATTCAATTTCTTCTATGGTTCTATTGCTGAATATAAAAATGCTCTTGATACTAATAAACGTGCTAAAGAAATTATATCTCCTTCTATAAGAGGTTATTTTAAAGATAATACTTATCAAGCTGCTGTAATATCTGATATTATTTTACCATCTAAAGATTTACAAAAAATTAAAGATGGAGTTAGACAATCTCTTGAAACTACTTCTAATTTTAATAAAGAACAATTAGATACTCAGGTTGAAAAGATTACTAATGGATATGCTAAAACTAATATTGGTGATGCTCAAGGTTATATGACTTTAAAACGCGCTAAAGATGTTTTAGTGGCTTATGGTAAATGGAATAAAGTCTATCAAAATCTATTTGATAAAATAAATAATGGTCAGGATTTAACTTCTAGTGAATTAGAAAAAACATTAGAAATTTTTAAACCTTTCTATTATGGTAGAGCTTTTGATAGTTTTTCAGGCAGAATGATGAGTACTCAAGTTAAGGATGCTGTTATTCCTTTAGTACCTCAACTAGTTAGAGGTACAGAACTTGAGAAACTTATGAATCATATGAATGATAATAAGATAGATGAAGTATATTTTGAAAGTGCTGTAAAAGTTGGTACTACATATATAGCTCCTATCGCTAATTCAGATGGTACATTAAAAAGTAATTTTGGTGAATTAATTAAGGCTAAACCTTATTTTAATTCCAGTTATGGTATTCAACAAGAAACTCCTAGCCATATTGTAGATTATCAAAATAAACTTGCTACTCAGATTCAAAAGATTATAATAGCTAATCTTGATAGTACTGGTAAAACTTATCATCTAGGGTCTGATATATTAACGGGAAATGAATTAGTAGACCATTATTTTAAAATAATGGATGCTAATTTAAGCCACAATTATCAAGAACTAGCTAAAGAACTTAATGTAAATGAACAGGGATTTATAGATAATCCTGAATCATTAAGAAGTATATTAACTAATGAAATTAATCGTAGAGGTTTATCAAATAATTTTTTAGATGCTATTAAACCTGTAAGTGAATATGATAATAGTTTTAAGCTTCCTTTATTTGTATCTAATATGGCAGATAAATATGAGAGTATTGCTCTTAGTTTATTTGACAATAATATTATAAATCAAAAACAACCTGGTGGTATAGGAGTATTATTTAGTACTGCTATGCTTAATAAAACTACTGATACTAATGTAGAAGGTATTCAATGGTTAGATAAGAAAAATTCTGATCAAACTTTAAGAATGTCAGTTAGTGAAGATGATAAAGTAACTAAAGTTGAATGTTTATTACCAGCTTGGAGTAAATCTTTATTTAATAAACAAGGAAATCGAATTAATATAAATGAACTAGATGAATCTATAAGAACTATGATAGGTTTTCGTATTCCTACTGAAACTAAACATAGTATAAATGTACTAGAAGTAGTAGGATTCTTACCTAGTTCTATTGGTAGTACTATTGTATTACCTCAAGAAGTAGTAACTCAATCAGGTGCTGACTTTGATATTGATAAAATATTCTTTTTACGTAAGAATTTAGAAATAGTTAATAGTAAAGTACAATCTGTTAAATATTTAGATGATTCTAATAGTACAATAGAAGATAGAGCTAAAGCTTTAGGTATAGAAAAAAGAGTTAAAAATTATGAATCAGAAAAGTTCTTTGATTATGTAAAAAAAGCTCTTAATAAATGGGAAGATAAAGATGGTTCTAAACTATCTAAATCTGATAAGAATTTAATATTATCTAAATATATAGGTACTTCTTATGACCAAATTAATGGTAGAGATATTGAACTTATTAACGGAGCTAGATATAATAAAGCGAAGGATGATAATGATTATACTCTTTCTGATGTGGTTGGTACTGATGATACGTTTCATATAGCTGTACTTAAAAATATTATATCTGATTATAATAAACAATATGATATAGAATCTAAAGTAAATGAGATTAAAGATTTATCTATTGAAAATCAAAATACTCAAGAAGCTAGACAGAATAGAATATTAGATATATATGAAAGTATATTATCTAATCCTCGTCACTATGCAGAATTAATGACTCCTTCTGAATTTGCTGATATGACAGCTGATAGAGATCATCAAGCTGATTTAATGGGTAAAGCAGGAGCTATTAATCCTATGACTTATGAAGGTCAAGAAGAGTTTAGAGAAAGAAATGTAAGTGGTAGAGCTTTAAAAGGTTTAGCTGTTAATGCTAAAGGATTTTCTACTATTGCTCAGATTGCTAAGATTGAACTTAGAGATGATTTAGCTTTTGAAATTAGATATAAAAAACCTGAAGCTGAAGCTCTATCTAAGTTAAAAGAAAAATATGGTGAAGATTTAAGTGAGTTAGATGATTCTATTATAATTAAACATAGAAAATTAGGATTTAGTCCTGATGGTAGTTTCACTAACTTTAGTGGTGAACTTATTACAGATCAACATTCTAAAGTTGTAGCTAATGTCCTTGATATAGTTAAAGACCCTGTACCATATAATATTAATACATATACTTTCTATGTACATTCAGCTATGCTTATGACTGGTGTACCTATGAGATATGCTAATATGTATATAGCTCAACCAGTATTAATGGATTTAGCTCAAAATAGATTTAAATCTCAAGGTGTATTTAATAATGATAGTGGTAGTGAATTTAGTAAAACTAAACGTCAGTATTTAACTAATCTATATAAAATTTTATCAGGTTCAGGTAGGATATCTATTGAAAAGAAGTTTGAAAAAGCTATAGCTAAAGGAAATCTAATTAATCCACAACGTAAGGATATAGAAGATTTATTTGGATATAACCCCGATCAAACTTATATTCCTAATTTAGCTAGATTAGAATCTATGATTAAATTAGGTTCCCAAGTTAAAAAGTATAGACCTGAACAAATAGCTAAAGCTAAAGAAGGTACAATAGATAATGCTATTAGCTTTTATCATAATCAACTTCAGTTACTGGAGACTTATAATAGAAAATATAAGAAAACAGGTGAAGCCTTAAAAGATGGTATTAGTGTTTTAAATACTGACAAATTAGGTGTTGGCCCAAGTCTCGAAACCGTTCTCGATTTAAAGGAAAGGATGATAAAATTTATTACCTATCCTTATGATATAGAAAAGACTGAAGATAATGATAAGTATCTTGGTTCGAGATTATTGATTAACGGGAAACCTGCAATAACTCAAATATATAAAAATAATGATTTTGGTTTTCCTGAATTAGAATCTAATACTAATATTAGTTCGTACCCTTTATTAGATAGTTATTTTAATCATGCTTATGATCCTGCTTTAAGTATATTACAACCTATATTTATTAAAAATAGTACAGCTTTTATTAGATTTAGAAATAGTATTTCTACTATGATTGGAACTAGTCTAAATGATAAAGCTACTAAAAAAGCAAATGATTTTGCTAATGGCTATCTTGCTAAAGATTTTTCATATTTTCCCGATATAGAAAAAGAACAGGTACTTGGTGCAGGACTAGAACTTAATCTCAATTTGGATGTTGATTTAGATACTTTTAAAGGTCTAAGTGCTGCTAATCAATTATTTATTATTAAGAATAAGAATTTTGAAAAGCTTAATGGTGATATATATCATATACTTAATAGATTAAGTCCTAATATTTCTGAACAATCTATTATTGATAATGGTATTCATGCTATAGATTTTAAAAATACTATAAGCGATCACCTTATAGATGATATGATTACTAATTCTTTTAATGAATTATTCTTTAGTGATGATGCTTTTGAACAAGAATTAGGTAGAAATTTATTAGCATATTCTTTCTATACTAATAAATTTAATTATAATTATAATAGCTATTCTAAATATACCCCTAGTAATTTATTAGCTTATATAGGATATGGACAATATCTTAAAGAGAAAGGTAATAATATTATGACTGATGTTCATAATATTCTATTATCAGAAGATTTAATAGATAAATTTGTTCAAAATAATTGGAATGATAGAAATATAGTTCCTATTGTTTATAACAAATATAAATTAAATGATAAAGGTAAGAGAATATTAAATGATGAATTTCCAGGTCAGGAAATATATTTAATGAAGGAAGATACTCCTGAATATAATGTTCTAAGTAATGGTATTCTCAAAGTAAATAAAGAAGAACTTAAAAATGAAGGTGATAAAGTAGCTAATTCTAATTATTTACTTCTTAGACAAAAGAAAGAAGATAAATTTGAAACTACTTTATTTAAAAGAGTAGAAAATAGAGACGGTATATTAATTTATATTCCTATTAATAAATTAGGAAATAAGTATACGACTGAATATACTGATGATAGTATTTCTTTATTTAATAATCAGGAACATAATAGAAATTGGTATTTAAATCAAATTGCTACTGAAAAACAAGAACAACGTATATCTAATCAATCTATAGAAGATGAATCTATTACTAATCAAAAGGTAAAAGATTTACAATCTACTTTTAGTAAAATTGGTATAAATATTAAGGTAGAAAAAGATACTAATCTTAATGAAATAGCTAATGTTCAAGATGGAATAATTAAGTTTAATCCTAATAAGATTAAATCTGATACTATTTATCATGAATTTGGTCACGTTTATGTAGATTTATTAGGTTATAATAATCCTCAAATTCAAGCTGGTATTAATCAACTTAGAGGTACTGAATTATGGTCTAATATAGAACAATTATATCCTGAACTTAATCAAGAACAATTAGAAAAAGAAGTTCTTACTACTGCTATTGGTATAGAAGCTGATAAAATATTTAAAGATAATCAATCTAAAGCTAAATGGCAAATATGGTTAGATAATATCTTTAGAGCTATTGCTAAATTATTTGGAGTTAATGAATCTGTAGCTAAACAATTAGCTAGAGAATTAGTTACTGGTAATTTACAAAATACTATTCAGGGTCAACTATCTAATGAAATTCAAAGACAAAAAGATAGAACTACTTTAAATTCTCTTAATTGGCAAAGTGAACAACTCAAAAAAGTTGCTATTAATCTTGAAAAGAGAATTAATAAAGTAGCTAGGTCTAGGAAAAATCCTGAATATACTAAAGAACTTAAAGAACTTCAGGAAGAAATTTTAATTAAAGATGAAGCTCAAGCTTTAACTAATTATTCTGAATTTGCTTTAAGGAATATATCTAGTATAGAAAGGAGATTAAATGAGTATGTAGGATTAGATTATAAAGCATATAAGGAATTATCGTTAGAAGATAAAGATAAATTTAAATCTTTTATCCTTAATGCAGGAGAGTCTTTAAGTTCCTTATTAGAAGTCCAAGAATTTACTAATGATGAACTAGATGCTAATCCTGAATTTAATTTAGCTGTTAATACTATTAAGCAATTAGAACCTAGAATTAGTTCTGCTAGAAATAAAAGAAATGAATTATTAAAAGATATATTTAATGGTCAGATTAATGAATTAAGTTCTGACCCTAAATATGGTGGTAGAGGTGTAGTAACTTCTATGAGAGAGTTTTCTAGTCCTAGAATAGACGAAAGTTTAACTCAATTAATGCTTGATGCTGCTGGAGATAGTAATGATCCTATATTAGCTAATCTAGTTAAGAAATATGATTATACTATGCACAGTATGAATGAAGAAGTTCATAATACTTTAAGGCAGTATGAATCAGAAGTTGAAAAGCTTAAAAAATTAGGAATTGATCCTAGTTTTGTTCAGGAAAAAATAGATGGTAAATTTACAGGCAGAATAGTTTCTAAATTAGATTATGAAAAATATTATAATGAAAGAAATGAAGCTTTTAAGAAATTTAATTCTTTATATGTACCTGGGACTGTAGAACATACTAGAGAAGTAGCTAAATGGTATGAAGCTAACACTGAAGCTAATCCTAGAGCTAAAGAAATAATAGAACAAAAACGTATAGAATTAACTAAATCTGATTTTGAAGATTGGTATAAAAACAATCATAAAGAAACTAAAAAAGGTGAAATAATTTACACTAATGAATTATCTCAACCTATTTCTAGTAAATATACTACAGATCAATTTAAAGATATAGTTAATAATGAAGATAAACTTAATTTCTATAATTATATTAATAATCTATTATCATATCTAGTATCACATCATAGAGATAATATAATTAAAAATGGTTATTTACCTGCTATTCCAAGTAGAGATTTTGATTTATTAAAAGCTGTGGTAGGTCAAATAGGCTGGCGTGACATTGGTACGCCTGCAACCGATGTGGAAGTCAATGAGAGCGGTGAAATCGTCCGCCATGTACCTTTCCGGTATCTTACATTACAGGGAAATCAGTCAGAATATTTACCTACTAATACTGATTCACAAGAAACTAATGCTGCTAATAGAATAGAAAATGAAAAGATTAGAAAATCTAATCTTGAAGAACACGCTAAAAGTATAGGTCATGAATTAGATACTATAATGAAAATATTTGTTCATGAAGCTTTAAAGAATAAATATAAAAATGAAATAGAAGATGAAGTACGAATAGCTACTGAATTAGTTAATATGTCTGAATATATTAAAACTAATGATGCTAATCAAGCTTTACTTGATAAAATTAGTGGTGTAGTTAAAGGTGGCACTCCAGATGTACTAACTAAAGTAGGTAGTGCTAGTAATGTAGCTAAGCATCTTGAAATGTGGACTAAAATGGTGTTTTATGAAGATTGGAAAGCATTAGAAGGTGATTGGGTTAAAATAGCAAATGTTCTTCAAAATTATACTTCATTTGGTGCATTAGGATTTAACGCTATTGCTGGTATTAATAACTATGTATATGGTAAAATGCAAATGTGGACTGAAGGCCATGGTAATCAATTTATTAGTAAAACTTCTTTACTTAAAGCAAGAAAAGAATATGCTAAAAATATGATGAATTTTATAGCTGATATGAAAACCGAAAAATCAAGAAGTCTTGCATCTGCTCTTATTAAGAAGTTTGATATTATGATTTCTCATAAAGAAGTAGCTCTTGATGATGGAAGTAAAGTATCTAGTGTATTTCATAAGTTTATGATGTTTAATAATTTTGCTTATATGTTTAATCATATAGGTGAACACGCCATGCAAAATGAAATGTTACTAGGTATGATGATGGAACATAGGATTATAGATGGTAAAATAGTTAAGTTTGAAGATTATCTTGAAGATCAATATAAGAAGAAAGGATTAGAAATTAATGCTAAAGATAATAATGCTCAGGATATATTAAAACAAAGAGAAGAATTAGCTAAAGATTTAAAAACTAAATTTGACGAAGCTACTAGTCTTTATGATGCTTATGAACTTATTGAAGGATTCCCTGTAATAAAAGAGGGAGTTGAGATAGGTGAGAATGAAATAGCCGATTTTAGACGTAAAGTATTAGGTGTTAATCAATATCTTCATGGTATTTATAATAAAGAAGATATGAATGTTATACAACATTATGCTTTAGGTAGATTAGCAAGTCAATTTAGAAAATGGATGAGGCCAGGTTGGAATAGAAGATTTGGTTCTAAATTTGGTAAATCATTTTGGAATGAACGTAGAAATATGTATGATGAAGGTATGTATATTACTACATGGAATTTCTTAACCAATCCTATAATGAATAATGTTAAAAATTGGAAAGAGGATGAAAGTATGACTGCTCTTACTGCTATGAAGAATATCATATCAGATTATAAAGATTATATGACTAATGTTAAAGTACATTGGCATAGTCTTAATAATACTCAAAGAGCTAATGTTAAACGTACTTTTGCTGAAATGTCTATGCTTCTTGGAATGATATGTTTAGGTATGATACTTAAAGGTATGAGAGGTGATGATGATGAAAAGAAACATAACAGATTTTGGAATTGGTTAGGTTATCAACAAAGTAGAAGTGTATTAGAACTTTCTGCATATACTCCAGTAGGTTGGTTTAATGAAAGTAAACAACTTATTCAAAATCCTGCTCCTATATTTACTAGTTTTGAAAATATATTGAAACTTACTTATAACGTTTTACAATATCCTTTCGTAGATGAAGATAAAACAGTTTATAAAGGTGGTCAATATAATGGTAGGAATAAGATTGGAGTTCATGCTATGAAACTTGTTCCAGGTCTTAATCAAGCTCAACGATTATATATGCTTAATCAACAAAGTAAAGCTTATGGTAATTTCTTATATTGATAAGATGCCGATGAAAAAAGGGGAACTAATGTTCTCCTTTATTTTTTATCTATTATTGATTGAGATATAGCTTCTAAATATAAATTCTCAACATTATAATGACGTTGATTACCATTTTTATATAGTACTACATAATAATTTTTAGAATTATTTGGTTGATAATTACTTATATACTTATTAGTATACTTAGAATATACAAAATAATGACCTTCAAATCTACAAATTGTATATGAATCTTCATAACCTACTATTGGATATGTTGGTATTAATTTTAGGCAGTTATTAACAGCTTTTCCGAAGCCTAAAAAATCTGGTGGTAGGGTATCCTTCAAAGAATTTGCCTTTAAAAGCTCCTCAAAACTCATACTTTATCTAATATCGGTTGTAAATTAGCAGGACTATAAGTACTAGGTTTAATAGTTTTATTATCTTCTATTCTTTGAAGTATATACTTGCCATTAGGACTAGATTCTATTCGAGTTTTAATACCTTTAGTCATAAATAATCCAGCAGATTCACCTTCAGCATCTTCAAATTTATTAAAGCTCTTACTCATATTACTCCTATGAACTTCATCAAAACCTTCTTCAAATATATTAGCCATACCTAATGAAACTATAGTTCCTGATAATACATATTGAAGATCAAGAACAGCATCAAATGCCTTAGTTAAATCTTGATCTATTTCAAAAGTAATATTAGACTTAGTTTGATATTTATCATTAAATTTAGCAAAATCTAAACTATCTGCTAATTCATCTAATTCTTCTTGAATTAAATTTAATCTAAGTCTAATAGTATCTTCAGTTAATTTAGTAGGTTTATCATTAACAACTTGATTAAAAGTTTGATAAAATTCTTTTACTTTATCTTCACGAGAAGGAATAGACTTTAATAAATTTATTATATCATTTGGTTCTGCATAACTAATAAATCGTCCATGTCTATACTCACCATTATCGAATATTTCATGTATTCTAGTTTCTAATTCTTCATTTACAACCATACTATTTCTTTTAAATTTTTTTCCTTTAAAATATTATTACATTCTACAAAACATTTACTATTCCAATCTTTATTATTATAAGAAGCACTAACTGGATGAGTATCTTCTATAATAAAATTAGTTGGATTAATAATATATTTTTCATATTCTTTAGCTTTACTACCCCATAATAACCAAACTATATTAGGTTGAGATTGAATATACTTAACTACATCAGTAGTAAATGATTGCCAACCTAAATTATTATGAGACAATGGATTACCAGCTCTAACACTTAATATAGTATTAAGAAGAAATACTCCTTGATTTGCTAGATATTGCAATCCTATATCTTTTTTAATATTAGTAGTAGGAACAGATTTTTTCATTGAATCTATAATCTGTTTTAGAGATGGAGTAACATTTAATTTACAACCAAATGAATATCCATTAGCATTTCCATTATGAAAAGGATCTTGCCCTATAACAACTACTCTTATATTATTGGGAGATATTTCCCTAAATAATTTTAATATATCTTTTCTATCAGGATAAACTATATTATTTTCACTATCTTTACTAATTAAACTCAATGTAGTTTTAAGTCTTTCTAATGTATTAGTATTTAATACAGAAGCCCAAGCTCCGAGGATAGGTATAAACCTATCTCTCAGAGTTTGAACATCATTAGAATCTGAAAATAAATCCATTTAGAAGGATTTAAGATACTTATTAGTTGTTTTACTTCTTTCTATCATTTCTTCTACTAACTTATTCATACTTTCCAAAGTACTAAGAGTAGTATGTTCATTTATTTCAGTAGTAAGTTCACCTTTAGGTTTACCG
Organism: Bdellovibrionales bacterium; assembly: GCA_018266355.1. Taxonomy (GTDB): domain Bacteria; phylum Bdellovibrionota; class UBA1018; order UBA1018; family UBA1018; genus JACMQW01. The sequence goes on from JAFEAP010000004.1 coordinate 34,951, forward strand.
CCCATCATTTTAAATGTAACAGCTTCTATTTTACTAGTTTCAACACTAAGACTACGAAGATTATCTTTAAGTTTCTCTACTTGATTAGTTACTGTCGGCTTCTCCGATTGATTGTTTCTCATTATTTTATTTTTTAATTAATTTACCTTCAATTTGAAATATATCTATATTCATAAAGACAGCATTAGGATATTCAGGACATTCAAATGGAAGTGACATTACTTCGGCATTCAAACGTACTCTATCACCTTCTTCTAAACAAGCATCTTTACTTAAATTAGGACTAATCCTTACTACCATAAGATAAGGATTACGTTTCATTTGTTCAAATATTTGTTTATTACGCATTTTAGCCCAAGCATCATCTGCTATTATACGACCATTAACTTTTCTTTCAATTCCACCTACTACTATAGTTACTCGTTGTCCAAGTGGAACAAAATCAAAATCTTTATAATCTTCTAATTTTTCTTCTTGATAATTTTGTTCAGATGATTGTTGTTTACTAAGATTATCAGCTAAAGCTAAAGCGTGTTTATCATGTCCAGCCATATCTTTAGGTGTATTACTGCCATCAGTATTACCCATAAATATTATCTTCTTTGGATCAGTATTCATACTATATTATTGTTTTTCTTTTAATTTATTATTAATTTCTCTTTCCAAATACCATTTAGCTTTTTGTAAATCTTCTATTTCTTTATCAGGATTTTTCTTACCTGCCCTAGAAATATATTTAATAGTATTACCTAAATTAAATCCTAGTTTCTTATCTTCTATATACTCTATTACTTCTATTTTACCATCAGTATAATGACTAGGATGATTTACTACATCATTTTCTTTATTTTCCATTAACAGTTATATTTTCGTTAGCAAACATTTTCCTATATTGAATAAATCCTCTAAAATTACCTGACCATCCAAAATCTTTTACTATACCTCCATTAGATTTATTAATTGAATTATAAACTTCATTATATTCAATTTGATTCATTGATTTAGCACAATGTTCAAAACAACTCCAATGTCCATTTAAACTTAATCTATCATGTAATTTAATATCATTAAGTAAATTAGGTCTCTTACCTTCTTCACCTATTACAGTATAAGAAGTTCTAGCACACATAGCAGTAGATATTTTGATTTTAGTTGGTAGAAACATATTTTCATATACTTCTCCATTTAATTCTTTAAGTGTATTAGTTAAATCAGATAAATTAATAGTATCTTCAAAAGGAATATGCCAATCATCAGCATTTAATTTTTTAGGAGTGGATTCATTATATGCGTCCCACATTGTTTCTGCAAGAGCTATCATGTGAATATCAGCCATTCCTTTATTAAGTTGTAACCAAAATAATATATCATTATATTTATCTTTATGGTAAGATGCTCCATATCTAATTAAATCTTTTCTACTTCTAAATATTTTTGTATCAGTATGGTCAAAAGTAAATTCGTATTGAGGACATCTGAGAGAAAAGAAATTTTCCCATTCCGTAGCTGTAATAAGGACAGTATGATACATAAATGGTTCAAGAAGTCTATTAACTAATTGTTTAGTGACCCCACATGAAGATAGATTTTCGGCTTCTTGAACAGCAAAATCTCTACTAAGCAACCAATTCTTAGTAATATAATTAATATCTTCTTTATCAGTAAAATACTCACTTCCTTGCATACCTGAATGGTCTTTTTGCCAAGCAATAGGAATAAAAGGATTTTCTTTTACTGATTGTAGTAATTTTTGAAAAGGAATAGCTCTACTACTAGCACTATTTTTACTTAACATTCTATGAGTATTTAACTCTGCTAGAATATATCTAGGAAATACTACTCTCATAGTAGTAATTCTATTGCCAAATTCATTCTCAGAATCAGCTATAATTTCAGCTTTAATCATACTATTATTTTTCTATTTTTAATTAATTGTGTTGCTTGTTCTAATTGAATAGGTTTAATATCATCGCTAGATTTCTTTAATTCTTCTAATCTAGCCTTTAAATCTCTAAGTTTAACTCCACCATTTGATAAATCTATACTTCTAATGTAATTAAGGATTTTTGATTTATCGGGAAATGTATAGGTAGGTTCAGGAACTCCAATACTTCTTTTAATACGTCTGACAATATCATTAGCATGAATAATTCTTTTAACTAAAATTTCATAATCAAAAGTCATTTCACCTATTCTAAATTCTATAGTTTTATGATAAGAATGAACTCTAACAGCTGTTTTACTATCACTTATTTTCCAACTATTATATTTGCCTTTATATTCCCAACTTTTTAATTCATTTAATATAGACTTTTCATTCTTAAATATTTCATTTCTAATTTCATCAAAATTATTGCTACAATCTATATGATAATGAATACCTGAACCGTTGTTAATAGTAGAATTTATTTTTAATTGAATAGATATATTATATAAACAAATAAGACCAATTATGCCATTAGGTATTCTATATCTTTGTTCATGTGAATCATTTTTTACAGCTAATATATTAGGTATAGAAGTAAAATTAATTTCATTATATAATTCACCTTTATCACATTCTATTTCAAATCCAGTAGAATAAGGTAAAAAATTATTAGCTTTATCTATATCATCTTTAGCAGTAAAAGAGAGTAATACAAGAGGTGTATTATATACTACCTCTTGTACTATATTATCTTGTAACATATATTACCATTCTCCTCCACGCCTATAAGAAGAAACTTGTGGTTTAGGAGCTTCTTGATTTACTTTTTCAGCATTTTCTTTTACTGCTTCAATCACTTTACTAACTCCTTCTTTAACAATTAATTCATCAGATTTTTCTATTTTATCTGCTAATTCATTGTTAGCTTTATTAACCTTTTTAGATTCTTCCTTCTTTATAAGTTTCTTAGTACCTTTTGCCTGAATTTCTTTAGTTTCTTGTTCTTTAACTTTAGCTGTAGAATTAGGAGTAAGCAAACCTATAAGCTTCTTTTTATAAGTAGTTTTAACACTCTTATTAGTAGAATCATTATATTTTTTAAGAATTGGTTCTATTTTTTGTTTATATTCTTCTTTACTAATTTTAATACTATGAGGAGTATTATCTATAGTAAGTTTTAAAGTATCTTTAATGTATACACCTTTAATTTTATCATTAGCAGGATCAGCTTCTTTTTTAACTTCTTTAGGTTTTACATCTTTCTTAGCTACTACTTTTTGTATAGCTGTTTGTGGTTTTTTAGTTGCCACCTTTTTAGCAGGAGCTTTTTTTGTAGCAGTCTTTTTAGCTGCTGGTTTCTTTGTTGCCATTTAATTTAAATTTATTAATAGTGAATAATCAGCAATATAATCATCTTCAGATATTAGATGAGGTTTAGGTAATTCTACTTCTCTAGCTTCAGGTTTAGGTATTACTAAAGGAAAACTAAATTCTAAGTCAGGAGCACTACGTATAACTACATTAGTTTTCTTATTATACCTTCTAAGATAACTAATTATATCTTTCTTATTATTATCTGTAATTTCAACGTGTTTCAATATCTCTACCTTTTCAAAATATTTTTCTATTTGGTTATCTATTTTAAGAATATCTTGATTTAGATATTTTCGATCTATAGCATCTTCTACAGCTTGACGCATGAATAGATTAGTTCTTTGTCCTTTCCAAGAATCTACTTGATATACTGTATTTTCTTCTACAAATTTTTCTATCTCTTTAATCTTATTATAAATTGAAGTATTAATTTCTTCAAAATTATTAATCATACTTTCTCTAAGATAGAATTTATCTTTAAGATAATAAGCAGTAGCTACATCTTTTAAGACAGTATTATTTTTAACTAGATTATCCACATATACAACTTTATGATTGTTTTTAAAATATTTTTCATTAGCTTTAGATATAATATAGAATTTAATAGCTTTATCATTTAATCTAGGTACTTCATTTCTGTAATTACCTGAAATAGTATCTAAAGAATCATCTTTATTATATTTAAGAAATGATTTTCTATGTAAAAATAATGAAGTAGCTTCTTTAAATTTATCTTTATCATCTTCAAATCCATATACTATAATATCAGTATGATTAGCAATAGAATCAATTTTTATATCTTTTCTATCCCAATATACATCAAAATTATTTGGCTTCGTAGGATATAAGTAAGTACAATATTTAACAGAGATTCTCTGTTCAGCTTTTCTTCTTTTAGCTGCTTCAGTATTAGTAATTTCAGCTCTATAAGCTTTCTTAAAATCTTCAGGAACTTCTATTTCATTGTCTATATATACATATTTTTGTAGAAACTCTCTAATTACTTTTCTATAAATATATAATTTTTTGAAAGCTCCTAATTGAACGACTTTCATACTATTATTATAGAAAATTCTATTATCTCTTTTAGAAGTTCTTTCAGTACTTAATCCTAATTGTGTTATTTTACTATGAAAAGTATATTTTCTACTATCACTTATTATCCAAGGTAATAAATCACATTTTTTAACTCTTTGATAGTAAGCTAGTTTAACTTGATTAATAGTATAATTAGAATATATACCTACTTTATTATAAGTTATATTTTTAAATTCTCTAAAAACAGTATCAAATATAGTTCCATAAGCAGTAGTTACTTGATAACCTTTATTAGCTCCTCTTAAACCTCTTTTAGTTTCAATTCTACCTGATAATTCATATTCAAAAAATGGATCTTCAGGACACTCTATTCCAGCTTCTTCAAATGGAATAAATTTAAGAGGAATACCAAAATCTTTTGGCATCTTTAATTTAAGTTCGTGTCCATTTCCCGATAATGTAAGAACACCCGACTTATGCCTATTTTGGAGATAGACCATAAAATCATCAGTACTTTCATTTTGTTTTTGAAATCTTTCTCTTAAATCAGTTAAACATTCTTCTATTCTTTGTTTAACTATAGATTTAGTTTCCTCAGTATATCTAAGTTCTTCTCGACTTGGAGTTACTTCTAATTCACCTATATTAAACTTAACTGCTACTGGAATTTTTATTTCTTTCATTCCTATAGCATTCCAATTAATAGGATAGGCTACATTACCTAAAGCTATATGAAGTTCATCACTATATTGATAAGAATCTCTAACTTTAAAAGTTTTACCTTCAAATATAATATAATTATTATCAATATTCCAATTATCAAAATAAACATTATCGAAATAACATAGTTGAGTAATTAGTCCATTCTCAAATAAACCCAAGTCTGATTCATTAACGGGAATCTTTATCTCTGTACCATTTCTTTCAGTAGTATTAAATTCAGCTAAATGTTTTAATTCAGGAACACTAGTACCTTTAGATAAAGTATAATGATATTCAATCCCATCAAATCTAGTAATAATATCAAATGAATCGGAATACGCTAAAGGTGATTTGCCTCCCACGAGGCTCATATACTTTCATATATGTTTAGACTATATCATCACATTTAAGTGTCGGACGCTTTTTCATTATAGCTTCAATATATACTATAACTACTTCCTGTTATTAAGTAAACTATATTACTCAGGTAGTCGTTGAACCTTCTATAGATGTATCTATAGCTTGGCTGCTGGTTGTCAATGTATCTTTATCATTTTTACTAAATATTATAGTAGATAAAGCTTTATGAGTTTCTAGCAATTCATCCGATTTTGTTTGGGCTGGGAGTGTATAATTTTTATTACAATTATCACATTTATATCTAATCACTAATCCTTTAACCATTTGTCTAGTTCCATTCTTTTTAGTATTAGAACCACATTTAGGACATTTAGGATTATTATCTGTCTTATCTATTATTTTAAAACTATCAAATAATTCTTTTTTTCTTTTTAATGATATAGTACAGTTCTTATATAAATAATCTTTAAGATTAAGTATATTTTCACTTGCTATCCATTCAAGAACGTATAAATTATAAGTAGGATTTTCTTTAACTCTATAATAAGGACAATCTATACAATTAGATAATAAAATTTGTTTGAATTTATTTATAAGATATTCAGAAGCAGAACATATTTCAACTCTTCTTAGATTAGGTCTTAAAGAAGGAATAGAAATACTACCATTACCATCAAAATAACCTCTTATGAAATGATTCATAAGATTATTATCTAATTCAGGAATAGTAATTAGTTCTTTATTTTCAGTAGATTTTCTTTCTCTTAAACCTAAATTAAATAAATCTTGGTATAAAACTTTATTTGATTTAGCTAGAGAATATTGAATCTTATGATTTTCACCATATTTTGAATAATCAAATTCTCCTCTATTGAAAAAAGGAAATCTTAATTCTAAATCATCTATTAATTGTTTATCTACTAAAGATATTCTAACAGTATTTTCTTTACTTATGCTGCCATCTGCAAATAGAAGACCTAAAAAATATGCTTTATCTTCTGTATCTATTATTTTAAATTCATCATTATATTCCATCGTAAAATTATTTAGGATATAAAAATACGAAAAAATAATTATTATACAATTCAATTTAACCCAAATCCACCAATTTCTTCGTTGGTGTCACGCTTAGTACTAGAAAAATATTTCATGTATGTTTTAGTAATACGTCTAGGAGACATACCAACACCTACATCAATGAAACTTATATAATACTGTTGTGCATCTATATCATAACTTTTTCTAATTATTACTGCATCTTCTACTTCAGCCTCTTTATGACTATCAAAACAATTAGAAGTAATTTCCCGAATTATACTTTGAATAGGATTAGAATAAAGACTTTTACTAACCATTTCAAATAGAAATGGTAAACTACTATTATCAATCTTAGCTTCAGTAGTTTCTACTTCACCTATTATTTCTATATCATCATTCTTAATCTTCTTTATTTCCATATATAATTATAGTATTTCTTATTAAATAATAAGAATTAGATGATTCTTTTACCTTAGTTTTTATATAATAAGATAGTTCTTTTAATAATTGTTGTTTAGAATCTTCTATAATTTTATCTGAATCTAATGGATTTTCAGTAGGATAAAACCTAACTTCATTTTGTAAACAAATAGGTTTTTTATATTCTATTTTTATTTCCGTATGAATAGGTCTATCTATTTTTAATATTTCGTACTTAGGAAAAAATAGCTGGATTATATATTTCAATATATTTATCATAATTTAAAGAATTTTAATCCTATACTTTGAATCTTATTAGGCACTTTAACATCTATTACTTCACCACTAGAAACCCAATTTAATTCAGGTAATTGTTCAATTATATAAGATTTAGTTGTAGCTGTAACACCTAATTTTTTAGCTGTATTACCTTCATAAGTTTTTAATTGAAGTTGTAACTCTGCTTCTATTTGTTCTTTTCTATCTTCTAATTGTTCAATTATACTATTTATAGCATCTAGTTCTGTATGACCACATTCACTATAATCATATTTAGTATAAGTAGTAGTAAGTTGTACTTCAGCTCCTAATATTTTAGCTTTTTTACCTTCTAAATACTTAGTTACATCATCTTCTATAACTTGTTTAGCTTTAGGATGTTTAAATACTAATTCTATTGCATCTTTAATTCTACGTAAAGTTACAGCATATTTACTTGGTTCTACTTTACCATCTAATACATTATGAATTAAAGTAGCTGCAATATCTGATTTAGTATAAGTTTTATCAATATCAGTTACCATTTGTAATGGTACTATTTGACCTTCTATTTCTTCTATTTGTTCTGACATATTATGCGTTTGGATTAAAAGTATCTCGTTCAGGAATTATTCTGTTTTGTTGTATAATATAATTATCTTTACATATTTTACCATCTTCAAAATAATTATATTCTAAATCAGAATAATAACTATCTTTAATATCGTTAGTAGTTTGTAATTCATATTCTTTTTCTAAAGCTTTATAACATTTTATATTTAATTCTCTAATATCTTTTAATATATAATCATATAAAGAATTAAATAAATCAGCTATATTATCTTCAAATCCTTCACATGGAATATAATCAAGATATAAGCTAGTAGTATTTTCATGTACGTATCTATGAAATTTATCTCTTTTAATTATATTTTCTGTAAGCGTAATATCTTGATTTATTAAAGCTGTAAGAATTGATTCATAAGTAGTATCTGAATGACGATCGTTATTAATCATATTATTGAGATATTCCTCAAGATTAATATTCCCTGTAAATGAAGCTCCGTCACCTTGTGACCAAAAACCACTAAATTCTAAATCAACATTATAAAATCCTTTATTAGTTAATTTTTCTAATAATTCTTCTTTTTTAGCTTCATACCAACCATCTTCTATTTCATATTCATTTCTTAATTTATTCTTAACATCTTCAGATAGTTCATCATATTTGAATATCTGAACCTGTACTAGCTTTGGCATAGTGTTTATTACTTTTTAATTTAGCTAATCTTTCTTCTTCTATTGGTCTTAAAGCTTCAAGATAGTTTTCATCATCAGGAACTATCATAAATACAAGCTTAGGAATTTCACCTTGTTCTATTGGTACAAATATTCCACCTTGAGGATCTTCAGTAACTCTTAACCTATCATCATCTACTAATTTAGGTAGAAATATTTGATTTGTACCATCTGTTCCAGTAGTAAGTAAATCGAGAAATGCTTTTGAATAAGGGTAAATTCTATTACCTATATCCCAACGTTGTCCTTGAGATTCTAAATCTTTACCATTATCAAAAGAATTTTTAACTGTATCAAAAAGATAACATTTAATACGTACTGGATAATCTATTATAATAGGTAATGCTTCTATATGAGGCGCAAATGATTTCTTAATCTCTTGCATTATTTTACCTCTAACATGAGCACTCATAAGACCATTATAAATAGCTTGACCATTTATAACCATTTCACGAGGAGTGCCTACTTTTTTATCATTGGCTATTACTTTTTCTATTCTAGGAAGATTATAAGTATCAACAAGTAAATATTTATCTCCCTCTTTAATTTTAGTAGGAAAATATGGTGGATATGCAGGAATCTCAACAAATTTGTTATTTCTATATAACCCTATTGCAAAACTTCCTATTAAATGATGAGGTTGAACATTACCATTTAATTTAATTATTTCATCTTTATATTTAGGATTAATATATTTTTTAGGTAATTTCTTACTACCACATTTAATAGTCTTACCATCCCATTCCCAATATTTTGCATTTTGACTTTCAGAAAGTCTTACTTTTCTAATATAATTAGGTATTTCTACTCTTAATATCATCTATACTTTCTCCTTTTAATTTAACCATTGTGATAACACCATATTCTGAACCTAATTCTTTACTAATACTTTTAAACATATCATTAGAACTTCTATATCCAAATCTATCACCTTTAATAGTTACTGGAAGACAAGGAGAAAATATTTCTTCTATATCTTCTTTAGATAATTCAGATACTTTTCCAATTCTAATTATATTACTATGGTGAATATTTTCAGAAAGGTCATTTATAGAGGTTAATGTAATTTTCATATCTCTAACTTCTATATTATCTACATTTTTAATAGGATAAATTCTATATTCCTTGTCCGAAGTTCTCTTCGTAACTATTCCTTTGTGTTTCGTAAAATCTAATTCCATTTTCTATTAATTCTTCTGCTTTTTCTAATCCTAATTTGATACATACATCATAAAAATCTTTACATCCTTTATAACCTAAACCTCTATTCCAAATTTTATCTCTTAAGAATATAGGTTCTATACCATATTTTTCTCTATGTTTCCAAGCACTATGAATACCTGTATTATCATAATCATATAGTATAAAAAGTTGTTCAAATTGAGTTCTAAGATATATATATTGATTAGGTGTGATTATAGTTTTTTCTGAACCTGGAGCTATAGCATCTAAATCATATTTATCTCTAAACAATCTTAAATACCTAACATCTTTATAAGATTTAGTTATTATACCATATCTTGAAGGTCTAAAATTATGTATTCCTTGAAATACTGAATCACCTATAAATTTATATTGATTCCTTTTAGGAAAGTATAACTTTTTTTTATTCTTTCCGAGTAAATAGACATAACAGGGGTCATTATCCGTATGAGTATATATAAGTCCATTATTAATATACATCCGAAGAATAGGGTAGATTCCATCATTCTCTAAATCTTTTCTAGTTTGATATTTCCAAAATTCAGCATCTTTTCTAGTCCATTTTCTAATTTCATAATCAATTTGAGGTTTTACCTTTTGTATAATATTAATATTAGTAGCTATTATCTTTCTTTCAGATTTACTATATTTATGTATTCCAAAAGCTTTAGCTATATTTTCTAATATTATATTAAAATTATGAGGATTTTTACTATCTAGTTTTAGATTATATGCTACACAATCAAAACAATCACCCCAAAAATATCCTGCAAAATCTTGACCTCTGAGTATTTTCCCTGTATAATGAAAACCGAAAGTAGGTATATTATCTGTCCTTAATGGAGATTTAATAAGACTATTACTATCAAGACAATATTGTATATCTTCTAAACTTACCTTTGAATAAGCTACAAATATTTCTTCTTGTGTTATTCTATCTAAGATATATTGTTTGGTTAATTTGGGTAATATCTGCATGGATTATAATATAAAGGGAGAACCTTTCGATTCTCCCTTCTATTAGATGTAATTAAAAATCAAAACCATCAGGTAAATCTTCGGTATTACCCTTAGTATTTACTCCTGGAGCGTTGTTACTAGCAACAACCTTATCAACTTTATCTTTATTACCTACTGTTAAAGTCTTAGGAGCTTCTTTATTAGTTTCACTTACTTTCTCTAGGAAGTTAGGGAATGGGAATTGAAGTCTATTATTATTATCATAAGTAAGCTTCAACCACATAGCTATAGGCTTATCATCTTCAGTTTTAAATATAGGCTTACCTGCTTTACCTGTATTAAATACATTAGCAACATTAGTGAAAAATTCATCAAAATTATCACCACTAAGTTGGTTAGCTATTTCAGGAGTAATATCTATATACTTTTCTGCAACGTGCTTAATACGTTGTTCCATCCATCCAAACTTATCATTGAACTTAGCATCATCATCAGCTAAAGGCCATATTGTTTCAGTATGACGCTTGGTACGATCTCCACTTTCAAAAGTGAAACTAAGTGTAACAGGTTTCTGTCCAGCCTTATCACCTTTCTTTATCTCAGTTGCTTTAGCTTCTACACTAACAAGCATACATTTATTGAAAGGATTTTGAGAAGTTACATTAAAAGGTATTTGTGTAGTTGATACTGTTTCTGTCTTTACACCTAATTTTTTACCTTCACTCATTTGTTTATACAATTAAAAATTATGAAATAAATTAAAATATATTATTAAAGCTAAGAAAGGGGATGCCTTAATAGCATCCCCTATTCTACTACTTAGAGTTCTTTCTGACTAGAACTCTTCGCTAGTATGTTGAGCAGTAGCTTGAGAAGTTGTCTGAGAAGCAGCTTCTGTAGTACCGGACTTCTTAGCCTTATTAGCAGCTTTCTTAGCTTGAGTAGCAGCTATTTGTTCAGGAGTACGTTCTTTACGAGCAGCCTTAGTCTTAGTATCAGCAAGAGTAAGAGGATAATACTTAACACCATCAGATTCTACTGCTTCACCAAGATCATATACATTACTACCTGAGCTATTACCCTTGAGAGCAGCATAACCAGCAGCATCAGAGAAAGACAACTTACCTTTCTTTTCTTGAGCATTAACAAATGCAAGCTTTGCACCACTATTACCACCTACTGCGAGATATGGAACTGGTTCAGTACCTTCATCACCTGCAAGAACTATCATAACATGGTCTCCTGCGCTAACTCCAAGAGTTGCAGCAGCAGGTGTGTTAAGACGCATACCACCACTTGTAGGAGTAGTTTCGAGTTGAGCCTTGTCAGTTCCAGTAGGACGTGTACCAGTTAATTTTCCGATTACCTTAAACATTTTACTTTGTTTTTATGATTAATAAATAATTAAATACTTTTTGTTTCATTAGATTCAATGATTGTAAATTCACCTTCTTCTTCTCTTACTTGAAGATTATTTACATCTGCTAATTCAGAATGTTCTAACATTCCTAATAAAGCATCTGATGCTATCCATCTAGCGCCTATTGTTAGACATCTAGTTCTTATCATAACTTTTGGATTCTTAATCCAATTATCTTTAGTAGATAAACCAGCAGTTACAGCATCTTGCCAACTAAATTTAGAAATATATTCTTTGAGATACCATTTACCTTCAGCATCTTTTACCTTTCTCTCAAATTTAATTTCTGTACCATAATCAACAATTTGTCTAAGAATCTGAGTTCTATTATTATCAAATTTCTCTTTCTTAGTTTCAGTTGTAATTAACTGATATTTATCAAGATTATTAAGAATAAAATCTTCTTTATAATCTATTCCAGTATTATCTTTATATATATAAACTGGTTCATAATCTTTTAATACTGTTGTTTTTATACCATATTGGTCTAACTTAGCATTAATTATATGAACACCTACTGAACTTCTACCATTTACAGAATAGATGTTAGCTAGAGAACCCATAACACCCATTCCTAATTCCTTACCTAATTGTACAGTAGCAACAAATTTACCTACTGTATCTATACTAGAAGGAATTAATCCAGTACCTTTTACCTTATCAAAAAATAGTTCTAATTCACTAAAACTACTAAACTTATCAATAGCATCTATTTTAGCTATACTAGGATTATCTTTTTTTAGTTCGATTGATTTTTCGTCTGTCACCGTTATAATCCTTTTTCGTTCAATTCCTATACAAATATAAAAACTATCCTTAGAAGAAAAAACTTTTTGAAGATTTATTTTTGTATACTTCGTGTTATGTTCATATTTAACTTTTCACCTTCGGTCAATGGTCTAAATCTACCCTTGTTCAATTCTGCGATTAGCCAAAAACTGCCAGTCTGTCCATGACGGTATTTTATGCCATTACCATGAACTAATCCTTTAGTTTTTATACTACGAGGCCCATATAATTCTATACCTATTAATTCAGGTCTATGAACTATAATAACATTATCACAAGCATGATATAATTGGTTACTACCATGTATATCAGTTTTTAATGGATAATGATTATTAGGATTATCTTTTCTAACTGGTTGTTCAATATTACCATTTAATTGATTTAAAACTATAGTAGTGAGATTATCTTCTTTAGTAGCTTCTATTATATATTTAGCAAAATCAGCTACTAAAGCTATTTCATCTCTTTCCTCAAGTCTTTTAATAAGTAAAGCATGGTCAAAACTAACTATAAGTTTATTTACTTTACCCGATACTTGATCTACTTGATTAATTTTATATCTTTCAACAAAATATTTAATAGTATCTCTAATTTGATTAATATTACCACTATTTTCAACATAGAACAATTTTTTATTAGACATTTTATCTAAATAATTAATAGCTTGTTCTAGTTCTTCATCACTCAAATTATTATACCCAGTATTATCTTGTTTAATCTCTGAACTTCGGAGATAAGCATAACTTTTCTCCATTTTACCACTAATATTTCTTAAAATTTCATCTTCACCTTTCATTTCAAAGTTAAAATGTAGTATATAAGGTTCATATATAGATTCTCCATTGAGTTCAATATTAAGAAAATCTTCTTCTATCATATTAAGTAGAAAAGATTTACCTCCACCTGAACTACTAGCTATCATAGTTATAAAACCTGGACGCCAATATTTAAGCATACCTGCATTAATAGCAGGAAATCTACATTTCCAACCTCTTTGTTTACCGTCTCTTTCTTGTCTAAGTATTTCCTTAGCTTCTTCAGCAGCAGATTTAACATGAACAATTTTAAGAGCGGGTTCTTTTCTACTTTCCATTTTAACCGAAATCTTTTTCTCCTTCTAGTACACCCTGTATAGGTTTAGATGTACCTAATCTTATCTTTCTAATTTCTAGCCATTGTTCTGATTTAAGGAAATTCTCTATTTTACCTTTAACCAAATTCTTACTAATAGCATAATCTAAATCTTTTAAAACTTCTTCATGTTCTTCTTTATTTCCTTTTATAGCCTTCCAATATAATCTACGAAATTCATTCTTATCCATCATTTTCATTGGATAATTACGACCTTCACTAGTTATTATTGGTGGATATTTATCCCAAAATTCATTACCAGCTTCATATTCATCTACAAATATATGAGTAAATTTTTCACCTATTACTAGATTATCAACATCAGTTCTATTAGGATCAATTCTAGTCATAAAACCTCTCCTAATTAAATCTTCAAATTGCTCTTTACCCATGAAATTCTTACTATTATCAGTAGGAAAAGCTTTTTTATAAAGTTTAATAAGCTCTAAAGCTTTATCTTTATCATGTTCTTTCCATCTTAATAGATATAATAATAAGAATTGTTGTTGTGTCAAATGATTTGATACTATGAAGTTTAGGTATCTTTCTACATTAAGCATTGTTATAGATTAATAACTAAATCTCTACATCACTTTCAGGTGGGACAAACTTATGTTTAATTTGTTCAATATTATCTATCCAATGTATCATATTAGGACTACCTTTTTGACTATCTCTAAGCCAATCTTCATCTTTAGTATCTTTGATATAAAGATTAACTATTATTACTATTGTATCTAACTTATAAAGTTTTAATCTTTTTACTCTACCTCTTCTTTGAATCTGTTGAGTTGGATTAGAAGTACGAGCAGCAACTACTCCTAATTCTATATCTTCTACATCAAATCCTTTATCAAGAGCTGTAGCAGTAACTATAACTTTTACTTTACCAGTTCTAATAGCTTTAATAGCAAATTCTTTAAGACCTTTAGCACCAAAGATTTTAGGTTGTCCTTTATTTTTACCTGTTTTAATAGTAATTATATTACCATCATCATCAGGTAAAGTACTAGAAGGTAATCTACTATGATATGCAACACTTGTTAATTTGCCAAATTTCTCATTAATAAGAAGATTTAGTTTATCTACAAATGCTGTACTTTGACCAAAACATATTGTTTTTAGATAAGGAAATCTTTTAATTATTTCTATAGCAGCTTCTGCTTTTGGACTAGCGTTATATAATAAATTTTTTCTTACTCTAACTGCTTCCATTAGATTAGAGGCATAACCAATAATCTTATTTGGATTCCAAATTTCATTAATCTTACGATTTTCTTCTATAGTATAATCTAAATCTTTTCTCCATCCGTTTTTATTAGCCCACATAGTAGCATATGCAATTCCAGGATAATGTTTACCCTGAAATTCTCCACCTGATAGAACTTTATACGCAGCCTCAAATCCTTTAGAACCAAATTTATTAAGATTATCATTTATAACTTTACTAAAATCTCTATAATCTTTTTGGTCATATTCATCAAGTCGCAATCCTAAGTTATATTCTATACAGGGAGATACATACCCTTCTGTAATAGCATCATATTCACTAATTATATCAATTACAGGACATTTATCATTAAGAATTTTATTTTCTTTACATTTCTTATCCCAAGTAGCTGTAAGAGCTAAAATATGTTTATAAATACATAATTCACCACTTATAACTTTTATTCTTTCATCTCCTGTAAATTCATGAATTTCATCTATTATAACCAAATCACATATAATTACTATACTATCTACTAATATCTGATGTATAGTACTTACTGCTATTCTATCTTGTAAATCTATTGGTATATGTTTAGATATTTCTTTTTTCCAATCTTTGTATAATTGTTCAGATGGTACTATTATTTGGATAAATTTTGTATTATCTTTTTCAAGATAATTTTTAACTATTAACAAAGCTGTATAAGTCTTTCCAACACCTGTACAGTAATTTAATGTACCGACACCATTTTTATTAGCTCCATAGTCTTTTGAATGACGCCACTTATTGACACCAATAAGCTGTCTTTCAAGTTTCTTGGTATCAATATTCATATTAATCGAATGTCCCTATTATTACAAAAGTAGTTTTTAATACTTTATCTATAGGATGAGTTTCGATCTTTTCAATATGAATTGGTTCATCAAGATTTTCATCATAATATAAAGCTTCAGTTTCTAATGTATCTTCATCAAAAGTTTCAATCTTTTCCTTAATTTCTTTCCAAGTCATATTTTATTTATTTACAAATTCTAAAGGATAACAATCTTTATATTTATCAATATTAGATTTATTTTCAAATAGTCTCATTTTAATAGTAACTCTATCAAAATTTAATTCTTTTTGTATTCTATCATATAGATATTTACATTGAACTACTTTTAAATTATATCCACCTTTCTTTCTTATTCTACCTTTTATTTCTTCTCTTACTATAAATCCTTTATTATCTTTAAAAACATACCATTTATTATTATGTTTAATAAATGTCACTCTATCATTTATTTTCAAATCTATAATATCAGAAGCAGTTGGATTAAATGTTATTTTACCAGTATTATAAAAAGATAATGTAGGTTGAGTTACTTTAAGACCTAAAATAGAATTGTCAAATACTTCTATTTCCATATTTTTCTATTTCTTCTTTAGTAGCTTTACGAAATATATAAGTATTACCATCTGAAGATTTAAGACCTCTAGGATTATAATTTTTAATTAAATTTCCAGACCTACTTTTCATATATGGTTGCCTTTTACAATTAATGTGGTACTGTATAGACCCAAAATTTATATTTAATCTTCTACAAGCTTCACTAATAGATTTATAGTATTTTTCTTGCTTATTAGATTTATTGATAGAAATAATAGGGATTTCTTCATTAGTACTTATATTTAGTGGCATACTACTTAATATTAATTATATTATATTGTAATCCAACTCCAGCAGTAAAACCACTACCAAACCTTAAATTAACAGGATCAGCATATAAACCATATCCTACATTTATTCCTATTCCTAATCTCTTAGGTTTAGGAACTTGAACTTGATAACTAGTAATAGTTTTAGTATCAGTATAAGGATTATAATTAGTTATTTCAGCAAATGGTTTTTTATTCCATTTCCACCATTTATCTTTTTCAAATCCTAATACTAAACTATATTCATTATGAACCGTTAAATCTAAACTAGTAGAATCTGGCCCTGATTCACCTGAACCAAATATCCATTTACCTTTATTAACAGTAAATCCATAACTAGGTAAATTATTATTATCTATATGAGTTGTGTCATGTTTATATATAGTATCAGTTTTGAATTTACCTTTTATATCAGTATTATTTGATACATATATTACTGCACTACCTGCATCTAATTTAGATTTATATTCTTTTACTTTTCCCTGTAATAAAAGAATGGTGGAATCCTTAGATTGAATAGCAAGAAAATCTTTAGTATTTAACGTACTAAAAGATTCTACTTTAGCATGTTCTTGATGATATTTATCTTTCCATATTTTAACACTATCAACTCCATATACTTGTTGTCCTTGTTGAATATGGTTACATCCTTTAATATAAAGAAATATAATTACTAATATTATACATAATATTGTAATTAACCATCTAAGCCAATTAGGAGTTTTATCTTTTATCTCCTGTATATTATTACTATATTCATTATTAAGCTGGGTCATAATCTAATGATTTTTCTTCTAATTGTGTTACGAAATCTTTTACTATATTTTCACAATGAATACTCTGAGCTTCTTCACTTAATGCAGATACTCTTAAATTATTTTTAATAGCTTTCCTAAGATAATCTTCCCACTTAGGACGAAGTTTAAGAGTTCTATAATGAGCTATAGCATTTGCAGCATATTCTACATTAATATGTTGAAATAGAGTATTACATAAATATCCTGCTTTACTACCTTCAGGTATTTCTTTAAGAGGGTTCATACCATGATCTAGAAGCCATTCAAATACTTCTCTACTGGCTTTTAATTGTTCTGATTGTTCTTTAGTTAACATTATATATTATTTATTCCAATAAGGATGAATTTGTGATTCAGCGCCCATCTTAACAGTACTAAGATAACGATTAGCACATTTAATCATAAATCTTCTAATTAATTCTTCAGGAGTAAGATATTCTATTTCATCAGAGTTATCTTCATAAAAAGGATATTTATTATCTTTTATAGAATTATGAACTTTAGCACCTATTTCATCATGTACTGTAAGAAGTAATTTAAATTTATCAGAAAGATTTTGAAGTTTTATATAACGGGAAATCTCAACTAAAGCTTCTTTAATCATATCGGCTTGAGTTCCTTGTACATCACTATTTCTACAAGCTCCGTCAATTTCTCTTTCATCTTTAAATTGTAATTCTCCACCATTTTTCTTAGCTTCCATAATAGCTGGAAACCATATTCTACTATTAGTTCTATTATTAAGTACTAAAAATGGATTATTATACCATTTTCTTTTAGCAACAAAATCATATTTACCTAATACAGATTCTAATTTCCTTTGTAACCAACTAAAAGTAAGAGGAATCTCAGCTTTTATAGTATTAACTACTATTTGACCTTCTTCTACAGATATATTCATACTTTTGGCACATTTTTTAGCCATCATACCATATATAGTACCAAAAGTTTTATCTTTAAAACCGTCTCTTTTATCTTTATTTTGTTTCTTACTTATTACATCAGCATCAGTATATGGTATTCCTCTATTCTCATATAATCTACTATAGCATACATTAGCCATATGAGAGTGCATATCATTCTTAGATAATTCAAGAAGTCTTAAATCTTGAGCTTTATCACATATAATAATAAGTTCAGCTCCCGATAAATCACAAGTAATAAATGACCATCCTTCTCCAGCAGTAAAGCAATTACGATATTCTTTCTCTGCTATTTGATTCTGAATATTAATCTTATCAGGTTGTTTTTTACCACCTCCCGATTGTAATCTACCAGTTTCACTAAAACATTGTCTAAATATAGTATGTATTCTACCAGTTACAGGATTAATTTTATCAAAGAAGTTAGCTCCAAAATTTTCTATTCTAGTTTTAGCAGTTCTATATTCTATGAAAGTTCTAATAAAGGACTTCATAGAAGTATCAGGAATTTCTATTAGATATTGTTCAAGATAAGCTTCTTGAGTTGTATATCCATTATGAAATACTTTATTACCTTCTCTATTTAATCCATACTCAGATTCTACTTTACCATCAGATTTTAGAACTGGAATTAGATAAGCTATTTGACTTCCTGTAGTATCTAGTTTAGCTGGTAAAGGTTCTTTTAATTTAGCAAATATCTTACCTATTTCGGAAACAGAATTATAATCTATATTACCTTTAAGTTTATCAGGAGTAATATCTTTATTATCTTGTTCTCCAAATAAACCTTGTTGAATTATAGTAGGAATTTTCTTTCTTGCTCTATCAAATTTACCATTAGATAAAGCCATAGATTCTATAGTTTCCTTAGAGAATTTTTCTCTAAGTTTTCTTATTTCTTCATCTAGTTTAACTTCAGCTTGATATTTCTTTTCTTTATTTATATCTATAAGTTTTTGCCATCCTACTTTATCAAAATCTATACCTTCTAATTCCATATCAGAAAGTACAGTAATAAGAGGCATTTCTATATCATAAATAAGAAACTCAAGATTATAAGTTTTAATTAGATGTTCTTGCCTTCTTTTAATTTTAGAAAGATATTTAATATCATTAGCAGCATATCTAATATGTTTTTCTTGAAACCTAATATTATTAATAGACATTCTACTAAAATCAGACCTAATATCTTTATCCATATCAGGTGGAGATTCTTTAAAATGTCTAATATAAATATCTTTTAGACCCCAAGAATAATCACAATTCATATATATTCTTTGATCTGCAATCATTACATCAAAGACCTTTACATAATCTGCAAATTGAAAACCATATTTTACTTTATTAAAAGAAGTATCGAATTTGATATTAGCACCTATTAGGGTATTTCCCTGTAATAAATAAAAGATTTCTTTTATTTCAGATTCAAAATTAGGAATAGAATTTACATCAAATACAAATTGTATATTTTCATCACCTAAAATATACAATAGTATTTCATTTAGATAAGGTTCAAGGCCAGTAGTTTCAGTATCTTGACCAAAATCACTGTTTAAATTACAAGCCCAACCTTGAACCTTACCTAATCCTTCTTCACTATTTGATACTACCATATCATGTCTAGTTTCTACAACATGATTAGGATTATTAGTAATAAAATAAATCATTTTAATTTTCTTTTTATCCAATCTATTATCACTTGAAAAGTATTTCTATAATCAGAATGAAACATAATAGGATTATCAATTTCAGTAAGACGTAATTTTTCAATAATAGTAGATTCAACATGAGCAATTATCTTACCATGTCTATCATAACTAAAATCTACTATCTTTCTGTCTATTAATTCCACTGAATCTTTTTCTATATGTTTTATTACTGATTGACCTAGAGTATATTTATCACCTCTACTATTTTGAACAGAATGAATTTTATATCCTCTACTAAATAAAAAATCTATTCTATCTTTAATTGGAACTGTAATATTATCAGTGTAATTATCTTTTATATGTTCAATATGACGATCATCTATTAATGAAAGAATTTCATTATAATGTTTCATATTCCCATTTTTTAGGCACATACTGTATTCTCAACATTTTACCATAACTATCAAATAGTTCAGGAGTATATTGACGTGATACTGGTACCATCATACCTCTATTTTTATTATAATCAGGCCTTAAATTTTTATTAGTATGTCTAGTTGGGTCTTTGACTAGATAAATTACTTTACCAGCTTCATTAAGACCAGTTTCAGCTATTTTCTTATCTCTTAACCTTTGTTGTCTTTTAGATAGTTTCATTGTTTTTATTTTAATCTTTGTTCTAATTCTTCTAATGAATATTTATCAATAATTTCTTTAAATAATTTAATTTTATATTCATCTAATAAATTATTTGATTCTATTTCAATATAATTTTTAATTTCATCTTTATGAATATATTCATTATTATTATTATCTAAATAATTATTTTCCTCATTAATTTTATCAAATAATCTATCAATATCATTATTAGATAAGTCTCTTTCATCAATTATATCTACTAAATTTTCATTACTAATATCATTAGTATCTATAATAATATGATCTTCATCAGATTGAATTATACTATGTTTTTCAATTATTAAATTCATAACAAAATTACTGCTTTTTTAGAACACCGCGAAAGTGCGACGTACCATAATCTTAATTTTTCTATTTTATTACTATTTCTATTAAGATTACCACCATTAACGAATATTGTATTATAAGTAGAGCCCTGGCACTTGTGTACAGACACACCATAAGCATAATCTAAATCTTTATTACATATTAATTTCTTTTGATTATCATAAAGATTTTCTATGAGAAGATTTTGATTTTTAAACTTATAATATTCAACCCAAGCATGACCTTTTTTAGCTTTAGCTATAGATAATTTAGTATTATATTCAACTATAAATTGATTATATCCTTCTTTGCCTACTATAAATATATTTTCTTGTCTACCTGTTTCAGATTCAATATTAACATCATAACCTCTAATAGAATATACATTAGTAATAGGTTTAACAGATTTAATAATGTAATCTTCTGAGTTTAATATGATAACATCTTTATTTCGATTTACCATTTTATATCCCATTAATATTTCACCTTCAAATAATGGGTTAATAGCATCTTCCTTAAATACTTTTAATCTTACTTGTTTATTAAATCCATTAATACTATCATTAGTCCAGGCTGTATATTTAACATAATCTTGATCTTCTTTATATTCTTCTGAAGCTAGATGTTCTAAATAACGATTTAAAAATTCTTTATGATCTGTTATTACTTCATAACCTTCTCCTTTATCATTATATTGAGAAGGATTTTGTTGAAGATATTCCATATAACTTGATGTACTATCATCTATATCTAATCTAAGTACATTTAATAATTCTGCTATTGGATTAGTATCTTTTTGTCTTACTATTTCAGTTAATTCATAAATATTCTTAACATCATTAAAGACGGGTGATATAGCTTCATTAACAGGGTTAATTTGCTTGGCATCTCCAATGAATAAGACTTTAGTTTTATATTTAATAGCACATTCAATAATAAGTTTATATAATTCTTTATTTAACATACTAGATTCATCTATAATAAGAACTCTAGCATATCTCATTAATATTTCACCTTGTTGAGTAAACTCAGGACTATTAGGATTGAAATTATCTATATCTGTATCTGGTCTTAATCCTAATATACCTTGAATAGTAGCTGCATCTTCTTCAGTTACTTTGGCTATTATTTTCTTAGCTTTGTGAGTAGGTGCAGTAACAGTTATTCCCCAAATCTTATTCTTTTTTAGTTCTTTTATTAGTTGTAAAGTAATAAATGTTTTACCTGTACCAGCATATCCTATTAGAGTAGCAAAATAATCTCTATCATCATCAGGATTTTTATCTAAAGCCCATTTTACTAAACCTTCGAGAGCTTTAGTTTGACCTTCATTATATTGGAAGGATTTTTCTTCTTTTACTTGATTACTTCTATTTCTTATTTGTTCAAGTAATCTATCAGCATTTGCTTTATTAAAATCCATTAAAATGGCGGAAATTTAATTGTTTTATCAATATATTCAAGACCTTTAAAAATAGCCTCTTCATAATATTTTTCAGAGTTTATATATCCAGTGCTATCACCATCCATATTACTACATAATACTCTAGTATCAGATTCTATATCTTCATCTGATCTATGACCATTATATTGATGATGTGTTATTTTATGATTATCTATATAATATACTTGATATGCTCTATGATATACTGATACCTGTAAATTATTATCTTGAAGATATTTAATCCATATACCTATTTGTAGTATAAAAGGTAATGTTACAAATTCAGTTATAAGTAGTCTACTTTTATATAAAGCATTTTCGTTATAGATATGTTGATATTGATACCATTCTTTAAAATCTTTTCTTACGTCTATAAGAGGTTCTAGTTTTTTTATAAATTCATTCATTGTTTATCTTTTAGTTCCTTAATTTTATTTCTTGTTATTTGTATATTTTGTATAAGGTAATTAAGGATTAAATATAATATACATAGTACTATGATAAAAGAATAAAATTCTATACTTCTATATTTTTCTATATCATTTCTATAACCAACAGATAATATTATATGAACTAGACTAAATACTGCTATTATAAAAGCAAATCTTAATCTAAAATCATTATCACTATCTTTATAAGCTATTATATAACTATATTTATTATCTTTAAGATTATGTTGTATTATGAATATTATCATAATACCTAGAATTAGAGATTGAAAAAATTCCATATTTACGGTGTTTAATGTACAGGGAAATATCCCCAAATTTACGATTTTTCTGCCGATCAGGGACAAAACCGCCTGATAATAGATGTGAGCTATTATCAGACGGTTATATTTCCCTGTAATAAGAAATTCCTAGCCTACGTGAACTTGCTCGGCATCTGATTTCTTACCTTTTTTTACATTTGAAGTAGTACGTTCTTCCATACCTTCAAGTAGTTTCAATTTACTCTTAATTGGTTTACCAATATTATTCTTATATTGATTTTCAAGAGCACGACAAAATGCTTGAACTGCTTGAACTTTGACAAAACCATTCCCTTTGATTGGCATAAGAGCTTTAAGAAAATCTTCTATTTCCTGATTATCTTTAAACTTCTTAGCTATCTTAGAAAAATTAGCTATTTTACCTTCCTTAGCTCTTTGAGCATGAAAAGCTTGTCTTTCTTGTACTGAAAATTGATTATTATCTTTCATTTTCTTTTTGATTTAAGGGTTAATTATTTTTTAAATTCGGTAGATGGAACTACATTATCATTAAATATAGTTTTATTTCCATTTGTAATTAGATAATGATGATACTTAGCATATATTTCTACTTTTACACTAGTACCATCATCTAAACGAATTACCATTCTTGAATCCGTAACATTACAATATCTTATCTTACCATTACGAATAAAAGTTCTTAAATCCTTATCTAATGAATTAATAAAATATCTTACTGATCCAGGAGCAGTAATAATATCTTCATCATTATCAGTAATAGATAAAGGTTGATTGTCTAGCTGTACTTTTACCTTAGCTGGTATCTTTACAGCCGTATCAGGAGTTTTACCTCCATCGCGGGTTCCTTTGTGCAACTTAGTCTTAGACTTAGTTACCTCTTTATGGATAGTGAAATTCATACTTCTTTATTAGTAACTTCTTTTAATCGTTCAGTTACTTTTAAATGTGCTTTAATCCTTTCTTCTTGTTCGTCTGATAATATAATACCTAATTGTTTATAGTTTATACTTCTTTTAGTAACTGAAAAATTACTATTAAATTTACTATACATTGAATCTACTACTGATCCATCTATACAAACATGATAAATATGTAGTGCTGGACTATTATCATCTACTATTGTAGCTATTACTTCTTTCATAATTGTATCTCCTTATATTTTTTCCAAACATTAATCCAGTCACTGAGTCTAGTTTCTTTACATTCACAACCAGTTTTAGATAGTTTCATTTCAGAATAAAGAAAATCATATTTACCAAATTTAGTAGGAATAGAATTAGCAAAATCTACTACATTAGTTACATATTCAGTAATATTTTCATTACCATAAAATATACCATCTTTAGTAACTCTAAGATTAAATTGTTCATTCATTGAAACAATTTCTTCTTTAGGTTTTTCAGGTTCATATACTGGTTCAAACCATAAATCGAGAAGTTTAGCGTTTTTCAATCTTACTTCACAATTTGAATTTATTTTAAAATTACAATATTCCTTATAATTATCAGTAAAAATATTAATAGTTGTATCATCAAATGCTATATTAGCAGCTTGTTTTTCAAACTTTTTAAATTCTTCTTTTAGTTTCCAACCAATTTGTTTCTTTTTATCTTCCATTTTAGTAAGTTTAATAAATTGTTCTAATGTTAGTAATGTTAGATTATTATCAAATGAATATATACATAGACAATAATCTACACCTCCTGTAGGATTACCGTATCCATAATAATAATTTTTACGATTTCCATCTAATTTAGAACCATAATTATCTTTCATGTACTTAATAACAGTATCTTTAAATAACTGACTACCATCATTTTTAACAACCCAATATTTAGGTAGTTCTGTTAATTCTTCATTCATTTTTATAATTTTTCTTTTTAATTAAAAAGTTTCCATCTTTTAGTTTTTTGCCTACATTACAATAATATAGTACATTATCATATGTTAAACCTTCAACTTCTCCTGCTTCTTTTGCTGAACTATATACTTCTATAATATTATTACTTTCATCAATTTTGTATATAGGTTTTAACATGGCTTTAGCTCTTTTTTCTACAACTAAAGGGTCTTTTTTCTTTCCTTTACTAGCTTCTGACATTTTTCTTTTTGTTTCATCAGAATGTTTGTAGTTTTCCATAGCTTTTAACCTCTTTTCTACAGATTCTTTACTAGCTTTTTTTCCAAGATGAGATTTACTCATCTTAGTTTTTATTTCTTCACTAAGAGTTCTACCTTTTAATTTTTCTTTTTGTTCCTCTGTTCTAATTTTACCTGTATTACCTAGTCCAATTTTAGATTTCGTCTCCTCTGAATGCCATTCTTTTCCATTATTCTTTCTAGTGTTAAAAGCTTTCAAAGCAGTTTCTTTACACATTCCACTTCTGTCTTCAGGATGTGTAGGTCTAATATTATAGCCAAGTTTAGGATTATGAACATTTAATAGATTACACCAATAGTGTTCCATACTGGGTAGAATATTATCAATATCAGGATATTCTTCCAATATCTCAAATACAAAATTCTCTTCTCCGTATTCATTAAAAGCTCTTTGTAAATATTCATTACTGTGATTATTATTTCTTAGAAAAGAAAAATGTTTCGATTTTCTACTTTCAAAATTAGTAGAATATCCAATATACATCTTTCTATTTATTAAATTAGTAATACTATAAATTCCACTATTCATATAAATAAAAAGTCTCAGAATCAAGGTGCTTACATAGAATACTTGTATATTCTAATCCTTGAAACTGAGACAATAAGTTGTTATTAATTGTATCCTATGTAAGCAACACAAATATATAACATTCTTATTTATTTTCAAAACTGTTCACTAATTTAAGTTAAATCTATTAATCTAAAAGAAATCTTTTGTTCTCTTATATCTTTTGCTGTATACATATTATTAGATTTATTATTTTTATAAAAATCGGCTATTACGATTCTATGAGAGCTTGAATTTCACTATATAAATACTAACCAGTCTTAATTTAAGAAATAGTATCCAGTTACCAATATGGACTACCTTACTAAATGGTTTATTTATATTTACTTTTAAATTTTCAATATAAATTGTAAGTATTTGACTATTTCTATTAGTAGCGCGGAGGGGATTCAAACCCCTATGACCGTTGGGTCAGAGAATTTTAAGTTCTCCATGTATATCAGTTCCATCACCGCGCCTTATTTTATTTATTCTTTAAAGATATAGATTTTATTTTCATCTATTTCTATTATCTCTTTATTTAATTGGATTATTGGTAATTTAATTAATTCTAACCAAGTATTTGTTAATTGGTTTCTAATATCATACCATTTTTCATCTAAATTTTCAGTATTTATTTTTCTTAAAGTAATCCATTGTTTATTTAAAAATTGATGTATTTTACCATGATTGCTTCTGCTTAATATCATAAGATTAGAAAGGATATTATTGTTTGGATTCTCATCAATATGATGAACTACTATATTTAAATTTAATTTAAAACCTAAATCTAATATAATTTGTCTAGCAATCATATTAGCTTCCTTACTTCGTTTTATTTCATTATATTTACCAGTTTTAGGTTTGCCTTCAAATCTACATTTTCCATGATATAATTGATCTGGTCTATTTTTAATCATATCCTCACCACATATTGTACATTTAATAATACCATATCTAGGCTTATCTTTTTTATGATATTGTTTAACTCTTTCTCTATTAAATATTAAAGCGCATTCTTTACATCGTTTTCTTTCTACTACAGGTTCTTTTCCACAATCAATACATTGTTTATCATTATTTCTTTTAGGTCTTGGATTTGTTATTTCTTTGATTATCATATCTTTAGTTTTATCTAAAGATACAAAAAGGTAGACAAATTTACAAAAATTAACAAAATTTAGTAAATCTGTCTACCTATAATATAAGTAATAGTAAGTAGATGATTTGTACAATCTTCTTATTCAATCACAATAAAAAGCACTCTTTTTAAATATAGTTTAGGCTTAATACTTATAGTATCAGGGACTTCTATAATTTAACATCTACGACTTAATAATACTGGCCAATATTACTAAATCCCCATGAGCTGTCTCAATCAGTTTGGGTAACATACTGATATGCTTTACTATTACCGTTATTTATATCAATTTATAATATACTATAGTATTATATTTTCCTTCTATTTCCAAAATTAAAATAGTCTTAGTCTCTATATTTTCTATTGGATGATTATCATTAGTTTGACTAATACCTTGTTTAATTTTTAGATGTTGAGGAAATTCATTAAAGATTAGTTTTATTTCTTTCATTTTCTTTAATTGTTAAGTATTTAAATATTTTTTGAAGTGTTACTCCTATTAATATAGGTATTATCAGAGGAGCTAATATAATAAAATATATATCAGTAAACTTATTTTCATTCTTTACTATTATATCCATTTCTACTCCTATTGCTATTAAATAAATTACTATTAAGTATAAAATTAATGTTATCATATATTGTCTATTAAGTTTAGTTATTTAATATAAATTTTCACTTGTCAATATACCCATATCATGATCTATAGGTTCTATTATTTGATTTGCAGCTTTAGCTATTATATAAGCTTCTTTTCTGTCTACAAATCTGTTAGTATTGGTTAGGAATCCATAAGTTAAATTAGCTATATTATAATAATAACCTTCAGTGAGCTTATTTAATAATTCCATACAATTAACATGACGATAACCTATACTAGTAAGACCATTATCTTTATTAGAAGCTCTTAAATCCTCATTTAAAGCATTGATATTATCCCAATGAATAGCTGCACACAATATATATTCTTTAGGCTTTTCACTTAGCTCTTTAATTTTATCTATTAAAGATTTTATAATTTGAGCATCATTATTTTCAGGTACTTGTTCTAAATCTAAATTATTATCTTCTTCTAATGTTTTTAGACTTATTTCACCTTTATTATGTTTAATTATTATATCTTTCATTGTTGTTTATTTCAAAGTTTACTAATTGGTGTACACATACATATTACAACCATATACAATCCTACCAGTACTAACAGTATCATTACTAGAAATAAAGCTACTGGTATAATAGGCCAATATTTAAACCATAAACACTTTATATATTCCCAATATGAGCCATATCTTTCCTTTATTGTAAACATTTATTTATTATTTTAAAAGCATAGAAACGCTGTATTCACTATGGACTAATTTATTTCTACTATTCTTATAGTATCATATACTATTTGGAATAAATATACCCTACACATAATAAATCTTATTGGATAGTAAATATCCTCATTTTACTATATATCTACAGGTTCCTAGTCAAAGTTTATAGTTTATTGTTTAATGGCCTACACCATTATATCGTTAACATCTTTTCAAGGTTAATTGTCATCACGCTCTTCTATGCCAGTTATTTAAATGTTAAATCCTTCCTTTTTAAGTTTATAGTGAGCCATTTCTATTATTTCTCTAGTGCTAAATAATAGTCTAAGTCCACTAAATGTAGCTCCTAGAATAAGCTCAAGATTATCTTTGAGATTTATTCTTTGATTTATATCAAGAGTTTTATACCATTTCATTTGTTTATATAGTTTAAGGTTAATTAAAAAAGACACAACTAGATTAGTAGGTACTCTCCTATCATTCTTTTCAGATAGCATATTTTAGGCTGTAATTCCCTATTATCTATTTTAGTCCTCAGCTTCAAGAGGTCTAGTTGTGTCAAAATCAAAAAATATAATAATAGAATCAGTTAGTATATTCCTGATTCAATGTAGTCCCAAATGCTGGCTACCGACTTATCCTATGGTTGAAAGTTATCACCCTAGTTTTATTCTAAACTAGAAATCTAATTCTAACGGACTTTCTTTAAATATCCTAATTTCTTATTATTAGGATATAAAGAATGAAGGAATATTAATACTTTTAGAGTATCTTCTTCATCTAAATATAGATTAGTACCTGATTTACCATCAAAAAGACTACCATAAGCAGTATTAAGAGATAGAACAGCACAAACTACATTATCTTTACCTTGTTCAGCATAAAGATGGAACTTTTTACCTTTAATATCAGTAAAAGTTGGATTTTTAAATCTTTCCATTTTGTTTTGATTTTATTTAACAATAATAGAAAGCCCGTTAGTAATATAATTAAACTCAGAGACTATTATTCAGTCTCCTACAAAAGTGTACCACCACTTTTTTCTTAAACTTCAAGGGAATAATCCTCTAGTCATTTATTAATCTCACCAATTCCTATTCAAATGACACTTTAGGATTGATGGAAAGTTACATATACAGTCTTATCATATACCACTTTCAAAGTCAGATACTTGGTATGTATCTCTATGATAAGATTTATAATAATCTTCCTCATTAGTTCGTAATGATTCTTTATCTACTAAATAGATAAGGTTTTTGATTATTATCAATAAGATGATAATTAGTATTAGCTCCTTATTATCTAGGCTGACAATATCAAATGAGATAGCCCTTCATACTCTTTGATATTTACCTACTAAAGTTCTATGTTTATGTAGGCTTATGAGCTTTAACTAACTATCAATAAGTAAATGTTATTGTAACTACCATTTTCACGTATTATTGCTATAGACGTCTGTTAGTCTGCACCGTTACATTGTAAGCTACTAGATAGCTTTCTTCACTTACAACTATTGCAGGTTCTCATTACAATAACAAGTATGTTTAAAGAGGATTATTTTCTCCAAAACATGATAGATACTTCATCCTTATGAAATTTAAAATCATTAGATTCATAAGGAATACAATTAGGTATCATTATTTTAGCATCTCCTTCTATATCAGTACAATTACCTTGGCTTTCACTAAAAGTAGGTCTTTCAGAAGATATTATTATTACTCCTGATTTTAGAACAGTATAATGTTTTTCCATTTTTATTATTAGTTTAAAGATTATTATAAATTTCTATAGCTTCTTGGAGAGATTTACCAATATAATTAATAGTATCTCCATAATCATATTCAGTAGATACTTCAATATTAGAAACTAATTCTTTATTTTCATCAAATGTATTATAAATAATTAGATTTTTATTTCTGCATTGATCTACTTCACTTAAAAGAGTTATTTCCAATTCACAATGTTCTATTTTATTTCCTTTTGGCTCTGTTATATCTATTGTATGTTTCATTTGGATTAGATTAATAATGCTTGGGAAAGAAGTTTATTGATTTTAACAATACTCCGAATATAAGAATAAAGAAGTTTAAATCCTTCTTTACTTACTTTAAATTCAGCATTACCATTAAATCTAGGATACATATAGTAATCAGATTTAGTAGTTGATCTTTCATACTTATAAATATCTATATTATATCCTAATAAGTTGAATGTTCTGACTTTCATTGTTATTGTGTTTAAAGAGTTAAAAGAAGAATCAATTAACTGTAAATATCTATTAATACATCTATTATAGCTTATTTACCAATATTATTTTCAATCATAATCTTATGTCTAATATTATGTTTACTTTTAATAGAGTGTTAATTGATTCTTTATGTTATTTATTTAGTTTATCTTTCATTTTAAATATAAATTCTGCTATTGGAATTAGCATAAATGCTACTATTATTCCTGTTATAGTCATTATTATAGCTAGTAGAATTATAATTATTATGAAGAGGATTATGGTTAATATAATTAGTTTCATTTAATTTAAAAGTTCGTCTATTTCCTCTTTTGTAAACCAATTTTCTAATTTAAGAGGTTTAAAAGAATATAACATTTTTTTATGAGAATATTTATTAAGAAATTTATCATAATTCCAATCTTCTGAATTAGCTATTTTCTTAACTGCATAATTACTACATAAATCTATTAAATAAAATCTAAATTTATGTACTTCATAATTTCTTTTTATATAGGATGTATATATTAACAATATAGTAAAAAGTATTATCATTATTATTATTAATGTTATCATTATTATTTAAATTAAAAGATTAATTAAAAAAGAGTTCAAGAGCCTAAATTAATAGGACTCCTGAACCCAAATAAAGAGATTACACTCCTTCTATATTAAGCTTTTGGCAAAATATTATATCACCATTAGGAGCTTTTACTATACAGTTGTTTATACTGTTATATAGTTGATTGTGGTGAGAAGTTTTGCTAGGACAAAGTACATTCACCGCAACTACTGTACAAACTTCTTCTCTCAAACCCTCATATTCATGAGTCAGTTCTGTGGAGTTTGCTTTGATAGTTAATGTATATGAACCATCTCTGAATTTTACTTTAGACCCTACTTTAATTAGCTTTTCCATATTATTTTGTTTTATTTGGTTAATACTACTATATAAACTCTA
The DNA here is from genome assembly GCA_018266355.1 of Bdellovibrionales bacterium. Lineage (GTDB taxonomy): Bacteria > Bdellovibrionota > UBA1018 > UBA1018 > UBA1018 > JACMQW01. Next base: position 66,690 of record JAFEAP010000004.1, read on the forward strand.
ATTAGTGTTTTATCTATACACTTATTGGTTTAGACTAGAACATCCCTAGTACTTATAGTAGTTTCGGCTATTAAAGCCTCATCAGTTAACCTTGTTTTAAGATAAATAAAATTTAGCATCACCTTCTAATCTTATCCAAAGTTTAGAAAGTTCTTTAAGCTCTACTGTATAGAGATTATATTCAGTTCCTCTATTATCTTTTAGAAATTCTTCCAAAGGACTATTAGTAAATCCTTTAAGATATTTACTTTCATTATGAGGATAATATACTATTATTGCATATTTCATTGTTATGGTTTATTTGGTTTGAGCATCTTATAGACCTAAACCTATACTATTAAGTATAGACCAAAGAGATTATTCTTTTGCACCAAGTTTAATTTATACTTTAATTTCATCAAAAATTTTATCGCTTATATCTAGTATATGGTATATATCTACCCTTGTTCTTTATATATAGGGAAATGTATAGTATGTACTGTATATTATTAATACTATATTATATTATATATATTAATACAGTAATAATAATTTTTTAATTTTCCAATAGATAGTATATATTTTAACTTTTTTTAACAATATATAATATTTTGTATATTATTATATTTTTAAAAAATTTTTAATATGTTATAATATATAGTATATTTTATAATTTTTTATTAATTTATAATTTTTTTAAATCTGTTAATATTAGGGATGCTAATAAATTTAGTAGATGTTGGGATGTTTAGTTGTATGTAATAGATTAGGTATATATCTATGATTTTAATTTTTATGATTAATATATATAAGAGGATGTATATTTTCTTTATCAGGATCATATCCAAGCATCCCATCATAAAAACTCAATCAAAAAACAATAGAACTACTAATATTACTACACAAAAACATATACTTTCGTTCTATTGCTTTGACCGCATGAAACAAAACATACTTAAAAAAGAACTCTAAAATAGATTACATTACATCTAAACCCATTATGTAATATAGTTTAAAGACAACCCAGAAAATCTTCTATTTTATTATGAGTTCTCCCACCTATTAAGGTGTTATATCCTGAAGTCCAAGAGAATTAAATATATCTCTACATTATTCATTCTCAAGGACTAACTCAACTCAATCTACATTAACACCATCAAATAAATCATCATCTTCAAATCCTGATATACCTTCACTATCACATATTTCACGTAACATAGAATCTTTTGTTCCATGTATAACATCATCAGGGTTAGATCGAGTTGCTAATTGTATATCTTTACCAATATAATAAATTATACCACTTAATTCTACCATAGTAGCACTATCTTCATGTAGTATAACTTTAATATTACCTACATTAAGATGTAACATACCAAGTATTTCATCTACCTGAGCTTCAAATGTTATAGTTCCTTTAATATTTTTCATTTGATATGGTTTAAATGGGTTAATATTATTTAGACTGTTACCTTAGCACTTGTTTCAGTTTTATACATCTGAACTATATCATTAGCTGAAAGATGATATATATCCTTATGTTCATAATGAATATTACATAAAGATATTTTAGTTGGAATAGATTTACTATTCCACCAATTAAGGGCATTTATTGTAGATTGTAGCATGGGTTAATATTTAAGTTATTTAATTTCGGCTTTATAATGTGATCGTTATCTACTTCAAAAAGAAGTACAATCCATAGCCCTATCACTATGAATTGTACTATCTATATATCAGGACTATCCTACATGGACTTCTTCAGTTTCTTCTACTTCAGTAGCAGCAGCAGGAGCAGGAGCCATGCTATGAGCATTTACACCAGCAAACTTCATTTCTGTCTTCTTAGCAGAGATAGCGAGGATTTGCTTATCTGCAAGATTACTCAGGTCTGCAGCAGCTACAGCAGAGAGTTCGGTACGAAGAGATAGACAATTATATCCAGTCTTCTTATAAACTCTCTTCTGACCTTTGAGATCGGTATATTCTTTGCCTTCTTCACCATAATAGGCATCAAATACTAGTGTTGATTTACTAGGAAGAGATACAAGAGCGGCAAATTTATTGATAGCATTGGTCAGGTCTATATCAGCATGAGGAATACCAGCTAACATGAGAAACCTCTCAGCAGCATTACCGTCACCATTACGATCTTCACCAAGATTCCATATACCAGTGGTATTATATTCACTTGGTTCAGTTTCAATACGAATACCTTCACCTTTGAGAAGTTTTGATACCTTTTTGATTTTGAGCTTTACGCCCATTGCAGTTTGTGCCATGTTGTGTTGTTTTTGATGTTATTTAATATTAGAACTAAAATGTGAAGAAAGTAGATAGGGGTACTTCCTTTCCAAACTTTAGTAGGGGGTTTTGGTTGGGGTGGTCCACGTCTTTGATTACAAACATCCAAAAAATTATAAAAAATATATTATTTTACCTTGTTGATAACATCAATAAGATATTTAAAATCTTCATCATTTTTTAAATCTTTTAAAGCTTCTATAATATTACTATTACTTAAATCTCTATTTCTTAATAATCTACAACTATTAATTATAGTATCAATTAAACCTATAGTAATACCATTAATATCTCTACAATCACTATTACAAGTACTCATATATTCATTCCTAAAAAATTCTTAAATTTATAATTAGTACCAGCAACATACCAATCTTCTTGTAACATCTTTCTAACATTAGTTTTAGTAATAGGAAATTGTCTATTACTAGCTACCTCTTTAAGTATATATTTATTTTTACTTTCAAGATGTACAATATAAGTTAAACTAGTAGGTATAAATCTAAGTACTAAACCAGGTTTAAATTGCTTATCTAAATCAAATTTCTTTTTCATAATAAATTATTTAATTCACGTTCTTAATTTCAAACATCTAAATTTTATAAAAAAAATTTAATAAACAATACAAACCCCATTAACAATTAAACTACCATTAATAATATTATAGCAGTAACTATACCTTCATCTTTTCCTATCTTATTATTAAATTCTACTTTAGTACTAGGAATAAGATTAGTTTCTATTTGTATTAACATATTATAGGAGCATTTTTATCAATAGGAAATATTTGGTAATATTCTTGTTGTTCATAAATAGTATATCCTGTTCTACTAAATATATTCATTATATCTTCTATATTATAATCAGTATAACTGACTAATATAGGAGGATTACTAAAAGGTGCATTAGGGTCTATTTGTAAACTCATATTGATTACCTATTTAATTTAGCCATAAAGATAAATATTTTTTACGGGATATTTTTTGTTGGTATGATATTTTTTTAGGTACTTTGTTCCCATGTTGGGAATAAGATTTGACAATACGATAGAAGATACCTGTAATGAAATTGCTAAACTGTTTAAAGAAAAGTTTGGTAAGGAAATTAATCCTAAGATTGTGCATAATGTTTCTCAAAGCCAATTTTATATGATCGAACCTGCTTTTAGAGAAAAAGACCAAATTAAGTTCGATTATATTGGAAAATTGGTTGTTGTTGAAAAAAGAGTTGAAAGAGCTGTTAAAGATTTTGGAAAATTAAAAGAAAGTTATTTACCTTTGCCTGTAGTTACATTTAAAGCTCAGGGAAATGGAGACAATGACAATAATGGATTATCTGACCGATTACGACAGATTCCAAATTCAGAACAGGATAGTGGACAAAAAGACTATCATTCGTTACGTGACGAATGGTAAGGATAAAGGTGTAGATGAATATAATCTTGCTAAGACTATTAAGGTAACTGTAAATGGTGTTAGTACTATTGTATCTGATTTAATGAAGTAACCAATAAATTTAAATATATGAATGATGTAAAAGATTTAGGTGTTGATCTTTATGAACCAACTAAAGAACTTACCTTTGGAGAAAAACTAGTAGGTATTACTTTTAATCCTAGTAATGATGAAAAAGTACATAAGCTTAAAAGTCTATTTGCTGAAGCTGCTAATATAGTTAAAGAAACATTTGAAGAAAGTAATTCTACTGATGCTGAACATGAAAATCTTAGAAAGATAGTATTTGTAGAATCAATAGGTGAAATACTTAAAGCTCAAATGTGTGCTGTTAAACTTGTAACTATTAAAAATCAATAAAATGAGTGCATACGAAGGAAGTAAAATGCAGGAGTTGCATCAAGATACTAGTACTAATTTTAATACTAGTACAAAGACACTAAACAATACTACAGCTAATCAAGCTAAAGATCAAGTTACTGATATTCAATTTTGGGGTAATGGTGATACATTTAAACTAATATGTAAAGCTTCTAGTAAATCTGAAGGTTGGATGAAATCTACTAAAGCTATGGAAATAGAAGGAGTAGGATGTGTAGTTCAAGTTACTACTCAACAAGGTGGTAGAGTAGCTGAAGCTTTAACTTTTGTTCCAGGTACTAGGATAGATACTATATTAGATTCTAATGATAAAATTATAGAGAGAAAAATAGTTGGTATAAAATAGTTTTTCATGTGTTTATTTGTTTGGGAAAGTAGGTGAAAGCCTACTTTCTTTTTTATATAAATCTTATAATATGAATAATAAAATAATAAAAGAAACTTTAGACTTAATTAAACATTATGAACAGCTAAATGATAATGATGCTTCTATGATAGGTTTACAACCTAAGATGGATAGTAATGGTATATGGACTAGTGGATATGGTAGAGCATTAGTAGATAAAGTAAATAAAAGATTTCTTAAAGGTAATGCTGATAAACAGAAAGCTTATGAAATTGGTACTGTAAAGGATGAAGCTCAGGCTTGTAGTAATCTTGATGAAGATTTACAACCTTTTGCTAATGAAATAAATAAAGCTATCAAAATTCCTTTAACTAATAACGAGTTTGGTGCTTTAGTTAGTTTAGCTATGAATATAGGATTTAGTTGGCTAACTAAAACTATTATTCCAGCTATTAATGGTGGAAATAAAAAACTTGCTACTGATACCATGCTTAAATATATTTATAGTAGTGCTGGTAAACTTCCTGGACTATATGCTAGAAGGTTAAGTGAAGTAGAGTTTTTCTATACAGGGAAATTAGTTTTTTATGCTGTAGATAAGAATTTTAATGCTAAGGCAATAGTATGAGACTTCCAAAGATTTTAATTGTACGTGGAGATGATATTAAGTTTAATAAAGATGAACTTAGAACTATTAAAGAGTTTAGAACTTTAATAGAAAGAGATAAAAGTAAGAAAGAAGATGGTGAAGATAAACAATATGCTAAAAGAGAATTAACTTATGTTTATTTCTATTGCGATTATACTAGCCCTTATGTTAATCTTGGGGAGGAACAAAGACACCAACAAAGTATAAAATCTGCTGGTCTACATGATGCTTGGAAACCTGATAAGATGGTTAGAGAAGCAATGAAAGCCTATGAGAATATTCAATATACTCCTGCTATACGTTCTATTAGAGAAATTAGAGAAACTTTAGCTACTAGTTATGAAATAGCTAAGATTTTTAATCAACAAAATAAGAATATACTTGCTGGAATGCAAGCCAAATTAAATGATTTTAGATCTGATAATATTAAAGCTGCTGAACTAGCTGCTGATAATCAACTCTTAATTAAGAATATGAATGATACAATTAAGATGTTAAGTGATGTTGAGAAGGCTATTAAGAATTGTGATACCATTGAAGAACGTATAATTGAAGAAGTTGCTGAACAAAATATTAGAGGTGGTCAAGCATTAGGTAATAGAGAACTCCCTGAAGATCAAAGATAATGAAATTAAGTAAACATAAGATTGTATTCGACCCAGTACTTCATAAATATACTGATGAATTAGGAAGAGTATATACTAGTGCTACTCAATTATTAGGAGAAGTTACACCTGAGTTTAATGCTAGATATTGGTTAATGTATAAAGCATTACAAGCTAAAGGTCATAAGGTTAGACCTGATATGCCTGATAATAAATTTATTATAGTTGATAATAACTTATGTTATATAGATGATTTATATAATTCTGTTAAGGGTATATTAGCTAGAACTGAAATTCAGAAAATAAATGCTGAATGGGAATATACTAAAGATGTTGCTTGTGCTAGAGGCAATGAAAAACATAATTACTTAGAAGAATGTATTAAACAGTCGGGTCAGGTCAAGGATTTCAATATAGAGGGAAATGCTTTAGGATTCGCCTTAAAGATTAATACTAAACAAGATTTAAGTGGATCTCCTCTTAAATATAGTGATCCATTAGTTTATGATCTTCTTACTGAATATATTGAATTAGGTTGGACTATATATGCTGAGAAAAGAATTTATAGTCCTATTCATTTAGTTGCTGGTACTATTGACTTATTTTTAGTTAGAGGTAATGAGTTTAGAATAATAGATTGGAAAACTAATAAGGATGAATTACATTTTACTTCTGGTTATTATAAGAAAGTAAATGGAATCAAATCTAGTGAATGGATAGTAACTAGAGATTATCTTAAACAACCTTTAGATAATCTAATGAATTGTAAAGGCGTTATATACACTCTTCAACTTTCTATATATGCTTATATAGCAGAACTTTGGGGACTTCAATGTAAAGGATTACAATTATGTCATTTTATACCTGGAAATACACCTAGACTATATAGTATTCAATATGATAAAAAGAATGTTGAAAGATTATTTAATTGGAAAATTAATAAAAAGGTAGAAGATAAACCTGTTAAGAAACTAGGAATTAAAATATAATAATATGAAATATAGAAAGAAACCAGTAGAAATAGAAGCTATTCAATGGAATGGTAATAATGAAATTCAAATAATGGAATTTGTAGGAAAGAAATTAGAGTTTCATACACCTCCTAGACAAGCTGAATTTGATAGAGATTTAAATGATTCAGATTATAGAATTATAATTCCAACTCTTGAAGGAAATATGATTGCTAGTAGAAATGATTATATAATAAAAGGTATAAAGGGTGAATTTTATCCTTGTAAACCTGATATATTTGAGGCAACTTACGATAAGATATAATATGGGTGAAATAATAATTCCGGTTCATTTTGCAAATAGTAGAGAGTTTACAAGAGCTGCTCAACATTTTGATAAATTTGGTAAATATACTTTAGCTGATCCTAAACATGATGCTAGAGAGTATAAAGAATTTTGGGATGAGGAAGAACGTAGATGTAAAGAGGGTTATACTGTAGCTGGAGTTACTATTACAGGTGCTCATTACGATTATCTTAATTATGGTCGTATACAACTAGTTAAAGAGCCTACTAAAGCTCAACTTCAAGAACTTAATCAGGGTAGAAAGATTAAGGGAACTAAGAAAGAATTTTTTCCTACTTTTTGGGATGGTGATTATCATTATTTCCAAGCTTTAAAAAAGGCTGGAGATTTGGGTCTACATCTATGTGTAGGTAAGTCTCGTCGTAAAGGTTATTCTTTTAAGAATGGTAAAGTTGCTGAAAATATTTATAATTTTAAACCTAATAGTATAACCGTAATAGGTGCTTTTGATAGTAGTTATTTGTATCCTGAAGGTACTATGGCTATGGTTAAAAGATATATGTCTTGGCGTAATCGTCATACTGATTGGTTTAAAAGAAGATTAATAAATAAACAAGATCACCTAAAAGCGGGTGTTCAAATAGATGGCGAGGATAGAGGTTTTCTAAGTCAAGTAATAGCTGTTACATTTAAAGATAATCCAGGTGCTGCTCGTGGTAAAGATGGTACTTTGGTTATGTTTGAAGAAGCTGGTAAATTTCCTAATCTTATACAAAGTATAATGTCTACTGCTCCTACTTTGGAAGCAGGTGGATTTATAACTGGTCAAATGCTAGTATATGGTACTGGTGGTGGTAAAGATTCTGATTGGACAGGATTTGAAGAGGTATTCTATAATCCTGATAAATATAATATGCTTGCCTTTGATAATGTATGGGATGAAGATGGTGAAGGTAGTACTTGTGGATTCTTTGTTCCAGTACATCAAAATCATGAAGGTTTTATAGATGATAATGGTAATAGTAAATTAGTAGAAGCTAAAAATTTCCAAGAACAGATTAGAGCTGATCTTGCTGCTAATGCTAATGGTAGTAGTACATTGGATGATTACTGTATGGAAAATCCTTTTACTCCTGCTGAAGCTTTTAAAAGGAGTAGTAATAATATATTTCCTACAGTACTTCTTGATAAGAGATTAACTAAGATGAAACTTGAAAAGACTAGTATGTCTATGTCTCGTCATGGTTCATTAGTTAGAGGTGTCTCAGGAATGTATGAATTTTTAACTAATGATAAATTAAAACAATTAGGTTTACCTTATCATAATCCCATATTAAATTTTCCACCTGAGAAAGATAAAGATTTAACTGGTTGTCTTACTATTTGGAGTAGTCCTTATAGAGACCCCAGTACTAATAGAGTTCCTGATAATCTTTATAGGATTTGGCATGATCCTTATGCTGTTGATAAGGATAGTAAGAATATAAGTTTTAAAGATTCTATGGGAGTAGCTTGGGTATATGAAAGACCTAATCTAATTACTCCTAGTAAAGGTAATATCTTAGTTGCTTTAGATATAGGTAGACCTAGTAGAGTTGATGATTATAATGAAAGGTTGTTTGCTTTAGCTGAATTTTATAATGCTAAGATTAATTTTGAGAATGACCGAGGTGATGTTATTGGTTATGCTAAGAGAAAGAAACTATTACATTGGTTAGTAGAAGAATTTATACCTTTACTTAAAAAAGAAACGTCTAAAGCTACTACTAATAGAAGTTGGGGTATCAGTGTAAGTGATGAAAGAGTAAAAGGTATGGGTGCTGTTTATCTTCGAGATTGGATAACTGAAGTAGTTAGAACATTAGATGATGGTTCAAAAAAGCTTATCCTAGACTTTTTTTATGACGAGGGAGTTATACAGGAATTATTGAAATGGAATAAGATAGGTAACTTTGACCGTGTTTCTGCTCTTATTGTTGGTATGTTTGATATTCATGAACATGAAAATCTTATAATAAAAGAATCAAGAGCTAAAAATAAGAGTGCTAATAGTTTCTTTAATAGAACAATGTTTACATGATATTACCTAGTCAGGTTAATAATCTTTCTGAAAAAACTAATGATTGGGCTGAGAAGTGTACTAGATACTTCATAGACCAAGTTAATTATTTATCGGGAGATAGGTATTATATGAAGATGTTGTATGATGCCGTTGAAGGAAGATTAGATTTACATGATTACCGTTATGTAACTAATCCTTATAATACTGAAAATACTCAACTAAGTAAGCGTCCTGCTAGACTTAGAAATTATAATATAATAACTCCTATTATAGATTTACTATTAGGAGAGAAAGGAGAAGAAGTTACTGATTATGAAGTAGTCTGTTCTAATCCTGATGTTACTAATAAATTTTTAGAATCTCGTTTATCTCTAGTTAAGAGAACTATTGCTCAATCTTTTGTTAATGGATTGAATGATGCAGGTATTGATACTGGTATTCCAAGTCAGCAGATGCCTGATATGAATGAAATGCTTGCTAATCATGATGAAAATTATTGTGATTATAGAGCTAGAATGGGACAAGAAGCTTTAGATTTTCTTCAATATAAGCTTCGTTTAAAAGATTTCTATTTAGAACTATTTGCGGATTGGCTTACTAGTGGTAGAGTTATTACTAAGAAAGATGTATATAAGGATGATATTACTTGTATTAGAGTTCATCCATTAGATGCTTTTCCTATTGGTAATCCTGCTACTGGTAACTATGAAGATTGTGATGCTTTTGTAACTAGATATTGGGCTACACCTACTCAAATTATAACTAAATTGGGTAAGTACATGTCTGATGATCTATTGAAAAAAATAGATGAATTTAATAATAAATCTTCTGAACCTTCTATAGCTTTCTCTAATACTACTAGTAGTAATGCCGAGATAGGTATGAATACTGACAGTGATCCTACTTCTACTAATTATGGTTATATTAAACCTGCTGGATATATAGGATATGCTCATGTTGAATGGAAAACTCAACAGAAAGTTGGTATATTAAAATATCAAGGTTTATTAGGTCAAGAAGAAATGGAAGTAGATGATACTTATGTTTTAAATCCTGATAAGGGTGATATAAGTATTGAATGGGAATGGAGAAGTATGGTATGTGAATCTTATGTATTTGATAATAAGATTCTATTAGATAAGGATGAATTTGAAAATGGATGGCGATATCTCCCTGTACAGAGAAATAATCTAGGAAATCGCAGTGAAGCTAAGTTATCTTATAACGGGAAAACTTATACTAAGTCTAGTATAGTTAGAAATGGTATGACTTATCAGGCATTGTATAATATATTCAAGTTTAGATTTGAATTAACAATGGCTAGAAATAAGGATAAGTTTGTAACTTTTCCTCTAGGTCTTATTCCTAATAAAGAGGGATGGGATGAAGATAAGTTCATCTATATGGCTGAAGCTACTGGATTTGGATTCTTTGATGAAACTGCTGAAAATGCTGCCACAGCTTTACAAGGTATAAAGGTTGTAGATTTAGCTTTATCTCAATATGCTTCTAGTATGATTGAAATTATTCGATCTGTAAAAGATGAATGGTGGGATAGTGTCGGTATGAATCGTCAAAGATATGGCGATGTTAAAGCAAGTGATGGTAAAGGTAATAATGAACAAGCTGTAGTAAGAAGTGCTCTTATTACTAGTGAATTAAATAGACAATTTAGAAAGTTTGAAGAAACTGATTTACAAGGTTTATTAGATTGTAGTCAATATGCTTGGACAGAAGGTATGCAAGCTAATTATGTAAATAGTGATAATAGACAAGTTTTCTTTAGTGTAGAACCTATTCATTATTGTAATGCTAGTTTAGGTATATTTGTTAAAGATAGTACTCAAGAAAAATCTAAATTAGATTTTATTAAGAGTATGGCTCAACCTCTATCTCAAAATGGAGTTCCAGGTACAGCTATAGTTTCATTAATTGAAGCTACTAATTTAAGTAAAGCTAAAATGTTTCTAGCTAAGGCTGAGGCTATACAACAACAATTAGAAAAGGCTAGGGAAGATAATGCTAATGCTTCTCAAGAGAGAATAGCTGAGATGAATAATCAAGCTGCTCAAGCTAAAACTCAGATGGAAAAATATAAGATTGATAAACAATCTGAAACTAATATTAAAGTTGCTGAAATTCAAGCTAATTCTAAGGGTAGTTTAGTTCCTGATGATATTGATTATGATTCATTATTAAATGATATAGATAATCAATATAAAGATTTACAAGCTAAAGGATTAGCTGAAACTAAGGAACTTAATAAACAAAAAAGAGATGATAGAAAAGATGCTATAGCTATTAATAATCAGAATCTTAAAGATAGAATGTCTGAAAGACAGCTTCAAGAAACTATAATGAATAATAAAAAGAGATTAAATAAACCTACAAGTAAATAATTTATAACTTTAATTTAATAAAATGGCAGACAAGACGCAAAATCCTAACGGTGATGGAAAAAGCGGGGATGACAATGTAAATTTGGAAACATTCCTCGGTGATGGTCAAACTAACAATGGTAGTAGTTCTGATAATCAGAATGGTAATCAGAATGGTAATCAACAGGGAAATAATGACCAAAATAATCAAGGACAACAAAACCAAAATCAACAAGATGACCAACAACAAAATCAGAATATAATTGATATTGATGTTAATAATCTTGCTCTTGATGAGGCATCAGGTAATGTTGTAGATGAAAAAACTGGTAAAATTATCATTCCTAAAGATAAGGTTAAACTAGATGATAAAGGAAATCTAATATTACCTGATGATATAAAAATAGATGATAGTGTAAAAACTGGTCAAGTAGAGAATGATAAGACAGCTATTAAAGCTCTTCAAGAAACTCTTGGTATATCCCCTGTGGATGAAAATGGAAAGAAGAAGAAATATACTGATGATGCTACAGGTTTAATAAATTATACTACTGATGTAGTTAATACTGCTAAACAATCTGCTGTTCAAGATTTTCTTAAAGCTAATCCTGTAATTCAAAGTTTTATTAACCATTTACAGGGAGGTGGCAATCAGAATGATTTTGACAGTAAAATTAGATATAGTACTGTACAATATGATGCAGCTAATGAAAAATTAAATTTAGATTTAATTAAAGCTGATCTATCTCGTAAAGGTGTAGATAAGGATAGTATAGAAGATATGCTTACTCTTATTAAAACTAATGGTACTTGGGCTGCTAAAGGTAAAACAGCTTATGATAGTTTAGTTAATAATGAAAAAACTCTTAGAGATGCTGATGAAAAGGCTGCTAAAGCTGCATGGGAAAAAGAACAGAAAGAAATAGCTAAATATTGGAAAAATGCTGAAGATTTAGTATTAACTAAAGGTACTATTGATAATGTTACTATTCCAGTAGATGATAGAGAAACTTTCTTTCAATATATATCTAAACCTATAGATAATGAAGGTAATAGTCAATTTGATTTAGATTATTATGAAGCTAGTCAGGAAAAGCGTATGTTACTTCAATATTTAGTATATAGAAAAATGGATTTCTCTACTTTAATTGAACAAAAAGCTAGAACTTTGGCAGTGAAGAAACTATCTGAAAGTAAGGGAACTAATAAGACTATTAATTTAAAACGTATTGAAATACAAAGAAGTAATCAAGAAGTTCCTACACTTGACCAATTATTATAAGTAAACAATTAATAAACAATAAAATAGATTATGGCAAATACTAGCACAATGCGGTTGATACATGGTCAGACTTTTGATGGTAAGGGTTATACTAATGAAAATAGCCTTGCTGCTGGTCTTATGACTAAGCCTGATGTTATCAATCCTGTTATTACTCACTTGATGGGTAAAGAAGAAGATAAGTTTCCCCTTACATTCCTTACTGAAGGTCAAAAAGGTGGTACTAAATATATTGAGATCAATGATGCTCAATATGAGTGGCCTATTATCAATCGTCTGCGTAAGGCTGATGTTGTAGCTGTAGCTTATACTGCTACTAGTCGTCCGGGTGTTGGTAATGGTTATTTTCAAGTTCTAATGAAAACTAATTGGCTAAAGGATAAACATCTTATCTCTAGTGCTAGTGGTTATCAAGCTCAGATTAAAGGTAAACCTCAACAAGTAGGTCAATTTTATCTTTATACTTTCCAAGGTACTGATCCTAATCCTCTTGCTTTCTGTCCACTTGCTGATTTAGCTGTTGGTTCTAAGTGGTCTATGGTTGGTGGTGCACCTGTTTCTGAATCCCTCTCTATGGGTAATGAAAGTAATGTGGTTATGCCTGGCCGTATGAAGAATCAAATAAGCTTCCTTCGTAAGTCTTATGTTCTTGCTGGTAATATAGGTAATAAGATTACTGAGTTCCAGTTTAATGTAGATGGTAAGATAAGCAATTATTGGATTGACTTTGAAAGGTATCAGCATATGCTTGATTGGAAGCAAACTGCTGAAGAACATTATTGGGAATCACGTTATAACCGTGCTGCTGATGGTAGTATAGCTCTTAAAGATGAAGATAGTGGTCTCCCTATTCCTATAGGTGCTGGTGTAATTGAACAAATACCTAATAGCGATACTTATGGTACTCTTACTGCTCAGAAGATTAAGCAAGTAGTAGGTGATGCCATGTATGGTGCTCCCGATAAGAAGAATGTAACACTTGTCCTTTATACTGGTTATGATGGACTTGATAAGTTCGATACTGCTATGAAAGGTAGTCTTGTATCTAGTGGTTTTACTGTAGTAAATAAGGAACTCTTTGTTAGTGGCGCTGGTCGTCATTTAACATTAGGTGGATTCTTTACTGCTTATGAACACGTAGATGGTCACACTGTAATTGTTAAACATCTTCCATTGCTTGATTATGGTGGACGCGCTGAATCTGCTCCACTTGATCCTATTAGTGGTCGTCCTACTACATCTTCTGAAATGTACTTTGTAGACCAATCAGTATATGATGGTACAAATAACGTTCAGATGGTAACTCAAAGGGGTCGTGCTAATATCATGGGTGTAGTTCGTGGTATTACTCCAATGCCATTCGATTTTGCAGGTAACAATAATCAAAATATTGCTACTGAACAAGATAAGAATAGTGTTCACTTCTTCTCAGCTAAAGGTATATGTATTCGTAGGAATACTCACTGCTTTAAGTTGCTACCTACATTATCTTAATAAAGATAGTTTTAGTAAGAATTAAAATGTATAAAAGTAAGAGGTCTAACTGACCTCTTACTTTTTAAAACAAAAAAATATAAACTAATTAAAATAAAATGGAAAAAGTTTCTCATATTGTATATATAAAAGCTAAACCTGATTCAGGTAATCTAGTTGTAGCTAATCCTATTGGTGCTGACCCATCTGTTGCTATTAAAAAACTTGGTGGTTTTAATAGACAAAAAGATGTTGGTCGTGGTTTAAATCCTGAAGAAGAAAAGAAATATCTTCCTGAAATTATAGGTGTTCTACCTACTGATAATGCTTGGCCTAGTGCTGTTAAAAATTATTGGGCTGAACTTAATGTTCGTATTCCAATAGAAGGACTTAAATTAGAAATAGGTTTTTGGTATCCTAATGCTGAGGATATGAAAACTAAAACTAATGGAACTCCAATAAATCTTTCCGATTATATACTATATAGGTTTGCTAAAGAGCATCCTCGTGTTTCTCCTGATGAAGAGAATATGTATAATAGTCCTAAGATTCAATTTTATCTATTTGATGAAGCTGTTAAGAAACAAGCTGATCTTAATCTGCTTGAGCTTCGTATGAAAGCTAGAACTGCTTTTGTTACCGTAAATAGTGATGAAACTAAGAAACGTGATTTACTAATAGTACTAGCTCAAGAATTGCAGCCTGATACTGATGTAGTATATCATGATTCTATGGATTCTATTACTATGAGTCTTGCTCTTGATAAAGCTGCTGAGAAATATCCTCAGAAGTTCTTGGATATGGTAAATGATGAAAGTGGGGTAGTTATTGGTTCATTCATAGAAAGGTGTATTGTAAAAGGATTACTTAAGCGTGTTCCTAATACTAATATAATTATGGATATGGATAATAATACTTTAGGTAATAATAGGCTTGAAACTATAGCTTGGTTAAAGAATCCAGTTAATAAAACAGAAAAAGATATGCTCAAAGCTCGTCTTGAGCAGACTAAATAATGACCGTACAGGAAATACATATAGAGATTGATTTAGCTCTTCAAGATATTAATAGTAATAGAAGAGAAAAGTTCTTTTCTGAAGAAAAGGATTGGCTTTTTAATCTTGCTACTAGAAGATTTATTAGTCAAAGAATTAATCCTAAATCTAATCCTAAAGGTCAAGGTTTCCAATCTACAATAAAGAGGTATCAGGACTTAGACCAACTTTTGGTGCCAAGTTCTATACCTCTTTATTATTTAGATGATAATACTAGTTATGGTATTCTTCCACAAAATTGTCATGAGGTTATTGAGGAAAGTGGAATAAGGCCACTTTTAGCTAGAACTGATTGTGGACTTAGATATTCTGATTTTAGTTTAATAAACATAGATAGGTCAGTTTGTCCTGTCCTCTTTCCTCAAACTACTCAACTAAATGGTAATACTTTAAATGCTTTTAAAGGATTTAAAATATTAATGGATAATACTGTTATTTATGATACAGGGAATTATCCAGCTTTAGTAAATGGTTTAACTGATACTGATTTATATTTTACTATTATAGATCAAATACTTAGAGAAGTAAATAAAAGAACTGATGTTGAAGTTAGATGGGAACAATTTAATGACCATCGCTATGATTTTAGTTTAATATTTGTTTCTTTAGGTAATAATAGTTTTAATACTATTAGTTATCAATATACTAGTAATGTGGGTACTAGTCCTGTTACTGTTGTTACTAATGCTATTCAACAAAGGTATCAAGAATATAACATTCCTAATACTGTTAATAGAATAGAAAGACCTAGTAGAGTAATTAAAACAGCTGATTATCTTAATACTATTTATCATCCTCATTGGAAACCTACTTGGCAAAGCCCTATTGTACATATTGAAAATGGGTTAGTTAAGGTGCCTCATCAAAAAAGGTTTATAAGCAACACTTTAAACCTAACCTATATTAGGAAACCTAACAAAATCAACTTATCTTTAAATCAGGGAAGTGATTTTGGTGATAGTGTTATATCCGAAATTATATCTAATATGGTTACTGATATAATAGCTAAAGTAGACCCACAACTATTCCCTGTATATAAGAATCAAGATAACTTTGTAGAATAATAATTAATAAAATAAAAAAGGTAAATTATGCAACATTTATTTGTAGTTACTAATAGTGCTTATGCTGCCAAAATAGGTGGTGGTACTATTGCAAGTGCTACTGAAGCTCATCTTCTTGATAAGGGCTCTATAGCATTTTTCGATATGAATGGTGTACTAATGACTACTAGTACTACTTTGACTGGTCAAAATAAGTTTTGGGCTGCTCTTGGTCAAGGTACTGGTCTTGATGGTACACAACTTGAACCTAAAGTTTCCGTAGTTATTCCTAGGGATATTTATTCTCTTGCTAAGAAAGCTGCTGTAACTCCAGTTGCTCAAGTAGATACTATAGGTGCTGATGGTACAGCTGGTGCTGCTAATCTTCCATCTAGTCCTGTAGTTGGAACTTTAGCAGGTATATTAATAGTAGATACTTCTCTACCTGTTAATAATATAGTACTTCCTAAGTATCGTTATGAGTATGCTGTTAAGTATGGTGATGCTGCTGCTGCAGTACTTGATGGTCTGATTGCATTGATAAATGCTGATCCTACTGCAATAGTAACTGCTACTGCACATCAAAATACTGGTGTAACTGATGGTATAGTTCTTACTGCTAAAGTAGTAAATAAATCATTTAAAACTTCAGTAGGTGAAACTGGCCCTAATGATATACTCGGTAGTGCTACTATTCAAACTGCTGGTGCTGGTGGTTCTACTGCTCTTGTATATGGATTTGGTCAGCCATCAGATGTACTTGCTCTTGAACAAATATATAGTACTACCGATGGTAATACTAACCAAACTTGGCTACCTCAATACTATTGGACTAAGCCTACTCTTGTAAGTGCAGGTGATACATATAAGCTTGATACTCTTATGTTCCCTCTCAACCATGAGAATGCAATAGATAAGGTTCATGCTACTACTCAAAGTTTGATACTTGCTCTAAAGACAGGTACTACTCAGCTTACAAGTGTAGAAACAATACTTGGTATTCTTTTCTCAGCAACTACAGTAGTTTAATATAGTAATGATAGTTAGAAGTTTTTTTAGAGGTGTAGTTGGTAATAATGTTGCCAATTCAGGTATTAGTGGTAATGCTACTAATGCTTTGACTACAACTCTTACAACTAATCTAACTATTATTATAAATGGTACTACAATATTCAATGCACTATATAACACTCTTACTGCTCCGGTTACAACTACAATAGGAAGCTTATCCACTACTTTGACTGCCATCGCTGGCAGTCAGGGTAGTGGTTATAAGCTAGTAGTTGATGGATTAGAAGTTTGGGAACAAGCTACTATGAGAGTAGTTTTGTCTCAAAGTGGTTATTATACTTATGATAATAGTTTTTATTTGTTTGGATATGATTTAGGTAATAATCCTAATGAATCTGTAACAGATAATGTACTATTTGATATAGTAATGTTAATGAATTGGAGTGCTCAAGCTACTCAAGTTGGTAATGCTTATTCTAAAATAGCTTGTTATAGAAAACCTTATAGTGATAGAATATATTGCTATGATATGACTTCTCAACCTGCTGAATATTATAATTGGTCTAATGTCAATGATAATAGGGTTTATGATACTAGAAATTCTATATTATGTGATAAAAATGATGTAGAAATTGATATAACTACTATATTAGGTAGATGGGTTGGTGGTTCATTTATACAAGATGATACTGCTCCAGCCGATCAAGATGTAAATACTTTTAATGGGGTATTTATTCCTAAATATAGTATAACTCCTTTATCTCCTATATGTGGAGATTCTAATTGTACTTTTATAGATTCTGATGCTGGAGAAGAAGTAATATTTGATAGTAACTTAGTTAGTCTAAATATAGATGATACTGTTACTTTTCCTTATGTTACTACCCCTATTGTACTCAATTTCAAGTCTTATGATGTACAGGGAAATCTATTGGATGAACAAAATATTAGTATAAATACTACTGGTACTAATTTTGCTTTTGATCCTAGTTATATCTATTCTTATGACCCAGGAACTTATACTGGAGATTTACTTATAGTTACTACTATAAGTGTAGATGGTGTATTTAGTTGTGTAAATCAATATATAAGTAAAGGTTGTGGCTTTATTTGTATAACTAAAATTGGTTGTAACAAATATACTATTAAAAATATAAGCGGTAGTAATAGTATTGATTATACTATTGGTACTGTAGATGATGATACTTTTTCCAATTTTACTACTAAATTAACTGGTAGTTTAAATAGATTAGCTCAATTAGATATTGATTTAGGTGATGATGGATTATATGTTATACAAATAACAGATGGTACTAATTCTACTATTCAATTCCTCCCTAGTTTTTGTAAATTAGATTCCTGTCTTGCTTCTTTTACTAAGAAGATTATATGTTCTGAAAGACCTAAATGTAATTGTGGTGGGAATTGTGGAACTAATTGTAATAAGATTTCATCTACAACTTATGAGTTTAATTCAGTAATGAGTTTAGCTTATATGTATTTTAGTATAATGAATACTAATTACTTTTTTGATAAAGTTTTATTATCTAACGAATTTGATTTAGCTAAAATTAATTATCCTAATGATTTAAAAGAACTATATACAATCAAAGATATACTTAATCAAGCTAAAGCTTATTGTATAGATTGTGGTTCTCATTTTAATGGAAATTATAAAGCTAGTCAAGGTTTCCCTGTACAGAAAAATGGATGCAGTTCTTGCTAGTGGGTTAAATACTGGTCTTAGATATACTATTGATGATGTTTATACTATGTTAAATAGTTGGACTAACGAAGAGAATATCTATGGTGAAACAGATAAACAATATCAAACTACTTTATATTATGCTGCTAATGTTTATTCATTTATATTGGCTAAAGCTATAATAAATGATAAATTAGATGTAATTACAGCTTTTAAAAAGTTTGACTATTTTAATATAAGAAAATGTTTTTCCTGTAAAAGAATTGATATAAATAAATATCTTGAAGCTTATCATATAAATGTTCAAGATATATCAGTTTCTGATGTAGGTATAGAAACTATGGAAGAAGAATCTACATTACAGGTTGAAGGTAGTAATACTACTGTAACTGGAAATATAGATACTTTAAATGTACTTAATTTTGTTAATGGAAGTCAA
>JAFEAP010000005.1 GCA_018266355.1 Bdellovibrionales bacterium
CGATTACCGTTTCTACGACCGCGTCATTCTCGCGATCACCTCCCCGATCCAGACCGCGATTTCCTGGACCCTCGAGCAGACGGTCGACCTCTACCAAGGCTATCTCTATCTCTGGAACGTGAAGACGCAGAACACCCGCCTCTTCGAGGAAAACCGGAAACTTCTCGGCCAGATCGCGAGCTTGAAGGAGGCCCAAAACGAAAACTCCCGGCTGCGCGAACTCCTGAACTTCCAGGAAAAGATGAAACTCGAGACGATCGTCGCCCGTGTGATCGCGAAGGACGTCTCGACCGAGTTCCGCGCGATCCGGCTGAATCGCGGCGAAGACGCGGGCATCAAGAAGGGCATGGCGGTCATCACCTACGAAGGCGTGGTCGGCCGGGTAATGCGCACGACGGCTTCGACCGCCGACGTCGTCACGATCCTCGACCTCCTCTCCGCCGTCGATACGATCATCGAACGTTCGCGCGCCCGCGGCGTCGTCGAAGGACTCACCGACGAACTCTGCCAGCTGAAGTTCACCCTGCGCGTGGACGACATCCAGGTGGGCGACCTTCTCCTCTCCTCCGGTCTCGGCGGCGTCTATCCGCGCGGCGTGGCGGTCGGGACCGTTTCGCGCGTGAAGAAGAAGCCGTTCGGGATCACCCAGGACGTCGAAGTGAAGCCGACGGTCGACTTCACGAAACTCGAGGAAGTCATGATCGTCACCGATCAGCGCGTGGAGGTCCTCGAGCGGGAACGCGCGGCGGCCGAAGCGCGGAAAGCGCTCGAAAAGGAACGCGAAAAAGAGAAGGAGAAAGCGGATAAAGCCGCCGCGGCCGCGGGAGCCGCGCCGGCCCCGGAACCCTCGAAGGCCCCGAAGAAGCGAAAGGCGAACCCTAACGCGTGAGGAACCTTCTCCTTCGCTTCTTGAACGCTCCCTTCTTCGTCTTACTCGTCGCCGCGGCGGTCGCCGTCCAAAGCACGCTCTTCAACGCCTATCCCCTCTGGTACTTCCAGCCCGATCTCGTCCTGATCGCGGTGATCTGGTGCGCGCTTCGCCGCACGCTCACCGAAGGGGGCATCCTCGTCTTGATCTTCGCGGGAGTCGTCGAGACGCACTCGAGCGCGCCGGCGGGTTTCTTCGCCTGCGTCTACATGGCGATCTTTCTCGGGATCCGCGCCTTTTCGCGTTTCTTCGTCATCTCCCAGTTCGCATCGCTGCTCGTCGTGACGATCGCGTCCGCGATCGCGTTCAAGACGCTCGTCCTCGTCGTGCTTGCCACGCTCGGACTGGCCGGCGCCCAGGCCACCCACTTCCTGATCACCGTGCTGCCGTTCGCGGGAATGGAAGGACTGATGGGATACTGGGCGTACAAGGCGCTCGACGCCTTCGACCGGAAGACGACGAAATCGGAAAGCTCGCGCCAACTGATCGAAGACGAGCTCCTCGTCGAGGAGGGTCTATGAGACCCTCCGTGAAACCAGAGGAGGGTCTTTAAGCCATGTCCTTCCTCGGCCAAGAAGAGCAGATCCGAGAACTCCAAGACCGGTTCAAATACCTCTACATCGCGCTCACCGTCGGCGCGCTCCTCCTCTTCTCGCGCCTCGTTTACCTCCAGATCTTCAATGGCGATAAAATGCGCCAGTACTCGGAAGAGAATCGAATCAAGAAGGTGAAGATCGCCGCGCCCCGCGGAATGGTCTTCGACCGGAACCGCACGCTCCTGCTCGATAACCGCCCGGCCTTCGACTTGGAGATCATTCCCCAGTACCTAAAGGAGTCGAAGCGCGGGAACGAGACGCTCGAGACGCTCGCCTCCCTCATCAAGATGAAGGCCTCCGACATCCGCGCTCAGCTCGAGAAGATGCGCGGGCAGCCTTCGTTCATCCCGGTGAAGATCAAGGAAGACCTCTCGCGCGAGGAAGTCGCGCTCGTCGAGGCGTGGAAGATCGACATGCCGGGCGTCCAGGTCCAACAAGAGATCAAACGCACGAACCTCTACGGCGACGTCGCCGCCCACCTCCTCGGTTTCATCGGCGAGGTCTCGCCGACCGAGCTCACTTCTCTGAACAAAGCCGGCGAAGTCTATAAGCTCGGCGACTCCGTCGGGAAGTTCGGCATCGAGCAGCGACTCGAGGAGGTCCTGCGCGGGGAAGACGGCGAGAAACTCGTCGAAGTCGACGCCCTCGGCCGGATCAAGCTCGACCGCTCGAAGGGCCGCGTGCTCGCGTCCGAACTCGAAAAACCGGCGACGCCCGGGAAGAACCTCATCCTCACGATCGACCAGGATCTCCAGATGGCGGCCGTAAAGGCGTTCGGCGACAAGGCGGGTGCCGTCGTCGCGATCAATCCGAAGAACGGCGAAATCCTCGCCATGGTCTCGCGGCCCGCTTTCGATCCGACCGCGTTTTCGCGCGGGATCCCGCCCGCGCTCTGGGCGAACCTGATCAATAACGAGAACCGCCCGCTCCGCGACAAGACGATCCAAGATCACTATCCGCCCGGCTCCGTGTTCAAGATCATCACCGCGATCGCCGGCCTCGAAGAAGGCGTGATCGACGAGCACACCGTCTTCAACTGCCCCGGCAAGCTCCAGGTCGGATCGAAGACCTTCCACTGCTGGCAGAAGAACGGTCACGGCTCGATCAACGTCCGCGAAGCGATCACGAAATCCTGCGACGTCTTCTTCTACAAGGTCGCCCAACGACTGAAGTCCGTCGACGACCTCGCGAAGTGGGCGTTTTACCTCGGCCTCGGCCGCCGAACGGGAATCCCGCTCCCGCGCGAAGTCCCCGGACTGATCCCCACCGAAGAGTGGAAGATGAAACGGTACAATCAACCGTGGAATCCGGGGGAAACCCTCTCGGTCGCGATCGGCCAGGGCTACGTGCTGACGACGATCCTCCAGCTCGCGAATACCTACGCCTCGGTCGCAAACGGCGGGACCCAATATCGCCCGTTCTTCGTGAAGCGGATCGAATCGAACGACGGCCAGGTGATTTCCGAGTCGAAGCCCGAGCCGCTCGACACCCATCACCTGAAGCCCTCGACCGCGAGAGCGGTCCGCGACGGTCTCTATAACGTCGTGAACGACCGGAACGGCACCGCGTACTCGCAGCGCCTCCCGGGCATGGACTTCGTCGGCAAGACGGGCACCGCCCAAGTGATCAACCTCTCGAAGGACCGCGTCTACGCGAAGTGCGAGAACATGCGCTACCGCGAGCGGCACCACGCGCTTTTCGCCGGCTTCGCGCCCGCGGACGATCCGCAGATCGCCGTCGCGGTGATCGCCGAACACGGGTGCCACGGCGGTACGGCGGCCGCGCCGGTGGCGAGGGCGATCATCGATACCTACCTGCGCAAGCTCGATCCGGTGAAGTACTCCGACGCCGCGATCGCCGCGCGCGTCGAGGAAGACAAGGAAAAGGCGAAGCGCGAGTGGCTCGCGAAGGTGAAAAAGGCCCAAGCCGAAAAAGAGGCGGCCGCGGCGGCCGTCGACGAGGACGTACCCCAAACCGACAACGATACCTTACCCGCTGCCGTCCCCGGCGCGGCGGGAGGAGACTGACCGATGAGTTACACCTACTCCGAGAGCCCGGTCGTCCAAGACCCGAGCCAGAACCGCTACGGCTTCTACGACGAGGAATTGAAGAAGTTCAATTGGAACATGCTCATCCTCGAGTTCATTCTCTTCGGGATCGGGATTTGGAACCTGATCTCGGCGACCGCCGTCGAGGACAAATCGCAGGGCCTCTTCCGGAACCAGCTCATCTGGTTCGGCGTCGGCATGGTGATCACCGCGGTCGTCCTCATGATCCACTACTCCTTCCTCTCGCGAGTCGCATACGTCGTCTATTTCGGGAACATCCTGCTCCTCGTCCTCGTGCTCATCATCGGGAAGGCGAGCCTCGGCGCCCGCCGCTGGATCGGCGTCGGCTCGTTCACCATCCAGCCGTCGGAATTCATGAAGATCTCGATGGTGCTTTGCCTCGCGAAGTATTTCGAGACGGACCGGACCCAAGGCGGCTACGGCCTGAAAGATCTCGCGCTACCGACTCTCCTCGTCGCCGTCCCGTCGTTCTTGATCATGCTCCAACCCGACCTCGGCACCGCGATGATCATCCTGCTCACCTTCGGCACGATGATGCTATTCATCCGGGTCAAACCGAAGACGCTTATCACTCTGGGCCTCTGCTTCGCGGTCGCCGCGCCGGCGGCCTACAAGTTCGCGCTCAAGCCCTACCAACGCCAACGCCTCGTCACCTTCATCGATCCGATGAGCGACCCGAAGGGCACCGGGTACAACTCGATCCAGTCCATGATCGCCGTCGGTTCCGGCCAGCTCTTCGGCAAAGGTTACAAGAAGGGCACCCAGTCCCAGCTGAACTTCCTGCCCGAGCACCATACCGACTTCATCTTCTCGGTTTTCAGCGAGGAGCACGGTTTCGCGGGGTGCGTGATCCTGCTCTTTCTCTACATGATCTTCCTCATGAACGGGCTCCAGGTCGCCTTCCAGTCCCACGACAAATTCGCGCTCCTGCTCGTCGTCGGACTCTTATCGATCTACTTCTGGCACATCTTCGTGAACATGGGCATGGTCATGGGCATCCTCCCGATCGTCGGGGTCCCCCTCCCGTTCCTGAGCTACGGCGGATCGGCGCTCATCACCGCCACCCTCGGAGTCGCCGTCATCACGAACGTGGCGAACAAGAAGTTTATGTTCTGATCGGCGGATTTTTCGCGGAGTTCGGGGGCACGGCCGCGGCCTCCCCGTCCCCGCCCCACCACCGACCCGCCGTAGCCATTTGTGCGCTTCGGATCGGTCCACTATTTCTTCGTACGGACCGAGAAACGCGAGGCGATCGGCGCCGGATTCACCGATTCTCGACCGAGGCCCCGATCCAAAGCGCACAAATGGCTAGGGAGAGACCGTCGACCGTCAAAATACCCGCTTGTCTTTCAATAACCGGGGCTTACACTAGAACCATCCACTTCGAGGCCGCAGTTTCGGGCCAGCATCCCACGACGGGATGGCTTTTGAAGCATAGGAGCTTCCATGAAATCGAACTCGCGCATCCTCGCATTCCTCGTCGCCGCATTCTTCACGATGGCTTTCACGATCCCGGGTTGTCCCGATATGGATTCGCTGAACCAGCGCCTCGACGCACTCGAGAAGCAAGCGAACGCCAACAAGAAACAAACCCAGGAAATCGCCGACCAGCTTCGGATCCTGAACGACGAGCACAACACGATGAAAACGCTCGTCTCGCAGGTCTCGCAGACGGTGCTCGAGCAGAAGGACGCGCTCGAGAAGGTGAACGCCGCGATGGCCGCCCGCCGCGCTCCTCCACCGGCGCCCGCTCCGTCGAAGTCGAAATCGAAGCGGCATCGTTAGAACAGCTCGCAGCGGTCGGGAACCTCACCCTACGCTTGACGCTCGAAGCCCGCCCCGTCCGGGGACGAGACGACTCACGCGACTTGATTTCCGCTCGTCCGCCCGGGTAGTTTGAAGTCGTGCGTAAAATCCCGGCCTCCGGAATCAATCTCTTCCAGCTCATCTACGTCCTCATCCAGGAATACGAGTCCGCGCATCCCGGAGAGAAGGCGCTGAACCTTTCCCTCGGGAATCCCGACCTCATCCCGCCGAAGGAAGTACTCGACCTGAAGTCGCGCTTCGCGAATCGGCCGGACTACGACCTCCACACCTACGCCGAAGACAAGAACCTGAACCGCTTCGCCGAGGGCATGATCGAATGTTTCTCCGGGCTGAAGCTGGAAAGCTACGCGCACCTTCGCGCGACGCCGATCGCCGGCATCAAGACCGCGACCGCGATCCTGCCGCTCGCCTGCGGACTCCACTTGAAAGGCCGCGAAAACTTCCGCGTGGCGACGAACCTCCCCGCCTACGACGTGATGGGAACGTGGGCCGCGAGTTATCTCGGCTCGAACCGGATCGTCTGGCCGCTCTCCGCGAAAGACGGGATGAAGATGCGGGTCGACGGGCTCCGCGCGGCGGTCAACGCGGCCGGCGCGAAACCCGACCTCGTCTTCGTGATCCGGCCGGGGAATCCTGCGAGCGCGGGCGCGACCCGCGAGGAGTGGACGGCGCTCATCGAGTATTGCGTGACGAACGGCATTCGACTCGTGAACGACGGCGCCTATGCGACGCTGACCGACGGAAAATCCCACGTGCCTCTCGCCGCGGTCGCGAAGGATCATCCGAACCTCGAATGGGCCGAGCTCTACTCGATGTCGAAATCCTTCTCGGATCCCGGTCAGCGCCTTGGCGTCCTCGTCGGTTCGAAGGACTTCGTCGAGGATTTCGTCCTCATCAAGGGCAACACCGATTCCGGGCCGGTGCCCGACGGCATGGCCGCTTACGGCGAACTCTTCCGCGAGCCCGCGACGGCGAAACGGCTGCTCGACGAGACTTACGCGATTTACCGGAGACGCCTCGACGTCCTCGTGCCGAAGCTGAAAGGCATCGGACTTCGGCCCGCGTGCGAGACGACGTCGGGATTCTTCACTCTCTGGCTCACTCCCGACGAAGCGTTCGGGATCGACCTCGTGAAGGAGGCCGCCGCGCGCGGGATCCCGAAAGCCGAGCTCTACAATCGCCTGGTCATCGAGAGGACCGGGATCGTCGGCGTTCATTTTACGGGGCCTAAACTCGCCGACGGCTCAAGCGAATCGTTTATTCGGTATGCGGTTTGTACCGACGTTACGGAGCCCGGATTCGCGAAACGTTTCGACGCCGCGATCGCGACGATCAAGCCGGAATACCGTTGATCCGCAGACGTCTATTCTTCGCAATTGCCCGCGAGACGTAAGTTTTCCGGCAGGGAATTCAGCGCCTTCCACTTGGTACCGGCCGGGGCATGCCGCGCGTAATGTTCCCAGCTCGTAAAGCCGCAAACTTCTCCTAAGCCGTTAGAATAATAGATCGTACCGTTATGGAGCCGGTAGAAGCCTTGCCCGAGATCCCCGCCGTGACCCCAATGCCGCGGCATCGTAACGCCACGAGAACGGCACGCGCCGTCGTATCGCATCGCGAACGGCATCTGATAGACATTCTGAAATTGAAGGGCGCGAAACACCTCGGTGAATTTGAGATAGTCGCTATAATTCGCAAACGCGCAATAAGCGCCGGCTCCGTTCGAATAGTAGATCCGGCGATCCGGAGTCCGGTAAGTCCCTACGCTTCGATCGATGTTCACACGCGTCAGCAGCTCGAGCGCGATCGCGCTCGAATAGGGTGACTGGTCCCTTTCGACATTCAGAAACGAGAAATATTCGTGCAGAGCGATCGTGATTTTTTCCACCCAGTTTCCGCCGATCGCGTCCCAGCACTCCTGGCTGACCACGATTCGATTTTTCTTCGGAAAATTAATCGCGCACTTCGCCACTTTTTTCTTTAGCGCCGAATCGTAGAGGTAAAGCGATGGTTCGGAACTTAAGTCTACCGTCCGAATCAGCCGTTCGAGCGCCGAGCGGTCGATGTTCTTGAACTGGTCTGGACCGAGATCGCGCAAGAGTCGAAGTCCCTGATACCCCGCGATTCGGAAATCAATCGTGTATCGATCGCCGCCGTGGCCCTCACTGCCGCCCTCACGGGCGGGAGCCGCGTCCGCGAAAAGGAACGTAGCGGCCAAAAGACCGAGAACGATCGATCGTGCTTTGAACTTAACCATCTTTCG
Organism: Bdellovibrionales bacterium; assembly: GCA_018266355.1. Classification (GTDB taxonomy): domain Bacteria; phylum Bdellovibrionota; class UBA1018; order UBA1018; family UBA1018; genus JACMQW01. The sequence continues at coordinate 7,681 of JAFEAP010000005.1, forward strand.
AATCCCCTCGGTCGACCGGAAAAAGCGCGACGCTCATTTGGTAAACTCGCCGCTGCGGACCGCTTTCGAGCAAATCGCAGATATTCCGCGTGAATTCCTGGATCATCTGGCGAGCAGCCGCGAGACGTTCGGGATTGACCGCGACGGTCAGCGACGTCATCGATCGCTCGTCGATCGGCGTTCGATCGAGGCTTTCCGTCGCTTGCGCGAGAATCTGTTTCTGAAAACTCCGCAGGAAGGCCGAAGTTTTCGATTTGTCACGTATGGTGAGTTTTTCGCCGGTCTTTACGAGGCGTTCGCCGCCGGGGAGCGTGACCACGCGTAGCAGATTTAATCGGATCAGTCGGCGGATCGCGGTGGAGGCCTCGTCGGTCGCGATGCCGAGCCTTCGCGCAATCCAATGGGGATTGGGAGAAAATCCTTCGACGAACGTGAGCTCGAGAATCGCATAATGGTACCAATCCGAGATTACCGAGAACTCGTCGTTCTCGATGGCATCGACCTCCGGCGGGGTACACAGCGTGTCTATCTCGCGGCGATGTAGAGTTTCGATCGACGAGCGAATGAACGCCCGCCTTTCCGATTTCCCGAGTTGAATCCGATCGGCGAGCATTTCGACCGTCTTCAAAGACGGGACCCGTTTTTGTTCTAGAATTCGCGATACCGCAGCGGCGGAAAGGCCGAGGGAATTCGAAAACCCGCGCATCGAAAACCGTGGGTTTCTCCGCCGGCGGACCGCGAACTCCTCTCGAAGGCGTCGAAGATAGAAGGGAGCTTCGTCAAAGGTCGACGGTTCGGTCGCATCTGCGGACGTAAGAGGGGCTCTCGCGGTACCATTCATTTTAAAAATCTCTCGCTGCTTGGGAGCAACGAGCATACCACCCGCTCCCCCAGTGATTTCGAGGACATCGCCTGCTTCCGACCATCGGCGCACCAGGTGCCTAAGAGTTCTACAGTCCGCCTTCCCGCTCGGACACGTCGGGCGTTACCGCCGCTGGCAACGCTTTGCGAACGAGGTTCGCTTTAGATCGAGCAATGAATGACGCGTCGAGTTATTTAGGGCGCCGACGACTTAACCCCTTATGCCTGGAGATTTCCCCATGTTTATTGCTCGCTCCCCCCTCCTCCTCTCGGCGATCGCCGCATTGAGTATCGGAAATGCGCACGCGCTAGGAAAGCCCCCGTATCCCCTTCGCGACACGGCCTCGGCGAATCGGCCGACGACGCCAGCGGTATCCCGGAACCCAGTCCAGGACGAACTCCGCCCTTCGATCCCGGTCACGGGCTACAACCTCGTCTGGGAAGACGAATTCAAGGGACGCAGCCTCGACAGCCGAAACTGGACTGCCTGGAACAAGGCCGTCGAAAATGCCTACGACGATCCGGATTCCGTTCACGTCGACGACGGCGAGCTCACGATCCAAACCCATACTGAACGCGACGGTCTCCATCATTCCGGATTCTTGAGCGGGAAGGGCCATTTCGAAACGACGTACGGATATTTCGAAGCGCGAATCAATTTCCACGACTCTCCGGGCTCCTGGTGTGCGTTTTGGCTCGAGTCGAGCTCGATCGTGCCCGCAGTTCCGAACGTGACCGGAGTCGAGGTCGACGTCGTCGAACACCTCCCTGGCAATCCGAACTCCTATCCCGTGCACGTCCACAATTGGTCCTCGAACGGTTTTCGGCAAGATCACACCGCGGTCGGCGGCTCTGCCTACACGAATGGACCCTCGCTGGAAGACAACTACCATACGTATGGCGTCCTATGGACGCCGCAAGGATATACGTTTTTCCTCGACGGCGTAAAACAGTGGCAAACCTCCGCCTACGCTTCGCACGACAAGAAGTACATGCTCCTTACCTGCGAAGTGCTCGACAATTCGTGGGCCGGATCGATCCCCCGCGGCGGATACGGTAACGCGTCTCAAAGCAAAACCCGCATGAAAGTCGACTGGGTTCGCGTTTGGCAAAAGAATTGAGATCCATTTCGATCTCGAACGCGACGCCCGGACGAGTCTCTTCCGGAACGCCGCGTGTCCTCCTGAAAAACGAGACTCAATCCACAAACGAAATGAAAAGGTGACCCATGAAAATGAAAGCGATGCTTAGCTTTGTCTTCGGTCTTGTCTGCGTCCAATCCGCCTTGGCTTATCCGCTTCCGCAAGGAACCTATCGGGAGCCGTCCGGGGCGATCTATTATTCGAACGGCGTCGGAGCCTACTGCTCGTACGCGAACTACAGCGATTACGTGAAATTCGCCCGCGCTCATCCGGACATGCCGCTCCAACCGATCGAGCGCATGCCGCGAAGCATGCGCTACGACGGCGCCTGCCAAATCGGCGATGTAACGTCGAACCCGAATCCGTATCCGGTCCCGCCGACCTACCTTGCTCAAGGATTTTACCGGCTCCCGGGCGGCGGAATCATCTACTCGAACGGCGTCGGAGCCGCCTGCGGCTTCTATAGCTGGGGCCACTTTCTCCGCCACGGAGGAAGCTCCGGGAACTGGATCGACATCGCCGGCCTCCCTTACGGAATCCGTTACGACGGCTATTGCGCGAACTAAACGGGTGATCTAGAAATCCCGAAATGGAAAACCCCGGAGGACGGCGAATTCGCCGCTCTTCCGGGGTTTCGTCATTTTTACCGGGTGACGGAGCGCGAATTCAGCGGAGTTCGCAGACGAGCGTGCGATCGAGTTCGGCTTCGTCGATGTCGTTGTAGACGAAGTGGTAACGGACCTTGAACCGGGTCTTGTGCGCGGCGCGGCCGGCGACGACGGCGTTCGGGAGGTCGAGGGTGAATCCCCAGTTTCCGTCCCAGAGGTCGTACGTCTTCATTCCCGGAAGCTTCGACTTCGTGAGCTCGAGGTTCGCGGCTTCGTCCTTGGTCGCGATCGAGAGATAACCGGCGCAGAGGTCCTTCGTCGCGCGAGTGATCGTGAGCGAACGCGGCGATTCCATCACGAACTGAAGGCGCTCGCGGGTATTCTCGCCGATGCAGTTCACGACTTGGGCGGCGGAAGCGGAGAAGGACGAAAGGGCGATGGCCAGCATCAGGAACGTTTTCATGGGGACTCCTCGGAGCGAAACCACGGGCTGCGCTCGGAAATCGGTTTCGCCGAATCGGCGGTGAACGAGGAGATAGTCGAACCGTTCGATGCGTTCACCTTAATAATGCGGATCGTCGTTATCTAATTCAAAGATAGGACTTCGGCCGGCATCCGGCGGGGGAATCCGAGCGCCTTCCCTTGGTAGCTCCCCCGCTCGCGCATGATCGCGAGGATCCGATTATACGGTTCCCAGTGGGTCATCGACCAGGCCGGCGCGACGAGTTCCTTCGCGTGGGAGGCCTTCGCTTGGAGCCGTTCGACGTAGATCGACGGATCGAGGTGCTCGAGAAACTCGATCACCCGCTCGGCGTATTCGTCGACGGTGAGCATCGGGATCGGCGCGGCCGCGTGCATCTCGGCGAGCTTCGTGTATTTCAGCACCATCATCTGATGGAGTTTCACTCCCCGCACCCCGGAGCGGTTCATCTCGAGGGCCGCATCCCGAGGCGCGGTCGGGGAATCCGTCGGCGCGCCGAAGATGAAGTGGGCGCAGGTGTGGACCGAAGGCGCGCGTTCGCGCATCTTCCGCAGCGCCTCGCGCGAACAATCGCCGTCGTGGCCGCGGATGAACCATTCGAGGGTCGGATTCTCGAAGCTCTGCACTCCGAGTTCGAGCGAAACGTAGTGCTCGCGCGCGAGCTCCTCGAGCAAATCGATCACGGAATCGGGAAGGCAATCCGGCCGGGTGCCGATCGCGAGGCCCGCGATCTCCGGATGCGAGAGCGCTTCGAGATAGATCCCGCGGAGGTACTCGGCGTCCGAGTAGGTGTTCGTGTAGCTCTGGAAATACGCGATGTGCTTTTCGGACTTGAATCGCTCGCGGGTTCCCGGGAGGCGGCGGTCGATCTGGTCGACGATTTCGCCTCCCCGCCCCTGTTTGCCGAAGAAGCTCGAGCTTCCCCGCACGTCGCAGAAAGTGCAGCCGCCCTTCGTGATCGTCCCGTCGCGGGTCGGGCACGTGAGCCCCGAGTTCACGACGACCTTATAGGTCTTCCCGCCGAAGGTTTCGCGGAGGTAGCGCGAGTAATGGTAATAGAGGGAGTGGTCCTCAGCCGGTTGCACTCGGTTCCTCCGGGCGGACCCAGTCCTTATGCTTGTCCGTCCCGCGCGCGGTTCCGAAGATCGAGCGGAGCTGGCCGCACGCCGCGAGGATGTCTCGGCCGCGGGAAATCCGCACCGTCGCGGTGACGCCGCGGTCGAGGAGGTAGCGCTGGAAGGCTTTCACCTTCACGTCGTCCGGGCGTTTGAACTCGGCGCCGGAGTGCTCGTTGAACGGGATGAGGTTCAGTTTCGACGGGATCCCGCGGGTGAGCTTCACCACGCGCGCGGCGTCCTCGAGCGTGTCGTTGAAGTCGCGGAGCATGACGTATTCGAAAGTGATCCGGCGATGCGGCCCGAGCGGGAAGTTCCGGCAGGCCTCCATCAGCGCGGCGATGTTCCACCGCTTATTCACCGGCATGATCGCCGAGCGCTGCTCGTCGTTCGAGGCGTTCAGCGAGATCGCGAGCGAAACGTCGACGCGCTTTCCGAGTTCCTCGATCGCGGGCACGAGGCCCGACGTCGAGACGGTGACTTTCCGTTTCGAGAACCCGAGGCCGTCCTGGTCGAGCAGGATTTGGCAGGCTTTCGCGACGTTGTCGAGGTTGTGGAGCGGCTCGCCCATCCCCATGAAGACGATATTCGTGATCGGAGCGCGCCGGCGGAGTTCGTGGACCTGGGTCACGATCTCGTGGGTCTGGAGGTGGCGATCGAGGCCCTGGACGCCAGTGAGGCAGAACTTGCAAGCCATCGCGCAGCCGACCTGCGACGAGATACAAGCCGTGAGCCGGCGCCACTGACCGGAGTCGACGGTCGCGTCCGACTGCCGACCGGAGAAACGCACGCCCTTCGCCATTTGCGCGGCTTCGGATTCGGGCCGCTTCGGATTCAGCGCGCCCTTCGCGCCCACGCGGACGTTCGACCATCCGGTCGCGCTCGGCGAAAGCGCGGGAGTCGCAGCGAGGTCTTCGGCGTCTTCCTTTTCGGAGAGGCGATCGATCGCCTCGACGCCGGATTTTTCCTGGAGCGCGGCGGGAATGATCACCGACTCGATCGTCTTTTGATCGTGAAGCGTCCAGAGGAACTTGTGGGTGCCGTCGAGCGCCTGGTTCGAAACCCGCTCCGTGAGGCGGAAGACTTCGACGTTCTCCTTCAGCCACCCGCGGAGTTCCTTCGAGATGTCGGTCATCTCGTCGTAGTCGGTGACGAAGCGCTGGTAAACCCAGTGGAAGAGCTGCTGCGCACGGTAGGCGGCTTGTTTCTTCGCTTTCCGCTCGCGTTCTTCTTCCCCGATCTCGCGGCCCCGCACGCGGGCGAACGGAAGGATGAGTTCCGCGAGCTCGGCTTTCGTGAGGGATTGGAAATAGATCATGGGGGCTTAGACGTAACACGCCGCACGAGGCACCTCAATAGAGGCGCGTGGTTTCCGCGGGACCTCCTCGGCGCATCCCAACTACTCGTAATGAATGACTTTTTAGACTCTACACCGGCTCCGAAACGAGATTTCCCGAATTCGCCCCGTCCGGGTGTAACTTCGGGGGCGTCCCCGCGAATCTCTAGAAGGAGAGTGAAGCCATTCGCTCAAGCCGAACCTCCCCGACGCCCGATCCTTTCGACGAGCTGGTCCGCCGTGCGGTCACCGGCGAGGCGGAGGTCTATCGTGCGCTCCTCGAGGAAACTCGGCGCTGGGCGGAGCGCTTTATCGGCCACCGGATCCAACCCCCGGAACGCCGCGAGGAGGTCCTTCAAGACGTGTTGCTCTCGGTGCATCGCTCATTCGCGACCTACGACCCGCGCTATCCGTTTCGGGCGTGGCTGAAAGCCGTCGTCACTTCCCGCGTGCGCGACGCCCTTCGCGTCCAGTACGCGACGGTCGAACGCCTCACCGACGAGGGCGAGCTTCCGGACCAAGCCGCACCCGACGCGACCTCGGCGGACTCCGTCCACGAGCTCCTCGAATCCGCGCTGCAGGGATTGAACGAAATCCAGCGCCGAATTTTCACCGCGCTGAAACTCGAGGGCCGCACCGTGCGCGAAACCGCGGCCGAACTCGGGATGAGCGAAGGTGCGACGAAGGTCGCCGCCCACCGGGCCTACCAGAAAATCCGCACCGAACTCACGAAGGAGGACGCCGAATGAAACCGACCGATACGTCCACCTCCTCCCTGATCGACCGCCTCGTCGCCGAGCGCCCCGAACGGCGGCCGTTCCGCCTCACCCTCGCGCGCGGCCTCGGCGTCGCCGCCTTCGCCGGAGCGGCCGCGATCGCGATCGCCCGGGCGACGAAGTTCCGCGCGCCGCTCGCGGACCTCGTGAGCGGTCCGCACGAAGCGATCGAGCTCGGCTTGCTCCTGATCTTCCTCGTTCTCGCCGTCGTTTTCGCGATCGGTACGGCGATTCCGGGTTGGACCGAACGCCGTCCGCGCCTCACGCGCGTGACGCTCGCGGCTTTCGGATTGGCCGCCGCGACGATCCTCGTCCGCGCGAGCGAGGGTGCGACCCATTCGCCGTTCTTCGGTTCGTGGGGGATTTCCTGCGCGCTTCTGCTCGCGGCGGTCGGCCTCGGAAGCGCGCTCCTCCTCTCTTTCATCGTCCGACGCGGAACCGTGACGCGCCCGGCGCTCACGGCGTGGGGCACGACGTTCTTCGGTTGCGCGATGGGCATGCTCGTCCTCGAACTACACTGCGGCGACGAATCGGCGTCGCACCTCCTCGTCGGACATTTCGGCGGACTTCTGACGTTCGCCCTCTTTTTCGCTCCGTTCGCCTATCGCCGCCTCGCGAAACGAAAATAAAATCGGGCCGAAGTAACTTCGTCCCCGCGCGCGCGAATCCTTCTTCAAGAAGGAGCATCTCACCATGCTGAAAACCCATTCGTCCGTTCTCTCCCTCGTCCTTTTCGCTTCCGCACTTCCGTTCGCCTCCGCACACGCCGGATTTCCCGGCGCGCGCTTCCGCGTCACGGTCCAAAACGTCACCCCCGGGAACGGCGTCTCGCCGTTCCTCGTCGGAGTATTGAAGGCCGGCCATCCCGTCTTCGAAGTCGGAAAGCCCGCGAGCGTCGGCCTCGCGACGATCGCCGAGACCGGAAACGCGGCGCCGCTCGCCGACGAGCTTCGCGCGAATCCCGAAACCCTCGTCGTCACCCAGGCCGCCGGCGGTCCGATCGGCCCGAGCGAATCGCGTTCCGTCGAATTCGACGTCTCGCCCTTCGAACTCCGTTCGGCGCGCCTGAACGTCGTCGGGATGATCGGCCGGAGCAATGACTCGTTCGTCGCGATCCGGGACTTCCCGCTCGCCACCGTCATGCGGATGGGCGAGGTGAATCTCCGGGCGACGAATTACGACGCCGGTTCCGAGGAAAATACGGGTAGCTTAGCCGACTTCGGACCGGGCGGCCATCCGACGGCGCACGCCGAGGGATTCGTCACTTTCGACCGCGGATTGAATCCGCGCGGCGACGCGGGCGATCTCGTCGCTTGGGGCTCGGTCGCGGCGACCGTGAAGATCGAGCGAATCCGCTGAGTCTTTCGTCCGAAAGCGAGGAGGACGCCCCGGTCGAGCGCCCTCCTCGCTTCGTTTCAGTCCGCCTCGAAACGGGCGAGCCCTTCACAACGGGTCACTTCGACCGTCCCGTACTTCCCGAGCTCGAACCAATCCCGGTCTCCCCCGAACAGGTCTCCGATTCGCATCGTGCCGCCGGATCCCGATCGCTCCGTGCCGTCCGAGTTCGTCGCCCGCAGGAAATCGAGCTCGAGCAGGCGGATAAACCGTCCGGAGCGACCGATCGCCTGTACGGCGAATCCGTTCTTCGGCTCTCGGCGCGCGTGAAGCACGACGTAAACCGTGTTCGGCGTTCCGGAGGGCGCTCCCGGCGGTGGGGCGATCGAAATGAGATTGCGACGAAGGTCCGCCCGGAAGGCGTCCCGCACGACCCGCCCGTTCGCGTTTCCGTCGGGAGCCGGATAGCGAACGTCGCAGAGGACTCCTCGCGGAGGAGACACCGACCTTTCTCCTCCGAGCGCCGTCCAACCCGCTCCGAGAAGCAGCGCCGCCGCCCATCCCGCGAATACCTTCGTTTGATTCCGAAAAAATAGCTGTGCCATGAATGTGCCTTTCTGCCGTCGAGGCGGCCGACGCCGGAATAGAACGGAACGCCTTCGCCGTTAATTGCAAGATTTCCAATCAATCTTGCAAATGGGTGCAACTCGGAATAGGTTCCGCCGATGGTCTCCGTTTCCGCCATTTCGTCGAGCGAGGCCGAACTCCTCGCCGCGCTCGAATTTTCCCCTGCTCTAGAAGCCCTCGGGAGAGCGCTCGGCCGCGATCCGACGGTCGTCTCGAAGCAGCTGAAGCGCATCGCGGAGCGCACGGATTTCGTTCGAAAGACCCGGGGCCGATGGGCCCTGAGCGACGCTGGAAAGGCTTTCAACCGCATCCACGCCGATTACCTTTTCGCCCAAGGCGCCCTCCGCCGTCAGAAGCGGAACCTGCGAATCGGGACGAATCGCGAATTCGCCAGTCGAGTGGTCGCGCCCCATTTCGCCGAACTCCGGCGGCTCTTCCCCGAAACCGCGCTGGCGCTGTACGCTCGCGACGGCGCGATCGAAGAATCCTTGCTCGCCGGCGAGATCGACCTCGCCCTCGAGTGCGGGAAACCGTGGTCTCCGGAAGTGAATTTCCGCCAAGCCGTGGACGAACCGATCGTCGCCGTGGCCGCGCCGGCGATCGCCCGCGATTTCATCGCGAAGAAGTTCGCCCATTCCGCGGAACGGACGCCGTACGTCGCCTGCGATCGCCTTTCCTTCGAACGCCTTTCGGGGGGCGCCCTCGCCGCCGGAGTGATCGCCGCCCGCACCGACGACGTCGCCACCGCCCGGGCGCTTTGCGTGGCGGGCGTAGGCTGGGCGCTCCTTCCTCGATACGCGGTTCGAGCGGAATTGAAGCGAGGAGCCCTCCTCGAACTCGGGGCCCCGAAATACCGTGAACGGTACGGAGTCTGGGCGCTCCGGAGCCGGGTCGCCTTGCGCGAGTCGCGCGATCGGCTCCAAACCTGGCTGGTTTCCCGAAAATTGAACTGAGCGTCGCTTTCGTGGTACCGAGCGGTCATGTCCGACCCCCACCCGCTCGGAGTTCTTTACCGGTCTCGCGCCGAAATCGAAGCCGCCGATCCGCGCTTCCTCGTCGAGGGTCTCCGCGTCGCGCGCGAGAAGACTCTCGCCGTTTTCGGGGAAATCCGCGGCGCGCTCGCGAGAGCGGATATGTCCTCGTGGAAAAGGTCGACGGCCACCGGATGGCGGATTTTCCTCATCACCGTTACGCGAAAGAGCGCCTGGCCGAGGTCCCGTTCGTCCCGAGCCCGGATCTCTGGGTGCTCGAATTGCAGCTGAACGACCCGGCAAATCGTTTCGGGGCTTTTTTCGAAGACCTGCTTTGATCCGGAACGAGTCTCTCGCCGGGCGGAGCGAACCCCAACCGGAGGAGAAGATCCTCGAGAGAGTCCCGCTTCGGGTCCGGCGAACGCCCCGCTCTTTTTTTCAGATCAGTCCGCGAGCGCCGACAAGCGCGGCGATACCGAAGCGGAAGGGATGCATCGTCACGCGATGGCTTCGGACCGCGCGCGCGAGGTTCTTCCACGTTGACGAAACGTTTCCCGCTTCCGACCACGCGTCGAAATCCGCGCGGTCCATCGCAAAACCCTGGACCGGGACGCGGTGGCGTTCGCGGAGGATCTTCACGACCTCGTCGAGGTCCGACTGGCGCTCCCGGGAGACCGCGGAAAGGTCCGGCTCATCGAACTCCTGGAGCTCGCCTTTCCGGAAAACGAGGAGAATCGAGCGCGTCTCGACGTTCTCGCGACCTTCGAGGTGGAGGTAGACGCCGAAACTCGACGGCAGGAATTTCCCCCACCACGAGCGCACGCCCGCGAAAAGGAAATGCTCGACCCACTCGGGAAGCTTCCCGCGCGAAGGCTTCAGCTCCTCCCGAAGACGCAGCACCTGCTCGTAGATCGCACCGTCGGTCTTCAGCGCCTCGGCGATCGCGCGGTCCATCTCCGCGATGTCGATCGCCACCGCCTTGCGGGAATTTCCGATCGCGTTCAGGGTTTCGGCGATCGGGGTGCCGGTCGAGAAAAGGAGATCGTCTCGGTCCCCGACGACGCGCAGGACGCGGTCCGCGTGATGCGCGACGAAGACGGTATCGGACTCCGAAGAGCCTTTCGCCTTTTTGCGCGGGTAGAGGGTGCGGTTCAGCGCGTCCCAGTCCTGGCCGAGATCCATCAGCGTTTCCCTTTCGCGCCGTTCATTTGAAAATCCCCGAAAAATCGTCACCGGTCGAAAAACCGGCGAGCTCCGAGCTCGCGGCTTCCTCGGCGTGCTTCGACGTCAGGCCCGCGAGGTTACCCGCGATGCGCTTTTCGCGCCCGGCTTCGCCGAGCCCGTTCACCGCGATCGGGAGCACCCCGCACGGCGGCGTCTCGAGCTCGAATCGGTTCGATTCCGCGGCGTCGCTCGCTTCCGGGTCGCCGTTTCCTCCGAGTCGCGAAAGGACGGTCGAAAGATCGGAGATCGCGACTTCGTTCTCGAAGCGGATTTCTGTCGAAACCGGGGAACGCGACCCGTTGAAGACGAAGACTCCGGCGCGGCCGCTGCCTTGGGCGAGGCCCCGTCGGAGACAAACCAGGTCGATGCGCGGATCGTTCGCCCCCATCTCCGGCGTCGCGTGCGCGAGCGAGAGCATCGAGGCGACGAAACGTTTCCACTCGGAAGGGCGCGAAGACGGGATCGGCTCGAAAAGGACGAGCTTCCCTTCCCCCGCGCCGTAGACGAAGTATCGCGTGCCGATGTTCAAATCGAGTTTCGTCCGCGTCCGCACCGCCGCTTCGAAATCGGCGCGGACGGCGCCCGACATCGGCTGCTGCTTCGAGATCACGAGTACCCGGCCGGCCTCCGCCCAGGCGACGAGCTTCCGCCACTTCTCGACGGTGAGGATCACGTTCGACTCGACGAAGACGATCTTCGACTCCTCTTCCCACGCGAGCGCCTCGGGCGAAGCGATCAGTCGAGCCTGGGTATCGAGAGTCAGCCGGAGCTCCGGCCAGAAAAGCGACGCGGAGTCTTTTCCTCCCGCGGCCGAACCCCCGGGTTGGGCGACCGCCTTTCCGTCCGACCAGAGGTGACCGGTCAGGCAAAACGCCTTCGTCTCGAGCTCGAGTTCGCGCGCGAGCAGCGTCTCGGCGAAAAGTTCGACGCGTTTACGGAACGCGTTCGAAAGCGAGAACCATTCTTCCTCGTCGAGCAGGAGCCCGCCGCCTCGGGAACCGAGGAGCAGGAGGGATTTCAAGATCAGGTACTGCTTCTCGGAATCCGTCAGCCGGGTGAACGGTCCGAAACCGGTCCAGTGAAGCACGGGCGCGGCGCGCGCTTCGCCGACCATCGCCTGACGGGTCGCCGCTTCGGCGATCATGCGGTCGAACGCCGGGAAGTCGGGCATTCCACGAGCGGTGAGCTGGAAAAGGTTCGAATACGCGAGGCTCGGATCGGCCTCCGGCGTGAAGAGTTCGGCCTGGGCGACGTCGACGCCGACCGATCGCTTCCGGACCTGGCGGGATTGGGCGATCCGGAAATGCTCCTCGGCGTTCGTCTGGAACTGGGCCCGGAAGAACGGCTCGTTTTCCTTCGCCTTCGGCACGATCCCCTGGCCCGCCATGAACTCGCGGAGGTTCGCGCACTGATCGAGTTCGGCGCGGAACGCGAGCTCGGCCGCGTTCGAACGATCGCCGTTCGCGCCGCGGAAAGCGGCCAGCTGAGAGCCCGAGGCGGGACGGTAGTACTTGAAGAACGATCCGGTCAGCACGAGCTGGAGCGACTCGAGAAGCTCGGGCTGGGTGCGGCCGAGGTCGCCGATCATCCCGTCGAGTTTCGTGAGGAAGCCGTGGTAGCGGGTCGTGAATTCCTTTGCGTGGAGGGAGGGAAACGCGAAAATTCGGGGCGGCAAGACGGAGACCGCGGGCTGCTCGTCGCGGTTCCGCGCTTGAATCTCCGAGTTCTTCGCCAGGTCTTTCGGAAGTCCGCCGTAAAGTGCGTGCACGCCGACTTCGGGAGAGAGGATCAACGTCGCGCTCATCTTCCGATCGGCGAGCATTTGCAGGAATTTCGTGAGGCTATGCGAGATGTCGTTCTCGGCGACCTGCCACGGTACGAAGCTCGCGATGTGAGTGATGCCTTGGCGCATCAGCTGGTTCAACTTCGTCGCGAGACGCTGGGGCTTCAATTCCCAGTAGTTGACCAGAATCTGCAGGGGGTAAATCGCTGTTTTCCCTGGCGCCGCCATGATGTTAGAGATGATTTCATACCGGAACGAGGAAAGTAAAGGAGTCGTCTATTCTATGTGGTTCTTTTCTGACGAACAAAACATGCTTCTTGAAACCGTGCGTCAGTTCGCGAAAGACGAACTCGGCCCGAAGATCGAACACCTCGACGCCGAAGAAGGATTCAATCGCGAAGCGTTCACGAAGATGGGCGACCTCGGACTCCTCGGCATCACCGTGAAGGAGGAAGACGGCGGCGCGGGAATGGGCGCGATCGAAGCGACGATCGCGATGGAAGAAATGGGCGCGATCGACGCCTCGACCACCCTTTCGTATCTCGCGCACGCGATCCTCTGCGTGAACCAGATCGGCGCGAACGGTTCGGCCGAACAGAAGAAGAAATACCTGCCCGACCTTATCTCCGGGAAAAAACTCGGCGGCATGGGCATGTCGGAACCCGGCGCGGGCTCGGACATGCTCTCGATGACGACGAAGGCCGTAAAAAACGCGGACGGCTACGCGATCACCGGAGGAAAAACCTGGATCACGAACGGCCCGAACGGCGACGTGTTCTACGTCTACGCGAAGACCGGCGAAACGAAGCGCGACATCTCGACGTTCATCCTCGAACGCGGCATGAAGGGTTTTTCGACGGGAAAAAAATTCACGAAAATGGGCATGCGCGCGAGCCCGACCGGCGAACTCGTGTTCGAGAACATCCAAGTTCCGGCCTCCGCTCGCGTCGGCGAAGAGGGCGGATCCGTGAAGATGATGATGCGGAACCTCGACCTCGAGCGCGTGACGATCGCGGGAATCTCGCTCGGCATCGCGAAGGGCTGCATCGATTCCGCGACCCAGTACGCGAAGGAACGGAAGCAATTCGGCAAGCCGATCGGCGCGTTCCAGATGATCCAAGAGCGCCTCGCGGAGGCCGCGGCCTGGTACGACGCCTGCCGCACGCAGACCTATACGGTCGCGAAACTTTTCGACGACGGAAAGCTCGGCGGGAAAGAGTCGGCCTCGCTCTCGGCGAAGGCGAAGCTCACCGCCGCCCAGATGGCGACGAAAGTCGCCCTCGACGCGATCCAGATCCTCGGCGGCTACGGCTATACGCGCGAGTTCCCGGTCGAGCGCGCGATGCGGGACGCGAAGCTGATCGAGATCGGCGCGGGTACGAACGAAGTCATGCGGCTCATCATCGCCCGGCAGATGCTCGGTGAAGTCGCGAACCTCTAGTCCGGAGATAGCCCATGACCACGGATTTCGCTTCGCTCGGATTCACGGATAACGAAGTTCAAACCGAACTCCGCGCCCTCGCGCGTAAGTTCGCCGAGAACGAAATCCGTCCGATCGTCGACCGGGACGAGGAAACCGAGACGTTTCGCCCGGAGATCATCCGGAAATTGGGCCAAGTCGGCCTGACCGGCGTGCCGGTCCCGGAAGCGTACGGAGGCGCGGGGCTCGGGTATGCGGAATACCTCGTCGTGATCGAGGAGCTCGCGCGCGTGTCGGCGTCCTACGCGGTCTCGGTCTCGGTGACGGGACTCGCGCAGATGATCCTCGCTTCGGGCGGGACCGAGGACCAGAAAGCGAAGTACCTGCCGAAACTCGCTTCCGGCGAGATGATCGGCGGGTTTGCGCTCTCCGAAGCGTCGTCCGGATCGGACGCGGCTTCGCTTCGCCTGACCGCTCGCTTCGTCGCCGGCTCCGCCGGACAAGACGGCGATCACTACGTTCTGAACGGGACGAAGCTCTGGATCACCCAAGCCGATTCCGCGGGCGTCCTGATCGTCATGGCCCGCACCGGCGGACCAGGCGCCTCGGGCGTGACGGCTTTCGCGGTCGAGACGAACTCGCCGGGCTTCCGCTGCTCGAAGCGCGAAAAGAAAATGGGCCTTTCGATTTCGCACACGATGGAGATCGTGCTCGAAAACGTCCGCGTGCCCGCGGAAAACCGCATCGGGCCGGAAGGCGAAGGCTTCAAGGTCGCGATGAACGCGCTGAACGGGGGACGGCTCACGATCTCGGCGGTCGCCGTCGGCGTCGGCCGGGGCGCCCTCGAGGTCGCCGTCGCGCACGCGAAGGAGCGCGAACAGTTCGGAAAGAAGATCGCCGAATTCCAGGGCGTCTCGTTCCTGCTCGCCGACATGCGCGCGACGCTCGACGCCTCCGAACTCCTCCTCCGCCGCGCGGCCGCGCTCCGCGACGCAGGGTTGCCGTTCGCGACGGAAGCGTCGATCTCGAAGCTCTTCACGACCGACGCGACGATGAAGGTCACGACCGACGCGGTCCAGATCCTCGGCGGGTCGGGTTACACGAAGGAATTCCCGGCCGAGCGCTACATGCGCGAGGCGAAGATCCTGCAGATCTTCGAAGGGACGAACCAGATCCAACGCATGATCATTGGCCGCGCACTCACGAAGTGAGCCGCGCGGATCACTCGAGCGCGAGCTTGAGCTCGCACGGGATCGAGAGCAGAACCTTCTCTTCCGGCGACGGGCGAAAATCCGGGCTCGTGAGTTTCGCGTAGGCTTCGGGGTTTTGCGTGCGGATCCGCTCGGCGAAGTCATAGAGGGTCGGCGGAAACTTCCCGTTCGCGACGATGAAGTGGATTTCGTCCTTCGTGAGGGTACGCCCGAATAGCGGCGTATCGAAGCCGAGGTCGAGAAGCAGGTTCGCGAGCGCTTCGTTCACGATGTGCGAGGCGATCTTCAGCGAGCGGATCTCGGGTTCCTTCGTCGCGATCCGTTCGGCGCCGAGGAAAACGCCGGTCATGAGCTTCACGAAGTGGGCGCTGAGACCCGCCGAACGGGTGTTGTAATCCTGGAATCCCTTTTCGGAATCGTCGGCGAGTTTCGCGACCGGGACGTTGATCTCGATCTCGGCGCCCGCGCGCCGGACGTAGACGTCGCCCACGATCGCGGGATAGACGGTTTGGATGTCGAACTTCTCGCCGGCGGCGATCTTCTCCGCGATCGCCTGGACGGCCGGGTCGTGCGCGTAACGGTTCGCGGTCGCCGAACGGAACCGATCGAGCCGGGGTTTGCCCGCTTTCGCGAGCGCGCGCTCGAGCCGCGACGGACCGGTCGCGGCGACGATGCATTCGGGACTCGCGGCGTTCGCGGCCCCGGCGACGGATCCGAGCAGAAGGGCGATCGCGAGGCGCTTACCGGAAAAGACCCGCACAGTGGCGCTCGACTTTCCCGGTTTGGATATTCCCGCGATCGAGGTTGTGGAGTTCCTCCTCGTGGACTTTCCGCGCCTCGTCCATCGTGTAGACCTTCACCCAGGTCGGACCGTAGTCGGTGAACTCCTTCCCGTCGACGACCGCGAGCGAATTGTTCTCGTCGATGAGGAACGCTTTCCCGAGGTCGTCGGCCTGCATCGCCTCGAGCACGCGCTCTTCCCTACCGGCGCGACGGCCGTGCTGATCGACGAGGACGCCCTCGGGAAGAAGACCGAGGCCTTTCGCCGTCTCCGAGGGTTTCGTCTTGCTGCCCGTGAGCATGCGTTTGCTCATGATCGCGCACCCGGCGCTCGTGCCCGCGAACGGAATCCCGAGGGCGAACTTCGCCTCGAGCGCCGCGCGGATGCCCGGGAGGTCGATCACCGCCATGTGTTTCAGCTGGTCGCCGCCCGCGAAAAAGACGGCGGTCGCCTGGTCGAGCTTCGCGAGGAAATCTTTCGTGAAGGAGGCCCGCTCCGCTTTCGAAGCCGGTCCGCGAAGCGAGGCGAAGGTGTCCGTCACGCCGCCTTTCGCGAGGTCGTCCGTGATCGTCTTGAAATACGTCTCCGGGATTTCGGAGCTCCATCCGATGATGAGCACCTTCGCCTGCTCGCCGCCGGCCCAACCGCCGAAGACCTTCATCGCCTCTTCCGGACGATCGCCCCCGCCGACGAGCAGAAGCTTCGTCTCGACCGGCGCTATTTCCGTCGGCGCCCCCGCCCACCCGGACGCGGACGAAAATCCGAGAACGACTCCGAAAATGAGGGAGAGCGAAAATCGACGCATGTCCATTCTCGATTGTGAGAGATTTTTCCGCACCTCGCACCCGGCAAGAAGTACCCGAGCGAAAGGCTCCACCCTTGAATTCCGCACCTCGATCCGCTTAAATCGCCGGATGTCCATCACCGCCGCCCGCCTCGGATCTTCTCCTCTCCTTTTCGATTGGTCGAACCTCCCCCGCCCCGCGAAGTCCGCGGCCGGAAACGGAGGCGCGTTCCTCGACGCCTGGGGAAAACTGAAGGCGCGTTTCGCGTCCGGAGAAGTCGGTTTCTACGATTCCGTGATCGACCCGAAGATTTCCGACGTCGAGGCGTCCGAGAAACTCGCGAAGGAGATCCTCGCCTCGGGCCGTTTCACCGACGCGATCTTCCTCGGCATCGGCGGTTCGAGTCTCGGCCCGATTTCGATGCTCGACGCGCTCAAGCACCGCGCGAAAGGATTGAGCCTGCATTTCCTCGAAAACCCGGATCCGACCGAGTGGCGCGAACGGCTCGCGAAACTCGATCCCGCGAAAACGCTCGTCACCTGCGTGACGAAGTCGGGCACGACGTTCGAAACGCTAGCGCAGTACCTGCTCGCGCTCGAGTGGTTAGGCAGCGCGCGCTGGACGACCCACACCGTCGCCATCACGGACCCCGCGAAAGGAGACCTTCGGAAATTCGCGACCGAGAACGGAATCCCGACGCTCGCGATCCATCCCTCGATCGGCGGGCGGTTCTCGATCTTCTCGCCGGTCGGCACCTTTCCGGGCTTCCTCGCCGGGCTCGACATGCACGCGTTCCTGAAGGGCGCGTCCCAGGTTCGCGATTATTTCGAGAAACACTCGGCGGACGCGAAATTAGCCGAGAAAAACCCGATTTTTCAGATTTCCGCCGACCTCATCGCCCACTACGACGCCCGACCGATCCACGTGATCATGCCTTACGTCTCGGGACTGAAGCAGTACGGCGCCTGGTTCGTCCAGCTCTGGGCCGAGTCGCTCGGGAAGGACAAGAAAGGCTTCACGCCGCTCTCCGCGCTCGGGGCGGTCGACCAACACTCGATCCTCCAGCTTCTGCGCGACGGACCGGACGACAAGGTCACGTTCTTCATGACCGTCGACAAGGTCGACGACGAAGTGAAGATCCCCCACTTGAACCGGCTACGCGATAAGTGGACGAGTTCGACCTCGCCCGCTTTCCAGATCCTCGAGGGTCACACGCTCCACTCGCTCCTCCGCGTCGAGTACCAAGCGATCGCCCTCACCCTCGCGAAGAACGGACGCCCGAACCTCTCGATCCACCTCGAAACGATGGACGAACGGAACATCGGCGCGCTCTACTTCGCCGCCTGCTGCATGACGGCCTTCACGGGCACCCTCTGGGGCGTCAATCCTTTCGATCAACCCGGGGTCGAAGAAGGAAAGGTTTACATCCGCGAATCCTTGACCCGACTGGCTTCGGAGCGCCATGCCAACGACGATCAAGACGCGAATTCGCCGGTCGCTCGGCTCCGGACGTACGCGAATCGTTCGGGTGACGACGACGGAAACGCCTGATCACGATTGAAACATTGACCCGCGGGGAGTCGAACCTTTAAACTTTCGAAATCGTGGCTATTTTTGAAGACATGAACGACTTCCCCCCCGGTGACGACACCACCGATTCGACGGACTCGACGAAAGTCCTGACCTCCGACCAAGCCACCCTGAACCAGGAGATGGCGAAGGCGAAAGAACAGGAAGCCTGTCTCATCATCATCCGGGGCACGCCCCAGGGTCACCGCTTCTTCATCACCCAGAACGAGATGGTCCTCGGCCGCGATCCGTCGGCCGACATCGCGATCCTCGACCAGTCGATCTCGCGCAAGCACGCGAAGGTGACGAAGTCGGGCGGAAAGATCCTCATCACCGATCTCGGCTCGCAGAACGGGACGCTGATCAACGACAAGAAGCTCGCGCCGAACGAGTCCCGCGGACTCGCGAAGGAAGACATGATCAAGCTCGGCTCGACGATCATGAAATACCTCCCGCAGGGCGAGCTCGAGACGCTCTTCCTCGGTAATCTCGGTTCGGCCGCCCACACCGACGCGCTCACGAAGATCTACAATAAGCGCTACCTCATGGAAGTCCTCGAGGTCGAATTCAAGCGCGCGAAAGCGCTGCACACCGACTTCTCGATCCTCTTCTTCGATCTCGATCACTTCAAGAAAGTGAACGATACCTACGGCCACGATGCCGGCGACATGGTCCTACGGGAATTTTCCGCCCTCGTGCGCACGAACCACATTCGCCCGAAGGACGTCTTCGCCCGCTACGGCGGCGAGGAATTCGTCGTCCTTCTCGGGAATACGGGTGCGAAGGACGCCGCCGACATCGGCGAGCGGATCCGCGCGGCGGTCGAAACGCACGCCTTCGTCTACGAAGGAAAGCGCCTCGCCGTCACGACCTCGATGGGGATCGCCGAACTCAAGACCGGAATCGAATCCGCGGCCACGCTCCTGAAGCACGCCGACCAAGCGCTTTACGCCGCGAAGTCCGGCGGTCGGAACCGCGTCGTCGTCGCCGAATAAGCGTTCGCCGCCGTTGCGCGGCGCACAGACGGGCTATTTCTTGACCCTCCGCACCCCTTGCCGTGCAGGCGGGCGCGTGATTGAACCAGGTCCGTGAATCGGATCTCCGTATTGCCACCGCTGGTCGCCGAGCGCATCGCCGCCGGAGAAGTCGTCGAGCGCCCCTCGAGCGTCGTGAAAGAGCTCGTCGAGAACGCCCTCGACGCCGGCGCGACCGAGATCTCCGTCCGACTCGAAGACGGCGGAAAGGCGCTGATCGAGATCCTCGATAACGGCCACGGCATGGGGCCGGACGACCTCCGCCTCGCCGTCCTCCGTCACGCGACCTCGAAGATCCGCGAAGTCTCGGATCTCGAAAGGCTCGCAACGCTCGGATTCCGCGGGGAGGCCCTGCCCTCGATCGCGGCTTGTGCCGATCTCTCGATCCTCTCCCGCGAAAAGGACTCGAAAGACGCCTACGAGTGGCACGACGGCGAAGTCGAAAAGACGACTTTCGGGAATTTCCACGCCGCTAAGCACGGCACGCGCATCCAAGTCCGCGCGCTCTTTTCGCAAATTCCCGCCCGGCTGAAATTCCTGAAGTCCACGACCGGCGAGGTCGCCGCCGTCCGCGAGTGGATCGAGCGGCTCGCGCTCGTGAATCCGTCGATCAGTTTCAAATTAGAAACGGTCAAGCTCGAAACCGAGTCTCGCACTCTCCTCCACTACCGCCCCGAGGACGAAGCCTCGCGCGTCGCGCGCGTGCTCGGCGACGAGGGCGATTTCCCGGTGGTCACCGAGGAACTCGTCGAGGCCGGCGCGATCCGCGTACGGATCCACTGGCTCCAGGGCGCGACTTCGCCCCAGATGCGCAAGATGGTCCAAGCCGTGAACGGTCGCGCCGTGCGCGATCGACTGCTGAACCAGGCTCTCTTGAAACCGTTCCGCCAAGCGCTTCTCCCGGGCCAGTTCCCGTGGCTCGCGCTCTTCGTCGACTTGCCTCCCGCTCTCGTCGACGTGAACGTCCATCCGACGAAAACGGAACTCCGGTTCTTGAACTCGTCCCAGATCTTCCGCGCGGTCGAGAAGCTCGGCGACGCGATGATCGCGAAGCACGGCTCTATTGGTTTCGCTTCCTCCGGCAGCGGCGGCTTCGCCAGTTCCGCCCAACCGTTCACGCCGATCTCCTCCGAAGCGGTCGGCTTCGCGCCGGCCGAGTTCGGAGTCGGCCTCACGACCACGCTCGAAGAACCCGCGCCCGCCGTCTCGCTCGCGGCCGAAGGCGTTCCGCCGATCGGTTTCGCGCCCGGTCCCACGAATTACCTCGGCCGTTCGACCTCGACCGGCGGGAACTCGCTCTACCACGCCTCGACGCCTTCTTTTTTCCCGACGCCGACGGAGACGCTCGATTCCCTCGGCGCTCGGGAGACCGCGGCTCCGTCCGGCGCCCAAGGCCGCGCCTTCGTGCCGACGATCGGCCACCCGTTCACGCCGGAGCGTTACGTCGGCGCGATCTTCTCGACCTATCTCCTCTACGATCTCGGTTCGGAAATGGCGCTCGTCGACCAGCACGCGGCCCACGAGCGCATCCGCTTCGAGCGCCTCCGCGCCCGCGCGCTCCGAAAGGCGACGGACGCCGAATCTCAATCCCTGCTCGTCCCCGAAGTCGCGCGTTTCCCCGCGGAAAACCGGGCGCGCATCGAGGCGCGGATCCCGCTCCTGACGAGCCTCGGCTTCGAAGCCGAGATCTTCGGCGGCGGCGACTCGCACGAGCAGCTCCTCTTCCGGGCGATCCCCGCCGAGTGGGGGGCGGCGAATCTGCGGACGCGCCTCCTCACGCTCGTCGAGAAACTCGGCTCCCTCGAGGACGACGAGATTCCGCGCGACGACTCCGGCGCCGCCGCCGGCGAGACCCATCGAGTGCTGAAGCTCGACGAAAAACTCTTCGAGAAACTCGCGAGCGAGGCTTGTCACTCCGCGGTCCGCGCCGGCGACCGCATCGACGACGCCACCGCCCACCGGATCGTCGAGGAACTCTTCGCCTGCGAACACCCGTGGAACTGCCCGCACGGACGGCCGACGGTCGCCCGCGTCCCGCGCGCGAGATTCGAAGAATGGTTCCAGCGTCGCGTCTGAACCCGCCCGCGAAACGGGTCGCGATCCTGACCGGAACCACGGCCTCGGGTAAGACCGCGGCCGCGCTCGAGTTCTGCCGTCGTCATCGCGAGATCGAGATCGTGAACGCGGACTCGCTCCTCGTCTTCCGCGGCTTCGACATCGGCACCGCGAAACCGTCCGTCGAAGAACTCGCCGAGATCCCTCACCACCTGATCGACATCCGCGACCCCGACGAACTCTATACGGCGGGCGACTTCGTCCGTGACTGCGAGGCGGCACTCGCCGACGTCCACTCCCGCGGGAAACGCGCGCTCATCGTCGGCGGCACCGGGTTCTATCTGAAAGCGATGCTCTACGGGCTTTGGGACGCGCCGAAAGCGCCGCCGGAACTCCGGAAAAAACTCGAATCGCGCTCGAACCAGGAGCTTTACGACGAACTGTTCGCGGTCGACGAAGAGGCCGCGCTCCGGATCACGCGGAACGACCGGTACCGGCTGATCCGCGCGGCGGAGACGATGGCGACGACCGGAAAGACCCCGACCGCGCTCGAAGCGGAAGCCTCCGCGCGCCCCGCGATCAAGGGCCTTTCGCTCTTCGTGACCGACCGGGAGCCCGAAGCGCTGAAGGCGCGCATCGCCGCCCGCACCGACGCGATGATCGCGGCCGGATTCCTCGACGAGGTCTCGCGCCTTCTGAAGGAATTTCCCGGCGTTCGGCCGTTCGATTCCGTGGGTTACGCCGAAGCGGTCGCCTACCTCGAAGGCCGCCCCCCCGAGGGACGCCGCGTCGCCGAAGGCATCGCGGGACTCAAGGACGAGATCCGACTCGCGACCCACCAGCTCGCGAAACGCCAGCGCACGTTCTTCAAGGGCCAGTTCAAATCCCGTCCGGGCAGTCCGGCGGGATGCGGAGGCGAACGCTCGCCCGATTTAAAGTTCTTCCGTCTGGACGAAGATCGAGGGAAATTGGTCGACGCACTCGAGGAGATCTATGGCTAACGCGCCCCGGAGGGTCGACCAGTGAAGAAAGTCTACATCGTATCCGACGGAACCGGGGAAACCGCCGCCCAGATGGTGAAGGCGGCGATGATCCAGTTCCAAAAGGACAAGGGCGAGGAACTCGACGTCTATTTCACCCGCCACAAGAACGTGCGCGAGACCGCCCAGATCGAGGGCATCTGCGAGGAAGCCGCCGACGCGAAGGCCCTCATCATCTATACGATCGTCTCGCCGGAAGTCCGCACCGCACTCGCCGACTGCGCGAAGTCGAAGGGCATCGAGTGCGTGGACCTGATCGGTCCGCTGCTCGCCGGTCTCGCCGGCCATTTCGGATACGAACCGAAGTCGATCGCCGGTCTCCTCCATAACGTGAACGAGGCCTACTTCCGCCGGATCGACGCGATGGAGTACACCGTCAGCCACGACGATGGCCGCGACCTCTCGCGGCTCGGCGAGGCGGACCTCGTGATCCTCGGGATCTCGCGGACGTCGAAGACGCCGCTTTCGATGTACCTTTCCCAGCAGGGATGGAAAGTCGTGAACATCCCGATCATCCACGGCTTCCAAATCCCGGACGAACTTTTCCAGATCGACCAGCGGAAAATCATCTGCCTCACGATCGACCCCGAAAACCTCACGACGATCCGGAGAAATCGCCTGTCGCGTCTTGGACAGAATCGTGGAGGGGAATACGCCGACCCCGACAAGGTGAACGACGAAATCGTCTACGCGGACGAAATCTTTAAGAAAAACCGGAAATGGGCGGTCTTCAACGTGACCGGAAAAGCGCTCGAAGAAACGGCCGCCGAGATCATTCGACTCATGGCGTCTCGGCGCTTGACACCCATGGCGAGTTTAGAAAATACTCCATCCGATTTGAACCCACGGAGTTAGCTCTCAGTCGGAGGATGCGAAGGCGTCCGGACGGCCTCGACTCCGAAAAACGGAAGGACTCCCGCATGGCTAGAGGCAACAAGGTTTGGTTCAACGGTAAGCTCACCACCGCCGACGAAGCGCGCATCTCGCTCTTCACCCACGGCCTGCATTACGGGTCGGGCGCCTTCGAAGGAATCCGCGCATACAAGCAAGCGGCGGGCGGCGGCGCGATCTTCCGCCTCGAAGACCACGTCGAACGCCTCTTCGATTCCGTGAAAATCATGGGATTCAAGCTCCCGTTCTCGAAAGACCAACTCATCCAAGCTTGCCGCGAAACGTGCTCCGCGAACGGCTTCGAAGAATGTTACCTCCGCCCGATCGTCTTCGTCGGCGACGAAGCGCTCGGGGTCTACCCGGGCGACGAGCCGAAGCTGAACGTCGCCGTCCTCACCTGGGAGTGGGGTTCCTACCTCGGCGACCGCGGCATCAACGAAGGCGCGCGCCTGAAAGTCTCGACCTACATCCGCCCTCATCCGAACTCCGTGATGACGAAGGGGAAGATCACCGGCCAGTACCTGACCGGCGTGCTCGCGAAGCAGGAGGCGAAGAAGCAAGGCTTCGACGAAGCGCTGCTCCTCGATCCGGAGGGATTCCTCGCCGAAGGTTCCGGCGAAAACCTCTTCATGGTGAAGAACGGCGTCGTGAAGACGACTCCCCTCACCTCCGTCCTGAACGGAATCACCCGCCAGACGGTGATCGAATATTTCCGGAACCAGAAGATCGAGATGGTCGGCGAGCGTTTCACGCGCGACGAGCTCTACTGCGCGGACGAAGTCTTCATGACCGGCACCGCGGCCGAGATCACGCCGATCCAAAGCGTGGACAACCGCACGATCGGCGCCGGCAAGCCGGGCGAACTCACCCGTAAACTCCAGCAAGACTACCAGAAAATCGTGCGCGGCGAGCTCAAGCTCCCGTACATGAAGAACTGGTGGACAAAGATTTAAACCACTGCACGGAGGCTCGGTCGCGGATGGGCGGGCTTTGCCCGACCGTAGCGAACGAGCTGGACGGAGGATCCATGTTCGTCGGGACGGGACGCATCGTCCTCGAGTTCTTCAACAACACCGACGTCCCTAAGAAAACGCGGATGCTCGAAGGGCTCTGCGTGGACCTGCGGAAGAAGTTCAACGTCTCCGCGCTCGAAGTCGCGGATTTCGACGACGTCGAGCGCTGCGTGATCGGGTTCGCCGCCGTGATCCCGGAGAACTGGAAGATTCCTTCCGCGGAGAGCTTCGTCGAGAAGATCGCGAAGGAAATCGATTCGACCGCGTTCGCGCGCGTGACCGTCGAGGATCTCGAACTCCTCGAGCACGGCGCGAGCGCGGGCTACGCCCAGGACTAGCGGTGAGCAAAGTCGATCGGTACATCTCCGGCCGAAGGGGCCGCCTCGCCGCGGTCGGGCTCGGACTCGCTTGCTTCATCGTCACCGTGATGAACGGCGATTTCATGCTCGGACACTCGGCGACGTTCGTCCTCGCGGCGATTCCTCAGCTCGCGAATCTTTCGGTCTGCGGAAAACACTGCGCAGGCGCGCGGGAGTACTTCGCCGGTTTCGCTTCGGCGCTCCTCTATATCTTCGAGTGGATGTTCCTCTTCGCTCTCGCGCGAACCGTCCGGCGGATCATTCGCCGACGGAATTCCTGAAGCCGGATCAATCGCAGGCAGTGGAGTTCTTGCACGCGACGGCGATCTTCTTTTCCGGAAGCGCCATCGAGGCGTCGCATCCGGAGGCGGAGTGGATCGTCATCATGCCGCGGAAAGAGTAACTCTCTTCCGTGATTCCGCCGTTTTTCTTGATCTTCGGCGTGCGGCTCGCGCGATTCTCGACGATCGCGATCGCGACCTGGGCGCTCCCGCGTACCGGCGTGAGGGTGTAAATCGAAGCGTTCGGAACTTCGGAAATCTCGGTCCAAACGAAGTCGCCGGCGACGGTGTCGTCCTTTTCGTCGACGTATTGGGTTCCCGAGAGTTTCGCGACTTTCCCGTCGATCGTGAGGGTCGAATCGTCGGAGTAAGGATAAAGAGGCGCACTAACTATCAGGCTTAATGCGTAGCGTCAACTCAAATACCGCCGCCTGCCCATGTCCGGAGCGCATCTCCGGTTTTTCACGCGCCACGCCATATTTGACGATCTTTCCGGGAAACAGCGTGTTAGAACCCGCTCACTTCGATCGAATCGAATTCACGGAAGTCGGCTCGTTCCCCTTCGGGAAATCAGGGAGCAAGACTTCGCATCGCGGGAAAATCCCGTCGAAACCGAGGCCACCCTTGTCCGAATCCACGACTCCGAACTCCACGCCGTCTCCGATCACGCTCTCCTCGAAAATCACGATCACCCCGCGTAAACCCGAAGTTCCCTACGTCTCGCCGTATCCGGCGATCGAGAATTTCGCGGAATTGAAACTCACGCCGAACGTGCAGAAAGCGATCGACGAGCTCGGCTTCACGACGCCGAGCCCGGTCCAGGCCCAGGCGCTCCCGATCCTCCTCGGCGAACCGACCGACTTCATCGGCCTCGCCGCGACCGGTACCGGCAAGACCGCCGCGTTCTCGATCCCGTTGCTCGAGAAGATCGATACCCAGTCGCGCGCCGTCCAGGCGATCATCCTCTGCCCGACCCGCGAACTCGCGATCCAGGTCTCCGGCCAAGTCGAGCTCCTCGGGAAATACGTGGGCGTGAAAACGGCCACGATCTACGGCGGCGCCGGCTACGGCGACCAACTTTCCGCGCTTCGCCGGGGCGCCCAGGTCGTCGTCGGCACCCCGGGCCGCGTGATCGACCACCTCGAGCGCGGCACGCTCGATCTGTCCGAAGTCTCGATCGTCATCCTCGACGAAGCCGACGAGATGATCTCGATGGGGTTCAAGGAAGAGATGGAGTCGATCTTGGCCACGATCCCGGGCCTGAACGAAGAAATCGACGTCGGTGAAGACGATGACCGCCATGCGAACATCTGGCTCTTCTCGGCGACGATGAGCCGCGAAGTCCGCGGCGTTTCCGACCAGTACCTCGTCGAACCGGCCCGCGTGGAAGTGAACCGCACGGAAATGCTGCCCGAGAACCTCGAGCAGAGCTATTTCGCCACCTCCGAATCGAACAAGCCGGAAGTTCTCTGTAAGATCATCGACGCCGCCGAGGAATTTTACGGCATTATTTTCTGCCAAACGAAGTCCCTCGTCGTCGACCTGACCGGCTACCTCTCCGGCCGCGGCTACGCCGTGGACTGCCTCCACGGCGACATGGACCAGAAGGCGCGCGAGCGGACGATGAAGAACTATCGCGAGCGCAGGGTCACGATGCTCGTTTGTACCGACGTCGCCGCCCGCGGCATCGACGTGAAGGACATCACCCACGTCATCAACTACTCGATCCCTCGCGAGCTCGATAACTACGTTCACCGCATCGGCCGCACGGCGCGCGGCGGGAAAAAAGGCTACGCGATGAGCCTCGTCACTCCGTCCCATCGCGGCCTCCTCGGCCGGATCGAGCGGATGACGAAGGTGAAAGTCGTCGAAGGAAAGATCCCGACCCGCAAGGAAGTCGGCGCGAAGAAGGTCGGCGCGGTCCTGACCCGTCTCGAAAGCGTGACGAACCCCGCGCGCGCGATGGAACTCGTGACGCCCGAACTGCGCGCGAAATTCGCGGGCATGACGACGGAAGAACTCGTCGGCCGGTTCCTTACCCTCATGATCCCCGAAGCGTTCGGTGACCGCGCGGATATGACCGCGCCAGGCGCGAATGCCGGAACCGTCGCCGGGACTCCGGCGGGCGTCGAGCGTGGGAAAGTCCTCGTTCGCGCGGGCGCGGCGGCGAACGACGCCGAACGCGGTTATGCCCGCCGAAACGGCGGAGGAGACCGGTCCCGCGAACGCGAGCGCAAACCCTACGGCGAGCGCTTCGCGAAGGGCCGCGACGACGACCGCGGAGAGCGCCGCGGGTACGGCGATCGCGACGATCGCCGAGGCGGTTATGCCGACCGTTCCGCGACCAAAGTCCGGCGCTGGGGTCAGCCCCCGGCCGAAGGGGCGGGTCCGAAGCCCCACGCCCGTCGCCCGGCTTACTGAAGAATACCGAAGAGTTAGACGTCTCCGGGCCGAAGCGTATTCCCGAATTGACCCATTGCGTTAATTACGTTAAGAAACCCGCTCTTACCACCGAGGATCCCGCATGAACCCCCGTTTCGTCTCCTGCTCGCTCGTCGTCTTTTCCGCGCTCGCCGCGCTTTCCGGCTGCGGCGGCTCGAACGCGAAGTCGACCGCCTCGACCGCGAACGGCGATCCGGCAAGCCTCGGCTGCGCGAATCCGGTCGAAGTTAACGCCGTTCCTTCGGACTGGAAGGCCGTGGAAGGCCGCGAGTTGATCTCGGGCACGTCCGGGACCTGGCGACTCACGAAGGTCATCCTCCACTCCGCGATGCCCGCGAAAGACGGGCGCTTCATCTCGGCTTCGACGACGACGATCGTCGGAAACGATCCGATCCAGACGGTCGACTGCAAGGACCTCCTCGGGTCGGGCGCGATGTCGATCACGATCCAACCCTGGGAAACGATTTCGGACGCGGACGGCTCGATCGATACGCGCCGGAACATCCGGTTCGGAATTACCGCGGACGAGACCGGGTACAAGTCCGCCACGACCGAGCGCGTGAGCACCACGGCGAAGTTCGGCGTCGAGACGCTCGATTCGCGCCGCCAGGAAGCGGACGCGAAAGCCGTGGGCGTCGTCTATCAGACGAAGACCTACCGGATCTCGCCGAGCGAGATGGAAATCCGGATGCACGCCGAAGTCCCGAACCAGAACGGAAACGGCGGCACGCTCTACTTCAACTCCGCGATGCGCTACGAACTCCGCAACCCCTAAATCACGTCCCTGAACGAGGTTCCGATGAACTCCCTCCGCGTCTCGAAAATCCTGGCCGTCCTCGCTCTCGGCGCCGCGCTCGCCGGCTGTAACCACCAACGCAAGGGCACGACGCTCGCCCAAAAGCAGCTCGATCCGCGCGACGCGAAGAACTTCGACGTCGCCGCGCCGTGGTTCTGTTCGATGAACGATATCGAGTACTCGGAGACGAAAGACGGCGCCGAAACCGACGGGAAGACGAGCGTGCTCGCGACCGCCGCGACGAAAGCCGACATGCTGAAAGCGCTCGACGCCGCTTGCGCCGCGCTCTCGAGCTCGGCCGCGAAATCGGTCTGCCAGACGAAGGCGAAAGCGGAAGATTACCGCTGCGTCGGCGCCTCGCTCTTCGACAGGGAACCGGCGAAAACCGGGCTTTGGGGCTGCAAGATGGCTTACGTGGTCGCCAAAAAAGCTCAGACCCTCGAAACCTCCGGCAAAGACACGACCTCGGCCGCGGCGATCCAATCCGCGTTCGACCAGTGCGCCGCCCTCAAGGACGACGCCCGGTCGGCCTGCGCCGAGGGCATCATGAACGAGCAGCTCGTCTGCCTCGACGACAACCAAGTGAAAGCCCACAAGATTCGTCGGCTCTACAAATAGGAAACAGAGGAAACCCCACCGTGAAAAACACCGTGATCCGCGCTGCTCTCTTCGCCCTCCCCCTGCTCGCGACCGCCGCCCAAGCGGGCGAAACGCCGAAAATCGTCGCCCGCCTCCAAGGCGCGGTCATCGATGACTGGAACTACGTCGAACCGAAACTCGGCGAAGTCGTACTCGAAAGATTCGCGAAGCCGACCGACGACGTCGAGGGTTGGATCGGAATGCGCCTGCCCGGCGATCCCGCCCAAGTCGGAGCCGCGACGCTAAAGGAATGGGGCGCCGGCAAGTCGACGATCGCGAAGCTCCCGATCATCCGGTGGACGAAGAACCAGATCGAATTTTACTACTCGACGAACGGGAAATTCACCTGGACCCAGTCCACGCTTTTCTTCACGAAGCAAGCCGACGGCTCCTACCGCTTCAGCTGCCTCTCCGACTGGCATCGTCCGGACGACTGCGGCGGCGCACGCCACGCCGAGCTGAAGTAAGGCGCGGGGAAAGGGATTATCCGAGGATTCCGGCGGCCGCGGCCTTCCGAAGCGCGCCTTCGAGTTCCGCCGGCGAAACGGTGGCCGTGCCGCGCTTTCCGACGACGACTCCGCCGCCGAGGTTCCCAAGGATCGCCGCTTCTTCGATCGAAGCACCGGCCGCGAAGGCGAGCGCCATCACCGAGATGACCGTGTCTCCGGCGCCGGACACGTCGTAGACCTCGCGCGCGAACGTCGGAATGAGCTTCGGTTTCCGCGAACCCTTCGTGAAGACGGCCATGCCGTCCTTCCCGAGCGTGATCACCATGTACGGCGAACCCGTGGCGCGCAGGAGTTTCGCCCCCGCCGCCTCGAGCGAAGCGGCGTCCGCGATCGCCAGGCCGGTGAGTTTCTCCGCTTCGCGTTTGTTCGGGGTCATGAAGGTCGCCCCTGCGTAGAAGTCGAGCGGCGACTTCGCGTTCGGGTCCATGAAAACCGGTTTCCGCGCCTTCCGCGCGGCCGCGACGATCGCGCGCACGGTGGGCTTCGAGAGCATCCCTTTCGCGTAATCCTGGACGATGACCGCGTCGACGGCGCGCTTCCCGCGCAGCGCTGATTTCACCCGCGAGAGGATCGCATTCTCGACGGCCTTCGCGACCGGCGTCGGCGTCTCGTAATCGATTCGGAGGAGCTGCTGACGCTCGCTCACGATGCGTTCCTTCACGATCGTACGGCGGGAACGGTCGACGATGAGCGAACGATCGCCGATTTTCTCCCGCCGGAGCAGGGCGCGGATCTCGGAGGCGAACCGGTCCTTCCCGATCACGCCGACGAGTTCCGAACCGCCGCCGAGGGCGTGGATATTGTCCGAAACGTTCGCGGCGAGACCGAGCTTATGGACCTCGCTCGTGACGAAAACGATCGGCACCGGAGCCTCCGGGCTGATGCGCTCGACGTCTCCGGTGACGTACCGGTCGATTCCGACGTCCCCGACGACGAGCACTCGGCGTTTCGAAAAATCTTTCACCAGGACTTTCAATCGTTCGGGCTTAATCATGGACCTCGACCTCAAACGGCGGCGTTTCCGCCGGGAACCGTTCCCTCGGAGCTTGCCGCCTTTTCCCGGCTCGCGCGCTCGGCGTCTCGACGACCGAGAAGCCGGGACACTTCCCGGAGCGCTTCGCGCGGACCGATCATCTTCATGCAGGGATAATAGTTACACTTTGGACCGCGGCATTTGAAGTCCTCGCCGCAGTACACTTCCGGAACGAGGACGCCCGCATCTTCGGGATCGTTCAGGTAGGGCCCCCACCGGATCGCGCTCTGCACGCGGATCGGCGGGTAAAACGTCACGACCGGCAGTCCGAGGGCGACCGCGACGTGAAGCGGCCCCGTCGAGGGAGCGACGACGAGGTCGCACTCCGCGAAAAGCGCCCCGAGGGTGTCGACCGAGGCCGGCCCCGCGTCCTCCGCGAGCTTACCCGCGTAGACGATCGCCGTGTCGTCGGTCTTCGCCAGCTCGAGCACGATCCGCTCGAGGAGGAACCCCTCGGCCGGCCCTCCGGAAAGGAGGATCTCGTTCCCTTCCTTGCGAAGCGAGCGGATGAGGTCGACGTAATAGTTCTCGGGCCAATTCAAGGCCGATCCGCCCATGCCGGGATGGACGGCGATCAGCCGCTTCCGGTTCTCGTCCCGCGCGTCCCACCCCTTGTCCGCGAGCCAATCGCGCGCGGCTTTCCGCTTTTCCTCGGAAATCGCTACGCGCGACGGGATCTGGTGGCTGCCGACGCGGATCCCGAGTTTGCGCAGGAGCTGGAGGTTGTAGTCCGCCTCGTGCATCTCGACGAGCGAACGGCGCTGGCGGGATCCGCGATTATAGAAAAGGTAGGAATGGATCTTCGAAAGCGGCCCGATCCGGTTCGGCACGCCGACGCCGAAGAGTGCGGCCGCGAGTTTCCGCGTCGACTGGAGCACGATCGAGATCTGGAAACGCTGGGCCTTCAGCTCCTCCATCAGCCGGAAGAAGCCGGTGACGCCGGAATGGCGCCCGTCGGGATCGTAGACGAAGACTCGGTCGACGCCCGGGATCTCGCGAACGAGCGGAGCGACGAAATCGCGGACGAGGAACGTGATCGACGCGTTCGGGTACTGCTCGCGAAGCGCCGCGATCACCGGGGTAGAAAGGATCACGTCGCCGATCCGGTCGGGGCGAGCGACCAGGATGCGCGGTTCGGGCGTCGTGGGTTCGGGGGTGGCGCGGGAAGGCTTCATCGGAGGTTCGCTTCTATTCTGAACCTATTTACGCAGCCCGTCTACTTAACGAGACCGAGTTTCTCCCGAACCTTTTTTTCCATCCAGTCGACCACCTCGTCGAGGGTGAAGGTCGAGGTATCGAGCTCGAGGGCGTCTTCGGCCTTACGGAGCGGAGCCACCGCCCGGGTCATGTCGCCCCGGTCGCGATCGGCGATCTGGCGTTTCACCTCTTCGTAGGAGGGGGCATCCGCGCCCGCGCCTTCGAGCTCGTAAAGGCGGCGTTTCGCCCGTTCTTCGATCGAGGCCGTCAAAAAAAACTTCACGTCGGCGTCCGGGAAGATCACGGTGCCGATATCGCGTCCCTCGAGGATCGTGCGGCCCTGGCCGCCCATCGTGCGCTGAAGCGCGAGCAGCGCCTGGCGCACCGAGGGAATCGCGGAAACGCGGCTCGAACAAATCGAGACTTCGGGGGTGCGGATGTAGGGCGTGATGTCCTTGCCGTTCGCCCAGATCCGGTTCGCCGGGTTCTTTTTCGGCTCGCGGCGGAACTCTAGCTCGACCGTCTCGGCGATTTCCTTCGCCCGCGCCTGCACGAGCGGCATGTCCGCCTCCGCGAACGCCTCCCACCCCGTGCCGAGCGCTCCCCGCTCCTTCAAAAGCAGGTAGGCGACCGAACGATAGAGCGCGCCCGTATCGACGTGCGTGAAGCCGAGCCGCTCGCAAAGGCGCTTCGTCGCCGAACTCTTTCCGGTTCCGGCCGGGCCGTCGATGGCGACGACCGGACCTTTTTTCGGGATCGAAAGCAGCTGCGAAGGATCGAGGACGGTCACCGCCTGCCCGCCTTGGAAGCGGTCGCTCTTTTCATCGGCTTCTTCCCGGACTTCCGGAAGTAGGCCGCGCGGCGATCTTCGGGAAGCTCGGCGGCCAGTGCCCGGATCGCGATTTCGTTCTCGGCCTTCGTGCCGATCGAGATCCGAAGCGCGTGCATGAGGCCGTAGTTCGAGACCGGGCGGAAGATCACGCCGCGGCGGAGGCAATTCTCGTAGACGTCTCCCCCCCGCTTGCCGAGCCCTTTCGAGCAGTCGATCAGGATGAAGTTCCCCTGGCTCGGCCAGTACGGAATGCCCATCCGGTCGAGTTCCTTCGTCCAAAACTTCATCCCGGCGTCGTTCACTTTCTTCGAACGCTTCTGATGCGCGACGTCCTTCAGCGACTCGACCGCGGCGGCGAGCGCCGGGGAATTTAAATTGAAAGGCTGGCGGACTTTCTCGAGGTTCTGGACGATCTCTCTTGGCGCGACTCCGTATCCGACGCGCAACCCGGCGAGGCCGTGGATTTTCGAGAAAGTGCGAAGCACGGTCATGTTCGGATATTCGCGCATGAGCTGATTCGGATCGGGTAGGTCCGGCGCGTTCACGTATTCCCAGTAAGCGTAGTCGAAAACGACCATCACCGACCCGTCGCGGATCTTCTTCATCTCCTTCAGGAACGCCTTCAGCTCGGACGAGGTGTTGTAGGTCCCCGTCGGATTGTTCGGATTCGCGATAAAGACCATCTTCACACGATCGTTCGCGCGGACGGCCTCGGCCATGTCCCTCAAGTCCGTGCGAAGGTCCGGGGTCAGCGCGGTTTCGAGCGTCGCGACGCCTTGGATCTGGGCGCAGATCCGGTACGCGAGGAAGGCGGCCTTCGACGTTACGATCGAGTCGCCCGGTACGCAGTACGCGCGGATGAGCATGTCGATCACTTCGTTCGAACCGTTGCCGATGATGATCTCGTTCACGGGGAGCTTAAGCGTCTCGGCGAGAGCGAGCTTCAGATGGTACGCGGAAGCGTCCGGATAGCGGTGAAGATCGAGGATCTTTTTCCGGAGCAGCGCGAGCGCCTTCGGGCTCGGACCGAGGGGATTCTCGTTCGAGGCGAGTTTCACGACGTGCTTGATCTTGAACTCGCGCTGAGTCTCTTCGATCGGTTTGCCGGGCACGTAGGGCGCGAGGTTTCGGATGTATTCGGGGGCGTTGGTAAAGGTCATAGGCGGCAAGTAGGCTCGGTCCCGGAGGGGCGGGCTTCGAACGTCCAGCTTATGCTGGACGTGCCCGACCGTAGGGGTCGAGCTGCTCCGGGAAACGGCCACATTCTCGTCGGTTTACACCACGGGGCGCACCTTGGCGCAAGCCCACTCGATCCCTTCGACTTCTTCCCGAAAAACGCTGAGAATCCGCTCGACTAAGGCCTTCACGGGACCGAGATCTTGCGGCGTTCCAACGCCGAGGTCGAAAAGACCGGCGGCCTTCACCGGCGCGCCCGAAGCGTCGAGGTTGATCCCGGCGTGAAGCAGACGTGAAACCGGCGACGCGGTCACGATCGAAACGGAGAGTTTCCGCTCGTCCTTCCCGTCGTTCCAAAACAAATCGTCCCCGTCGCGTCGGATGGTTTTACCCGAGATCCGCGCGATTTCCTGGCCGGCGATCGCCATGAAAAGGCGCTGGTAGAGGACGCCTTCGGCGAGCGAAATCCCGAAGAACTCCCCGAGGAAATGGACCATGAGCTTCGCGCGGATGAAGTCGTTCGCGAGGCGATCCTCCCAGTCCACGAGGTGCTCCATCTTCACCTCGCAAGGACCGACGAACGCGGCGACCGCGCTCCCCTTCACTCGGAATTTCTCGAGCAAGAAATGCGGCCGGAGTTCCGGGCCGGTGTAAGTCATCCGTTCTTCGATCCACTTCGTCTCGACTCGCATCGCACGCCCCGTCCTATTCCATCGCCGGATACTTTTCCGGCTCGCTCGAGGTTTTCTTGAGTTCGATCGTCGTCGTGCGCCCGTCCCAGACGAGCCCGGTCGAGCGCAACCCTTCGGGGGTCGCCGTGATCCGGTCGGCGGTTTCCATCCCGTCGTACGCCGTCCAAACGTCGGGACGGTCCTCGGCGATCAGCAGCGCTCCGATCCGGTACTTTCCGAAGTCGTAGCGCGCGACCAAATGTCCGAAGGTTTCCATCACGTCGATCGACCGGAGCGGAGGTCCGTCGCTCGAAACGGGAGAAGAGGTCGAAGTGCCGCCGGACGCCGCGCGGAAACTCCCGCGCACCCGCGCGAGCTCCTCGGGAGTCGGGACGCGTTTCGGTTGGATCCGGTCGAGGAGCGTATCCTTCGTCGCGGCCCCGACGGAAAAAGTCCCGAGCTCGTCCGGACTCACCATCGTGTTCGAGCCGATGAAGATCGCCTTCTTCGCCGTGCGGTCGAAGACGAGGACCGCGGTATGCGCGGTCGTCGCGCCGTTCTTCCAGTACGGGTTCGCTCCGGGCGCCGAGTCCCACCCGATCCCCGACTCCTGCTCCGCGCGCATCGCGTCTCCGAGCTTGCCCGCGGGCGGATTTTCGAGCGCGGAGAGGAACTTCGCCATGTCGAGCGCGTTCGACTCGATCCCGCCGGTCGCCGCCGCGAAACCGTCGTAATCGCGGAGCGGGAGAGGATCTGCGTCGAGCGCGAATCCCATCGCGGCGCGAGGAATCGATCTGCGGCCGCGCTTGAGTTTCCGATCGACTCCGCTCTCGCGCATCCCGAGCGGCGCGAGCACGCGTTTCTCGACGAGCTCCGGAAACGACTTCCGGTAGACGGATTCGAGCACGATCCCGAGGGTCATATACCCCCAGTTCGAATAGACGCGTTTCCGAACGCTCCCGCCTTCGGGAATCCCGGCTCGCTTCGCGCGTGCGAGGGCCGCGAGGACCTCGTCTTTCTTCAATCCGCGGCGCGGATTCTCGAGGTCCGGCACCAAGATTCCTTCCGGCTCGCGGGCGAGGCCCGAACGGTGGACGCCGAGTTCGCGGAGCGTGATCTCTCCCGCTTCGGTCCCCCGGAGCGTCGGGAGATACGTCGAGAGTTTTTCGTCGATCTTCAGCTTACCTTCGATTTCGGCGAGGTGAAGGAGGATCCCCGTGAACGTCTTCGTCACCGAACCGATCTCGAGGAGGTCGCGCTCCGTCATCCGAGTCACCGGTTCGAGCGTGCGGTTCCCGGCGACGGCGGTGCTCGATTCCTCGCGCTCCCGGACGGCGGCGAAATAACCGAAACCGAGACCGGACTTCAGCCGCGCCTCGGCACCCGCCAGGAACCGTTCGCGAACGGAAACCATCGCGGCCGCCCGCGCGACGAAGGCGTCGTGTTCGGCGGTCGGTGCCCGGACGATCGGGGCGCTCGAGGAGCAAGCCGCGAACGCGAGCAGGATTCCCGCCGCGAGCGGTCCCGCCCAGGAACGAACGCCTCGGCGGCCGAAAGCATTCCGCGCGTTCATCCGGTCACCTCGATCCCGGCCGCCCGAAGCGCCCGGTCGTGCCGGCCGCAGGATTCGCAGCGGCCGCAGGGCTCGGAACCGGCATGGTAACAACTCCAAACGAGGTGATGCGGAAACGGTCGCTCGAGCTTCTTCAGCGATTCGCAGATCTCCGTCTTGTCCATCGCGGTCGTGTAGCAGAACACCTCGACGGAATTCGCCGTCGAGAACGTGAAGGCGCGGGTCGCTTGGTCGAGATAGGCCTGGGAATTATCCGGAAAGGTCGTCGCTTCCTCGCGGTTGAATCCGACGATCACGCGCTTCGCGCGGAAGCGTTCGGCGAACGCGGCGGCGACGTTTAGGAGGACCCCGTTCCGGTTCGGGACCCAGACCGCCCGCGCGGTATCCTGGATCTTCGGGAGCATGTCGAGCTCGGCCGCGCGGAGTTCGGGTACGTCGCGGGACCGGTCGGTCAGGCTCGATCCGCCGAGGGCGCCGAGCCACGGCAGCGCGAGGCGCTCGACCTTTGCGCCGTAATAATCGGCCAGCGCCTGGGAGGCGCGCCACTCGGGAGCGGCCGCGCGCTGACCGTAATCGACGTGGAGCGCGAGCACGACGGTGTCGCGCTCGGCCGCGAACGCGAGGTTCGCTGCCGAGTCGAGTCCGCCGGAAAGGAGGACGACGCTCAGGGTTTTACCGCCGAAGGAGGCGTTAAGCGGGGTCGACGGGCTTCGATTGGACATCCGGCTTCGCTTTTAGCGCGGACCGGCGCGCGGGCATAGTCGATAGTTCGCGCTCGAACCGGGCTTGGGCCTGGGATCCGTAGCGCCGCCAATCCCCCACTCCCCGCATGATTTCCTCGTAATACCGGAGGGTTTTCTCGGGTTTGAAGGTCGGTTTCGCGCGGAGGGTATCGAGGCGATGCGGGCCGAGGTTATACGCCGCGAGCGGATAGTACGCGGAAAGACCGGCGTAGCGGACGCGGAGGTTCCGAAGGTAGGTCACGCCGAGTTCGAGGTTCAGGAACGGGTCCTGGAGCGCTTTCACGGTGACGTGACGGGCGCCCAGTCGCCGGGCGGTGCCCGGCATCAGCTGCATGAGGCCTACGGCTCCGGCCGAACTCACGGCGTCGGCCCGAAAACTCGATTCGACCTGGATGACGGACAGCACGAAAGCGGGGTCCATCCGGTGACGCACGCAAAGTTCGTAAAGGTGGTGAGCCAAACGCTTCGATAGCCCCCGGCCGAGGGAGACTCCTCGGAGGCGGTCCTCGAAGACGTGGGAGAGCGTCGACTCGGTGATCGAGGCGTATGCCCCTCCCCGGTAAAAGCGGAAGGTCGGGAACACGCCGACCCGGTCGGTGACGAACGCGTCGGTCGAGTAACCGAGAAACGGGGCGACGGCCGAGGCCCCAAAACTGAGACCGAGACTCGCGCCGAAGAAAATTGCGCCCCAAAGGCACGTCAAACGGAGGTACTTCATGCGGAAAGATGGGCGTTAGCGAGTCGGCCTGGAGGGTGTCAAACCGAAAACGCGCCGCTTCCGGAGCGGGTCACTCGGCTTTAGGTCGACTAAAAATCGAGAAGCGCGCCCTCGAGTTCGAGCGCCATGTGATAGGCGTCCTCGCCGTTCGAGTAAAAAGCCTTTCGGTACTGCGTGATGACGAAGCCGGCGCGCTGATAGAGTCCCGCCGCGGGGAGATTCGATTTCCGGACGTCTAGAATCAGGCGTTTTGCGCCTTTTTTGAGGGCCTCTCGAATGATTTGCTGCAGCAATAATTTTGCAATTCCCAAACCTCGATGCGGAAGATCGACGGCGATGTTTAAGATTTCCACCGAATCGTCCATCGCCCAGAACGTCGCGTAGCCGAAAACCTCGGCATCGGTTTCATCGTCCGTCACGACCCAAGTCGTCGAGTACGGCTTCATCCACTCGCCTTCGAAGTTCGCCTTCGTCCACGGCGCGAGGTGCACGCGGCCCTCGATCGCGAGGATCGGATCGAGATCGTCGGGGGTCGCCGGGCGGATCGAAACCGGCGGCAAAGCGGGCGCGGAGGAGTCGGACATCGGTGCCCGACTCCTCTCATACTTTCGTCCCTTATTCGAGAACCGGAAGCCCCGAAATCCGGCGGGCCACCTTTTCGGTCGCGATCTTTCCGTCGTAGACGGTGAACGACTCGACCGGCTTTCCGAAATAAAGCGGATTCAGTTCATCGGTCGCCTTGTTCCGCGCCAAGAGCGTCAAATCGACCCGCGCCTCCGCGGAGAGGGAAACGAGTTGTTCGACGCTGTTCGGAAGGAAAATCGGCGCACGTTTCAGCCCTTTCGGGAAATACGCCATCCCCCCACCGTTCGCCATACCGGTTCCGACGAGCGACTCGCTCGGAATGAGCGGAGAATCGGCGCGCATGGCGAACTTCAATCGCAGAGTTCCCGACTCCCCCGCCCGGACGGCGAGTGGGTGGGCTTTCTCCGGAACCGAAGCGATCTCGACCGCTTCGGTCCCCCCGCTCTCGAAGCGGACCTCGGCGCCCACGAGATCGAAACTCGCGACGTACTCCGAGAGCAAATCCTCCGGCCGGTAGAGACTCCGTCCGAGGTCGACCCAGCATTCCGTGACCGTCCGCGGACAGAAACCGAGCAAGACCTCCCTGACCTTGAGCGCCGGTTCCGCGCCGGTGGCCAGGATCGGATAGAGTTCGACCGTTTCCGAAGAGGCATTCGAGATCCGGTAAACGTCGAGATTCAATGTCCCGTTATCCCGGTAAAACCGACCGAGGTTATTCGGCTCCGCCGAAAGCGATCCTTCCCGACCGAAACTCGGACTCGCCCCGACCTTCATCCCAAGCTGTTCGGGATCGCGCTGACCGCTCCGAACGAACTTCGTCCCCTCGGCTTGACACCCCGCCAAGGCGCCCAAAACCACTCCCATCACGGACACGAACCGCAGACCCTTCGTTTGAACCTTCATCACCGGCCTCCTGTTTTGGGTCGGAAGGAGCAATTCCACGGCCAAGCGGGGTCCCGACTGGAAAACGGCCCCGATATTCAGTAACTTTGGCGGGTTATGAGCCAATCCCCCGGTGTCGCCGATTTCCAAGAACCCGAAATCTCCACGAAGGTCGATCGCATGCGCCATAGCGCCGCGCACGTGATGGCCCACGCGGTGAAAAACCTCTATCCCCACGCGAAGTTCGGCATCGGCCCGACCATCGAAAACGGATTCTATTACGACATGGATCTCGGCGACGTGAAACTCGTCCCGGAGGACCTCGAGAAGATCGAGGCCGAGATGAAGAAGATCACGAAAGCGAACTCCGTATTCACGAAAGTCGCCCACCCGATCGACGAAGCGATTTCGATGTTCAAGTCCGCGGGTCAGACCTACAAGGTCGAGATCATCCAGGCGCTTGCCGCCGCGGGCGAGACGCAGGTCACGACGTTCCAAGAAGGCGACTTCATCGACCTTTGCAAGGGTCCGCACATCATGCGCGCCTCCGACATCGGCAACGGCTATAAACTGATGTCGATCGCCGGCGCCTACTGGCGCGGTAAAGAGACGAACCCGATGCTCACGCGCATCTACGGCGTCCTCTTTGAGAAGAAAGCCGAACTCGAGGAGTACCTCCACACGCTCGAGGAGGCGAAGAAGCGCGACCACCGGAAGCTCGGGAAAGAGCTCGACCTCTTCTCCTTCCATGCGGAAGCCCCGGCCTCGCCGTTCTTCCATGCGAAGGGCGCGCTCGTATACAATCGCCTGATCCAGTTCATGCGCGACCTTTACGTGCCCTACGGCTACGAGGAAGTGATTACGCCGCAGATCCTCGACGTCTCGCTTTGGAAGACGTCCGGTCACTACGACAACTACGTCGAGAACATGTACTTCACGCAAATCGACGAGCGCGAGTTCGCGGTGAAGCCGATGAACTGTCCGATGCACACGATGATCTACTCGACGGGCAAGCGCTCGTATCGCGATCTCCCGATCCGGATGGCGGACTTCGGTCGCCTTCACCGCTACGAGAAGTCGGGCGTCACCGCCGGCCTCACGCGCGTCCGCACGTTCTGCCAGGACGACGCGCACATCTTCTGCACGCCCGACCAGATCGGACCCGAGATCAAACAAACGATCGAGATGGTCCTCCGCACCTACGAGTTCTTCGGATTCACGGACGTCGAGGTGAACCTCTCCACGCGTCCGTCGAAAATGGCCGACGGAAGCAACTGGGATAAAGCCGAAGACACGCTCAAGAAACTCCTCGAGGAATTGAAACTCAATTTCCGCGTGAACGCCGGCGACGGCGCCTTCTACGGCCCGAAGATCGACTTCCGCGTTTCGGACGCGCTCAAGCGCCGGCACCAACTCGGGACGATCCAGCTCGACTTCATCCTCCCGGAACGGTTCAAACTCGAATTCATCGGCCCGGCGAACGACCCGATCCGTCCGGTTATGGTTCACCGCGCGATCTTCGGCTCGCTCGAGCGTTTCTTCGGGATCCTGCTCGAACACGTCGCGGGCGCTTTCCCGTTCTGGCTCGCCCCGGTCCAGGTCCGCCTCATGCCGGTCGCCGACCAGAACAAAGACTACGTCCGCGAGTTCGCGAAAGAACTCCGCTCGCGTGGCCTCCGCGTCGACATCGACGATCGGAACGAATCGCTCGGACTGAAAACGCGTGAAGTCCAGATCCAGAAGATCCCGTTCTCGCTCGTCGCCGGAGACCGCGACATCGCGGCCGGCGGTTTCGCCGTCCGGAAATACGGCGAGACGACGATGAAGACGATGACGAAGGACGAGATCGTGAATCTCTTCCGCACGCTCAACGACGCTCCGAAGGACGTCGTGCGCGCGGCCACCGAAGCGCTCGAATCTCGTTCGGCAACGCCCGGTACGGGCAATACGGCTTAAGCGTGGCGAACAAGACCCACTCCCATAAGCAGGCGGTGATCTTCGACGTGATGTACGGGTTCATCCCGGTCACGGAATGGGAAGAGAAGATCATCAACTCGCCCTTCTTCCAGCGCCTCCGCTGGATCAAGCAGCTCGGCTTCGCGAACTACATCTTCCCGGGCGCCGAGCACAATCGCTTCGCGCACGTAATCGGCGTGATGCACTCGATGGACCAGATGATCCGGTCCCTCGGCATCGGCGTGACCGACGACGAACTCTTCAATCCCCGCTCCCGCTCCGAAGCGGCGATGCTGCACAAGTCGCTCCGAATCGCGGCGATGCTCCACGACCTCGGCACTTTCCCGTTTTCCCACGCCGTCGAGAACGCGTATATGAAGCACGGAAACGCGCGCGCCGAGCGGAAGGCGAAGGGCGGAAAGACGAAAGCCGCGAAGGAACTCGTGAACAACCACGAGCACCTCGGCGCCTTCATCATCAAGAATACGTCCTACAAAGGCGGCCTGACGGCGATTCTCGAGGAGTACGGCTTCGACGTCCAGATGATCTCGAAGATCATCAAGGGCGAGTCGCCGTACCTGATCGCGAACCAGCTCATGCACTCCGACCTCGACGCCGACCGGATGGACTACCTTCTCCGCGACGGTCATTACACGGGCATGAAGTACGGCCAGTTCGACCGCGATTACATCATGGCGAACCTCACGCTCTTCGACGCCGCCGGCGGACAGAAAGCCTTCGGCGTGCGCGACAACGCCCAGCATGCGGTCGAGGACTTCCTCATCGCGCGCTTCTCCTGGTATTCCCAGGTGATCAAGAACCAGGCCTCCGCGAAGTTCGACATCATGTCGACTTACGTGACGAAGACGCTGCTCGAGTACGACCTCATGTACCAGTTCCACGACCTGCTCACGATGGTCGAGGAAAAGGACGAGCGCTTCTTCTGGTGGAACGACATGTACTTCATGCAGCGGCTCCAGGACGTGCGCTTCAAGCGCCTCGTCCGCGACGCGCGCACCGAGGAACTCATCGAGGGCCTCATGTACCGGAAAGCGCCGAAGACGATCCGCCACCCGGCGTTCGAGCATCGGATCATCCACGATTCTCCCGAAGAAAAGGACCGCTACGTTCGCCAGATGAGTTCGAAGGTTCGGGAGATCGAAAACATCCTCTCGAAACACGGAACGGGCCGGGAGTGGATCCTCGTCGATCTTCCTCACAAAGACGTGACCTTCACGAAGTCGAAAAAATCCCTCACTCGTGGAAAGCACACCTCCGCGAAGAGCCTCATCAACGACAGCGAGTCCGTGAAGATCGTCGATCACTCGGGCCGGCCGTCGCTCCTCGTCGATCGCGAAAACACGCTGATGAAGCACCTGTCGGGCTTCATCAATTTCGTCCCGTCGGTATACGCGTCCCAGGCCGCGATCGATCTGCTGCGAAAAAAAGGGGCGATCTAAAGAGCGTTGTTGCCGTAGAGGCAATTCGCGCGGCCCTGATCGTTCGACTGGAGCGAGCGGCGTTGCTTGCCGGACCCGTCCGTATTGAAATTCACGACGGGGTACATGACGGCGTCGAAGTAATCCTGGCTCAGGTTCGAGTTCGAACAGAGCGGCGGATGGGTCTTCGACGTCGAATCGTAAGTCTGCGCGCAGCTGTGATCGAGGCCGAGCAGGTGCCCGAGTTCGTGCACGGCGATCGACATCAGATCCGGCACCGGTTTCCCGGAGACGAAGAAGTATTGGTAATTCAACTCCATGATCCCGATGTACATCTTATCGACCGGCGCCGCGGTCGACGCGCAAGTGCTCGTGATCGCGATCGCGCCCGCGGCGTAGGTCGCCGGCCAAGCGGTATCCTTGTAGATCGTCACCGAGCCCGTGAATTGTCCGGTCGCGTTCACGAGGGAGTTCGAACAAAGGCTGATCGGTTTGTCCCGGGTCACGATCCGCGGATAGGCGCGCGAACCGTAATCGATGATCGAGTAACCGGCGGTCGATTGATAGAAGTCGTTCCACACGTCGGCCGCCGACATGATCAAGCCCATCTCGTAGGCGTTGAACTGACCGTCACGGAAAGAAATATAGACCGGGTTCGAACTCCAGCGTCCGGTGAGGGTTTGTTTCTGGTCGGCCGGAAGGGAGCATTCGGAGGTGTACCCGCTGTCGTCGGGCGGCGCGCACGCGACTCCGCCGACGCCCGTGACGAGCGCGAACGCCGCGACCATGAGATGGGTAGTGATCTGAGACCCCCGCAAACGAACCCCCTACCTGACTATTTTACTCGGTTTTAGGCTAGAAGCGCAAATCGGAATAAGTCCTCTTTTGAATTGAATTAAATATATGATTTTATTCAATTTTCAATCGGAGAGCGCGTAATGAGCACCCCCACCCCCGCTAAAACGAATAGGACAGCGAGAACCGTCCCCCACTCTTCGGATAACTCCCGGACTTCCCCGAGGGTAAAAAGGCCGCTCACCGTCCAGCCCACCCCCCGGTTTAGGAGCGCGATGGCCCACTGGAGAGCGGTCGGCGAGCCTCCCAAACCCGCCCAAATCGCCGCCCCGAAGAGCGCCGGATAGAACCCGAGCGCGAACGCCTCGACGGTCAGGAGGCTCAGCCCCGGAGTCGCCGGCGCGAATCGTCCGGCCGAAAAATCGAGAGGGAGAACCGCGAGCCATGACCCGAGACTGAGCCACGCGTGCGCGGCCAGCCTCCCGGATCCCCGCCCTCGCGCGTAACCGTAGGCGAGGATCCCTCCGGCCCAAGCGGCCGCATAGTGCAGCTCTCCCGGCGCCCACTCCGCGAAAGTCCGTGAGGAGCCGAAACTCAGGAAAAAACCGAGGGCGGCGTCGAAGGCGAGCGCGACCGCGATCGGCGCGAACGGGCGAAGCCGATACCCGTAGCGACTCGCGAGCGCGCGCACGGCGACGAGCACGAGCGGACGGACGAGTCCGGGCCGAAAACCGGTGAGCGCGAAAACGAATGCCCAGAGGGCGAGCGGCGCTCCGGCGCGGACCGCGGCTCCGGCCCGCGGATAGACCGCGCGAAGGCCCCGGTCGACGAGAGCGGCGAGCAAGACGAGGTGGATTCCCGACGCCGATTCGAGGTGCACGAATCCGGCTTCGCGGACGGCCTCGCGCGAGAGGCTCGCCGTGCTTTCGTGGATCAGGAGTTTTCGGCCGAGACCGAGCGGATCGACGCCCTCGACGGCGAGCGCCTCGGAAATCCGGAGCCGCGCCGATTCGACCCCCGCGCGGAACGCGGGCAACCCCGCGCGGGCCCGCTCCCATTCGAGCGCCGAGTAACACCCGTGGTCCGGCGTCCAGGCCCGGCATGCGGCCGTGGGTTGGAGTCGAATTTCCGCGAAGGCGCCGGGAACTTCCGTCATGAAATGCGCCTAGCGAAGTCCGCGCCGATCGCCGTAGAATGGGATCGACGCTATGGATGAAACCGCCTCTACCCGCGAAACGCTCGTGAACTGGCTTTCCGGTCATTTCGGCGTCCTGCAGATCGCGATCAGCGTGATCTTCATCCTCTTCTGGTTGAACGCGCGGAATCGCGCGGAGTCGAAAAGCGCATTCAAGCTCCGCGAGGCGGATCGCGGGCTGAAATTCAAACGCGGCGCGAACGAGACGGCCGCGGCGAACGCGCCGACGAAGAAAGAACCGCTCCGGCTGGACGGCATCGTGAAGGACGGCGCGCCCCACGAAGTCCTCGGCGTTTCGGCTCTGGCTTCCGAAGCGGAGATCCAGAAAGCGTACAAGGAAAAGATGAAGCGCTATCACCCCGACCGCCTCGGTCGGCCCGGTTCGCGGGAATGGGAGGAAGGCACCGCGATCGCGGAATC
This sequence comes from Bdellovibrionales bacterium, assembly GCA_018266355.1. Classification (GTDB taxonomy): domain Bacteria; phylum Bdellovibrionota; class UBA1018; order UBA1018; family UBA1018; genus JACMQW01. The sequence goes on from JAFEAP010000005.1 coordinate 51,980, forward strand.
GATCAATCGGGCGCGCCTCGCGATGCTCGAAAGGGCGAAAAACCGTAAGTAACCGAATCGGCACGGCCTTCGCTCCGTCCGGGGCATGAACCCCGAAGTCTTCACCCTCCTGAACGGACGCGTCCTCCCGCGCTGCCAAGAAATCGAAATCGCGTCGAGCCTCCAGATCCCCGTCTTCCAGATCATCGGCTTGCCCGGGCCGGAGGTCGCCGAGGCGAAAGACCGGATCCGTGCGGCGATCGAGGCGAGCGGCTTCGAATTCCCGCGTCGAAAGATCATCGTGAACCTCTCGCCCGCGTCGGTGAGGAAGGAGGGCACCGGACTCGACCTCGCGATGGCGATCGCGCTCTATCTCGAGGGCGAACGGATCGCGGGACGATCGCCCCCTTCGGTTTCGAACCGGATCTTCGCGTGGGGCGAGCTCGGACTCGACGGTCGCGTGAAACCGGTTCGTTCTCCCGCCCGCGCCCTTGCGGCCGCCGTCACGGGCCGGGCCGAGCTCATCCTCGTCGCGAAGAGCGACGAAGCCCGTTTCCTCGAAACCGCGCGTACCCTCTTTCCTGAGGTGAAGTTCCCGCCCCTCGTCGGTCTCGATCATTTTCGGGAACTCCCGCAGGCCCTCGCCGAATCCCGGTCCGCCGAACACGATCCCCCTCGTCCCGAAACGACTACCGATTCAGATTCCGATACCGATTCCGTTTCAGAGTCTCTATCCTCCCCCCGATCCCACCTCCTCCCGATCGCTCGCACGACGGCCGAGCTCCTCCAGATCGCGGCCGCGGGCGCGCACCATTTCCTCCTCCTCGGCCCGAAGGGGGTCGGAAAATCGCTCGCGCTCGAGTGGTTTCTCGCGCTCCAACCCGCGCCGGATCCGGAAACGATCCGCACGCGCCGTTACCTCGCGGAGATTTCCGGACGGGATGAAGAGGCGCCCGTGCGCCGGATCGGTACGCAGGTCAAGGCCGCCGCCCTGCAGGGTTCGTTCGCCGGCGGAGCCCTCCGTCCGGGCGAATTCTCGCTCGCGCACGGCGGAGTACTGCTCGCCGACGAGTTTCCCGAATGGTCTCGCGACGCCCGCGAAGCGCTTCGCGAGCCCCTCGAACGTCGGCGCGTGAGCCTTACGCGAGTCGACGGCGTACTCGAACTTCCCGCCGATTTCGTCTTCGCCGGAAACGGAAACTTATGCCCTTGCGGCGGGCAGTCGACCGCGCCCGATAGCCCGACGACGACTCCGTGCCGCTGCCTCCCCACCGAACGGGCGCGCTACCTCGCGCGCCTCTCCGGACCGATCCTCGATCGCCTCGACCTCGTCGTGGAGCTGCGCTCGGGCATCGCGAACGATCCCGCCCGTCGAGCGACTTACTCCGACATCGCTCCTCCGGTGGCCCGCGCTCGCCGGAGACTCGTTCTTCGCTACGGCTTGCCCCCGGGAAAACTCCCTCCCGAGCGCCTCGAAGAAATCCTCGACGGAGCACCCGGCCTTCGCGAGCGACTCGACGCGATCCCCTTTCGAAGTTTCCGGGATCGCCACAAAACGCTTCGGATCGCGCTCACTCTCGCCGCACTGCGAGATCGCGAGGAGCCCGATCTCGACATCCTGCGGGAGGCGCGGGCACTGCGAATCGAGGCCGGCCGGGCTTGAACTCCCGAGCGGAACGGGGGAAGACATCCCCCATGAAAATCTTGCGCCGGATCGTCACGAAAGCGTTCGTCCTCGCCTCGCTCGCCGCCCTCGCGGCCTCCCTCATGGGGACCGCTCCCGCCGGAAAGCCGCGCCGACCGGTCGCCGGAAGCACGATGCGCTTCGTGTTCCGCGACTTCGAAGGCCCGCGCGACATCGTTTGTCCGCACCGCCTCTTGAGCCCGGACTCCCCTTACGACTGGAAAGTCGAATGCTCGGACGGTTCACGGAAATTCGCCGAATACACCGCGCACGTCGCCCTGACCCTCTACGATCACACGACCGAGCCGAAACTCTCGGTCGAGATGCTCTACTGGCTTAACGGCTCCCGTCTCCCGAGCGAAGTCGGCTCGACGACGTGGTTCCATTTCGCCGAGAAATCGAACCTCCAGGGCGTGAGCATGTCCCAAACCGTGGAAAACGGGACCGCCGGCCTCTACCTCGAAATCGGAAGCGCGGCGATCCGACTTTCGAAGTGGGCACGCTAAGCCGATCGGGTTAAACTAGAGGAGGATGACCTCCTCCAGCTCGGCCGCCCCCTCCCACGGGCTGCCCATTTACGATCGCCGGCACCGACTGATGGTGACCGAGAAGATCTTCGGCGAGAGCGGCGTACGTCTGCTCTACGAAAATCCGATCGGATCGCTCGTCGAATCGACGCTCCTTTGCCGCCCGTGGTTTTCGAAACTCTACGGCGCTTACCAAAGCTCGCCCCTCAGCCGGAACGCGATCGAGGATTTCGTCGAGGCGTTCGAGATTCCGATGGCCGACTACGAAGCCGGCCCCTTCTCGACCTTCAACGCGTTTTTCATCCGTAAATTCAAACCCGGGCTCCGACCGTTCGAGGCGGAAGCCTCCCGCTTTTCGGCGCCCGCCGAAGGCCGTTACCTCGTCTTCCCGTCGGTGGACGAGGCGACCTCGCTTCCCGTGAAGGGTGCCCGACTGAACGGGCCCGCGCTGATCGGAGCCGACCTCGCGGAACGCGATCGACCGGAAGGACTCCGCGGCGTCGACTTGAGCGCCTTCCGCGGCGGACCGGGCTTCATCGCCCGCCTCTGCCCCGTCGATTACCACCGCTTCCACTACCCGGACGCCGGAAAGGTCGTCGCCCACGCGAGATTGCGCGGTCCGCTCCACTCGGTGAATCCGATCGCCCTCGCCCGACGAGGCGACCTCCTCTTCCGGAACGAGCGCGAAGTCACGATCCTCGAAACCCGGAACTTCGGACGCCTCGCCTACGTCGAAGTCGGTGCGATCTGCGTCGGCCGCATCGTCCAGAGCGGAAAAGGTGTCTCCGTCGGGACCGAATTCAAACGCGGGGACGAGAAGGGCTACTTCCTCTTCGGCGGCTCGACGGTCATCGTGCTCGGCGAACCCGGACGCTTTCGTTTCGACGCCGACCTCGTCGAAAAATCCGCGGCCGGTCAGGAATCCCTCGTCCGCCTCGGCGAGGGCCTCGCGAGCGCGAACGGCTGATTTTCGGCGCCGAAACGGGCCGCGACCGGCGCGAAACGACTCCGACCGTTCCGCTCGGCGCGGAATCGCTCCTCCGAAACGCGCTAAAAACCGCCAGAATCACGGTCTTTCCTTCGAAGGCGCGAACGGGGACTGGCATACCCTTCGCAAATACGCCCCGCGGGGGGATCGTAAAAGTGGCCGGGAAAATCATGCTCCTTTTCGTCTTGTTCGCGCTCGTGCTGGGGGTAAGCGCCCTTTGCTCCGGTTTACCGGCGCCGGCCTAAAAGCCGCGTTCGGTTTTCGCCCGCCGGAACCTCAGTCCGGTGCGTGGCGATTGCGGGCGACCTAGGTCTCCACTCGGCCTAGGTCGCCCTTTCATAACGAAGCCGCCAGACGCCTTCGAGGAGGAGTCCGCCCGCCGCGAGCGCACCGAGGAGCCACGCGAGCGAGAATTCGAGGAAAAACTCGCCGTCCATGATCCGGAAAAAACCGAGCGAAAGGAGGACGATCGCGGTCAAGGTGAGCGACCGGTGCGAGCGGATCGTCCGCCACTCGGGACGCGTGAGCACCGTGGCGGCGAGCGCGAGACTCGTTCCGACGTAAAAGATCCCGCAAGCGGCGGGGCAGCCGAAGGCGCCGAGCCGCATGAACGCCTCCATGATGCCCATGCCCTCGCCGAAGAGCCGGAACCCGAACTGGGGACAAACCGAAAGCGTCCCGATCGAAACGACGGCGTGGATGATCCCGAGTTTCGCGAGCACGCGCGCGTAGCTCGGCTCGAGTTCCGCGCGCACGGCGCCGACGATCGCCTCTCCGAGCCGCGCGGGCGCGCGGTCGGTGGGATTGCGGGCTTCGTTTCCGAACTCGTGCCAGTCGTGCTTCATCGTTTATCCCCCGTCGCGCGCGCGAGCCGAAGCTTCTCGATCGCGCGGCTGAATACTTTCCGCACCGAAACCGGCGTTTTTCCGAGCCGGACGGCGATCTCCGCGTAGTCCTCCTCGTCGAAAACCCGGCTTCGCACCACCTCGACTTGCTCCGCGGAAAGTCCCTCCGCCCGCATCCGTTCGGTTTCCGCCGCGACTTCGCGCGCCGAATCGACGAGCGTCGGCTCCGCGCTCGCCACCCGCGCGAGGGCCTTTTCCGAATCCTCGGCGAGCGCTCCGAACGGAGACCGCGACCGTGCGCGACGCCCGTCGAGGACCTCCGACCGAGCGATCACGAAAAGCCACTGGAGGAGCGGATACTCCGGCGACCACTGGTCGCGCGCGCGATGGAACTTCAACCAGATCCGCTGGAAGAGGTCCGCCCGGTCCGCTTCGTCGCGGACCCGCTTCACGAGGTATCCGTAAACGGCGTCCGAGTACGCGGCGTAGATCCGCGCGAACGCTTCGGCGTCGTCGCGCCGATAGGCCCGCATCCAGAGCTGGTCTTGGTCCGTCGCGCTCATCGCTCCGCAGGTTCTCCGGTTTCGTCCGGTCCGGCAAGTCCCCGTCCATTCCCGGGTTACGCCGGAAGGGCACCGGGTGTGACCGGAAAAATACCGTTTGATATCGCCTAGATCGAAACCCGCTCCCAGCGGATCTCGCCGCGGCCGAGTTTACGGAGGATTTCGTTCGTGCGCGCGAAGTGCCCGTTTCCGAGGAACCCGCGATGCGCGCTGAGCGGCGACGGGTGCGCGGATTCGAGGATGAAGTGGCGCGGATCGCGGATGAGGAGTTTTTTCTTCTGCGCCGCCGATCCCCAAAGCAGGAATACGATCGGATTTTCGGAGGCGTCGAGGTGGCGGATGATCTCGTCGGTGAACGTCTCCCAGCCCTGCTCCCGGTGGGAGAACGCCTCGTTCGCGCGCACGGTGAGCACGGCGTTCAGGAGGAGCACGCCTTGGGCGACCCATCCGGACAAATCGGACTGCCCTTCGGGAATCGCGACGCCGAGCTCCTCGCGGATTTCCTTGAAGATGTTCTGGAGGCTCGGAGGCTTAGGCCGGAGCGTATTCGGCACCGCGAACGAGAGCCCGATCGCCTGTCCTTCGCCGTGGTACGGGTCCTGGCCGAGGATCACGACCTTCACGTCGGGTAGATCGAGCGACTGGATCGCGCGCAGGACGTTCTCCTTCGCCGGAAAGACGCGCGCGCCTGAACGGTGCTCGCCGACGAGGAAGCGTGTGAGCGATTTGAAATAATCCTTCTCCGCCTCCGGCGCGAGCCGCTCCCGCCAGGCGGGAGGAAGATTTTCGGGAAAACCCTTCGGGCTCAAAACTTGAGCCCGAGTTTCGCGCTTCCGGTCGTCTCGCCGAACGCCCACTCGACCTGCGCCGAAGCGGCGAGGACGAGGAGGCGGAATTCGAACCCGAGGTTGAAGAGGAAGCTCGATTTCGAATAGTCGTAGGAGTTCGCCGTCGTGAAATTATAGATCGAGGCCGTGGCGGTGTTTTTTAACGTGCTCGACGTCGAGATCAAACCGAATCCGAGGTAAGGCTCGATGAGGGGGAGTCGCGGGCTGAGCGCGAGCTCCGTGCGGAAGGCCTTCGAATCGAACTCGACGGTGTCGGCTACGCCGCTCGTGGTTTGGCCGTACTTGAATTCGTTCTTCCCGTAACCCATCCGGAGGGCGGCGTTGAACGGGAGCCGGTCGTGGAAGAAAACGTCGGTGAAAGTCCACTTCGCGTTGAATCCGGTACGGACCGCGGAGAAGCCCTTGATCGAAACGCGAGGGAGGAAACCGATTTCGGCGGCGATGCCGAGCGGGAGCTGGACCGTGCCGACGATGTCTCCCGCGGGGAGCGCCGAAATGTCCTGGCTATTCCCGTGCGCGCGCAGAACCTCGTTCACGTGCCCCGCGCTCGTCGCGTCGAAGACGAGGCCGAGGCCGAAGCCCCAGATCTTCCCGTTCGCCGACGGCGGTTCGAGGCTGCGGAAGACGATCGCGTTCCCGAAGTTCTTCGCGATCGTGTCCGCCTCCGACTGGGTCAGATTCGTCAGCGTCGGCGTGTTGTCCGCGCGAGCGAAAGAAGGAACGAGGCCGAGGAGAAGGATACCGACGGACCAAAGGCGTAAGCGCATGTCCGCATGCTAAGCGGAAGGCGGGCTTTTCGTCTAGAACCCCGAGAGCCGGGGACGCGCCGGGCTTAGAGCGACTCTTCGCAGCTCACGGAAAGCGTCGAGCCGCTGCACTCGTCCTGGATCCGGATCGCGTAATTTCCGCGGCCGTAACGCACCAGCGTGCGAGTATAGCCGTTCCAAGCCGTGAGTTCCGGGAACTCGCTCTTCTCGATTTCGGCGAAGCCGAAGACGTTCGAGAGGCGCGAGACGTTCGCTTTGTTCGCGGAATCGCGGAGGGTTTCGACGATTTGATATTGGCCCCGGAGATCGGTCTCGCGAATCTCGATTTTCACGAGGTCCGAGAAATGCGTCTCGCTGCAAACGACGACGACGCGGTCGGCGGCTTGGGCGAAGGAAGCGAGGAAAAGTCCGGTTACGAGGGCGAGCAGGGTGTTGCGCATGATGAGCGTCTCCTTAAAAAGTGCCCCATCCGTAACACGACGCTAAGCGTCGAACAAGCCCGTTCAGGCCCTAACCCAATCCTAAAAATCGGCTGCGGAGCCCCGCTAGCCGGACGTCCAATCGTAATTGAAGCTCACGCTGATGCGTTCCTGGGCCGAGCGGTTCGCGACGACTTCGTGTTTCAGCCAGCTCTCGAAAAGGACGAGGTGCCCCGGTGCCGGGACGAGATCGAAAAATCGCCGGTTCTCCTGCCGGGCGGAAGGCTTCCGCGGCGGCGAGGCCATGAACGCAGGCAGCCTCGGATCCTCGATCTTGAAGACGCCGGACCCTTTCGGAACCTGGAGATAGAACGTGCCGCTCACCGCGGAGAGAGGGTGCAGGTGGAAGGAGTGATGGCATCCCTTGCCCATGATGTTCAGCCAAAACGCGCTCATTTCGAGGCGCCCCCGACCGAGATCGAACTCGAGCGCGCGGGCGTACTTGGCGACCTCGCCATCGATCCATTGCTTTAGCCGCGCGAACCCCGAGGAGCGGAACGCGAGGTCGGTGATCGAGGAATAAGAGGTGTATCCTCCGAAATAATTCTCGCGGCTCCACCGCGCTCCGACGGCGTCGATCTCGCGGAAGAGCTTCGCCTCGCGGACGAGGGCCGGGACCTGGCGTTTCGCGGCCGCGCCGCTCATTTTCGCGCGCCAAACCAAGGTCGGAAAGAGGTTCACGGTGCTCACGTCGGTTCCTTTCCGGCGGGCACGAATCGGAGGCTCACCGAGTTGATGCAGTAGCGGTTGCCGGTCGGCTTCGGGCCGTCGGGAAAAACGTGACCGAGGTGTCCGCCGCAGTTCGCGCACGTGACTTCGATCCGGCGCATGCCGTGGCTCGTGTCGAGGATCTCGCGGATCCGGGATTTGTCGATCGAATCGTAGAAGCTCGGCCACCCGCAGTGGGACTCGTATTTCGTGTCGGCCCGGAACAGCTCCGCGTGACAGGCTCGGCACTGGTAGACTCCCGGTTCGAAGGCGTCCCAGTATTCGCCCGTGAACGGGCGCTCGGTCCCTTTTTCCCGGAGCACGCGGTACTCCTCGGGGGTCAGGCGCGCGCGCCATTCTTCGTCGGAAAGCTTCATTTTCTCGTCGGCCACGTTCCCATCCTAACCCATTCGTCCTATGCTGTGTCCATGGCTTCCGATTGGACCCACCTGAAGGATGAGGAGCTGCTCAAGCTCCGCATCTGCGATATTCCGCTCGATCTCGAGAAGTCCGAGCTTTCCGACCGGGTGATCCAGCTCTACGACGAACTCGACGCGAAGAAGCTCGTTTTTCGTCCCCAAATCTACCTCGGAGACGAGTGGTTCAGCCCGGAGGGCATGCTCGCGATCTCGATCCCGTTCTACCTCGCCCATCCCCGGCTGAAGGAACTCGAGCAGCGGATGATGTTCGAAGTCGAAGGCGGCACGCCGGTCTGGTGCCAGCGCCTCCTTCGGCACGAGGCCGGACACTGCTTCGATCACGCCTACCGGTTCTCGAAGCGCCGGAAGTGGCGCGAGGTCTTCGGTTCGCCGGACCAGGAATACGCGCCGGAGACCTACCACCCGAAACCGTATTCGAAGTCGTACGTGAGCCACCTCGATAACTGGTACGCGCAGGCGCACCCCGACGAGGACTTCGCCGAGACCTTCGCCGAATGGCTCGCGCCGGAACGCGACTGGAAGAAACGCTATAAAGGATGGGCCGGCGCGCTCAAGAAGCTCTCATACGTCGAAGAGCTCGCGACCGAGGTCCACGAAAAGGAACCCATCCGCGAGAAGGGAACGCTCCCCTTCCAGGCCTCGCGCATGAAGACGACGCTCGCGAAGTACTACGCGAAGCGAAAGAAAGAACACGAGACCGATTACCCGGACTTCTACGACGGCGACCTGAAGCGGATCTTCAACGGAGACCCCTCGCTTTCGAAGCGCGACTATTCGGCGGCGGCGTTCATGGCGAAGAAACGCAAGGAACTCATCGACTCGGTCGCGTATTGGACGGGCGAAAGGAAGTTTCCGATCGAAGGGCTCGTGCACAAGCTCGAGAAACGCGCGGAGAACCTCGAACTCCGCGTCGGCCGAACCCACGCCGACACCCATCTCCAGCTCTCGGCCTACCTCGCGACGCTCGTCACGCACTACCTTTTTACCGGAAAGTTCAAGCGGAGGGTCTAGACGTGAAAATCCTGCTGCTTTTCGACCTTTCGATTCCCCTGAAGCCCGAGCAGTACGCGGACTACATGAAGACCGAAGACTGGGCGAGCGAAGCGCACATCCTCGCGACCGTGAAGAAGCTCGGCTACGAGGTCACTCCGCTCGGGATCCACGACGACCTCGATCCCCTCTTGAACGAAGTGAAGGCGAATCGTCCCGATCTCGTGTTCAACCTCTCGGAAGCGTTCCGCGGCGACCGCCACTACGAGCCGCACATCGCCTCGCTCCTCGAACTCCTCGACCTCCCCTACACGGGCGCGTCGGCCCAGGCGCTCAAGATCTGCAAGGACAAGGGACTCGCGAAGAAGATCCTCACCTATCACCGCGTGAAGGTGCCGCACTTCCTCATCTCCCGGAAGGCGTCGCCGCTGCGTTCGATCAGCGAACTCGAACTCCCCGTCTTCATCAAACCGCTGAACCTCGAAGCCTCGGAAGGGATTTCGCAGCTTTCCTTCGCCGAGACGACGAAGGACGCGCTCGATCGCGTGCGCTACCTCCACGACCGTTTCGAGACGGACGTGATCGTCGAGGAGTACATCGCCGGCCGCGAACTCTACGTCGGCGTCGTCGGGAACGAGCGTCTCTCGACCTTCCCGCCGCGCGAGCTTTTCTTCCGCGAAGTCCCGGAGGGAGAACCGAAATTCGCGAGCTTCAAGGCGAAATGGGACGACGATTACCGGAAGAAGTGGGGCATCAAGACGGGCACCGCGAACCTCTCGGACGACGTAAAGCATCGGCTCGACGAGACCTGCAAGAAGATCTACCGGGTTCTCGGGCTCGGCGGTTACGGCCGAATCGATTTGCGCCTCACGGATAGCGGCGAACTCTTCTGCATCGAAGCGAACCCGAACCCTTCGATCGAACGCGAGGGGGACTTCGCGCTTTCGGCGATGAAGTCCGGGATGAGCTACGACGACCTCATCCAGAAAATCATCAACCTCGCCTTCGCGCCGGAGCCGGGCGACTCCCCGCGCACGGGCACGCGCCGGAAGAAGAAGTGAAATGGCCGACGCCGGGAAATCCGTTTCTCCCTCCGAACGGGCGAAGCACCTCCTCCACGCCGAACTCGAGACGCTCTGGCCGACCCAAAGTCCGGAGCTCCTGAAGGCGCTCCACCTCCTCACGCGCGAGGGGCACCTGAACCAGGACGCGCGGCGGAAACTCAAGCAGGTCTACCACTTCGTGCGTCTGCTCCTGCCCGTGCTCGAGAAGATCCACGCCGAAGTCGAATCGCCGACGATCGTCGACGTCGGATCGGGGAAGAGTTACCTCGGATTCCTTCTCTACGACCTTTGGAACGGGCCGCTCGGTCGCGGGGAAATCGCGAACATCGAATCGCGTCCCGAACTCGTCGCGAACGCGCGAGCGCTCGCCGAGAAAGTCGGCTTCGACCGCATGCGCTTCGTCGATCGCCCGATCCGCGAGGCGGATCCGGGCCCGACCGACCTCCTCGTCGCGCTCCACGCGTGCGACACCGCGACGGACGACGCGATCTTGCTCGCGCTCGAGAAGGACGCGCGCGCGATCGCGCTCGTGCCGTGCTGCCAAGCCGAGGTCTCCCGTCTCCTCTCCGGAATCCCGAAGGAGCCGAAGCACCCGCTTTGGCGGCTCTGGCGTTACCCGCTCCACTCGCGCGAATTCGGCAGCCATTTCACGAACGCGCTCCGGGCGCTCGTGCTCGAAGCGATGGGTTACAAGGTCACCGTGACCGAACTCTCCGGATGGGAACACTCGCTCAAGAACGAGCTCATCCTCGCGGTAAAGAAACCCGAGGAAAAGGGCGCCCCGACGACTTCGCCCGCGCGCGAATGGCTCGCGGATTTACTGCGCACGATCCCCGCCGAGCCGATGCTCGTGCGCGAACTCCGGGCACGCGGAAAACTCTAAAAATTCTTATTCGCAGAGGGTGCGCGCAAAATGCGCGATTGCGAGGCGGCGCTGCACGACCCACCGGCTTCGCTCCGAGTCTTTTACCCGAGCCGTCCTCGCGAGCAACTCGCTCCATTCGGGGCGTGCGCGCGACGGCCAGTGATGAACGAGAGCGCTGAGCACGGCGTGCGCGACCACCTGGGCGCGGTCCGGCGCCCCCTCCGCTTCGCGAAAGGCTTCGAGCACTTGAACTGCGGACTCGATTTGAACGTCCATCTCCGGTTAAGATTTTACCGGAGGCCCGCGTGGAACCGCAAACGATCGAAGAAATTCTCGCGCATCTCATCGAAGAAATCGGCGGGGACTGGCTTTTAGCCGGCGGCGCGCTCGTTCGACTGAATTTTGACGCCGACCGCGGGACCGAGGACATCGATCTGGCGCGGATGGGGCATCCGACTCTTTCGGCGCAAGCGGCACTGAACGAATTCTATCGATGGCTAATAGCCCGCGGCGACGGACCCGAACGCGTAAACACCGCCGTCGAACCGTTCCTAGAAGAAGTTCCGCATTGGAACAAAGAAGTCGTCGAACTCCGAAAAGGCTCACGCGGTCGGATCTACCGCCCGAACCTCACCCTATTCGTATACTTGAAACTTCGCCGAGGAACCGAGATCGACCTCGAGGACGTCCGCAAGGCGGCGCCGAATTGCCAGGAAGGCTTCGACGAAGCGAAGTTCCTCAGTTGGGGGAATGAAGCGACGAGCGCAAAGTTCCGGCGGGCGCGGAAATCCCTGGGGCTCTAAGACCCGCGTTTATTCGGCGGACTTCTCCGCGGGCGCCTCGACTTTTTTCTCCGACTTCTTCTCGGTCGGTTTTTCCGCCGAAGCCGTCTTCTCGCTCTCTTCGTCGCAGCCGATGCGGTCGACGTTCGTCGTTCCGAGCACGGTCACTCCGGTATCGTGGTCGTTTCCGCCGAGGACGGTGACGCTATCGCGGCTCGAAACGAGCTTCGCCTTGCAATGGAGGTGAATCACGGCTTTCCCGAGGACGGCGACTTGGCCCTTCAGGCAGTACCAGCCGTTCGGATTGTTCAACACGAGATCGTTCTTCGAAAGGACCGAGACGTTCGGCTTCACGAGCACGAGTTCCGGCTTCGCCGTCGGCTTGTCGTCGAAGGTCTTCCCGCCGATCCCGAGCACGCGAACCTTCGCGGCCATCACGCGGAAGTGCGGCTTCTCGGCGTCGAACGGGTGCTTGCCGAAGTTTTTCAGGCACGCCTTCACGACGTTGATGTCGGATTCGTCCTGGTCGGAAGCGAACGACGGAACGGAGACGAGAACGAGGGCGACGACGGCGAGGGCGCGGAGGATTTTGTTCATGCTCCCGGCTTACCACGAAGCCGTGCGGGAGAAAGACCCTATTTGCAAGCCGTCGCGCACGCGCCGCGCAAATGCGCGAGATCGACCCACGCCTGGTGCGCGGCGACCCATCCGGAAATCGCGCCGAGCTGGGTCTTCAAGTACCGATTCAAGTCGACGTTCAGCTCGTCGGAACTCGCGCGGCCTTGGCGGAAACGCGAGAGGTTATCTTGATAAAGACGCTCCGAGCTCTTCAGGATCGCCTCGCGATCGAGCGCGGTCTTCCGCGCGATTTCGTAGCGCGACGGGACCTCGCGAACGCCCGCGAGCACGTCTCGCTTCACGCCTTCGAGACGGGATTCGGCGGCGTTCGCCGTTTCGGCGGCCGCGCCGTAAGCCCCGTAGTCGCGGAAAGCGTTGAAGAGCGGGATCGTGAGCGTGAGCGATCCGGTCCACGTCTGCTCGAAGTCGGGAGAGACGTAGGGATCCTTCACCCACCCCGCGCCGAACTTCGCGTCGAGTTCGGGGAGCATCCCGCGAAACGCGCTCCGCGAGGCTGCGCGCAAGGATCGCGACTCGGCCTCGGCCTCGATCCACTCGGGCCGGAGGCGCAGCATCTCCGCCGGATCCGGCGCGGGCGCGCGGGTCGCCTCGATGCGAGCCTTCCACGGGAATTCGGCGACGACGTCGGCCGAACCGAGGAGCGACTCGACGGCGGAACGCGCGACGACGAGAGCTTGGTCCGCCTCCGCTTTTTCGAAGCGCGTGTTTTCGAGGTCGATCTTCACTTTCTGGACTTCCTGGTTCGCGATCCGGCCGCCCGCGTACTGGCGCTCGGCGATCGCGACGGATTCCTTGCCCATCGTTTCGAGTTGGCCGTAAATCCCGCGCGCTTCGGTCGCGCGGATCAACTCGAGGAGCGCGGCCACGGCCTTCGTCTCCCGCTCGAGACGCGCCTTCTGAACGCGCGCTTCGGCGGCACGAGCGTGCTCGGAGGCGCTATCGGACGCGGCGGCGTCGGCGCCGAAACGGAAAATCGGGAGCGACGCGTTTCCGAGCAGCGACGTCGTCATCGGATAGGTTTTCGACCAAGCCCGCGTTCCGTCGAGGCTCACCGAGGGTAAGAAGTGATAGCGCTTTCCGAGCGCGAGTGCGGACGCGGATTCGGCCTCGGCTGAGACGGCGCCGACTTCGGTGTCCCGCGCGAGCATCGCGCGCACGGCTTCGTCGAAACTCATCGCCGCCCGCGCCGTCGACGGCGCGCCGAGACTCGCGAGGAGCGGGAGAAGCGCGAGGCGACGGCCGATCATGAGGAAACTTCCGGCGCCCGGGGCATCGTCGCGCTCACCGGAGGAGCGACCGGCACGGTCAACCCCGGGACCTCGCCCGGAGCATCCTTCGCGCGTCCGAGCGTCCGGAGCACGCGGCCCTTCGAAACTCCCTTGCCCGCCGCCTTACCCGCGCCGCGGGAGAGCCACCGGTACTGGAGCGCCGGCACGACGAAGAGCGTGAGCGCCATCGAGAACCAGAGCCCGCCGCTGACCGCGATGCCGAGCGGCTGGAGGATCCGTCCGCCCTGGCCGAAGCCGAGCGCGACGGGCAGCATGCCGAGGATCGTCGTGAGCGAAGTGATCAGGATCGGGCGAAGCCGCTGGACGGCGGCGCCGACGACGGCCTCTTTCGGAGCCATCCCCTCGCGGAATCGACGATCGCCGAAATCGACGAGGATGATCGAGTTCGCGACCGCGATGCCGTTCAGCAGGATCACGCCGAGGACCGAGTTGAGCGAAAGCGTGCTCTGAAAAACGAGAAGCGAGGTGAGCACGCCGATGAATCCGAGCGGGATCGCGACGAGCACGATCAGCGAGTTCGCGAGGCTGCCCATCTGGAAGAGCAGCGTAAGGAGGATCATCGCGATCGAGAGCGCGACCGCGACGGTGAGCTGGTGGATGGCGTCGTTCACTTCGACTTGAGCGTCTTCGGTCACGACGTTGATCCCGGAAGGAAGCGCGTGCGACGCGCGCCAGTCGGCGAGCACGGAGTCGGCGACCTTCAGGTAGCCGCGGTCGGAGGTCTTTTCGGCGCTGTTCTCCTTCCGGCCGATGATCGCGTAGAGCTCGCGACCGTTCTCGCTGTGGATACCGGACGCCTCTTCCTCGATGCGCACGTCGGAGAGCGCGCGGAGCGGAACGACCTTGCCGTCGATCCCGACGGGGAAACTCCCGAGCTCCTCGGCGGTCTTCATCAGCCCGCGCGGATAACGGAGCATGATGTCGGCGTACTCGCGGTTCACGTTCATGTAATGGATGTTCTTTCCCTCGGTCGCGACGCGGAGGATGTCGGCCAAATCGTAGGGAGAGATCGAAGACTCGAGGTTCAGATTCGGCCGCAGCACGATCGTCTTCGACTTGTCCGAGCCCGGCTCGGTCCAAAGCGAAGGCAGGACCTTCTTCTCCTTCAAGGCGTCGAGGATCGACTTGGCGGTCGCCCGGCGGTCTTCCACGTCCCCGCCTTCGACTGCGATGCGGAGGTCCGGCGGGTTCGGAAGCGGCAGCTCGGCCGGGTTCCAAGGATTGATCCAGAATCGAAGCGTCGCGCCGTCCTTGAACTCGGCTTCGAGACGTTTCCAGAAGTCCTTCATCTTCCGCTTGTCCTTGAGCCGCGCCATGATCCAAGAGCTGTTCGGCTGGTTCACCTGCGTGAAGGTGTAACGGATCTCGTCGCCGAACTTCTGCAGGAGCCGCGTCTCGACTTCCTCGGTTTCGCCTTCCATCTGCCGGACGATCGTATTGCCCTGGGTGTTGAGTCCGAGCATGACCCAGTCGGTATCCGGCGTACCGAGGACTTCCTTCGGCAGCTTCGGAAGCGCGAAGAGAAAAAGTCCCGCGAGAGCGGCGAAGATCGCGCCGGCGGTGAAAACTTGGAGCTTCCGCGACTGGACGAACGCGCCGAGGGCGCGCGCGTAGCCCGCTTCGAGCTTCTTCAGCCCGCCTTCGATCGGCGAGTGACCGATGTCGGCCTTCGGATCCTTCGCGTGCTTGATCAGGTGGAGCCGCACCGTCGGGACGAGCAGGAGCGCGACGAAGGCCGAGAACCCGTGCGAAAAGATCACGGTCTTCGCGAGATCGCCGAGGACGGCGTACGAGAGCGCGGAGGTGAACGCGAGCGGCGCGAAGACGACGAGCGAGGCGATCGTCGAAGCGATGACCGCGAGACGGACCTCTTTCACGGCGCCCATGACGATCCGGAGCTTACCGGCGAAGTCCTTCGGCGTTTCTTCCTTCTCGAGGTGGCGGAAGATGTTCTCGAGCACGACGACCGAGGCGTCGACGTTCATCCCCGACGCGAGCGCGAGGCCGCCGAGGGAAATCAGGTTCAAATTCATCCCCGAAAACTTCATCAGGATGAACGCGAGCACCATCGAGAGCGGGATCTCGATCGCGGCGGTCACGACGTTCCGGAAACTGCCAATGAAGAGGAAGAGGATTCCGACGGCGAGCAGCGAGCCGATCAAGACCTCGTGGAAGACGTTTTCGATCGCGCCGCGGATGAATTCCGACGGATCGACGAGGACCTTGTATTTCACGTCGGCCGGGAAGAGCGGCTTCATGCGGTCGACGAGTTCGAGGATATCCTCGCTCATCTTCTTCACGTTTCCGCCCGGTTTCGGCGCGGCCCAGAGGATCAGGCTCGGCGACCCGCTCGTCTTCATCACGTGGGTGTTCCCCTCGTCGACCCGGTAGTCGATCTTCGCGATGTCGCCGAGGAGGAGGCTTTGGCCGGCGGGCGTCGCGACCCGGAGGGAAGCGAGGTCCTCGACGCGGATGTTCGGCTTGCGCACGACGATCGGATAGTTCGCGTCGCCGATCTCGATCGAACCGCCGCCGAAGCCGACGGTCTTTTCCTGGACGGCCGACTGGATCATCGCGGGGGTGAGCTGGAGCGAGGCCATCCGCGCGGGATCGAGCTCGATCACGATCTTCTTATGGTTCGGGTTCCAGAGCTCGGCTTCCTTCGCGTCCTCGATCTGCGAGAGCCGCGGCGTGAGGATCGGTTCGAGATCCTTGTAGACGGCGTCGAGCGGACGCGTCTCGGAGTAGAAGCTCGCGGCGAAGAAGCCCGAGTTCTGCGACCGGATGTAGATGTTCAAGCTATCGCGCACTTCCTTCGGATAGGACGCGACCCCGGCGGTCATCAGGTTCGTCGCCTCGCGAAGCGCGTCCTGCGGGTCGGACCCCCACTGGAATTCGACGTCGTAGCTCGCGCTCTTGGTGCCGTAATCGGCCTCGAGCTTCTCGACCTTCAGGTTCGCGGTATTGATTCCGCGTAGGCGGCTTTCGATCGTCCCGCCGTAGCTCGACTTGAAATCCTCCTGGTCCATGCTCCCGTAGCCGAGGTTCACGTAGACATGCGGCTTCGCGGAGTTCGGAAAGAGGGAAACCGGCAAGCGCGTGCCCATCCAAACCCCGAAGAGGGCGAGGACGAGGAGGCTCAGGTAAACCCGCATCGGGGAAGCGTAGAGCGCCTTCAAGTTTTAGCCTTCGCGGCGTTCGCCGCACCTTCGTCGGCCGTTTTCTCTTCGTCGATCTTCACGGCTTCGCCGTCGCTGACGAAACGGGAGGAGCGCGTGATCACGCGGTCGCCCGCGGAGACCCCCTTCTTCACTTCGACGCTCCCGCGGCGGCGGTCGCCGATCTCGACCGCGGTGAGTTTCATCTTATCGCCCTCGAGCTTCCGCACCATCGTCTTGCCGTCGCGGTAGACGAGCGCGTCCTCCGGGACGAGGAGCGCGGGGTGGAGATTCGCCTTCAGGACGACCTGGCCGAGCGTCCCCGGCAGGACGGCGAGCGGTTCGCCGCTCGGCTTCGCGCCTTTCGCGCGCTTCGCTTCCGCGAACGCGAGGTCGGCGGGCGCGGTGCCGGTCTTCGCGTCGACGAGCGGACTCACCCCGAGCACGCGCACCGTCCGCGGGGCCGCCTCCGCGCTCGCGCGGAATTCGCCGGTCATCCCGGTGAGGATCTTCGGCAGGTCTTGGGCCGGGATCTCGATCTGGATCTTGAGCCGCGCGGGATCCGTCACCGTCGCGAGCCACTGGCCCTTCGTCACGTTCGTGCCTTCGGTGACTTCGAGCGAGCTCACGATCCCGCCGACGGGCGACGTGATCTTCACCGGCGCGTACTGGTAGACCGGATCGGTGTGTTGGACGGTCATCACCCGGTCGCGTTTCGAAATCGCCTGGCCGACGTGGACGGGCACGAGGCGGACCACGCCTTCGCTCTCGGCGAAGATCTTCGTTTGGACGGCGGACTGGACGCGCGCCGGAAAGAGGAGCTCGTCGGATTCCTCCGTCGTTTCGAGCTTCCGCACGACGACGTGAGCGGTATCGAGCGGATCCGCTTGCGCGAAAGACGGCGCGAGCGCGAACACGGCCATCCCGAACACGAACGAACGAATCATCCCCGACCCCACTCCGCGCATAGGCTGCGAGGTATACGAAAACTAATGCGAAGAGTCAATTCGCATTTCGAGCCGCATCGCCCGATAACCGCTTGGAATTAAAACCCTTTAAGCGTTCAAAGCCCGCAACGATCGAGCGAAACGTCCACGGTCGTCGAGCCGAGGGTGAAGACCGCGGCGCCGCAGCCGGTGTGCTGGAGGGAGGTGTTCACGCCGTTCGAACAGGTGCCGGTCCAGGACCCCGTCGTCGGACAGTTACAATTCGTCGTCCACGCCACGCTCGCGGGCACGAGGTCGCACGTCACGCCGGTCGAGTTGTTCGTCACGCGCAGCACGCCGCCCGAAAGCACGCGGCTTCCGCGATTCGTTCCGGTGACCGTCATCGCGCTCGTCGTCTCGCTCGTGAAATCGAAGAGCGTCGTCCCGGAAACGGTGAAGAGGCGGCGGATGCCGTCGCTTTCGAGAGTCATCACGCGGTTCGATCCCGCGCCGCTCGCGTAGGTGAGTTTCTGGCCGTCGACGCCGGTCGCGGACACCGTAAGCACGGCGCCGTGGCGGCCGGACACCGAAAAGTTCGGGATGCGGGTCACGTAATCTCCGACCGAGGTGAGCGCGCAGGTATCCGAGGCGACGCCGTGGGCCCAGTTATACGCGACCGTGCCGCTGAACGCGTAACCGCCGACCGTGCACCCGCCGAACGTCCGCGTAAGCGCGTGAGTCGCGCAGGATCCGAACGTCGTCGCGAGCGCGCACGAAGTCGCCTCCGCGTTCGCGATAAAGAGCGAACTCCAATCAAAGTTCCGCTTTCCGATGCGGCGGGCGAAGAGCTTTTCCGCCGCACGGCCTTCGTCTCCTTCGAATCCACGCGCGCCGATCGCGCCGGTCGAGCCGCCGACGTCGTCGATCGAAGCGACGACGTCGCCGATCGGCTGGGCGGTTTCTTCGATCGTCGCGTCGGGAGGATCGATCAAGTCGTCGCCGCCGAAGCATCCCGAAAGCACGAGCAAACCCGTCGCCACTGCCGTTCCCGCGAAGATCGATTTCGTTCCCATGGGTAAAGAGTCTACCCGGGGCCGATTGCCCCGAAAAGAGGCCAATCGTTTGGCACGCCGTCCGCATCCTTTCGGCGTAAACCGAACCGGAAAGGGACCCTTATGCAAAATCGGATGAAGAGTTGGATCGCTTTGACTACCCTCGCCTTCCTCGCCGGCGGCGCGTTCGCCGCGGAGATGGCGGATAAACCGGCCGCGACGCCGCCGAACGACGCCGAGATCGCCCAAATCGTCCTCACCGCCGACAACGGCGAAATCGACGCGGCGAAACTCGCCAAGAAGCGGACGAAGAACGCCGACGTGAAGGCGTTCGCCGAGATGATGATCGACCAGCACCGAGCCGTGACGAAAGATACGAAGCAGCTCGCGAAGAAGATCAAGCTCAAGCCGCGGGAAAGCGCGGCGAGCCGCGATTTGAAGGAGAGCTCCAAGACCGCGGACAAGGCACTCAAGGAAAAGAAGGGCGCCGATTTCGACCGGGCCTACGTCGACCAGATGGTCGCCGATCACCAAGCCGTGCTCGACACGATCGACAATCAGCTTCTCCCGAACGCGCAGAACGCCGAACTGAAGGCGCTGCTCACGAAAGTCCGTCCGGCGGTCGCGGAGCACCTCGAACACGCGAAGGAGCTCCAAGCGAAACTCGGCGAGCCGAACGCGGGATGACCTAGAATCCCGAGTACTGCTCGAGCGCGACGAGCCCCGCCGACACCGCACCGATCGCCCACATCGTCGGCGGGACTTCCTTCGCGCGTCCGAATGCCGCGTAGAGCGCGACGTGGGAGATGAAGCCCCAGAGGATGCCCTGGGTGATCGAGAACGTGAGCGGGATGAGGATGATCGTGAGGAAGACGGGAATCGCGTCTTCGAGGGCCGCGATCTTGAGCGAGGAAACGCCCTGGAACATCAGCGCGCCGACGACGACGAGGACGGGCGCGGTCGCGAACGCCGGGACGACGCCGACGAGCGGGCCGATAAAGAAGCAGGGCAGGAAACAGAGCGCGGTCACGACCGCGGCCCGGCCGCTCCGGCCGCCCGCCTCGATCCCGGCCGCGCTCTCGATGAACGCCGTGCCCGACGAAGTCCCGAAGAGGCCCGCTCCGAGCGTCGCGAACGCGTCCACGAGGAGTCCCTCTTTAAGCCGGACCGGGTCCCCTTTCTCGTCGACGAGACCGGTCGCCTGGGAGACGCCGATGAACGTCGAGAGCGAATCGAAGAGGTCGGTGAAGAAGATCGCGAGGATCGCCGGCAGGTACGCGAACTTCAGCGCGCCTAGGATATCGAGCTTGAAGAACGTGCTCGAAAAATCGGGTTTCGCGACCCACTCCTCGGGCGCCTTCACGAGGCCGAGCGCCCATCCGCCGAGCGTCGCCACCGCGATGCCGGCGAGGAACGCGAACGGACTTTTTCGTTTGAGCAGGAAAACGATCACGCCGAAGCCGACGATCGCGAGCCAAACCCCGGGCGTGAAGTGCCCGAGCTTCACGAAGGTCGCCGGGTCGGCGACGACGAAGCCCGCGTTCTTGAGGCCGATGAACGTGAGGAAGAGGCCGATCCCGGTCGCCGCCGCCACGCGCAGGGAATGCGGGATCGCGCGCGCGATCGCGACGCGCACCGGAGTGACCGAGGTGACGACGAAAAGCACGCCGGCCCAGAAGATCATCCCGAGCGCCGTCGGCCACGGGATTTGATGGCCGAGCACGAGCGAGAACGTGAAGAAGGCATTGATGCCCATGCCGGGCGCGACGCCGAAGGGCAGCTTCGCGTAGAGCCCCATCAGGAGCGTCATCGAGAACGCGACGAGCACCGTCGCAGTGAGCACTCCCGAAAAACTCATGCCGGTTCCCGCGGTGGAGAGGATCGATGGATTCACCACGACGATGTAGGCCATGGTGAGAAAAGTCGTGACGCCGCCGACGAGGTCTTTCCGCAGATCTGAGTTCATGAACCGAGTTTAACCGAAGCGGAGGGAAATCGCGGGTTAACTTGGACGGCCGAACGCGTCGTAGAACCGAGACTTACGCCCCAATGCCCCAGCATGTGCCTTGCACTTATCTAAGGACGGGGCTTCATTTCGAATCCCCTCCGACCCTACCCAAGGAGAATGCCATGGCCGAAAAAAACTACGACGCCGACAAAAAAGTGAAGAGCGAAGAGTCCATTTCCAAGGGCTCAAAACCTCTCGATCGGGACGCGGACAAATTCAAGAAGGAAGAAACCGCGAAGAAGGAATCCCAATCGATGGGAGCTCGGGATCTCGACTGATTTCCGGTCCCGAGAAAAGGAACCCGGGTCGCGAGGCCCGGGTCTTTTCTTTTCCGCCGCCTCAGGACGATTTCCGGGTGGCGATGAACGCCGACACCCCGACGAGAAGCGAAGAAACGGCGAGCTTCAATTCGAGCCGATCGACCCGCGCCCAAATCCCGACGAGCGAAACCGCGATCAGCGCGACCGCGACGATTTTCGTCCGCGGCGAGATCGCGCGGTTCCGCTCCCAATCGGCGAGCGCTTTTCCGAGCAGCGGTTGGCGACGAATCCATGCGTGCGCCTTTTCCGAACTCCGCACGAAACACGCGGCGGAGAGGAGGACGAAGGGCGTGGTCGGCAGGAGCGGCAAGAAAGCGCCGAGGATTCCGAGCGCGAGAGAAACGCAACCGACGGAAAAAACCGCGGTCCGGAGGTACGGATTCGCGATCCGCGCGGGAGCGGAGGTGGGTGCTCCCCAAACCGACTCCACGAAACCCCGTAAGTCCTCGCGACCCGAGAATCCGGTCTTGAGCCGCTTCCCGCCGCGTCCGTCGAGGACGAGGAACGCCGGAACCCCGACGAGTCCGAGCTCCGCCACTGCCGCGGGATCGTCGTCGATGCGAAGACGGCGGAGCACGGCATCGGCGTAACCGTCCGCGAACGTTCCATCGGCGAGTTCCGGTTCCGCCGCGAGGCAGTGCCGGCATCCTTCCTCGGTAAGAAAAAGAAACGCGCGCTGCCCTCGGGCGAGAGCGAGGAAATCCGAAAGCGAGGCGACGGGCTCGAGTCCGTGAAGGGTCACGAACCGAGAGTATCATCCTTTCGCGGACGGCGGTAAGCGGCCTCGGACTCCGTCGGCGGCGGCGTTTTCGGGTTCTCGACCCGCGGCGCAGTCGGCTCCTCGAATTTTTCCCGGATGGACCGGATGAGTTTCCGATTCAATTCGTAGAAGTACTTCTCTTCTTGGGAATATCCGTCGTGCTTTAGATCGCCTTTTACGTCCCGGCTTTCGCTCATGAAAAACCTCCGTTCTCGAAGGATGCATCGTCCGCGCCGGACCGCTCGGGGCGGAAAAGGCGCCCGAGTTGAAGAAAAAGTTCGGATCGGATAGAATGGAAGCGTGACGAACGACCGGACCTATCGCGAAAACCTACCGCGTCTCTCTTCCGGCCCGTCCATCGGATCGCGCCTAAAATTTCTTTCATTCGGCGGCTGAGTCACGCCCTCCGCCGCCTTAAGCGCTTTCCCACTTTTCGAACCTTTCACGAAGCCTTCTCCCTCGAGGAGAAAAGGAGTTTTCCCATGAAACCCGTTTCCGCTTTGATCCTTTCGCAAAACGATTCCAAACGCATCCTGAGCCTGATCGACGCCCTGAAGTCCGAATCGCTCGATCTCCTCGAAGAAGAGATCGGCCGAGCGACGATCGTGCCTGACGAGAAACTTCCTCCGAACGTCGTCGCGATGGACTCCACCGTACGGTTCGTCGACGCCGACACCGGTCAAGAATCCGTCTTCACGCTCGTCTATCCGCACGAGGCGAGCGTCGAGGAAGGACGGATCTCGATCCTCGCGCCGGTCGGAACCGCTCTGATCGGCCTGCGCACGGGGCAAAGCATCCGCTGGCCGGTGCCCGGCGGGAAGTCGCGGAACCTCACGGTCGTCTCGGTGAGTCCGCGCTCCGTCCTCCGGACGGCGTAACGCCGATCATTTCGGAGGGCCGGACCGCTTTCGGAGTTCCCATTCTTCGATCAGCGCGCGGATCGCGTCGGATACGACCGAGCCGAAATCCGTCGCGCGCAATCGATCGCGCACGAGTTCGAGGCGGCCTTCGGGACAAAGCCCCCGGATGCCGCCGTCCTCGAACGCGTCCTCCGCGCACGCGATGCAGGCGGCGCGTACCGCCTCCGCGAGCGCGGCTCCGAGTTCGTCGCAACGCTTGCACTCGAGAAGATGACCGAGGCGAGAGGCTCGTCCTTCCGGGACGAGGACCCAAGGCCGGCTCATCAGCGGCGGATCGTGGCGGACGTGCTGCCGATGCCCGCAGACGAGGTCCGCCGTCCAGTGCCCTTCTTCGTCGAGATGGAATCCCCCGATCGCTTGCCTCATGTCCCGGCCTCCCCGGCGGCGAGCAACCGGAGCGAGCTTCCGAGAAGCACCGCGAAGCTCGCGAGCATCGCGACCGCCGCCCCGAGCGGGGTGAACCGGCCGCTCGCCGCCAATCCGAGCGCGACGACGTTGTAGACCAGCGCGAGGACCCCGGTCTGGATCAGGACGCTCCGAAAACGCCGCGCGTAGAGGAAAACGGGCAGGAACGCCCGAAGATCCGGGCTCCGCATTTCGAAGTCGACCGGCGCGAGCCCGAGGATCCGTTGTCCGACGCGGCAGCTGACGGTCGCTCTCGCGAGCGCGAGCGTATCGTTCAACCCGTCTCCCACGTAAAGCGATCGGTCGCCGATCCGAGCCGCCTTTTCCTCCGGAGTCAGGTTTCCGAAATACCGGATCCGGGCCGGATCGAGACTCGTGAATTCGGAACCGGCGCCGAGTCGCGGATCGCCGGAGAGGATCTCGATTTCGGCGCGGGGAAGGACTCGCAGGAGCGAACGTAGGAACGCGCGCGAATTCTCGTCGAAAGCGCCTTTCACCACCACTCGTCCCATGAGTCTTTTTCCGTAAGCCACGACCGGATACCCCTCCGTTCCCGATAGCGCACTCGCCGGGATGCCCGCGCGCCGCACGACGAAATCCGGACGGCCGACGTAGAGCGCGTCGCCGGCGGAGGATCGGGCGACGGCGCCCTCGCCCGCCACGTCGACGACCTCGACCGCCGAAAAGTCCGCGGCGCCGGGATCGGCGCGAACGCTCGACGGAGCGGGCGCGAGTCCCGCCAGAATCGGATGCCGCGAACCGGACGCGAGCGCGCTCAATAATCCGTCGAAGGCGGCCGGAGTTTCGAGGTCGAAGCCCAAAAAGTAGGATTCGACGGCCTCGAGCGTGCCGGTCTTGTCGAGATAAACCCGCTCGAGCTCGCCGAGATCGAAAAGCGCTTCCGCCCGGTTCATGATCGCGCCGAGCCGGAAGACCGCGAGATGGGCCATTTGCTTCGAGAGCGGCAGGACGCTCGCGAAAAGGCACGGACAAAAAACCAGGACTCCGACGAAGAACGATTCGATCGTCCCGCGGACGCCCGCGCCCCGCTCCCATTGCAGGAGGGCGATTCCGAGGGCGCCGACGAGCGCCCCCGCCGTCAACCCGTTTTCGATTTTCGCGAAGAGACGGGCGTACGGATGGCCCCGGCTTTCCGCGGCGAGCGCCGCCTCGGTCCACCGGTCGATCTTCCGATGTCCGAGGGGTTCCGCGACCGATAGCTCGAGCGGCGAACCCGCGATGCTCCCCGCGAGGACGGCGTCCCCGCGCTTCAGTCCGACCGCCGCGTCCTCGCCGGTCACCAGGTGGCGATTCACCGATCCGACTTCGCTCACCAAGGTTCCGTCGAACCCGACGGTCTCTCCCGGCGCGACGCGGACGCGGTCCCCGCGCCGGACCTGCGACGCCTCCGCCTCGAACCATTCCCCGTCCCGGAAGGTCGGCACGGGCGCGCTCCGGCGATTCACCTCGAACACGATCGTCCCGGACACGCGCCGCGCGAGCGAAGCTTCGATCTTCTTCGCGAGCAGGAGGATCGCGACGATCATCGCGCCCGAATCGGCGTAGCTCACCGCGCGCCCCGTCCACAGGCACATCGCCGTGAAGACGGACGCCGAAAGACCGCCGAGGAAGATGAAGAGATCGAGTGTCAAACGTCCGTTCGCGCGTAGCGCGCGGAATCCCGACTTCGCGTAAGGTACGATGCCGACCGAGATGGCGAGGACGCCGAATATCCCGGAGGCGAACGAAAGTCGGTAAGCCTCCGCCGGCCCGATTCCCTCGCCGAGGTAGTCCGCGAACGCGATCATCGACGACCACATCGCGAGGAACCACACCCACGCGACCCGCAGGTTCGAAAGGCTGCGATCCTGCTCCGCCTCGAGGTCCGCCTGAAAGGTCCGCACCCATCCGGGCGCCTGCTTCCGGGCCGCGAACCCCGTATCGGAGATCGCGGCCTCGATCCGCGAATCGACCTCGGCGGCATCTGCCCCCGGCGCGGTCTCCACGACGAGGAGTTTGCTCGGGAAATTCACGCCGGCCGCCCGCACCCCGGGCACGCTCGATACGCGCGTCTCCACGGTCTTCGCGCAAGTACCGCACCACATCCCGGAAACGAAATAGACGAGGGAATCTTCGTTCGCCATCGAGTTCAGTATAGCGCGGAGGAGATAATTGTTGTATTTTAAATATATCAATTAAGGTCGGTGCCTATGGATAGATACGTGGTTTTCGTCGTCCTGACTTTTGCGATCTCGGTCCTCGGCATGCTCGCTTTCGTGATCGCCCTGATCCAAAAGCAAGTGCTCGTCCCTCCGGAAGCGGCGAGTTCGATTTTCTCGAAGGGCGAAACGGGGATCGCCGAACCGGATCGAACGGGAGACGTCAGCGACCGGTGGAAACGGCTCGACCAGTCCGCGAGGGGGCCCATCCTCTTCTTCATCGTTTCGTCGGTCGCGTGGCTCGTGATCGGCTCCCTGCTCGGACTCGTGGTTTCGCTCAAGTTCCACTCCCCGGAGTTCCTCGGCGCGCGGGACTTCCTGACTTTCGGAAAGCTCCGCCCCCTCCACTTGAACATCATCACTTACGGCTGGCTGAGCTTCGCCGGTCTCGGGATTTCCCTTTGGCTCGTGCCGCGCATGACGAAAGTTCCCCTCCAAGGCCGGAACGTCCTCTACCTCGCCGGAACGCTCTGGAATCTCGGAGTTCTCCTCGGATCGATCGGACTCCTCTACGGAAAATCGGACGGCCTCGAATGGCTCGAGTTCTGGTGGCCGATCGACATCCTCCTCGCCGTCGCGGGAGCGCTCGTCGCGATCCCGCTCTTCCGCACGGTCTACCTCAGCGAAGAAAAACACCTCTACGTGACGATGTGGTACACCATCTGCGCGCTCATCTGGTTCCCGGTCCTTTTCGTGATCGCGAACTCGCACTTCCTCCATACGGGCGTGGAGGGAGCGATCTCGAACTGGTGGTTCGCCCACAACGTCCTCGGCCTCTGGGTCACTCCGCTCGGACTCGGCATCATCTACTACCTCCTCCCGAAGATCACCGGTCATCCGATCGCCTCCTACCAACTCTCGCTTTTCGGTTTTTGGGGCCTCGCGCTTTTCTACTCCCAGGTCGGCATGCACCACCTCCTCGGCGGGCCGATTCCGGGCTGGCTCGCGAACCTCTCGATCGTGATGAGCGTCGGCATGGCGATTCCCGTCATCACCGTGGCGATCAACCACCACGTCTCGACCTACCGCCATTTCCGGGTGCTGAAGGACTCGGTCGTGCTCCGGTTCGTCGTCTTCGGCGCGATGATGTACACCGTGAGCTCGCTTCAAGGCGCCCTGCACGCGCTTCGGACGTTCAACTACGTCACCCACTTCACCCACTGGACCGTTTCGCACGCGCACCTCGGTCTCTACGGGTTCACGACGATGGTTTTCTTCGGAGGGATCTATTTCGCCGCGCCGAGGCTCGTCGGACGCGACTGGCCCTACCCTCGCGTCGTGAACGCGCATTTCTGGATCGCGGCGACCGGCGTCCTGATTTACGCGGCGGCGACCGGCATCGGCGGCGTCCGTCAGGGGTTCGCACTTCGGAATCCCGAAGGCTCGTTCGAAGCCTCGCTCGCGGTCACGATTCCGTACCTCGTCGCTCGCAGCGTCGGAGGAACGCTTATGCTCGCCTCGCACCTGCTCATGCTCGTTAACCTCGTCGCCTTGCTCGGCGCGCGAACCGAGGAGGCGGCATGAAAAAGGCCTACCTCTTCGTCCTCGGCGGTTCGAGCACGCTCCTCCTCTCGATCTTCCTCTTCTTCATCGTGCCGCGGGTGCAGATGGGAGCGCTCGAACGCGCGGCGATCAGCGCCCAGTCCCCGTACACCGAGACCGAGGCCCGCGGACGTCTCGCCTACATCGAGTACGGATGCGTCTACTGCCATACCCAACAAGTCCGGGACCCGTCGGTCGGCGCGGACAAGGCGTTCGGATGGGGACGCGCGAGCATTCCTTCGGACTACATCTACGATCGCCCGCACCTCCTCGGCACGAGTCGAACCGGACCGGATCTCTCGAATATCGGGAGCCGCCAACCGAGCCGCGAATGGCTCCACCTCCACTTCTTCAACCCGCGCCTCCTCGTCGCGTGGAGCATCATGCCGCCGTTCCCTTTCCTCTACGCGGAGGTCGCGTCGGAGACCTCTCCCGACGGGCGCGCGATCGCGATTCCCGGGACGGATCACCGATGGATCGTGCCGAGCGAGAAGGCCGAGGACCTCGTCGCCTACCTCCAAAGCCTGAAACGGGACCGCGATCCCATTCCCCGGGAGACGAAGCATGAGTGACGATTTCAAGGCTGATCGGCTGCGCAACGAGAAATCCGATCCCGTGGAAGCGGCATCCCCGCGGTTCGTTTTCGTCCCGGTGATCCTGATCTCGATGTTCATCGGGTTCGGAGCGACCTATCTCGCCTTCACGACGAAAACCACCGGAGTCGAAACGGGGGACGGACGCGGCACGACGCCCGCGCGGACGGCGCCGCTTTCGTCGGGAGCGTACGCGAAAGGAAAACAGGTTTTCACGACGGTCTGCCAGGCTTGTCACCAAGCGAGCGGCCTCGGTATTCCGGGCGCCTTTCCCCCGCTCGCCGGCTCGGAGTGGGTGCTCGGGCCTCCCCGACGTCTCGCCGCGATCATCCTGCACGGCGCGGCCGGCGAAATCGTCGTGAAGGGCCAGACCTTTCGCGGAGCGATGCCGGCCCAGAAGGGCACCTTGACCGACGAGCAGATCGCCGACGTCGCGACCTACGTGCGCGGCTCGTGGGGAAATTCGGCGGACGCCGTGGAAACCTCCCTCGTGACCGAGGTCCGCGAAAAGACCAAGACGCGTGCGACGCCGTGGAACGGAGGGGAAGAACTCGGAAAGACTTCGTTCGAATGAAGGGCGCGCTCTGGGGGCTCGCCTTCCGCCCGTTCTTCCTCGGCGCTTCGGTCTTCGCCGTCCTCGCGATCGGGCTTTGGCTGGGCGTCCTTTTCGGCGCCTTCCCCCCGGTCGGATACCTTGCGCCCGCCGTCTGGCACGCGCACGAAATGGTCTACGGCTTCGCCGTCGCCGTCGTCGCGGGCTTCGTGCTTACGGCCGCTCGGAATTGGACGGGAAAACCGGGCTTGGCCGGCCCGAAACTCGGCCTCGTCTTC
The DNA here is from genome assembly GCA_018266355.1 of Bdellovibrionales bacterium. Classification (GTDB taxonomy): domain Bacteria; phylum Bdellovibrionota; class UBA1018; order UBA1018; family UBA1018; genus JACMQW01. The sequence goes on from JAFEAP010000005.1 coordinate 80,171, forward strand.
GGGGTCTGGCTCGCCGCCCGAGTCGCGGCGACGGTCGCGCCCCGCCCCTCGATCGGATTGGCCTTCCTCGATCTCTCGATCTTTCCGCTGCTCTCCTTCGCCCTCTACCCTCACCTCCGCTCGCGCGAGATGAGAACCGAACGGGTGTTCTTCCTCTATTTCTTGATCTTCTTTCTGGGCGACCTCTTCATTCATCTCGACGCCCTCGGGATCGCTCCGGGGACTGCCTCGCGCGGCATCGTCCTCGGCGTTCACGCCGTCGTCCTCGTGATCGTTTTCATGGGAGGTCGGGTCATCCCGTTTTTCACCGAAAGTTCGATCGCGCGCCGTCAGCCGAAGATCTCCTCCGTCGTCGAAACCGGAAGCCACCTCTCCGCCTGGGCCTTCCTTTTCGCCTGGCAGATCGCTCCCGCGTCCCGATTCACCGCGACCGTCGCGTTCGCGTCCGCGGGATTCCAACTGCTGCGCCTGAAGGGATGGTACGTGCCGCGGATCCGGAGGGCGCCGCTCGTCTGGGTCTTGCACCTCGGCTACTGCTGGATCGCGATCGGCTTTCTGCTCTCCGGTCTGGCGTCGATCGGTCGGTTCCCGCCCACGGCCGCGCTCCACGCTTTCACCGTCGGCGGAATCGGCGTGATGATCCACGGCATGATGACCCGGGTTTCGCTCGGGCACACCGGTCGGCGCCTCGTGCCGTCGCGATGGGCCGTCTTCGGTTACGTCTCGATCGGAGCGGCCGCGCTCGTGCGCGTTTTCGGACCCGTGTTGCTCCCGGCCTCGTCCCGCGTCGTTTTCCTTTTCTCCGGATCGTGCTGGATGGCGGCGTTCGCGGTCTTCGTCCTCGAATACGCGCCGATGCTCGTCCGGGCGAGAGTCGACGGGCGCCCGGGCTGACGAAACCCCTTCCCGTCGCCGACGTTTCGGCGCACTCTTGTCGAAGCGATCACCGGAACGAGGCAAACCGATGCAACTCACGCTTTACACCGACTATTCCCTCCGCGTTCTGCTCTATCTCGGGTTGAAGAAGGAACGGGCTACGATCGACGAAATCGCCAAAGCCTTCCGGATTTCGCGGGCGCACCTCGTGAAAGTCGTGCACGCGCTCAGCCGGCGCGGCTACGTCCATAGCGCCCGCGGGCCGGGCGGCGGCCTCGAGCTCGCGAAAGCGCCCGAGAAGGTCCGGATCGGCCGCTTCGTCTACGAGACGGAAGCGCGGTTCGACATCGTCGAATGCTTCGACCCCGAACGGAACACCTGCCCGATCGCCGGCGTCTGCCGACTGGAAGAGATCCTGCGCGACGCGAAGACGGCGTTCCTTTCCTCGCTCGATCGTTACACGCTCGCGGACCTGATCGAATCGCCTCGGGGAAAAGATCCTCGTCGCCCATTGCTCGGCCTCGAGCTTCCGCGAGTACCCAAATAAAAAAAGGCCCAGCACGCGAGTGCTGAGCCTTTCCTACTTTGGCGTTCCCACGGGGACGCAAGCGCGGCAAATCGCTTCGCGATTTGACCGCGATGCGATTCCGAGCGCGTTTTAAACCCTACGGGTTTAAAACGACGCGCAGGAAGTCGTATCACCGTCGGTAACACCAAATAAAAAACCCCCAGCCCGAAGGCTGGGGGTTTTTTATTTGGCGTCCGCCGGGGGATTTTAGGCGAAAAGCTGGCCCTGGAACGCGTTTTTCCAGGCCAGTGGAAAAAGCATAGGAATATCAACTTCGACGGAGCCGAGCTGGCAAGACTACGGTTCGAGGAGAAGTGGTCCTATCGACGCCTTAGCCGGGAATTCGGGATCTCCCCTGCGGGAGCCCGAGCCCGGCTAAGGCGCTACCTCAACGGCAAATGGGGTTGATGGAGGTCGCCGATATGCCATTCAAGGAACTGTTCTCATGGGCCTGGAAGATCGCGTTAGGAATCGTGTTGGCGCACCCGACCGAACCTATAAGGTATTTGCGCGAAGCCCAGTTTCGGATCGCTAAGGAGGTTCTCCGGACGGATAACTGGGGACCCCTTCCACTCCTCGATGGATCGCATGCTCATCGCGTTTATCCGCGGAGGGGCCGGAGATGACCGCGGGCAGACGTAAGCCTAAACAGGCGGACCTCAGTGAGTCCCATCGAGAACTCTGGCGCGTGAGCCGAAAACTTCACGCTCTCGGTGCGCTCCTTGAAAGACAGGGCGCGGAGCACGAAGGCTTCACAGAACTGGCGGGCCTCGGCATTGTCCTTTCTGAACTGAGCGAGCGACTTGAAGGAATGTCCGTGGATCTGGATGAGCATCTGGCCGCTCCCATTCTTACCCAGGAAAAAACTAAACAATATCAGCAACCTGCTCGATCGAGAACGGGTGATATAACTGCTCCAGGAGGTAAACGATGACTAAACCGAACGATACTAAGAATGACGGCCCCACTCTCCCGGAAAAAGATGCCGTAAAGCGCCTACGCGAACGCTTCAATGAGCGGAAATCCGGGATTCGGCCTTCCTCCGAAATGGACGAGATCGTGAAGAATGAACCGGCGAAAAAGGAAGAACCTCAGCGAAAAATCGCCAAGCCGACCCGCGCTCCCGACCTCGATCTCCCATGATCGTCGACTTCCGCAGTTTCGTCGCGAAATTTTCCAAGGACCCATCATTACGCTCGGGATGTGTCGTCGACACGAATATCCTGTTCGGCGGGGCCTATCCCGTTGATCGCCTGAATACCTGGGCCGACCGTTTTTTCGAAACGTGCCGGATCGAGAACATTCCCGTCTTCACGAACATCAATATCCGCGCGGAATTCATGGATCTCTACCGGCGAGCTCTTCTCGTCGAAAGCCTGCTCATGGTCCGCTCTCACTATTCGGCAGACCTGGCCGAAGATCTGGAGAAACGTCTAAAAGCTCTCGACCAGCGCGTCCGCGAGAACATCGAAAAAAACAAGACCACCTCGCTGAGCGAGCGGGACATCAAGGAATATCGAAAAACACTTCTCGAGATTTTCCCGAAAACTTCGACATCGGGCCGAAATCTTTGGCAGATTCTCTGCCGGGACTTTCTTGGACCGCAGTTAACGCCTGTTTGGTCCGACGCCACGAAAGCGTTGGGAATCAACTTCGCCGGATCCCGCGCCGTCGAGTCGACCGAACTTTTCTCCAAAGCTCCGAACTGGGAAGGAGCCAGCGAAGTCATGGGGCAATCCGGCCTAGGTTCGGCCGACGCGATGATCGCGAACTTCTTCGCGTGCTCGAAATTTTCTCTACTCGTTACTGCCGACCTTCAGCTGGCGGAATACGCCGAAGAGCTGTTTTCATCGAGTCGGCTTATTCTTTTTCCTCACGACGCCGAGCTCGTGTAACGCGGAGACATCTAAGACTTTGGGACTCTAACCCTATAAATCACGCGGAGTCTTGACTGTTGCCCTCCATTAATGAATTCTAATCGGAATCTGGAATAGGGGCTTTCAATGGCACGCAGGGTGTTTTTTAGCTTTCATTATCAACGCGACATTTGGCGAGTGAATCAGATTCGCAGCATTCCGAATATTACTGGATGCGCGGCAGCAGGATTTCAGGACTCTTCGCTTTGGGAAGAAAGCCGCAAAAAGAGCGATGACGCGATCAAGCGCTTGATCGATGATGGCTTAAAAAATACGTCGGTCACTGTAGTGTTCATCGGGGAAAAAACCTCCGGGAGGAAGTTCATTAGTTACGAAATCGAAAAATCGCTTGAACGCGGAAATGGCCTGGTCGGCATACAGATTCACCATCTTGAAGACAAAGATGGGAACATCGACTCTCCCGGATCGACTCCTTTAGGCATCGAAGAAAATGGCTTCAAAGTGTATAAATATGTCGACATCGAAAAGCTCGCAAAACGAATCGAGGAAGCGGCAACGCTTGCCGGAAAGTAGGGAGAACGTTTAATGGCTAGACAGGTTTTTTATAGTTTCCACTACAAGCCGGACAATTGGCGCGCATCTCAGATTCGAAACATCGGAGTCGTCGAAGGCAACCGTCCTGCATCCGACAACGATTGGGAAGAAGTCACGCGAGGCGGCGACGAAGCGATAAAAAAATGGATCGCTACGCAACTCCAAGGGCGCAGTTGCTCTATTATCCTTATCGGATCCGAGACCGCAGGCCGCAAATGGATCAATTACGAAATCGGAGAGGCCTGGAAGAATGGATTGGGAATCTTGGGGATCCATATCCACAACATCAAAAACTCCGATGGGAAGCAGTGTTCAAAAGGAACCAATCCCTTCAGCGGCCTCAAACTTGGCGAAAAATCATTCGATACGGTCGTCAAAACATACGACCCGCCTCACAGCGAAAGCACGCAAGTCTACCAATATATCGAAAAGAATCTTGCAGAGTGGATCGAAGAAGCGATCAAAATTCGAAAATCGCAGTAACTGCTCTCATACGATTCCAAGCAACTTCCGAAAAAGGGTGCCGTAAACGAATTCGCCAAGCAGTTGCTGGCGAAGAACCGTTTCAGATCGTTTGATTTTTTGTCGAAGCAGGATCTTAGACGCGGCTCCAGTCGATGCGATCGGATATGCCAGGCCGTTCGGATGCCTTTTTTCGAACATTTCCCATTCTTCCTCGATCCCTTCCATTCCGCCGATAAATATTCCGAACCCGAAATTTTCGCTCGCGATCATTTTTCTTCGCATCAGCGCCAGACTTTCTTCCCGCCCTCCTGATTTCCGCGTCCAGATCAACCGATCGAATCCTCGGCTTTCCTCCGGAACTTGACCGCGAAAATAATTCGATTGAAAGATCGTAACATTGTTTTGTCCACCGACGCTTTTCGCCGCCAAGTAGACCAGCGGCGAAATCGCGGGATGGCCTCCAAAAACCAACTTCCCCCTGGGAACGACCGCTAAGGTCAGTGCCGTAACCGCTTCCCGAATAGCCAAAATATCCGCCGTCGAAATATACTTGGGATTTCGCTTTGGGTCAGGGATTCCGGCCGAGAGAAAAACAGGGGCTATTTTCGCCGTTTTAGCCATGAGGCAACTCCCGTGATCGGAACAGTTTGAATAGGCAAATAATCGTTCAGCCAAGACAGATGGCTGTGTTTACCCGCCCACATCCCAAGCGGATCGTAGACAAGGCATTGGCTTGCCTTGCGAAAGGCCTTGCGTTTCATGCAGTCGGAGAACGTTTCTTGAACTAGATGCGAATCGGGATGTCCGATCACAGGAAAGGCGATTACAGGCTTGATCCCTGTCGACCTCATAAGTACCGGGCCGGCCACCTCGTCGACGGATCTATACCCAAGCTCGTTGGCTATCCTGCATAGCTCGGTAACGACGCGGTTGCGGCGAGCGGCCAGCGCTCTGGATCGCAGCTCTTCGGTCTTGCCAACGATCTTCTTTACCAAAGGCCCACGCAACCTCGCATCCTTTCCATTGCCCGTCTCTAAAAAATCTTTCGTCTCCAAATAAATGGAATCGCATAGATAGCTACCCAGGTCGCGAGAATGCCCTGGCCATATGAGTTGCAACAATCCGAGCCCCAGAGCGTGCGCACGACTGATTTCCTGCTCTACCCAGTGACTAGTAAACGCGCCCGGAGTATCCAGCAAAATCAGGACGTCCGTGTCGCCCATACTGTCCCAAAGCATCGGCTGAAATTCTTTTCCTCTTTGGATGCTGTGGGTATCCAAAAAAACGTCGAAAGACCGTTCGTCGAGCGCATGATAGAGTTGTACGGCGACGGATCTTGATTCGCTCCGCTTGTAACTTATGAATATTCGGCGTTTATTTCGAAGAAGGCGCAATTCTTCCAGTAATCGCATCGCGATTCGAGAAAGCTTCGAATCGTCTTCCGAAAAGAATGCGGCGTTGATCGGGCGAAGAATTTTTGGAATCTGCTTCAGAAAAAGTGCCTGGGACGAAGCCACTGGCAAAACGAAAGAGCCGTTCTTGCAGAGTTTTTCAAGCGCTGAAACTGCAACGCGACTCGGATTCGATGCGCCCAGATAGACGCCAACGACTGGATATCTCAAGTCGACCGCGGAAATTTCTTCCGCGCTGAAAAACCTAAGCTCTCTATCCGGTATCAGCCCTAAGGCACTCACCGCACGCGAAAGCGTAGCCTTCAATACGGCAGCCCGGGAAGTCGTCGCCTTGCCGAGGCGATCGATAATCGCTACCTGATAATACGCCGTCATATGATGGTGGTGAGATCCATGACATTTTCCATGCTATTCGAACAAGAATTATATTGGCGCTATCGGCTTCTTTGCCAGTGGAAAAGCTTTTCGGAGCGGAAGTCCTCGATCTTTCGACACTAGAGATGGGTAGCGACACTACGCCTGGACTCTTGTCGCCCCTTCTCCGTCCGCTTCAGCGGCTTCGCCACCATATGCGCGTAAAGCGGACTCTCGACCCCGTCGTGAGTCGGTCGATAGCTCGTAACTTTCAACCATTGCTTATGCGTCTCGAAGTTCGCGACCCGAGTCCGTGTCGCCGCACCGCTTGACTCGATACGAACCCTCCTTCCAGTCGCCGAATCGATGCGAAAAAGCGGCCGTACCACCCGACGCTCACTTCGGCTACTGTAGTTCTTAACGTCCGGCCCCTCCGCAAGCGCTGTCCAATGCCCAAGCCCACGCGAGATCCGCATCGGGACGAATTCGGAGAAATGCGCTTCGAGCTTCTTGATCGCACCCGCGACCCGGTCTTGAAGGGAATAAGCCGAAATGCCGAGCGCATCCGCGACTTCCCGATCGGTCAAATCCTCCTCGTTGTCGAAATAAACGGCGCGGATCGCCTCGCGCTGCTTTGCCGTCAGCGCATCCCAATACTCCTGGAAACGCCGGCTTCGTTCGTTCAGAGAGCTTTCAACTTTGCGATGAATCCGGGATTGATACGCGTGGAATTCCTCGAACGGAAACCCCGGGCAGATGAACTCCATCGCCTCGCGCGTATTCAAGTTTCGACTGATGAGATAGGCCGCGAGGAGGAGCTTCGGATCGTAAGCCGGAGCGTTACGAGTCTCGGCGTTCACGAATGTCTTATTCTCCGGATCGCCGAACTCCTTCCGCGCGATCAGGGTCCAAAGGCAGGAATCCTTCAACGTCGCCGGCCACGGCCCCGTGAGCGTCGAAAGCTGGCTCGTCATCCCGGGACGCCGGTCCCGAAGCGCGTGGCTTGCGAACGCGGGGTCACGGGCGGCACGATAGAGAAAAGCCGTCATTCGCTCCGGCGTATCGAGGAGTTCGCGAAGCTCGACGTCCGGAAAGCTCGCCTCGGGCGAGGCCACTCTCCACTCGGGCGTCTTCGATTTCTTGCAAAGCACCTCGGCGCGTTTTCGCGAGTAGAGTCCCTCATCGACGAGTTCCTGCTCGACTTCACTGAGCGTCGTGAACTTTCGAAGACGCTTCGGCCGCGCGGCGATCGGCGCGACCGCGCGATCCGCAGGCACTACCGGTCCTCGTGCGTAAGACTTCCCCCGATTCCTCGCCAAGACTCCCTCCGTCCCCGTTCGGGAGCCTAGGCTTACCTCATGCGAACGCATGGGGTCATATTATTTTATTTCGCCGTGATTTCGATGGATTATGTAGTTTAAGTGTAAGAATTACCCCCAAATTTCGGCCTAATAGTATCTAGGAACGTCTCTTTGAGGACCTGATTTCCTTCCCTTCGAATCCATCAATCAGGAGCGCCCATAAACCGGCGCTGACTTTCCGACCCTACGAACTCATGCGCGACTTTTCGAGTCACATCCATTCTCATTCGCGACCCATTGAGTACCTTTACAGATCTTTCAACCTCTACGGCCCGTCATGGGCCTTGTCCTGAATTTTCATAGGAGTCTTATGTCTGCCCAAAAATCCGAGACGGGGAAATCCTCGTCTCTTTCCGGCGATGATCGTCTTTTCGCCGTCGGCATCGCGGCCCTCATCGCGTCGGCGCTCGGCTACAAACTCGAAGCGTCTTGGAGGCGCGTCTTCTTCGCGTACTACGAGGAGATCCATTTCGCGATCTACCTCCTCTTCGCGGCACTCTGCGGTCTCGCGCTCTTCTGGTTCCACCGGAAGACGCGAAACCTCTCGAAGTCCGTCGAGAAGCTTTCGCCTTACTGGAGTTCCTACGCGGGAATCCCGGTGGGACGAACGACCGAAAGCGGCGTCGACCTCTACCTTCCCGAGAGCATCCGCCTCGGTCACGTCCAGATCCTCGGCTCAACCGGCCGGGGAAAAACCGAAAGCGTGATCCTTCCCTGGTTGGTCCGGGACGCGCTTCGCGGCTACAGTCCGATCCTGATCGACGGAAAGGGGGATCCCGAGCTCGTCGATCGGATCCGAGCGGCGCTTCGCGAGGCCCAGGCTCCGCATACGGTCGAAGTCTTCGACCTCGGAAACCCCGATTCCTCCTCAACGACGAATCCCCTCGCGAACGGATCGGCCCAGCAAATCACCGATCGCATCTTCACGAGCTTCGACTTCGAAGACCCGTACTACCGCGGAGTCCAGTACAGCCACGCGGGAAGCATCGTCGCACTTCTCCGTTCGACGGCACCGAACGAAGCGGTGACTTTCTCGCGCCTCCACGAGCTTCTGACCGCCCCGCAAGCCCTGGGTGACGCCATTGCTCAGGTCTCTCTTCAATCTCCGAGCGTAGGAGTGCGGCGACTCCTCCAAATGGATCCGAAGCTCCGCGAAAAGGAGCTTTCGGGTCTGATCTCCCAAATCCAGCCCTTCGCGAACGGTGAAATCGCGAAGCTCGTCAACGGTGCCGTCGAAGGGAAGAGCCACCGAACGCCGTCCGAGCTGATCCTGAACACAGACCGAAAGCCCCGCGTCCTCGTCTTTCTTCTCCCGACGCTGAAGTACCAGTCGATCGGCCGCCAGCTCGGGCGGTGTCTCCTCCAGGAGATCGCCTGGGCCGTCGGCGAGCGATCGAGCTTGGGCCAAAGCCATCCCTTCGTCCCGGTCTACCTCGACGAGTTCTCGGCGTTCGTCTATCCCGGCTTCCAGAACGTCCTGAACAAAGCGCGCTCGGCCGGCGTCGCCTTCCATCTCTCCCATCAGAGCACCGGCGACCTGGCCCTCGTCGATCCGAACTTCGCCACCATCCTGAACACGAACACCAACGTCAAATGCCTTCTCGGCCTCAATGATCCCGATACCGCGGACTTCTTCGCGAAGCACCTCGGCACCTATACCTCGGAGAAACTGACCGAACGGGCGAAGTCCTCGGGCTTCTTCGGAAGGGAGCGGACCGGCGACGTTTCGATCCGCGCCGTCGAAGAGTACCGGATCCATCCGAACCGGCTGAAGAACTACACGGCCGGCCGCGGAGTGATCCACTTTCCGACGCCGAACGGGAACGTCACCGAAGAAATCCAGTTCGCCGCGCTCCGCGCGTCGGAGCTGAGATCCTTCGGAAAGGAGAATGAACGATGAAGAACTCGGTCGTTCTCACCACCCGGGACTTCGTCTTACTCCGCGATCTTTACGAAAGCACTGTCTTAAGCTTCTTCCAGATCCGGACCAGGCACTTCCCCGGTAAGTCGGAGCCGACCGCGAGCAACCGTCTCGGAAAGCTCCGGCGGGCCGACTATACCCGGAGCATCCGGGTCGGTAGCCAATCCCATCACGGAGCGCTCAAATCGATCGGCGTCATCCATTCGATCACCCGAAAAGGTATCCGCGCTCTCCAATCCAGATTCCCTTCCGAGGCCTTTCGGGAAGAACCCGTGCGATGGAACACCCAGTCCCTTTCGCACGACCTGCTCCTGACCGACGTCCTCTCGGCACTTCGCCCGCGGCATCCCGGGGCCAGATTCACGAACGGAAAGCTCCTGGGTACCGACCAAAGGGCGGGTAGACGGCTACCCGACGCCGTTCTCGAAACGCCTCCGGGATCTCGGAAAATCGCCGTCGAACTCGAACTGACCGGGAAGTCGGAGCGCCGCTACCGGGAAATCATCACGGAGTACCGGCTCGATCCGCGCTACGCCGAAGTCCACTACATCGTCCCGAACCGGTCCCTGCTCGAACGAATCCAAAGCCAGATCGTAGGCTACCGAGTGTCCTCCGATTATCCGAATCCCGACACCGGCAAGTTCAAGCTTCTCCTCCTGCACGCCCTCTTGAAGTCCTCCTCCACGGTCCTGGACGGGACCGAAGAACCGCAGTCTCGGGCTGCTTAACGAAGGAAAACCGAATGTCCATGAAACTGAAATGGGATCTCCGCGAAGTTTTTCGCTACCTGATCTCGATACCCTTTAGCCTCACCGGAATGCTTATCTCTTGGTGTGCCATCCTCATGATGAAGTTCCACACCTACGGAATCGGCATGTATCCCGGCTTGAGGATTCCGAAGAAATACTCGCTCCAGTGGGCGCTCGACCAGTTCTGGGAGCGATCCCTCTACCCGGTCGCGTTCTGGATCTGGCTCACGCTGATCCTCGATGCGCTCCTCCGGCGCTACGCCTTCCGATTGAATCAACGCTGAAACTCGGCGGCTGACCGGCAAATCTCCCCTCAAAACCCGGTTTTGAGGGGAGACCGGTCCGGCCGCGAACTCGAACCGACTTAACTCCTCGAAATCACGCCCGCCCCCACGGCTCCCGGGGAAGGGCAGCGGTCTCTCCGGTCGCTGACCACCCGCCCTCTACGATGTCAGGTGGTCAGCGACACGACCCCTGCCTAAGAAGAGCCGTGGGGGCGGGCGTGAAAACCAAAATGAGATGAATCCAAAAGAACTTGAACGAAGAAAACGAAAACCCAAGAAGAAAACCCGAATCCTTAAAGGAGAAGAAACCATGCGCCACTTGATGAAAATCGACCCCGAAACCGCTGCGAACGCAGCCGTCCCGAAGGAGAACGATCCCGTATGGCGAAATGGAGACTGAACCAAGCTCCAGACCTCATTCCCGTTCCCGTCGACCCGAACGAATACGACCAAGTCCTTGCCGGAATTTCCGAGATCCTTTATCGTGCATTCCGCCAGCTCGACTCCTCGAAGAAAATTCCTGAGCGACTTTCCACCGGCGCCAGCGTCCACCCGCGTTCCGCGAATCCCGCGAACGCGCAACCGAAGACGGAGGCAGCCTAATGGCCAGACCCAAGAAATACCGACCACCCGAATCGCCGAAGCCCGCCGCGAAGGGGCACCGCATCGCCTTTTACATCCGCGTTTCGACCGAAGAGCAGGCCAGCAATCCCGAGGGCTCGATCAAGAACCAGAAAGAGCGGCTCCTCACCGCCGTACAGCTGAAGAACCTGGAAGGCGTCTTCGGCGAAGTCGCCGAGATCTACGTCGACCGCGCCCGATCCGGGAAGGATACGAACCGGCCCGAGCTGCAAAGGCTCCTGAACGCGATCCGCGCGAAGGAGATCTCGCTCGTCATGGTCTCGGAACTCTCTCGGCTCTCCCGCTCGATCAAGGACTTCGCCGGGATCTGGGAACTCATGCAGGCGAACGGCTGCGGGTTCCTGAGCCTCCGCGAGAACTTCGACACGACGACCGCGGCCGGCGAGATGGTCCTCTACACGGTGGCAAACATCGCCCAGTTCGAACGCCGCCAGATCGCCGAGCGCGTGACGGCGAACATCCACGCACGTGCGAAACGCGGCCTCTACAACGGCGGTTGCGTCCCGCTCGGCTACCGGCTCATCCCCGATAAGAAGGGCTACCTCGAAGTCGATCCGGAACAGGCGGAGATCGTCCGGAAGGCGTTCTCCGTCTTCCTCTTCGAGCGGAACCTGACGAGCGCCGCGAAGTGGCTGAACGCGAACGGCGTCCGGTACAAGAAGACGATCCAAGGCGGCGGAAACGCTCCTCGGCTCGGCCACTTCACGACCCAGAACCTGGCTTGCCTCCTGAAAAACAAAGCCTACGTCGGCATCAAGACCTACAAGGAGAAAGGCGTCTGGAAGGAAGCCCCGGCCGTCTGGGAGCCGATCATCGAACCAACCCTTTTCCAGAAGACCCAGGAACTCATCGCGAGAAACTTCGACCGCAAACCCCACGACCCGAGGCGCTATCCGTACCTTTTGACGGGCGTCCTGAAGTGCGGTCATTGCGGCGAACGACTCTGCGGGAAGACGGCTCACGGGGCAAAGGGCGCGATCGTGCATTACTACGACCACGCCTGGGCGCTGAAACGCCAGTCCTGCTTGAAGGAGAAGGTCTTCCATTGCGATCCCGTCCGGATCAACGCGAGATGGCTCGAACCCGTCGTCTGGCAGGAAGTCGAAAAGCTCCTCACCGAACCGAAAGTCGTCGATCGCCTGATCGCCGACGCGAAAGCCGCGCACGGCGGCAAAAGCCGAAGCGAAGAGATCGAACGCGTTCGCCAGAAGATCTACGCGTACAAGAACCAGATCGACGCGCTCACCGAACGCCTGGCCCAGCTTCCTGCGAGCGTTCCCGCCGAACCGATCTACCAAGCGATGGAGCGGATCCACAAATCGCGAAGCGAGGAGGAGGAAAATCTCGCGAGAATCCAAAACGGAGAAGGCGATTTCGAGCGTCCGGTCGAGCGAGAGACTTACGGGAAATTTCTCGAAGGTCTTCGCGCGGTCGCCGAGAATCCGGAACTCCAGCACTACCGTGCGCAAATCATCCAAACGCTCGTGCAAAAGGTCGAAGTCTTCCCCGAGACCTTCAAAATGCACTTCCTCATCGGGAAGAATTACATCGAACGGGAGCTCGCTCACGCGGGCTCCCGCCTTTTTTATTGTCCTGGAGGTTCGCTTAAAGAGCCCAACTCGAATTTACGAGGGGGCGGAGCTGAAAAAGAAAAAGCCGGAACTTTTTTGAGTTCCGGCATTTCTTCCAAGTTGATTTTTGGCGTTCCCACGGGGATTCGAACCCCGGTTACTCCCGTGAAAGGGGAGTGTCCTAGGCCTCTAGACGATGGGAACACCTCGCCAAGTGACTTGGAGATCCATTTCCTAACCTAAACCCTCAGGTTCAGCAAAGCCGATTTTCGACCGCGACAAAGATCTCCAAACCCAGACGCGGCTCACCGCGTCGAAACGACTCGCATCGGCTTCGTCTCGGGATAATCGAGTCCGATCGCCCGGTACGCGTCGATCAGCGCGCCGTGGACGGACTGGATCCTTCCCGCGAACCGCGAATCCGAGCCCGCGCAGCCGGTCGGTTTGTAAGTCGCCGCCAAAGTCACCGGCGCGCCTCCCCCCTTCAGGTAAGCGACGTATTCGGTCGCGATCGCGTCCATCGTCTCCGCCCGGCACTGGACGAAGCTCCGCACGCGGTGGGACTCGCCGCTTTCCGCCGAGACGTACGAGACCGGAAACACCGGGCTCAAGCAGTGGGCGGAGTATTCCGCCTCGCTCCGGAGAAAACGCGCGTACCAGATGCCGTAGGCCGGTTCGCGCCGGCCGATTTCCGCGGCGTATTCGTCGAAAACCATGCGCAGCCGATCGGGGTTTTTCCCCGTCATGTCGACGCAAACCGTATCGAATTCGAGCGAGCTCATCCCGCCGTACGGGATCCGGTAAAGTTCGGCGAAGGTCGCCGGGCCGATCGGCAAAACCACGGGTTCGGCGTCGGCGTTCCGAAGTTCGGCCGGCAGCGGCCCCGATCTCCACGGCTCCACCAGCGTATCGACGAAGGTGTAGACCCCGAGGGCAGCCATGACGAGAAAGAGGTTTCGGGTCAGAGAATAGAAGGATTTCGACATGGGATCCGTCCCTTTTCCGGCCGAAATCATTTCGGCCACACGGACGAATATCGCAACCCGCGTGCCGGATTTTTCAACCTGAAATCAGCCACTTGACGCAGGGGGTGTCGAATTGACCCGGACCGAAAACGGCAGGGTGCCGCGGAAATGACCTACTTAGGTCTTCAGACTCGCGAGCTGGTCCTTCTGATCGATCGCGGCGAGGTCGTTATACCCGCCGATCAGTTTTTCGCCGTGAAGGATTTGGGGCATCGTCTTCATCCCCGTCTTCTTCTCGAGCGCGTCCCACTGGGCATCGTCGTCCATCGGAACGCGCTTCTCTTCGTAATCGACTCCCCGCTGTTTCAGCAGCGCTTTCGCGCGCTCGCAATACGGGCAGAAATCCATCGTGTAAACGGTAACCTTCGCCATCAAAACCTCATTTCGAGTCCGCTCGACTCTTTCAGGAATTTCCGGAGGAACGCGAGGGGTTCGATCCCCTGCCCTTTGTCGTCGCGCCACTCTTTCGCCTTCGAATCGTAGTCGAAGTGGTACGCGATCCCTTTCGACGCGACCGCCATCCAGAGCTGCTGCACGGAGGGTTGCGAACTCAAGATGAGCTTGCTCCCGTTCGGAAACACGATCGAGAGCGCGCCGAACTGGACCGAGCATTCCGCGACGTCCGGATCGACGTCGTCGAACGCGCGCTCGACGCGATCCAGCGTTTCTTTCATGACGCTTCGATACTGAGCTTCGTCCGCGAAATCACCGGTAGCCATACCCCGTTATTCCCACGAAAAAACCCGGGCGAAAACTCCTTTCGAGGGAGGCGGCTCGACCAAGGGGGCGAACTGTTCTAGACTGATCGGACTGGAGAACCCCATGTCGACTCTCACCGCGACCTCGAACTGCCCCTGCACGTCCGGAAAAACCTACGGGAACTGCTGCCAACCGATCCAAACCGGCAAGTCCAAGGCCGCGACCGCCGAGGAACTCCTTCGCGCGCGCTATTCCTCGTTCGTCACGGGCAACATCGACTTCATCCTCGCGACCCACCACTCCTCGACGAAGCACGAAGTGAACCGCGAGGAGATCACGAGCTGGTCGAAAGGCTCGGAATGGAAGGGCCTCGAAGTCCTCCAGAAGGAAGCCGGCGAAGCGAAGGACGACACGGGCACGATCGTTTTCCACGCGAAGTACGCGTTCGAAGGCAAAGACCAGGACCACTACGAGAAGAGCACGTTCGAGAAGGAAAACGGCGAATGGAAATTCCTCGACGCCGTGCCGCTCCGGACCGGTCCGTACGTCCGCGAGGAGCCGAAGATCGGTCGGAACGACCCCTGTCACTGCGGCAGCGGCAAGAAATTCAAGAAATGCCACGGGAACGCGGCATAGAACGGCCCGATCCCTAAGGGACCGAGCCTACTCACGAGATGAAGCGCTTCCTCGGTTTCCTGAAGACCCACGCGCAGCGGCCTTGGTTCCTGCCGCTCGTCTGTTTTCTCGCGTTCATCGACCTCTTCATCGTCGTGCTGCCGACCGAGGGCATGATCATGACGACTTCGGTGATGCGCCCGCGGCGCTGGTTCGTCACCGGCTTCGCCGTCACGACCGCCTCCGCGCTCGGCGCGATCGCGCTCTCGCTCGCCTCGCGCGAGTGGGGCACGCCTTTCGTCGCTTGGATCGCGGGAGCCGATTTCCTGACCTCCGCGAAATGGATCAGCACGCAGAAGTGGATCGGCGACTACGGATTCTGGGCGATCTTCCTCACCGCCCTCGGGCCGTTCCCCCAGCAACCGGTCGTGCTCGTCGCCGCGGTCGCGGGCATGTCGATCCCGGAGATCTTCGTCGGCGCCTGGTTCGGCCGGATTCCGAAATACCTCTTCTTTTCGTACGTCGCCGCACGCGGCGAGAAGTGGCTTCGCGAGGAGTTCGCGCACCACCCGTCGCTGAACCGTTTCCCGAAACTCCGGGACGCGCTACTCCGGATCGTTCACGATTCGAGCGAAGGCAAGGGTCCGGGAAACTAGAAGTCCGACGTGTCCACCCTCAGCCCGCGTCGCCGGCTTTCTTCGAACCCGATTTCGAAGAGGGGATCCGCTTCGGTGCGACCCGATTGGTCGGTTTAACTTTCAAGTCGACCACGCGTTTCGATTCAGGAGGAGCCGTCGTCGGACAAGCCACTTCTTTCATGGCCCTCAGAAACGTGCCCGGACTCGGACCGCCGCCGTATTCCTTGTTCTTGAATCCGCCGTAATATTCGTAACGAAGGCAGCCGACGAGCGCCTTGCGTTCCGAAGAACTCAATTTACCCTTAGGAGGCATCTCGCCTCCTTCGATCAGGTTCTCGATCGTTTGGCCGAAAAAGTTATGAGGCGAGCCGGCGTAAGCGACCAAACCCGCGCCCAACGGTTGGCCGTCATGGCAGCGGGCACAGTTCATCGCGTTCCGGACGTTTTCGCGGCCCGAAGCAGAAAGTGAAACTCCGGATTTTTCCGCGCATTCCTTGATAAAGGCATCCGTTCGCCCTGGGTGGGGCTTTTCACCGAGTTCCGGAACTCCGATGTCGAGCGTGTACGATCCCGCCACCGAAGCATTCGAAAGGCTGTCGGCGAAATCCCGATTAAACCAGCGCAGAATTTCGTCCGAATCGTGCGCGGGGTCGTAGGAAAGGACGCTCCCGGAGGACTCCACTACGACGGGCATCAAACCCGCGCGATGACAAACGATGCAGCGACTTGTTTGGTCCTCCTTGCGCGCGACTCCTCCTCCGAATCCGATCTGATACACGTTGAAGTAGGTTTGGGGCGGGACGATCCATTTCCCATTTTCGTCCTTCACTTTCATCGTGATGCCGATCGCGTCCCTCGAATCCCCTTCGTCGAAGTGGAGCACCTGGACGGTATCCCCGGAGTCTTTGAAAAAGATCGCCCCACCTCGATGAACCAGTCGCGATTTATAGGTGAATGCCGCCCACCCGGCCGGCATCTTCTTCAACACCTGACTAATGAGCGCGTTCGCCTTCGGTTTTTTGGCGTCGAAGATCTCGAATAGCCCCGGGGTCTTCGCGCCCTCCGACATTCCTTTCGCCACTTTTTCGAACGCTGCGGAGTCGTTCAGGCCGGCCGGAAGTTCGTCCAACGCGGATCCGTTTTTCCCAAGGGGTGCATCCGGTGTTTTGACTAATCCATGCAACGTATTTTCGCCGCCGATTCGAAAGGCGTGCAGCACGGCTTGCGCCCTCCGAAGCGGCCCCATACACGCGACGAATTTCGGATCCGAGAAAAAAGACGCCTGGGACTTCTCTTGCGCGCAACGCTCGAGCAAGTCGCCAGGATCCCCGATCAACGCATCCGGCGAATCTGGCGCTCGAAGGAGATTCTCCCTCCAGAGGTTCCATTCCGCATAGGTCGTCGGGCAACCGCTCGATTCGACGTGATACGCGACGGCGTCCAAGGCCTCGAACTCGCCGTAGGCCGCGAGGGAGATCATCGAGATCCCGATCGAGAGTGAGAGGCCGTAACGACGAACCTTTGACGCTTCCATTCCTTAGCTTATCGGAAGAAGTCGCTTTCGAAATGAGAGGCGACCCTTCGATGTGGCCCTAAAAACCCCACCGCTTCGGCAGGTCGTCCACCGGATTCGCCGACCAGTCGTTCATCCGCGAGGCCGCGCCGTTCGCGAAGCTTACGTCGTCGGCCGTGCAGCTCCGGCCGGAACCGGCGCAGACGCTCGCGGTGAAGTTCTGGAGGCCGAACCCGCGGTACCGCGCGCGGGTCGAGGCCCGCGTCGCCGCGTCCACTCCCGGATCGGCATCGAATCGGGCGAGTTCACCGTACGCCGCGCGAATATTCGCGTCGATGCGCGAGGTTT
Organism: Bdellovibrionales bacterium; assembly: GCA_018266355.1. Taxonomy (GTDB): domain Bacteria; phylum Bdellovibrionota; class UBA1018; order UBA1018; family UBA1018; genus JACMQW01. The sequence continues at coordinate 97,683 of JAFEAP010000005.1, forward strand.
CGACCGCCTTCACGGACGCCTCGGTCCCCGAACACGTCCAGTAATGGCACTGGTACCACGCGCTCTGCACGAATCCGTCGCGCGCTTTCAGCGCTTCGAGGAACGCGTCGGCCGCGAATGCGTACCGCTGGTTCGCGTCGGCCGTACCCGTGAATCCCCACCGGGCCGCGAACGCCACATTCGGGTCCGCGCTCCACGCCTCGATCGTGCCGTCGCTCGCGAGCGCGTCGTTATAAGTCGTCGACGACCCGGCCGCGACCGCGCCGCGGGCTTCGAGCGTCTTCCGCACCGACTTCACCGCCGAGTTCCGCGGGCCCAGCTTCGCGCCGATCGCCCGGATCTCGTCGCGGAGATCCTTAAGCCGAGCGTCCCGGCTGAAGGTCGAATAGTTATCGTAGTCCGCACCGGTCGTCGCGCAGGGCGCGCTCGGGCCGCAATAAAGCGCGCCGAGCGCGGTGATACCCCTCCGGAAATCGATCGACTGCTCGAAGGACTTCGCGAAGATCGAATACCGTTGCTCGTCCGAGAAGTGATAGCCGAGGCGCGCGAGCACCCAGTTCATCCAGTCCGTCCCGTTCGCGTAGCCGGTTTCGAGCTGCTCGCGCGAATACCCCGGCATCTGCTCGCCCGGCACGAGCTTCCAGGTTTCCTTCCCCCCGGCGACCGTCCGGCGCACGTGACGCCAGTTCTGGAATCCCTTCCGGTTCGAAAACTCGACGATCAAACTCGAGTCGTAGATCGCCTCGGCCGCGGGTTCGTTCCCCCAGTAGGTCTCGACGCCGCCTCGGTCCGAGACCGAGGAAATCGTCTGCGTGTGCCCCCCCGAAGAGCGGATGATCATGTACATCGACCCGGGGCGCACGTACTGGCGCGTGATGAGCGTCGGATACTGGTCGTCGTTGATCGACCAGGTGTAGGTCTCGTCGTAGAGCTCGCGGAGCGCGGCCTTGAAGCGCTCGTCGCGGCGCCAGTCGGCGTTCGTCGGAAGCTTGTCCCACTCCGAAGAGCCCGTGAAGTTCCCGAAGAGCTTTCCCGAACCCGAGAGCGTATTCGCGATCGGCAGCCCGTGATCGCGCGCGTAGACCCACCGGAACGTGAGCCCGACATCGGCGCAGTCGGCGTGGAGCCCGGTTCCCCGGAGGAAGTCCGTGCGGACGCTCTTCGCGAACCAGGCGCTGTAATCGTCCTCGTCCGCCTCGGTCCACTCGTCCTTCACGGCGACCCAGAGCGGCTTCCCTTTGCGCGGCAGGCGAAGCGCTTTCGCAGACGCCGGTCCAGCGGCTTCGAATGCCGCCTTCGTTTCCGCGAGGGCGGATTCTTCCCCCGCCTCGAAACGATGCTCGAAGACGAGCTTCTGCGAAAGGACCGTCGGGTCTTCGCGCAACGAGAGGTCCTCGTCGTAAACCCGGAGCGTGCGCGCGCCGTCGTCGTGGGATTCGACGAGCACCCAGCGTTTCATTCCGCCGTCGTCGGCTCGCGCGGCGAGCCCCCCTCGCGAGCACGCGAAGAACGCGATGACTAAAACCGAGACCCACCCGAGCGCACGATTCGCCATGAGAGACACCTCTGGAGAAAAATTCCGTATGTCTTCCGATTCGGAGGACGGCGAAACGATCTGGAGAGGCGGAATTTACCTAGGGGGCGAAAACGGTCGAACGCGGGTCGCCGCGGCAGGTTTTACCGGGGCACGAACGACCGGAAAACGTAAAGGCCCGCCGGCTCGCGCCGACAGGCCCTCGCTTGAATCGATCCGTTCTAACTCAGTGTCCCCCGCCCGCTTTCGGACGCGCGTTCCAAAGCGCGAGCATAAGGAGCCCGCCGAGGACGGCGAAGCCGATCATGGAGAGACCCCACGAGCTCCAGCCGAACTTCTCGAGCATCCACCCCATCCCGAGGCCGACGAACGAGCCGCCGACGTACTGCATTCCGTCGAATAGACCGGCCGCGGTCGCGGCGGCTTTCTTCCCGCCGAAGTCCATCGAGGCCGTACCCGAGAGCATCGAGTGCACGATCGAGATCGCGAACGAGTTCACGATGAAGGCCGCGATGACCGCCTCGACCGACGGCGCCTTATAGACGACGTAGAGCGAGATCATGATCAGGAAGTAACCGACGAAGGCCATCGGCGGGCGGCGACCCTTGAAGAGGTAGTCCGAAAGCGTGCCCGCGGTGAACGCGCCCGCGATGCCCGCGAGGACGACCGCGCCCGCGCCTTTCGCGAAGATCGGCGACGTGAGCGGGAGGTGCTGGGCTTCCTGCATGTAGCGCGGGAACCACTGCTCGAAACCGTGACGGACGAAGCCGGTGCAGAACTCGGCCGCGGCGATCGTAAGGGCGACCGGGTTGGCGGCGACCTTTTTCACGACGTATTTCAGATCGACCTTGCCGGTGTCTCCCGAAGACGCGTCTTGGACGTCGTACTCTTCGAAGCCGACCTTTTCCGGCGAGTCCTCGACGCACTTATACGTGAGGAAAGCCATGATCGCGACGAGCACGGTCGGGACGAAGAAGACCCACTGCCACGGCGCCGTCGCGACGATGATCGGGCCGATGAAAAAGATGAGCGCACGGCCACCTTGGATCATCGATCCGAAGATCGCGGAAAAGACGCCGCGCTCGCGGATGTGGAACCAAGACGCGTTCACTTTAATGAGCGAGAGCGCGGAGTAGGATTGGAAATAGGAGTTCAACGACCAAGTCACGGCGAAGTAACCGAGGAGGAACGCGCCGGTGCCGAGGAACCCGAGGTAGGCGCCGAGGCCGAAGAGGAAGTTGAAGACGACGGTGCCCATCGCCCCGATGAGCATCGAGCGGCGTCCGCCGATCCGGTCGGCGATCGGGCCGTTGAAGATCGCGGAGAACCCGTAGATCGAAAGGGCGGCGGTGATGATCGCGCCGATTTGGGTCTTGTCCCATCCGTAGGTGTCGGTCAGGGCCTTGTTCGCGAAAGAGAGGTTGTAACGGCCCATGTACATGGCCGAGTAGGTGAAACCGAGGACGAGCCAGTTCATCGCCCGTCGAGAACGGAACTCGGGGGAAAGTTTTCCGTCCGCGCCTTTGATCGGGCCCCGACGACGATTCGCGGATCCTTTTTTAGCGGACGATTCGACGGACTTGCTCCCAGCGGACGCGACAACGGTACTCATGCGTTTCCTCTTTCGGTGGGGACCGGGTTCGAAGTGTCCGCAACCTAAACCAAATCGCCCGGATTTGGGTCAGAAAAAGGTCAGAAGACGTTAAAGAGCGACGATTTTGATCTTACGGCCGTCGATCGAGAGTGCGCGCTTGCCCTGTAAGAGAGCGTGGAGCTCGCCGCCAACTAGACGCGCCGCTTCAGCGGAGAGGAGCTTCTTCGCGACCCACTCTTCCGGCCCCCCCGCCTTTTCACGCAGGATCGGCAAGAGCTGGTTCATCGTCAGGAGGTGCTTCATCGCGATCCGTTCGCGGTCGGCGAGGATCCCGAGGTACGTCTTCATCAAGTCGAGCGTCTGGCTCTCGTCGCCCGTCGGGTGCTCGATCCGCGCGGACTCGGGGCCCTTCCCCGCCTTCGCTTCGGCGCCGACCCGGATCGCTTCGAGGATCTTCTCGCCGCTCGACTTCATTTCGCCCTTATTCAGGCCGCGGAAGGCGGAGAGGTGCTGCAAGTCCTTCGGTTTCACGTTCGCGAGGTCGAGCAGAACCTGATCGTCGGCGACCCACCGGCGAGGGAGGTTCAGCTGCCGCACGCGCTCCTCGCGCCACTTCATCAGTTCGAGGAGCGTCGAATACGTCTTCGCGTCCATCCGCCCGCTCTTCGCGAGTTTATGCGTGAGTCCCTCGGGGTCCGGTTGGTAAAGTTTCTCGTCTTCCCACTTCGCCGAAAGGTCGAGCGCCCACTGGCGCCGCCCCGTCTCGTCGAGCTTCGCGAGGAGTTTCTCCCCCGCTTCGACGAGGAACTCGACGTCCGCGTGTGCGTACTCGAGGAGCTGGTCCGGAAGCGGGCGCGCGGCCCAATTCGTGCGCGCGTGGCCCTTCTTCAAATTCACGTTCAAGAGCGCCTTCAGGAGATTTCCGAGGCCGATCCCGTCGCCGTAACCGCAAAGCGCGGCGCCGACCGCGGTGTCGAACGACGGTTTCGCGACGACCTTATAACTCGTGTAGAGGCATTCCTGGTCGCCCTGCGCGGCGTGGAGGATCTTCAGGATTTTCGGGTCTTCGAAGACGTCGAGCAGCGGGCGAAGCCCTTCGACGTTCTTCCCGCGGAACGCCTGCGCGTCGACGAGCCAGGACTGGTTCCGCGTCGCGACTTGGATCAGCTCGACCGACGGATAGAACGTGTTCTCGCGGATGAACTCCGTATCGAAGGAAATGATCGTGTGCTCGCGGAGAGCTTTCGCGAGATCGACGATTTCGGCGGGAGTTTTCAGCGGCGCGGACAGGGATTTCTGCATGAAGTCCTTCGTTCATGCCACGGATGGGCGCGAGGGTCCACAGTACAGCTCGCCCGGCCGCGAACGGGCGCGCCCGTTCCCTAAAAAAGCTCCGCCGCGGAGGTAGGACCTTCCGCGGCGGAACGCGATACTCGGAGGAATTCGGACGGGCTTAGAAGCCGTTCCGGCTCCGGCATTCTTGGAAATTCCGGCACGGACCGCCGCGGCCCGACTGCGACGGCCGACGGTTTTGGTAAACCGGGCGCGTCGGCTGGCGGCTGTAAGTGCGGCGGACGTTCGAACCGGCACGAGGGTATTCCGTGTTCGGATTCTTTCCGTCCGGCTGCGGCGCCTTCACGATCCGACCGTCCCAATCGCCGGTCGGGGCTTCGTCGAAACCGACGAGGTCGGCGCCGAACATGATGAAGCCGTGCGCATGGCGCTCGGAATTCGCGCGCGTCCCCGGATTGAAGTGGACCCAGTGGATGATCGCGCCGTCCGGCGAGGCGTCGTAGCCGCCCGCGCGGGCGTTCGAGGTGATGTAGTCGCCGCAAACGACGACCGGATCGCCTTCTTTGAAATTCGGCGAATCGCCGAATTCCTGGTTGTACACGATCTCGATCGTGTCTTTCGGGCCAGGGCCGATCGCGATCGAGAAGTGATCGTGACCGTTCTTGTCGTTGAAAAGGTGCGAGACCCGACCCTCGACGAAGGCGCGGTCGAGGTATTGGTTCTTCGTGGTGCGTTTCATGTCCAGGACGCGCTGGTTGTCGACCCGCATTTCATCGGGTCCGTCGAGACAAGCCGGCATCTTGGCGTTGGAGAGGAAGGCGTGAGCGGAAGGAGCGAAGACAGAAACCGAAAGCGCGATCGAGAGCAGAAGCGTTTGCAGCACTGGGACCCCCTGGTCGTGTTTGATTGCGAGGGGAGATACCGTGCGAGCGTCTGCTAAACAATGGCGAAAACCGACCTGATCGTTAGGGTTTCGTTAGGACGCCCCAAACGGTCATTTTCTAGTAGCAAAGTGTAAAAACCGTGGATGACGCGAAGCGCGCGTTATGCCGCGGCGGAGCTATTGCCGGGGGCGAGCTTCACTTTGAAGATCCGGATGCGGACTTGGACGCCGGGACCGGCGAGAACGAAGTCTTCGAGATCCGGGTCTTCCTTGTATTTCGCGAGCGCGAAGTTCGCGATCACTTCGGCGGCTTCCCGCTCTTGCTGGCGGAACTGCTCGATCTTCATCTTCGAGCGGAGCCACGCGATGCCGTGCGACTGGACTTCGGGCCGGACGGCCTTCTGACAAAGGAGGTCTTCGACGTAGTCGCCGAACTCGGCGTCTTCCCGCTCGCTGCGGGCGCGGTATTCATAAACGCTTTGGAGCGGGAACGGATTCCCGGATTGGATCGCTTCCTCGAGCGCGGTGATCTCGCGCTCGTCGGAGAAGGTATCCACCCATTGCGCGGCGGGAACCTTCGTTTCCTTCTTCGCGTCGGGCTCGGTCGCGAGCACGACCGCAACGGTACCCATCTTGGTGGTTGGTGAGTCGTTTGCCATTCCTAGACCTTATCGGAATCTCCGAATAGGCGACCAAATCACTTAACAATCAGACTTTTTGGGAATGCGCTGCGCAAGTCCCCGCTTTTCACCGGTTTTTTTTAGTGCCGGAAACCTGCGGTCTTTGAGACACCTCCCCCGCCATGGCCGAGACCACCCCCTATATCCTGCTCGATTTCGAAACGACGGGCCTCGAACCCGAGACCTGCGAAATCATCGAAATCGGCGCGATCCGGGTGGAAGGGCTGAAAGAGGTCGCCCGGTACCACACCCTCGTGAAGCCCGGCACCCCGATCCCGGCGATCATCACCGAGATCACCGGAATCACGAACGCCATGGTCGCGGACGCCCCCTCCTTCGGCGAAGTCGCGACGGCGTTCGCCGAGTTCCTCGGCGAACTGCCGATCGTCGCGCACAATTCGAAAGTCGAACAAGGGTTCCTCGATCACCACCTCTCCCCGCTCGTCGGGGGTTTCGCCTATACCGTCCATAACTCGATCGATCCGATGGCCCTTCTCCTCCCCGAGTCCCACTCGCACTCGATGGAGACTCTCCGGAACTGGGCGGGAGTCGACCTCGAAGACGCCCACCGTGCCGACAAGGACTGCCTCGACCTCCTCAAGATCCTCCAGTACTCGCACGCGTGGATGCTCCGCGAACGGCCGTGGATCGGCGCCGTCGTCGACCAGTTCCTGCCGAACTGGTGGTGGAACTGGTACTTCGCCGCCGCGTTCGAGTCGCTCGACGTGAAACCGACGCTCGCGGAACTCCTCGAACGCCCGTTCCTCGGCGACCTCCGCGAGTTCGAACGCAAGGACGACGAGCGCGCGACGCCCGAGAAGATCGACGTGCCGAAGTCCGACGTCCTCGCCGTTCTGCACGGGGAACGGAAAACCGGGAGCGACGCCGGTTCGGCGGAGAAGTTTTCGTTCCGCGAGAGCCAGTTCCAGATGTCCGAACGCGTGCGCGGCGCCCTCGAAGCCGGCGAACGCGTGGCGATCGAAGCGCCGACGGGCACCGGGAAATCGGTGGCCTATCTCGTGCCGGGCGTGCTCGCCGCCGAGAAAACCGGGGCGCCGCTCGTCGTGTCCACGCATTCGAAGGCGCTCCAGGACCAACTCCTCGAAAAGGACATCCCGCTCGTCGGTCGACTCCTCGGAAAGGACGCCGCCGGCGTCCGCGCCACGACGGTAAAGGGCCAGGAGAATTACCTCTGCCTTCGCAAGCTGTACCAGGAGTGCTCGCTCCTCCCCGAAGACGCCGAAGAGGACCGCTTTTGCGCGGCCTTCATCGTCACGCTCGCGAAAGTCGCGGGCGGCACCCGCGCGCGGGTCGCCGAACTCGACCGCGTATCGACTTACCTCCGCATTCGGTTTCCGGGCATGGGCGCGTTCCTCGAGCGCGTGAAGGCGCACTTCACGACCACGAAGGGCCCTCCGTGCCCCTTCTACAAGAGCTGCCACTACTTCGATTCCGCGCGACTCGCGCACCAAAGCGACGTCGTGATCGCGAACCACTCGCTCGTCTTTCATTGGCCCGAGCACCTGCCGAAGATCCGCGACGTCGTTTTCGACGAAGCCCACCACCTCGAGGACCAACTCACCGACGCCTACTCCGTCGCGCTCGCCGAAACCGACCTCGCCGAGGACGTCGACCGGCTTTTCACCGCGGCCCGCGGCCGTAAAGTCACCGACGGAACCCGTATCCGCCGCCTCCTCGACGGCCTCACGCTCCCGAAGGGCCCGCACGGCGAGACGAAACTCGACGATTTCCTGAAACCGATTCAAACCCGGCTCCACGAGATGACCACGCTCGTCCCTTCCGCGCTCTCGAAGAAGGGTGGACGCGACACCGGATACGAGGACTTCCTCGACCTCGCCCGTTACGAGAAGGATCCGCTCGTCGACGGCATCCGCAACCTCGAATCCGCCGTACGCGCCGTCGCCGATCACCTCGATGCCGCTCGCGAAGCCGTCCTCTCCGGACCGCTCAAGACCGACCCCGCGGCCGACGTGCTGAGCCTCCACGCCGCTTCGTTCGGCTCCTACGCGGAAGCGCTTTCCGCCGCGCTGAAGGAACCCGCCCCGGCCGAGATCAAAGCGGCGGCCGACGAAAAGGAATCCACCCCGGAAGCTCCCCGCCACGCCGAAACCGCGAAGGCAGGCCCCTCCGCTCCCTCGGCGGTTTCCGGTTCCGTTTCCGCCGCCGGCGCGAAGCCCGCCGCGAACTTCCTTAGGCTCCTGTATTGGAACCCGCGCGAAAACACGTGGCGCATCCGCGTTTCGCCGATCGAAGTGAAGGGACTCGCGAACGAATTTTTCGCCGAAGCGCGCACGATCGCCCTGACTTCGGCCACGCTCTCCTCGGGCGCGAACCCGACGTTCATCACCGACCGCATCGGCCTCGGACTCTCGAAGCCGTTCATCTCCCTCCCCTCGCCGTACCCGCTCGCGAAGCAGGCGATCGCGTTCCTGCCCTCTGACGTCTCGCAACCGGGAACGCCCGCGCACCTCGAGGCCCTCATCGGTTTCACCGAGCAGACCGCGCGCATTCTCGGCGGTCGGACGATGCTCCTCATGACGGCGAACCACCGCCTTCGCCAGGCCGCGGAAATCCTCCGCGAGCGGCTCGAAAAGCACGGCATCCAAGTCTTCGATTCGGTGAGCGACCGCCGCGCGATCGACGCGTTCCGGGGTGCGGAGCGCGCGCTCCTGATCGGCAGCGAACGCTACGGCGAAGGGATAGACCTGCCCGGCCGTCAGCTCGCCTGCGTGATCGTCGAGAAGATGAACGAGGCGATGACCCGCGGTCCGCTCGCCGACGCCCGAAAGGCGCGCACGCGTTTCGGACTCTTCGACTATGATTTCCCGCTGCGGATGATCTGGCTGAAACAGCGGGTCGGCCGGTTGATCCGCTCGCCCGAGGACCGCGGCGCGGTCGTCATCTTCGATCCGCGTTTCCACGGGTGGAGCGCGCCCTCGAAAAACATCGTCGTCGCCGCGCTCGATCCGATCCCGGTGAAGGGCGGCACGCGGGACGATATCTTGATGCAAATCGAAAGCATGGGGATTTGAGATGAAGGCCTTTATCTTTCGTTCGATGGTCGCCGTCGTACTCGCCGGTGCGAGCGCCGCCGCCGGTGGCGAACCGACGGCCCATTTCCGGTTGGACGCGCAGCTCTGGGCCCGGCCCCTCGGCGTCGAAGGAAAACTGAAATTCCGCCGCCTCGGCCCGGGCGCGCGCCTCGAAAAGACGCTCCCTCCGAGTACCCGGATCGTCCGCGCTACCGCGCGCGTCGACGGCGGCGAGATCTACGCGACGGTGACGTTCACGCGGATTCCAGCCGCGGCGGAGGCCTCGAGTTACCTCGCGACGGAAGCTCGGGTCTACGACGCGACGACCGGCGGCCTGCTCGCCGAGTGCGCGAATTACGATTCGCTCGCCGAAGCGTCTCCGGGCGTCGGAGTGTGCTCGGGCACGAAGGGTGCGGAGCAGTTCGGGCTCAGCCTTTCGCGCGCAGCGGAAGCGCGAAAGTAAGATCTCCGATCCGCTTCCCTGCGATCCGCCATCGATCGGGGGCCCGACCGGTTTCGACGTAACCGAGTTTTCGGTAAAGCGCGATCGCGGGATCGTTCCCCTCGAAGACGAAGAGGTCGATGTATTCGAATCCCTCGGATGTCGCCCACTCGCGGGCCGCCTCCATCAGGCGCGTGCCGTAGCCGAGTCCGTGGTGCGCGCGTTCGACGCCGAGGCTCAGGTTCACGCGGTGAAAGGCCGAACGCAGCGTATTTCCCCAGAGCGAGGTCGCGCCCCGGATTTCGCCGTCGACCCAGAGCCCGAAGGTCCGCGTCCACCCGAGTTCCGCTTCCGGTCGCGGCGCGTCCGCATAGCGATTCAGCGGCCGCGCCCACCGATCCACGATCCGCGCCCGGTCGCGCGTCCACGGCGTCGCCTCGTCGTAGACGTGGAAGATCGGTACCCCGTCGCGCCCGGACTCGCCGAGCACCCGTTCGGAATGATCGAGAAGCGCGTCGGCCGCGGCTTCGGAGAGGAGCTCGATTTTCACGGAAGCGTCCATTCGGGTTTGAATCTCGCAAATCCTGCCCCTATTGTCTGCCCATGAATCGCTTTTTTCGCCCGCTCGTTTTCGCCCTTATCCTCGCCTTCGCCTTCGCGGGATGCACCCGGCGGGACGGAAACGGCGTCGACTCCCGTACCCTCCGCCTCGTTTCGGCGGGGAAGGTGCGAACCACCGATCCGATCCATGCGGACGACCTCTATTCGATCGAGCAGGCCTCGCAAGTCTACGAAGGGCTGCTCGAGTACGATTACCTGAAGCGGCCGTATCGGATCGCGCCCCTCCTCGCGGAACGCCTGCCCGACATTTCCGCCGACGGTCTCACCTACACGTTTCGTCTCCGTCCGAACGCGACCTTCCACGACGATCCCTGCTTCGCGGCCACCGGAGGAAAGGGCCGCGCCGTTCGCGCCGCCGACGTCGTCTACAGCATCGAACGCTTCGCCGATCCGCGGGAGGAATCGAGCATGTGGTACATGTTCGACGGGAAGATCGAGGGCCTGAACGAATGGAAAAAGGCCCAAGCCGCGAAGGCGCGCACGGATTACGACTCGCCGGTGGCGGGCCTCCGGGCGATCGACGACCGCACTGTCGTGATCCGTCTCACGCGTCCCGTCCACCAGTTCCTCTACGTCCTCGCGATGAACCACGCGGCGATCGTGGCGCGGGAATGCGTCGAGCGGTACGGAAAGGACTTCGGACAGCATCCGGTAGGAACCGGCCCTTGGATCGCGCGTGAGTTCAAACCCGATTTCCAGATGACCTACGACCGGAACCCCCGGTATTACGGGAGGTATCCGTCGGAGGGCGACTCGGACGACGTTTCGGCCGGCCGACTCGCCGACGCCGGCAAGCCTCTCCCCCTCGCCGATCACCTCGTTTACACGGTCGGCAAGGAGTCCCAGCCGAATTGGCTGAATTTCCTCAAGGGAAACTTCTCGGTGCTCGGCGTTCCGAAAGACCTGCTCGCCGAAGTCGTCGATCCGAGCGGCTCGCTTCGGCCCGAGTTCTCGAAGAAATCGGTCGCGCTCCATCGATCGCCCTCGATGTTCCACTATCACTTCACGTTCAACATGAAGGACCCGCTCCTCGGGAAGAACAAGGCGCTTCGCCAAGCGATCCTGAGCGCTCTGAACGTCGACGAACTGATCGCGCTCTTCGCGCCGGGACGGGCGACGAAAGCGAACGGATTCATTCCGAACACGACCGCCGACTACGACCCGAAAGTCGTCGCTCCTTATCTCGACTTTTCCCTCGATCGGGCGAAAAAGCTCCTCGCGAAGGCAGGGTATCCGGAAGGAAAAAACCTGCCCCCGATTTCGTACGACGGTTTCACCGATTCGACGAATCGTCAGATCGCCGAGTGGGTCGTCCGCTCGCTCCGCGCGGCGCACATCCCCGTCGAACTCCACCTCGCCGACTGGGCGGATTTCGAGAAACGGCTGAACGCCCGCCAAACCGGGATCTTCCTGCTCGGCTTCGGGCTCGACTACCCGGACGCGGAAAACGTCTTCGTGAACCTCTGGGGAAAGAACCAAGCGCCTTCGATCAACGACAGCGGCTACGCGAATCCCGCGTTCGACCGGATGTACGAGCGCATGGCGAAGATGGAGCCCGGGCCGGAACGCCGGAAACTCCTCCAGGAAATGAACGCCTTCGTGAACGAAGAGGTCCCCCAGGCCGTCCTCTACTACTCGATCGACAATACGCTCACCCAGCCGTGGGTGCGGAATTTCAAACCCGACATCTTCGATCTCCGCGCCCCGAAGTTCTGGCGGGTCCAAGCGCCCTGACGAGCCGCGGCCTCACCGTTCACTTGCGCTTCCCGGCGTCGTCCCCTTAGAGTCCCGGAATGAACTTTTCAAAGCGCTTCGTTTTTCCGGCCGCCTTCCTCCTTGCCTTGTCCGCCTGCGGCCACGGCGGAGGATCCGAAGCCCCGCGCGGCGCGGAGCCGACGGTCGCTCAACCGACGAATCCGGCTCCGAAAGAGTCCCAAGCGCCGTTCGTTTGCGTCGCCGAAAATGCGTACGGATCGGAAGAATTCGCCTATCCGGCGGAGGGCGCGTCGTCCGCTTACGAATCGCCCACGAAGTCCTTCCGCGTGGAACTCGTGCGCCAGAACGGGAAGGTCGAAATGAACGTTTGGGGCCGCGAGGGCGATTCGGTTCCTTATCAACGCTCTCCGATGCCGTTCCGTTACCGGGCCGAGGAGCAAATCAAGTTCCACTACGCGCTCCGGGCCACGATCACGGCCGCCGGTTCGGCGGAGGTCGATCCATGGTGGGTCACCTGCGATCACGCGGATCACCTTCCTCAGGAGCTCCGGAACGACCCATAAGCCGCTCGATCGAGACGTATAACGCGTAGCGCGAATAAAACTCGCCGGTCCGCGTTCGCTTTCTCCGCCGTTTTCACCCCCGTTTCGGGTAAGGTCGGACGGGTCATGGCCATTCCCGGAATCGAAAAAGAAGTCGCCCGCCGCCGGACCTTCGCGATCATTTCGCACCCCGACGCCGGTAAGACGACGCTCACCGAAAAACTCCTCCTCTACGGCGGCGCGATCCACCTTGCCGGCGCGGTGAAGGCGAAGAAGAACCAGAAAAACACGACCTCCGACTGGATGGAGCTCGAGAAGCAACGCGGGATCTCGATCTCGACCTCCGTACTTCAGTTCGATTACGGCGGAAACCAGATCAACCTCCTCGATACCCCCGGCCACAAGGACTTCTCCGAGGACACCTACCGGACGCTGACCGCCGCCGACGCCGCCGTCATGCTGATCGACGCCGCGAAAGGCGTCGAACCCCAGACCCGGAAACTCTTCGAAGTCTGTCGAATGCGCGGCCTCCCGATTTTCACCTTCATCAACAAGCTCGACCGCCCGTCGCGCGAGCCGCTCGATCTGATCGACGAGCTCGAAAAGGTCCTCGGCATTCGATCGACGCCGCTCGCATGGCCGATCGGCACCGGCGATCGATTCCGCGGCATCTACGACCGCATTTCGAACGAGGTCCTTTTCTTCGAGAGCGACCGCGCGAATCAGTCCGGCCGCCTCGAACCGAAAAAAATCAGCGCGAACGATCCCGACTTCTGGAAGATCCTCGGCGGAGCGAAGAACGACCTCGACGAAGCGAAGGAGCTTTACGAAACCTTCCGCTCCGAGAACGAACTCCTCGAATTCGCGGGCGATCCGTTCGATCACGCACAGGTCCTCGCCGGGCAGCTCACCCCCGTCTTCTTCGGCTCGGCGATGAACAACTTCGGCGTCGAGCGATTCCTCCAGCGTTTCATCGAGCTCGCGCCGACTCCCGTCCCGCGCATCGCCGTCTACCCGCCGGCGAAAGGCGAATCCGAACCGGAAAAGAAACCGGTCGAGCCGACCTCCGACCAATTCTCGGGCTTCTTCTTCAAGATCCAGGCGAACATGGATCCCGCGCACCGCGATCGCGTCGCGTTCATGCGGGTTTGTTCCGGGCACTTCGAGCGGAACATGGAAGTCACCCACACCCGCCTCGAGAAGAAAGTGAAACTTTCGAAGCCCCTCACCTTCTTCGCCCAGGAACGCGTGATCGTCGACGACGCCTGGCCGGGCGACATCGTCGGCATGCTCGATACGACGGGCGAACTCCGCATCGGCGATACCGTCTGTACGACCTCGGGCGGCGCGAAGGCGTTCGAATACCAGGGCGTCCCGCGCTTCTCACCCGAGCACTTCGCCCAGATGATCATTCGCGATCCGATGAAGCGGAAGCAGCTCCAAAAGGGGCTCGAGCAGCTCGCCGAAGAAGGCGTCGTGCAGATCTACCGCCAGCGCGACCTCGGCGACAAGGATCCGATCTTGGGCGCCGTCGGCGCGCTCCAGTTCGAAGTCCTCCAGCATCGCCTCCAAGGCGAATACGGCGTCGACACGAAGATCGAGAAGCTGAACTTCATCCACTGCCGGTGGGTCGTGGGAGAGGGCTTGAACCCCGACGAGTTCGACCGGCGAGAGGACACCCGCTGCCTGCTCGACCGCGACGGACTGCCCGTGATCCTTTTCAAGTCGGACTGGGGTCTTCGCTGGGCGACCGAGAACCACAAGAACCTCACGTTCCAAACGACCGCGCCCGAAGTGCGCGGCACGAAGAAGAAAGGCTGATCCGATGCGCTTCCTCATTTTGCTCCTCGTCGCCCTTCCCGCGTTCGCCGCCCGCCCGATGCCGAAAGCCCCGAAGTCGACGATTAAGCGCAAGCTGAAGGACGCGATCAAGACGAACCACCGCGACTTCGAGGCGTGCGGAAAAGCCGAGCACGCCCGCACGAAGAAGCCGGTAAAGGGCACGCTCACGATCCGCTATGTCGTGAACGGCGACGGGAAACTCTCCGAATCGGGCATCGTCCACAACACGACGAACTCCCGCGCGCTCGCCGAATGCGTGATGAAAGCCCTCGAAAAGGTGAAGTTCCCGGCGACCTTCGGCGCCCCGCTCACGAGTTCGTACCCGTTCAAGTTCAACGTGAAGAAGTGAGCGGCACGCCGTGAGCGCGAACCCCTACGAGACCGGCGAGCAGAAGAACATCCCGGCCGTCCTCCTCTACGTTTTCACGCGCTTCGCCGGCGAGAACGCCGACCGCGTGCTGATGATCCATCGGGATGCGAAGGATCGTCCGGGCGACTTCCACGCCGGGAAATGGAACGGACTCGGCGGGAAATGCGAGAAGGACGAATCCTATCGCGAGACGGCCTCGCGCGAGCTCTTCGAGGAATCGACCCTCCGGGTCGCGCCCGAGGCGTTCCGCTTCGCGGGGTTCCTCCAGTTCCCGAACTTCAAGCCGAAGAAGGCCGAGGATTGGTCCTGCATGCTCTTCTCCGCCGACGTGCCGGAGGCCGTCGCCCGTTCGGTTCCGAAGGCGGTCGGCGAGGGGTCGCTTCACTGGATCGAGACCGGGAAGATCAGGGAGCTGAACCTCTGGGACGGCGACCGCGAGTTCCTCCCCCTCGTCCTCGCCCGACGCCCGTTCACGGGCGCCGGATGGTACCGCGACGGAGCCTACGTCCGCGGTGAAATCACGCCGCTCTGACCCTCGGGCGAGCGCCAAATTTCCGTCACCCTTCCCGGCGGGCGATGCCGATTGAATCGGATTCGAATCCTCCTAGAATCGAAGGAGCCGCTTTCACTCGAGGGAACCGTGCCGAGTCGCCATTTCCGAATCACCATCGCGCTCTTCGTCGCGCTCGCGGCCGCTCCCCTCGCCGCCTCGGCGAACCCGTTTTTTCGCGCGAAGTGGGAAGGCTGCGTCCGGCTCTTCGACGACGTCGGGGACGTCGCGACTCCGGTGAAGGAAACCCTCGGGGAAACCGAGGCCTGGCGCGAGGTCGTCGCCGAATTGAACGCGGACCTCACCCCCCAGTCGAAGCAGCCCTTCATTCTCCATGGCCTCGCTTCGAACGGTGAAACCCTATTTTACGTTCCTTTCGCGGGCGACTTCGCGGGAGCGGCCAAAGTCGTCGCCCGGAATCCGAAAATCCGCACGCCTCCGGGCGGCCACGTCCTCTGGTCTCCCCGCTTCGGCTACGAACTCGGATCGGAGTTCCGCGAAATCGGACCGCTCCACTACCTCGTCCTCGACGCCGCCGGAAAAGTCGTCGAGGTCGGCGCCCCGAGCCCGGAAGCCCTCGACGAGTTTTTCCGCCACCTGAACGGAGTCGAACCCACGACGGAACACCTCGCGCGCATCTCCGAAGTGAACGAGAAGATCCTCGACGTCCTGCGGTCGAATCCCCAGGCGAAAGCGAAACTCGACGCCTTCGCGAAAAGCCGCGGTTGGCCCGACGGATTCGCCGAAGCGGGTAAACTCGCCTACTTCGATCCGAGCGTCCTCGACGTCGCGGCCTGGGCGAAGACGAACGGATACTCGATGCGGGACCTCGTCGACGCCGGGTGGTACCGGCTCGTCTTCGATTACGGCGGCCAACCGAAATACATCCTGAACGCCCCGAACTCGATCAAGATCCCGTACCTCCCCGGCGAAGGCGCGGCGGGGACGCCGATCTGGCGCTCGCGGAACCTCGCGAAGGATAAACCCTGGCTGCCGAAGTACACGAGCTGGCAAATCGACCGCGCGGTGAACCGCCGGCTCGCCGTGAACGAGCGCCTCTATAACGGGTGGAAACTCCCCGAGGTGAAGGGCAAGTCCGTCGTCATCACCGAAGGCGAATTCAAGTGCCTCGTCGCGGAAAAGGTCACCGGCCTGAACATGTTCGGTATCCCCGGGATCACGGAATTCGACGACGACATCGCTCGCGCGCTCGCCGAAGCCGGCGCGTCCGAATACATCATCGTCCTCGACCGGGATCCGCACGCGAAAGCCCTCTTTCGGGCCGACGAAGTCACCGATTCGAATCGCGCGGCGTACACGATCGCGCGGAGCCTGGAAGCGGCCGGCGCGAAGAACGTCTACGTCGGCATCCTGCCCGAGATGGCGAACGGCGAGAAGCTCGGCATCGACGACCTCGTGCTGAAATACGGCGCGGACCCGGTGAAAAAACTCGTCGCCGAAGCGCGCGGTCGGAACGCCGGGGCGTACGCGAAGGAGATCGGACTCGACGCGAATTTCCAGGACTTGAACATCCGGCGCTCGAAGGTGCGCAAGGCGATCGAACAACGGGAAATCCGGAACCGGCGCGGCGGCGTCCGGAACGGCGATCCGGTCCTCACCCGCGCCCGCAAAATCCTGAAAAAGCTGAACCGCACCTACCAGGACTACCTCGAGCACGAACTGAACGGAGCGCGAAACCTGAATGCGGCGTCGGCGAAGGTGAATTCGATCCGACCGGGTCGGATCCCGGACGCGGAGGCCAAGGCGCTCTTCTTCAACGACGGGACCCATGCGGAAATGGGAGCGTTCGCGGACGATCTGCTCCTCCTCGACTACGTGCCCTCGGACGTGGCTTGGCGAGAATGCCGGCCGCTCGGCTGCGGCCAAACCCCGTTCACGAAGGCCGCCCTCGCGGAGGCTTTCGCCGGATCGGCGACGGACGCGGATCTCGTGGCGGCGCTCGGGGCCGCGGACGCGCTCGCCCTCGAAACGAACTACCGTCCGAAGAACTTCGAGGAATTCGCCGTCTACGCGCTCGCCGGCCAACTCACCCGGAGCTTCCCGCTCGACGAGTACGCCTTCGAGTTCGGGGCGCGGTTCGGTCACGGACCGACTTCGGCCGCGGGCGACGTCACCCTCCCCCTCGTGATCTTCAAGCGAAACTCGGGGAAGGCAGTCGCCTTCGCGAACCTTCACGTGCCGAACGACGGAAACTACTGGAGCGGGAACGAGCGGCATTTCGAATCCATGCTCGATTTCCTGCGCGGCTCGAACGCCGGGCACTGACTCGAAATGAAAGGGCCGCCCCCCGCATCGCGAGGGACGGCCCGATTTTTTTTCGTCATCCGCCGATTACTGGCGACAGACGGCTTCGTTCGCGCTGCAGGTTCCGCCGGAGCTCCCGCGGGCGCAGGCTTGCAGGACGGCGTTCGTCGCGGCGGCGCGAGTCGGACCGTGGCCGGTGAAGACCTTGCCCGGACGCGTGATCTGACACTGCCACTCGCGCGCCGGCGGCGGCGGGGGCGGATTCGCGATGCAGCGACCCGTGCGCGGATCGTAATGCGTGCCCGGGGGACAGGACGGCGGCGGGGGCGGAGGAGGAAGAGGATTGTTCACGCAAGCGTTCGCCCGCGGATCCCAGTGCGTGCCCGGAGGACAGGCCGGAATCGGCGGGGACGGCGGGTAGGCCGTCGGTCCGCGCTGAAGGAGGACGAGGTCGTTCAATTCCCAACCGCCGCCGACGCCGCCGTTGTCGATGAACTGGAGAACCATCTTGGTTTGGGTGCCGTTCGCGTTCGTCTGGATCGCGACGACCTTCGCTTGCCGGCTATTGCTCTTGTTATAGACGGTGTCGTTCACGCAGAGGTTCGCGACACAGCCCCAGGCCACGGCGAGGTCCGAGCGATCCCAGTTTCCGCCCACTCCCCCGTTGTCGTCGAAGCGGAGGACGAATTTGCCGTTCCACTGGATCGCGTGGATCTTCACCGTCCGGTAGTTGCGCGAGACGTTGATCGCCGGGTAGCCGACGCAAACGTCGCCCGCGCATCCGCGCATCAACGCGAGGTCTTCGCGGTCCCAGTTGCCGCCGACGCCGCCGTTATCCTCGAAGCGGAGGACGAACTTACCGACGTTGTCGATTCCGAGGACGGTGACCTCGCGGTTGTCGCGCGAGATGTTGATCGCGCGATCGCCGACGCAGACGTCGCGGTAGCAATCCGCGGCTTGGGCGATCGGGCTCAAACCGAGCGCGAGAGTCAGAAACGCAAAGCGAAGTAAGGTGTTCAAAGCGCTAGCTCCTTCCGAAAAAGCGGGGATGGTGGGACTTCTGACCCGACACTAGCGAAAAAAGGAAAGAATACCAGTCAGGGCGTCATAAATCCGGCTAAAAAGCGGGAAATGTGCCGCGCGTCGGAGTGGCGCGGACCCTGCACTTTTAGTGGGTGGAGATTCCCTGCGGGGAAAAAATGCCATGGACTCGAATCTACGCATCGTCTGGGCGGTCGATCCGAACGAGCGCGGGGATACCGCGCTCCATCACCGATCGCGAAAAGTACTCCGTCGCCTCCTCGGCATTTCGGCCGAGAACGTCGTGGAACCGGTTTACGTCTTCCGGATCAGCACGGCGGTAACCACCGATCTCGGCGCGCACTGGCGGAAGGAACTCGTCGAGGCCGCGGAAGAGGCCCTTCGGCGCTTCTTGCGGCACGCGAAGATCCCGGGTTTGTCCGAACCGCGCGTCCTCGTGAGCACCTCTTCTTCCTATCGCCGCGCCACGGGCGCGCTCTCCGAGTACGCCGCACGCACCGGAGCGGACCTCGTCGTCGCCCAAACCCACGGGCGCAGCGGCTTCGGCCGCTTCGTCCTCGGTAGCTTCGCGGAGACGCTGCTCCTCCTCGCGAAGACGCCGGTCCTTCTCGTGAATCCGACCACTCACGTCCCGAAAACGATCGCGAACATCCTCTTCCCCACCGATTTCGGGCGCTCGGCCGCGAATCAGTTCCGCGAGGTCCTCGATCTCGCGAACCGCTTCGGCGCGAAGGTTACCCTCCTCCACGTGATCGACCACGAGAGCGAGGCCGTGCTGCTCGCCGGCATCGCCGGCCCGGCGCCGATCCTGCCCGACCACCGGGTCGACCGGATCCATCGCGCGAAGAAGCACGCTCACGCCTGGGAAGAGGTCGCGAACCGACACGGGATCACCCTCGACTTCGTCCTGCGCGAGCACGCGCGAAACCCGGGCGAGGAGATCCTGACGATCGCCGATCGGGTGAACGCGGGCCTCATCGCGATGCAAACGAACGCGGGCACGCTCAGCGCGACCTTGCTCGGAAGCAACACCCGGCACGTCGTCCGGAAAGCCCACTGCCCGGTTTGGATCCTCAAGCCCGCCCCGCACCGGCCGCTCCCGATCGCGCGACCCGACCTTCTCGGACGTTCGACCGGCCCCGAATTCCGCGCCTAGCGCGGTAAAAACGCCGCCGGGCGACGGATTTTACATTGCCCTGACAATCGAATCGGCCGAAGGTCGTATTTTCGGAATACGGCTATGCGATCGGCGCTCGTCCTCATCCTCGGCATCCTCCTCTCCGCGTTCCTCGCGGGGACGCTCGCGCTTTCGCCCCGCCTGGGTCGGAAACCGCCGGTCGAGGAGTCGTCGATCCTCCGCTTGAAAAACGGCTTCGTCGGGAACCATCCGCCGGCCGCGGTGGTGAACCTCGCCGACCTCGGTTCACGCGAACAGCGGGCGGAACTCGCCGATCCCGCGCTCCTCTTTCCGCGATCGACGAAGCTCCCGTTCCGTGAACTCGCCGCGCTCTATCGGTACGCGAACGGCTGCGCGACGCGAGACCTCGTGCCGACGAGGAACGAAGAATTGAAAAAGGCTTTCCGCTGGCACGCGTTCCTCTGCGGCGCGAAGCCCGCTCCGGGCCCGGAATTTTTCCGTCGACCGCCCTATTTCCACCCCTCGGGATCGACTTACGTGCACCTCGCTTGGAAATCCGAGCGGCCGGAATTCCATACCGAAGCTTGGGCGCGTGCGAACCGGGCCTACGCACACGTCCTCGAGCGCGCGGATCTGCCCTCCGGCGTCCTCTCCGAATCCGAGCGGCTTCTCGCCGACCTCCGGCCCTCCGCCTTGAAAGCGCTTCTCGACGAAGCGGGCGTCGCGATATCGCCGCCCTCGATCCTCTTCAAACAGGAAGGGCGGGAGTTCGCCGGAAAATACGCCGTCTACCCGCTTGTGGAGTTCCAGCGGGCGCTTCGCACCTCGAACGTGACCCTCGCGATGACCGAGGACGAATCGCAGTGCCTGCTCAAGGACGGGAACAGCTGCTGGAACGCCGACACCGAGCGCGCCGCCCGCGAAGCCCGCCGACCGACGCTTTTCTGGGCGGGCCTCACCCTCCTGCTTTCCCTCGCGGCCGCGGCGCTCCTGCTTCGCAACCTCCGGCGCGACCGCGAAGGCGACCGCCGGAAACGCTTCGCGCTGAGCGCCCTTACCCACGAACTCCGCACTCCGGTGGCGAGCCTCGTCCTGCACGCCGACGAACTCCGGCGCGACTTCGACCGCCTCGGCGCCGACTCCCAGCGCGCCCTCCTCGCGCTCGTCGACGAAACCCAGCGACTTCTCCGTCTCACGCGCGCGACCGCCCAATACTTGCCCGCGATCACGGGCGACAAGGTCTCCCTCCATCCCGAACGGATTCCCGTCTTGCGCGAATTCGTCGCCGAGATCGTGGCCGAGGAAGCGCCGGGGGCGCGCTTCGAATCGGCGAGCGACGCGGCCGCGCGGGTGGATCCCTACTGGCTCGCGGTCGCGCTCCGGAACCTGCTTCGGAACGCGGTGAAACACGGATCGGCACCGATCGTCGTCGAGCTCGTCTGCTCGGGCACGCGCGCCGAAGTGCGGGTTTCCGACGGGGGCGCGGCGCTTGCGACCCCGCTCGCCGAACTCGTCACGCCCGGCAAGAAACCGGGCGACCGCTCCGGTCTCGGACTCGGCCTCTACGTCGTCCACGAAGTCGCACGCGAGATGGGCGGAAAACTGAGGCTCACCCACCGCCCGACGACCTTCGTCTTCGAGTTCCCGACGGAGGCCGGCGTATGAGCGCGACGCTCCTCCTCGTCGAAGACGATCCGAACCTCGGCGCCGGCCTCGAGAAGCGGCTGCGCGACGAAGGGTTCGCCGTGATCCGCGCGGGCCGTCTGTCCGACGCCGAACGCGAGTTCCGCGCGCGCGCGTTCGACCTCGTGCTCCTCGATTGGATGCTTCCCGACGGCCAGGGCATCGATTTCCTACGAAAACTCCGGATCGAAGGCGTGCGCACGCCGATCCTCCTCCTCACGGCGCGTTCCGAAGTCGTCGATCGCGTCCTCGGCCTCGAAATGGGAGCGAACGATTACCTCCCGAAACCTTTCGACCCGCGCGAACTCGTCGCGCGGATCCGCGTGCAGCTCCGGCAGCCCGAGGCGACGCCGGTCCCCGGACGCGTTCTCGCCGTCGGCGGAATCCGGCTCGATTTGGAGAAACGGGCGGCCACCCTCGACGGACGGGCGGTGGAGCTCACGAAGATGGAGTTCGAGCTCCTGCGGCTCTTCATCGAGCATCCCGACCGCGTTTTTTCGCGCGAGGAGCTCCTGAACCAGGTTTGGGGCTATAACCAGTTCCCGACGACCCGGACGGTGGACACCCACCTCGTCCAGCTCCGACAGAAATTCGGAGATGACCGGTTCGAGACGATCCGCGGCGTCGGATATCGGCTGAAAAGTTGACGACGAATTCACGAAACGTTCACGCTCGCGTGACAAAACGGTCCCCGAAAAGCGGTGTAGTGGCGAAAGAAAGGAAACGTCCCATGAAAATCCAAAGCCTCTCGTCCCAAGCCCTCCTCGCCTTCTCGACCCTCGCCGCTTCCGTTTCCGCCGAAGCGGCACCCGCGAACCGGTTCTTCGTCGATCCGCGGTTTCCCTCCGAAGTCCAGGCCGCGCATGAACTCTTCTACCAGGAGAAGTTCGACGCCATGGCCGTCGAGATCAAAACCGCGCTGCTGAAGTATCCTCGCGACGCGGCGATCCGGCAGGACGTGCTCGCGCTCTTCGACGCCGCGTACGAACTCCGCGGAAACGGGGCCGTCAACCCCGACTACCGCCTCCCGGACTCGGTCACGTGGATGTCGGTCGCCGACAAGAAACGCATGCGTTCGTCGACCGGCGCGATCGCCCATCGGTTCACGATGAGCCTCGACCATAAGGCCGGTAGCGAAATCGACCAACTCCGGGTCGTCCGCTATCCCGACGCGGTCATTCTCGACAAGCAAGCCGGCATCGGCGAATTCGAGCCCGCGGACGAACCGGACGGCACGAAGAATCTGTGGGCCGCCGGACCGAACCAGCGTGAAGCGCTTCCCGAAGGACTCTACCTCTTCGACCTGAAGATGAAGGGCCAGGAGACGATGCACGGGTGGTTCCTCTTCTCGCGGATGACGGCGACCGAGTCCCCGACGGTGACGGTACCGGCGGTCGACCAAGTCCTCGCGACGGCGACGCCCACGTTCGCGTGGAAGAATTTCGTCTCCTCGGAGTTCCGGAATTACGAGCGCCGGAAGGTCTTCGTCGCCGTCGGATACGCCGACGGGCGCGAACCGGACCTCTTCCAGTTCTCGTCGAAAACGGGCGGGTCCCAACCGACGGAAACCACGGTCGACAAACCGCTGCCCTCCGACGAGTACGTGATGCGGGTCTCTTACCGGGAACGCCGCGAATTCGGTCCGCTGACCCTGAGCCGGGAATCCGACACCGCGGTGCCTTTCACGGTGAAGGCCGCGAAATAGCCGGGGTCCCGAAAACGAAAACGGCCGGCCTCCGCGAGGGGCCGGCCGTCGAATTTTTCCCGTTCGGTCAGTTGTACATCTGATCGATCAAGGGCCGAAACCGCTGCTCGATCACGTTTCGCTTCATTTTCATCGTCGGCGTCATCTCGCCGTCGTTGATCGAGAACTCGCGGTCGAGGACCGTGAAGCGTTTCACCTGCTCGAAGCTCGCGAGGGATTTGTTCACGCGATCGAGTTCGGCTTGGACCTGCTTGATCGTTTCGGCGTCCACGACCACGCCGTCCTTCGTCGATCCGCTCTTCGCCTTCAGGTCGGCGAGCGCGGATTCGGAGAGCGTGATGAGGGCGGTGAGGTATTTCCGGTTATCGCCGACGAGGCTGACCTGGGAAATCAGGTGGGCTTCTTTCAGCTTCTCCTCGATCGGGACCGGCGCGATCATTTTACCGCCGGAAGTCTTCATGATCTCTTTCTTCCGCCCGACGATGCGAAGCAGTCCCGCGCTCGTCCACTCGCCGAGGTCGCCCGTGCGGAGCCACCCGTCGTCGAGGGTGGCCTTCGTGTTCGCTTCGTCCTTCAGATAGCCGAGGAAGATGTGGCGGCCCTTCGACTGGATCTCGCCGTCTTCGGCGAGGCGGAACTCGCAGCCTTCGAGCGGCTTTCCTACGGTTCCCGCGCAGTCGACCCCGCGCAAGGTGATCGAGACCATCCCGGTCGATTCGGTCAGCCCGTAGCATTCGAGGATCTCGAGACCGAGACCGCGGAACCATTTCGAAACGTGCGCCGGGAGCGGCGAGGCGCCCGAGGCGAGCAGGTTCGCGCGGCTGAGGCCGAGCGCCTTGCGGACCTTCGAGAGGACGAGTTTGTCGGCGATCGGGTGCGCGATCGCGTCGACCGGCGAGGGAGCGCGGCGATGGATGCGGGCGTCCTGGACGCGTTTGCCGACGCCGAGAGCCCAGACGGCGAGCGCCTTCTTCGGACCGGTTCCCTTCATCACCTTCGTGAGTACGCCCTCCATCATCTTTTCCCAGAACCGCGGCACGCAAAGGAGGAGCTGCGGCTCGACCGCGCAGAGCTCGGTGAGGACGTTGTCGATCTTCGTGCAATACGTGACGAGATACCGCTGGGTGATGCCGACGGCGACCGAGTGGAGCTGCTCGGCGACGTGGCAGAGCGGGAGGAACGAGAAGAGGGACCCGTCGCCCGCGAACGGAAGCTTCCAGCGGCGCGCGATCTGGTCGGCGGTAAACGTGAAATTATCGTGCGAGAGCATCGCGCCCTTCGGATTGCCCGTCGTGCCCGAGGTGTAGATGATGAACGAGTTCGTGAACGGGTCGAGCTTCGCGAGGTAGTCCTCGACCTGGCGAGCGCCGGCGAGCTTCTTCCCCTCTTCGATCGCCTTTTCGTAAGCGACGGCCTTCGGGCTGAACGATGTGTCGCCGTCGAAGGAAATAATGAGGCGGACGGTCGAGGGCAGGGTCTTCCCTTCGGCGGTGATCTTCTCGAAGTACGCCTTGTTCTGCACGCCGAGCACGCAGGCTTCGGTGTGGTTCAAGATGTAGTGGATATCCTTCGTCGTGGAGTTCGGGTAGAGCCCCGCGCAGCGCCCGCGGACGAGCATCGTCGCGAGCTGCATGTGCACCCACTCCATCGAGTTATAGGCGAGAACCGACGTGATCTCGTCCGGCTTCAACCCGCACGACTCGAGATAAACCCCGAGGTAGAACACCCGCTCGAGGTATTCCTTCGCCGAGATCGTCTTCCATCCGTTCCCCACGCGCGTACGCTGGGCCGGAGCGTGCGGAGTCGCTTTCGCCCAATCCGAAAGCCGATGCAGAACCGTAGAAGACATACGAAGTCCCTCTTTCTCTATAGTCTAAGTCGTATAGGGAAATTTTCCCGGAGGGCCGCGGGTTTGTCGAGCGCTACTAACGGTAAAGCGTGAAGAAAAGCGGCTTCCGCCGCTCCTCGGCGCCCTCGGCGGCGGGCATACGTCCGAGCCCTTTGCCGCCCGGATGCATCTGGGCGATCGGCGCGTTCCCGTAGAGGGTGTGGTACCAGTAGAAATTCCGGCCGATGAGCGCGACATAATCGCGCGTTTCCTTGTAAGGGATCAAGTCGAGGAAAAGCATGCGGTCCGCGGTCGGGTACCGCTTCGTCCAGTCATCGACGCGTTCCGGGCCGGCGTTATACGCCGCGAGCGCGAGCTCGGCGTCGCGGTCGTAGCGGTTCACGAGCCGGCCGATGTACTTCGTGCCGATGCGGATGTTCGTCTCCGGGAGCATGAGCGAGCGCTTCGAGGTGCGTTCGATCCGGCGGGCCGTCGACGGCATCAGCTGCATGAGCCCCATCGCGCCGACGCGGGAGCGCGCCCAGGGATTGAAGCCCGATTCCTGCCGGATGAGCGCGGCGACGAAGTACGGATCGGTCTCGCCGGAGTACTTCCGGATCGTCGAGAAATTCTTCATCGGGTAGAAAAGTTTCAACGTCGTCTGCGAGATCAACCGCGGCTCGTCGCGGAAAACCGTGCTGAGCAGACGGAACTGGGAGATCGGATCGCCGACCCGGAGCGCGAGCGATCCGACGTAGAGGCGAACCTCGGGTTCGGTTTTCTGGATCACGTCGACGGTCTTCGCGATCACGCGCCGGGCGATCTCGTCCGCTCCGACGGCGACGAGGCCCTCGATCGCCCGCACCCACTGGTTCAGCTTCGGCTGGACGAGCGAGCGATAACGGATGGTCGGCTCGCTCGTGCCCACCACGCGGGTGAGCTTCGCGATCTCTTCCCGATTCGAGATGATCGAGTGGTAGCTGAGCGGCGATTCCTTGAGGAGCCGTTGCTTGAACATCGCGGCCCGCAGCTTGTCCCCGCGCATCTGCGCGCAGCGCTCCCGCCAGTAGAGCGACCGGGCAAGGTACTCGAGGTCGTTCTGGCCGTAGAGCTTTTCCATCAGGGGATCGGCGGTCTTGCAGTCGCCGTCCTCGATCTTCAGCAGCGCGTAGCGGAACTTCGCGCGCGACGAATGCTCGGTCACCTGGCAATCGACGACTTTCTCGTAGAGCGAGAAAGCGATGTCGCGGAACTTCCGGTCGGGCAGGAACATTTCCGCCTTCTGGCCGAGCGCCGTCGCGACCGCCGGATTATCGCAGTTCGCGCTCTTCGATTCGGAGAGGATCTTCTTCGCCGCCGGCTCGAGCGGCGCCCAGTCCTTGAACGTCCGAAGCGAACGGTAGATCGGACCGGGGCCCGTTTTTTTCAGCGCCGAGAAATCGGCCGCTTTCCAAGCCGCGATCGCTTCCTTCGCCGTCGACGAGAGCGGAATGTCCGTGCCCGGCTCTTCCTTCACCTCTTCTTCGGCGTCGACGAACTCGGAAGGGTCCTTCCCCATGATGAGCGGGCAGAACTCGTCGCTTTCCGGCTTCGCCGTACAGGCGGTTTTCCACTTCTCGAACTCGTCGGGGGTGAGCACCCCGCGCTTCCAAGCCGCGTAAGTCCGGGCGGAATTCCGAACGCGAACGTGGAGTTCCTCGGGCTCGCGCTGGATACCGAGGAGGTTCCCTTCGATCACTTCGCGGAGGGTGACCTGGGGAGGCCCGCCCGCCGGGGCGTCGGTCGTCGTCGGAGCCGCGGCTTCGCCGGCGAAAAGGAGGCTCGAGGCGGCAAACGCACCGGCCAGTACCCCCAATGTAAAAGAGCGATCGATCATCCGTCTTTAAGTGTCGGCTCAGGGCGTCCGGCGAACAAGGGAGAGTTTTACCCATCGCAAACCGGCCTCGTCCCCGTCGCGAACTCTTTCGGGCCGGCCTTTACCCTCGCCAAAGGTTTGACGTTTTCGGACGGTTTCTGTACAGAGGGGGAACTATGGGAAAAAGACTTTCGACGAAGCATAAAAAGACGCGCCGCGACACCGCTCGCGCTTACAACGAATCCGCCAAGGAGCCGTGGGACCACAAGGTCGCCCGCGCCCGCTCGAAGAAAGCGCTGAAGAAAAAAGCCTATCCGATGACCTGATCCGCTTCGCAGGCCGCAGTTCGGGCCGCGGTCACCGCCATGCGCGTAGCGATCATCGATCTCGGAACGAACTCGGTCCGATTCGACGTCCATCAAATCGGTTCGAAAAACCAAGTCCGGCTTCTCCACCGCGAGAAGCTCATGGTCCGGCTCGGCCAAGGCGTCTTCTCCGACGGCAAACTGAACGCCGAAGCTATCCGCCGAACGCTCCACGCCTTCGTCAGCTTCCGGAAAACGGCCGATGACTTCCGCGTCGAACGCGTGGTCGCTTTCGGCACCGCCGCCCTTCGCGAAGCCTCCGACGGCGCGCGCCTGCTGAATCTGATCCGCGAAAAATCCGGCATCGAGATCCGGGTGATTTCCGGCGTCGAGGAAGCGAAACTCATCGCGCTCGGCGTGCTCCGGAACGAAAAAACTCCGAAGGGGCGCTTCGGCTTGATCGACATCGGCGGCGGTTCGACCGAGATCTCGATCGTACGCGGGAAGAAGCTCACGCACGCGAACAGCTTCTCGCTCGGCACCGCCCGACTCCAACAGGTATTCCTCCGGTCCTCGCCTCCGAAACCGGCGCCAGGTTCGGACGAAAAACCGATCGCCCAGCTCCGCAGTTACGTCCGTGCGGCGCTGCTCACGAAAATGCTCGCCGACCGCTGGCCGAAGGTCGATCGCCTCGTCGGATCTTCCGGCACCGTTCGTGCGATCGGGAAACTGATCAAGAAGGGCAAGGCCTCGAAGGTCGTCGAACGCCCGGAGCTGAAGAAGCTCGTGAAGCAGATGTCGAGCATGACCACGACGGAACTCCTCGGCATGCCGGGGATGGAAGCGAAGCGAGTCGACATGATCCTCGCCGGGGCGATCCTGCTCGAGGAATGCATGAACGTCACCGGAGCGAAGAAGGTCTTCGCGACGGACTACTCGCTCCGCGACGGGATCCTCGAAGAGCAACTCGACGCGATCCGGAAGGAAGCGCGCTCCGGCCTCTCCATGCACCTCGCCGACGTGCGGGCGCGGGTGGAAAAGGTCCATCCGGAGATGGTCCACCTCGACGCGGTCACCGAACTCGCGGGCGATCTCTTCGATCGCACGCGCGCGCTCCACAAACTTCCGAAAGACTGGAAGCCTTACCTGACCGCCGCCGCGCTCCTCCACGACATCGGCGAAGTGATCAGCCCGACGAACCACGAGGTCCACTCCTACTACTTCGCGAAGAACGCGGATTTCACTCCGCTCGAGAAGTGGGAGTCCGAGTTCATCGCCCGACTCTGCCTCTATCACCGGGTCGGCAAACCCGAACTCGAGGGTCACCTCGGGAAAAACGGGAGCGCGAAAGAACGCAAACACGCGTTCGTCCGCCTGCTCGCGCTCCTCCGCATCGCGGACGCGCTCGATCGAAACCACCGCGGCCAGGTGGGGATCGGGTCCTTGAAAATTCGCCGTCAGGAAGTCCTGCTCACCCTGCGCGCCAAACGGGGCAGCGGAGACCTCGAACTCCTCCGCATCGAGCAGAAAAAGACCCTCTTCGAAGAGGTCTTTCGGCGGCGCCTCACGGTCCGCCTGCCTTAAAAAGATCTTATATTTCGGTATCTTAAAGATTCCACAATTGCTCAATGGAGCCGAGCGAAAGTGAGGAAGATTCCCATTCCACCCGCTTTCTGAAAGGCTCGCTCAACATGGTCCAGCTCCTCCTCGTCGAAGACGATCCGATTCTTGGCCGCAGTCTCCACGTCACGCTGGAAACCGAAGGGTACGCCGTCGATTGGGTCCAGTCGCTCTCCGGCGCGCGCGAAACGGTCCGCGCGAAGCAGCCGAACCTCTTCGTCCTCGACGTGAATCTTCCCGACGGTTCGGGTTACGACCTCCTCACCGAGATCCGGAAGGAACGGACCGACGTCCCCGTGATCCTCCTCACCGCGAAGACCGACGAAGACTCGGTCGTGCGCGGGCTGAACCTCGGCGCGAACGATTACGTGCGCAAACCCTTCGGCCAGAAGGAACTCCTCGCGCGGATCTCGAGCGCGCTGCGCATGCCGATGAACGCGGCGAAGGGCACGACGCTCAAATACGAGAGCCTCTCGATCGACCTCGAGAAGCGCCAAGTGAAGCACCAGGACCGGACCCTCGACGTGAACCGCCGCGAATTCGACATCCTCGTCCACCTCGTGCGCCACGCCGAAGCGGTCGTCACCCGCGAGTCGCTCCTGAACGCCCTCGACAAGGACGGCGAAATTTTCGACCGCACCATCGACTCCCACATCAGCCACCTCCGCGCGCGTTTCCGGAAGGGAGACGTGAACGATATTCAGATCAACTCGATCTACGGCGTCGGCTATCGTTTGGAGAAAAAAGGCGGGACCGCTTAAACTAGGCGTATGCTCCATACCCGGATCTTTCGCCGGCATTACCTGATCACGGCCATCGTCTTGATCGCGTTCGTGATCACGGGTCACTTCGCGAACCTGACGCTGATGCGGATGGGCCAGCCGCCGCGGATCGACCAGCCTCTCTTCTTCGCGAAGATCATCCGCTCGCTCGACGCGAAGGATCCCGTCCACGGGCTCCAACTCCTCGAGGCCGCGCGACCGCACGGCGGGCCGTCGTGGAACCAAGCGATCGCCGACGAAAACGGCAAGATCCTCTACCCGCCCGATCGGGCGGGAACCGCGGCCTGGACGGGCAAACCGCCCCCCCTTTCCGAAGGCGAGGTCCATTCGGATCCCCCGCCGCCCGGGGACATTCCGCGCGCACTCACCGGTTTCTTCGCGAGCTTCGGCGGCCGGATCCCTCCGCCGCCCCAGGACGGGATCGTGCGCCTCTACTCGAATCCCCCCCGCTACCTCATCACGAAACGCGTCTTCGCTCCGCCTCCCGGCGCGAAGCCCGTATTCTTCTCTTTCGCGATCCTCCTCACCTCGATTCTCGGGGGCGCGGGGGTTTCCCTTCTGATCCTCTTCCGTTCGCTGCGGAACAAAGCCGCCCTCGCCGACGAAGTCATCGCCGAACTCCAATCCGGAAACCTGAAAGCGCGTTTCCCGATCGACCGAGTCGACGAAATCGGGCAGACGATGCTGCGGTTCAATCGCATGGCCGAGGAGATCGAACGCCTGGTCGAGCGGCTCCGCACGACCGAGCAGTCGCGGATGCAGCTCCTCCAGGAGCTCGGGCACGACCTTCGCACGCCGGTCGCCTCGCTCAAGAACATGCTCGAAACCCTCGCGACGAAAGGCGCCTCGCTCGAACCGAAAGTCGGCCGCGAGCTGATGGACCTATCCCGCAGCGAGGTCGACTATTTCGAGCGCCTGATCGAGGACTTGCTCGTTCTCGCCCAGATCGGGGAGCCGAATTACCAATGCGTCCGCGAACCGACCGACCTGTCCTCGCTCGTCGAGGAAGAGGCCGAGCTCCTCCTCTCGCGCCGGGGCTCGACGGAGGGCCGGAAAATCGACGTCGTCCGTCCCGACGAACCCGTCCAGGTCTGCGGCGACGCGCACCTCCTCCGCCGCGCGGTTCGGAACGCCCTCGAAAACGCTTACGATTTCTCGAAGGAAACGATCACCGTCGAATTCGGCCGCGAGAACGGCAGCCTCGCCCGGCTCGAAGTCCGCGACGACGGTCCGGGGTTTTCGGACGAACAGCTCGCGAAGTTCGGCGAACGCCGCATGACCCGGAAACTCGGACCGCGCCGGGAAGGCGGGCGTATCTCGATCGGCCTCGGATCCGTGATCATGAAGACGATCCTCGATATTCACCGTGGCTCGCTCTCCGCCGAGAATTGGCAGGGTTCCGACGGACGCTCCGGCGGCGCGCGCGTGATTTTACGCGTTCCCGCGGCTTGAGGCTCCACGGTCGTTCCGCTTTCGTTCCATTCTAGGAGCACGATCTTCGGATATTTTCTCTTTCGTTCGATTCCTCCGAATCGGACGAAAGGAAGTCCATGAATCGCTCGATGATCGTCCTGACCCGAAAGTCGTCTCCTTGGATCGCCCTCGCCCTCGTCGCCTCCGCGCTCGGAGCGGCCCCCTTCTCCGCCCACGCGTCCGAACGTTCGGACCGCGCGTCGTGCGCGAAGGCCCGCCCGACCGCCGACGAACGGAAGCAGATCCAAGCCGCGTACCTCGACGCCGAGAAGGTACGCGTCGGGCTCGCGGCCGATCTGAAACTCGCCCTGCTCGACGAAAAGCAACTTCTCTCGAGCGCCGACGCGACCTTCGACGCCGCCCAAGCCGCGAGCGCGAAGACCGCGGACGCCCGCGCGAAACTCGGCGCGGTGAAGGACAAGCTCCGGAATACGATCCTCTACTCGATCCTGAAACCCGAGAACCGGGGGTTGGCCGCGAAGTGCTTCGCCCTCGGCCAGTCGGACGCCCGACGAAACTCGCGCGGACGCCGTCCCTCGCGTGACGGCGGCTCGGGCTCGTCGACCGACGCGGGCGGCTCCGACGCCGGGAATCCCGATGCGGGCGACGCCGGCGACGGTCTCGCGACGAACTAATCCGCCGCTCGAACGCATCACTCGAAGTATAGGCCATCAAAGCAAAGGCCCGGTTCGCCAGACGGCGGACCGGGCCTCGCTCATTTTAGAAGATCGACTTAGGCTTTCAGGGCTTCCTGGAGCTCGCCACGCTCGAACATCTCGGTGACGATGTCGCAGCCGCCGACGAACTGGCCGTTGATGAAGATCTGCGGGACGGTCGGCCACTTCGTGAAGTCTTCGAGGGCGTCCCAGAGCGGATCGTCCGCGAGCACGTCGACGCCGACGACGTCCGTCGCGCCGGCCGCCTTCAGGACCTGAACCGCGCGCGAGGAAAAACCGCACTGCGGGAACTGGGGCGTGCCCTTCATGAAGATCACGACCTTGCTCGATTTGACCTTTTCTTCGACTTTCGGAACGAGGGGATGAGCCATGATGAATTAACCTCCGATGTACTTTTTGTATTGATCCGGGCTGAACGTCCGCATCGTGAGGGCGTGGACTTCGCCGGAATCGATCTCGGCTTGGAGCGTGCCCATGACCATGCGGTGCTGTTCCATCATCATCTTTCCTTCGAAGGAAGGCGAGATGATGATCGCTTGATAATGATCCATCGTACCGGTGAGGTCGATGATTTCCGCTTCGGTCCCGGGACCGAGCTTTTCCTGGATGCGCAGCTTAACCTGCTCGGGCGTCATATGCCCGTTTCGTACCCGAAAGCCCCTCGAAAACCCACCTATTTCTGATCGTTTCCGGCGGGAATCCGCCGTTTTTCGTAACGGCTGAGGTCGATGGAGAGACGGGAAAAGAGCTCGTCGCGATCGGCGCGCAAGATCCCGAGGCGGTGCGTGAGCGCGGGATCCGTCGAGAGATCCCGGTTCGCGGCGAGGAACTTCTCGTCCTTGCGCCAATTCTTGATCCAGAGGTCGACGAGGTTCGCGTAGTATCTGCGTTTCAGCGCGATTTCGGGGGTCTCTTCCGAGCTCGGCGCGGAGGAACCGTCGAGGGCCGAAAGATCCACCCGTCCGCCGGTTTGGACCAGCACGGCCTTCATTTCTTCGTTCAGGTATTCGAGCAGGTCGGCGCGCGTCTCGACTTTTTCCGAACGGGAACGCGCGAACTCGTCCGAGGACGCGGCGACCGCGGCGATCGTCGAGAGATAATAGATCCGTGCCGTCATGGACGCGTGGCGGAGGCGGTCCTCGTCGATGATCATCGCGCGGGCGCAGGCGGCGATGCGGTTCAAGGGCGAGTTCGGGCAGCTCCGACCGACGTTCTCGGGCGAGAAACGTTCTCGGAAACGCACGAGCTCGCGCACTTCCCATCCCGCGGTGATCGACGCGCGCAGACTCGGCGAAACGGCGACGACGAGCGTACCGAGTCCGATCGCGACGGCGGCGGTTTTGAAGATCCACTTCTCGGGAAGCCTCACGCGGCCCTCCTCCGCCTTCTTTTCGGCGGGCGGGCCCTCGAGCTTAACCCGTCTAGGATTTGACGCCGGCGGCGGGAATCTCGACGAAGAAGGTCGATCCGACCTCGGGCTCGCTCTCGACCCAGATCTCACCACGGTGCCCGAGCACGATCTGCTTCGAGATATAAAGACCGAGGCCGAGGCCGCTGATGTTCCGGTTCGAAACCGCCCGCTCGAACCGGTCGAAGATCCGGTCGATGACCGCGGCGTCGATCCCGATTCCCCGGTCCTTCACTTCGAGGCGCACTCGGTCGCCCCGACGAACGACGGTCACGCGTACGGGCTTACCCGCTCCGTATTTCACGGCGTTCGAGAGGAGATTCACCACGACCTGCTCGATGCGGAACGGATCGCAGTCGACCTCGGTATCTCCGGCCGGCGTGAATTCGATCGGCGCGCTCTC
Source organism: Bdellovibrionales bacterium (assembly GCA_018266355.1). GTDB lineage: Bacteria > Bdellovibrionota > UBA1018 > UBA1018 > UBA1018 > JACMQW01. The sequence continues at coordinate 130,986 of JAFEAP010000005.1, forward strand.
GGAGAACGGATCGCCGAAACGGTCGATGACGTCGGCGACGAGGTCCGAGAAATCGCAGCGCTGAAACGCGTAATTCAGCTTTCCCGCTTCGATGCGCGAGATATCGAGGAGGTTTTCGATCAACTCGACCAAGCGGTCGATCTGGCCGAGGGAGGCGTCGAGGGCTTTAGCGAGCTTCTCGGGCGTGGGCGCGATGCCCCGGTCGACGTCCACTCGGCGACGGGTGAGTTGGAGTTGGAGCTTCAGCGAGGTGATCGGCGTCTTCAGCTCGTGCGACGCGATCGAAAGGAATTCGCTGCGGGCTTGGACGGCGACCCGGGCTTGTTCGTAGAGGCGCGCGTTCTCGATCGAGATGCCGGCTCGGCGGCCGAGCTCCTCGACCGTCGCGAGATCCTCCGGCTGGTACTTCCGCGCGGAGTGGCCGTAGACGAGCGAAATCGCCCCGACCGTCTGGTCGCGGATCTGGATCGGAACGAGGATCGCCGAACTCGTGCCGAGCTTCGACATGAGTTCGTAGTGACGCTCGTCCCGCGCCGCGCGCCGAAGGAGCGAATCGTCGACGATCGGCGTATAGAGCGAAACGCCCGTCCGAATGACCTCGGCGATCCCGTTCGTACGATCGGCGTCGACGGGATAGTCCCGGAAGAGTTCGTCGATGAGCGCGCGCTTCTCGCGATTCGAGTGCACGGCGGCCATGCGCCGAAGCCCCCCGCCCTCGTCTTTCACGGTGATCGTGCACCAGTCGGCGAAACTCGGGACGGAAAGTTCGGCGAGCTGCTGGAGCGTCTTCTCGTATTCGAGGGAAGCGGAGAGGCAGGTGCTCGCCTCGGCGAGAAAGCGGAAACGACCGGCGGCGCGGTCGGCCTCGATCCGCGCGGCCTTCTCGTGGACGAGGCGCACGCGTTGCTCCTCGGCACGTTTGTACTCGGTGATGTCCTCGGAGATACCGAGGAGGTATTCCGGTTTCCCGTCCGAGCCGAAAAGCGGGATCTTTTTCGTGTGCAGGACCCGGATCCCCGACTTCGTCTGGATCAGCTCTTCCGGAATGTCGACGATCTCGTGCCCGCGCAGAACCGCCCGGTCCTTCTCGGTGAAAAAGTCGGCCTGATCCTTCGGGAAGAAGTCGTAGTCGTTCTTGCCGAAGAGCTCGTCGCGCGAAAGCCCGAGGAGCTCCTCGCCCGCCCGGTTGAAGCGCACGAAGCGCAGGTCGCGGGCGTCCTTCACGAAGACCATGTTCGGCAGGTTCTCGATGAGCGAGTCGAGGAACGCGTGCGATTTCGAAAGGGCCTCGCTGCGCTCGAAGACGATGCGTTCGAGTTCCTCGCTCGTGCGCCGGAGGGTCTCCTGCGCGCGTTTCCGCTCCGTGATATCGAACGTCGTACCGACCATCCGGCGGAGCTTCCCGTTTTCGTCGAAGTACGGACGCCCCCGCCCTTGGACCCACCGGATCCCGCCGTCGGGCAGAAGCACGCGGTGTTCGGTCGTGTGATCGCGCTTCTCGGCGATCGCTTTCGCGAGCTCCTTCTCCATCGAGGCGAATTCATCCGAAGGCACTCGATCGCGGTAAGCCTCGTAAGTACCGGGAAACGTACCCGGCTCGAACCCGAAGAGTCGCTCGAGGGTTTCCGACCAGGTCAGGCGACCGCTCGCGACGTCCCAGTCCCAGATCCCCATGCCGGCCGCACTCAGGGCGAGATTGAGCCTTTCTTCGCTTTCGTGAAGGGCTTCGAGATTGATGCGGGTCTGGGTGCTCAAAGGGGGTCCTCCTCCCCCACGTTTACCGTGAATCCGAGTGAAATGACGAGGTTTTCTCCCCCACTTGACAAGGGCCCACTAAATCTAATACGGTGCGTCAAGGTCCGATTCATTCGAGTCGGGAGGGGGACCGATGAACGCTTTAACGAGAGCCCAACGCAAATGGAAATCCGCCGCCGCACGCCAAGCCTCCGCCATCGCCCGGCGTCACGACAAATTTTGGAGCGTCACCCTCACCGGCTCGCTCCTGCTCGTGCTCCTCGTCTCGATGACGAGTCACCTGCGCTAAAGCGCGCGCCGCGCTCTTCCGAAAAGTCGGGTAAGGAAAACCCGATGCGCTACCTTCAGTACGGCATTCTCTCCGGTCTCGTTTTACTCTCCGCCGGCGTCGCGCTCGTCGAATTCTTTTACTGAACGGCGTTCACGATCGCGGAACGCCCACTTTCGGACAGAGCCGCGCGAGGACGCACTCCTCGCATTTCGCTTTCCGAGCCGTGCACACCGCACGTCCGTGAGCGATCAACCAGAGCGAGAATTTCGACCAATCCGCCTCCGGTACGAATTCCCGCACTTCGTACTCGACCTTCACCGGATCCGAATTCCGCGTGAATCCGAGTCGACGGGTGATTCGGCCGACGTGCGTGTCCACGACGAATCCCGGCGTGTCGTAGGCGTTACCGAGGATCACGTTCGCGGTCTTCCGCCCGACGCCGCGAAGCTCGACGAGTTCCTCGAGCCGCCGCGGGACTTCGCCGTCGTATTTCGAGACGAGGATCTTCGAGGTCTCGAGGATCGCCTTCGCCTTGTTCTTGTAGAAACCGGTGGGCTGGACGAGTTTTTCGATCTCACCGATCTTCGCCCGCGCCATCGCGCCGGCGTCCGGAAACCGCGCGAAGAGCGCGGGAGTGGTCTTATTCACGCGCTCGTCGGTGCATTGGGCCGAGAGGATCGTCGCGACGAGGAGTTGAAACGGGGTCGCGTAGTCGAGGAAGCATCGGACGTCGGGATATTCCCGTTTGAGGAGCTTGATGATCTCGAGCATCCGGCGCCGTTCGGCGAGCAGGCGCTCGGCTTTCGAAGGACGCGCGGATCCCACGCTCACCTCCTTTCGGCGAGCCATTTCTCGACGCCCGCGCGGTCGCGCGCGTTCAAGACGAGCCCGCGCGGAAGCAGCGCTTTCCGAGCCACGCACAACCCGTATTTCACGTCGTCGAGACCGGCGACCTCGTGGGCGTCCGGGTTCACGGAAACGAGGCAGCCCGCCTTCCGGAGCTCCGGTCCCCATCGCCAGTCGATGTCGAGGCGGGCGGGATGGGCGTTGATCTCGATCGCGACTTTCCGGGCCGCGCACTCGGAGATGATCTTTTCGATGTCGAGTTCGTAGCCCTTCCGTCCGAGGAGGAGCCGACCGGTGAGGTGGCCGAGCATCGTCGTTCGCGGATTCCGGACGGCTTGGAGAATCCGTTCGGTCATCGTCGTCCGGTCCATCTGGAAGCGCGAGTGGATCGAGGCGACGACGAAGTCGAAACGATCGAGCCATTTCGCGTCGTAGTCGAGCGCGCCGTCGGCGAGGATGTCGCTCTCGATGCCCCAGAATATCCGGATGTCCGGGTGTTTTTCTTGGACGGCGCGGATTTCCTTTTCCTGTTCGGCGAGCGCGGCCTCCGCGAGTCCCTGCGCGTAAAAAGCGGATTTCGAGTGATCCGAGATGCCGATGTACTTCATCCCGCGCGCCTTCGCGCCGACGACCATCTCTTCGAGGGTCGCGACGCCGTCCGAACGGGTCGTGTGATTATGAAAACACCCCTGCAAATCGTTCCAACCGACAATCTCGTCGAGTTTCCCCGTCCGCGCGAGGGCGACCTCTTCGCCCGTTTCGCGCATCTCGGGCGGGATCCAAGGCACGTGGACCTCGGCGAAGAATTTTTCCTCCGTGTCCGCGGCGGGAGCCCCGCCGGCGGCGGAGTCCCGACCCGGCACGAGCGCCGACCACGACGCCTCGGTCGCCGTCGTGTGCGCGAGCTCGGTGCCGTAGCGCGCGGTCTCCGCGAACGTGAATTTCACCGCGAGCGGAATGCCGCCGTCGAGTGCGGTGACCGCGCCGTAGAGTCGCTCCTCGAGCTGTTTCGTCGTCTTCGCGCCGGGAAGCGTCTCGACGAGGAAATCGAGCGACGAAAGGGTCTCCATCCGTCGGCGAAGCGCGCCCGTCTCGGACACGCGCAGGCCGCCTCCCGCCGGGTGCCGTCCCTCGTTCGCGGTTTTCGCGAGCGCGGGCAGGAGCCTTTCGGCGATCGGAAACGCTTCCGCGAGTTTCATCTGGCCGGAAGTCGCCATCAAGTACTGCACGCCCTCGAGGATCTTCGCTTGGACCTTCTCGCCGAAGCCCTTCAGCTTCAGCAGTCGGTTCTCGCGGCAGGCGTATTCGAGCTCGCCGAGCGTCTTGATCCCGAGGGTCTCGATGACCTGGATCGCCTTCTTCGGACCGAGTCCGGGAACCTTCGTGAGTTCGAGCAAGCCCTCGGGGAGCTTCGCCGCGAGGGCGTCGCGCTCCTTTGCCGTCCCTTCGAGGAGGAACTCCGTGAGCAACGCCGAGATCCCTTTCCCGATGCCCGGGATTTCGGTGAGCGTCCCCGCTTTCGCGCGCCCGACCCAGTCCTCGGAATCGCCGAGCGACTCGACGGTGTCCGCGGCCTTGTCGAACGCGCGGACCTTGAACGGGTTCTCGCCGTTCATTTCGAGGAGGGTCTTCATTTCGGTGAGCAGGTCGACGATGGCTTTCATTTTGGGTCTTGCGATTCTGCACTTAGGCGCGCGGGAATGCCAGCCTTCGGGTTTCTTCTTAGTCCAGGAAGTGACGCGTCAACAGGACGGAAGCGGCGCGGGTGAAGCCGAATCTGTATCTGAATCTGTTTTGTTTTCGGTGGCGGTGGCAGCCCATATCCTACATTTCGTGTCGAAAACTCCGGAGTGCGCGTTCGCCTCGATCCCTCCACGGAAACGGGCCCAGTAAACAAAACAGATTCAGATACAGATTCGGCTTCAGCTGCTCCGGCCCCCGCTCCCCGACCTCCTAGTCAACCCGCTCCCACTCAAGTACCTTCGAACCCATGCTGCCCGTGAACCACACCCGTCTCGCGAAAATCCTCGAAAAACCCACCGCTCCGTTCCGCGAAGGCCACGTGCTCGCCACCGCCCGCGCGATCCTCGACGAGGCGAAAGTGCCCTACTTTATGGACCCGGCGAAGAACCTCGTCGTCGGCGTGAAGTCGAAAGCCGAGTATTCGAGACTCACGAAAGCGAAGTCCCCCGAACCGGTCCGGATCTTCATCGCGCACACCGACCACCCGGGCTTCCACGGCGTCGAATGGGTCGATGCCGATCTTCTCGCGTTCAAATGGCACGGCGGCAGCCCGACCGCGCACCTTGAGGGCGGAAAGGTTTGGCTCGCGGATAGCGAAGGGTTCGTGGGTTACGGCCGCGTGGAAAAAGCCGAAATGATCGAGAGCGGACGCGCGATCGATAAGGGCTTGATTCGGGTAAAGGATTTGAGGCGCCAAACGAAAGCCGCCGACCTCTTCGGAGGCTTCGGATTCCGCGACACGCACTGGCGCGAGGGCGACCTCCTTTACACGAAGGCGGCGGACGACCTCATCGGCGTCTACGCGATCCTCGAAACCGCGCTCGCCCTCAAAGCGAAAAAATCGAAAGCGCCGTTCATCGGCCTCCTCACCCGCGCGGAAGAAGTCGGCTTCATCGGCGCGATCGCTCATTTCGAGCTAGGCTGGCTGAAAGGGGCGAAGCGAAAACTCCTCGCCGTCTCGCTCGAAACCTCCCGCACCCTGCCCGGCGCCGAGATCGGAAAGGGCCCGGTCGTGCGACTCGGCGACCGGAAGAGCGTCTTCGACTCCGGCGGCACGCAGGTTTTCTCGGACCTCGCCGCGCGCATCCTGCCCGGAAAGCACCAGCGGCGGATCATGGACGGCGGATCGTGCGAAGGCACGGCGGCGACCGCTTACGGGATCCCGACCATCGCGATCTCCGTCCCGCTCGGAAACTACCATAACCAGAGCTTCGAGGGCGGCCCTGATGCGGCGCCCGCGAACGGCCCGGCGCCCGAATTCGTTTCGGTGGCCGACATCGAGGGTTTGACCGCCCTGACGCAAGCCATCATGGCGCCGAAACTGCCTTGGAATCAGCCGTTTTCCGGGACGGTCGCCGCGTTCAAGAAGTCCCTGAAAAACTACGGCAAATTACTGAAAACCGGCCCGTAACTTCGATTGAATCGACGGCCGTTTCGGGAGTAGAACGGGAAGCCTAAAAACATCGCCAGAACCGTTCGACCCCTGCGGTCCGGAACGGCCAGCGTAAGCTAGCCGTTCGAAGCCGGCCCATCCGGGCTCGAACCTACTAACGGCCAGGAGATTTCCCCATGACTACGAAAATCGGCATCAATGGCTTCGGACGGATCGGTCGCAAAGTGGCGCGTCTCGCCCTCGAGCGCGACGACATCGAAATCGTCGCGATCAACAACCTCGACAAACCCGAAGTCTCGACCCACCTCTTCAAGTACGATTCCGTCCACGGCACGCTTCCCTACACCGTGAAGATGGAAGGCGACTCGATGATCATCGAGACGAAGAAGGGCCTGAAAAAGATCAAGATGTTCTCCGAGAAAGATCCGGCGAACCTCCCGTGGGGTTCCGTCGGCGCGACGATCGTCCACGAGTGCACCGGAATCTTCACCGATAAGGAAAAGGCGAGCCTCCACATGAAGGGCGGCGCGAAGCGCGTGATCATTTCGGCTCCGTCGAAGGACGCCGATATCACCCTCTGCATGGGCGTGAACGAAAAGGCCTACGACCCGTCGAAGCACACCGTCGTTTCGAACGCCTCCTGTACGACGAACTGCCTCGCGCCGATCGCGAAGGTCCTCCACGACACTTTCGGCATCAAACGCGGCACGATGATGACCGTGCACTCCTACACGAACGACCAGAACATCCTCGACCTCGGTCACAAGGACCTCCGCCGCGCGCGCGCGGGCGCGGTCTCGATGATTCCGACGACGACCGGCGCGGCGAAAGCCGTCGGCCTCGTGCTCCCGGAACTGAAGGGAAAGCTCGACGGCCTCTCGATCCGCGTCCCGACTCCGAACGTCTCGCTCGTCGACCTGACCTGCGAACTCGGAAAGACGGCGACGAAGGAAGAAATCAACGCCGCGTTCAAGTCGGCCGCCGCCGGCGCGATGAAGGGCGTCCTCGGCACGGAAGCCGCCCCGCTCGTTTCCCACGACTATAACGGGAACGTCGCTTCCTCGACGGTCGACCTCGAACTCACCGCCGTCATCGACGGAAATTTCGCGAAGGTCATTTCCTGGTACGATAACGAATCCGGCTTCTCGGCCCGCATGCTCGACCTCACGGCGTTCATCGCGGCGAAAGGAATCTAAGTGAGCAACGGAGCGACGGCCGCGTCCGGCAGCGGCGCGATCAAGAGCGTGCGGGACCTCGCCCTCGGCGGGAAATCCGTATTCCTCCGGCTCGACTTCAACGTTCCGATCGAGAACGGGAAAGTCACCGACGATTCGCGCATCATGGAAGCCCTTCCGACGATCAAGCACTGCATGCAAGCGGGCGCGAAAGTCGTGATCGGCTCCCACCTCGGCCGTCCGGACGGGAAGCGGAATCCGAAGTACTCGCTCGAACCGGTCGCGGCCTACCTCTCCGGCGTCCTCGGTCAGGAAGTCATGCTCGCCGACGACTGCGTCGGCGAAGGCATCGAACTCCTCGTGAAATCCCAAAAGCCGGGATCGGTCCTCCTTCTCGAGAACCTCCGTTTCCACGCGGGCGAGGAGGCGAACGACCCGGAATTCGCGTCGAAACTCGCCGCACTCTGCGAAGTTTACGTGAACGACGCGTTCGGAACCGCGCATCGGAAGCACGCTTCGACGTACGGCATGGCGACGATCGTCCAGACGAAGGCGATGGGCCTCCTTATCGAAAAGGAACTCAAGTACCTCGAGCCTCTCGTGAAGGATCCCGCGAAACCTTTCTACGCCGTCCTCGGCGGCTCGAAAGTCACAGATAAGATCAAGACCGTCGACGCGCTCCTGCGTTCGGTGAACGGAATATGCATCGGTGGCGCGATGGCGCACGCGTTCTGGGCGGTAAACGGAACGACGATTCCGTCCGGCGCGAAGCAACCGAAACCCGAGGACGTCGAAGCGGCCCGGACGATCCTGCGCGACGCGAAGAAGCGCGAGATCCCGATCCTCCTCCCCTCCGATACGAACGCGGGATTCGACATCGGCCTCCGCACGATCGAGGAGTTCTCGAACTTCCTCCGAAACGGTCGCACGATCTTCTGGAACGGCCCGCTCGGATGGTTCGAAAAGCCCGAATACGCGATCGGCACTTTCGAAGTCGCCCAAGCGATCTCGGAAATGAGCGCGGTCAAGATCGTCGGCGGCGGCGACACGGTTTCGGCCGTGAAGCAGTCCGGTTTTTCGGGCAAGTACGACCACCTTTCCACGGGCGGCGGCGCGGTCCTCGAGTTCATCGAAAACGGTTCGCTCCCGGGAATCGACGTCCTCCGCCAGATGTACAAACGCGAGACGACCCAAACGATGACCCGTTCGCGGATCTGATCGCCCACCGAAAGGCCTATCGATGGACCGGAATCGCGGGATCCTGATCGCCGGAAATTGGAAGATGAATCACGGCGCTCGCGCGACCTCGGACTTCGCGGCGGCCGCGAAGTCCGGATGGGGTTCCCTTTCCGATCGCGCGCGCAAGGCGCTCGCGGTCACCGCGGGCCCGGGAAAGCTCGACGCCCTCGTCTTTCCGCCCTTCCTTTCGCTCGAGACCGCTCGCCGCGAATTCACGGGCATTCCCGTCGCGGTCGGCGCGCAGAACGTCCACTTCGAGGAAAAAGGCGCGTTCACCGGCGAGATCTCGGGCGCGATGCTGAAAGAGATCGGCGTCGGGACGACCCTCGTCGGGCACTCCGAACGCCGCCAGTATTTCGGCGAAACCGACGCCTCGGCGAAGAAGCGGGCGGAGAGCCACCTGAATCAGGGTTTCACCGTCGTCCTCTGCTACGGCGAGACGCGCGCGGAACGCGAGGCGAGCCGGACGGAAGCCGTCCTCGAGCGCCAGCTCCGCGACGGACTTCCCGCCGAATGGAACGAGCGTCTCGTCCTCGCCTACGAGCCGGTATGGGCGATCGGGACGGGACTCACCGCGACCCCGGAACAGGCCGAGGACGCGCACGCGTTCTCTCGCGCGTTCCTCGTGAAGAAATACGGCGCCGATAACGCCGCGAAGACGAAGATCCTCTACGGCGGCTCGGTCACGCCGGAAAACGTGCGCGGACTCCTCGCGAAACCGAACGTCGACGGCGGTCTCGTCGGCGGCGCGAGCTTGAAGGCCGAGAGCTTCCTCGCCCTCGTCGAAGGCGCGGGATCGTTCCTCTGAGTCCTCGACATCTTTGATCGGCGGCCCTTAAGGCGACCAGACTTCGACGGCGTTCGAGGCCGCGCCGCCCGTCACCTTTCCGCCGACGATGTAGACTTTCCCGCCGGGACCGATCACGGCTTTCGCCTTGTAACGAGCGACCGCGAGGTTCGGTCCATGCTGCCAAGCCGTGCCGCTGAAGAAAATCGTCGAGTTCATCGCGTTCCCGGATGCGTCCCGTCCTCCGAAAAGCGCGATCCGTCCGTCGTTGAGGATGACCGAGGCGGCGTCCGCGCGCGCTTCGGGAAGCGGATTACCCGCGACCCAAGTCGGCACCGGACTCGGAACGTAGGTCTGGGTCGAGGCGATCGCGGCGTTCGCAGCCACGGTGCCCGTAGCGCCCCCGATGAGAAGTGCGCCTCCGTTCGGCAGCGGAGCGAGCGTCCCGCCGTTCACTCCGACGACTCCGGCGAGGAAACTGCAGAACGAGATCGCGCCGGTCGCCGGATCGAAGATATCGCATGAGTAGAGGATATTCGTTCCGTCGTCGCCCCCGACGATCATGATCTTCCCGTCGCTCAAGATCGTCGCCGACGCGTTTTCGCGTCCCGTCGCGAGCGGATTCGGCATGGGCGTGATCGTGCTCGTCGGATGATCGTACCGTAGGATCGAATTCGAAGCCGGGAAAGCGCCGAAGATATAGGTCGCGTTCGTGGCCGCGTGGGTGACCTGCGCGCTCCTTCCGGCCGAACCGGTGGCTGAAGTCGCGCTCGGAATCGGCGTCATCGTTCCCCAGGTCACGCCGTCCGTGCTCGTCTCGTAAAAATTCGTGAAGCTAGTGGCGCCCCCGATATTCATATAACCGCTCGTCTGGTACGGAACCACCACCGGGGCGTACGCCGCGGGGAGCGACGTCGGCGAGGTTTGGACCCAGGATCCAGCGCCGATCGTGTACGACTCGGTCGACGACGATCCGCCGCCGGTCACGAAAATCTTTCCGGGCGCGGTCCGCGAATCGAAAACGACTCCGGGCTCGTCGCGCGCGACGGTCAACGAAGGCAAGGTGGCGATCGAACCGTTCCCGCTCGAGTTGTTTCCGCCGCCGTGATCGCATTTCATCATCCGGAGGAACTGGTCCGAGCCGCTGAGCCCGTTCCAATCCGCGTTCAAGACGACCGTCGTGTCGCCCGCGAGACCGATCACCGCGCGGCCGAGTTCGTAAGCGTCGGCTTCCGCGGGCTTACCGCTCGGGCCGATCACGGGCGCGACGCCGGGGTTGAATTCGCGGACGCAGTCGTTCGACCCGTTTTGTTCCTTGAGCCCGACGAGCTGGACGAGCCGCGGATTTCCCGGAGGCACGACGAGCGCTATTTCCTGCGGCCCCGAAATCGTCGCGGAAACCGGCCCCGCGAGGATGCCGCGGTAGGTGCAGTACGAGCGACGATTCAACAGATCGTCGAAAAGCGGTCCGAGGTTCGGCTCCGGGTTTTGGCTCGTATCCGGGATTCCCGGTCCGGTGACGTTCACCCCGAGGCAGTCGAAGCCGCCGATCGCGGTCGGCGGCGAGGCACTCGCGAAGGGTTGGACGAGAGCGGCTCCGGGCGGTCCCTCGAGCCCGCGGGCATCGACCCGGATCGAAAGGTGGGTTCCCCGCTCGACTGAATGGAGGGAGCAGGCGACGAAACCGGCGGTAACCGAGGCGAGGACCAATCCGTGGGCGATTCGCATCGCCTCCATCATCCCCGCGATCCGGCCGGAGTGCAAACGTCGCGAACCCCCCCCCACTTTATGACACATAGCGACTTCGGCTAATGCCTTGCGGTGCCCCCCCGTTTTCGCTAAAACCGGTGGCCTATGACCACTTTCGTCACCGTCGTCCATATCGTCACCTGTTTCCTCATCGTCGTCGTCGTCCTGATGCAGTCGGGGAAAGGCGCCGACATCAGCGCTTCGCTCGGCGGTTCGAGCAACACGGTGTTCGGTAGCTCCGGCGGCGCGAACTTTTTCACGAAGACGACCTTCGTGCTCGCGGCGATTTTCATGGTCACTTCGCTCGGTCTGACCGTCCTCGGCGGCCGTGAAAAACGCTCGGTTTTCGACACCGCTCCGGCGACGTCGGTCCCGGCGACTTCCACGAATAGCGCCCCGGCAAACACCGGCGCTCCGGCTTCCACGACGGAAACCGCCCCGAAAGCGGCGACAGAAACGAAGACCGATACGAAACCCGAAGCGAAGACCGAGGCGAAAGCCCCGTCCGCCGCCGAACCGGCGAAAAAAGCGAACTGATCGTTTAACACGATCGCCCGTTCATTGAACGCGACCTACCGTCTGGCCTAGCCGGCGAATCTCGGTCAGAATCGGAGGGGTGATCCGGTTCTTCTCTTCTCGCGCGCCCTGCGCGCTCAGCCTCGTCCTCCTTTCGTCCGCGGTTCCGTCCGCGCGGGCCGCCGGCATCACGCTCGACCCGAGCCAGTTCACCGCCCCTCTCCAGCTCCTCACCGACCAGGCGGCGAACTCGGCCGCCCAAGCGATCGGCCTCGGCGGCGAGTTCCGCCCGATCACCGGCGTCGATCCGCCGACCGGTCCGATCGGACTCGAAGTAGGGCTCGCGGCCCAAATCGTGAAGCTCCCCGACGAGTTTCGGGACATCCTGAAACAAGCCGGATTCGATAGCGACATCCCCGGCGCGATTCCCTCCGCCCGGATCCAGGCGAATCTCCGACTCGGCGAACGTTTCGCCGTCGAAGCGGGCTACCTGAAATACCAGGGCTACAAACTCACGGGCATCGCTTTGAAGCTGAAAGTGGTCGAACCCGAAGAGGGATTCGGCGCCGCGATCCGCCTCGCCTACGCCGACAACGACCTCGGCATCGTCTCCACGCGCACTTGGACGCCCGCGATCCTGACCGGCGCGAAGCTCGCCTTCGCCGAACCTTACATGGGCCTAGGCTATTCGATCGCCGCGTCGCGGATCGACATTCCGATCGATATCGGGGGCGGGAACACCGTGAACGTCACCGCCCGCGGAAAACGGAACGGCCTCTCGCTCTTCGGCGGGCTCCTTTTCGATCTCGCGGCGATCCAAATCGCGTTCGAGGGAAATTACTCGAACGCGGGCGTTCCCGGACTCGCGGCTCGCGCGGGCGTGCGCTTTTAAACTAGTCGCAAGCCTGAATCCGATAATCGAGGGTCTGGCCCGGATAGGCGGTCCAGGACGACGTCCCGACATCGTACTTCGCGATGTCCGAGCCTGAGCCGGTCGCCATCCGCCACTGGGTCGTATCCGCGTGCGCGGTCGAGACCACGATCCAATAATCGTAGCCGGATTGCATGAGTAAGTAATTCCCGCTCGTCCCGATAGGAAACGTCGCGGAAACGTAGCTCGAGGCCCCCGTCAAGGTGAGCGTATTCGCGTAATTGGTGCTGGAGGAAGGAATCGAATCACCGCTCACCGAGGAGTAGATCGTCACCGTAACGTCTTCCGTCGTGCCGGAGGGAATACTGAGATTCAAATCCACGCTCTTCAGATATTTGCCGGGCGTGGCGGCGATTCTCTGTGCGAACTGGGTGTAGGTGGAACTCGGAGTCGCGCTCGCTCCCGCCGAGGCGGCGAACCCCCCGATCGTCGAGCAAACTCCGCCGCCGTCCCCGCAGTCCATCGTGCGCGCGGCGCGGTCCGCGTCGTCTTGAGTCGTGTTCCCGGTCGGCCAGCTCATGCCTACGGTCAACGAGCGGTCGCTGAAAACGTCGTTCAGGACGGCTCGGCCGATCTCGAAGAATCGATTCCCGCCGCCGCCCGAGCTTCCCGGCGGATCGTCGAGCACGCCGCTCATGCAGACCGTCGAGTCGTTCACGCCCACGATCTGCACGAGACGCAATCCGCCCGGAGGAACGAGGAGCGCGGCTTCCGTACTACCACCATTCAAATAAAGCGGAGGGGTCACGATTCCGCGATAAGAACAATAACGATTGGCTTCGTTCAGCGTCCGATAAAAATCGACCATCGGGTCCTTGCCCGAGGAATCGTGTCCCGAATCCGCGATGCCGGGGCCGGTGACGTTCACGCCGTAGCATGCGAATCCCGAGGCGGAGGTCGGGATCGTCGCGGTGTTACCGACGGTGACGCCCATGAATCCTCCGTTCGAGTTCAAAAGCGCGTAACGGGAGCCGTGCCCTTCGAGCGAGGAAAGATCGACGAAGAGGGACGCGCCGTTATCGTGGCCGCTCAGCGAGCACGCGCTAGCCGTCCCGATCGCGACTAGGATTCCGATCCATTTCGAGAGGAAAATCATCCGCATACGTTCCTCGATTTCCGTAAATCTAGATTCCGCAACCGATCAGGTCGTGAACGACTCCCGTCGATCCGACGGAAATGCCGCCGACCGGCGAAGACGAGTTGAAGCTATAAACCGTCCCATTGCTCGTGCCGGCGTTATGCACGATCCCGATCGGCGAAGACTCGGTCGCGCCCGGCGCGGTGACGAAGACCCAATAATCGCTTCCATCCGAAACGATCGGGTTACCGGCCGCATCGAGCAGATCGACGGTATAAGGCGTCGCCGACCCGCCCGCGGGAACATTCAGGGTGACGGGCACGCTCACGCCGTGGGTAAGGTCCAGGGACGGAGCGGTACCGGTGTTCTTCCTGAGCTCGACGACGGCGGTATTGGCCGCGAGCGGTGAACTGAGAAGGATCGTGAGCTTCATCATTCGTTTGCCGAACGGAGCGTTTACTTTGAAAGCGAGGCTATTGAAGACGCTCGGCGACGGGTTCGGGTATTGGTAGACGGGCGTGGACGCCGCCGCTCCCGTCGAATCGACGCCGCTTAGGGTTCCGCAGGTACCATCTCCGCAATCCATCATCCGCGCCGACTGCTCGGCCGCGGTCGCGGGCCAGTCCATCGCGACGTCGACCGACCGATCGCCGAAAACGTCGTTCAGCACCGCACGTCCGACCTCGAAGTAACGGTTGCCCGAGACGGATCCCGGCGGGTCGTTGATCACGCCGGCCGCGCAGACGAGCGGATCGTTCACGCCCGTGATCTGGACCAGACGCACCCCGCCCGGGGGAACCTGGAGCGCGGCAGAGCCCGCACCGGCGTCGACGGTGGCGCGCGAGATCGTCGGCGAAACGACGCCGCGATACGAACAGTACGATTGCTTCGAGAGCAGGCGATCGAAGATCGGGCCGAGCTCGATTCCCAGATGGGGATTCGGCGAGGAGTCGCCGATGCCCGGGCCGGTCACGTTCACGGCGAAGCACTGGAAACCGGAAGTCGTGGGCGGAGGGGCGCCGAGCCCGTAAGCCGGCCCGCTCGAGTCGAGGAGAGAAAATCGGGATCCTCCCTGGAGATTCGAAAGGTCGACGTATATCGAGGAATCCCCGTTCGAGCTCGAAAGGGAACACCCGCTCAAACCAAGCGCGAGGCCGGCGAGCAGAATCGATGAAAGCCGGGCGATGCCCGGAAAGGGAGCACTAAGAGTCCACATCGTACGTTCCTCAGTTGGATTCTTAAGTATCGTTAATAATTATCTCCGACTTAACGCATTGAATCAATAGCCGGAGGCGGTTTTTTGTCCATATTTTTCAATAGGTTAGAAAATAATACGAAGCCCCCGATCCCTAAGGGGATTCCGGGGGCTTCGCTTAGTCTAGCTTAGTCTAATAGAGAGGGTCGGAATCGGCGGGAGATCCGCCCTTCGCCTTCTCCGCGTTAGCCTTTGGCTTTCTTCTCTTGGAACTTCTTCACCATTTCTTCCTGAACGTTCCGCGGAACGGCGGAGTACTTCAGGAATTCCATGGTGAACTCGCCCTTGCCTTGGGTGGCGGAGCGAAGGTCCGTGGAGTAACCGAACATTTCGGTGAGCGGAACTTCGGCTTCGATGATCGCGTAACCTTCGTTCGTTCCCGAGTTCAGGATCATGCCGCGGCGTTGGTTGATTTGACCCATGACGGAGCCTTGGAACTCTTCCGGAGCCTGCGTCTCGAGCTTCATCATCGGCTCGAGGACGACCGCGCCGGCCTTTTCGTACGCTTCGCGGAAGCCCATGATGGCCGCCGTCCGGAACGAGAGTTCGTCGGAGTCGACGTCGTGGTACGCGCCGTCGTTGATCGTGACGCGGACGCCGACGATCGGAAATCCGATGAGGCGGCCTTCCTTGATCGCTTCCTGGAAACCCTTGTCGCAAGCCGGGATGAAGTTCCGAGGAATCACGCCGCCGACGATATCGTCGACGAACTCGTAGTTGACCGCGGCATCCGACGGCAGCGGCTCGATGAATCCGGCCACGCGACCGAATTGACCCTTACCGCCCGACTGCTTCTTGTGGGTGTAGTTGAATTTCGCTTGCTGCGTAATCGTCTCGCGGAAGGCGACTTGGGGCTTACCGACGACGACTTCGCAGTTGAACTCGCGCTTGATCCGTTCGCAGTAGATCTCGAGGTGGAGCTCGCCCATCCCGGAGATGATCGTCTGCGCGGACTCTTCGTCGCGGTGAACGCGGAAGGTCGGATCTTCCTTCGTGAACTTGTTCAGCGCCTTCGAGAAGTTCGTTTGACCGGCCTTATCTTTCGGCGCGATCGCGAGCGAGATGACGGCGTTCGGAACGAACATCGAGGTCATCGTGAGCTTCGCCTTGCCGTCGCCGAACGTGTCGCCGGACGCGCAGTCGACGCCGAAGAAAGCGCAAATCGAACCCGCGGTGGCTTCTTCCACGTCGTGCATTTCGGAGGAGTGCATTTGCACGATCCGCGGCACTTTCACCTTCTTATCGTTCACGTTGTTGAAGATGGTGTCGCCCTTCTTCACCGTGCCTTGATAGATGCGCATGTAAGTGAGCTGGCCGTAACGACCGTCGTCGAGTTTGAACGCGAGCGCGACGAGCGGCTTCGAGACGTCGGACTGAAGCACGACTTTCGCTTCGTTGTTGTTCTGGTCGAGGGCGATGTTTTCGCGCTCGGTCGGATTCGGGAGGTAGTACGTGACGGCGTCGAGGAGGAGCTGGACGCCCTTGTTCTTGTAGGCGGAACCCATCATGACCGGCGTGAACTCGAGCGAGAGCGTCGCCTTACGGATCGCTTCGCGGAGTTCCGGAATCGTGACGTCCTGGCCTTCGAGGTATTTCATGCCGACGGTTTCGTCGAACTCGCCGACGGCGGCGATCAGTTCCTCGCGGAACTTCTTGCACTCGTCGAGGATGTCCGCCGGAACTTCTTCTTCACGGACTTTTTCGCCGTTTTCGCCGTCGAAGTAGAACGCCTTCATCTGCACGAGGTCGACGACGCCTTGGAAACGGTCTTCGGCGCCGATCGGGTAGGTGATGAAGTGGGCGTTGTGCGAGAGCTTGTCGATGAGCATCTGGCGGCCGCGGAACGGGTTCGCGCCGGCACGGTCCATTTTGTTGATGAAGCAGATGCGCGGAACTTTATAGCGCTTCATTTGGCGGTCGACGGTGATCGATTGCGACTGGACGCCGGCGACCGAGCAGAGCACGAGCACGGCGCCGTCGAGGACGCGGAGCGAGCGCTCGACTTCGACGGTGAAGTCGACGTGACCGGGGGTATCGATGAGGTTGACGTTGAAGCCTTTCCATTCGCAATAGGTGGCGGCGGATTGGATCGTGATGCCCTTTTCTCGCTCGAGGTCCATCGAGTCCATGACGGCGCCGACGCCGTCCTTGCCCTTCACTTCGTGAATCGCGTGAATCTTGTTCGTGTAGAACAGGATGCGCTCGGAAAGAGTCGTCTTCCCGGAGTCGATGTGGGCGGAGATCCCGATGTTGCGAATTTTCTTCATGTCGACGGTGGCGGCCATGCGTCAGCTTTCCTTTTTGGACCGGTAGATAAGTGATTTAAGGGAACCGAAGATGTACCTTCCGAGCGGGTCGCGAATCAAGGGGGAACTCAGCTCCTCCTCACCGCGCAATTCGCCGCGCCGCGACGCATCAACTCGTGACTTCCGCTACGGAAAACCGGTACGCTTTTCGACAGCCATGACGAAAAAGCACCTCTTCTGGATCGACCTGGAAATGACCGGGCTCGACGACCTGAAAGATCACATCCTCGAAGTCGCCGTGATCATTACCGATATCGACCTGAATCCGGTCGCCGAATACGAGCAGGTGGTGTTTCAGCCGCCCGAAGTCGTCGAGAACATGAACGACTGGTGTAAGAAGCACCACGGGGAATCCGGCCTGACCGCCGCCATTCCCGGCGGAAAACCGCTCCGCGACGTCGAGCGCGACCTCCTCGCCTTGGCGAAAAAATACTTCAAGCACGACGAACGAATCGTCCTCGTCGGTAACTCCGTCGGCAACGACCGCCGCTTCATCGACCGCTACATGCCCGAATTCGCGGGCAAGCTTCACTATCGCCTCGTCGACGTGAGCTCCTTCAAGGAGATCTACCGGGAGAAATACGGCGTGAAGTTCGACAAGAAAAACGCCCACCGCGCGTCGGGCGACATCCTCGAATCCATCGCGGAGCTTAAGCATTACCTCAGCTTCGTCACCGTACCCGGATCCGTGAAGGACGCTGGCGCGTCCGCCGCCGACCGAGCGAAGGAGGACGCATGAGCGAGAAGAAGCGCCCGAGTTTCGAGAAGATCTACCTCGATCTCGCCCGCGTGCTCTCCTCCCGCTCGACCTGCAGGCGGCTCGCCGTCGGAACCGTGATCACTTCGACCGATTACCGGAAAGTACTCGCGATCGGTTACAACGGAAACGCCGCCGGGTTGCCGAACACCTGCGACCGCGAGGAGCCGGGCAACTGCGGTTGTCTCCACTCGGAAGAAAACGCCGTCATCAACTGCGACGCCCCCCGCTCGACCGAGAAGGTCGTCTTCGTCACGCACCTTCCTTGCGTCGGTTGCGCGAAACGCCTGATCAACCTCGGCAACGTGAAAAAAGTCATCTACGGCGAGGACTACCGCGTCCGCGATTCGATCGAGCTGCTCAAGTCGGTCGGGATCGAAGCCGTCAAATTCGAGGAAGGGACGTCTTAAGACGCGCCTCGAAACCGTTCGAAAGCCACTCCCAGAGAGGAAAACCTCCGCGCCTATGTCGAATCTCTCGCTCCGTTCGTTTGCCGTCCGCTCCGCGCTCCCCCTGATCACCTGCCTCTTAGCGAACGGATGCGCCTCTTCTCCTTCCTCGAACGGCGCTCCCCGCGTTTCCGCCGACGCCCACACCGGGAAATCGTCGATCCTGCCCCGCGAGGCGGCGATGTACCGCTCGCGACAGGTCCACAAGGTGACCTACCAGCTCTGGTTCGGCGTCGACGAGACGGGCACCGAATTCGGCGGACGCACGAAGATCCTCTTCGACCTCCGGGAAAACGCGTTCCAAAACGTGAAGAAACTCCGCGTGGATTTCACCGGCGGTCAGATCTCCTCCTTCGTCCTGAACGGGAACCCGTGGGACGCCGAGAAAGTGAAGGATCGCTATAACGGCGAATGGATCGAAATCCCGAAGGGCGACCTCGCCGTCGGCCAGAACAAACTCGAGATCGCCTACTCCCACCCCTACTCCCAGACGGGCGACGGACTCTACCGCTTCAAGGACCCCGAAGACGGCAAGGTCTACCTCCGCACGGACCTCGAACCCTACGGCGCGAACCTCGTTTTTCCGGGCTTCGACCAGCCCGACTTGAAGGCCTCGTTCGAAGTCACCGTCGAGGCGCCGACCGAGTGGACGATCATCGCGAACATGCCGGTGCGGGAAAAGACGAAGGTCGACTCGCGCCTTTCGTGGCAGTTCGCGCCCTCGCCGCAGATGTCGACCTACCTCTTCGCGCTTTGCGCGGGTCCGTGGAAGGAGTGGAAGACCGACGCCGAAGGGCTTCCGCTCGGACTTTACGCGCGCCAGTCGCTCGCGAAGTACGTCGACGCGAACGAGTGGTTCCGCGTGACGAAGAAGGGCCTCGAGTTCTACGCCGATTTCTTCGGTTATCCCTACCCGTACGCGAAGTACGACCAGATCCTGATCCCCGATATGAACGCGGGCGCTATGGAGAACATCGGCGCGGTCACCTTTTCCGAACGCCACGCCTTCCGGGGCCCCCCGACCGAGGACGAGCGCCGGAACCACGCCGACACGATCCTGCACGAGATGGCGCATATGTGGTTCGGCGACCTCGTGACGATGCGGTGGTGGAACGGACTTTGGCTGAACGAGAGTTTCGCGACCTACATGGCTTCCGTCGCCACCGAGCGGACGAAGGTCTTCTCGGGCGCTCCGCAGGCGTTCTTCGCCGGGATGAAGAAGTGGGCCTATTCCGAGGACCAATTCCCGACGACCCACCCGATCGAGGTCAGCGTCTCGGACACCGACCAGGCGATGGCGAACTTCGACGGAATCACCTACGGCAAGGGCGCCTCCGCGCTGAAGCAATTCCACTCGCTGATGGGCGACGAAGACTTCCAGGAAGGACTCCACCGGTATTTCAGCCGCTTCGCGAACCGGAACACCTCGCTCGCGGACTTCATGAACGTAATGGGCCAGACCTCCGATCGCGCGCTCGGGAACTGGACGAAGAGCTGGCTCCAGACCACGGGCTACAACACGATCACCGTCGACCTCGCCTGCGCGCCCGACGAGCGCGGTCGGGACAAGATCACGAAGCTCGACTTGATCCAGTCCGCGCCCGGGACCGGAAACGTCCTCCGCCCGCACCAGATGCAGATCGGCCTCTATCACAAGGACCCGAACGGACGTCTCTCGCGGACCGAGAAGGAAATCTCCGTCGCCTTCGAAGGCGAGCGTTATTCGGTCGAAGAGGCCGTCGGGAAGAAATGCCCGGACCTCGTCTTCCCGAACGAAGGCGACTTCGATTACGCGATGACGAACCTCGATCCGAAGTCGCTCGAGACGGCGAAAACCTCGCTCGCGCGAGTCGCCGATCCCCTCACCCGCCACCAACTCGTCTTCACGCTTTGGGAAATGGTGAAGGCCGGCACTTGGAAGGTCGACGAATTCGCGTCCGCCGCGCACGGGTGGCTCGCCTCCGAAACGAACAAGACCCTCCTCGACGACTTGACCCAGATGCTCGAAAACCCGCGCCGTCTTTCGGTCGCGAAGCTCCTCACGGGTGAAGCCCGCGCGAAATTCCGCGCCGAGATCCATGCGTTCGCCCGTCGGAAAGCGGAAGTCGCTTCGCCCGGTTCGGATCTCCAACGGATCTGGTACCGCCTCGCCCTCCGCTCGATCTCGACGCCGGAGGCCGCCGATTGGGCCGTGAAGCTCGCGGCGAGGAAAGCGAAGATCTCGGGTCTGAAGATGGACGTCGACCTCCGATGGGAAACGCTGATCGCGGCCGCGGCCGTGAAGGCGATCGATCCCGAAGTCGTCGCCGCGATGGCGAAGGATGACCCCTCCTCGGAAGGCGAGTCGCATCTCCTCGAACTGAAAGCGGCCTCGCCGGACCTCGCTTTCCCGGACAGTGCGGAACTGCCGGCTCTCTTCACCCTCGAAAAGTCCGATCCCGCGGTCCCGCCCACGAAATTGAAACGCGCGGCGGGCACCTACCTTCACTACGCGAACGCCGAACGGATCGCGGCCTGGCGGCCGAAATTCTTCGCCGGCCTCGACGCCGTGGCGACGAAGGCCGACGATATGTACTTCCGCAGTTACGCGCAGGGACTCTATCCCTCGAGCTGCGCGGTCGACGTCGCCGACCAAACGACCGCTTGGCTCGCTTCGCATGCGAAAGCCCCGCCTCCGCTTCGGATCGCCCTCCAAAAGATGGCGTACCTCGAGCGCTGGTGCGCGGCCATCCGCGCCGGTCAGTCGTTCCCGCTTTGGACGAAGCTCGCGACCGCGAAGTAGCTCACTTCATGAAGACGTTCAGGAACTGACGGAACATGAAAGTGCTGTGATCAAGCCGCTTTGCCACTTCGGCGGCCGGCTTGAGTTCGGGCTTCGTCTTCAAGTCGTTCAAAAGTCCGACCCAGTTCGCCTTGTGCTTCGGAGCTTCTTCTTCCCATTTTTCGCGGAAAGCCTGGATCTTCTCGAGCTCGCCGGCGTCGAGCCAGATCCCGTGCGCGGAGGCACAACGATCGATGATCACGCCGGAGTCGTACCCGTAGTTCAGGAGCGTCATCACCTTCCCGCACTTCGGGCAGCCCGCGGTCCGGGCGTCCTTCACCTTCGCGGGAGGCAGGCCGCTGAACGCGTGCGCGATCACTTCCCGGACGAGTTCGGGCGCGATCTTCACCTCGTGGGTGTCGATGATCCGCAGGATCTCGCCCTCGTCGAGCCAGACTCCTTTGCATCCGCCGCAGACGTCGACGTCGACGCGTTCGTAATCGGCAGGATTCAGGGGCTTCGAGCAACGCGGACAGTTCATGGACGCTCCTCCTCGGTTCTCCTCCAGGATAAGGGGAGTCCCGGACAAGCTCAAGACTTCAGCGTGAGTTCGATCGGGCAGTGGTCCGAACCCATCACGGTGGGATGGATCTTTGCGACCTTCACGCGGTCGAGGAAGTCCTCGTTCACGCAGTGGTAGTCGATGCGCCATCCGACGTTCTTCGCGCGGACGCCCGGGCGATAGCTCCACCAGGTATAATGGCCGGGACCCTTCTCGAAATGACGGAACGTATCGACGTAGCCGGCTTTCAGGAATTTCGTCATCCACGCGCGCTCTTCGGGGAGGAATCCCGCGTTGTCGTGGTTCGACTTCGGGTTCTTCAGGTCGATTTCTTCGTGCGCGATATTATAGTCGCCGCAGAGGACGACGTTCGTCCCTTTCTTCACGTATTTATTCGTGAGCTTCAGCATGGCGTCGCAGAACTCGAGTTTGTACGGGAGTCGCGCGTGCTCGCGCTGGGAGTTCGGGAAGTAGGCGTTGATGACGGCGAGGTTCATCCCCTTATTTTTGAACTCCGCGATCAAGATCCGACCCTCGCGATCGATTTCCGGCACGCCGATGCCGACGCGAACGTCGGTCGGTTCTTCCTTCGAATAGATCACGGTGCCCGAATATCCCGGCTTTTCCGCCGGATGCCAGATCGAGTGGTATTTTTTCGGGTGAAGGAGACTCTCGTCGAGCTGCTCCGGCGTGGCCTTGATCTCCTGAAGACAAACCACATCCGCCTTCGCGTCCCCGAACCAGTTTTCGAACCCTTTTTTCGCGACGGAACGGATGCCGTTCACATTCCAAGACTTAATCTTCATGCCGGACGATTTTATTCTTTTCCTCGATCCACTTCGAGAAATATTTCGTGCGCCCGAAAGCCTCGCTCCGAAGTACCCGACCGAAGACGTTTCGCGCGCGGTGAGCCGCGAGCGCGCCCGGCTCCGCGAGGAGCGCGTCGACACGCTCGAGAAAAGCCCGGCGGTTTTCCGCCGCCCCGTAGTTCTTCGCGAGGGCTTCGGCGCCCGCATCGCGAAGCGTGCGTCCGCGTTCCTCGTTCCGATAAACGTCGAGCGCCTCGCCCGCGAACTCGTCCGCGTTCCTCGCCACCGCGCCCGCGAACAGAGATCCCTCGCCCTCCTCCATGCCCTCGGCCCCGATCGGCGTCGTCACCACCGGGACTCCGGCGGCCCACGCGTCCGCGATCTTTCCCTTGATCCCGGCGCCGAAACGCAGCGGCGCGAGCACCGCGCGGTAATCGCGAAGCGCCTCGATCGCATCGGCTACCGGACCGAAGACGCGCAGCCCTTCGCGCGGCGAATCGAGCGCCATGATTTCCCTCGGGGGATACGCGCCGTACAAATGCAGTTCGACGTCGTTCTCGCCGCGCGCCCGCAGTTTGGCCCGGATACGGGGCCAGAGCTCCCGCGCGAGCCAGAACGTCGCGTCCCGATTCGGGAGGTGCCGGAAGTTTCCGATCGAGACGAAGTGCCGGCGTTCGGAGTGCGAACGCCATTCGGCGGCCGAAGGAGGGGGGTAGGCGAAACCGTGGAAGAGGAGCAAAGCCGGGTCGATGCGAAATCGTTCCGCAAGCAGCCGCATCTCGAAACGCGAAAGGACGAGGGTCAAATCCGAGCGCAGGATCGCCGCGAGTTCGCGGAGGCAATCCTCCGTCTCGATCCCCGGCCCGGCTTCCGCGATTTCCGCGAGGGTCTCCGCCTCGACCGGCGCGCCCTCGCCGCGTTTACCGATCGCGCCGGCGAGGCGCTCCCCCCGCCACCGGCGAAGGAAATGGAGATCGATCGTGTCGAGGATCCGAAGCGCGTTCGGCGCGGCTTCGGCCACGCGCCATCCGAACTGTTCCTCGAGCATGAAGCGGTCGAAGAGCGCGACGTCCGGCGCGAACTCGCGCACGGCCGCGTCGAACGCCGGGTCGTTCGGGCCGATCTTCACCGTCGCGATCCCGCGCGCCTCGAGCCGTTCGGCGAACGCGTTTCGGTCGGACGGCGATGCGAAGAGGATCCGATCTCCGCGCGAAAGGAAGTCCTCGATCAGCGCGACCGTTCGCACGCCGGCCGCACTCGACGTCGGTTCCGGAAAAACCGGACCGACGAAAAGGATGCGGCGAGGTTCGGTGCGTGCGGCCATACGGGCTTTCCTTTAGCCCGGTTTCCCTTAGAATGGAACCATGACCCAAACCATCCAGGCTTTCGCGACTCTTTGTCTGGCGGCCGCGATCGCGCACACCTTTTCCGTCCGGTTCTTCCTCGAATGGGCCAAGAAGACGAAGGAGAAGCCGATGCTTTCGAATCTCCTCCACCTCTTCGGCGAGGTCGAGGTCGTCTTCGGGATCTGGGCGGCGATCTTGATCCTCTTTCACGGACTCGTCGAGGGGCCGGAGCGCGCGTCCACGTTCGTCGATCGCGTCGACTTCGCGGAGCCGATCTTCGTCTCGGTGATCCTCGCGATCGCTTGCACCCGGCCGATTCGCGAGTTCGTCCGACGCGGAATCGAAGTCGGCTCCATCGCCATCTCCCGGGCGTTTCCGGTCGTCGACGCGAACCGCGCGTTTTACCTCGTCGCCCTCGTTCTCGGGCCGCTCCTCGGCAGCCTCATCACCGAACCGGCGGCGATGGCCGTCTGCGCCCTCCTGCTTCGCGATCGTTTCTTCGAGGCCGGCGTATCCGAGCGTTTCAAGTACAAGACGCTCGCCCTCCTCTTCGTGAACATCTCGATCGGCGGCGTACTGACCCATTTCGCCGCGCCTCCCGTCGTGATGGTGGCGAAGGTCTGGAATTGGGATACGGCTTACATGTTTAGGAATTTCGGTTGGAAGGCCGCCCTCGCCGTCGCCCTGAACGCGGGAGTCACCCTCCATTTCCTCCGCGAAGATTTCGCCCGCATGCCGAAAGCGGCCGCCCTCTCGAAGAAGCCCGGCGCGCCGGCGTGGCTGACCGCCGCCCACGTGGTCTTCGTGTTGCTCTGCGTGTTTTCGGCCCACCATTCCGCCCTCCTCTTCGGGATCTTCATCCTTTTCCTCGGGTTTACCGTCGTGACGAAACCCCTCCAGGAAAAACTGCAGTTCCGCGAAGCGCTCCTCGTCGGATTCTTCCTCTCGGGACTCGTCGTGCTCGGAAAAGCGCAAGGGTGGTGGCTCACTCCGCTGATCACTTCTCTCTCGAAGTATCCGCTCTATTTCGGAGCCACGATCCTGACCGCATTCACCGACAACGCTGCGCTCACTTTCCTCGGCGCCCAAGTCCCGAACCTCTCGGACGCGCTCAAGCATGCGCTCGTCGCCGGCGCCGTCACGGGCGGTGGCCTGACGCTGATCGCGAACGCGCCGAATCCCGCGGGCTACGGCATCTTGAAGGATCACTTCGGGAAGAACGGCGTCTCTTTCGGACGCCTGCTCGTCGCGGCGATTATTCCGACGGCGATCGCCTCGATCTGCCTCGAATTCCTCTAGGCGTCGGCCGGCGAATTCATTTTCCGGCGCGAACCTTTTCCCAAGCCGAGAGAAATCGATCCAGCGCGCGCTCGGCGTTCGGCTCGGGATCCGCATCCAGCGCCCGCATCGTCGTTTGGAGCTTCGGAAGGTCTTCCGCGCGGTAGAAACCGCGAGTTCCCATTTCCGCGTCCGCGCTCGCCGCTTTCTCGAGGCAGCCGGGTTCGAGGCCCTCGATCGGCGCGTTGAAATCGCTGCCGAGCGCGATCGCTGCGGGCGCACCCGCGAACCCCACCGCGGTTTTCCACTCCTCGGCGAAAGCCCGGATCCCTTTCTTGCAACCGGGCGGCAATCCGAGCGACTTCCGATCGTCGGGCGTCATCGCGTCGGTCGGGATGAGGCCCGCGAGTCCGCGGGTCGCCTTCACGCGCTCGAGCGCGACCCGGGGAATCGCCTGCTCGGCCGGAAAAAAGTCGCGAAGCTTCGTGTGAGTGTAAAGCGCGGGTTGGCCGTAGCGGTCGAGGATCGCACTCATCTCGCGGACCGCGCGATCGGAAGCGTGGGCGAGGTCGATCCAAACCCGGCGCTTCGCGAGCGCTTCGAGTACGGTCCGCCCGTAGGCGGAGAGTCCGTACGGATTCACGTACGCGCCGGTCGCGGGATCGGTCGTCTTCGTGAACCAGGCCTCGAGGAGTTCGAGCGGGGAATTGAACAATCCGAATCCGGTCCAAAGCGAGACGCCGCGGCCGAGACGGTCGGGACTCAAATGAAGGAACGTCACGATCCGGATCTTCTTCCGGTCGACGAAGAGGTCCTGGTCCTCCGCCGACTCGACCGCGGCGGCGGCCGTCTCGAGCGAAAGCACGAAAACTCGTTTTCCGGCGGCGAGCGCCGCGCGCGCCTCGGCGGGTTCCGCGGCGATCACCCAACCGGGATTCGCGGAGACGAACGCCTCGAGGCGCTCGATTTGGCGCAGCAGGGATTCCTTCACTTTCCCGAGGGTCATCACGGGATGGGCGTAGAAAGAAACCACGACGAGCTTCAGCCCGCTCGGATCGAGGGAAGCGCGCGTCAGCTTCGTTTGGAGCCGCGAATCGGCGTCCTCGGCGCCCGTCGGCTCGTCAAAATCCCCGCGCAAGATGAATCCTAAGCCCTCTTTCATGAAGAAGTGGGAATGGAGGTCGAGCGAAAACGCCTGGGCGGACGCGGAAAGGAGGAGTAAAGTCGAGACTCGGAGAAACGCTCGGACGAACGCGCGCGGCATTCCCGGATATCACTATGAACTTCGAGTTTCCGAAACTCCATTCGCACGAGCTGGTGCTCTTTTTCTACCCGTCGCCGGGTTTGAACTGGATGAACCCGAAAGCGCTCACCTTCACCACCGCCCGGAACAAACTCTCCGGGAAATCGCGCGGCATCGGGCACGTCTCGGTGATGATCCGGACGCCGGAAGATTTCGCCCTGACCGGCATGACCCAAGCCTCCCAGAACGAAGGCCGCGCGGAAGTCCTCTTCCGGGGTTACGGACTCGGCATCCTCCTCCATAATTTCAAAGGCATCCTCGAAAAAGCGGAGTCCCTCGCCCCCGAACTCGTGACCCGCTCGCGCGCCGAGGGAAAGCTCTCCTTCCTGCGCGTCGCCGCGAACGAGAAGATCACCGATCGCCTCCTCACCTACCTCCGCGAGTACCGGGAGAAAGGGCTCGACCACAGTTACGGGATGCGGAACCGCCCGCTCTACGGCGAGGGCGGCGGATGCTCGGCGTTCGGCGCGAGTTTCCTCGAGACCGCGGGCCTCCTCCGCGAGGAATTCACGCGAGAATGGACACGAACCTTCAATATCCCCCGCGACTTGATCGGCGGCCCGATCACCGGAAAGAAAGTCTCCGTCCTGACGATGCTCCGCCGCGCGGATCGCTGGGCCCAGGAAGACGAACCGCACGAAAAGGGATTTTTCTGGGACCCGGACTTGATGCACGCGTGGCTCGTTCGTACCTACGGAAAGGAAAGGGCCTTCCCGACCGGCTCGTTCAAACCCGAGACGTGGAACTCGGCCGTCGGCCTCACGGTCGACGCGACCACCGCGGAACCGCCGACCGGCCACATTTTCCGGCACCTTTAAGACGTCACCCGCTCCCACCCCGGCGAACCGTCGGCGAGCGGCGGCCGCTCGAACTCGAATTTCCCCGGATAGAGGATCTCCGCCAGGATCTCGAGCGCACCGAGCGTGCGCGGTCCCGGTCGATTGAAATACTGGTTCCCGTCGGCGATCGCGACTCGGCCCTCGCGAAACGCGCGGAGGCCCCGAAAGCGCGGTTCTTCCGTGAGGAGGTGCAATTCCTTTCGCGTGCGCGCAAGACCGAACCCGCAGGGCGCGACGATCACGACGTCGGGATCTTTCGCGACGAGGTCGTCGAACGTCATCGACGGAGAATGCTTTCCGGCCTCGCCGAAGAGGTTCTCCCCTCCCGCCGCGAAGACGAGCTCCGGCATCCAGTTTCCCGCCGCCATGAGCGGCTCGATCCACTCGACGATCGCGACCCGCGGCCGGGTGCGGCCCTGGTTCAGCCGATCCGCGATGCGCGAGATCGCGGAAAACTTCCCTTTCAATTCCGCGACGAGCCGATCCCCGCGCGGTTCGAGGCCGATCGCCCGCGCGACGCGCCGGATGTCTTCATGGACGTCCGCGAGCGAATTCGGAGTGAGCGAAACGAGCGTCCCCGAGAAACCGGCCTCGCCCGCGAGCGCGCGCTCGACGTCCTTCAAACTCACCGCGCAGACTTCGCACTGGGTTTGGGTGAGGATCACGTCGGGAGCGAGCGCCCGAAGTTTCTCGCGATCGACTTCGTAGATCGAAAGCGCGTCCCGCACGCGGGACTTCACTTCGCGATCGATCTCGGCCGAACTCCCGCCGGTCGGGAAGGAAGGGACGGTGACTTGGGGAAGTTTCGTTACCGCGGCCGGAAAATCGCACTCGTGCGATCGGCCGACGAGCATGGACTCGGCTCCGAGGGCGGCGACGATTTCGGTCGCGGACGCGATGAGCGAAAGCACCTTCATTCGTCTTCTTTCCCCCGCCGTCCCGGCACGTTCGCGTGACCGTAGGGGCAGTGCCGGCACCCCGATCCGCAGCACGTGCCGCGCGCGAGGTGGTACGCCTCCGTGAAAACGAGGAGACCGTTTTCGTCGAGATAGTAGTCGATGCCTTCGCGCAGGGTGCCCACGCGGAAGGGTTCTCAGAAAATGGCACTTGATGTCAAACTTCTCGCACCCGAATGCCTCGGCCCGCGGATTGCTTCCTAAGTGCGGAGATGAACTCGAAACTCCCGTTCCGCCTCATTGCCCTTTCGTTCCTCTCCTTCTTCTTCCTCATTTTGGAGGCGAATGCCGGTGGCTCGCTCTCGCGGGAAGAGTTTCTGAACGCGATCGGCGACGAATCGATCCGTACCTACGTCGCCGAGCATTTCGCCTTGGCCGAGGACGGCCGCGCGCTTCGAGCGGGACGCCAGCTCCCGAACGCGGGCGAGCGGATCGCGCCCTTCGAGATCGTCGCCGAAGCTACGACCGGGACCGACGGGCCGATGGTCCTCCACCTCGATTCCGTCCCGACCCACCAGGTCGTCTTGATCCCCTGCGCGGAAAGCGTCCATTATGACGCCCATTGCGAATAACGCCAGACCGCGTCATCAGATTCTCTTTTTCTCCCGGATTTCGATCCTTTAGATTCAGAACCTCGAAATGATGAATCTTCAGACTTGGATCCAAACTGAGCTCCCCGAGATTTCGCTGAAATCCGCGGATTCCGTCCTTAACCTCACCGCCGAAGGGGCGACGATTCCCTTCATCGCGCGGTACCGGAAAGAAGCGACCGGCGGACTCGACGAAGTCCAGATCCAAAAAGTGATCGACGCGAAGGAAAGCTTCGACACGATCACGCACCGTCAGACCTTCATCCTCGGCGAAATCGAGAAGCAGGGGAAACTCACCGACGAGCTGAAGACGAAGATCCTTTCGACGTTCCAGCCGAACCTCCTCGAAGACCTCTATCTTCCGTACAAGGTGAAGAAGAAGTCGAAGGCGACCCTCGCGAAGGAAGCCGGTCTCCTCCCGCTCGCGGATTGGATCTGGGACTGCGGCCACGGGCTCGCCAAACCCGAACCGGGCCAGTCGCTCGAGCTCTGGGCGTTCACCTTCCGGAACGAAGAGAAAGGTTTCGTCGACGCCGAGAAATGCATCCAGGGCGCGACCGACATCCTCGTCGAGCGCCTCTCCGAGCGCGCCGACCTCCGCGCCCGGGTGCGCGACCGCGTTTTCCGCGAGGGGACGCTGAAAGCGGCGAAGGCCGCGAAAGCGAAGCCGAACTCGAAATACGAGATGTACTTCAAGTACCAGGAGCCGCTCACGGCGCTGCTGAAGTCGGAAGCCTCCCACCGCTACCTCGCGATCCGTCGCGGGTGGATGGAAGAAGAACTCACCATCGGCATCGCGGGCCCCGCGGGCGAAGTCGATCCGTTCGAGACCGAGCTGCCGGCGATTTTCGAAGCCGAGGCCGTGACCGACAAGGAATCTCCCGGCACCGAAGTTCTCCTGAAGGCCGCCCGCATCGCGTTCAAAGCGCACGTCCTGCCCGCGATCGAGAACGAAGCGCACAAGAAGCTGAAGGAGATCGCCGACGAAACCGCGATCGACGTCTTCGCCCAGAACGTGAAGAAGCTCCTCCTCGCTTCGCCGTTCGGTCCGAAGGCCGTCCTCGGCGTCGACCCGGGCATCCGCACGGGCTGCAAGGTCGCCGTCGTGAGCGATTCGGGAAAATTCGTGGGCGATACGGTCCTCCACCTCCAAACCGACGATGGAAAATCGAAAGCGAAGGAATTCCTCGGCACCGTCCTCAAGATGGGCGACATCAAGGCGATCGCCGTCGGAAACGGCACCGCCGGACGTGAAACCGAAGCGTTCGTCCGCCAGACCGTGAAGGAAACCGGCGTCGACGTTCCGGTCGTGATGGTGAGCGAGGCCGGCGCCTCGGTCTACTCCGCCTCCGAAGTCGCGCGCGAGGAATTCCCGGACCTCGACCTCACGATCCGCGGTGCGATCTCGATCGCCCGCCGGCTCCAGGACCCGCTCGCCGAACTCGTGAAGGTCGAACCGAAGTCGATCGGCGTCGGTCAGTACCAGCACGACGTTTCGCCGAACGCGCTGAAGAAGTCGCTCGAACTCGTCGTCGACACCTGCGTGAACTCGGTCGGAGTGAACCTGAATACCGCCTCGAAGTACCTCCTTTCGCGCGTTTCCGGCATCGGACCGGGCCTCGCCCAGGCGATCGTCGAGTACCGCGGAGCGAACGGTCTCTTTAAATCCCGCGCCGGACTCCTCGAAGTGCCGCGTTTCTCGGCGAAGACCTACGAACAAGCCGCGGGTTTCCTGCGGATCCCGGAATCCGACGACCCGCTCGACAACACGGGCGTCCACCCGGAGCGTTACTCCGACCTCACCGAAGCGGCGGCTAAACTCGGGAAATCCGTGAAGGAACTCATGGGCTCCGACGGCGTCCGCGCGATCCGCGACGCGAAGGACCTCGCGAAAGGACTCCTCGATAAGCTCGGCGAGTTCACGTTCGAGGACGTCCTCAAGGAACTCGAGAAGCCGGGACGCGACCCCCGGGACGCGTTCGTCCCCTTCGCGTTTCGCGACGACATCTTCGCCGTGAAGGATCTCCAGCCGGCGATGATCTGCCCGGGCATCGTGACGAACGTCACGAACTTCGGCGCGTTCGTCGACATCGGCGTCCACCAAGACGGCCTCGTGCACATCTCGCAGATCTCGAACACCTACGTGAAGGACCCGCGCGACGTCGTGAGCCCGGGCGACCGGGTGACGGTGAAGGTCCTCGAAGTGAACCTCGAGAAGAACCAGATCTCGCTGACGATGAAGACGGGCGAGAAAACGGAAGGCGCTTCGCGCCGCGGACGCGGCAAGGACGGCAAGCAGGCCGAAGGCGGCGGCGGAAAGCGTTCGCGCCGACCGAAGAAGGAAGACCGCCCGGCCGCTCCGCTGACGGTGAAAAACCCGACGCTCTCCTTCAAGGAAAGCGCGGACGGAAAGGCGACGGTCATCTCGAGTCCGAACCGGGCCGCGAACGAGCGGCAGGATCGCCAAGACCGCGGCGCCGGAGCCTCCCTCGCGCGTTCGGATCGCCCGCGTGGCCGACCGGGCGATCGCGACGACCGCGGACCGCGGCCGGACCGGGGCGCTCCGCGAGAGCACCGCGAAGAGATGAAGCATAATCCGTTCGCGGGACTGGCCGGACTGAAGGGCTCGCTGAAACGGTGACCGACGAAACGACCGAGCTCGGAGAATGCCTCTCTTGCCGTAA
The DNA here is from genome assembly GCA_018266355.1 of Bdellovibrionales bacterium. Taxonomy (GTDB): domain Bacteria; phylum Bdellovibrionota; class UBA1018; order UBA1018; family UBA1018; genus JACMQW01. Next base: position 162,364 of record JAFEAP010000005.1, read on the forward strand.
ACGCGCAGGGGCGTACGCCTGCGTGAGCTGCGCGGACGCGGTTTGCAAGCCGTGCTCCGAAAAGGTTTCCGATCCCCTTTTCGCCTCCCTCGAAGCGATCCCGAACGAGCAAGTCGAGGGGCGCTTCTGCGGCCGATGCTGGGACGCCGAGATGGCAGCGCGGCTCGAGGCCTTCCAGTCGACGCTCGAAGCGGCGAAGCAAGTCTTCGTCTTTTTTACGACGCAGAAAAAGCACATCCCGCTCATCCGGAAGTCGAAAACGCCGGTGAACGTCGAATCCTGTCCGGATCGCGACGAGACGATCCTCCGTCTCGCGTACGTCGCCGCGAAGGAAGAATACAACGCGGTCGTCGACGTCGAAGTCACCGTGAAAAAGGTCCGCGCCGGCGGATCGAACAAGACCGCCGATTGGAAGGGCACCGGATTTCCGGCGCTCGTCGACGGAAAGAAAGTCGACTTGCAGGACTCGCGCGAGCAGATCTACCGATAGGGCGCTCGAGCTTTGCCTGGTTTTTCTATTGGAATTTTCCGCTCGCACGGCTCGTTCGGCCTTCCTGGCCTGCGCGCCGAGCCGCCTCCGGCTGCGCGGCGCTCGCGTGCGAGCGGAAAATTCCAATAGAAAAACCAGGCAAAGTCCGTATGCGAGGGGACGATGAAGAGGGGCGCAAGGAACCGCGTCCGATGGCGCATACCGCGGCACGTGATCGTGCTCTGAACGCGGGCGCCTTTCATTCTCTTTTCCTCTGGGATTTTTTACCGCTCACGCGAGCGCCGCGCAGCCGGAGGCGGCTCGGCGCGCAGGCCATGGATGGCCGAACGAGCCGTGAGCGGTAAAAAATCCCAGAGGAAAAGAGAATGAAAGCTCGGTCCCGAGAAAACTCGCCGTAACGAGTCTACTGTTTCTGCTTCAGCTGGATCTTCGCGCGCTCGCCGACGGCGAGATCGCGGTCCGGCTCGACGGAAAATTCCCAGTTCTTCCCGATCATCGGGCGAAGGCGATAGCGCTTACCGAGTTTTCCCGAGAACCGGTAGCGCGCATCGGTTCCGAAGCGGAAACGAGCGGCTTCGGCTCCGGTTTCGTCGACGACCTCCATCTGGAAACTCCGGCAGAGTTCCGGATTGTCCGTCGGATCGTCGGGAAGCTTCACGCTGCAATCGAAAGTTATCGTCCCCTGGTTCGTCTTCGTTTCGCGCTCGCGCCGCTCGCGCGCTTCCTGGGCGGACTGAACGCCCATCTGCGTGGCGGCACCGACGGCGAGGATCGCGGCGCTCGTCGGATCGGTAGCGGTCTGGACTTCGGTCGGCTGCGGAACGGAAGAAGCGGGCGCGCCCGGTGCCGGTTCCTGGACGGAAGTCGTCGCGCACGCGGTAAGACCCGCGAGCAGGGCGCCGACGGCCAGGGATGCGAAAGGTTTCGCCATTGCCCCACCCTAGCCTCTTTTCCGCCGAAAATTCAACCCTCTGGGGTAGAATCGGGCCATGTCGCTCGACGAACTCGCGAAACGTTTACGCCTCGCGCCTTGGCGTTCGAAACGCCAAGCGAAAGCCCTGCGAGCGAACCTCACGCAGTACGTGAAATACCGCGGATCTCGGAAGAAAGTCGCGAAAGGCGCGTTGCCCGGCCAAGCCTTCGACGGGTTTTACCTCGCCGTGAGCCCGCTTTTCCGTCGCTCGCGCGCGCGCTTTCTCGCTCAAGGCGGAAAGTTCGAGGCGCGTTTCGTGACCTCGCCGCGGAGCCTTTCCTCGGCGATCCTCCTCGAAAACCGAATCCAGTACAGCCCGACCGAGGACGAACTCCTCTGGCAAGCCACCGACCCCGCCGAACGCGGCAGCGACGAAGCGCTCCTACGCCTCGTCGGCTACTCGACTTCGCTCTTTCACGAACAGAGTCACCGGATCCTCTGGAAACTCCTTCCCCCGCCGGCCGATCAAAGCGAGGCCGGTTTGAGCCGGTATTTGAACCTCGTCGAATCGATCGTGATCGGTCTCGATATGGCGCTCGGAGACGAGCTCGGGCCGAAACTTTCGGCGCTCGGCTACCAAACCGGCACGCTTTACGATCCTGGTAGCTACGCGAAGTTCGACACGCGACGCGACCGCCGGAACTACCTCCACGTCGCGATCCGCGCGACCTATCTCGCGCTCGAACTCTACGAAAAGAAGGACGTCCGCCGCGCGATGCGCGCCTGGGCCCCCGCGTGGATGCCGAACCTCCACCGCGAGGCGGTCGCCCACGCGGTCGATCGCGCCCTTCGCCTCGACGTCGCGTTCGTCCGGGTGACGAACCTGCTTTGGCAGGAGAAGCACCTCCCCGGCTTCGGAAAGTTCATCGCCCGCGCGAAAGGCAAACGGGCGCGGGTGGCCCTCGAGAAGGATCCCGCGGACTGGATCGGGCCCTACCTCGCGATCGAAGCGGTCTTTACGGCCTTCGGACTCTGAGCCCCGATCGCCAAGGTTTTGACGCCACGCCTCCCTAGAAAATATATCCGATCTAAATTGTCAATTTTCTTTAGGTTCACGCTTCCGGCGTCGATCTAGAGGACATGGGCCGTCCGGATTCCGGGAAACGCGAATCGAATCCTCCGAAAGGAGCCTTTCCTCACGGAAAGGTGACCGCCGCGCACCTCGCGGGTCTTCGGCCACGCCCCGCTCCTGAATCGCCGATCGGCGCGTGGGATTCCTCGACCGCTTTCATCGCCGGCGTCTCGCTCGCGTTCCTCGGCTATCCCGAACTGTCGGCGCTGAACGTCGCCGCGAAGACCGGCATGCCCTACTCGGCGTTCGAACTCCTCGTTCTCCTCGGCGTGATCGCGCTTTTCGGCGTCTTTCCCCTCGTTTTTCTGCAGCACTGTTTTCTCCAGCACCTCTTCCCGAAGCTCTCCGGCCGCTCGCCCACGCGCGCCGTCCGCCTCGCGAGCGCCGGCGTCGCCCTCGCGGTCATGCTTTTCTCGACCGAAGCGATGAAGCCGATGGTCGGTTACGATCAGAAAGTCGCCGCGAACCGCGCCGCCCATCCTCGGATCGCCGGCGAGTCGAACCGGATGCCGGCCGCGGCTCCCGTCGAATCGATCCGCGACGGCACGACGCTCTACCGCTGATCTCCGGTTCGCCGTTCATCTAAGATTGTTTAACGATCGAGGAAACGCGCTGCCCCCTTCCGTTCGAGCGGAAAGGCTGATTTAGTCGAGGCCTATGTTCGTGTCTCGAATCCTCCGCCTCGTCCTCGTTTCCCTCCTCGTCTCTTCCTCCCTCGCGCTGGCCGCCGTCGCGAGCGACGATTGTACCTACCGAAACCTCTACGAGCTTCCGAACGACCCGCTCGCCGACATCCCGATCTACGAGCAGGGCGAGACCGACCTCTGCTACGCCTACACGGCCGCGCAACTCACGGAGTACTACCTCCGGAAGAACGAGACCTGGACGGGCGACGCGCACCTGAATCCGCTTTGGATCGCCATCGCCTATAAAGGCGGTCATTCGCGGGGCATCCGGATCAAGAACAACGAACTCGGTCACGGGTTTTTCCACACCGCCTTCAACGACATGGCCGACCTCGGCATCTGCGATCCGAAGGTCTTCGAGCAGTCGCTCGCCGAATACAAAGGCGCCTCCGTCCTCACCGACCCGGACTTCTTCTTCCTCTACGAACAGATGTGGGACCAGCGCGCCCGCCACGACAACTTCTTCACCAAAACGCCCCAGGAATACGAGGCGGCGATGAAGAAGCTCGAGGCTCGCCCCGACTTCCAGCGCATCCGCGACCGCGCCTTCGCGCACACCCTCGATTCGACCCTCGGTAGCCTCGGTGGAAGCTCTAAAGGCACGCGCGTCGACGGTAAACCCGACGGCGGACTCTTCCCGGATCCGGCGAAGGTCCTGAACGCGAAGTTCCTCTTCGAGCGCGAGCTTCGCCGCATTCACCGCATCGTGAAAGAAGTGCCGGAGAAGTGGGTCGCGAAAGCGAAGAAGATCAAATACCTCCGGAACGCCGTCTTCGGCGCCTGCCGCGGCGACGCGCTTTGGAAACCGGATTTCCCCGAAACGAAGTCGCTCGGTCTCGGCTGGGCCTCGAACGCGAAACTCAAGCGCGGCATCGATTCGATGCTCGACGCCGTCGTCCCCCAACCGGTCGGCATCGGCTACTGCGCGAAAATCTACGAAGACGACGACGCGGAAGCGGCCCGCGCCGCGAAGCGAAGCTGGCTCCTCCCTCGCGCGGCGAAGGTGCTCGATAACGCGAAGTGCTCCGCGCACTACTCGATGATCGTCGGTCGCCGACGCGCGGAAAGCGGGAAGTGCCAATACCTCGTGCGCAACACCTACGGCCGCGATTACTGGACGAAACGCTACGAGTGCCTCTGCGAGAAGGCGGGCGGCTCCGGGTTCGAGGCTTGTCATTACGACGCGAAGGATTCTCCGACGTCGAACCGCGTGGTCGGGTGCTGGATCGACGAAACCCCGATCCTGAATTCGCTCTACGACGTCTCCGTGCTGAAGAAGGACGAGCTCGCTCCGGGCAGTCGCTTCATGCGAAGGTAGCCGGCCCGCCCTAGACGAACTGGGGATGCGCCGCGATCGGCGCGTCGAGTTCGGCGGCGACTTCCGGGGTCCGCACGCCGCTCTTCGCCCAAGTGCCGAGCCAAGAGCGATCGAGCCAAGGGCGCGCGGAAAGCGGGCGCGAAGCCGCGATCGTGGTCTCCGTCTTCGGACCGGTACCCGCGCCGCGCGCGACGTACCAGCCGGCCGCGAGGAGGCGCCCGCGAACGAGGTTCGAATTCGAGTAGGTGAAGAGTTCGCAGTGCTTCTCGTCGGCCACCCGGCGGAGCGTGCGGAAGACCTCCGTTTGCCAGAGCGGCGAATCGACCTTCGCCGAGAACGGATCGAAGAGGATCACGTCCGGCGCGGCGGCCGAGGCCAAACGGGCTTGGAAATCGCCTTCGTAGAGGGTCCAAGCGAAACGCCCGTCGGGAGAAGTCCATTTCCCCTCTCGCCCGATCGCGAACGGGCCGGGATGCTGGAGGTAACGGAACCGGTACGGGTGCAGGAGCGCGAGGCGGAAGGAATCGAGATCGCGTTCGAAGGACTCGATCCGGAGGATCAGCTCCGCGGCCGGCGCGTCGCCGGAAACCGCTTCGACCGCGCGCAGGAACGCCATCGCGTTCGTCCCCGCGCCCATCCCCACGTCCCAAACGACGAGCGGCGTTCCCCTCTCGCGGGCCCGCGCGAGGAGCGCCGGTAAGTCGAGTTGGTCGACGTAGAGGCGCTTCGCCTCGTCGGCCGGATCGGAAACGGAGTGCATGACTTCGCCCGAAGAAATTTGCTGGATCGACGAAAACCCTTTCGGGTTCTCGAGCACGCGATAGTCGCCGAGCTCGCGCGGGAACTCCTTGCGCGCCTTCGGCGGCTTCGGGCGCTTCACCGGATTCTCGAGGTCGTCCGCAGGAAGGACGTCGCGCCACCGGCGGTAGTACGCCGCGAAGTCGCCCGTGAGGATCTCCGCGCGCATCTCGCGCATCATGCGGTGGTAGAAGTAGAGGTTGTGTTGCCCGATCAAGTTCCATCCGAGGACCTCGCGCGACTTGATCAGGTGGTGCACGTAGGCGCGATCGTATTTCGCGCAGGTCGGACAGTCGCAATTCGGATCGATCGGTCCCTTCTGCATCCGGTAGATCCCGCGACGGAGGATAAGGCGGCCGTTCGAGGTGAACGCCATCGACTGCTGGGCGAAGGCCGTCGGCAGGATGCAATCGAACATATCGACGCCGCGGTGAACCGCTTCGAGCAAGTCGATCGGAGTGCCGACGCCCATCAGGTAGCGCGGGAGGTTTTCCGGCATGTACGGCGTCGTCGCCTCGACGATTCGCTCGCGTTCGCCGCGTTCCTCGCCGACGGCGAGGCCGCCGATCGCCATGCCGTCGAACGGGAGTTCGCGCAAGGTTTCCGCGGATTCGCGCCGGAGGTCCTCGAAGCACGCGCCTTGGACGATACCGAAAAGCGCGGCTTTATGGTCGCCTCGCGCCTCGAGCGACCGGCGCGCCCACCGGTGGGTCCGCTCCATCGCGGCCGCGGCGCGCTCCTTCGGCGAGGTCGAGTCGATGCATTCGTCGAGCACCATCATGATGTCCGAACCGATCGACTTCTGGGCCGCGATCGAAGCTTCGGGCGAGAGCTCGATCTTTCGTCCGTCGAGCGGCGAACGGAACCAAGCCCCCTCCTCCTTCATCTCCCGGAGTTTCGGGAGCGAGAAGATCTGATAACCGCCGGAGTCGGTCAGGACCGAACGGTCCCATTTCATGAAGTCGTGAATGCCGCCGAAGCTTTCGAGCACGTCGAGGCCCGGGCGTTGGATGAGGTGATACGTATTCGCGAGCAGGATCTGCGAACCGGCGTCGTGCAGCGTCTCGGTCTTTTGGGCGCGCACCGTCGCGATCGTGCCGACCGGCATGAAGAGCGGCGTGAGGACTTCGTTATGGGCCGTGCGGAAACGCGCGGCGCGAGCCCGGGAGCCTTCGGCGGTTTTTTCGAGATGGAAGTTCAATCGCGACATAGTGGAGAAAGCGTGGGCGGCAGCCGTATCGGAAACGGAAACGGTTTCAGATTCAGATCCCGATTCCGTCCCCCGTTTTCGTTCCGCGGCCGATCAACGTCCGCACGACGTACGACGCGGCCGTCATCCCGAAGGACGACGTGACGAATCCGGCCGAGCCCATGATGATGTTGCGGTTGTCGCACTGGAAATACTGGTTATCGCCCTGCGGGCAGACGCACTTAAAGCCCTTGCCGTTATCGTATTTGAGTTCGACCGGCATGATCGGCGGCTCCGGGCTCCACACCGCCGGGATGCCGAACCGCCCTTTCGCCGGGAAACCGTACTGTTCGCGAAGGATACGGCGCACGGAGCGCGCGAGCGGATCGAATTCGGTCTTCGCGAGGTCCTGGATCTCGATCAGCGTCGGATCGAGTTTTCCCGACGAGCCGGTCGAAGTGATCACCGGAATACCGTTCGCGTGGCAGTGCGCGAGGAGCATGCACTTCGGCGTGATCGAGTCGATCGCGTCGACGACGAAGTCGGGTTTGCCGTTCTCGGCGTGGGCGAAGATCTCGTCGCGGGACTCGTGATTGAAGAAGCGGAGGACCGGCGTGACCTTCGCCGACGGATTGATCTTCGCGAGGCGTTCGGCGACGGCGGTCGCTTTCTGGGTACCGACCGCGCCCTGGAGCGCGTGGAGCTGGCGGTTGAAATTCGTCACGCAGACTTCGTCGAAGTCGACGAGCGTGAGGCGGCCGACGCCGGAGCGCGCGAGCATTTCGGCGGCCCACGAGCCGACGCCGCCGAGGCCGATGACCATCACGTGCGAATCCATCAGCTTCTTCATCGCGGCGTCGCCGACGAGGCGGCCGATGCGGTCGAAGCGCCGGTGGAGTTTATAGGTCTCGAGCTCGGCCTCGGACCAGTCTCGGTCGACGGGCTTGCGCAGTTCGTTCGAATTCGCGGTCTCTTCCAAAACGCTACTCCTCGATATCAAACACCCGGCGCAGGGTCGCCGCCGAGCCGTCGAGGAGTTCCGCCGCCGTCGTTCCCGGGTGTTTCACCGCCCGGTGGCGCGCGACCGCTTCCGCGACCGTCACGAGGTTCGAAGGCTCGTTCAATCCCGAAACCCCGGCTGGCGGTTGGTCGGGCGAATCCGTCTCTAATACGAAGCTCGTGGCCGGTAGCGTTACCACGGTCTGACGAAGCTTTTCAAACGCGGATCCCTTATCCCGCGTGATCACGGAGGCCGAAATCGAAGGGATCAGGCCCAAATCGAGATAAGCCCTGGCCACGTCGGGGCCTTCCGAAAAAGAGTGCACGATTCCCCCGTAAGGCTCGGGGCCGTCCACCGAAGACGCGTCGCGTCGTTCTTCGCGCAAAATCGCCAACGCCCGGTCGTGGGCGCGCACGACGTGCAGGACGATCGGGACCCGGTGGAAACGCGCGAGGCGGAGGTGTTCGCGAAAGACGGTTTCTTGGAGCGCGTGACTGCTCTCCTGGAACCGCGGATGGAAATCGAGTCCGGTCTCCCCGATCGCGCGGCAGACTCGCGGCGATGCTTCGAGTTCGGAGGAGAGGCGCGCGAGCGCGGGCGTGATCCGGTCGTCGTGCGCGCGCGAAGCGATCCACCACGGATGCAGCCCGAATACAGGCACGACACGATCCGGAAAGGCCGCGTGCAGGCGCTTCTGCCGATCCCACTCGTCGGGATCGACGCCGCCGAGGATGAAACCCGAGATCCCCTGCGCGACGGCTTCCGCGATCAGCGCGGGCGCGTTCGCTTCGATCCGGGCGTCGGTCAAGTGGAGGTGGGCATCGATCCAGTTCGACATCGGTGATTTCGGGATATCACGGTTCGCGGCGGAAAGTTCGTCAGTTCTTTGACCTCGCGGTCGCGCCCCGCGCTTCCCTAGAATAGTGCCTCGACCGTCGCTTTTAAGTTAGAATTTCAAGGATGCGACTCCGAATTCTCCCGGTTTACGCCGCCGTTTTCCTCGCCCCGCTCGGTTCGCTTTCCGCCGCCGTCCCCACGCTGGCCGAAATCCTCGCCGGAAATTGCGCGGCCTATTTCCGAAACGTCGCCGCCCGCCCGTCGGCCGAGAAGGCGGCGCTCGCGAACTCGCTCGCCGAAGTCGCGCTCGGAGACGGACCGGACGCGCTCAAAGCCCAGACCGGCATCCGTCAACTGCTCGGACTCGACGACGCGAATTGGAACTACTTCTGGTCGCTCTACGCGAAAGAAAAGAAGGGAGCGTCGGGTCCGAAGACGTTTCTCGAGATTTTCCAAGACGCCGGAAACCGGGCGGGCGCCGCGATCGCCTATCCCACCGCGATCGCGCCTCCGGAGATGATGAAGCACCTCCCGCACGTCGAGTATTCCGATCTCGCGAAGCACGGAGCCGAATACGAAGCGGCCGCGAAGGAATCCGTGCTTTGGATCAAGAAAATGCACGCGGGTACCGGCTCGTCGATGGACCGGACGGCGTACCTCGCCCGCGAACTCGGCGTCCCCGAATCCGCGGTCCACATGGGCGCGAAAGGAACCGATCTCTACGTGAAGGTTCCCGACCCGCGCGCGCCGGGAGCGACCGTTTCGATCTCGCTGGTCGAAGCGCAACTCCTCCAAGCGATCGAAGACGCGCGCAAGGGAAGCTTCGGCGGCATCGCGTTCACCGACATCCTCGGCTCCGAGACCCAGGACTCGTTGCGCGCGGTCTGGAACAAAAAGTGCCTCGTCGATCCGTCGAAGACCTACGCCGAATATTTCCAGGCGAACCCGAACCTCGTCCGCTACGGGGAGGAGTTCCAAGCCTACATCCCGACGCTCGACGAAAAGGGCGCGATCACCTTCGACCGGACCGCGCCCGGCGGGCACGGCCTCTTCGGCGTGAACGCGATCCGCGCGGCCTACCTCCCCGAGGCGCTCCCGAAAACGGACGGCAAGCATTTGATCTCCGTCATCGGAAACGGCGAAGATCTTTCGAGCACGCCCGACGCGCTCATGGTCGGCTACATGGTGAAGCACGAAGTCCCGATCGTCATGGTCACGACCGAGAAGACGGCGAACGACTTGAAGGGCGGCCAGATCGCGCTCGTGAAGGAGAAGTCGGACCGGATCTACGCCACCATCATCGAGCAAGCCCAAGCGAAGGAGGCCGGCCAAGCCGAGCTTTTCGAGCAGCTCGGCGTCTCCGTCCAGCGAAACGGGCAGAAGGCGTTCTTCAACACGAACATGGCGCTTTTCAACTACGACGTCCTCCACGCGAAGATCACGCGCGCGATCCGCGACTTCGGCGAAGCGGAGTTCATCCGTAAGGTTTCGCCGGACTTGATCCAAAACTGGAAGGAGCAGAAGGACGCGGCCGGCGCCGCCCGGAAGTTCCTCCAGATGGAGGGCGCCTCGGGGTCGAGTTACCTGAACCTCGACCGTTTCTGGCGCGAACACTATCACGAGAACCTCGTCCATTTCGTCAACGTCGACAAGACGAACCGGACGCGTTTCTTCTCCCCGATCAAATCCGCGTTCGACTACTTCATGCAGTTCCACTCCGACCGCTTCTCCTTCGACGCCGCGAACATGCGGCTCGTGAACAACGTCCCCGGCCGACTTCCCGCGGTGAGCCTGAAGGGCGCGTCCTACGCGAGCGTCGAAAGCGTCCTGAACGCGTTCGCCGGCGCGAAGATCCGCGAACTCGACGCGCTCACGATCGAGGGCGACGTCGTCCTGAAGGGCGCGACGCTCAAAGGGAAGGTCGCGATCAAGAATACGACCGGCCGGACGGTCGATCTCCGCGCGTATTTCGCCGCCCATCCGGATCTGCCGCGCGACGCCGCCGGCAACCCGATCCTGAGCGATCTCACGCTCGATATCCGCGAGTAGAAAGCCCGATTTCGCGTCATTCCTGACCCACGGTTTCGGTGACCTTCGGAGAACGAGTGCACTCGATCACTTCATGTTCAGTGTGTCCGTAAAAACACGCGGGGTTTTCGCGGGTTTAGCGCGAGGGCGGTTGGCATCGCCCTTGAACTATCTAGGGGCATGGGAACGCAGAAACTGGTCTCTAATGTCTTGGCGATTACGGCGGTTCTGGTGACTGGAGGGATTCCCTCCGTGGCCGACGCTTCTAAAGTTTCGAACCAAACGCGCATCGCGCACGCGAAAGAACTCCTCGGCGGCGGCTATAAACACAGCGTCGTCCGCAAGGGCGAATCGGTGGCCGACATCACGGAATTCGTCGAGGCGATGACCTCCGAATGGCTTCCGTCGAAATACTCGAAGCGCTCGCGCAGCCTCGCGAACGCGATCGTCCGCGAATCCGACAAGCACGGCTTCGATCCGATCTTCATCCTCGCCGTCATCCAAAACGAATCCCGGTTCAATCCGGAGATGCGCGGCACGCACACCGAAATCGGCCTGATGCAGATCAAGCCGACGACGGCGAAGTGGATCGGCAAGAAGATGCACGTGAAGTATAAAGGCGAGAAGTCGCTCTTCGATCCGGTCCAAAACGTCCGGCTCGGGATCTCCTTCATGGCGCTCCTTCGCGACCAATTCGACTCGCACAGCCCACTCTACATCTCGGCCTACAACATGGGCGCTCGCCGGGTCCGCGAGATCGTCGCCGACGACGGCATGCCGAAGGAATACGTCCAAGCCGTGATGAAGCGTTACGTGGCGATCTACGCCGCCTTCGCTCACGGGAATACCCACGACATCGACGCGCTCTCCGAAAAAGCGGCCGAGAACGTCCTCGCGGTCACCCGCGCGATCGCTTCGAACGACTGATCTCGGCAAGGAGGCTGCCTGGATGGGCGGGCTTTGCCCGACCGTAAGGCAGCTGGACTGAGAGAAAAACCTGCGATTCCTGTTTCGGCGCCTGGACGATCCTCGGATCGATCAGGCGCCGAAAGTCTTTTCGAGGTAGGCGTTGATATCGCTCGACTCGTACATCCACGTCGACTTCCCTCCCTCGTCGATGCGCAAGCAGGGCGCTTGATCGAGCTTCCCGCCCGCCATCAGCTCGTCCCACGCTGCGCGGTCCTCCGCGATCTCCTTCATGCGAATATTCAAGCCCTGCCGCCGGATCTGGCGACGGACTTTCACGCAGAACGGGCACGCTTGCAGATGGTAGAGCGTGAGGTTCGCCGTGCGCGCATCGAGCGCTTTTTGCACAATCGGATCCCGCTTCGGCGGATTTGGTGCAGTGAGTCTGTCGAGCCCTAAAATCACCGGTTTCAGTAGCGTTCGCACGAGTTTCATAGGGGTTTTCGTAGCAAAAGCGATTTCCACATTCAATCGTCGTCAATTTTTTGCCGCCCCTCGCCTAGACGGAAAACGGTTACCTGCTAGTCTCCCGACGATTAGTAAAACGGATCGGAGTTCATGAGGTCCGCTAATTTTTCTTGGGGGTAATATCAATGAAACTGACTACTCGTTCTGCAGTTTTCGCAATGGTGGCCATGCTCGGGATGGGCATGACCAACGCTAACGCTTGCTCGAAAGACGGCCGCGACGGCTTCCTTCCGCGCAACAGCCGGTACATTCCGGTTCGCAAGACGGTTCTCGATCGCCACGGCAATCCGCTGGGCGGCGGGATCACCGAACAAGAATTCAACGGCGTCATCGACGCGGTCGAGAAGACCTACTCGCCGATCGTCGCGAAGATGGGCGGCAAGCTCGTCACGCACCGCGATTGGAAGGACGGCACGGTCAACGCCTACGCCGATCGGAACGACGGCAACTGGAACATCTCGTTCTTCGGCGGCCTCGCCCGTCACAAGGAAACGACGATCGACGGCTTCCTGCTCGTCGTCTGCCACGAGCTCGGACACCAAATCGGCGGCGCTCCGAAGATCGCCGGCGAAGATTGGGCTTCGAACGAAGGCCAAGCCGACTACTTCGCGACGCTCAAGTGCGCGCGCCGCGTGCTCGCTCACCAACAAAACCTCCGCGAACTCCCGCGCTTGAACGCGCCGGACTCGGTTAACCGCACCTGCGGCGGCAGCTTCAAGAACGCTCAAGAAGCCGCTCTCTGCGTCCGTTCGTCGATGGGCGGTCTCGCCCTCGGCCGTCTCCTCGCCGACCTCGGCGGCGAGCGCATGCCGGACTTCATGACTCCGGACAAGTCCACGGTTTCCCGCACGGACGACGCTCACCCGGCTGCTCAGTGCCGCCTGGACACGTACTACAACGGCGCGACCTGCCCGGTGAACTACCAAGAGAACGTCTCGGACGTCGATCCGACGGTCGCCACCTGCTCGCAAGAGAAGTCCGACAAGCTCGGCTTCCGCCCGCGCTGCTGGTACGCTCCGCAACAGAACAACCGCACGCTCCGCCGCGCTAACCCGCGCGCTCCGCAACGCGGGAAGTACTACTAAGCACTGCTTAGTTACTTAAGGTAAAGGAAAGGGCCGGCTCTTCGGAGCTGGCCCTTTTCAGTTTCAGAAGCTGAAACGGATGCAGTTCAGGCCAGGACCGGGCCAGAAAGAGGCCCAAGTCAGATCAGTCGGCCGCAGACGGCATCATCATTTTCAAACCATCGAAAAGGTCGCGCGATTCTGCGCCGGACCCGATGACGAAGTCGAGGACGGTTTCGGCCGAGTTCATGAGCTCGCGCATGTCCCCGAGTTTCTTCGGCGAAACCTTCATTTCGCGAAGGGATCCCTCCGCGGTGGCGCCGAGGTGATCGGCCGCGGCCGTGATCCGGGTCAGCATCTTCCGCTCTCGCAGCTTGAGCACGTTCAGGATGATGCCGGTCAAATCCGGATTCGCTTCGAAGAGGACCGTGCGGCCGCGGCCGCGAGCGACCTCGCGGATGACGTTATACTCGAGAAGGTCATGGATCGAGAAACTCACGAGCGCCTTCGAGACTCGCAGCCGCTTCACGAGCGTCGTCGCGTCGAGAGGGACCTCGGACAGGTAGAGATGCGCCCAGATCTTCCCGTGAATGCGCTTGAAGCCCCAGTACTGGATGAACTCCCCGATACGCTCGGCAAGCGCGTCGAGCTCGGGGTGGGGCACGGTTTTATTTTTTTTCGCGGAAGCGGGCGCGGAAGTCGACATCGGGCCCGTTCTAACCCACGGACTCGCCGTTGGCTACGGATTCGACCTCGCCGTAGATCCTAACCGGATCGAGGGCTTAAAGCGCGTTTCGGGCGGGACCGCCCCGCGCCCCGGCGATGGCGAACGAATCGATCGCGGCCTGGGGCACTCCCCCGCGCACGCGTTCCGTCGCGAGCAGCCCGCGGGCCCAGAGCATCCGGTCGATTTTCACGCGGAAGTACTCCATCAGGCGTTCCCGGACCGCATCGCCCTCGAGCACCCCGATCCCGCGCGCGATCGCTTCGAACGTCGAAACGCACTCGGGCCGCGGTTCGCTGCGAAGGACGTATTCCGAAAGCGGCCCCGGCGGCAGTCGGACGCACTCGACGTTTTCGAGGCCGGGCGTGCGGCGGGCGGCTTTGCTCCCTTGGCGCCAGTTCCCGTCGGGCACGATCAACACGATCCGCTTCCCCACGGCCTCGGCGCGCTCGAGGTGCGCGCTCCCGAGTTCAGTCGAATTCTCGGCCGGATAAAGGAGAAGCGGCATCAGTTTCGGATCGCTCGCGAGATCGGTTGCGTCGACCGGACGTTCGCGGCGACCGCGGATCCGCACCTCGCAATCGGTGAGGGCGAGCTCCGCGAGACGGGCGGTGTTCGTCGTGAGCGAAAGCTCCCGGAAATGCATGAAGATCACCACCCGCGTTCGGGCCGCGATCCGGGGAGCGAGCCCGCAGATGCAAAGCGGCCGGAAGATCTGGCAGCGGTCGCAGCGATCGGGGGAATGGTTTCGGGACATCGGGCTCCTGTCGGCAAGTAGGTTCGCCCGGATGGGCCGGTTTCGAACGGCAAGCGTAAGCTGGCCGTTCCGGACCGCGGGGCGAACTGTTCTAAGCGCTACCTCACGCTTAAAAAGCCCACTCGGCTTCGAGGTAGGCGCTCCGGTAATCGCGGAGGGCGCCGAACGTCTTATCGGTGGGGCCCCCGTAATAGTCCATTCCGAGGGTCGCGTGAAGCGAGTCCCGCAGTTTGTGCCGGATTTTCGGGCGGATCACGAAATCCCCCCCGATGAAGTTCCCGAGCGCCCCGAGTTCGAAGACCCACCCCTCTTCTTCCGTCGTATAGGTCGCGAGCAAGGTGGCCCCGACTTCCGACTTCTGCTGGTAGTTCTGGATCAGGGCGTTCGCCTGGCCGACCCCGCGGCCGATCGCCGTCTCGGTCGCGTTCGCGCCGACGTATTCGGAGGGGTCGCGCCGGGAAGGGTGCACGCGGTAGAGCGCCTGGGCGAGGATCCGCACGCGCGGACCGAAGGCGCGCTCGAGACCGAGGACGCTATCCCAGTGATTCGGCTCGGTCAGCGAGGCGCCGGATCCGCCGCGCGGGCCGGAGTCGTAGAAGAAATACGCAGTCTCGCCTCGCAGGATGAAATCGTCGAACGTGATCGAGAAATCCCCGCCGATCGCCAGCTCCTTCTCGAAAACCGTCGCGACCTTCGCGCCGTCCCACTCGAATTGGCCGAAGTGATTCCGCCCCGAAAAACCCGAAAGGGAGACGTCGAAGGACGACGCGAGGTAGGCGAGCTTCGCGGCCCATTCCTGGCGATCGCCGAAGAGCGCGGGGGTTCCCGGATCGGTGTCGACGACGACGCCCGCGGGCACTCCCGAAGTCGGAATCAGCATCTTCGTCTGGGGGTAACGCGCGTTCCAAGCCACGGTCGCCTCCCAAGGCGACGTCCCGCCCGCGGGGACGTACACCAGGCGCGCTCCGGGCGCGCCCCGGCGGCGGATTTCGTCCGTGGTCGAAAGGGTCGTCAGGTCCTTCGCGGTGAGGAAGTCGGTCGGGTTAACCGCGTCCGAGCGCCCCCACGGCGTGACGATCTGCCCGAGCTTCACGTCGAGCCCACCGGCTCCGCGCGCGAGCCAGAGCTCCTGGACCTCGCCGCGAAAGACGAAGTCCTTCCCGTGTTCGAGTGACCTCCGGTACGCCGATCCGCGGAGGGTCGCCTTCGCGTTCACCGTCTCGCTCAGTTTCGGCGAAGCGGTTCCGTAAAGCGTCGCGCTCGACTGGAGCGTGCCGTTTCCGTCGCCGCGGGCGTCGCGGCCCGGTCCGACGGCCTCGTACTGATCGAGGAGCGCCTTTCCGCTCACCCACTCCGGAACCTCGGCGCGCGCCGCGACCGCGACGAACCCGAGGAGCGCCACGACGACCCCGAACGCGGCGGAGATCCGAGCGCTCATTTTCCGCCCTTCGCGAGCGCGGACTGCGTAAACAGGGAATCCTCGAGCGGGAGATCGGTCTTCACGTCGGTGAATTTCAGCGTCGTCGAAGCGCCGTCCTTCTTCGTCGTGACCGCGATCGTCTTCGTGAACCACTTCCCGCTCGGCCTCTTCTCGATGTCCGAAAGGACGGAGGTCTTCAGCAGGACGTCGCCCGCGTCGTAGTTCTCGTTTTGGACGAGCATGAAATTATCCTTCCGGACCCACGAGAGGATCCGGCCGTAACCGGTGCGTTCGCGGATCGAATCGGTCGCGGGCTTCGCTTCGACCTTGTAGCAAGTCGCCGGCTTTCCGGGCGACGTCTCGGCATGCGCGGCCGCCGGGCAGGCTTCCTCGCCTTTCAGCGCGTGGACGTAATCGTCGACGTGCGGGGTGGTGATGTCGGAATAGCTGAAGTCGGAACCCATGAAACTCGAACTCTGTTGGGCACGCTCGACGCGCCGAACTTTCTGGTAGGCCGGCAGGTAAAGGAGGATGTCGTTTTCGCCTTTGTCGTTCTCGAGGAAGAGGATCGCCTCGCCCTTCACTTCGGCCGGGGCGAGAAAGCGCGTGAGGAGGTTGAAATGGACGCCGTCGGCTTTCAGCTTCCGCGAGATCAGGAAGGTCTTTTCTTTCGTCGTGCCGTCGCCTTTCTTCGAGACGAGGAGCGCCTTCGCCGTGAACGTCACGATCTTCCGCGCCTCCTCGTGCTTCTGCATGATCTCCCGGCCGTCGAGAGCGGACGCGGGAAGGGCGCCGAGGAGGCCCAGCGCGGTCCAGGCGAGGCGAGGAAGGAGACGAACGGGGGTACGGGCCATCGGGGCGATCCTTTCGAGCGGGGACGAGGCGATGAAACCAGACTGTCTAAAGTCTAGACGGGTGTCATCCTTGAACCTTCCCAAAACGGGAACCTCGGTTTTCGATCTCGAACTCGATAGAACTAGAATTACCTAATCATTTCCATAGGTAATCGACACAAGTCACGCGCCGCAGCAACTTGGCACTCGCGTTGCTTTATTAGTCTGTGAGTGCCAACCCCCAAACCCCCTTCAGGCACTTTTTCCCGGCCCGAGCTGCCCCCCTCAGCTCGGGCCCATTTTTTCAAGGCCTGAGCTTCCCCCGGCTCAGGCCTTTTTATTTTTCCGAGCGCGGACTCAGTCTATTCCGACCACTTCGAGGTCGCGTTTCGCGAGCGCGCGCAATTCGGCGGGCACCGAATGATCGAGGACTTTCCGAAAGGCCTCGATGAGCGGCGTCTTCCACTGCAGCCGGCGATAGACGAGGCTCACCTCCCGCGAAGGAATCGGCTTTCGGAACGCTTTCACGTCGATGTTTTTCGGGACGCGCTCGGGAAGGGCGAGTTGCGGGATGAGGGTATAGCCTCCGCTGCCTTCGACGAGCCTCTTCAAGGTCTCGAGGTTTCCGCTCTCGAAAACGACGTTCTTCAGGATCGTCTTTTTCTTCGAGAGCGAGCAGATTTGGATCATCTGGTTCCGGAAGCAGTGCCCTTCGTTCAGGAGCCAAATCTGGCTCCCGTCGAGATCTCCTTCCCCGATCCGCGAATGGCTCGCGAGCTCGTGGTCCTTCCTCACCCAGAGGTAGAAGGGTTCGTAGAAGATCGGCGTTTCCTGGAAGGCTTTGTTACCGAGCGGCGTGACGAGGAGGCCCGCATCGATCGCATCGGAGTCGAGGGCGGCGATGATCTGCGAGGTTTGGAGCTCGTCGATCCGAAGTTGGACCTTCGGATAGGCCTTCGCGAACTCGTCGAGGAAGAGCGGGATCCAATACGGCGCGAGCGTCGGAATCACCGCGATTCGAAGTTCGCCCGCGAGTTCCTTCCCTTCCTGCTTCGAGCCGACGAGAGAAAGTCGCTTCCACTCGTCGACGACCACTCGGGCCTGCGAAATGAACGCTTTCCCCGCCTCCGTCGGCAGGATCGGCTTTTTCGTGCGGTCGAAGAGCGGAAAACCGAGGTCGTCCTCGAGCTTCTTC
The DNA here is from genome assembly GCA_018266355.1 of Bdellovibrionales bacterium. Lineage (GTDB taxonomy): Bacteria > Bdellovibrionota > UBA1018 > UBA1018 > UBA1018 > JACMQW01. The sequence continues at coordinate 180,182 of JAFEAP010000005.1, forward strand.
AGCTGCATGGAAAGCGTCGGCTGGGTGACGAAGGTCGCTTTCGCGGCCTTCCCGAAGTTCCGAAGGCGGTCGACGGCGAGGACGTATTCGAGCTGGGTGAGGGTGATCATAGATTATATCTATCATATCATAAAAACTATCGATTTCAATTAATGAGGAGAATTCCGTAATACTGGTGAGGTAGGGCGCGAGGAAAGGACCGGCGCCCGCTAGATCCCCCACCACCACCCCGGCCGCGGGCCGGAAGAAGGAGACATCATGTTAGGCGTAGGTCAGAAATTCCCCCAGTTTAAGCTCAAGGCCACCGTTTCGACGGACATCAAGACGGCGTTCGCCGACGTCTCGAACGAGACCTATAAAGGGAAGTGGCTCGTCGTGTTTTTTTATCCGAAGGACTTCACGTTCGTCTGCCCGACGGAAATCAAGGCGTTCGGCGACCTGAACGGCAAATTCAAGGAACGCGACGCCCAGGTGCTCGCCGGCTCGACGGACAGCGAGTTCGTCCATCTGGCCTGGCGCCAGCACAAGGAAGAGCTCAAGAACCTGCCGTTCCCGATGCTCGCCGATATCAAGCGCGAACTCACCTCCGCCCTCGGCATCCTCGACCCGGTCGAAGGCGTCGCCCAGCGCGCGACCTTCGTCGTGGACCCGGAAGGCATCATCCGCCACGTTTCCGTGTACGACTTGAACGTCGGCCGGAATCCCCAGGAAGTGCTGCGCACGCTCGACGCGCTCCAAACCGACGAGCTCTGCCCGTGCAACTGGGAACAAGGCAAGGACACCCTGAAAGTCGGCTGACGCCGTAAGGAGGTTCGGGCCCCGACCGCAGGGGCCCGAACCGTTCCGAGAACCGAAAGGACGAATCATGAGCGCATTCGAAACGTACCGCGAAAACCTGAAAGACTACGCGAAGGACATCCGCCTGAACCTCTCCACCGTGCTCGCGCCGGAGGGCGCGCCGGGCCTCTCTCCGAAGCAGATCGCGACGATCGCCCTGGCCTGTGCGTATTCGGCGGGAGCGAAAGGGCTGACCGAAGTCCTGCGCGGCGAATTCGCCACCACGCTCGGGGACGCCGAGCTCGAGGCCGCGAAAGGCGCGGCCGTGATCATGGCGATGAACAACGTTTTCTACCGGACCCAGCACCACGCCGCGAACGAGGAGTTGAAAAAGCTTCCCGCCCGACTCCGCATGAACATCATCGGCAAACCGGGAATCGAGAAGGTCGATTTCGAGCTCGCTTGCCTCGCCGTGTCGGCGATCGGCGGCTGCGATCGATGCGTGAATTCCCACGTCGACGAGGTCTTAAAGGCCGGTCTCTCCGTCGACGCTGCGCACTCGGCGATCCGCATCGCGGCGACCCTCAACGCGGCGGCGCTTGCGGAAGCGATCGGTTAGGCGGAAAACCTACGGACCAACCTCGAAAGGAACCTCTCATGGCCAACTCTCACCTCCCGATCGACATCGGAATCACCGAAGGCGACCGCAAACAGATCGCCGAAGGACTCTCGCACCTGCTCGCGGACTCCTACACGCTTTATCTGAAGACCCATAACTTCCACTGGAACGTCACGGGCCCCATGTTCCAAACCCTGCACCTGATGTTCGAGACCCAGTACAACGAACTCGCCCTCGCGGTGGACTTGATCGCCGAACGCATCCGTTCCCTCGGCCACTTCGCGCCGGGTTCGTACGCGGAATACTCGACGCTCTCGTCGATCAAGGAAGCGAAGGGCGTTCCGGCGGCGAAAGACATGATCGCCCAGCTCGTTCAAGGTCACGAGGCGGTCGTGAAGACCGCGCGCGGGATCTACCCGGCCGTCGAAAAAGGCCACGACGAGGCCTCGGCCGACTTGCTCACGCAGCGGATCCAACTCCACGAAAAAACCGCGTGGATGCTCCGCTCGCTCCTCGAATCCTGATCCTCATTTCAGCGTTCGAATCGCCTTACAGACCGCGCGGAAACTTCCGGTTTCCTCGCGGTCTTTGCGTTTCAGCGCGTAGACCGGCTGGAGGTGGCCCGCTCTCATCGGCGACGCGAGCTCGTGAAGGGCGAACTCGGAGCGGACGATCCCGTTATGGCGTTCGGCGATGAATTTCGGGAGGTAGGCCACGCCCTGACCGCTCCGAAGGAGCGCCATCGCGGTCTCCATCAGGCCGACCGCGTAACGGACGGTCCGCGGAATGCGGTCGTCGGGCCATCCGTCGAGGCCTCGGACCTTGTTCGGCGTGTCGCCCACCGCGGAGAGCGGCACCACGAAGGGAAGCTCCTTGAAGTCTTTCGGCCCGGCGAACTTTTTCAACCCGTACACCCCCATCCGGATCTTCGTCACTTCGACGTGGTCGAGTTCCCCGCGCGGCACCGTGAGGTAAGTGATGCCGAAGTCGACGCGCCCTTGGGCGATCGCCTCCTCGAGCGGACCGGGAATGAGCTCCTCGAAACGCACCTCGGTGCCTTCCGGAAAACACGCCGTAAGTTCGGGCGCGAAGTAGGTCGAGAAGACCTCGAACGTGCCGAGGGTGACTCGGCGGTGGGTCGACTGCCCGATGCCGAGCGCCTTCCGACGGAGTCGATCCTCGGTCTCGAGGCAGGCGGTCATGTCGGCGAGGAGATTCGCGGCTTGGGCCGTGATCTTGATCCCGCGTCCGTCGCGCGTGAGCAGCGGGATCCCGAGTTCGTCCTCGAGCACTCGGATCGATTTCGCGAGGCCCGCGTGGGTGATGCGCAGGAGGTTCGCGGCTTCGCGAAGGTTCTTCGTTTCGGCGAGGACTCGGAACTGACGGAGACGGTTTGTTTCCATATGGTGTCCAATCCAATACAATAAGAATCTTTTGGTTTCCACCGGATTCCCGTACTTCTCGTCGCGTTCCCGGCGACGAACGCGCGGGACGAAAGGAAACCATGAAAACGCTGTACCGGGTCCTCGCCCTCTCGCTCCTCGCCGCCTCTCCCCTCGCGCACGCCGCCGCCGACCGCGATCCGTCGCCGCCGAGCCCGAAATTCGTCTACGGACTGCACCTCTTCTTCGACGAGAAGGAATACGTCGACGTGCTCACGCTCCGGTCGATCGACGGTAAGGTCGCCGGTCATATGTCGGTGCCGAACGACTTCGAAGGCGACCTCGAAAACGTCGTCTACCACGCGCCCCAGCCGCACCTCGGGATTCGCTTCCCGACGATCGAGTTCGACCTGCGCGTGCCGAAGAACAAGAGCCGCCCGCAGGACATGACCTTCCATTACGCCGGCGAATTCTTCAACGGCGATCTCCGCCAGCTTTCCGGCTTCGTCTCCATGGGCGGCGGGAAGAAATTCGTCGCGTCTTTCGTCGCGTTCCTGCGCAAGTAAGGAGGACGTCATGCGATACCTCGGACCCGCGGAAATCCGGCAAGCGCTCGATCCGCTCGAATTGAGCGAACGCCTCCGGGCGGCCTTCGCCGACCACGCCCGCGGGCGAGGCGCGAACTCGCCCCGGCTCGTACTCCCCACCGTCGGCCGGGGCGCGCTCGGCGCCATGCTCGCCGTCTCGCCCGCGGACGGCCTCGTCGGCGCGAAACTCGTCTCCGTCAATCCCGAGAATCCCGCGCGCGGCCTGAATCCGCACCAAGGGATCGTCGTCCTCCTCGACCCCGACACGGGCGAGTTCCGGGCCGGATTCGACGCCTCCGAGATCACCGCGCTCCGAACCGTCGCGCTCTCGATCGCGGCGACGAAAGCGCTGGCGCGCGCCGACGCCCGGACGCTCGCCGTCTTCGGTACGGGACTCCAGGCCTACCTGCACGCGATCGCCGTCCCGCGCGTCCGTTCGATCGAGGAAATCCGCATCGTCGGACGCGATCCGCTGAAGACCGCGCGCCTGCAGAAACGGCTCCGCGATCATTTCGCCCGCATCGGGCGGAGCGGCCCGGCGGTGAAAGTCGACACGAATCCGGCGGAGGCCGCGCGCGCGGGGGACGTGCTCTGCCTCTGCACGGCGATCGCGCAGCCCTATCTGCGCTTCGCGGATCTCCGGCCCGGCGCGCACGTGAACGCCGTCGGCGCGTGCCGGCCGGGGATGCGCGAAATCCTGGTCTCTCCCCGCGACCCGCTCGCCGTCTTCGTCGACGATCGCGAGCGGGCGCGCGAGGAAGCCGAGGAAATCCGTTCCTATTTCGTCGGCGAGCGCGCCGATCGGGTCGTCCCCCTCGGCGACGTCTTCGCGGGAACGCACCCCGGCCGCGTCGGGAACGGGGCGCGGACCCTCTTTAAATCGGTCGGCGTCGGCCTCCAGGACATCGTCGCGGCCGGGCTCGTCCTCGAGAACCTCGCGCGGCGGGAGAAACACTCGTGAGCGCGGGACGCGATCCGTTTTCGGCCTACGTCCGCCGGACGCCGCTGCTCCCGCTCGGCACGGGGATCTACGCGAAGGCCGAGAGCCTCCAGACGCGCGGATCCTATAAGATCCGCGGCCTCGCGAACGTCTTCCGTCGTCGCGGGCTGGACGCGTTTCGGGGAGGCGTCTCGAGCGTCAGCGCGGGGAACCTCGGTCAATCTCTCGCTTACCTCGCCGCCGAATTCGCGCTCCCCTGCCGGATCGAAGTCCCGGATAGCGCGCCGCGAGTGAAAAAGGACGCGATCCGCGCACTCGGTGCGGAACTCGTCGAGCGGCCTTTTTCCGAGATCTGGGCCCGCGTCCTCGAGCCTTCGCGAGATCCGTCCTTCGTCCACCCCTGCTTCGACGAAGACCTCCGCGCGGGCTACGCTTCGATCGCGGAGGAAATGCTCTCCGACGAACCGCGACTCGACGCGATCGTCGTCCCGTACGGACTCGGAGGCCTCTGCCTCGGAATCGCGACCGCGCTCGAGCGGATCGCCCCCGGCGTTCGCGTCTATTCGGCGGACGTCGTCCCCGAAGGAAAGTCGAGTTTGGCCGACGCCATCGGAACGCCCGCTCGCGTTCCCGAGATCCATCGCCAGGTCTCGCCGCTGCTCGCGGGATGCGTGGCCGTTCGCGAGGCCGCCGTCGCCGATTCGATCCGTCGCCTGTACCGGGACTTCGGGCTCCCGGTCGAAGGCGCGGCGGCCGTCGCGTACGCCGCGGCCGAGCGGCTCCGGAAAGAAAACGGCCCGGAGAAGATCGGGTGCCTTCTCACGGGCCGAAACATCGATCCCGAAAAATTATTCGGGCTACTCTAGGCGCGACGGCGCGTTGAACGCCCTCGCGTGACCGCTCCCGCGGTCATTTCCCCTTGATGACCGACGCGAAATCGCCCGGGCGACGGAGCATCTTATCGACTTCTCCGCGGTGCATTTCTTCGGCGAAGATCATCTTGCGCGCGTACTCTTCGAGCATGACGTTCTTGCCTTCGACGAGCTTCATGAGCTTTTCGTAGAGCGCGAGGGCGATCCCCTCCATCTCGAGCGATTCGCGGAGGATGTCGCCGATGTCGTGGTTATGGCTTTCGAGCAGGTGACCGATCTCGAGCGACGGGTGCTCGCCCATCGTCGTGAGGAGTTCGCCGGCTTCCTGGGCGTGGGTGAGCGCTTCGTTCGCCTGCTCGCGGAACCAGCTCACGATCGGGATCCGGGAATAGCCGTAAACCATCATCGAATAGTGCGTGTAGCGAACGACGCCCGCGAGCTCTTCCTTCAGGATCTCGTTCAGGGTGTCGCAGACCTTCGCGTACGGGATCCCTCCGAAACGCTTCGACGGGGATTCGGATTTCGATTTCTTTTTGCCTTTGGCCACGGATGTCTCCTCGGGATGACGGGTGAAAAGTTTTCCCGAGCTTAGCGGATTTTAGCGGCGAGGGAAAACCGAAGCGCGTCAAAGCCCTTTTCGGATCGCGCGAAGCTGGGTGAGATGGATGTCGGCATGGGTTCCGAGGAGCCAAAACCACTTCTTCGCGGTGAGATCGCCGAACCAAGGGTGAGCGAGCGTTCGCGGCGAATCGTAGGATTTCACATGGGCGTCGAGGTAAGGCAGCACGCCGGCCCTCCACTTTTCGAAACTCGCGAAGATCTCGGCCGCGGTCCGCTCGCCCCGCGGTTTCACCTTCGCGGTGTCCGCTTTGATTCCCGGATCGACGTCGTTCGCGAGCTTCTCGATTCCGCGGACGATTTGCGAACCGACGATTTCGAGGTGCTCGAGCACCATCGCCGCCGACCAGTAACGCGAACTGTCCTCGAGTCCGCGCTGGGGCGGGACGAGGACCTTCTTTTCCCGGAGCCCTTCCGGAACGGCGAGGAATTCCTCGCTCGCGCGCTGGTGCTTGCGCTCGAAACGAGCCCGAATCTGCTCGAGAGGTTCGCGGCCGGCCACGCGCGGATTCACGTACCAACGCAGGACCAGCTTCGCGATCCAAGGAATGCCCGCGCCCGGCGGGGCGAGCTTCGGCTCGGTGGTTTTCGGTTCGGTGTCGGACATGCATCGAGGGTAGGCGCTCGGGGGCGTAACCGCAAGCGGGGTCCGCGCTTGAGCCCCCCGAGGCTCCCGGCTATGCTTCCCGCATGGCACACGGCAAAGACTCCCCGGCGCTCGGAAAAATGATGGCGGATCGACGCTTCTGGCCCCTTTTCTGGACCCAAGCGCTCGGCGCGTTCAACGACAACGTCTTTAAGAACGGGATCGTGATGCTCATCACGTTCAAGTCGGCGACGCTCGCGGGGCTTTCCGCGGAAAAACTCGTCGCTCTTTGCGGCGGGATTTTCATCCTCCCCTTCTTCCTCTTCTCGACCCTCGCGGGCGAGATCGCCGACCAACGTTCGAAGTCGATGCTCGCCCGGTTCACGAAGGTCTGGGAAATCCTCGTCATGCTCCTCGGAGCGGCCGGGTTCACCTTCGATTCGCTTCCGCTCCTCCTCGTCGCGCTTTTCATGCTCGGGACCCAAGCGACGTTCTTCGGTCCGATCAAGTACAGCCTCCTCCCCGAGCTCCTCGGGCCCCGCGAGCTCGTCGCCGGCAACGCCCTCATCGAGCTCGGCACCTTCGTGTCGATCCTGCTCGGGACGCTGCTCGGAGGGATCCTCATGGGCCTCGGCGAGACCGGCCGCCACTGGGTCTCCGGCACGGCGATCGCGATCGCGGTCCTCGGCTACGCGACGAGCCGCGGGATCCTCCACCGGGACGCCCGCGCACCCGCGCTGCGGATCTCCCGTAATCCCGTCACCCCGATGATCGAGCTCTTCCGCCTCGCGCGGAAGGTCGAGAGCGTCTTCCTCTCGATCCTCGCGATCTCGTGGTTCTGGCTCCTCGGTTCCGTCGTCCTCTCCGTATTACCGACCCTCTGCAAGGACACCCTCGGCGGTTCGGAACACGTACTCACCTTCTTCCTCGCGCTTTTCTCCCTCGGCGTCGGGTTCGGCTCGCTCCTCTGCGAGCGGCTCAGCTTCGGCTCGCTCGAACTCGGCCTCGTCCCGGTCGGCTCGATCGGCATGACGATCTTCGCTCTCGACATCGGATTCCTGCCGATGCCGTCCGCCCCCACGATCTCCGCCCTCTTCCAAGATCCGCACGGGTGGAGGCTCGCGATCGACATGTTCCTCTTCGCGATCTCGGGCGGCCTTTTCACGGTTCCGCTCTACACGCTCATGCAGCTCCGTACCGACGAACGCGAACGCTCTCGGGTGGTCGCCGCGAACAACGTCCTGAACGCGCTCCTCATGGTCGGCGGAGCGGTCGCCCTGATGGGCCTCTACGCGGCCGGATTGAAGGCGCCGCAGATCTTCCTCGTCCTCGCCGGCGCGAACGCGCTCGTCGCGGTTTACGTCTATACCGTGCTGCCGGAGTTCCTCTTCCGATTCGTCGCCTGGGTCCTCACGCGCGCGATGTACCGGGCGCGGGTGACCGGGGCGGAGCACTTTCCCGAGACGGGCGCCGCGGTCGTGGTTTGTAACCACGTGAGCTTCATCGACTGGCTGATCATTTCCTCGGCCTGTCCGCGACCGATCCGATTCGTGATGCATTACTCGTTCATGAAGATCCCGGTCCTCGGTCTTTTCTTCCGCCGCGCGAAAGTGATCCCGATCGCGGGCCAGAAAGAAGATCCCGCGATGCTCGAGGAATCGTTCCGCAAGATCGACGCCGAGCTGAAGTCGGGCGAGCTCGTCTGCATCTTCCCCGAAGGCGAGATCACCCGCGACGGGAACATGGTCCCGTTCCGCCGCGGCGTCGAACGAATCCTGGCCGAAAATCCGGTACCGGTCGTCCCGGCGGCCCTCGACGGGATGTGGGGCAGCTTCTTCAGCCGTCGGCACGGGAAGGCGATGTCGAAGCCGTTCCGCCGGTTCTGGTCGCGGATCGACCTCCGGGTCGCGCCCGCGATCCCCGCGAACGAAGCGACGGCCGAACGCCTTCAGATCGCCGTCGCGGGTCTGCTCGGCGTGCCGGTGCCGAAGAGCGAGCCGAAAAAGTCCTGATCGCCCTTACTAGGGAATGACGACTTCGATCACTTCCGAAGTCACGGCGTTCGCGCCCGCATCGGCCTTCGCCTCGGCTTCGCGGGCCTCGAAGAGTTCGACCTCGCAGGTGAGCACGAAAATCAGGGTCCGCAGGATGTCGCAAAAGAGACGCTCGTCTTCGACCTTCGAGCGCTTCTCGCTCCACCGTTTCCCGTTCAGGTCGACGTAGACCTTCTTCGAGACGGTGTTGAAATAGATCCGGTAGGTGTCGCCGCGCGGGGCGATCCAGCTCACGAATTCCTTCGCGCGCACGCTGCCGGCGTATTCCTCGGCGCTCGCGAAGACTTTGAAGGAGCACTGGGAGACGCGCGTGCTGAGCACGTCGACCGTCGGCATTTCGAGGATCGGCGCTCCGAACGGACCGACGACGGTATCGAGGGACGCGGAAGCGTCGGCCGGAGAAAGCTTCGGGTAAAGATTTTCCAACCGTCCGATGATTTCCATCGGCAGCTCGGTCGAAAGGTCGTTCCCGGATGGTTTAGGCGCTTCCAATAAACGTTCCTCAGTTGAAATGAAGCGGGTAAAGACATTGTCGCGGTCATAGCGCGCAGAGTCAACAATCCCGAGCACAATCTTTTTAATGTACTAACCCGTTGAAACTCTTTAGGTTCCGAGGCCTAACTCGATTGGAAGACCCTAAACTCGGCCGCGGCTTGGCCGTGAAGCCTTAAAAGCGCGCCCAGACGTTCCTCACCGGTTCCTAGCAAGGTCGAGAGCCGTTTGGCCGCCCAATAGTACTGGGTCCGAGACGGGCTCCCCCGCGCGACTCGGGACTCCCCGTAAAACGACCACACGTCCCCGTCGCCGGCGAGACAGGCGAGGAGCGCGCGCTCGATCGCGCCGTCGTTCGCGAGGCACCAGTCCCACTCCCCGGCTTCGTAGAAGTGATGCACGCGCGGCTCGATCTCGGGGAAGACGGCCTGGGAAAAGAGCGTGGCGAGTCCTTCGCTCGCGAGGTGTTCGAGCGCGGTCGTCGCGTTCAGGTACTCTTTCCGGGTCAATTCGCGGAGCGGTTTTCCGAGGTGCCCCCAGACCCCCGGAGAATGATCGCGAAACACGTGCGAAAGCTCGTGCGCGGTCAGCGCGCGGAGGTAATCGACGTCGGCGTCGGGGAAATCGATCCCGAGGAGCACGCGGTGCTCGCCGAGCTCGTAGCGCGCGAATCCGTCGAAGTCGCCGAAGCTCGGCATCGGTACGAGCGTGCCGGGCAGTTCGCGTCCGACGATCCGCTCGATCTTCGCCACGGTTTCCCGGACGACGGCGAGATACCCCTCCGCGACCGCGCGCCCTCGGACACCCTCCGGAGAGGCGAACCAGTCCGCGACGACGCGATGATCGATTCCCCAGTCGCGGGCGATCGGCAGCAACGGCCGGAAGGCCTCGTCGGCCTCGAAGGCCGCATACCCCCTCTCGCCCCTTTCGAGGGACGCGCGCAAATGGGAATAGAGATCGAGAATCCGCATGATTCCCGAATCTTACCGGAAATCGATCGGGAGCGGGAGCACCAAGATTGACGCGAGGCGTCTTTTCGCGATATACCCCGCCCACACGTTTTTCCAGGAGTACGCCTATGATCCGCGCGCTTTCCCTCGTTTCCCTCGCTCTCCTCGCGACGTCTGCTTTCGCCGCGACCACCACGTACGTCTATCCCGTCGGATCCGTGAAGGATCTCGGCGCGAACCAGTACGCGGTGACGACGCCGAAAGGACTTTCGGTGTATCTGAATTGCGCGAACGCTTCGTTCGACGATTCCGAGCACGACTGGGTCAGCGGTTTCTCGTCGAAGGAAGAGTGCGAATCCTTCGTGAAGAAAGCGAAAGCGCACGCGGGCAAAGGCGACGCCGAGATCGTCCTGAACAACACGGCCCTCGAAATGAAAATCACCTGGTGATCCCCATGAAAAACTTCCTCGCCGCGATCCTCGTCTCCTCCCTCTCGATCGGCGCCGCCTCCGCCGGCCCGCTCACCGCGCTCTCCTGCGTGAGCCAAGCCACGAAGACCTTCGTCACCGTCGGCCTTTCGACCGACCTCTTCGCGCCGGCCGCCCCGGAACGCATCCTCGCCTACTCGATGACCGTCGGTAAGCTCGACGCGAACGGCGAAGTCGCCTCGAAAAAAGTCTACGAAGACGAGACGAACATGAAGATCTTCCCGGACGACGCCTACGCGTACGACTACGTGACGAAGAACACCGTCGTCGTCCCGATGGTCGACACCGCCTCGAAGCAGACGACGGGCGCCGTCCTCGTCGAAGCCGGCAAGAAGAAGGTCACCGTGATCGACACCGACTACGAGACCGTCGAGACGCTGACCTGCCTTCGGAACTGACCGCTCCTAACGCTTCGAAAGCATCGTCCGCTTCTCGGAAGCGCCGACGCCGAAGTATTTGTAAGGACTCGTCACGAGCGGGTTCGAGTGGAAGTTTCGGATCCATCCCTGCGAGAGCTTATGCCCGCTGAGATAGTACCCGAAAATCCACGGGCAGTCGTCCTGGAGCGTCGTTTCGATCTCGCGCGCGAGTTTCGCCCGTGCCGGACCGACCGGCATCGTCGAGAGCTTCGCATACGCGGCGTTCACGCGCGGATTGTCGTACTGCGAGAGATTGAATCCCGGCGGTAGGCTCGCGCCCGAAAGCAGCTGGTAGACGTTCTCGACGTCCGGATAATCGAGCGACCAACTCATCTGGGACGCGGCGAGCTTCCCCGTCTTCGCCTTCTCGGTCCAAGTCGGGTTCGTGTTCAGGTTCGTGACCACCGTCACGCCGATCTTCGCGAGTTCGGTCGAGACGAACTCCGAGAGCTGCCGGGTCGCGGTATCGGTCCCGAAATATTCGAAGACGATCGGCGAAAGGCCCTTCCCGCCCGGGAAACCGGCCTCGGCCAGGAGCTTCTTCGCGCGCTCGACGTCGTAAGCGTAAGCGAGGGGGATATCCGTCGGCCGGTCGGCGAGCCCCGGCGGCGTGACGACCGACATTTCGGCCCCGCGGTCGTTCGTGAAGAGGCTGATCCACTTTTTCCGGTCGATGGCGGCGTTCAGGGCTTGGCGCACCTTCTTGTTCGAGAGCGTCGGGTCCTTCACGTTCAGGGTGAAGTAATACATCTCGATCGGCCGCACCTTCTCGAGCCGGATCCCCTTCGCGACGAGCTCGGGCGCGAGCGCTCCGTCCTTGATCGCGAGCGCGTAGTTGTCCTTCGGGATACGGATGAAATCGATCTCGCCTTTCATGAACGAGAGCCAGCGCGGCTGCTCCTCGCGAAGGACCGAGTACTCGACGCCGTCGGCCGCGGGCACCGTCTTTCCGGCGAGGTCGGAACCGAGCGGGTATTCCTCGTGCCGGAAATCCGGGTTCTTCACGAGGGAGATCGAGAATCCGTGTTTCCATTCCTTCTGCATGAACGGACCGGTTCCGACCATATGGTCGTTGATCTGGCCGTGTTCGTCGCCGTACTTCGCGACGGCCTCCGGCGGGACGGGAGCGACGAAGCTCATCGTCAGGATATAGAGGAACTGCGGATACGGTTTCTCGAAGTCGAACTCGAGGGTGTGCGCGTCGATCGCGCGGACGCCCGGAATCGTCGCCTTCTCGAACTCGGCCGCGAGCTTATCCTTCGGGAGCGCCTCCATCTTCTTCACGAAATCGGTGAAGCCCACGAGGCGTCCGTCGAACACCCACCGACCCTGGGACTGCACGCCCGGATGGCCGAGGCGCTTCACGGCGTAGATGAAGTCCGAGGCGACGAGCTCGCGCGTGCCGGCGGCGCCGAACGCGGCGTCCTTCGCGTAGCGGATGCCCGGACGGATCTTGATCGTGACTTTTTTCCCGTCTTTCGAGGTCTCCGGCATCCCGGAGGCGAGCAGCGGGATCACCTTCGTGTCCGGAGCGTAGAAATCGTACTGGTAGAGGCTTTCGACGACGCTCGGGAGAACCGCGAGCGCGATGCCGTCGTAAGTGTTCGCCGGATCGAGCGTCTTCGCGTCCTCGTCGAGCGCGACGTGGATCACGGCCGCGGACTCCCGCGAGTGCCGGGTGCATCCGGCGAGGGAGAGTAGGACGGACGAAAGAACGAGAAAGGACGATGCGGAGGCTCGGAAAATCATGACCCACCTCGGGTAAAGTTCGCAGGAACGAAGCGCGCGGCGGGGACGGCCTGGCGGATAGTCCGTATCGCGCGGCCGAAGCGGGCGCTACCCATAAAAAACGAAACCCGGGACTTGCGTACCCGGGTTCAGATCGTCACGGACTTGATTTTGAATGGCGGGAGCGATGGGACTCGAACCCACGACCTTCGCCGTGACAGGGCGACGTTGTAACCGACTCAACTACGCCCCCGCGTTCAAAAGAGATTCCATGACTAAGGGAGGGCTCCCGGATTGTCAAACCGATTTCGTCGAGTAGAGCGCTAACGCGAAGCGATATAGTCCATACCTCTCGACGAAGTAACTTTTCCGCACGCTTCTGCGCATTCCCTCTTATGCGAGCCCTTTCCACCGCTTGGATTTTACCCTTCGCCTTCCTCGTCGCCTCGGTCTCGTCCGCCGACTCGACGAACTTTCGTCGACACGCCGATAGCCGAGTGCAGCTCGACGTGAACCTCGCCTGGCCGTTTCCGCCCTTCCGAACGTGGGAGGTGAAACTCGGGTTTCGCGTCGGCGACTCCACCGATCTCGTCGTGGGATACGGGCGCCAGGCTTGGACGATCACGGATATTCCCGGGATCAATCCCGGGACCATCGACTCGCACGCGCTCATCCTCGGCGCCCGGCAGTACGTCGCCCGGACGGGCGCGATCGCGGAATACGACGCCTGGCTCGCGCACGAGACGTTCCTTCCTCCCGACGGTCGGGCGCTCCGCGGCTGGTCGCTCTCGAACGAGTTTTTCGGCGGCTACGTCTTCTTCCTCGGAGCGACCCACGCGACTGTCACTCCCGGTCTGAACGCCGGCTTCTGGTCGTGGAAATCCTACGGACACGAGCAGCCGATCGACGATCGCTACCAGTGGACCATCCTGCCGAAAGTCCTCGGCGGGGCCGCCTTCGACTGATCGAAGGCTAAATCTTCAAACGTCGTCCGAACCGCCGCGCGCCCACTCGCCGGTGATCTTGCAGGTGAGGTACGCCTTCTGGAAACCCTCGAGGTCGCCGTCGAGCGTCTTTTCCGCGGAGCCGACCTGGAAACCCGTGCGGTGATCCTTCACCATCTTGTACGGGTGAAGCACGTAGGAACGGATCTGGTTCCCCCACGAGATGTCCCGCTTCGCGTCTTCGACCGACTGCTGCTTTTTCCGCTCTTCTTCCATGTGCCGTTCGTAGAGTCGCGAACGGAGAACCTTCATCGCGAGGTCGCGGTTCTTGATCTGCGAGCGCTCCTGCTGACAGGTGACGACCGTGTTCGTCGGGATGTGCGTGATGCGGACGGCGGAGTCCGTCGTGTTGACGCCCTGACCGCCCTTGCCGCCGGCGCGATAGACGTCGATGCGGAGGTCGGCGGGATTGATCACGACCTCGAAGTCGTCGTCGATTTCCGGCGAGACGAAGACGGAGGTGAACGAGGTATGCCGGCGGGCGTTCGAGTCGAACGGCGAGATCCGCACGAGGCGGTGGACGCCGGCTTCCGATTTGAGCAGCCCGTAAGCGTAGGGTCCGCTCACGGTCATCGTGACGTTCTTAAGTCCGGCTTCTTCGCCGGGCAGCACGTCCATCACGTCGACGCGGAAACCCTTCTTTTCGGCCCACCGCTGGTACATCCGGAAAAGGATCTGGGCCCAATCCTGCGACTCGGTCCCTCCCGCGCCCGCGTTGATCGTGACGATCGCGTTCGAAGGATCCTGCTCGCCGGAGAGCATTTTTTGGAACTCGGCTTGCTCGAATTTCGTGCCGAGGTCGACGACCATGTCGGAGACCTCGTTCATCGTCGATTCCTTCGCCGCCGGATCGGTTTCTTCCTGCGCGAGTTCGAAGAGCGTGGTGACGTCGTTGTATCCGGATTGGAGCGACTCGAACCCGCCGACTTCCGCCTCGAGGCGGGACTTTTCCTGGGTGAGCTGCTTCGCTTTGCGGTTGTCGTTCCAGAACCCTTCCTGCGTGGAAAGGTGAGTCAGTTCGTCGATGCGGCGTTTTTTCTCGGCGAGGTCAAAGCGACCCCCTCAGGAACTCGAGGCGTTCCTTCATGCGGTCGAAATTCTGCCGGATTTCGTGGAGAGCGAGCTGGGACATAGGCGCCGAATCTATGCCGAGCGGGCGGGTTTCTCAAGGGAAAGTCGCCCCCGGTCAATCGTACTTTTGGGCCGGCGCGACTTTGATCTTCTCACGAATATCGTCGATTTGCTCGTCGGTCAGGCGGCTCCAGCTCTTCTGGGAGGTCTGCTCGAGCGTGGTCCGCAGCGGGTAAATCTTCGAGCGGTAATACTCCCACTTCGCGGCCCCGTCCGGGACCTCGTCGAATCCCGCGATCGCGGTTTGGAGGCGCTGATTCTCCTCGTCCGAGAGGTTCGGCATCGTCTTCCCCGCCATCCCGAGGACGAAGGTGAATTCACTCGGGAGCGGCTCGAGCTTCCCGTTCACTTCGCGCTTGATGACGTTTCCCTTCGCGTCCTTCGCGACTTCGAACATCGCCTTCTCTTTTTTCGTCAGGGCGGACCACGATTTATCGATCACGGTCGTGAACCGTTTCATCTCTTTCTGGTTTTCGACGTATTTGTCGGAGTCGAGGGCGTAGGTGCCCGCCTTTTTGCCGACGCAAATCAGGCTTTTCGGATGCTTGCCGTAATCGTTTTCCGCGTCCTCGACGAGTTTCCGGATCGCGGGATTGTTCATGAAACTATTCAGAATGAAATCCATCGCCTGGTTCCCGTACTGGGGATAACGTTTCATGTTGATCCCGTACCGGAAGGCCCCGACCCCTCTCTTTTCGGTGATCCCGATCACGCCCTTGCCGTTGAACGACTGCAGTCGGCTCTCCGGGCTTCCCGAGTTCCCGATCGCGTTCGTCAGCTCGATATTCGCGAGCGCCGTGAACGCGCGCTGGGAAATGTACGGGATTTTCATGCAGCAAGCCTTGTCCTTGCGCAGCTTAGCTTTCGTGTCGGCGTCGGCATCGAAGGCGTCGACGACTTTCCCTCCTTCGTCGGTGAGAAAGGCACCCTCGTTCTGCACGCAGGCGTAGCCCGGAGCCTGGATTCCATCGTCTCCGTCGACCGCTTTACGCTTCTGCATCTGAGCGACGATCGCCTTGGTAGTCGCGTTCGGTTCCGGAACGCCCGGGGTCATCGCGTAAAACGTTCCCCAGTTATAGATGAAGTCGGTGCCTGCCTTGCGGAGTTCGTCTTCCTTCGCCTCGATGCCGGCCTGATCCTCGTCGTTATAGGTCGCGCCCTTGATTTTCGTCGGCGCGCAGCCGAGCAGGCCGATCGCGGGATTCGGGTCCGTCATGAACGGCTCGGCCTTTCCGGCTTCCATGAAAGATACGGCCAGGGCGGCGTAGGGATCGACGTTCGCGGAGACGGCGTCCCGGATGACGGTCCCGACATGGTCGTAGCTATTCTTGAAGTTCTTCGCGTCCGTCGATCCGATGCCCGAGACGAGCAGGTATTCGTTGTCCACTCCATGGGAAATGAACATGTCGTAACCCGTCGACTTCTCGTTTACCTCGTGTCCCTTATAGGTGAACGTCGGAGCGAGGAAATCCATCTGCGCGTGACGACACTCGTTGCTCGCGGTCGCCATGAGCACGAGGTCGCGGGCCTGTTTCGAAAGGGACGCGTCCGTCTTCAAATCCTCTTCCCGGCGCGCGATCTCCGCGCGGATCTTCGCGAGACGGTCCTGGTAGATCTTTTCCATCACGGGCAGCATTCCCCGCGTGAGGATCAGCATCTCCCGAAGCGTCGTCATACAGTTCGCGTCGCCGTGACAGGCGTCGAAGAGTTCCGGATTCGTAGCCGGACTCTTCAAGGCGGCGAGGACGGCGCGCTCGACTTCGTCCGTGTCGACGTAATCGTCGGCGACGCCGTTCGCATCGCAAGTATAGAACACGGGATAGGCCCCGGCCGAAACCGAGGCGAGCAGCGAAACCGCGACGACGAATCTCGGAAGTGCCTTCACTTCGCGGTCTCCCGATACCGGCCGGCCTTCCGGTCGAACTCGAACGTACGCAGACGCCGCTCGATCAGGAGTCCCGCCTTCGGACCGGCCGCCTCGCCTTCGAAGCGCGATTCGATCGCGACGTTCGCGAGGTCGCGACCGGTTCCGGCGCGCGCGCCCTTCCATTTCCCGCGGAACTCGAGGACCGGACGGTAACATTTCTTCTCGTCGCTCAGGTAGAGCGTCGAATCGCAATCGCCGCGGCCGCTGCAGTCGTCGAGCTCGGAAATCAGGTAGGCGCGGCGCTCGGCGCCATCGCGCGCGAGATCGACCGGCGTGAACCGAACCTTCATCTTCCTCACGTCGAGGTCGTTGTCGGCGGCGTAAGCGGGCGCGAGCTTTCCGAAGGTCACGCAGTCCTCCGCGCCGGCGGCGAGCGCGAGAACCCCCGCGGTCAGTGCTGCGAATAGCGTATTTACGACGAAAGCTTTCATTCCGACCCCCCTCCTCCAGTCTAAGGGATCGGGGCGCGCTCGGAAACCGAAGATGCCTTCGTCAATTTTTCGACGAACGCGGCCGCCGCTTCGAACGGGAGGCGCCGACGGTGCGTTCGATGAGGCCGACTTCGCCGAGGATCTGATTCTCCCACTTCGCCATTTCCGACGACTCGCGCTTCGAGCGCTCGTGGTCGTACCCGAGGAGATGGAGCAGGCCGTGCACGAGCAGGACGTGCAATTCGCGTTTCGGCGAATGGCCGATCCGGCGCGCTTGCTCCTCGAGGATCGGCGCGCAGATCACGAGGTCGCCGAGGTGCCCCTGGCGCGCGAAGATCTCGAGCGCCGGGAACGAGAGGACGTCGGTCGGAGAATCCTTGCCGCGGAACTTACGGTTGAGACTCTTCATTTTCCCGCGCGTGACGAAGGTCACGTCGAGGCCGAACGCCGGTTCGGCGTTTCGGGCATGGAATCCCGCTTTCCGCCGCAGCTTCGTGCTGGTTGACGCGTAGGGAAGAAGCTTCAAGAGCGCCCGCAGCGCCTCCTTTTCGTAGGCGACGAACCGGTTTTCCGGGGTCTTGCGGGAACGTTTTTCAGGCATGCGTTCATAGAGTACCATGGCCCCATGAAATCCGATCCCACTTCCCGCAAAACTTTTCTCGACGCGGCCTCGCTCGAAGCGATCGACCGCGTGATCGAGACCGTCCACCGGCTGCGCGCGCCCGGGGGATGCCCTTGGGACCAGAAACAGACGCATCAGTCGCTTCGTCCTTACCTCGTCGAGGAGAGTTACGAGGTGCTCGAGGTGCTCGACCAAATCGATTCGCCCGAAAAGCTTCGCGACCCGAAGATCCGCGACGCGCTCAAGGAAGAATTCGGCGACCTCCTCATGCAGATCGCGCTGCACACGGAGATGACCCGCGAGGCGGGCGCATTCTCCTTCGCGGACGTCGCGCGCACGCTCGACGAGAAGCTGATCCGCCGCCATCCCCACGTCTTCGGCGAGACGAAAGTGAAGGATGCCGAGGAGGTCTTGAAGAACTGGGACGCGATCAAGAAAGAAGAGAAGGCTCAAACCCCGTCCGGTTCCGCCGCCGGCGGAACCTCCGCGCCGAGTTCCGCCCTCGACGGGATACCGAAGGGTTTGCCCGCGCTGATGCGCGCGGAGAAGGCGATCGATAAGGTGACGAAGGTCGGCTTCCAATGGCCGGACGTCGAGGGACCGCTCGGGAAGCTCGAGGAAGAGATCCGCGAACTCGCGGCCGCCGTCCGTTCGGGCGAGAAGAAACACATCGAAGAGGAGATCGGCGACCTCCTTTTTTCCGTGTGCAACGTCGCCTTCATGACGAAGACGAAACCGGAGGACGCGCTCCGCGCCTTCCTCGCGAAGTTCGAGCGGCGCTTCCGTCACGTCGAAGAGGGATTCCGCCGCGACGGGAAGAAACTCGAGGGCGCTCCGCTCGAGGAGATGGACCGTTACTGGGACGAAGCGAAGGCCGCGGAAAAGAAAAAGCAGTGACGAAGGGAGCGCGGAATTCCCCTTTTGCGATCTACGGACTCACCGGCGGGATCGCCTCGGGCAAGTCCGCGGTGGCGGGATTCCTACGTGAGCTCGGCGTCGAGGTGATCGACGCGGACGCGATCGCGCGCGAACTGCGCGCACCGGGCGGAGCGGCGGAGGTTCCGATCCGAAACGCCTTCGGCACGCTCGATCCGAAGGAACTTCGCGCGCGGATCGCGGCGAGCCCCGAGGACAAACGAAAACTCGAGGCGATCCTCCACCCGATGATTGCCGAGGAAAGCGACCGCCGATTCGCCGCGATCACGGGACGCGCCTCGCCCGGCGGGATCGTCGGGGTGAACTACGCGGTCTACGAAGCGGCGCTCCTCGTCGAAGCCGGCCGCGCGGGCGACTTCGCCGGACTGATTTACGTCGACGCGGGGACGGACGCGCGCCTCGCAAGGCTCATCGCGCGCGACGGTATGGCGCCCGACGCCGCCCGGCAGTTTCTTGGCGCCCAGGGCCCAGAAGACGCGAAGCGCACGGCCGCGACTCACCGCCTTTCGAACGACGGCACGCTCGACGAACTTCGCGCGAAAGTCCGACTCCTTCACTCGTCCCTAACCCGGCGAGAAAAAACCTTCATCGCTTGATCGCCCTCCGGGGCCCCGATACGCTCTACGCACACTGGAGCCAAATCGAATGATCCCTATGAAACGCGTCGTCCTTTCCCTCGCGGCCCTGGCCGCGGTCGCCGGCAGCTTCGCCTGCGTGAACGTCTTCGATCCGATCGATAACCCGCACGGCGAAGGCCAGCTGCTTTCCGCCGCCCGCGCGGCGTTCGACAAGGGCGACGTGGCGACCGCGCGCGAGCTCTACGGAAAAGTCGGGACCGAGACCTCGACCGCCGAGCTCGCTTTCGTGGACCTCGATTCGTGCGGCGCCGACATCGGCGCGTTCGCCTCGGCGCTCTCGAAAGCCTCGGACAACGCTTCCCAATCCGGGATCATGCTCACGGTCATGGCCGAGCACATGAACCGGCAGGTTTCCGCGGCTTGTTTCGCGACCCTCCTCTCCTCGTACAAGACGGCGCGCACGATCACCGACGCGAGCCTGCGCGGATTCACGAGCTTCCTCGCCGCGATCGCCATCGCGGGAGAAGTGCTCGCTTCGAACAACGGAATTTCCGCGGACGGAATCCTCCAGCAGGCCGACCTCTACGGAACGCCGTCGACCTGCGTCGCCTCGTGCGCGGGCTGCGCGAAAGCCGACGGCATTTCGGGCGCCGCCGCGGTCGATCTTTCGTCGGCGGGCACCATCACCGCGACCTGGGGCACGCTCCAGGGAGCGATCTCGGCCGCGAACACGGCCATCGGCGAACTCGGGATCTCCACCGGTCCGTCGCAGAACCTGATCACCGCACTGAACGCGGCGAACCCGACCGACGCCGGCGGACTCTATCGCTGCGCGCTGGCCCAAATCGGCGTCGGCCGCTAAGGAAAGGAAAAGTCGAACATGAAAAAGCCCCTCCTTTCCTTCGCCTTCCTCGGTTCCGTCGTCCTCGCGCTCCCGCTTCCCGAAGCGGAAGCCCGCACTTACGACAACATCATCCGCCCCTACACCTCCGCTCGCTCGACGGGGATGGGCGGCGTCCGCTACACCACCGGCCAATACGACGAGAACTTCTTCGGCAATCCGGCGAAGACGTCGGATAACCCGAAGTGGCGACTCGACATCATCAACCTGCTCGTCGAAGTGAACAGCGGCGCGATCTCGAACCTGAACTCCTATACGAAGTCGGGCGACAAGGTCGACAACCTCGCCGACACCGCCGGTTCGAACAACCACGTCCGTTTCCAGACGGTGATTCCGGCGTTCTACACGCCGAAGTTCTTCGACGCGCGGAACTCCTTCGCCGTCGGCCTCATGATGAGCACCCAAGCCGACGTCGGCCTCCGGAAGAACATGTCGATCGAACCGAACGCGTTCAGCGATATCGGTCCGGCCGTCACGTTCTCGCGGAAGTTCCTCCACGACGAATCGATCGCCGTCGGCGTGACCGCCCACTACGTCTACCGGGTCGCCACGCGCGGGAATTTCTCGACGATCGACTACATCAAGGGCAACAACTTCAAGTCCTCCTCGGACGTCGCCGGCGAAGGCGCCGACGCGGACGCGGACATCGGCATGCGCCACAACATCCACTGGTCGCCCGCCGGATGGAAGCTCCAGGACGCCTTCACGGTCAACAACGTGAAGGGCGGAAAATACGACATGAAGATGGACCTCGTGAACGGCGACCAACCGGCACCGCCGGAACAGCCCCGCACCTACAACGCCGGCCTCGCCGCGCGGAAGGACGGCTTCCTCGGCTTCAGCACGAGCACCTTCGCGTTCGAGATGCAGGACCTCGGCAACAACTCCGGCGGCTCCGTCTTCAAGATGATGCACCTCGGGGGCGAACTCGGCGTGAAAGACTGGGTCTTCCTTCGCGCGGGCATCAACCAGGGCTACCTCTGCGCGGGCGTCGGCCTCGATCTCCCGGTCTTGAAGCTCGACTTCTCGACGTACGGCGAGGAAATGTCGCTCAATGCGGGCGGCCAAGAAGACCGTCGGTACGCCCTCCGGCTCGGGATTGCGCTGTAATTCCAGATAGTTAAAAACCTTAAGCGACCTACAGAAACGCCCCGTTTTCGCCGATACGTATGGTGAAAAGGGGCGTTTTTTTATGTGGTCTTCGACCAACCAGAGAATCAAGGCGCTGATGTCGGCGCGGGCGCGGGAAAAAGACCGCCTCACGCGCCCGATCCACGTTCGCCGCGCCGACGTCTCCCTGAATTTCCGCGACGAGCGCGACTTCCTCGTCCAGGTTCCCGCGCGCGTCCTGCTGAACGACCTCACTCCGGCCGGCTTCTGCGTCTACGCGGTCACCGGCCTGAACCCGAACGCGGAGATTACCGTCGAGATCGAACACCCGAAACACTTCCGCCTCACGGCGAAGGTCGTGTGGTGCCAGTACCAATCGTCTTCCATGCGCGTCCTCACCTCGGAGTCCTTCCGTTACCGCGTCGGCCTCGCGCTGATCTGGACGGATACGGCCCTCGAGGAAGAATTCCGGAAATACTGCGAAGAACTCGACGGACTCTACGTGAATAAGAAAGCGCTTTTCCTCGAAGAAGCGTTCAAGACCGCACCCGAAACTTCGAAAGACGCCGAATCCGCGGCCACCGCGAACGCCGGAGCCGCGAAAGATCCGAACGACGTCCCGGCGCCGACCGAATCCGACGAAGGCGGCGCTCCGTCCGAGGAAAAAGTCGCCGCCGAGATGGCCGCGGCCGCCGCCGCGGAAGTCGCGGCTCAGGCGCTGAAAGACGCGAATCCCCCGGCCGCCGCCGCGCCGACGTCGGACACCTCCGCCGCCGACGTGCTGAACGCGCTCAAGGATATCGATTCGGGCACTCCGGCCGCCGCGACGGACGAGAAAAAGGCCGCTTGAACCCGCTCGCCCTGCGCCCGATGACGGAAGCCGAGTTCGCGGCTTACGCCGAGACGTCGTGCGCGGACTACGCGCGGAATTCGCCCCACTACCGGGACCGTCCGCTCGACGAGACTCTGCCGAAGGTCCGGGCGGAATTCGCGAGGCGCCTCCCCGAGGGGCGCGCGACGAAGGGTTTCCTCCTCCTCTCCGTGACCCTCGTCGAAGGCGGTTCCGAACGCGCCGTCGGCTCGTGCGAAATCGGCGAATCCCCTGCGGGCTCCCGCACGGTCTATATCTGGAACTTCGTGCTCGACGCGAGCGTGCGCGGTCGGGGCCACGGAAAGCGGGCGTTCGCGCTCGTCCTCGAACGCCTCCGCGCCCTCGGATACGCGAAGGTCGGTTTGAACGTCTTCGCCGACAACGCCGTCGCGCGGAAGATCTACGAGGAGGCCGGATTCACGGTCACGCAGATGAACATGGAGCGGAGGCTCGGATGAGACGCCGGGCGCGGGCCTTCGCCTTATCCGCTCTTCTTTTCTTCGCTCTCGCCGGAGGAAGACCCTCGCGATCGTTCGCGGCGGACGACGACTCGGCGACGCTCCCGTCCCGGCTCACGACCGACGCCGACGAGAAGCTGATCGCGGGTTGGTGGGCGGATCCCGGCCTGTCCGTCGGCGAGGCCGAACGTCGGACTTTCGAACTCGTCCTCCAGCGCCGCCTCGCGCTCCTTCCGGAATCCACCGCGAAGGCCGTCCTGCTCGACCGCACGCTCGGCGTCTATTTCTCCGTTTCACGCGGCTCGCAGACGAGCGGCTATCTCGGGCTGCTCCGCCAGGTCCGCATCCGACTTCCCGAAGACCTGAAAAACTCGACGAGCTACTACTTCGCGCTCATGCACGAGCTCGAACACTCGGTCCAGCTCCACACCGAAGGGCTGGTTAAGACGACTTTCCGCCCCTGGTTCGACTGGCGCGGCCTCTACGTCTGGAACGCCGAAAAGGAAGCGATGGAGGCCGAGTGGCATTACTTGCGCGCGATCCCCGAGGCCGATCGCCTGCGGATCGCGGACGAACTTCAAGCCGGACCGCACGTGAAAGAGATGAACCTCGAGATCCACAATCACCGCGCCGCGAGCCGGTCGCTCGACGAATACCTCCGCGATCAGTGGAGCGTCGGACGCTACAGCCGCGAGGAACTCGCGAAAAAGGGGCGGAAGATGGCGAAGGCGTTTTGTCGGAAACTCGTGATCACGGCCGTGGCCGCGCCCGCGTTCCTAGCCGCGAACGAATACTGCGCGAAGCTCCGCGAGCGGCGGAAGGATCCGAGGAACGCGGAGGAAAGCCCGACGTTCTATCGGTATTACTGCGAAGGCACGAGCAGAACGGACTGAGACCGTCTCCGACTAAAGCCCGCCCGCGCCGAAGAGCGCGACGAACTCGTCCCAGTGGTTCCGGAGCTTCCCTTTCAGGCGCAAGATCGCCTGGGTGTGGAGCTGCGAGACGCGGGACTCGGTCACGTCGAGGACGCGGCCGATTTCCTTCAGGTTCAGGTCCTCGTAGTAGTAGAGCGAAAGGACGAGACGCTGCTTTTCCGGCAGGTCGTTGATCGACTCGGAGATCATGCGCTTGAGCGCCGCATGGTTCACTTCCGAGTACGGCGTCGAGCTCTTGTAGCTCGCGGCGTCGCTGAAGCCGTGGAGGGCCCGCTTATCCGCCTTCGAGAAGTTCTGGACGTCGTCGAAGGAGAGGAGCGACACCGAACGCACCTGGTTCAGCATGTCGTGGTATTCGTCTTGCGAAATGCCGAGGTCGGCGCAGACTTCCTCGTCCGTCGCTTGCCGGCCTTTCTGCTGCTCGATCCGCACGTAGCACCGCTCGAGGGCTTTCGCCTTCTCGCGCACCGAACGCGGGACCCAGTCCTGGGCGCGAAGTTCGTCGAGGATCGCGCCGCGGATGCGGAATTCGGCGTAGGTCTTGAACTTGTTGTCGCGGGAAGCGTCGTACTTCTCGATCGCGTCCATGAGCCCGATCACACCGCTCGAGATGAGATCGTCGAGCTCGATGTTCGTGGGCAGGCGCGCGGCGATCTTCTGCGCGATGTACTTGATGAGCGGAGCGTACTCGACGACCAAGCGGTCGCGCGTCGAGTTCGTCGGCGAATAATCTTCCTTCACGAGGGAGGAGGTCTGGACGGCGTCGCGGGCGATCTCGGCTTCGAGTTCGGCCTGGAGCTCCTGCTCTTCCTCCTCGATGACTTCCCCTTCTTCGCCTTCGGCGGTCGTCTCGAGCAAGGACTCGTCTTCGTCGCCGTTCGCGGCGACTTTGCCCGCGGTTTTTCCCTTAGCGGCGGCGGTCTTCGTCGCGGCCGCCTTCGCGGCGACCGGGGCCTTCGCGCCCGTCTTCGCGACGACCGCTTTCGCGGCGGCGGTCTTCGCCTTCGCGGATTTCTCGATCTTCGCGGCTTCCGCGGCCGTCTTCGCCTTCGCGGCCTTCAGCGTCTTTTCGATGTTCTTCTCGGTGGTCGATTTCGCTTTCTTCGCCTCCGGTTTCGCGGACGACGCCTTTTCCGAGGCTTTCGCCTTCGAAAGTTTCGCCGACTCACGGTATTTCTGAATTCCTGGATTCAGAGCCATCGCCTCACCTCGCCTATTCCCTGGCTTTTTTTCTGGCATTCGACTACCTGCCGATCACGCATCCTGCGTCTTTTGAGCCTTCGCGGGACCCACTCGAACAGTGTATCAGATATTTCTCGATCGCGAGGCAGTCCCGGATTTTTTCCCCGCGCGCGACCGTCCCGACGTAGGCGAGATCGACGTCGAGAAACCGACGACACGCCTCGAAAAGCTGAGTGAAAATGCGACGTCCCTGGGACTCGCGATCCGGTCCGTCGACCGCGACGCAGACCAAAACGTCCATTTTTTTGACACTTCGATCGGCCCCCAGATCGGGCAGAAGCGACTTCAGTCGCTGATAACAGGCCAGCACGTCGACTTCGTCGCCGCTCACCGCGGCCAGGCGCCGAATCACTCGCGCGTTTCCGGGGCTTGCCGCGAGCGGATCGCTCTCGTCCCGCACTCGGAACCCCGCTCCCCGAGCGCGCGCGTAGAGCGCGAGCTCGCGCGGCGAGAAGAGTCGCGCCTTGCGCACCTCCGGCGCGAGGAACACCGAAATCACCGGCGCTTCGGGCGCGGCTTTCCGGCTTCCCATCAACCGCCGCAACGTATCCGCTTGGTCCTTAACGTTCATCGGTTCGCCGAGGAATCAAAGGTCCATGATGAGGGCGGCGACGCGTTCGCGGGAGGCGTCCTCGAGATCCTCCGGCACGCGCTGGCCGGTGGTGAAATACGTGAGCGGGAGCTTCGCGCGGTTCGCGACGTTGAAGATCGCGCCGAAAAGCGACGACTCGTCGAGCTTCGTCACCGCGAGGCCCGTCGGCTTGAACACGGAAAACCGGTTCGCGATGTCGTAGAGTTCGAGATCGCGCGTCGGGCTCGCGACGCAGAGGTGGATCTGGACCGGAATCTCGAGCGAGCGCACGAGATCCGCCATTTCCTTCAAGCTCGCTTCGTCGCGCGGCGAACGCCCGGTCGTATCGACCAGCACGAGGTCGAGGCCCCGAAAATCGGCGACGGCCGACCGGAGTTCCTCGAGACTGGAGGCCGAGCGGAACGGGACGTTCAGTATCTTCGCGTAGGTTTGGAGCTGATCGAAGGCCGCGACTTTGTAGACGTCGAGATTCACGAGACCGACGCGGAGATTTTTTTTCAACACGGCGAGGCTCGCGAGCTTCGCGAGCGTCGTGGTTTTCCCCACTCCGGTCGGACCGACGAGCGCGAGGCAGAACGGACCGGCTTCGCCGCGCGTACCCGGCTCGAGGTTTTCGATCGGATTCAGCGTATCGAGCGCGCTCATCACCTCGTAAGTGACCTGGTCGAGGACCGCGTCCGGATTTTTCGCCTCCTGGGGTCCGAGCTCGAAAGCGGCCTTCTTCACGAGGCCGAGGGCGTAGCGCTTGTCGACGCCGTTCATGAGCAGGTGCTCGAACGCGTCGGTGAGCGCGGGATTATCGGAAAGCTGGGTCGCGAACGTCCCGGCGGAACTCCCCGCTTCGTCCTGCGCGATCTTCAGTTCCTCGATCATCCGCTTCAAGTGTCGGACTTCGTCCTCGAGCGGACGGTTCGAGCCCGCGGCCAGCGGCGTGCCGCCCGTCGGACGCTCGAAGGCCCGCGCGAGCTCCTCGTTGTTCGGCATCGCGTTCGAGGCGGCGGGAGCCGCCGCGCGGGAGCGCGAGGCCGACGCGGCCGCCGGGATCTCGTGCGAGTCGATGTCCGCGTACCGGCGCTCGGTCAGCTTCTTCGGGATGTTGATCGCGGCCTTCTTCTGCGCGCGCTCGACGGATTTCTCGAGGATGTCGGCCTGGCGCGAAGCCGTGAGATTCCGAAGCGTCTCGCGGCTCGCCTCGGGGAGGCGGCTCTCGGCGAACGCGCGCTTGTTCATCGAGCGATCCGAGATCGCGGCGGTGACTTCGACGCTCGCGCCGCCCATCAAGCCGAACCCTTTCCGATTCCGCTTCGTCTGGAGGATGATCGCCTCCGGCCCGAGATCGCGTTTGATCGCCTCGAGGGCTTCTTGGATGCTGGGTGCTTCGAATTTCTTGATTTGCATCGGGCTTTCCTCGGTCTACTTCTCGGTTCGGAAATCGTTCAGGCGGCCGGAGTCAGGGTCACGGTTCCGAGACTCTTCACGTTCACGTTCGGCGTTATCTCGTTATGCGAAAGGACGATCACGCCCGGGATGAACCGGTCGACGAGCGTCTTCAGATGGGCGCGGATCATCGGCGAGCAAAGCACGACCGCCGAAGAGGTCTGCTGGAGCGCCTCGACGACCCATTGGTTCAGCTCCGCGACGAGCTTCCGCACGAAGTCCGGATCGAGCGAGAGCTGCTGGCCTTGGTCGGTCTGCAGGATCCCGGCGGCGATCGTTTCCTCGATGTTCCGGTCGAGCGTGAGGAGCGCGAGCTCGCCGTTCGGCCCGAGGAGCTTCTTCGTGATGCTGCGGGCGAGCGCGGCGCGGACGTGCTCGGTCAGGAGCTGGGGGTCCTTCTGGGTAGGAGCCGCCTCGGCGAGCGCCTCGAGGATCGTCTTGAGATCCCGGATCGAGACGCCTTCGCGGAGGAGGTTCTTGAGGACCTTCAGCACCGCACCCATCGGAAGCAGGTTCGGGATGACGTCTTCGACCACCTTCGGCGCCGTCTGCTTGAGGGCGTCGACGAGCTGTTGGAGTTCCTGGCGCCCGATGAGTTCCTGCGCGTGAGAGCGCACGAGCTCGGTCAGGTGGGTCGCGATCACGGTCGAAAGGTCGACGACGGTGTAACCGGCGAAGGTCGCGTCGTCCTTCTGCCGCGGCGTGATCCATAGGGCGTCGAGACCGAACGCCGGTTCCTTCGTCGGAATGCCCGCCACCGGATCGGAAACGTTCCCCGGATCCATCGCGAGCAAGTGACCGACCATGAGGGTCCCCTGCCCGATCTGCACGCCCTTGAGCATGAGCTGGTAGTCGCCCGGTTTGAGCTCGAGGTTATCTCGGATCCGCAGCGGCGGAACGATGATACCGTAGTCGAGCGCGAACTGCTTCCGGATGTTCGTGATCCGCTCGAGGAGATCGCCGTTCTGGTCGGCGTCGACGATGTTGATGAGCCCGTACCCGACTTCGAGCTCGAGCGTGTCGACTTGGAGGAGGTTCTCGAGTTTTTCCTGACCCGGCTTCGCTTTCTCCTGGGCCGCTTTCGCCTCGATCTCCGCCTTCTTCGCGGCGTCCTTGTTCGAAACCCGGCGGGCGATTCCGTAAAGGCCGCCGCCGAGCGCCCAGAACGGGACGATCGGCAAACCCGGGATCACGCCCATGAAGCCCATCACGCCGGCGGAGGCGTAAAGCGCCTTCGGATTCATGAAAAGCTGCTTCGAGAATTCCTGCGAGTAGTTCGTGCCGCTCGCCGTGCGGGTCACGATGATACCGGCCGCCGTCGAGATGATGAGGGCCGGAATCTGCGAGACGAGACCGTCGCCGACCGTCAGGAGCGTGAAGACCTCGGCCGCGTGCCCGATGTCCATGCCCTTCTGGAGCGTGCCGATGACGATGCCGCCGACGATGTTCACGACGACGATGAGGATGCCCGCGATCGCGTCCCCGCGGACGAACTTCGAGGCGCCGTCCATCGCCCCGTAGAAGTCCGCTTCGCGCGAGATCTCCTGCCGGCGGTTCCGCGCGGTTTCTTCATTGATGATGCCGGCGTTCAGGTCGGCGTCGATCGCCATCTGCTTACCGGGCATGGCGTCCAAGGTGAAACGCGCGGCGACTTCGGCGACGCGGCCGGCGCCCTTCGTGATGACGATGAAGTTGATGATCACGAGAATCATGAACACGACGATCCCGACCGCGTAGTTCCCGCCGACGACGAACTCGCCGAACGCGTGGATCACTTCGCCCGCGGCGGACGTGCCTTCTTCGGCGCCGGTAAGGAGGATCTTCCGCGTCGTCGCGACGTTCAGCGCGAGGCGGAAGAGCGTCGTGAGGAGGAGGAGCGAGGGGAAGATCGAGAAATCGAGCGCCTTCTGCGCGTAGACCGCCGTGAGCAGCAGCATCACCGCGATCGCGATGCCGAGCGAGAGGAAAATATCGAGCGCGAACGGCGGCATCGGAAGCACCATCACCGCGAGGATGCCGACGAGGCCGACGGCGAGCGCGAGATCGGAGTTCTTAGCGAGTCGATTGAGGAAACTATCCATGCGCCATCCTTAGCGTAAGCGTTCCGTTCGGACCGAAACCTACATCTTGCGGTTTCGCAGGCGGTAGACGTAAGCCAGAACTTCGGCCACGGCTTGGTACAGCGCCCTAGGTATATACTGATTGATTTTCACGGATTTATAAAGGGTTCGGGCGAGCGGTACGTTCTCGACGGTCGGTACCCCGGCCTCGGCGGCCAAGGCCTTGATTTTCTGGGCGACGAAGTCGGCGCCCTTCGCCACGACCTTCGGCGCCAACATTTTGTCTTTGTCGTATTGGATCGCGATCGCGATGTGCGTCGGGTTCGTGACGATCACGTCGGCCTTCTTCACCGCGGCCATCATGCGCTTCCGGGACATCTCGCGCTGGATCGACCGGATACGGGCCTTCACCTGCGGATTACCTTCGCGCTCCTTCGCCTCTTCCTTCGCTTCCTGGCGGGTGAGCCTGACCTGCTTCATCCACTCGCGCCGCTGGAGCCAATAGTCGATCCCGGCGAAAACCGTCCCGATCGCGATCAAAACGAGGAAAACCGTGCGGCCCGAGGCCGAGAACGCCGCGAGCACGCGCGACGGGTCCGTGATCATGAGCTCCGGCGAAGTCAGCACCTCGCTCTTCACGAGCAGGTAGGCGACGTAGACCGAAACGACGACCTTGATCATCATCCGGAAGGACTCGAAGAGGAACTTCATCGAGAGGAACCGCATCGCTCCCTTGATCGGGTCGATCTTTTCGAGATTCGGGGTGAGCGGTTCGAACGAAAAGATCGAGCCGATCTGCATGAAGCTGCCGGCGACGCCGAAGACGAATCCCGCCATCGAGATCGGCAGCCCGATCATCACGATCAGTTTCAGGCACTTCATGAGCGCGAGATTCAGCGCCGATTTGTCGCTGAAATTCATCTTCACCGCTTCGTCGACCCGCAGGGTTTCGCGCATGTACTCGGCGATATCGAGTCCGATTTTCGGGGCGAACATCCAGAGCGTCGCCGCGGCGGCGAGGAGCGAGAGCAGACCGACCAGTTCGCGCGACTGGGCGACTTGGCCCTTCTCGCGCATCTCGTCGATCCGCGCCTGTGACGCTTCGTCGAGTAGGTCTTCTGTGGATCTGTCTTCTTGGTTCTCGGCCATTTCCTCTTCCTAAAACCCTAACGTCCCGCCATCGCGACGAGCATGCCCTGCATCCAGTCTTCCGTGCGCGACATCACGTTCGCGGCGACCGTCTGGAATTCCGGCGCCGTGAGCATGAGCACGATGATCCCCGCGAACGCGCTGATCCCGAGCGAGAGGACGAGCACGTTCATCTGCGGCATCGTCTTCGAGAAGACGCCGAACGCGACGTTCACCGCGAACATCACGAGCGTGATCGGGGCGCCGAGCTGGATTCCGAATTTCAGCACCGTCGCCGTCATCTCGATCAACCGGGTCTGCATGAGCGCGGTCGCGCCGGCTTCGCCGATCCCGCAGAAGCGGAACGAATCGAGCGCGCCGTGAAGCAGGAGATGGTGCCCGTCGAGCGCGAGGAAGGCGAGCATCGCGATGGCGACCTGGATCTCGGCGACGACCGTCGTTTGGGTCTCGTGGTGCGGGTCGTAGACCGACGCCATCGAGAACCCCATCATGTTCGAAGCGAGGTTCGCGCCGATCTGGATCGCGTCGAAGACGAGCTTCGCGGTGAATCCGAGGGCGAGCGCGACGAGGACCTCCTGGCCGATCGTGCGGAGGATCCCCCACGTCGAGGCGGCCCAGATCGCGGCGTCGCCCGGCCGGACGAATCCTTGTTTCAGCAGGCCCGGGAAGATCGCCAGCGTGATCGCGAGCGAGAGAAGGATTTTCACCGGCGCCGGAATCAGCTTGTCGCCGAAGACGGGCAGCACGGCGATCAGGACGCTCACGCGGATCAGAACCGCGAAAAACGTGTAGATCTCTTCGGGTGAGAAGTTGAACAGATTTCCCACCTAGGCCGCCTTACCTGACCCACTCCGAGAAATTGCCGAAGATCTCGCTCGAGTAGTTTTGGAGCACTTCCATCATCCAGGGCGCCAGAATAACGAGTACTAAGATAATGGCCACCATCTTAGGGATAAAAGTGAGCGTCGCCTCGTTGATCTGGGTGATCGCCTGGAGCACGCTCACGATGATACCGATCACCATCGCCGCGATGAGCATCGGGCCGGCGATGAGAACCATCGTCTTCAGCGTCTCGGAGGCGATCTGCATCACGATGTCTTCGGACATGGGGCTCCTTTACGTCGGCCTAGCCGAAACTTTTCACGAGACTGCCGACGACGAGATCCCACCCGTCGACGAGCACGAAGAGCAGCAACTTGAACGGGAGCGCGATCGCCGTCGGCGGGAGCATCATCATCCCCATCGCCATCAGCACGCTCGCGACGACCATGTCGATCACGAGGAACGGGAGGTAGATCATGAAGCCGATCTGGAACGCGGTCTTCAACTCGCTGACCACGAACGACGGGATCAGCACGTAGGTCGGAACGGCGTCCCGGTTCTCCGGCTTCGCTTCCTTCGAGAGCGAGAGGAAAAGCTCGAGGTCCTTCTCGCGCGTCTGGTTGAACATGAACTGGCGGAGCGGTTTCTCGGCCCGATCGAACGCGGTCTTCTGGTCGATCTTCTCGGCCATGTAAGGCTCGATCGCGTTCGCGGAGATGTCCTTGAATGCCGGCGCCATCACGAAAAACGAAAGGAAGAGCGAGAGGCCGATGATCAGCTGGTTCGGCGGCATCTGCTGCGTTCCGAGCGCCTGACGAAGGAACGAGAGCACGACGACGATCCGGGTGAAGGACGTCATCATGATCAAGATCGCCGGCGCGAGCGTGAGCACCGTGAGCATCATCAGGATGCGGAGCACGGCCACCGTATCGGCGGGCTTACCCGAGTTCCCGAAGGAGAGGTTCACGTTCGGCAGCGGGATGCCGCCCGAACTGCCCGGAACGTACGCCGGCGCGGCCGCGGAATCGGCGAACGCGTTCCCGGCGATGAAAATCGCCCCGAGAACCACGACCGTTACGATCAGCGGGGCGTGACGGCGAAGGTTCATAGCGGCTTCATCCCCTGGACGCGGTCCTTGATCTGGGCCCGGATCGACGGCTTCACCGACGGTTCGGAAAGCGCGGCGGCGAGCGCCGGGGAGAAGGTGGGTCCGCCCGCGGCGGTCGCTCCCGCGGCGGCGTTGACGGCCGAGGCCTGGGAAGTCGACTGGTAGGCGTTCGCCGCGGCCGAGGCTTTCGGCGCGGAGGCCGGCTTCGGCTTTGCGAGCCCGAGTGCGGCGGCGGCGATGTCGCCGAGGTTCGCCTTCGGGGAGACCTTCGCCGACGGCGCCGGCGCGAGGTCCTCGTTCTCGAACTTCTTCAAGCTCGCCGCGAAGTCGCCGATGCCGATGTTCTCCTCGGCTTCTCCCTCTTCGTTCGCACGGAACTCGGTGATCAGGTTCACGCTATCGTTCGTCATCCCGAGGACGAGCATTCGGTCCTGGACGCGAACGACGACGATCGAGCGCTTCGGCGCGAGATGGTGGGTCGCGACGACTTCGATCATGGCCTTATTCGTCGCGCCGCCCGAGAGCTTGTTCAGGAAACCGCCCAAGCCGCCTTTCGCGGCTTTCGCGGCCTTCCCCTCGCCCTTCACCCGCTTGAGGAAAAGCACGAAGAGACCGAACATCCCGAGGACGAAAAGCATCACCCCGATCGAGCGGAACGGGCTCGGGAGCGGCTTCCCGCCGGCGAGCGGCTCGCGCTTGCCGGACGGCGACCGGACGGCCTCCTTCGCGTCGGACTTGGATTCGGATTTTTCGGCGGCCTTCGCGGCCGCCTTCTCGGCGTTCTTCTCGCGTTCGGCGGAAGCGATGCGCTCGAGGAGTTCCTTTTGCTCGGCTTCCTTCGCTAGGTTCGCGCCGGTCTGCTCGACGCTCTTCTCGGGAGCGGAAACGGTACGGAGCGCGCTCGCGGTCGTCGTCGCGACCTGGTCGGTCTTCGCGCCGACGAGCCGGAGGGTGATCGTCTTACCGGAGATCTTCACCTGGAGGCGGTTCGCGTAGGACTGGGCGTCGCCTTTCACCGTGAAGCGGGCCCGGACGAGGGCGGGCGAGTATTGGTAGGCGAAGACTTTCGTGAGTTCCGATCCCGAGACCATCGAGACCTTCGCCGGGTAGACCGACGTGTTCGAAAGGGAGAGCTGGATGTTGTCCCGGACGAATTCGGTCTTCACCTGGGAAGGATCGATCTTCCCGTCGAAAAGCAGTTCGATCGAACCGCCTTCGGCGACGTTCACCTTCTTCAGGTTCACCGCGGCTCGCGCCATCCCCGGAAGGAGGGCTAGGCCGATAGCGATAAGCGAGAGTTTCTTAAGCATCCTTGCTTCCTTTGCTCCGCGTCCTTCCTGGACGCGGGAGAGTCACTGCACGATAAAGTCGATTCGAGGATTACTTCAGCTGTTCGATGCGCTCGACCGGACTGATGATGTCGGTCAGGCGGATCCCGAACTTCTCGTTCACGACGACGACTTCGCCGCGGGCGATGAGCTTGTCGTTCACGAGGACTTCGAGCGGTTCGCCGGCGAACTTCGTGAGTTCGACGACGGATCCCTGCGCGAGCTGGAGGATTTCCCGGACGGCCATCCGCGAACGACCGAGCTCGACGGTGAGCTTAAGCGGTACGTCGAGGATGAAGTCGAGCGACTGGACGGGCGGCTGCGGGCCCCGGTTCGTCTGGGTGTTCGCGGCCGGATTCACATTCTGGTTCGTGGCGGCTTCGGTCATGGTCATACTCCTTTATTCTTCGATTTCACGCGTGAGTTGGATGGCCCGGTTTCCGCGGGATACCCCGAAGAAACATTTGAATTTCGAAACATCCTCGATGAGCACGTCGAGTTCCCCGTCGGCATCCTGGCCGAGCGGGATGATGTCGCCGACCTGGAGGTTCACGAGGTCGCCGACCGTGATGGTCGCGGCGCCGAGGTTCACCTTCAGGTTCGCTTCGACTTGTTTCATGTGCTCCGTCATCTTCAGGAGCCATTCCTTGTCGGACTTGTCGCCTTCCGTCTGGAAGGAGGCGTTCAGCTTCGACTTGATCGGCTCGAGCGTCGAGTACGGGACGACCAGGGCGATCGTTCCGGTCGCGTTCTCGAGCTCGACTTCGAACGTCGTGGAGATGATCACGTCGGACGGCGGGACGACCCCGACGAACTGCGGGTTCACTTCGGTCCGGATGAAGGAGATCTTCGACTCGTGGACCGGGGCCCAAGCTTCCTCGAGATCCGAGATCGCGAGGTCCATCACCTTCTGCATGAGCGAAAGCTCGATGCGCGTGAATTCCTTCCCTTCGATCTTCGTGAACGGACGGTCGGTGCCGCCGAAGAACGAATCGATAAGGGCGTAAGCGAGCTTCGATTCGAACACGAGAAGCGCCGGTCCCTTCAGGGCCTCGAAACGCATGATGCACATGCAGCTCGGGATCGGCAGCGTGTTCACGAACTCGCCGAATTTGAGCAGATCGGTCGAGATGATCGAGATCGAGGCGAATTTCCGGAGCGCGTTCGAGAGCGAGATCCGGTAGAGGCGGATGAAGCGCTCATAAATGATGTCGAGCGTCGGCATCCGACCGCGGATGACGCGGTCTTGGTTCGTGAGATCGTACGGAGTGATCTCGGAGTCGGGAATCCCGCCGGCCCATCCGCCCGCGTTTACGACCGGCGTTTCGCCCGCGCCCGCGGCGGCCGGAGGCGCGGTCTCGACCTTGCCTTCGCTGACCGCGTTTAGGAGCGCGTCGACTTCGGATTGACTGAGTACTTGTCCACCACTCATGGGTGCCTTCCTTGGCTGGCTCGGTTTTACCCGGTTACTGCGAAATTGGTGAAATACACGCCTTTCACCTTCCCGTTCGTCATGAACGAGTTGAGCGCGTTACGGATCTCTTCCTTGAGATACTCCCGCTGCTCGGCGCTGACTAAATCGTTCGGCCGTTTCGAATTGAACAAATCGATGATCGCGTTCCGGACCTGCGGCATCTTCGCCTGGACTTCTTTTTCCACCTCGTCCGTGCCGAGCTCGAGCGCGATATTCACGCGGACGAATTTCTGCGCGGTGCCGCCCGGGGTCGCGAGATTGACCGTGAACTGCTCGAGCGGGATCGTGCGCGCGTCGTTCGACGCTTTCTTCGATTCGCCGCCGTGTCCGCCGCCGTGCTCGCCGCCGCCGTGCTCTTCGCTCTTGGCTTCGCCGTGTCCGCCGCCGTGCTCTTCTTTTTTCTCTTCACCGTGCGCGTTTTCCGCGCTCGGTTGGATATCGCCGAGCTGGGGCGCGGCGTTCTGTTTCTTGTGCGCGACGAGTAGCGCGCCGATCGTCCCGAGACAAATCAGGAGATTCACGATCGTGATGATCGTCACGATTTTCGATCCGCCTCCTCCGGAAGCGGGTGCCGCGGGCGCGGCCGCTTTTGCGTCTTCAGCCATCGACGGGAAACCCTCCTGGTCCTATCCCCTATTGTGCATGGCGGACCGCGGAGTGAGCAAGTCCGAAGCGAGGATGGATGGAGAGGTCGCGGAGACGCGAAAAAATTCTGACGGACGTCCGGCCGAGCTTCGTCAGGAAACCGACGAAAACCGGTAAAAAATCGGCTCGGCGACGGCCGGCGAAGTTCGCCGAGCCGTCACCGAGCCCGATTAAGATTAAGACCGGCGGAGGTTCAGGATCTCGTTCATCATCTCGTCCGAGGTCGAGATGACTTTCGAGTTCGCCTGGAAGTTCCGCTGGGCGGTCATCAGGTTGATGAACTCGTTCGCGATGTCGGTC
This sequence comes from Bdellovibrionales bacterium, assembly GCA_018266355.1. GTDB lineage: Bacteria > Bdellovibrionota > UBA1018 > UBA1018 > UBA1018 > JACMQW01. The sequence continues at coordinate 215,755 of JAFEAP010000005.1, forward strand.
GTCGAAGACTCGAGGGTCTTTGCGAGGATCTGACCGCGGCCGCCGGTTTGCGGGGCGCCGACCGTCGGCTGACCCGAGTTCCGGGATTCGCGGAAGATGTTCTTACCCATCTTGAACAGGCCTTCCGGGTTCTCGAACTTCGCCAGCGCGACTTGCGCGACGTTGACCGATTCTCCGTTGGTGTAGACCGCGGAGAGAACGCCGTCGTCGTTGAACGAGAGACCGGCGATCGTTCCGGCGGTGTAGCCGTCCTGGAGCGTCTTGTAGGCTTCGGAAGCGGTACCGAACTGCGTGACGGAAAGACCGTCGCCGCCGTTCTTCTTGTCCTTGCCGAAGTTGAACTTGATCTCCTGGTCCTTCTTCGTCGAACCGATGAAGTTGAACGCGTTCTTGTCCATCTTCTGCTCGAGGAGCTTGCCGTCTTCGTCGAAGGTCAGCGTGCCCTTCGCTTGCTCGACCATTTCGCCGGCCTTGCCGCCCGGGACTTCTTCGCCCTTGGACATCGCGCGCCACTCCCACTTGCCGTCGTCCGTTTTGTTGAAGTAACAAGTCACGGTCCGCGGCGTACCGGCGCCGTCGTACACGGTCACGCCGGTGGCGAAGTGCGAGGTTTTCTCCGGGTTCTTCGGATCGAACTGGAGTTCCTTCTTCGCGCGAAGGTCGAGGTTCATGAACAGCTGCACTTCCTTCGACGGTTTCGCGTCGATGACGGTGCGGCTGACGGCGATCGAGCCCATTTTCGAGGTGATCTTCCCGGCTTCGTCGGCCTGGAAGCCCTGGACCTTGTAACCGTCGGCGTTGATGAGGTTACCGTCCTTGTCGAAGTGGAACGCGCCCGCGCGAGAGTAACCGCGGCCTTCCGGTCCTTCGACGGTGAAGAAGCCGTCGCCTTGGATCGCGAGGTCGGTGACGGATTCCGTTTGGAGGAGCGAACCCTGGGAGAACACCGGGTTCACGGCCGAGAGCTTCGTTCCGCGGCCGATCTGGTTACCGCCCATGATCCCTTTGAGCGATTTCGCCACGACGTCGCTGAACTCCGGACGGGAAACCTTGTAGCCCGTGGTGTTCGCGTTCGCGATGTTGTCGCCGTAGATCGAGAGCGCCTCGCCTTGACCAGTCAGACCGGTAACGCCCGTGTACATAGACGAAAGAATACCCATGATACGCCTCCTTGCGTGTGATTGGGTACGGCAGGAGGTACGCTTGCGTCATGCGAGCGTTAAGATCTTCTCGCGAAGGTCTTTTCTTTCGTGGGATTTTTAGGAGGCGAAGTTCAATCGGAACTTCGTGAGACTTCCCGCAATGGGTCCAGTCGGTTTTCCTAATCGGCCCGCGAATCCTGCCGTTTTACTTCAAACTACAATCTGCTTTTTTATCGTTCCCCCGGAATCCCCGAGCATCGCTCGACAACTCCGGACTTCCACTCTCTTAGACGATGACCGCACCGTCGATATTCGTAAACACGTTGCCGTTCAGGCTCTGTTTATCCATCGCGGTGATCACCGTGCGATTCTTCACGTTCACGATCAGGGCGGCGTCTCCCGTCAGAACCAAGGTGTCCTCGATTCCTTTGGCTTCCGCCTTGTCGACCGCATCCGTGACCTTCGCCATCGTCGAGGGATCCAGCTGGATCTTCCGCTCCGACAACCGTTGCGACGCGTGCGCCGAGAATTTCAACGGTTGCTTGATCGCGCCGAGGTCCTTCTTCAGACCGCCGGTGTGATCGAGAGCTTCGATCCCCCCTTTTCCATCCGCTTTACCGACGCTCGGATTTCGCGTCTGGTCCCGGACTTCGAGGGTGGAGTCCATGACGTGATCGAAGTCGCTCTTTACGCCTTCCGGTTTCTTCTTTTCCAGCTTCTCGCCTTCGATGCGAGAACCCGGAACGGAAGTCACGTTCGGGTAAAGGAACGGACGATCTGCCATTTGGCACTCTTCCTTTCTTGATTTTCAAGAACCCATCGAGGTTTCGCTACTTCCCGCCGCCTCGACGCCGAATCGGAGATTCGACTTTTACGAACTGCTTTTACTCGCTGCGAACACTAACCTCTTTGATTATCGCCGGACGAAAAACCGTTTGGGAAGCCTTTTTCGGCTTCATTTTCACTTTTTTCGGCGGACGGATTTTTCCCCGCGGCAGACTTTGCCGATTCGTATGCTTCGAGCGCCTTGCGCGCTTCCGCGCTCGTGTTCGCCGGATCGAGGTTCTTCGAGCCGACGCCTTTCTCGAACGAGATCCAATTCCCGTTGAGAGCGCCCTTCGCCGGAGCCGGAGCTTCTCCCTCCGCCGGCGCAGGAGCCGAACCCGCGAGACCTTGGGATTGGAGCGCGGACGCCATCGAACGCGCGCCCGGAATCGCGCCCGGCGCTTCGCCGCCCGCGGTATCGATGCGGATCACGTTCCGCATGGTGATCTTCTGCGGGGAATTCGGATTGCCGACGAGGAGCGTGCCTTCCGGCCCTTCGAACGAAACGCCGACGACTTTCGCTTGGCCCTTCGTCTCCATCGCGATCGGCCGCGAACCTTCGTCGAGGGCCTCGACCTTGAAGATGTAGTTCCCGCCCTTGGTCGACATGCCGTTCGTCTTCGCTCCGTCCCACACGAACGTCTGTTCGCCGGCCTTCTGCGGGCCGAGGTCCTTTTCGAGGATCGTTTCGCCCTGCTCGCTGATGATCTTGAGTTTCGTCTCCTTCGACGGACGGGAGAGCGAGTAACCGAGCGAGCTCGTCTCGTTGTCGTTATGGACGAAGCGTTCGCGATCGATGGTGATCGTCTTCCCGATGAGACCGGTCATCGCGAGGCGCTCGAGCGGCTGGTTCGCGTTCGCCATCTTCGACATGGATTGGTTCATGTTCTGGAGCTGTTCGACGCTCGCGAACTGGGCCATCTGGGTGGCCATCTCCTCGGCCTTGAACGGGCTCGTCGGATCCTGGTTCTTCATCTGGGTGATCATGATCCGCAGGAAGTCGTCCTTCCCGAGGGTTTTTTTGATCTCGCGCGGCTTCTCCGCTTTCGCGCCGTACTGGGTCTGGATCTGTTTCCAGAGGTCGCCGAATTTCTCGGTCGCGGCCGATTCCTTCGAGTCCTTCTGGTTGTTCAGCAGACCGCCTTCGCCGCCCGACGTCTCGAGCGGATGGTCGTTATGCACGGAAGCGTCGACTCCGCGAAGAGCCGCCGCGCCTTTCATGTTCGTGCCGCTGATACCTTGCATCGAAAAACTCCTGTGAAACTTCGAAGGGACCGACCGAAGTCGTGAACTTTCCGGTACTGCGAACCGCGGGAGAGCATCGCTCCCCCGCGGTCCCTAAAATCAGGCCATCACGTCGAGTCGGGACGAGGATGCCGCGCGAGCGGAACCCCCGGCCGAGCCCATCGCGGCGATCCGCGCGGAAGCTCCGCGCGAGACGGAGCGGTCGTCGCCGGAATCCGCGGAACGCGAGGAGCGACCCTCGTTTCCGGAATAGCCGTCGAACGCCGCGCGCTGCTGGTTCGCCGATTGGTCGAAGCCCGAGAACGCGTGCTGCCCGTGCGAGTGCTGCGAGCCCTGACCGAGGTCAGAGGCGTTCGCCGCCGCCGGAGCGAGCGTCACGTCCACGCGTCCGAGCGAGAGACTCTGGCTCGCGAGCGAATCCCGAAGGGAGCTTAAGCTCTCCTCGATGATCTTCTTCGCGGCCGGGTCGTTCGCCTGGACTTTCAGGCCGACGTCCTTCCCGTCGGTGGAGACGCGGATCATGAGCTCGCCGAGATTACCCGGATTGAGCTTGATCCGCATTTCGCCGCCTCCGGCGCCGGACATGTTCGCGATGCCGTTCGAGACGTTGCGAAGCGATTCCGAAGTGAGGCGATCCCGCATCATCGAACCCGGGACGACGTGTCCCGTGATCGTTTGCGGCATCATCGCTCCGTTCGACTCGCCCGGACGGACGGCCGCGGTGAGCGGCATCCCGTTCGGATAGAACGTGTCGGTTTGGAGCTTCGGCTCGTCCTTCGCGAGGCGCAAGCCTCCCTCGAGACGACCCCCCTCCGACTTCCCGCCCGCGGCCAAGCCGCCCGGCAGGACTTCGAGGTTCGGTTTCGCACCCAGCGCGGAGCGATCGGCCGGCGCGGACGGAACGGCGAGCGTCTCCATCGCGGAGACGTTCGGCACGCCCGCGAGGGCCTGCGGATTCCGGCCGTTCGACCGTCCTCCGAGACCGCCGTTCAGCGACTTGCCCGTCGCCTCCGGCCGAGACGCGCCTTGGAGAGCGGAGAGATACTCCGCGCCCCCGAACACGTTCGCCTTCGCCTGCACCGGATTTCCGTTCGCATCGACCGGGGTTTCCCCCGGGCGATCCGCGCGGACGCCTTCGAGCTCCCCGCCTAACGCCGCGATCGCGGAATCGATGTCGTGCAACGTCGATTCGGCCGCTTGTTTCAGCTGTGATTCGTCCCCTCCCTTGGCCTTCGTCGCCTCGACGAGCTTCTTCAGCTGATCGAGCGAGATCTCCCCTTTCGTCAGGGGAGTCGGCTTTCCTCCGGAGGCTCGACTCGCGGCGATTTCCTCGGGCGACGGCATGTCAGCCGCGCCGAAGACCCATCGAGAGCCCCACGGTTGATCGGGTCCAGCGACGAACGCACTGGCCATCGGGCCATTCGCGCTCTTTTCGTTCTGAGCCTGAAACAGCGACGCCACCGTCGGGGCCGGAGCCCCGCCGGACGCATTCGCGGCGGCGGCCGCGGTAGCTTTTCCTTTCGTCGAGAGCGCCACTTGGTCGGCGAGTTTTTCGGCGTGAGCCTTCAACTCGTCGATCCCCTTCCCGGCCACCTTCGGATCGGTTTTCGCCGCGGCGACTTGGGCGCCCAAAGTCGTGGCGAGGGCGCCGTCGAACGACGACTCCTCCCCGGGGACTTTCTTCTTAGCGCTTTTCGTTACCTGCGGGTTCCCGTCCGAGAGCTGGCTCGGGCTGTCGGCGTTCGACAGCGTCGGTACTAGATTGTTTGAGATTTCCATTTTCTTCACCTCCCTTCACTCGATTCGTGGTCTCAGCCGCGCCTACCGACGCGGTCGATCTCGATTTCGCCCGGACCACTCCGGCGAGTTTTTCCGCGAGCGGAGCCGACTTTGCGGGCTCCATCGCGGCGAGAATTTTTCCGAGTTTGGCCGAGGACAGGCGGGCCATCGCTTCGACGGCGAGGCGCTCGTCCACGGAGGCGACGATCGCGGCCGCCGCCTTCGGGCTCATGCTCTCGAAGGTTTCGACGAGCTTGCCGACCTTCTCTTCGTTCTTTTGGTCGCCGATCGACTGGGCGGTCTTGATCTCGTCCCGGACGGCGTCGAGTTTCTTCAATTCGTCGTTCAGCGCGGCCTCTTTCGCCGCGATCTCGTCTTCGCGCTTCTTCAGCTCGGCGTCCCGCTTCGCGAGGTCCTTCTTGAGTTCCTGGACGTCCGCGATCGACGCCTCGTCGGTCAGGCATCCGCCCTTCTTCACTCGCGCGGAGGCGGCGAAGCCGCTGGTCGGAGCCGCGCCGGCCGCCGTTTCGGGGGCCTCGGCCGGAGCCTCGGCTTTCGCGGTTTCGGCGGCCTTGCCCTCGGATATCTCGGCGGGAGCGTCCTCGGCGAAGGTCTCCGGAGCTTCGCTCGTCAGCGTCGTCACGAAGAGACTCCCGGCGCCCGTAAGGGCGACGAGGACGAAGATCGTGCGGGCATCGAGCTTGATACGGTTCTTCACGCGGTTTCACTCCATTCGAATTCCTCGGTCGTCGTGGACCGAGTGGCGTAGACTTCTTCGAGCTGCTTCTGCTCGCGCTTGCGGAGCGCGGTCTTGAATTCTTCGTAAGCCTTTTCGCGCAGCACCTCGATCGCGCGCAGCGCCCTCTTCGCCGCGATCACTTCGCGAAGCGCCTTCTCGACGAATTTCCGCGCGCGGAAGATCGCCTGGTCGGACTGCACGATGCGAACGCGGTTTCCCGCGATGAATTCGTTTTCCATTTGGTACGCGAGGACCGGCTGCGGAACGCCGGCGAGCGCCTCGCGGCGCGCGAGCGCGCGGTCGTTATCTTCGAGGATCTTCCGCTTCGCGTTCAGCGCGTCCTGGTATTTCGCCTGGGCGAGCGCGAGCGCACGGAGCGTCTCTTGCTCCTTCGCCTTTCTCACCCGTTCGACGGCTTCTAAACGAAATCGGAAACGTTTCGTCATCGCTTATCCATTCTCCCTGACCGCGCGCACCGCCTCTAGACTGAATGTTTTGCCGAGACTAAACGGCCGGGTGACGGAGAATTGGCGGAAAATCGGCGCAAATTCGGCGCGTGATCGCCGCCGGGAATTTGACGGTCACTCGATTCAGTTTTCTACGCGCGTCGCCGAAGAGAAAATTATGCGAACTCGAAATTCCTTTTCCGTACGTGCGGCCCTCGCGATCGGCCTCCTTCCGGCCGGGTCCTTCGCCGGCACCCCCACCATTTCGGCCACCAAATCGGCGGATCCTATCTGCCACTCGGCGGTCGGTCCGAACGCCGCCCCGAAAGTCGGGCAATGGCTGAAAACCCACGGAACCTCGATCGGACTTACCGAGGACCACATACCCCTAATACTTCCCACCGGTGACCATTGGCTGAATTCCCTCGCGAGGGACCTCGAGGACTGCTGTCAAATCCAGCTCGGGATTAACAGCTACGCCAGCAGCGCCTTCGAAAAGGACGTCTATCTCCTGAATCCCCGGGCATTCGCCTTGACGAACGACCCCGCCGCCTTTCGCGCTCGACTGGCCGCCGATATGGGCCTCGACTTGAGCCAAAGTTACAAAAGCTACCTCTATACGAAGGACCCGAGTTTCCTCCGAAAAATCCAGGCCCAAATGAAAATCACGGATACCGGCTACCGCATGGTCGGCACGGAGATCGTCTTTACCGGCGAGGGCACCTCCGAACTGGCCGCTCTCGCGCGGGAGGTGAAAAAGAGCAACGGGGTCGAGGTCCACTTCCGCGAAAGCAACCCCTATAATCAGGCTCCGCCGAAACTCCGCTACGACTCCGACGGGAAAACCATTTACCTGAATCGCGAACTCGCCTTCACCCAAACGATTTCTTCCGACGTCGATCTCGAACGGATGAAAACGAGCCTCGCCGTCGAAAAGTCGATCGCCGAGGAGGGCTTGAACTCCCCTTTTTCGGGCACCCTCACGATCAAGAAACGCTACAGGACCGGTACGCTAACCGGGACCGGCGAAGGTCTGCTCGCGAATCCGGAACTCGGCTACGCCGAGCTCATGAAAAGCCTCGAACAGAAGGTGTCGGAAAGCGATTTCCAGGCTTACATGAACCAAGTCGCCGACGAGCTGAACTTCAGCGAAAAACTCTACAGGCAGTCCCTCGACAAGCTGAAGGCCGGTGAAGCGAAAGTAAGCGTAAAAAACGGAAAGATCCGGCTCTCGATCAAACCCGTACGCGAAAACGCGCTCCAAACCTGGGAGGCGTCGCGGCTCGTGCTCGAGCTCGACGATCCGGCATTGCTTGATAAGGCCGAGTACCTTTCCGGCGTAACCGGACTGATCAACCGGTTCTTTTATCCGGGCCCCACGGTCTCCCGGTTCAACGCCGTTGCCGAACCCTTCCGTGAAGCGCTCTCGATTCGATTCGCGCGCCTACAGAAGCAGAAGGCCCGCTGGGACGAGGTTTACCTGAAAGCCTTGAGTCTGCAGGGCCGCGAAGGGTGGGCCGAGCGACGCCGTCTTCTGGAAAATCTCCGCGAGCTGTTCGCGATCTAACGGGAATAATCGGCCGATTTCGGATCTTCATTCAAAAGACGGAATGTTCGCCGAGACTGAGCGGTCGAGAGTTACGGGATTGGGCGCGTCTCGGTTCCTCCTCCAAGGACACCGATTCACGAGATAGCGTGACCTCGCGTTACGTCAGAGCCGTTCGCCGCTGACCCGCGCATCGCGGTAACGGGCGGGAATCGCTTCGAATTCCGAACTAAATGATGAAAATTTAAAAATTCAGTCGGAGCTCACTTACGCGTAGCCGCTTCGGTCGCCCGCACGATCGCGTGCATGAGGTTCACCGATTCTTCGAGCGTCCCCGTCTCGTCGACCCGCTGGCGGAGGAAGAGGTTGATCCGGTCGATGGCGGCGATCGCCTGGTCGATCTTCGGGTTCGAACCCTTCGCGTAGGCCCCGATATTGATCAGGTCTTCGGCTTGGTTGTAGAGCGCCATCCACTCCTTGATCTTGCCCGCGAAATCCTGCTGGGCGGGATCGGTGACCGAGCGGAAGACCCGCGAGGCGGAGGCGAGGATATCGATCGCCGGAAAATGGTTCTTCTGGGCGATCTTCCGCGAGAGCACGACGTGGCCGTCGAGGATCGACCGGGCGGAGTCGGCGATCGGATCGTCCATGTCGTCGCCTTCGACGAGGACCGTGTAAAGACCAGTGATCGAGCCGCCGTTCACGCCGGTTCCGGCGCGCTCGAGGAGCTTCGGAAGCATCGAGAACACGGACGGCGGATACCCCTTCGTCGCCGGCGGCTCGCCGAGCGAGAGGCCGATTTCCCGCTGGGCCATGCAGAAACGGGTGACCGAATCCATGAGGAGAAGCACGTCCCGCGACTGGTCCCGGAAGAACTCGGCGACCGCGGCCGCGAAGATCGCTCCGCGCATCCGCAGGAGCGGACTCTTGTCCGAAGTCGCGACGATCACGACCGAACGTTTCAATCCTTCTTCGCCGAGGTCGCGCTCGATGAACTCGCGCACTTCCCGGCCCCGCTCGCCGATGAGCGCGATCACGTTCACGTCGGCCTTCGTTTGGCGAGCCATCATCCCGAGGAGCACGGATTTCCCGACGCCCGATCCGGCCATGATGCCGACGCGCTGTCCGCGACCGATGGTGAGCAATCCGTTCAAAGCCCGGACGCCGAGGTCGAGCGGCTGCTCGATCACCGTGCGTTCGAGGGGATGGCTAGGAGATTCGTAGAGCGGCCGTAAACACGCGGTCTCGTCTTCGTCCCACGCGATCGGTCCCTTGCCGTCGATCGGTTCGCCGGTCGCGTCGAGGACGCGGCCGAGGAGCGCGTTTCCGAGCCGGATCTGCGCGGAATTCCGTTTCAAGACCACGATCGAATCCGTGCTGACTCCGCGGGCGTCGCCGAACGGCATGAGTACCACGCGTTTCTCGCGGAAACCGATGACTTCGGCGTCGACTCCCGGCATCGCGAGCGCGCTCTCGTCGAGGCGAAGGGGAACTCCCCCGCCCTCGCCGGTGAGGATGCGACAGACGCTGCCGACGGAAGCGCCCGGAAGGATCGCCTCGAAAACCATCCCGACCGATTTCACGACTTTACCCGCCACTCGGTAAGGCGTGTGGGTGGAGATTCGGTCGAGGAGCGCGTTCTCTATCATGCCGATTCCGACTCTCCCGAATCGGGGGCATCGGCCTCGATGGTGGCGGCCTCTTCGGCCGCGCGGGCGATCTGGGATTCATCGAGGGCGGCGAGCACCACTTCGTGGAGCGAACCGAGCTGGGTTTCGAGCGTAGCGTCGACGCGGCTCCAGTCCGTTTCGACGACGACGTCCGAGTCGCCGAGGAGCGAAGAAGACTCGACGGTCACGTTCTTCAATCCGGAGAATTTCTTCTCGAGTTCGGGCAGCATGCCGTAGAGGGCTTCCATCTGCGACGCGCTCGCGATCAGCTTCAGCTGCTCCTTCGCGCCGACTTTCTCCACGCAATTCCGGACGAGGCGGGTGATGTACTCCGAGTCGACGAGGATTTCCTTCTGGGCGACGGAACCCGCGATCCGGAACACGAGCTCGACGAGGAAACGCTCGTTCGCCCGATGCACTTCGGCCTTCGTGCCTTCGAACGCGGCGATGAGCGCGTCGAGGCGTTCGAGTTTCTCGGCCGCGGAGGCCTCGAAGCTCGCCTTCGCTTCCGCCTTCCCGCGCGCGTAACCTTCCTCGTACCCCTCTTCGCGGCCCTCCTTCTCGGCGGCTTCGCGAAGCGAATCGACCTGCTGGCGAACCCGCGCTTCGACGAGGTGGTTCGTCTCGTCGTCCGCGGAAATCAGGTCGCGCAGGACCGGATCGACTTGGAACCGGCGGTCCTTCCGACCGAGCTCGGCGAAAGGCTTCGTCGTGCGGTCCGGCCGCTTGCCCGCGAGGGTCGGCGTCCGGTAAGTCGCGGAGGCGTTCGGGCTCAGGTTCGTCATCTCGAACGGACGCACCTCGAGGGTCGCTTCCTGATCGAGTTTGAAGATCTTCTTGTCCGTCTCTTGATCCATGGCTGCGTATCCCTAGGCCGTTAAACGAGCGCGTCCCCGTCGCCGCCGCGGGCGATCATGATCTTGCCCTCGGACTCGAGGCGCTTCGCGACGTTGATGATTTCCTGCTGGGCCTTCTCGACGTCGGAGAGCTTGACCGGCCCCATGCTTTCGAGGTCTTCGCGCAGGAGGTCGGCCGCCCGTTTCGAGATGTTCTTGAAGATCTTGTCCTTGATCTCGTCGGGGGCCGTCTTGAGCGCCATGACGAGCTTGTCGTTGGGCACTTCCTTGAGCAAGGTCTGCATGCCGCGGTCGTCGATGTAGATGATGTCTTCGAAGACGAACATGAGCTTGCGGATTTCTTCCGCGAGCTGCGGGTCCTTCTCCTCGACGCGCGCCATGATGTTCTGTTCGGACTGCTTGTCCATGACGTTGAGCATGTCGGCGATCGGTTGGATGCCGCCGAGCTGCTGGGTGTCGATGGAGCCGAGGGTCGCGAGTTCCTGCTTCAGTACTTCGTCGACCTGCGCGATGAGCGAAGGCGAGATGAAGTCGATGTTCGCGATACGCAGGACGACCTCGGTCTGGATGGCTTCCGGGAGACGCTTGATGACGTCGACCTTCTTGCCGCCGTCGAGGTGCGCGAGGATGAGCGCGATCGTCTGCGGGTGTTCGTTGATGAGGAAGTTCGCGAGCGTCCGCGAGTCGACGAGTTCGAGCGCCTCGAGGGTCCGGGACCCTTCGACGACCGAGAGCTGGCCGAGGACAGTCTTCGCGCGCTCTTCGCCGAGCGTCTGGAGCACGAAATCGCGGCCCATCGCGTGGCCGAAGATGATGTTGTTCTCTTCCGAGATCTCCGAGTAGAACTCCTCGAGCACGTCGCGCACGACGGTGATCGGCACTTTCGTGACCTGCCCCATGACGTTCACGAGGCGCTTCACGTCGTTGTCCTTCATCTTCTTGAAGATCTGCGAGGTGACCTGGTTGCCGAGCACGTTCAGCAGCACCGCCGCTTTTTCCACGCCCGACATCTGGTCGATGTTATCGAAGTTCGGCATTAGGCGGTCTTCCCTTTATCCTTGGACTCTTCGGATTTCTTTTCCGGCGCGCCCGAAGCCGGGGCGACGAGCCAGTCCCGGAGGATGAGCGCGGCCTTCTGCGGGTTCGCGTCGACGAGGGTGACGACTTTTTCCTTCACCATCTCGCTCTCGATCTTCTCCGGATCGACCTGCTCCGGCATGCCCGGCACCGCGTCCTCGAGGCCCGGTAGCGCGGCCGAACCTTTCTGGAGCTTCTCGAGCTCCTCGAGCGTCTGCGGCAGGAAGGTCTCCACGCCGTCGGAGGTATTGTCGGTGATCCACTTGATGAACGGGCGGACGACCATGAAGAAGAAGAGGACGATCACGAGGCCCATGCCCGCGTAGAGGAGCAAGCTCTGGACGTAGGCCTTCTTGTCCCGCTCGGCCATGAGCGCTTCCGCGTCCGAGAAGTCCGTCTGCGAGAACTCCATGTTCTTCACTTCGAGCGAGTCGCCGCGCTTCTTGTCGAAGCCGACCGCGGAAGAGATGATCGCCTCGAATTCCTTCAGTTTCTCGGGCGCCCAGAGCTCGACCTTCGACTGGACGACGCCGTCCTTGTCCTTCGTCTTGATGATCTTACCGTCGACGACCACCGCGACGGAAAGGCGTTTGATCGATCCCGGCGCTTTCGTGGTGGTCTTCACCGTTTCCGGAACCGCGTAATTCGTGATGTCGCCGTCGACCTTCGTGTCGGTCGTCTTTTGGCCCGAAGGAGCCGTCTGCGCGAGCGGGGTGTTCGACTGGGCCCCGGCGACGCCGGAAGCCGTCGGACGGAAGCCCTGCATCGACTGGTTATTGTGCTGCTGCGACCGGATGGCGGCGCCGTCCTGGTCGTAGGTGACCTGTTTCTCGGTCACGGCGTTGAAGTCGAGGTCGGCGGTCACGCGCGCGACGACGTGACCGTCGCCGACGATCCGTCCGAGCATCTCCTCGATCGAGCGTTCCATTTCGCGCTCGACGCCTTGTTTGAAGTCGTTCTGCGAGGACGTGAGCTGGGAAATCGAATCGCCGTTGTTCTTCGAGAGCGTCTTGCCGAGGCTGTCGACGATCATGACGTCGTTCGTGTCGAGGCCTTCGACCGCGTGGGCGACGAGGGTGGCGATGCCCTGCACCTGCTTGTCGTTCAGCGTCGCGCCCGGCTCGAGGTCGACGATGACCGAGGCCGAGGATTTCTTCTGGTCTTCGACGAAGGTGGACTTCGCGGGCATCGCGAGGTGGACGCGGGAGCGGCGGACGCCGTGGATCGAGTTCACCGTGCGCATGAGCTCGCCTTCGAGGGCGCGCTTCTGGTTCACTTTCTGGACGAAGCTCGTCTGGCCGAGGTTCGTCTTATCGAAGACTTCGTAACCGACGACCGAGTTCTGCGGCATGCCCTGGATCGCGAGGTCCATCCGGAGCTGATCGATGTTCTCGGGGGAGACCGAGATGTTCTTCCCGCCGGCGTCGACCTTGAACGGGATGTTCTTTTCGCGGAGTACGCGGACGATGTTCGCCGAGTCTTCCGGGGCCAGGTTCGTCATCAGCGGCATGTACGAGCGATTGCCGGCCCACATGAAGAGCCCGATGACGCCCGCGACGATGGCGATCGCCGTGACTCCCATCGCGATCTTCTTCTGGGTGCTTTGGCCCGCCAGAAACTCGCTAAATTGCTTCGTGATTCGATTGAAAAAATCCACTCGCGTTCTCCCGTGACTACCTTTTCAGCCTGACTCTTCCTAGTTACGGCGGCCGCTTCGCGGCGCCTACTTACCTAGACCTGCATGCGCATGATTTCTTTATAAGCGTCCAAGACCTTGTTCCGGACCTGCATCATCAGCTTCAAGGACGCGTCGGCGTTCTCGATCTGGAGCATGGTCTCGTGGATATTCTTCGTGCGCCCGGCGGCGAGTTCCTTGATCGACTTGTCCGCCGAGATTTGGGCTTCGTTCACCTTTTCGAGGGACTCGGTGAGCATCTGACCGAAGCCTTTCGCGGCTTCACCCGCGGAAGAAACGTCGGGCGTCGCCATCCCCTCGGCCTGCATCGCGCGAAGGGTCGGCGCTTCGGGCGCGGAGACGTTCTGCTTTCCGGCGCCGAGGAAGCCGTCGACGTTTCCGCTTTGGAGGGTGCCGGCCAGGTTTTCGATCGTTAAGTTACTCATAGTTCACGTTTTCGTCTTTCCGGTGACTTCGGTTTCTTCCTGAAACCGACTGCCCGCTTAGGGCAGCCGCCCTTTAGCCGACTCCTACCGACTACTTCCCGATCTCGAGCGCTTTGGCGGCCATCGCCTTCGCGGCGTTCATCGCGGTCACGTTCGCTTCGTACGAGCGCTGGGCCGAGATCATGTTCGCCATCTCCTCGACCGTGTTCACGTTCGGCATGGCGACGTAACCTTCTTCGTTCGCGTCGGGGTGGTTCGGGTTATAGACCATCCGCGGCGGCGCGGTGTCTTCGTGGATGTCTTCCACGAGCACCCCTTGGACTTGCTGATCGAGCTGGTTGTTCAGGATCTCGCCGAAGCTTTCCTTGTCCGTCTCGGCGGTAAAGATCGGATCCTTACGCTTGTACGGTCCGCCTTCCTCGGTCCGCGTGGTCTCCGCGTTCGCGATGTTCGACGAGATCGTGTTCATCCGGCGGGTCTGCGCTTCGAGGCCGCTCGCGCTCACGCGCATGGAAGAAAAGAAATCCATTACGGGTTACCTCCTGGGATCATGCCGAGCATCAGCGGTTCCCTCCGCCTTCGGTGATCGAGTATTTCAGCATGCCGAGCTTTTTCTTCAGCATCTCGGCGGCCGCATCGTAAAGCAGCTGGTTTTCCGCCATTTTCGCCATCTCTTCGGAACGGTTTACGGTATTCCCGTCGAGCGACTCGACGCCGTTCATATCGTCCGCGATCGCCGGCGAGACCGGGTCGGTCTCGCGGATCACGATGTGCTCGGGCGAATCGCCCTCGAGCGGAAGCTGGTCGTCGGCGCCGAGCGCCTGGCGAAGCGCGCCCTCGAACTCCACCTTCTTCGCGTGGTAGCCGGGCGTATCCGCGTTCGCGATGTTCGACGAGATCACGTTCTGGTTCACCAGACGCAAGTTCATCGTCGTGTTCAAGCCGTTGATGGTGGAGTCGAATCCGGACATCCTGTCTTCCCTTCGACGAAACCAGAGGAAAAAATCTTCCGACTTCTTTCTTGCCGCTGACGTTTCTTCCACTCTGCATTACAGGATGGGTGCCACGCCGCGCCTCCAATTAAATCATATTCTTACATGAACCGATCTTCATCGCACTCGGCAGGAACTTCCTGGAGGGGAGAAATTCCTGCCGAGGCGAATCTTTCAAACGAGGACCTTAGACGTTAATGCCGAGCACGCGGTATTCCGCGAGCTTGTTCCGAAGCGTCCGAATGGAGATTCCGAGCGCCTTGGCGGTGTGGGTCCGGTTGCCTTGGTGATATTCGAGGGCTTGCAGGATGACCATCCGCTCGATGTCGTTGAGCGTTTCGCCCGGGGACCACGGATTCTTGTCCGCGGCGCCGGCGCCGTTCCCCACGGCGAGGCTGAGCGTCTCGGTGCGCATGCGGCGCTCGATGACGACGTCCTTCGATTGGATCAGCATGCCCTGCGCGGTGATGACGGCGCGCTCGATCACGTTCTCGAGTTCGCGGACGTTGCCCGGCCAGGTGTGCATGTCGAGGATCGCGAGCGCCTCGGACGAGATCCCCGAAAGCCCCTTGCCGTTCTTCTCGGCGTAGAACTTGATGAAGGACTCGGCGAGCACTTTCACGTCGCCCGTCCGGTCGCGGAGCGCCGGCAAGGTGAGATTCACGACGTTCAGACGATAGAAGAGGTCTTCGCGGAACGAACCTTCGCGGACGCAGTCGGAGAGGTTCCGGTTCGTGGTGGCGATGATCCGGACGTCGATCGCCGTCGGCTTGCGGCCGCCGATGCGGTCGACCTGGCTTTCCTGGATCACGCGGAGAAGTTTCGCCTGGAGGCGGATATCCATCTCGGAGATCTCGTCGAGAAGGATCGTGCCGCCGTGGGCGAGCTCGAATTTGCCGGCTTTCGCCGCGACCGCGCCGGTGAAGGCGCCGCGCTCGTAGCCGAAAAGTTCGGATTCGAGGAGGTTTTCCGGGATCGCCGCGCAGTTGATCGCGACGAACGGCTTGTTCGCGCGGTTCGACGAGGAATGGATCAAGCTCGCCATAAGCTCCTTACCCGTTCCGCTCTCGCCCTGGATCAGGACGGTGGCCTTGCTCTGGGCGACGGTGCGCGCGAGGTTCATGATATCGCCGAGCTGGCGATCCTTCGTCACGATTCCCGCACTGCCTGCCGACGCGCTCGCCGACGAATTCGCCGGGAATCCGGCCCCTTGAAACTTCTCCATCGTCCCCTCCTTGGTCGTTTCCATCACATCCATCATAGTGAATTGCCCTCCATGGCATTCGTGCCCGCGAGTTTCTTGCGGGCGAGCTCTTTCCAAAAATCGTCTTTTTCGCTGCCGGCGGCGCGCTTGAGCAGCTCTCCGACCTTCGCTTCGTCGCCGCCGATCTTCTCGAGCGAGAGCGCGTACTGGTAGATCGCGCGGTTTCCGCCGAGCCCCGCGTTCACGGCTCGCCCGTAGGCATCGGCCGCTTCTCCGTATTTCCCGAGCTTCGCCGCGAGTTCGCCCTCGGCGAGGATCCACGCTTCTTTCCCGGCGATCGGCTTCAAGCCCACGCCTTCGGCTTTCGCGCGCGCGCCCGGAGCCGGGTTCGAGTTCTGGAGTTTCCGGAACGCTTCGATCGCCGAGCGCGTATTGCCGCCGTCGGCTTGGAGGTTCGCGATCCACTGATCGAGCGAGATGCGCTCGACGGAATCTTCCTTCGTCAGCTTCGCGAGCAGCATCGACGCCTTCGAGGCGTGGAGGAGCGCGGTCGCGTAGCTTTTCGAACGTTCGGCGATCAAGCCGAGGATGATCTCGCGCTGGTAAGCGAACGGGGATTCGTCGGCGACCTTCGCGAGCTTCGCCTTCACGTCGTCGACGCTACCCTTCGAGATCCAAAGCGCCTTCGCGTCGGTGAACGCGCGCTCCGAGACCTTCAGCCGGGTATCGAGGTTCGATTCGTCGGACGCGACCGCGCGGCCGGAGGAGAGGCCGAGCGCCTTCGCTTCCGCGTCGTAGCGTTTCGCGATCGTGCCGGCCGTCCGCCCGAGCCCGAGCTCGGCGGCGACGCGCGAGAGGCGGAGGAGATAGTCGGGGTCCGAAAGCGCGAGGCGCTCCGGCGTGACGTCTTCCGGCAGGTTTTCGGTGAGATTCACCCGCGCGCCGTACTTATCGTAAAACTCGACCGCCTCGAACTTCTTGCCGGCGTCGAGGAGCGCGAGGACCTGTTTCCGGAAAAGTTTCCGCTCCATGTCTTGGAGCCACGCGTAAGCGCCGCTCTTGCGCGAGACTTCTTCCTTTTCCCGGATCGCGGCGTCGAGCGCGGCGACCGGATCGTCGAGGAGGATCATCGACCGCACGCGGATCATCGACCGGAACTCGCCGAAGCGCTCCATGCGGATCTCGCCTTTGCCGTCGAACTTCTCGGTCTCGTTCTTGAAGAAATCGGCCGCCGTGCGCGCATCGAACCCGCCGTGGTCGTCGCACGGAACGAGGCGCATCCGCGCGATGATCGCGCCGGGGCTGAAGGGGTAACGGTTGATCGTTTCGAGGAAGCCCGCGCGGGCCTTCGCGATCGAGTCCGGGCCCGGGCGACGGCCTTCGATCTCGGCGAGGCGGATAAGCGCGCGCCATCCCGCGGGATGCCCGGGGAAGCGGACGGCGAAATCCTTGAATTGGGCTTCGGCGCGATCGAGCTGGCCAAGCCAGTAAAGCGCCTCGCCGCGGTTGATCTGCGCGGAAGCGAGCGCGGCGGATTCCGCCGGGAACTTCTGCGACGCGCGGAAATACGCGGCGAGGGCTCGGTCGTACTGTTCGCGAAAGAGGTAGGCGTCGCCGATGCGGAGGCTCGCCATCGCGCGCTCGGAAGTCTCCGGCGCGTTCGCCTCGACCCACTCGTATTCGCGGACGGCGCGGTCGGTCTGCTTGATCTTGTAGAGGCTTTCGGCCGCGATCAGGCGCCACGCCCAGACGTTCCGGTGTTTCGGATATTCGGTCGCGATCCAGAGGTAACGCTCGATGGTTTGGAGCTCGTTCCCCTCTTTCCGTTTCTCGCCCGCGAGGTAGAGCGCGGAAGCGAGCGCGGCCGGGGTGCCCGGATTCTTCTCCCGGAGCACGTCGAAGGCGGCGGAGGCCTCGTCCTTCAGCCCGAGCCGGAGGAGCGCGTTCGCCTTCAGGAATTCCATGTCGACGCGGTGGATGCTGTCGGGCCGTTCCTTGATCAGGAAATCGACGGTCCGCGCGGCGAGCGCGAAATCCCGCTTCTCGTAGAGTTCGAGCGCGAGCTTCACGTATTTCGCGTCAGGCGCGCCCGGTTTCGCGGGCAAGAACGGATATCCCTCGTCCGGAAGGCCCGTGGGCAGGTAATCGGCGAGGTTCGGCGTCTCGTGTTCGGGCATGAACTCGAGGAAGAGGTCGACGCCTTCGCGGAGCGGTTCCTTGCAGAACCGGGCGACGTCGGATTCGATGGCGAGCGCCTGCTCGGCGGCGATCCGGCGGTCGCGGCGTTTCTTCGCCTCGGCGGCGGCGCGGTCGATCGACGCCTGTTTCGCCTTCGCCGCCGTTTCCTTCTTCACCTGGGCGATCGTCACGCCGCCCTTCGGCCAGAAATCGACGACGAACCGCGCGGGCTCCTTTTCGCGGTAAGTGAAACGCTCCATCTTCGGGTTCGCGATCGCGTTCTCGCCGGTGGGGAAATTCCATTTTCCGTCGATACGCACGCCGGCGTCCGTTTCGGCCGCCTTCACTTCGGCGATCCGCGGATCGCGAAGCGCCTCGAGATCGGCCTCGCCGAGGTAGAGGTCCGCGAAGGTCACGCCGCGCAGGAGGAGCGAAAACCCGCCGGACGTCTCTTTCCATTCGGTTTCGACCGACGGATCGATCGAGACGGCGAGGCGCGAGTGGGTCTTGAACGTTTCGATTTGGACGGCGGAAGACGGACGAGCGAAGACGCTCGGAGCGGCCGTCAAAATGCCGGCGAACGCGACGACGAGCGCGCGAGCGGTCGTCTTGAGACGACGCTTTTCCCCGGGAGACGAATCGTAAGCTTCCTGCTTTTTCGTCATTTCCTGCCTTGCGAGGACCCCGGGCTCATCATGAATCCGGAGTGGTCCTCCCACTCTATCCGGATAGATAAAGCAACCCAGGTGCCAATCCGGCGCTCGTTGCCGATTCGTTTTCGCCGACCGGCAGAAGGTTCCGATCCGTAACCGCTTTCGGGCGAAAATATTTTCCTAGACGCGACGAGTCACCTTAATTTCCTCTCATGTGATTTTGTCGCGGTTCTTGACTAAACCGTCAGAAAGTACGACGTGCTCCGTCAAACTCAAAACAGTCCCTCCATCCGCGCACGGACCTTCTCAGGGCACTTGCAGTCGGGCGACCAAACGTTTCTAATCAAAGGACAAGGAAACTCACCCCTCTTGATCCGCATCCGGTCCCTCGCATTTTCCTTCGTCACGCTTTTGACGCTCGCCTCTTGTTCGACTCTCGTCGGCAATGTGAAACCCGTCGACCAGAAGTCGACCGATTACGGCGTGATCGACCTCTCGAAAGAGAATCCGAAGGTGTGGAAGCGCCTCGACGATTCGGCGCTTCGCCCGAAGGACGCCCAAATCGGATCGAACAAGCAGGCGTTTTCGTCCGAGATCACCGACCTCGCCTTCCAGTCGAAACGCACCTCGGCGATCATTTCGCTGAATTCGTCCTGCCGCGAAGGCCGCGAATCGATCGGAGACCTCGCGCCGTACATGAAGGAACTCCTCCTCGGCATGCGCGAGGTGACCGAGCGCGAAGAGACCACGCGCCGAATCGACGGCATCGAAGCGCTTCAGACGATCGTCGCCGGCACCCTGGCGGGCGAGCACACGAAGATCCACGCCATCGTCCTTTCGAAAGAAGGGTGCGTCTACGACCTGATGTACATCTCCCGACCCGAGCGCTATCCGACGCACGAAGGCGACTTCAATCGCTTTGTTTCCTCGCTAAAGCTGCGTTAACCTTCAGGAAGTGAGTACGAACGGCTCCGGCTCGGGACCGGCCAATTCCCTGATCGAATTCTCCGGCGGGTTCGCCCACCTCGTGCGCGACGTCGCCCGGGAGATCGTGCGTCCGCCGCTCTACTTCCGCTTGATCCTCGACCAGGTCTTCCACATCGGCGTGAACTCGTTCCTCCTCGTCGCCGTCACCGGCCTCGCCTCGGGCTCGGTCATGGCGCTCCAATTCGGGTTCGGTCTCGCGAAGTTCGGCGGCACGCTTTACGTGCCGAAGATCACGTCGCTCTCGATCTTGCGCGAAATGGGTCCGGTCTTCACTTCGCTGCTCGTCGCCGGCCGGATCGGCTCGGGCATCGCGGCCGAAGTGTCTTCGATGAAGGTGACCCAGCAGATCGACGCGATCCGCGCGCTCGGCACGAGTCCGGTGAAGCGGATCGTGGTACCGCGCCTCCTCGCCTGCATGATCGCGCTGCCGCTGCTCACGCTCTTCGCCGACTACATCGCGCTCTGGGGCGCGATGATCATCTGCAAGGTCGAGCTCGGCATCGGCCAGAGCTTCTTCATCGCGAAGACCCTCGAGACGGTGAAATCCGCCGACCTTTTCTCGGGGATGCTGAAGACGGTCGTCTTCGCTTTCTTCATCGCGATCACGGCGTGCTGGAAAGGATTCAATACCGAAGGCGGAACGGAAGGCGTCGGCAACTCGACGACCTGGGTCGTCGTCACGTCGAGCATCTTCATCCTCGTCAGCGACTTCTTCCTGACGAAACTTTTCATCATCACCCTTTACACATGAGCGCGCACGAATCCCCCGAAATCGTCCTCGAGATGCGCGACGTTCACAAAGCCTTCGGCGCGAAGGTCGTCCACCGCGGCGTGAGCTTCTCGCTCCGGAAAGGAGAGATGCTCGGACTCTTCGGCGGATCGGGGACCGGGAAGAGCGTGCTCATCCGCTCGATCATCGGGCTCGAGCAGCCCGATCGCGGCGAAGTGCTCTTCGAGGGCCGGAACCTCCTCACCCTCACCGAGCGCCAGCTCTACAAAGTCCGCACGAAGATCGGGTTCGTCTTCCAAAACGGCGCGCTTTTCGACTCGCTCACGGTCGAGGAGAATCTCGCCTACCCGCTTCGCGCCCACACGACGCTTACCGACGAGGAGATCCAAGCCCGCATCGAAAAGATGCTCGAGCTGATCGACATGAAAGGCACGAACGATCTCCTACCGAACGAGCTTTCCGGCGGCATGCAGAAACGCGCGGGCATGGCCCGCGCGACGATCCTCGAACCGTCGGTCATCCTCTTCGACGAACCGACGGCCGGCCTCGATCCGGTGAACACCCGCCGCCTCACCGGAAACATCACGAAGCTGAAGGACCGAGGCATCACCGGCATCTTCGTCACCCACGACATCCCTGCCGCCTTCGAGATCTGCGACCGCGTCGCGATCCTCCGGGAAGGCGTGATCCACGTCATCGACACCGTCGAGAACATCAAGCGGTCGAAGGACCCCTTCGTCCAGTCCTTCGTCCAAGGAGCCTATTACACATGAAAGACACCCGTTCGAACGACTTCAAGGTCGGCATCTTCGTCACGCTCGGCGTGGCCTTCTCGATGGTCACGATCCTCGTCCTCGGCGGCGCGGAGAACGCCTTCACCCGGAAGGTGAACTACAATACCCATTTCCCGGCCGCGAACGGGCTGGTCACCGGCTCGAAAGTCGTCCTCTCGGGGATTCCCGTCGGGACCGTCCACGAAGTCGAATACGAGCCGGCGACGAAACTCGTCCGCATCGAGATCTCCGTCCAGCGGAAGTACGCCGAGTTCATCACCGAAGGCTCGACCGTCGAGATCAACACCCAGGGCGTCCTGGGCGACAAATACCTCGGCATCAATCCCGGCGGCGTCGGCAAGGAGCTCGCCGAAGGCGCGGACATCCCGAACCTGCCCTCGAGCGACGTCTCGGCTTTCCTTTCGAAGACCGACGCGGTCATGGTGAACGTGAACGCGACCGTCGAGAGCTTGAACCGGCTACTGAAATCGCTCGAGCGCGGGAACCGCCTCGATCAGATCATCGAAAACCTCTCCTCGACGACGAAGGGCCTATCCGAATTCGCGAACGGGAAGAACATGGCGAAGTCTTCGAAGTCCCTCGCCGACATCCTCGATAAGGTGAATAACGGCGCCGGCACCCTCGGCGCGCTCGTGAACGACCCCGGCCTCTACGAGGACGCCCGCGCCCTCGTCGGCGGCGCGAATCGGAACCGGATCATCCGGAACCTCGTGCGCGAGTCCGTGAAAGACGGCACGACGAAGCAGTAGCGCTTCGAATCGCCCTTTGCCCGCGGAGGCTCGTTA
This sequence comes from Bdellovibrionales bacterium, assembly GCA_018266355.1. Classification (GTDB taxonomy): domain Bacteria; phylum Bdellovibrionota; class UBA1018; order UBA1018; family UBA1018; genus JACMQW01. Next base: position 237,525 of record JAFEAP010000005.1, read on the forward strand.
ACCGCCGGATCCGGCCTTCTTAACCGAGGGCTTCGTACGTACGGGCTTCGTGGGCACGACCCGCTTCGGCGGCGGACCCTGTCCCTCCGTCTTCGCTTGTTCATCGTCGCAAGCACCCGACATAAGGCCCGCGTCGCAGATCGGCTCCACGACGATCGGCTTCATCCGGCTGGTCTCGTCGATTTTCTCGGCGCCGGGTATTTTTCCCGACTTCTTCGCGTTCCAAGCGAGGTTTCCGTGCTCGCAGTGGTTATCGAAGAAGAAATCCATTTCGCCCGAGCTCGAACCGACCTTGCAGAGGTCGATGCCGTTATCGGTATTCACGAGGAAACCGGGCCGCATGGAATCGCAGTCCGTCGAACCGGATTTTTGGGTCCAGCAAACCTTCGGCAACGGCTCGGCGTCCTTACATCCGGCATCGTTATGATAACGGCCGACCACCCATCCGGCGACGGAGCAAACGCTCGGAGCCCCGCCCGAGGAGTTAGGATCCGTCTGGTAATCGCTATAGACCGAAGTGACCGGCACGATTTGACCCTTCGAGCAGGTGTCCTGGCCGTTCGATTGGGGCTCGATGAAGAAGCAGTCGGACTGCGCGGGAGGGTCGACGCGCGCCGATTTTTTCGGCCACTGCGGGGCCCTAGCCGAGGGAATCTTCCCCGTATTTTCTCCCGCCGCTACGTTTCCGTTCTCGCCCCGGACGCAATCTCGCCGCGAACGATAAAAGGCGAGTTCGAAATCCTCGCCGACCTTGCATTGTTCGATTCCGTCGACGATCGCGAGACTGCCCCGGTGACATCCTTTCGTCGCCTGCACGAAACAAGGGGCGGCGATCGCCGAACCCGCACCGAACGCGACCATCACCACCAAAACTCGAACCGAACGCATCATCATAAAGATCTCCGACACACGAGAGGCAGAAACGGAAAGGCCCCGGGTCTCGCATCCTACGAAACCCGGGGCCATTTCTTTCACCCGGGGGGTAATCCGGATTTAACTGAGTACACGGACTGGACCACTACAGGACTCCCAGACTCGGCTGCCCGAAGCGGGCGGCCTCGTTACGACTAGATGCTGAGGTCGTTCGAAGGCGCCGTCGGCATGTTCGGCGAGTTCGCCTTCTTCGCCGCCGGGACGATCATGCCGCGCTTGCGCAGCTTCTCGACCAGCGTCGTGCGATTCATCATCAGGAGTTCGCTTGCACGGTTCTTGTTGTTCCCCGTGCGAGCGAGAGCCTGATCGATCAGGTGGTTTTCGAAGGCTTCGACGATGTTCTTCAGGTTCACGCCGTTGTTCGGCAGAACCATGCGCGGGAATTCCCACTCGGACATCGCGCCCGTGCCTTGCGGCTGGCCTTCGGCGTATTTTTGGAAGATCCGGTGCGGGAGGTCGCCGAGATCGACGGTGCCTTGACCCTTGAGGATCACGAGGCGCTCCATCAGGTTCTCGAGCTCGCGCACGTTACCCGGCCAGTCGTAGGCCATCAGGGCGTTCATGATTTCGCCGGTCGGCGCTTCGACGTTGTGACCGGTGAGCGCATTGAACTGCGAGATGAAGTGGTTCACGAGGATCGTGATGTCCGACTTGCGCTCCCGAAGGGCCGGGACCTTCACCGGCAGAACGTTCAGCCGGTAGTAGAGATCTTCGCGGAATTCCTTCTTGCGGGCGGCTTCTTCGAGGTCGCGGTTCGTCGCGGCGATGATCCGGACGTCGACTTCGATCGTCTTCGAGGAGCCGATCGCTTCGAATTGCTTCGTTTGGAGCACCCGGAGGAGCTTCACTTGAAGCGCGAGCGGGAGCTCGCCGATCTCGTCGAGGAAGATCGTTCCGCCGTTCGCCGCTTCGAAGCGGCCGATGCGGTTTTGGGTCGCGCCCGTGAAGGCGCCTTTCACGTGACCGAAGAGCTCGGCTTCGAGGAGGTCGCTCGGGATCGCTCCGCAGTTCACGATGATCATCGGCTGGTTCGCCCGAGCCGATTTTTCGTGGATCGCGCGCGCGATGAGTTCCTTGCCGGTTCCGCTTTCACCGGTAATCAGCACCGTACTTTCCGTCGCCGCCACCTTTTCGATGGTCCGCAGGATTTCCTGGATCGCTTGAGATTCGCCTACTAGAGAAGATTTTGCCGTGAGCATCAATGCTCCCTCCTAACCCGTCCGTGAGTTTTGTCAGATAATGCCTTAGCGGACATTCTCGGAAAGGAGGTGCACTCGGAGGCCGAAGCGATGGCAGTCGTTCAGGCTTAGGAGCGCTGCTTGAAACTTCCTTGACGTCGTCGTCGAAGAAATCCCCGACTTCCGGTCGGTTCCGGCCCGGGTTTAAACCCGAACCTTCAGGCAGCTTTCAGCGATCTTTCCGTGTTCGCCAGAGTCAACTCATCGTCGACTCGAGAATTAGGCTAAGCAGTTTCTGCCGGGTCGTCAAAATTTTTTTATAAGATCGTCAAAGATTTTTCGAAAACCTTACGATTTCAGGGGCTTGCGGCCGAACTTTTTTCACTCGTTTCGGAAGAAAAAATCACCGAATCGTCGCTCCGCATCATCGCTCGAAATCCGCACCTAGAGCGGCTCGGCAAACTCCTTCTCGACCGACTGCGAAATCGCGCGGAATTAAAAGCGCTCCGGCGCGTGCGCGGATTTTTTTCCGAGACCGACGGCACGCGGATATTCCACGCCGAGAAGCAAACTAATGGCGATCAGAAGAGTCAATGCCGCGAAAACCTGAAGCGGCGTCACGCCCTGACCGGTGTCGCCGAGGGCGAGAAACATCCCGACGAGCGGATAAAGCAGCTCGATGAACGTCGTGAGACTCGCCGGAAGTTGCCGAAGCCCCACGTAGTAAATCCAGTAGGCGACCGTCTGCGCGACGACGCCGAGGTAGAGCAGCGGCAGAAAAACTTCGGCCGTGAAGATGCGATGCCACGGCAGCGGAACGTCCTTCACGAACACCACCGCGCCGAGGAAAACGAACGCGATCGCCCACCGCCAAATCAGCACGACCGAGTTCGGATATCGATTCAGCAGCGCCTTCCCCGCGACCGTCGATCCGCCCCAAATCAGCGTCGCGAGACAAGCGTAGAGCGTTCCCGAAAGGGCCTCGGGATTCTCGTCCATCATCGGAAGCTCGGAGCGCGCGGTCTGCGAGTAGCTGAGCAGGATCATGTTCAGCACGACCCACACGGCGCACGGGCCGAAAAAGCTCGAGAAACGCTCCTTCAAGAAAAACCACGCGAAAACCAGCACGAACGCCGGTTGGAGCATCGTAAAGAGCGTCGCCCCGGCGCCTCCGATCTTCCCGACCGCGACGGTGAAGAACGTGTTCCCGAGCGCGCTTCCGCCGAGACCGATCGCGAGGAAAAGGAAGATGTCGGTGCGCGAAACTTTTCCCGAGCGCGCGCGAAGCGGCTGCCCCACCTCCACGCGACGTTTCGTGAACACCCACGGCAGCAGCGAAAGGAACGCGATTCCGTGTTCGAGGAATCCGACCGCTCGGGCGTCGAGCACGCGTAGGGCCCGTTCGCGGAAGACGGCGTCGGTCGCGAAGAGCAGCGACCCGAGGACGACGGCGATTCCCGGTACGAACGGTTTAAGCTTCATCCGTCAGAACGCGTAGCCGAACGAGAAACCGAGCCACGGCGTGAGACTCCGGCCGGCGACGAGGTATCCCGCCACGCGGAAGAGAAAACCGGTATCGCTGCGGTATTCGTAGCCGCCGCCGACCGTCGGCATCACCGGAGAAGAGGGAATTTCGAGGTTCCCCGTCGAAGTGTCGGTCCCTTTCACGCTCGAGTGGTTCAGGATGAGGGTCACGCCCGCGGTGACGTACGGCGAACCGGCCGCGTTCAGGAAATAGTAGTCGAAATAGGCCGGAAGGAAGGTCGCCGACTTGTTCGCGTCCAGATCCGTGTTGTGAATGTTCATCGACGAGGAGCCGAGACCGAATCCGGCCGACATGTTCTCGTTCAGCGCTTGGTCGAAGTTCACCGAGTAGAGCATCGAACGTCCGAGGAGCTCGATCGAAACGACGCTCGGATAAGTCGCACGAGTCGCGTTTCCGAGCGGCCGGCCACTGGCGGCGGCGCGGGCCGAGGAAGCTCCGACGGAGGCGGCGGCGAGGATCACGATCGAAACGAGCAACGGACGAAGGGACGAACGCATGGGATTTCTCCTGAACTTAAGTCATTGAAATTCCCTAGAGCATGCGGTCATTCCCCGAAGGAAACAAGCCAGCTTGCGCCAAGCCGATCGTGGGATATGACGCCGGACGCCAACCCTCGCCGCGCTAGTCGAGCAAGAGGCGATCGCGCAGCCAAGGGTAGAGCGTTTGCTCCCACCGAAAAATGAAGAAAGCGGCAGAGAGCAGGAGAAAGAATCCGGCGACGATGAACATTCGGACCTTCAGTCGATTGTTCCCGCGACGGCGAAAAATCATCCCCATTTCACCGAAGATCAGGATCAGCGGGATCGACCAGTAGGGCATGAATTTGATCGCGAGAAAAAGAAATCGCATGGCCTAGGAAAAGTGTGACCCTTCCCTCGCGCGATCGCAAGCATTCACCCCGGCAAAAGCGCTTCGGAATGATCTCGTCGAACAACCGAACTCGTAGAGACTCTAGTGTTTAGAATCTTTATGGTCGTCGTCGCGTTTGGAGCGTTCGTCTTTGCGATCGTCGACCCTTTTCGCCTCGTCGCGGTCGTCACGCCCTTGATCATCGCGTTTTTCCAGGTCGGATCGGCCCTTTTCCGGGCGCTCGGCCGAGTTCTTGCCTTTGGAATCCGTCTCTTTTTTCTCGTCCTTTTTGGCGGCCTTTTCAGCCTCGCGCGCGCGCTTCCGCTCCTCGCGTTCCTTCTTCTTCGCTTCCCGTTTCGCCTTGCGGGCTTCGCGCCGTTTTGCGCGACGATCGAGTTCGCGATCGTCCACCGGTTCGTCCGGGTCGTAGCGTTTGATTTGTTTCCATGCGAACTCGAACTTTTCCGGAGTACCGACCGGCGGAATCACCTGCACTTCGATCGTGTGCTCGCCTTCCGGAACCGCACCGACGTCGAAGGACGGAGCCGCGGGGACCGGATCGTCCCCGTCGAAGCGGTATTCGACCTGGCTTTGTAGCGGGGCGACGACGACGATTTCGGCCGGACCTTCCTCTTCGTCTTCCGGATAATCGTCGACGATCACCGAGCTCGATGGAGCGGCCGTGACCGGAGAGCCCCGCCCTTCAGAAGGTGGAGTATTCGAAGCGTCGGCCGGGGCCGGCACCGAGGCAGGAGCTTCCGCCGCCGGCGATCCTTCGCTCGTCGTCGGAGGAATCGACGACGGATTCGTTTCCTGGATGCTTTGGGCGATCGTCGGAGCCGCGGTGGTCGGAATGTGCACCACCCGCGCGCCACCGCATCCGCTCGCATAAGCGAGCGCGAGGAATACTGCGGCCGATCTACTCATTCGAGATAAAGGAGACATCAAGAACCTGTCGGCGTCCCGGAGCCGAAATCAGAGTTCCTTAAGAATCAGATCGTCAATCGTTTGGCGCTTAAGCGAGTAGCGTGCGGAGCGCGGCGACTTGGTCGATTTTTTCCCAAGTGAAATCCGCGTCTTCGCGACCGAAGTGCCCGTACGCCGCCGTCTTCGAATAGATCGGACGGAGCAGGTTCAGCGACTCGATGATCCCGGCCGGGCGGAGGCGGAAGACCTCCTTCACCGCGTTTTCGATCTTCTCGAGCGGAGCCTTTTCGGTCCCGAACGCGTTTACCATCACCGAAACCGGTTCGGCGACGCCGATCGCGTAAGCGAATTGGACGAGGCATTTATCGACGAGGCCCGCGGCCACGAGATTCTTCGCGACGTAACGGCCCATGTAGCAAGCCGAGCGATCGACCTTCGTCGGATCTTTGCCCGAGAAGGCGCCGCCGCCGTGAGCGCCGTGTCCGCCGTACGTATCGACGATGATCTTCCGACCGGTGAGGCCGCAGTCGCCCATCGGACCGCCGATGACGAAACGGCCGGTCGGGTTGATGAAGTATTTCGTTTTGTTGTCGAGGAGATTTCCCGGGATCGTCTTGCGGATCACTTCTTCGGTGATCGCTTCGTGGATCTGCTTCTGCGAGATCTCTTCGTCGTGCTGGGTGGAAACCACGATCGCGTCGACGCGCTTCGGGGTTCCGTTCTCGTATTCGATCGTGACTTGGGTTTTTCCGTCGGGACGGAGCCAAGGAAGCGTTCCGTCTTTCCGGACGACGGAGAGACGATGCGCGAGCTTGTGCGAAAGGTCGATCGAGAGCGGCATGAAGTTCTCGGCTTCGCGGACCGCGTAGCCGAACATGATGCCTTGGTCGCCGGCGCCTTGTTCTTTATGGAGACCTTCGCCGACGTTCACGCCCTGGGCGATGTCGGGCGACTGCCGATCGAGGGTGACCATCACCGCGCAGGTGTTGTAGTCGAAGCCCTTCCGCGAATCGTCGTAGCCGATCTTTTTGATCGCGGCGCGCGCGATCTGCGCGTAGTCGACGCGGGCGTTCGTCGTAACTTCACCCGCGATGACGACGAGACCGGTGGTGACGAGGGTTTCGCACGCGACGCGCGAGCGCGGGTCTTGAGTCAGAAGCGCGTCGAGGACGGCGTCCGAGATTTGATCCGCGATTTTATCCGGGTGACCTTCGGTCACCGACTCCGACGTGAAAAGAGTGTGGCTCACGTGCAGTGCCGATTAATCGATGTGGATCGAGAACTTCGGGGTCGTGCCGTTGTTTTGTTGGTCTTTTTTGCGCGCCTTGCCCTTGTTGTGGCGGCGGACTTTGCGGGCATTGCGGGTTTTACCGGTACGAGAAGACATGTTCGACCTCTAAATATTGATGATGAAAAGAGTCTCGGAACTTAGCCGAATCTCCCTAACCGGTCAATCGCCACGACCGGTCATCTCGACGCTCTTTCTGGCCGCGGACTTGCGTTCGGAAATCCCCTCGGAGGGACCTGAATGGAAAAAATCATCCGTCGCCCTATTTTTCCGTCTTTTTTGGTCGGTTTTTACTTTTGGTCGGGATTTCAACCCCTTCTCTCCCACGGCGCCCTGCCGCCGCTTCCTCCTCCCCCGGAAAACCGACCTCCCGTCGTCCTCTCCCTTGGCGAACAACGCCTCCTCACCGTCCCCGGTCTCGCCCGTTACTCGCTCGGCCTTCCTCTTCTTCGCGCCCTCCGTGCTCCCGGCGGCGACCGAAATGCCCTGCTTCTCAAAGCCGTGAAAGCCGGGCGGACCGACCTTTGGGTCTGGAAAAAAGACGGTGCGGTCGAAACCCGGCCGATCGAAGTGCGCGCGTGGAAATCCGGCGGACCGACCGAACTCGAACGCCGGATCGGGGAACTGAAGGAGGTCGAAGTTTGGGTCACCGGAGATCCGGCTAAGGGCCGCGCTCTCTACGTCGCCCAAGGCGAGATCCGAACCGCGGAGGAAACCGCGCGCGTCGGTCGGCTCCTCTCCGCTTTCCCGGACGGATTCGAATCGCGGGCGCGGCCGACCGAGGCGATGTTCGCCGCGGGAGAAAAGGCGCTCCGCGCCCTTCTCGCCCGCGCGAAGTGGGGAGAAGACCTCGAGCTCGCCTCCGATCCGGAGACGCGATCGCTCGTCGTACGCGGCGGACTCTCCGATCCACGCGCGCGAATCGAGGCCGAAAAGGCACTTCGCCGAGAGTATCCGCTCGTCTCCCTCGAAATCGACTCGATGCCCGATCGGAACCCGACCGTCCATTTCAAAGTCTTCCTCCTCGAACTTCGGAAAAACCGTGCCCGTTCGCTCGGACTCGACTGGCCGGCGATCGTCCCGAGCGCGCTCCGGATCTCGCCGCTCGGAATCCATACCGCGATCACGCTCGAAGCCGCGATCCACGCGCTCGAGAGCGACGGATCGGCGCGGATCCTCTCCCAGCCCGAACTCGTCGTGCGCGCGCCGGGCGAGGCCGAGCTCTTCGCCGGAGGCGAAATCCCGATCGAATCGAAGACGGTCTACTCGTCGAAGGTCGACTGGCGATCGTACGGGCTCACGCTAAAGCTGAAAGTCCAAACCGCTTCCGGAAAGCGCGTTCGCACCGATATCCAAACCGAAGTGAGCCACCTCGACCCGCACGTCACTTCGGATACGATCCCGGGACTCCAGTCGAACCGGATGAAGACCCAAGTCGACGCGACGTTCGACGAGCCGCTCTTGCTTTCGGGATTGCTCCAAGAAGGCGTGAAGAACTCGGTGCGCGGCTTACCGATCTTGAAGGACCTTCCGGTGCTCGGCTCGCTCTTCGGATCGCGGGACTTCCTCGAGGACCGCTCGGAACTCGTGGCGATCCTCCTGCCTTCGCGGAAGCTGCCCGAGGCGCCGCGTTCGGCGGTCGGGCTCGATCGACCGGAAGGCCCGGTCCCGCTGCCTCGGAACTGGATCAGCCCGCAGGAAGAAATCGCGCTCCGGAGCTCTCCGGATTTTCCGTGGAACGCGTTTCCGGACGCGGGCGACGCGACCGATTCCGCGGACGCCGGACCGGTGACGGAGTTTTCGCCGTGAGCGACGCGCGAGACGACTCCGGATTCGCGCGCATCGCGGCCGCTTTCCGCGATACCCGCGCGACCGACATCTGCTTCGGCGCCGCCGGCCTCACCGTCGACCGCGGCGAAGGTCTGCGCGCGGAGCCGGGCTTCCGGATCGGCGAGGAGGAACTCCGGAACTGGGTGCTCCAGCAAATTTCGCGCGCCGGCAAATCCTTCGACGCGAAATCGCCGTTCGTCGACCTCGTCGTCCCGGCGGAAGGCGCCGGCGGATTCCGGCACCGGCTCCACGCGATCTTCCCTCCGCTCTCGCCCGCGGGCGTCCTCGTCTCGCTTCGAAAACTCCCCGAACCCGGGTCGCTCGATCGCGTGTGGGAGGATTCTCCGTATTACCCGATCCTGCGCGAAATCGTTCGAAACCACGAAACGATCCTCGTCTCGGGTTCGACGGGCTCGGGAAAGACCCGCCTCACCACCGAACTCCTCTCCGAGATCTCGCCCCACGAACGGATCCTCGCGCTCGAGGATACGCCCGAGCTCGCGCCGCCGCATCCGCAGTTCTTTTCGCTCCTCTCACGGAGCGCGAACGCAGACGGATTCGGCGAAGTCACCCTCCGCACCCTCCTTCGGCAGACGCTTCGCATGCGACCCGATCGGATCGTGCTCGGCGAGATCCGAGGGAACGAGGTCCTCGACCTGCTCCAAGCGTTGAACACCGGCCATCGCGGGACGCTGGCGACCCTCCACGCGAACTCGCCACGGGAGGCGCTGAAGCGGATCGAGGTCCTCTGCTTACTCGCCGCGGGAACGGCGCTTCCGCTTCCGGCGCTTCGCGAGCTTCTCGCCGGCGGGATTCGGTGGATCGCTCAAGTCGAGCGCGCGCCGGAAGGTCGACGCGTGCGTGAACTCGTCGAGGTCGCGGGCCGTGAAGGCGACACGATCCTCCTTCGACCGAAGGCGCCCCTCCGCTAGTCGGGCGAGATCCCCCTCGCTCAGCCGTACCGGATCGGAAACCGCGAAAGCCGCGACGAGGACGCCGACGGAAAGAAAGATCGCGATCCGCATCGCTCATTCTCCCATCGTCGCGCTCATCGAAAGAAAGAACGCGAAACCGAGGATCGCGAGGATGCCCGGCGCCGAAAGCAGGAAAAGCGGTTTCAAGGCCCGAGTCGGCAGAAGCTGGAGCTCCCGCTCCTGGTAAGCGCGCGTTTCGGCACGAAGACCCGCGACCGCGGATTCGATCCGCTCCGTGCAAGGCTGCCCGTCCCAGAGCGAGGCTTGGATCGACCTTTTATACGCGCCCCCGGCCCGGAGCAGCGCCTCGCGCAGGTTCCGCGGCTCGTTCGCGCCCGCTTCCGAAGTCTTCCAAGGATCCCCTCCCCACTCGGCGACGAGCGCCGTCGGGAGCATCGGCAACGCCTCCGTCCAAGCACGATCCGGCGCCCGCCCGAGTCGGAGTAGCGCGAGCACCCGCTCGCCGAAGACCTGGACGGCGAGCATCCACTCGCGCTCCTCGCCCGCGAGGCCTCCCCACCGCGCGGCCTCGACCATTTTCCAGATCCACGCGCCGGAAAGCAGACCGAGCGCGAGCGCCATCCCGACGACCGCCCACCAGGCCGCGCCCGCGTCGGCCACCTCCGGAAGGAGCCACCGGAGCGCGAGCGCGAAGACCGGGGCGAGCGCGCCGCCGACCGCGGCTTGGGCCAAGGCTTGCGCGCTCCGCGCCCGCGCCTCCCCGAGAGAATCGAAATGCGTCCGCGCGAGCTCGCGGAACCGCCGAAGGGTCGGGATCACCGCCCCGCCCTCGCTCCTCAGCTGCGCGAGGGATTCGAATGCGAGCCGACTCCAGGGCTCGGCGAGCGACCGCAGCCGCTCCCATCGCGCCTCCTCCGGGACGAGACCGGAAGCGAGCGTCTCCTCGAGTTCATGAAAGAGATTCTCCGCCGCCTTCACCTCCGCGCCGCTACGATTCCGGGCGAGGGACGGAAGCCGGCCGCCGAGGGCGGAGAGGAGGTAGAGCGCGACGATCCAAGCGAGCGTCCAAAGGATCATGCCCGTGACGAAGCAAACCCCGATCCAAACGGGGCCACGCGACGGACGTGAAACGCGCTAGGTCCGGCCGCGGACGCGGATCCAGATCAGCCGAGCGGCGGCGGTGACGGTCAGCCGGGTCGTGCCCGACGTCGCGCCCATCGCCGTATCGCCTTCCGAAATGTTCACGCCGTCGATCTCGACTTTTCCGGCGGCGCAGAAAAAGATCTGGGTTCCCTCTCCCGTCTCGAGGCGTTTCCGCTCGGGGCGGGAAAAATCGAAGAGCCCCCACTCGACCGCGATCTTCTCCGGACGGTAAATGAAACCGAGGTCGAAGACCGGAGTCTCGCCGACGGTCGCCTCGACCGCCTCGTCGCCGGAAAATTCGAAACCGCGATCGCGCTCGACCGCCTTTCCGTTCAACGAGAGTCCCTCGCCCTTCCAGGCCCAAAGGATCCGGCGATAACCGGGGAACTTCGAGAACGGACCCGACTCCTCGATGACGGCCGCGCTCAAGCGCCAGACGAAGTCGGACCGGGCCATCTCGGCGTCCGCCGGCTCGATCGCGATCTCGGCCGTCGAACCTCCGCCGTTCTTCCACGGCATCATCCGATAGTCGCGAGCCCGCAGGATCTTCATGCCGACAGGTTATCGCGTCCGACGGCACCGGAGGAAGAGGCTTCCGTCCTTATAATAAATGACCTCGTAGTCGCCTTGGCGATTCACGTAGTTGAGGAGCGTTTTCGCGTTCGGACGTCCGTCCGCGCTGTTGAAGTAGTATCCCTTCGCACAACGGCCGATCATCCCGTCCAGGTCGGGATTTCGTTCGCCCTGATCGCTCGCGAGGAAGCGAAGCTCTTCGGCGGGCTCGCCCTTCTGCTCGTAGAGGTAGTAGTAAGTCGCACGCCCGCTCGCGAACGCCTCGGTGATGATCATGTTCATGTCCTTGTGCGAGCCGGCGACGCCTTCGCAGAAATAGTGGCCGCGAAGGCGCGGACATTCCTTGAAAGAAGCGGCGGCCGAACCGGCGAGAACGAGGACGAAAAGGACGAGGGATTTCATGGCCGCGTTCTAACCCAGCCCCCGTCCGCCCGCCAGAATTCCGACGCCCGGAAATCCGTTTTTGTTCATCTTCAATCTCCGGCCCGCCGATCCGATGGTCGGAGGCCGACCGTCCGTGCCAAGAATCGCCCACTCGAGATCGATCCGTTACGTCGCCGCGGCCCTGCTTTTCGCAGCGACCGGCGCCGAGGCGCGCCCGCTCGCCGGGTGCGATCTCCTCCTCCTCAAGAACAAGGAACTCGAAGCCTACGTCGCGGAGACGCCCGAGGAACGCCGCGAAGCTCTCGATCGGTTCTTCGAGGCCGTGCGCGAGTTCGAACCGGACCCCGCGTTCGACGAATCGAGCGCCGACCTTTCGGCGGCCTGGTGGCGGATCGCCTTCGCCCGACGGGGCGGACCGATACCGATTCCGGCCCAGATGAAGATGGAGGAGTTGAACGCGCTCGCGCGGTCGAAGAACGCTCCTCTCTATATGCGGTCGCTGAAGACCGCCCACCAGATCTCGGAGTTCCGGATCCGAACGAGCCTCTTCTTCACCCGCGCCGGGGCGGCGATCGAGAACGCGTTCCGCGGCGCCGGCCGATGGGTCACCGACGCGGGATCGAAGCTCGTCCCCGGGGCGCTTCGGCGCGAGGCGGAAGCGCTCTTCGCGAAAACCGAGAAACTGAAGGCTGTCCGGAAAACCGCCGATGCCCTGCGCGCCGTCGGCCGGGGCGCGCGCGCGACCGGACGCTTCGTTCGAAAACTCCCGAAATACTTCGAGGTCGCCCCGCGCGTTTCGAACGCCGGCCGCGCGCGGACGATCACGCTCTACGGGGCGCTGAAACTCCGCAGCGCACTGCTCGCGGGTATCGACTTCCTCTCTCCTCTCCACCTCCGGACCTTCCTCCCCGAGCGGTGGCTCGAGCGCACGGCCCCGGTTTTCGCGAAGCTCGAAAAAGACCGTTTCTACGTTCCGAACCCCGAAGACCTCGCGATCCTCCGCAAGTACGGAGCGGAGACGAAATTCTACGAGCGGCAACAGCTCCTCCAGGAAAATCCGCGATGGTTCCGGGGCCTGCGCATCGTCGACGCCACCTACCGGTGGACGGTCGCCGGACTGACGGCCTCCGCGATCGGGCTCGCGATCAGCCAAAGCGCCTGGGGGGATCCGCCGATCGACATCGACCAGCTGCTGAACGATCCGCGGTACAAACTGCTGCCGAACCAGATCCAGCTAATCAACGAGTCGGTGCCGTTCCCTCACCTCGCGATCCGCATCGGCGACATGGTCTACAGCTACGGCTTCACGCACATGACCGCCCAATCGCTCGAAACTTACCTCCGCTCCCACCAACCGAACGGCGACGGCAGCGGCACCTTCTTCGAACGCCAGCGTTCGATGCAGATCGTGACCCTGAATCTCGCCCCGGACGAAATCGCGAAGATGCGCGCGCATTTCGAAGGCCAGGACGGGAAGGCCTACGATCTCGCGGCGATCGAGAAGGACATGGATCCCGAGTACGTGAAACTCCGCCGCTACCTCCTGCTCCAATCGAACAAGGAATACAAGAACGTCACCTTCGTGAACGACTGCGCCTCCATGGTCGCGCGCGCGCTCCGGAAGGAAACGGGCATCGCGATCCCGAAGATGATCGACGCCTCGCCCTCTTCGATCATGATGTACTTCGGGATGGAGAAGCAGGCCGGCAACCCGAAGGTCGAATCGATCCGACTCGTGAAGGGAAGCAAGGACCAGAACGCGACCCTCCAGCTCATCCGGAACGCATACATCAACGCGCGCGAGGCCCGTTTCTTCTTCCAGCCGACGGTGTTCGCGTTCAACCAGACTTATCGCGCGGTCATCGACGGAACCTCGAAACCGAAGGATCTCCAACGTTTCGACGAAGGATTCGTGGCGGGCGAAATCGCCCGCCACGACCGGATCGAGAAGCAGGTCCGCGAGGACCCCGATCTGAATTATTACTTCGTGAACCGGGCGAAACTCGCCGTGGATCCGGACCTCCGGAAGGAAGCCGAGGACTACTTCACCGAGATCTACTCGACGGAACTGAAACGCGTGGAAAGCAATTATCAGGAGCTCGATCAGATCCTCGGCGCTCTCTACAAGCTCGAGTTTTACGGCGAGGCGGAGCAGAGCTTGCTGAACCGCAGGTCCTTCGACCTCGCGAAATCGCTCGACGACCCGGAATTCCACGCCGAGATCGACGATCTGCTCGAATCGGTCCGGCGCCGGCCGGCGGGAAATTGACGGGCTCGGAATTTCTTTCATTCCGCGCGCCGATCGTCCGATTCTATCGATAGGCGGCGTACCGAGCGACCCCGTCGCGCGCCGAAGCCCTCAACAGGAGAATCGCCCATGACCAGTCCCTTCTTCCGTTCCCTCGTCGCCGGCCTCACGAGCCTCGCCCTTTTCGCGGGATGCGCGACGAACCCGACGGCGGAAGCCGGACGCGATATCGCGAGCAAGAAGCCCCTCACCGCCGAGCAACTCAAGAAGCTCGAGGAACTCGGGGTCGCGATCCTGAACCTCTCCGTCGTCTCGAACCGCGTCGTCCGCGACGCCGACGTCGCGAACGAACTCGTCACCGCTCTGCACGACATCGGCGGACCGGGCGAGGCCCGCAAAGGCCGCGGTTTCTCGGTCAGCATGGTCGCCGTCCTCGGAATCGCCGGTTACCTCGGCGCCCTCCGACTTTCGGCGGCGTCCGGCGGATCGGTGAACATGGGCGCGCTCGCGACGGCGCTCGGAAAATTCACTCCTTACGTCGTGATCAGCGCGCTCGCCGTCGGCGGCGCCCTCGCCGCGAGCGAAAGCACCGGCTCCTCTTCCGGCGGCGGCCCGATCCGCGCGCTGAATCGGAACTCCGCGAAGAACGAGAAGGACGCGAAGCTGAAGGAATCGATGCAGACCTTCAACGAAGAGACCCAAGCGATCGCCGATCGCTATTCGCGGATCTTCAGCCTCGAACCCTCCGCCGAGGGCGTGCTCCTCACCCAGATCCGCGCCCGCGTGGTCGAGGAGGGAAAGATCCACTCCGAACGCGACCTCGAGATCGACGTCCCGCTCGTCATGCAGAAGGCGCATCTCATCAGCGACTCCGAATACGAGTCGTTCCGCCGGACGGTCGACGTCCTCCAAAAGGACAGCCGCACCGAAGCCGCGGTCGACGAGATCACCGACGCGAAGAAGTTCGACGGAAACGTCTCGGTCGCCAAGCAAGTGCTCGTCGAGTACGCCGCCTGGCTGACCGACGTGAAGAAAGAACTCGAAGGCCGCCCCGAAAACAAACGCGACGCCGCGGCGATCGAAACCGTCTCGAACGCGATCAACCGCGCGAATCGGCTGAATCGCCGACTCTGATTTCCGGCGCTAACGGCGACTCGATTCGAAACTCGGTTTATTAGCCGACGTTCTTCCAATACGTCGAGATCGGAACTTCGCCGCCGACGGTGATCTCCGGGATCCGCATCGTCGGCTGGGCGTCCGTCACGGGCGCGCCCTGGCCGTCCTTCCCGCAGGTACCGGTCGCGAATCCGAGGTCGCTTCCGACGCGGTCGATGACCTGAAGAACCTTCGGTCCGTTTCCGACGAGCGTCGCGCCGCGGATCGGTTCGCCGAGCTTCCCGTCGCGGATGAGGTACCCCTCGGTGACGGCGAAGACGAAGTCTCCGGTCACGGTATTCACCTGGCCGCCGCCCATCGACTTCACGTACACGCCCCACTTCGTGTCGCGGAGGATCTGCTCGGGATCGTCCTTGCCGGGTGCGATGTAGGTGTTCGTCATCCGCACGATCGGTTTGTGCCGGAAGGTCTCGCGACGTCCGTTCCCGGTCGCGGGCAGGTCGAATTTCATCGCCGAGATGCGATCGACCATATAGCCCTTGAGGACGCCGTTTTCGATCAGCACGTTCCGCTGCGAAGGCGTGCCTTCGTCGTCGAACGTATAGGAACCGCGACGCTCGGGCATCGTGCCGTCGTCCAGCACCGAGATAAGGGAGGAAGCGACCTGCTTGCCGACCTGGTTTTGGTAGACGGAGAGGCCGTTACAAGCGAGGTCCGCCTCGAGGCCGTGGCCGACGGCTTCGTGGATCATCGTTCCGCCGGCTTCCGCGGCGAGCACGACCGGCATCGAGCCGGACGGCGCCGGCACGGCGGTGAGGAGCACCTTCACGCGCTTCGCGGCTTCCGCGCCGATCGATTCGGGCGGATTCTTCGCGAAAAACTCGATGCCGACGAATCCGCCGTCGGTTTCGTACGCGCTCTCGACGCGAGGTTCGCCCTCGGACCGAGTTTCGCCGACGACTTCGACGGCGACTTGGAGGTAGGTTTTCTCGTCTCGCGAGACGAGCCCGTCGCTGTTCACGACGAGGATCTTGCGGAGGGAATCGAGCACGATCGCCGAGATTTGACGCGCGTCCGCGAGTTCCTTCCGAGCGCCCTTCTCGGCGCGCGAGGCGAGCGCGACTTTTTCCTTCAGGGTGATTGAGCGCGGGGATTCCTTCACTTTATAGTTCGCGATCTCGCGGGACTTCGGCTCGGTCTTGCGCCACTCGACCTTCGTCGACGCGGACTTCGCCCCCCCGGTCACCGCGGCGGAAAGCGCGGCGGCGAGCGACTCGAGCGCCGACTGGGAAAGATCGGTCGTGTAGCCGTAGACCGAACGGCCGTCGAAAAGGATCCGCAGTCCCGCGCCGCGATCGCGACCGTCGACGATTCGGTCGACCTTCCCGTCCTCGAAGAAGACGCGCGAAGATTCGGTGTCCTCGAAAAAGAGTTCGGCGAGCGCGCCGCCGTTCCGAAGCGCGGTGGCGAGGACCTTCTCGAGGTCGACGCCGTCGGCGAGGCCGAAGGATTTTTGGGATTCAAGCAGAGTCGATTTTGAGCTCATAAAGTTCTCCGGCGAGGCGGTCGGTGAGGTCGTTCAGGATGCGCTCGACTTCGGGCAGCTGCCCCACCGGAATCACCAGCTCGAGATCGCGATGCCGATCTCCGGGTTGATGGGGCAGCGTCGAGTAGGCACAAACTCCCTCCGACGCTTCGAAGATGGAATAAACGAACGCCGAATCGTCGCTGCGGACGCGGATGCGGCGGACCACCGACGCGGCGGGATCGATCCCCTCGCCCGGTTGCCCTTTCATTTTAGTCGACTTTGACGGGTCTGTCATTTGCGCTTATCCTTGTTATGGAATGAATTCACGGAAGAATCCATCGGTGATCCCACTCCTGTTCGCGCTCACGCTGACGGGTTGCTCCACGCTCTCGCGTTCGAATCCGGACGCGGAAAAAGCCGCGGAAAACGGCGGAAAAAACACCTACTCCGCGACGGAAGGCGACGCGCCCGCCGACCTGAAAGACCAGAAGATCCAACACCTCGAAGGCACGGTCACGCAGTTGAATTCGCGCATCGCCGAGCTCGAGGGAAAACTCCAGGCCGCGGAAGCGCGCCCCGACCTCCGGGAGGGCGCGACGACCGCGAAGACGACGAATCGCCAGATTTTTGACGGAACGATGGGCGCGAAAGTCGCCGCGAGCGTGGCCGGAAACGATCCGGGCGCCGGATTCGTGAACGACGCTTCCGTGCGGGCCTACCAGCAAGGCAAGATGCTCTTCGATCAGGAAAAATATCCGGAGTCGATCCTCGCCTTCTCGGCGTTCCTCGAGACGAACCCGAACCACCCGCTCGCCGGATCCGCCCAGTACGTGATCGGCGAAGCGTACTATCGCCAGGGCGACTACGCGGTGGCCGATCAGGAATTCCAGAAACTCGCCGTCCGCTACCCGCATTCCCCGCGCATGAGCTACGCGCTCGTCCGCCTCTCCCAGAGCGCGACCGCGCTCGGAAAAGTCGAGGAAGGGCGTAAATACCGGACGGAGGCCGAGGGCCTCTTCCCGAAAAGCCCCGCCTTGAAACTCTTCCGCGAAGCGCCCGCGCCGTCCGGCAGTTCCACTGCCTCCGTGCAGACGGGAGACGCCGCGACTCCGATCGCGACGGCGCCGGAGATGACGATCGAGAAACCGAGCGTCCCGTCGATTACCGAACCGCGCGTGGAAGCTCCGACCATCGAGAAGCCGACGGTCGAAGCGCCCTCGTCGAACGCGCCCCGCGCCCGAGTGGGTGACGACCTCGACGCGCCTCCGGGAGCCGGCGGTTGAAGCGCGCGTCGCTCATCCGCACGACGCTTTACGCCTCCGCCGCTTTCGCCGCCCTCACCCTGGCTTCCCACCGGATCTGGGCGAGTCCCGAGTCCGAATCCGCGCGCATCGCGGGAAACCTTCGCGCTTACTCCGATGACGACTGGATGAAGATCGCCGGAGAACGCGCGACCGAGAAATACGAGGTCGCCCGCGGCGACACGCTCTGGGACATCTCCGAACGACTCTTCGGCGACGCGAAGGTCTGGCCGAAGATCTGGGAAATCAACAACACCACCATCCTGAACCCGCACATGATCGAGCCGCGGATGGCGCTGCTCTTCAGTTCCGGTTCGGGCACGAGCCTGCCGAGCCTCGCCGTCACGAACACGGGCGCCGGACCCGTGGGCGACGACGCCATCTCGGCCGCGGCGAAAGCCGGCGGAATGACGAACACCGGGACGACGACGGTGAAGAACCACTACACCCTCTCGAAGGACGACCGGCCGGGCCCGGTTTGGGACGAGAAGACGCCCTATCCCTCGAAGGAATGGCAGAAACTTCCCCGTCAATCCTGGGAGAACGTCGAGATCAATCTCCCCGGCAACATCGACAAGGACGGCTTCGACACCCATAACCGGATCTACCTGCGCAAGCCCGCGACCGGTCTCGAAGTGCCGCATTTCGTTTCTTGCAGTCCGATCAAACCGCTCGCGAAGATCGTCGGCTCGCGGCTGATCACGAGTTACGTCACCCGAGGCGCCGAAATCACGATCACCGCCGACGCCCCCCTCGAAGTGAACACGAGCTACACGCTACTCGACGCGAATCCGTCGAACATCGAGGCCGGAGACCGCAAGGCGCTTTCCTACGACATCCTCGGCCGGGTGAAGATCCTCGGCGTCCAAAGCGGAACCTACGTCGGCGAGATCCAGAACTCCCGCGAAACGATCCCGCGCGGCGCACTGCTCGTCCCCGAGATCAAACGCATCGAACGTCCGGCGCCGGTCGCCGGCGCCTCGAAAGTGACCGGCACGATCCTCTCCGATCGCCGCACGGGCGCGTTCATGTCCGGCCAGTATAAATGGGTTTACATCAACCGCGGCACGCGCGACGGCGTCCAACCGGGCATGCTCTTCCGGATCTTCCAGAACCAGGACCCGAAGACCGGCCTCGCGCTCACGAAAGGCGACGTCTTCGTCTCCGGCGACGCGCAGGTGTTCCAGGGTTGCGAGGACTTCTCGATCGGTCTCTTCATCTGGAGCCGCGGCGAAGTCCCCGAGATGTACGAAGGCCAGCTCCTGACCGATCTCGCCGACGAAAAGGTTCGCTTCTACTTCAACGGCGAGGCCTCCGACATCCCGACGAAGGAAGAAGCCGCGCTCACGCCGCCGTCCGGAGTCGTCGACGCCCCGAAACCCGAACCGACGACCGCGATCATCGGCCCGGGCCCGACGGCCCCGACCGAGAACGCTCCGGAAGAGACCGTCCTCACGCCTCCGCCGCCGGAAGAACTGCAAGAAAAGGAAGCGCTCAAACCCGGCATGACCGAGGAAAAGAAAACCGCCGAGGAAGAAGACTGGCTCGACAAGCTCGATAACCACAAGGAACTCCAGGGCGACGAGGAAAACGAACTCCGCGAACTCGAGAAGTTCCACGAGACGGAAACCGCGAAGGCACCGAAGCAGGAACTTCCTGAAACCGCGCCCGCGCCGGACGGCACTTCCGATCTCCCGCCTCCACCGCCCGAGAGCGACCTTCCGCCGGCCCCGCCCGCCGAAGCCGCCGCGCCGGCCGCACCCGACTCTTCGTTCCCTTCGGAAGAACCGGTGGTCGAGACGCCTTCGACCGTGGTGAATCCGAATCCGCCGACGAAGTCCGCGAAAGCACCGAAGGCGCCTTCCGCCGAACCGCCCGCCGGGAATCCGTTCGAATCCGAAACGACCGACGGGCTGCCGCCGCTCTGAACCGGAGCTGGCCCGCGGTTTGCGATCTCGCTCGGGAATGACCGCCGATCCCGTCACGACCGTCGAACTCCGTCCCCTACTCCATCCCCTCTTCTCCGCCGTGCCCTCGCCGCCGTCCCACGTCTGGATCGAAGGGCGCGAGTCCGCGTTCGGGCTCCTCGATCGCCTTCCGCGCGACGGTCTCGCCGTCGTGGGAACCCGAGCTCCGGATCGCCGAGCGCTCTTCCACCTCGTCGAGACGATCCGGCGACTACGCGGAACCCCGCTCGTCATCCTTTCCGGTCTCGCACGCGGGATCGACGCGGCGGCGCACGAAGCGGCGCTTTCGGCGGGACTACCGACGATCGCGATCCTCGGCTGCGGGATTCGACAAACCTATCCTCCCGAAAACGCGCGCCTGCGGGCCCGCATCCTGGACGCCGGCGGCTTGGTACTTTCCGAATTTCCTCCCGACGAGGGTCCGCTTCCGTCCTACTTCATTTCGCGGAACCGATTGATCGCGGGATTCTCCGCCGCGACCTGGATCGTTCAGTCCGGTTACCGGTCCGGAGCTCTGAATACCGCGAAGTGGGCCCGGCGGCAGGGACGCGGGTTGTTCGTCACTCCTTCCTTCCCCGGCGATCCCGGCTTTCTCGGGAACGAGAACCTCCTCGCGAACGAAGTCGAGGCGATCCCGCTTTGGAACGCCGAAGGATTCGTCAAACAGTGGATCGGGCTCTTCAGCACGATCGAGCGGAATCGTCGTCGGCGAACCAGCGACGCCGCGCTCGAGATCGTGCTCGAGGTCGAGCGTGGGATGCGGGAAGGGAAATCCCTCTATTCGATCCTGGAGGAGCGCGCCCTCCGCACGGGGGAATCCATCGACGAGCTGCTTGAGCGCGTCCAGCGTACGTTCTAAAATCGGGACATGCCCGGAGCCGCCGCCCTGCATACCGCCTGGCTCACCTCCGAAGAAACGACCTTCGTCGTTTCGGTTCCCGCCGCGTCCGGACGGTCGGCGATCGTCGAATTGATCGAGCGGATCTATCACGCGCAGTCGCTCGCCGGATCTTCGCGCGCGCGGACGATCCTGCGCGAACGGATCCACGCGAACTACGCCGCGAACCTTTCCGAACGCGAAGCGGTGAAGGTCGCGGCGAAACGCCTGAACGCTCCCACCGACCGTCCGCCTCCCTCCGCCCACTCCGGCGCTTCCCGCGTGCTCGAGCTTTCCGAGGCCCCGCCGCTCCCGGATTTCGCGCTTCCGGAATTCACCACCGGGGAGTTCGCGCCGGGGACCGTTCTCGACCGCGCGGCGGTCGGACGCGCGCTCGAACGGCTGAAGCGGGAAACCACGCGCGCTCGGGAAAAATGGTCTTCGGATCGACCGGTCTCCGCGCTCCTCCTCGACCGCGACGGACGTTTCCTCGCCGGCGCCTGGAACACGAACGCCGTGATGAGAACGCGCCATGCCGAACGAAACCTCTGCGATTCGCTTCGCGCGCTCACGCCCGAGGGGAAGATTCCCGCGGGAGCGACGCTTTACGTGACCTTGAAACCGTGCCGGATGTGCGCGGCGCGGATCTGGGAGGCGGCCGCCGATCCGGCCGCGCTCACCGTGATTTTCCTCGAGAACGATCCCGGGCCGCTCGCCCAGGGGACGCTCCTCGAACCGCGCTCGCCCGCGCGCGTGCGTTACCTCGGGCTCGATCACCCGCTCTTCGAGGCCGCGACTTCCCGTCTCGACTCGGTTCCGGGCCCCGGAACGTCCACCCGAGGTCCTCGACCGTGATCGAGTACATCATGCAGTCGCGCCACGCGCCCCGGAGGTAGAGCATCCTCCGTTTGCAGCCTTCCCTCCGCATCCCGAGCGCGCGCGCGAGCCGGATCGAGCGAACGTTCCGAGGTTCGATCCCGGCCTCGAGTCGATGCAGCTTCAAATCGCGGAAAGCGAGTTCGAACGCGGCGGAAACGGCCTCCTTCGCGTAGCCCCGGCCCCAATATGGATTCAAGATGTTGTAGCCGAGGTAGGCGGTCTGCGCGAAGCGCCGCATGACGTCCATGATCGCGAACCGACCGAGGTACGCGCCGTCCGATCGGCGAAAGATCCCGAAATCGTAGAACGCGTCCCGCGCGATGTCGGCGTTCGCGCCCTTCACGAGTTTCGCGAATCGCGCGCGCGTGAGTTCCTCGGGCTTCCGCGCCGAACGGTCCCAGTCGTTTCGGGACGCGGAGGAAGCGAGATGGGCCTCCCGCCACGCGCGGAAATCCCCCGCGCGGAGCGGCCGCACGACGAGCCGTTTCGTTCGCCGCAGGAGTCGCTTCGGCGGGGAAAACCGGGATTCCGCCACGACTTACTTCTGGGTGAAATCGCGGACGAGCGCCGCTCGGCGTTCCTTCCGCGCGATCGCGAGCTCGATCAATTTCGTGAGGAGTTCGCCGTACGGCACGCCGGAGGCTTCCCACATCTTCGGATACATCGAGATCGAGGTGAAACCCGGCATCGTGTTCACTTCGTTGAAATAGATCTTCCCGTCGTTCTTATCGAGGAAGAGGTCGACTCGCGCGAGACCCTCGCACTCGAGCGCGGTGAACGCGCGACGGGCGACGTCCTGCGCGAACGTGAGCTGCTCCTTCGTGATGTCGGCCGGGATCTTCATCGTCATCCCGTTTTCGTCGAGGTACTTCGCCTCGTAGGAGTAGAACTCGTGGGTCGGATTGATCTCGCCCGCGACGGAGACGAGCGGCGCTTCGCCGTACTTCGCGTTCTCGAGGACGGAAAGCTCGATCTCGCGCGCGGAGATCGCCTTTTCGACGAGGACTTTCGTATCGTAGCGAAGGGCGTCCGCGACGGCCGGCGCGAAGTCCGCGGCCGATTTCACTTTATGGACCCCGACCGACGAACCGGAGTTCGCCGGCTTCACGAAACACGGATAACCGAATTCCTTCTCGGCGCGCGCGGCGAAAGTCGATTTCTTCGCGCCCCACTCCGAGCCGCGGATGCAGAAACTCGGGACGACGGGCAATCCTTCGGCGGCGATGAGCCGCTTGGCGACGTCCTTGTCCATGCCCACCGCCGAGGCGAGCACGCCGCACCCGACGTAAGCGACTTCGGCGAGTTCGAGGAGCCCTTGGACCGTGCCGTCTTCGCCGTTCGTTCCGTGCATCACCGGAAAGACGACGTCGAACGCGGTGGACGCTTTTCCCGCGCCGCCCGACGCGAGATCGGTCGGTTTCAACGCGACGACTCCTGTCTCCGTCCCGCCCGGATTCGAGGGCAGCACCACCTCCGGAAGATTTCGGTAGATCGGCAGCGAAACCGTCTGTTGCTGAAGAAGGGCCGGATCGGCGAGGTGCCACTTTCCATTTTTGTCGATCCCGATCGGCACGATCTCGAACTTCGCGCGGTCGAGGTTGTTGATGACGCTCGCCGCTGAGCGCAATGCGACTTCATGTTCCCCGGATCGACCGCCATAGAGCACTGCGACACGAATCTTCTTCATCTTTCTTAGTCTAACCCGCTTCCCTTGAAAGTCGAAAGTGTTCGGGCTTAGAGTCGGTAGGCATTTTCATTTGAAGCCGTTATCCGCGCACCTCGGTGCGAATCCCGAAAGGAAAGCCGTCATGGCGAGCACGACGAAGAGTCACGATTTGAATTCACACCTCTGGGATACGAGCGCCCTCTATCGCGACGCCGTCCAACAACTCGACGAAGCCGCGCGAGTGATGAACCTCGACTTGAACATCGCCGAGCGCCTGAAGGTGCCGAAGCGCGCGATGATCGTCTCCGTACCGATCCGCCTCGATAACGGCAAGATCAAGGTCTTCGAAGGCTACCGCGTCCAGCACAACATGACCCTCGGGCCCGGTAAGGGCGGGATCCGCTTCCACCCGGAAGTGAACCTCTCCGAAGTCGCCGGTCTCGCGATGCTCATGACGTTCAAGTGCTCGCTCACGGGTCTCCCGCTCGGCGGCGCGAAGGGCGGCGTGCGCGTCGACCCGAACCAGCTCTCGCGGCAGGAACACCAAGCGCTCATGCGCCGGTACACGACCGAGATCAACACGATCATCGGACCGGACAAGGACATCCCGGCGCCGGACGTCGGCACCGACGCCCAGCACATGGCGTGGATGATGGATACCTTCTCCCAAGAACGCGGCTTCACCATTCCCGGCGTCGTTACGGGTAAGCCGATCGAAGTCGGCGGATCGCTCGGGCGCGCGGAGTCCACCGGCCGCGGCGTGATCTACACCGTCCAGCACGCGGCGAAGCTCCTCGCCGACCGCGGCGAAGCGGGCCCGAAGATCGACTCGACGACCACCGTCTCCGTCCACGGATACGGGAAGGTCGGCGCCGTCGCCGCGACCGAAGTGCATCAGCTCGGCTGCAAGGTCCTCGCCGCCTCCGATTACCTCGGCGGCGTCTATAACAAGAACGGACTGAACATCCCGAAGCTGAACGAATGGGTCGCGCGGAACAAAACCGTCGTCGGTTTCCCGGAAGCCGAGCCGATGTCGAACGCGGACCTCCTCGCGCTCAAAGTCGACGTCCTGATCCCGGCCGCGATCGACGGCGTGATCACGATGGAAAACGTCCACAAGGTCCAAGCGAAGATCATCGCCGAAGGCGCGAACGGTCCGATTTCGACCGATGCGATGAAGGTGCTCGAAGACAAGGGCGTGTTCATCATTCCGGACGTACTCTGCAACGCGGGCGGCGTGATCGTCTCGTACTTCGAATGGGTGCAGGGCCTCCAAAACTTCTTCTGGAACGAAGCGATGGTGAACGAGAAGCTCGCCGAAGTGCTGGCGATGGCGTTCAAGCGCGTGGCCGACGTCCAAACCCGGTACAAGTGCGGGATGAAGACGGCGGCGCTCATTTCGGGCGTCGAACGGCTGAACAAGGCCATGTTGCTGCGCGGGCTGTTCCCATAGTCGTAAGCCGGTTCGGGCCCGAAGCGTAAGCTGAAGGTGACCGGCCGGGAGGGCTCGAACTGTTCTGGTTTGAAATCTGAGAGGCTCTCCGTCTATCCTTTTAGGTATGCGGAGAGCCTTTTTGCATCTGGGCGCGGGGTGCCTGACCCTGGCGACGATCGTCGGGACGATCCCGAGCGCACGGGCGTGGTACGACCACACCTCCGTCATGGATCGAGTCCAGAAACGGCTCGAAGCCGAGTTTCCGGAGCCGGGACCGGGAAACACCTGGAACGGTCGACTCCCCCTCGAAGCGAACGCGCCGATCAACCGCTACTACGACGTCGCTTCGCTCCTCCTGCTCCAACCCCGCGCCGCGGAAAACCTTCCCTCGAAGGACGCGCGCACCTTGCATGATCTCCTCCGCCTCGGCGCTGAAGACCCGGATCACGGCATCGACATCGACCTCCCCGACTCCGCCGACCCGAGCGACGACCGCCGCTACATGGGTGGAACGAAGGGACCGAGCTCGGCCGGCTTCCGCCACATGTTCTGGAGCGGATGGGACTGGAGAAAACCGTTTCGGACGTTCCAAATCCCGGCGCGCGCCCTCGGCCAGGCTCCCGACCGGATCGAACTCCTCGCGAACGAAGCCCGCGACCGTTTCCGGAAAGGCGACGTGATTTGGGGCGGTCGGATCCTCGGTTGGACGATCCACTACCTCCAGGACTTGACCCAACCCTTCCACGCGGTCGAATTCCCGACCTTCGAAATGGTCCCCTTGCGCGCGCTCCTCGCCTGGCCACCGACCGAGGCGCTCGACCGGCTGATCCGCGAATCCACCCGCGTCGTCACGAACTATCACTGGGCCTACGAGGGCTACGTCCGCCACGCGCTGCTCGCCGGCGACGCTTCGCCGTTCAAGGAGTGCTTCGAGAAGTCCGGCGGAACCCTGTTCGTGAACTCGCCGCGCGACCTCGCGCTCGAAATCGCGAATCGTTCGATCGAGCGCGCCCACGAAACGGGCGAGGCGCTGGTCGCGTTCGTCGGCCACCACCTGAAGGAACCCGCGGTCAGCGTGCCGCTGAATCCGAAGCAGATCCCCGTCGAAGAACTCCTGAAGAGTCCCGAAAAGACGGCCGAACGCGATCGGTTGAACAAGATCACCTGCGAGTCGCTGCGGCTCACGACCGACGCCACGATTTGGATCACGCGTTGGGTTTTCGCGAAGTAAACCGGCTCTAGCGCTTGATCCCGAGTTCTTTCATCTTGAGCTGAAGCCCCTTGCGCGAGAGTCCGAGTTTCTCGGCGGTTCGGGTGACGTTTCCGCCCTCCTCGTCGAGCGCCTGTTCGATGAGCGCGCGCTCGGTCTCCTGGGTCTTTCGCCGGACGGTTTCCTTGAAGCCGAGTCCCGCTTCGGTCCCGCCCGCGCCCGAAGCCGCGTCGATCTCCCTCGCGATTTCCTCGGGAAGGTCCCGCACGGTCAACGTCTCGGAATCCGAAAGAAGCACCATCCGTTCGATCGCGTTCTCGAGCTGCCGGAAATTCCCCGGCCATCGGTAAGCCCGGAGCGCCGCGCGCGTCGCCGGGTCCACGCGGAGCACGCGCTTTCCGAGCCGCGCGTTGAACCGGGCGAGAAAAAGGTCGACGATGCCGTCGACGTCCTCGGCGCGTTCGCGCAGCGGGGGCAAGTGTACCGGAACGACGTTCAACCGATAATAGAGGTCTTCGCGGAATCGTTTTTCCCGAACGGCGGTCGCGAGGTCCTGGTTCGTGGCCGCGATCAACCTCACGTTCACCCGGATGGTCGAGAGCCCTCCGACCCGTTCGAGCTCGCCGTCGGTCAGCGTGCGGAAGAGCTTCGCTTGGGTCTCGAGCGGAAGTTCGCCGACTTCGTCGAGGAAGAGCGTCGCCTCGTGCGCGAGTTCGAGTCGCCCCGGCTTGGAGGAGACGGCTCCCGAGAACGCCCCTCGCTCGTAACCGAAAAGTTCGTTGTCGATGAGCGCGGCGGGAATGACGGCGCAGTTCACCTTGATCAGCGCCCGTTCCGCGCGCGGAGAACGCCGGTGGATCGCTTGGGCGACGAGCTCCTTGCCGGTCCCGTCCTCGCCCGAGATCAGCACGGGCGATTCGGTGCCCGCGACCTTCTCGATCACCCGGCGGAGTTCCTGGCCGCGCGCGCTCGTCGCGACGAAAGGCGCGCCGGATTCGCCGACGAAAGGCGCGCCGGACGCGCCGACGAAGGGTTCGTCGGAATGCGGCGCCGATCGGTCGGCCGAAGCGACGCCGGCGTCGGAAGCCGCGGACGTTCTGGCGAGCGAGGCTCCGGCCCCGAAATCCGGCTCCTTCATCCGCTCCCGGCGAGTCCGGCAGGCTTTGTCGATCACCTCGAGGAGTTCCGACTGGTCGAACGGCTTCGTGATGAAATCGAAGGCGCCGTGCTTGAGGGCGTTCACCGCGCTCTCGACCGTTCCGAACGCCGTGATCATCACGACCGGGACCTGGGATTGGTGCCGGCGCGCGTGTTCGAGGATTTCCATTCCGCCGAAGCCCGGCATGTAGAGGTCGGTCACGATCGCGTCGAGTTCCTCGCCTTCGATGGCCTCGATCGCGTCGGAGGCCTCGGAAAAGCAAATGACTTCGAAGCCCGCGCGGTCGAGCATCGCTTGGATGACAAGCCCCATGTTCTTCTCGTCATCGACGACGAGGACGCGGCCTTTCATCGGGTTTCGATCGCTCACGGCGCCTCCGGCAGGATGATGCGGAACTGGGTGGTCACGCCGGGTACCGACGAAACTTCGATCGTCCCGCCGTGGGCCTGGATGATCTTCCGGCAGATCGGAAGTCCGAGCCCCGTTCCCGCGGGATCGGTGGTGAAGAACGGGATGAAGATCTTTTCGAGGTTCTCTCGCGGGATGCCCGGGCCGTTGTCCTCTACCGTCACGCGGATCATCGAGCGGAGGTCGTCCGTCTCGAACGCGTCGAGCGAGACGAGCACTCGCTTTTCGACCTGGCCCTTCGACCGGTCCCCGCGCGACACGTCCCACCGTCGGAGCGCCTTGAACGCGTTTTGGATCAGGTTGAGGAGCACCTGGTGGATCTGCTCGGGCGCGCAGCGGATGCGCGCCTGCAGGAGAGACGACTGGAGTCGAAGGTCCACGTCCTCCGGCGCCGTCGGCGAGAGAAGCATCACGAGTTTTTGGACGAGGTTGTTCAGGTCGACTTCCTTGTATTCGCGCGTCGCCGACGGCTTCGCGTAGTCGAGGAACTGGGTGACGACGGCGTTCAACCGATCGGCCTCTTCGACGATGACGGAAAGGAAGCGGCTCTCGGGCCGATTCGAGGACGGATCGAGGTACTGGGCCGCGCCCTTGATCGCGCCGAGGGGATTGCGGATCTCGTGGGCGAGACCGGCGGCCATCTCGCCGAGGGTCGCGAGCCGTTCGACTTCGCGTTCGCGGTCGAAGACGGAGGATTTTTCGATGAGCTCGGCGACCCGATCGGCGAGCGGCTCGAGCTCGCGGAGGATCGACCAGTTCGCCCCGTATTCCTCCGGAGGATTCGGCACGTCGAGCACGGCGAGGCCGAGGACCCGGCCGTCTTTCGAGAAGGGAAGAATGATGTTCCCGCCGAGCGCGTGGACGGCGTCCCGCCAAACCGCGTACCGGTGCTTCATCTCCTGGCCCGCCATCCGCTCGATCTCGTCCTCGAGCATCTGGTCGAGGAGGACGCGCGATTTCCTTCCGGCGTGCGCGAGGGCGTCGAAGATCGGATGGTGCTTCGGGATCTCGGCCGGCGCGTGGGTCAGGCGGAACCCCTCGCCGATCGCCCGTTCGCGGCGAAGGAGCTTCGGGTCGGAGGACGGCACGTAGAACGCGATCCCGTCCGGTTTCAGCACCCGCGTGACGAACGCCTCGAAGACCGTGAGCGAATCCTTCGGGTTCACGACGAGCGCGAGTTCGCGAACGGCGGCGTCGATCTCGCCTTGGACGAGCGAAGCCCTACGCGTGACCACGCGGTCGATGAAGAACCGCGCAACCGAACGGATCGGTTCGAGGAGGGTCAGCACGAAGAACGAGACGATGAACGAGTTCAGGAAGAAAAGGGCGAGCTCGTGGGCCCAGACCCGGACGAGCGAAAAGACCGCCGCGAGCAGGACGGCGACGAAAACGACGGTGAGGAACCGGGAAAGGAGCGAACCGAGGTTCAGGAGCCGCTGCTGGGTGATGGCCTGGGAGACGAAGAAGAGGAAGATCGTGAGCGCGAAGTTCCCGAAGATCGGCACCGCGAGCGGGAGGTCCGGGAGGTGGTCCATCACGCAGGTCGAGAGGACGATCAGGGTCGCGACGTAGAGGATGAAGCGGCGCCGGATCCCGACGAGCGGGTTCACCGACCGGTCGCTGACCATCAGGATCGCGATCTGGATCACGATGAGGCTCGGCGTGAAGTAGATGATGTTCTTGATGAGGTCGTGGCGCTCGAGCCCGAAGAGGACCATCACGGTCATCGCAAGGCAGAGGAAGAGCGAGCCGAAAAGGAGGATCCGCGAGGTGACCCACTTCTCGATCCGCATCATCGACTGGATGAAAAGGAGGCTCGCCGGCGCGAGCCAGGCGTTCAAGCTCAGGTGGTAACCGTACCATCCGTTCTCGGGCCAGACGCTCGAGATGAAGTAGAAGATCGCCCAAGCCGAGATAACCGTGCAGCCGATCGCGAAATAGAGGAAGAGCTTGTTTCGGACGTTTCGCGCGAGGGTCGCGAAGCCGAGGGAAAAGCTCGTCAGCGATACGAGGAGGGCGGTTTGGGCCAGTGCGTCCATAACGGGTTCGGGTTCCCTAAGGGTCTATCCGAAACCGCTCCGATTGTCAGGGTTATGGCGGTGACGGCGAGGAGGTTCGAGCCCGCCCATCCGCGTCCGAACCTCCTTACGACAACAGGATTTAAGATTCGCTCGAAAACGGCCGAAGCGCTTCCTGTATGGGTTCCCCGAAAGGCACCGCGAAAACCACCACGAAGTCCACCGGCAACCGAACGGTTCGGCGCTACCGGATCAATCCGCTCGAACTCGTGATCTTTTCACTCGTTTCCGCGGGCTTCGCTTTCTCGGTCTTCCACCTCTTCCGCGACAACGACGAGATCCAGTTCGCGACCCTCCAGCCGATGCAGACTTCGCCGACGCGGATGGTTCCGGGCCAGACTTCGAATCGGGGCATCGCCTCGGTCGCGGGCGCCGTCGACGGAGTCGCGCCGGTCGCGAATCCGATCAACTTCGAAGTGAACTGCGCGGAAAATCCGGGCTTCCAGTTCGGCAACCAAGTCTGCCCGAACGAACCCGTCAAAGGCCGGAACTTCCGCGATACCGCGAAGTTCAATCCGGCGAAACTGCGCTAATCGTCGGCCGGCTCGAACCGTTCGAAGCGAAATCGGCCTTCCATAGGCCGCTTTTCCGCTAATTCTTCGCCTTCTTGGATTTCTTGGCCTTCTTGGCTTTGCCCGACTTCGCGGCGCTCGCGCTCGCGGGTGACCGGCCGGCCGGAGCGGGCTCGACGTCGCACGCGAGCTTCCGCGCCTTTCCGAGACTCGTCTCGACGCGATCGAGTTCGGCGTTCGCCTTCTTCCACTTCCCTTGTTCGACGAATCCATGGAACGACACGAGCGAAAGCCCGGCGTCGTTCAAGGCGGGTACGGCCTTCCGGCCGCGTTTGTCGTTCTCGAGGGTATCCTTCGCCCATTGGGTCCGCTTCAGCGCCTTCTCGCCCCATTCGAGCCAGGCTTCGCGCTGATCGGCGAGCGCTTCGGCGTTCGCCGTGCTCACGGAGGCGATCCGACGCCCGGATTTCGGCGCGACCGCGGCGATCTGGGCTTGGACCCCGCTGATTTCCCCGGCGACGGCCGGAAACTCCCCGCAAATCGACTCGCGAGAGGCGTTGCACCCCACCCCCGCGGACGCGAAAACACCGAAAACCAGGGCGAGCCCCAGATATTTCCGACGATTTTTTACTGCGTTTTGAATGACGTTCTGCATCTCTTCCCGCACCCGCAAATTGAAAAATCCCTAGTAATACCATCGGCATAAAATAACGGATGCTTTAGCTCAGTTTTTTACCTGACTTCTTCAATCAGGTATAAGTATTGGAAATCGTTCATTTTTTTTAAAGTTCGACCGCGCCGCTCCGAAAAGCATTGTGAAGCCGGCAGGGATTGCCGGTGGGCAAGAAGTACAAACCCCGCCCCTAGATGGGGGCGGAATCATCAAGGAGGAATGGCAACGAACTCTTCGGAGGATAAATCCAATGGCCCTGCGTATTAATACCAATACCCAAGCGATTGCGGCTCAACGTAGCTTGAACCTCAATCACGAAGCCCAAAACCGCTCCCTCGAGAAACTCTCTTCCGGTTCCCGCATCGTCCGCGCCGCGGACGACGCCGCCGGCCTCGCGATTTCCGAGAAATTGAAAGCCCACATCCGCTCCATGCGCCAAGCCGAGCGGAACGCGAACGACGGGATCTCCCTCGTGCAAGTCGCCGAAGGCGGCATGAACGAAGTCGGAAACATCCTCACTCGGATGCGTGAACTCTCGATCCAGTCGGCTTCCGACACGATCGGCGACACCGAGCGCGGCTTCATCAACAAGGAAATCAAAGGTCTTAAGGAAGAAATCGACCGGATCGCGCTCTCGACCGAATTCAACGGCCGGAAGCTCCTCGACGGAAATGCCGAAGCCCTCGACATCCAAGTCGGCATCAAGAACAACGATTTCGAAGACCGTTTCAAGTTCAACGCGAAGAACCTGACTTCGACCCTCGATGCGCTCGGTCTGACCCAGATCGACAACGCGACGAAAGAGGCTTCGCAACAGAACCTCGAAATGCTCGACAAGGCGATCACCCGGATCAACGAGAACCGCTCGGAACTCGGCGCTCTCCAGAACCGCCTCCAGTCGACGATCAATAACCTCGGCATCTACCGCGAAAACCTCTCGGCCGCGAATTCTCGGATCCGCGATACCGACGTGGCGGAAGAGACGTCCGAACTCATGAAGAACAACATCCTGACCCAAGCGACGGTCTCCGTCCTCGGTCAGGCGAACCAGAACAGCCAAGTCGCCCTCAAGCTTCTTGGATAGAACTAGCGGATATTAATACGCATTTCTGAAAGGCCTCTTTCCGTCTCGCCTGGGCGTCGCCAACGTCCAAGGAACCGCGAGCCGGAAGGAGGCCTTTCTGCTTTTTAGTCTCCTCTCACCGAACGGGCTCTGTTATGACTGCCCGCGCATGCCCGCCCGAACTCCCCTTTCCGCCGAACGCCTGCCGCTCACGCACCCGGATTATAAATACGGGCTCGCGCGCAACCCTTACTCGGCGAAGCTCCGCGAGTTCCCGTCGCTCGCCTATTCCGACAACGCGACGGAAACCTACGCGGGCGCCTGGCGCGAGAAATTCGGGATTCCCGGCGCCGGCCGCGAACTCCACGTGGAGATCGGCTGCAACACCGGTCACGTGACCCGCGCATGGGCCGCGGAGAATCCGGAGAAGCTCTACATCGGGATCGACTGGAAATTTAAGATCATCCACCGGGGCGCGGAAAAGACCGCCGAGAAGGGCCTCCGAAACCTCCTCTTCTTCCGCGCGAACGTCGAGCGCCTCCGCTTCATGTTCGGCGCGGGCGAGGTCGACGCGCTCTACCTCTATTTCCCCGATCCCTGGCCGAAGAAAGCCCAGTGGAAGAATCGCTTCCTGAAGGAGTCCACCCTCCGCGAAGCCGCGCGCGTCGTCCGCCCGGGCGGTCTCTTCCACATCAAGACCGATCACGACGGCTATTACGAGTGGATGCGGGACGCGTTCGCGAAAGTCGGCGATGTTTGGGAAATCGAACGCGAAACGACCGATCTGCACGCAGGCAACCCGGATGCGGGGAAACTCGAGATCCCGGCGGTCACCCTTTTCGAAAAGCTCTTCATCAAGGACGGGATCAAGATCAAGAGCGCCTGGTTGAGACGGCGGGGCTGAAGCGGCCGCCGAAGCCGAATCGGTATCTGAATCTGTTTTGTTTTCAGTCGCCGTGACGAAGCCGATTTACTTTCGACCGGTGGCCGGCGTCGACTTCGGTTTCTCGATCGCGCGGTCCATCGCGTCCGTATCGAGCGTCATCGAGTAATCCCGGCCGTTCTTGCGGAAGCACATCACGCCGACGCCTCCGAGGAATCCCGCGCCGGCACCCCACGCGATCTCGCGTTCCATCCGCGACTTCTCTTCCTCGCCGTCGTGCACGCGCTCCGGGTTCTCGGCGTCGAGCCCCCGCTGCTGGAGCGTGAAGAACCCGCGACCGAGCCCCGCTCCGGCGACGGTGCCGACGACGGCGGCGAGGTAGCAGAACTTCGTCGGACCGCCCGCCTCGAAGCCCATGCTCTCGAGCATCTCGCGAACCGTTTTCGAATCGACGTGATCCGCGATCACCCGCAGCGTATCCGACATCACGTCTTCCGCCCGCGCCTTCGCGATCCAGCTCATGTTCGAGGCGACGAAGTCGAGGAACGCGATCCCGCTCGGATCCGATTCGCCCGCGGCGATTCCCTTGATCTTGAGGTCCTTCATCTCGAGTTCGAGTTTCCCGAGCACGTTCCGGTGGAACCGGACGGCGACGGAGAGGTCGTCGATCCGCGCGGTGACGAACTCTCCCGGCTTCAGCGCCGTGCCGGCGTTATTGAACGCCCGGTCGAGCGCGGCGTGGTACTTCGCCCAGCTCGCGTCCCGATCGACGATCGCGTGCTGCACGCGCGAAGTCTCGATGAGCGATCGAAGTCGCTCGGGTAAGGTCGCCTTCATCTGGAGGATATTCGAAAGGAAAGAAGGACAAACCTTCCGTTCGATCTCCTTCAGCCACGTCGACTGCCACCAAGGCGTTCCGCGACCGCCGCCCGCCGCGAACGCGGAGGTGGCGGTGAGAACACCGAGCGTCAGTCCGAGAATGCGAAGGAATCCGGGGCGCCCCATCCCATCGAGTGTAGCACTCCCGCTTCGCGGCGCGAGATAGGCGGAAATTGCCGAGCGGACCCGAAAGGTGTAACCCCATTCCATCCCCGCCCGTATGTCCCTAGCACGGAGATCTCCATGAAAAACCTTTCCACGATCGCGGCCCTGATCCTGACGCTGACCTGCACTGCGTCTGGTTCTGTATCGGCCTCTGCCCCCTCCCCGAAGTCCGTCTACGACTTCCAGATCACCCGAATCAACGGCCCGAAAAAACCGGAGAAGCTCGCCGACTACAAAGGCAAGGTCGCCCTCTTCGTGAACGTGGCGAGCCAGTGCGGTTTCACGCCCCAATACAAGGGCCTCGAGGCCCTCTACGAGAAGTACGGCAAGGACGGATTCGTCATCCTCGGGTTCCCGTCGAACGACTTCGGCGCCCAAGAACCGGGTTCGGCCGAGGAGATCAAGAGCTTTTGCGAACGGAACTACAAGGTGACGTTCCCGCTTTTCGAGAAGGCGCCCGTGAGCGGAAACCGCATTCAGCCGCTCTACGCGTTCCTCGTCGAAAACGCGCCCTGGAAAGGGGCCGTCGGATGGAACTTTGAGAAATTCCTCGTCGGCCGCGACGGGAAGATCGTCGGCCGCTACCGCTCGAAGGTGAAGCCGGAAGACGCCGAACTCACCACGGCGATCGAAACGGCGCTGAAGGCGAAACCCTGAGCGGGCGAATCCTTTACTAATCCCCTTCGGAGGAGTTAAACCGGGAAGGTCTATGACCACTCCCGAGTCTCCGCTTGCGAACGAACGTCCGGCAGTCCGCCTCTGGCTCGTCGCGATTTGCGTGCTGATCGTCGCCATGGTTTCGATCGGCGGCGTGACCCGTCTTACGGGTTCCGGCCTCTCGATCACGGATTGGAATCCGATCATGGGCGCGATCCCGCCGCTCACCCACGAAGCTTGGGAAGCGGCGTTCGCGAAATACCGCGAGATCCCGCAGTACCGCATCGTGAACCCGGCGATGGACCTCTCCGCCTTCAAATCGATCTTTTTCTGGGAATGGTTCCACCGCCTCGTCGGCCGACTGATCGGCGTCGTCGCGTTCCTTCCCGGCGCCTACTTTTGGGCGCGCGGTCGGATCTCGAAGCGCCTCGCGATGCGGGTCCTCGTCGGCGTCGCGCTCGGCGGGCTCCAGGGCGCGCTCGGCTGGTTCATGGTGAAATCGGGCCTCTCCGAACGCACGAGCGTGAGCCATTTCCGGCTGGCCGCCCACCTCTCGCTCGCGCTCCTGATCCTCTCCTACTTCGTTTGGCTCACTCGCTCGGTCTTCACGGGCGACCGTCCGCTCCCCGCGTCCGAAGCGACCGCCTACGCCTTCCTCCGTCCGAAGTTCCGATGGGTCGTCCTCCTCTTCGCGCTCCAAATCATCTACGGCGCTTTCGTCGCCGGGCTGAAAGCGGGCTTCGCGTTCAATACCTTCCCGCTGATGGACGGCTCCCTCGTGCCCGGCAACCTCCTCGCGCTCGAGCCGGCGTGGTCGAACCCGTTCGAAAACCCCGCGACCGTCCAATGGATCCACCGGACCTTGGGTTGGACCGCGTTCTTCGTCGCGAACGGACTCTGGCTCGTCTTGCGATTCCGGAAACGCGCTCCCCGCGGGCCGCTCCGGTTCTGGACGACCGCGCTCGCCCACATGACGATCGCTCAGTTCACGCTCGGGGTGCTGACGCTGATTTTCGTCGTCCCGATCGCGCTCGGGGGGATCCATCAGCTCGGTGCGGCGATCCTCGTCGTCCTCCTCACGATTCTCGGGCACACCCTGCACCGTAATACGAACGGCGAAGTTGACGCTCCGTATCGTGATTGAAAAACGGGTTCGAATCGGTCAATCTCTAGGTCTATGGACCAAGCGAAAGAACTCGTCGATAAAATCCTCTCGAACCAAGTCACCGGCTTTTTCTTCGTCCTCGCCTGTGCGGTCGGAGCGGTGATCGGCATCGCCGGATCCTACTGGGTCGCCTTCCAACTCGCGATCCTCGTCGGCGCTTACTGAGTTTCCCGCGCCACGTTCTTTTCCGCGCGTTCCGCCGGTTCGCGATTACCCACCCGAAGCCCGTTCCCGAGCACGCCGTTCGCCGCCGGTAAAGGAAGCTCGACGAAGAAGCGGCTACCTTTTCCTAAGGTCGATTCCACGCGGATCGTTCCGCCGTGCGCGCGCACGATCGCCGACGCGATGAAAAGCCCGAGGCCCGTTCCCCGATGCGCGGTCTCGCGAGCCTGCCAGTAGCGATCGAAGAGACGGCCGAGGTCTTCCTCGGGGATGCCCGCCCCCTCGTCGGAAACCACGAAGCACGCGCGATCGGCGGCGCGCTCGAGCCGGAGCTCGACCACTCCGCCGCGTGGAGAAAACTTCACCGCGTTCGTGAGCAGGTTACAGATCACTCGCATGAGCTCGGCGTTATCCGCGTAGATCGGGAAAGCCGGGGCGGCGATCGCCGTGCGCAGTTCGACTCCAGAATTCAGCGCTTGGACGGAAACCGTGCGAACGGCGTCCAGGACGAGATCCTCCCCGTTTCCCCACTCCGCTTTCACGCGGAAATGGCCGGAGCGGATCTTTTCGGTATCGAGAAGGTCGCCGATGAGCCGGTCCATTCGGCCGGTCGCCCCTTCGATCTGCGCGGCGATCTTCGCCACTCGCTCCGGCGCGGGGTGCTCGCCCATACGGCCGAGAATGCTCGCGTTCAGGCGGATCCCGGAAAGCGGATTGCGCAAATCGTGCGCGACGACGTTCAGCATCTGTTGGCGAAGATCGGCCATGCGGTCGAGCTCGACGACGAGCGAGCGAAGCTTCGCGATGACCGAACTCATGCCCGCGGCGAAAAGTAAGTCGACGGTGAGGTCGAGGAATCCCGGGACCGAGCGCATGAGCGCGTGGGTCGGCGCGATGAAGAAGAAGTCGATCGCGAGCGCGGCGACGATCGCCGTCACGATCGAAGGGCCGAAGCCGCCGAAAAGCGCACTGAACGCAATCGCCGCGACGTCGAACGCGAGCACTGTCCCCGTTCCGGCCTTCCAAGTCTCGACCATGCCGATCGCCCCGACGGCGAGGCCCGCGCTCAAGACGGCGGCGCCGTAGCGCACCGTCCAGGAACGTTTCGCCGTGAGGAGGTTCATCCAATCCATCTCTTCCAGACTACGCCGATTCCCCGGAACATGAAGGCTAGTTTTTTCTCGGAAAACTATGGATTAAATGCGCCTCATGCCGCGATGGATTTTCGCAGTGAAATCGCGCTCAGGGCATGTAGCGGAAGTTCACGAAGATCTTTTCACCGTTTTTAATCTGCACGGTTTTCGGAGGCAGTGCGCCCGGAATGCCGATCGGCTGAATCCGGACGGAATAAGTTCCCTCGGTCACGGGAATGCGCGCGACTTCGAGATCCTTCGGAAGAAGATTCCATGATCGCGTATCGGCCTGGTCCGCGGCGTACATCGCGTATGCGAGGAGCGCACCGATCCCGCTGTTGTTCGTCTTGCTGTCGATGACCGCGCCGATCGCGTGCTTCGCGACCACGCCGCCGATCTTCTTCGCGAGGATCCCGCCCCATTTCTCCTTGAGGTTCTGGATCGCGACGGCTTCGACGTCCATCAGCTTGCTCGTCTTTTCGCGGCCGACCTCGGCGCCGCTCGCGGCGTTCGTGACGATCGCCTCGCCGCCGGTGACCGGATTGTACCGAGGCTCGAATTTCGGCACGGAGGGGAAATTCGGCTCCGGGACTTTCTTCGGAGAGATCCCGTTCTGGAAGATGACGACGATTTCGCCGGGCCGCTCCGGGGAAACCCGGCGCTTGAGCTCCGCCTTTTCCTTGTCCGTGATCTTATACTTCTCTTCGAGCCGCGCGAGATCGTCTCGGTTCTTCAGCTTCCACGCCATCGCCCAGAGGTCGCGGCCGATCCCGCTCCAGTCCGGCAGCAGATCGGCGACGAGCTTGTAGTCGACGTTCGCGTCGTTCCAGTTCCGGTCGGCCTCGTAGAGAGTGCCCGAGAGGTAACGTGCGAAGGCGTTTTGTTTGTAGTTCCGCTTTCCCTCGGTCGTCATGAGGTAGAGCTTCCGATTCACCCGCTTCGCCTCGACGATTGCGTCCTCGCGCTTCCCGATCATCGCGTAGTCCATCGCGAGATAGGCCGAGATGAGGACGTTCTCGAAGTCCTCTCCCTTGTACTGCTTCACCGTATCGCTCACGAGAAGGGTCGAGGCCTCCGTCGAGAGCGAGGTGTAATCCTTGATCTCGACCGCCTGATCGGCGAGGCGGAAATACTTGATCGATTCGTCGTATTTCCCGGCCGTGTGGAGCGAGAGCCCGAGGTCGAGGAGGTAAAGGAGACCGTCCTTTCCTTCGAGGGTCTCCTTCTCGAAGCCTTTCTGCGCCCGTTCGGCCGCGCCGACGTAATCGCCCGCGCGGAACTTCGCGTCGATCTCGGTGTCCTTCATCCGCGCGGACGAACATCCGACGAGCAGCGCGAGACCGAGGGTCACCGCCACGGACCGAAAACCGAAAACGAACCGAAACGGGTCCTGAAGCGCCGAACTCAAACGGATTTCCGCGCGGACTTAGAGTCCAACTTTCCTTTTGCGGTACTGCTTCCGAACTTCCTTCTCCTCGGTGCAGTCGATTTCGGAACTCTCGGTGTTCACGAGGTTCATCGTGAGCTTGTAGTAAATGAACTTGTCGTTTCCGACCTGCTGGATGTTCGTGGCCATCGAGCCGCGCATGACGTAATCGGCGCCCGTCTGCTTGCCGCGCTTTTTCTGCTTGTCCTTCGCGACGTTCCCGGCTTCGTTGTAGCGGTATTCTTCGTCGAGCTTCTCGCGCGCGTCGGCGTCGATGAACTTCACGCGCCGGGACTTGATCAACGCCGTGCGGATCTTGTCCGTGAGCGAAGACATATCGATGTGTTCTTCGGTGTTGTTCTTCACTTGATCGACCATGACGACCGGGCGTTTATCGGCGCCGATCTCCGGGCAAGCGACGATCGATTTCACGATCGTGTCGGACATCTGCTGCATGTCGGCTTCGTTGAATTTGTCGTCGAGGAGCTCGACGCGCGTCGGGTCGTCGTAAGCACCTTGAGTGAACGCCTTCGGACCGCCGCAGGCGGTGAGGCCGAGAAGGGAGCCGAGAACGACGACGAAAAGCTTACGATCGAAAGCGTGACGCATAGATTCATCTCCTGCCGTGGAAGGCGTCCTGCCATTTAAAGGCGATCTCCCCGGAACGGCAAGGACGGACGGGCCCGTCGCGCCGCGAAAACGGCGAATTGTTCCCTGGAATCCCCGCTATCCCTATGTTTTGCTTTCACTTTGGAATGAACACCTCGGAGCTTTCACCGTCAGAGCGCTCGATTCTGAATCGCCCGCTCCTCTTCGTCCAAGGAAAGGGAGGCGTCGGCAAATCCACCCTCGCCGTCGCGATGGCGCGCCTCCTCTCCGCGAAACACCGGACGCTCCTCATCTCGATCGAAGATCCGCTTCGGCCCGCGTACGACCTCCGGAAGCTTTCCCCGACGCTCGATCACTTGAACAACGAAGCGACGGCCGCGTTCGAAGAGTACGCCGGGCGAAAGATCGGCGCGCCGAATCTCGTGAAAGTTTTCCTCCAAAATCGGTTCATGCGTTACCTCGCGAAAGCCGCGCCCGGCATCCGCGAGCTCGTCTTGATCGGGAAGATCTGGTTCGAAACGCGGAACTACGAACGCGTCGTCGTCGACATGCCCGCCACGGGCCACGGCCTGACGCTTTTCCAATCGCTCTTCAACTGGGGCACCCTCTTCGCCGGCAGCCCGCTCGCGAAGGACGCCGCCGCGATGGTCTCGACGCTTTCCGATCCGGCCCAAGTCGGCCACCTGATCGTTTCCCTGCCCGAGGAGATGCCGCTCGTCGAATCCCTCGAACTTCGCACCGAACTGCGCCGGATCTTCCCGAAGGCCGAATGCGCCCTCGCGGTGAACCGCCGATTCCCGCGCGCGGGCGTCGCCCAGAAGTTCCCCGAGGATCGGCCGTTCGCCGTGACGATGGAGGAACACGCCGCCCGGAAAGCCGGCCTCGAGGCGGACAATCTCGAGCTCTGGAAGGGCGAACCGCGCCTCGAAATCCCGTTCCTTCCGCCGACGCCCGAAAACGCGTTCGAAACGATCGCGACCGGCGTGACGGAATTCCTCCGCGCGAAGGCGGCGATATGAGCGAAACTCCGAGCACCCTCGCCGGAACGCTGGCGAAACGGCGGGTCCTCATCACCTGCGGTACCGGCGGCGTCGGGAAAACGACGGTCAGTGCGAGCCTCGGCGTGAAGGCCGCGCTCGAGGGGAAACGCGTGGTCGTGATCACGATCGATCCGGCGAAGCGCCTGGCGACGTCGCTCGGTCTCGACAAACTCGGGCACGAACCGACCGACCTTACCGCCGCGCTCGCGAAAGCCGCCGGCCGCGAAGTTCCGGGGCGCTTCTTCGCGCTCATGCCGAAATCCCGCGAGAGTTACGAACGGCTGATCCGCTCGCTCACCACGAACGAGGAAGCCGTCCAGCGGATCTTCCGGAACCCGATCTTGAACACGTTCTCCCAGGATTTTTCCGGCGCGAACGAATACCTCGCGCTCGAAGAGCTCGTCCACTTCCACGGCCGCTCCGAGTTCGACCTCGTGATCCTCGACACGCCGCCGAGCCGAAACACGCTTTCCTTCCTCGAAGCGCCCCAGCTCCTCGCGCGTTTCTTCGAAGAGAAGATGATCCGGTTCCTCGTGATGCCCGCGAACCGGCTGCTCGCGTTCGGGATGCGAAAGGCGTTTTCCGTGCTCGAAAAGCTCACGGGCACCGGTTTCGTGAACCAACTCTTCGATTTCGGCGAGGCGCTCTTCGAAGTTCAGGAAAATTTCCTGAAGAAGCTGAAGGCGATCCACAAGCTCCTGCAGTCCGAGGACATCGGCTTCCTGCTCGTCGCCGCGCCGACGCCGGAATCCGCGCCCGAAATCGGCCACTTCCTCGATCAGATCCACGGCCGCGGGTTCCACTTCGACGGCGTCCTGCTGAACCGCTCCCTCGGCCACTTGCAGCCGTCGCCGGGGATCCGGGACGAGGCGACGAAGCTGATCGAATCGCTCCAGGCGCGCGAGCGGGCCGCCTACGCCCGGCTAAAGGAATCCGCCGAACGCCCTTCCGCGAACGAAGAGCGAAAGCTGTTTTACGTTCAACTCCCGGAGCTCGCCCGGGATGTGCACGGATTGGAGGACCTCTACCATGTCTCGACTCTGTTCAATGGCGCACCTTAGGTGCGACTTAACGGCGCACCGTAAGTGCGACCGGACGGCACGTCTGAACCGCGGCCTGATCGCCCTCCTCGGCTGCTTCGCCGTCACCGTTCACGCGGCGCCCGCTCCCACTCCGGTCCCCACGCCGACGGTTTCGGTCACGCCGATCGTCGCCTCGGATCCGAAGCGGCTCGTCGACCAGATTTCCGCCGAAGAAAAGACGA
This sequence comes from Bdellovibrionales bacterium, assembly GCA_018266355.1. Lineage (GTDB taxonomy): Bacteria > Bdellovibrionota > UBA1018 > UBA1018 > UBA1018 > JACMQW01. Next base: position 278,614 of record JAFEAP010000005.1, read on the forward strand.
GGGCGGCCGACCTCTGGAGCACGGCCATGGAGAAATTCGCCGCGCGCGACTTCAAGGCGTCCGCGAAACTCCTCGAAGAGTACGTGAACAAGTACCCGGGCACGCCCGAAGCCGTGGACGCCCGCTACCACCTCGCCCAAAGCCAGCTCTTCGCGAAGCTTCCCGGCGCGGCGATCCCGAACTTCCTCGCCGTGATCGAGATCCGCGGGAAGAGCGCCCTCGGAAACGAGGCCCGCACCTATCTCGGCCAGTCCTACCTCGACGCCGGGAAATATTCCGAGGCCTACCTCGTCTCCGACGAACTCCTCGACCAGAAGGAACTCGGTTCCACCTTCCGCGCGAAGGCGCTCCTCACCCGCGCGCACGCCCAGGCCGGACTCGGCCAGAACCTCGAGGCCGAAAAGACGCTCGTCGCGTTCCAATCGATCGCCGAAAGCGATCCCGAGCTCGAACGCGAAACGGCGAACTCCTTCCTCGTCTCGATGCTCCTGAAGTCGAACCGCTGCGACGCGCTTCCGTCCTCGAAGGCGCTGCCGGAGGACCAGGTCGTCGATCAGATGGCCCGCAAGGGGATCTGCGTCCTCGAGATGGGCACGCTCCTCGCCCGCGCGGCGAAGCGCCTCGGCGAAACCGAGATCGCCTCGGCCGCGGACACGCTCGTCGGATCGCTGAACGCCTACCGCCGCGAGTGCGATTCGCCTCCGCTCGCCCAAGGTAAACTTTCGAAAGCGAAGTTCGCCGTCGCGAAGAAGGAACTCTCGGAAAAACTGAAGGAGGGATGCCGGAACGCCGACAAACTCCTGATCGAGACCTTCCGGGATCGCGAGAACTTGAAATCCGTCCTCCTCAAACTCAAACCCACGTCCGCTCACCCTTGAAACCGCACCTCCAGGAAACGCATCACCATGACCGAATCGAACCCGAGTGAAACCAAACCCGCCCCGCGGCGGAAAAAGAGCCCCATCGACGCGAACGATCACCTCGCTTTCAAGCGCGGGATCGCCGAAAAGATCCGGGCGAAGGAATCCGAGATCCGCGATTGGTATTCGCGCCACGCGAAGAACGCCCCGCCGCCGATGTACTGCTCGGTCGACCTTCGCGACTCCGGCCATAAGATCGTTCCGGTCGACTCGAACCTCTATCCCGCCGGCTTCAACAACGTCTGCCCGGAAGACCACCGCACCGCTCCCCCGATCTTCCGTGAAGCGCTCCGCTCGCGCGCGGCCCGCGAAGGCGTGACGGATCCGAAGCAGGTCTTGATCCTTCCCGAGTTCCACACCACGAATACGTATTACCTCGAGAACCTCTACTACCTGAAGACGCTCGTCGAGACGGCGGGTTTCGAGGTGCGCATCGGATGGCTTTCCGAGCCGGCGATCGCCGAAGGGCTCGAGTTGAGGACGGCCTCCGAGAAAATCCTCCGTGCGTATCCGCTTCGCGTGAACGGCGGGCGAGCCGAGGTCGGTTCGGACGGCGAGACTTTCGTGCCCGACGTGATCCTGCTGAATAACGACTTCTCCGGCGGCTACCCGCCGATCCTCGACACCATCACGCAGCCGATCCTGCCTTCGCACCGGCTCGGCTGGCACACCCGAAAAAAGAGCGAGCACTTCAAATATTACAACCGCCTCGCGAAGGAATTCGCGGAGATCGCCGGCTTCGATCCGTGGATCATCCAGATCGAGACCGAAGAGGTCGACCACGTCGACTTTAACGAGGACGTCGGCACCGATCGCGTCGCGGACGTCGTCGAGCGCGTCTTGAAACGGACGAAGGAGGCTTACGTCGCTCACGGCGTGAAGACCGAACCGTTCGCGTTCGTGAAGAACAACGCCGGAACCTACGGCATCGGCATCATGGTCGCCCACTCGGCCGACGAGATTCGAGGGATGAATCGAAGGACGAAGAACAAGATGTCGGTCGGCAAGAATAAGCGCCACATCGACTCGATCGTCGTCCAGGAAGGCGTCCCGACGGCGACGCTCGTCGATCGACTCGCGTCCGAGCCGGTCATTTACCTCTTCGGCTGCGAGCTGATCGGGGGTTTCCTCCGCACGAACACCGAGCGCGGGATCGAGGAGAACCTGAACTCCCAGGGCATGGTTTTCCGTAAACTCTGCATGAGCGATCTCCGTGAGGAACCCGAGGAGGGCGGCGCGGAGGACATGTCCATGGAGCAGGTCTACGGCGCCGTAGCCCGTATTTCCGCGCTCGCGACCGGGCTTGAATTGAAGGACCGCCTGGGCAATAACCGCCCGTAAGGAGCCCCCATGTCGAATCCGAACCTGCTTCCGAACGCCCTTGCCGCCATCGGCGATACGCCGATCGTCCGCCTCGACCGCGCCGTCCGGGAGTGGAACGGGAAGCCCGTCCTGGCGAACCTTTACGCGAAGCTCGAATTCATGAACCCGGGCGGTTCGGTGAAGGACCGGATCGGAGCGTACCTGATCGAGGACGCCGAAAAGCGCGGCGAACTTAAACCGGGCGGGACCGTCGTCGAAGCGACGAGCGGAAACACCGGCGTCGGCCTCGGCATGGCCGCGGCGATCAAAGGCTATAAAACGATCTTCGTGCTTCCCGACAAGATGGCGGCCGAGAAGATCAATTTCCTTCGCGCGTTCGGCGCCGAGGTCGTCCTCACGCCGACTTCGGCCGAGCCGACCGACCCGCGCTCGCATTACTCGGTCGCCCGCCGGATCGCGAAGGACACGCCGAACGCGTTCCTCGTGAACCAGTACGACAACCTCGCGAACCGCCGCGCGCACTACGAGCGCACGGGGCCGGAGATCCTCGGACAAATGCCGGAAATCGACGCCCTTGTCGCGGGCATGGGCACCGGCGGGACGATCACCGGAACGGGGCAGTACCTGAAGGAAAAGAAGCCTTCGGTGAAGGTCGTCTGCGCCGATCCGATCGGTTCGATCATCCACGAGGTCTATACGACCGGGAAGCAGACGAAACCGGCCCAGCCCTATAAGGTCGAAGGCATCGGCGAGGACTTCATCCCGAAGAACTTCGAACTCCCGATGCTCGACGCCGTCGTCCAAGTCGCCGACATCGACTCGCTCACGATGGCTCGCCGGCTGCTGACCCAAGAAGGCCTCTTCGTCGGCACCTCGGCGGGCACCGCCGTCGTCGCCGCCCTGAAGTGGGCGGAGTCGCAGGGCGAGGGCGCACGCGGAAAGAACGTCCTCGTCATCCTTCCGGACAGCGGCGATCGGTACATGTCGAAACTTTGGAACGACGTCTGGATGGAAGAGAACGGATTCCTGGGCGCGAAGTCCCCGCGCATGCCGAAAGTCACCCTGATCGAAGGCGCCGTCACTCCGTACGGTTTGAAACTTTAAACGCGAATCCCCGAGGCGAAAGACGATGAGCAAAGCGAATCCCGACGATCTGAAAACCGGCTTCGGCACCCGCGCGATCCACGCCGGTCAGCCGGCCGAGCCGAAATCCGGCGCGGTCATGACGCCGATCTTCCAGACGAGCACCTACGCCCAGCGCTCGCCCGGCGAGCACACCGGCTACGAATACTCGCGCACGGACAACCCGACGCGCACGGCGTACCAGCAGTGCTTAGCTTCCCTCGAGGGCGGAAAGTACGCGCTCGCGTTCGCCTCCGGTCTCGCGACGACCGACGGAATCCTGCACACGCTGAAAACCGGCGACCACATCGTCTGCTGCGACGACGTCTACGGCGGAACCTATCGCCTCTTCGAGAAAGTCTACCGCCAACTCGGGTTCGATTTCACTTTCGTCGACATGACGGATCCGTCGAAGGTCGAGGCGGCGATCCGCCCGACGACGAAGCTCGTGTGGATGGAGACGCCGACGAACCCGACGTTGAAACTCGTCGACATCGCGAAGATCGCGGAGATCGCCCGGAAAAAGGGCGTCCTTTCCGTGGTCGACAACACCTTCATGTCGGCCTACTTCCAAAAGCCCCTCGCGCTCGGCGCGGACGTCGTCGTCCACTCGGTGACGAAGTACATGAACGGCCACTCGGACGTCGTCGGCGGGGCGCTCGTGACCTCGAACGACGCGCTTTACGAAAAGCTGAAGTTCTACCAGAATGCGGTCGGCGCGGTCCCGGCCCCGATGGACTGCTTCCTCGTCATGCGCGGGCTGAAGACGCTGCACGTTCGGATGGAACGCCACGCGCAGAACGCGATGAAGGTCGCCGAATTCCTCGAGAAGCACCCGCGAGTCGAACGCGTGATCTATCCGGGACTTCCCTCGCATCCGCAGCACGCGCTCGCGAAGCGGCAGATGTCCGGTTTCGGCGGCATGATCACCTTCTTCATCAAGGGCGGATTGCCCGAGGCGCGCCGATTCCTCGAAAAGGTCGAACTCTTCACGCTCGCGGAGTCCTTAGGCGGCGTCGAGTCGCTCATCGAGCATCCGGCGATCATGACTCATGCGAGCGTGCCGGCGGAGAACCGCAAGGCGCTCGGCATCCACGATAATCTCGTGCGCGTGAGCGTCGGGATCGAGGACGTCGCGGATCTACTGAAGGACCTCGACCGGGCGCTCGCTTAAGGCGCGAGCCAGTCGTCGAAATGGTCGCTCGCTCCGCCCGGATCTTCCGCCGGGCCGGTGTCGTAGTCGCCGATGGTGAGCGTGATCTTCCGCTGGAGTTCGTAGTACTCGTCGCGGCACTCGAGGACATAGTCTTGCATCGTGTTGGCGACGTATCCGGCGACGGCCGCCGTCTTGTCGACTTTGTTATTGCACGTGTAGCGATTCGTTCCCTGCTGAAGCGTATTCCCCGAGGAAATGGTGTAGTCGGCCTCATTCCCGGTCGAGGTCAGAAAGTAGACGCCGGAATAGTCCGGAAAGCTCGGCACGATTTCCTTCGCCGCGCCGTTATAGCAGGACCCGTCGAGCGGCAAAACGGAGCAATCGACCGCCGAGGTCGAACCCGGAGGAGTATAAGCCGCCGCCGTCGAGGCGACATAATAATAAGGACGGAAAACGATCGTATGACAGGTGTTGCTCGAAGTCGTACCTACGGTGAACTTCAGATTACTGAAGTAAAGCTGACCCTCCGGGATCTTTCCGCTGCAGGTGACCGCCGTACCCGTGGCGCTGCCCGACGGCACCGAGCAACTGATCTGAGTGACATAGCTGTCCGGAGTCGTTTCCCAAGCGGAAGAAACGATCAGATAGAGATCCCCGCTTCCGGTGGTTACCGTCGAAGTCGTCGTCGACGACGCAGTCGCCGCAATCAGTCCGGCGACCCCATCCGACTGAGGCGCCAAGCACCCCGTCCCGAAAACCGTCAGGGCTCCGAAAAGCCCGATTTTTAAGACCTTACGCACCATAAAATTTCCTCACTACTCTTTCGGAAGAAATTTAATGATACTTTACAATTTTGGTCGGATTATTGAAAGATAAATTCCCCTAAGATATCAAACACTTTGATTCAAAAGGCGTTTTCGTATCCGTAAAGGCGCAGGGAAACCGACGCGCCGACCGAGGTGTAACCGTCGACGCCCTGGGGGGTCATCAGGAAGACCTCCGGCGAGATCCCGATACTCATGCGGGAGTCGGCGGCGTGGCTGAGAACGAGGTCGAGCCCGCCGCGTGCGCCGATCGCGAAAATGCGGCCGATCGCATTGTCGGTCGTCGTCGGATCGGGACCTTGCTGAACGCCGAAAGTCCCCATCACGTAGAGGAATCCGAGACGCGGGCCGAACCCGAACATCGCATTGTCGACGGTCGAGTTCCGGGTCTTCGGCGTCCCCGTGAAGTCGAACGAGAATTGGAACGCGCTCGAGACCATGAAACCGATCCCGGCATTATAGCCGAGCCCGCCGACGCCGTCGTTCGAACCGGTCGCCGAGCTCGTCACCTGGGCGTAACTCCCTTTGTTCGTGAGCTGGGCGTAGCTCGGACCGAGCGAAAGCCAAAGCACGAGATCCTTCGACTTGATCCGATCGCTCATCGAAACGTTCTTCAGATCACTCGAGCTCGAAAACTCACTCGGTCCCGCAAGCTCGGTATTTCCACCCGCGGAAACCGGCACGTCGGTGAGGCCGGAATCGGAGGGGACGTCGTTCGACGCCGCTTGGTCGTCGGCATCCTTCTTCGGGTCGCCTTCCATCGTCAGATCGGGAGTGACCTCGCCCGGAGGCGTTTCCACGGAAGCTGCGTCCGGCGGCGCGACCGCGTCTCCCGCGTCCTGCGGAACAGCCGTGTCCCCGGCGTTCGCCGAAGAAGTCGGCGGAACCTCGCCGGGCGGAGGCGGAAGTTCCGCACCCGCAGTCGCGTCCGAACCGTCGATCGGGGTCAGCCCCGTGTCTCCGCTTTCGGGCGGCGGGGGAAGATCCGGCGGAGCGTCTTCGGCGCGAAGGGAAACGCTCGGAAGGAGCAATCCCATGAACACGGACAGTACGACACACCTCAGACCGACGGATCTGGATTCGAGCATCTCCATTCAGTGTGCATGGTGTCGTGCACAGAAGCAATTCGAGAACCGCACTGTCCGAATTCATCGTCGCTAACGCCACGCAACATCCGCTTTAATCACGGTCCGATGAAACACCTCTCGCGCCTCTCGATTCTTTTCGCCACCCTCCTCCTGCCCGCCGCCTTCGGCGAACCTTCGCCGACGCCGCGGACGCCGCTCGTCCGCTACGCCTACGTGCCGGGCGAGATCACGAAACTCTGCGACGCCGCGATCGACGAGATGAGAGGGGAAATCGAAGCGATCAAACACCGCTCCTTCCTCGAGCTCTGGATCCCTCACCGTTCGCTCCTCGCGTTCGAACGCGCGTCCGCTGAACTCAGCGACGCCGTCGCTCCGCTCACCTTCATGGCCTCGGTTTCGACCGACGCGAAACTCCGCGAAGAAGGTTCGAAGTGCGAGGAAAAAGTCGGCCAGTTCTATCCGACGGTCACCGCCGACAAGCCGCTCTACCTCGCGCTGAAACACGCGCTTCCCTATACGACCGCCCAGCGCCGGCTCGCGCTCGAGACGTTCCGGAGTTTCGAAAAGAACGGGATGGGACTCGACGACTCGAAACTCGAGAAACTGAAGGGATTGAAGCAGAAGCTCGCTTCCTTCGAGGCGAAGTATTCGCTGAACCTGAACAACGACAAATCGACGGTCACTTTCACGAAGGCCGAACTCGCGGGCGCGAACGAGAACTTCCTCGCCCGCCTGAAAAAGGACGCGAGCGGGAGATATATCGTCACCACGAAATCGACCGACTACATCCAGGTGATGGAAAACGTGAAGAGCGCGGAGGCCCGCCGCCGCATGATGCTCGCGTATTTCAATCGCGGCGGCGAGGAGAACACGAAGCTCCTCGAAGAGGCCGTCGCGACCCGCGCGGAAGCGGCCGCCACGCTCGGCGCCGCGAACTGGGCCGACGTCCAGATCAAGGGCCGGATGGCGAAGGACTCCTCGACCGTGATGGCGTTCCTGAACGGATTGAAGGCGAAGCTCGTCGCCCGCAAGGATCAGGACCTCGCGAAGCTCCTCGCCTACAAGAAAAAGCTCGATCCGAAGGCGACCGCGATCGCCCCCGAGGACGTCGCTTACCTCGCGAACCAACTGAAAAAGACGGCGTACGCCGTCGACGACGAGAAGGTCGCGGAGTACTTCCCGGCCGAGAAGACGATGAACGGCCTATTCGACATCTACGCGACGCTCTTCGGCGTGAAATTCGTCGAAGTCGCGGACGCCGAAAAGAACGGCCTCGTCTGGGCTCCGGGCGTGCACCTCTACGAGATTCGCGACGCCGCGACGGACGACCTGCGCGCTTACTTCTTCAAGGACACGATCCCGCGCGAGGGGAAATACGGACATGCGGCGGCGTTCTCCCTCGTCTCGGGCCGAATCGCCCACGGCGCCTACGCGAAACCGGTTTCGGCGATCGTCGCGAACTTCACCCCTCCCGCGAACGGGAAACCCTCGCTCCTGCTCCACGACGAGGTCGAGACGCTCTTCCACGAGTTCGGCCACGTGATGCACCAAACGCTCACCCTTTCGCCGTACGCCTCGCTCGCCGGATCGAACGTCGCCCAGGACTTCGTCGAGGCGCCCTCGCAGATGCTTGAGAACTGGGTTTGGAACCGGGAGATCCTGAAGAAAATCTCGTCCCATTACCGGACGGGAGAACCCCTTCCCGACGAACTCATCACGAAGATGCTCGCGGCGAAGGATTTCAACCAAGGCTACTTCTACATCCGTCAGCTCCTCTTCGGGCTCTACGATATGAAGCTCCACTCCGCGACCGGACCGGTCGACGTGACGAAGACCTACGCGGAGATGCACCGCGAGCTCTTCGGTTTCGATATTCTCCCGGGCACGCACTTTCCGGGGACCTTCGGGCACCTGATGGGCGGTTACGACGCCGGCTACTACGGCTACCTCTGGTCGGAGGTTTACGCGCAGGACATGTTCTCGCGCTTCGAACGCGAAGGGCTCTTGAATCCGAAGACGGGCGCGGACTATCGCCGGGCCGTGCTCGAGAGCGGGGACCTGCGTGAAGCGATCGCCCTCCTCCGCCAGTTCCTCGGACGGGAGCCGAATTCCGAGGCTTTTTACAAAAAACTCGGGATCTAGCCGGCGAGAGGCGCTCGATCGACCGGTCCTCGAAGACCCGTGCTCCGCGCGGATCGAGGGCCAAACCATGGCATTTTCACGGTTTTTTTCCCTGATAAGCCCAACTTATCGCGGCGCATCAGTTTCACAACTCCCTTGCGTTCCGCGGCATCCGAGCATAACACTCAAGGTATGAAAAAGTTGAAGCAATTGATCCAGCAACTGCTGAAGGGCAGCGGCCGCATCGCCCTCGCCTAAGTCTTTCTACGCGAGACGCAGGAGTTTCGCGTCCACGTCGAACACGAGCGACGTACAGTCCTGAGGCGGTAAGTCCTCCGGATCGACCATTTTCTTCTTCACTCGAAAGACGAGCTCGTTCGTCAAGTCGGCGGAGTCCTTGTCCCGAAGCGGATCGAGGAGCGTCTTCGCCTCGACGAGACCGCCGCACGCTTCGATGAATCCGTCGGAAAGCAGGACGATCCGGTCCTCCGGTTCGAGCACGACTTCCTTTTCCCCGAACTTCGTCGGGTCCGCGTTCGCGAGGCTGAGCGGATCGCCGTGAGCGGCGTGGATCTCGAACCCCTTCCCTTTGCGCGCGTGGAAGAAGGCGGTCTGTCCGAGGTGAAGGTAGCGGAACCGGAAATCCTTCCGATTCAGTATGCCGTAGAAGATCGCGAGGCGGTCCTTCTCCTTCAGCCCGAGCAGGAGTTCGTCGGCGATGAGCTTCACGGTTTCGGCGGCCGGTCGCGCTTCGTCGCGCGAGAGCTTCATCGTCATCCGCATCAGCGTCGAGAGGAACGCGCTCGAAAGGCCGTAACTCGAAGAGTCCGACATGAGGATCGAGATCCGGGAGTTGTCCTTCGACTCGGCGAGGTCGAAATGATCGCCGCCCTTGAGACCGGCGAGGAACCGCGAACGGATCTGAAGTCCGCGGACGGCGGGGTACCGATTCGGCAGACGCGCCTTTTGGAGGCGTTCCGCGAGCTTCACGTCTTCGTCGAGGGCGGAGAGGAGTTCGTTGAAAGAACGATGAAGTTCTCCGACTTCGCTCCACATGCGGAGGTGCTCGTGCAGCCGGAACTTGCTTTCGAGTTCGGTGCGGCGGAACGGATAGACGACGAGGTCGTCGACGATCGAAGCGACTTCGGTGTCCCAGCCCCAGACTTCCGAATCGTCGGGCCAGATGAGGAAAACGCTGCGCCCGTGACGATCGATCGCTTTCAGCGTGCGTTCGAGATCGGTATGGCTCGCGTCGACGAAAAGGACGGAACCCCAGGCGTCGCCGCCCGCGTCGTGCGAAGCGCTCCAAGCGTAAGTCGCCGCCGAATCGCCGAGCGCCTTTTTCAGTGCGTCGATCCACCGCTTTTCCGTCGATACCGTGTCCGCTACCACCGTAATCCGCAGATCGTTCATTTCGTCCTCGTTAGAAGGCTTTGAACAAAAACTGGAAGAGATACCGCATGTCGCGTTGGGGCGTCGTCCCGTCGCCGAGATCTTCGCTGAACCAGGCGAAATTCACTTCGGCGCGATCGGTCCGGATGCCGAGACCGGCCGAGGGATAACCGCTGCCGAATCCGGCGCGGAGGAAGATCCGGTCCATCGCCGTAAACTCGAGACCGGTCGCGATGTGCTCGATCATCCGGGTGTTCGAGGAATTCAGCCCGTCGCGATAGGCGAGCTGCGCCGAGAGCGACCACCCGCCGGAAATCTTCGTCACCGCGCCGATAGACGAATCGAGGGACATCTTCTCGTCCGGAATCGTTCCGCTCGACCCGCTTGCCGAGACGACCATCGGTTTGCCCGTGTAGTGAACGCCCGCGAAGTTGCGCGCGACGACGTTGATCGAAGGTTGATAGATGTACGGCAGAGTGAGCGCGAGCCCGAGGTTGTGCGAGAATCCGTGTCCTTCGGCGAGACCTTTCGTCCATCCGAGTCCGCTGTTCGAGGCGGCGGAAACGTCGCCCGACGCTTGGTTCACGTATTGGAGCACGTAACCGAGGCGGAGCACGCCCGACGCGAGCGGCAGGCCGAAGCCTGCGGCGGGAATGAATTGGTTGTTCACCCGGTAACGCGTGTTCGTCCCGTCGGTTTCCGCCATGAGGCGCGACTGGTAGAGGACGCCCATGCCGAATCCCCGGAATCCGAACGCCGGCAAGAGCGCGTAACCGCCGCCCGGATTCGTGTTCGGGTGTTTCGCGAGGGTCGCCTGGTAGTCGTTCAGGTTCTGGAACTTGTAGAAGTCCGTGCCGAAGCTCCCCGAGAGCTTATCGTTCATCTGGATCTGGGCGTTCAGCGGTTCGAAGGTCACGCCGTTCACCTTGCCTAATCCGGCCGGGTTGTAGAAAAGCGAGTCGGCGATGGTGTCCGCGAATCCGATGTAGGCGTCGCCGAGAGCGGCTCCCCGACCGGAGACGTAACGGGAGCCCGGAATACGGTCGCCCCCGGAGGCGAGCACGGAGACCGGGAAGAGCGCGAGGACGAACGCCGCCAGGAGGGCGCCCATCCCGAGAGGAGGGCGTCCGGCGGATTCGAAGGCGGGAGTGGATTTCAGGGTCCGTTCCATTGGTGCTTCCTTCCTCCTCATCCTACGGTTCGGCGTACGGCGGCTCGGAAATGACGGGGAGATATTGCCGAGTCCGGCCGCTCGCCAGTTCCTTGACGCTTAAAAACTTTCTCGTCCCGACCGAAGAGTAAGGGAATGGCTTGGAATGATATTCCAGACTGGGCTGAAAAAGTGATGCTGAGCCTGCTGGCCGCGCTGAAAGAGCGCGACCCGTACACCTACGGCCATTGCCGGCGGGTGGCGCGAAACGCGTCCCAGCTCGCGAAAGCGGCCGGCCTAAACGCCTACGAACAAAAGGTCATCGAGTACGCGAGCATCTTCCACGATCTCGGAAAGATCGCGATCCCCGACTCGATCCTCTTGAAGCCCGGACGCCTCACCGCCGAAGAACAGGCCGTAATCCGCGTGCATCCGATCAAAAGCGCCGAGATCCTCCAACCGCTCTCGCTCATCCCCTTCTTCAAGGACATCCTCCCCGGCGTGCGCCACCACCACGAGCGCCTCGACGGAAAAGGTTATCCCGACCGGATCGCCGGCGACGCGATCCCGATGTCCGCGCGCGTGATCCTCATCGCCGACACCTTCGACGCGATGACGACGACCCGGCCCTACCGCCGAGGACTTCCGAACGAGATGGCCTACAAGGAACTGAAGCAGTTCGCCGGACGCCAGTTCGACGCCGCCCTCGTGAAGACGTTCTGCGAAGCGCATCGCACCTGGGGCGAGTACGAAGAAGAAATCACCGAAGAGTTCGTCTCGACGAATTTCAAACGCGCGGCCTGATCGGCGCGATTTACGGCGAGGCCGGAGTCGTCTTCGCGGCGAGCGCGGCGCAATCGAGCATTTCGCCCGACTTCAAGAGCTTGCGGAACTTCGCGCGCAAATTCGGCGGCGTGATCCGGACGGGCCCGATCGTCTCGTTCGCGTTCACGTACCGGTAGCCGTTGTACGGCGATTTCGGATCGATCTTGTAGATGCGGAGCCCGAGGTTCTGGGTAAGGAAGTCGTCGGCGTAATCGACCTCGACCGCGACACGCGCCGCTTCGCCGGCTTCCTTCAAGATCTCGTTCTCGCGGGACGCGGGAAGGTCTTCCCCGGGCGCATAGAACGCGACGTACTTCGCGTGGTAACCCCGCTTCGCGAGCTGCTCGAGCACGAAGGCCCGGACGCCCTTCAACCGCGCCGGGTCGGCCTGACCGCCGTCCGCGCGAAGATTGATCGAAACGCGTTCGCACATCGGAACCGGTTCGTCTGCGCGCGCGCTCGAGCCGAAGACGGCGAGGAGGACGAGCGACGGTAGGACGAGGGACTGGGGCATCGGAAGTTCCTTTGCACGGAGGGTTGCTAAACCGTTCACGAATGTCGTCCTTATAACGCATCGCGTCATTTATCGCAAACGGTAATTTCCCGGCCGAAAAAGGCTCTATTCCTCGTACTTATAGCCGACACCGTAGATCGAGATGATGTGCTTCGTGAGCGCCGGGATCTTCTTCCGAAGGGCGCGGATGTGCACGTCGATCGTTCGGTCGTTGGTGCCCTCGGCCCCTTCCTTCCAAACCTCTTTCAAGATGGCGTCGCGCGAGACGACGTTCCCGAACTGGCTGGCGAGGAACCGGAGGATGTCGAATTCGGTGAGCGTGAGGTGCGCGCGTTTCCCCGCGTACGAAACCTCGCGGGTGTTCGGCTCGATCCGGAGATCGCCGATCTCGATCGGCGCGACCTCGACGGCGGCGGCCTTGCGGAGCCGCGCCTGGATCCGCGCCTCGAGTTCGCGGAAATCGAAAGGTTTCGGGAGGTAATCGTCGGCGCCGACGCTGAGTCCCTTCGTCACGTCGGCCTGGCTGTTCTTCACCGAGAAAAGGATGAGCGGTACGCGCTTCGTCTTTTCGTCCTGCTTCATCAGCGAGCAGGCGTCGAGGCCCGAGAGGATCGGCAGCACGACGTCGAGCAGGATGAGGTCCGGCTGCTTATTGCGCGCGAAATCGATTCCGATCACCGCGTTCTCGGCGGGAAGGATCTCGTAATCCTTGGAGAGCATCGTCTCCAGGAACTTCCGGGTCTCGAGGTGATCTTCGATGAGGAGGATGCGCGCTTTCTTCATTGTTTACTCTGTAAAGAAAAGCTAACACGCGCTCCGAAGCGTGCAAAGCGGCGGATTTCGCCTAAGTCAAACCGATGACGCACGCGCGGTCAGTGCTTCCGCTGGTGCAGGTTCGATTGGACCTGCTTGGTGCGGTTCTTCTCGCTCTCCACTTCGACCACGTCTTCGTAGTCGATCGTCGAGTTGTAGAAGTAAAGTTTCAGCTTCCCGACCGGGACCGGGAGCATTTCGAACGGCGCGAACTGCTGGGCCCAGAACTGGCCATTCACGAAGATCTTCACCTCCGCGCTCGGCGTCGAGCGGACGGTGAGGAAACCGCGGTTATCGAGCGGGACGGTCGCGTTCTGGACGCGCTCCGGATCGAGGCTGATCTCCTTCACGTACTCCCCCGTCGCTTCGAGGGAACGCGAGTCGATCTTGAATTCGCTCTGGAACGTCTTGAAACCCGCGCGTTGGACGGAAAGATTGATGAGCGTATCCGTGCGGACGTCGATCGGTTTCGACGGATCCGGGACGAACAGGCCGTTCACCGAGACCTTCACTTCCGCGGCGTCCGGATAGATGTTCAAGCGCAGCTTCGCGGGACGGGACGCCGGCGGCGGGGTATCCACGTCGAGCGTCGGCACGGGCTTCGGATCGGTGTTCCCCGCCGGATCCCGCGCGATCATGCGCCACCCGAAAGCCTTCGAAACGAACGGAACTTCGAACATCTGGGTCTTCGGTCCGGCCCACGACGCGAGCACGACGGCCGCACAAGCCGCCGCGATACCTCGGAATCCGAAACCGGAGGAACTTTCCGGCGGGTAATAGCCGCCCGTGCGTCCGAGCGCGGTGTTCGTCTTCGGGAAAGAGTTCGTTCCGGCGTGAACCGCCGATCCCGGAGTCGGGATCGCCACGCGCGTCGCGCGTTCCGTCGCCGATCCCGCGGACGCCGGCCGCGGAGGCAGCGGACGCGCCGGACGTTCCATCATGAGCGGAGGCTGGTTCTTCGCCTCGTCGTCGACCTTCAGCTCCATCGGTGCCTTCGGCATGCCGACCGCCGGACGCGCGACGAAAGTCGTGGTCTCCTCGCGCTTCCCGCTCGTCTCGCCGGTGCCGGCGTTGATTTCCGGGACTTCGTTCAGGAGCAGCTGCTCGACGCGTTCGTTCAGGCGCTGGATTTTCTTCCGGTCTTCGACGATCTCGCGCTGGAAGAGCTCCTTCGCGACGTGGGAAAGATCGCTCGAAGCGAAATCGGGTGCGTAAGAGTTCAGGAAACGGCGGAGCGTCCGCTGGAGTTCTTCGCCGGTATGGTAGCGCTTTTCCGGCGTCTTCGCGAGGAGCTTCATGACGATCGCGTCGAGCTCCTTCGGCACGTTCGGGTTCAGCTCCGACGGCGGGCGCACGGTCGACGTACAGCTCTCGATCATCTTCAGGACGGCGAGGTCGTTGTCCCCGGCGAAGAGCTTTTTCCCGACGAGGAGTTCCCAGAAAACGGTCCCGAGCGCGAAAAGGTCGGTGCGGCCGTCGAGCGTTTCGCCGGAGATCTGCTCCGGGGCGAGGTAGCTCGGTTTGCCTTTGATGACGCCCGCGCGCGTGTGCTCGCTGTTCGTCGTCGCCTTCGCGATGCCGAAGTCGATGATTTTCACCGAGCCTTCGTACGAGATGAGGATGTTCTGCGGGCTGATGTCCCGGTGGACGACGTTCAGGGCGTCACCGCTGATTTTATCTTTGTAAGTGTGCGCGTAGTGCAGGCCGGCGGCGGCCTGCTCGATGATGTGCGCGGCGAGCTCGACCGGAAACGTCTGGCCGAGTTCGCGGAACCGATTCAGGAGCTGGCGGAGGTTTTTCCCGTCGACGAGCTCCATGGTGATGAACGGTTGGGCTTGCTCCTCGCCGAAGTCGTAGACCTGCACGATGTTCTGGTGGTTGAACCCCATCGTGACCTTGATCTCGGACTTGAACATCTGGAGAAACTCGTTGTTCCCGCCGAAGCCCGCCTGGATCCGCTTCACGACGACGAGTCGCCCCGCGCCGTCCTTCGCCGCGAGGCGCGCACGGTAAATCTCGGCCATCCCCCCCTGCGCGATCAAATCGAGCAGGAAGTAGCGGCCAAATTTTTTGAGGACCTCAGACGACATATCCCCTCGTCACGCAAAACGGTTCGGGACAAGAACTCTAAGAGTACATCGGCGTCCGATCCGGAAAAATGAAGGGAATTTGCCCGGCCCCGGGAAAGAAAATCGCCGCGATTTCCGTGGTTTATTTCGCGGGAGCCCGTAATTTCAGCGATTCCAGGAGCTTCGGGATGAATCCGCCGAAGCCGCCGTTCGAGAGTACCGCCACGAGATCTCCCGAACGCGCCGCCGCCGTCACGTGCTTGACGCCTTCGTCGACTTCCCTGAACCATTCGGCGGCGTGGCCGTCCCGTTTCAAATCGTCGACGAGCTGCTCGCTCGAGAACTGGTCCTCGGGGTTGATCTTCGACTGGTCGTACGGCGCGGCGATAAAACACGCGTCGGCTTCGCCGAAGGCCTGGCCGTATTCCTTCTGGAACACCTTCCGGCGCGAGGTCGCGCTCCGCGGTTCGAAAACGGAGACGAGTCGGCGGCCCGGATACTTCGAACGGAGCGCGCGCAGGGTTTCCCGCACCGCCGTCGGATGGTGCGCGAAATCGTCGATGACGAGTACGCCGCCGACTTCTCCCCGCTCCTCCTGCCTCCGTTTCACGCCCTTGAACGCCGCGAGGCCCGCTTCGACCTCCGCGTGCGTGAGTCCGAGCTCCCGAGCCTCGATCCACGTCGCGAGCGCGTTCAACACGTTATGGTTTCCCGGAATCGCGAGCCGGAGGGACCCCATCGGCTTTCCGTCGTCGAGAATCGTGAAATGCGTCCACCCGTCGGCGTCGACGCGGACATCCTTCGGAGTGAATCGAGCACCCGGCGTCCCCGCCGATCCGTAGGTAAGCACCGCGATCTTCCGCGATTCGGCGTCGCGCGCGAGCTCGCGCACGGAATCGTAGTCGACGCATGCGATGAGGCGCCCGCCCGGTCGGATCCGGGTGATCAACCCCGAAAAGGCCCGTTTTACCGCGGAAAAATCGGCATAAATGTCGGCGTGATCGAACTCGACCGAGGTGAGGATCGCGTCGTCGGGGAGATAGTGGTTGAACTTCGGCACCTTGTCCCAAAACGCGGTATCGTACTCGTCGCCTTCGAGGACGAAGAGTCGTCCCTTCTCGATCGAGGAAACCTGGAAGCTGTTCGGGAGGTTGTGTGAGACGCCTCCGATGAAGTAGCTCGGATCCCGCCCCGCGTGAGCGAGAGTGAACGCGAGCAGACTCGAGGTGGTCGTCTTCCCGTGGGTGCCCGCGACGACGAGGTTCCGCGTCTGGACGAGCATGAGTTTTTCCATCGCCTCCGGAAGCGAGGTGTAGGCGTAGCCGCCCTCGAGCGCGGCCTGGGCCTCGGCGTTCGTCCGGCTGATCACGTTTCCGATCACGACGAGGTCGGGACGCGCCGGAAGCCCCGTGAGGTTCGACGCCTGGTATCCGGAAAAGAGCGTGACGCCGGCGTTTCGAAGCACGTCGCTCATCGGCGGATAGACGTTCTGGTCGCTACCGGTGACTTCGATTCCCCGTCGCTTCAGGAAGGCCGCAAAAGCGCCCATGAGGGTGCCGCAGACGCCGATGATGTGGACTCGGCGGAGTTCGGAGAAGGCGGGAAGCGAGACGGTCGGAGCGGAGGACATCCTCCGATTGTCGCGCGCAAGCCGCGAAATGGTCAATCGGAGAGCGCAGACGCCGCGACTAGATCCCGATCGAAAGGTCCCGCGCCAAAGCGTCGTGAAAACGGCCGCGAAACGCCCGAATCAGGGTGTTTTCGCGCGAGGGATGCACGCGGTTCGTAAGGAGAGTCACGACGACCTGGTTCACGGGATCGATCCAAAACGAAGTCCCCGTGAATCCGAGGTGTCCCACCGACCGTGGGGAGAAAATTTTGCCGAGCGCGGGCGAATCCCCGCTCGGGGTGTCCCACCCGGGCGTCCGGTCGCACCCTTCCGGGATCGAAACCCGCGTCCACGCTTCCGCCGTCACGGCGGGCGAAAAATAACCGTCGAGGAGCGCGCGGCCGAACCGTAGCAGCGTCCGGGCGTCGCCGAACGCGCCCGCGTGCCCCGCGTACCCGCCCATCGCCCAGGTGTTATCGTCGTGAACTTGGCCCTGCAGCACGCCCCGACGCCACGGACAGTCCTCCGTCGCGGCCACCGTCTCGTCGCGGTCGCGGAACGCGGGTTCGATCGTCCGCCGATAGAACGGACCCCGGACCTTTCCGCCTGCCGGATCCTCGTAAAGTCCCATCGGCTGCCAGACGAATCGTTCGACCGCCCGATCGAGGGGAAGGCCGGCGATCGCCTCGAGGCAAAACCCGAGGACCAGGAACCCGACGTCCGAATAGACCGCCTTCGTCCCCGGCGCCCGCTCGAGTTCGACGCCCATGACGATTTCCCGCATCACTTCCTGGCGCTCGTCCACGGCGATCCGCTCGAGTTCGTGGGTCGAAAATGCCTCGCGCATGCGTTCGAAGAACGGGTACCAAGCCGGCAGCCCAGACGTGTGCGCGGCCAACTGCCGGAGGGTCACTCCCGCATGCCGGAAATCGTGCAGGATCGCCGAGGCGGGCGTATCCCACGTCAGCCATCCGCGCTCGACGAACGCCATCGCGAGCGCGCCCGTTCCGAAAACCTTCGTCACCGAAGCGAGGTCGAAAACCGTATCGAGCTCCATCGGCTGCTGGGTCAGTCCCTTCAAGCGCAGCCGCCGCGACCCGCCCCATCCGTAGCGGAACACGTCGGGATCCTTCCGCGACCAGACGCCGAACACGCCGCCCGGGAAGACTCCGTCGCGAAGCCCCTCGCGGAAAACCTCCCGCGCCCGGGGGAAAGCCTCGAAACCCGAAACGGTATGCATCAGGCGCGTCCTTTCATATGACCGCCGTCTCCGTCAGCGCGTGCCCGCGCGCGAAACGCGAACCCGCGAACGGCTCGAGTTCGAGGAGTTTCGACTTTCCGTCGAGCATCCGCTCGGCGAGCGCGACGCCGCAGGCGTAGCTGTGCATTACTCCGTGGCCCGAGTAGGAATGCGATTCGAAAACCCGGCCGGTGCCGGACGGCGCGCCCGTCTCGACCTCGCCGATGATCGCGGATTCGTCGGGAGAAACCTCGTACAATCCGCCCCATCCGTTCAAGTGGCGAAGCGCCTCGAACTTCGTTGACCGTTCCGAGAGCGGCATCCAAATCTTCTCCTGGAAGAACTCCTCGCCCCCGTAACGGAAGTTCTGACCGATCGGTTCGTCGCGCTCGGCGATCCCGCCGAGGATGTAGCCCGCCTCGGGGTGGAAATAGACGCCCGACGGATCGATCATCATCCCGTACGGAGAGAGATCGAGGCCGCGGCAGTCGAAGAGCGAGATCTGGCGACGCACGTTCACTGCCGGGCAGTCGTAACCGAGGATGCGCGCGATCGCCTTCGCCCACGGACCCGCGCAATTCACCACGCGTTCCGCACTCACGACGGCGGCGGAGTCGCTCGGCGACTCCTTCACGGAACCGGGCGACGGGACGCGGTCGAGCGAGAGGTACGCGGATTCCTTCTCCTCGCGCGTGGGATTCGCGGAAAGCCGTTCGAATCGAAGCTCGACGCCCGTCCCGTCGATCTTCGCCCCCCGGAGCAGGAGGCGATCGACGAAGGTCGCGCCGGCGGCCTTCGCCCGCTCTCGAAAATGGAGTTTGAGGAGGTTCGGATTCAAAAGTCCGTCGCGCGGGCCGAAAACCGCTCCCGCGAGGTCGTCTGTCTTATCGATGAACGGTGCGTAAGCGCTCAGCTTCGCGACGTCCCACGCTTCCGTCGGCCAGCCGGCCGACCGCCAGGTCGCCTCCGAATCCTCGAAACGCGCCATTCCCGCGGCGTCGACCATCCAGAGATAACCGCACGCGCGGTATCCGACCTCGGCCGCGTGGGCGGCGAAATAATCGATCGAGAGCTTCGAACAAAGCACGTTCAGCGGTTGGTGGAAAGTCGCTCGCACGCCGCCCGCGTTCAGTTCCGAACTCGAAAGCGATCCCTCGAGATCGGGATCGTAGACGACGACGCCCTTCGCCCCGCGTTCCGCCAGCGCCATCGCGAGGGCGCTTCCGATCACGCCGGCGCCGATGATCGCGATTTGCGGGCGAGCCTCGGCCGTCATCCTTCACCTCACCACATCAGCTGCGTATAGGTCTCGGCGATGATCTTCGGCTTGCCGGCCTCTTCGGCGACGTAAAGGATCTTCGTCCCGCGCGAGCGGTGACCCCACCCCCCGCCCTTCAGCTTCGAGCGGTAGTTCTGGGTGAAAGTGATCATCCAGTACTTCGGGTGCTTGTAGTAGAGCACGTCCTCCGGACCGATCGAGATGTCGACGTAACGCTGGTTGAGCGAGGCCTTGTACTTCTTCCACGCGTCGCGGTCCTTGCCCTGGGCGACGAAGTCCGAATGGTAGTGGTCGATATAAGCGTCGATATCGCGCGCTTCCCACGATTTGATCCAGGACTCGAAGAAACTCCGGATCGACGGCTCTTTTCCGGGCTTCCGATACTCGTCGGTGAGTCGCTCGAAGATGAGGATCGGCGTGAGGCCGAGGCGGATGTGCGGCGCCATCTCGGCGAGTTCGCTGTCGTCGCAGACCACGCACCCTTCGCTGTCGAAACTTTCCTTCAGCCGCGTCGGCGTGTCCGTCGCGTGCAGCATGATCCCGTAACCGGTGCGGCCGGCGATGCGGTCGTAATCGTTCGGATAGTTCACGTAGAACGCCATCTTCCCGAATTTCGCCGCGAGTCCCGGCGGCTTCAGGAGCGCCTTGAAGGTGTAGATCCCTTCCGGCGTTTTCTGGTCGCCTTCCTGAGCCTTGTCGCCTTTCACTTTGCCGAGCGTCGCGTGGTACTTCCTCAGCGTGACGTACTCGCCGCCTTGGAGATCGGTGAGTTCGATCGTGTTCGTCGCCTTGTCGACGAGGATCGCGGAGTATTCTTTCTTCTTCGTCTGCGCGGGGGCCGCGTCGACGGCGGGCTTCTGGAATTCTTCCGCTCCCGCGGCGCCGACCGTCGCGATGGACGCGAGAAGGGCGAGCGAAGCGAGAGCCGGGCGCAAGATCGGGAGCATGTCCCTTAGTTTAGTGAGCGCGCTCCGGCGACGTCAAGAACTTGCGGGAATTTAAGCGGAATCCCCAAACGCGAGCGAGCGCTTCGAACACGATCCGCCGATTCATCTTCGATTTCCCGACCTTCCGGTCTTCGAAAATGATGGGGAATTCTTTGATCCGGAAGCCTCGGAGGAAAGCGCGGTATTTGAGCTCGATTTGGAACGAGTAACCGTCGCTGCGGAGGGATTCGAGGTCGACGGCGTCGAGGACCGCCCGGCGCCATCCGTTGAACCCGCCGGTGAAGTCCCGAATCGGGGCGCCGAGGATCACGCGCGAGTAAAAACTCCCGCCGCGCGATAGGATCTTCCGGCCGATCCCCCAGTTCACCGTCCCGCCGCCCGGGACGTACCGAGAACCGATCGCGACGTCGGAGGTTTCGAGGGTGGAGAGCATCGTCTTCAGATAGGACGGATTATGGGAAAAATCGGCGTCCATTTCGATGAAGGCCGAGTACTCCGAGCGACCGAGGCCCCAGCGGAAGCCGTTCACGTAGGCCGTGCCGAGCCCCATCTTTTTCGCGCGGTGAAGGACGTGCACGCGCGGTTCATGGCGAACCGCGAGCACGTCGGCGAGCGCACCCGTTCCGTCGGGCGAGCCGTCGTCTACGATCAAGATGTCGATGGAAGAAGGGGTGGAGGCGAGAATCGCCTCCACCAGAGATTTGATGTTTTCCGCCTCGTTATAAGTCGGAACGACGATCAGAGCCCGCATCAAAACGGAATATCGTCTTCAGTGAACGACGGTTCGGCCGGAGCGCCCATGCCGAAACCGGCGCCGGCGTCTTGGTTAAAGCCGGCGTTCGCGTTGCCGCCGCCGAAGTTCGCCGACGGTCCGCCCGCGGAGCGCTGCTCGTTGCCCATGCCCGCGCCGCGTTCGCCGCCCAGGAATTGGACCGTTTGCGCTTGGACTTCGGTCGAGTATTTCTTCACGCCGTCCTTGTCCGTCCACTCACGGGTTTGGAGGCGTCCCTCGACGTAACACTGGCGACCCTTCGCGAGGTATTGGCTGCAAAGCTCTGCGAGCTTGCCCCACACCACGATACGGTGCCATTCCGTACGCTCTTGTTTTTGACCACTCTTATCCGTCCAGGCCTCGTTCGTCGCGACCGAGAAGTTCGCGACGGCGGATCCGCTCGGCGTGTACCGAACTTCCGGATTCTGACCCAGTCTCCCCACCAGAATAACTTTATTTACTGACATGCCCCACGGTGTACGGGCCCGAAGCGAGCCGGTCAAGCACTCCGCGCCGATCGCCGGGGAAACTAGGCTTCGACTTCCGGCGCTTCGGAATCCTCGGAGACTGCTCGGGATTTCGCACTACCGGCAGGAGCGATTGCCGCGGCGGGCCGCGAGCGCGCAGCGTCATTTTCCGCTTCGGATCCAGGAAAGGGAATTCCCTTTTCCGCGAACCGCTTCCGCCAGTGGTCTTGGATCGCAGACCGGGCTTTTTCCACATCCACGAGGTATAAAATCGGATCGAACCCGCATTTCGAACAGGTGACTTTCGCGCGCACGCGCGCGCGATAGACCATCTCGAACCCGATCCAGAGCGGGACGAAGCTCACGAGCCCTTTCCATTCGATCCACGGGAGCGCCTCGCGCGCGAGGAGCGCGACGAGGAACGCGGTGAGACCGACCTGGACGAAGTGGATCGGCTGGCCCGGCTTCGGGTGCATGCCGATCCGGCGGGGCGTGGTGCACATCGGGCAGTAAAACTCGAAGTTCCTCGTGAATCGTTCCTTCCAGATCGATTTCGAAGCGATGCGAAGCACGTCGTGCCGGCGTCCGTCCATGGGCACCTCCTCTACCGAGTTTACCATCCGTTTCCGGCGTTACGCGAGAAAAGGATCCATGCTAACCTTAGGGCTCATGAAACCGAAAGCTTCCCGCCGCCAAAACTCGCGCGATACCGGTAGACCCACCGGCAAAAAACGCCTTTCGGTGAACCTCCGTCCGCGAAACGCCCGGCAAGAAATTCCCGCCCCGAGCGAAGCGCCGGAAGCGGGCGTCGCTTTCCCCCCGTCATGGGGTTGGTTTTTCGACGATATCCTCCCGGGCTGGGTGAAGGACCGTTACGCCCCCCGCGAGAGCTGGAAGGGAAAACCCTTCTCCGCCGAGGACGGGAAATTCTTCCTGCGCGGCGTGCGCGAACTCTCGGACCTCTTCACCGACGCGCGCCCGAAGAACCTTCAGGATTACCTCGCGCACGAGAAATACCGTTCGAGTTACTTGCTCTATTTTCTTCCGCTTCAAGCCGCGAAATTCGTCGCGCTCTTCTCGCTCCACGCGAAAGCCGTCGACGCCGCGCTCGCGCAATCGAAACGATCGGGCGTCTTTCGTTTCGTCGACCTCGGCGCGGGTCCCGCGACGGCTTCGCTCGCGCTCCTCGTCCACCTCCTCGGACGGAAGGAACCCCTCCCCGAGAAAATCGAATTCGTGCTCTTCGACCAGAACGCGACGATCCTGAAGGACGGCGAGGCCCTGCTCCGCCACGTCGCCGAGTCGTTCCCGAAATCGCGCGGACGCGTGAGCGTGCGCCTGCAGACGGGCGATCTCTGGAAGAAGGTCATGACGGAGAAAGATCCGATCTCGCTCTCGGTCTTCGGCCACACCGTGAACGAGTATCTCCCCTTGCGCGAGGGCCGGCCCGATCCGCGTCCCTTCGCCCACCTATTCGAACTCGGCCGCTCGGGCGGCGGCATACTCTGGGCCGAGCCCGCGGCGCGCGCGCCATCGCAGACGCTTTCCCAGCTTCGCGATTTCTTCTTCGAGGAAGGCCTCGTCGACGCGGAACCGTCGCGGATCTGGGGACCGTGCCTCCACGCCGGACGGTGCCCGCTCGCGGAAGGACGCGACTGGTGCCACTTCAGCATTCGCGGGAAAATCCCGGGGAAATGGTTCGGGTTCTTCTCGCGCGGCCTCTCGAAGGAGAAGGAGTGGCTGAAGTACTCTTATCTTTGGATCGCGGCCGCCGAGGATCCTAATCCGGACCGGGCCGCGCCGAACGAGCGGCTCGTGCTCACCGACCCCCTTTCGCGCGACCCGCGTGCGAAGAAGGACGTCCTCCTCTGCGAGCCGGACGCGCCGGGACGCCACACGCTTTCTCCGCGCGAGCACTGGCGCCGCGGAATGCGCGTCAGACTCGGGAAGTAGGTCTTACGGAGCGAGGACGAGGCTGCGCTCTTTCTTGCGGCAGACCGTCGTCACGCGCTTGAAAAGCGAAACGCTCACGTCACTCAGGAGGAAGTAGTTCTCCGGGTCGTTCACGTCGAGCGTTCCGGCCGAAGCGAGTCCGCGGCTCGCGCTCCCGTCGAAACCGACGTCGCCGTTCGCGCCGCCCGCGGTCGCCGCGCCTGCCGCTCCACCGGCTCCGAACCACGAAACTCCTCCGGCGCCGCTGCCCGAGGGATCGCCCGCACCGTGCCCGCCGCCCGCGCCGCCGTAGCCGGAAGATTCCATGCCGAAAGTCTTCGACGCGAACGCGGAATCGTCGCCCGCGGTCGCCGCGCTCTTCGCGGAGCCGGTATCCGAACCGGCCGGCGGCGCGATTCCCGCGCCGGAGCCGCTCGTGGCGGCCGACGCTTGGCGCTTGCCGGAGGAATTGCCGGTGCCGGCCAGGCCGTCGAACTTGACGCCCGTCGAAGCGCCGGTCGCGGAGGAGAGTCCCGGTAAGTCGGTGCCCGCGGTCGCCGCGCCCGTCTGGAGGTTATTGTCCTGCTCGCCGACGGCCAGGAAGTGGGAGTTTTGGATATCGACGAGCTGGAAACCCGCGCTCATCGTCGTGACGTAGCTCCCCGTCGAGCCACCGCCGCCGCAGTACGAGTCCTTGGTGATGCACTGAGGATGCGTCGGATCGCCGTTGAAAACCGTTCCGGCGGAGCAGTTCGAATCGCTGGCGACCACCGCGTTTCCGCACCCCTGCGTTCCCGTACTCCGGATCGGATATTCCGAGGAATACGAGCCGATGAGTCCGGCCGTGCTCATGCAGACGGTGTAGGCGTTGCCTGAGGTTTTCAGCAATTGGCCGCTTTGGTCGAACTGGTCCGAAACGTTCGACTCGGCGAGTTCGCCGTGTATGCCGTTTCGCCCCTTATCCTCGTAGGCCGAGACCCAGGCGTCGAAATCGCTGACTTTGCAGATCGGCTGGACTCCTCCGCAGAGGCGTTCGCATTTGCCCTGGTTGAACGTCACGCGCGCGCAAAGTTGCATCCCGTAGACCACCGGACCGTTGCAGCCGAGCCCGAGGTGGAGCTGGCAGCGGACCGCCGCGCCGGCGTCGAACGCCGCGAAAGCGGAAAACGCGAGAAGCGCTCGCCGCGCGATCCGATTCGAAAAGATTTTAGCGAATAACCCCATATCAGACTCCTGAACAAACCCCGAAAACCCGTCGAAAACTTAGTTCGAGCACGCCGACGCGACGTTCGGAAACGCCTTCCGCGAGCGGTCGCGGATCCAAGTCGCGTACCTTTGAGCGTAGCACGCGCGCATTCCCGCCGGATCGCCGCGTCTCGGATAAAAGCACTGCTGGATGAAAAGATCCTTCAACGCTTCGGTATAGGACTTCGTCCCTTCCTTCGTGAAGTCGATGAATTTGTGGGTCGACTCGTCGGAGAGCCGGCACCGTGCGAGCTGCACGTAACCCGAGAGGATCGTCGTGAGGTTCGCCTTGAAGTATTCCTTCGCACTGCAGTTCTGAGTGGTGTCCGTCGGATCGCAGGCGTTGATCTGCGCGATGAGCTGCACGTCGGACTGTTGGGTGATCAGCTGCTGGAGTACGGTCGCCTTCGAGTAGCACGGACTCGTCGGCGAGATCGTGAGTGCGTTCTTCGCCATTTCCGCCGTGATGTCCGCGCCCTGATTGCTGATCGCCATCACGAGTCCGGCGGCCACGTTCGAGGTTTCGATCGAACCGGTGCCGGTGGTACCGAGGCTGAAGAGCGGATGGTCGCGAGTCGCCGCGCCCACCATCGAGATCGCCGGGCATTGGTCGCTCGTCGGAGACTTCACCTTGTAGGCCTTCGTCTTCTCGTCGACGCATCCGTTCTCAGGGAGCTTCAGCGGCGAACAGAGCGGACCCTTGTTCAAGTTATCGAACGTGGTGCAGTCCTGCTGACCGACGAGGTTCGGCGCGAGACGCACGTTCATTTCGTATGCGTCGTCCATCATCTGCCGGATGGCGGCCTTGATGCCGCCCGGGAATTGGGGATCGGCGACGCCGTCGATCACTTTGGACTTCAAGTCCGCGCAAGTAAGCCAAGGCGCGGAATCGCACGGAATCTTCACGACGACGGGATCGCCGGCGCGTGCGGACGCCGAAAGCGCGCACACGACGAACAGCAGACCCAGACGGACTGGGAGAACTCGATTTCGCATCCCTAACCCCCGAGATGAACCCACTTTCCATTTTACAGGGATCGACTTCTTTATGACAATACGCGTATGGCGATAATTTCGCGGGTGTCGAAAATGACCCAGGTTTTCGGCTCGTTTTTAGCGATATCTGGCGTCACGCCGTTCGCGCACGCGGGAACCACGGGCAGCGGGGAAGCGGAACAAGCGCGTCTGCGCGACGAGGTCACCGCCGCCCGGAACGCGCTCGACGCCCTTGTCTTGCAGAAGGGAATGAAACTCGACGATCCCCGCGTGAAGGAAAAATCCGCGGCGCTCGAAGAAAAGCTAAAGGCTTTCCGCCAGGGATTCCAAGAAAGCCAGAAGCGCGCACCGCCGCCCGCGAACTATCCGCGCTCCCCGGATCCGGCGAACGGCGAGAAGGACGAACCGCCGGAAAACGACGGCATCGCGCCTCGCCTTCCGACGACCGGCGCACCGCCTCCCGCGACGAAGACCGCTTCCCCGGCCCGCGAATCGGCGCCGGCCACCCCCGAGACGGTTCTTTCCGGGGAAGGCGTGAAAAAAGAAATCACCTACGAGAAAAAGACGAAAACGGGCAAAGCGGAGAAGCCGGTTCCGAAACTTCCCTCGCGCGTCGACGCGGCCGAGGAGCCGCTGCCGGCCGACACGAACACGCCGGACGCCGCCGGACTTTCCGAAATCCAATACCAAAAGAAGAAAAAGGCGGGCGACGGCAAATAGAGCCGCGAACGGAACGCGCTCAGGCCTTCTCGAGGACCGCGCCGTAAAAACCGTCGACCGACGGCGTCTGATCCGGACCGAGCCGGATTTCGTCGAGCACGCGCACGGCGGTTCCGAGCGCGCGTACCTGGTTCCGGCCTTCGTCCGCGAAGAGCGAGCAAACGCTGTAAAAGACGAGTCCTCCCGTCGAAACGAGGGTCAACGCTTCGCGAAGCAGTCGCGCTTGGATCTCGATCAGCGAACCGAGTTCGGCGTCGGCCTTCGCCCATCGCACGTCCGGATGGCGACGAAGGATCCCCGAACCGCTGCAAGGCGCGTCCACCCAAACCGCGTCGTACGGTCCGGACGCGGAAATCTCCCGCTCCGCGACGACCCGAACTCCGGGCGCCGCGCGCGCGACGGACTCCTCGAGGAGTCTTCTCCGCCCCTCGCTCGCGTCGGTCGCGACGACATCGATACCGGCCCAACTCATCGCGACGCTCTTTCCGCCGGGGGCCGCGCAGCGGTCGAGAAGCCGTGGTTTCGCGCCGCGATCGTGCAGGACCTTCGCGAATCGGTCGACGAGCGACTGACTCGCGAGATCCTGGACGATCCACTTCCCTTCGCGAAATCCCTCGAGTTCGGTGACGGAGCCGCGACTTTTCTCGCCCTCCGCCCCGTCGACGCGCGCTCGCGCCGAGAGCGGAAGCGGTCCGCGCTCGAGAAACGCGGGCATTTCGTTCTCCGACCGGAGACGGTACCAGATCTCCGGACGTTCGAGCGCCGACCGCGCGATCGCGCAGGCTTCCGCGTAACCGTAATCCTTCTCGAGTCGTTTCCACCAGGCATCGGGTACGCTCGCCCAAGCCGCCTTCTCGGCGACGCTCGCGCGCTCGCCCGGATCCGCCGGATCGCGCCACTCGGCTCGGGCGTCCGAGATTTTACGCAAAAGCGCGTTCACGAATTTCGCCGGCGGTTCGCCTTCCTCGGCGCGCACGAAATCGACCGTTTCGGAAACGACGGTCGCCGGGAAAACACGGTCCTGGTAAAGGAGCTGATAGACCGCGAGCTGGAGGATTTTCCGGACCTTGCCCGCCGGCTTTTTCTTCAGCGAATAAGCGTCGATCGCCGTATCGAGCCGCCGAAGCGTCCGAAGGACGCCGCTCGAAATCTCGGTGAGCCACGCCCGGTCGGCTGACGTCACGCCCGCGCGGGCGGCGTGGGCCTCGATCGCGTCGTCGAGCGGTTTCCGGTTCGCCACCACGTCGGTGAGGATCGAGAGCGCGAGCTTTCGGGGGACCGTTCGATTAGCGGGGCGATTCTGAGCGGGAGAAACCATCGGGCCTAGGCTCTATCAGAGCGCGCCTTTCCAGATCCAGTAGATTCCGGGCTCGAGGATCGTCCGGACCTTTTCGAGCCCCACTTCGAGCCCGAGCACCCGCTGTAGGACGGCCGCCACCCGGTTCGTCGTCCGGGCTTCCGCGTCTTCGTCGTCGTCGTCGCGCATCTGGTCCTGCACGAATTCGAGGAAGCCCTTGTGCTTCTTCTCTTCCTTGATGATCCGGGGCTTCCCCTCGATCCCGCCGAGCTTACCCGCGGCCGCGATCGCCTCGTCGATCCCGCCGAGCTCGTCGACGAGCTTGGCCGCCTTGGCTTGGGTCCCCGAGAAGATCCGCCCGTCGGCGAGCGGCGTGACCTCGTCGAAAGTCATCTTCCGGCCGGTAGCGACCGCCGTCTTGAACTGCACGAGCACGTCGTCGACCATGCCTTGGAGGAGAGCCTTTTCCTCGGGCTGCATCTCCCGGTATTCCGCTCCGGAATCTTTGAACTTCCCCGTCTTGATCGAGAATCGCTTGATCTTCGCCCATTCGTAGAGCTTCTCGAGGTTCGC
The DNA here is from genome assembly GCA_018266355.1 of Bdellovibrionales bacterium. Classification (GTDB taxonomy): domain Bacteria; phylum Bdellovibrionota; class UBA1018; order UBA1018; family UBA1018; genus JACMQW01. The sequence goes on from JAFEAP010000005.1 coordinate 307,008, forward strand.
GAATTCCATGATCACGCCGATCGAACCGGTGATGGTGCCGGGATTCGCGTAGATCTCGTCGTTCGCGACGGCGACGTAATACCCGCCGCTCGCGGCGACGCTCGACATCGACGCGACTTTCGGATGCGGAAATTTCCGGATCGCCTCGTAGATTTCCTGGGAGGGCGCGACCGCGCCGCCCGGCGAATTGATCCGGACGACGAGCGCCTTCACGTTCGGATTCTCCTCGAACGCTTTCAGGGACTTGAGCGCCTTCTTCGAGTCCATGATCACGCCGTTGATCTCGAGCAGCGCGACGCCTTCCTTCTTGAAGATCGCCTTCTGAGCGGTCGGGCTTTTCCCGCCGAGGCCCTTCGAAAAGAAGAGGTAGGACGAGACGACGAAAACGAGGAAGAAAATCCCCGAAACGGCGAAAAGGATCAAGAGCGGGCGCCACGTGGAGCGCGTCTCCCGAACGACGACCGGTACCGAAGCCGGAGGATTCGGACGGGCGGAGGAGTCCTGAGGTTCGTGCTCGTTTTCGCTCATTTTCGTTTTTCCTTTTTCTTTTTGACCGCCGGTTTCGCCGTCGGCGCCGGACTCGGCGAAGGCATCGGCGTCACGGCCGGCGCGAGATCACCCGGCGCGCTCGGCGCCGGATTCGTGTCGGAGGATGCCGCCTCGCTCGCGCCCCCGATCGGGATCTGGAATCCGACGAGAAGCAGGAGCTCCTGCGTCTTATCCTCGGCGGTGCCCGCTTTGTTCAAATCGGTGAACCCGAAGAGGTACGAGCCGTCGAAGATCACCTTCGCGGTCCGCATAACCGGGAACGCGAGACGAAGGTTCACATGAAGCCCCATCTCGAAATTCTTCCGGTTCGGATCGTCGGCGTCCGTCGTGCCGCCGCCGCCCGCGGCATAGGTCGCTTCCGTCCTCGTGCGGGAATTCAAGAGCGCGAAGTAAGGGCCGAATCCGAAACCGAAGAACTCCGCGCGCATGAAACGAACGCCCATCGGAAAGAGCCATCCCGAATACCGGCTGTCCGTGGTTGCGACGGTGTCCTCGACGATGGTGTGCCGCGTGTGCCGGATCGCGCCGGCGTCGAAGAAATAGTCGCCGCCGATCGCGAAACCCGCGAGCGCGCCGAACTCGAAGGCGGCCTTCGTCGTCGACGTCCCGTTATTCGGCAGATCGGGGTTGTAGGAAGGATGACTGAAATTGAAACCGTTCACGACGGAGAGGTCCCACGCGCGCGCGGGCTTCGCGGCGAGCACGAGGGAGACGAGTCCGAGGAGGATGGGTAGGAACCGGCGGGGGAAATGCATCGCGTTCCTTTATTGTCGAAGCGGCCCGCCCTCCCCTCAATCGGCAATCCTTACCGAGACGGACCGCGAAAAAAAGCGCCCCGGGGGTCCCCGGGGCGCTTCGTAACTTCGCTTCGGACTTTCGATCAGAAGCCGATTCCGACACCGGCCATCAGCGTATAGCCGCGGGTCTTCTCGGTGGTCGAGGTGTTGTCCGTATCCTTCAATCCGAAGTTATAGCTCGCGTCGACAAGGACCTTCAGCATCGGACCGACAGGCAGTTTCGCCCGCACCCCGGCGCGCAAGCCGTAGTCGCTCTTCTCAGCCGTCGAGGAGGTTTGATCTCCGTCCGGGTAGCCGGCAATGGTCGACCCGGAGACCGTGAACTTATCCGAAAGCGTGGCGTAGTAACCACCGACCCCAAAATCGAGCACGGGGAGCGCGGTAAATCGCACCATGACCGGAAAAACGATTCCGTGAGCGGTGGCCGTCGCTTCACCCGCTCCAGCCACGGTTGCCTTCGTTTTCTTAGCCATCGAGAAAACACCGAGTTCGAGTCCGAGCATCGGGTTCATTCCGAACTCCACGCTCGCCCCGTAGCTCACGCCGCCTTGGGCGGAAAGGGTCGTTCCACTTTGAGCAGGATCGATGCTGTCGTTTTGGAAGTTCAGACCCCCAAGCACGTTCACCATCGCGCCGGCTTGTGCCGTTCCCGCCGCCATAGTCATGGCTGCGATTCCGAAAAACACTACACAGATTATCTTCTTCATCTTTAGGTCTCCTAGTGGTGTTACACGAGGCGCATTCGAACTTTCCGGGAACGAGCACATCCCGAAAGGCCCATAACGCCTCACTTCAAACCAACTCCGATTCCTCTATTTTCCGGTCCGGGTAACGCAAATGGCAACAACGAACAGTCATGCGACGCGTTGGCTTTTGCTAACGCTCGGAAATCGTCAAGCGGCCGTCGAAACCCGGTAAAAATTTTAGAAGCTGACGCCCGCGCCGACGAGCAGCGCGAGTTCGTTCGACTTCAAGCTTTCGCCCGCCGTCGGATTGCTGACGAGATTCGTGAACCCCCGCTTATACGAAAGATCGGCGAGGATGTGAATCATCGGCGCGACCGGGAACTGAGCGCGAGCGGCGAGTTTTAAACCGAGGTCGCTCCGCTTGTACCCGGATCCTTCCCAGCTCAGATTCGTGACCTTGATACCGGTGTTGACGTTCTCGGTGTCGTAGCTCGAACCGAACTGCTGCCAGTAGAGACCGCCGCCGACGCTCAAGATCGGAAGCAGGGTGAAGCGCGCCATGAGGGGGATTTCCATCGCACGCTGGCTGATGTCGTTCTCGATTCCGGACGTCGGATTCGCCCGCGTCTTCAAGCCGACGGAGAGGATGCCCGTTTCTAGCATGAATGCGGGAATGAGGTCGAAGTCGACCAAAGCGCCGTAAGTCAGCGCCGTCCGCGCGGTATACGAAACGCCCGTACCGTTTTGGATCGGAGCGCTCGAGGTCAAGCCGCCGACGACGTTCGCCTCGAGTGCGAAGGCCGAACTCGCGGCGAGGAAGGAAACGAGGACGAGGGAAGCGATCTTTTTCATGGGAAGCGGGCTCCTTCGAGACGATTCAATCGAAGGCTCGCGCTCCGCGCGGCCGTCGATTCGGGGAAAAATGGGATGCACTGAGTTTCAACGCAAAGAGGAATGCAAGAATAGGGACAATTCCCCTAACCCCCTTCAAGTCGCAAATATCCCCACGCGAAGCAGAAGAACTTCCGCGCAGGACGCGTCATCTCGGATTCACCGGACGAAAAAAAACGGCCCGGGAGAATCTCCCGGGCCGTCCATGAGTAAGAATGCGGTACTCGCTTCGCGAGTAAATCACCTCGCGGCGAACAACCCGCTCGCGCGGGTTACTTCTTATCTTTATCGAGCGCGGCCTTGAGCTTGTCGCCCAGGAGGTCGCCCATCGAAGTCTTCTTCGAAGCGTCGCCGGCGTACGTTTGGAACGCGGAGCGCTCTTCGGTACGGCCGAGTTGCTTGATGGAGAGACCGATGCGGCGTTCCTTCGGCTCGATGGAGAGGATTTCGGCGCGAACCTTGTCCCCGACCTTGAGCACGTCGGACGGCTTCTCGATGCGGTGATCCGCGATCTCGGAGACGTAAATGAGGCCTTCCACGCCTTCTTCGAGTTCGACGAACGCGCCGAAGTCCGTGAGCTTCGTCACGGCGCCTTCGATCGATTGGCCGACCTTGTAGCGGGCCTTGAGCGAATCCCACGGATCGCGCTCGAGTTGCTTCACGCCGAGGGAGAACTTCTCGTTCGCCTTGTCGATACCGAGGACGACGGCTTTGACCTTGTCGCCCTTCTTGTACTTCTCGGACGGGTGGTTGAATTTCTTCGTCCACGCGAGGTCCGAGACGTGAATCAGGCCGTCGATGCCCATGCCGATGTCGACGAACACGCCGAAGTCGGTGACCGACTTGACTTCCGCTTCTTCGACGATGGAACCGATCGGGAACTTGATCTCGAGTTGATCCCACGGATTGTCTTGGAGTTGCTTGAGGCCGAGGGAGATGCGCTTCGCCTTCGTGTCGACTTCGAGCACCTTGCACTCGACTTCGTCGCCGACGTTCAGGACCTTCGACGGGTGCTTCACGCGTTCCGTCCAGGACATCTCGGAGACGTGGATGAGGCCTTCGACGCCGCCTTCAAGTTCCACGAACGCGCCGTAGTCCTTGAGCGAAACGACTTTGCCCTTCACCTTCATGCCGGCCGGGTACTTGAACTCGGCTTCGTCCCACGGATTGGCGGAGATCTGCTTCAGGCCGAGGGAAACGCGTTCCTTCTCCCGATCGTACTTCAGGATCTTCACCTTCACTTCGTCTCCGACCGCGAACATTTCGCTCGGGTGCTTGATGCGGCCCCAGCTCATGTCCGTGATGTGGAGAAGTCCGTCCATCCCGCCGAGGTCGATGAACGCGCCGTATTCCGTGATGTTCTTCACGGTACCGGCGACGATCATGCCTTCTTGCAGGTTGGCGAGCGTCTCGGCGCGCTGGAGCTCACGCTCTTGCGCGACGACGGCGCGACGGGAAAGAACGATGTTCCCGCGCTTCTTGTTAAACTTGATGATCTTGAACTTGAGGCGCTTGCCGACGTACTTATCGAGGTTCTTGACCGGCTTCGTGTCGAGCTGGGAGCCCGGGAGGAACGCTTTCACGCCGATGTCGACGGAGAGGCCGCCCTTCACCTTCGCGATGACCGTCCCTTCGACGAGTTGGTCTTTCTCGCACGCGGCGGAGATTTCGTCCCACGCGCGGATGATCTCGGCCTTGTCCTTCGAGAGGAGCATGAAGCCGTTTTCCATCTCCATGCGCTCGATGTAGCAGGGAACGACGTCGCCGACGTTCACTTGCGCGACGCCTTGGGCGTCCTTGAATTCTTGGGTCGGCACGAGACCTTCGGATTTATAGCCGATGTCGACCGTGACGTATTCCGAGGCGATGTTGATCACGGTGCCGTCGATGACTTCACCTTCTTTGATTTCGCCGGATTGCTCGGTCGCCTTGAACATCTCTTCGAAGTTCTCGGCCGTGCTCAGTTTTTTCGAGGTCACTTCCTCGTCGCCCAGATACTGGGAGAAATCGTCCATCCAGGATTGATTCTTGGGCGGATTCTTCTTCAGGGCATCGCTACCCGCGGATTGCTTAGTGGTCATTCAGTTACTCACGCTCCGAATCGGCCCGGCCGCCTCGTTCCGCAAAGCAGAACGCATGAGACGCACTCAGGAGAATCGATTGGAGTCTCATGGGTATAGGGAGATTTCCGCAGGTTGTCGAGAACCATTCCCAAGCCCCTCTTCCACGGTTCCGAGCCCATCTCGGATATAAGGGCTTCTAAGGCAATTTTTGCCGTGACGCGATGAGCACAAACTTCCAGTAACCAAAAGTTTCACAACGGTTTTTTGACAGAATTCTGTTTCGTGACTAGCGTCTTTTCTTGGCTGTAGCTGTGGAAAGCCGCCGCCAACGCTCCAATGAGGGAGCGTCGATAATTGGGGGAACAAATGAATAAAGCACTTCTCGGCACCCTTGCCGCGCTGGCCGTCGTCCCGGCTTCCGTGGCTTTGGCGTGTACGTCCAATGGTAAAGACGGGATCTTCCCGGCGAACACGCTCTATATTCCGGTGAGCAAGTTCGCGCTCCAGTCCGCTACGGAGCAAGAGTTCAATGACGCGGTTGCTAAAATGCAAAAGGTCTATGCTCCGTTCTTCGCCGCCCAAGGCCGCGAGTACAAGATCATCGCCGACTGGCAAGACGGCACGGTGAACGCGTACGCGAACCAAAACGGCAAGGTCTCCGAAGTCCACATGTTCGGCGGTCTCGCGCGTCACCCGAAAGTCACGGCGGACGGCTTCATGCTCGTCATCTGTCACGAAACCGGTCACCACCTCGGCGGAGCCCCCCGCAAGGTGGCGAGCGGCTGGGCCTCGAACGAGGGCCAAGCCGACTACTTCGCGACCCTGAAGTGCGCGAAGGAGATCTGGAAGGACGAAGACAACGCCGGCATCGTCGCGAAGATGACCCTCCCGCAAACCGTCGTGACGCAATGTCAGAAGGGCTTCGATAAAGCCGAAGACATCGCGATCTGCGAACGCGCTGCGATGGGCGGCAAGTCGCTCGCCGATACGCTCGGCGCGCTCGGTCGCACGGGCGATACCGACTTCGACAAGCCGGACACGAGCGTCGTCACCGAAATGGACGATAACCACCCGGAAGCCCAGTGTCGCCTCGACACGTACTTCGCCGGTGCGGTTTGTAATAAGTCCAAGGACGTCGCACCCGACGCGAAAGATCCGACGGTCGGCGCTTGTACCCAAGAAAAAGGCGAAACCCTCGGGATTCGCCCGCTCTGCTGGTCCCTCCCGATGGACAAGCACCCGAAGCCTCCGACGCCTCCGAAGCCGCGCTCGAGCTGGCCGTCTTCGCACGCTCGCGAACGCTCCTGAGAACCCACGGGAGCTATGGGTAGGATAGCTTCCGCTCGGTTTTAGAATCGGTCCACAACCACAACGAAAAGCCCGATCGTGCTTCACGATCGGGCTTTTTCTTTTGCAACGCGATGCGAGACCTTAGAAGTCCTTTGACAGAAATTTGACAGTGCCGAAAATCGGCGATACCGATTTTAGCGACTCTCAAGGGGGAACTATGAACAAGCAAATCGTGTCTGCACTCGCTGTACTCGCTTTCGTTCCGGCTTCTCTCGCGCTCGCCTGCACGGAAGACGGCAAGCACGGGATTTTTCCGGACAATAACCTCTACATCCCGGACTCTTCGTTCGGGACGTACGCCGTCGACGAAGCCCAATTCAACGCTTCGATCGAACGCGCGAAAAAAGTTTACGAGCCGGTATTCGCGGCCCAAGGCCGTAAATACAACGTCATCGCGAACTGGGCCGACGGCACCGTGAACGCTTACGCGGACCGCTCGGGCTCGACCTCGAACGTCCATATGTTCGGCGGCCTCGCTCGTCATCCGAAAGTGACGGCCGACGGATTCGAACTCGTGATCTGCCACGAAACGGGCCACCACCTCGGCGGCGCCCCGAAAAACGGCGGCCTCTTCGGGATGAACAAGTGGGCCTCGAACGAAGGCCAAGCCGACTACTATGCGACGCTGAAGTGCGCGCGCGAGATGTGGAAGAACGACGATAACGTCGGACTCGTCGGCAAGATGTCGATCCCGCTCGTCGTGACCCAGCAGTGTCAGAAGAGCTTCGACCAAGCGAACGACATCGCGATCTGCGAACGCGGCGCCATGGCCGGTAAGGCCCTCGCCGACACGCTCGCCGACCTCTCGAAGCTTCCGGTGACGGACTTCGAAACGCCGGACACGAGCGTCGTCTCGAAGACCTTCAACGAACACCCGAAGGCCCAATGCCGCCTCGACACGTACTTCGCCGGCGCCGTTTGCGGCGCTTCGAAGGACGCTCCGCTCTCGGATACCGATCCGACGGTCGGAACCTGCGCGCAGGAGAAGGGTGCCGTCCTCGGCATCCGCCCGCTCTGCTGGTACAAGCCGGTCGACCCGAACGCGCCGAAGGGCTCCGTTTGGCCGTCGAGCAAGATCGGTCAGCGGTAATCGCTACGGTCGTTTAGATATCGAAACGCCTCGGTCGGCTTCCGACCGGGGCGTTTTTATTTGGGTCGTCCATTTAGATTCGGTGATTCACGATCACGATCAAGAGTGGCGGCTTGTTCGGTCGCTTCTTGCACAAGATCTCCGCGTACTTCCCTACGGTGGACAGAATATCTCCGCTGCAAAGCGGGGTTTTGCGTCCTTGACCGTCTTGATTGTAGAGCGTGAAAGTTTGATTGATCCCGGCGCGACCATCCTTGACCGCGTTCGCGAGTTTGAGTTCCATGAGCGTATTCGGGTCACCGTACGGGATCGTTACCGACCCGAGCGCTCCCTCGGTAAGATTGAGGGATCCCGTGAATACCATTCGCCCCTCGGCTTGAGCGGCGATGTCGAGTTTGTAGGAATCTCCGGCCCACGCGAGATTGGTCGCGAGAAGGCATCCGAAAAAAGGTAAAAGGAACCATTTCATCTTCATCACTCCCCAGCCAGGGAAATACTCCGACTGACATTAATAGAATCGCGAAAACCAACGTCTTCAAAAATCAGCAAAATTTTAGTGTGCCAAAATCCAGGAGTCGCCACCGCACCCCTTGACCTTGAGGACGATCAGAACAGCCGTCGCCACAAGCAATAGAATTTCAAAAATCCTTTTCCTCGTCATTCTATTCACCTTTTCACGCATACCGCTCAGGTTCGCGAGGACTTAACGGTGGGCCAGGGCTAGCGGGCTTCGGAGGTTCCGGAGGTTGCGGTGGGCTGAAGATGTCCTGGAAGAATATATCAGTTTTGAACTTCACCAATGGATCCGCGGTTAGTATTAATTGGACCTAGTCAACCGCATTGTTTCTTAAAGGTGAAAAGCCCATAAATAATCCACGAAAATACAAAAACTAAAAGGCATATGGCCAGACGCTGATCGAACAAAGGCAGCTTCGTATTCCGCTTTGGAAACCGATAAAAAGGATTAAAAAGAAAAAAAAATGCGTTCAGCTTCTTCATGCCGGCATCAAGGCCACTGCGGTAGCGAAGAAACTGAAGTGTCGGATAGCAACCAAACAATAGAACTAATATCCAGTTCCTGAAATTACAGTTATCCATCGTTCTTAGTTAAGCAAAGCTCATATGAGAAGGATCGTCACTACCCTCAACAGAAGGTAAACCTGATCCTTCATTATAATTGTAAGAGTTATCAAAAGATCCGCTATCAAAGAAATTTTGAATATTTTGAAAATTCTCGGACACATAATTATATAGAGCATCACCGACTAAAACCGCTCCTCCAGCAGTAAATGCGAATCCAAGAGCTGAAAACGCGGCCGCTAGTGCCGGATTATACACATTCGCAGCCGAGTACGCGTAAGAACCCTGTCCGAAAATCACCAGTAATGCTGCAATTCCTAGTTGATTCGAAGCACTCAACCCGCACACCAATCCCGTTGGGTCGCTGTAAATCAACGGAGAGTTTTTTCCATACCGGTAAAGATTAATTTCTCTACCAGCGAACCCAATAGGGTCTTTGGTGAGGAATCGCCCCGTGTCCGGATTGTAAATCCGTGCGCGATAATAGTAGAGACCAGTCTCCGCGTCGTATTCCCTCCCCGTGAACCCATATCGAACCGGTTCGTCACGCCGACCTAGACTCGAAATCTTCTCTGGATAGCTCGAGGTACCGAATACCCCATAAGCCCGGTAGGCTCCGGCCATCTCCGTGTTCAAAACGGAGCCGAGGTGATCAGTCAGATAACTCTTCTTACGACGCGAAGAAATCTGCCCGAGATGCTCGTCGACCCCCTTGCCATCGAGAAAAATCGAAACCGCTCCGTCACCCGCGCGCGCGAGCAAGATTCGGTCTCGGTCGCTCTCGTGAGCGAAACTTTGGGTATAAACGGATTCCCGAGCCACGAGTCTCCGCTTCCGCGACCAACGCGACGACCTGCATGGCTCCCACCCTTTCTCGTGGATGCGCTTAGCGACCCGTCGCCCTAAAGCGTCGTAAAAATACTCGGCCTTCGTCACGACGGCGTCCTCGTCGTCGGAGTCTCCGTCCCAATCACTATCCACGACGAGCTCGTAACTGACGAGGCGGCCATCGGCGCGATAGGCGAGCTTCTTCTTCGATCGTCCTCCGGAATCAACAATCGCACTAATGCTTCCCGACCCGTCCGCATCGGACTCGAAAGAGGCGCTCGCGTTCTTCGTAATTTGGTTATTGAGAAAAATGGCCGTTCCTCCATCCTTCGAAGCGAAGGTACGATTTCCAGCGCCATCGTAACGGAAGTCCTGGTCGAACGTGCGGCCGAGGAAACCGCCGCCCGAGATATCGACGGAAGTCAGCTCGTTTTTCGCATCGTAGGTATAGGCGAAGTTTCCGAACTCTCGTCGGTTCCCGACGATATTGCCGGCCGGATCATACTCCAGTCTTTCGCTCAAGCGACGCCCGGGCTCGAACCCGTCGACCTGCACCAGTCGATTATTTCGATCGTAGGTAAACGACTGGGCATATTTATTCGAAGACCGCTGGTCCTTTTTTCGGCCGAATCCGTCATAGGCGAACGAGAACCCGAGCTCACCCGCCGAGGCCCCCAGAGTATTTCCGGATACGAGCTTGAGCAGTCGCGAAGCGGCGTCGTACTTCGCCGAAAAGATCGATTTTCCTCTCTCGTCGACGATCGATTCTGCTTCGTTCGTCGTTCCCCGACGCACTGAAAAATTGCCCTCGATCAGTCCGAGCGGGTTTCCCCGAACGGCGGCATGAACGGAGTAACTCCGAACAAGGAACGGAGGAACGGAATCATAATCGAAATCGAGAATCGCCACCGCGTTTGATGCCCTCGTAATGAGGCGCGCATCGAGCTGACTCGAATACGAAAAACTCGAATCGTCCTCGGTCGTCGAGCTCCCGTTCGTTCCAACACGTTTCAAAACCCGTCGCACGAGGCGATCGAACGAGTCGTACGTCGAATCGATCACGGCCTTATCGCCGCCCGGCGAGAGACGTTCCTCGTGAATCACCTTTCCGTTCTCGTCATACCCGTACCGGGTCTGTTCGGTTATCTCCCGCGTCAGCCCTGAGGCATCCGTTTGGACGGACGGTCGACTCCGCACTGTCACGCGCCCGTTCGCGTCGTAGTCATAGTTCGTCGCCTTCCCGAGGGGATCAACGACGGAAATCATGTCACCCCGAAGGTCGTACTCGAACCGCGTTTCTCCTCCGAGAGCATCCGTGACTCGGGATAGGCGGTCGCGGGAATCGTAGTCATAGCGAGTCGTATTGCCGTTCGCGTCGATTTTCGCAACCGGGCGATCGAGAATTCGAAAGCCGCCGTTCATCGGACTCGGCGAATCGTATTGATATTGAGTCCGATGCCCCGAGGCATCCGTCTCGGAGACGAGCCGGTCGCGATCGTCCCAGGCGTAACGGGTCGTTTGAATCTCCCTTCCGTCCGTGATCGTCTTCGAAATGAGGCGATTCACGACATCGTACTCGTACTTCTCACTCGGCCCGTGGGTGTCATCCATCCGAACCAATCGGTCGTGATCGTCCCAGGAGTAGCTCAAGCGACGCCCGGTCGAAAAGGCGCGAACAAGAATCCGGCCTCGCGCATCGAACTCACGCCGCTCGGGATTTCTCGCGTCGAATACCTCGATCGGAAGTCCGTTCGCATCGAATCGATTTTGGTAGTTTCCGTGCCCATTCGAAATGGCCTGCGGATTTCCGAAAAGATCGTAAGCGATCGATTCTTCGAGCGTCGCGTTTCCGGAGTATCTCACGATGGATAAAACATCTCCGTTTTCGGAAGAAATTCCGAACGTCGTCGGCGCTCCGACGATCGGCGTGGACCGAACCGGCTGATCGAAAACCCCGTCGTACTCGATCGTCGCCGGCCGCGGGTCCAGTGGATGGCGCACTGAGGTCGGGTTACCTCGACTATCGTATCCGAACGTCGTTACGAAACCGAGGGGGTCCGTCGAGTTCGCAAGTTGGTTACTTTCGGTCCAACCGTACTTCTCCACTGCACCGTCCGCTCGATGCACTTCACGCAAAAGGAGCTTCGAGTCGAAATTATAGGTTTCGAAAGCCCCATCGATGTCGGTCATGAACGTGATCGGACTCCCATCCACCGACATGGAATGCCAAAAGTAGCGTTGCGCACTTCCCGGCTCGGTCTGGCTGGAAACGAGACCCGTCGCCGAATCGTAAAAATTCTCGGAGATTCGGCCGAGAGGGTCTCGAATGAATGAAAGGAGATAGGCCGCGCGAGTTCCGGTTATATCGGAAACGTAACCGTAGGTCGTCGTGTTTCCGTCGAAATCCGAACTCGATATCAGGCGAAGCTTGTCGTCGTACCCGTAAGCATAATTTAGATTGTCCCGAACGCGTAAAACTCCCGTAATCTTTCCCGACATGGAGCGTGAAAACCGGATGGTACCGGCTAAGGCCGTCGTGACCTCGAAGAGAAACCCTTTCTCGTCGTAAACTAGGGATACGGTTTCCCCGTGCCTTTCCTTTACCGCGGTTAAACGTCCCGCCGGGATTCCCGTCTGGTCCTTATTGAAAAAAAACTTAACCCCTTTGGGCTGCTCCAGCACGTACTCGTGCGCGGACTCGACGAGCTTACCGAAAAATCCAGGCGGGCTGAGGAAAGTCCCCTCCTCGTTTCGCTTGAAAATCCACGCGCCACCGGTCTGATCGATCCATGCGATATCCGGATTTTCGACCGAAGTCGTGGCGACTAATCTCGTCTCCCAGTTGTGGAACCAATTGGGTCCGAAATCCCCGTCCGGAACGACAGGATGCGAGAGATAGGTACGTTTGAACTCGATTCCCGTGTCGGGGGTTCTTCCCTTCAGACTGAAATCGACCAATGAATGCCACAAAGTCAGGTTCGCCATGTTCACCGGCTGTCCGCACCTCTGGCAGTACTGGGCGAGCGAGAAAAACGGAGAACCTTCGCTTACGAGTATCGTTCCGTCATTCGTGACGATACTGCGCCCGTCGAAAGTGAGATGGATCCCCTGGAGTTCGAAAAGATCGGCCAGCGTCGGTAAATTCGTCCCGAAGGAGATCACGAGATGCTGAATCGTTATCGTGACGGGATGATCCGAAATGTTTGAACATGAAAAATCGGTCAAATACGGAGCAGTAACCACTGTTTGAGGGTTGATGAGTTCCATCGCCGTCGGCGTCCCCGTCTGATGACCGTTAAAGACGGAATACATGAAGCAGACGACTGCCCCAGGGGAAGAGGTATTCACGGTCAGAATTGCCGTACTCGGCACTACGACCTGATCCCGGCCCGAAAAACCGAAACTCGAATACGTCACGTGGTCCGTGTTTTCGGAAATGGGAGGAACGACAAACTCGACCCCTTCGGGAAAAAATTCGGCCGTACACCCTGCCCGGTGAGATACACCGTGTAGGGAATCGGAGTCCAAGACGCGGCTTGGTAAAAATAGTTCGTATAACCCGGGGCGGTAGGCGGAGGCACGGGCTGCGAGTCGATCAACTGCCAGTCCGTCGGTTTGATTTCTGCCGTGAGCAGCGCACTCGCCGAAGCGGGCAATAAAGACGAAACACTAGCGAAAAGAAAAGAAATTCGCCAAACAGCCCAATTCAAGCGCATACGTACCTCGGTGTTTAACTACCGATAGTATGCGGAGCGGACTTTTTCGAAATGTGTCAAATTCGATCCTGTGGGATCTTCCACGGAAAGCTTATGAATGAATGAGATTTTTTCGGTGTTTATATATTCCAATACGAGTCTAAAAGGGGGGCCGCCACGAGCTTCAGCGAAAGGTTCCGCGCTCGTCGATCCCGCGCTGATAAAGCGCGAGCGTCTTCGTCACGCGTAGCCGGCGGTCGTACTTCGCCTTCACGTGCGCGCGGGCGCGAGTCCCCATCGCCCTTCGGGTCGCCTCGTCCTCGATCAGGATCCGAAGCTTCGTCTGCAGGTCGAACGCGTCGTCCGGCCGGGTGAGGAGCCCGAACTCTTCCGCGCCGACGATCTCCCGGGCGCTCCCGCCGCTCGAAATCACGATCGGGCACTCCATCGCCATCGCCTCGATCGCGACGAGTCCGAAGGCTTCCTGCTTCGACGGCATCACGAAAAGATCGAACGACTGCATCACCTCGGGAATGTTCTCGAGGTAACCCGTGAAGAGGACGACGTCCTCGAGGTGGAACTGGGTGACCATCGCCTTGAGCTCCTCGAGGTGTCCGTCTTCGCTGCCGAGGGTCTCTTCCCCGACGATCACGAACTTGAGCTTCCGCCCGGCGCCGATCCGCTTCATGAGCCCCGCGGCGGCCTTCACGAACGTGCCTTGGCCTTTCGCCGGATCGATCCGGCCGACGAGACCGATGACGACGGTGTCCGCTTCCGCGCCCCAGTCCGCGCGCTGCCGGCGGGCATCGACCTTCACCGGATCGAAGCGCTCGAAGTCGAGGCCGAGATTCACGATGTCGACCCGCTCCGGGTCGACGGGATGGGTCGCGAGCACGTTCTCGCGAAGGGCCTCGCTCATGACGACGAGCGAGTCGACCCGTTCGTAGAGCAGCGAATGGATCCAATTCTTCTTGTTGTGCCCGCTCATGATGTGGCGGGAAACGAAGAGCGGAACGTTCTTCCGGCGCCAAACCCAGGGTGCGATCGATCCGAGGAGCGTCGTCTGGTGGGTGTGCACGAGGTTCACGTCGCCCGAATCGATCCAATGCTCGAGATCGCGGCGAAACTTCGTGTCGAGCGTATCGCGTGGGCGGTAGTCGAGCGCGAACGTGTGCACGCCCGGTTTTTCCGCGAGCGCGCGGTGAATCGGCGAATCCTGGAGCACGGCGACGCGTACCGGGAATCCGTAGCGCGCGAGTTCCTGGGCGTCGTAGGCGACGGTTTGTTCGAGCCCGCCCCACGACCGCGAGAGGCAGATCAAGAGCGGGCGGAGCCGCGGACGAAGCGCGGCGACGAGTTCATCGAGCGGTTTTTCGAAGTCCACGCCGGATCTCCTCCCACACGGTTTCGGGTTTGATGCCCTTTAGGCATTGGATCTGCTTATCCGCCGGCTGAAAGCACTCGTTCTTCTCGCACGGCCAGCACTCGACCGAATTCAACGAGACCTGCACGAGACCCGGTCCGGTCGGTTTCGTCCGGCGCGGATCGGCGGCGCCGCAGACGATCTGCGTGAACGATCCACAGAACGACGCGACGTGCGCGAGACCGGACTCGTTCGTCACGGTGAACTCGGCGTTCCGGAAGATCTCGGTCAGGCCCGGGATCGGTCCGCGGGCGGTGAAATCGCGGAGCCGGAGCTCCTCGAACTGGCAAAGGCGCTCGGCGAGAGGAGCTTCCTTCGGACCCCCGACGATCACGCCGGTGAGGTTCGTCGCCTCGGCGATTTTCCGCGCGAGCGCGATGAAGTAGTCGAGCGGCCAACGCCGCGAGTCCGCGGTCGCCCCGGGCGCGAGCACCCAGTAAAGCCCTTCGGGTTTCGCGAGCCGCTTCGACGGCCAGTATCGATCGGCGTCGAAGGCGGCCAACTCGCCGGGGATCGGCTCGTCGAGTTCGTTCTCGGGCAGTATGCCCCAAAACTCGCGCACGGGCCTCTTCGGACGCACGTCCGCGGGAAGGAGATCGACGTAGGCTTGGGCTCGGTGATGAACGCCGAAAGTTTCGTCGGGAACCTCGACTTTTTCCGTGAGCAGCCACCCGCGCCCCTCCGCCGCGTAGCCGCGACGGATTTTCGCCTTCGCCCGGGAGAGGAGCCATGCCGAAGAGAACGAGTTCGGCAGGGAAATCCCGAGGTCCCACTCCCTCCCTTCGCCGATCTTCTTCGCGAGCTGGTCCAGGTGCCGGAATTTCTCGAAAATACCGGCGCCCGGCCGCGGCTTCTCGAGCGGAATCACTTCGTCGACGAGGGTCCGAAACTGGACGTCGGCGACCCAAGGCACGCAGACCGCGGCGATCTTCGCGCGGGGATAAGCGCGCCGAAGGTAATAGAAGAACGGAAACGCGAGGACTTGGTCCCCGATCCAATTCGGCGCGCGGACGAGGATGGTGCGCGGTTCACTCGCCATCGGGTTTCTCCCCGGGCTCGACGGACGTGAGGCGGGCGGAAACCGACCCGACCTTCACCTCGGCCTCGAGCCGCACGATGAAGCGACGATCGTCGTCCGTCAGCCAAATGAAACTGTCGCCCTTCTCTTGTTTGATCACGCCCTGAAAACGGGTTTGGGGCCGTATGACCACGCAGCGTTTTTTCCCGAGCGGGGTGTCCATGTCCTCGCGCCGAACCACGGTCACGACGGCCTCCCACTCCTTCCCTTCGCTCACGACGGGAAAGCTGTAAACCTTTCCGTCTTCGAGCGGCAGCGTGCGCACGTAGTAAAGCGCGCTGAAACTGTCCTGGACGAAAGGGGACTGGATATCGAAAGTTTCCTTCGTCTCGGTATTCCCTTTGTCGACGTGATTCCGCCGGTTCCAGTAAAAAGCCTTCTTCGCTTCGGGGTCGTAAAGCTCGAGCGCGTCCCGTTTCTGTTTCGTCTCGTCGAGCACGAGGTGGAAGCGGTGTGAAAAAAGGCCGGTGACGTCCCAGAAACTTTCGAGCGTGTCGTTCAAGCTGTAAAAAAGGTTCATCATGCTCGAGCTGACGGCGTTCGCCCGCAGGTGGTAGACCGGGCGATCCGCGACCTGCTTCACCGGAAGCACGTCGAGCGTGAACTCCCCCGCCTTGATGCCGATGTAGGTGACCTCGAGGACTTGGCGTTCGCCGATCCAAACCGGGTTCACTTTCGGTCGCCGATCCGGGATCACGAACGGCGGAGGCGCGGCGATCGAAGCCTTCGCGTGTTTCCCGCGCCGCCGCTTCTTGTCGACGGCCCGCTTCGTCGCGATCGGACTCGGGCTCGGCGAAACCGCTGGCGTCGTTTTTTCGCCGCGCTCGACGACCTCGAACTTTTTTTGGAGCTCGGCCGGCAGTTCCTTCGCAAGGGGCTGGATATCGCCGAGACGGGACGAGCTCGCGCAGGCGCCGAGAAGCGCGAGCGTCGCCGCGAGGGGCAGAGAGCGTGAAAGTCCCGTCATTCCTGGAGTTTATCGGAAAATCGCGGGGGTGAAGAGTGGAAAAACCCGGTCAAGGTCACGCCCCTGCCGTCCGCGGGCAAAGTTTGCCGGGGCGGTCCCCCGCTCGCCGCTCACTCCCCGACGAGCCCCCGCCAAATCGCCTCGCCTTCGACGATCTCGATCTCGGGCTCGACCACGGCGACCCGGTCCGCCTCGATCCCGAGCGCCCGCCATTTCACCCAATCTTTCCCCGATAGGACGACCGTCGTTCCGGTCGAATCGGCCTCCTCAAGGATCTTTTCGATCTCGGGCAGCGAAAACGCGTGGTGATCCGGGAAGACGGTCATGTCCCGGACGACGTACCCCGCATCCGTCAGACTTCGACGGGCTCGCTCGGGATCGCCGATCGCGGCGACGAACCGGTATTTCCGGTTCGCCTCCCCGGGATTCAGCCGGTAGTGCGCGCGCACCCGGTTCGGATGCTTCGCGAGCGCGTCCGGGAAGGCTTCCCCTTTCGTGAGGACGACCACGTCTTCGGGACCGATCGCCGAATAATCGTCCCGGAACACGCGATCCCCGAACTTCGCGTCGGTCACGGCGACCACATACCGATCGCAGCGCACCCTCCAGTGCTGATAAGCGTCGTCGAGGATCGCGAGATCGAACTGGCGACCGGTTCGGAGCTGCGCGCTCGACGCGAGCTTCTCGAAACTGGCGGATCGGTCGGCTCCGACGCCGATCCAAACTCCGGGGACCTGATCGCGGATCAAAGCCGCCTCGTCTCCGCAAAGCGCCGGCGAGGGCGACGGCTCGTAAGGAGAAAGGATCCCGCCGGACCGCTCCCAGGCCCCCCGATATCCGCGCAGAAGCACGGCGACCTGGTAACCCGCCGCGATCGCGTCCCGAGCGAGGCGGATGGTGAGCGGCGTCTTTCCAGCCCCGCCCGCCTGGACGTTCCCGATTCCGACTGTCGGAACCGGCAGCGGCTCGGAAGTGAGCAAGCCGCGCTCGCGGGCGTAGCGCGCGATCTGGTTAGCGCCCGACCAAAGGAGGGAGGCCATCCGCTTCGGAGTAAACGGCACGCTCACGGGGTCTTCCCTCCGCTCGCAAGCGCGAAAATCTCTTCCGCGACCCGCTCCGAAGGGCTTCGTTCGCCTAAGACGCGACGAATCTCGGAGAACGCGCCCCGCATCTCGGCTCGCCGGGAGCTCCCCGCCTCGCCGAGGAGCGCACCGAGCTCATCGGCCATCCGCCCCGGCGTGAATCGCTCGAGGATCAATTCCGGCACCACGCGCGCGCCCGGCGACTTCGGCGCGATCAAGTTCGTGAGCGATATCGGTTTCCGGTACCGGATCAGGTGCTTGAAAATGAATTCCGAAACCGGATGCGCGCGGTAAACGACGACGTGCGGAAGGTCGAGGAGCGCGGCCTCGAGGCTCGAGGTGCCTGATTTGATGAGACCCGCGTCCGCGGCCTTCATCGCCGCCCAAGCGTCACCCCGGCTCACGCGCAGATCGAGCCCCTGAGCGATCGGGATCTCGGCGAGGCGCCGCCGAAAGAGCACGAGGTCCGCCGTTTCCGGAAGGGGGACGAGCACGCGCGGTTTTTCCCCACCGCGACGGTCTTGGAGGATCCTCACGGCCTTCAACATCGGTTCGAGGTGGAACCGGAACTCCGAGGGACGGCTCCCGACGAGCATCGCGATCACCGTCTCGTCCGGGCCCAATCCGAGCGCGGTCCGCGCCGCGTCGCGCGTCAGCGTGAGGGGGAGTTCGTCCATGAGCGGGTTCCCTACGTAACGAAACGCGACCGGCGATCCGGCGTAGGTGGACTGCTCGAACGGGAGGATCGAGAGCACGCGGTCGTAGTACTCGGCGAGGAACCGGATCCGGCTTTTCCGCCAAACCCAGATCTTCGGGGGAATGAAACAAGCGATCGGAAAACCGAGCGGTCGGAACCGCCGGGCGAGTTTGAAATGGAAATCCGGGTAATCGCAGAGCACCGCCGCGTCCGGCTTTTCGATCGCGGCCGCGCGCGCGAGCCGCGCGAGGTCCCGGCGGATCTTCGGAAGCCGACCGACCACCTCGACGAACCCCATCGCGAGGAGCTCCTCCGCGGGGAGGAGTACTCGAAGGCCGGCTGCCCGGAGCTTCGGCCCCCCGACGCCGAACGCGTCGAGATTCACGCCCCTTCGCCCGCAAAGCGCGGTCAGGCGCTTCAGTGCCTCGGCGGCGTGGGTATCCGAAGAGGCCTCGGCGGCGGAGAAGAAGACCTTCATGACCCCTCTTCTAGCGCGTGACGCCGCTCTCGCTCTTCCGGATGAAATTCACGAACGCC
This sequence comes from Bdellovibrionales bacterium, assembly GCA_018266355.1. Lineage (GTDB taxonomy): Bacteria > Bdellovibrionota > UBA1018 > UBA1018 > UBA1018 > JACMQW01. Next base: position 325,821 of record JAFEAP010000005.1, read on the forward strand.
ATGACTTCCGGAAATTCGCCGTACTGGGACTCGATTTCGAGGAGACAACGCTCCTTCTCGACGTCCGCGCGAGTCCAAAGCTTGATCGCCTCGTTGATCCGGGAAATCGTATCGGCGGAAAAACCCCGGCGGCGGAGGCCGACGATGTTCGCGCCTTTGATCTGCATCGGACGCGAGCCGACGCCGATGCAGTACGGAGGCACGTCGCGCTCGATCGCGGAGTGGCCGCCGATGTAGGTGTGCGCGCCGACGCGCACGAACTGGTTCACGCCGGATTGGCCGCCGATGATCGCGTGATCGTCGATCACGACGTGGCCGGCGACGCCGACGTAGTTCGCGAGGATCGCCGAGTTACCCACGATCACGTCGTGACCGAGGTGGACGTATCCCATGAGGAGGTTTCCGTCTCCGATTCGGGTGAATCCCCCGCCCTGGGCGGTGCCGAGGTGGGCGGAGACGTACTCGCGGATGGAGTTGCGGTTACCGATCGTGAGTTCGGTCCGCTCTCCCTTGTACTTCAAATCCTGGGGGACGAGGCCGAGGGTCGCGAACGGGAAGATCTCGTTCTCTTCCCCGATCGTGGTCCACCCGTCGACGACGACATGGGACACGAGCTTCGTCCCTTTGCCGATCTTCACGTTCGGTCCGACCGTGCAGTACGGTCCGACGACGACGCCGGAGGCGAGCTCCGCTTTCGAATCCACGAGCGCGGTAGGATGGATGGTCGTGCTCATTTCTTCGCGCCTCCGAGGGTCAAGTTCGCGAGGATCTTCGCTTCGGCGACCTTCGTGCCGTCGACGGTGACCTCGCACTTGAAGCCCCAGATCGTGCCGCGGCATTTTTCGAGCACGGCTTCGATCTTGAGCACGTCGCCCGGGACGACGGGTCGCCGGAACCGAACCTCGTCGACGCCGAGGAGGATCACCGAAAAATCTGTCGTCAACTCGCCCTTCGCGTCGATCAGGTACGGGTACGCCGCGAAGGACGCCGCCTGGGCCATCGCTTCGATCGTGAGCACGCCCGGAAAGATCGCGAATTCGGGGAAGTGCCCTTGGAACATCGGCTCGTTGAAGCTGACGTTCTTCTGCGCGAGCACGCGAGTGCCGAGCTTATCGTCGATGCCCTTGGTGTTCGTAAGATCGCCCTTCGGCTCGATCGTGAGCACGCGATCGATGAGGAGGAACGGGTAACGGTGGGGCAGGAACTTTCGAATTCCCTCGCCGCTAATCGCGTAGGTGCGTTCGGATACGTCAGCCATCACTCTTTCTCTTTCTTCCTGTCGCGTTCCGCGACCAACCGGTTCAGGATCGCGTGGGCCTTGAAGTGATCGCGGTGCGTGCGCTGGGGATTACCCACCGACGTTCCGCCTTCGGGTACGTCCTTGTCGACGAGGCTCATAGCGCCGATCTTCGCGTAATCGCCGAGCGCGGCTTTGTTCCCGATGCCGGCCATCCCGCCGACGTAAGCGAATTTCCCGATGACGGTCCCGCCGGCGAGGCAGACGCCGCCGCAGAGGATCGCGCCTTCGCGGATCGTCGAGTTATGGCCGATGTGCACGTGATTATCGAGTTTCGCGCCCCGACCGATCGACGTCTCTCCGAAAGTCGCGCGATCGACCATGGTGTTCGCGCCGATCTCGACGTCGTCGGCGATCACCACTCGTCCGAGGTGGTAGATCTTCTCGTGGCCCGTCGGCTTCCCGTCGACGATCCGCGGCGCGTAGCCGAAACCGTCGGCGCCAATCGTCGATCCGGCGTGGATCCGCACGCGGTTCGCGATCTTCGTTTCTTCGTAAAGCGTGACTCCCGGAAAGAACACGCATGCCTCGCCGATCTCCACGTTCGGGCCGACGTAGACCCGTGGGTAAAGGATCGTGCCCCTACCGATGCGGGCGCCCTTCTCGATCACGCAGTTCGCGCCGACCTCGACGCCGTCCGCGACGCGCGCTTCCGGGTGAACGATCGCCGTGGGATGCACGACGGCCGGACCGACCCGCGTCGCGAGGTCCGAGGGGATATGCGCGACCGAGGAGATTTCCCGGGCGAACTTTTCGCTCAGGATGGCCATGGCGAGGTACGGATCGCGACAAGCGACGACCGCGGTCTTCTTCCAAAGCGGAAGACCCGACGCCTGGAGAGGCGCGACGAAAGGTTCGCCGGTGATCAGGACGCCGGGCGCGGCGCCGAGGAGCTCGGACTGGTATTCCTTCGAGAAGAAGAACGCGCAGTCCGATTCGCGGGAGCCGGCGAGCGGAGCCGGCTGGGTCACCGCGATCCGGGCGAGCGAAGACCCTAGGCCTTCGGCGTTCGCCAGCCGGCCCGAGGTCCACTCGAGGATTTGCGCGACGGTAAAGCTCGCTCCCATAGGGGGCCGGAGCTTAGCCTTTGTTCTTCGCGTTGTAGGCCTTCACGAGATCGTCCGTGAGGTCGTCTTTCTCCTGGGAGAAGATGACCGTCTGCTCGTTCTTGTCGAGGACCATCTGGTAGCCCTTCTTGGCCGCGATTTCCTTCACGATCTCTTTCAGGTTCTTGACGATCGGGGCGGTCAACTCGCCTTCCTTCTGCTGGATTTCCGTTTGCGAACGCATGAGCTGCTGCTGGAACTTCATCTTCCGTTCCTGGAGCTCCTGGAATTTCTTTTCCTTGGCTTCGTCGTTCAGCACCATCGTCTGCTTCTTGAACTCGCCTTCGAGCTTCACGATCGCGTTCTGCTCGTCGTCGAGCATCTTCTTCTTCGTGTTGAATTCCTTCTCGAGTTGGCCTTTCGCCTTCTTGCCGGCCTCGACCGTCTGGAGGGCCTTCTGCATGTCGACCGTCGCGACCTTCGTGGCGGCGGCTTCTTCGGCGAAAGCGGCGGTGGTGGCGACCGCGGCGAGGAGACCGAGAACGAGGCTGATGACTTTCGTGGATTTCATACGTAATTCTCCTTAGGCCGTAGCCTTGAGGTTTTCTTTAGAACGGCGGACCGATGAAAAACTGGAACACGGAATTGTCGTCGTTGGGACCTTTGTTGATCGGAAAGCCCCACTCGAAGCGGAGCGGGCCGATCGGCGAAAACCAGCGGAACCCGAAGCCGGTGTCGGAGCGCAGCTTGAAATTTCCGAGATCCGGGCGATCGGTCCAAACGTTCCCGATGTCGTAGAACACGACGAACTTGAGACCGGCGTCCTTCACGATGGGATGCTCGAGTTCGAAGAGCGAATAGAACTCGTACTTCCCGCCCTCGGGAATGACGTAAGGAAGCCCGGTCGAGCTGAGTTTATCACGGCTCGGACCGACGGTGTAGAAGTTGTAGCCTTTGAGGTTATTCGGGCCGCCGAGGTAGAAACGCTCGGACGGCGGCACGCCTTTTCCGTCCTGGCCGTGCGCTTCGCCGTATTCCGTCGAGTTCCGGAAGATGAGGTCGCCGACGACGCGCGTGTAATAGCGGTTGTTCGCGATCGCCTTCACGAAGCGCTTGTCGCCTCCGAGTCCCGCCACGCCCGCGGTTTCGAGCGAGAGGCTCTGGTAACTTCCGCCCGACGTTTCGAACCGGTTGTTCCGGCGATCGCGGATCAAGCTCCATACCAAGCTCGAGAGCGTGCCCGTGTCCTGATCGATATCGAAGTAGTCGTTCACGTCGGGATTGTCGATTTCGATCGACTCGATCGTCAGGCGCTCGCGTTTGTACGTGAGGTAAGCGTTCGTGTACTCGCCGACCGGGTGACCGAGGCGAACGTCGCCGCCGAACTTCCGGGTCGTGTACTTGTCCGGGATGAAGAACGTGACGTAGTAGAGATCGAACCCGGCCGAGAAATTCGTGTCGAAGATGTACGGGTCGCTGAACCCGAGGTTGATCGACTTATCCCGGCGGTCGCGCGTGATGTTCGTCGAGAGGCTGATCGTCTGACCTCGGCCGAGGAAGTTCGATTCCGAAATCTGGGTCTGGAAGAAGAGGCCCTTCGAGGAGCCGTATCCGGCGCCGAGGGTGATCGTGCCCGTCGGGCGCTCCTTGACCTGGATGTCGACGTTGACGACGTCGTTATGGTCCTTCGGGGTCGAGGTATTGAAAAGGACCTCGCCCGGCTGGAAGTAACCGAGGCGCTCGACGTTCTCCTTCGAAAGCCGGAAGCGCGTGCCGTTATAGAGTTCGCCTTCCTTGATCTTGAGTTCGCGGCGGATGACCTTGTCGTGGGTCTTCGAGTTTCCGAGGACGTTGATCTCGCCGAAGTAGGCGAGGTTGCCCTTCTCGAAGTGGTAGTCGATGTCGACCGTCTTCGTGTCGTCCTTGATGTCCATCTTCGGGATGACGTTCACGAACGCGTAGCCGAGGTCCTGGTATTTTTCGGAAAGCTTCTGGATGTCGGCGTTCCGCTTCGAGATCGAGAACGGAACGGACTGCTTCATCTGGACGTCGTTGCCGAGCTCTTCGCGCCCGAAGAGGAGGTCGCCCGAGAAGTCGATGGTGCCGGTGTTGTACTTCTCGCCTTCGTCGACGAAGATCGTGATGTAGAGCCACTTCTTGTCGTCGGAGATCGTGACGACCGGGCTCTCGTACTTGAACTTCACGTAGCCGTTATCGAGATAGAAATAGACGAGGCGCTGGAGATCGTTTTTGAACGCGGATTCCTTGAAGTTGCCCGAGTTCGACATGAAACTGAAGGCGCCGCCCTCGCGCGTCTCGCCAAGCACGTTTTTCAGCATGTCGTCCGAGAAGGCCTTATTGTTCAGGAACGTGATCTTCTTGATCTGGACCTTGTCGAAGTCGTTCACTTTGTACCGGAGGACGACTTCATCCGGTTTCTTCGGGTCCGGCTGAGTGACTTCGAACGTCGTCTTCGCGAGGTAATACCCCTTATCTTCGTAGGCCTTTGTGATGAAACCGATGTCTTCCTTGACCTTGTTCACGTCGAGGATCGACCATTGCTTCACCTTGATCACGGCCTCGAGGTCGGTCGTCGTGATGCGCTCGTTGCCTTCGAACTGGATCTCCGTGATGACCGGGCGTTCGCGAACGGTCACCGTGAGGTTCGCGCCCGCGGGATCCCGCTCGGCCGAGACTTCGATGTCGTCGAAGTAGCCCATGTTGAAAAGCGCTTGGACGTCGGCGCGGATCATCTCGCGGTCGATCGCCACGCCCGGCTTCGTCGTGAGCTTCCCGAGAACGGCATCGCGTTCGATGCGCTTCAATCCCTTCACTTCGATCCCGCGCACCGGAAGTCCCGCGAAACCATCGACCGAATCGTCGATCTTCACGCCGCCGCTTTTCGCGACGTACGGTTTTCCGCGTTTCGTTTTTTTCACGTTCGGCGAAATCGCCGAAGGGGGCGAAGTGCGCGTCGGCAGAGGCGAGCGGCGCCCGGACGGCAGCGGGCGGTTGATCGGCGCGACCCCTTTTCCGGGACCGCGAACGGCTTGGCCAGTTCCCGTCTGCGGGCTCGGCGGATCTTCCGCGCGCACGCTGACGGTCGATAAAAGAAGTCCGGCTGCGATCGTGAAAACCGCGGCCAGGCGAATTGGAATCACGGTACATGTCTAGGAGAGTGAAGGGCTTCAGTCAACCTTAACCCCTCGCCGTGCGCGGGATTAAATCCTGAAAAAGTCAGATGAATTGCCCGTCACGCATCGTAACAACGCGATGCATTCGTCCCGCGATCGAGGCGTCATGCGTCACGATCAAAATCGAGATTCCCGTCGCCTGATTCAGACTCGTGAGCAAATCCATCACGTTCTGGGAGTTCTTCGAGTCGAGATTCCCCGTGAGTTCGTCCGCGAGCAGGATTTTCGGCCGTAAAATCACCGACCGCGCTATCGCGACGCGCTGCTGCTCACCGCCGGAGAGCTCCGTCGGACGGTGTTTGATCCGATGACCGAGACCCACGAACTCGAGGAGTTCCTTCGCATGCTGCTCGGAGACCGCGCGGTCTTCGCCCGCGATCAGGGCGGGCATCATCACGTTCTCGAGGGCATCGAACTCGGGGAGGAGATAATGAAACTGGAACACGAAACCGAGCACGCGGTTCCGGAACTCGGAAAGGCCCTTCTCGGTGAAGCGAAGGACGTCCTGATTCGTCGGACCATAGATGATCTTGCCGGCGTCCGGCTTCTCGAGCGTGCCGAGGGCGTGCAGGAGGGTCGACTTCCCCACCCCGCTCGCGCCGGTGATGGCGATCATCTCGCCGGGCTGGATCTCGAAATCGACCCCGCGAAGCACGGGAATTTCCGTCGCACCTTTCCGGTAGGTTTTCGTGAGGCCTTCCGCGCGAATCAGCATCAGTCGTAGCGTATCCCTTCCATCGGCGATTGGGTAGAGACCCGAACGGCCGGATAAAAGGTCGCAAGCAAAATGATGCCGACGGCGAGCCCGCCGATGAGCGCGATCTCGTTCCAGTTGATCGTCACCGGAAGGTAGTCGATGTAATAAACGTCGGCGGGCAGTCGGATAAGTTTCGTCTTATCGATGATCACGTTCAGAAGGAGGCCGAACCCCATCCCGGCGGCGGTCCCGACGAGCCCGATCCCGAGCCCGATCCAAGCGAAGATCCGGAACCCCTGGGCCGGCGTGAGTCCCATCGCCTTCAGGATCGCGATCTCCTTCGTCTTGTCGTGGATCATCATCATCAGGGTCGAAACGACGTTGAAGGCAGCGACGATCACGATCGCGAGCAGGATGATCGCGATGACGACCTTCTCGAGCTTGATCGCGTAGAAGAGGTTCTTGTTCAGCTGGGTCCAGTCCTTCGCGCGGAAGGGATAACCGAACGATTCGGAAAGCCGGTCGGAGGCCGCGCGCGAATCGTCGCCGCGCGGGAGCTTGATCTTGAACGTGCTCGCGCGATTCGGGAGATGGAAGATCGACTGCGACCAGCCGATTTTCGAAAAGGCGTATTTCGAGTCGTACTCGTACATGCCGAGGCTCGCGATCCCGACGACGTCCGCCTCGACGATCTTCGGTACGCCCATGCCGCGCGATTCGCCCTCGGAGCCCGCCGAGGCGATTTGGGGGATCACGAGGCGGATCGTGCCGCCGACGACGGCGCCCGTCTTTTCGGCGAGAACCTTCGCCATCACGATCTCACCGTCTTTTTCCGGCATGCGACCCTGGACGATGCGCTTCGGAAGCGTGGTCGCCTTCGCGGCCGCCGCCGGATCCACCCCCTCGAGCACGACGCCGCCCGTCCCTTTCGGGCCCGCCGCCATGAGTTCGGTGATGAGGGACGCCGAGACGGCCTTCGCTTGGGGAAGCGTCCGCAGGATCTTCTTTTCGATCGTCGCCGGATCCGCGACCGGATCCGCGCGCGAATAGAGGACGACGTCGCCGTTCAGTCCGCTGATCGCTTCGCCGAGTTCGCCTTCGAATCCGTTGATCACGGAGGTGACGACCGTGAGCGCAAGCACCCCGAGCGCGACGCCGACGACGGAGACCCACGAGATGAGGGAGAGAAAACCGTCCGAGGTCTTCGAGAGGAGGAAACCCTTCGCGAGGATCGAGACCGGGTTCGGCTTCCGCGCCATCATTTCCTTTCGGACGTCATCGTCGTGCTCGTGTCGTGCGGGAGGTGCCCGTGCGAATCGTGAGCCGCGCCCTCGACGTGTTTCCGCATCGCGGGGAAGAGGATCACGTCGCGGATCGAGGCCGAGTCCGTGAAGAGCATCGTCACGCGATCGATCCCGATGCCCTGGCCGGCGGTCGGCGGCATCCCGTATTCGAGGGCGACGCAGTAATCTTCGTCGTGATCGGTCGCTTCGTCGTTCCCGGCGGCCTTCGCGTCCATCTGGGCTTGGAAACGCGCGCGCTGATCGACCGGATCGTTCAACTCGCTGAACGCGTTCCCGTACTCGCGTCCGCAGATGAAGAACTCGAACCGGTCGACGATGAACGGATCTTGTTCGTTCAGGCGCGAAAGCGGAGAAACGTCGGTCGGATAGGAGGTGATGAACGTCGGCTGGACGAGCTTCGCTTCGACTTCCTCGTCGAAGATCCGCATGATGAGCCCGCCGGTCGTGTCCTTCGGATCCATGTGAATCTTCTTTTCCTTGCCGTAAGCGAGGAGCGCGGCGCGGTCGCGAAGCTTGGACTTATCCTTGAAGCCGGAGTGTTTCACGATCGAGTCTTCGACCGAGATCCGCTCCCATTTCCCGCCGAAGTCGAGTTCGGTGCCTTGATAGGTAATCTGCATCTTCCCGTGGGTCTTCATCGCGAGGCGCTTGAACAACTCCTCGGTGAGGTCCATCAGGTCCTCGTAGGTCGCGTAGCTCATGTAGAACTCGAGCATCGTGAACTCGGGATTGTGCTTCACGGAAACGCCCTCGTTCCGGAAGTTCCGGTTGATCTCGAAGACGCGCTCGAATCCGCCGACCACGAGGCGCTTCAGGTAAAGCTCGGGCGCGATGCGGAGGTAGAGGTCCGTATCGAGCGTGTTGTGATGCGTGACGAACGGACGGGCGGCCGCACCGCCCGCGATCGGATGGAGCATCGGCGTCTCGACTTCCATGAAGTCGTGTTCCTTGAAGAACTGACGGATCTCGTCGACGATCATCGCGCGCTTCTTGAACGTCTCGCGCGCCTCTTCCGTCACGATCAGGTCGACGTAACGCTGGCGATAGCGCTTTTCGATATCCGAAATGCCGTGGAATTTTTCGGGCAGCGGCTGGAGCGCCTTCGTGAGCAGCACGAGCTTCGCGGCGTGTACCGAGAGTTCGTTCGTCTTCGTCTTAAAGAGCGATCCTTCGGTATAGACGATGTCGCCGACGTCGAGGTCGTGCTTGTAGAGGTTGTAGTCGGCCTCGTTCAGGTCGTTCTTCGAAATGAAGACCTGGATCAAGCCCGTGCGGTCGCGCACGCGAAGGAAGGCGGCTTTCCCGAAATCCCGGATCGCCATTACGCGGCCGGCGACCGTCGCCGGGACTTTCGCGGCTTCCATCTCTTCCTTGGTCTTCTCGTCGTAACCCCGGTGAAGATCGGCCGCCAAATCCCGCGGTTTGTAGCCGTTCTTGTACGGATTCTCCTTCCGGGACTGCATCCGCAGCATCTTTTCGTAGCGGACGCGGACTTGTTCGGGAAGGTGGGAGAGATCCGGGGATTGGTCGGTCATCGTTTTACTCGAGGTTTGGGTCGGTGCCCTTGGGCGGCTTAATGCCCTTCGACTGTTTAATGCCCTTCGGCTTCCAGGAATCGTTCGGCGTCGATCGCGGCCATGCAGCCCGTGCCGGCGGCGGTGACCGCCTGGCGATAGACGTGGTCGGCGACGTCGCCCGCGGCGAAAATGCCCGGAACGTTCGTCTTCGTCGATCCCGGTTCGACGACGAGATAGCCGTTCTCGTCGGTCTTCAGGATGTCGCGGAACGGCTTCGTGTTCGGCTCGTGACCGATGGCGATGAAGAGGCCGGTGACCGGCATCTCCGACGTCGCGCCGGTCTTGAGGTTTTTCAGAGAAAGGCTTTCGACCGCGGTCTTGCCGTTGATCTTCTCGACGGCCGTATCCCAAACGAACTTGATCTTCGGGTTCTTCGTCGCCTTGTCCTGCATGATCTTCGAGGCGCGGAGCGAATCGCGGCGATGGATCACGGTGACGGACTTCGCGAAGCGCGTGAGAAACGTCGCTTCTTCCATCGCGGTATCCCCGCCGCCGACGACGGCGATGTCCTGGTTACGGAAGAAGAAGCCGTCGCAAGTCGCGCACGCCGAGACGCCCTTCCCGTAATAGGTCTTTTCGGTTTCGATGCCGAGCCACTTCGCGGAGGCGCCCGTCGCGATGATCAGCGTCGAGGTCTTCACGGTTTTCCCGTCGTCGAGGTGAAGCACGAAAGGGCGCTTCGACGAATCGACCTTCGTCACGCGGCCGGTGAGGAATCGCGTACCGAAACGTTCGGCTTGTTTTCGGAATTGGGTCATCAAATCGGGGCCCATCACGCCCTCGGCGAATCCAGGATAATTTTCGACGTCGCTCGTGATCGTGAGCTGACCGCCCGGCTGCTCGCCTTCGATGATGAGGGGTTGGAGATTCGCGCGCGCGGCGTAGATCGCGGCGGTCAAACCGGCAGGGCCGGTACCGAGCACGACGACGTTCTCGACGGCGGGCGTGGACGGCGGAGGGGTCACGGATGCGGTGGTCATAAGGTGGATTCTCCGAACGGTTCCCGGGCTCCCACTCAAGATACACTAAACCCCTACCCGAGCGGGCAAGAAGGTAGGGCGCGAATGTCGAGCGAACCGAATCAGTTCGAGTTGTCGGCGATCAGCGTATCGAGGCTCACGTACTCCGCGTTTTCCGCGTCGTCCGGGAGTTCTTTTTGAAACTTTTCGTGATCTTCCGCCTTCGTGATCCCGCGCTGAACGTTCCGTTCAATTACGCGCGTGTCGAACTTCTTGGCATCGGTGGCATCGGAGAGAAGGGTCATAGGTGGTTCTTAATATGCGTTCGAAGGGCCCCGAGTCAATTCCCGTCCGGCCCTCGGACCATAAGGATGCGGGGCGTCAATCCTCAGTGCCAGGTCCGGTCTTCCGGATCACGGTCGTCCTCGTCCTTATTGTCGATGACGAGCTTGAGGTGCTTCTTTTTCGAGGGCGTACCGAACCGGCGGGGCTTTTTCCCGCCCCCGCCCCGTCCTTCGCTATTCCGACGGGCGGCCAGAATTCGGGATTGGACCCAAAGGTAGCCGAGCCCCGCGAGCATCCCGCCGATATGGGCGGCGCTCGAAAGTCCCCCGCGCCCCGAAAAAACGGTCGAGAGGAACTCGACGCCGGCGAGCACCCAGATGAAGTGCTTCGCCTTCATCGGAAAGAGCATCATGAAGAGGAGCACTCGCTCCCCGAAGAGAAGGCCGTAGGCCATGAGGCAGCCGTAGATTGCGCCCGAAGCGCCGACCATCGGCGTGTCCATCCCGCCGCGGTCGATCCAAAGCTGGAGCATGAGGTAGAGCAGCCCCGCGGCCACTGCGCAGAAGAAGTAGAACTGAAGGAACCGTTTCCGTCCCCAGTGAAATTCGAGATCGCTCGCGACGAACGCGAGCATCATCATGTTCAGAATGAGGTGAAGCGGATCGGCGTGGATGAACGCATAGGTGACGATTTGCCAAACCCGGCCCTCGAGCATGAACCCGCGCGGGACGAGCCCGAAGAACTGGAGCAGGTGCCCGCCCATGAACTGGTCGATCGACTGCTGGACGAGGAAGACGACGAACGAAACGATGAGCAGGATCTTCACGGTCGGGGAAAGTCGTAACTGCATCAGACTTTCTCCATGACTTCGAGGAGCATCCCGCCGGCCGAAGCCGGGTGGATGAAATTGATCCGCATCGAGTGCGCGCCCATTTTCGGAGCGTCGTAGATGAGACGAACGCCGTTATTACGGAGCTTCTCGCAAACGGCGTCGAGCGTTCCCGGATCGACGGTGAACGAAAGGTGGTGGATTCCCGGTCCGCGCTTCTCGATGAACTTCGCGACGGTCCCTTCGGGGTCGGTGACCTCGAGGAGTTCGATCGAAGCCACGCCCGCGGGAAACGGGAGGAAATGGGTCGTCACGCCCTGCTCGGGGACGGATTCGGTCCCGGTGACTTTCAGGCCGAGGAGCGCGAAGAGCTTCTCGAGCTCGGGCCGGTTTTTCACGGCGACCCCGATGTGATTCAGGCGGATGGACATCAGGGGAAAAGTATCGCGCAAAAAAAGGATGAGGACCACTCCCCTCTGTGCTGTACCCTTAGCTCCCACCTCGGAGCGTTTGGCAAAGAGAAGCGGTCCTCAGTCAAGTTGCCTAATGCCTAGAGTACCCACCAAAGTCCCCCCGGCCTAGACAATGGACCTATCGGTGGGGCACCGAGGAACCTTTAGAGTTCTCACTCCGGAGTGTGCGATTTTTCCCACAACCGTGGAACCGCGACCGAACTAAAGCCGAGCGAATGGGATCAAGGACTTAACTCGCCGCAAAATCCACCGAGCCTCGTCCGGCGTCAAAAATCCGATATAGCTGATGATCATCAGGGCCGAAAAATACGGGATAAATACGGTTATTCCGATCCCGAGGTGAAGACCGAGGCCCCCGATGAGGATCCAGGGGCGCAGCTTGCGGATCCAAATCAGCGCCGGGAAGTAGATCTCCCAAAGGAGCGTCATGTACGTGAGGAGCGTGATGACGAGCGGGAAGTTCGACATCCAATTCATCTGCCAACGCGCGATCTGCGCGTTCGCGATCACCGTCCAGATCGCCTCCCCTTTCCACCAGGCGACCCCTTTCAGCTTTTCCCATCCCGAGAACGCGTAGATCACGCACACCTGGATCTGACAGAGGCGAAGCGCGACCGACGTCAGGAGCGTCGACCAATCTTCCTTGCGCGAAGGCGCGGCCGAGGTCTTCGCGAAGCAAAGGTAGAAAAGAAAGAACGTCGCGATCATGTCGAGACCGTACACGATGCCCATGTTCCGGTGCATGAACGAGACGTGGAGCAGGTAGGCGACGAGCGCCGAAACGCGGGGAAAGAAACCGAGCGCCATCGTCAGGAGGGAAACGAGAAATACCACGGTCGAGCCCCAGAGCATCGCCTTGCCCGGCCACCAGAGGAGCAGGCTCCACCGGTATTTCATCGGGAAGTTTTCGACCATCTTCCCGACGTCGAGCACTCCGTTCGCTCCGAAATAGAAATCGTTGTCGATCGCGCGAATCACGTAGGCGACGAAAAGGAGGATGCCGAGGCTGAAACGGAAAAGGCGCATCGGCTCGACGGCGTCCGCCTCGAAGAAAAAACGGCACCACCCGGCGTAGGCGTGCGCGAATCCGTCCCGGATTTTCTCGACGACCTCGCGGGTCCGGGTCGGCGGCGTGAGCGTTTCCATCACGCGCCCTCCTTCTCGAGGGAATGGCAGAAGACGTTCCCGATCGACTTCCGTTCGCCGTAGGTCGGCGTCTCGATCGACTCTTCGCCGGTTTGGACTTTGAAGAGGTTCGGGATTTTTCCTTCCGCTTTCCAGAGGCGGACGCTGTTCGCGTCCGGATTCGAGCGACAAACCCAACTCGACCATACGTTCAAATGGCGCTCGTCGGAGTAGAAGAAGAAGCGCGCGAGCGCCACGCGGCGAGTTTGGCGTTCGTTGATGAAGTAAGGGTAGCCCTCCTCGGGAAAATACCCCGTCCGGACGACCTCGTCCTTGTCGTCGATGATCTCCCACTCGAGCCGGATCGGTGCCGGTCCCGGATCCGGGGCGAAGAAGCTCCAATTCGGCCCGAGTTCGAGCGCATTGAACATCGGCTCGAGCACCGGCGCGAGGAGATAACCGTGATAAGTCTCTTTATTCGGGCCGATGATCACGACCGCGAGTTGAAAGACAAGGGCGACACTGAGGATCGCCCGTCGGATGGACATATCCTCAGTGTCGCCCTAAACCGAAACCCCGAAAAGGTCTTTTAGTACGTCATGCCGAAGAGCGAACCGATCGCGGAACCGATCGCGGCGCCGTAGCCGCCGTAGCCGTAACCGGCCGGGTATCCGCCGTAGCCGTACCCGTAACCGCCGTAACCGTAGCCTCCGATGCTCGACGCACCGTAAGCCATCCCGTATCCCTGCATCCCTTGATTCGCGATCTGCTGGTAACGGTAAGCGGCTTCGTTCGCCTGCTGACCGGAGAACATCATGTTTTGCTGCTGCATCTGCATGCGAGCCGCGTTCAGCTGGTAGGACGGATCGATGCCGTAGCTGTACGATCCGCCGTAACCCATCGTCGAAACGTAGGATCCGTAAGAGGCCGGGTATCCACCGTAGGTAGTGCCGTAGAGACCGTAGCCGCCACCGCCCATGTAGAGGCCGCCGGCCGCCATGCCCACAGCCATTCCGACCGCGCCCGGGTAACCGTAGCCTCCGCCATACATGCCGTAACCGCCGCCGATCGCGCCAGGGTAGCCGTAACCACCGCCGTACATGCCGTAGCCGCCGCCGATTTGGCCGTAACCCATCGCACCGATCGCGCCCGGCATACCGTAACCGCCGCCGTACATGCCGTAACCCATCCCGATCGCGCCAGGGTAGCCGTAACCACCGCCGTACATCGATCCGATCGCGGCGCCAATGACTCCGCTGTAGCCGCCGTAACCGTAAGCACCGTACCCAGGAGCGTAACCGCCCGGGTAACCGTACATCGCGCCGACCGCGCCGCTCATGCCGATCGCGCCGTAGATTCCGTAGCCACCGCCGCCCGGAGCTTGAGCGATACCGCCGCTCCACATCGAGCTCATGCACGGGCTCGACGGAACGCCGAGCGTGGTGCCTTGAGAGATATAGGCTTGGCAATTCGCGAGCGAGTTCGAGAGGTAGCCATTATAGGCGGTCAGGTTCGTCTTCAGGTAGCGGTTATAAGAACCGGCCTGGATACCCGCGATGACCATCGGGCTGATCGCCTGGAGTCCGCCGACGATGTAATCGCCGAGCTGCGGGCGTCCCGCGTCCGAATCGTCGACGAGCTGCTTACAGTGCGGACAATCCGTGGAGATGCGATCGCGCTTCGCGATGAGCTTTTTCAACTCTTTCTCGAGTTTCGCGATATCGGCCTTCAGGTCCGCGATCTCTTTCGGGAGCTTGTCCTTGTCGATCGCGTACTTCACAGCGCCGCATTCGCGGGCCTTTTGCACGCAAAGGCGATTGATCGAGGAGCCCGACCGAGTGCCGGTGAGCGAGTAATTGTAGACCTTCAAACAAACGTCGCCCTGGTCGAGCTTCGGATTGAGGATCTGAACTTCGACGCAGCCCTTCTTGCCCTTCGGGCCGCCGGTGCCGTTATCGACGTTGTTCGTGATCTTCGTATTCGGATTGCCGGGCGTCGGCGAACCCGAGTTCGTCGGATTCGGCTGCGTGTTCGCCGCCACGTTCGGATCGCAGGCTTTCCCGTAACCGTCGACGTGTCCGGTCGTTACGTCGCTTTCCTGGATCGCGCCGATCGCGATCAATCCGTCGAGCGGGCAGGAGTTATACGGCGTACAAGCGCACGGGCTTTCGTAACGGGAAGCGATCGAGTCGTTATCGTCGAACGAATCGTACTTCTTCAAATTCTTCTGTCGCTCTTCCGCGTCTTTCAGCTGATCTTTTTTCGATTCGTAATCTTCGCGCTTGGAAGCGATGTCTTCCTTCACTTCGCTGTATTCTTGCGCGTAGGATTTCGCGGTCTTTTCGGTGCCGTCCAGATCGCGGTCCGAGATGGGTTCGGCGAAAGCCGTTCCGAACATCACGCTGAGCGCGAGCGCCGAGCTCAGGGCGCGGGATAAAGAGACGGTCGTAGGCTTCATCCATGAAAACGACATAGCATTCCTCACGAGAGTTTCGTCGCAGGGAACACTCCGATCCCCTGGCGATCCGACACGGATCCACTTCTTATGATTCCAGATTATCGGGGAAAAAGAAAATGCCCGACCGATTTTCCGGACAACGAAGTCCGACGCCAATCCCTTGACGGCGTTCTATATGGTTTATGTAAAGTTCATCCCGCCCACCTCTATTGTATTGGACAGGGAGAGCCTCGCTTCCATGTTCTCGAGAGATCCGGCTCCAGCTCTCTTATTGTTTGACTAAAATAGTACACTTTAATGAGCTAAAAAATCCGCGCAGGAAACGCATCCGCGCGGATTTTCTCGGGCCGCGATCGCGACCGAAAACTTACGCCTTCTTCTTGCCGGCTTTTTTCGCCTTCAGCTTGGCCTTTTTCTTCGCTTGGCCCTTACGGCGGACCATCTTGCGGGTCTTGTTCTTACGTCCACGTCCCATGATTCTCTCCTTGGTTCAGTTTCCTATTTCTTATCCCGGCCTTCGAAAAAATCAAACTCTCGCGGCGCTCATCTCCGAACTCGACCGCCTTCCGAAATCCTTACCCGGCAAGCCCCAGAAGTAATCGTAACCGAAGGTCCTTCTCGTCTCGTGGAACCGCAAGTCGAGCCGCTCGCGAAACGCTTCGCGATTTTCCGCATCGCCATATTCGAACGTCAGCACCCACTCGTCGCCTTCGCGCCGCGACTTCGACTCGGAAAGAACGTGCTTCAAAACTGCCGGGGTGTTCGTCGTCATCGCGAAGAGCGCCCAATCTCCGTTTTCGTCCCGACCGACGAGCGACCGCTCGTCATGGACGACGTGCGAGCCGACCCGAGCGGTGTATTCGAGCGCAATCCCGCCGCCGCGTGAGGCCGAACCGAGCGCCTCCCCGATCCGAGCGATCGACGTAAACGTCTCGCCCTCGTGATTGGTTCCGCCCCCGCGATATTCTCCGGAAACCTTTCGCAAACCTTCGAGCCAGTCGATTTTCATAGCCGCGAGGCTAACGAAGTCCGTGAAATAGAAAAAGCCCGAAGGATTTCTCCTTCGGGCTTTTTAGTACGAATCAGCGCGATATTCTCAAGCGGTGATTCGTCTCGAAATAAAATGGGGGCATCGTGCTATGTTAGCGCCGAGCTACCTCGGTACTATTTTCGCCGCTGGCGGGCTTAACTTCTGAGTTCGAGATGGGATCAGGTGGAACCCCGCCGCTATAGACACCCCCA
>JAFEAP010000006.1 GCA_018266355.1 Bdellovibrionales bacterium
CAGGACAACCTCCACGGCATTTTCAAGGACTACCTCTGGGACACGCTCCCACCGGTCGATATCCAAGCGAACAAATGCGGGACTTCCGCGCCGACCTCTTTCCGCGACCTGCTCACGCGGTTCTGGAACGACGCGAGCCCGGCGACGTCCTCGGAACGCTATTGCCCGGAAGGCGACTGGGTGACTTGGCCGGCGCCGAAGTGATACGCTCGGGGAGATGCCCTTCGAATCTCCGTCGCGATTCCCGATCGACGCCCTCCTCGCCGGTAAAGTCGGCGATGTGGTCGCGACGAGCGACGACGTCTGGGCCGATCTCCTGATCGACAGCTACGAACACGGGATCTTTCCCTGGCCGATGTCGGACGACGACCTCATTCCGTGGTGCTCGCCTAAAAAGCGCGCGATCCTGGTGTTTTCGGAAATGACGATCCCGCGGTCGCTCGCGAAAGCGCGCCGGAATTCCGAACTCACCTTCACCCGCGACCGAGCGTTCGCCGACGTGATGCGGGCTTGTGCCGAGGCCCCGCGACCCGGACAGGACGGGACCTGGATCACGCCCGCGATGCTGAAAGCCTACACCGACCTCCACGCGCGCGGGCGCGCCCACTCGGTCGAGGCCTGGCGATCGGTCGGCGGCGAGACGAAGCTCGTCGGCGGGATCTACGGCGTCGACGCCGGCGGCGCGTTCGCCGCGGAGAGCATGTTCTACCGCGAGCCGAACGCTTCGAAGCTCGCGCTGCTCCGCCTCGTCGACGACCTGAAAGAAAAAGGGAGCGAGTGGCTGGATATCCAGCAACTCACTCCCCATCTCGAAAAACTCGGAGCGCGGGAAATCAAGCGCTCGGATTTTCTCCGCCGGCTGTCGCAGGCGCAGGCCGCTTGTCCTCGGGGGAAGCTTTTCTCCCCTTGATCTCGAACGCCGGCTTTCCGTCCTTCATCGAGACGTGGACCGTGCCGCCGTGTTCGAGCTCGCCGAACAAGATCGATTCCGAGAGCGGTTTCTTGATCTCGTCCTGGATGAGCCGCTGCATCGGGCGGGCGCCGAGCTGGCGATCGTAGCCCTTCTCGGCGAGGTAGGTCCGCACGTCCGCGTCGACTTCGATCTCGACTTCGCGCGCGAGGAGCTGGGTCTCCAGTTCCACGAGCTGCTTCCCGACGATGTTCCCGACGGTGACCGGGTCGAGGGGGTTGAAGTAGATGATCGCGTCGAGGCGGTTCCGGAACTCCGGGGTGAACGTCTGCTCGACGGCTTTCGCCGCCGCCTTGCCGTCCACCGCGTCGAGGCCGCCGAAACCGACCGACCGTTTCTCGATGTCGCGTGAACCGACGTTCGAGGTCATGAGGATGATCGTGTTCCGGAAGTCGACCTTCCGCCCGTTATTGTCCGTGAGCGTCCCGTGGTCCATCACCTGGAGCAGGATGTTCCACACCTCGGGGTGCGCCTTCTCGACTTCGTCGAGGAGGACGACCGCGTGAGGGTGCTTCAGCACCGCGCCCGTGAGAAGCCCCTGCTGGTCGAACCCGACGTAGCCCGGAGGCGCGCCGATGAGGCGGCTGACCGTGTGACGTTCGGAGTATTCCGACATGTCGAAGCGGAGGAACTGCACGCCGAGCGCGTGCGCGAGCTGCTTCGACACCTCGGTCTTCCCGGTTCCCGTCGGTCCGCAGAGCAGGAACGAGCCGATCGGCTTGTCCCCGCCGCGCAGACCCGACCGCGCGAGGCGGATCGAGGTCACGAGCGAGTCGATCGCGTGGTTCTGACCGAAGATCGCGAGCTTCAAGTCGCGATCGAGGTTCTGGAGCCGCGCTTTCTGCGAGGTCGATACCGAGCGCGGAGGGATCCGCGCGATCTGGGCGATGATCTCCTCGATGAACGATTGATCGATGACCGCGGGGGAAACGGGCGCGGAGGCGGTTTCCGCGGACGCTTCGGGCGCGGTTTCGGTTCCCTCCTCGGTTTCGGGCTTGGGCGTCGCCGCGCGGGTCTTGAGCCGCATCTTCGCGCCCGCTTCGTCGATGACGTCGATCGCCTTGTCGGGGAGGAACCGGTCGGTGATGTACTTCGACGAAAGCTCGACCGCGGTCGCGATCGCCTCGTTCGAATACTTCACGTGGTGGAACTCCTCGAACTTCGGACGCAGGCCGAGCAGGATGTTCGTCGCTTCGGCGAGCGAAGGCTCGACGACGTCGATCTTCTGGAATCGGCGGTTCAGCGCCGTGTCCTTCTCGAAGACGTTCCGGAACTCGGCGTAAGTCGTCGAGCCGATGCAGCGAAGCTCGCCCGAGGAGAGCATCGGCTTCAGCAAGTTCGCCGCGTCGAGCGCGGACCCGTTCACCGAGCCCGCGCCGATGATGGTGTGGATCTCGTCGATGAAGAGGATCGGGATCTCGCCCGATTCGCCTTTCTTCTTGAGCCGGTCGAGGATTTTCTTCAGCCGCTGCTCGAAATCGCCCCGGAACTTCGCGCCGGCGATCAGGTGTCCGAGATCGAGCGAGTATACGACCGCCTTCTCGAGCAGGTCGGGGATGTTGCCCTCGGAAATGCGGAGCGCGAGACCCTCGGCGAGCGCGGTCTTACCCACGCCCGCTTCGCCGACGAGCAGCGGATTGTTCTTCCGCCGACGGCAGAGCGTCTGGACCATGCGTTCGATTTCGTTGTCGCGGCCGAGGATCGGGTCGATCTTCCCGGCTTTCGCCTTTTCGTTCAGGTTTTCCGCGTATTCCTTGAGCGGATCGTTCGAAGATCCGCCGCCGCGCGAACCGCGGGCGCTTCGGGGGGTTTCCTCGCCCTGGCCCTCCTCTTCGGATTCGCTCTCCTCCGGGCGCTCCTCGTCGCGCTTCATCCCGTGGGAGATGTAGTTCAGCACGTCGAGACGCTGGATGCCCTGTTTTTGGATGAGGTAGAGCGCCTGGGAATCCTTCGCCTGAAAAAGCGCGACGAACAAATCCGACGGACGGATCTCGTCCTTGCCCGAGGATTGGACTTGGAAGAGCGCGCGCTGGATCATGCGCTGGACGGCGAGCGTCGCGACCGGCTGCTCGCCCTGCGAGGTGGCGCTCGCGTCCTTCATGTGGGGAATTTCGCGTTTCAGATATTCGTCGAGGTCCGTGCGGAGACCGATCGGATCCCCGCCGCAGGCGCGGATCGTTTCGGCGATGTCGCTCTCTTCGAGCAGGCTCCAGAGCACGTGCTCGAGCGTGAAATATTCGTGGGCATGGTTCACCGCGTGACCGATGGCTCGGTTCATGACGGTTTCGGCTCGTTTTCCGATCATAAAGACCTCTCCTTTAGATGAACTCAGGTGCGGTACAGGTTGCAGGATCAAGTCGCGATTTTCAGAGGAGGACTAGGCAGGTTCGGTGGTCGCGCGGAGCGGGAACCCGCTCGCTTTCGCGTAATCCATGACTTGGCTCACCTTCGTTTCGGCGATTTCCGCGGGATAGACCCCCGCGACGCCGCTTCCGCGTTCGTGGACCGAGAGCATGATTTTCACGGATTCTTCCGGGGTGCGCTTAAAGAACCGGATCAAGACTTCGATCACGAATTCCATCGTCGTGTAGTCGTCGTTGTGAAGGAGGACCGCCATTTTCGGCGGCTCTTTCACTTCGATTTCTTCTTCGATGGCGGCACCGCCGGATTCGTCCGGCTTACGAGGCGTCACACCTCCATTCTACCCGATAAAGATGGGGGCGCCCCGAGGGAAGTCAAACCGGTCCCGCGTCGAAACACGGCCCCGAGCGCCAAGCCCCTGACGGGAAATGTCCTTCCATATCGCGAGCTTTATACCGCCGCGTCATCGTCTCTCGGCTGGCTTCGACTTGCTGCCCTTCGCGCCCTCGTTCATTCTTAAGGGATGGCAAACGAATCCGACGGCAGTTCCGTCTCGCTGTTCAAACAGCTCGAAGTCACGCGCTTCGACCGCGCGCTCGCCGCGACGGAAACCCTAGCCCAGAACCGCTCGCTCCTCACCACGATGGAGCTCGAGCGCCTGAACGGAATCCTGAACGGCAAGCCGATCGAAAAGGAAAACGCGCCCTCGCTCTGGCGCGATTCGCCGGTGACCCTTTCGCTGCCGAGCGGACGGACAGAGACCCTTTCGATCCTGCGCGATCCGAAGCTGACCGCTCGCGAGCACTTGCACGAAGCGACGGAGCTCGCGGAAAACGGCCACGCGGTCGACGCGGCGGTCTCCGTCTACGTGAAGCTCGTTCTCTCCCACGTCTTTAAGGACGCGAACCGACGCACGGCCGTGCTCGCCGCCCATTACTTCCTCGCGCGCTACGGAGCCCCCCTCTCCGGCCTCGCGCTCCACGAGATCGGCCTGGGCGACCTCCGCGAGCCGGGCCAGATCGACGCGCTGAAGGACACGATTTCCCAAATGGCGAAATTCGCGGCCAAGCGAAAGAAAGCCGATCCGACATGAGCCAAAACACGATCGTCCTGGTTTCCCGAAACGCGGTCGATTACCTCTTCGCCGAACAGGTCGCGAAAAACCTCGGCGTACGCTTCACCCAGGCCGAGTCGAAGGACCAGCTCCACGACATCCTCTGCGCGAACCTCGGATGCTTCATCCTTTGGGATTACGACTCCGTGCTCGAAAAGCGCCCCGAGGACGCTCGGCTGAACTCCGACCTCGTCGCTTACTTCGAAAAACACCGCGTCTGGCACCGGGTCTTCGCGATCTCGAGCCACCCGCTGCGCGACTCGATCGTCCCCGGGAACTTCCACCTCTTCTCGAAGTACCTCCTCCGGAACTTCAGCCTCGAGGCGACGAAGGTCTACTCGTACATTATCCAGAACATCCTCCTTCCGAATCCCTTCGAGATCCACGCCGCGGGCATCGACGATCTCCAGATCCAAAAGAGCCGCATCACGAACTCCGCGCGTAAGAAGGCGACGCTCGAGGCCCTCTCGATCATCCTCGAGAAAAAGACCATCCCGAAGCGGATCGCGAGCTCGATCATTCGCGCGACCGACGAACTCATCCTGAACGCGGTCTTCGACGCGCCCGTCGACCTGAAGGGAAAGCGTTACCGCCACTCCCTCGACCGCGGCGAGGAATTCGATCTTTCCCGGAAAGAAGAAGTCGAGATCGAGCTGATCTCGGCCCAGAATTTCCTCCAGATCTCCGTGACCGATTACTTCGGTTCGCTCAAGAAGGAGGACTTCATCCCCCTCCTCGCGAAGAACTTCTCGAAACAAGACGTCGCCGGCGACGACGAATCGGCCAAGGCGGACAGCGGCCTCGGACTCTACCAGATCCTGAACTCGGGACTGAGCCTCCAGGTCGCCATCGAGGAAGGAAAACGGACGCGGCTGAGCCTCGTCGTTCCGTGGGTCGCGAACGTGCGCGAACTCCGCGATTCGTTCCGGTTTTTTTGCCTCCGGCTGAAGACGAACTAAAATGGAGCCGCGAACGGGACGCCCGGCGGCGGGAGCGCGGCTTCCGCATCGCCGAGGAAAATCGAACTCAAGTCCGCGAGCGCGGCCCGCTCTGCGTAGTCCTCCGGGTCCGCGCATGCTTCGTGGCGGTACGGGTGGTCGACCCAGGCCGGCACGCGAAGACCACCGGTGATCCGACCGGGCACGCGCGACTGCGGCGCCGTCGCGTTTTCCGCGACCGGCGAATCGAAATAGCGGATCGACACCCACATCCCGCCGGTCACGCCGACGACGAAGAGGAGAGCCAACCCGACGAAGTACGCGGCCCATGCGGCCCGGGACCGAGCCTGACGGTCCCGCATCGAGTTCTGCATGCCTGAACTCCAGAATAGCGGCTCCCCGCGGTCCGCGGAATGGGTCGCGATTGACCGCGAGTTTCCGCGATCGGTGTCTAAACTTTAGACGCCGCTTCCGCGCGAGCTGCGTTTTACGGCGAAAGGAAGCGAACTTTCGCGGCACGCACCGTGCTTTTCAGAAGGGACGGGCACCGGTGCGCCCGAGAGAGAGGCCGTTTTGAAGTCCCTTCCCTTCCGATCCGCGCTCCTTGCCTTCGTCGCGACCGCGGCCGGGGCCGGCATCGCCGCCGATTCTTCTCCGGTGCGCGTGCGAATTCCCGCGGACCTCGCGAAGGAAATCGCCCAAGCGTCGATCGGAGCGCCTCGCCCCGACGGCTCGGCCCACATCCCGATCCACGTGAAGGCGATCGACGCCGTCGTGAAGAAGGTCGACCTCACGAAAATCGACGAAGTCATCCGCACCTACGGAGCCGGCCTCTTCGGATTGAATTTCGAAACCCCTTTCAGCCTCCCGATCCACGTCTCCGGCATCGACATCGAGGGCGACCTCCGCGTCCGCGAGATCAAGTTCAGCACGCCGAAGGGCTCCGACGGAAAGCGTCTCGGCGTGACCGTGAAGGTCGACATCCCGACGGTCGCCATCACCGCGCCGGAAGTGTGGGCGCGCGAGCAAGGCCTAACGCCGGACCAAAAGGAAGCCGGCACGGAATGCGGCCTCACGACTTCCGGTAGCCGCGACCTCGACCGTTTCGCGGGCAATCACATCTGGGCGCGCGTCTTCGACGCGAAGATCACGAAATCCCCGAGGATCCCGCGCGGGGCCGACGACTCGATCCACGTCATCGCGCGCTTCGGCGTCGAGCTTCCGGAATCCGGAGCGACGGACGGGAACCTCAAGATCTATCCCCTCGGGATCCAACACGACGTCGCTCGGGTGATCAAGGCGTACTACGGATTGAATATCCGCAAGCTCCAAGTCCCGCCGGTCCGAATCAAGGTCGGCGCCGATTGCTTCGACGGCGATTCGTCGGGTGTGGATAAGCTCTTCCGCTCGATGCTCGCGGACCTGAAAATCAAGATCGTCGAAGGCGTCGCCGACGACATCTCGAACGCGGCGATGAAAGAGGCGACGAAAGCGCTCGCGAAGCTGAAGCTCCCCGCCGGAAGAGAATTCAAGATCGTCGACCGCGAAGCTCCTAACTTCGCGCCGATCGTGATCCAGCCGACTTATCAGGATCATACCTACGTCCACCACGACCGCCTCCTCTCGCTCCCGGAACCGAAATCCGAGGCGAAGACTCCCGCCGAAGACCCGAAAAAACCCTCGAAACTCGCCGGGCTACTCTGGGAAATCCACGAACGCGTTTCCGCCGAGTCGCTCTCCGTCGGCAACGACGGCGCGATCGAGATCGGTCTTTCCGATTCCCTCCGCGTGAACGGCCGCGACCAGTCCGCGCGCGCGGCGGCGGAGACCGGAAAGCTTCCTCCCCTCGCCCCGAAAACGGCGCGCGTGATCCTGAACCGCTCGTTCTTCGAGGCGAAGACCGACCTCATCGCCTCGCTCCGCGCCGAGCAGTCCGCGCTCCTCCCGAAGGAAATCGCCCTCGGACCGGAAGGCCTCGAAGCCCGCCCGAACGGGACGGGGAAACTGAGCCTGGTCGCGCACGCGGTGATCAAGTTGAAGAATCTCACCGGACTCAAGAAGGCGTTCTACTACCTCGAGAAGATCGCAGGAAACGCGACGGGGACGCTTTCGATCCCCGCCCAGCTCGACGTCGAACCGTCGATCGTCGCCGACGGGACCTCGCGAAAACTCCTCCTCCGCTTTCGCGTGAACACGAATCTCGTCGAGAACGATTTCCGCCAGCGCTCCGATCTCGGCAAGATCTATCCGGCCCTCTCCGAGCACCTCCCGATCATCCGCACGAAAGTGAACGAGAAGATCGAAGAGGCGGCCGCGAAGCTGAACGCGAACCCGGTCGTCGTCGATCTCGCGCCGCTCGAGGCGAAAGCACCCGTCCGCGTCGAACGCGTGTCGTTCACCGACACGGGCGCGCTCGTCGTCGACGTTTCGATGGTCGATCTCCCCGGTTTCCTGAAGGCCGCGAAGGAAAAGAAGACGGAGGCCGCGCGTGAAAACTGAATCCGCCGTCGCTCTCCTCGTCGCCCTGCACGCCGCCGCGGCCGGTGCGATCTTTTCCCCCGAAACGCCGGCGATCCGCCGGACGATCGCCTCCGCCTCCGCCGAACGCCAGATCTTCGATGCCGATCCGACGCGCACGCCCGATCTTTTCCTCCAGTCGACGTTCGACTACGGCGCCCAAGGCAAACTCCTTTCCGAACTTCGCGCCGCCTTGAAGAGCGCGACCGGGTTCGATCCGCTCTCTCACCGCCTCGATAAATCGATCCCGATCCAAGCGAAGATCGGTTCGAAGATGAACGCCCTCGTGAAGGAAATGGTCCAGAAGCTCCTCGGCTTCGACTTCCAAATGGGCGAAGTCCTGATCGACGTCGAAGGGCTCCATTACGAAACCCCCGAAGCGAGCCTGAACCTCGATTCGGTGACGAAACGCGAAGACGGTCTCGACATCCCGCTGAGCCTCCGACTCCGTCGCACGAAAATCACCGCCGACCGGATCCTGATCCATTTCCGCTCGAACGCGACGAAGCCCTCATTCCTCGACAAATTTTTCATCGAATTCTCGGGAACGACGCTCTCCGCGGAAAGCCTCGACAGCCTTTCCGTCGACTTGACCGTTCACGCGCACGCGAACGCGGACGGTTCGATCAAACTCACCCTCCCGAAGAACACGTTCTCCGTCTTCGACCGAATCAGCGCCGAGACCCTCCAGAAGGAACTCGTCCTCACGCCCGGCGAGATCCGCCTGCCGGAGATGAGCCTGAACATCGGCCGGAACAGCCGTCCGCTCGACGTCGAGGGCATGAAGGCCGTGATCGAGACGCGGAAGGTCCACCTCGCGAACCTCGTCTTCGATCCGCTCGTCCAGGAGATCAAGAAAGTTCCGGCGAACCTCCTGAAGAACCAGAAGGACTCGTTGACCATCCCGAGCCAAATCGAATTCGACGTGCCGTGCATCGGTAAAACCGCCGTGCGTCTCCTCCAGTACGGGCAGATCGGACCGACCCAGCTCTTCCTCGGTCTCGGCATCGTCCGATCGGACTATCGGCCCCCGGCCGAGTCGGCCGAGAATTTCGCCCAGGCCGGCGACATCCTCGAGGAAAAGATCTCGAGCGGGAAATTCTCCGCCGCGTTCGGTATCCGCGACCAATTCCTCGCGTGGGCGATCCAGAAAGGCGTCGAAACCTGCGCGAAGGACAAGATCCCGGCGGCGCTCGCCCTCGGACCGGCGGGCGTCCATGCCCGCATGGGCAGCGGCGACGGCGAAGACGGCGCGCTCGGCATCCACGCGATGGTGACCGTCCAAGGCAAACTGAAGGCGTTCCTCGCGCGGCTCCTCCTCGGACGGTCGAGTTTCGGATTCCCGATCAAGATCGCGCCGAAGCTGAACTTCCGCTCCGGCGGCGCCGAGCCGGCGAAACTCGCGCTGAACTTGAGCGAGGCCGACCTATCGGACGAGACGCTCATGAACGGATTCGACGGCATCCCCTCGAACGTGATGGAACTCCGGTTCAAGAAAAAGGTGAAGGCGAAGATCCGCGGCGAACTCCAAGAAGCCCTCGGCAAGGCGAAGATCGAGATTCCGCTCGGATTCCTCCAGAACCCCGACGTGAGCTTCGCGGACATCGAAAGCGACCGTCTCGGTCACCTCGACCTCCTCCTGAGCCTCGATCCGACCCTCCATCCTTCGGCGGCGAGCTTCTGGTCGAACCTCGCTCCCTACCTGAAGAAGGCCATCGTCTCGAAGAACGCCCTCGGCCCGACCGTCGGACCGCAGCCTTAGCCATCTCCCGTTAATCGACCGCCCCGGAATCAAGTGACGAGTTTCGCGCGCCGCAAATCGGCGACGTCGAAAAGTTCGACGGTTTCCCCGAATATTCCCCAAAGGCCCCGCGGGTGTGTCATGGGGGCCCGCTTGCATCTCCTTCACTTCAGGAAGGTGGACGGTGGCGATGAAAACGAACTCCCTGAGACTCTTCGCGCTTTCGGGACTCATGGCGCTTCCGCTGCTCCTCGCGGTGGGGTGCTCGAAGGCCGCGTTCGAATCGAACGCCTCCGAGAGCGAAAACCTCGCCCAGCTCGAATCCGACTCGGTCCGCCCGGAAACCGACGAAGGGTGCGCCGCCGAAGAGAGCTCGCCCCTCGAAGACTGCGCGAAACCGAATTCGAAGAAAGTCCTCGTCTGCCACGTTCCGCCCGGAAATCCGGACGCGAAGCACACGATCTGTATCAGCCAACAAGGCGCGATCCACGGCCACGGGTTGAACCTCGATGATCCCTACGCCCTCGGCGGCCACGGCGGCGATCGCCTCGGCTCGTGCGAATCCTACGACGACGAAGAGGAATACGGCTGTCCGCAAGGCGGCTGTTAGAATCCGCCCGCTTTCTCGCTACTCGCGGATCTCCGAGTGGCGGATCTTCCCGCCGTGCCAGGCGGTCACGGAGAAAACCGTCAAGCCGTGCAAGGCGACCGCGAGGAGGGCCCATTGGATCGGGCGCAGCCAACGCTCGCGCTTCCGCGCGGCCCATTCCATCGCGATCGCGAGGCAGGCCGTGAGGATCCCCGAGCGAACGGCCCATTCGGCCGCTTCCTCGTGAGTGTGGATCAGCGGCTTGAACTCGTCGCCGAGCGCTTTCACCACCGCCTCCGCCTTCTCGCCGGTCTCGTCGGCGATCAGGGCGAAGGCGCCGACGAGGACGAACAAACCGACCGCGAAAACTCGCAGATCGGGGGATCGGCGTTTCATCGATGCGACGAGGGCGATCACTCCGAAGGTGAGCGCGAAGAGCGAGACGTGATTGACCAGGAGGTGGAGGTGGGCGCCGTTCATCGATTCGATTCTCTCTAGTGAGTGAGTTTTTTGTATTTCACGCGATGCGGTTTCAGGGCCTCGGATCCGAGGCGGCGCTTCTTGTCCTCTTCGTAATCCATGTAGTTGCCTTCCATGAACACGACTTTCGAATCGCCTTCGAAGGCCATCATGTGCGTGCAAATCCGATTCAGGAACCAGCGATCGTGGCTGACGATGAGGGCGGTGCCCGCGTAGTCCACGAGCGCCTCCTCGAGCGCGCGAAGCGTATTCACGTCGAGGTCGTTCGTCGGTTCGTCGAGGATAATGACGTTTCCGCCGGCCTTGAGGACCTTCGCGAGGTGGAGGCGGTTGCGTTCCCCCCCGGAGAGCACGCCGACCTCTTTTTGCTGATCGGCGCCCGAGAAGTTGAAACGCGCGGCGTAGGCGCGCGACGAGACTTCTTTCGTGCCGAGGAGGATCGTTTCGTTCTTCCCGTCCGCGATCTCTTCCCAAACCGGGTTTTTCGGATTGAGGGCGTCGCGGGACTGGTCGACGTAGGCGAGCTTCACGGTGTCCCCGACGGTGATCGTACCGCTGTCCGGCTTTTCCTTGCCCATGATCATCTTCATGAGCGTTGACTTACCGGCGCCGTTTCCGCCGATCACGCCGACGATCGCGCCCGGCGGGATCTTGAAGGAGAAGTCCTCGAAGAGAAGCTTATCCCCGAAGGACTTCGAGATGTGCTCGGCTTCGATGACCTTGCCGCCGAGACGAGGTCCCGGCGGGATGTAGATTTCGACCTCCTCGACCTTTTGGCCGCGGTCCTCGTTCACCATTCTTTCGTAGGCCGAAACGCGGGCTTTCGACTTCGCTTGGCGAGCGCGCGGGGACATGCGGATCCACTCGAGCTCGCGCTCGAGGGTCTTTTGGCGTTTCGTCTCGGACTTTTCCTCGGCCGCGAGGCGAGCTTGTTTCTGCTCGAGCCACGACGAATAGTTCCCCTTCCACGGAATCCCGTGGCCACGGTCGAGCTCGAGGATCCAACCCGCGATGTTGTCGAGGAAGTAGCGATCGTGGGTCACGGCGATGACCGTGCCCGGGTATTCCTGGAGGAAGTGCTCGAGCCACGCGACGGATTCGGCGTCGAGGTGGTTGGTCGGTTCGTCGAGGAGGAGAATATCGGGCTTTTGGAGCAGGAGGCGACAGAGCGCGACCCGGCGGCGTTCGCCTCCGGAAAGGTTCTTCACCATCGCTTCCATCGGCGGTAGCCGAAGCGCGTCCGCGGCGATCTCGAGTTTCCGGTCGATTTCCCAGCCGTCCATCGCCTCGATCTTTTCTTGGACCTTGGCTTGTTCCTCGAGCAGTTTTTCCATCTTATCCGGATCGAGGTCCGGATCGGCGAAGAGGTTCGAAATTTCCTCGAAACGCTTCATGAGGGGAACGATCTCGCCCATGCCGCCCATGATGTTCTCGCGCACGTTCTGAGCATCGTCCAATTCGGGCTCCTGCTTCAGGTAACCCACCGTGATCCCGTCGCTCGCCTTCGCGTCGCCCGAGAAGTTCTTTTCTTCGCCCGCCATGATCTTCAGGAGGGTCGACTTGCCCGCGCCGTTCAGGCCGAGGATCCCGATCTTCGCCCCGTAATAATACGACAAGGAAATGTCGCGAAGGACCTGCTTGTTCGGCGGATAGATCTTATTCACCCGGTGCATCGAAAACGCGAATTTTTCAGCCATCCCGCGAACCTAGCCGAACTCCGAAGGTCCGTCAATTTACGCCGGAAAAACGCCGATAAGAGAGTTGAATAGGAGTCCTTTTATGCGTCGCCCACTCTCGTTCGCCCTGCTCGCCCTCCTTACGCTCGTCGTCGCCCCGTCCAGCGGCTACTCCGCTTCCGCCGGAGCGAAAGCCACCCCGGGTCGGGTGATGGAGCCGAGGGAGTTCGACCGCCTCGATGGCCACGGCGCGACGGGAAAGAAAGTCGACGTCATCGAGTGGGAAGGCAACCTCGAGATCCACGTCTATCCGAAGGGTTCGCTGAAGTCGCTCGGGATGAAGATCGACCGCGAATCGAAAACGACTAAAAACGCGGTCATGGTCATCGAATACGCCTTTAACGGCGTGCCCTACACGCTCATTCGCCGCGCCGTGCTCTCGATCAGCCTGCCGGACTCCTTCCAGGCCTTCAAAGACGAGACCGCGGACGACTACGATAAAATCATGGTCTCCGGGCACACTCTCGCGGGCGTGAAAACTTACGCGCTCGCACCCGCCCCGACCCAGCTCTACCCGGACTATCATCCGGCCCTCGCCCAAGACGACGACTCGGCTCCGGGTGCGGCGGGCGAACCGGCGAAGACCTACCAACGGAAGAGCGCGTCCGAACCGACGGTCGGTTCCGGCGGTTCGAACGCCCCGGGGATCAAGTTCCAAAAGGCCGACGAACTCGAAGACAACGGCCGCGGCACGGTCCGCCGCCGCCGCCCGAAAGCCGACCCGTCCGACGACGAGGGCGGCATCCGCAATTTCGCCTTTTAGCCGCGAAGCCTTCAAATCGCGTATAAAACGGGTCAAAACCTGAATTAACGCTTCGCGTATAATGCCCCATTCCTGACGGATTCGTTCCTTTCGAGATGACCTCGAATCGGCATGGAAACGCCGCCGACCGAATCGGTCCGAACGTCCTGACGTTCTCCTGGCATCCGATTTCGGCTTTCGCCGGGAGATAATGGAGATCCGGAAAGGAGGCCCCCGATGGCCAAGACTCTTCTACATCGATTCATGAACCGGACCGCGAGCTTCACGCTCCACGCGGTCGATCGCAGCGCGCTGTGGGTGGACCACCTGAATCGAAAGGTCCTCCGCTCTTTCCGCCGACGTTTCGGCGGCTAGGGGAAGACGCAAAAAAGCCCCGGGGACCACGTCCCCGGGGCTTTTTCGTATTTATAGAGGTTCGAGTTATTTCGACGCGAGAGCGACGTCGAACTTGAAGTCGTCGTAGATGACCTTGTCGCCGAGGCCGGTGAAGAACTTGCCCGACCCGTACTTGATGTCCCACTTCGTGCGGTCGATCGTGATGTTCGCGGTAGCGGTCGTCTTTCCGTCGGCGGTTTTGACCATGGCCGGGAATTTCACTTCGTTCGTCTTGTCCTTGATCGTGAGATCGCCCGTGACTTCGAACGTCGGGCCGGTGAAGCCTTCGACGGATTTCACGCTCTTGATTTTCAGCACGGCGGTCGGATACTTCGCGACGTTGAAGAAGTCTTCCGAGCTCAGGTGCGTGATGAGCTTCTTATTATACTCGGCGTCCTTCAGGTCTTCGTCCGAGATCGAAGTCATATCGACGACGAACTCGCCGCCTTTGAGTTCCTTGCCGCTCATCACGAGGCTGCCGCTCTTGAGCTTGATTTGGCCGTTGTGCTGACCGGTGACCTTCTTGCCTTCCCACTTCAGGACGGAAGCGGCCGGATCGATTTCGACCTTCGCTTCGGTGGCGGGAGCGGCTTTCTTGTCGGCGGCCTTCTTCGCTTTCGCGGCGAACGCGCCCGGGGCGGCGACCGAGGCGACGAGCGCAAGGGTCGAGAGTTTCACGAGGATCGATTGAGAGCGTTGCATGGGATTCTCCTTAGTTTGACCGAATGCTTGGACCGAAAGAGGATTCTTCAGGTGTTGCGATAAACTGTATCGGTACGCTGCTCAGTTTACGATTTCCGCCCGAGCTTCGCCACCGAAAAAAGGCATTCGATCGAATCCGGAGCCGATTCGCAAGCGAAACTCGACGCTTTTCCATGCGAGATCGGCGGGTTAGCGCATCTTCCAATATTAAATAACTAACCCACTTTATTAAATGACACACCCATGTTTTTAAATGAACGTTTGAATTGTCTGAAAATTCATTTATTCTCCCTTCATGGCCCAAGACTCGATCTCCACGAAAGACGCGCTGCTCGCGGCGGCGAAGAAGGTCTTCGCCGCGAAAGGCTTCGACGGCGCGACGGTGAAGGACATCGCCGAAGCGGCGGGCGTGAACGTCAGCCTCGTTTCGTATCACTACGACGGAAAAGAAAAACTCTTCCGCGCATGCGTCGAACAGTTCGCGACGACGAAGCTCGAATCCGCCCAGAAATTCCTGAAAGGGCCGGAAAGCCTAGAGGACATGCGCGTCCGCCTCACCCTGATGGCGGAAGATTTTTTCGACTACCACCTCCGCGAACCGGAGATCAACGAGATCATGCACCGCGACTGCGGCGTGAACAATCCCCTCACCGACGACATCTACCGTACCGTCTTCATGAAGGCGTTCACCGTCATGACGGAGTTTTTTTCGACGGCCCAAAATAAGGGTCTGCTCTCGAACGACATCAATGTCGAGGACCGCACGATCCTCTGGCTCGGCGGCCTCATCCACATGATCCGCACCGAACACGTGCGAGAGAAGATCACCGGCGAGTCCCTGAAGAAATCCGAATTCCGCGAGCGCGTCGTCAAGAGCGCGGTGCGGATGGCAATGGAAGGTTCCTTATGATCCCCGAAACGTCCCCGAAATGCGAAATCAATCCCGAGCCGTTCGCGCGCGCCTATCCCTTCGTCGTGCTCCTCCTCGCGCTCGCCGCCGCCGTCCTCGGTTCGTCGCTCGCGACCGCCGCCGAAAAGGCCGTGCCCGCGAAGAAGGCGCCCCCCTCCGGCCCCGCGCTTTCTCTCGACGGCTACCTTTCCCAGGTCGAAACCGGAAACGTCGACGTGAGCGCGGCGAAAGCCGCGTCCGAAGGCGCCGGCCTCCGCGTCGGCGAAGCGGCGCTCATCTATTCGCCGACCCTCGACGCCCAAGCGCAATGGGTCCGCGACAAGCGCCAAAGCCCGTTCCTCACCTACGATCGTTTCGTGAACGACACCTTCGAAGTCGGCGTCTCGCAGATGACGCCGTGGGGTCTCCACGGACGCGTCTCCTATAACCTTACCCAAACCGGCTACATCGGTCTCGGCAAGCCGATTTACTACTACGGCTCCCCGAAGATCGAGCTCTCCCTCGACCTCTGGCGGAACTTCTTCGGCGCGGAAACCCGCGGAGGTCACGACGCCGTCGAAGCCGCAGCGCTCGCGACGAAGTATGGCCAGAGTTATCAAGCGAAAGTGAGTCGCGCCGGCGCCGAAAACGCCTACATCCAACTCGCCGCCGCCCGCGAACTCGACGCCGTGAACCGCGATTCCTTCGACCGCGCCCAGGAGATCTACGACTGGAACCAGCGCCGCGCGCGGTTGAACCTGAGCGAGGATTCGGATCTTTACCAGGCCCAGGCGAATCTCGAGGCGATGCGCCTGAACGTCGAAGCGAGCTCGGACGCCCTCCGCTCCGCCTCGCGCGCCTTCAACCAAGCCCGCGGAGTCGATTCCGACGACGTGAACGAATCCCTCGTGCTCCCCGACGCGAAGTCCGCGAAGACGCCCGAACGCGCCGAGATGCGCGACGACGTCCGCGCGGCCCGCGAGCAGCAACGGGCGGCCGGCGCGAACGCCCGGATCGGCCGCGAGA
The DNA here is from genome assembly GCA_018266355.1 of Bdellovibrionales bacterium. GTDB lineage: Bacteria > Bdellovibrionota > UBA1018 > UBA1018 > UBA1018 > JACMQW01. Next base: position 16,202 of record JAFEAP010000006.1, read on the forward strand.
AAAACAAGCCGACCCTCCAACTCTACGGCGAATACGCGCGCAACTCCCAAGACATCGAGAAGAGCGACGCGATCGACCACTCTTTCGACGGCAACCAGCCGACGACGGCGATCGGCGTGCGGTTTTCGATGCCGCTCGCCGTGGGAACGTCGAGCGACGCCCGCGCGGGTTACGCGAAGGAAGCCGCCGCGGCTGACGCGCTCGCCGACCGGAAGGTCTTCGACCAGGAAGTCGAGTGGAAGGATCTCGTCCAAAAACTGAACGAAGCGAAGGCCCGCCTCGCGGTGGCCGAGAAACTCGCCGAGATCCAGAAGAAAAAAGCCCTGAACGAGCGGAACCGGCTGAAACGCGGCCGCACGACGACCTACCAGAGCTTGATGTTCGAAACCGACTATAACCAAGCCGAATACCGGCGAATCCAAACCCAAAGCGAAGTCCTCTCCCTGCTCGCGCAGATGAAGACGTTCGGCGGCTAGGACCGTTCGGACCCGCGGGTTCGAAGCTATTCACACTAGGAACTCCTATGAATCTCGCACGCATCTCCATCAGTCGGCCGACCTTCATCACTTGCGTCGTCCTCCTTATGCTCACCGTCGGCCTCATCGCCCGCGCCCGCCTCGGCGTCGACCTCTTTCCGGACGTGACCTTTCCCGTCGTCTCGGTGAGCACGACCTACCCGGGCGCCGGCCCGGAGGAAATCGAAACGCTCGTCTCGAAACCGATCGAGGACGAAGTCTCGACGATCTCGGGCTTGAAACGCCTCACTTCCACGAACCAAGAAGGTCTCTCCACCGTCGTCGCCGAGTTCACGATGTCGACTGACGTGAAGTACGCCGAGCAGCAGATTCGCGATCGGATCGGTTCCGCGAAGCGCAATCTCCCCGACTCGATCGACGAACCGATCGTCCGACGGATCGACCCTTCCGACCAGCCCGTCGTCACGCTCGCCGTCGACGCGGACCTCCCCGAAGGGAAAATGTACGATCTCGCGAACGAGGTGATCAAACCGAAGCTCGAACAAGTTTCCCAAGTCGGTCTCGTCGAGATCATCGGCGGCCGCAAGCGGGAGATCCACGTGAAGCTCGACCGCGACAAACTCCGGTCGCACGAAGTTTCCGCCTCGGCCGTCGCCGCACGTCTCTCCGCCGCCGGCGAGAACATCCCCGCGGGTAAGAAGGACATGGACGGCGTCGAAAAAGTCTTCCGGACCGTCGGCCAATTCAAGACCCTGAACGACATCGGCTCGACGATCGTGAACTTCTTCGGGAACGACGTGCCCGTCACGCTGAGCGACGTCGGCACCGTCGAGGACACCCTCGTCGACGAAACGTCGCGCACTTTCGTGAACGGGAAAAAGTCCCTATTCATCAACGTCTTCCGCCAATCCGGCGCGAATACCGTCGCCGTCGTCGACGCCCTCCTGAAGCGGGTCGAGAAGGTGAACGACGAGCTGAAGAACGCCGAAGGCAAACCGAAAATGACCACCGTTCGCGACGCTTCGAAGTGGATCCGCGCGAACGTCGAAGACGTGTACGAGTCGATCTTCCTCGGCACCCTCTTCGCCGTCGTCGTCGTCTTCTTCTTCCTCGGGTCCGGCCGCTCGACGATCATCACCGGCCTTGCGCTCCCGAACTCCCTCATCGGCGCCTTCATCCTGATGGCGATCGCGGGGTACACCGTGAACGTGATGTCGCTCCTCGCCCTCTCGCTTTCCGTCGGCCTCCTCGTCGACGACGCGATCGTCGTCCGGGAGAACATTTTCCGGCACGTCGAAATGGGCAAGACCCCGAAACGCGCGTCGATCGAAGGCACGAACGAAGTCCGCCTCGCCGTCATCGCGACGACCCTCGCGGTCATCGCCGTCTTCGGTCCGGTCGGCTTCCTTTCGGGCGTCGTCGGACAGTTCTTCAAACAATTCGGTCTCACGGTCTGCTTCGCGATGGCGATCTCGCTCTTCGACGCGCTCACGATCGCGCCGATGATGTCGGCCTATTTCGCGGGAACCATCGACCACGCGGCGAAGAAAGGTCCGATCGGGCGCGTGCTCGCCTCTTTCGACCGTTTCCAAACGACGCTCGAGGAAAAATACGCGAAACTCGTCGGCTACTCGATCCGAAATCCCGGGAAAGTCCTCGGGATCTCCCTCCTCGTCTTCCTCGGTTCGTGCGTTTCGACCAAGTTCGTGCCGAAAACGTTCCTTCCCGAGCAAGAACAGGGCGAGTTCTCCGTTTCGCTCGACATGGCGCCGGGCACCTCGCTCGACCGCATGACCGAAGTCGCGATGAAGGTCGACGAGGTCATTCGGAAACACAAGGAAGTCGCCGTCACCGGCGTCACGGTCGGCGGCCGGAACGGCGAATCGAACGTGACCGACTTCTACGTCGCGCTCGTGCCGATGAAGGCGCGGGAAATCTCGACCGCCGCTTTCAAACGCGAGCTCCGCAAGGAACTCGCGCCCTTCAAGGAAGCGAACCCGATCGTGAAGGACTACGACGCGGTCGGCGGCGGCCAACGCCCGTTCATCCTGAACATCGTCGGTAACGACATGGATCAGATCCAGAAACACGCGACGAAGATGTTCGAATACCTGAAGAAACGCGGCGGACTCACCGACCCGGATTTGAACTTCCGCGCCGGCAAGCCGGAATTCCAGGTCATCCCGAACAAGAAACGGATGGAGGCCCTCGGCATCTCGTCGATCGGTCTCGGGAACGAGCTCCGCGCGCAAGTCGAAGGGGTGAAGGCCGCGAAGTTCCGCGAAAAAGGGCTCGAATACGACATCCGCCTCCGCCTCCAGGAAGATCAGCGGAACCTCCAGGACAACTACTATAAAACCTACGTCCCGAACATCAACGGGAAGCTCATCCGACTCTCCGACGTGACGACTCCGAACGACACGACCGGACCGACGAAGATCTTCCGCCAAGACCGGTCTCGCTACGTCCAGATCGCCGCCGACATCGCGTCGGGCGCCGGGATGGGCGACATCATGGCGGACATCACCGAGAAGTTCAAAAGCGATCCGGAGTTGAAGCTGCCCGACGGCGTTTCCTACGCCTTCATCGGTCAGGCCGAAAACTTCCAGGAACTCGCCGACTCGATGGTGCTCGCCATGGGCCTCGGGATCCTGTTCATCTTCCTCGTGCTTTCGTCGCTCTACGAATCCTTCGTGACGCCGGCGACGATCATGCTCGCGCTCCCCCTCGCCTTCTCCGGCGCGTTCGTGGCTCTCGCGATCACGCACCAGAGCTTGAACATCTTCTCGATCATCGGTCTCGTGATGCTCCTCGGGGTCGCGGCGAAGAACTCGATTCTTCTCGTCGACTTCTCGAACCAGCAGGTCCGAGCCGGGAAGACGCGCGAGGAGGCGATGCTCCTTGCCGGTCGGCACCGGTTGCGTCCGATCCTGATGACGACCATGGCGCTCATCGCGGGCACGATTCCGATCGCGCTCGGACTGAACGAAGCTTCGAAGCAGCGGGTTTCGATGGGTTTCGCCATCATCGGCGGCCTCATCAGCTCGACGCTCCTCACCCTCCTCGTCGTTCCGGCGGCCTATTCCTTCATCGACCGCTTCCGAGTCTGGTCGAATCGGACGGCGAAGAAGATCTTCGGCGTCCCGCTCGACGACGAACCGCTGCCGGACGAGAACGAGAAGCCCATGAACGAACCCGTCTCCAAGTCGAAGCCGGCGAACGGCGAGGCGCACGCTTAGTCCGCGATTCGACTGAGCCGGCCCTTCTGGGCTAGTCTACTTAAGATAAAAGACCCGGCCGGATCTCCAGAATCCGGCCGGGTCTATCCGTTCGTCGAGTTCGATTAGAACCAGTACTTCATCGAACCGAGAACGGAAGTCTGGTCGGGGGTGAGGTTGTTGTCGTCTCCACCCAGCACGCCGAGATAAGTGCCTTCCGCGCCGAGGGAGACTTTTTGCGAAGCCATGAGCGGAACGTCGAAGCCGAGCACGCCGCCGAGGGCGAAATGCGTTTGGGTGTCGATATCGCCGGTGTACATCGCGATCCCGCTCTTCGTGCCCACGTAGACGTGGCTGAGGATCGGATCCGTCACGCCGAGGGAGACGACGCCCTTGAGCAGGAAGTTCGTGGTGTTGAAATCAATGTTGGCGAAATCCGGCCCGACCGTAGACGGCGAATATTGGGCCTGGAGGCCGACACTGAAAGGCTTCCACGGCGTGACGCCGACTTCCGCCGCGAACGAACCGGAGTTGTTGTACGCTTCGCCGTTATTGCCGGCGCCGCCGGCGAGGATTCCGACTTCCGGCATGAAAGCCGCGCGCTGATCGCCCGGGAGCATGCCGCGTTCCCTCATCGTCTCGGAAGTTCCTTCGACGGCGAGGGCCGAACCGGCGGTCAGGGCGCAAACGGCAGCCAGGGAAACGATGCGAATCATAGAGGTGCTTTTCATAGAGTTCTCCTTGGGGGGTCACCGCGTGGATAGTCCGTTCGACGGTGAAACTTACCCCCACCAACGTTTCAACGCTCATGCCACCCCGTTTCGCCCCGTTCAGAGGTCGAAATCGACGAGAAGGGGACGGTGGTCGGAGAGAAACTGGAAGGGTCCGCGTAAGACGCGGGCCTCCCGTACTTTTAAGCCCCGGAAATAAACGCGGTCGAGTTTCACGACGGGCAGGAGGCTCGGAAAAGTTTTCGCGAGCGTACCGAAACGGACTTCGTGGGCCTCGAGCACGCCGAGCCGTTCCTTCAAGTAGATATCGGCTTCGAGGTTCCAGTCGTTGAAGTCGCCGGCGAGAATGAACGGTTCGTCGCGCGGATGAAGATGCCGCTCGATCTCGCGCGAAAGGTTCGCGAGCTGCTGCATGCGGCCCGACTGACGGAGATCGAGGTGGGTGCAGAAGAGCCGGATCGAAGGGATGCTTCCCCGCTCGAGGGCGCACTCGGCGCTCAACATCCCGCGCCTTTCTAGACGGGAAACCGAGAGATCGAAATTTTCGAACCGCAGGATCGACTGGCGGGCGAAGATCGCGTTCCCGTGTTTGGAGCTTTTTCCGTGATAATTCATGCCGAACGCGGTCTGATCGAGACCGAGCGCGTGCATGAAGGCCGCCGTTTCGACCGCGATGGCCGCGTCGCTCGGATGATCGCCGCGGATTTCCTGGAAAAGGACGATGTCGGGACGATAAACCGCGAGCGCGCGGCCCATCTCGGGGAGCACGGACTGGCCGGACCACCATTTCCGACCCTTGAAAAGGTTATAGCTAATAACCCGGAGGAAAGGCGTCTCGCTCACAACCACCTCTTCAGCGGCGTCAAACCGAGCGAGACGAGGTACGCGAGCGGTTGGAGGTGGCGGATCGCGGCCCGGGTGAGCTCGACCGATCGCCGGCAGTCCTCTTCGAATTGGCGCTCGAGCGTGCCGACGGCGACCTCGGAGTCGAGTTCGACGTCGAGTTCGAGATCGTGCATGAAGCTTCGGTAATTCATGTTGCGCGAGCCGACGAGCGCCGTTCGATCGAATAGCGTGGTTTTCGCATGCAGCATCGCCCCGTCGTACTCGAAGACCCGCGCTCCCCGCGCCATCAACCCCGCGAACGCCGTCCGACTCAGCCACGGGAACCACGAGATGTCGCTGTGGCGGGGTACGAGGATACGCACGTCCACGCCGTTCTTCAGCGCGTGCGAAAGCGCGAGCAGGAGCTTCGGCCGCGGATGGAAATACGCGGTCGTGATCCAGAGCCGGCGCTCGGTCGCGCGGACGCTCGCGACGAATTGTCGGTTCACCCGCCGGCGTTCGGCGGGCGTGAAATTACTGCGCACCTCCGGGCACCGAGGCTCGCTCTCGCCTCCGGGCACCCTCTCGCGCGCGGCGAATCGCCAGCTCCGCACGAACGAGGCCTTCAGGGCGGCGACCCCCGGACCGCGCAGTTCGACCGCGGTTTCGCGCCACTCGTCGAAATGCATCCCGATGTTCGCGGATCCGACCAGACCGACTTCGGCGTCGAAGATCGCGACCTTCCGGTGGTCCCGGAGCTGGAATTTCCGGAGCGTATTCCAAGCCCGGACGATCCGTCCGCGGAGCATGAGCCGAAACGCTTCGCGCACGAGGTCCCGCGGTCTCCCGAAGACGCGCATGCGCACGTGACGCTTCAGGAGTGCGAGGAAGTCCGGACGCCACCACTGGGGAGACCCGATCGCGTCGACGATCAGGCGCACTTTCACGCCCCGTTCGCCCGCGCGGCCGAGTTCGTCGAGGAGCTCCCGGCCGCGCTCGTCGAGTTCGAAGATGTACGATTCGATCCGGACGGAGCGTTTCGCCGATCGGACGAGCTCGAGCAGGCGCCGCGAATAGTCCGCACCCGAAAAAAGAAATCCTTCTTCTTTCCAGAGCTCCATCAAGAAAGGATGCAGCAACCGGAAGACCAGTTCAATCGCGGAATTCCGCCCCGATAGGAGTGGCATCGGGCTTGAAACGCTATCCAGGACACCAACCATCCACTCAACAGGAGGAAACATGGATTTCAATACCGACGCCATTCGTGGCAACTGGAATCAGATCAAGGGCTCGTTCAAGGAAAAATGGGGCAAGCTCACCGACAACGACCTCCAAACCTTCGAAGGCAATTTCGACTCGCTCAAAGGCAAGCTCCAATCGCTCTACGGCTACTCGAAGGAACGCGCGTCGTCCGAAATCGACGAAACGCTCCAGCGCCTCAAGTTCAAGGGTTCGGAGATGAAAGCCGCCGCCGCTGACAAGGCGAACGCAACCATCGACTCGGCGAAAGACAAGGTCGACGAGGCCAGCCGGAACGTTCGCGGCGACGATTACCGCCACTGATCCGACGTCGAAATCCCATATCCCGTACGGACGGAGTCCCTTCGCTCAGGGCTCCGTCCTTTTTTTCGACCGATTTCCCGCTCAGGTGCTCGCGAAGCGGGCCCGCTCCTCGGCGAGCCGGGAAATCATGGCGTCAACCTTTTCGGAAACCGCGGCCCAGTCGCCGGCGTCGACCGCGTCCACGACCCGCGCGGCACAGAGTCCGAGTTCGGGCATCCCGTAGAGCGCGGCGTTCCCTTTGATCCGGTGGGCGAGCATCCGCAGGCCGGCGGCGTCTTTCCGCGCGATCGCTCCCCCGAGCCCGCCGAATTCCTGGGTGCGGTTATCGAGGTATTTCCGGACTTGGTCGAGGGTCAGGCCGTGCGGCAGGGAAGGATTCATCGTCGCCGACCGGGCCTAGCCTTCCGCGCTCGCGTGCTCGGCCGCGTCCGCGGCTTGGAGCTTCCGGTAAAGGGTTTTCCGGTCGATCCCGAGGATCTTCGCGGCCCGATCCTTCACGCCTTCGCAACGATCGAGGACCTCGCGGATGTAGCGCAATTCGAGATCGGCCAGCGTCACCGGCTCGCCCTCGAGCACGGTCGGGATGAGCGAGTGATCGGCCGCGGGCGCTTCCGCCGGAGGAGCGGCCGCGCGCTCGGATTCCTTCACGAACTCGTCGAGGAGACTCGCTTCGAGTCCCGCCGAGGAATTTTCCGCCGGCGTACCGGCGTTTTCCCCCGCGGCGGTCGACTCGGCCGAAGGCGTAGTCGACGCGATCGCCGCGGTTTCCGCGGCGCTATCGAGCGCTTCGAATCGGAGATCGTCGAGGCCGATCGCGGTATCCATCGTCACCACGGCCGCGCGCTCGATCGCGTTCTCGAGTTCGCGGACGTTCCCTTTCCACGGGTGCGAGAGCATCCATTCGGCGGCTTCGCGCGTGAACCCTTGGGCCGGCTTCGAGTAACGGGTCGCGAAGCGTTCGAGGAAGTATTTCGCCAGCGGCAGGATGTCTTCCTTGCGCTCGCGCAGGCTCGGGAGACGGATCGGGATCACGTTCAAACGGTAGAAAAGGTCTTCCCGGAAACGCTTCGCTTTCACTTCCTGACCGAGGTTCCGGAGGGTCGCCGCGATGATGCGCACATCGACGTCGCGGTAGGTGTTTTCGCCCACGCGCTTGATCTTACGGTCTTGGAGCACGCGAAGGAGCTTCGTCTGGAGCTGAGGCGGCATGTCGCCGATCTCGTCGAGGAAGAGCGTGCCGCCGTTCGCCTCTTCGAAAAGGCCCGGGCGATTGAACTCGGCGCCGGTGAACGAACCCTTCGCGTGGCCGAAAAGCTCGCTTTCGAGGAGGTTCTCGGGAATGGCCGAACAGTTGATCGCGACGAAGGACTGTTCCGCGCGGTTGCTCGCGCGGTGGATGAGTCGCGCGAAGACTTCCTTCCCGGTCCCGCTCTCGCCGGTGATGAGGACGGTCGCGTCGCTCGGGGCGACGCGCTTCGCGAGTTCGATCGCCTTCAAGAGGGTCGGGCTTTTCGCGACGATTCCGCCGGTGAGCGACTGGGAGTCCTCGATCGTCCGGCGGAGCACGAGGTTCTCGCGCTGGATCTGGGAAAAGTGGAGGTTTCGCTGGAGCACGACGGTGAGGTGCGGAAAATGCGGCGGTTTCACGATGTAGTCGGCGGCGCCCGCCTCGATCGCCTCGATCGCGGCGTCGACCGAAGAGTTCGCGGTCATCACGATCACCGGCAGGTCCGGATGAATCGCCTTGAGCTTCTTCGTGAATTCCATGCCGTCCATCTCCGGCATCGCGAGATCGGTCAGCACGAGGTCGTACGGAGGCGTTCCGCCGACGTGTCCGCGCAATTCGGAAAGCAGCGTTTCCGCGCGATCGAAGTGCGTAAACTTCATCTTCCGAGCCGTGTAGTAATCCACTAAACGTTCAGCAAATTCGGCGTCGTCATCCACCAAGGCGATATGGAACTGTTGTTGATTCATGAGTCAAAATTACTCCTGAGTCCCAAAACGATCCACTTAAAAATTTTTTAGGTACAATCGCCACGCGTTAAAATTTTCTGAGGTCAAACACCTCTGACACAGTTCTTTTTGACTTAAAATGTACAAAAATGACCCGATTCAGGTGGTATTTTCTTTGCGTTGATTTGGATTCTTCATTCGAACCCCAGAGGAGACTCCATCATGATCGGCAAATTCATTAGTCTCGACCATTTTGGTGTAACGATCAGTGTCGTCATGGTGGGCATTTTCGCCCCACTTTTTCCTGTCTCGTCGGCATTCGCGACCCCAGGATCCGTCGCACTGGTCGTGACGCCCTCGCTCACGAGCGTTCGAAACGACACGGACCTTCCCCAAGAACAAGGCATCGACTCGAACCGAAAACTCGGGTGGGGCGGCGGCGTCCTCTTCGACTCGCCCCTGGGCGAGAATCTGAGCCTCGGCCTCGGCGCGCTCTACATCGAACGGAAATTCCAGATCGGGACCGGCTCGACCCGGCTCGAACGGAAAGTCCCGACGGTCTTCGTCCCGCTGGAAGCGAAACTCTGGTTCGCGAACATGCTCTCCGTCGGAGGCGGCGTATTCGGCGCCGTAAAAGTCGGTGACGTCACCGATACCGCCGTCCTCGGCGGCGGAACGCTCCAATCCACGTCGGCCGCCGATCACGAAACGATCGAATACGGTCTGACCGCCTCGGCGAACCTCTTGCTCCCCGTTTCGGAACGCACCGGGCTCACGGTCGGCGCCCGTTACCTGCGCGGCTTGAAGAACGGATCCAAAAACGCGGTCTACGACGAAAAAATCGACGACATCGCCCTCCAAGCCGGCCTCTCCTTCAGTCTGCAGTCCCCGAACCCCGAACGTTAAACGAAAGGAAAATCCCATGAAACGCCATCTCACCCTCGCCCTCGTCCTCGCTTCGACGGTTTGCTATGTCCTCCCTTCCGCCTTCGCCGAAGAAACCGCCGGCGAAAAAGCCGCGGCCCACGCGCGCGAGGCGAAAACCGAAGCGAAGAAGAAGGGCCGTAAACTCAAGAAGAAGATCCGCGATGCCACTGGAAACGGAAGCGTGACGGAAGACATGAAAGACGCGGCGAAAAACGCGGGCGACAAGATCGAAGACACCGCGGAATCGGCGAAGGACAAGGTCGACTGAGACACGGACCGTCTCCGTCCCGAAAAAGAGAAGCCCTTCCCGGGCTTCTCTTTTTCGTTTAAAATGAAGGGATGAAAACTCGCACGCTCGCTTTCGTCGTCGCCTCCGTTTTCGCGCTCTCCGCTTTCGCCGAGGAAACCTCGGTGAAGCAGGACGTGAAGGACGCCGCTCACGCGATCAAACGCGAGTGGAAGAAGGGCTGGCGCGCGACGAAAAAGGCCGCGAAGCAAGTCACGCACGACGCCGCCGATGCGACCGAGAAGGCCGCGAAGAAAACCAAAGAGAACATCGACAATTGAACGCCGAGAGGCGTTCACGAGGAATCAGGCGCTACCGGTTGCAGACCCGCACGAGTCCCCTCGACGCCAAATTCCCGTCGTAATTCACTGAGTTAGGAATACCGCCCCGATCGCGATTGGCATCGGGATTGCGAATCCATTCCCTCAGGAGATACGAAAATGAAACGCTCGATTCAGAAAATCAAGAACGCCCACAAGAAAATTTCCCGTAAGATCCGCCCGCGCGACCGCGCCGAAGCCGTTCAGAAATCGATTTCAAAGTGGATGGACCGATCGAAGGACTTCGTTTCGACGTTGCCGACGGTGAACGAGCTGCGCGAGGAGTTCGCCGACTGGCACTCGTTCGAACCGATCGGCCTCGCCGAAATCTCGCCGGCCTAAATCCGCCGTCCGCGGATTTTTTTCACCTCCCCCACATAAAAAAACGCCCGGTTTTCACCGGGCGTTTTTTTATTTTCGAATGAGAGCGCGCGATCAGGTCAGCCTCTTCGGTCCGCGACCGTTCACGAGACCGACGACGAAACTGATCACCGCCAGGACGACGAAGACGCCGAGGAGCAGACGGCCGATTTCGAGAGACATTCCCGCGAATCCGCCGGCGCCGAGGGCCATGGCCAAAAGTCCGATGATGAAGAAAGCAAGGGCAGCTCTTAACATGAGAAATCCTCCAGTTTAAGGGACCGGCGACCGGTCCCGGATTACAGGCTCGTTAGAGAGAAAAGCAACCCTCGTACCACCCCACCCCGACCCGATCGGGGCGATTTGGGTTGGCACCGGCATTGCTCCTTATCCCTTAAGACGAACGAATCCGCTTCGTTCAGGAGGAAGCAATGAAATCGCGACAGAAGAAAAAGAATGCTCATCCGGAAGTCGCGCACCAGACGGGTTCCGAGATGATCGGCCGCTCACTCAGTCACTTGAACCGATCGCTCCGCCAATTTTCCGATGGCCTGCGGACGCGTTTTTGGTCGCTCCAAGAACGCCTGCTGGTCGAGCCGCTCGAGTCGGCCGCATGGGGTATCTCCCAGCGCGTCCGCAAAGTGCAGAACCGCGTGTTCGATCTCATCGACGAACGCATCAGCATGATCGACGAGGCCCGACACAAGAAGATGGACCACCAAACGGCGCTCGAACGCTTCGACGCCGAGGGCGGTTCGATGCAAGCCACGTCGACCTCGGAGACGATCTACGTGGAAGAAGGCGTGGAGCCGATTCCGACCCGTACCGACAAGAAACCCCCTCGATTCGCATTCGAACCGAGTTTCCAGCACTGACCCCTTCCGGTTTCGTGCCGGGATTCGCGGCTCTCCCACTCCGCCCGCGCGTCCGGTAACGATCCAAATAAAAACCCCGGCCGGGAAATTCCGGCCGGGGTTTTTATCGTTCGATTCGACGGAGCGCTCAATGCATGACGGGAGTTTCCGCGCGGCTCGCCGCCCCGCTAAGCACGCCTTTCGCGACCGCACCGAGCACCATCTGGGAGACGAGCGGCATCGTGCGCAGGGCCTTCACCCCGCGGTAGATCCGACCGACCCCGGTGAGGCCGATCGCGAACCCGCCGAGTGCGCTCAGTACGGCCGCCTCCCTCGGGTTCTCGTGGATCCAGGCGAGCGCCTTTTCCGCGTATTCGGCGATGTCGGAGCCGACGACCGATTTTTCCGCCATCATGCCGATTTGTCGCTCGCCATGCGGCGCACGAGCGCTCCGATGATGAAACCGATACCGGCTCCGATCGCGGCGGCTTGGAGCGGATTCTTCTTCACCCAAGCCAGGGTCGTTTCGTAGCCGTCCGAAATCGATTCCATGGCACCGTCCGAGTATTCCTTCACCGAGTGGGTGAAATTCTTCGCGAATTCACCGGTTTTGGCTTCGGCGTTCTTCTTCACTTTGTCCGTATCGAGGGTCGTATTCATTTCACATTTTCCTTTCCGAGGTTGAGGTTGAGGGCGATCAAGAAACCGACAGCCGTCGTCGCCGCGGCGACCTTGACGGCATGGGGTTTCAAGACTTCGTTCGGACTGAGACTCCGCTTCGCGGCGATCGTCAGATCCTTGAAGAGCGTGATGAGTTCCTGGCCGGCGTCTTCGATCTCGTGGTTTTCGGGATCGAGGACCTCTACTCGGGCCTTCATCGGAGCACGGGCGCGGGAACGCGCGGCCCCCGCGAACAATCCGGCCAGCAGGGCGAATCCCGCGCAGACGGAAAGCGACGCGCCGGCCGCGGAGAACCCGACCTGCACGAGGGTGAACCACGCGGCGGTCGAGAGCCAAGCGGCGAGCCCGCCCGCGCAGAGGAACGCGACGACAAGGAAAAGGCCGCCGCCGAGCACGTCGGGCAGCCTGGCCTTGACCTTGGTCGTGAACCGATCGGCGACGAGGGTAAGGAAGCGTCTCGCGTGCGGCGCCCAGCTATGGGCGAGTTCGTCGAAAGATTTCGGTTCGTTGCGCAGGGACATGTCAAATTCCTCCCGTTTGTTTTGTCTGTAGTTATAGGGAGCAACCGGCGGGCCATCCCGTCGGGGCGAAATGCCCGAACCGGGGCGATTTCGGTTGGTCCTCGGTTTGCTCTTCCTCCCCTTATGAAAACGCTTACTCATTCGAAAACCAGTCGCTCGAAAACGAACCCTTCGCGCCACGTCGCCGTGTCGCGCTCGATCTTTACCGAGATCAAGAAAGAGCACGCCGAATTCCGTAAGGCGATGAAGCGGATCACTCGCGTGTACGAACGCGATCCCGAAACCGCGAAGATCGCCTATCTCGATTTCCAGATCCGCCTGCGCGCGCACGCGGACGCCGAAGAAGCGACGCTCTATCCATACCTACTCGAAAAGACGGTCGTCGGAACGAAGCTCGACGATCAGGTCCGCGAGGGCGTCGAGGAACACCACCTCGGAAACCTGCTCGCGAACGAACTCGACCAGATCTCTCCCGGCGACCCGAAATGGAAAGCGAAGTTCCGCGTGTTGACGGAATCCGTCGAGCACCACCTCGACGAGGAAGAAGATTACTTCAAGCGTTGGCGGCGCTTCCTCTCTCCGTCCGAAGACCGCCTCGTTCACGATCGTTTCCTCGCCGCCCGCGAATCGAACCGCAAGCGCGCCTTGATGGCGCACTAAGACCGCATGCGAACGGGTTTCAAGCGCGGGATCCGGGCGATCGGGATCGGCCTCGGAGCGCTTTACGTCCTCTACGTCGCTTCGATCTCCCTCTTCCTGAACACGTCGATCTTCGGATCGGTCGCCGAAATGACCGATCCGGAAAAGACTCGAATCACCTTCGGCGGCGCCTGGTCCCTCGTCCCCGGGATCGTGCACTTCCGCGTCGCGCACGTCGATATCCGGGAGCCCGCAGTCGATCTCGACATCACGCTCATGGGCGCGTCCGTCCGGGTCGACCTTCGCCAGCTCCGGGAAAAGCGGGTCGATCTGGGCGATCTGCATGTCCGCGAAACCACCGTCGACATCCGGTCGAAGACCCCGCCGCCGGACGTCGAGCCCGTCTATCCCTCGAAAGCCGCGCGCGTGGCCGCGATCACGGAAGAAGAGCGCATCCACCTCGCGAGCCGGTGGACGATCGACGCCCATCATGTCCTGCTCCCGAACCTTTCCCGCATCACCCTCGACGGGCGGAAACTCCGGGCGAGCCGGATTTTCGTCGAAGGAGCCTTCCTGCTCCAACCCGGAACCCGGTGCGAGATCTACCCGAGCCGCCTCGAGATCGAGAACGGGAATTGGAACGACGAAATCACCGGTATCGATCTCGCGGCCGACGTCCGCTTCCATCGTTTCCGGAAACACTGGCTTTCGGGTTCCGAGGTCTTTCGCTATTTCGACGGAAGACTCCGCGGACGCGCGGAAACGAACGGTCTGAAGTTCCTGAACGTCACGCTCCGAAGCCTCGGCTCGAATCCCTACGGTCTCGACGGCGGCGGAGTCGCGGGTAAAAAGACCTCGATCGAAGCGGAAGTCGCGGTGCTCGGGGGTAGGATCCAACCGGGCAGCGCGGTCCGTACGGAAAAAAGCGAAATCGGAATCGGCGGCGCCCGGTTCACGGCGACCGGAACGGGGACCATTTTGTGGAGAGCCGGAAAAGAAGACTCGACGCTGAAAGTCGACCTCGCGAACGCGAAAGCGAAGGTCCACCTCGGAAACGGCCGGATCGAAGGGATCGTGAAGCGCGTCGAAGCGGACGCCCGAATCTCCGGCCTCGATTTCACGAACGCATTTACCGGCATCGCGGCGAACCTGCGCGTTGCCGGCGGATTCTTTTCCGGAGCCTCCGGCGACGACTATCGGTTCGACGCCCGCGTGAACGGCACGCTCTCCGCCCGTGCCGGCGAACCGGTTCGGGGAGTCGCGAGCGGCGCCTCGCCCTTCGAAGTCATGATCGATTCGAGCGATTTCGCCATTCCCGGGTTCGGGCGGATCGCGGGGAGCGGGCGACTCGCGATGGAGGTCCGACCGATCGACTTACGCGCGGAACGAGTCGAACTCCCGCGGCTCGACGTCGTCTACCGCGGAAAAATCGACGGAAAGCACCCCGTCGGCGTGCGCGTGAAATCCCGACGGGCCTCGCGGACGTTCGCGGGAGACGAGAATCGGTGGAGCGGCGAGGCCCGAGTGCGGGTCGAACCGCTCGACGGCCTCCTCGACCAACTCCGGGACCGGAAAAAGATCTCGGCGCTCGTTCGCGCGGGGCTGAGCGCGACGCGAATGACGACCGACGTGAACTGGTCGATCGAGGGCCGCGACACGCGCCTCGCGATTCGCGACCTCGACTCGAACGGGATCTGGTCGGGCGATGGCGAACTCCAGTCCGAACCGACCGGTCCGGGCGGCTCTTCCACGCTCACCGCGGATTTCGACGGAAAAGTCCTTGGATTCCCCGTCGACGTCGACGTGAAGGAGACGAAGCGGCCCTAAGCGGCGGTGGCCGCCGCGAGATTCGCGACCGCGCGGCGGTGGAACCAGCTCATGTAGTACGTCCACCCGACGGTGAAGATCGAGATCACGCCGAGCACGACGAAGACCTGGGCCCATCCGAGGTGGTCCGACATGTAGCCCGCGCCCCAAGCCGCGACCGATCCGCCGAGATAGCCGACGCCGTCGACCATTCCCGTACACGTCCCCGCCCCTTTCGGGCCGGCGATGTCGAGCGAGAGCGCGCCGGCCGACATCGAGTACGGCCCGTAGAGGCAGAATCCGCCGACGCCGAGGAAGAAGAGGATCGCCGTTTGGTACTCGAGCCGATACGGGATCAACGCCGAGATCACGAAGAGCGAGATCGCGAGGCCGACGAGCATGAGGCACATCAGGAGCGTTCGGTCGCCGTCCTTCGCGTGGTTATCCGAGTACCACCCGATGAAGATCGTGCCGATACAACCGAGGAGCGGGAAAATCGCCGAGGTCAGCACGGCGTTCGCGTTCCCCATTCCGATGTCGACGAGAAGCTTCGGCGTCCAGAACATGAAGACGCTCCGGAGGAGGTGGGCGAAGAAGCTGAAAACGAGCACTTGGCGGAAGAGCGGGATTCCGAAAAGGGTCCGGATGATCTTCATCGTTTTCACGCGCTCGCCGTCCGCACGATCGAAGTCGGCCATCGACGCCTTCGTCCCCGCGTTCTTCCCGAAGCGGACCCCGGCAACGACGCTCCCCGGGCGCTCCTTCGCGCCGAAGTACGACCAGATCGCGACCGCTCCGACGATCGCGGCCGGCCAGTAAAAGAGGCCCTGCCAGCTCGCTCCGGCCCAGATCAGGGCCGCGCAAAGCATCGACGCGGCGACGCTGCCGAATTGGAAGTTGATGCTGATGAGGCCCATGACCGTCCCGATCCGCTCCGGTTCGTACCACTCGCCGATCACCTTGATGATTCCGCCCCACCCCATCGAGAGGAAATAACGGCAGAAACTCCAAACGATCGTGAAAAGGAGGATCGTCGAGAACATCGGGAAGAGGAGATTGAAGACGATCGCCCCGACCATGCCGACGAGGAAGACTTTCTTTCCTCCGATCTGATCGGCGACGGGTCCGGTCGTGAATTTCCCGACGGCGTAGGCGAATTCGGAAAACGTGAGGATCACGCCGAGTTCGGTGTTCGTGTAACCGAATTTCTGGGAGAGCAGCGGCAGCGCGGCCGAGAGGTTGCCCCGGCAAAGGTAGTAGCCGATGTAACCGATGAGCATCACCCAGAAAGTCGACGTCCGCCAACGCTCGAGGCGCGTGCGTTCGACCGCGGAAGGTTCACGAAGTTTCGTCATGAACCTTATTCTGAGGGGACTCGCGGAAACGCGCGCGAAAAATCGTTCAGTGATTACCGTCAATTCACGGACGGTTAGCGGATCCCAGCGCGATTTTTGTCGGGTGGCACCCGACATTAGCGGGTTACGGGTCGACGCCGGGGCGCCCCCCTACCGAAAGCAGGCCCTCGATTTTACGCTTCGTCGTTTCGCTCGGTCGATGAAGTCCCCGCTCCAGGTCACTGAGGTGGGATCGTCGAATTCCGGTACGCTGCGCGAGCTCGGTTTGGGTCCAGCCAAGCCCGAGCCTTCGAAGTCGTATCGTCGTTCCCCAGGCGTCCTCCGCCGCCTCGATCGGCGTCGAAGCCGAGAAAAAAACCCCGCGTTCTCTCGCACGCGAGTCGTGAATCGCACCGTCTCCCGCGTTATCGATCGCCGCGCGCGTGAAAGATCGAAGCCAAGGGCGAAGCTGGATGAAGAGACTTCTGACAATCGTCCGACGCTCACGTTTTCCGAGTCGAGCGAGAAATCGGACGTGCAGCTCCATGTCCGGACCTTCTAGTTCCAGCGTCGTCATACCGTAGTTTTGATTTTCATTTCGGCGAAGGCGCGTGCGGCGAAACATACGCACGAAAATGCAAGCCCCGTGCAAAACCCGCTAATGTCGGGTGGCACCCGACAAACGAACCCGTGTCGACCAAGAAAGCGAGGAATCAAGAAAGCGAGGAATAGAGGCGCGCTTTCTCGGTCTCGGTGAGGGATTCCACTCCCACCGCGAATTCCGTCGTCGTCACCGACGCCTGCTTCTCCACTCCGCGCATCATCATGCACATGTGGGAGCCGGTCATCTTCACGACGACCGCGCGCGGGGAGATCGCCTCGGTGATCGCGTCCGCGACTTGGCGGGTGAGACGTTCCTGGACCTGGAAGCGGCGGGCGTACATGTCGACGACGCGCGGGATCTTCGATAGCCCGAGGATTTTCTCGTTCGGCAGGTAAGCCACCGAGACTTGGCCGTAGAACGGAAGCATGTGGTGTTCGCACATCGAGTAGAACTCGACGTCCTTCACGGAAACGATGCCCTTCCCTTCCGCGGGAAAGACGCCCTCGCCGACCGCGTCCGCGAGGGTCATCGTGTAACCCGAGCAGATCTCGCGGAGCGCTTTCGCGAACCGTTCCGGCGTCCGATCGAGGCCGGGGCGCGCGAGGTCTTCGCCGACCGCCATGAGGATCAGCTCGCCGGCCGAGGTCGCGAGGCATTTCTTTTCGTCGCCGGCCATCGCGCCGGAACCGGGACGAAGGGCGAGCTTGCCGCCGCCGAGTTTCATCGAAATCAATTCATTGAGCGTCATCGATTCTTTCTCCATCAATTCAATCGAGACTCGCCGATACCTTCGCGAGCCGGATCTCTGTTCAGGAGCTCCACCGAGGGGATACGGATGGCGCACCAGGGAAGTCACACTTCTCCGAATAATATAGCCGAAATCGTGACTCCCTGCAGCCTCAAAATTCCCTTTAAATTCCGGCCGGGCGGGGACAATTCGGCGCGCGGCCCGCCTTGAGCGCGGCCTCGTATTTCGGCAGCGCGGCCGGAATCGCCCCCTGGAGTCCCGCGATCCGCGTGTCGTTCGCGGGGTGGGTCGACATCCATTCGGGCGGGGCCTTGCCCCCCGAAGCGGCCGACATGTTCTTCCAAAGTTCGACGCTTTGGCGAGGATCGAAACCGGCTTCGGCCATCAGGTCGACGCCGATGAGGTCGGCTTCGCTTTCCTGCGTGCGAGAATGAGGGAGGAGGATCCCGTACTGAGCGCCGACGCCGAGGCCCGCGAGGATCAGCGGTTGGTAGGCCTTGTCCTTGAATCCGATGCCGGCGGCCGTCGTGAGTCCCTGGGCGACGAGGCCCTCGCTTACCCGCTCCGCGCCGTGTTTCGCGATCACGTGGCCGACTTCGTGTCCGAGCACGGCGGCGAGTTGGGCCGCGGTCTTCGTCACCGGGAGAATCCCCGTGTAAACGCCGATCTTCCCGCCGGGAAGCGCGAACGCGTTCACTTCGTTCGACTTGAACACGACGATTTCCCATTTCTCGACGCCCGCGCGCGCGCCGCCGATCTTCGCGATCGGACCGGCGATGCACTGGACGTAGGCGTTGATCGCCGGATTCGTTTCTACCGGCGTGTCGTGCTTGAGCTGGTCAAAGCTTTGCAGCCCCATCTGATTCATCTGACCGTCGCCGACCAGGATCAGCTGGCTCCTCCCGAGGGGCGAGGTCGAACAGGCCGCGAGGAAAACGCAGGCAAACGCGAAAAATCGGGACGCTCTGAAAGTCATACCGGCGAAGCTACAAGAACTGGACCGCGCCGACAACTAGACGGAAACGACTTCCGTCACTTCGGGAATCGCGTCGCGGAGGCGGGTTTCGATTCCGTCCTTCAGCGTCGCCGTCGAGCTCGGGCAACCGGCGCAGGAACCTTGCATGTGGAGGTACACGATGCCGTCTTCGAAACGATCGAACGTGATGTCGCCGCCGTCCATCGCGACGGCCGGGCGGATTTCCTGGTCGAGGATTTCTTTGATCTTCGTTTCGATGCCCGCGGTCGCGCCGCTCGCCGCTTTCGCGTGCGCTTCGGCCGCCATCTGGTCTTCGTTCACGACGGTTTCGTCCTTCGTGAGGTGGTCTTCGAGGGTTTGCGACGTGGATTTATGGACCACGTCCCAATCGCCGTCTTCGGTCTTGGTCACCGTGACGAAATCTTTTCCGATCATGACGCCGCGAATCCCGGGGATCGCGAATAGTTTCGCCGCGAGCGGGGAATTCGCGTCGGCATCTTCCTTCCGTCCGAAATTCGCCGTCGTGCGCGTTTTCAGCAGCTGACGATTCACCGAGTACTTCAACGTATTCGGGTTCGGCGTGAATTCGAGGGAAACGTAAACGGGTGCCGACTGACTCATGATGCCTCCTCTATTGTTTCTCTTGGGCCTCTCAGGTGTAATAGGGTTATAGCCGATTTCTTTGCCGACATCCAGGGTCGGCTTTCCATTGAAGGAACCCGCATGTCTCGTTTAAAACCCCTGTTTTTCCATGCTTTTATCGCGCTCGCGGTCGCCGGCTCGGCCCAGGCCGGGTGGGTTTTTGATCGCGCCGCCGGGCCGACGCTCATCTTCAAGAACGATCAGACGGGCAAATCCGAGACGCTGAAAACCGACGGCCCGAATCCGAACTTCATCGCCGTCCTCACCGATCCGGAGTCGAGCACGCCGTACGCGCTTTACGAGGGAAAGACGTGCGCGAATTGCGATGCCTCGAACACGAGCGTCTTCATCCAACGCCTCGACGGCAAGGGAAAGACCGCGTCCTACGTATACCCGGGCCGGATCACCGATCCGAAGAAGGGCCTCGTCTACCAGGGCCGCGCGTTTTACGGGAATTGCCTGCCGAAAGTGAAGGCCGGTTTCGTCGCGCACCAACTCGAACACGTCGACCGCCGCGGGATGCAGAAGAGCGTCCTCATCGCCGAGCCCGGCCCGCAGTACGTTTACGAAGTCCTCCTCGAGCGCCGGCTGCCGAACGTGAAAACCACGCTCGACCTCGTGAAGCGGAAGGTCTGCTTCGAGATCGCCGGCCGGACGCGCACGGTCCTGAAAAAGCCGCTGAATCTCACCCCTCAGAAGGGCCTCGACGACAACGACGACGAAGAGGACGATTCGGACAAGAAGGACTCCGCCGCCGATACGCCGGCCGACGCCCCGACCGCGGGCAAGGACTGAGGCTACGGGCCTAGGCCCTTGCCGAAGGCCGAAATTCCCGGTAAATCCCGGACATGAAAAATTCTGCCGCGCGCAAGACTTCCTCGATCCGTTCCGCTTCCGCGAAGAACTACGCCCTGATCAACGAGCGCCCCGACGGCCGCGAAGTGATCAAGAACGCGAAGCTCGAGCGTTTCCAGAACCGGACGAAGGTGCGCCGTTATTGGGTCGAATTCACCATCCCCGAATTCACCTGCATCTGCCCGGTGACGGGTTTTCCCGACTTCGCGACGATCCTCATCAAATACCAACCGCGCGACTATTGCGTCGAACTCAAGAGCCTCAAGCTCTACATCAACCAGTTCCGCGATCGCGGGATCTTCCACGAAGACGTCTCGAACGTGATCCTCGACGACCTCGTGAAACTTCTCGATCCGTGGACGATGGAAATCGTCGGCGACTTCTCGATGCGCGGGAACATCAAGACGATCGTACGGGCCACGCACGAGCGAAAAGGCAAGTAAGTCCCGCCCAGGGCACTCGAGATACTAGAAATTCGCCCCGACGCTGAACCCGAAGATCGGCAAGAACCGATTCCGGTCCGCGAAGGTGTAGTGCAATCCGGCGTCGAACGAACGCCAGTGGTGCGTGAACCCGAGCCCGAAGAGGTCGTACGTGAAATCGTACTTCACGCCGAGCGAGATCGCGTTGTTCCCGAGGCGGGACGTCGACGGATTATAGAGCCAGCTCCACTCCATGTTCGCCTGCGCGCCGTGGAGGTAACCCGAAGTGGTCGTGACCGGCGTCGGCGACTTCTGGCCGAACGCGAAGTTCCCGCCGATGAAGAACGCGATGTCCGGCGTGATCTCGTAGCCAGTGACGAGGCCCGGGAGCCAGCGCTTGAGCCGGACGTCCGGGTTCGTGTCTTCGTAGTGATGGGGATTGAAGTTTTCGTAGTCGACGTACGCGCTCGCGATGAACGTCGGATACTCGACGAGCGGAACCTTCGCTTGGACGTTCCAGTACTGGTTCACGAGCCGGACGACGTTCGTCGAGACCTGGAGGTAATCGAAAACGCCGTAAGCGACCGACGTGCCGAGCGCCCAGGTGCCGCCGGGGACGTTGAACGGACTCGGCAGCAGGTGGGTGAACCCGAACGCGGCGTTCACCTCGTTCCCGCGCGCCGCCGACTCGGGTTCGACCGCGGATTCGGTCCGTCGCTGGGGCGTGATCGTCTCGGTTTCCATCGGAGGCGGGGGCGGGATGTAGGCCGGCGCGGATTTCGGCGAAGCAGCGGACTTCGGTTTCGAAGCCGCGCGCGAACGCGCCGTCGCTTTCTTCGGCGCGGGCGCCGGCTCGTAGTCGGAGGCCGTCTCGCCTTCGTTCTCGGCGACGTGCCGCGAGCGGATGCGCGAACGGAGCGCCTCGAATTCGGAATCGACCCCGGCGTCGTCGCTCGGAGCCTTCGGAGCTTCGGCCGCGACCGGCGCCTCGGCAGGCGCCTCTTCGACGATCGGTCGGCCGGCGGCGGCCGCGTCTTCCTTCAACATCTTCGCGTAGTCGTCGGCCGACATCTCGCGCACGGGTTTTCCGAAGACCTGGACCCGGGACTCGGGCAAGACGGCCGATTCGTTCGTCGCCTCGGGCGCCGCCGGTGCGGGCTTCGGATAGAGACTCTTCCGCTTCTTCGGGCGGGCCGTCTCATTATATTCCCAGCCGGCTTGGGCGTTCGGAACGCCCAGACCGCGCATATCCGCGCCTATGGTGGAGCTGAGAGCAAACCAGAGCAGTGGCGTCATTTTCGATCCTTCGTCCGTGGCTTGAAACTGCTTATGTTCCCCATTCTTAATTTCCTTCCGGGTTCGGTCAAGCATTCGTGGTAAGGTTCCCCTCGAATGACCACCTCGAATACCGTCGCCCGCGCCGAAAACCTTCGGAACGTCTCCATCATCGCTCACGTCGACCATGGCAAAACCACGCTCGTCGACCACCTCCTGCGCCAGGCCGGCACGTTCGCGAGCCACCAAAAGGTCGACGACCGGGTCATGGACTCGGGCGACCTCGAGCGCGAGCGCGGGATCACGATTCTCGCGAAGAACACGTCGGTCCGACTCGGGGACATGAAGATCAACATCGTCGATACGCCCGGCCACGCCGACTTCGGCGGCGAAGTCGAACGGATCATGGGCATGGTCGACGGGTGCCTCCTCCTCGTCGACGCCGCGGAAGGCCCGCTTCCGCAGACGCGCTTCGTGCTGAAGAAGGCGCTCGCTCAGGGCAAAAACATGATTCTCGTCATCAACAAGGTCGATCGCCCGGACGCGCGGATCAAGGAAGTCGTCGACATGACCTACGACCTCTTCTTCGACCTCGGCGCGAACGAAGAGCAGATCGAATTCCCGATCGTGTACGCCTGCGCGCGCGCCGGCTGGTGCACCACGAACCGCGACGACGTCGAGAAGCTCATCGCGGGCGAGATGAAAGGCGACCTGAAGCCGCTCTTCGACCAGATCATCAAGACGGTCCTCCCTCCGCCGGTCAACGAAGGCACCGACTTCCAGATGCTGATCTCGAATCTCTCCTACTCCGATTACGTCGGACGTCTCGCGATCGGCCGGATCATGGCGGGCAAGATCAAGCGTAACCAGCGCATCCTCCGCCGCGGAGCCGATAAAGACTACAGCTTCAACGCTACCCGCCTCTACACGTATGAAGGACTGAAGATGTCCGAAGTCGAAGAGCTCACCGCCGGCGACATCGGCGTCGTCGCGGGTAACGAAGAGATCGAGATCGGCGACACCATCACCGGCGACGAGAAGACCCCGGCCCTCCCGCGCATCGTCGTCGAGAAACCGACCCTCGGCATGATCTTCTCCGTGAACACCTCGCCCCTTTCCGGAAAAGAAGGGGAAGCGATCCAATCCCGGAAATTCCGCGAGCGGCTCCTCAAGGAAGTGCGCACGAACGTCGCGCTCCGTTTCGAAGAAACCGCCCAGAACGACCAGTTCCGCGTCCTCGGCCGGGGCGAACTCCAGTTCGCGATCCTGATCGAACAGATGCGCCGCGAAGGCTTCGAGTTCATGATCGGTAAACCGACCGTCCTCTACGGAACCGACGAGAACGGCAACAAAACCGAACCGATGGAACGCGCGGTCCTCGACATGCCCGAATCGGCGACGGGCGACGTGACGTCGATGTTCCAGACCCGGAAGGGCATCCTCACGAAATACGAAGGCGGCGGCTCCTCGGAGTCCGGCGCCGGCCGCGTGCGCCTCGAGTTCGACATCCCGACGCGGGGACTCCTCGGTATTCGCTCCCGCTTCCTCACCGCCACGCGCGGCGAGGGACTCTTTTCGACCTACGTGATCGGTTACGGCCCGTACCAAGGAATGCTCGCGCATCGGAATAACGGCGCGATGATCTCCGATCGCGCTGGCGAAACCGTCGAATACGGCCTCATGGGCCTCGAAGAGCGCGGCGTGATGTTCCTCGGGCCCGGCGTGCCGGTCTACGAAGGCATGATCATCGGCGAACACGCGAAGGACAACGACCTGAACGTGAATCCGTGCCGCGAGAAAAAGCTCACGAACATCCGTTCGGCCGGCGCCGAGTTCCTCGTCACCCTCGCGGGTATCCGGAAGATGTCGCTCGAGCAGTGCATCGAGTGGATCGACGAAGACGAGTGGATCGAAGTCACGCCGAAGTCGATCCGACTCCGGAAGAAGATCCTTCCGCAGAACCAGCGCTCGGTGAAACGCGAAGAGCGGATGTCCTAAGGAATCGGAAAGGAACGGAGACCGCCATGATCGACAAAATCTTCCTCGTCATCGGCCTCGTCATGACCGTCGTGCTCTTCTTCATCCTTCGGAACGTCGTGAAACAGATCCGCGCCGAATCGGGCCAAAATCCGAATCCGAAGAACGAGTAGTCGCCGCGCCTCGCGTCACGATAACGCGCGCACACCAAACATCGTCAAATTTTTAGCGCATCATTACTGGACGCCTGTCCGGGCCCCCTTTACTGTCCGTTCCACAATCCTTAGGGGGAATACGAATGAAGCTCTCGATGAATGCCCTGCTTTTCGCTTTGGTCAGCCTCGTCGCCGGTGGTTCGGCGCTCGCTTGTTCGCTGGACGGGAAAGACGGTTTCCTTCCGCGCAACAACCGCTACATCCCGGTTCGCAAGGTCGTCCTCGATCGCCGCGGCAATCCGCTCGGCGGCGGCATCACCGAACCCGAATTCAACGGCGTCCTCGACGCCGTCGAGAAGGTCTACGCTCCGATCGTGAAACAAATGGGCGGCAACTTCGTCGTTCACCGCGAATGGCAAGACGGCACCGTGAACGCCTACGCCGACCGTAACGACGGCAACTGGAACATCACCATGTTCGGCGGTCTCGCCCGTCACCAAGAAACGACGATCGACGCGTTCCTGCTCGTCGCCTGTCACGAACTCGGTCACCACATCGGCGGCGCCCCGATCAAGCGCGGCCGCGGATGGCCGGCGAACGAAGGCCAAGCCGACTATTGGTCGACGCTGAAGTGCGCTCGCCGCGTGCTCCTGAAGACGAACAACCTCCGCGAACTCCGCCGCCTCGACGTTCCGGCTGAAGTGCACGAAGCTTGCGCCTCGAAGTTCAAGAACGCGAACGAAGGAGCCCTCTGCGAACGCAGCTCGATGGCCGGCAAGGCCCTCGCCCGCCTCCTCGCGGACCTCGGCGGATCGAAAATGCCGGAGTTCAACACCCCGGACCCGTCGCAAGTCTCCTCGACCGACGACAATCACCCGGAAGCCCAGTGCCGCCTCGATACGTACTATCACGGCGCGACCTGCGAAGTTCCGTTCGAGAAAGACGTCGACTTCAACGATCCGACGATCAACACTTGCGCCCAAGAAAAGGGAGCCAAAGACTCGTTCCGCCCGCGCTGCTGGTACGCTCCGAAGCAGGACAATCGCACGCATCACGCTCGCCCGAATCCGCATTCGCGCGACGCCGCCCGGAACTACTAGCCGTAATGAGGAACTGTTCTGAGTTCAACGGGGTGGGCCGGTTCGGCCCGCCCCGTTTTCTTTTAGGGCTTCGGCCCGCTGAACACGTTCAGAAAAAGCGCGTCGCGTCATGTAGTTAGGAATTCTCAATTCCGGCTTGGACAGCCGAAAAAGGCCGGGATAAACCCCGTCCATCATGTCCGAATCCGGAAGTCCTCGTCCGCTCCTCGCCGCCGTCTTGCTCGCACTCGTGCTCACCGCGTGGTGCCTCGCTTCGAACTCCGTCGAAACGACGGTGAACACGACCGAAGCGGTCGCGGCGACGAACCAGTAACCTTTTTCTCCGATCGGACGTATGACACGAGGAATGACTCGCGGTCGCGTCCTCGCCATCGGAACCGAACTCACCCAAGGCCAAATCACGAATCGGAACGCCGCCTGGATCTCCGATCGCCTCACGTCGCTCGGGATCTCCGTCCTCGCCCACGCGACCGTCCCCGACGATCGGACGCTCATCCTCGCCGCGCTCGACGCCGCGGCGGCCGATTCGGATCTCCTCATCGTGACCGGCGGCCTCGGCCCGACGACCGACGATTTCACCCGCGACGTCATCGCCGAGTGGGCGGGCCTTCCCCTCGAATTCCGCGAAGCCTCCTGGACGAAGATCGTCCGGCGACTCTCCGAACGCGGCATCGAAGTCGCCCTGAGCAACCGGATCCAGTGCTTCTTCCCCCAAGGCGCGGAGGTCCTCGAAAACGACGAGGGAACCGCCGACGGTTTTCGCCTTCTCCGGAAAACGACCGAAGTCGTCGTGCTGCCGGGACCGCCCCGCGAGGGCACCCACCTTTGGGACAAAGCGGTCGACGGGTGGTTGAAAAAGCGATTCCCGGTTCGCGCGCCGGTCACGCTCGAGACATGGAGTTGCCTCGGAAAAAGCGAATCGGCCCTCGGCGAGATCGTCGAGGCGGCCGTCTCCGGATTCGGGGTCCAAACCGGCTACCGCGCGTCGATGCCCTACATCGAGGTGAAGCTCTGGTTCCCGCACGGCTTCGCCGAGAGCCGTCGAGCCGAAGCGATCGCGAGCCTCGACCGCGCGCTCGCGCCCTACGCCGTCGCCCGGAACGGAGAGGACGTCGGCCGCCGGTTCTTCGCGGCGCTCGTCCGCGGCGTCGATCCGCACGCGAAAATCCGGTTCCTCGACTTCGGCTCCTCGGGCCGACTCGCCGAACGCCTCTACGGACTCCTGCGCGGGGAATCCGGCCACTCGCTGCGGCTGCGCACCGAGGTCGTCACGCGCGTTTCGACCGCGGACGCGCCGTTTTTTCGCGCGTCCGACCTGACCGCGAACGAAGACGAGTGGACGTTCGCGCTTTACCCCGACGGCGAGGTCGCCGTCGCCGGCCCCATGGGCAAGTTCGGACGGCGGCTGCCGAATCCGTACCCGAGCCCGGCGCTCGCCGACCGGCTCGGCGGTTACCGCGGCGAAATGGCTCTCCTCGCGTTCGGGGAGCTCCTCGACGAAGCGCGCGCGGAGAATCGAAATTGAGCGACCGGTCGTACGGCCTCCACTGGTTTCGGCGCGACCTTCGGCTCGAGGGGAATCCCGCGCTCGCGCGGAACCTCGCGCTCCACCCGGGCCGAGTCCTCGGCGTCTTCTGCTTCGACCGGAAGTTCCTTTCGCGTCCGGATTTCTCGGCCGCTCGATTCCTCTTTTTCCTGCGAACGCTCGAAAAGCTCCGCGCGGAAATGCGCGAACGGGGCGGCGATCTCCTCTTTCTCGACGAAGGTCCGCGTGAGACGTTTCCCGCCCTCCTCGCCTCACTTCGCGAACTTCGGGAGTACGGTCGCCCGGCGACCGTTTCGTGGAACCGCGACTACGAACCGTTCGCGCGAGAGCGGGACGCGGCGATGCAGTCGCTCTTCGAAGAGGATTTCGGCGTCGAGAGCCTGACCGAGCGCGACCACCTCCTCATCGAGCCGACCGAACTCGCGCGCGGGGACGCGAAGGCCCCCGGCGGCGGCTTCTACCAGGTCTACACTCCCTTCAAGGCGAAGTGGTTCTCCCTATTCCGCTCCTCCGACGTGAACGCGCGGCTGCGCGAGACGGGCCGCGCCCTCTCCGCCGGCGCACCGGCGTTCTCGCTCGCGTGGCCGAAGTCTTCACCCGCGTTTCCCTTCGGCGGCCACGACCTCCTCGCGGAATACCTCGCGGCGACGCGGAAACTCGTGCCCCCGGCGCTCGCGTCGGGAGGACCGCGCGTCGGTCACGCCGCCGCGAAGGAGCACCTCCGCGGCTTCCGCGACGAATGGCTCGCGAAATACGCCGAAGCCCGCGACTTTCCCGCGGTGCCGGGCACTTCGCAGATGTCGATCTATCTGAAGAACGGATCGATCACCGTCCCCCAGATCGTCGCGCTCCTGAAACTCACGCCGGATTCCCCCGAACCGGAATTGAAATACTTCCAAGAGCTCGTCTGGCGGGAATTCTACTACCACATCCTCTACCACCGGCCCGAGGTGGAGCGAGAGGCGTTCCTCCCGAAGTACCGGAATCTCCGCTGGGAGAATTCGGAAAAACTCTTTCGCGCCTGGTGCGAGGGGCGAACCGGCTATCCGATCGTCGACGCCGGCATGCGCCAGCTGAACGCGACCGGATGGATGCACAACCGCGTGCGCATGATCGTCGCGAGTTTCCTCACGAAGGAGCTCCTCGTGGATTACCGGTGGGGAGAACGCTACTTCATGGAAAAACTCCTCGACGGCGACCTCGCCCCGAACAACGGCGGGTGGCAATGGGCCGCTTCGACCGGGTGCGACCCCCAGCCCTACTTCCGCATCTTCAACCCGACGTCCCAGGGCGAAAGATTCGACCCGGACGGCAAATACGTCCGCCGATGGCTGCCCGAGCTCGCCGATCGGCCGGACCGGGAGCTCCACGAGCCCCTCGACCCCCTCGTCGACCACGCAAAACAGCGTGAGCGCGCCCTCGCGCTTTTCAAGTCGGCACGGGAGGAGTAGAGTCTTTAGATGCCCCCCTCCACATCCGATCGGCTCCTCGATCAAAGGGCCTGGCTTCGCGACGTACCGTTTTGGGTCGCCGCGACCCTCGCCGGATTCACGGCGGTCGGAATCGCTTCGCTCTGTAAAATCGGCGAGGGAGTTCCGCGCCACCTCGCCGAGCGCCATCCCTACGCCCTCTTCCTCGTGATGCCGATTGCGTTCGCGGCGGCTTGGGCTCTCGTTTTTTTCTTCGCGCCGGAAGCGAAAGGGAGCGGCATCCCGCAGGTCATGGCCGCGGTCGAGCTGCATTCGAAGCATAAAAATTCCCCCGAAGTCGAGGAACTCGTCTCGATCCGGACGGTCGCCGTGAAATTCGTCAGCGCGATCGTCATCCTCCTCGGCGGCGGAGCCATCGGCCGCGAAGGACCGACGATCCAGATCTCCGCCGGGGTTTTCCGCCTCATCGGAGAACGTTTCACGTTTTTCGAGGCCGGCCGGAAGCTCAAACCCGAAGTCTGGCTCGTCACCGGCAGCGCGGCCGGGATCGCCGCCGCGTTCAATACCCCGCTCGGGGGACTCGTGTTCGCGATCGAGGAGCTGACGAGCGTCCACTTCGCGAGTTTCCGCACCTCGCTCATCACCGCCGTCATCATCTCGGGTATCGCCTCGCAGTGGGTCTCCGGGACGTACCTTTATCTCGGTTATCCGACGATTCCGATGGTCGGCGCGAAGACGGTGCTCTGGGCACTCGCCATCGGCGTGATCGCGGGATCGGGGGGAGCGATCTTCGGCCGGATCCTCTATTCGATGAGCGCGTTCCGGAACCGCGTCGCCCCGGACTGGCGCAAAAAGCTCCTTTTCGCGGCCGGTCTCGGCCTGGTTGGGGCAGCGCTCGCCGTGTTCTTCGATCCGCGCGGACTCGGCGGCGGCCGCGAGGCGGTCATCGACCTCCTCTTCAAGAAGGCTCCGCTCCCGCTCGCAGGCGGCACCCGCCCGGGCATCGACAACGCCGACTTCGGCCTCGCGATTTCGCGGTTCGTGAGCCCGATCCTCGCCTACATCACCGGCTCCGCCGGCGGAATCTTCGCGCCCTCGCTCGCGGCGGGCGGTTCGCTCGGCTACCTGATCGGCGACCTTTTCCGTCCCGAGCTCGCGAACCTCTTCGTCCTGCTCGGGATGATCGGCTTCCTGACCGGCGTCACCCATGCGCCCTTCACGTCGTTCGTCCTCGTCCTCGAGATGACCGACCGACACACGGCGATCCTGCCGATGATGGCGACCGCGCTCATCGCGTCCGGAGTCGCGAAGCGGTGGCATCCGCACTCGTTCTACGAGCGCGTGAAGCACGACTATATGGAGAAGTTCACGGCCGCGGAGGCGAATCCGATCCCGCCGGCGTCGACGCCCTAGCTTCTCGGCATCACGTTCTGCGCGGTCTTGCCTTTCGCGTCTTCGTAGATATCGAATTCGACCTCTTGGCCTTCTTCGAGGGTACGGTGTCCGTCGCCCTGGATGGCCGAGAAGTGAACGAAGATCTCTTCGGATTTCTTGGGATTCGAAGGAGCCGCCTGGTCACGTTCGATGAAGCCGTATCCTTTGGCGTCATTGAACCACTTCACACGTCCGACTGCCATGTCGCGTTTTGGCTTTCCGGGAATTGAACGCGGCCATCGGCCCCGCCAGAGTTCCCTTTGCTTAGGAAGGACTCCATGTCCAACCTCTCCTTAAGTGTGAAAGAGGTCCGGGCCGATTGTCAAACGAGGGATGGATTTTTGACGAAACCCTAATCCGCGGCCGACCGGCGGAGGGCCGAGGAGGACGAGAGCGAAAAGTCGAAAATCATCTCGTTTTCGCCGACATAGCCCATCGTCTTCCGGATTTCCCGCTCGAGAACGACCCGGCTTTTTTCGAGGGAAGCCGACTCCCCGTCGAGCTTCGCGATCTCGGCGTCGAGGTCGGCCGATTGGGCCTGCCGGTCCGAGAGCAGGCTGTTCAACCGGAGGAACTGGACGACGCCGGGCGAACCGATGCCGAGCGGCTGGAGCACGCCCGAGAGCATGAAAAGCCAGCAACCGAAAATCGCGATCCAGAGGCGATTCGGCGTCCATTCGAAATTCTTCAGCGTGCGTAGGCGGGATACGAGCGCGGACATTTTAACTTTGCCCTTCCTGGGTTCCGCCGAGTCCTTTCGGTGCATCCTGCTCCGAAAAAACAAACTCCAGCGGAAGAGTTTCAGGATAACCGGCGCGATCCGATTTAGGCAATCCGGGTAGACGAAAATAGTCGTGGACGGCAGAAGCTGCCGACTTACGCTTCACTTACGCGTGATGAAAACGGAGCCTAAATCAGGCCTTCCCCGCATAGCGCGCGGAGGATCCGAGCATCTCTTCGATGCGGAGAAGCTGGTTGTACTTCGCGATCCGATCCGTGCGCGAGAGCGAGCCCGTCTTGATCTGTCCGCAGTCGGTGCCGACGGCGAGATCCGCGATGAAGGTGTCTTCGGTTTCGCCCGAACGATGCGAGGAAACCTGGGTGTACTTCGCGTCCTTCGCCATCTTCATCGCGCGAAGGGTTTCCGTCACGGTTCCGATTTGGTTCACCTTGATGAGGATCGAGTTCGCGATCTTCTTGTCGATCCCCTGTTTCAGGAAGGAGATGTTCGTCACGAAAAGGTCGTCGCCGACGAGCTGGATCTTCGATCCGAGCTTCGCGGTCAGGTCCGCCCATCCGGTCCAGTCGTGCTCGGCGAGGCCGTCTTCGATCGACACGATCGGATATTTCCCGACCCAATCCGCGTAGATCGCGTTCATCTCGGAAGCCGTGCGATCCGTCCCCTCGAACGCGTATTTCGGAGCGTCCTTCGGCGAACCCTTCGCGACGAATTCGCTCGCCGCGCAGTCGAGCGCGAGGAAGACTTGCTTGCCGGCTTGGTAACCCGCGCCCGCGATCGCTTCCATGATGAGCTTCAAGACCTGCTCGTGCGGGTTCGCGCCCGGGACGGCCGGCGCGAAGCCGCCCTCGTCGCCGACGCCCGTCGAGAGGCCGCGGTCGTGGAGGATCTTCTTCAGGGTATGGAAAATCTCGGACCCGCACCGGAGGGCTTCGGAAAACTTCGCGAAGCCGCGCGGGACGATCATGAATTCCTGGATCGCGAGCCCGTTATCGGCGTGCTTCCCGCCGTTCAGGATGTTCATCATCGGCACCGGCAGAGTCATGCCCTCCGAGCCGTAGATTCCCGCGAGCAGACGGAACGTCGGCGTCGCCGTCGCGACGGAGGCCGCGCGGACGTAAGCCATCGAGACGCCGAGAATCGCGTTCGCGCCGAGTTTCGCTTTCGACGGCGTTCCGTCCATCGCGAGGAGCGCTTCGTCGAGCTTCTCGAGCGAGTCGAAGGTCTTCCCCTTCAGCGCCGGAGCGATCGTCGCGTTCACGTTCGCGACCGCTTTCAGCACGCCCTTGCCCTGATAACGCGACTTATCGCCGTCGCGGAGTTCGAGTGCTTCGCCTTCGCCGGTCGAGGCGCCCGAAGGAACGAGGGCGACGCCCTTCGCGTTCGGGATTTGCCCGCCGGAAAGGGTCATTTCGACTTCGACGGTCGGGAAGCCGCGGGAATCGAGGATTTCGCGGGCGTGGATGGATTCGATTTTGAGGGTGTTAAATTTCGACATGGCCGCGAGTAGACCACGCGCGCCCGGCGTCATTCAAGGCTTACGCGGCACGGCGGGAGCGAACAGAGGCTTCAAATCCTCGGGAAGCGTCGCCACTTTTCGCGCGAGGAACCCCCGCATCGCGTGGAACATCCCGCCCGGCCAATTCCGCTGGTACTTGTTCACGATCCACCGCGGACAGCTCCCCTTCGGATCGACGTCCATATCGGCCGTGATCCGCGTCGTTCCCGCGACCGGCCCCGGCTCGATCGTGAATCGTCCTTCGTTCATTTGACCCCGAACGGCCGACGTCTCCGGCGCGTCGGGATCGACGACGGATTTACTCACGATGAGGATCTTCGTCCGGGTCGGGTCGACGTCGACGGTGGTTTCGATCACGAAATCCCGGTTCTTGATGATGAACGGCGTCTTGATCGCGCAGTATTCCACGAACTGACCGGGGCGGTTCACGCGGACCGTGCGGAGTCCGTAGGTATCGTGCATCCACTCGGGCCGGTGCTCGCGGTCGAGGATCGCGGTCGCGACTTCGACCGGCGTCGCTTCGATCACGCCGATGCCCCTAAACGCGATCAGATCCGCGTCGCCGATACTCGTCTTCTGGTAGAGCTCGAAATTCCCCGAGCGAAGAACGAAGTCGTAGCCGGGCTGATCCGCGGCGCGCGCGAGCGGTGCGGAGAGAAGAGAGACCAGGACGGCGAAAGCGAGCGGACGGATCATCCCTCGAGCCTAGCACATCCCGGCGGGAACGGAACCCGTCCTCAGCGTTTCAGGCTCTCGACGTACTGCCCGTAATCGCCGTCGAAATCGCGCGCGCCCGTCGCGCCGACTTCCATCACGCGGTTCGCGATCGTCTCGATGAACTCCCGGTCGTGGGAAGCGAAGAGGACGGTGCCCGAGAAACGCTTCAATCCGTCGTTCACCGACTGGATCGATTCGAGGTCGAGGTGGTTCGTCGGACCGTCGAGGATCACGACGTTCGCCTCGACGAGCATCATGCGCGCGAGCATGCAGCGCACGCGCTCTCCTCCGGAAAGCACCTTCGTCTTCTTCGTCGCTTCGTCGCCCGAGAAGAGCATCCGGCCGAGGTAGCCGCGTACGAAGTTCTCGTACTGATCCGGCGAATACTGGCGGAGCCAATCGATGAGCGTGAGGTCTTTCCCGTCGAAGAACTTCGCGTTGTCTTTCGGGAAGAAGGAGCGCGTGGTGGTCACGCCCCAATGCACGGTGCCCGAATCCGGTTTCGTCTCGCCGGCGAGGATCTCGAAGAGCGTCGTCACGGCGAGTTCGGTGTCACCGATGAAGACGACCTTGTCCTCTTTCTTCAGTGTGAAGCTCACCTTATCGAGGACCTTCACGCCGTCGATCGTTTTCGAGAGGTTTTCCACCCGCAGGAGCTGGTCGCCCGCCTCGCGCTGGGCCTTGAACGAAACGAACGGATACTTCCTCGAGGACGGTTTGATCTCGTCCATCGAGAGTTTTTCGAGCTGCTTTTTACGCGAGGTCGCCTGCCGGGATTTCGAAGCATTCGCGGAGAACCGCGCGATGAACGCCTTGAGCTCCTCGGCCTTGTCGGCGGCCTTCTTGTTCTTGTCCTGCATCTGCTTCAGAGCGAGCTGCGAGGCCGAGTACCAAAACTCGTAATTGCCGTTGTAGAGCTGGATCTTCCCGAAATCGATGTCCGCCATGTGGGTGCAGACTTGGTTCAAGAAATGGCGATCGTGGGAAACGACGATGACCGTCTTCGGATATTCGGCGAGGAAGTCTTCGAGCCACCGGATCGCCGCCGCGTCGAGGTGGTTCGTCGGTTCGTCGAGCAGCAGGATGTCCGGATTTCCGAAGAGGGCCTGGGCGAGGAGGACTTTCACCTTCTCGTCGTCGCCGATCTCGCGGAGTTTCTTCGCGTGCAGCTCCGTCCCGATGCCGAGGCCGGCCAGGAGCGAGGCCGCGTCGCTTTCGGCTTCCCACCCGCCGAGTTCGGCGAAGAGGGCCTCGAGTTCGCCCGCGCGCTCGCCGTCGGCTTCGGAGAAGTCGGGTTTCGCGTAGAGCGCGTCCTTTTCCTTGATGACTTCGATCAGGCGCTTCTGTCCTTGGATCACGACTTGGAGCACTTCCTCGTCGTCGAAGGTGAAGTGGTCCTGACGGAGGAACGAAATCCGCTCGCCCGGCGTGACGGTGACCGTGCCGCTATAGGAGGTGTTCTCCCCGGAAAGGATCTTCAGGAAAGTCGACTTCCCCGCCCCGTTCGCGCCGATCAAGCCGTAGCAGTTTCCGGGGACGAATTTGATGTTCACGTCCGAAAATAGTTTATGGCTTCCGTAGGAAAGGGAGACGTCCGCGGTACTGATCATGGGTGGCCCACCCTAGCACGGAGGTCAGGCTTTCGGGGGAAAAAGGTCCGAAATCACGCGACTTCGGTAGGCGAAGATCGCGGAAACGTCCCGCCGAACGAGCGCGCCGGCGACCAGACGGCCAAGTGCCCCTAGCGGCAGGCGAAATCGGACGCGGTCCCGCATCCGGGTGCCTCCATTTTCGGCGGCGAAGGTGTGCGTGTGGTGCCAGAGGGCGTAGGGTCCCCGAAGCTGGACGTCGACGAAACGCTCGCCCGGAACCCACTCCTCGATCCGGGTTCGCCACCCGACGGGGACCCCGTGGATACGGAGCCGGTAGTCGATCAGCGTTCCCTCCTCGATCGCCGGGGTACTCATCCCCTTCACCCGGAATCCGAGGAAAGGCGGCGTGATCCGCTCGAGATTCTCCGCGCGGGAGAAAAAGTCGAAAACCTCGGCCACGGGCCGGGGAACCCACTGTTCCGATTCGAGGACGAACGTGTCGCCTTCGCGTGAAAGGTGCATACCCTCCTATACGCGGGCGAAGGCCGGAGGGTTACTCGGTCAGCCTTTTTTCGGGCCGTGGCCGCGAATCGTGTTCACGGCATTGAACGCGGCCGTCTTATAGGCCTCGGCGAGAGTCGGGTAATTGAAGACGGAGTTCACGAAGTACGTGACGTCCCCCCCGAAGGCCATAACGGCTTGGCCGATGTGGATCAGGTCGGCGGCGTTGTCGCCGATGATGTGGACGCCGAGGAGCTTCAGCGTCTTCTTGTCGACGACGAGCTTCAACATCCCCCACCGGTCGCCGACGATCTGACCGCGAGCGAGTTCCTTGTAGCGCGAACGCCCGACGACGTACTCCGTGCCGGAGGCCTTCACCTCTTCTTCGGTCAGCCCGATCATCGAGATCTCCGGGATCGTGTAGATGCCGTACGGGAAATTCTTCGGCATTTCGTATTCGGCCTCGACGGCGTTCGTGCCCGTCTTCATCTTGATCCCGAACGCGTGGCAGGTCGCGATCCGGCCCTGTTCGAACGCGGTGGCCGCGAGCGCCGGAGCGCCGATCACGTCGCCGACGGCGTAGATCTCGGAGCGGTCCGTGCGAAAGTGCGCGTCGACCTTGATGATCCCGCGCTCGTCCTTCTTCACGCCAACGTGTTCGAGTCCGAGGTCGCCCGTATTTCCCTTGCGCCCGAGCGCGATGAGCACGGCTTCCGCAGCGACTCTGCGCCCGTTCGAGAGATAGACCACGGCTTGGCCCTTCTTACCCTTTTTCGCCGGGCGGATATCGATCTTCTTCGCTTCCGCGCCGAGGACGAACTCCATGCCCTGGAAAAGAAACCGGTCGGTCAAGACCTGCACGACCTCGCGATCGACGGAGCCGAGGATCCGGTCGCGCTTATCGACGAGGATCACCTTCGTTCCCGCCATCGAGAACATCGCGGCGTATTCGCAGCCGATCACGCCGGCGCCGAGGACGACCATCGTTTTCGGCACGCTTTTCAATTCGAGGATCGTATCGCTGTCATGGACGATCCGGTCGTCGACGAGCAGGTGCTCGGGCGCGACCGGACGCGCTCCCACGGCGATCATGACTTTTCCCGCGCGTACGACGGTCGTCTTCTTACCGTGACGGACTTCGATAAGGACGTCGGTTTGGCCCGGCTCGCTCGGGCGGAAGGTCGCCTCGCCGACGATGTAATGGACGCCGTTCCGCAGGAGCTGGTCGCGGATGATCTCGCACTCGCCCTTCACGACCCGTTCCTTGCGCTTGAGCAGGCGTTTCATCTCCGGAACGATCAGCGAAGGCTTCTTCGCGTTCGTGTTCCGTTCTTCGGCTTCGCGGCCGAGCATTCCGCGCGAACCGAGGCTGTAACGATAGACGGATTCCCGGAAAGATTTCGACGGGAGGGTTCCGAAATGGATGCAGGCGCCGCCCGCGTCGTGTCGCTCGATGATCGCGACTTTCTTCCCGAACTTCGCGCCTTGGAGCGCGGCGCGCTGGCCGGCGGGCCCGGAACCGATCACGATCAAGTCGTACTGCGTTTGCGGGGTTGCCGGAGCGGGTTTCATTTCCTTCTTTTTACGTCGTTAGGCCGCTCGTTTCAAATGCTTCGCGAAGTATTCTTTCGCCCAGTCGGGCGGCGTGAATTTTTCGCGCGGATAAGGGAGTCGATTCACTTCGATCTCGCTCATGAAGGAAGGCAGGACGCCCGTCGGCACGAGCTCGCCGACGATTTTCCCGTCCGGACTCATGCCGCGCTGGATGAAGGTGAAGATGTCCTGGATCACGTATTTTCCTTGCTCGTCGACTTCCGGAATCACCTCGGTGATGTTCGTGATCTTACGGGAACCGTCGTTCAGGCGTTTGATCTGGACGACGAGGTGGACGGCCGCGGCGATCTGGCGGCGGATCGCGGAGGGAGGGACCTGCGTGTCGCCCATCATCGCGAGCGTCTCGAGACGGACGAGACCGTCGTACGGAGTGTTCGCGTGGGTCGTGCCCATCGAACCGCCGTGACCGGTGTTCATCGCGGTGATCAGGTCGAGGGCTTCCGGTCCGCGGACTTCCCCGACGACGATGCGGTC
Source organism: Bdellovibrionales bacterium (assembly GCA_018266355.1). Taxonomy (GTDB): domain Bacteria; phylum Bdellovibrionota; class UBA1018; order UBA1018; family UBA1018; genus JACMQW01. The sequence continues at coordinate 53,016 of JAFEAP010000006.1, forward strand.
CGGGCGAAGCCGGAGCGCGGAGCGGACGAGGTCGCGGATCGAGACCGCGCCTTTCCCCACCGCGTCGGCGTGCTTCGTTTCGAAGAAGACGACGTGATCGGTGGTGATCTTCAATTCGCTCGAGTCTTCGATCACGATCAGGCGCTGGTGGCCCGGGATGCGCGAGCCGAGGACGTTCAGGAGCGTCGTCTTACCGGAACCGGTACCGCCCGAGATGATCGTGTTCTTCGCGAGGTAGATCGCGACGTCGAGGAAACGCGCGGCGTCCTTCGTGATCGACTGGCGCTGGATGAGGTCGACGAACGTCGGCGTGCCCTTCGAGAATTTCCGGATGGAGAGCGTCGTGCCCTTGCGCGAGCACGGGGGAAGGACGGCGGCGACCCGCGAACCGTCGGGCAGACGGGCATCGAGGGTCGGGTTCTCGTCGTCGATCCGACGACCGACGAACTGGGCGATGTTCCGGACGGCGGCTTGGAGCGCCTGCTCGTCCTTGAAGCGCGCGTCCACGCGTTCGAGTTTCCCTCGCCGTTCGACGAATACCTCGCTCGGTCCGTTCACGAGGACTTCGGAAACGGAGTCGTCGTCGAGGTACGGCTTAACGCTGGCAAGGAAGGTCGATACGCTATCTTCGAACACGGTGCTCATCAGAGGACTTATCGGCGCTAACCTCGCGATTCTTAAGGGTCCCCATCGGTTCATCTTTTCTCCCTTCGCTCGATTGACGCAAGGCGGTATAAAGCGTTCAATTCTCGCTCCCAAACGAAGGAACCCGCTTATGAAGTCCCACCCGCTTGCCTTCTTCGCCCTCGCTCTGGCCCTGCCCACCTCCGCCCACGCGTACAACCCGTACGCGAAAGCCGACCGCGACAACTTCGTCAACGGAATGTCGCTCGCCGTCCAGCTCTTCAACCCGGATCACGCGAAGGCGCTGAAGACCTGGGGCCCCGAGCACACGTTCATGACGGACCTGCTCTACCAATTCGACGCCCTCCGCCCGGACCTCACCCAGCTCGGCCGCACGCGCGCGACGAGCACCGGAAACACGTACGTCGGCGCGACCTCCCCGCGCCCGTATTACGACATCGCCTATAAATACACCGACAAGTACGGCGACGACGTGAAGGACGCCGAACTCGACCAAGTCGAAGCGTCGCTCATCGCGCTCTTCCCGAACTCCCAGCGCAACATCCAGACGACGGAAGACTACATGCTCGTCGACGGCAAAGAGAAGGTCTGGGACATCAAAAAAGTCACCTCGCTGAAGTTCGACGACAAGGCCTCGCCGCTCGCGAAGGTCTTGAAGCAATACGACATCTCCGCCGTCTCGATCGTGAAGAACGGACACGGCTCGTCGTCGAAGAACGTCTATATGGTCCTCCAAGGCGGCTCGCCGCAGGACATGGGCTACGTCCTCACCCAAGTGAAACGGATCCCGGAATTCGCGCCATTCGCCGATCGCTTCACCGTCTCGGACGAAGACGGCGACCTCGTCGCGTACCGCAAGAAATCGATCCAGGAAGTCGGCGGGAACATGGAAATCGCCGCCGTCCCGGGCCAGAAGGACGTCTATACGCTGAAAGTCAGCATCGGCTGGTGCGCGCTCGACGACGGCGACTGCTGGGGACGCGCGAAGTACAAGCACGACTGGAACTACGAGGTCACCGCGAAACCGGCGAAGCCGGGCGAAGGCCTCGGGAACCTCAAGACGGGCTTCCGCTCGATCAAAACCCACTTCGATTTCAAACTCGTCTCGGAAAAGGGCCCGGCCCCGCTTCCGCAATCGGAACGCAAGTTCTGGGACATGATCTAACGAGGAGGCGGCCATGTTCAACTCGATGCAATCGCTGCTCGTCTCCGCCCTCTCCGTGTTTTCGGCCGCCTCCGGTTCTCCGCTCGTCGACCGGACGCCCGAAATCCAAGGCCAGTTCGCGAACGTCACGGCCTCGGCCGACGGAAACCGGATCCTCTTCACCTCGTCGTTCGACCTCCTCGGTCTCGGCGGAAACGCGGCGAAGTTCGCGCAGTGCTACGCGTACGAACTCTCGACGAAGAAGATGCAACTCGTCTCGAAGGACGCCGCCGGCCAGCCGATCGATTCCTGGTGCGGACTCCCCGAGATCTCGAAGAACGGGAAGTTCGCGACCTACGCCGTGAACGAGAAGATCGAGAAGGGTCTCGCGAACGCGCGCTCGTTCTACCGCACCGACCTCACGAACGGGAAAGTCGTGCGGATCTATCACGACGATCGCGCGACGAACACCTCGGGCGCCCTCATGGCCGCGCGGCCGTCTCCGGACGGATCCCGCGTGCTCATCTGCTCGCAGGCCCTCGACGTGCCCGGCACCACGAGCCACGGCACTTACCCGAACGGCGACACCTACGCGGACCCCCAGGTCCAGCTGATCGAAGTCGACGTCGCTTCCGGCAAGTTCAATCTCGTGTCCTACGCCCGAGGCGCGAACGAAGGTTTCGCCCGGGGCGCTTGCCACGGCGACTATACTTCCGACGGCAAACGCGTGCTTTTCTCGGGCAGCCTCGACGCGGCCCAGGCGAAGGGCATGGGCTTTGGCGAGAAGAAGTTGAGCGACCACGTGTTCGTGCGCGACCTCGCGTCGGGCAAGCTCGTCCTCGCGACCTCCCTCGCCGACGGCACCCCGTTCACCGGCTTCACCCTCGGATCGAACGCGCAGATCTCCGGCGACGGCCGCTACGTCTTCCTTTCGAGCGGCGAATCCTCGATCGTCGACCCGATCCGCCCGAAGGGGTGGACTTGGACGCCTTCCCAGATCCTCCGCAAGGATCTTCAGACGGGGAAGATCGAGATCACCTCGATCGGTCCGAACGGGGACGTGCTGACCTCGATGACCTCGGACGCGGTCCTGATCGCCAAAGGCAATCCGAACCTCGCCGGTTTCGTCTCCCGCGAGTCGAAGATCCTGCCGAACGACTACTTCCCGGGCGTCTCGCTCGAGGGCGAAAACTCCCCGAACCGCGCCTACGTGCACGACCTCGCGTCGGGCCGGTGGACGGTCGGCGATTTCACGGGCGACCCGAAGGCCGTGCGCCTCGATTGGACCCGCGACGCTTCGCTCAGCGACGACGGCTCGAAGCTGATCTTCGCCGCGACCCGAATCGCGAACGCGAAGTGCACCGAGAGCACCCCGATCAAGGACTGCTACGAAGAGATCGAAGTCGTGAACGAAGAACGCAACACGACGAACTACTACACGATCGTGAAGAAGTTCGGCGCGAACGACATCTTCGTTCGGAACCTCGCGACCGGAGAGCGGACGTGCGTGTCCTGCGACTGGAAAGTGAATCCGCCGGCTCCGAAAGCGAAACCCGCTCCCGCGGCAGGTTGATCAGCCTTCGCCCGGAGTGGCGGTCGTGAGTTCCTTCACGACCATCGTGCCTTCGGAACCGTTCACCGGACAGTAGAACCGGTACGTGCCCGGCTGGTTCGGGACGAACGTGATCTCCTCGATCTTGTTCGAGCGGACCTGCTTCCGGACGTTGAACGAGTCCATCATGATGCAGAGGGAACCTTTCGAGGCGCCCGTCACGAAAAGGCGCACGGGCACGTCGCGACTGACGAAGATCGTCTTCGGGAAGAAGCCGAGGTCGCCCGCGATGATCGAGACTTCCTGGACGCCTTTCCGGCGCGCGATCGGGTCGGAGACTTCGGTCACGAACTTCTCGACTTCGGCGTTCTGGCGCTCGACCGCGGTTTTCGTCACGCGTTTCAGCACCGGACGCTCGCCCGTCGAGGTCGTCGCCTCTTTCGTCACCACGCGGCCGTCGTCGTTCGGCGAGGACTTCCACCCGTCGTCGGCGGCTTTGCCCTTCTTCGGGGAAACCTCGAGTCCCGCCGGCGCGCGATTCGCGGAGCGCCGCGAGAGGGTCCCGCGGTTGAAATCGATTTCCTCGCCTTCGTCGTCGCGAAGGGTGTCGAAACGGTTCTCGCCCGGGTTCACGCCCCAGACGGATTCCTGCCGAATGCCGTCGACCGAAGTATCGTCGGCGTGGCGCGGAGGCGGCGGCGGGATCATGCGCGTTCCCGCGCTCACCCGACCGGCGGAGAGGAGCAGCGCGCTTCCGAGCGCGGCCGCGAAGATTTTCGAGAAACGATTCCGTCCGAAGAAAGTGTCCATGAGGTAAAACCTCCTCAGCATCCTTTCGGCGTGTGTCGGCCGCGACTTGAGCGCCGCGCCTTCGATCCTTTCGGCCGCCAGCGGGCTGACGAACGCGGTTCGGCTATTTCTTTCACGGACCGTCGAGAATTTAGGCAGTTTCCCCGCGTTCGAAGCGATCGCGCGTAAGCTTCCTCACGGAAAAAAAACCCATGATTTCATCGGAATGCGCGATTTTCGGCGGATTGGGCGAATTCGAGGAAACCTGGCCCTGCGATTGCTCTATGTCGGGCGCCCGGCCGACGCCGGTGGCCTCCGTGTCGGGAGGTCCTAAAAAGGAATTTCAGTCATGTCGAACGTCATCTCGATCCGTGCTTTCAAGGCTTTACGCGACCAGGACAACGAAGAACTCGCTTACCGCGCGCGCATTCTCTCCATGTCGAAAGTCGAACTCCTCGAGGAAATGGTGCGCTTCCAAGAAGAGCGCAAGACCGTCGGGACCCTCACCCCGTCGATGATGCTCCGGGGCCGCCACCTCTTCCGCGCGCTCGAAGAAAGCGCCGACTCCCAGGAACTCAAGATCCTCTCCCGCTCCTACCGTCGCCACCTCGATTACGAAATCGCGGCCGCTCGCGAAGGTCGGTCGAACTGAATGCGACGGAACGGTACCAAAACCCGATTTTGGATCGTCCTCGGACTGTTCGCCTCGCTTTCGCTCCCCCTACCGGCGCGCGCCGACGTAAACGGATGCCGCGATTCATTCGCGACGGAGACGGGCCTATCCGATCTTTACTCCGAATTAGTCGACCAGGTCTGCCAGACCTTCGAGCAAAAGTTTTCGAAGGTGACGACGGATTTCGCCTCCACGAGCGAAGCGAACCTTCGCGCGATTTCGGACGCGCTCCGCCTCTCCCTCGGACCGAGCCGTTTCGAATCGCTTTGGGCTTCGAGCCTTCCGCTGGTCGATTCCGTGAAACGGAAACTCGTCGTTCAGTCTGAAACCAGCTTGAAATCGGCGCTTTCGATTTTGGATTCGGAGTTCTACAGCAAGGACGAGCTGATCCGGAGGAAAATACTCCCTCTCGACAGCAAACTTCACGGAGCGACGACCTACGCCATCGACGGGAAGATCGGCCAACAAGACGCCGTCTTCCTCGCGATCAAACCGACCGACATCCAAGCGAATCACGTCGGAGACGCCGACTACATTTTCGGCGACGTGAAGTTCGTTTTCGACGAGAACGTCCTCGACCGAGGCTATTTTACTCTCTATCCGTTCGACAATTCCCCCGAAGAATTCCGGCTCCGGACGAAGGGCGGGGCGTCGAACTCGAATCTGAAGGGCGCGATCGACCTCTACCGGAAGTTCCTATTCTCGGGCAAGTCGGCGCTGAACGAGCTGATTCACCTATCCTTGGTTCAGTCTCTTTCGGAGGCGTCGGACCGAACCCGCATCCTCACCCAGGAAATCCTGGGCGCCTACACGCGATTTCCGCGACCGCTCGAGTTGACTCAGGAGCTGAAACATTACTGGTCTTTCTGGGAACTGAAGGTGCCCACTCGGCTTTCACTCGACCGCCTTTCCGCGATCCAACTCCGGAAATCCCTGACCGACGAAGAAATCGGCCAATTCGTCAAAAAGGCCCGTCAGTTCGCCGAGAAAACCGGCCGCACGACTCGAGTGACCGAAGGGTTCGATCAGGTCGGATACGATCTCTCGATCGCCCGCGGCGCCCAAGGCAATCACGGATACTACGAGTTCGTTCGAATCGAATTCGGTCCGGCGTCGCCCGAAGTTACCCAAACGAAATGACCGCGAGAGCCTCGCATCGGGCGTGGCTTTCGCGGTCACTCGTTTGTCCGGAGGGATCGTGCGCCCTTCTGGATGAACGGGAATCAGGATAGATAGGCCGTCGAACTCGGAACGTCCACGCGAGGTCCGGGCATTCCGTGTTCGGCGCTCATTCGCTTTTCGATTTGATTCAGCTTGTTGTAGACGCCGAGGAGGATGAAGCACGGCGCCCAAAGCCCGACGAAGCTGGCCGCGTCGGCCTCTTTCTTTTTCGCCGCCATCAGCGCGGCGGAGCCGATCATGCTGACCGCGGCCAAGCCGAGGAACGAGACGAACGGCATTTTTCCGAGTTGCTCGTCGATCGTTTTCGTCACTCTACCGCCCGGCTCGCGGAATTCGCCGACCGTGACGTCGCCGTTCGGATAGGTCCCCGTGACGTCGGATTTCTTGGTCTCTTTCGTTTCGTCGTAGGTCGAGGTCTTCATAAAATCTCCTTTACCGGCGTGAAAATGCAACCGACGTGCCGGGGGGATTCGCCCCACTCGGCACGTCGTGCGTTTTTTCCGATGAAGAAAATCTTAGAGCAGGTTCGACGCGAGCTCGGAGAGCTTCGAACGCTCGCCGCGGCTGAGCGTGATGTGCGCCGCGATCGATTCGTCCTTGAACCGCTCGACGAGGTGAACGAGGCCGTTGTTCGCGGCGTCGACGTACGGGTTATCGATCTGGAACGAGTCGCCGGTGAGGACGATCTTCGTGCCGTCGCCGGCGCGGGTGATGATCGTCTTGATCTCGTGCGGAGTCAGGTTCTGGGACTCGTCGACGATCAGGTACTGCTGCGGAATCGAACGACCGCGGATATAGGTCAGCGGTTCGATCTGGAGCAGGCCTTGATTCATGAGTTCCTGGGCTCCGCGGCCCGCGCCGCGACGGGAAGCTCCGCCCTTCGCGCCGCCCGTGGCGCCGAAAAGGAAGTCGACGTTGTCGTAGATCGGCTGCATCCACGGGTTCAGCTTCTCTTCGATGTCGCCCGGCAGGTAACCGATGTCCTTCCCGAGCGGGAAGACCGGACGCGAGACAAGGAGACGATGATATACGCCTTCGTCGACGGTTTTCGCGAGACCGGCCGCGATCGCGAGGAGCGTCTTCCCGGTACCGGCTTTACCGACGAGCGAGACGAGTTTGATCTCGTCGTTGAGTAACGCGTCGATCGCGAACGCCTGCTCGGAGTTCTTCGGGAAGATCCCCCAGAGGCCCTCCGTCGGCTTGATCACCGGGACGAGGCACTCGAGTTCCTTCGAGTAGCGACCCATGGCGGTGTGGTTCGGGTTCGCCGAGTCTTTCAGGATGACGTATTGGTTCGGTTTGAACTTCGCGTCCGCGTAGGCGAGTTTCTTGTTCGCGTAGAATTCGTCGACAAGGTGGGCGTCGACGGAAACCGTCTGCACGCCGGTGTAGAGCTGCTCGGGCTCGACCGAATCCGGTTCGTAATCTTCGGCGATGATTCCGAGGGCGTCGGCCTTGATCCGGAGGTTGATGTCCTTCGTGACGAAGACGATCGGGCGCTTCGGCTGCTCTTTCTTCAGCGTGATCGCGAGGGCGAGGATGCGGTTATCCGCCTTGTCCATCTGGAGCTCGAAAGGCAGCGGCTGCTCCGTGCCGAGCTCGACGGTGAGGATCCCGCCGTTCGGGAGTTTCACGCCCTTCGAGAGCTCGCCGTCCGAACGCATATTGTCCACGAGGCGCGAGAAATGCCGCGCGTGCCGGCCGTTTTCGGACATTTCGCGTTTGAAGCGATCGATTTCCTCGACGACGACGATCGGGATGATGATGTCATTATTCCCGAATTTGAAGATGGCGTTGGGGTCGAAGAGGAGGACGTTCGTGTCGAGAACGAAGGCTTTTCTCAATGGGGGCTCCCGGGGTTCATCCTTGAATGGACGGTTTGCAATGCAGGTAAAACCGATCGCGCGCCATTCTTCTGGCGCACCTTTAGGGTAAACGAGTCGCCCGGCCCCCCCAAACGAAAAACCCTAACGCTTTGCGCGGTTTAGCTCTTCCCAATTTCGAACTAAACAAAATCAGTTTGTTTGCTTTTCTGGGCTGTACTCCACATTTCCTCAAGCCTATAATTGAGTGATCCGATCAGATATTGGGCTAGATCGGCCTGAAGGACGTATGTTGAATCCCAGTGAACGCAGTCTAGGAGCCCTCCGGGCGCTCGCGATCGCCATCGCGTGCGCGGGCGCGCTCTCGGGTTGCGTTTCGGACACCGTCAAGAGCGCGACCTCCGGCGACGCGGGCACGAACTCCGTGACCCGCTCGCTCGCGTTCGCCGAAGCGCCTTCCTACGATCTCGGGATCGTCGCGGGCGGGTCGACGACGCTCGTCCGGCTCTCGGTGAACACCACGGGAACCGGCGACGCGACGATCACTTCGACCTCGAACAGCGATTCGAATTTCACTTTCAACGGCGGCACCTTCCCTGGCACCGGCGGAACCTGCGCCCAACCGATCCAAGGCAACTGCTCCGTCGCGGTTCTCTTCACCGCGCCGACCAGCATCGGCATCTACTCGGACACCGTGACCATCAACTACACCTCGGGCACGAACTCCGGTTCCGCGACGGTCATCCTGAGCGCTTCGGTCACTCTCGCTCCGGCGATCACGATCAACGGCGCCGCCCCCTACTCCTTCGGCACGAAAAACGTCGCCTCGAGCACCGACGCGACCCTCACCGTCGCGAACGCCGGCGGCGTCGGCGCCGCGAGTCTCGGCTTCAGCGGCCTCTCCGCTCCGATCGCGTTCAAAGGCGGCTCTTACCCGGGCACCGGCGGAACCTGCGGAACCTTCCTCGCGAGCGCGGCCTCGTGCACGATCGTCGTGAACTACGCTCCCGTTTCCGCGGGCTCGACCTCGCGCACCCTCACCGCGAGCTACACGAACGGCGGGACGAGTTCGTACACCTCGGCGATCGCCGTGAGCGGCACCGCCGTCACGCTCGCCTCGCTCACTTTCCTCACGCCGGTCGCGAATCCGTACGACTACGGGAACGTCACCGTCGGATCGACCCTCGATGCGACGTTCACCCTCTCGAACGGCGGCGGCCAATCCGCGACCGCGCTCTCGGTCTCGGGCCTCGGCGCCCCGTTCAATTACAAGGGCGGATCCTACCCGGGAACCGGCGGAACCTGCGGCGCCTCGCTCGGCGCCGGCTCGACTTGTACCCTCGTCGTCACCTACTCGCCGACCGCGGCCGTGCTGAGCTCGACCACGCTCGACGTCGCTTACGGCGACGGGTCGGGTTCCACCGTCCACGTCACGAAAGGCCTCCAGGGCACCGGCCTCCCCGTCGCGCTGCTCGCGATCTCGAACGGTCCGACCTACGACTACGGCCAGCACGTGATCGGCTCGAACACCGACGCCACCCTCACCGTCACGAATTCGGGCGGCAGCACCGCGACCGCGATGAACGTCACCGGTCTTTCCGCGCCGTTCGCGTTCAAAGGCGGCTCGTTCCCGGGCACCGGCGGAACCTGCACGACCTCGCTTGCGGCGGCCGGCACCTGCACGCTCGTCGTGACCTTCTCGCCGACCGCCTCGACGGTTTCGAACGCGACGCTCACCCTCGGTTACAACAACGGCGCGACGACGACGAACACGACTCGCGCGCTCACCGGCCAGGGCGGCACCGCGGCTTTGCTCGCCCTGAACGGCGGCGCGACTTACGCCTTCGGGTCGAAGAGCATCAACACGTCCACCGACGCGACCCTCACGATCGCGAATTCGGGCACGCTCACGGCGACGGCTTTGAACCTGACCGGCCTTTCGGCCCCTCTCTCCTTCAAGGGCGGGACCTATCCGGGAACCGGCGGAACGTGCGCGGCGACCCTCGCCGCCTCCTCTTCCTGCACGATCGTCGTGACTTACGCGCCGACCGTCGCGGGCGCCACGAGCCAAACGCTGAACGTCGGTTACTATAACGCCTCCACGACGACTTCGACGTCCCAACTCGTCACCGGAACCGGCCTCGCTTACGCGCTCCTTTCGATCACCGCTCCGACGGCGATTCCGTACGATTACGGAAACGTCACCGTCGGGAAGGCCACCGACGTGACCTTCACCGTCTCGAACGGCGGCGGCCAGTCCTCGACCGCGATGGGAGCGACCGGGCTATCGGGCGCGATCCTCTTCAAAGGCGGCGCCTATCCGGGAACCGGCGGAACGTGCGCGGCGACCCTCGCCGCGGCCTCGACGTGTACCCTCGTCGTGACCTTCACTCCGGCCGCGGCCGTCGTCTATTCGAAGACGATGGACCTCGCCTACGCCGACGGCTCGGGATCGACCGTCCACCTCACCCGCGGCATCGACGGCACCGGCATTCCCCCGGCGGTCCTCACTCTTTCGGGCGGAACGACTTACGACTTCGGGACCCACACGATCGCCTCGAACACCGACGGCACGCTCACGGTGACGAACACCGGCGGCAGCCCGGCGACGTCCCTCGCCGTGACCGGAATCTCGGCGCCGATCACTTTCAAGGGCGGTTCGTTTCCGGGCACCGGCGGAACTTGCACGACGACGCTGAACGCGTCTTCGAGTTGCACGCTGGTCCTTCGTTTCACGCCGTCCGCGACCGCGACGACGAACGAAACGCTTTCCCTCGGCTACGACGACGGAGCGAACACCCAGAGCGTGACCCGCGATCTCACCGGCGTCGGCGGCAGCGCGGCGGTGCTCGCCCTGAACGGCGGCGTGACCTACGCGTTCGGGTCGAAGAACGTCGGCAGCTCGACCGACGCCACGCTCACGATCGCGAACTCCGGAACGCTCGCGGCGACCTCGCTGAATCTGACCGGGCTCTCGGCTCCGATCACCTTTAAGGGCGGCACCTACCCGGGAACCGGCGGCACCTGCGCCGCCTCGCTCGCGGGCAGCTCGTCGTGCACCGTCGTCGTGACCTACGCGCCGACTTCGGCCGGTGCGACTTCGAAAACGCTGAACGTCGGTTACTTCGATACGAATTCGACCACCTCGACGAGTCAGTCGATCACCGGCACCGGCGTCGCGCTCGCTTCGCTTTCGGTCACGAATCCGGTCGCCGACCCGTATAACTACGGCACCGTCACCATCGGCGCCTCCGCCGTCGACCAAACCTTCACCGTCTCGAACTCGGGCGGCCAATCCGCGCTCACGATGGCCGGATCCGGGCTCGCCGCGCCGTTCAGCTTCAAAGGCGGAACTTACCCGGGAACCGGCGGGACCTGCGGCGGGACGCTGGCCGCGAGCACGACCTGTACGATGGTCGTGAGCTTCCTCCCGACCACTCCGGGCGCCGATTCCGCCACGCTCGATCTCGCCTACGACGACGGTTCGGGTTCGACGATCCACCTCACTCGGGGCGTCCAAGGTACGGGCGCCACGCCGGCCGTGATCTCGATCTCCGACGGCGCGACTTACGACTACGGCTCTAAATCCGTCGGCTCGACGACTTCCCACACCTTCACGCTCACGAACTCGGCGGGCAGCACGGCGACCTCGCTCGCGGGAGTCGCACTGACCGCACCGTTCGCCTATAAAGGCGGCGCGTTCCCCGGCACCGGCGGGAACTGCACGACCTCGCTTGCGGGCAACTCGGCTTGTACCGTCGTCGTCGACTTCTCGCCGACCGGCGTCGGCGGCTTTTCCGAAACGTTCAGTGTGACCTATAACGGCGGTATCGGATCGCAGAGCGCCGACCGCTCGGTCACGGGCACGGGCGGCTCGGTGGCGAACCTTACGATATCCGACGGCCCGACGTATAATTACGGCTCGGTCGTGAAGGGTTACACCGTCACGAAGACTTTCACGGTATCGAACGTCGGCGGTGCGACCGCCTCGTCCGTCTCGGGCGCGGCGCTTTCCGCGCCGTTCAGCTACCTCGGCGGTTCCTTCCCGGGTACCGGCGGGACCTGCGGAGCGACGATCGGCGTGGGAGGCACTTGCACCGTCCTCGTGAAGTTCGCACCGACCGCTACCGGCGCCGCGAGCGGAACCCTGACGGTGAACTATAACGACTCGGTCAGCGCGACGAGCTCCGCGCGCGCTCTCTCCGGTTCCGGTGCGACGATCGTGAAGATCGCCGGCGGTTCCGCCCATACCTGCGCGCTCTACTCGACCGGCGCGGTGAAGTGCTGGGGTTCGAATTTCTACGGCCAGCTCGGCGACGGCACGAATACCGACTCCGCGACGCCGGTCACGGTCGCCGGCGTCCTGACCGCGACGGATCTGGCCGCGGGCTCTAACCATACCTGCGCGATGCTCTCGAACGGACGGATCAACTGCTGGGGTGCGGACAACGCCGGCCAGCTCGGCGATAACGCCACGCTCGCGAACCAAAACTCCCCGGCCCAGGTCGCGACCTACACCGACTTCACGATGGTCGCCGCGGGCGGGGACGTCAGCTGCGGCCTCCGTTCCGGCGGGACGATCGTCTGCTGGGGAGACGACACCGAGGGCGCGAACGGAAACAACGCGACCCTGTCGAGCAACGCCACGCCGGTCACCGTGACCGGTTCGACGACCGTCACCATGACCGACGTCTCGGTCGGTCGCGGCCACGCCTGCGGTCGGAAATCCGATAACACCTTCCGATGCTGGGGTTCCGACAGTTACGGCCAACTTGGGAACGGCGGCGCGAACACGAACTCGGGCGTCCCGGTCACGCCCGCCCCGGGAACGGCGCTTTCCTCGGTCGCCGGGGGGAACGTTTCGTGCGCGATGCTTTCGGGCGGAACGGTGAAGTGCTGGGGCGCGGACGACGTCGGTCAGCTCGGCGATAACGTCACCCTCGCCTCGCAGACCTCTCCAGTCACCGTCGCAGGCCTCGCGAACATGACTTCGATCAAACTCGGACTGAAGCACGGCTGCGCCCTGAACGCGTCGAATACCGTCGTCTGCTGGGGCCTCGATTCGAGCGGACAAATCGGCGATAACGCTTCTTACACGAACCAGCCGACCCCGGTCGCCGTCTCCGGACTCACCGGAGTTTCCGCGATCGGCGTGGGCGAAAACCAATCGTTCGCGATTCTGAGTTCGGGCCTCGTCTACGGGTGGGGCGCGAACGCTTCCGGTCAGCTCGGCGACGGCACCTCGGCGAACCGACCGACACCGGTGCTCGTCCAAGGACTCTGACGGGATGCCGTCCCTCGGTGCCTCCCTCACGACGTATTACCGAAAGAAAAAAATCCGTCGAGTCTACGCCGCTCGACTCCGCGCCCGCCTCTCCGATCCCAGCGACGTGAAGGCCTACTCCGAAGGTGTCTGGCGCCGCCGCTTCTTCGCCGCCGCGGGGGCGCTGCTCTTCGCGATCCCGCTCTCGGGCGTGGCGATGCGGCTCTTCGGCGCCTTCCACGCCCCCGAGTGGCTCGATCTGCCGGTTACCCTCGCCTTCCTCGTCGCCGCGGTCGAAGGAGCGGACCAGGATTGGTTGAAACGCTTTCCGGCCGAAAATCAGTCCGACTTCCTCATCCTGCGCGGACTGACGGGGACCGAACTCGACGCGCTCGAGGACGCGACCCTTCTCCCGTCCGAGACGCGCGCGGGTCCGGGCCGGGCTGTCGGGCCGTTATGGAAAGCGCTCGGGCGTTCGGGTCGCCGTTTCGCGCGGACGCTCCTCCGTTACTGGCCGGCGACGGTTTACGCGGTCTACTCCCTCGCGCTGGCGAACGGCGGTTAGTTTTTCCCGCGGGTGATCTTGAACTCGACCCGGCGATTCAGCTCGCGACCCTGGTAGTTCCCGTTATCCGCGATCGGCCGCGATTCGCCGTAGCCGATCGAGACGATTTTCCCGCCGTCGAAACCGTAGGTCTTGATCAGGTCGTTCCGGATCGTATTCGCGCGCGCGTTCGAGAGCTTCAAATTGTACGCGTCGGACCCGATCGAGTCCGTATGGCCTTCGATCGTGAGGGTCGCGAATCCGTTCTTCTTCAAATAACCCGCGAGTTCGTCGAGGATCGGCCGCGAGGACGGGCTGAGCTCCGCCGAATTGAACGCGAATTGGATCTTACGTAGGGCGAACTTCTCCTCTTTCGCTTTCGGATCGAGGATCGCGGAATGGCCCGCGAGGTCTTCCATCACTTCCGCGTGCTCGGAGAAGATCGGGCCGAACTGGTAGTTCAGGCCGACGTAGACGCGGAAGTCCGGTGAGGAGAGACCGGACGCGAGCTCCCGGCCGACGCCGAAGTGTCCCGCGAGGTTCGTCGTGAAGTCGTGTTTGAGGCCGAGGAGCGCTTCGAGCGAGGTCGCCTGGCGGTCGGAATCGTCGTTCGTCGACGAAGCCGGGAAGCTCCCGAAGATTTCGCCGATGACCTTCGTGTCCCATTCGTCGACGAGGTAGTTCCCGGCGACGGACGCGATCCACTGGTTCTTGAACGGCTGGATCGGGATGCCCGGAATCTGCGTGCCGGATTTGCGGAAGCGATAACCCGCGTTCACGGCGGCGGCGACTTTTCCGAACGTGTGGTCGTACACGGCTTCGAGATTGAAGGTCGGGCCGGCGCCCTCGCCGACGTAGGGATTGTTCCGAATGAGGTTGATGTTCGTCGAGGCGACGAGCGCGAAACCGCCGTCGAGTTCGCCCGAGAGGCGGTACTTCGTGTTCAGCTTGATCTCGGTGAAACCGTTCTCGCCATATCGGCCGGCGAAACCGCTCTGGCTCGAAACGCTCTGATCGAGCACGGACGGGACGGAGATCCCCGCGTCCCACCGATCGAGGAGTCCGACGCCGAGGTTCAAGTCCATCCCGAGGAGGCGATCGCGGTATTCCGGCTGGCCCTTGAAACGCGGGAGCGCGTTCCAGGCCTCGTTCCAAAACGCCCCGATGTTGATCACGCCGGGAAGCAAGGTTTCCGACGACTGAACCGTGACGAAGTCGAGGCCGTCCGTCGTGGGGTTGAAGTTTTGCGCGTCCGTCCCGATCACGTTCGCGCCCGCCGCGAGCGGGAAAACGAGAAGGATACCGACGACGTACGCGAGCCCCGAGCGACGAGAGAGAGAGGTATACATGTTCGACAAGTGTATGATGTGGCCGTACGTCAAACAAGACACACCGGTAAGGATTTCATGGGGTTAGCAGGGGGCGTCGCGGCATGACCCTTGCGATATCTAGTGGATGTAAGGGGTATCGATCATGAAAGTGTCTCAACTCCAGATTTCCCGTGCTGCCTCCCTCGCCGCGACGGTTCTCCTCGTGAACCTCGCCTCCGGCTGCGGACGCGCCGAATTCCAATTCTCGAACGGTTCCACTCTCGGACAGCTCGAACCCCCGACGGTTTGCGTGCCGGGAACGACGCCGGGCACGAGCCAGAACGGCCTCGCCGGTTCGATTCGGTATCTCGAATCGGCCAACCCGAGCCCTCGCCCCGGCAAGGTCGACGACATCCTGAACTCCGGTAAAGACCCGGGCGTGAAACTGATCTTGAGCGACCTGAACATCCCGACGGTCGCCTTCACCCAAGGTTTCGTCGACCCGGTCTCGGGCCAAGCCGTGAAGAACTCGAACGGCGACGTCCTGACCGAATGGTTCGCGATCGACATGAAGAGCAGCATCATGCTCAAGGATTCCGAACCGGAAGGTTACTACCAGCTCGCGCTCCTCTCGGACGACGGCGCGGTCATGGACATCGACGTCTCGGCGACCTCCGCCGGATCGGTCGCGGTCGACAACGACGGCGAACACTCGACGAAGATGGGTTGCGGCGCGAGCGCCGTCTACCTGAAGCACAACGAACCGCGCGCGATCCGCGTGCGCTACTACCAGGGCCCGCGCTACCACATCGCCTTGACGATGATGTGGCGTAAAGCCGGCTCGGCCTCCTCCGCGAAGGACGCCTATTGCGGCCAAAGCGGGAACGACCTCTTCTGGAACTCGAACGTGACGCCTTCCGCGCCGACGTCGAAATACAACGACCTCGTCTCGCGCGGCTGGAAAGTCCCGTCCCCGGAAAACTTCATCCTTCCGGCCGGCTCGACGAATACGTGTATCTGAAGCTGAAGCCGAATCCGTATCTGCGACCGAACAGATTCAGATTCGGATACCGATTCGGCTTCTGATTACAAATCCATCTTGAAGTCGACCCGGACGGCCAAACGGTCTTCCGGGTCTTGCTTCGGATACGCGCCGTTTTCCTCGCGGTAGACCGTCGCGGCCACGCGCAGGATCCACACGTCGATGGCGGCGCCGTAGGTCAAGAAACCCTGGTGCAAGCCCGCGTAGATGTCGAGGAGCGGGAGACCGAGCTTCGCGCCGAAGTTCTGCTTCTTCCCGAAGGACGACGAGTTGTTCAGCTGCTGGATGTCGTACGCGACGGTGACGTTCGCGAGGCCCTGCTTGAATTTCAAGCCGGTCCCGATCGAGAAGTCCCCGCGGATCGGGTCCGCGCCGTTCCCGAACGTGACGTCGCCGATATTCAGGTAGGAAGCCCCGAAATACGCGCTCGTCGTCGGCGTCAGGCGCTGGATACGCTGGACGCCGAGGTCTCCGCCGTAACCGCTTCCCTTCCCGCCGATGAAGGTCGAAGCGTCCGTGTTCTGATTCAGCTGGAGGAGCTCCGTCGCCGAAAGCAGCCGGTATCCGCCTTGGCGCGCGAGGTACTTCGCGCCGATCCCGAAGCGCCACTCGTTCAGGAAGTCGTCGTTGTGCTTCCCTTTACCGCGCATGCGGCCGTCCTTCACCGAAAAGCCCCACGCGGCTTGGACGCCCGAAGTCGTCTGGTACCCGTACTCGATCTTCGGGAAAGCCTGGTTCTTCGCGTAGAGCGCGCCCTGCACGTCGTAAAGCCCGATGAGGGCGAAGCCCGGCGCGAGCACCGCGGTCGAGGCGGTGCCTTGGACGAAGACGTTCTGACCCATGAAACGGTTCACCGTCGAACCGTTCACGGTCTTCAAGTCCTGGAGCGTCTTCCATCCGCTCACGACCCAGTTCGAAACCGTCGGATCGACGTTCACGTAATGCACGGAAAGGTGATCGTACGCGGCCACGCCGGCGGGATTGTAGAAGGCCGCGTCGCGGTCCTCGACGATCGCGGTGTACGCGCCGCCCATCGCGAGCGCTTCCGGACTCCGGAGCAGGCTGCGCGACATCTCGGCGCGCGCGGTCCCCGCTCCGGCGGCGAGGACGACGAGGGCGGCGGTGAGGAGGAAAATCCTTCCCGTCACGGCCACCCCAACGCGTTGTTGTCGATGAAGTTCACGAGGCCGGCGGCGGCGCAGGTCGGCTTGTCCGTCGCGACGCCCGTGCAGGAGTACCGGTTCCGGAGCTCCGTCGGACAAGGATTGCACGAACCCGCGGCCATGCCGCAAGCCTGGCAACCGGCGTCGCATGCGTTATTGAAGAGCGCGGTGTAGGTCGTCGCGGCGGTGGTCAGATCCCCCCCGAGCGAAGAGCCGAGGGAAGAACTCAGGATCGTGCTCACCTGGGTGATCGAGTCGAAAAACGTCATCACCGCGCCCGCGTAGGTGCAGGCATTCACGTCGACGGCCGTAGGAACTTCCCATCCGTTCGCGTTGCCGGCGGTCGCACCGAGCTTCTTCGTCTTATGGTAGGCGCCGTCCGGCGCCCCGTAACGGTTCTGGAGCGAACCGATGAGCGACATCGAGACGAGCATCGCGTAGATGTTCGAATCCTGGGTCCGGTTCGCCGCGACGAGCGTGCCCGGGTTCGGCGTCGTAGTGTTGATTTCGTACTGGGCGGGCGTGAGCGAACCGGGGACCTTGATCGCGAAAAGCGCGTCGAGCGCGTTTTGGCCGCCGGTCACCTTCTGGTCGGAAATCGTCGAGGGGAAGAGCTTCGTGAACGTGACCCACATCTCGCTGCCGACGATGTTCTCGCTGCCGAGATCGGAGACGAGCTGGAAGAAGTTCACGTTCGCGGCGCAGGCGTTCGCCGAGGCCCGCGCGAGTCGCATGTCGTCGGTGCCGCATCCGTCGAGCGGATAATATTTCTCGACCAGGGCGAGCGCGGCGGCGCAGTTCTGGTCGCTCAGGTACTGGTCGACGTCGCCGACGATCGATTGGCGTCCTTCTTCGGAGTCGCACCCGTAATTCGCCTTGCTGCACGCGGAGAGCGCGAACGCGGAAGCGAGCGCGCCGGCCCAACCCACGGCCCGGGAAATGCTCCGGAAAATTTTTCGGTTACGCGCTTGCACGGACTTCCTTTCCGTCGCGGCGCGGGTGACTTCGGAAAACTAACCTCCGAAGAAACTCACGAGCCGCTCGCAGCCCTTCTTCAGCGTATCGTCGTCGGTCGCGATGCTGATCCGCACCCAATTCGGCGCGCCGAACGGAGTGCCCGGCACGACGGCGACCTTCGCTTCGCGGATGAGGTTCTCCGACAGAGTCATCGAGTCCTCGCCCGGTTTCACGAACGCTTCGATCCCCAAAAAGACGTAGAAGGCGCCTTCCGGAGGAACAACCTTAAGTTTCTCAGCTTTCGCGAGGATTTCCAACGCCATCCGCCGACGGCGCCGGAACGCGGCGACCATCTCGGCAAATTTTTCCTCCGCCAAATCGAGCGCGGCGACCGCGGCGTACTGCGCGAGCGAATTGATCCCCGAAGTCGACTGCCCCTGGAGCGTGAGCATCGCCTGAGTGAGTTCCGCGGGCGCGACCGTCCATCCGATCCGCCAGCCGGTCATCGCGGCGGCCTTCGACAGGCCGTTGACGGTGATCGAGCGGTTCCGGAGCGCGGGCGCGGCGTCGAGGAACGACACGAACGGATCCTGGCCGTAGAGGATGCGGTCGTAGATTTCGTCGGAGAGCACCCACACGTTCGGCGCTTCTTTTTCGAGCCACTTCCCGATCGCCTCGAACTCGGCGCGCGTGTAGGTCGTGCCGGTCGGATTCGACGGCGAGTTCAGGATGAGGAGTTTCGTCTTCGGCGTAAGGGCTTTGCGGAGGCCTTCGACGGTGACCTTGAATTTCGATTCGGCTTTCGTCTCGACGACGACGGGTTTCCCTTCGGCGAGCTTCACCATCTCCGGATACGAGAGCCAGTACGGCGCCGGGATCAGGACTTCGTCGCCCGGGTTCAGCAGCGCCATCGCGGCGTTGTAGATCGCCTGCTTCCCGCCGTTCGTGACGACGACTTCGGACGCCTTCCACTCGCCGTGCGCGGCGACGACGTTCGGCTGTTGGACGTTCGTCTTCTTCGCGATCCGCTCGCGGACTTCGGGGATCCCGGCGACCGGGGTGTATTTGTTCTTGTTCTCGTCGAGCGCGCGCCGGATGGCCGCCTTCGCTTCCTCGGGCGCGGGGAAATCGGGCTCGCCGGCGGTCAGGTTCACGATGTCCTCGCCCCGGGCGCGCATCGCCTGGACGAGCGCGTTCAACTTCAGCGTCGCGCTTTCGGAAACACCATCCAACCGTTTCGCCGCCTTAAAACTCATCGTCTCCCTTTCACGGCACCCGTCGGGCCGTCGATCGTTTTTACTTTCTGTTTCACCGCCGCCACGACCTCTTTCGGGACGTAACCGCCGATTTCTCCGCCGTAGCGCGCGAGTTCCTTGATCATGCTCGAGCTCACGAAGTAGAGGTTCTGCGCCGTCATCATGAAGAGCGTCTCGACCTCGGAGTTGATCTGTTTGTTCATGCTCGCCATCATGAATTCGTACTCGAAGTCGCTCGCGGCGCGGAGTCCGCGGATGACGGCGTTGAATTTGTGTTCGGTCGCGTACTCCATGATGAGCCCCGACCAGCGATCGACCTTCACCTGCTTCTCGGAGTAGCCGCGCGCCTTCACCGTCGCGCGGATGAGTTCGACGCGCTCTTCGGGCGAGAACAACGGATTTTTCGCGCCCGTTCCGGCGACGACGATCGTGATTTCGGGAAAGATCGCGAGCGCGCGATCGAGGATGTCGAGGTGCCCGTTCGTGATCGGATCGAAGGATCCCGGGTAGATGGCTTTTTTCGTCGCGCTCATGGGGTTTCGCCTCCGGACGGGGCGGCCGATCGCCTTTGGAAGGTGGTCAGGCGGCTGTCCCCGTAGACCTTCTCACGGATTTTCACGAGATGCGCCGTTTCATCCGGTAAGGATTCGATTTTGCTTTTCTGCGGTCCCCACTCGAGCAGGAACTGGCCCTCCGGCGCGAGGAGCCGCTCCCAATCGAGCTCTCCGAGCAACCGCATTTCGTAGCCTTCGGCGTACGGCGGATCGGCGAAAACGTAGTCGAACGGGCCGAACTTTCGGAAAGCCGCCTCGGCCTTGAAGACGTCGTCCTTCAGGAGGCGGGCGGAACGGCCCGGGTTCAATTCCTGGAGATTCTTCGTGATCGCCGATAGCGCGCCGCGTCCATTTTCGACCAACGTCGCTTCCGCGGCTCCCCGCGAGAGGGCCTCGAACGCGAGCGCCCCGGACCCGGCGAAGAGGTCGAGCACCTTCGCGTCGGGGATTCCGAACTGGATCGAGTTGAAAAGGGCCTGCCGAAGCTTCGCGACGGTCGGCCGCGTGGCGAGGTTCGGGGGCGTCGCGAGCGCTCGGCCCTTCCACTCTCCGGCGGTGATGCGGATCATGGCGCCCTCTTACCACGACTCCGCCGCCAGATCGACCCGAGGAAATGGCCGACCCACGCGCGCTTCACGTTCTGCGCCCGAACGGCGACGAGGAGCGCGAGGAAGAAACTCACGGTGAAGTTCATCGTCCCGACGAGCGCGAGCCCCGCTCCCGCCCAAAGGAGATCCGCGCGCGTGAGCGCGAGCCCTTCGGTCGTCGCCGCGAACGCCGTCGAGGCCGTCGCGATCGTCACGTGGGCGCTCTCGAGCGAGAATCCGGAGAGCGTCCCGAGCAGCGGCACGAAGCCGAACATGAAACCGAGCGAGACGTTCGTCGCGAGGCCGGAGCTTTCCTTGAGGAACCGGTCGGCGTACTTGCGCGCGGACTCCGCGCCGAAGATCTTCACGAACCGCGGGTGGGACGCGATCGCGTCCGGGATCCCCCGGAACACGACGAAATTCTCGAACCACCCCCCGCAGATGCTCGACGCCCAGAGTTCGACCCCCGTCAGCGCGCCGAGGAAGAGGGCCGCGCCCGCGATCGGATTCATCCCGTGCACGAAGTGCTCGGCGTACTCGGGCTTCATCAGCGAAGGCAGGCCGAAATGCTGGTGCAGGAGGTAGTGGATCCCCCACGCCGCCGGGACGACGGTGAGGACGTTCCCGATGAGCCCGACGAACTGGCTCTTCACGACCTCGCCGAGTTCCTTCGCGAAAAGCCGCGCGTCGTTCTTCGAGCGCGCGTCGCGAAGCCACTGCGCGAGCCGTGAAGCCGCGAACGACGGGATCTTCGTCGCGAGCGTGAATCCGAGCGCCTGCATGGCGAGGAAGCCCCCGGAATAGACGATCCAAAACCCGAACGCCTCGAAGATCGGAGCGAGCCCGAGTCGGCGGATGAGGAGTTTGAAGAAGGTCATGCCCACGACGACGAGCCCGCCGCCGAGCGCGGAGACGAAGAGCGCGCGCATCTCGCCCGGGTTCCGGGCGATGTAGTGCTCGCCCGACTGTCCGTTCCGCTCGGCGATTTTCCGCGAGAGGAGATAGAAGTGGCGGCCGATGTGGGCGCCTACCGACTGCTCGCGGGTCGAGACGAGCCCCATCTCGGCGAGGTAGGCGGCGATCTTCCGGTTCCGGACCTTCGCCGACGACTCGGTCCAGAATCCGAGCAGGAGTTCGATCCGATCGATCGCGGCCGACATCGTCTCGAGACGATGGACGGCGCCGACGCTCACTCCGGAGGTCTCGAGTTCGCGGTAGGCCTCCGTGATCTCGGCGCGGCAGGCCCGGGCGGACTCGGCGAAATCCTCGGCGGGTTTCCGCGCCCGCACCGAGTGGCGGACGGCGGACGAAAACGCGAGGAACGGAGCGTCCATGATCGGTCTCCGTCGGCGCATCCGCCGCTGGAGTCCGAGCGAAAGTCCGTGATGGACGACGTTCGTCGAGAGGAGCAGGAGGGCCTCGCCGAGATCGGACTGGACGTCCTTCCAGAGCGGTTCGAACTCGTCGCCGGTGAGTAATTCCGCGAATCGTTTCAGGACGTCGTCCGGCCACTCGCCGACCCACTCGGAGTCCGACGGCTCGCGAAGCACCGGCGCCCACACCGCCCGCACGTCGTTCGTCGCGGCGGCCGGCAGGAGTCGATCGAGCGCCCGATTGAACGCTTCCGTCCAAAGCCCGTGATCGTTCGTGTATCCGGTATCGAGGAAGAAATGCAGGAAGGAACAATCCCGCACGAGCGTCGCACACGCGGCCCGCAGGTTCTTCCGGAACTCGGGATTCTGTTCGAGGAGGTTGAAGAAGAACCGGAATCGCGCCTCGCCTCCGCCCTCACCCGTCGGCCGGAGCCAGACGAGGATCCGCGAAGCCCAAACCATGCGCTCCGAGAGGTCCATCTTGTCGCCCGCATGCGAAAGGAGCACGCCGATGCCCGCGTGCGGATCGGCGCGCGAGAACAACCGGCGCCACCGCCCCGGGGAGTTTTCCTTTCTCGATTTACGCCGGATTCCCATCGTTTCCTTTCCTCAACTCGACGCCGAACTGTAGCTCCGGAGCCCGAAGCGCCAAACGCCCACGAGCAGGCCGAAAAACAACGCCGTGATCCCGACCACGTGCAGGAAGATCCGCCACTCGAATCCGTCGATGAGGATCCGCGCCGGGAATGAACTGATCACCCCGAACGGCAGCACGAGAAGAAGGACCTTCCGCGCGAAGCCCCGATAGATCCCGTCCGGCCGTTCGCCGAACTTCCCGAGCGTCCAGACGAGCTCTCCGAATCCGTTCGGCGCGTGGGTCCAGAACACGAGCAGGTTCGCCATCGCGTTGATCGTGAAGAAAATGAACGCGCCACAACCCACGAGCCCGAAAAAGAGCGCCGTCCGGGCGAACGAAACCGGTTCGCCGAGCCGGGCGACCGCCCACGCGAAGATCCCGAGCGCGCAGAGCAGGTTCACGAACGAATTCGCCGCGAAGTCGCGCAAGCTCACGAAGAAGAGCGAGGAAACCGGGCGCGTGAGGTAATAGTCGAGGTCGCCCCGGTTGATCAGCTGGGGCATGAACCAAAGGTTGTTCGTGAAGACGGTCATGTTGATCGCGTCGACGATGAGGTAAGCCGAGACGAAAACCATCGCTTGATGCTCGTTCCATCCCCCGAGATTCGGGGTGTGGAGGAAGAGCACGCGGTAAAACGCGATCGCGACCGCGTAGTAGCAGAGGTCCATGATGATCCGCATGTAGAAGTCGAAGCGGAACTCGAAACCCTTCGAGAACGAGAACGCGAGGAAGTGGCCGTAGAGCCTGACGTAACGCCAGATCCGGCTCCTCATATCCCGACCCCCGAGTAAACGCGGGTTCCCCGACGCCAGATGAAGGCCGCCGCGCCCGACGTGGCGAGGATCCAGAACGCGAGCACGGACGCCTCGCGGAACCACTCCGCCCCCCCGACCTGGCCGAGGAAGCAGCGGATCGGGAAAGAAAAGAGGTACGGAAACGGCGTGAACGCGACGAACGAACGCCCCCACTCCGGAAAGAGCGAGATCGGGATCATGAGGCCGCCGAGCAGGTTCCCGATGAACCGGAGCATCGCCATCAGGTTCCACACGGTATCCTGCCAGAACGCGACGAGTTCGAGACAAGCCGTGAGCGTGAAGGAGAGCGCGCCCGAGAGGAGCGCGGTGAAGATACCGAGCGCGATCGAGCCCGGCGTGATCGCGAGGTCGGCCGGAACACCGAAAAGCGCGAGCGCGACGGAGACCCCGAAAAGGAGTTGGCCGACGGAAATGAGCTGGAGCCCGAAGTAGGCCGCGTACCGGTAGGCGAGGTACGGCACCGGATAGACGAGGTAGCGCGAGAGCGTGCCCTGATAGATCTCGCCCGAAATCTCGCCCCCCCGGTCGAGGGTGCGGACGACGTTCGCACCGAGGGTGGCGAAGAGCGTATAATAGAGGAGTCCGTGGAAGGTATAACCGCCGAGGCGGTTCGAGCCCGGCGCGCTATCCGGCGCGCCCGCGGTCGCGGCGAAAATCGCGCCCCAGAGGAAATACGCGACGGTCAGCTCCGTGATCGCGCCGACGAAGTACTTCACCCAGAACGTGAATCGATAGGTGAAGACTTTGCGGAGTTCGAACGAAACGACCTGGGTCGCCCACCCGCTCACGAGGATTTCCCCTCGCGCACACCCTCGCGCAGGAGGGACTCGATGATGTCGGCGATATCGACTTCCTCGATCAGGAGGTCGAGGACTCCCCCGCTCTTCAGGAGCGCGGACGCCGCTTCGGGCACGCGATCGCGCGCGACCTTCACCTTGAGTTCGCCGGGCTCCGACGAAACGACCTCGCCGAGGCCTTTCGGGAAAAGCGTCGCCGCATGGACGGCCGCCGTCGGATCGAGTTTCGCGGTGAGGACCTTGAACTTCGCGTAGCGGTCGGTGATCTTCGCGAGCGGACCGTCGTAGACGAACTCGCCGTCGCGGATGATGATGATCCGCTTACAGAGCTTCTCGATGTCCTCCATGTAATGCGAGGTGAGGATCATCGCGGGCTTTTTTTCCTGGCTGTAGCGGAGGATGAAGTCGCGGATCGCACGCTGAGCGGTGAGGTCGAGACCGATCGTCGGTTCGTCGAGGAAAACGACTTGCGGATCGTGCAGGAGCGCGGCGATGAGCTCCATCTTCATCCGTTCACCCAAGCTTAGGCGGCGGATCTGGGTATTCAGCTGACCGCGCACGCCGAGCGCGTCGACGAGGGTTTTCAGGGCCGACTGATACCGCTCTTCCGGGATCTGATAGATCTCCTTCAGGAGCAGGAAGCAATCCTCGGCCGGCAGATCCCACCATAGGGAGGCCTTCTGGCCCATGATGAGCGCGATCCGGCTCCGAAACGCGTTCTTCCGTTCCCAAGGCGTGTGCCCGAGGACGGTCGCTTTCCCCTCCGTCGGATGCACGATCCCGGCGAGGATTTTCACGAGCGTCGTCTTGCCGGCGCCGTTCGCGCCGACGAGTCCGACGATCTCGCCGGGCGAGACCTTGAAGGAGACGCCCTTCAGCGCGTGCTTCTCCTCCCACTTGCGATGGAAAAGCGAAACGAACGAGCCTTTCAAGCCCGCCGCCTTCTTATGGAGGCGAAACGATTTTCGGATCCCTTCGACTTCGATCATGCCTTCCAGAACGTACCAGAAAGGCCGACCGAAGGAGAGTCACTCCGACGAATTCCCTGCGAACCGAAAACCGCTCACCAGCAATCGCAGGAAGACGGCTCCCAGCAGTTCGCCGGGCGGCACCGCGCGCGATAGCCGTCCGCGCACTGGATGTAACACCCGTTACGGTTCACCTGCTTCCCGTCGCAGACTCCGGAATACCCCGCCGCGCTGCAAGATGGGCCGTAGATGTTCAAAATCTCGTCCGGAGAAACGGAAACTTCCGTTTCGTCGGCCGCGTACGCGACGAAGGAGACCGAACTCAGAACCAGGGCGAGACCCACGCATAGCTTTTTCACGTTCATGAATCTGCGGTATCACTCGCGCCGCGAACCCACAAACTAGGATTCGCTCGTTCTCACCGCTCTCTTCATGATTCGTGGCAAACGTCGCGCGCCACGAATCCTCAAGACCGGTGGTACTCGGCTTCCGTGAACGAATCGACCTGGATCGCGTCGATCCGGACGACTTCCCATTTTTCGAGCTGGGATTTTTCTTCCGCGGTGATCACGCCTGCCGCGAGGGCGTCGGCGATCATCTGCATCCGCGGCTTCTTCGAGATCTTCTTTTCCTTCCGCGCGCGGCGGAGTTTCTTCTCGATTCCTTCGACCTTCCGGAAAAGGTCGACGGCGTCGTCGAGGCGCTTCATCTGCTCGCCGTCCTTCGTCGGCTTGAACGCGCCGCCGGTGAGGAGCTCGCGGATCCGCACGTCGTCGAGCACGAGGTTCGCGATCTTATGCACGTGCGAGTCGGAGACGTCGCCGCCGATCAGGTGGAGACCCGACCAGGAGCGGATGACCGTGCGGAAGAACCACGAGAGTCCCGGAACCGGGAGGTTCTCGAAGATCCCGTCGAACGCCCGCTGCGATTCGGCGCCGAGATGGGCCATCGCGAAGTGGACGATCGGGAGGTCTTCCTTCTTCGCGCCGTCTTCCTCGTAGCGCTTCAGGATCGCCACGCAGATGTACATATAAGAGAGGATGTCGGCGAATCGGCCGGTGATCGACTCCTTGATCTTCAGCATGCCGCCGAGCGAACCCATCGCGATGTCCGCCATGATCGCGAACGAGGCGGAAACCCACGCGATCCGGCGGTAGTAGATCGCCGTCGATCCCTTGCCGAACGCGTAGGGCGTGAGCCAACCGTGGGTGATCGAGAGCACCACCGAACGGTGGGCGTTCCGAACGACGTGTCCGATGTGACCCCAGAACGCGCGGTCGAACGCGGTCGCGTCCCCGGCTTCGAGCGCCTTCACCTCGGAATAGGCGTAAGGATGCGCGCGGAGCGCGCCCTGACCGAAGATCATGAGCGTCCGCGTGAGGATGTTCGCGCCTTCGACGGTGATCGCGACCGGAGCCGCGATGTGCGAGTGCCCGATCAAGTTACGGGGCCCGAGGGAAATGCCCGCGCCGCCCATGATGTCCATCCCGTGGATCGAGATCTGACGGGCGAGTTCGGTCGAGTGATATTTCGAGATCGCGGTGACGACCGCCGGTTTCGTCCCCTGGTCGAGCGCCGAGAGCGTGTAGAGCCGGAGGGCGTCGAGGATGTAGGAATAGCCGGCGACCTTCGCGAGCGAGTCCTGCACGCCTTCGAAGCGGCCGATCGAGAGACCGAATTGCTGACGGACGAGCGCGTGCGCGCTGACCGCGCGGCCGAGGAGCTGGGCGTTCCCCACCGACTGGGCCGGGAAGGAAATCCCGCGGCCGGCGGCGAGGCACTCCATCAGCATCTTCCATCCTTTGCCGGCGTTCTTCACGCCGCCGATGATCGCGTCGACGGAAATCTCGACGTCCTTCCCCTGGGTCGGACAGTTATGGAACGGAACTCCGAGCGGGTCGTGGCGTTCCCCGAGGATCACGCCCTTCGTGCTTGCCGGGATGATCGCGCAGGTGATGCCGAGGTCGACTTCGCCGCCGAGGAGCTTTTCCGGGTCGCGCAGCCGGAACGCGAGGCCGACGAGCGTCGAGATCGCGGCGAGCGTGATCCAGCGCTTGTTCCAATTCAGCCGCATCATGATCTTCCCGTCGGCGCCCTTGAAGAGCACGCCTTCGGCGGTGATCGATCCGGCGTCGGAGCCGGCCGTCGGTTCGGTGAGGGCGAAACACGGGATGTCCTCGCCGTTCGCGAGGCGCGGGAGCATCGTTTTTTTCTGCTCGTCCGTTCCGTAATGGTTCAGGAGTTCGGCGGGTCCGAGGGAGTTCGGCACCATGATGTAGATCGTGACCGCGAGCGAGCGCGAGGCGACCTTCCGGATGACCTCGGAGTGCGCGTAGGCGGAGAACCCGAGGCCGCCGTATTCCTTCGGAATGATCATCCCGAGGAATTTCTCTCGACGGATGAAGGTCCAAACCGCGTCCGGCAGTCGGCGGGTCTTCCAGATTTCCCAGTCGTCGATCATCTGGCAGAGCTTGTTCACTTGGTTGTCCATGAACGCCTGCTCTTCGGCGGTCAGCTTCGGATACGGCTGACTCATCATCTTCGCGAAGTTCGGACGACCGGAAAAAAGCTCGGCCTCCATCCACGTCGAACCGGCTTCGATCGCCGTGCGTTCGGTCTCGGAAATCGCGGGCAGGAACTTCAGCTTCGCGAGGAGCACCATGATGCCCTTCGATACGAGCGCGGTCCGGAGCGGCTTCACCGTCCCGATCACTCCGATCACGAGCACCGCGGCGACGAGCCACGTCGGCGCGCCGAATCCGACGACGGCCGCCAGGCCGAGAAGCGCCCAGAGAAAGAAAGGCGCGCCGTTATAACCGAGGATGACGAAACCAAGCACGAAGGCGGCGATGCAGGTCCAGAGACACTCGCCGTTCAGGCAACCGGAGAAATTCTGAAGGTGTTCAAGCATTTGAGACGATTAAACGCCCCCGCTCGTCAAGTTTCAATCACCGACTCGTCGATTGTGAATTTACGCAACGCGCGACTCCGAAAGTCGTTACACGTCCGTCGTCCTAAAGAAATCCTGTCAAAAAACTTCCACTGTCCGAACGTCCCTTGCTAAGACGCTTGAACGCCGTGCTCGGGAAAGCGCGGCGTGAAAGTCTAGGTCGGGGGGATACGACGTCGAATGCGCGAGAGCAGTACGGGCGCAAGCAGCAAAGGCGCACCACATTCAAATCGGACATCGGAGATGCGAAAGCTCCTGATGCCGACACTCGGAGACAGCCTCGGAAGCACCGCCCTCGCGCGCGAACCGGCGAAGGTCGACTACCGAAGCCTTCTCCCGAAGACGGAGAAAAAGGCGGAGTCGATCCAGACGCCACTCCTCAAGACCGGGGCCGGCTCGATCTTCCAGGGGAGCCCGCTCCTCCAAGCCGCGCTCGCGAACGCCGGAGTTTCGAACGCTCCCGTTTCCGCGCCTCTTTCGAACGTCCGCGCGCGCAGCCTTCCGCCTGGCTTGATCGCCCTCATCCACGCGATCGTCTCCGATCTCGAATCCCGTCCGACGAGCCTTCAAGGCTTGAACCCGTCCCGCCGCGATGCGATCGCCGCCCACTTGAACCGCCTCGCGAACGGATCGAGCCGTTCGAACCTTGCCGCATGGCTCCAAACCCCGCGCTCCCCCGCCGAGTCGAACGCCCTCTTCTCTTATTTCGAGGAAGTCGCGCTCATGACGATCGGCCAGGCGATCCTGCTGAAGCGCTGGAGCGACCGCGGCCTTCGCCCTTTCCGTGCGGAGCACCTCGGTAAACTCAATTTCGAGCTCTCGACCGCGCTCCGCCCGCACGTGCCGCTCCACCGCGAAGGGTTCCACCTCACGCGCCCGAACCTCTATTCTTGGTACACGCCGCCGACCGCGCTCCAGGACGAACTCTTTCGGACGCTCGAACAGATCGAATTCCGCGACGAGTCCCCGATCTTCCTCCTCGAACTCTGCACCGACGGCCGTCGGTTCTTCCCCGACTGGCCGGAACTGCTCGGCTACGACTCGCGCTTCTACCAAGAAGCCTCGAACGAACTCCTGCGCTGGAGCGTCTCCGCCCGCACTTCGCCGGCCCGCCGGAAGGTCGGCTTCACGCCGTCGCTTCGCCTCGGCCAAGTCACCCACGGGAACGCGAACGACATCCACTGGATCGGCTGCGAGGAGAACACCTTCGCGCTGCTCATTTCGGAGATGATCGATCTCTGGTGGGGGCCGAAGGTTCCGCCGCTCTGGGCGAATTCGAATTCCCTCGAAGCGCACCCGAAGGAACAACTCCCGCTCGTCGCCCCGGGCTTGAAGCCCGGCGTACTCGCGATGCTTTCCGACATGGAGGCTTGCGATTTCGGATGGGTCGCCGAAGAGCGCACCGTGAAGTCGAGCCGCGCGAAGGCGATGCTCGACGCGCTTCCGTTCTTCCGGAAGCTCCGCGCGCCCGGGACGAGCCTCGGCACGCTCCAGGCTTGCGTCGCGATCACGAAAATCCGCCCGGGCGGCCGCCTGCTTTGGGTCCGCGAAGAGCCGCTCACGGGCGAGGAAGGCGCGGAAGCGCTCGCGTTCCTCCTCGGCCGCGGAAAACTCCTCGCCGAAATCGACCTCTCGCACATCGAGCACTCGCTGCCGACCCGCCGCCCGCTTTTCCCGCGCTTCCTCTACGTCTTCGAGCGCGAGCTGAACACGGAAGCGCGCCTCGCCCATCGTCCGGCCCGTTGGATCGGCCAAGGCGCGATCAAATCCCACGTCGAAGTCGCGCTCTTCCTGAACGACCTCCTGGCCGCGGTCCCGTCCGCGCACGCTTCGCTCCCGTCGCTTCCGACGCGGACGAATTGGAAATTCTCCGGCCAAGTGAGCCCGCTGCCGCAGAAGGAGTGGATGAATCGGTGGCCGGATCCGAGCTGCGCGGAATCGCTCTCGAACCTCGAAGCCCTCTGCCGCGGCACCGCTCCGCTCGCGACGTTCGCGACGATCCGCACGGTCTCGAAGACCCTGATCACCGTCGGCGAGAAACACTCGGCGCTCGACCCGAAATTGCCGGGCCTCTTCGTCGAAGCCCGGCCCGAGCGCGCGGTCGACGGGAAGGCCGAAGCCCGCCGCTTGGAGGCGCGCCCGTTCCGGGAACTCGTGCCGGGACTCGAATACGCCGGCTACGCGATCCTGCTTCGCGACGAATCGTGGATCGACCCGATGCGCGCCTACCTTCAGACCGCGCCGATCGCCCAGTGGCTCGAACACCACGCCGAACGCCGCGGGGACCGATGGGTCCTCTCCGAATCGCTCTTGAAGATGCTGCCCGTGCCGGAGCGGTTCACCGCCACGATCGCGCGCGAAGCCGGGAATCCCGAACTCCGCTCCGCGGTCTCGAGTCTCGCGAAGAATCCGGAGACGGTGGCGAACCTCGCTTCGATTTCTCCCGAGCTGCGCTTCGTGGCGATGAGCCAGGCGTACCGCGAGAACGACTTCGGCCTTCGCCAGATCCGTCCTTTCCTGAACGCGGAGAACCGGATCGAGTGGACGAAGGTCCTCGGCCTCTTCCGCGCCCAGGATTCGCTCCCGCTCACCCAGCATCCGCTCGTGCGGACCGTCGGCCAGATCCCGGTGAACAGCCCGATCACGAAGATGGACCGGCTGAAGGCGCCCCAAAACGGAATACTCGTCATGACCGAGACCGGCGCGCTCCAGAAAGTCATATTCGAGCACCGGATGCTCGCGGACATGGCGTGGGACCAGGCGAAGACGCTCACCCATCCGACGTGGGGCGAAGTCGTCCAGACGATCCGCCTCCCGCGCACGCTCGAAATCGCGGAAGCCGCGGCGGGAGACATCCTTGCCTCGTTCGAAGCGCTCGAGAAGAAGCGAGTCGCGATCTCGGCTTGGCTCGCGGCCGGCATCCCCACGGCCTAACGCCGATTTAGGAGACCTTTTTCAACTCTTCGCGAACGAGCTTTCGCACGAGATCCTTGAGCCCGGCGTCCGAGAGTTGCATCGCTTCCTTCAAAATCGAATTGATCAAGGTCTGGTAAGGGATCCCGCGACGCTCGCCCTCTTTCATCAGCCACGCGAGCACGTCGAGATCCAAACGAACCGTCTTTTGGACCTTCGTTCCTCGGGTGGCGACCGCACCTCGGCCTTTCACCTTCATTTTCGCAAGGTCATATTCCTTTTTCATAGTCTGCGCGTTCCCTTCTCGTCGCCTTACGAGCCGAAATGATCCTTAGGATGCCTTCCCCTTTCTCGAGGTGAACCACGAGGAGGAGATTCCCGTGCACCGAATGGCCGATGCTGATCTCCCGCGGTTCGCCGTGATCACCCGGATCTACGAACGTGATCGCCAGCGGATCCAAAAGCACGGTCGCCGCTTCCTCGAATCGAATCCCGTGCTTTTTCCGGTTGGATTCGGCCTTTCGAGCATCCCACTCGATGACCGACTTATTCATAATAGCCTACAATGTAACTACATTGAAGTTCCATTTTAACCCCATCAATCCGTGCAGATAGCTCACCTGCAGAACCGGGGCCTTCGCTCCCTCCTTCCTCGCGAAAACGCCGCCTTCGCGATCCGACTTTCCGATCTTTCGTTTTGTCGTTAGACTTCGACCATGGCCTGGTACCACCGCACCGCCTCCGACCTCGAGCGCCTGGAGTTTTCCCGGCTCGCGGAGTTGTACGGGCTGCTCCGCCGGTGGAAGGAAGCCGTACCGGAACTTCCGTGGACGCCGATGCCCGAGTTCGAGTCGAAGATCGCGCACGACGACCACGAGCTCGACGATTTCCTGAACGAGGAAACCGGCGCCGAAATGATCTCCGCCCTGAAAACGGGACTGCGCAAGCTCCTCGTCGAATGGGAACCCGTGTTCGGGGGATTGCGCGAGAAACGTTCGCCGCTCCTTTCGCGCGCGCTCCGGCTCGCGGAGGAAGAAGCGCTCCGTTATTCGAGCGCGCAATGGAAGGATCGCAGCGAGGACCGCTTCCCGACGCTCGGTCCGGTCTTCGCGGCTTATCGGGAAACCCCTTTCTACACCCTTTACCGAGACCAGCTCGTGATCATCCGCCAGACGGAATCCGAGCTCCTCTTCTTCACGAGCCACCCCGTGCTCGACCTCGAATCCTCGTGGATGCGCGGATTCGTCTCCGCCCTCCGACCGAGCGTCCACGTCGAACCGTTCGACTTCGGCGACCGGACGGCGTTCGCGTGGAGGGAGATCCGGGCGTGACCCGCGCGCGGAAGGAACTCCAGCTCCTCCAGCGCAGCATCTACGCCTCGCTCCAAAAAGAGGCCGCGAGCCTCCTCGGCCGTACGCCGGTCGGCATCCGGAATTACGAACGCACCTACCGCCGCGAACTCGAACGCCTCGAGAAAAAGGCGAAGCCGATCTCGATGGCTCGCCTCGTGTCCCGCGCGCGGGACGCGGACGTACTCCTGATCGGCGACTATCATACCTATGGCCAATCCCAGCGGGCGGCCCTGCGGTTGCTCCGCGAGTTGACCCTGAAAATCCCCCCGCGCGACATGGTCCTCGGCGTCGAGTGTATCGCTTCCCAGCACCAACACAGCCTCGATCAGTGGCTCCGCGGTCAGATCTCCGAGAGCCAATTCCTGCGAGCCGTCCAGTACGACGAAGCCTGGGGGTTCCCCTGGGAGAACTACCGCGGCCTTTTCCACTTCGCGCGCGACCACGGGATGGAAATCGTCGCGTTGAACCGTCCGCGCGACCTGCTTCCGCCGCTCGCGGCGATCCCGAACGCGAAGCGCGCGGGCGACCTCGGCGCGCGCGACGAATGGGCGGCGGGTCTCGTCGTCGACGAGCTCCTGCGTCCGCGCGCGCGGAAGATGATCGCGATCTACGGCGAGTATCACCTCTCGCCTTCCCACATGCCCGCGTCGATCCGCGAGATCGCGCGTCGGAACGGGCTGCGACCGCCGGAACTCCTCGTCCTCCACCAGAACCGCGACGAACTTTTCTGGAAGCTCGCCGCGAAGGGACTCGAGCAGCACGCGAGCCTGATCGCGCTCGAGGGAAACCACCTCTGCGTGTTCTCGGGCACTCCGTGGACGAAGCTCCAGTCGCTCGTGAACTGGATCCGCGGCGACCTCGCCCGCTTCGTCGACGAGGACGAAGGCGACGCCGAAGAAGAGTTCCTCCAGTGGATGCGTATCTACGGGAACGGAGTCTCGCGCTTCTTCCAGATTCCGGATGCGAACTATTCCACGCTCCACCTCGCGAAGTGGGAGGATCTTCAGGGCGGTCCCCGCTGGTGGAAGCGGCTCCTCCAAGCCCAAGAACGCTTCTACCTCCGCGAGGACGAAACCTCCGTCCTCGTCTACGTCGCGTCGTTTTCGGAAAACGCGGCGGCCGAGGTCGCGTCGGTCCACCTCCTTCACCACGACAATCCTCGGAAGCGTCCCTTCCGCGGAACTCGCTCGAGCGCGATGGACGATTTCGCGGCGAGCGTCCTCGATCACGCGTTCGGTTTCCTCGGCTCGCTCCTGATCAACCCGCGCCGGAAATGCGACTTCCCGGCCGACCACGAGGCGCGCGTCCGCGAACTTCGGCGGAATCCGAAACAGGCGCTCTTCGCGCACGAGCTCGCGTCACGGAAACTTTTCCTCACCCTGATCGCGAGGCGCCGCTTCGAGCGGAAGGCGCTCGAGAAAAACCTCGTCGGAATCGCGCCCGAAACGCTCTTCACGACCTCGCGGTTCCTCGGTCACTGGCTCGGCTCGCGGCTCCACGAGTCGCTTCTTCACGGCGAACGGACGACGGAACAGGTCCGCCTCTTCTTCTTCGAACGCCGGCGCGCGGACGCGTGGCTCCGGCTCGAGGAACTCTTCGGGGAGTTCGCGTCGAAACCGCGGAAGAAACAGTCGAAACGCGATTCGCTCTAAGCGACCAAAATCTGATCACTTCCGAAAACTTCGGATCGCCCGAATGTCGAGGATCCCGACGATCCTGAAGGGACCTTAACGCGAGGGTCGGCGTCGACCCCCTCAAATCCGGGTTTTTCCGGCCCTTTCCGTAAAACTTCCATGCTTTCCGCGCCCGAGGGCGTAAACTTATCTTTAGGGGGGATCGAGCATGCCCAAGGCCGGCTCTAGGTTGGTTACGCTTTCGCTGCTCGCGGCGCTTTCGGGCTGCCTCGACAACAGCGGCGTTTCGACTCGATCGAACACCTCCGGGCAGATCGAGAATCCTTCGCCGTCCGTGCCCGGCTCCGCGACCGGAGTGACGGTTTCGTGGAACGCGAACCGCGAGAAGGGCGTGAACTCCTCCGGCGGCGGCTACCGCGTGTACTACTCCAAAACCGGATCGATCGACGCGAACACGCCGTTCGTGACCGTCGCGAACGCGGGCGGAAATACGCCGACCACCACCCGCCTCTCCGGGCTCGCTTCCGGGACCTACACCGTCGGCGTGATCGCCTTCTCGGCCGCGAATCCGACGGGTTCGTCCGGCACCCAAACCACCGTCACCGTTCCTTAGACCTTCTCGTCCGATTCTTTCCACCGCGAGGTTCGTCCGTATGTCGCTCCGTCGCCGCCTCTCGAATAGCTTCACCCTCCTCCTCGCGCTGACCGTCGTCGCGCCCTTCGACTTCGCGGGCGCGTCGATGCCCCGGCGGGGCGCCGGTAAACCGGGCCGCGCGGGACTCCGGAGTTTCGTCGAGAACGAAGTCCTCGTGAAATACCGTTCGTCGGTCGCGGACGAAGCGTCCGAAGGCGCCGTCCTCTCCCGCCACGGCGCGAGCCGCGTACGCGCCGTCCGCGGCGGCATGGGAGGAAAGAACCGCGCCGCGCGGATCCGCATCGAGGACGGGATGAGCGTCGACGCGAAGATGGCCGAGCTGCGCGCCGATCCGGACGTCGCCGAGGTCCAACCGAACTTCGTCTACCACCTCCTCCAGACGCCGAACGATCCGAAATACGGACAACTCTGGGGACTCAAGAATTCCGCCCAAACCGTAAGCGGCGGGAGCTACGCGACCTCGAACCCGGGCACCGCCGGAAAGGACATGAACCTCGAAGGCGCGTGGGACTTGATCACCGACTGCAGCTCCGCGCTCGTCGCCGTGATCGACACGGGCATCAACTACAACCACGAAGAGTTGAAGGCGAACCTCTGGGACGGCGGCGCGGCCTATCCGAACCACGGCTATAATTTCGTCGACGATAACAACAACCCGATGGATTTGAACGGTCACGGCACCCACGTCGCCTCGACGATCGGCGCCGCCGGGAACAACGGCGTCGGCACGACCGGCGTTTGCTGGAAATCGACGCTGATGGCCCTGCGCGTGCTCGACGCGACCGGCAGCGGCACGACGGCCGACATCGTCGACGCGATCAACTTCGCGGTCGCCCACGGCGTGAAAGTGATGAACATGAGCCTCGGCCAGTCCGCGGCCGATACGGCGCTCGAGAACGCGCTCCAGTCGGCGAGCAACGCCGGCGCGGTGATCGTCGTCGCCGCCGGCAACGACGGCGCGAACAACGACGCCGCCACGACCCCAACCTACCCGTGCAATTCGAAGGCGGCGAATCTCGTCTGCGTCGCCGCGCTCGACCAGAGTTACAAGCTCGCCTCCTTCTCGAACTACGGAGCGACGAGCGTCGACGTCGGGGCGCCGGGGACGAACATCCTGAGCGGCTATACCGGAGCGGAGACGGTGATCACGGACAATTTCCATTCCGGCGCGAACCTGAATTGGACGAGCTCCGGCGGGGGATGGGCCTACGGTACCCGGAACCTCTCGAGCGGGGGCGTGAGCAGCAGCTACGACATGCTGCTGAACCCGTCGAACTGGGACGGTTCGACGAAAACCTACGCGAACAACCTCGACGCCCGCGTCTACAAATCCTTCAACCTCGCCGGCTTCGACGCCGTCCAGTTCGGCGTCGGCGCGTTCGTCGACATCGCGAACGGCGATTCGGTCTCGATCGCGTCGGCCACGAACGGCGGCGATCCGTTCGTCGCGGGCACGCTCATCGACCAGTTCTCCGGCTCGACCGGCGGCTCGTCGACCTACCTCAGCTACGACCTCGGCAACTGCCGCGTCTCGTCCTGCTCGATCGGCTTCCGCCTGAAGAGCGACGCGACGAGTTCGGCCGGAAGCTACGGAATGGGGATGTACGCCTTCTCCGTGACGGGTCTCACGCTGAATACGAACAGCTACCAGGTGCTCGACGGC
The DNA here is from genome assembly GCA_018266355.1 of Bdellovibrionales bacterium. Lineage (GTDB taxonomy): Bacteria > Bdellovibrionota > UBA1018 > UBA1018 > UBA1018 > JACMQW01. The sequence continues at coordinate 89,257 of JAFEAP010000006.1, forward strand.
ACCTCGATGGCCACTCCGCACGTGACCGGCCTCGCGGCGATGCTCTTCGCCTACAATCCGAGCTTCACCGCCGCGGACGTCGTGAACGCGATCAAGAGCGGCGGCACGGCCCAAACCGCGCTTTCCGGGAAAACGACGAGCGGGAAGTCGGCGAACGCCTACGGCTCGCTCACCTTCATCGCGGCACCGTCCGGCGTGAAGGCCGTGGCCAACTAAATACCCGGATCAGCGCGGACGGATCGGCCCGCCGCCCGAACCGGACTCGTTCGCGGGATCGTCGTTCATGTCGTCGAACCCGTCCCCGTAGTACGGCTTCGGCGGACCGACGCGCTCGGGACGGAGCGGATCGGGTCCGAATCGGTTCCGGCCCCGCGAGCCCTCCGCGCAAAGCATGAAAAGGAACGCGAACGTCCCGAGCACCGGAACGGCGGCCACGAGCATCCACCAACCGGGCCGATCGATGTCGTGGAGCCTCCGCACGGCGAGGGCGAAGAGCGGCACGAGGAACGCGAGGAAAAACACCATCTGAGCGAAAGCGAGGGCCGGAATCCCGCGCGAGAAGGACTTCAGGAAGGCCATTCCGAGGAGGTAGAAACCGACGAAGACCCAATATTCGCGGCGGGACGCGCGACCGGAAAAGTCGGCGTAACGATCGCGAAGGACGCCGCGGACGATCTCGAGCGCCGGAACGGGCGGGAGGTCACGGCTCGGCGCTTTCCTCACTGCCGTCCTCCTTCAATTTCCGGTAAATCGTCCGGGAATTGATCCCGAGGAGTTTCGCGGTGAGGTTCTTGTCGCCTTGGGTGAGTTCGAGGGTCTTTTTGATGAGCATCTCCTCGACCTCGCGGAGCGGAGTGCCGACGGGGATCGAGATGGTGTGCGGGCTTTCCGCGAGACCGAGTCCCTTGCCGGCGAGCTCGAGGACGTGGGGCGGGAGATCGCTCGCTTGGAGCACGCCCGACTTCGCGAAGATCACCGCGCGCTCGATCGCGTTCTGGAGTTCGCGGACGTTCCCCGGCCACGCGTAGCGCGCGAGCACCTCGAACGCTTCCGGCGAAACGGCGAAGACGGCCTTTTCGTGCCGGGCGGCGGCCTCGGCAACGAAGAGGGAGGCGAAATCCGGAAGATCGTCGAGTCGCGCGCGGAGCGGCGGCAGGTCGACCGCGACGACTTCGAGGCGGAAGAGGAGGTCCTGACGGAAGCGCGATTCGGCGACAAGGGCCTTCAGCGGCTGGTGGGTCGCGGAGATCACGCGCACGTCGATCTTCTTCGCGGTCGCCGAACCGATCCGGCGGACCTCGCTTTCCTGGAGGACACGCAGAAGCTTCGCTTGAAGCGGGAGCGCTAAGTCCCCGATTTCATCGAGGAAGAGGGTTCCACCGCTCGCAGCCTCGAAGAGGCCGGGCTTCGCGGCGTTCGCTCCCGTGAAGGCGCCGCGCTCGTAACCGAAGAGTTCGCTCTCGAGGAGGTTTTCGGGCAAGGCCGCGCAGTTGATCGCGAGGAACGGGCCCGAGCGGCGGGCGGAGGTTTCGTGGAGCGCGCGCGCGACTTGTTCCTTGCCGGTTCCGCTTTCGCCTTGGACGAGCACCGTCGCGGTCGTCGCGCCGACCTGGTCGACCCACGCGCGCAGGCGCTCGGCTTGGAGCGAGCGTCCGGCGATGCGAGCGGAGCCTTTCGGCTTCTCCCCTCCCGGCGCGGACGGCGAAGCCGAAGCGGCGGATTTCGCGCGCGCGCGTTTGGTCGCGGACTCGACGGCGTCGAGGAGCGCCGCGCGCTTGAAGGGTTTCGTGAGGAAGTCGACCGCTCCGAGCTTCATCGCGAAGACGGCGTCCTCGACTCGGCCGTAGGCGGTCATGAGGACGACCGGGATCGACTTGCCTGAATGCCGGAGGGCGGAAAGGAATTCGAGGCCGGTCATGCGCGGCATGCGCACGTCGCTGATCACGAGGTCGAACTCTTCCTTGCGCACGCGCTCGATGGCGACCTGGCCGTCTTCGGCGGTGCCGACGGCGAAGCCCGCGTGTTCGAGGATTTTCTTCGTGGTCGCGAGGCCCTGGATATCGTCGTCGACGAGGAGGATGCGCAGACTCATACGGTCACCTCCGGCGTCTTCGGTCCCTTAAAGATCGGCGGAGTCGCCTCGGCTCCGTCTCCCGGCAGCCGGATCTCGAATCCGGCGCCGCCGAGCTTCGTCGTTTCGAGGAAGCGCACCTCCCCGCCGCACTCTTCGGCGACCTTTTTTACGAAGGAAAGGCCGAGCCCGGTACCCTGGGCTTTCGTCGTCGAAAACGGCGTGAAAAGCTTCGCGCGCGCGGCCTCCGGGATTCCGGAACCGTCGTCCTCGATGCGGAGGTAGACCCGACCGCTCTCGAGGTGGCCGAGAGTGAACGCGATCCGGCGGCATCCCGCCTGGAGCGCGTTGTTCAGCAGGTTCCCGATCGCCTGTTCGAAGTTCGTCGCGTCGACCTTCACCTCGATCGGGCGATCGCCCTCGCGTTTCCAGTCGACGCCGACGCCGGCCTTCTCGATCGCGGTCGCGTAGGTCGCGAGCGTGTTCTGGAGGAGCTCGGAAAGTTCGGCCGCTTTCTTCTCGCCCGTGCCCATGCGCGAAAGCTTCAAGTAATTCTCGGTGATTTTTTCCAACCGATCGACGGAAGCGAGGATCGCCTGCAAAGCGGATTTCAGCGGCGAGTTCCCGACCGCGGTCGCGGTCTCGAGCGATCGCTCGGAAGCGAGACTGAGCGCGAGTTCGGCTTCGAGCCCGATCGCATGCAAAGGGTTCCGAACCTCGTGCGCGACCTGGGCCGAGAGCCGCCCGACGGCCGCGAGGTGTTCGATCTCTTTCAGCTTCTCCTGGAGCTCGACTTTATCCTTTAGGAGCTGGTTTTGGTCCGCGAGAACGCGCTTCTGGCCGTCGACGACCTTCTCCCATTCGAGAAGCTGGGTCGCCATGCGGTGGAACTCCCGGGCGAGCGCGCTGACTTCGTCGTCGCGGTGGATCTGGAGTTCCGGGAGCGTGTCCTTGTCCCCGCGTTTGAGTCCCCGCTCGGTGATCGACCGCACGAGGCGCGTGAGTTCGTCGATCGGACGCAGCGCCCGCTCCCCGAGCCAGAGCATGAAGAGCGAGAGACAAACGACGACGACGAGGATCATCTCGAGGCCGGTGCGAAGCTGGCCGACGTCGTTCTGCGAATCCGTGAACCGGTCGCGCAGCGACTGGTCGTGTTGGCTCACGCCCCACTGGAGCCTTTTCCCCCAGTCCTCGAGCAGCGAGTTCCACGCGGGATAACGTTCCGAGGCCGCCGTGAAATCGCGGCTCACGAGCAGACCCGCGATCGCGTCGCCCTCCGACTTGAGTTTCCCGAAGTCCGCGGTCAGGTCGCGCACCCAGATCGACCAATTCGTCGAACGCCAATCGGCGGCGCTCTTCGCCGACGGCGGCGGCATCCGATCCGCGAGAGACTGCGCGCGGTCGAGCTCCCCGTCGATCACTTCCGTGATCCACGTCGGGATCGTCTGCGGCATCCAATGGGCGTCGTTCCAGTGCACGGATCCGATCCCCTTCGCGGCCTCTCGACGGAAGACTTCGACGTCGACCTGGAGCTGGGAGAAAAGCTTGTTCAAGGGCAGCGAGACGCGGTTGATCGAATCGAGCGTGCGATTCACCTTCGAAATCTGCAGCAGGGAGAGCGAGGACGCGAGGAGCGAGAGTAAGATGAGCGCGCCGACGAACGCGAGGACGCGGGAGCGGATGCGCGTCCCGCTTTTCACCGCGCGCGCGAGCGTCCGTTCGGATTTCGATTCGAAGGCCCGCTCCGTGGTCTTCGTCTCCGTCATCCGTTACGCCTCGTCCTTCGGCAGCTCGATCCGCGGATAAATCGGCTTCGGTTCGCCCGGATTGAATCCGACTTGGCCCCATTCGAGCTTCGCGAGCCCCCCGAGCGGTTCGGCGGCCGGCACGTTCAGCTGCCGGAAGACTTCGAGCATTCCGTTCGGAAGGATCGGAAGGAACGCGGTCGCCGTCCAGCGGATACCCTCCATCAGGGTGAAGAGCACTTCGCGTAGTTCGGTCATCGACTCCGGCGTCGCGGCCTTCGCCAAAGCCCACGGCTTCGTCTGGTCGATGTAGAGGTTCAGCGTCCGCGATCGCGCGGAGCACGCCTGGGCGTAGCCCTTCGAATCGACGGCGTCGAGCTTCGCGCGGAGTTCATCCTTCAGCTTCGCGAACGTCTCATAGACGGCCGCCGAATGCGTGCGTTTCGCGGGCGCGCCGAGGGTCTCGCCCGGGAAATACTTCCGGGTCATGTTGATCGTCCGGTTCACGAGGTTGCCCCAGTCGTTCGCGAGGTCGGCGTTCACCTTGAGCATCATCAGGTCGAAACCGAAATTCCCGTCCCCCGCGAACTCGTTCTCGGCGAGGAGGTAGTAACGGAACTGATCGCTGTTCGCGAGCGTGAGCGCGTCGTCCGGGGAAACGACGTTCCCCGAGGACTTCGACATCCGCTCGCCCTTCAGGTTCATCCACCCGTGGGAGAAGACCTTTTCCGGAAGCGGAAGTTCGAGCGACATCAGCATCGCCGGCCAGTAAATGCAGTGGAACCGCGTGATGTCTTTGCCGATGATGTGCACGGAAGCCGGCCAGTTCTGTTTGAACTCGTCCGGCTTTTCGAAATTCGCGGCCGTGATGTAGTTGATGAGGGCGTCGAACCAAACGTAAACGACGTGGTTCGAATCGAACGGCAGAGGAATCCCCCACGGCTTCGTCATCGAAGCGGTGGACCGGGAAATCGAGAAATCACGCAGGCCGTCCTTCACGAACGTGAGGAGCTCGGCGCGGCGGGATTCCGGTTGGAGGAAATCCGGGCGGGCGGCGAAGAGCTCTTCGATCGCCTTCTGATATTTCGAGAGCTTGAAGAAGTAATTCTCTTCCGAGATCCACCGCGGCTTCGTTCCGTGGTGCGGGCACTTCCCGTCGACGAGATCCTTATCGAGGTAGTACGCCTCGCAGCCGTCGCAGTAGTGGCCCTCGTATTTGTTCTTGTAGATGTCGCCCTTATCGAACGCCTTCTGCACGAGCGACTGGACGACGCGCTTGTGGTCGGCGTCGGACGTCCGGATGAAGCGGTCGTAACCGATGTCGATCTTCGCGAGCGTCGCGCGGATATCGTCGGCCATCTGGTCGCAGTGAGTCTGGGCGTCGAGGCCCTTCGCCTCCCCCGCCTTTTGGACCTTCGTGGAGTGCTCGTCCATCCCCGTGGCGAAGCGCGTCGGGACTCCGAGGGCGCGATACCCCCGCGTCAACCAATCGGCGCCCACGCACTCCCAGGCCCATCCGATATGGATGCGGCTATTCGGGTAAACGATGGCAGTGGTTATGTACTTGGAATGAGAGGACATTTTTAGATTGAACCGGTCGCCTGCGGGCCCGATTCGCGGGTGTTTAGTCGCTTAGGGTTTGGCGCCGCCTTACCGATAAGATGACTGTTCGGGAGCCAAAAATGCAAGGTTCAAAACCCTTTACCATCGGTTTCGTCACCGATCCGACCCTCTCGCGCGAAAAGACGCAGATCGCTCTGCGCGCCCTGAACTCGCTGCGGAACTTCGCCGAAATCCGCTACTACCCGGGCACGCTCTCCGAAGACGAACTCTGCGATCGCGTGAAACGCGAAACGCTCGATCTGCTGATGGTGCCTTGGCATAACTACCTCCATTACCAGAAGATCGAAGCCCAGTTCGGACTCACCCGCACCCACGGCCCGACGATGGTCGGTTACTTCGCCGAGGACGTCTCGCCCTTCGAGATCCAGGAAGAAGATCACCACTTCCGCGCGATCCTGATCGACCTGAACCGCCTCACCACCGCCGAAGCGTCGACGATCATCCGCTCGCTCCTCCGCGATTCGACGCGATGGGGGCTCCGCCCGCTCATGCAGTCGGGCACGTCGCTTCACTTCGAGTCGTGGACCGCCCAGGTAGGTCTCGGTTTCCGGATCGACACCGTCTTGAACCTGAACGAGATCGCGAATTCCCACTGGGCGAAACGCGCGAACGCCGTGCGCGTGCTCGTCTCCGCGCTCTGGTCGGTGATCTTCGACAACGGTCCGGGCAAAGCCGACCGTTCCCGCAGCGGCGCCGACCGCACCGCGCGCGCGTACTTCGAAGTCGCTGCGGACGCGCACTGCCTCGGATTCCGCCTCTGCTACTCCGAGCCGGGCTGGAAGGTGAAGGACGTGCTTCACCAGTTCTGGCCGGGCGCCCTTACGCGTTCCGCCGCCGGACAGATCCTCTTCCAATACTCCGACATGCTCCGCGTGCACGTCGACCCCGACTCGAGCGAAATCGAAGTCGTCTGCGCCCTTTTCCCGAGCGGACCGGCCGAACGCGAGACGGACATCCTGCACACGCTTTGGATCGAGCCGATCTCGAACATGACCCGGCTCGAGCGTTTCTCCGAATCGCCGGAGACCCAAGAGCACTTCCATAAACCGCTCGTCACCCATCACGCGCTCATCGGGAACGCGGCCGAGAAGATCGACGAGCTGAAGAAACAGGTCGAGACCAAGGACAAGGAAATCGACGAGCTCCGTTCGAAGGGCACCGTGAAGGAGCAGGTCTACATCTACCCGTCCGGACTCGATGGCGAGCAACTGATCGACCTCGTGAACCGCCGCCTCGCCGAGATCAAGGCGAAAATCAAAAGCGCGAACTCGCAATTCCAAGCCCTGCGCCAGGACCGCGACGAAGACCTGAAGGAAGCCGGACGCCTCATGAAGGAGATCCGCGAGTTCCAAGCGCAACAGAAGAGTTGGATCGCGCGCCTCACGGAGATCGTCGACGGTTTCCACCAGCAAGCCGTCGCCGCCGCCCAGGAGCGCTCCGCCGCGCTCGCGATCGCCGAGAAAGGGCTCGAGCCCGAGGTCAGCGAGGAAGAGCAGGCCCTCGCCGCCGCCGGTACCCAGACGCGGGAAGTGAAGACGCGCCGACCGCTGCGGAAAAAAGCGGCCTGATTTCGCGCCACGGACGCCGTCCGCAGGTGAAGAGACGGCCCCCGTAGCCATTTGTGCGCTTCGGTTCCAAGGCACGATTAAGTCCTCTTCATGAATTCGCGACGAACTCCTCGCCGAAGGCGCCTCGCACCGGTAGGCGCACCGAACCAAAGCGCACAAATGGCTACGTGCGGCTCCCCGTTCTGCCGACGAGACCCCGTGTCTCCTTGCTTCCCCCCGCGTTCCTCGCCAAAATCGACCTCGGATGGAGCCGGCGCTGCAGACCGCGGAATCCGCGGAAATCCAAAAATCCCTGACTCTCTACGTGACCGAGACGGAGCCTTCGCCGGTCGAGAAGCGCTCGTTTTGGAAATGGGTCCTCGTCGCCGTTCTCGCCCTCCTCCTTCACGTCGTCGGGTTTTATTTCAGCCCGCACTGGTTCCGCCCGATCCCGCCCCCGCCGGTCGAAGTCGAGCGCATCGATCCCGCGAAACTCGCGAAACTGAAAAATCAGTGGAAACAGCGCAGCCTCCTCATCGACAAGACGCCGGGCGCGCCGAAGCAGACCGAGGCCGAGAAGAAGGCGAACGCCCCGACCGACGCGAATTACGAATCCGACCGCGTCCGGAAGGTCGAACACGAAACCCGCGCGCGGGTCCAAGACATGAACCCCGGCAAATCCGGAAACGCGAAGGACCGCGAGAGCGCGAAGAAACGACCCGCGAATCCGGCGAAGCAAACGAAGATCCCGCTCGCGAACCTCTCGAACTTCAAGGGCCTCCCCGTCCCCGGGCCTCGCCCCGAGGAACGCACGGCCGAAGAGGAAACGCGGGGGCGTCCCGGCGAGACCTCCGATCAGTTTCTCGGCGATCGCACCGTTCCCGAGGGCGCCGAGAACATGCTGAATACCGCCGAGAGCGTCTTCTACTCGTTTTACTCGCGCATGTACGAGCAGATCGGACCGCTCTGGCAGTCGACGGTTTCCGAACGCGTGTATCGGAAGCGCCCGCCCCCCGGCGAATACGTCACGTTCGCGGACGTGATTTTCGACGCCGACGGGAACTTCGAGGAAGCGCGCATCGAACGGAGCTCGGGCATCGAGGAGTTCGACACGGCGATCCCCGCGGCTTGGCGCCGCATTCCCCGTTTCCCGAATCCGCCGCGCGGACTCCTCCAAGCCGACGGGAAGATCCACATGGGATGGTCGTTCACCGTCCGTATCGTCGAAGGCGCGCCTTTCCAGTACCTACCGCCCGAGCGGTCGTATTGAACGAAATCAGTTCGCCGGACCGATCGTCCTCTGCGCGTAGAGGAGCGCCACGAACGCGAGCGCGGCGAGCAGGAACCAGACGAGGTTCTCGCGCCGGGAAAAAAAGAGTCCGAGCGCTTCGAAAAGCGTGAGATCGGCCGGTAGGTTTCCCGACTGGAGCCGCCCCTTGCGGACGGCGCGGCGGAGGCTGTTTCCGATCGCGTCGGTCTCGGCGCCGGTCGCGACGGGGACCCACTTCTCGACCGCGTAGTAAAACTCGCGGGTGCGCGCGAGCGCGCGGCGGCAGTCTTCGCAGACCGCCGTGTGGTTCTGCAGGAATGAAAGTTCGGCGGAGCCCATCTCGTCGTCGAGGAGCTTCTGGGTCCACGGCGCGGCGGGATTGAATTCCGGGCATGCGCTTTTCAGCCGAGACGAACCGGTGGGGTGCGGCGCCTGGAGGCGAACCTCGGGCGACGAGGCGATCTGGGAACGCGCGGACCAGGCGATCGTCTGCACTTCTTCGGGCGTCGCCCCGATCAGCCGTGCGAGACGGCGGTAAGAGACACGTCCCGAATGAAGGAGGAAAAGCGCGAAGCGCTCTTTCGGCGAAAGTCGGAAAAACGGGTTCTCGACGCGGGCCGCGCCGGTGCGCGTGCCGTCGCGCTCGGCCTGGTGAAGCATGAGCGAGAGCGCCTTTTCGAGGAAGCTTTCCTCGGTCGCGTCGTCGAGCGTCGAAATGGCGGCGACCGTCTCGATCGAGCGCGACTCCGCCATCGCGGGATTCGCGTAAAGGGCTCGGCCAAGCTTCGAAATGAGGGTTAAATCCTCGGTCCGCATCGCTCCCTAGTCTATCCCGGGGCTTCCGCCAATTTCAACTCGCTGCTTCTAAAAGTCGGTTTAGGACGATCCGTAGCGGAAATAGCCTTGATTTCAGGGGGTTCTCCGTCGTCTTATTCCCCCTATGCGCTACGTCCGAATGCCGATCGAGATCGAGTCGCCCGAACAGATGGGCTACGACAACGTGAAATTCAACCTCACCGAAAGCTCCTTTCGGGACGCCGTCCTCGGGGATTTGGACCTCGATCTTTCGAAGCTCGTACTCTGTTACGGGGACCACCTCGGGCTCAAGCCCCTCCGCGAACTTCTCGCGAAGGAATACGGAGTGAAAGCGGACGACGTCCTCCTGACCGTCGGCGCGGCGCACGCGCTCTTTCTCATCTCGACCTCGTTCCTCGAAAAGGGCGACCGGCTCCTCGTCGAACGGCCGAACTACGCGACGAACATCGAGACCCCGCGCGCGATCGGCGCCGCGATCGACTTCTACGAACTGACCTTCGAGGACGGCTACCGTCTCGATGTCGAAAAATTCGCCGCGATGATCCGTCCGGAGACGAAGCTCGTTTCCGTGACGACGCCGCATAACCCGACCGGCGTCGTGCTGCCGGAGGCGGACCTCCGGAAACTCGTCGAGATCACCGGGAAGAAGGGCGTCACCCTGCTCGTCGACGAAACCTACCGGGACATGGCGTTCGGGAAGCCGACGCCGTTCGCGGCCACGCTCGGCCGCCACGTGATCTCGGTCTGCTCGCTCTCGAAGACGTACGGACTGCCGGGCATCCGCCTCGGGTGGCTCGTCTCGACGGACCCGAAGCGCATGGAAACGCTGCTCGCGGCGAAGGAACAAAGCGTGATCGCGGGCTCGGTCGTCGACGAGACGATCGCCCTCGAGTACCTGAAAACGCGCGCGAAGCATTTTCCCGCGATCCAAGCGAAGATCCGGGAACACCACCGGATCCTCGAGGCGTTCTACGCCGAGGAAAAACGCCTCGAACGCGTGCCGACCGAAGGCGGTGTCGTGAGCTTCCCGCGGATTCGCAAGGACGCCGGCGTGGACGTCGAGAAATTTTACGAGTGCCTGAACGGCAAGTACCGGACGTTCGTCGGCCCCGGCCACTGGTTCGAGCAGGAACGCCGCTCGATGCGGATCGGTTTCGGATGGCCGACGACCGAGGAACTTCGAGGAGGGCTCGCGAATCTTTCGAAAGCGCTCGGCGAGGCGAAAGCGTGAACGGGCCGACTCCGATCGATTTCCCGTTCCGCACTTACTTGAAAGTCCTTTTCGCCGCGTTCGCGGTGTTCGTGTTCTTGAAGATCGCGAACCTCCTCCTCCTCGTCGGCCTCGCGATCCTGATCGCGACGACGCTCTATCCGATCGAGGGATGGCTCGTCCGCAAGGGCGTCCCGCGCACGCTCGCGTTCATCGCCCTCGCCCTCGCGACGATCGGGGTTTTCGCGACCTTCCTCTTCGTGCTCCTACCGATGGTCGCCGACCAGTTCGGGGCGATCCCGGAGAAGATCGGCCCGGTCATCCACGACCTCGGCGCGAAGATTCCCGACGAGGAAATGCGCGCGAAGTTCGAGAGCTTCCTGAAGGACCCGCCGAAGGCCGTGGGCGATCTGCCCGCGAAACTCGTCGCGATCAGCACCTCCCTCATGGGCGCTCTCTTCAGCGTCGGGCTCATGCTCGTGATGGCGCTTTATTTTCTCGCCGACGGAAAGAAAACCTATCGGTGGCTCCGGGCCTTCGCGTCCGCGCCGAACCAGAAGAAGCTCGACCAAACCGCCGACGAGGTCTCGAAGATCGTGACCGCCTACGTCGCCGGTCAGCTGATCACCTCGGCTCTGGTCGCCGTTTTCGTCTACGCGCTTCTCTCGCTCTCGAAAGTCCCGGCGGCCCTCGCGCTCGCGGTGCTCGCGGCCGTTTTCGACATCCTGCCGATGATCGGATTCCTCGTCTCGCTCGCCGCGGCCGGATTGATCGCGCTCACCGTTTCGAGCTCGACCGCGCTCGTCGTCCTCGCCGCTTTCGTCGGCTATCACTTCCTCGAAAACTACGTGATCGTGCCCTGGATTTACGGGAATCGGATGCGACTCTCCGGTCTCGTCGTGCTTCTTTCCTTGACCGTCGCGGTCGAAGTCGGCGGCGTCCTCGCGGGCATCCTGATCCTGCCCGTCATCGCGGCCTATCCCGTCGTCGAAAAAATCTGGCTCGGGAAGTGGCTCGGCGCCCGCACCCTCGCCGATCACGCGAAACTCGAAGCGAGCGCCGATCCGAAACCCTCCACCGACTGATCGGAAACGCCGTCGCGAATGCTCGACGAAATCCACCCGGCCCCCGCGGAACTTTCGCGGTGGTTTTTTTCTTTTAGTTTCGAGCAGTTAAATTCCGCCAAGGCGAGGGACGAATACTTGACGCAATGCGTCTAGTTCAGGTAAAACCCTCCCGCATGTCCGCCCTCCGCTCTCCTTATTCTCTGCGCGCCCTTGCCGCCCTCGCGCTCGCCGTCCTCGCGAGCGGCGCTTCCGCGCGCTCGAGAATCATCGACGGAACCGACGTCCCGGCCGGCCAGTATCCCGAAGTGTTCGCGATCGCCCAGTCGCTCGATGAAGCGACGCTCGTGCAGACGCTTTGCACCGCCGTCCTCGTCCATCCCCAAGTTCTCCTCACCGCCGCCCATTGCCTGCCCGAGGATCCGAGCCGACCGGTGACCGTGATCGCGGGCCCGGACGCGCGCGCACCGCTCGCGACCTACGCCTCCGCACGCACGGCGCGGAACCGCGCCTACTTCACCACCCAAAGCGACATCCAAGCGACCGGCTACGACCTCGGCGTCGTCGTCCTCGAAAAACCGATGCCGGGCGCGGACGCCGAAACCGGCGCGGGACTCGCGAAACTCGCTTCGATCGCGGATGGCGCCATCGTCGAAACGCTCCATCGCGACGGCGCGATCGTCGTCGGATACGGCGGAAAGAACACGGCCTACACGGACGCTTCGACCGGCACGAAACGCTCGGCGACGGCGAAAGTCCTCGAAATCAGCACCTACGCGTTTTCCACCTCCGGTCCGTCCGCGGCGGTCTCTCGCGGCGATAGCGGCGGGCCCGCCTACGTCGTCGACGCGACGGGTGAGCTCCGTTTGATCGGCATCGCGAGCGGCGTGCCGAAGAGCCGTCGCCTGGACGTCGCCGGCCTCCCCGGCCTCTCGCTCTACGCTTCGATGCGCTCGGAGCTCGCGTGTTGGGTCGAGAAAGCGTCCGGATTCCCCCTCCCTTCCCTCCCGGGCTCGCGCGGTTGCGAACCGGAAACGATTTCTTTCGGCGCCCTCAACTAAAGGAACGAAACCATGGTCCGCATCAACCTTCGCCGCCAGAACCCCTCGAAAAGGTCTCCTTGGATTTTCCGGGCGTCGCTTCTCCTCTCGGTGCTCCTCCTCGGGCACCTCTCCGGCGCACACGAGATGATCATCGGAGGCGAGATCGCGAAAGTCGCGGAGTTTCCCGGCGTCGTCCTCCTAAAAATGAGCGAGAGCGGCGGCGTCGGCGCGATGGGATGGGAAGGCTCGTGTACCGGATTCCTCGTCCATCCGAAGCTGATCCTCACCGCGGCCCATTGTCTCCAAGGACATACCCATATCGATTCGATCTCGAACGGCGTGAAGGGATCCGGCAAGGACAGCGCAAAATTCCGCGAAGACGAAATCAACAGTCGCCCGGACTTCGTGCTGCCTTCGTCCGACCGTACGGATGCCCAGCGCAAGGAAGCCGCTTCGAAAGATATCGGCTACGTCGTTCTCCGCGAGGAAATTCCGGCCGACGTCATCGCGCCGATCGAGATCTACGTTACCTCGGATTCCCCGTCGATGAATCGGCTCGCGAACCTCGATGCCACGCTCGTCGGTTACGGCGCGACCCGCTGGGAAAAATCCGGAAATTACGAAGGCGCGTCGACCGGTACGAAGAAAATCGGCCATAAGAAGATCACCGATTTCGAGAACGGCTTCATTCGCCTCGCCGGAGCCGAAGGCGGGGCCCTCCCCGGCGACAGCGGCGGCCCGATCCTCGCCACGATCGACGGGAAACTGAAAGTCGTCGCGTTGAACCACGGCATGACCCCGGAACAGAAACAAAAGACGGACAAGCACGGCAATCCGAAATTCGACAAAAAAGGCGCTCCGATCATGGAGCTCACCGGAAACTACGGAGCGACGATCGGCACGATGCTGACGAAAGACAACCTTTGCTGGGTCGAGCGCACGGCGAAGATCGACCTCCCGGGAGTCGAATGCGCGAATTGAGCCGCTCCTTCATCCGAATCGGCGCCGTTTTCCTGCTCCTCTCGGGGTCGGGATGCGGGAAGCTTTTCGAGAACAACACCGAGGGCACGACCCTCGGCCAGACCGACGCGATCGAAGGCGCCGGCGTCTCCGCGGCCGCGTCCGTGACGATCACCCCGACCGGGAAAGATCTCGCGATCCTGAGCGTGAGCTCGATCGGTTCGGTCCAAACCGCGACCGCGCACGTCGCGACGAACGACGTCGTTTTCCACCTCACCCTCCGCTCGGAGAACGACGGCGACTCGGAAATCCACCTCCAGGAACTCGCGCGGTCCCAACCCACGAGCGGCGTCGTCTCGCTCGACAGCGCCCTCGGTTGCCGCTACCGGATCGCCGACAAGGGCACTCCGAAGGCGCGCCTTTCCTCGGTGAACGGATCCTGCGTGAGCGCCGTCACCGTCGACCTGCCCGACCACGATATCCCCCGCGCGTTCCTCGGCACGACTCCGCTCTTTTCGGGTGAGATCGCGCTCGACGATTTGAAGGCCGTTTACGCCGCCGCGGGCTTTAGTCCGAACCTCGTCCCGCTCCTGAAGACCTACGTCGCCCGCCTCGAGGACGGAGCGAAGCCGCTCTCCGTCGCGGACGTCGCCGCGTTCCTCCCGCAGCTCGCCGACGACGCGAGACGGATCGAAGGGATCGCCGCGGTCGCCGCGCGCGTCTCCGATCCGGAAAACGCCGAAGGACTCCCGAAAGACGCGTTCACGACGGCCGCGAACCGCGACCGCGCGGTGAAGATCCTCTCCGCGTTCGCGAATTAGGCTAATCGCCCGACTTGAGCGAGCGCTTGTCCCGGAGCAGCCGGTGATAGGTGATCGCGAACCGGTGCGCTTCGTCCCGGACGTGCACGAGGAGTTTGTACGCCTGGGTATGCGGATGGAGCGGAACCGGATTCTTCCGCCCGGGGATGAAGATCCTCTCGAGGGTCGACTCGACTTCTTTCTTCCGGAAGTCGCTCTCGGTGCGCGCCTTCGCGAGACCGACGACGGCGACGCCCTGGACGGAGAGTTCCTCGAGGATCACGACTGCTTGGGAAAGCTGCCCTTTCCCCCCGTCGACGACGACGAGATCCGGAAGGTCCTCGATCTCGCCGTTTTCCCCCCGCGCGCTCCCGGAAAAGCGGCGCCCGAGCACTTCGCGCATCGTCGCGAAGTCGTTCGCGCCTTCGACCGTGCGGATCTTGTAGCGACGGTAAAGGTTCTTGTTCGGAGCGCCGTCGATGAAGACGACGCGCGAGGCGACGGCGTCCTCGCCCTGGATGTTCGAGTTGTCGTAGCACTCGATCCGGGTGGGCAGCTTCGGGAGGTGGAGCTTGTCCTGGATTTCCTCGAGCGCGGCGAGGCCGTGCCCGGTCTCGTTCTTCTTCGCCTGCTCGAGCGCGTGGCGCGCGTTCGTCTTCGCGACGTTCACGAGTTGGCGCTCGACGTCGGTTTCCGGTACGCGGATCTTCACGCCGAGGGCGCGTTCGAGCAACTCGGGATCGTCGGGCGCGACGGGAAGGAGCGCCTCGCGCGCGGCGAAGACGAGGCCCGGGGAAAGGATCCCGTCGTCCGTTTCGGCCGCTTTTTCGGCGGCCTTCACGTCGGCCTCGAGCTGGACGTAGTACTGCGCGAGGAAATCGAAGAGCACTTCCGAGTCGGTCATCGCATCGTCGGAGTTCTGGAGGTTCAGGTGCCGGACGGCGACCATTTTCCCGCCGCGGATCTGGAGGACGACCGCGTGACCGGCGCCCGCGCCCCGCTCGACCGCGATCACGTCGCGGTTCCGCTCGGCTCCGGCTTCGTCGACGGATTGGGTCGCGGTGACGACGGAGAGGTTCTCGAGGCTATCGCGGTAAAACGCCGCGTCCTCGTATTCCTCGTGCTCGGCGGCGTCGCGCATCCCGCGTTCGAGTTCGGTCCGAAGCAGGTCGCTCTTGCCTTCGAGGATGCGGATCGCCGACTCGATCGATTCGCGGTACGCCTCCTTCGAGATCAGACCCACGCATGGGCCGGTGCACTTCTGCATCTGGTAAAGGATGCAGGGCCGCGAGCGGTGGCGGAAGGTGTTGTCCGAGCAGTCACGGAGTTTGAACATCTCGATGAGGAGCCGCATGATCGACTTCGCGGAATAACCCGAGGGGAACGGACCGAAGTACCGGGCGCCGTCGCGGCGGACGCGGCGGGTCCACTCGATGCGCGGAAATTCGTCGCCGACCTGGATCCGGAGGTAGGGATAAGCTTTGTCATCCTTGAGGCGAATATTGAACTTCGGTTTGTGCTTCTTGATCAGCGTGCACTCGAGGATGAGCGCTTCGCTCTCGGTCTCCGTCAGAATCACGTCGAACTTCTCGACCCGGGAGACCATGATCTCGATCCGGGGGATCTCGTGGGCCGCGCCCGATCGGGCGCCCTGGAAGTAGGTCACCAGCCGGTTTTTGAGGTTCTTCGCCTTCCCGATGTAGAGGATCGCCCCGGAAGCGTCGCGCATGAGATACACGCCCGGATCGGTCGGCGCCGCATGGGCCGACTCGAGCAATTGGACGCGCATCTTTGAGATCGGATTGGGTGGATCTTGATTTTCCATCGCGGGAACTCGTAAAATCTAAGCTCATTATACGCCAAACAACCGGGGTTCTCGAATGGTCCGCGTCGCCGAACAAGTTCTCGCCTATTGTAGCCAATGTAAGATGGATCTTTCCGCGACGGTGGTCGCGATGCGAGGCGACCAAGTCGTCCGCGTCCAGTGCCGAACCTGCAGAGGCGAGCGCGCTTTCAAGGCCCCGAAGGGGATCACGGACCCGAAGCAGGCCCCGCCACCCCGCACGACGACGCGCGGCGCCAGAACGGAGACCGGCGAGCGCCCCGATCATTCCGTCGCCGCGGAATGGAGGAAAGTCCTCCTCGCGCATAAAGACCGCCCGCTGAACGCCTACAGCGCGAAGGCCCAGATGGCCGTCGGTGACCGGATCGCCCACCCGACCTTCGGGGAAGGCGTGGTCATGAAGCAAATTCACCCGAACAAAGCCGAAATCATCTTCGAATCCGACTTGAAGGTGCTCATCACTGGCGGGCCGCGGGTCTAATTCACTGCCCCTCCTCCTCCGCTCGCTTTCGTGGGCAATTGTGCGATTTCGTCCGCACTCGACGAAATCGGCGAGGCGACTTTCCAGGCGTTCGTGCCGGAAAATCACGCACGGAATCGCACAATTGCCCACGGTGGGTCGGGGGCTCCGCGGGGCGGCGCTTTCCGCCCTAATCTGACCGATTCTGGTTAAAAAACGGCGTGACGGACCGCGCCGCCCCGGGTATGCCTTTCCGAGGATGAGCATCGTCACGCTCCGGGGGCTGAAAAAATCGTTCGGGACTCACGAAGTCCTGAAGGGCATCGATCTCGACGTCGAGCCGGGCGATCTCGTTTGTTTCATCGGCCGCTCGGGCTGCGGGAAGTCGACCCTCCTCCGCACGCTGAACGGACTCGAAGTCCTCGACGAGGGCACGATCGACATCGCCGGCCACTCGCTCTCGCGCGGATCGAAATCCGAGCCCCTCGACGAACGCTTCCACCGGAAAGCGCAGGACCTTCGCCAACACTGCGGAATGGTTTTCCAGGACTTCCGCCTCTTCCCGCACATGAACCTGCTCGAGAACGTCGTCCTCGCCCAAACCGTCGGCCGGAAGATCCCGCGCGACGAGGCGGTGGCGATCGCCGAAAGCCTCCTCGGCAAAGTCGGCCTCCTCGCCCACAAGGATAAGATGCCCGCCCAGCTGTCCGGCGGCCAAAGCCAGCGCGGCGCGATCGCCCGCGCGCTCGCTCTTTCTCCCGCCGTCATGCTCTACGACGAACCGACGTCGGCGCTCGACCCCGAACTCGTCGACGAAGTGCTCGCCGTGATGAAAGCGCTCGATCAGGAAGGCATGACCCAACTCGTGGTCACCCACGAGATGCGCTTCGCGCGCGACGCCTCCGATTTCGTCGTCTACATGGAGGAAGGCGCGATCGTCGAGATCGCTCCGCCGGACGTCCTTTTCTCGAGCCCGAAAGACGACCGCACCCGCCAGTTCTTGAGGAAGTTCCTATGACGACGATTCCCTCGCGGAGGCCGCGATGATCCGTCCCGCTCCGAACCGCGGCTTCGACGGCAGCGCGAACGACTTCTGGAAAATGATCGGCCTCGTCTTCGCGGCCTTGATCGGGCTCACCCTACTCGCGACCGTCTGGTCGCTTTCGAGCCGCGAAGCCGGCGCCGCCGAGCCGATCCGGTGGGCGGCCGACACCGAATCCGGCGCTCCCCTCGTCTTCCAAGATCCGAAGAACCCCGGAAACATCATCGGTTTCGAGCGCGAAGTGATCGAGGGCGCCGCGAAGCGCCTCGGTCGCCCGGCGACGCTCGTCCACAATGCCTGGGACGGCCTCATCCCGGGCCTCGCGCGCGGGAACTACGACGTCATCGTGAACGGGCTCGAGATCACCGACGAGCGGAAGAAGGAGATCGCGTTCTCCGACCCTTACTTCATCACTTACGAGCAGCTCACCGTCCGGAAGGACGAGTCGCGGATCCAGTCGCTCGAGGACTGCCGCGGGAAGAAAGTCGGGACGCTGAAATTCTCGCTCGCCCAGACGATCCTCGAGAAGTTCGGCGGGATCGAGATCGTCACCTACGAAGCCGAGCCGACGTCGTACGAGGATTTGAAAAACGGCCGCACGGACGCCGTGCTGCTCGACGCCCCGCTCGCGATCTACAACGCGAAACCGAACCCGGCGCTGAAACTCGTCGGCGCCCCGGTCGGCCGGATCGAGTACGGGATCGGAATGAAGAAATCCGATACCGCGCTCCTCGCCGATTTGAACCGCGCGCTCGGCGAGATGGCGAAGGACGGCGAGCTCCGGAAGATCTACGAGCGATACGCGCTCTGGAATCCGCTCATGGCGGAAAAGTTCGGCGACAAACGCCCGGGCACGATCGATCCGCCGGACATGTACGAGTATTTCCTGAACGCGAGCCACCGCGAGCGGACCTGGGAAGACCGGGCGAAACTCTACGTCACTTTCATCCCGATCCTCGCGAAGGGGGCGCTGACGACGCTGCACATCTCGCTTTTCGCGATGGTGCTCGCCGTCGCCTTCGGGCTCGCGCTCGCGCTCATGCGCCTTTACGGACCGAAGCCGGTCTCGTTCGCCGCGCTCCTCTATATCGAGCTCATCCGGGGGACGCCGCTCCTCATCCAGCTCTTCTTCATTTTCTACGCCCTTCCCTACGCGGGGCTGAAACTCTCGCCCTTCGTCGCCGCCGTCCTCGGGCTCGGACTGAATTATGCCGCTTACGAGGCGGAGAACTACCGCGGCGGAATCGCGGGCGTTCCGAAGTCCCAATCGGAGGCCGGTCTCGCGCTCGGCCTCTCGCACGGCCAGACGATCCGCCACATCGTGATTCCGCAGGCCCTTCGCATCGTGATCCCGCCGATCACGAACGACTTCATCTCGCTCCTGAAGGATTCCTCGCTCGTTTCGGTCATCACGATGGTCGAGCTCACGAAACTCTACGGTCAGCTCGCGTCGACCTACTACGACTTCCTCGGCACGGGCGTGCTCGTCGCCGCGTTCTACTTGCTCCTCGGTCTCCCGTTCGTGCGGCTCGCCCGCTACGTCGAGCTCCGCCTCACGCCGGGCGCGGTGACGGAGACGAAGCCGGGCTTCTCGAAGCGGATCCTCTTTCGGGCCTAACGCGCGAGACGATCCCAGACTTGTTCGAGCCCGTTCTCGACGAACCGCGGATAGTCGTACGCGGGATAGCGGGCGACGATCTCCTTCAGGATCTTTTCCGAAGTCGCGTCGGAGAGTTCGCGGCCCTTCCGAGGATGGTATTTCGTCACGATCGCGATCACGGTCTTCAGGTACTGGCGCTCGCGATCGATGAGGTCGTCCTCGCCGGATCCCCCGCGACCGGTGTGCACGTGCGCGGGTTTTAACGCCGCGATCTGGTCGAGGCGATCGAGCCACTCGCGAAGCAGTCCGAGTTCGAGCCAAGAATGGAAACCTTGGGTGATCAGGTCGCCGACGAAGACGTGCCCGTCGTACTCGACCACGACGTGCGCGAGGCTGCACCCCGCATTCATCACGTGGGCCTTCACGGTGATCCCGCCCGCGGTGAGCGCCGTCGTCGTCGCGCCGAAGCTTTCCGGTTTCGGTACCGCTACGGGATAGTCCGGCTTGAACCGGTCATAAAACCATTCGGTGCGGAGACGGTGCACGCCCGGAATGTTCGCGAGAACCTGCGCCGACGTCACGACGCGGATGCCGCGCTTCTGGAGCGTTTCGGTGCCGTTGAACTTATCCGGATTCGGGTGCAGCACGATCGCGAGCACCGCCTTCTTCCCCGTCGCCCGCTCCGCCCAGTCGACGAACTCGTTCGCCGCCGAGGGAAGGAACTGGGTATCGATCAGGATCAATCCGGTCGGCCCCTCGATCCAATACGAAGACGTCCGGAAACCATCCCAACTCGAGACGTAGCTGCCGATCCGCGCGTCACCGTGGGTCAGCGTGACCTCGGGCCGCGCGGTCGTTCCTCCGGCCGCGGTCGTATTCCCGCCGTTCGTCGTCGCGCAACCCGCGAGACCCGTCATGGCCGCCAATATCCATCCGAGGTTCTTCATTTCTTCTACGTTTTTTCCGGGCGTTCCCCGGCGATCCATTTCTCGAGACTCGCGAAACCGCGACAAACCCCACGCGCACAGACCTTGAAAGTCCCCTCCGCGCCTTTCCACCGCGGCGATCCCGCGATCGCCGGTACGTAATCCCGGTCCGAGACGACGGCGTCGTCGGCCCGCTCACCGGTGAATACCCGCACTCCCTCGGCGAGGAGGCGGAGTGCCGAGGCGAGCTCGCCGTGTCCGTAGGGATTCCGCACGAGGTGCGGCGCGAGCTTCTTCAGCATCTCCTCGCCGATCTTTCCGTACTCGGCGACCTTCGCGGCCGGGTGGCGAGGACCGACCTCGAGCACTTCGGCGAGCGCGACGAGGTTCGAGCAAGCGACGGCGGTGCCCGAAGGAATCGCCTGGTCGTAGAGGCTCTTCGGCCGCTGGAGGAGTTTCTCGTGATCGTGGCTCGTGAAGAAAAAGCCCGGATCGCCTCCGACGTCGCGGAAGGAATCGATGATCCGATTCGTCCAAAGCGCGGCCCACTCCTCCGGCTTCTGTCCGGCGATCTCCGGCGCCCCGAACCGATTCAGATCGAGCGCCGCCCGGGCCATGAACGCGTAATCGTCGAGGAAACCGTTCCCCTTCGCTTGGCCGTACTGGACGGTCGCCGGCAGCGTCGAGGCGTACGGCGAATCCGCCGGGATCGGGAGGTTCCCGATGCGGGCGAAGGCGCGGATCGCCGACTCGCGGACTTTTTCCGCGAAGACGGTGAGTTCGGAATGCCCCGAATCCTCTCCCTCGTTCTCGAGCGCATGGGCCGCCCAGGCCATTCCGGAGATCGCGAGCCCGTTCCACCCGACGAGGAGTTTGTCGTCGAGTCCGGGCTTCACGCGCGATTCGCGCGCGGCGAGGAGTTTCCGCTCCGCGATCGCGAGCGCCGCGCGGACGTCGAGCACCGGCGTTTCGAGCGCGGCCGCGACTTCGGCCTCGGTCCGGGCCTGGAAGAGCACCGTCTTCCCGTGCTCGAAATTTCCCTTCTCGTCGATGCCGTAACGGAGCGCGAGCACGCGCGCCTCGACCGGGTCGACCATCGACGCGAGATCCTTCGGATCGAAAACGAAGTACTTCCCCTCTTCGCCTTCGGAGTCCGCGTCCTGGGCGGCGTAGTAACCGCCGTCCGGCGACTCCATCTCGCGCAGGATGTATTCGGCCGTCTTCCGGAGGGTCGAGACGAAGAGCGCGCGCGTCTCGGGCGCGAGGAACTCCGGCCGGCGCGCGATCCGTTCGAAACGGTTCCGCAGCAGCACTTCGGCGTAGAGCTGGAGGAGAAGCCCGTTATCGTAGAGCATCTTTTCGAAGTGGGGCACCGCCCAGTAATCGTCGACCGCGTAGCGGTGGAACCCGCCGCCGAGTTGGTCGAAGATCCCGCCCTTCGCCATCTTCGTGAGCGTGAGCACGACGGCGTCGATCGCCCGCGGACTCCCCATCCGCAGGAGGAACGAGAGCATCATGGTGTTCGGAAACTTCGGCGCGCCCCCGAATCCGCCCGCGTCCCAGTCGACGCCCGAGAGCATCCGCGACTCGGCGTCGACGAGCAGTTCGCGCAGCTTCGCCGTCGCCGGTCCCGGGGCGGAGAGCTCCGCGATCGGCGGTAGCTCGGCGTGGCCGTTTTTTTCGAGTTCGGCGATGTAATTCGTGAGCTTCGCCGCGTTTTCCTCGACCGAGGCCGTGTCGTTCCGGCAGGCGTCCGCGAGCGAGCGCAGGAGGCGCGGGAATCCGGGACGTCCCCACCGGTCTTCCGGCGGAAAGTAAGTGCCGCCGAAAAACGGGCGTCCGTCGGGGAGGAGGAAAACCGTGAGCGGCCAGCCGCCGCCGCGGGTGATCGCTTGGGCGACGTTTTGGTAGATCTGATCGAGATCGGGACGCTCCTCGCGATCGACCTTCACGTTCACGAACTCGGCGTTCATGAGCGCGGCGATCTCGGCGTTCTCGAACGATTCGTGCGCCATCACGTGGCACCAGTGACAAGCCGAGTATCCGATCGAGAGCAGGATCGGCTTATTCTCTTTTTTCGCGCGCTCGAGCGCTTCCGGCCCCCACGGATACCAATCCACGGGGTTCTCGGCGTGCTGACGGAGGTAAGGCGAGGTTTCCTGGGCGAGGCGATTCACCGGGTTGGGCATCGTTTAAGGCTGCGCGATCCCCCGCAAAAGCGCAAGCCGGGGATGACATTTTTACAATCATTTCGATGGGTTATCTGCCGCTCCGCACCTCGATCGAAGGTGGAATAGTTATTTGACGCATCGCATCATGCCTGATATAAAACGCCCGGTTTGTGAAACCAAAGGCGGTACCCGTGTCTTCTGTCGCCTCCGGCGATATCACCCGAAAACTCCCGGCGATGTTCATCGCTGCGGCCTTGCTCGGCCTTTCGGCGTGCGGAAACAGCCCGCGCGAAGGCATCATGCTCGGGCACCTGCCGGCGCCGCCCGAGAAGTCGAAGGAAAATCCGAACCGCGTTTATGCGACTCCGACGCCGGACGAGACCCCGGTCGCGGAGACGACCGAACCGGAGCCGCAGCCGAGCCGCGTCCCGGGCCCGTGGGTTCCGGCTCCGACTTATACGCCTTGGCTCCCTTTCCCGACCTGGACGCCGGGTCCTCAGCCTTCGGCGAAACCCTCGACCGTGCCGGTACCGATGCCCTCGTCGAAGCCTTCGACGACCCCGACCAAACCGCCGTCGGTGTGGCCGTCCGTCCACCCGAGCGCCCGTCCGAGTTCGACTCCGCCGGAGACGACTCCGTCGCCCGTCCCCGTCGCGCCGGTCGACGCCTCGAACGCCATCGAATTGAAATCGAGTTTCTTCAACTTCCTCACCCGTCCGTTCGCCCAGGCGTTCGGAACGTTCGACGAAGGCCGCCTCGAACAGCCGGACCCTCTGCCGAATTCCGGAGAGGGTTACGTGAAGGTTTTCCAAGAGCGCAATCGCGGCTTCGCGACGCTCGACCTGCGCTCGATCGTCCAGGGCGCGTCGAAGGAAATCCACCGCGACCTTCCGGCGACCGAGTCCGTTCAAATCGGCGACATCTCGGACAAGAACGGCGGCCAGCTCGGCGGTCACGCGAGCCACCAGATCGGCCTCGACGCCGATATCGTGCTCTTCAAAAAGGATCACCGCGAGATGCGCGGCGTGGGTTCGAACCCTGGCGCGACCGGTTTCGACGAACAGTTCGTCGACAAAAAGGGCAAAGTCTCCGCGAACTTCGACCTCGAGGCGAACTGGCGCTTCATCCAGCTCCTCGAGAGCACGGGCCGCCTCGACCGGATCTTCATCGATCAGCACCTGAAACGCGCGTTCTGCGAATACGCCGAATCGAAAGGCATGCGGGACGAATGGAAAGAGACGCTGCGCAAGCTCCGTCACTGGCCGAACCACGCGGACCACATGCACGTGCGCATCTCCTGCCCGCCGAACTCGAAGAAGTGCAAACCGTTCCCGGCGCTGCCCGCGGGCGACGGCTGCGGAAACCTGAACCGCGGAAGCGGGCTGATCTGGATGGGCGACGACGCGCTCTCGGCGCCGCCGGAAGATCCGAACGAACACGGTTGTTGATCCTTTAGGAGGCATCGATGAAAAAGTTAGTCGCAATACTTCCCGCGTTGGTTCTCGGCACCGCACTCATGACCGCGAGCGCGCACGAGGAAGACGCGCGGGTCGAACTCGTCGGCCATACGATAACGATCATTTCCGACATCGTGATTTACGGCCCCGGAGCGACCCGAGCCGTCGCCGATAAAATCCAAACGGACGTGATGAACGCCTGGAGCAAACAGTCCGACGGAAGGGCTTGGACCTATTTCGATCGCGCCTCGAATGAGACGTACGTCGTCCAATTCGACGTCCGCGCGTCTCTTTACGACGGAAAAGAGCGAACGAGCCCGGGCGTGATTTGGGACGCTTGGAATCCGAATAGCCGGAAGAACTACATCAAAATCGTCGACACGGAATTTCGGTCGAACGTGATCGGCGGAGATGAAGGCACTTGGAAATCCGACTGCGACTGTTTCGCGCATGAGTTCGGACATTTGATCGGTTTTAAAGACCGGTATCACCAGGATGAGAACGGAAAAGACGTCTCGAACGCCGGTTGGGAGGAAAATATCATGGATGACTCCTGGGATCACGTCGAACAACGCAACATCGACGTTCTCGCTTCTCGAGTCTTGAAGAACCGGAAGATCAGGCGCTCCACCTTCTGGCCGACCCAGAACGAGGCCGGCGTCTTCCACGACGAAATCGATATCATGAACCCCGCCGACTGAGGTTCGATCGATGCGTCAATCGTTCCGCGTTTCGGTCGCTCTCCTTTCGTCATTTCTGATTTCGCTTTCGATAGCGAACGCGAGCGAGGAGTTCGCGAAAGTTCGAATCTCGGGAAATACGATCGTGATCCGCGTGGACATCGACATTTACGGAGAAGGCGCGACTCGGACTCGGGCTGAAGCGATCCGGACGAGCATCCTCCGATACTGGGCGAAGCGTCCGAAGGACGGCATGACCTGGACCTATTTCGACTCGACGGATTCGAGGACCTACGACGTCGTGTTCGAAGTTCAAGTTTCGCTTTTGGGCGGAAGGGAAAGGCAGGAACGAAACGTCGTATCCAGCTCGTGGGCAACTCCGATTTCCGATCGAAATTCCATTCGGACGCCAGCCGAAAACACTGACTCTTACGTGAGCGGCGGCAACCACGGAGTTTGGAGTCCGAACTATCCCGGAACCTACGCCCACGAATTCGGTCACTTGTTGGGTCTCGACGACCACTACACTGTGGGTACTGACGGCTACAGCCATGCGAAACCCGGCTATGAAACGAACATCATGGCCAATACAGTGAGCGGACGGGTCGAGCAGATAAATATCGACCCGATCGCCGGACGGATCGTGTCCGAGTTTCGTCGTGCCCGGGCAAATCCGGACGCGAACCTCGGAGTCGAGTTCCAAACGACGATCGACATCCGAAACCCGACCGACTAATCTCGGCGTGTGCCCGATAAACGCAGCCCCCGCGTCCGCCGCGCGCTCGTTCGCCTCTTTCCGATCGTCCGGGCGATCTTCCGCGTCCGCTTCGAGGGCCTCGACCGCATTCCCGACCGTCCTTGCCTTCTCGTCGCGAATCACTCGATCGGCGTGATCCCCGAAGTCTGGTCGCTCGTCTACGCGTGGGAAAAACGCTTCGACTTCCGCGGAGATCATCCGGCCTACGGGCTCGCGCATCCGTTTCCGTTCCGGATCCCGGGCGTGCGTCGGTTGATGGAGGGCGCGGGCGCGATTCCCGCGGACTATCCCGACGCGCGCGAGGCGTTCGCCTCCGGCGCGTCGGTCCTCGTCTTTCCGGGTGGGAACTGGGAAGCGACCCGACCGTTCCGCGCGGGCAACGCGGTCGATTTCGACGGTCACCGCGGGTGGATTCGGGTCGCGAAGGAGTCGCAGGTCGACGTCGTACCGGTGTCGATCTCGGGGAGCTACCGATTGAACCCGGTTCTTTTCCGCAGCCGCGGGCTCGCGAAACTCCTCCTCCTCGACCGCGGCCTTCGGATCCGATGGCTTCCGGTCACCCTCGGTCAGTGCTTTTGGACCGCGCTTTTCCTCGCGTTCGCCGCCGAGCGGCTCCCGTGGTTCGCGACCTTGCCGGCGGCTTGGCTGGTGTTCTCGGTGTCCGTGCTCGTCCCGATCTTTCCGGGCCGGCTCACCGTCCGTTTCGGCGAACCCCTCTCCTCCACCGCGGCGGAGGACGCCCTCTATAACGGCGTCCAAACGCGGATTCGGTCGATGTTCGGCTAGAGACCGAGTTCGATCACTTTCAGTCGACGGACGCGGTCCCGAAGCTCCGCCGCTTTTTCGAAACGAAGGGCCTTCGCTTCTTCCTTCATTTCTTTTTCCATCCGCGCGATCGAGTCGCCTAGGCGGTCCAACCCGAGGAAGTACTCGCCCGCGAGGTCCTTCGCCGCCGCCTCGGCGCCCGCCTCGTCGACGAGGTCGAGGCTCGCCACGTAGGCCGCCGCGGTCTCCTCCGGGGTGCGCGTGTCCGCCTTTCGTCCGGTGCCGAGCGCGCGCTTCGCGAGCTGGGCGCTCTCCGCGGAACGTTTACCCGCAGCGCGCGAACGCGAGAGCTGACCGCCGTCGTATTCGCCTTCGACCATCTCCGCGATCGGCGCGCGGATCGCCTTGATGATGGTCTTCGGTACGATTCCGTGCTCGAGGTTGTAGGCTTCCTGGATCTTCCGCCGGCGGGCGGTCTCGTCCATCGCCTGCCGCATCGACTCGGTGATCCGCTCGGCGTAAAAAATCACGTGACCGTCGGCGTTCCGCGCGGCTCGGCCGGTGGTTTGGATCAACGAGCGCGCCGAACGGAGAAATCCTTCCTTGTCGGCGTCGAGGATCGCGACGAGCGAAACCTCCGGCAGATCGAGGCCCTCCCGCAGGAGGTTGATTCCGACGAGGACGTCGAACTTTCCGAGACGAAGATCGCGCAGGATTTCGATCCGCTCGAGGGTCTCGATGTCCGAGTGGAGGTATTTCACGCGGACTTTCTGCTCGGTATAATACTTCGTGAGATCCTCGGCGAGTTTCTTCGTGAGCGTCGTCACGAGCACGCGCTCGTTCTTCTCCGCGCGCTTCCGGATCTCGGTCAGAAGGTCGTCGACCTGGGTCGTAGCCTTCCTCACTTCGACGATCGGATCGAGCAGCCCCGTCGGGCGGATCACCTGCTCGACGAATTCCCCCCCGGTCTTCGCGAGTTCGTACTCTCCGGGCGTAGCGGAGACGAAGAGCGTTTGGTTCAGGATCTTTTCCCACTCCTCGAAATTCAGCGGCCGATTATCGAGCGCCGACGGGAGGCGGAATCCGTGATCGACGAGGGACATCTTCCGCGCCCGGTCCCCGCGATACATCCCGCCGATCTGGGGCACCGAAACGTGG
Source organism: Bdellovibrionales bacterium (assembly GCA_018266355.1). Classification (GTDB taxonomy): domain Bacteria; phylum Bdellovibrionota; class UBA1018; order UBA1018; family UBA1018; genus JACMQW01. The sequence continues at coordinate 116,265 of JAFEAP010000006.1, forward strand.
GATTCGTCGACGATCAGCAGCCAGTCCTTCGGGAAATAGTCCATGAGCGTCGGCGGCGGCTCGCCGGGTCCGCGCTGCGTGAGGTGACGCGAGTAGTTTTCGATGCCTTGGCAGAAGCCGAGTTCCTCGATCATCTCGAGGTCGAAGAGCGTGCGTTGCTCGAGGCGCTGGGCTTCGACGAGCTTGCCCTGCGCCCGAAGCTCCGCGAGCCGTTCTCGGAGCTCGACCCGGATCGATTCGATCGCGACCTTGCGGTTATCCGCGGAGGTGACGTAGTGGGACGCGGGATAGATCGTGATCCGCGGGAGCGCGCGGAGTTTCGTCCCGCGCAGCGGATCCATTTCCGTGATCGCCTCGATCTCGTCGCCGAAGAACTCGATGCGGATCGAGCGCTCTTCCTCGTAGGCCGGATAGACTTCGACGACGTCCCCGCGCACGCGGAACGTTCCGCGGTGGAAGTCGACGTCGTTCCGTTTGTACTGGATCTCGACGAGTTTCTTCAGCACGTCCTGGCGTTTCGTCTCGCGGCCGGCCTCGAGGTAAAGGAGCATCCCCTCATAGGCGTCCGGCGAACCGAGGCCGTAGATGCACGAAATCGAGGAAACGATGATCACGTCGTTCCGTTCGAGGAGCGAGCGCGTGGCCGAGTGCCGGAGCTTGTCGATCTCGTCGTTGATCTGCGAATCCTTCTCGATGTAGGTGTCCGTCGAGGGAATGTAGGCTTCCGGTTGGTAGTAGTCGTAGTACGAGACGAAGTATTCGACGGCGTTGTTCGGGAAAAACTCGCGCATCTCGGAGAAGAGCTGCGCGGCGAGCGTCTTGTTGTGACAGAGGATCAGCGTCGGCTTTCCCGTGCGCGCGATCGTGTTCGCCATCGTGAAGGTCTTACCCGTGCCGGTCGCGCCGAGCAGGCAGACGGACTTCCGCCCTTCTTTCACCGACTCGACGATCTTCTCGATCGCGGTCGGCTGATCTCCCATCGGGGAAAACGGGCTTTTCAGGTCGAATTCGGCGTTCACGGGCTTCGGCACGTTCGTAAAAATAGCATGATTCGGGCCCTTCCGGCGGAATCGGAATTCCCGACCGGAGTTGTTAAATAGGGTCACCTTAGAAAACCTTTGCGAACTGATGCGGGGCCCATAAAAAAACCATTTCCAAACAATCCAAATAGACGCGTTCCCGATTCCCAAAACGGATTCGAGACTTAACGCAGATCTCGAAAAACGATGCCCCGCTTCGACACGCCGCACTCTCGCGTCACCACTATAGGTAGCATTGACGGGTCCGTGGCACCCCCATATCTTGTGTATGTACCGAGCTGGTCGCGTTTGAGAGGCCCTACGGCCGCAAGAACGCCAAAAGCACTGGGATGGAACGAAAACCGGCATCCGGGCCGATAGGCGACCCGGATGAAACTGCACCGAAACTTCTGGGAGGAAGGGTCGGCGGGCAGCGGTGAGTAGATGAAGTCGTTACGGAAGTATCGCCCCATCCGAGGCTAAGGCCTGCCAGCGCGTACACCCGACAGGGGTCTCCGGGGGGAGACGCTACGCGTCGGGTTGCCGGTACGAGAATTTAGGAAGAAGCGGCTCAGAAGAGTGAGCCGCTAAGGGGGAATTGCCAGATGGAAACGACGACGAATACGAACACGACGAACGCCTTCAACCCGAACCTCGCGGCGGGTGTGGAACAGAACCTGAGCTTCGCGCTCGATCCGATCGAACGCGCGGATCACCCCTTCGCGAAAGCCGCCCTCGTCGAGCGTTTCCGCGCGCTTTCGATCGATCTTCCGCGAATCGACCTCGATTTCGCGGCCTCGCGCGTGTTTTCCGCGCTTTCGGCGAATCCGACGGAAGCCGAGTTCTTCGACGCCGCCATTCAGAGCTTGTCCGGCCTGATCACGCTCGAACCCGACTATTCGAAGCTCTCCGCTCGCGTTCTCTCGCAGAAAATCGTCGCCGAAGTCGCCTCCCAGGGCGTGAAGACTTTCGCCGATTCGCTCGAGATCGCCGCGACGAACGGCCTGCTCCAAGAGGGCATGAAGGCGCGCGCCGCCCGCCTCACCCTCTCGCCTTCGCGCGACCACCTCTTCGAATTCTTCGGACTGAAGACGGTCTACGACCGCTACCTCCTGAAGCACCCGATCACCCGGAAAGTGATCGAAACGCCGCAGATGTTCTTCGCCCGCGTCGCCGTCGGCATCTCGACGACCGCCGAGGAAGCCCAGACGCTCTATGAAATGACCTCGACGTTCCGGTTCATGCCTTCGACGCCGACGCTTTTCAACTCCGGGACCCGCATTCCGCAGCTCTCTTCGTGCTTCCTCCTCGACTCGCCGAAAGACGAGCTGAAGTCGATCTACGCCCGCTACGGCGAGATCGCCGAGCTGTCTAAATTCTCCGGTGGCATCGGCATCGCCTATCACCGCGTCCGCTCGCGCGGCTCGCTCATCCGGGGAACGAACGGGAAGTCGAACGGGATCGTGCCGTGGCTGAAGACCCTCGACTCTTCCGTCGCCGCCGTGAACCAAGGCGGGAAGCGGAAAGGCGCCGCGTGCGTCTACCTCGAGACCTGGCACGCCGACATCGAAGAGTTCCTCGAACTCCGGAACAACACCGGCGACGAAGCGAACCGCACGCATAACCTGAATATCGCGAACTGGGTCTCCGACCTGTTCATGAAACGCGTCGAAGCCGGCGCCGACTGGTCGCTCTTCGACCCGAAAGTCACTCCGGAACTCGTCGACCTCTACGGCAACGCGTTCGAAAAGGCCTACGAGGCCGCCGAAGCCGCGGGCAAAGCCGTCCGCAAGATACCGGCGCGCGACCTCTACGCCCGCATGATGAAGACGCTCGCCGAGACCTCGAACGGCTGGATGAACTTCAAGGACGCCTCGAACCTGAAGTCGAACCAAACGGGCAAAGACGGAAACGTCATCCACCTCTCGAACCTCTGCACGGAAATCCTCGAAGTCACGTCGCAGTCCGAGACGGCGGTGTGTAACCTCGGTTCGATCAACCTCTCCGAGCACGTGAAGTCCGGCATGTTCGACTTCTCGCGCCTGCGCGAAACCGTCCTCACCGTCGTTCCGTACCTCGACCGCGTGATCGACCTGAACTACTACGCGCTCGACGAAGCGAAGGGCTCGAACAACAAGTGGCGCCCGATCGGTCTCGGCGTGATGGGTCTCCAGGACGCGTTCTGCCAACTCGGCCTCGCGTTCGACTCCCCGGAAGCGCTCGAACTCTCGACCCGCATCCAGGAAACTGTTTACTTCTACGCGCTCACGGCTTCGGTCGCGCTCGCGAAGAAGAACGGCCCGCATGTGAACTTTATGGAAACGCGCGCAGCCGAGGGCAAACTCCAGCCGGACTTCTGGCCGGAAGCGAAACCGTCCTCTCACCTCGACTGGGCCGGCCTGAAGAAGGACATCATGGCCTACGGGGTGCGCAACTCCCTCATGATCGCGATCGCACCGACGGCGACCATCGCTTCGATCGTCGGTTGTACCGAATCGATCGAGCCGATGGTATCGAACCTCTTCAAGCGGGAAACCCTCTCGGGCGAATTCATCCAGATCAATAAGTTCCTCGTCCGCGAGCTCCAAAGCCGCGGTCTTTGGGACCAGCCGATGATCGACGCGCTCAAGATGGCCGAAGGTTCGATCCAGTCGATCGAACGTATCCCGGCCGACCTCCGCCACCGCTACCGCACTGCGTGGGAACTCTCGATGAAGAACCTCATCGACCTCGCGGCGGCCCGCGGCGCGTACATCGACCAATCCCAATCCCTGAATTTGTTCATGGAATCGCCGAACGTCGGAAAACTTTCGTCGATGTACATGTACGCCTGGAAAAAGGGCCTGAAGACGACGTATTACCTTCGCTCGCGTCCGGCGACCCGGATCCAAAAAGCGACGATCGGCGCGGATTCCGCGTCGGCCGAGTCTCCTTCGGGCGCCCCGTCGAAGACTTACACCGCGGCCGAAGCCGTCGTGTGTTCGCTCGAAAACCCCGAAGCGTGCGAGGCTTGTCAGTAATGATTCTCGATCCTGGTTTCAACCTCACTCTCCGTCCGATGAAGTATCCGGAACTCTACGAGATGTACCGGAACGCCATCAAGAACACCTGGACGGTCGAAGAAGTCGATTTCGCGACGGACCTGATGGACTTGCGCGAAAAGATGACTCCGGGCGAGCGGCACCTGATCCAGCGCCTCGTCGCGTTCTTCGCGACCGGCGACTCGATCGTGGCGAATAACCTCGTCTTGAACTTCTACAAGCACATCAACTCTCCGGAAGCTCGCCTCTACCTCTCGCGCCAGCTCTTCGAAGAGGCCGTGCACGTGCAGTTCTACCTCACGCTCCTCGACTCCTACATCCCGGACCCGAACGAACGGAACCAAGCCTTCGCCGCGATCAACAACATCCCGTCGATCCGCCGGAAAGCCGAGTTCTCGTTCAAGTGGACGGACTCGATCAATGACCTCACGGTGCTGAAGAACCGCGAAGACCGGAAGGCGTTCCTCCTGAACCTCATCTGCTTCGCGGCTTGTAACGAAGGGCTCTTCTTCTTCGCCGCGTTCGCCTACGTGTACTACCTCCGTTCGAAGGGCCTCCTGCACGGTCTCGCGACCGGCACGAACTGGGTCTTCCGCGACGAGAGCATGCACATGCAGTTCGCGTTCACGGTCATCGACCAGATCCGCGAGGAAGAGCCGGAACTCTTCGACGCCGATCTGACCGCGAAGGTCTACGAGATGATGGAAGACGCGATCGAGTGCGAAACGCTCTTCGCGAACGACGTCCTCGCCGAAGGCGTGGCCGGTCTCTCCGTCCGCGACATGCGCACGTACCTCGAGTTCGTCGCCGATCGCCGTCTGGCCGCACTGAAAATGCCGATCAAGTACGGTTCGAAGAACCCGTTCTCGTTCCTGGACCTCCAGGACGTGCAGGAAGTGACGAACTTCTTCGAGCGTCGGGTCTCTTCGTACTCCGTCGGCGTCGAAGGTTCGGTCGCGTTCAACGAAGCGTTCTAGGGATTGTTCTGAGTCAGCGGACCGAAATCGGCGCGACGTTCACGGGCGGCGGATTGAACGCCGGGACGTGGATCGGGGCCGGGTAATTCGCCGGGTTCGGAGCACCGGAGTTCCCGCTGAATCCTTGCATCCCGTTCATATTATAGGACTGCAAGCTCGCCACGCCGGGTCCGTCGCCGATACGCGCGGCCGGTCCCATGTACTCGACCGGCATCCCGATCCGGCGATTCTTCGCGGCCCCGTTATAGGGATCGGACTCGCTCGCGTAGTCGGCGGGATTTTTCGAAGGCGCCCCGAACCCGAAATAAGGGTCGAGGGTCGGGCTCGGCTTCGATTCCGGGACTTGAGTCAGCGCGGAAGCGGCCGATGGCATCATCGGGCGAACGGCGACGGGACGAAGATCGAGCTTTTTCGCGCCTAAAAGCGCGGGCGCGAGAAGCGCACCCAGTACGAAGAGTCGTGATTGCTGCATTGCGGCCAAGGTGTAACAGAGCCCTTCAAAAACCGCGACGAAAACTTCGGGATGCCTTCTTGGAAGAAATTCCATAATCATTTCAAGGCCGAAAACAGTTGCATCGGTTAACGATTTCTTCGTATACCCCGCCCATGGTCACCCGCCCCTTGGCGGACGCGCTCGTGAGCGTCGTCCCCAAAACCATGCAGCTCATCCGAGCGGAAATCCGCCGCTCGTCCGGCGCTCTCTCCCTCACCCAATTCCGCATCCTCGCGCGGCTTCGGGATTTTCCGCGTACGAACGCCGAACTCGCGGCCGAACTCGGCGTGAGCGATCCGGCGATGAGCCGCCAGATCCAAACGATGGTCGAGGCCGGGTGGGTGGATCGCGTCTGCGTGAAAAGCGATCGCCGATGTAACCGGCTAAGCCCGACTCGCGCGGGCGATACGGCGTTCCTCGCCCTCCGCGAACACGTCGTGAACGAATTCGAACGGCGGATCGAATCCCTCGACGAACTCGACCGCCTCGACCTGAAGGCCGGCCTCGACGTGATCTCGAATCTCCTCTCCGCCGGCTCATCGGTTTCGGGCCGCGTCGCGATCCCGTCGCACGCGACGATGGAGGGTAGTCCATCGTGAAAACCGAACTCCTCCTCGCTCTCGCCTCCGTGGTCGTCGCGGTACCCGGAGCTTTTGCCGCACCTGATTCGGCGGGAGTCAGCGTCCTCACCCTCCGCCAGGCGGTCGACCGCGCCCTCGGAGCGAATCCGTCGGTCGTCGAGGCGCGCGAGAAAGTCCAGGAGCAAAAGAGTTTCCACTCGGCCGGGATATCGGCTCTCTTTCCGAGATTGAACGGCACTCTGCGCGGAGAACGCCGGAAGGACAGCGTCCTCACGGGCCTCGCCGCCTTCAACGGCGAAGCCTATAACCAATACGAGGCGAGTCTCCAACTCGTCCAACCGATTTATAACGGCGGCGGACTCTGGTCGGGCCTCACCTCGCTCTCTCGCGCCCGGACGGTGGCGGACCTCGACCTGAAGATCGCCGAACGCGATACCACCGTCGACGTGATCGCGGCTTATTACACGGTCCTCATGAACCAGGAAAAGCTCGCGGCGCTCCGGAATAACCGCAAGATCCAAGACGAATCCCTCGGCGTCGCGAAGCACCGGGCGAACATCGGCCGCGGTCAGACCCTCGACGTCCTCGAGATGAAGACCCAGATCGCCCTCCTCGACTCGAAAATCGCCCAGACGGAAGCCGATTTGAAGACGGCCGTCGTCGGACTCATGCTCCTCTTCGCCGATCGCACGACGACCGCGGTCGATCTGAAAGGTTCGCTCCGGCCGAAGGGGCTCCGCGAATTCCTCGCGAAAACGAAGGATCGTCCGTACGAGATCTACGAATTTTCCCGCATCGCGGCCGTCCGCGACCAGACCGAGGCGACGAACAAGACCTCGCTCGCGAAATACTGGCCCCAGCTGAATTTCGTCGGGAACTACGGCCGCGTCTCGAACACGCGCGCCGACCTCACGAACGATTTCGCGAACGCTTGGAGCTACGGTCTCGAACTCACGATCCCGATCTTCTCCGGCCTCTCTTCGGTCGCCGAAGGGAACGCCTATGCCTCGCAGTTGAAGCAGATCGAGATCCAGGAAGCCCGCGTGAAGGACGCCGCCGCGTTCGCGGAGACGAAGGCGATGCACGACCTCCAAGCCGCCGAAGGCACGATCCAAACCTCGGCCGACGCCCTCGACCTCGCGAACCAGGCGATGAAGGAAGCAGCCCGGAATTACCGCTACTCGACCATCGACTACCTTCGCTACCTGAGCATTCAGCAGAGCCTGCTCGATACCCAGGTCGCCTACCAAACCGCCGAACTCACCTACATCACCTCGATCGCGCACTACCTCGTCGCCACCGGCCACGACGTCGGCGAGCTCGTGGGAGTCCTGGAAGGAACGCCATGAAGTCCCCGAAAACGGTCCGTTTCGTCGCTTTCGCCTCGCTCGCCCTCCTCGGCGGCCTCGCCCTCTCCGGATGCGGAAAGGATCGCACCGTCGATCAGTACTTCGCCCAGAAGGAAAACGAGAAGCAGCGCCAAACCAGCCAGTCGATCGAAGGCACCTTCGAAGGAACGCTCCTCTCGAAAATGAACGGCAAACCGATGGGCGCGCTCTCCGTCGAGATCTACGGCGACACCAACATCCCCGACGGATCCGTACAGACTAAAAACGTGATTGCGGCGAACATCACGCTCTCTACCAAGGCCTTCAGCCGGACGATCAACGCGACGAACGGCTTCTACAACATCTACTCCCACGCTTACCAACTCGACTTCGCGATCGAGAACGGCCAAGTCGACGCGACCGGAAAACCGCGGGCGATCAAGTTCCGCTTCGCCGGCAAGCTCGATCCGGTGACGAAGGTCATGGACGGAACGATCCAGTGCGTGGATTACGCGAAATACGGCGGAAGATACCGGCTCACGCGCGGCGCGAACTCGCCGCAGCTCGAGGACACCCGCATTCCTACCGAACGGGCGGAAGCGACCCTCGGTAAGATCTACTCCGTCACGCAGGAAGTGCTCGGGACGGAGCAGCGGGTGACGATGAAGTTCGCGGAGCCGACGGCGACCCCCGAGGGCGAATTCCTCGAACTCTTCTACCCGGTCCGTTTCGTCACCGTCTCGGTGACGCTCACCGAAACGAAATACGGCGAGGACATCATGACCATTCCGTTCACGAACGCGGAATGGGACATGGACTCCCGGACGCTGAACGGGGCGATGTCGGGCGCGGCCGGTTCCGGCGGCACGCAGCCCTATCATTTCACCCTCCAATGCACCGAAAGCGGCAGCGCGAAAGTTCCGGCCTGGGATTGCCACTGGTCCGGAAACGTCGCGTTCGACTTCAAAGCCAAGGCGGTCCGATGAAACAGGAATTTTCCTATCCCGTTTACCTTCCCCTCCTGATCGTGCTCCTCGTGGTGCTCGTGCTCGCGAGCGTCGCGCGGGCGGCGACGCCCGTCTCGGTTTCCCGGTCTCCCCTCGAAGTCGATCGAGGTCGGATTTACACCGACCTGCTCAGGGAGCGGCCGACGGAAACCCTAAAGCCCCAAGCCGAAGTCGGCGTCTCGACTTGGCGCCCGCGCGGCCGTGCTTACTCGGACTTCACGAACCAGACGGCGCCGCAGACCGCGCTCCGCCTCGTCGTCCCGGGTCCTTCGGCCGGGCCGGTGGCCCTGAACGGCGTCGCGGGTTTCGGGTACCTCGGGCTCACCCGCACCGAGGCGGTGACGCTATCGAACGGAGTCGAAACGACGAACGAACGCCAGATCTCGATCCTCGAACTCCCGCTCGGTTTCGAGCTCGCGCCGAAAGGGCTCGCGTTCGGACGGCTCTCCGCGTTCGCGGAACTCGGAGCGCTACCGACCCTCTTCGTTTTCGGGCATTCGCTCGACGAGGATGGACACTCGAACGGCGGCCTGGGCGCGTACGGCGACCTCGGCGCCCTCTATAACTTCGGCGGACCGCGCTTCGATGCGGTCAGCCTCGTCGCGACGGCAGGCTACCGCACCCGGATTTCCGGGGACGTCGACACGGCCGGATTCGCCGCCCGCTTCGGCGTTCGGCTCGGACTTTAGGCGGGAGATCGAACTATGAAACTCACGAATCGCACCCTCGTTCTCCTCGCCCTGCTCGCCGCGCTTTCCGGTTGCGGAAAGGATCGCACGATCGAACAGGCGGACGCGCAGAAGAACATCGACGACCAAGCCGAAACCGATCGCGTGGCCGGAGTCTATACCGGCACGCTCTTCGCGAAGAGCGGCGGAAAACCGATGGGCTCGCTTACGATCGAACTCTCTGCGGATACCCGCGTCGAGGGCGGGGCCCAGTCGAGTGTCGTCAGCGCCCAAGCCACCCTCGAAACGAGCGATCGTTCCGGAAGATCCTCGGAAACGATCCACTTCGCCGACGGTCGCTACGACCTCGTGAACCACTCCTTCCGAATCAACACGACGGTCGGTTTCACCCGGTCCCAATCGGCGACCCTCAGCATCGCAGGAACCGTGAACGACGGGGTCTTGAAAGGGAAGATCGAAGTCCCGAATTACGCCGACTTCGGCGGTACCTATCGCCTCGTGAAGGACGCCCCTGCGGCCGACGTCGCGGCCGGACCGGGAGCGCTCGACCGCGCGCGCGGGACGCGGGCGACGAACTACCGGGGCCGCGCGACGACCGATCAGGACGCGACGCTCGAAGCCCGGTTCATCTATACCCCCTCGACCCGGAACGCCGACCAGCGTTTCTTCGACCGTTTTTTCCCGCTCCGGAGCGGGAACGTCTCCGTTTCGCTCGGCGACGCCGATTCCCCGGTCGTCGTCGCTTTCCCCGACGCGATCTGGGACACGCGGCGTGGAACGCTCACAGGCACCTCGGACGGAAACCTTCCGGGCCAAACTCCCTACTCGATCACCTTGAACTGCCAGGAAACCGGAGATGCCCGGACTCCGGGTTGGAATTGCGATTGGAACGGGACTCGCCGGATGCGGATGAAAGTCACCGGATCCGCCCGCTAATACTCCGAACGGCCCGCCCATCCGCGTCCGCCCCCCCCCCTTACGACTATGACTTTATCCGACCTCTCCATCAAACGGCCCGTCTTCGCGTGGATGCTCATGGCGGGACTCCTCGTCTTCGGTGCGATCTCTTACACGAAAATGGGGATCAGCCAGCTTCCCGACGTCGACTTCCCCGTCGTGACGGTGAGCGTGACCTGGGCGGGCGCCTCTCCCGACGTGATGGAAAGCGCGGTCGCCGACGTGATCGAGGACGCCGTCATGGCGGTCGACGGCATCCAGCTCGTGCAGTCGACCTCCCAGCAGGGCTCGACTTCGATCACGATCCAATTCAATCTCGACCAGGACATCAACGTCGCCCTCCAACAGGTCCAAACGAAGATCTCGCAGGCCCAGCGGAACCTCCCGCAGACGATCGACCCGCCGACGATCACGAAGACGAACCCGAACGACCAACCGATCCTCTGGGCCGCAGCCTACCAGGAAGGCGGAAAGCTCCGCGACCTCGCCCTCTTCGTGCGCGACAAGCTCAAGGACCGCATCACGACGATCAACGGCGTCGGCGACGCGCGGATGGGCGGCTACGTCGATCCGCAGATGCGGATCTGGCTGCACCCCGAGAAGATGCGCTCGCGCGAGATCACCGCCGCCGACATCGTCGCCGCGATCGACAACGAGCACCAACTCGCGCCGACCGGCTACCAAGACGTCGCGAACCGCGAAACCTACATTCGCGTCCATTCCGAGTTCAACGACGCGAAAGAGTGCAACGAACTCATCATCCCCTCCCGCCTCGGCATGCCGGTCTGGAAGAAGATCACGATCGGAGAGGTCGCGACCTGCGAGGAAGGCACCGACGAAGTCCGGCGGATCTCGCGCTATAACGGTATCCAGCCGACGATCGGTCTCGGCGTGATCAAGCAGCACGGCACGAACGCGGTCGAGATCGGCGATCTCGTGAAGAAGCGCATCGGCGAACTCAAGTCCTTCCTCCCGAAGGGCATGAGCATGGGGATCGTCACCGACACGACCCAGTTCATCCGCGATTCGATCCACGAACTCTTCTTCACCCTCGGCCTCGCCGTGCTCCTCACGGCCCTCGTTTGTTACCTCTTCCTCGGCACCTGGAGCTCGGCTTTCAACGTCATCCTCGCGATCCCCGTCTCCCTCATCGGATCGTTCATCGTCCTGAACACGATGGGATTCACCGTGAACACCTTCACGCTGATGGGCCTTTCGCTCTCGATCGGGATCGTCGTCGACGACGCGATCATGGTCCTCGAGAACATCACCCGTCACGCCGAAGAAGGGAAAAAGCGGGTCCTCGCCGCCATCGTCGGCGCCCGCGAAATCACCGGCGCCGCCGTGGCAGCCTCGCTCGCGATCCTCGCGATTTTCGTCCCCGTCGTCTTCATGCGGGGGATCATCGGCAAGTTCTTCTTCCAGTTCGGCGTCACTCTCTCCGTCGCCGTCCTCATTTCGCTTCTCGAGGCGCTGACCCTCGCCCCGATGCGCTGCTCGCAGTTCCTGAGCGTCGGCGGAAGCGGGAATCGCCTCACCCGCGCCGTCCACCGGGGGATGGAGCGACTCACCGGAGTTTATGCCGACCTCCTCGCGAGGGCGATGCGCCACCGCGCGAAGATCCTAGTCGGTTCGCTCGCGATCTTCTTCGTCTCGCTCCTCGCGGGACGCGCGCTCCGTAAAGAGTTCATCCCGCCCCAAGACCAAAGCCGCTTCCTCGTGAACGTCTCGACGAAGATGGGCTCCTCGATCACCTTCACCGACGGCGTCTTCAAACAGATCGAAGCGTTTTACAAGACCCGGCCCGAGATCGCGACTTATTACGTCGCCGTCGGCGGCCTCGGAGGCGGCCTCGTGAACCAGGGCATTTCTTTCGTCACCCTCAAGGACATCGGCGAACGCCCGGTCGTCGCCCCGTTCAAGCACCGCCCGACCCAGCAGGAGTTCATGCAATACGTGCGGAAGGAACTCAAGGCGGTCGCTGGCGTCGAAAAAGCCTCGATCCTCGACCTTTCGCTCACCGGGTTCAGCGCCCAGCGCGGCTATCCGATCGAGTTCGTGCTCCAAGGGCCGGATTGGGAAAAACTCGCCGAACTCTCGGGTGAGATGCGGAAAAAGGTGATGGCGACGGGGATGATGGCGGACCTCGACACCGACTATAACGCGAACATGCCCGAGACGGAGGTCTATCCGGATCGCGATAAAGCCGCCGCGCGCGGCGTCCCCGTCGTCGGCATCGCGAACGCGATCTCGGCCATGGTCGGCGGCCAGAAACTCCTGCCGAACAAGTACACCGACGACTCCGGCCATCGGGACGACATCCAAATCAAACTCGATCCGGATTCGAACACCGGCCCCGAGGACATCGCGAAGATCTGGGTCCGCAATACCCAAGGCGAGGTCCTTCCCCTCTCGCAAGTGATCACGATGAAGCCGTCGACGACGCTCCTTACGATCACGCGTTACAACCGGGAGCGCGGGATTTCCGTCTTCGGGAACTTCCTCCCGGGCCGGTCGCAGTCGGAAGTCATCGACGCCATCCGCAAGATCGGCGCGGAGACGCTTCCCGAGGGGTACCACATGACGGTCTCGGGTTCGTCCCAGGCCTTCGAGGACTCGATCAAGAGTCTCCTCTTCGCGCTCGTTCTCGGGATCTTCGTCGCGTACATGGTGCTCGCATCCCAGTTCAACAGCTTCCTCCATCCGGCGATCATCCTGCTCGCCCTCCCCTTCTCGCTCACCGGCGCGCTGGCGGCGATGTGGCTCACGGGAACGTCGTTGAACATCTACTCGCTCATCGGGATCCTCCTCCTGATGGGTATCGTTAAGAAGAACTCGATCTTGCTCGTCGAGTTCACGAACCATAAACGCGCCGAAGGACTGAAACCCGACGAGGCGCTCCTCGCGGCCTGCCCGGTCCGCCTTCGCCCGATCTTGATGACGTCGCTCGCGACGATCGCCGGCGCGATCCCGGAGGCGTTCGCTTTCGGCGCGGGCGCCGAGGTCATCCGCCCGATGGCGATCGCCGTCGTCGGCGGCGTGACCGTCTCGACGTTCCTGACCCTTTTCGTCGTGCCGTGCGCGTACAGCCTCTTCGTGCGCTACGAGAGCGTGAAGGATAAACGCGACCTCGCGGAAGCGCTCGACGAACTCGGCGAAACTCCGGCCGCCCCCGCGTACGCGCAGCACGGGCCGGTCCCGCCGGCGGCGCACTAATCCCCGGCGTATTACCGGATTTTCTTCTCGAGCTCGACCATCTTGAGCGGTACGGCGGCGACGCCGAACCGCGGATCGTCGAAGTGGAACGGGTGCTCGACGCCGGTGCGGACGTAACCGCGCCGTTCGTAGTACGCGAGGAGTTCGGTTCTTCGATCGATCACGGTCATCCGGATTTTCGGACAACCCCACGCGCGGGCGATCGCCTCGGAATGCTCGAGCATGCGACGGCCGAGCCCTCCCCCTTGTTTCGTCGGCCGAACGGTGAGCATACCGAGGTAGCAGACCCGTCCCCGCACGTGCGATGAATCGACGCCCTCGGCGCCTGCCGTACCGATCGCCGACTCGCCGCTCTCGGGCACGTCCTCGAGGACGAGCTCGACCGAGGCGAGGATCTTCCCCTCGCGGTCGCGCATCACCTCGAACCTCACGTTCGGAAGTTTCATCTCGTCCGCGAGCTGATCGGCGGTCGTACGCGTTCCGCTCACGAGATCGGCCTCCGTCGTCCATCCCGCGCGCGAGGTCTCCCCGCGGTATGCCGCGTTCACGTGCGCGGCGAGATCCGTCGCGTCCTCGGCCGTGGCGGTATAGATCTCGAGACCCTTGAAGTCGGAATCGGACGGCATCGGTTCCGCTCGCTCAGCTCGAATACTGCCAGGTCGTGCCGGTCGGGGAATCCTTGATCGCGACGCCGCGATCGGCGAGCTCTTTCCGGATCCGGTCGGCCTCGCCGAAATTCTTCGCCTTCTTCGCGTCGGCCCGGGCTTGGATCATCGCCTCGATCTCTTCCTTCCCGAGCGCGGCCGCCGCGCCCTCGCCCGCGCGCGCGGCGTGAATCTTCGCGCGGATCTGGCCGATCTGCTCGAGCATGGCGCCCGCGGGGCGACGGCCGAGTCCGAGGAATCCCCCGAGCTCGTCCTCGATCACGCGGACGAGTTCCGCGGAGGCGAGTGCGACCGAAGGGGTCGCCTCCGCGCGCGGTTCGGCGAGCGCGCGGTTATAGGCCCGGATGAGCGAAAACGTCGCCGCGAGAGCCCCCGGCGTATTGAAATCGTTCGCCATCTCGCGCGTCATCTCTTCGCGGGTCTTTTGGCATTCGGCCATGAATTCGGCCCAAACCGCTTCCGCGCGCGCGTCGGAGACGGCACCCCGCTTCTGCGCGAGCGATTCGGCCTTCGCCTTCGCCTCGTAAAGCCGCTGCAGGTTCGTGAGCGCCGACTCCATCGCCTCGTCGCCGAAGTCCGAGATCGTGCGGTAATGCGCGGCCATCATCATGTAGCGGGTAACCTCGCCGCCGTAGGCTGCGAGAAAGTCTTTCGCGGTGACGAAGTTCCCGAGGGACTTCGACATCTTCTCGGCGTTGATGTTCAGCATGGCGTTATGGAGCCAATACCGTACGTAAGGCGCCTTACCCGACGCCGCCTCGCTCTGCGCGATCTCGTTCTCGTGGTGCGGGAAAATCAGATCGGTGCCGCCGTGGTGCATATCGATCTGCTCACCGAGCCACTTCGTCGCCATGGCGGAGCACTCGATATGCCAGCCCGGACGGCCTTTTCCCCAAGGCGACGCCCACGACGGCTCGCCCGCCTTCGCGGGCTTCCAGAGCGAAAAGTCGGCCGGGTTTTTCTTCTTTTCCGAGACGTCCACGCGCGCGCCGGCGACCAGATCTTCGAGGATCTTACGCGAAAGTTTCCCGTAGGTCGGGAAGTTCGGGATCGAGAAGAAGACTTCCTGCGCGCCCGGCTCCGACCCGGCGGGGGGTTCGGCGGTGTAGGCTTTTCCGTTCGCGATGATCTTCTCGATCATCGCGATGATCTCGGCCATATGGTCGGTGATCGTCGTCTTATGGTCCGGATCGATCATTCCGGCGGCGGCGTAGTCCTGCTCGACCGCGGTCGTGTATTTCTTCGCGACGGCCTCGGGCGAGATCCCTTCGGCGTGCCCTTGCTTGATAATCTTATCGTCGACGTCGGTGTAGTTCCGAACGTAGGTGACCTCGTAGCCGAGCTTCCGGAGCGAACGGACGAAAAGGTCGGCGGTCATGGCCGCGCGTAGGTTCCCGACGTGGATCGGTCCGTAAACCGTCGGTCCGCAAGTATAGAACCGGACCTTTCCCGGCTCCATCGGCGCGAAGACTTCCTTCTTCCCGCCGAGCGAGTTCGTGACTTTCACTTCGGGAAGTTTCGCGCTCATTCCGATCTCCGTGGCTTAGGCTTTGACCGCGGCTTGGTGCTCGCGCATCCGTTCTTCAATTGCGCGCATTCGCGCGACGAGCGCCTTCTTACCGAGGAGCGGGAAGACTTTCTTCAATTCCGGGCCGTGCGTGCGACCGGTGGTCGCCGCGCGGATCGGCATGAAGAGCCCCTTCCCTTTCGCGCCCGACTTCGCGCCGACCGATTTTTGGAGCTGGTCGACGAGTTCGGCGGTCAGGACTTCCGGGAGCGCCGAGACTTCGGCGGCGAGGGTCGTGAAGACCGCCGCGTTCGCCGGATCGACGAGGACGGCCTTCGCCGCGTCCTCGATCTCCGGCCGGGACTCGATGAAGAAGCGCGCGCGTTCGGGCAGGTCCTTCAGGATCGTGCACTCGCCGCGGATCGTTTCGACGACGCCGACGTACCAATCCTTCGAGTTCTTTCCGAGCGCCGTCTTCCACTCCGGGATCGCCTCGAAGAACGGGCGTGCCCGCTCGGCGATGTCCGCGAGGGGAAGGCTGCGGATGTATTGGCCGTTCATCCAGTTCAACTTCTGCACGTCGAAGATCGCCGGGGCTTTCTGGAGGCCCTCCATCGAGAAATACGAGATCATCTCGTCCATCGTGAAGAGTTCCGGGTGGCCGGAGGACGGCTTCACTTCCGAACCCGGGTTCCAACCGAGCAGCGCGAGGAAGTTCAGCAGCGCTTCCGGGAGGTAGCCGTTATTCAGATACTCGAACACCGACGAATCGCCGTTCCGCTTCGAGAGCTTCTGGCGGTCGTTCCCGAGGACGACGGCGACGTGGGCGAACTCCGGGAGTTCCCATCCGAAGGCGTCGTAGATCTGGAGCTGGCGCGAGTTGTTCGAGAGGTGGTCTTCGCCGCGGATGACGTGAGTGATGCCCATCAGGTGGTCGTCGACCACGCAGCAGAAGTTATAGACCGGCATGCCGACGCCTTCGGCGGTCTCGCTCTCGTTCGCGCGCGGGGTGCGCGTGATGAAGAAGTCGCCGACGACGTCGGGCGGGAAGCGGACGTCGCCCTTCACTTTGTCGTGCAGCACGTATTCCTTCGAGTAGGCGCGGAACCGGATCCCGGCCTTCTCGCCTTTCGCGAAACGAGCCTTCGCGTCGGCGGGGGAAATCTTCGCGCAAGTCCCGTCGTAAACCGGCGGGCGGCCGAGCTTCATCGCGAGTTCGCGCTTCTCGGTGAGCGTCGCTTCCGAGCAGAAGCAGTAATAGGCTTGGTTCTTATCGAGGAGTTCCTTCGCGTACTTGCCGTAGATCTTCAGGCGTTCGCTTTGGCGGTAGGGCGGGAACGGGCCGCCGGCGTCCGGCGATTCGTCAGGCTTGAAGCCGAGACGATCGAGATCCGAAATCACCATGCGCTCGGACTCCTTCGTCGAGCGCTCCTGGTCGGTGTCCTCGATCCGCAAGATCAACGTGCCGCCGTGTTTCCGAGCGAACAGGTGATTGAAGAGCATGGATCGAGCTCCCCCGACGTGGAGATAACCCGTCGGAGAGGGGGCGAAACGGACGCGGACCGGTTTTTTCGGAGCACTCATAGTCCCGGTACATTAAACCATGCGCGCCGCACTATAAAACCGCGAATTCGGAGTCTAACGGCCAAGACGCCGGCGTTTCGCGAGGAATTCCGTGCGAGCCCGCCAGGTCGAGCGAAAACTCGCCTCGTTCCAAACGAGGAGCTGGGCGCCGAGCCACTGCCCCCCGGCATCCGAGCGGTTCGCGTCGCCTCCGAGCGCTTCCTTCACGTAGTTTTCGACCCACGGCCCTTGGTCGCCGGGCCGGTACCCGCGCGCGATTTGTTCGGCATGGAATCCGTCGGCTTTCGTCGAGGTCCGGACGATCGAGAGGAATCCGTCCCCTTTCTCCTCGATCGCCGAGATGACGTCCTTGAAGGCCTTCGAATCCTTGTCGAACGACCGTCCGGCGCGAAAATCGGGATTTCCGTTCATCAGTCGCTTGAAGAACTTCTCGTTCACTTCCGTGATCTCGATCTTGCCGGTGCCGAGCAGCTCCTCGCCGAGTTTGAAATAGTATTCCGCCGCACCCTGGGTCGCGATCACCCACGGATTCCCGCCGTGGAATACGTCCTCGGGATAGCGTCCGAGCGCGGCGATTCCCCGATAACGGAGATCGGACCACTGCTCGTTCAATCGGTAGATCTCCGAGAACTTCGCCTCGAGCGCGGCCATCGTCGCCATCACCTTTTCGTCGCCGAAACGATAGACCGGCGGATTCGTCGTCGTATGCAGGAGACCGAGGATCGCGCCGATATCGAGCGGTTCCTGTTTGTGCACGAATCCTCCGTCGTGCCGCCAGGTCGAGCGGAGGTAACCGCGATCCGGGTCCCACGCGTTCTCGAGGATCGTGCGACGGATCTCGGCCGCTTGCTGGCGGTACCAGAGCACCGCCGGGCTGTTCGCGCCGCCGGGTTCGACCTTCGCCGCGAGCGCCGCTCCCTTTTCGAGCCCGTCCTGCATCACGATCATCGTGTGCAGGTGCTGGCCCATCTCCTCTTCCCAAAGATCGAAGCTCGCGTCGTTCCAGTGGTGCGAAACGTACTCGAGGTACCACTTCAGAGAGGCGTTATCGAGGTTCGAGTCGTAGTGCGCGGCGAGCGAAACGCCTTCCTTCGCCTTCTTCTCCGCGTACTCCGTCCAGCGCAGGATCACGTAACCGGGGCCGTCGTTCTGCGGGCGACCCCACGGTTTATTGAACGGGGAGCCGTCGGAGTTGAATTTCGGTTCGCCGAGGCCGCCGAGAGTGTGTTTTTTCAGGTTCCCGCGGACCCAATCGATGTACGCGTCGGCGATCTCGGGATTATCCATCACCTCTTTCGCGTTGATCGCGTTATCGCGGACCCAGAGTCCGTCGTACTCCCCGCGAGGATCGATCGCGGCCGCTTTCGTCGCGCCTTTGATCTTCCCTTCGGTCGAGAGGAAGATCTTGTCCATCCAGGCCTTCGCTTGGCCGATCTTCTCGCGCCCCCACTTCGACACGGCTTCGCGCGGAGTGAAAAAGAGCGAGGTGCAGTACTTCTTGAAGGGATTCGCGGCGTACGCGGGAGACGCGCCGACGACGACTAAGATGATGCCGCAAAGGGCGATGCGCGCGCGTGCTTTCACCGACGATCCTCGTCTCCCAGTTTAGAGAATCGAACGGCCGAACCCCAGCCGAAACGATCGCCAAACGAATGGCGGCAGGTCTGTGCGACGTTCAGAACGAAGCGAACCGGAGCGGCGAGCGAGGAGTCGCAAACCCCCTTCCCGGCGTCAGCTTTTCTCCGGAGAACCGTAATCCAAAACGACCCGGAGCACCCGCGCGCGGTCGAACGGTCGGCGGGCGTTCGACTCGCGAAACGCGCGGAGATCCTTCGCGAAGGCCGGGTCGTTCGTCCGATCGGCGAGCACCGCGAACGCGTCGTCGGTTTCGAGACCGGTCGCGAACAATCCCTTCACCCGGTCTTCGAACTCGCGGACGATCTCGGCGCGCCGACCGAGGTCACGCTGGTCCCACTCGACGGTCAGGCGATATCGGTACTCGTCCACGGCCGATCCGAACTCCGCACGCGCGGCCGCCGCGGTTCCGGCTTCGCGCCCTTCGAGCAATCTGAGCCCCGCGCAATCCGGCAAAAGCCCGAGGGCCGTCTCGTACACGCCTACTCCCGCTCGCGCCGCCGGCCGCACGAATTCGCCGAGCGAGAGCGCGCGTCGGTCGGCGAACCGGACGACGACCGCGAACCTCACTACCGGAACGACGACGTAATCCGGGCCGACGCGCACGGTTTCGCGGGACGCGCGCGCGACGATCTCCATCGCTATGGATGCGGAGGGTTCGAGCGCGAAGCCTAACGCCGAGAGCATTTCACCGAGTCGCGCTGGCGTGGGCGCGGGTCCGCGCACCGCCAAATCGCACTCCCCGGCTCGCGCCGAAGGCGAAAACCCGCATCCGAGTCCCGTAACCACTACAAAAACCGCGAATGCCGCTCTCACTCCCGAACCCTCCCGATCCCGTTTCCGGAATCGAGGCGGAACTTAGTGCGGCGGTTTCATTCGGGCAATTATATTTGACCCAAACTGCGTCAAAATAGATTTTGGCTGACTCAGCGAACGAGCAGTTCCGGCGAACAGCTTCCGCGGAAACGACCGCTGCCTTTCCGCTCGGTCCAGTTCGCCTCCATGTCCCACTTCGCGCGGTCGACGGAACTAAAGCCGAGCGAAAGGACTTGCCGCAGGTTCGGAGGATCGAGCGTAAAACGGCCTTCGCCGGTTTGGATCGAGTATTGGACGTGGAAGAGCGTTTCGAGCTTCGCGGGAGGCAAGCAGCCGGAGCGGCCGAGCGTCGCCCACTCCCCGGCTTCGCCGCGCGACTCGAGCGCGACGGCGCGCTCTCCGACCGCGCAGAACGACTTCTCCTGGAGACGGAGCCGGACGCTCGCCGGAGATCCGTCGGGCGCGTCTTTCGACACGCAATCGAAGAGCAACCCGCCCTGGATGAACGAGCGTTCGACGCTGCTGATCGGATTGATGTGGTAGACGAGGCTCCGCGGAGCGACCTCTTCCTTGCCGAGCGCGTTCAAGCCGTCGAGGCACTGCTGCGACGAACGGCGGTCGTTCGTGCCTTCGACGCCCATCAGTCCGAGGAACTCGTGCAGGACGAGCGCCATAAAGAGGTCCGGATTCTTGATCTGACTGACCCGGACGCGGGAGATCTCGATGTGCGCGCCCTCGGAGTCGTTCCAATTCCGCGCGTCCACTTCGATTTCCCCGTCGTCCGTGGGCACGGTGACGATCGTGGCCGACGAATAGTGGGTCCGGGCGTCGTTCACGAGCGCGCCGAACGCGTCGGCTTCCGGGCACCCCGCGAGCGGGCCGGCTTTCTTCAGCGCTTTCGCGAGATTCTGCGCGGAACCGGAAAACTCGAAGACGAGCGTGTCGCCGCCATGCGAGCCGCCGCCTTCGCGCGCGGAGGCGGCCACGGCCGCGAACCCGACGAAGACGAGGAGAGCGAGGGCGAGCAGGGACGATTGGACCGGTTTCATGACGAATTCCTTTCGAGAGGAAAGAGTTGGACGGAGAGCTCGTAGACGCGCTCTTGATCCCCGCTTTCGAGGTAACGGGTGAGCTCCCAGAGGAATTTCTGGATCTTTTCTTTGGCGACTTTCATTTTCTCCGGCGAAGTGCAAACGGTGACCGCCGAATGGTTGCGCACGTCGATCGGGTCGTTTTCGAGGGAAAAAGCCGAGCGTTCGAGGATCTGGCGCTGACGCTGCCGGTGGAACGGGGTGGTCGATCGTTTATCGGCGGTGTCGATGTTCGGTTCCGCCTTCGCCCAGCGCCCCTTCGCGTCCTGGCGAACGAGCCGATGCCGAAGGAGCGTCTCCCAGGAGAGCTTCGCTTCGGCCGCGCGAATCCCGAGTCGGCGACCGATCCACCGCGGATCGGGGGAGAAATCGGGTTTGCACACCATCTCCCGCACGGCGTAGTGGTACCACTCCGCGATCGGTCCGAACTCGGCGCTCTCGATCGGGCGCGTTTCGGAGGGATAACTCGGGATCGCCGCCTCCGCCGCACGGGCGCGCGTCTTCAAGGTCCGGCTGATTTTCCGGTTCCCCGACCGCAGCTTCTCCGCATACACCGAGGACACGAAGTCCGCGGCTTGGGCCTCGGTGAGCTCGAGCCCGGCCATCAACCGGTCCATCACCTTCTGCGAGATCGACCGTTTCCCGGCGAGGATCTGCGAAAGCGCGCTCGAACTCACGCCTAGCGCCTTCGCGAACGATCGGATCGAATAATGCGGGTTCCGCCGGATCCGACGCGTCAGTTCGTTCTGAAGCGCGACCCGGTAGAACGGAGTTTCTCCGTTCACCGACAATTACTCCCGGTCTTGGACGTAGAGGACCAGATCGCCCTTGTGGAGCTTCACGTCGTTCTTGCAGAGGTTCTCGTTCGCGTCGGCCTCGTGGATGATCTGGCAGAACTCGGAGAAGGAGACCGGGTCCTTCGCGCGATCGAGGTATTTATTGTAGAGGCGACGGATTTTTTTGCCGTGACCGGCCTCGGCTTCGTTCAGCAATCGAATCGCCGTGCGATCGGTGTGCTTGCCGAGGACGAGCATCGTAACCACTCCCGCGGCGATCCCGATCGGAAACGCGATCACGACGCCGGTTACGACGCCGGCCACACCGCCACCCGCCCCCGAGAGAAGCACGCTTCCCGTCCGGTCCCCGATTCGCGATTGGAACTTCTCGCGGCAGTTCGCCTGCGCGAGCGAAGAGGAACCGAACGAAAGGACGAGGACGGCAGCCATGAACGAGCGAACCGATTTACGCATAAAACCCCCTGAAATTAAGGTGGCCCTCTCGTAACCAGAATTGACGCGATTGGCAATTCCTTTGATTTTTCCCGCGTCAAAAATCTCGATTTTCGGAACACTGAAAAGGAAAAGGCCACGCTCGGCGAGCGCGGCCTTTTCGAATTCGACGGGAGCAACGATCAGGAAGCGAAGATCGTCTGGATCTCCTGCTCGATGATCTCTTCCTTCTGGCCACGGGCCAGGGAGATTTCCTTCACGAGCAGCGCCTTCGCTTGATCGAGCATCTTCCGCTCGCCGAAGGAGAGGTCCTTCGAGTGGCGAAGCATGAAGAGGTTCCGGAGCACTTCGGCAATTTCGTACACCGAGCCGGTCTTGATCTTTTCCATGTATTCCCGATAGCGGCGGTTCCACGTGGTCTGATCGATCTTCACGTCGCGCTTCTTCAGGATCTTATAGACGTTCTGAACTTCCTTATCGGAAATGATCTCGCGCAGACCCACGGCGTCCGCGTTGTCCGTCGGGACCATGATGGTCATCTGGTTCTCCACGACCTGGAGAACGTAAAACTTCTTCTTCTTACCGCCCACTTCGCGCTCATCAATGCGCTTCACGACGGTAACCCCGTGTGCCGGGTAAACTGCGCTATCACCGACTTTGAACATCCGATAAACCTTCCCTGCAAAGGCGAATTACTCCGCCATTGCCGCAGGGTCCCAACCACACCGAAGGGACTCAGTTAGACACTTAGGACGGTGGCGAATATAGCAGTCCTGGATGCGTTTTGTCAAATCTGACACAGGGGAAAGATTGAGTTATAACTCATTGAAATAAAAGGATTTTAATTGAAGGACTCGAAAACAGGCCTCCTCCGGCGACCGGTTAGATGACACCCGGCACCGATCTCTCCACTCTGAGCCCACCGCACGGCCTGCCTTCGACAAATTGTCGGAGATCGGGCCCCTTCCGAATGCGGTTTCTCGACAAAATGTCAGACGCAGAGCTATAGGAAATCCGACACCCCTTTGACGGAGGTTAAGTCTCTGATCTTAAAAGTTTTTTACCCGGAAAAATCCACCACCCCCGCTCGAAATTCGACCGCGATGCTGGCACCCTGCTTGCTCATATAAGGAGAGTTTCTCCAGTCGAACAGCAGTCCCACGGATCGCCGCAACCACGGATGGTTTCCGCACCAAGGAAGGAAAGGGAAAAAGGGAAAGACCGCTAACCGCGCCTTTCCCGCCCTTAAGGACGCATGAGCGAAGACGGTTCCGATCAATCGCCATTCCAGGAAAAGCCGGACTGGAAGGGCAAAATCAAAGGCATCTTCCAGAAGCAGAAGGAAGAAATCACGGGGATGATCACGAAGATCACCCACCGTGGCGCGAAGACGTCCGAGCAGGATACCTCTCCGCTCGCGCCGGACTCGGCCCCGTTCATGGGTTCCGAACCGGCCGGGGTCGAACGCTCCGACCGGACCTTCACCGACATGATCCGCTCCCACTGGAACGAGCGGATCGCGCCGAAGTTCACCCGGCTCCGCAAGGGCGGCGCGGGCGGCGACGGTCTCCCTCCCCCTCCCGGCCCCGGTTTCAAATGGGACGCGAACAAGCTGAACCTGATCGCCCTCCTCGTCGCGGTCGTGCTCCTCGCGTGGACCGGCGCGGACCTCGCGGCCTACTTCATCGAACGCCTGATCCCCGAACCTCCGATCGCCCGCATCCGCGGCGGCGGCATGGTCGACGCCGGGGGCATGAAGCCTTTCGCCGACTACCAGGTCATCATCTCGCGCAACCTCTTCAGCTCCCTCGGGCGCATCCCGGGCGACGAAGTCCAGGGCGTCCCGAACCAAGACAACGACCCGGTGAAGACTTCGCTGCCGCTGAACCTCATCGGCACCGTCATCCTGAAGGACGAAACCCGCTCGGTCGCGACCATCGAGGACAAGGGCGAAAGCCAAGTCTACCCGATGCGCGTCGACGACGAGCTGCCGGGCAAGATCAAGATCATCTCGATCGAGTCCTACAAGGTCATCTTCCGGAACCTCGCTTCCGGGAAGAAAGAGTTCGTCGACATGCCGGAAGAAGGAAACGGCACTCGCATCAGCGTCGGCTCGCTCTCCTCGACGAAGAAACCTTCGGCGGGCGGCATCGAGCAAACGGCGCCGAACCAGTTCAATATCCCGCGCAACGAACTCGACAAGTACCTCTCGAACATCAACGACGTCCTCACCCAGGCGCGCGCGATCCCGCATTTCGAGAACGGCCAACCGGCCGGCTACAAACTCATCCAGATCGTCCAGGGCTCCGTCTACGAGAAGCTCGGGCTCAAGAACGGCGACATCCTCTGCGGCGTGAACGGCGAGTCGATCAACGACCCCGCGCGCGCCTTCGAACTCATGAACCAACTCAAGACGGCGAGCCAGCTCGAACTCTGCGTGAAGCGCGACGGCCGCCAGTCCACCCAGTCCTATAATTTCCGTTAACGTTCGAGGAATGAACACGATGAACCAGAAGAAACAGACCGAAATCACCGTCAGCGCCTGGGTCCGAGTGCTCGGAGGCATGAGCCTGCTGATCGCGATGAGCGCGCTCCTCCTCCTCGTCATCCAGAACGGTTACGCCGCGGACGGCGGGTTCCAGCCGGGCGGCAAGGGTTTCAACAACCCCTACGCTCCTTCGAACGCCGGCTCCCCTCCCCAGTTCTTCGACGACGACGAGAGCGACTTCGAGATGGATAATTCCGGCAACGCGAACTACCCGCCTCCGGGCGACATGCCGGCCGGCGCGAACGACGGCGGCGGAAACGGCGGACCGGCGGTCACGCGGAACGCGAAAGGAACCGTCGACATCGAGGGCGCGAAAGCCGGGGTCATCGACGGTAAGAACAACCAACCTCTCCGCGTCGACGCCGAAGGCTCCGCGGGTTCGAACGAAGTCGTGACCGACTTCAACTTCCCCGACGCCGACATCATGGACATCGCGAAGGCGCTCGGGAAGCTCACCGGCCAGAATTTCATCCTCGACAAGGACGTGAAAGGCCGGATCACCCTCATCTCGAACTCCCCGATCACCGTGAAAGACGCGTGGCGCGCGTTTCTCACCGCCCTCGATATGAACGGTTTCGCGCTGATTCCTTCGGGCAAGTTCATCCGGATCGCCCGCCAACGGGACGCGCGCGACAAACAGCTCCGCACCTACACCGGAAAATACGCGCCGGACTCCGACGCGCTCATCACCCGCCTCTTCAGCCTGAAGTTCCTCTCGGCCGAGGAAGTCGCGCGGAACTTCCGCTCGTTCATGCCGGCGAACTCCCGGATCATCCCCTACGAGCAGACGAATACCGTCATCGTGACCGACACCGGATCGAACATCGCGAAACTCGCGAAGCTTCTCGAGATCCTCGACGTCGAAACCTACGACGCCGGCATCGAAGTCATCCCGGTGAAGTACGCCTCCGCCGTCGAACTCGCGAAGCTCGTCGACCAGCTCATCCCGGGCTCGAGCACCGGCGGAGCGGCCGGTCCGCGTTTCCCGGGCGGCGGCGGCCGGTCCGGCTTCCAGTCCCGTAAGACGAAGGAAGGCGGCATCATCAACACGATCATCGCCGACGAGCGCACGAACACGATGATCGTCCACGCGAACACGAAAGGCGCCGACCAGGTCCGAGAACTCATCAACAAGCTCGACAAGAAACTCCCGGCCGCCCTCGGCGGCGGGAAGATCCACGTGATCTACCTCCAGTTCGCCGACGCCGAGCAGATCGCGAACACGTTGAACAATCTCGCCCAGGGCGGAACGAGCACCGCGCCGAAGACGGGCCCGGCGGGCGGAACCGGCGTGAACCCGGTCCAAGCCACGCTCTTCGAGGGGAACATCAAGATCGCGGCCGATAAGTCGACGAACTCGCTCGTCGTCACCGCGACCGGAAACGACTTCGTGACCCTTCAACAGGTCGTGAACCGCCTCGATATCCCGCGCGACCAGGTCTACGCCGAGAGCTACATCATGGAGATTTCGCTCCGGAAGCAATTCCAATTCTCCGCGAACATCCTGAACCCGTCCTCCGGCATCGGCTCGCTCCCTTCGGCGGATCTCGCGAGCTTCATCACGAACCCGCTCTCGGCTTCGGGCGCGATCATCGGCTTCAAATCGGGCGGACCGAAATCGGTCGACGTCGGCGGGAAGACCGTGACCGTGAACACGGTGCAGGGCTTGATCAAGTTCCTGCAGACGAACACGAACGCGACCGTGCTCGCGACGCCGCAGATCCTCACCCTCGACAACACCGAAGCGAACTTCGAGTCGGCCCAGAAAATTCCGGTCCTCTCGCAGACGGTTTCGAACGGCACGGTTTCGACCGGCACGACGAAGGAAGACGTCTCGATCTCGCTTAAGATCAAGCCGGCGATCAACAAGCTCTCGAACTTCGTGAAGATGGACATCGAAGCGAAGCTCCAAGACATCTCGAACCAGAAGCTCCCCGACGCGCTCGCGAACCAAGCGGTCGCGATCAACTCGCGGACGGCGAAGACGTCGGTCGTCGTGGCCGACGGCGACACCGTCGTCCTCGGCGGCCTCGTCCGCGACGTCGCGAACGACACCGTCGCGAAGATCCCGGTCCTCGGGGATATCCCGGTCCTCGGATGGCTCTTCCGCTCGAAGGACAGCGAGTCGACGAAGTCGAACCTCCTGATCTTCATCACGCCGAAGATCATCCGTCAGTACGAAGCCGTACGCGCGATTCTCGATCGGAAACTCAAGGAACGCGACGACTTCCTCGAGCGCTCGGTCGGCGGAGTCGACATCGGCAAGGACTTCCGCGACAAGATCATCCGTTCGCTTCCGGACATGGCGAAGATTAAGAACGAGAAACCGACGACGAACTTCACGATCGACAACGGAACCGATCAGATGAAATACGACGAGGGTCAGAACGGCGGGGCATCCTACCGTCCGAGCTCGTCGAACAATAGCTCCCAGCTCGCGCCGGTCCCGGCCGCGCCGAACGGCCCTCCGGCGGCGACGCCGGTCGACCCGGGATTCGCGCCGCCGCCCCAGGGCGGAGTCGATTTCGGCGCTCCGCCGCCGGTCTACGACGGAGGCCAGGGCTAACGCTCGCGTAGGGAAATCATGGTCACTCCGCACGCACCCGCACCCCGTCTCGGTCAGATCCTCCTGAAGCACACTTCCCTCTCGGAAGAGCAGCTGAACGAAGCGCTGCGCATCCAAGAGAAAGAAGGCGGGCTCCTCGGCGATATCCTGATCCGCCGGAACATGATCATGCCCCACGAGATCATGCGCGCGCTCTGCATGCAGCTCGGGATCCCGTTCGTCGAGGAACTGAAGCCGACGGAAATCGACCCGAAACTCGTGAGCGGAATCCCGATCAACTACGCGAAGGCGAAGGAACTCATCCCGATCGCGAAGGAGATGAGCCCGGCCGGCGAGCGCCTCGTCGTCTGCGTCTCCGATCCGTTCAACGAAACGATCACCGACGACCTCCAAGTGCTCACCGGCATGCCCGTCCGGATCTGCGTCTCGACTTCGATGCGGGTCCAAGACGCGATCAACCGCGTTTACGAGCGAAACACCGACAACATGGTCGGAGAGATCGAAGGCGAGTTCGAAGAAGCGATGGACCTCGAAGGTCCGATCGACATCCTCGAAGGCACCGAGGACGACGCGCCGGTGATCAAATTCGTGAACTCGCTCCTTTTCCGCGCGGTGAAGGAAAACGCGTCCGATATCCACATCGAACCGTTCGAGAAGGAGTTCGTCACCCGCTTCCGCGTCGACGGCGTCCTCTACGACGTCATCCGCCAGCCGAAGCGAGCCCACGCCGCGATCTCCTCGCGGATTAAGGTCATGGGCCAGGTCGACATCGCCGAGAAACGCCTACCGCAAGACGGACGGATCAAGATCAAGATCGCGGGCAAGGACATCGATATCCGTCTCTCGACGGTTCCCGCGACCCACGGCGAACGGATCGTCATGCGGATTCTCCAACAAACGGGGAACATCATGACCCTCGAGCAACTCGGGTTCCCGACGCGTTCGGCGGAGATCATCGACAACCTGATCTCGAAGAAATTCGGAATGGTGCTCGTGACCGGACCGACCGGCTCCGGTAAATCGTCGACGCTCGCCGCTTGTCTCTCGAAGCTGAACTCGCCGGGCCGGAACATCATGACCGTCGAAGACCCGGTCGAATACCAGATCCACGGGATCAACCAGGTCCAGATCAACTCGAAGATCGAACTCACCTTCGCCCGAGTCCTCCGCGCCTTCCTCCGCCAAAACCCGGACATCATCATGGTCGGGGAAATTCGGGACAAGGAAACCGCCGAAATCGCGATTAACGCGTCCCTCACCGGTCACTTGGTGCTTTCCACGCTTCACACGAACGACGCGCCCGGCGTCTCGACCCGTCTCACGGATATGGGCGTCGAACCGTTCCTCGTCGCCTCCTCGCTCCTCGGCGTCATCGCCCAACGCCTGATCCGACGCGTCTGCACGAAATGCCGCGTACCGCATTCGCCGACCGAATTCGAAATGCTCGAACTCGGCTTGAAACAAGTCCCGCAGGGAGCGACGATCTTCAAGGCCGTCGGGTGCCCGAGCTGCTCGCATTCGGGTTACGCCGGCCGGACGGTTTCGCACGAGCTCATGCTCGTCGACGACAATATCCGCTCCCTGATCGTGAAGCACGCCGACGGCGGCCAGATCAAGAAGGCCGCGATCGCGGCCGGGATGCGGACGCTTCGCGAGGACGCCGTCCAAAAAGTGCTCACCGGCATGACGACGATCGACGAGCTGCTGCGCGCGACTCACTCGGACGAATAAGCGGAAACGGAAGGGAGGTAAGCGAAGATGCCGATTTACGATTACAAAGCTTACGGTCCCGGGGGCAAATCCGTCCGCGGCGTCGTCGACGCCGAGAACGTGAAGGCCGCGCGCGCGAAGCTGAAGAAGCAGGGCATTTCCGTCTACGAAATCGGCGAAAAAAGCGGCGGAGGCACGAAATCCTCGGGAGGCGGCCCTTCCGTCCCCCAGCAACCGGGGCTCTTCGCCGGAAAGCTCGGTGTGAAGGACGTCGCGATGATGACCCGGCAGCTCGCGTCGCTCATCAAGGCGAACATCCAACTCGTCGAAGCGCTCGGCGCGATGGTCGAGCAGTCCGAACACCCGCTGATCAAGATCACCCTCTCCCAGGTCCGCCAGGACGTGAACGAAGGCCTTTCGCTCTCGAAGGCGATGGCGAAGCACCCGCGCGTCTTCGACACGATCTTCGTGAACATGGTCGAAGCGGGCGAGGCGTCGGGGACCCTTTCCCTCATCCTGCTCCGGCTCGCCGACCTGAAGGAAGCCCAGATGCGGCTGCGCACGAAGATCGTGAGCGGCATGACCTATCCGGCGCTCATGCTTTTCGTCGCGACGGTCCTCATGATCGCGATCTTCACCTTCGTGCTCCCGCAGCTGAAAACCGTCTTCGAGTCGATGAACAAGAAGATGCCCCCGATGACGGTGATGTTGATGAGCACGTCGGACATCGTCGTCACTTACTGGTACCTGATCCTCGGCGGCATCGTCTTCGGTCTCTTTTCTTTCGTCCGATGGAAGAACTCGAAAGCGGGGCGCCCGAGTTGGGACGCGATCAAGCTGAAGATCCCGATCTTCGGGCCACTGATCCGGATGATCGGCGTCCAGCGCTTCACTTCGACGATGGCGACCTTGCTCGGTTCGGGAGTGCCGATCCTGAACGCGATGACCATTTCGCGGAACCTCGTCGGGAATACCCTGCTCGCGAACGCGATCGGAAACGCCCGCGAGAACATCACCGAAGGTCAGTCGATCGCTGGCCCGCTTTCGAAATCCGGGCAGTTCCCGCCGCTGGTGATCCACATGATTTCGATCGGCGAGAAGACCGGGGAGCTCCCCGCGATGCTCACGAACGTTTCCGAAAACTACGAAGAACAAGTTTCCTCGAGAATCGACGGCCTGACGTCGCTTCTCGAGCCGATGATGATCGTCGGCATGGGCGGAATGGTCGGATTCATCGTCCTTTCCGTCTTCATGCCTCTACTCGATCTGAGCAATATCAATTAACCAACCCCCCAAAGGAGAAACCATGACCGGAGTACAAAAGAAGATGCACCTCATCCGCGAAGAGCGCGGATTCACCCTGACGGAAATGCTCATCGTCGTCGCGATCATCGCGATGATCGGGACGTTCGCGGTCGGCAAGATCTCGGCCCAATTCAACAAGGCGAAGGTCGACTCGACGAAGATCCTGATCCGGAACCTCGCGACGACGCTCGATAATTATCGCCTCGACTGCAACTCCTACCCGACCACGGAACAAGGCCTGGAGGCGCTCGTGACGAAGCCGACCGGCGGCCGCGAGTGCAAGAACTACAACGTCGAGGGTTACATGAAGAAGGTTCCGAAGGATTCCTGGGACAACGACTTCATTTACGAATCCGACGGACAGAAATTCCTCGTGAAATCGCTCGGCCAGGACCGGACCGAGGGCGGCGACGGCAATGCGGCCGATATCACCTCCGACAGCATCTAAGTCTCACGGCATCGACGAGCGAGGATCCGCCGAGCGCGGATTCTCGCTCGTCGAGCTTATGGTCGTCGTCGCGCTGATGGGACTCATCGCGGCGATGGCCGTGCCGAGCATCTCGAACGTGTTCAAGATCTCGCTCGGGTCGACGACTCGCGACCTCGCGACGACGGTTCGCCACGCCTACAACGCCGCGATGATGACGAAAAAAGTCCATCGCCTCGTCTACGACTTCAAGGAACAGCGCTATTGGGTCGAGGTCGGTCCCGCGAACCTCCTGATGGACACCGAGGAGACGCGCGCGAAGGCCGAACGCGCCTCGAAATTCACTTCGAAACTTTCCGCGGAAGAGGAGGAGAAGAAGCGCAAGGAAAGCGAAGCCGCCTTTTCGCTCGCGACCTACGTCACGCGGAAGAAGACCGACCTCCCCCGCGGGGTCGAATTCGAGGACGTGAAAACCGAGCAGCGAAAGGAGCCCTTCACCGAAGGGCTCGTCTATACCCATTTCTTCCCGCACGGAATCATCGAACAGACGGTGATTCACCTGAAAGACACCTCGAACCACCATTCGACCCTCATCGTCGCGCCGACCGTCGGACGCACGAAGGTGATCGAACGTTTCGTTCCCGCCGAGGAGGCGCTGCTCGAACCATGAAGATCGTCGCTTTCAGAAAAGATCTTCCGAAACCGGTCCTCCGGACCGAGGGATTCACTCTCCTCGAGGTGATGATCGCGCTCGCGATCATGCTCGTCGCGTTCTCGTCGATCCTCGCGATCCAGTCGTCTTCGATGAACTCGGCGTTGAAGTCGCGCCAAATCCACGAAGTGAGCGTGCTCGCGCGGAACGCGATGCTCCAGACCGAGATCGAGATCTCGGGCAAGAAGTTCGAGGAATTGCCGCCGGAACTGTCCGTAGCTTGCGAGGAAGGCAACCCGGATTACACCTGCACGCGGAAGATCAAGGAAGTGAAGCTCCCGAACCTCGCCGGGCTCTCGAAAGCGGCCCAAGGCGAAAACGGCGGCGGCTCGTCGAAGGACGACGACGAGAAGAACTCCGCGATTCTCGAACAGATGACGAAAGTCATCACGAATTTCCTATCGAAAGCCGTCCGCGAAGTCACCATCACGGTGAGCTGGAAGCGCGGAACGACGACGCAGAAATACGACGTCGCCATGTACTGGGTGGACCTGAACAGTGATTTCAACATCAACCCGTAACCGCACCGCGAAGCGAATTCCGAGTATCCGGGAAGAGGGTTTCACCCTCGTCGAGGTGATGATCGCGATCGTCCTTCTCGTGATGATCTCGGTCGCGATCTACCAGGCGACGACCCAGACCTTCAAGTACCGCGCGAAGATCATCAACGAAGGCGATTTTTACGGCGGGATCCGGCTCGCGATGGGCCTCCTCGATCGCGACATCGGCGCGCTTTTCTCGCCCGTGAACTTGAACCCGAAGAACTTTCCCGATCCGAACAATCCGAGCTCGGGAGGAAAAAATCCCGACGGTTCGAACGCGAACAACACCGTCGACTTCCCGACCCGCACCGGGGGATTCAACTCGAATCCCCGCGGCGGCGGCGCGAACGGCGTCGATCCGCAGACCGCGGCCGCCCAGGCCCAGCAGCTCGAGGAGCTCCAGCGGTCCGAACTCGGACAAACGACCGACTTCTGGCTCGGCGCGACCGACCTGACCGCGATCCGGCCGACCCGATTCGTCGGCACCGAAAACAAACTCTCCTTCGTCACCGCCTCGCACATGCGGATCTACAAAAACTCGCCCGAATGCGAATACGCGAAGGTCGTTTACGAACTCCGCGAGGAGAAGAACAGCGAGATCGGCGACGACGTGAAGACGCTCGTGAAGATCGAGGACCCGATGGTCTTCGACGACACGAGCAACAATAAGGGCAAGGAAGCGAAGATCTATCCCCTCCTCCCCGGGGTGAAACGCTTCAAGTTCCGCTATTTCCGGCGCGACAAGAAGGCCTGGGAAACCACCTGGGACACGAACCGCGACGACATGAAGGGACTTTATCCCGACCTGATCGAGCTCACCATCGAGGTCGCGGGCCTCAGCAAGCTCGCCTACCGCGGCATCTACATGTTCCACCCGGAGACGCCTTTCTATGGCATGGACCCGACGCTTTAAAGAAAAGCTTCGGCTCAAACCGGGCACCGAGCGCGGAACCGACGAAAGCGGCATCGCGCTATTCATGGTCGTTTCCGCGATGACGATCCTTTCGGTCGTCGTGACGGAATTCACCTACGTCGCCCAGGTGAACGCGCGGTCGAGCGTCGACGCGTCGGATACGCTCAAGGCCCACTACCTCGCCAAGACCGGATTCAAGCTCTCTCTCCTCCGGCTGCGCGCCTACAAGGAGCTGAAGGCCTTCGGCAAAGGAAACTCCTCGCTCCCCCAAATCCCGCGGAACATCCTCGACCAGATTTGGTCCTTCCCGTTCTTCTACCCGATCCCTTCGAACGTCCCCGGCCTTACGATCGCGATGAAGGACGACATCGACAAGTTCACGAACGACTCGAACCTCCCTGGCCATTTCACGGCCACGATCGAATCGGAAACCTCGAAAGTCGGCATCAACTCGATGCTTTCCGCGATGGCGCCGCCGCCGGCGCCGAAACCGTCGGGTTCCCCGACGCCCTCGACGAGTCCGAGCGGAAAACCGGCCGGTTTCGACGTCGAGGAGGCCCGCAAGGGCGTAAAGGACCTCATCTCGAACCTCCTCGAGGAGAAGTTCAAGAAGGACCAGGACTTCGCGAACGAGTACCGGGACCTCGAGGTCGACGAACTCTTCGACAACCTCCTCGGCTGGATGGATTTCACTTACCAACCGAAGAACTCGAGCGGCAAGCAGACGATCCCGTACAAACACGGTCCGCTCTACAGCTTGACCGAACTGCACATGATTTACCCGATGGACGACGGGCTCTACGACCTGCTCGCCCCGAACTTCACCCCTTTCATCACGCCCGGGATCAACGTGAACAAGATCGAGGAGCCGATGCTCCGCGCGCTGCTCGTCGGGATCACCGACGAGGAAGTGACCCAGTTTTACAAGGACCGGGATTCCGAGGAGGTCGACGGCACCTTCAAGTCCGCCGACGACTTCTTCAAGTACGTCGAGGGCCACGTCGCGGCGTTCAAAAGCTCCACGACCCTCGACGACCTGAAGGCGCGCCTCGTGAAACAGGGGATCCAGATCCTGACCGACGCCGAGATCTTCAAGATCACCGTCGTCGCCGAGGTGAACAAGGCGAGCCGGATCCTCGAAGCCTGGTTGCTCCTCGAAAGCGGCGCCGGAGGAGGCGCTAAATCCGGGTCGGCGGGCGGCTCGAGCCCAGATTCGAACTCGCCCGACGTGAACTTGAACCAACCGATTCCGGGCGATACTTCGGGCGGAAAACCGTCGAATGCCCAGCCGAATGCGGCTGGCCTTCGCTTGCTCTACGTGCGAGAATCTTAAGGAGAAACGATGCGTATCCTAGGACTGGACATTGGAAGTACCAGCATCAAGGCGGTCGAGGTCGACACCGCGTTCGGGCGCTTCGAGATCCACGAATATCACGAAGTCCGCGTGAACCCGGGCGAGTCCGCGATCGCCGTCGCAGGAGCGATGGTCCGGTCCCTGCCTAAGTCGCCCGACCGGGTGATCGTTCCCCTGCGCGCGAACCGCACGACGCTCCGGAACCTCCGCCTGCCGACCCGCGATAAAAAGGCGATCCAATCCAGCGTCGGCTTCGAGCTCGAGGACGACCTTCCCTTCGAATCCGATCAAGCCGCCTCCGACTTCGTCATCCTCGGTTCCGCGGGCAACGAATCTCAGGTCCACGTCTCGGCCGCCCTCCGGACCGCGCTCGACGATTACCTCGGTCTCGCCGTGCAGTCCGGAGTCGATCCGGACACGCTCACCACGGAAGCCTGCGCCTACCGCGCGCTTCTGCGGAAGATCCCGATTCCCGATACCGTCCTCGAACGCCCGATCCTGGTCGTGAACGTCGGCCACGAACGCACGACGATCTACGCCCAGTTCGAAGGCCTCC
This sequence comes from Bdellovibrionales bacterium, assembly GCA_018266355.1. Taxonomy (GTDB): domain Bacteria; phylum Bdellovibrionota; class UBA1018; order UBA1018; family UBA1018; genus JACMQW01. Next base: position 150,733 of record JAFEAP010000006.1, read on the forward strand.
CCCTTTTCTGCCGCGAGATCCCGTGGGGCGGCCGCGACGTCAGCGTGATCCTCTCGAATCGCTACGGCCTCTCGATGGACGCCGCCGAACGCACGAAGATCGACAACGGCTTCGTTCTCCCCCTCTCGCAGCTCCCGACCGTGTCGGAACAGCAGCGCGATTTTTCGGAAACCGTCTTCGAGGCGCTCCAGGGACTCTGCCGCGACATCCGCCAAGCCGATCTCTCCTGCAAAAATCTCACGGGCCACCGCCCGGGCATGGTTTACCTCACCGGCGGCTCGTCGCTGCTTCCGGGTCTGCCGGCGCTCCTCTCCGAGGAGACGAAGATCGTCTGTCAGCCGCTCCGCGCCCTTTCGCAGGTGAAGAACGGCGTGACCTACAGCGAAGAAACCGACGCGAAATTCGCCCTCGCCGCGGGATCCGCGCTCTCCTTCCTCACGAGCGAGCGGCCGTTCCTGATCAATTTCCGGAAAGGCGATTTCGCGAAACACGGCGGCGGCGCCGACATCGACCTTTCGCTCTTCCTGAAACCGATGAAGACGCTCGGTGCGGCGGCGGTGATCCTGCTCGCCCTCCTCCTCGTCGAGTCGAGCCTCTACGACAAAAAGATCTCGGATACGAACTCCCAACTCGAAAAGACGGTGAAGAACTTCTTCGGATCGCTCTCGCCGAGCGCCGTGCGGAGCTACCTCTCGAATACGACCAACCTGAAGAGGAACATCGACGCCGAGCTCTCGAAAGAGCGTGCGCTCGTCGCCCTTCTCGCACCGAATCCGAACTCCCCGTTCGAGTTTCTGAAGGACATCTCGAGCGCGATCGGGAGAGACGTCGTCACCGACATGATGAAGTATAACGTCGGGTCGAGCGCGAAGTCCGATCCCTACGGGAGCCCGTCGGTTTCCGAGGCGCCCGTCGAGATCGAGTTCTGGGTCGCGAACGCGGCGGTCGCCGAACAACTCGACCGCGTGCTTTCGCCGAAACTGAAGGGTTACCGGAAGAGCGAGCTCGAGGAAGTGCCGAAAGGCGCACCCGGCGCCGCGAAGAAATACAAGTTCACGGTGAACGGCGCGATCGGAGGCGGAAAATGAGCGACGATTCGGCTTTCGGCCGGTTTACCCAGCAGATCTCCGACAAACTCCAGGACCAGGTTTGGTTCCAGCAGGGAAAAGCGAAGTGGGACGAACTCGACGCCCGCTCGAAGATGGCGGTCAAATACGCCCTCCTCGTCTCGATTTCGGTCAGCCTCGTCGGCGGCGTCGGCTCGTATCTCTATACGGTCGCGGACAAGAAGCACGAGATCGAGGAGAAGCTCGCGCTGATCCAGAAGATCCAGTCGGCCCAGGACGAGCTTCGTCGATTGAAAGACGTCACTTCGCGCTTCAGCGGCGGCGGCGACGAGCCCTGGGGGCAGTTCGTCCAGAGCAAGGCGCCGGACGCCGGGATCGCGCCTGATTCGGTCAAGATCGTCACGGAGAGCATCGTCTCCGGCGGAGCCGCCCCGGCTCCCGCGCCGAAGAGCGCTTCGAAAGGCAAGGACAAGGTCGAATCTCCGCCGGCCGCGGCCGGACCGGAGGAAACCGTGGTGGAAGCGAGCGTCGATCACGTGAACGTGCGCCAGCTCACCAAATTCGTGCATTCGATCGAGAACGGCGGCCGGACCGTGAAAATCCGCCGCCTCCAGGTCGACGCGGCCCCGGACGAGAGCGGATACCTCTCGGCGACCATCGTGGTTTCGGCCTTCCGGCTGAAACAATAACGGCAGGCAGTGAAGGAGCGCCGATGACGACCGACATGACGATGGAACAGACCGAGGAAAGCTCCGGCGGCGGTATTTTCCGGTGGATCGGACTTTTCTTCCTCTTCACCGTTCTTCTCCTCCTCTTCACGCTCGTGAAAATGCCCCAACCGAAGATCCACGCCTGGATTCTCGGCACGCTGAACCAGCAGCTGAATCCGATGGGGATCGCCGCCTCCGCCGAAGAGGGCCATATCGAGCTCGGACTCGGATTGAAGTACGAGATGTCCGGCGTCCGGCTCACGATGACCGATACCCAGAAGGTTCTGAAGTTCTCGCGGCTCGAAGTCGCGCCGAACGTCATCGGTCCGCTCATGCAAGGTAAGATCGGCGTCCACTTCGCGCTCGAGGAAGGCAGCGGATCGATCGTCGGCGACGTGAAGGCGAATTCGAAAGGCGATGATTTCGACGCCGACATCAAGATCGAGAACGTGAACCTCGGTCGTCTCGGCATCCTTCCCTTCGCGACGGGACTCGACGGCACGGCCGACCTGAAAGGGACGATCACGCTCTCCGGTTCGCCCGCCGCCGCTTCCGGAATGACCGGAAAGGTGAACCTCACTCTCGCGAAGATCGTGATCGACGCCCAGAAATTCAAGGGCTTCGATATCCCCCGCACGGCGATTTCCGACGGCGCGTTCGACATCGACGTCTCGGGCGGAAAGGCGACCCTGAACACCGCCCGCCTAGGGAAGCCCGGCGGCACGGACGATTTCCAAGGCAGCGCGAGCGGGGACATCAAACTGAACAAGATTCTCGACAACTCCGAGGCGAATCTTCGGCTGAAATTCGGCTTTTCCGACCGTTACCGGCAGGAAAAAACGATTTCCCTTTTGGATTCCCTTCTGGGAATGTTCAAAAAACCGGATGGATCCTTCGGCGTCCGCCTGAACGGCCCGATGTACGGGATGCAGCCGGCGCCCGACCTCTGATTTTCGCCCGGTTCCCGAAGGCCCGTCCCTATGAAACCTGAGTCCTCCCCCACCGGCGGTCCCGCTTCCGATCTCGAATCCGCGATCGTGCGGCTCGCGCGCGAATCGCTGCGCGGAGTTCCCGCCCGTCTCGGAGAGGCGATGCTCTATTCCTGGCTCGGCCCGGGAAAACGCATGCGCCCGCGCCTCGTCCTCGCCGTCGCGCAGGCGCTGCGACTCGATAACGAAATCGCGTACTCGCTCGGAGCCGCAATCGAGGCGGTTCATGCATACACGCTCGTCCACGACGATCTTCCCGCGCTCGATAACGACGACCTCCGTCGCGGGCGTCCGACGAACCACAAAGTCTTCGGAGAAGGCCTCGCGCTCCTCGCGGGCGACGCCCTCGCGCTCGCCGGACCGGAACTCGTCCTCGGGCTTCGCGGCCGGATTCCCGCGGACCGCCTGACGGAGCTCCTCGCGGCGATACTCGAAGCGGCCGGCGCGCGAGGCGTGATCGCGGGCCAAGCCGAGGAACCCGAATTGAAAGCCGCGAGCGGAAATCCCGCCGCGCTTTACGAGGTATTTCGCAAGAAAACCGGCGCGCTCTTTCGCGCCGCCCTCACCTTGCCCGCGATCGCCGCGGGGGCGGACGCGCCGACTCGCGAGGCGCTCGGCCGCTTGGGTGACGAGATCGGCGTCTCGTTCCAGATCGCCGACGACCTCGAAGACGATTTCGCCGCGAAAAAGGGAGACGCCGCGCACGTCGCCGCCTATCTGAGCCCGGCCGCCGCGCGCGCCGAAGCCGAACGGCGACTGGACGCGGACGCCGCTCTTTCGCCGGCGCTACGGGAGGCCCTCGCTCCGTTCCTGGCCGAACTGCGGAAGAAGCTCGCATGAGAACGAAGCAGAAACGAAATCGAAATCGAAGTCATGGAAAGCGGCCACGTTTGAAAGCGGGCCGCTCCTCCGGTCCTCGGCTCCTCTTCGTCGTCGATCCGTGGTCGACGCTCGACCATGAGCGCGATACGACCCTTCGGCTGGCCGAAGAGGCGCTCGCGTCCGGAGCGCGCTGTTGGATTTCGGAAAATCGGTCGATCGGTCTCGACGCCGGGATCCCGTACGCGGAAGTCGCGGAGATCACGGAGATCGCGCGCCCCCGCCTCGCCGGGAACGTTCGGCGCGGAGAAACGCGCTGGACCCCTCTCGGGGAATTCGATCACGTCTTCTACCGTACGGATCCTCCGGTCGATCTCGCCTATTTGCTTCCGCTCCAAATCCTCGCGGCCGCGCGTCGCCCGGGCTCGAAGCGTCCGGCGATCCACTCGGACCCGACGACGCTTTTCGAAACGAACGAAAAGTGGGCGGCCGCCGAGCTCGGCGCGCTTTTTCCGAAGAGCCTCGTCTCGAGCTCGATCGAACGGCTCGCACGATTCGTCGCCGCCGCGGGCAAGGTCGTCCTGAAACCCCTCTACCTCGCCCAAAGCAAGGGCGTGGAGGTCCTCGACTCCGAGCAGTTTTCGGCGGCCACGATCCGCGATCGCCTCCGGCTCGCGACCGACGGCGAGCGGTTGCCGGTGATCGTCCAGGAATTCCTCCCCGGCATCGCGAAGGGCGAGTCCCGCCTTTGGTTCGCGTCGGGCGCGCTCATCGCGTCTGTCCGAAAAATCCCGCGCGAGGGCGAATCGATCATCGACATGGACCAGGGCGGACGGCTCGCGCCGGTGAAACTCACGAAAGTCGAGCGCGCGGCGGCGAAAAAAATCGGCGCCCTGTTGAAGCGCCGAAAAATCCTATTCGCCGCCGTCGACCTGATCGACGGGAAGATCACGGATTTCAACCACACCTCCCCGGGGCTCCTCGTCGCCATGGAGGAACTCCTCGGCGAAAACCTCGCTCGAAGGGCCCTGCGCCCGATTTTCTAACGCGCTTCCCGCGCGAAGCCGCGCGCGACGAAATCGCCGACGAAATCGAGGGTCGCTTCGAGGTCGAGCGGGGTCGGGTCCATCGAGTCGACGACGAGCTGTTCGAGGATGAGGTGGGAAAGCCCGTGCACGCTCGCCCACGCGGATAGAGCGAGGCGGGTCGCGGAGGCCATTCGATAACGGCCGGCCGCGATGCCTTCCTTGATCGTCGCGACGAGAGAGGCGAACGTCGCCTTCGCGGTGGCGTAGAGGTCCGGAAAATCGATGAACGGGTGAAGCCCCGGATCGACCATCGCGCGGAAGCGTCCGGGATTCTCGACCGCGAAACGCACGTAGACCTTTCCCTGCTCGAGCACCGGATCGGTTCCCGATTCCTTCGCGCGGAAGGCGGCTTCCTGGAAAAGGAAAAGGAGCCGCTGGTAACCCGCGAGCGCGATCTCGGCGAGGAGTTCGCGCTTCGAGCGGAAGTGCCGGTAGGCCGCGGTGTGGGTCACCCCCGCGAGTTTCGCGAGCTCGCGCAGGTTGAAGTCGACTTGGCCGCGCTCCTGGATGAGCCGGAGGGCCTCGGCGAGGAGGGCGTTCCGGAGGTCCCCGTGCCGATAGGCGCCGCGCGGCTTGCGTTTTCGAGGTTTCGACATGACCCTGATTTTACTCGGTATTCCCGAAATCGCCACTAAATGTTTCCATCGGAAACTTTTAATGTTACCATCGTAAACATGGAAGCCACCTTGACGAATTCCGCCTCCGATTCCCTTCCGAACCCCGAAGCCCCCCGCCTTCCGCGGAAACCGCCCCTTCGCGAGAAACTCGCGTTTCTCGGATTGAAGAGCGCGTTCACCCTCGGGAGCTTTCTCGCCCCCGATCGCACGGCCCGCGAGGCCCTTCGCTACTTCATGACCCCGACGCGCATCCCCGCTCCCGGCTGGGAGAAGGAGCTTCGCGCGACCGCGAGGCGGACGGTGCTCCGGTCCGGACTGGTGAGCTACGCTTGGGGCGAAGGCCCGCGCGTGCTCCTCGTCCACGGATGGGACGGCCGCGGAACCCAGATGGGAAAACTCGCGTCCGCGTTCGTCGCCGCGGGGTTCGAGGCGGTCGTCGTCGATCTTCCCGGCCACGGCGAATCCCCGGGCGACCTCACCCATATCCCGCTCGTGAAGGACGCCCTCCTCGGAGTCGACGCGGAAATCGGCCCCTTCAAGGCCGTCGTCGCCCATTCTTTCGGCGCCGGTGCCTCTCTCTATGCCCTCTTCCACGGGCTGCGTGCCGAGCGGATCGTCTACCTCGCCGGACCGGCGCGCTTCACCGACCTCTTCGACCGCTACTGCGCGTTCGTCGGCGTGCACGGACGGGCTCGGGAACTCTTCTACGAAAAAGTCGAACGCCTCGTCGGCATGGACCCGGCGGAGAACTATCCCCTCGTCTGGGCGAAGAAAGTCGACCAACCCGCGCTCATCGTCCACGACCGCGACGACGAAGACGCCCCGTTCGCCGAAGGCGACGAAATGCGCCGGACTTGGAAAGGCGCGCGTTTCCTCCCCACGGCGAATCTCGGCCACCGCCGGATCCTGAAATCGAAGGACGTCATCGCCGCGGCCGTGGACTTCGTTTCGAGCGAGTAGCCTAAAGGCGGTACCTGACGCCGAACGCGATGCTGTTCGTGTAAAGGTGGCTTTCGCGCGTGGCCTTGAGCGGCGAATCGTCCCGCACGGCCCGGCGCGCCTCGAACGTCGCGCTCCACCGCGAGTCGCGGAAGGTGTACTCGTATCCGAACTTCCCGACGAAGGCGTAGTCGCTGTAGACCGAGAAGAAATCGTGCGCGGCCGGGTCGGTCACGCCGATCTCGCCGCCGACGAAAAGCCCGCCGACCTTCGTCGGCCAAACGTAATAATCGAACACGAAAGTGAGCAGGGTGAAGGCGCTCGCCTCGTCCGGCATCACGTTCCGCGCTTCGTGAATATAGACGTAGCGCACGCCGAGATCGAAATTCGAATCCGTGAGCGGAAAGAAGATCGCGAGACCGACGCCGGTGCCCTGGCGCTTCTGGGCGATCGACGAACCGAGCGAGCGGTGGAACTCCCCCGCGACGCGCGTCGAACGCCGGAAACCGAAAGCGTAGTCAGCCGGTACGGCGACGGTCGCCGTCGGAGCGGACGGATTCGCGGGCGGTTCGGCCGCGGAGGCGGGTTCGAGCGCGCATAGGCCGACGCCGAGCGCGAGCGCTCCGAGCAGAGGCTTCGATACCCACCGCGAAACTTCCCGAACCGTCGTCTTCGGTCGCACGCCTAAGCCTCCGGAAGGTTTGGAATCAAAACCGGAAAAACCTCGATATTTCGGGATTCGCGAGCTTCTCGATCTCGCCCAGCGAAGCGCGGAGCGTTTCGCGATCGGCGGCGGCGAGCGCGGCGCTCTTCGCCGTCGTCACCTTCACGGCCACGCCCGCGAGAACCGCGGCGGATCCCTTCACGGTCCCGGCCTTCGCGCCCGCGACGGAAGCGGCGGGCTTTTGCTTGAGCTCGCGGATGCGTTTCCGGGCGCCTTCGATCGAGAACCGTTCGACGTAAAGGAGGTGCTTGATGAGGAGGAGCATCTCGACGTCCTTCTTCCGGTAGACGCGCTGACCGGAGCGGGACTTCTGCGGGCTCACCATCGGAAATTCGGTTTCCCAGAAGCGAAGCACGTAGGTCTTCACGTCGAGGAGCTCGGCGACTTCGCCGATGCGGAAGAAAAGTTTCGAAGGCACGCGCGCGAGCGACTCGGCGAGATCGAACTGGGAGAGGACTTCCGGGGCGTCGATCTCGTCGGAGAGATCGGCGAGGCGGGAGAACTCCTTCGGATCGAGTCCTTCTTCGAAAATCTGAAATGTCGAACCCTCGACCACCGGGTCGAAGGCGGAAAGGATCGCGTCGTCGGCGACCGCGGAACGGATTTCCTTCGCGGTGACGGACTTCGGATCAGCTTTCATCATCGTCGTCGTCTTCCTTGATCTTCGAGAGATCGACCGGTTTGCCTTCGAGCGCGGCGTTCACTTCGGCGCGCAGGACTTGAGACGGACGGAACGTGAGCACGCGACGGGCGGAGATCTCGATGCTCTGACCGGTTTGCGGGTTACGCCCGATCCGGGAGCGCTTCTCGCGCACGACGAAGTTTCCGAAGCCGGAGATCTTGATCTTTTCACCTTTGGAGAGCGTGGTCTTCAGGTGGTCGAAAACGAGCTCCACGAGGTCGGCCGCTTCCTTCTTGGAAAAGCCGACTTTTTCGTACAGCGCTTCGACTATATCCGCTTTCGTCATCGCCATGGGGGGCTCTCTCCTAAGGCCCGGATTTCATGCCGGAATTGAACTGAACTGCTTCATTAAAGAGTGTCGGAGAAAGTTCCGGTCGGCAAGCCCCGATACCGGAAAAAGCGAATCATTCTCAGCTCTTTCGCTCTTTCCAGGCAATCCAAGCGATGCGCGACGCATCATCGATCCGCCTTTCTTTCGAGCCACACCGCATTATCTTCGTTTCCGACACGATTCTCATCCGCTCCCACCCGATTTCGATCTAGAAGGGCGGCACGATGAAATTCACGCGCTCTCTTCTTTTGGTGCTCCCGCTGCTCCTTTCCGTCGTCCCTTCGGCGTTCGCCGGCTACGAATGGGGTTTCGCCGACGTGAGCCTGAACCGCCTCTACTGGGATTCCGCGACGAAGGAAAAGTCGACGAAGACCGACTTCAATTACCTCGAACTCGAGGGTGGCGGTCAGTTCACGTGGGGCGAAGTCTACGGCTTCTTCGACCTCGAAGAGATCGGCAAACGCGGTGAACTCATGCGTTCGGCGGCGAAGGGCTCCCTTCGCTACTACCTCGGGAAAACGAACCTGAGTTTCTACACCCACGTCTATAACTTCGACTCGAACGGATTCAGCGAACAAAACCGCGTCTACGGACTCGGTTACCAAGCGGGCGGCACTTCCTGGTGGTTCAAGCCCTTTCTCGGCTTCCACGACGTGACCCAAACCTACTTCGCCGGTTCGAACGGCTTCATGGGCGGATGGGTCGCCGGCTACAGCTTCCGCATCGGCAAGACCGGGTTCGTCCTCGCCGACTGGCATGAGATCGAATTCGCGCGCAAGGACGCTTACGCCGCCGGGAACGGAAATCGCAAGTCGAGCCAGAACGGCGCGCTCTCCGCGTGGTGGATCGCGACGAAGGAAATCAACGTCGGTCTCCAGTGGCGCTACGCCGTCGATAAACTCGGCACGCCGGGCGCGCTGAACGCCGCCATCGTCTCGCTGAAATACATGTTCTAGTCGCCGAGCAGGCTCGCTTCGCGAGCGGTTCTAACCGAGATCCTTCGCGATCCAGTACTCGTCACGGAACCGACCGTCGATCAGCGCCGCGCGGGTTCGCGTGCCTTCGATGCGATATCCCGCCGCTTGATAGAACTTCACGCCCCGCTCGTTCTCGACCCGGACGTTCGCTTCGATCTTTTTCACCCCGACCGACCGCGCGTGATCGTCGAGCGCGCGCAATAGCGCGGACCCGACTCCCCGACCCCAAACCTCCCGGCGGCACATCATTCCGAACGTCGCGAGGTGCTTCGTCCACGGATGACCGGGGATAACGCCGTACATCCCTAGCTGCGCGACGAGACGAGTGCTCCCCTCCGGGAAAGAACCGTTCTCGAACGCGCCGATCCGGAGTTCGAAGGGACTCGCGTGGATCTTCGCCCAGTTCTCGGCGACCTTCGTGAAATCCGGCGGGTTCTCGGGCGTTTGGTAAGTGTGCGTGGTCTCTTTCGATACCACCCGCCAAAACGGCTCGAAAAGCGGGGCATCGGCGACGGTACAACTCCGAAGCGTGATCGAGGTCGCGGGCTTCCCGTCTTTCGCGGGCAGCGCGAGCTCGATCGGGTTCATTTCCGCCATCGCCCAGTCCTCAGCGCAGCTCGGCGCCGAGTTCCTTCGCGAGCGCGGCGACGATCGTCTTCGAGACTCCTTCGGCTTCCGCTTCGGTGAGGGCGCGAGTTTCGTCCTGCAGGATCACGCGTGCGCCGATCGAGACCTTCCCGGCGGCGACCTGGGCGCCCTGGTAGACGTCGAAGATCTTCGCGGATTTCACGAGCGGCTTACCGGCCTTGTTCAGGACGGCGAGGACCTGGTCCGCGGTCGTTCCCGCCTTCGCGAGGATCGCGAAATCGCGTTCGATCGGAGGCTGCTCGGACCACGGTTTGAACGTCCGCGCCTGCGAGGCCGCGCGGCACATCTTCGAGAGCGTCGCCCAGTCGAGCTCGCCGACGAAGAGGTTCTCCTTGATCTTGAGTTTCTTCGCGGTGCCCGGGTGGAGCAAACCGAAGTGGCCGAGGGTCGCGTTGCCCGCGAGGACCTCGATCGCTTGGCCCGGATGCAGGAGCTTCGCCCCCGGATGATTCGGATTCCGCGAGGCGTGGAGCGGGATGAAGCGGATGCCCTTCGCGCCCATCTGATCGAGGAACGCCTCGAGGATCGCCTTCCCGTCGTAGAAATCGACTTCGCCGACTTCGTTCCGCAGCGCCTGCGCGTAGCGCGGGCCGGAAAGGGCGAACGCGATCTTCCATTCCTCGTTCACGCCCGTCTCGAACTTCGACGGCGCGCCGTCCGCGCCTTTCGGGCGCTCCGCACCGAGTGCGAACGTCGGGCGAATCTCGAAGAGCCGGACGACCGGCGATTCGGATCCGAAGTGGTGGCGATAGTTCCGGAGCGCGTTTCCGACGAGTCCCGGAACGAGGGACGGCACCATCCACTCGTGTTCTTCGGACATCGGGTTTTGGACTTTCAGCGCGCCGGTGAGCCCGAAGTTCGCGAGCCAAGTCGCGCTCGTGAAGCCGTAGTTCAGCGCCTCGCAGACGCCCTGGCGCACGAAGGCGTCCTTCGCGCGCTCGAGCAGGATCTGCTGGGCTCCGTCGGCGTCGAAGGCGCGCGCGATCGGAGGCGAGGAAAGTTTCGGGATCGTCGACGGGATGCGGTCGTAACCGACCGACCGCGCGACTTCTTCCGCGAGGTCTTCGCGCAGGTTCAAGTCGAGGCGATAGCTCGGCGGCTTCACGCGGTAGGTATCGCCCTTTTTCTCGACGTCGCACTCGAGCGCCCGGAGCGTCGATTCGACCTCGGAATCCTTCACGTCGACGCCGATGAAGTCGCGGACGTAGGAAACCGGCATCTCGATCGTCGGACGCGCCTTCGGCGCCGAGACCTCGGCCTTCGCCGAGCCGACGATTTTCCCGCCGGCGAGCTCGAGGACGAGCGCCGCGAGCCGGTTCATCACCGCCGGTAGACCCTTCGGGTCCACGCCGCGTTCGAAACGCGTCGCCGCGTCGGTGAGTTTTCCGTGTTTCGTCTTCGCCTTCCGCACGAGCACCGGATCGAATTCCGCGCACTCGAGGAAAACCTTCGTCGTGCCGTCGGAAACTTCGGAGTTCCCGCCGCCCATGACGCCCGCGAGGCCGATCGCCTTCCCGGAACCGTCGAAGATCACGAGTTCAGCGCCGCCCATCGTGACTTCGGAGTCGTCGAGGAGCGGGAATTTCTCGCCGGCCTTCGACATCCGCACGCCGATCTTCTTCGAGGCGATCTTATCCGCGTCGTACGCGTGCACCGGATGGCCGAGTTCGAGCATCACGAGGTTCGTCGCGTCGACGACGTTATTGATCGAGCGCGAGCCGACGGCCTCGAGGCGCTTCACGAGCCAAGCCGGCGACGGACCGATTTTCACGCCGTCGATCTGACATCCGTAGAACTGCGGAGCCTTCTCCCCCGCCTCGAGCGCGATCGAAATCGGCGAGCCCTTCCAATCGAGAGCGACGGGCTTCCCCCCCGCGACCGCGGCCGGACGCTTGGCGGGCTTCCCCGTCGCGGCCGCGATTTCGCGGGCGACGCCGAAGTGCGAGAGGTAGTGTCCTTGGTTCGCGTAGAGTTTCAACGTGAGGAGCGAATCGTCGCGCCCGAGGATTTCCGCGATCGGCTTCCCGACCGGAGTATCTTTCGGCAGGATGATGATCCCGGCGCTTTCCTTCGATATCCCGAGTTCGGCCTCGGAGCAGAGCATGCCGTTCGATTCCACGCCGCGGATCTTGCCTTTGCCGATCTTCATCCCATTCGGGAGGTCGGCGCCGACGAGCGCGGCGGCGACTTTATCGCCGGTCTTGTGGTTCGTGGCGCCGCAGACGATTTCGAGCACGCCGCCGTGGGCCTGACCGACGTCGACCTTGCAGAGCGAGAGACGGTCCGAGTCCGGGTGCTTCCCCTTCTCGACGATGAACGCGGAGACGACTTTCTCGAGCCCCTTCGACTGCGACTCGAATTCCTCGACCTCGAGGCCGCGGGCGGTGAGCAGGTCGCCGAGCGCGCGGGGCGCTTCGACGAAATCGACGAGTTCTTTCAACCAGGAATAGGAAACTTTCATAGTCGCGGTCCGAGTTCTTTAGAATTGCGAATTGAAACGTTGGTCGCCTTCGAAAAGCAGCCGAAGGTCCGGCACGTCGTGGGCCATCATCGCGATGCGGTCGATCCCCATCCCGAAGGCGAAGCCCGAGACTTCCTTCGGATCGTAGCCGGCGAGTTCGAGGAGCTTCGGGTGGACCATGCCGGCGCCGAGGATTTCCATCCATCCGGTACCTTTGCAGATCTTGCACGACGGATCTTTCCCGTCGCACTTGAAGCACGAGACGTCGATCTCGGCGCCGGGCTCGACGAACGAGAAGTAAGACGGACGAAGGCGGACGCGGGTCGCGGAGCCGAACATTTCCTTCGCGAAGAACTCGAGCGTTCCCTTGAGATCGCTCATCTTCACGCCCTTATCGATCCAAAGTCCCTCGAGCTGGTGGAACATCGGCGAGTGGGTCGCGTCGTTATCCTTCCGGTAGACGGCGCCCGGACAGAGGATCCGGATCGGCCACTTCTTCCCGCGCATCGCGCGCGTCTGGATCGCCGTGGTCTGCGTGCGGAGCACGAGGCCCGGCCCCATGAAGAACGTATCTTGCTGATCTCGCGCCGGGTGGTCGGCGGGGATGTTCACGGCTTCGAAGCAGAAATAATCGGTCTCGATCTCGGGACCGGTGAGGAGATCGAATCCGAGGCGCGAGAGCACTTCGACCATCCGACGGGTCGTCTGCGTGATCGGGTGGAGCGAGCCGCGGTGGAGTTTCCGCGCCGGGATCGAAACGTCGAGCCGCTCGCTCGCGAGTTTCTGTTCGAGGTCCTTCGCTTCGAGGCCTTCGCGCTTCGACTCGAGCGCGCCTTCGATTTTCGCCTTCACTTCGTTCGCGGCGGCGCCGATCTTCGGGCGCTCTTCCGCGGAAACGGAGCCGAGGCCTTTCAGGACTTCGGAGAGGCTCCCCTTTTTCCCGAGGACGGAAACGCGAAATCCTTCGAGGGTCGCGAGGTCGGAGGCGGCCGAGATGTCCGCGAGGGTTTTCGTTCCGATGGCTTGGATTTTAGAGATCAGGCTTTCCATGTTTTCCTACTCGCGTACGGCGGAGTGTGTTCAGTTTTCTAGACTCTATTTTTAGGGCCAAATGTTCAAGCCATGTTCTCGGTTTGGTCCGCGTATCCACCTAAAAACCCTCAGGAAAGACGCGCGGGAAAGGAGGTCCTCACCCGTCGTTCCCGATCGGGAACGAGAATTCCGCCGGGGCGATTTGACGAGCCCCCAGACCCCGTCTATATTACGCCGCGTTATCCCCAGGTCCCCTCCACGTCTCTCAATCTGAGGAATTCAAATCATGATCCTGAATAAAAAAGAAAAACGGATGCTCGGGCGCACGCGCGAGCAGCTCGTGGCCGCGCTCGCGGTCGCCCTCGTCGCGACCTCTTTCGGCTCCCTCACCGCCCGCGCCGAATGGTCTCCGGAAGCCGAGGAAAACTATTCGAGCGTCGCGAAATTCGAACGCGACTTCGCGGTAAACACCATCCGCGACGCCAAAGGGAACCGCATCCGCCTGATGACGAAGGCCGAAGGCGAAAACGCCGCTCCGGACCTCTGGGCGCATAAAGACCTCGCCGACGACGGCATTCCGGGCACTTCGACCGCGAAGGCTTACGCCACGCTCACGCTGAAAAAACCGGCGAAGCCGATCATCGTCGCCGTCCTCGATTCCGGCGTCGACATCAGCCACCCGGACCTGAAGGGCATGATTTGGGAAAACGCGGCCGAAAAGAACGGTAAGCCGGGCGTAGACGACGACGGCGACGGATACGTCGACGACGTGAACGGATGGAACTTCATCGGCGGCAAGGACGGCAAGAACGTCGGCACCACCACCCTCGAAGTCACCCGCGAACTGAAGCGCATGCGCGCGAAGAAACCGAGCTCGCTCACGAAGCAGGATAAGGCTTACATCGCCGAGCTCGAAGCCGCTTACAACGAACGCAAGGATCCTGCCGAAGCGACCGTGAAGAAGTACGGCCCGATCCAGAAGGATTACCTCGCCGCGCTCGACATCCTGAAGAAGCTCGGACTGACGGAAGAATCCGTGGACGCGGTGAACGCGATCCAAACGAAGACTCCGGAAGAAGACAAGGCGAAGACCGTCCTTCTCTCGCAGCTGAACAGCGGCCGCGACTCCTCCGTCTTGAAGGAGATCGTCGACTACTACCAAAACATGCTCGATTCGTATCTGAATCTGAACTACCCGAGCTCGTCGGACATCATCGGGGATAACCCGAACAACCTGCACGAACGGTACTACGGGAACGGCGACGTCCGCGCCCTCGGAGCCGATCACGGCACGCACTGTTCGGGCATCATCGCCGCCCTCCGGAACAACGGGATCGGCGCCGACGGCCAATCGAACTGGGTGAAGATCATGCCGGTTCGTGCGGTTCCGGACGGAGACGAGCGGGATAAGGACATCGCGAACGGCATCCGTTTCGCCGTGAACCACGGCGCCCGGATCATCTCGATGAGCTTCGGCAAGGACTTCTCGCCGGGCAAGCGGGTCGTCGACCAAGCGGTGGCCTACGCGGCCGCGCACAACGTGCTTCTCGTGCACGCCGCCGGTAACGACAACAAGAACCTCGAGACCGCGCACAACTTCCCGACGGCGAAGCTGCTCGACGGCCGCAAGGCCCCGAACTGGATCGAAGTCGGGGCTTCCACGAAGCACGCCGACGCGCTCCTCCCGGCTTCGTTCTCGAACTACGGCCCGAAGTCGGTCGACCTCTTCGCTCCGGGTAAGGACATCTACTCGACCACGCCGGACGGCACCTACGCGTCCTTCAGCGGTACGTCGATGGCCACTCCGGAAGTCGCGGGCGTCGCCGCCCTCGTCCTTTCGCAGAACCCGAAGCTCACGGCGGTCCAGCTGAAGCGGATCCTCATGACTTCCGTCACTCCGATGGGCAAAGTCGAGACGTTCCAACCGGACGATATCGACCGCACCCGCCCGGAAAACGCGAATCGCCCGGGCACGAAGGTGCCGTTCTCGACGCTCTCCCGCACGGGCGGCATCGTGAACGCCTTGAACGCCCTGAAGAGCCTCTAATCGGGCCTAAAACGACCTTATAAGCGAACGGCGCCCCGGGGGTCCCCCCCGGGGCGCCATTTTCTTTCTCTCCGCCCGGGATAGAGATCAGAACGAAACCGGAAGGAACGAGGATGAATAGGTGCCTTTAGCGCCTTGCCCGAGCTGAGCCGAACTATCGTCACCGGCACACTCAAGACTTCCGTTTCTGAATATACAGGTCGCGACTTCCGACGAACCGACTTTATCGACTCCGCTACCGGCCGGATAGACTGGGACCGGCGAGGTCCGGGGATCCACCGTCGTCCCGTCGCCGAGTTGCCCGTCCCAATTACCGCCGAAGCATTGAAGCCCCCCGGAGACGACGACACAGGTATGGTAGAAACCAGCGGAAACCTCGGTCACCCCCGACCCCGCTGGGAAGACGGTCTGAGGCGTGGAACGATCGGTCGTATCGCCAAGTCCGAGCTGACCCGACCAATTACTCCCCCAGCAGACAAGCCCACCGTTCATCACGGCGCAGGTATGTGTCTGCCCACTCGATATTCGCGTCACTCCCGAACCCGCGGGAATCGCGTCCACCGGAACGGACGAGTCCGCTCCGCCGCCGTTTCCTAATTCGCCGTCGAAGTTGTATCCCCAGCATTTCACGCCGCCGGCCACGACCGCGCAAAAATGCCAACTCCCGTTCGCCACGTCCGTCACGCCCGAACCAGCCGGAATCGTGTCGACATGGGTCAAGACGGGAGAGGCCGTCGATCCGTTTCCGCATTCTCCACTGACGTTATATCCCCAACACTTCACTCCGCCATTCACGACCGCGCAGGTCGTACCGTCTCCGGCGGCGACTTTGGTCGCGCCCGAACCATCCGGCAACGCGACGACCGGAGCGTAGGCGTCCGTCGTCGTGCCATCACCGAGTCTCCCATCGTTATTCGCTCCCCAACATTTTACTCCGCCACCTTTCGTGACCCCGCAGACGTGATAGGCCCCGCCGTCGAAATCGACGTACTCGGTCGCATCGGCCAGCGAAGACGGCGCGCCGACAAAGGAGTCCCACGCGGCGGTTCCGACTTGATCCTCGACGTCTAGCCACCAGTAATAGTTATCGCCCCAACATTTCACCGATCCGCCGCGCGACCCACAGAGCCCGTTGTAATAACCCGTCACACCGACCCAGAGGGCACTCGAAGACGCACTCGCCGTCACGTCGGAGGACTGCTCCAGCTGCTTCAGGGCCCGAACGCTAATCCCGCATCCGAACGTCGTCCCGACTACGATGCCCACGCATACGACCCGGATCAGCGTCGTCCCCTGGCTGGCGTGCTTCCATTTCCCATCGAAAAAAAGGCGAGTTCTCATACGTGCCGCTACCTTTTCAAAACAAGTTTATACAATCGGTTCGACCCGGCCCACTGGGTCCTTTCTGATCCAGTTCGCCGTATCTGGCCCAAATGCGATAAAAGGCCGAATTAGGCGGCGGCCGTTTACCGCGGTAACGAGTTTCGCTTCGTTTTCGTCGACAGCGAAGGCGGAGAACCGCTATACAATCCCCATTTAGATGGAAAAACTTTCACCGGTTTACTTTCGAACCGTCGGTGAATTTCTCCGCGCTATTTTCGAGGCGCGCCGAGGAAAGAACCCCCGTTACAGTCAACTCGCGTTCGCCCGATCGATCGGGATTTCGGCGACGATGCTCACTTTCGTCCTAAAAAACACGCGGAGAACGTCCGTGGAGACGGCCACGCGAGTCGCCGAAAGACTAGGACTGTCGGAAAGCGAGTCGACTTACTTGCGACTATTGGCCGAAAGAGAGATCGCGAAAAAGTCGGACCAAGTTCGTAGCATCGACCGAAAGCTCGCTAAATTCCGGCTCAGGGGGAACCCGAGCGCGGTGCCGCTGGAACGATTCGAGGAACCCCTTCGCTTCGCGGCGATGGAGATTCTCGAGATCGCTGCCGTCCTTCCGATCGGACCGCGCACCCGAGCCCGCATCCTGAAAACGCTCGGTATCGACCGCCCCGGGCTGGAGCGCATTCTGGACGTATTCACCGAGTCGGGGGCGCTCACTCGAAATTCGAAAGGCGAGTACGTACGCGTACCGGGCGAAGTCGCCTTCACCGTTTCAGGCGACAAAACGATCGCCGATTCGATCCACTCCAGATTTCTGGATTCAGCGGGACGTACGCTCACGAAACTCCCCCCCGAAAAGCGGGTCTACGCTTCCGGGGTGTTCTCGATTCGAAAGGAGCGCCTGGAAAGTTTCCGGAAAAAGGCCTATGCGCTCTTCGACGATTTTCACGACGAATCCCTAGCGGAAGAGTCGCCCGATGCCGTCTACGGACTGTCCATCGCGGCATTCAGCCTTTTCGAAAGGAGTCACGATGCGTGAACTCAATGCGCGGACCGTCCTCATTTTGATTTCTCTCGGTGTTTCAGGCTCCGCCTGGGCGGGAGGCGGGGGCGGCTCGGTACGTGGAAACGACGGCAGATGTCCGTCTTCCAAACCGATCTCTTCGATGAAAAGACACTCACAAGAACCGCCCACGCTCGATCCCCGGCTCCTCGACATCGATTGGACGATCGAAATCCAGTCGTTATTGGATCCGGTCACACCCCCTTGCCCGAGGCCGAGCGGCACCCCGACCTCCGGTCCAACCAGAAACTCACCGTAGAAAAAAGGGCCCTCCGTCTCCCGACGAAGGGCCCTGCCCAAATGCTTCCCGCCCGGTGAAGGGCTTTAAGGGTGAGTGCGTATCCCGGGAAGCTCCCAAACTTATTTCCGGACGGTGACCTCCGCCGTATCGGCGACCGCGCCTTCCGAAATCGGATTCGCGATCGTGAATTTCGTGATCAGCCGAGCCTTCGTATAGGTCGGCTCGGCGGCCCGGCTCCAACCCGAAACGAAGTTCGAATCGAATCCGACGTAGATCGCCTTTCCGTCGCGCGCGTACTGGACCTTCAGGCGCTTCGGCCAGTCGTTCAGCATGCGCGGAATCTTGAAAACCTTGAAGGAGCCGTAATCGCCGCCTTCTTGAGGGATCGGATCGAAGACCTTCACGTAGGCCGTGAAGGGAGCGACGATCGGGCCGGTGTAGACGGTGAGGACGGCCGCGCGGGCCTCCATCTCGCCACGCTCGTCGGCAGCCTCGACCACGTTCTCGACGAGCGCGGCCGGGATCGCGGTCACCGCGTCGCCGGTCATTTGTTTAATCGTATCCGGGGTTTGACCGGCGATCGCCGCGGTGGCCGTGGAGAGCGTCAGCGCGAGGATCGATTTAAAATTTTTCATACGCAGGCGGCCTTATACGAAACATGGTGCACTGCGTCAACATTCTTTTCACCTTTCCCTCCGAATCCCCGAAACGAAAAGCCCCCGGAAACCCTAAGGTTTCCAGGGGCCTTCCAATCGGAGGTCCGAGGACGAATTACATCTTCGGAGCGAAGGAACGGACTTCGTTCACGATCGCCGCGAAACCTTGCGGGTCGCGGATCGCGATGTCCGAAAGCACCTTACGATCGAGCTCGACCTTCGCGGCCTTCATCGCGCCGATGAAGCGCGAGTAGCTCATGTCGTTTCCGCCGAGGGCGGCCGAGAGGCGCGCGATCCAGAGTTGGCGGAAATCCCGCTTCTTGGCGCGGCGATCGCGGTAGGCGTAGACGCCGGCGCGGTCGACGGCTTCCGCCGTACGACGAGCCTGGACCTTACGGCCGAGGACGAAGCCTTCTGCTTTCTTTAAAATCTTCTTCCGACGTTGGCGGCGTTTAAAACCGCGTTTTGCGCGAGGCATAGTGAAACTCCTTAATTCTTAGTCTTGTTTGAAAGGTTTTTACGAGAGAGCGAAGCGCGGCTTAGCGGCCGTACGGCATGCACTCTTCGATGTGTTGAACGTCGCCCGAGAACACGTAGCCACCCGCGCGGAGCTTGAGCTTACGCTTGGCGCTCTTGTTCCCCATGTTGTGGCGCTTGTTCGTGCGCTTGAATTTCACTTTGCCGGTCGCGGTGAAGCTGAAACGCTTCGCGGCGGCTTTCTTGGTTTTCTGTTTCATGGACTTCCTTCTTTTCCCGCGGTGACGAGCGTGAGCTCGTAATTTCCTTCCAGGCGTTTAGATACCGATCGAGTTCCGGCGGGCCGGACCTACGGGAGCCAAGGCACCGGGACGAATCCCGTCGCTTGCGCACACCCCTGAAAGACCTCGTGTGAGGGAGGAGCTAACCTACTCAAAAGCCCCCCCGGGTGCAAGGCCGCGTTATCATGACGCATAGCGTCTTTTTTTATGACCCTAGAGGATCCAGAACATCGGGTTCTCGCCCGCCGGAAGTCCGTCGGCGGCGATCGCGACGGAGATCGTCCGAAGGGCTTCGGGGTGGTTCGAATCGTAAACCTCGAGGTCGATCCGGCGGCCGGACGGGCCGGTGACGTCCCGATAGCCCCGGACGAGGACGACGTGACTGAAGTAAAGCAGCAGCGGATAATGCCCTTCCCGGAGCTCCGAAACCGCGTCGGCGAGGTAATCGCGAAGCTGGCGGCGGAGCGAAAGCGCGTCGGATTTGGACCCGATCGGATCCTTTTTCAGGCGCTGGAATGCCCCGTAGTGGGGAAAGAAAATGTCCGTGACGCCGATGTCGGCGTTCACCCAGATCGCCTTCTTCAGGAATGCCATCCGGTTCGCACGGCATACGTCCATGAGCGATCGATAGCCGCGGATCTCGATTTTTCGGCGAGAACCCGCTCGGTAGGCGGAAACGGCGCGGTCGAGGTTCCGCGCGACGACGTACGCGGAATCGACGTCCGCGGCGGGGACGAACTCGACGTTTTCACGGAAGGCGGCGGCGATACCGGCCATGCCCTGACATACGCCCTTCTCCGCGCCGAGCGCGCCGAGGATCGGCACTCCGGTCTTCGCGAGATCCGGGTCGCCGTTTCGAAAGCAGAGCGCGTCCCTCGACATTTCGAACGGCAAAACGACCTCCGTCGCACCCGCCTCGGAAATCCCGAGCGCGAGAACGATGGCCAATCCGAAACCGAGTCTATTCCGCGTCATGCGAATTCCTCCCGCCGGAAAGCGTAGGGCCGAATCCCGGCACTGCCAAGACTCGGCCCCAAATATTTTCGCCAGACGGACGCTTAAGCTTCGTCTTTATCGGACTTGGCGGGTTTTTCCGCCTTTTCCGTGGCCGCCTTTTCGGGCTTCTTCGGCTTGTACTTCGGGTTCGGGCCGATGACCATGATCAGCTTCTTCCCTTCGAGCTTCGGCGGCGCTTCGACGATCGCCATCTCGCCGAGCTCCTCGATCAGCCGACGCATCGTCTTGTGGCCGGATTCGACGTAGGCGACTTCGCGGCCGCGGAACATCATCGTGATCTTCGCCTTGTCGCCTTCTTCGAGGAAGGTACGCACGTTCTTAAATTTGTACGCGAGGTCGTGCTCGTCGGTGTTCGGGCGGAGCTGGACTTCCTTCACCTTCACGACGACTTGCTTCTTCTTCGCTTCGTGGTCTTTCTTCTTCTTCTCGTACTTGAACTTGCCGTAGTCGAGGATCTTACAGACCGGCGGCGTGGCGTTCGGAGAAATCTCGACGAGGTCGAAACCCGCGTCCTTCGCCATTTGAAGGGCTTCCGGAGTGCCGACGACGCCGACCTGGTTTCCTTCGTGGTCGATCAGACGCACTTGGGGAACGCGGATGCGTTCGTTGATCCGATGTTCGTCGGTGTTGAATTTCGTGAGGTCGCGGCGCGGGCCGCGGAAGGCCGGGCGCGGTTGGAATCCACCGCCGCCGCCGATCGAAGGGCGAGGACCGCCGATGGAGGGGCGATTGCCGCCGATGGTAATCTTGTTGCCCCCGCCGATCGTGATCGGGCTCGGATTCGGGTTCGGGGTGCTGTTCGGAGTCGGTCCGGAGTCGTTGTTCGTCGTGTTCGGATTAGAGCCGACCGGAATAATGGTTACGCGGGATTTAGGTTTAACCTCCATAGACGTTTTCTGGAATTCCTCGATTTCTTTAGGGTTTGGGTTTTAGGGTCAATTGAATGGTGGGCTCAGAATGCCCACGCCCGGAGCGTAAAGTCAAGAAACCGCCCGACCCCGAAACGGGGTGGGCGGTCTCTCCGCAAAACATAGAACAGTCCTCACTGCGGTCGGGCGAAGCCCTTCCATCCATGAGGACCTACTCACGCGATCAAGCCGAAGGCGCGGCTTCGGCCGACGCGCCCGCGCTCTTCTTCGCGGCTTTTTTGCCGCCCGCCTTCAATCCGGTCTTGGCGACCGTCTTCGAAACGCGCTTTTGGACCTTTTCGGCGGCCTGGGTGGCCTTCGCGCGGGCTTCCGTCGCCTTCGCCTTGGCCGCGCCCTTCGCGGTCTTCGCCTTCGTCTCGGCGGTCGACTTCACGGTGCCGATGAGCTTCGTGAGTTCCTTTTTTTGGCCGTCGACGAACTTCTTGATCTTGTCGACCTCGCCCGGGATCTGGGCTTGGAGCTTCTCGAGTTCCTTCTTTTCCTTCTCGAGGAACGCCTTCAGCTTCGCGACGTCGGTGTCGAGGATCTTCTTCACTTCCTTGCCTTGTTTCTCGGCGACTTTCTTCGCTTGGTCGACCCAGCCGCGATCCTTGATGAGGGCTTCGATTTGGGTGCGCGCTTCTTTCAAGCGAGAAATGATTTTCTGGACGTCGATCTTCGTGGTGGCCATGTGTACTTCCTAGGATGGGGCCGCGGGGGGCCGTTGAAAAACCATTCTCAGAATAGCACGGTCCGTTCACCGGCCACAAGCCGCGCGGGTGCCGGAACCGAGGGGTTTCGTCACCCGGAACCGCTAAATTCTCGGGGTTTTCCTCGAAAATCGCATTAAGGAATTCTCACTTGAGTTCGTCGCGCCGAGCCCGGAAACTCTTGCCTATGTCGAACCTTAAACGTTTCTCGTTGGCCTCGCTCTTCGCCCTCACGTTCGTCGTCGCCGGAGGCGCCTTCGCCGATCAGACGATCAATACCGGGATTCCGGGCGGCGACGGGAAGGACCTGCTGAACGACCCGAAGAACCCCGCCGATCGACCGGCGGGCGCGCTCCTCGTCCACGATCAGGAATGCGCGAAAAAGACGAAATCCGGGAAACTTGTCGCCGGCCAGCCGAATCCGGCCTACGAAAAATGCGTGCACGATAAGCTTGAAAAGGCTAAGAAATCGGGCAATTCAAAGTAGACCGGTCGATCGCGCGCCCTTAGCTCAGTTGGATAGAGTAGCTGGCTTCGAACCAGTTGGTCGGGAGTTCGAATCTCTCAGGGCGCGCCATTTTTTACCTTGAGAGGATCCCGATGAAATCCGAGAAAATCGAATTCCTGAGTGCGATTCTCCTCGTCTCGAAAGAACCGGAACGCCTCGCGGCTTTCTACCGCGACGTGATCGGCATTCCTCTCGAAGACGAGACGCACGGCGAGACCTTTCCTCATTACGGTTGCGAACTCGGCGACCTCCACTTCGCGATCCATCCCCTCGAAAACTTCGAAGGGCGCGGAGTCGGCACTGGATCGGTGAAGCTCGCCTTCACCGTGTTCGACCTCGAAGCCTTCGTCGCTCGGGTCGAAAAGGTCGGCGTCAAACTCGCCTATCCGCCGAAAGACCTCGGCTTCGCGAAAATGACCGCGCTCGACGACCCGGACGGAAACCACGTCGAATTCACGCAGCTTTCCGACGGGTGGTTCAAACACCTCGAAAAGCGCCGCGAAAGCGGCGCGGACGTGATCGCGCGGTGGAAGCAGTCGCCTCGGGCCTAGGTCGATCCGGGAACGAGGGCGCTCCGGAAATCAGGGCCAGGTCGACGACCGCGCGCCCGCCGGACGGCAAGCGATTCGACCGAAGCGGCCGCCCTGCTGGTGACGGCTCACGTCGGTGATGAAATTCTCGGCGCTCTTCTGGAGACCGACCTTATCGCGAATGTGGGAGACGAAATCCTTTCCTTCGTACGCGACGCCGAGCGCTTCCGGAACCGTCCGCGCGAGCAGGTCGTCGCCGCGCGCTTCGAAGTTACACGCGAGGAACGCCGAGATCACTTCGTGGTGGTTCCATCCTTCGATCTCGCGCTTCCAGAGCTTGAACGGCGTCCCGGCGGCCCGGATCTGCTTCCGCAGGCGAGCGAACTGGTCCTTCCGGTTCAGCCACGAAAGGTACTGACCGACGGCGGTCACCGCGCTCGCGCCTTGGTCGAGGGACGTACGCCAGAAGCTTTCGCCGAACCCGTCGACCCATCCGAGTTCGGACGTTCCGGCGGCGTAAAGGTAGGTCAGCATCGCGAGGACCTCGCGATTGCCCGTGCCTGCCGGGAAAAGACTTTCGATCGCGATCGTCGACGCCTTCGCGTTCACGGCCGCGGCGAGGTTCTGAACGAACTGATCGATCTTCATTCCGGACTCGAAATAGGTGCGGCCCGAGGTATTCGCGGCGTCGCGAAGGGCGCCGAGGATCGGGATCTCACCCGCGAAACAAGGATTCGTGTCGCGCGAGCCGTCGAAGTTCGCTGCCGTCGCGGTCGCGCACCACGGATCGAGCTCGAGGAAGATCTTCTGGATCGGGGAAAGCGTGCCCGGGACCGGGTTCAGCACGCCGGCCGCGATGAACGCGCCTTTGAATTTCCGGCGTTCGGCGGAAGCGAGCGCGCCGTCGGCGTCGCCGATCTTCTTCGCGCAGTCTCCGCCCGCGCGCTTCATCTTCGCGGTCACGGCGTAACCGTTCAGGACCGCGACGAGGCCCGGCGTGCCGGACTTCGCGTAATTCGTGAATTCACCGCGATATTTGCGGATTTCGAGGAGTTGCGCTTCTTCTTCCGCGCTCGACCGGCATTTCGCCATGGCCTCGACGCGAGCGTCGAGGACGCGGGCGACGCGGTTCGCGAGGATCTCGCGGCGGTAATCTTCGAGGTTCGGCGCGCCCGCGAAGGTCGCGCCGGAAAAGGAAACGGCCAGGAGAAGGGCCGAAATCCGGATTTTATTTTTCCAGATTTTCATACGCTTCTCCTGGCCGCATCGTTTAAGGAACGGATCCGATTAGTAGGAGCCGCCGGAGGTCGGGATGACGACCGGAGTGCTCGGCACGGTCACGTTGATGAATTGGACGTTGATGATGTCGTTCGTCTTGTTCGAGTTCGAACGAATGATCACTTGGATCGAGTTGAAGCCTTCGCCGATGGCGCGCTTCGGGATCGTGAAGGAGCCGGAACGAGCGCGGTCGGCGCCACCGAGCTTCACCATCTTGTAGTTCGGGAGGCCGACGATGTCGAAGTTCGAGCAGTTCACGACGTTGTTGAACACGACGTTCACTTGGTCGGAATAGCCGTTCGAGGATTCGGTGACTTTAATCGTGCCGCCGCAGTCCGGGAGGGACGCGTATTCGCCGATGGTCATGGAGCCGTAGCCGGCGAAAGCGGATTGCGCGGACGCGAGGAGGAGGAGGAGTGCGAACTTCTTCATAAGTATTTCCTTTGGTGAATGAGTTAGATTCGAGCGGGCTTTTCGCACTTCTGACTCGTGGTGTCAATATTCTCGACACCCGTGCATCCTTTAAACGGTCACGGAATCGCGGACTTTCGTTACTTATTTGAAATAATTGAAGTTTGATAATCCGCGCTTCGACTAGGAGACCCTCACTTTGACGCCGCCCGAAGTTCCCCGGCATGGCCCCTGCTTTCTCTGAAGACCTAAACCCCAGAGGAATCCACCCATGAAACTGCATCGCATCGTCCTTCTCGTCTCCGTTCTCTTTGCTTCCGAAGCGTTCGCCGCGAATCTCACCTGCGTCGGGACCGAGCCGTTTTGGGGGGTGACCGTCGATGGAAACACGCTCACTTATTCCACCCCTGATCACCCGAACGGCGAGAAACTCGCCATCGGTTCGATCCGCACCGCCGACGGCATGCCCGAGGGCAGCACCACCGTCTTTCGGACGAAGGCCTGCATCTTCCGCCGCACGACGACACTCACGGTGATCCGCGCCTCCGGGTGCTCGGACGGCATGAGCGACGCCACCTACTCGCACTACGTCGTCTACGACATCGAAGGCCACGTACTCGCCGGATGCTGTAACGAGCAGTGAGGCCGACTGGACGGCGTTCGCGGATCCGTGCGACCTTGAGGACGTGAAAATCCTCGCGCTCTCCGGCAGTCTCCGCGAAAACTCCTCGAACGCCGCGCTCCTGCGCGCGGCCGAACGCCTCGTTTCCGCGACTTGGACGCGTTTCGATCTCGCGACGCTCCCGTATTTCGACCCGGACCTCCAATATTCCGAGGATATTCCCGAAACCGCACGCCGGTTGCGAGACCTCGGAGCGGAGGCGAACCTGATTTTCATCGCGACGCCCGAGTATGCCCACGGCGTACCGGGATTGCTTAAGAACGGGCTCGAGTGGCTCTTCTGCGATCGCACGTCGAGAAAACCCGTCGCCGTCGTGCTCGGATCGGCCCAGGGCGAGTGGGCGCGCGACCAACTTCTCGAGATCCTCGCGACGATGGACTTCGCCGTCGACGCGGACTCCTTTCATCTCGTGAAAGGCGCCCGCGCGAAAGTGGATCCGCGTGGCACCTTCACCGATGCCGACGCCGAGGGCGACTTCGCCGCATACATCGAGCGGCTTGTTCACCGAAACCGTTCCGAGTAAAATCGCCCCATGACGAAAAATCGGATGGAAGCGTTCAGCGACGGTGTCTTCGCGATCATCATCACGATCATGGTACTCGAGATGAAACCGCCCCACGGCGCGACTTTCGCGGACCTCGCCCCCCTCTTCCCGGTCTTCCTGAGTTACGTCCTGAGCTTCATCTACGTCGGCATCTACTGGAACAACCACCATCACATGCTCCACTCCGTGAAGGGCGTCGACGGGAAGGTTCTCTGGGCGAACAACTTCCTCTTGTTTTGGCTCTCGCTCTTCCCTTTCGCGACCGCATGGATGGGCGAGAACCATTTCGAGACTCTTCCGGTCGCGCTCTACGGCGTACCCTTACTCCTCGCGGGCGCGAGTTACTCGCTGCTTTGCCGCGCGCTCATCCGGCATAACGGCGCGTCCTCGACGCTCGCCCAGGTTTTGAGCCGGGACATGAAGGCGCGCGTTTCGATGTTCGGCTACATCGCCGCGATTCCCCTCGCCTACGTCCACCCGGGAATCAGTCTCGCGATCTACGTCGGGGCGGCCGTGCTTTGGCTCGTCCCGGATCGCCGCCTGGAAAAGGCCCTGAGCGAATCCCCCGCTCACCATTAACTCGGTTAAACCGTCGCTCGCCGTTTGACGCGGCAGATCAGCGCGTGAGTTCGGTCTTCGTCATCGTGCCGGCCGAAGGTATAAGGCGCGCATGCAGAAACGCGGATTCGTCCTCACTTCACTCCTGCTCCTCGCGGTCTCCTTCGACGCTTCGGCGCTCGATGCCCGCCGAGACCCGATCGACGGAGCGACGACGTGGATCCGCAGCGGCGACGAAGGTCGGTATACGCTCGACCGGATCGGCCTCGACGCCGACGGTTGGCCGAAAATCCTGTCCCACGAAGTCTTCGCCACCGCCGCCGAGTCCGCGCGGGCGGCGCGCCGGGCGGGATTCTTCGGAATGGCCAGCGCACCGCTCACCCTCCGACGCGAGGCCGACGCACGCGAGCTCCGCATCCCCGACGTCGATCCGCTCTGGAAGGTCACGAACGTGTGGTCGGCCGACTGGGAAACGAAGTATTCCGAGTGGATCGAGAAGAACGTCGACCGCGATTTCTTCGTGCGCACGAAACAAGCCTCGGACTGCGCGGACCTCGCTTACACCGCGAGATGGATCTTCGCCCGCGAGCACGGCCTGCCGATGGCGAACCGGCTCGCCGGAACCGGCGACTTTTTCACCGAGCGATCGGTGAAACGCGAGTGGGCGAGCCTTCCGACCGACCCCGATTGGACGAAGGACCGCCGCTTCCGCGCGGCTCTCGACTACCTCCTTTCCCTCACCTACACGCATAGCCTCATGGGGGATAGCTACCCCGTCGCCCTCGATCCGGCGACGTTTCGCGCGGGCACCCACCACCTGAGCCTCACCGACGATACCGGCCACACCCTCCTCATCCACCGCACGGATTACGCAAACCCGAGCACGCTCCCGTTCCTCGTCCTTTATTCCACGCTCCCGGTCGCCGTCCGCCAACTCGCCGAGCAGGCTTATTTCTATATCGAACAGCCGAAACCGAATCTCGGCGGCTTTCTGCGCATGCGCTGGCCGGTCGTCGACTCGGCCGGAAAAGTCTCGCTCAAGCCCGCCGTCGAAATGCCGGGCTATTCCCTCGAACAATACGACCCGAAGCTGATGGAGGACCAATCCTCGTTCGGCCTCGCGGTCATGCGGAAGTTGAAACCGACGTTCAGCCTCGTGCTCGCGATGCGCTCCGCGATCGACGGGGTACGGGAGATGATCCGGGACCGCGTGAAGATCGTCGAAGACGGCTTCGCCGCGTGCTCCGCCCTCGCCGGCGGCTGCCGCGAAGGCTCGAAGGAATACGAGGATTGGAGCACTCCGAGCCGCGATTCGCGCATCCTCGCCCAGACGAAACTCATCCAGAGCATGGCCGGGCTCGGCAACTCCGACGAACGGAAGCAGATGGAAGCGCTCGTCGTCGCCGAGATGCAAAAGCCCGTGATCGACCTCGGCGGCGAACCGATCAGCCTTAACCTCGTCTACCAGTCGTTCCGCCGCGGTCTCCACTCGACCGACCCGAACCGGCCGATCGAGCTCCGGTGGGGCGTCCGCCCCGAGGGGCTCGCCTCGCTCTTCGCCGAAAAACTTACCGCCGGATTCGCCGAACGGAAAGCCGCGATGGCCACCGTCGGAACGACGTGCCGAGGCAGCACGCGGCTCGACTGCGCGCCGGGCGAATCGGCCTATCGGCGGGAGACGACCTTCGCGATCGATTCGAAACTGAAGGAACCGGCGCTGATCGCTTCCGTGTATTGTCGAGCGGCCGGGGAAAAGGACGCGAAATGCGGCCGACTCCGCGCGCTCCTCGCGTCGACGAAGCTCACGATCGACGGCGAGACGGCGGCGCTCGGGGATTGGGTCGAACGCGCGCTCGCGCTCAATTCCGACCCGCGGGTTTCGCTCGACCTCCGGAACGGCACCGGAAAGAGCCCGTACGCGAAGCTCGAGCTGACCGGCGCTCACGAGTTCCGCATGCGCGGATCGCTCGCCTTCCTCCGAGATCGCCTTGCCTTCCGCGGCTCCCTCTTCGAACGGCACGGCGACGGCTTCGCGCCGCGCTCCTTCCCGGCAGGCCTCTTGATCCTCGACGCCGATTTGAAAACGAATCGAGGGCTCTTCGCGCGCGGGACTCGCCTCGTCACGGCCGACCTCGAGGGCGCGAGCGAATCGCCGGTCGCGGAATACGCCGAGGCTCCGGTCGAAGCCCGCCTCCTCGGAAGAGCCGCGAACGGACGCGAACGCGTCCTCGTCTTCGGCGCCGCCGAATGGCGGCTCCTCGAACTCGTTCCGAACGGACCCGCGAAGGAACTCCTCCGGGCAGATTACCGTGAAAAGGCGGCGCTCGATCCGAAGTTCGACCGCGAGATCCTCGCTTTTCACGCCGGAATCGAACCGCTCGCGGGATGGGCGCTCGTCGACCTCCGGGCGGCGAATCCGATCGCGATGCCGTTCGACGGCGCGCCTTCGGCTAATCCCCAGCGCGTGGATTACGTCCTTCCCTCGACGATCTACCTCCAAGTCACCCAGCTCGGTCCGAACGGCGAAGTCCTGCGCACCTTGCGCGGTGACCGCCGCCGGGGCACGCTCGAACTCGCGTGGGGTCTCCGGAGTTACGTCGGCCACGTCACGAACGACGACCGCACGGCTTATTTCGCGGACAAGACCGGCGAAGTCGAGAGTTTCTACGAAGCTCCGATCGAAGCCGACGGATCCCTCGGTCCCCGCACGAAGCTCTCGTCGGCGTTTTATCGCCAAGCCGACTACGTCATCTTCTACGGCGGAATCCCTTCGATGCTCTTCCGCGCGATCCGGCCCGACGGTACCCTCGTCCCGATCGCGACCCAGCCGAACGAGGAATGGTTCAAGCACGTGCGCGGGGACTCGATCGTCGCGCTGCTGAAAGACGGGAACTACGGCATCCGGAAGGTCTCCGGAGGCGGGACGTTCCTCGAGGACGGATTCCTCGCGATGCCTCGGGCGGGTTCTTCCGAAGACCCTTACCGTTTCCTCATCCGAAACTGGAAGGGCGATGCCACGTCCCACGAAGAAGTTCCGTTCGCGTCCACCTCCCTCACGGACGCCCGCCATCCGGAACGTTTCGCGATCCAAACCGGGATGCTGCTCGGTGACCCCGTCGACGACTCGCATGAACCCTGGTCGGCTGATTCCTACGCCGGCGTGGACTCGGTCGATTT
The DNA here is from genome assembly GCA_018266355.1 of Bdellovibrionales bacterium. Taxonomy (GTDB): domain Bacteria; phylum Bdellovibrionota; class UBA1018; order UBA1018; family UBA1018; genus JACMQW01. The sequence continues at coordinate 180,237 of JAFEAP010000006.1, forward strand.
CGACGCGGGCACCGTCGTCAATCTCGGCGCGCGCGCGTTTTGGATCGGCGACTGATTCGGGGTCTGCTCAGGGTTCGACGAGGGAAATTCCGGTGCGGTTCGCGCTCGGGGCGCCGACTTTCGGCAGTCCGAGCAGGCTTTCGAGGGTCGGCCGGATGTCGAGTTGGGAGTAGCCGTCGGCCTTCCGTGGCCGAACGACTCCCTCGGATCTGAGCTTCGCCGAAGGAAGAACGACGGCCCAGGTTCGAAACGAACTCGCGACTTTTTTCCCATGAGTGGCCCAAAACCAGCCGCGTCCCCGTCCGTGATCGGTCGTCACGACGATCGAGGTATCCTCGCCGTATTCGCCCATTCCGGCGAGCAAATCGCGAAGTTCTGCGATCCACCCGTCGTAGCGCAGGAGCGCGTCGGTATAGGCGCGGTAACGATTCAGATGCCCGTACTCGTCCGAATCGAGAAGCGAAAGATAAAGGAAACGGGGGCGATGGCGTTCGAGGTAAAGCTTCGCGAGCGAAAACGTATAGGCGTCACGGCGCGCCCCCCAAATCGGACGGTCGGCGCTATCGAGGCGCATGATCGCTTCGGCGCGGCTCTTCTCGTCGGGATCGACCGCGGTCGTCGGATACGGATCGCGGTCGACGTCGCGGGTAATCCGACCGGGATGGGATTCGAGCGCCCGCCCGAGTCCGTCCCAAGACGTGAACGCGGTGACGTCGCGCGCGGGGAATCCCCGGTCGATCATTCCGTCGAAGATCGTCTCGCGATCGATATTCTCGCAATCGTTTCCTCGGCAACGATCCTCGAACTCCCCGGAAAGCATCGCGCGGTAACCGGGTAAGCTGAGCGCCGCGAGGTTCCCGACGCGGAATTCGCCCGTCTCCCGGCCGTCGCCGTAAATCCAGGCCTCGCCGGCACGGGCGCTTGACCGGAGCTTCGGGAAGAGCGGCATGCCGCGCGGGCGGGTCGCCCGACCGGGTTTTTGGACCCCGCCGAAGAATTCCTGGTAGCGAACGCCGTCGAGGGTGATGAAGATCACGTTGCCGGCGATCGCGGGCGTGACCGCGAAGACGAAAAGCGTCGCAAGGGGGACGAAGCGCATGGGGAGAATCCTTTCTCTCCAGGCTAGCATGCCGGAACGTCGCGCGCGGACGAGTCAGGCTTCGGTCAGTGGACTTTCAGGAAAAGATCAGGAAGACGGCGTCAATTTTCCGCCACGAAAAACGAAGAACCCCCGCGGAGAAGCTCCGGCGGGGGCTCGTCATCGATTCCGGATTCGCGCGACGACTAGGCGCCGTTGTCGGATTGCTTTTCGCCCACCTTCGCGGGCGCTCGCTTCTCCGGCTTTCCGTAGACGACGTCGTTCTCGCCGTCGCTCTTCGATTCGACCTGATTCGCGATCTTCTTCGCGCCGTCGTAACAACCCGGACGTTTCGAATCGAACTTCGAGATCTTCACCGTCATCTTCGTGTACTGATACGGGAGGAACTTCAAGGCGGCGGCGTTCTCCATGCAAGCTTTGCAGGCATAAAGCTTCGCCATCGTGAGCTGGATGTTCTCGGCCCGGTCCTTTCCGGTAGTGACCTTCATCGGCGAATCGTCCTTCGAGTCGACAATCGCGGCCGCGGCGGCCAGCACGGCCTTCGCGTCCGGGCGTCCCTTCTTCTTCAGAGCCTTCACTTCGCCGGCCGTCCACTTCGCGCCGACGGAGACTTTGTTTGGATCAGGTTTCTCGACCTTCGGCTGATAGTCGTCGAGACCGGTCGGGGTGACCCAGTCCTTCGAGAGACCGTTCCGATTGAAGAGCTCGGCGTAGAGATTGCTGACCGCGTTGTTACTCCGCTCGTTCGCCGTGGCGATTTCCTTTTGCTTACGGGACTTCGTGTTCTTGTCGCTCGTGTACTCGACTTTCGAATTGTAGGTGACGACATCGAGACCGAGGACGCGGCCGTTCGGCTTCAAGGCTTCGGCGACTTGGGCGACTTGACCTTCGAAGTATTCAGTCAAAGCGTGTTCCGTCGTCGTTCCGCTGATGTCCTGGTCCGCGGCGCCGCGGATCTTGAGGTCCTTCGCGCCGAGGTCGTAGAGCGAATAAATCTCGACCGTTTTCGGGTTATCGTTGTCCCAGCACGCGGCCACGCCGCGCATCTGTTTTTCGTCGGGTTCCTTCGCCTTCGCGACGCATTCGCCGGAGGTCGCGTCGACGACCTTCGTCTCGTCGGCTTTGCCGTCCTTATCGAGGCAAACTTTCGGTTCGCAGGTGTTCGAAGTCGCGTTCACGACTTCGACCTTCGTACAGGCGCGGCACTTATATTCGTCCTTCGGATCGCGGGCCTGGGTCTTGTCGTCGCAAGCCGGCTTCATTTCGCAGTTGAAGACGCCGTCGAGTTTCTCGTCCTTGCCCTTGTAATGGATTACCTGGGCGACGCGGTCTTCGTACGCTTCGCACTTCCGGCACTGGCGCGTCTTCACGTCGAAACCTTCGCCGTCATTGCGGCAGCGGTCCGGGGCTTCCTCGCCGTTCAGCTTCTTCTTGATCTGGTTTTCTTTCCGTCCGACGCGGGCGTTCAGCCGGTTGATCTCGTCGGTATCGTCTTTGATCTGCTGTTGGAGATCAGCCTTGTCCTCGTCGCTGAGCGTCCCCTTCTCCGTCCCGTCCTTCAACTTGTCGAGCAGATCCTGACGATCCTTCTTGAGTTTTTCGACGTTGTTGTTTCCGCGCGATTCGTCGCGCACGATCTTGAGGTATTTCCGGATCGCGGCGGTGAGTTTGCGCTGGAGTTTCTTCATCTCCTTGCGCTCGGTGTCCATCTGCGCCTGGATCGGCGCGATCCGCGCGTCCCGCTCCTCGTCCGTCTGGATGGTTTTGTCCGCCTTGATCGCGTCGATCTGGGCTTGGAGCGTATTCAGATCGTTTTCGATCTCGACCACGCGCGCGTTCATCTCGGTGCTTCCTTTCGGATCTCCGTCCGCGAAAAGCAGCGACGGCGCGGCCATGATCGCGACGAGAGAAAGGACGACGAACCCGACTCGAATGTTTTTAGAATGCATACGCACCCCTCCGAAGTAGCTCTTCGGCGGAGGTCGCCGATTCTTCAGCGGAAAATGGAAAATCTTCCTCACCCGGCCCCGAAAGGGCCCCATCGCCCCCGGATCGTCAAAATCTCGTCGACGGAACTAGAGCTTCCGGTCCCAAACCTTCGCGATCGGAACGCGGCGGCCGAGGCCGAAGGCCTTCGTCGAGACCTTCAAGACGGGCGCGCCTTGGCGCCGTTTGTACTCGTTCAGCTCGATCTTCCGGAGAATCTCCGGAACCCACTTCCCGTGCTTCTTAACGACGTCGACGACGGAGAGTCCGAGTTCGAGGTAATCGACGAGCATCGCATCGAGGTCCGCGTAGGGAGGGAGCGTGTCCTGGTCGGTCTGGTCCGGACGAAGTTCGGCGGACGGCGCCTTCGTGAGGGTGCTTTCGGGGATCGGCGGCGCCGCACCCTCGCGCACGGCCCACTCGTTCAATCGGCGCGCGACTTCGTAGACCCGCGTCTTCAATACGTCGCCGATCGGCGCGAGCGCGCCGCACATGTCTCCGTAGAGCGTGCAGTAACCCGTCGCGATCTCCGACTTGTTTCCCGTCGTGAGCACGAGGGCGTTGTAGTGGTTCGAAAGCGTCATCAGGATCATCCCGCGCAGACGGGACTGGAGGTTCTCCTGGGCGATCGGCGCGAGACCTTGCCGGGCCTCCCCGATTTCGCGCGCGGCGGTCGAGAAAAGGAACTTGATCGGGCGGACCTCGAACGGAATGCCGAGGTTCCGCGCGAGCGCTTCCGCATCGGCGAGCGAGTGCCCGCTCGAGTATTGGGACGGCATCGCGATGCCGAAGACGTTCTCTTTTCCGAGGGCACGGACGGCGAGCGCGGCGACGACTGCGGAATCGATCCCGCCGGAAAGGCCGAGGACTCCGAGTTTGAATCCCGTGCGCGAGAAGTATTCGGCGATCCCGTGCACGAGCCCGCGCACGAGGACTTCGAGTTCGTCGGGTTCGGACTTCGATTTCGGATCCTCGCGCGAGGCCGCCGAAGCGGCGTCGAACTTCCCGTTCTCGGTATCATAGACCGCGAACGCGTTCCGAAACGCGGCGAGGCGTCCCGTGAGCGCGCCCTTCGCGTCGGTCGCGAACGAGGCGCCGTCGAAAAGGATGTCGTCGGTCGCGCCGATCTGATTCACGTAGACGAGCGACGCGCCGACCTTCTTCGCGACGTCGCCGTGCAGGGACTCCCGGCGATCGCGCTTCCCGAATTCGTAGGGGGAAGCCGAGAGCGAGACGAGAAGATCCGGCCCGAGTTTCGCGTATTCGTCCGCGGGGAGTTTTCCGTAGATCTTCCGACCGCCGACCGAATCCTCGCCCCAGAGGTCCTCGCAGATCGCGAACGCGACCTTCGTCGCCTTCCCCGCCTCGTCCTTCGTCGCCCAGACCGCATGAGTGTCGGCGGGTTCGAAGTAACGGGCTTCGTCGAAGACGTCGTAGGTCGGCAGAAGCGTTTTCGCTTGAGTGAAAACGACCTTCCCGTCCTCGAGCACCGAGACGCAGTTCCGAGCGGCGCGGCCGTGGGCATTCGGATTTCGCCCGACGTGCCCGACGGCGAGCGCGGTCGACTTCCCTCTCGTGAGTTTCACGAGTCGCTCGAGCGCGGCTTCGGTGCGCGTGAAGATCTCCGGACGGTCGAGGAGATCGAGGAGCGCGTAACCGGAAACGGAAAGCTCCGGAGTCAAAAGCAAACGGGCCGGCTCGTCCAGCGAGCAGGCCCGTTCGTAAGCATCGGAAATCAGCGCGACGTTCTTATCGAAGTCGCCGACGATCGGGGCAATCTGAGCGATTGCGATCCGCATCGTGCACCTGACTTAAAAGCGGTTCGAGACTTCGGACTTGTCGAAGAAGTACGCGATCTCGCGCGCGGCGGACTGCGCGGAGTCGGAGCCGTGCACGGCGTTCGCTTCGATCGAGTCGGCGAAGTCCTTCCGGATCGTGCCCGGAGCGGCCTTCGACGGATCGGTCGCGCCCATGATCTCGCGGTTCGCGAGGACGGCGTTCTCGCCTTCGAGGACCATGAGGAGCACCGGACCCGAGGTCATGAAGCCGACGAGCGAACCGAAGAACGGACGTTCCTTGTGCTCGATGTAGAAGCCTTCGGCCTTTTCGCGGGAGAGCTTCGTGAACTTGGCGGCCGCGACGCGGAGGCCCTTCTTCTCGAAGCGGGTGATGATCTCGCCGATCGCGTTCTTTTGGACGGCGTTCGGCTTGATGATGGAGAAGGTTTTTTCGTTAGCCATGTTAGTTCCTTTCGTAAAACTAGACGGAATCAGTAAACAAATTCGCGCTTAAAATCAGTAAAATTATTTCCCGAGAGCCGCTTTCATCGTGATGCCGAGCTCGGCCGGGGAACGGGTGATTTTCGCGCCCGCGGCTTGGAGGGCTTGGAATTTTTCTTCCGCCGTTCCTTTGCCGCCCGAGATGATCGCGCCCGCGTGACCCATGCGCTTACCCGCCGGAGCGGTGGCTCCGCCGACGAAACCGACGACCGGCTTCTTGAATTCGCGTTTGATGAAGTCAGCCGCTTCGATTTCGGCGCTGCCGCCGATCTCGCCGATGAGGATCACGCCGTCGGTGTCCTTATCTTTCGCGAACGCTTCGAGGCAGTCGATGTAGTTCGTGCCCGAAATCGGGTCGCCGCCGATACCGACGCACGTCGACTGGCCGATGCCGAGGCGAGTGAGTTGGTGCACGGCCTCGTAGGTGAGCGTGCCCGACTTCGAGATGACGCCGATGCGTCCCGCGAGGTGGATTTGGCCCGGCATGATGCCGATCTTGCACGCACCCGGCGTGATGATGCCCGGACAGTTCGGCCCGATGAGGCGCGACTTCGTCGAGGCGAGGTAGCGCTTCACCGCGACCATGTCGCGGACTGGGATGCCTTCGGTGATACAAACGATGAGCTCGATGCCCGCGTCCGCCGCTTCGCAGATCGCGTCGGCCGCGCCCGGAGGCGGGACGAAGATCATGGTCGCGTTCGCGCCGGAGGCTTTCCGCGCTTCGGCGACGGTGTCCCACACCTTGAAGCCTTCGTGCGTTTGGCCGCCGCGGCCCGGAGTGACGCCGCCGACGACGTTCGTGCCGTAATCGCGGCAACCCATCGCGTGGAAGGAGCCTTGCGAGCCCGTGATGCCTTGGACGAGGAGTTTCGTATTTTTATCGACCCAAATGGACATGTGTTCGAGCCTCTATTGGTTTTTCGCGGCCGCGACGACTTTTTTCGCGGCATCGCCGAGATCGTCGGCGGGGGTGATTTTAAGTCCCGATTTCGAGAGGATTTCTTTCCCCTTCTCGACGTTCGTGCCCTCGAGGCGCACGACGAGCGGGACCTTGAGCTGCAGTTCCTTCGCGGCGGCGATCACGCCTTCCGCGATGATGTCGCACTTCATGATGCCGCCGAAGATGTTCACGAGGATGGCCTTCACCTTCGGGTCTTGGAGGATGATCTTGAACGCGTGAGTGACCTTCTCCTTCGAGGCGCCGCCGCCGACGTCGAGGAAGTTCGCCGGAGATCCGCCGTTCAGCTTGATGATGTCCATCGTGGCCATCGCGAGACCGGCGCCGTTCACGAGACAACCGATGTTCCCGTCGAGGGCGATGTACGCGAGATCGAACTTCGAGGCTTCGACGTCCTGCGGATTCTCCTCGAGGAGGTCGCGCATCGCGACGACTTCGGGGTGCCGGTAAAGGGCGTTATCGTCGAAGTTCATCTTCGCGTCGAGGACGTGGAGTTCGCCGTTCTTCTTCAGGATGAGCGGGTTGATTTCGAGCTGCGAGCAGTCGAGATCCATGTACGCCTTGAAGAGTTGGCCGACCGTTTTCACGCAGTCTTTCGTCTGCTCCGCGGTCAAGCCGAGCGCCTTCGCGATTTTCCGGCCGTGGAACGCCTGGTAACCCGTCGTCGGATCGACCGGGACCATGACGATCTTCTCGGGCGATTTGTGGGCGACCTCTTCGATCTCCATCCCGCCTTCGGTCGAGGCCATGATCACGACGGAATCGACCGAGCGATCGGTCACGATCCCGAGGTAGAACTCCTTGTCGATGTCCGAACCGGCTTCGAGGTAGATCTTATGGACGACTTTCCCCTGCGCGCCGGTTTGGGGCGTGACGAGGGTCTTGCCCATGATGTCCTTCGCCGCCGCGCGAACCGCCGGAAGGTCCTTGCAGACCTTCACGCCGCCCGCTTTACCGCGGCCGCCGGCGTGGACCTGGGCCTTCACGACGATGATGCCGGCGCCTTCGCGCTGGAGTTCCTTCGCCGCGTTTTCGGCGTGATCTTCGACGTTTCCGCCTTCTTCGATCAGGCGGCCCGGGGAAACCCGGACGCCGAACTTCGAAAGCAGCTGCTTTGCTTGATACTCATGAATATTCATTTCGTTATCGATTCCTACCAAGGAACCGCCGAAAATCCCTCGCTCACTTCGTCACCCTCGCCGGGCCTCCTGCAGGCTACCTGAGTAGCCTTTAGTCGGTCCCGTCTTCGGCTTCCTCGTTATCGAGGTTTTTGGGCGGTTCGGGTTTTACATCATCAGATGAGGCCGAGGGACTTCACGGCGTCGCGCTCGCCGCGCAGTTCTTCGAGGGTCTTCGCGAACTTCTCTTTGCCGAAGTCGCCGTGCTTCCAGCCTTCCTGGACCTTCACCTTCCCGCCTTCGATCCGGCACGGGAACGAGAACATCAGTCCGGCGTCGACGTCGTACTGACCTTGCGAGCAAACCGCGAGGGAAACGACTTCGCCGGCCGGCGTGTCGTGCACCGTCTTATAGACGGACTCGATCGCGGCCGAGGCGGCGGAAGCGGCCGACGAAACGCCGCGAGCCTTCAGAACGGCGGCGCCGCGCTGCTGGACCGTCGTGATGAAGTCGCCCTTCAGCCAGGCTTCGTCCGAGATCACTTCGGTCACGGGCTTTCCGTTGATCTTCGCGTTGTAGAAGTCCGGGTACATCGTCGGCGAGTGGTTCCCCCAGATCGCGAGGCCCTTCACGGCGTCGACCGGAACGCCGGCCTTCTTCGAGAGCTGGTTCCGAGCGCGGGTCTCGTCGAGCATGGTCATCGCGAAGAAGTTCGTCTTCGCCACGCGCGGAGCGTGGGCCATCGCGATGAGGGCGTTCGTGTTGCACGGGTTACCGACGACGAGGGTCTTCACGTCTTCAGCGGCGTGATCGTTGATCGCCTTACCTTGGACGGAGAAGATGCCTCCGTTCACTTTCAGCAGGTCCGCGCGTTCCATGCCCGGCTTCCGCGGCACGGCGCCGACGAGCACGGTCCAGTTCGCGCCTTTGAAAGCCGTATTCACGTCCGAGGTGCAAACGATGTTGCGCAGGAGCGGGAATGCGCAGTCTTCGAGTTCCATCGCGACGCCGTTCAGGGCGTTCAGCGCCGGCTCGAGCTCGAGGAGCTGGAGTTCGACTTCGGTGTCCGGGCCGAACATCTGGCCGGAAGCGATCCGCGGGAGGATGGCGTAGCCGATTTGGCCGGCGGCGCCCGTGACGGTGACTTTAACGCGTTTTTTGGTGCTCATGTCGTTTCCTTACATGTGAGAGATGATGTTCTTACCGAATTCCGAACACTTGATTTCTTGCACGTCCTTCACGCCTTCTTGCTTCATGAGGCGCGCGAAGTCGTAGGTGACTTTGTGCGAGGTGATCGCACCGTCCATGCCCTTGATGATGAGGTCCGCGGCTTCGTTCCAGCCCATGAACCGCAGCATCATCTCGCCGGAGAGGATGACCGATCCCGGATTCACCTTGTCGAGGTTCGCGTACTTCGGCGCGGTCCCGTGGGTCGCTTCGAAGATCGCATGGCCGGTGACGTAGTTGATGTTCCCGCCCGGCGCGATGCCGATGCCGCCGACTTGCGCGGCGAGGGCGTCGGAAAGGTAGTCGCCGTTCAAGTTCAACGTCGCGATCGTGTCGAACTCGTCGGGACGCGTGAGGACTTGTTGGAGCGCGATGTCCGCGATCGCGTCCTTCACGATGAGCTTGCCGGCGGACTGCGCGGCCTTCATCTCGGAGTTCGCGGCGTCTTCGCCCTTTTCCTTCTTCGTCTTTTCCCACTGATCCCACGTGTAGACTTTCGAGCCGTATTCCTTCTCGGCGAGCTCGTAGCCCCACTTCCGGAATCCGCCCTCGGTGAACTTCATGATGTTCCCTTTATGAACGAGCGTCAGCGATTTGCGCTTCTGCTCGAGGGAATACTCGACGGCGGCGCGGACGAGGCGCGCGGTGCCTTCCTGCGAAACCGGCTTGATGCCGATCCCGGAGGTGTCGGGGAAACGGATCTTCGCGTAGTCCTTCGGGAAGGTTTCGCGGAGGAAGCCGAGCATTTTCTTGCACGCTTCGGAGCCGGCTTCGAACTCGATGCCGGCGTAGATGTCTTCGCAGTTCTCGCGGAAGATCGTCATGTCGACCTTCTCCGGAGACTTCACCGGCGACGGAACTCCCTTGAAGTAGCGGACCGGGCGAAGGCAAACGTAAAGGTCGAGCATCTGGCGAAGCGCGACGTTCAGCGAGCGGATGCCGCCGCCGATCGGCGTCGTGAGCGGGCCTTTGATGCCGACGAGGTAATGCTTCAGCGCCGTCAGCGTGTCTTCCGGCAGCCAGTCGTTGTATTTATTGAACGCCTTTTCGCCGGCGTAGACTTCGAACCACTCGATCTTCCGCTTTCCGCCGTAGGCTTTTTCGACGGCGGCGTCGAAGACCGCTTGGGACGATTTCCAAATATCCGGACCGGTGCCGTCGCCTTCGATGAACGGGATGACGGGATTATTCGGGACGTTCAGTTTGCCATTGCTAATCGTGATGCGTTCGCCGCTTTTCGGCGCGGTCAGAGTCTTGAACATGGTTTCTCCGGATAAATGACGAGAGAGACGAATTTGTAAGGTATGTTCGGACTTTAGAGGCGACTCGGCGCGTGGGTCAAACACGAAATCACCGGGAAATTTCGGAAGTTTCCGACGAGAAAATCGCGCGCTTAGAGTTGACCGAAGAAGTGAGTCATTCCGTCGTCGCGCGACGAGTACGCGAGCGTGCGAGTCGCCAATGCGGCAACGTCTTCCGGGTCGTGGGTGACGAAAAGCGTGGGCACCGGGGACTTTTCGAGCAGAGTTTTGACGACTTCGCGGGCGTTTTTTCGATGGGCGAGATCGAGAGCCGCGAAGGGTTCGTCGAGGAGCAGCGCCTTCGGTTCCCAAATCAAAGCCCGCGCAAGCGCGACGCGCTGTTTCTCGCCCCCGGAAAGCAGTCCAGCGGGCAATTCCGCGCGCGCCTTCAAACCGAGTCGATCGAGCCACTCGAGTGCCCGCGCTTTTCGATCGGCCGAGGACGCACCGCGCATTTCAAGACCGAATGCGACATTTTCGAGCGCCGAAAGCTGCGGGAAGAGTGCGTAATCCTGGAAGACGACTCCGATCTCGCGTCGCTCGGGCGGAAGATTTCCGATTTCCCGCCCGCCGAGACGAAGGGTCCCCGCCGCCGGCGCATCTTCGACACCCGCGATCCATCGAAGCAGCGTCGACTTCCCGGAACCGCTCGGCGAGTGCAGCGCCACGCGCTCCCCAGCATCCACCGCGAAATCCGCGCGCACGACGAATCGGCCGGACGAAAGCTCGAAGACCGATTCGAAACCGGAGATGCTCAGAGCCGCTTCGCTCATGCCGCCTCCTCCCGCTCGCCGAAACCGACGGCGACGAGGACCGCGCTCGAAAAAAGATAGATCCCGAAAAGTACCGCGCTCACGTCCTCGAAACGATACTGCGCCATCCAGCGCACGAGCAAGACTCCGAGCGTGGTGAGGCGCTCGGAACCGAAGAAACTCGCGGCCGCGACTTCCGAGAAGGACCAAACGAAGACGAGCGCCGCGAGCCGAAGGCCCGCGCTCCGCCACCGCGGCCATTCGAGCTTTCGCCAAGCCACGATCGGACTCGCGCCGAGCGTCCGCGCCGCGTTTCGGAGCTCGCGCCGGGACCCGGTCGAAGCCTCGTCGAGGAGCGGAAGGAAGAAACGGAGGGTGAACGGAAGGAAGAGCGCGGCTTGGACGAGCACCATCCCCGCGAGGCTTCCCTCGAACGGATCGATGAAGGATGAGTACGCGAGGAAAAAACCGAGGGCGACAAGCAGCGGACTCAGTCCCGCCGGGACCGCGGCGAGGATGCGCACGAAACGGGAGTTCCGCGCGCCCCAAGCGAACGCACCACCGACGGCGATCGTCGTTGCGGCGCCCGCGAATCCGAGCTGGAGCGAAACCGCGAGCGCGTCCCTGAAGTCCTCCCGCGAAAACAGGTCTTCGAGACCGCGCACGGAACTCGTCGCAAGGAAACACGCCGCCGGAAGCAGGACCCAAGCCGCGGCGATCGCGTGCGCGAATCCCCTGCGCGCTCCCGAGGTTTTTTTCCGCGAACGCCGCGCGCTCGCCGAGTCGCGGAAAGCGCGCGGACCGCGGAGCCCGCTCACCGCGAGCAGCGGAAGCGCCGCGAACGCGAGCTCGGCGGAGGCGAACCACGCCGCGCGCCCGAGTTCGAGTCCCCTTCCCCGCACCGACGCGTAGATCTCGGTCTCGAGCGTCGACATCGGCGGTCCTCCGCCGAGCACCATCACGACGACGAAACTCATCAAGCAGAGCGCGAAGACCTGCGCGGCCGCGATCGCGATCCGACGCCCGATCCACGGGAACTCGATCCGAAGGAACGCGCGCGTCCGCGTCGCCCCGAGCGTGCGGGCGGCCTCGACCCAGCTCCGCGGCGTCGAAAGGATTCCTTCGGCGGTCGCCGACGCGATCCAAGGCGCGTTCAAGAACGCGTGCGCGGCCACGACGGCGAAGAGGCCGAAACGGAAACTCGTCCCGCGGAGGCAGATCTGCGCCGTCCCGACGACGACGAGCGCGGGTAGCGCGAACGCGGCGAAAGTCAGCCCGCGAAGCCAGCGCGACCAGGCACCCGCGTAGAAAATCCCGAGGGGAACCCCGATCGCGAGCGAAAACGCGAGGCTCCATCCCGCCTGCTCGAGGCTGACCGCGGCCGTGGACCAGAGCTCGCGCGGAGGTACGCCGCCGAAATCGGCGCGCTGGAGTACCCGCGAAAGCGGGTACGCGACGAGCGCGACGAACGCGAGGATCGCGAGCGTGCGTGGGAGTCCGAAGTCACGGGCCGGGGTCTCGATCACGCCCCGAGCTTACCCCGTTTCGCTCCGTCCCCGCCAACGCGAAGTGCCCGGCGTAAGCCTCGGCGATCGTCGTTCCATTCGCGTCGAAGAGCCATTCGCAACGAAAATCCCTCGGGATCCCCACGACGGAAGTCGGGGCGTAAGTCCCCAGGAGTCGATCCATCCAAGTCCCGGTCACGCCGAAGTTCGATTTCGCGTTACGGAAATGATGATGAAAGTGATGTTTGCGCAATCGAAGGCCGAGCGCGGTCAGCGGCGCGCGAGCATGACACCGCCAATGGAACCATTCGTAAAACGCGACCATCGAGGTCGCGCCGGCGGCATACGCGGCGCCGAAACGCGCCGACGCCGTCGCGAGCGTCCCGATTCCCCAGAATACGAGTACCGCCGGAACCGCCGCCGCGATTTTATATCCGGCCGTCGCGAAATAGTCTTTTTCCCGGTGGTGCCGAAGGTGCTCGCGCCTGAAAAGCGTATCCCGACGCCAGACATGACCGAGAAAACGATGAAGCGCGTACTCGAGGACGGGCCAAGTCAGAACGCCGAAAAGGACCGAGAGAATCATGGCATTTACCCCTCCCCCATCTTCGGTCTTCCGGCATCGGAGCGGTACTCGCGTTCGCCGTTTCGCGCCAAGACCCGGAATATACGAAAGAAAAGCGCAGCGAATCGCCGGGGAGCGGGGACGGACTCAGATTCGAGCGAAAGGGATCGCGACGAGGATCAACGAATCGCCGCGGACCAATCCGCTAGCACGTCGTCGATCTTTTCTTTCGTCGCCGAGAGCGGGAACCGTCTTTTCACCGTCGGGAGCGCCTGGAACGCCGCCGGGACCTTCGACCCGAGCCGCGTCGGCATCATCCACTGGGTTTCCGGGACTTGCCGCTGGATTTCCTCCGAGACGAGCAGCTCGAGGAACTCGATCGCGCGTTTCCGCATCGCCGCTCCGCCGGGCGCGTTCTTGAGGAGTCCCGCGCCCTCGACTTGGACCGGATGACCGTCCTCGAAAACGACGGCGCGGTAACGTTCGCGGTCGCCTTCGGCGCCCTTCATCCGGTGGTACGCCTCGCTCGTGACGTAACTCCACACGAGCGGCGCCTCGCCTTTCGTGAACATTCCGTAGGCCGCGCCCCATCCCGGCGCGAGCGTCACCCACTGCGATTTGAGATCGGACCAGAACTCCGTGAACCGATCGCGCGTTTTCTTCGGGGTCGCCGGATTATCTTCGGTCGTGGAGACCGGCGGGAAGGCTTCGCCCTCGGCCTCGGCCGCCGCGTGCATCGAGCCCCAGACGAACCCGAGTCCGGGCGAAGAGGTGCGCGGATCCTCGAGGAGGAGCGATTTCTTGAACCGTCCCTTCGTCAGGTCTTTCCATTTCTTCGGGAAGTCGTCGGCGGAGAGTTTTTTCGTGTCGGCGATGAAAGCGAGGATCCCGTAGTCGAACGGGATGAAACCGTCGGCGAGCCAGTACTCGCGATCGACGTACTTCATGAACGGCACGTCCTTCACCGGATCGAGCGGCTCGAGGAATTCGCGGAGCCGCGGGAAAAGGTTTTGGTCCATGCCGAGCACGAGGTGCGCGGTCGCCTTCTTCCGCTCGCCGTCGAGCTGGACGCGCGAGAGGAGCTGGCCGGAATCGCCGACCGAGACGAACTTCACCGCGGTTCCGGTTTTCTTCTTGAACGCGGCCGCGACGAGCGAACCGAGCCCGTCTTTCGCGGAGAGCGTGTCGTAGGTATAGACGACGAGGTCGCCGCCCGAGGCTCGCGACGGCGCTACGGCGAGACCGACCGCGATTCCGAGGGCGAGAAAACCACGCGATAGGAATCGGGCGTTCATCGGACTAGTGCGCCGGCGGACTCGGCGGCGTCGGCGGTTTTTTCGGGCCGTTCCCCGGACCGGGATCCTTCGGGGCTTCCGGATCGCGCTTGCCGCCTTCGCGGTTCTTGAAATTCAGCACGCGAACCTTGCCGGAGCCTTCGCCCTTCGGTTTGTCGACCGGGTTCTCGTAGCGCCAAAGGATCTCGCAGTGGTGGAGATGGGTCGTCGTCTCCTCGCTCTTCGAACGCAGGTGGACGACGCCGTTTTCGAAGAGGGTCACCATGCAATCGTCGACGTAGGTGCCTTCCTCTCCCGGATAGAAGAAGACGACGCGCATCGCTTGGGCGTGCTTCAGGATCCGAACGCCGTCGAGCGGGTTCATGGAAGACTTCGCACGGGCCTTCTTCAGGTCTTCTTTACGCGCGCCCTTCTCGATGCCGAGTAGCCATTTCCACATGAGTTCCGGGACCCTACCGGACCCTCCGCTCCGCATCAATACCGTTATTGAAGCGGCGACAAAACGGGGATATGCATAGAGAATTCACTCTATGGGCGTTGCGTCAAATTCCAACATTCCCGCCGGCCTCGATCTCGTGGCCGAGATCGCGCGGTTGAAGCGCGAAAAGAACGCGGTCCTGCTTGCCCACTATTACCAAGAGGAAGAGATCCAAGACATCGCCGACTTCATCGGCGATTCGCTCGAGCTCGCCCGCCGGGCGAAGGAATCGAGCGCGGACGTGATCGTCTTCGCGGGCGTCCACTTCATGGCCGAAGGCGCGAAGATCCTGAACCCGAAACGGAAGGTCCTCATGCCCGACCTCCGCGCCGGGTGCTCGCTCTCCGACTCCTGCCCGCCGGACGCCTTCGCGCGCTACCGGGCGCTCCACCCCGATCACTTCGTCGTCTCCTATATTAACTGCTCGGCCGCGATCAAAGCCCAGTCCGACGTGATCGTCACGAGCTCGAACGCGGTGAAGATCGTGAATCGGATCCCGAAAGACCGGAAAATCATTTTCGCTCCGGACCGGAACCTCGGCGCCTACGTCGCGAAGCAGACCGGCCGCGAGATGCTCCTCTGGCAGGGTACCTGCATCGTGCACGAGACGTTTTCCGAGCGGAAAATCGCCGCGCTCCAAACCGAACACCCCGACGCCGAACTCATCGCGCATCCGGAGTGCGAGCCCTCGCTCCTCGCGAAGGCGAAATTCGTCGGCGCGACCAGCGCGCTCCTCCGCTACGTCGGGGAAAGCGCCGCGAAGAAGTTCATCGTCGCGACGGAGGAAGGCATCCTCCACCAGATGCGGAAACTCGCGCCCGGGAAGATCCTGATTCCGGCGCCGCCGAACCAGAACTGCGCGTGCAACGAGTGCCCGTTCATGAAGCTGAACACGCTCGAGAAACTCTACCTCTGCCTGCGCGACGAGACGCCCGAACTCGTCATGGACGAGGCCCTCCGCACGAAGGCCCTCGCGCCGCTCGAGCGCATGCTCGAGTGGTCGACCTAGGATATCAAGGAGCTCAAGACTAACTTAAGGCGCGAAAATCTGGTTCATCTCGCAGAGCGCGAAATCCCGGACGGACGGGATCCCGTTCGGCAGGGGCGAACCCGACGGTCGGGCCGCTTCGATTTCGACGACGTACTTGCGGACGCGGTGCCAG
Organism: Bdellovibrionales bacterium; assembly: GCA_018266355.1. GTDB lineage: Bacteria > Bdellovibrionota > UBA1018 > UBA1018 > UBA1018 > JACMQW01. The sequence continues at coordinate 195,963 of JAFEAP010000006.1, forward strand.
GGTTCGTCGGCGGGCGATTCGTAAAGCGTCCGATCCGTGCCGGGCACGAAATCGATTCGAAGGTCGGCGTCGTGGATCTCCGGGTCGGACGGGCAGGTCCCGATTCGCTCCGGCGGCAATTCTCCTCCGGGCGTGCAGCGGACGACGCGATCGACGACGGCGCCGGAAAAAATCCATTCCGTGCGTCCGACTTCGAAGCCCGGAGGGGGCGGAGGACCGCCCGAATAACTCGTCTCGTGGAACCGAACCAGACCGTTCGCGGTCGTGCAGTCCGTATTCGCGCCCGCGTCGACGGAGAAGACCAGAAAAATGCCCAAGAAAACTTCGAACCCGATCTTCGCTTTCATCCGATTTCCTTTCGATCCCGAAAAAGAGTCATGAACAAACCCACCGCCCCGAGCGTTCCCCAGAGCTTCACCGAAGCGAGCTCGAGCTCGCTCCCGAGCGGCCCCATCGTCTTCGCGGTGATCGCACCGACGAGCAAACCGCAGGCGACGAAACCCGCGAACCGCCACCGCCGCGTCTCGCGGCGATTCTCGCGAATCGCGATTTCGGCGCCTAAAACGAGGAGCGGATAGACGAAGAGGAAGACGTGGAACCACGCCAAAGGTTGGACCGCCGGGAGCAGCGCGAGCCACCCGATCCACTGCGCGAGCGGCGGAAGCCGACGCCCGAACCAAGCCCACGCGCCGCCGATGGCGACGAGCGAGAGGAAGGTCGCGAAAAGGACGTGCACCGGTTGGCGCTCGTCGAGCCCGCCCTTCCGCAGCAGGAACGAGGGCAACCCCTGAACTTCTCGCGTGGTGAATCCGATGCGCACGGAATTCACATCCTGGGTCCCGGAGAACATCGCCGACGTCCACTCGTCGCGAAGGCTCCCGTAATGACCGCCGTAAGACTTGAAATAGATCGGAAGCGAGAGCAGCACGAAGAGCAGGCCGACCCCGACCGTCGTCGCGAAAATCTTCTTCCGACGAACGGCGTGGATCATCGGAAAGAGCGACGTGAGCTTCGCGCTGAGGGCGACGGAGAGAAAGAAGAAACGGCGGAACGAAGACCGCACCGGATCGGCCCAAACCGCGAGCGCGAGCGCGACCAGCGTGATCTGTCCGGTCATCCCGTGACTGCCGAAGAGCGCGAAGAGCATGAGGAGGAAGAGCGACTGAACGGCCGGCCTCACGCCGGGGAAATCGCCGAATCCCCGGTGAAGCCGCGTGACGATCGCGACGAGGGAAGCCGCCTCGACGAATCCCCAGAGCACTTTCGCGGTCGCGAGATCGAGGAAACCGAACGGAAGGAAGAAGGGCAGGATCCACGGCGGGTATTTGAAGACCATGTTCCCGTAGGTGACCTGGTCGTAGGGGCGAACCCCGTCCCAAAACCGCTGCGCCACGCGGTAGAAGACTTGGAAATCGTCGCCGCGCGCGACCGTCCGCGTGATGAGGACGACCGCGTACCAAACGACGATCGCGACGAGGACTCCGAATTCGATTCGCCGGCGAAGGAGGCCGGACGCCGCGCGGGCCGGGCGTTTCGCCTCGGCTCCGGACGAGCGTCTCGCTTCGCTTTCCTCCGAACGCTTCGCCTTCTTCTTCGGAGAGCGTCCGGCGCCCTTAGCGTTTCTGGTCGGCACGCCAGCTCATGTGGTATTCGCGGTATTCGACCGTCTCCGCGGTCGACGTCGCGCGCAGGGGATTCCGAGTATCGACCATCACCGCGATCTCGTGCGTGAAGTCCTTATCGGCGGCGTTCGTCGCCGCGTTCGGGTGCGGACCGTGGTGGATTCCCTGCGGGTGCCAGGTGATCGCTCCGACCGAGATGCCTTCGCGCGAGAAGAAATTCCCCGCGTGGTAGAAGAGCACTTCGTCGAAATCGATGTTCCGGTGATAGAACGGAACCTTCATCGCGCCTTCCTCGCTCTCGAGCGGGCGCGGGAGGAACGAACAGATCACGAAGTTCCGCGAAACGAAGGTCGTGTGGACCGACGGCGGCAGGTGATAGCGCGGCGAAACGACGGGCCGGATTTCGTCGACGTGGATCGCCCACGGGGAAAGGTCGCCCTTCCAACCCGCGGTATTGATCGGATTGAAGGGATAGAAGACGTTCGTCCAATCGCCCTCGCGTTTGATTTGGAGCTGCCATTCGCCTTTCGCGTTTTTTCCCGTCGTTTTCTCGGCGCCCGCGAGCTTCGGCGTGCGCATGATCATCGGATCGAACTGGGCGTGACGTCCGAGCATCCCGCGCTCGGGAAGCTCGATCTCGCCCGCGGACTCGATCACGAGGTGGGCGTTCGGCGTCTTCGCGACGAAGCGGTAGGTCGTTCCGCGCGGGATGACGAGGTAGTCGCCCGCCTTATAATCGAGGTCGCCGTAATCGGTTTCGAGCGTGCCGGCGCCTTCGTGGACGAAACGGACTTCGTCGCCGTCGCCGTTCCGCACGTAGACCGTCATCTCGGTCGGGAACTTCGCGATGCCGAGGCGGACGTCCGCGTTCTCGAGGAGTCCGACCGGGCGACCGAGCTGTTCGCCCGGGAGCGAGAACGGTTCGACTTTCGTCGCGTAATAGGCGCGCGGTTTCAGCTCCCCTTCGATGCGCGTCCAGCCGGTCGGCGGGTGACGGTGATAGAGGTGGCTCGTGCGGCCGAAGAAACCGCGACGTCCGTGCTCTTCCTCGTACGTCCCGTCGGGAACCTTCACGTGCGGCTGGGCCGCGACCGTTCCTTGAGACCAACCAAAACCCGATCCGAAGCCCGACTGACCCGAAGAAGTAGACATATACGTCTACCCTTATCCGACGCGGCGGGAATGCGCTACCGCACAAGGCGTCATCTACGCGCCGCGTGATTGAATCTTACTAGCCTTTCGCCTCCCCCCCGGCATATTTCTGAGGAAAGCCAAAACGAAACCGGTCAGGAAATCACATGTCACTGCCTGCACATCTGAGCGCCGACCACGCCACCGGATTCATTCCGGGCGAAACCATCGCCCAGTACGAACTCGGGACGATGCGGAACTTCATCTACTTGATCCTCGACGACGCGACTAAGTCGGCGGCGATCGTCGATCCCCAAAAGGATCTCCTTCCGGTGACGGATCTCGAAATGAACGGCTACCGGCTGACCGCGATCCTCCTCACCCATTCCCATCACGACCACGTCGCCGGCGTCGGTCCGCTCCTCGCCGCGCGCCCCGAACTTCCGGTCTACGTCCACGAAGGCGACGTCTTCCGGCTGAAGAACGTCCCGGTGAAAAACCTCCGCCGCGTGCAGGACGGCGAACGTTTCCGGATCGGAGAAATCGAGATCGAGGCGCTCCACTCGCCCGGCCACAGTCCCGGCGAAATCTGCTACCGCGTCGCCTCCGCGCGCGGGCCGCACTACCTTCTCACCGGAGACACGCTTTTCATCCGCGACTGCGGACGCACGGATTTTCCGGAGAGCGACAACGACGCCATGTTCGACACGCTCCAACGCCTGAAACGACTCCCCGACGAGCTCGTCGTCCTTCCCGGGCACCACTACGCCCGCGAAACCGCGAGCCTGCTCGGAACCGAAAAGAAATCGAGCCCGCCGCTCCAATGCCGGAGCGCGGAGGAACTCGCGAGCCTTCCTTGAAATCCCATGCCGCATAACGAACCGAAAAGCCTGAAAGTCAATCTCGCCCTCGCGCTCGCGTCGCTCGGTGTCGTCTTCGGAGACATCGGGACCTCGATCCTTTACACCTTTCAGGAATGCTTCTACGGCGGTCATCCCGTCGGCGTCGACCACGACAACGTGATGGGCATCGCCTCGCTCATCATCTGGTCGCTCCTCCTGATCGTAACCGTGAAGTACGTGTGGATCATGATGGTCGCCGAGAACAAGGGCGAAGGCGGGATCCTTTCCCTCCTCTCCCTCGTGCCGATGCCGCTTCGGTACAACGCCGCCGGTACCCTCGCGCTCGCCTCGCTCCTCGGCGTCGCCGGCGCGGCGCTGCTCTTCGGAGACGGCATCATCACTCCGGCGATCTCCGTCCTTTCCGCGATGGAAGGTCTCCAACTCGCGAACCCCGCGTACGAGCGTTTCGTCATGCCGGGCACGATCGTGATCCTGCTCATCCTCTTCTCGATCCAACGGACGGGAACCGGCCGCATCGGGAAATACTTCGGCGTGATCGTCCTCGTTTGGTTCGCGGTCGCGGCGATGCTCGGTATCCGTCATATCGTCGAGATGCCGTCCGTGCTGAAAGCGTTCAACCCCCGCTATGCGACCCATTTCTTCGAGCACGAGGGGTTCTCCGGCATCAAGGTCCTCGGCTCCGTCGTCCTCGCCGTGACCGGGGGCGAAGCCCTCTACGCCGACATGGGCCACTTCGGGCGCAAGCCGATCCGCATCTCCTGGCACTGGATCGTCCTTCCGGCCCTCGTCTTGAATTACCTCGGCCAAGCCGCGCTCATCCTGAAGCGCCCCGAAACCTCCCATCTCCCGTTTTATTCGATGATCGACGATCGCGGGGTCCTCTTCTACGCGCTCGTCGGCCTCGCGACGATGGCGACGATCATCGCGTCCCAAGCCCTGATCACCGGCGCCTACTCGCTCACCCAGCAGGCGATCCGGATCGGCATCTTCCCGCGCCTGAAGATCATCCACACCTCGGAAGACCTCGAAGGGCGCGTCTACATCCCGTTCATGAACTGGTTCCTCGCGATCGCCTGCATCGCGACCGTCCTCGTCTTCCAAAAGTCGAGCCGGCTGGCCGCCGCGTACGGTCTCGCCGTGACGGGCACGATGCTGATGACCTCGCTCGTGTTTTTCTTCGTCGCCCACTACCGGTGGAAGTGGGAACTCTGGAAGGTGATCCCGCTCGTGACGGTGATGGCCCTTCTCGACGCCGCTTTCCTCTACGCGAACCTGCTCAAGATCCCGGACGGCGGTTACCTTCCGCTCATCATCGGCGGCGTTTTCTTCTACGCGATGGTGATCTGGCAGTACGGCCGCGCGCAGCTCTCGAAGTTCTACCGGGAGCGTTCGAAGACGATGGACAACTTCTTCGAAGAGATCGAGTGCAAGCACACCCGCCGGATCCCCGGCTGCCTCGTCGTCCTCGCCTCGAACGAAAACAAGGTCCCACCGGTGCTCGCGCGACTCGTCGATTCGATGCACGTGATCCACGAGAACGTCGTCCTCGTCACGGTCACGACGGAAGACGTGCCCTACGTGAAGGTCGACGAACGGGTGCGCGTGACCGACCTCGTACACAACGTCTCGCGGGTGATCATGCGCTACGGCTTCATGGAAACGATCGACGTTCCGGAAGTCCTTTCGCGATGTCACTTCTCGCACATGCGCGGATTCCCGAAGGACCAGGCGACCTACCTCCTCGGCCGCGAAACCTTCATCATCAACGGCGACTCCGTCCTCGAACGGATCCGCCAGGCGCTCTTCGGTTCGATGTCGCGGAACACGGCCTCGGCTTCGGACTACTTCAATCTGCCCGCGAACCAGGTGCTCGAACTCGGCGCGCAGCTCGCGGTCTGACGAAAGGAAACGGATGTCGATCGAGATCAATCTGAACTTCATCCGCTGCTTCGAGGTCCTCGCCGAAACACTCTCTTTCTCGGTCGCTTCCGAGAAGCTCCGCCTCGCGCAGTCGAACGTCTCGCGCCAGATCAAGATCCTCGAGGAGGCCCTAGGCGTTCGCCTCTTCCACCGCACCCGTCAGGGGGTTTCGCTCACTCCGGAAGGGCAGCGTTTCCGCCAGGAAGTCCTGCCGCTTACCCAAGAACTCCGCGAAAAACTCGAAGGCTTCTCGAACCGCCAGAAGGAAGAAGTCGGCGAGATCAAACTCGGCTGTTTCTCGGAAGTCGGGAAGAACTTCTTCATGCCGCTCTGCCTCGAGTTCCAAAAGGATCATCCGCACGTGACCGTCGAGATGCTCTACGAGAACGAGGCCGCGATCCTCCGGATGATCACGAAGAGCGAGATCGAATTCGGCATCGTCTCGAACCCGCCGATCATCGAAGGGCTCGCCGCGTTCCCGGTCTTGAAGCAGAAGATCGCCCTCTTCGGCCCCGCTTCGGCGAAGAATCCTTCGAAAGAAGACATCGAATCCGCTCCCTTCGCGGCGTTCGAGAAGACGGACGTGCTGCTCTCCGAACTTTGGTCGAAGCAGATCTCGAAGCGGAAGAAACCGCGGCTCGTCTCCGTCGTGAACTCGCATGCGTCGATCCTCGACGCCGTCGCGACGATCGGCGCGTTCGCGGTGCTCCCGGTGATGTCCGCGCGCGCGCACTTGGCCTCCGGCAAGGTTCGCCAGATCCCGGGCTACGAGTTCGAGGCCCCGCTCTATTTCATCCACCCGCAGACGGAGTGGATGTCGCGCAAGAACGCCACCTTCAAGCAGTTCGTCCTCCGGCGCTGCAAGGAAGTCAAAGAGGCCTGATCGGTGCGGCGCGGGGACCTCACTTACGCCGCGGCGAGCGTCTTCACCCACGGTCTCCTCGTCGGCGCGATGGCGTGGGGCCTCGCCCATGACGGCGCGCACGTCGCGGGCGCGCCAGGGCTCGCGGGAAATCCGAACGCCCGCTTCGACGTCACGATGGAGGCCGCTCCGCCGCCGGCCCCCGCGCCGAGGGCGGTGAAGGCGGCGCCGGTGACCGAGGGGTTGCCCGTCGACGTGAAACACGAACATCCGCGCGAGATCGAGACGCCGCCCGAAAAACCGGTCGAGCGGGTCGCGGAGAACGCCGTGCACGGAGAGGCGCCGTCGGACGCGCCGAGAGGCGCCCCCGGCCAGGGCGGCACCGGATCGGAGGCCGCCGACCGGGTCGGCGATTCCGACCGGACGAATCGCCTCGGGATCTACCTCCAGAAAATGCAGCGAAAGATCCAATCGAACCTCGGGTCCGCGGGCTACCTCGAATTCCCCGCGCACGCGAAACTCCTGCTCGATCTGAAGCGCGACGGATCGGTGACGAAGATCGCGGTCGTCGAGTCGAGCGGAGACGCCGCGCTCGACCGCCTCGCGATCCGCGCCGTGCAGAAATCGTTGCCGTTCGATCCTTGGGAAGTCGACCAGCGGGTCGAAGTTCCGGTACTCTTTCGGGGAGGAGGTTAACCGTCATGAAAGCCGTACGCGACCGTCTCGCTTCGCTCGTTTTCGGATTCACGCTGCCTATCGCGGCCGCGCGCCTGATCCTCTCGCGCAAACGGCTCCTCGCTTGGTCCGCGCTCCCGATCGCGCTCACCCTCGCGCTTTCGGTTTGGGGTACGGCGTGGGTGAAGGCGAAGGCGGCGGCGGCCGGACTCGCCTGGCTCAGCGGCCACGGATACGCGGCCGATTCGTTCGCGGCCCAGGCCGCGATGGTGCTCCTCCAGGTCCTCCTCTTCGTGCTCGCGGCGATTTCGTTCTCGTTCGTCGCCGGCGTCGTCGCTTCCCCGTTCAACGATTTCCTCGCCGAAGCGGCCGAACCTTTCACCGAGCCGGCGCTCGTGCCCGCGCCGGCGGGCCTCGCGGGAAAACTCCGCGCCTTCCTGATCGACGTCGTGAAGACGATCGCGATCACGGCGCTCCAACTCGGGCTGCTGCTCGTCGGACTCGTCGCGATCTGGCTGCCCGGCCTGAACCTGATCCCGTTCGCGGCGGCGTTCTGGCTGCTCGCCTTCCAATTCGTGAGCTATCCCCAGACCCGACGCGGCGAAGGACTTCGCCGGTCCGCGCGTTTCCTCACCCGGCACCTCTTCGCGACCTTCGGGTTCGGAGCGGCGGTCGGGATCCTCTTCGCGATCCCGTTCGTCTCGGCGTTTTCGCTTCCGCTCGCGGTCGTCGGCGGGACGCTGCTTTACGCGCGGGCCGGATCGCCGGTTCCCTACGCCCTGAAGTAGTCAAAAATCCGCCGCTCACGCTCCGGCCTCTCTCCACCGAAAAGAAGGAGTCGGATGTCGGAAGTAGAGCAACCCCTGCACACCCTCGAGTACCGCCGCTGGTTCAAGTCCCTGACTTGGTTCCATATGGCGTTTTGCACCTTCTTCGCGGGCGTCTTCCTCTACGCCGTCCACGGTTCGGTCTTCGCGCCGACCCCGGAGATGCGGACCGGATTCCTCGGTTCGATCCTGATGATCGGGATGCTCCTCGGGCTCCACCTCGTCTTCTTCTTCAAGTTCTTTCACCCGCGGGCGACGTCGAAGTTCCACGTCTACGCCGACCGGCTCGAGGTCGAGACCGGAAAACGCCGACGGATCGCTCCCTACTCCGAGATCCTGAAAGTTTACGGCCAGGTTCTGCCGGTCATCGGCGGTAATTTCGGCTTCATCCTGAAGTCGGGCGAGGTCTTCGGTTTTACGACCGGTCTTCGCGACGGCGCCCTCATCCTCGACGCCCTGGTCGCCCACTCGCCCGAACGCCGCGAAGGGCTCGCGGAACTGCGCGCCGCCCTGATCGTGCGCGACCATGCGACCGATCGGACGGGGGAATTTTTCCGCGGCGGACGCGGCCTTTTCACGTGTTTGAACCTCTTCGTGGTTCCCGTCGTCTTCGCGGCCTACCTCGTCGGCCGCCAGGGACATTCGTTTTCGGTGCCCGATCCGCGCTCGCTCGTCGGCCACACGACGTACGGCATTTCCCTCGCCGTTTACTCGCTCGTTTTCTTCTTCGTCGTGACCCTGAACGGAATCCTCGATTTCCCGATCCAGGAAAGACTCGTCGAGGAGTTTTCCCGCGGCGGGCGCGAGAAGCCCGAGTCCCGCGCGCGGAACCTCGAATTCGAGAAATCGATGCTCCGGGACGCGCTTCCGATCTACCTCTTCGCCCTCGCGACGATCCTCGGCGCGTATAACCGCTTCGACTTGAACCTGCTCAGCGTGACCCAGGTCACGGCCGAGGCGCCGCACCTCGGATTGAGCCCCGGTCAGCTGCTCTGGATCGACGAGCGCGCGAACCGGGTCGGCGGTCCGCATTCGCTCCATGAAGGCGATAAGGTGATCTTCCAAAAATCCGAGGTCGTCTACCTCGGCAAACTCGTCGGAGTTCCCGGAGCGGTCGCGAAACTCTCCGAACCGGGCGAGCCGGGACGGAAGCCCGCTTCGAGTGAGGTCACCGTCGAACCGGGCAAGATCGCCGTCCGCTCGAACCCCGAGGGGGACCGGACGGAAATCGTCGACCAAACCGCCGTCCGCGGGCGTGCGGTCGAGAACCTCCGGGATTTCATCTATTCGCGCGAGTGACTTTTTTCGGCGGTGACGTTCCGCGCGCTCGGCAGGAAATGCCGGGCGGTTTTTGCCTCTCGAACCGACTCCCCTCCCTACCGAAGAGCAGTCAAGGAGACGGAAGCCTTATGCCGTTCACGAAATACAAACTCGGTCTCGCGGTCGCCGGCGCGGGACTCCTCGCGGCCTCCGGCTGCCAGTTCGGGAACCGAACGTCGACGACGCTCCTCGGATACGACACGATCTCGGGTTATTACGCGAGTCTGCCGCAGACGATTTCTTTCCACGCGCAGATCGGGACCACGGCGCCCCGGAATCAGACCGGAAACGTGACCCAGATGCCGCTTCTGATGAAGACGATCATGGCAAACCCGACGATGCTCTACTTCGACGATCCGGTGAACGGCTTCGGCTCGATCCGCTCGCACGCGAACACGGGGATCGGCGTGCCGACGATCATCGACAACACGAAGAATAGTTACGGCGCCTCGACTTCCGGCAGCGCGGACGTCGGCGGTTGCGAATTCAAGGAAGAGATCATCAATTCCGGGAAGTACGCCGACACGGCGACCACCTCCGTAGTCGCGGGGTACACTGTCCGAGGGAAACTCTCGCTCGACTACTCCGTCTCGCGCACCTTTACCGGCGAGGCCGTGGACTGCACCACGCTCTTGACGAACATGAAGAAGTGCTACACCGACGGAGTCGGCTGCAGCTCCGACGATGCGAGCGTTTTCTACACGAACCGCGTGATCGATACTTTCCAACCGATCCTCGACGCGGGCGTCGCGACCGACGCGGAGATCGTGAACGCGCGCGAACTCGGTTATCACGCGACGTACGAGTGAGCGGTCTAAAGGCCGCGCGAGCGGTCGCCTGCCGGGTCGGCGCTTATTTTTCCGACGCCGACTTCGAGTCCGTGCCGTAAACGGTCGAGGTCGCGAACTGGCCGCCCCCGCTGCCGTTCAACCAGACCATCTTCCGCATGCCGTCGCCGCTCCTCGCGTAGAACTGCACCTGGACGGAGCAGCTGCCGTAGGCCGGTAGGGTGGAGCACATCGAGAAGCATGAAAACGCCGAAAGGTCGCCGGAGCAGTTCACGTTGAAGAACGGGACCGGCTGAGCCGAGTTGTTCATGAACGTGATCGTGGTCATCGCCGAGCGGCCGGAAGAAACCGCGCCGAAGTCGTAGAACGAAGGCATCGCCGATACCATCGCCGAAGCGGCGACCGGGAACGCGGCGAGCGAAACGAGAAGCAGGGACCGGATGAGTTTGTTCATAACCCTATCCTTCACCGATTTCGGGAGGGTGGCAAGCCGGACTTGACGCTGCGTTCCGAAATCATCCATTGAGACGAGGCGCCTCGGCTCGCTTCAAAACCGAAAACGCGGATGCTAAGCTGCGATCACCATGCGCACCGTAAACCAACTCGTCCTCGCCTCCACGAACGACCACAAATTCCTCGAAATGAAGGCGCTCCTCGCGAAAGTTCCGGGCATCGAGCTCGTAAAGCCGACGGGCCTGCTTCGGAACGCCGACAAGATCGGCATCGTGGAAACCCATTCGACTTACCTCGAGAACGCCGCCGCGAAGGCGCGCCTCGTGAACCAAGGTTGTCACTACCCCGCTCTCGCCGACGATTCGGGCCTCGAAGTGATGGCGCTCGAAGGCAAACCGGGTGTGCGATCGGCGCGCGATTGGAACGTCGAAAAGGTCCTCAGCGGAATCAAGGGCCAAACGAACCGCGAAGCGCGCTTCGTTTGCACCCTCGCGCTCGCGATCGAAGGCACGCTGCTCACGGCGACCGGAATCCTCGAAGGAACCCTGACCGAAACTCCCCGCGGAAAGAACGGTTTCGGTTACGATCCGATCTTCGTTCCGAAGGGCGAAACGCGGACGCTCGCCGAAATGACGGAGACCGAGAAGAACGCGATCTCGCATCGGGCGCGCGCGGTCGAAGCGCTGATGGCGGAGTGTTCCGTTCACGGGATCCAGTTCGTTAAGCCTTAGTTCGTGGTGTTCCCGGCTCCCTAAATCTGCCCACGGAAAATCGGGCCTTCCTGGCCCACCCCTGCCCGGCTCGTCGCATCCTGCGACTCGCACGGGTATGATTTTTCGTGGGCCGATTTAGGGAGCCGGAACCTCGCGACCTAAGCAGCCGCGTCCGAAACACCGAGAAACGCATCACCTCACGATTCAGGGTCAACGACGCTCGGGGGCGTTTTGGTGAGGCGACGTTCGACCGCCCTCGTCTCGATCCCTTAACCCGGTCCGAAGGTTCTCCGTCTGAGGTTCGAAGGGTCTTCGCCGAACATGGCGGTTTTTCCGCGGGGCTATTGAAAAGGAACGATCGATGAGTACCCGAGCAAATCGCAGGATGCGATTTGCCGGGTCGGGAAGGCCATGGAAGGCCCGAATCGATGCGCCTCTTTGAAACCGCCTCGAAAAAAATCCGAACTTAGGCCGGAGCCCCTTCCGGCCGCCAAAACGTCGTGTAATAGAGCCACTTCAGATACTCGTACATCGTCACGCGAATCCCGTTCAGGCTGTCGCGCCATTCCTCGGAAGAAAACGCTTCCTGATAGATCGTCAGCGAATCGACTTCGAGCTTCAATCCGGCTTCGTCGAGTACTTTCCCGAAGATGTAGCGCGACCGGCGCATGTGGTACGGAGACGTCATCAGGATGATCCGCTTCCAACCGCGCAGTCGCGCGTTCTTCACCACCCAGAGCGCGTTTTCCTCGGTGTTCCGGCTCTCCGTCTCGAGCACGACGTTCGAAGGCTTCATCGCCTTCAGGATTCCGGGCCGGATCGAGTGGGCGAAACTCGCCCAATTCGAGTTCGGGCCCATACCCGAGATATAGAGGAAGGGCGCGGCCTCGATTTGGCCCGCCTCTTCGCGCTCGAAATACCGGAACCAAAAATCTCCGGCCGCGGCGATGCGACCGCGCCCCCCCGCGAGCACGACGATCGCGTCCGAAGGCGGCAGGTACGCGCCGTCGAGCGTGTCCGTGTAGTCGTAAATCGTCCCGGCCTTGAAAAACGTGAACAGCAAGACGCCGGTGAGCATCCCCAGGGCGAAGAACGAAAGAGAAGTCAGGACTTGGAATCCGCTCCCGCGTTTAGCCAAGGACGGCCGTGACCTCGATCTCTACGGAGACGTCTTTCGGCAGACGGGCGACTTCGACGGTCGAACGCGCCGGCGTGACGCCGGAGAAGTACGAGCCATAAATTTCGTTCACCATCGGAAAGTCGTTCATCGACTTCAGGAAAATCGTCGTCTTCGCGATGTGGTCGAACGAGGCGCCGGCCGTCTTCAGGATCGCGGCGATGTTATCCATCACGCGGCGAGTTTGAATCTTCACGTCGCCCTGGCCGACCATCTGACCGGTGGCCGGATCGAACGGGATCTGGCCCGAACAGAAGAGCAGGTTACCCGCGCGGATCGCTTGGGAGTACGGACCGATCGGGGCCGGGGCGTCTTTCGTGAGGATGGCTTCTTTCTTCATGCGAAATATCCTTTCAATAGGGGTTCGATTTCGTCCAGCGCGTTCGCGTCTCCGTGCCGAGCGCTAGGCACGGACGGTGGGCGCTTCGCCGGCGCCGAGGAGGCCGGCGGCGCGCATTTGGACTTCCATCGCCGCGATGGCGGCCATGTTGACGACGTCGTTCACGTCGGAGTTTTGTTGCAGGACGAACACGGGTTTGCGCATCCCGATCAGGATCGGGCCGATCGCTTCCGCGGAAGTGAGGCGCGCGAGCATCTTATAGGCGATGTTCGAGCTCTCGAGGTTCGGGAAGATGAGGATGTTCGCGTCGCCGGCTACGGTATTGAACGGGAAGCTTTCCTTCGAAAGCTCCGGCACGAGCGCCGTGTCGGCCTGCATTTCGCCGTCGACCGCGACGTCCGGCGCGCGCGCTCGGACGATTTCCGTCGCACGGCTCATCTTCGTCGCGCGGCCGTCCTTGTGCGATCCGAAGTTCGAGAACGAAAGCATCGCGACTTTCGGTTCCTGGACCATGAACCGGCGAGCGAGGCGGGAGGTCTCGATCGCGATGTCCGCGATTTCCTCGGCGGTCGGATCGATGTTCACCGTCGTGTCGGCGAGCCAGAGCACGCGTTTCTTGAAGATGAACATGTAGATCCCGGCGAGCCTTTGGCCGGGCTTCGCGCCGACCGTCTGCATCGCGGGTTTCAGCGTGTTCGGGTAGGACTGGGTCATCCCGTTCAAGATCGAATCCGCGTGACCTTCCTCGACCATCATCGTGCCGAAGTAGTTCACCTGACGCATCATCTGACGGGCCATGTGCGGAGTGACGCCCTTTCGAGCGCGCTTCTCGAAGAACTTCTTCGCGAACTCGTCGCGAAGCGGGGAAGAAGAAGGACGAATGATCGGGACGTTCTTCAGGTTTTCTTCCAGGCCCTGCTCTCGAATTCGCGTGCGCACGACCTCTTCGTCTCCGAGAAGGATCGGCGAACAGATCCCCTCTTCGATCATCATGGCCGCGGCTTTCTGGATCTTCAGGTTCTCGCCTTCCGGAAGCACGATCCGCGGAAGTTTCTTGTCCTTGTCTCCGCCCGCTTGGACTTTGCGTTTGATCCCGCGCATGACGGTGTAGATCGTTCCGAGGTGCTCCTCGAGCTTCTCGCGGTACTTCGGCATGTCGAGTTTGATCCGCGCGACGCCCGAATCCATCGCGGCCTGCGCGACGGCCGGCGCGACCCAAAGGAGCACGCGGCGATCGAACGGTTTCGGAATGAGGTATTCCTTTCCGAAGCGGAACTTCGCGCCGGAGTACGCGCGCGAGACGCTTTCGGGCACGTCCTGCTTCGCGAGTTTCGCGAGCGCGCGCACGGCGGCCATCTTCATCTCCTCGTTGATCGCGGTCGAGCGCGTGTCGAGCGCGCCGCGGAAGATGAACGGGAAGCCGAGGACGTTGTTCACCTGGTTCGGATAGTCCGAGCGACCCGTCGCGATGACCGCGTCGGAGCGGACCTTCAGGATTTCTTCGGGCAGGATTTCCGGGTCCGGGTTCGCCATCGCGAAAACGATCGGGTCCTTCGCCATCGACTTCACCATCGCGGCCGTCACGGTGTTCGCGACCGAAACGCCGACGAACGCGTCGGCGCCGTCCATCGCTTCGGCGAGCGTGCGCTTCTTCGTTTCGACGGCGTAGCGCTCCTTATAAGGATTCATCCCCTCTTTCCGGCCCTTGTAGATGACGCCCTTCGAGTCGGTCATGAGGATGTTCTCGATCCGCACGCCGAGGTTCAGATAGAGGTTCGCGCAAGCAATCGCGGCGGCGCCGCCGCCGCAGAAGACGACCTTCACGTTCTCGATCTTTTTCCCGACGAGCTCGAGCGCGTTCAGGAACGCGGCCCCCGAGATCACGGCGGTGCCGTGTTGGTCGTCGTGGAAGACCGGGATCTTCAGTTTCTTCTTAAGCTCTTCCTCGATGTAGAAGCACTCGGGCGCCTTGATGTCCTCGAGGTTGATTCCGCCGAAAGTCGGTTCGAGCATCTCGCAGGCGCGGACGACGTCCTTCGGATCTTTTGCGTCCAGCTCGATGTCGAACACGTCGATGTCGGCAAACTTCTTGAAGAGGATGCCCTTGCCTTCCATGACCGGCTTCGCGGCGTGGGGTCCGATGTCGCCGAGTCCGAGAACCGCCGTGCCGTTCGAGACGACGGCGACGAGGTTCCCTTTCGCGGTGTACTCGTAAACCTGGTCGTCCTTCTCGGCGATCATCCGGCAGGGTTCGGCGACGCCGGGCGAGTACGCGAGGCTGAGGTCGTGTTGGGTGGCGACGGATTTCGAGGGGACGACTTCGATTTTCCCCTTACGCCCGCGCGCGTGGTATTCGAGCGAATCGGTATAGAGCGACATCCCCCGAAAATCGCACACGACGCCGCGCGGCTAACACTAAAAACACTCAGAATTTTGAGGAGATCGACGGTTGCCCTCCCCATTTTGTTCATGGCAAACTAAAGGTAGAATGCAACGCGGAAAGCCGACGGGAAGTCGGCGGAACCTCCGGGGAATCCGAGACTTGGAAGTCGAGGCCTCGGCGGTCTGGAACAAACGGAGTTGGCCCCTTCTCCTCGTCGCCGGCCTTTCCGCCGCCGCCCTGCCCCGGCCCGCCGCCGCGACTTCGATCTTTCGCTTCGAGAACCGCCGCGAGAACGCCCATTCGTGGCGCCTCGTTCCCGAGATCTACAGCCTGAGCACGACGGAAAACTACGACGCCACCGGCGCGAAGGCCGCCGTTCCGAGCCTCGAGTCCTACAAGAAATCCCAGCTCGACCTCACGCTCATCTACGGGATCACCCAGAAATTCTCCGTTTTCGGCCGCCTCAGCATGGCGTCCGTCTCCTTCACGACGAGTTCGCTCCAAGGCAGCGGCTCGGGGCTTTCCGAACAAGGCCTCGGCGCGAATCTGCGCGTTTGGGAGTCCGGTGGTCCGGGTCAGCGTCCGAAATCGATCGACCTCCAAGGCACGGTCGACATCCCCCTCTACGATAACGTTTCTTCGCGCGCCTCCTCGCCTCGCCAACCTTTGCGCGGTGACGGCACGCTCGACTTGACGGCCGCGGGCTTCGGGACCTTTCCGCTCAGCCAGGGACCCGGCCAGCGGATGTACCTCATCGCCGGACTCGGCCTCACGCTTCGCGGAAACGGCTACTCGAAGGCGATCCCGTACCAACTCCAGCTCGTCGGCCTTCCCGAACGCGAAGGTTTGCTCTACCGAATCGGTTTCCACGGCTTCAAGTCCATGTCGAGCGATCCGAACGGCGTGACCGCGCTCTCGCCGCAGTCGGAAGCCTCGCCCGGAACCGTCGATTCCCAGGATGCCGGCCGAAGCCTCATCGTCGACGCGTTGAACTCGTCCTACATGCACCTGCGGGCGACCCTCGGTTATCAGTGGAACCCGACCGGGGACCAGGCCTTCCTCACCTATCTCCTTCCGATGTCGGGCACCTCGACCGCCGTGATCAACGGATTCATCCTGGGCGCCCAGTTCCGCTTCGGCGGCGGAGGCTCGTCGAGTTCGTCCGCTCCGCGAGGAACGACCAAATCCACCGGCCGGCTTTCCTACGATATGGAAGGCCGCGTGAAGCAAGCGAACGACAAACTGAATTTGATCAAGATCGATAAAGGCGCGAACGACGGCATCGAAAAAGGCCAGGTCTTCGACGTCTACCGCACCGGCCCCGACGGGCTCGCGAAAGACCTCGTCGCCCGCGGCGTAGTCACCGGCGTCGGCGCCACCGAGTGCATCGTAAACCTTCGTCAGTATAAGAAAGAAGTCTGGGTTCAGACGGGCTTCATCGCCCGCCGGATCGCCCCGAAAAAGCCTTAGAGTTCGGGAAGATCCAAGGCCCGTAAAAGTCTGGTATAATAGAGAGTCGCTAGTCCAAAAGGGGTTCCGCCAATGAAACGTCTCGCTGTCCTTTTCCTCGGTGCGCTCGCGTTCGTCCCGAACGCTTTCGCCACGAAGTTCGCGAACCAATTCACCGAGTTCGAACTTCCGCCGGGCTGGACTTGTAACCTCGAAGTCGCCGAGTGGGTTTGCCAAAGCACCGATCCGGTGAAGAAGAAGGAAGCGATCATCGTCCTCGCCGCGAAACTCAAAGGCGACCAGGACTCCCTCGACCAGTACCTCACCTACCTGAAGGCCGCGAAAACCTTCACGAGCGTGACGGGCAAGGCGATGAAGTCGGAGCCGAAATACGCAAAGACGGTGAACGTGAACGGCCACCCGTGGGTCGACGCTCTTCACCTCGAGTCCGAGATTCCGGGCTTTTTCACGCGCTATTTCGCGACGGTGAAGGACGATATCGGCGTCCTCGTCACCTACTCGGTCGCGAAGTCGAAATACCAGGACTACCTGAAAGAGTTCGAGAACATGACGAACACCCTGAAGGTGTTCCGCAAGGCCGGCGGCATCAACGTTCAAGCCAAGTCGGCCGACCTGTTGAAGCCGGAAATTCCGTCGACGATCACCGATAACGGCGTCTTCGCGGGCACCCAGGTGAACCCGGCGGGCGGCGGCGATACCCCTGCCCCGCGCCCGAAAGCCCAGTCGAACGACCTCATGCTCTACGGCCTGATCGGCGCGGGTGCGGTCGCTTTCTTCATCATCAAGAAAAAGAAACGCTAAGGCGCTCGTATTTCTCCTTAAAACGCATTCATGGAGAGGTAATTCCCGCCGAGAGGTGATAAGGAGCGAACGATGGCCCGTTCGCCGATCCTTCCCTTGGCCCTCCTTCTCCCGGCCTGTGCCGGAAGCCCGCCCGCGCCCGCGACGAAGCCGGTACCGCCCGTCGACTGCGCGACCTACTCCGAGGGTTTCGGATCGTTCCCGGATAAATACGCCTCTCACGGCTACCCCGAAGGACCGAGCGCCCGCGAGCTCTTCGCCTACCTGAAGGCGCGCCCCCGTCCGACGGCCGCGGACCGGGCGAAGCTCGACGAGGAGCGCGCGCGCCTCGCCTCGCCTCCGGAAAAGCTCGAGGACCAGATCGCTTACTTCACCGAGCTAGGAGAGCTCTCGCGCGAATGCGCGCTCGATAAGATCAGCGGCGGATTCGAAACGCTCGCGACCTACGCCGACGCGTTCCGATTCTCGCCGGCCGAAAAGGCGGACCTCCGGAACGAAATCCTCCGCTACGTGCGCGACGACGACCGGGATCACGTGTCGCTCGTCTCCGTCCTCGGGCGCGCCGTGCTCGCCGATACGGCGGCTCGAGCGGGGATCCTCCGGACGACTCCCGAAACCGAAGCGAAGCTCTCGGAGCTCGCGAGGGAGGGCCTGCTCAAGACGAAGGGCATCGGACTTCGGAATTTCTCGCGGACGCCGAAACCCGGTCACGAAATGGCCGGATTTTTCAGCGCGGCCCGCGAATCCGAGCGCCTGGCGGAAGAATATCGCTCGCGGTTGGACGCGCTTCTTCCGTCCCGGTAGCCCGACTATCGGTACCGCTTCGGGAATTGCGGGCGCAGCTTCCGGCGCAAACTCGGGCTCGGCCGCGGGCCGTAGACGAGGATCGCGCGCCGGCCGGGGCCGAAGACTTTCTTCGCCACGCGGCGGATCTCCGCGGGAGTGACTTCCTCGAGTTCGCGGCAGACTTCCTCGATCGAAAGGCTCGCCCCGAAGTAGATCTCGTCGACCGCGTTCGACTGCATGATGCTCTCGGCGTTGTCCGACGAAAGCAACATGGTGCCCTTCATGCTTTCTTTCACCTCGGCGAGTTCTTCCTCGCCGATCTTCTGGGAGCAGAGACGGATCGCCGCTTCTTCGATGATGCGGAGGCAGGTCGCCGTCTGACTCACCGGCGCGCCGACGTAGACGTGGAAATTCCCGCTGTCGAAATACGCGTTCAAGCTCGAATAGACCGTATAGGCGAGACCGTGTTTTTCGCGGATCTCCTGGAAGAGATGCGAGCTCATGCCGCCGCCGAGGTAAGCCGCGATCAGAATGAGCGCCGCGTGGTCGCGCGAGGTGTACTTCGGCGCTTCCACGCCCCAAACGATGTGCGCCTGCTCGGTCGGACGCTTGATCCACCAGAGTCCCTCGCGGATCTTCGGCGCGATCTCGAATCCGTCCTCGCGTCGCGAGAGCGGCCTCTTCGGCCGATCCGGCCAGTTCCGTTTCGTGAGCGGGCCGAGGCTCTTCATCACGCGCGCGGGCGAAACGTCGCCGGCGACGGAGACGATCATGTTGTCCGGCCGGTAGTGTTTCCGGAAATAACGAAGCACGTCGCTTCGGCGCATCTTCCGCACGCTGTTCGCGGATCCGAGGATCGAGCGGCCGAGTCCGTGTTTTCCGTAGAGGAGTTCGTAGTAGACGTCCTGGGCGATTTCCTCGGGCGCTTCCTCGACCATCGCGATTTCCTGGAGGATGACTTTCCGCTCGCGCTCGAGCTCTTCGGCGTCGAAGAGCGAACCCATCAGGATGTCCGAGAGGATTTCCATCCCGAGTTCGAGATCGCGCGCGAGCAGCGTGATGTGGAAGCAGGTGTACTCGCGCGTGGTGAATGCGTTGAACTCGCCGCCGACCCGCTCGACTTCGCGGGTAATCTGCATCGCGGACCTTTTCTCGGTCCCCTTGAAGACCATGTGTTCGAGGAAGTGCGAGATCCCGGCCTCGCGCGCCCGTTCGTGCCGCGTTCCGGCCTTCACCCAGATCCCGATCGAGAGCGATTTGAATCCGGGCAGCCGTTCCGTGAGTACGGTCAGGCCGTTGCGGAGCACCGCCCGCTTCACGCGCGGGGCGGGCTTACGACGCTTCGATTTCGCACGTTTAATGCGAGCGGCCATTTCGGGAATCCTCTCCGACCGGGCATCGAAAGAAGGCGACCGCCTCCGGCTTCCCTTCACGAACCCCGTCCCCATAGTATAAAACAGAGCTCTAGACATGGCCCAAAAAAAGGCGCAAGCCGCGAAAAAATCGAAAGGAAAACAGGCGTCTAAGCCGGCTGCGGCCCCGAAAAGGAAGGGCACGAGCACGCCGGTCCTCACGCCGACCGTCGAAGTCCTCCCCGACGAGCGGAAAGGCGCCAAATCCCCGGCGCTGACGAAAAAGGGCAGACCGTCGGTCATCGATTACGACGCCCTTCACCGCGGCGAGCTCGACGAAGAAACGGAAACCGAAAACGAGACCGAATCGGATTCCGAAAGCGATTCCGAAAAGGACTCCGACTTCGATTATTCCGAGGCCCCCGCCGACGACGCGAAGGCCCTAGCTCCCCAGTCGATCGACACCGCGGTCGCGACCGCCTCGCACGCGATCAGCCCGACGGATCCCCTTCGCCGCTACCTCGACGAGGTCCGGCGCTATCCGCTGCTCACGCCCGAGGAAGAAATCGCGCTCGCGACGAAACTCCACGCGACGGGCGACCTCGAGGCCGCGAAGCGCCTCGTGCAGGCGAACCTCCGCCTCGTCGTGAAGATCGCCTTCGAATACAAGAGCGTTTACGCGAACGTGATGGACCTGATCCAAGAAGGAAACATCGGCCTGATGAAAGCCGTCTCGAAATACGATCCGACGAAAGGCGCGAAAGTCTCGTATTATTCGTCGTGGTGGATCCGAAGTTACATTTTGAAATACCTCCTCGATAACTTCCGCCTCGTGCGCGTGGGAACGACGGCGGCCCAGAAAAAACTTTTCTTCCATCTGATGCGCGAGAAGGAACGCCTCGAAGCCCAGGGCGTTTTCGCCGGGCCGAAGCTCCTCGCCGATAAGCTGAACGTCCGCGAGAAAGACGTCGTCGAGATGGAAAAACGCCTCGGGCACCACGGCACGGAAGTCTCGCTCGACGCTCCGGTCGGCACGGATCACGAGGGCGAACGCCGCGGGAGTTACGTCGACCTCCTCGAAGACCACAAGGAAGCCACCGACGAGCAGCTCGCGCGAGAACAGCTCCTCGATTTGATCCGCGACCGGATCCCCGATTTCGAAAAGACCCTGAACGATCGGGAGCGAAAACTCCTCCGCGATCGACTGCTCTCCGAGGAGCCGAAGACGCTCCAGGAAGTCGCCGACCTCTACGGCCTCACCCGCGAGCGAGCGCGCCAGATCGAGGCCGGAGTCATCGCGAAACTCCGCGAATACCTTCGCGATTCCATGCGCTGAGCGGCGTCCTGCCTTTAGGAAATCCGCGCTTCAAGCCGCACCCCGGTTGCTGTATGCCTTCGGCATGCCGAAAACCTCCTTCGCTCTCGTTCTCCTCGCGTCCCTCGGATTTTCCACGGGCGCCCACGCCGGGATGTCGTACGAAACGCTGAATCGCCTTTACGGACTCGCTTCGCGGCCCTCCCCGGCTCGTATGCTCGGGTGGTACACCGGCCGTTGCTACGGAGCGAAAACGCCGGAACTAGCCGAAGCCGGACTGCTCACGACGTATCGGAAGAACGGCGTGCTCAAAGCCGTGTTCTGGCGCGAGAGCGGGAAGCCGGTCGACTACTACGACCACCCTTCGGCTGAGATGATCCGCGACATCGAAGACGGCCTCGCGAAATACGACGCCGACATCCCGCCGCTGGTGCGGAAATCCGGATACTGGGAGGCCGTCCACCTCGGCCCCCACAAGGACGCGACCCGCACGCGCGCGAACGTGAAGATGATCCTCGTCCAAGCTTTCCACGACGACGCCGAAACGATGGCGTGTTTCTTTTTCCGCCGCGTCCACTGAGAGGAATTCCCCATGCCGAAGTTCATTTACGACGAGAAGGCGGGTTTGAGCCGCCGCACTTTCCTCTCCGCCGGCGCGAAAATCGCGGCCGTCGCGACGCTCGCACTGAAAACGAGCGGTCTCGCGTTCGGCTCGGACGGTCTCGATCCGCCTCGCTGAAACCGTTCAAGCACGCGCACACCCTCGAGCTCGCCCAAGTCGACCTCATGGACATCGCCATGGGCCGTACGCTCGACTTCAGCGATTCGCTCCACGATCACGAGTACCGGATCGATCTCGGCAACGCGACGACGGACATCCTTCGGCATCGCCCGCGCCCGCGTCGCTGAGCGCGACCCGTTCACCTTTTCTCCCTAAACTCCTCGACGCGGCTCACATACAACGCGCCGCATCTGTTCGTTTTTTCTCATCCGAAGGAGTTTCCCATGAAATCGGTTCCGCTGAGTCTCCTCGCGCTCGCTTCCGCGTTCGCGATCCAAACCGCATCCGCGAGTCCTTTCTCCGAACCCTCCGGCACCCCGAGCCCGGCTCCCTCGACGACGCCGCTCGTGACGGTGAACGGAAAGCTCCAACCGCAGTTCTCCGTCCAGATCGACGCGACGGATCTCCAACGGATCACCGACGCGTTCGCTTCGCTGAAAAAACTCGAGCCGATCTCGATCGACATCAACGACCTCATGAAGCCGGGCGACGAGCAGGCGATCAAAGCCGCCACCCAGCGAATTTCCGACCTCTTCGTGGGCGTCGCGACGAACATCGCCGACATGCGCGCGATCACCTATAAACTCGCCGCCCTCACCCAAGTCGCGGGCAATCAAGAAAACGTCGAAGCCCTCTACCGCGCGTTCCAAGAACGCTTCGAAGGCGACTACGACAAGGCCGTGAACGCGTTCCTCATCGTCGACGACGGCCTCCTCGGCGCGCTGAACCTCTGTAAATCCGAGCTCTGCGCGATGCAGATCGGCAACGCGCAGAAGGAACTCATGGCCTTCGGTTCCGCGATGAATCAAGGGATCAAGATGAAGCAACTCGACAAGTTCAAGTTCGTCTTCGACTTCAAGGCGTCGCTCATCCGCGTCTCCCTAGGCGAGACGTTCAACCAACTCGTCACGCCGAACGAGGAACACTCGGCCTACCTCACCCTCCTCGGCGGCGTGCTCACGCCGTTCGTGACCGCCGTGAAGGGCGCCGCGAACGTCGGCGAAAACCTCGCGAACCTCATCGCATCGCCGAAAACGGTCACGCTCTCGCTCTACGCCTCGCGCCTGAACCCGGTGCCGACGGCGAAGGACATGCGCGAGCGCTATCAGCAGCTCCTTTCGGACCGCATTCGCCAGATCGTGCTGAACCAGTCGGGTTCGGTCGCGAATACCCCGCGCCCGACGGCGCCGGCCGTTCCGGGCACGGACGTCGGTACGGCGGTGGGTGAAGCCGCGAAAGGCGTCTTCTCGAACCTCGTCGAGATCTACGGCGGCGTCGAGAAGCTCACCGAGCGCGCCGACGCCTCGCCGGACGGGACCCTCCGCGGTTACGTCGGACTGCGCGGCAAGGGGATCGAAACCCACCCGGGCGATCCGGCCGATCAGGTGAACTTCCTCGGCTACGCGCTTCGCGTGAATAGCGACAAGACCCTCACCGTCTCGTTCATTCCGTTCAACTTCATCTGGGACGAGAAGAAAGACGTCGTGGGCGGAGAGACCGCGAAGGTCCTCGTGAAGGACATGAAGCTCGTCACCTTCACCGTAGACAACTCGAAGTACAACATGACGACGATGAACCTTCGCGTGGTCACCGCCGACTTCCATCCGGTGTTCCAGCTCCGCAAAGGCGGCCACTCGACGGTCGGCATCGAGCTCGAACCGGCGGCCGGCTACGAGTGGACGAAGTACAAGGACATCCAGTCGCTCTTCAAGGATCCGATCGATCCGTCGAACCCGATCGCGACCGACCTGGCCGGCGAAGGCTGGGACAGCGGCTTCTACGCGATGATCAAGGGTGCGCTCACGCTCGATTTGAGCCTCTCGCGCAAGCTTTGGATCCACGGCGCCTATAGCGGCACCATGGGCATCAAGGGCTTCGGCAACAATCTGAAGGGCTTCGGCGGCTCGCCGCTCACCGCCGACGCGACCCAAGGCAAGGGCAAGCAGACCCTCGTTCGGAACGACTTCGCGGTCGAAATCCGCACGAAATTAAAGGGCGAGAAGAGCCTCGCGATCTTCTACCAAGGCAATTTGGCCTACTCGAACAAGATCACCCTCCGGGGCGACGGTACGGCGGTGGACGAAAAGCACCCCTACGGCGGATACACCCTGACGAACTCGATGCTCGACGGGCTTTCCCGGAGCAACATCGGGATTCGGTTGAATTTTTGATCGCCAAACCTAGGTCCCGAGGTCCCCGCGAGACGGAGGCGCTTCCCGAGAGGGACGCCTCCGTTTCCGTATTGTTAACGCGCCGCGCTGCGTGCTATTTCCAGGGGGCTAAAAACAGTCTGTAAAACCGTAGTCCCCGATTCCCGGGGACGAATTGTAATTAGGTTTCGAGGGTTTCATCAGCTCTCGGATCCCGAAAGGTAGTAAGAGTCATGGCCGGCAAAACCGCAATCAAAGCCAAAAAAGCTGAAATCGTTTCCAAGTTCGCGAAAGGTTCGAAAGACACCGGGTCTCCGGAAGTCCAAGTCGCCCTCCTCACGAGCCGGATCATCGAGCTGACGGCGCACTTCAAAGCGAACGCGAAGGACCACCACGGTCGTCGCGGCCTCATCAAGCTCGTGAGCCAACGCCGCAAGCTGCTCACCTACCTGAAATCGAAGGATGCGAGCCGCTACAGTGCGCTCATCAACGCTCTCGAACTCCGGAAGTAATTTCACGGAAACCACGAAGATTTACGAAGGCTCCGCGCGCTTCTTTGAAGCGACGGAGCCTTTCGTCTTTTCGCGGATCGAATGCGTTGCGTGATCGTCCTGCTTCAGTCTCGTAACCGAAAGGCCCGCTCGTAGGGCCGAAAGGAAATCGCTGAAAATGTCTCTCTTTAATCCCAAATCCGTTTCCGTCGACGTCGGCGGAAAGAAACTCACGATCGAAACCGGCAAGCTCGCGAAGCAAGCCGACGGTTCGGTCCTCGTCTCCTACGGCGAAACCCGCGTCCTCGTGACCGCTTGTTCGTCCAGCACCCCGAAAGAAGGCATCGACTTCTTTCCGCTGACCGTCGAATTCGCCGAAAAATATTACGCCGCCGGGAAAATCCCGGGCTCGTTCCACCGCCGCGAAGCGAAGCCGACCTCCGAGTCGATCCTCTCCGCGCGCCTCATCGACCGCCCGATTCGTCCGCTCTTCCCGGAAGGCTACCGCAACGAAACCCAAGTCGTCGCGACGATCCTCTCCGTCGACCAAGAAGCGGATCTCGACTGTTGCGCCGCCATCGGCGCCTCGGCCGCGCTCCACATCTCGGACATTCCGTTCAACGGCCCGACCGCCGGCGTGCGCGTCGGTCGTAAGGACGGCCAATTCGTGATCAACCCCTCCTGGTCCGACGTCGAAACCGGCGCCACCGACCTCGAAATCTTCATCACCGGCACGAAGGCCGCCATCATGATGGTCGAAGGCGGAGCGCGCGAAGCGTCCGAAGACGACGTCCTGAAGGCGATCACGCTCGGCCACGCCGAAATCGGCAAGATCGTCGGCGCGATCGAAGAACTCCGGAAGCTCGCGGGCAAGGAAAAGCGCGCGTGGAAGGCTCCGGAAACCGACACCGCCCTCACGAAGAAAGTCGAAGACCTCGCGAAAAAAGGTCTCGAGACCGCGCTTCGCACGGCGAACAAGGGCGATCGCTACGCGCTCGTCGACGACACGAGGGCGAAGACCCTCGCCGCGCTCGTCAGCGACGAAATGAAGAAGTCGACCCCGGACGCCGCGAAGAAACTCGAGAAGGACGCGAAGAACGCGTTCGAACTCCTCCAGTACAACCTCATGCGCGAAATGATCCTCGGCGAAAAGAAGCGGATCGACGGACGGAACCTCACCACGGTTCGTCCGATCGAAGTGGAAACGGGACTCCTCCCGCGCGCCCACGGCTCCGCGCTCTTCACCCGCGGCGAGACCCAGGTCCTCGCCACGGTGACGCTCGGAACCTCCGAAGACGAAGGCATCGTCGATACGATGTTCCAGAAGTCGTACCGGAAATTCACGCTCCATTATAACTTCCCGCCGTTCTCGGTCGGCGAAGCGGGCCGGATCGGCTTCACTTCCCGCCGCGAAATCGGACACGGCGCCCTGGCCGAGCGTTCGATCAAGGCGACGTTCCCGAAACACGAAGCGTTCCCGTACACGGTTCGCCTCGTTTGCGAGACGCTCGAGTCGAACGGGTCGTCCTCGATGGGCTCCGTTTGCTCCTCGTCGATGGCGATTATGGACGCGGGTATCCCGTATCCGAAGCCGGTGGCCGGCATCGCGATGGGACTGATCAAGGAAGGCGACCGCGTCGCCGTCCTCTCCGACATCCTCGGCGACGAAGATCACCTCGGCGACATGGACTTCAAGGTGGCCGGAACGAAAGACGGCATCAACGGCATCCAGATGGACATCAAGATCGAAGGCGTGAACGCCGAGATCATGAAGACCGCCCTGGCCCAAGCCCGCGAAGGCCGGATCCACATCCTCGGCGAAATGGCGAAGGCGATCACCGAATCCCGCGCCGAAATGTCGAAGTACGCTCCGCGCATCACGACGCTGAAGATCCCGGTCGACAAAATCCGCGAAGTCATCGGCACCGGCGGCAAGGTCATCAAGGACATCGTCGCGAAGTCGGGCGCCAAGGTCGACATCAACGACGACGGCGTGATCAACATCGCGACCTCCGATATGGCCGCGCGCGATAAGGCGCTCGAGATGATCAACAACATCATCGCGACGCCGGAAGTCGGCGCGATCTATAGGGGCAAAGTGAAGAAGATCGTCGAGTTCGGCGCGTTCATCGGCATCATGCCGAACCAGGACGGCCTCCTCCACGTCTCCGAAATCGCCCACGAGCGCGTGAACCGCGTCGAAGACTTCATGAAGGAAGGCGACGAGGTCGAAGTGAAGGTCCTCGAAGTCGACAAGATGGGTAAGGTTCGCCTCTCCCGCAAGGTCCTTCTCCCGCTTCCGCCGGGCTACGTCCCGCCGACGGGCGGAGGAGACCGGGGACCGCGCCGTGACGATCGCGGCGGACGCGGCGGCGGAGACCGGGGACCGCGCGGCGGCGGCGATCGCGGCCCGCGCCGTGACGGCGGCGGCGGCGGAGACCGCCCGCCGAGGCAATAGAACGCCGAAGGCGTTGGCGCAAACCTAAAAGCCAAACCTAAAACCGAAAAAGGGCCGGCTCTCCGATGGGAGCCGGCCCTTTCCTTTTCGACTCGAAAGAAAAACTACGGCGCTTCGCCCAAGATTCGGCACATCCCGCCGGTGAAATTCTCGCGCCAAATCGCCGGACTGATCGGACACGAGGGCGCCATCCCGGGAGCCGGCGGCGGGTAGAAGACCTGGGTGAGGTTCTTGATGTTGATCGGAGTGCCGAGTTCCACCGTGGCGTACTTCGGATCTTCCCCTTGGTAATTCGTGCTCGGCCGAAACCGATTCCGGTGCACGAGACTCAAATCGCATAGGTCGTAGACCCCGTAGTCGAGTTGCATGCGTTTAGCGGCGGTGCACCGCCGGGTGGTTCCGGAGATCGTCGTCGCCAAGGTCTTTACGCCGAACGTGTCGGTCGAAGGACATTGCCGCTCAAGTGCGAACACGATCAACGTGCAGCACATCGGATCGACCTCGGCATCGATGCTGTTCGGAAACGGCGTCGGGATCGCCATCGGATTCGCGCTCATCGCGGCCGCGAAAACTTGCATCTGCTGGTCCCGCGTCAGCTGGACGACCGTCGAGTGATTGCTCGGCTTTCGGTATCCGCATCGAACTCCGCTTTGGGTATAAAAGCCGCTCAATGGAACGCCGTTTTTATCGAGCATGAAAACCTGGTTCGGGTAGGTCAGGCCGGCCGTCGTGGTGTTGTCCGGCGACGACCCCGCCAAGTAGAAATTCCGAAACGTCGTCCCCGGCGTCGAAACGGCTTCCACGCAGTCGAACTTCGAAGCGGAACCGGTGTTTTCGCCCCATCCCCGTCCGCAGCAAGCCGCCATCGGATTCGCGAGACCGTCGAAAGTCGCCCCGTTCGCCGGACCGGGAAACGGCAATTCCGAAGGCGCACATCCGAGACTCGAACAAACGTGCTGGTCGATATTCGCCGCCGTCGCCGCCGGGCAGACCGGCGGCGCCGGAGGGGGAACGGCCACGCATCCGTCACCTTCCCAGACGAACCCTGCCTTACAGATGCACGTCCGGTTCCCGATCACCTGGTTCGTGCATTGGGTGGGATTTCCGGCCGGACAAAAGCCGATGCTCGCTTCCGCGTCGGTTTTGAATTCCGCGCAACTCGCCGGAGGCGCGCCCGCACCGTTATAGGTCGTGTATCCGTTTGAATTGAGACAGGCGTTTTGTGATGCGGGCGGAGACGCGAAACGGTCCCAAAGCAAACAGCAGCAAGCGGGGGCGGTATTGGTCGCCGAAAGCGCCTCGCAGGTCGCGAGATCGGGGCAAGCGAAAGCCTCTCGGCCGGCGAACGCGGCCAGCATCAGTCCGAAGGCGAAGATGAAGGTTCGCAACCGGTTCCGCATGGCCTTCACGGATAGGGAATCGCGGTCCCGCCCGAGTCTTTCGCGGGAGTCACGGCGATATCGTAGATTTGGACGCGATCGTTCACGTAATTCGCGAGATTCGCGCCCATGTTCAAGTTCGTCGTCCGCTGAATCCAGCGAGTCGCGTTCTTGTCGTTCTGCACGGTCATCTCCATGTACACATATCCCGTGATTGCGAGGATCGTTCCGACCACGAGAACCTGCAAGATCGCGCTACCGGATTCGGAGGACTCGGCGAAAGGACGTCCGACCATATCGAGGCTCCTCATCGTCAATTGACCTTTCCTCTATTATAGTTCATTTTTTTAAGGTGCACACGTCTGTGAAATCCCAGTCCGGCTTCACACTTGTCGAAATTTTGATCGCTGCGGCCATCATGATGGTCTTGGCGCTGTTGATTTCTTCCATGCTCTTTAATGCACAGACGTCCCAAAAACGCCTCGAAGACCGCGCCGGTAACGCCGAGACCGTGCAGGGTGCGGCACTCGATCTTCGCCTGCGCCCCATCCCGACGTCGACTTGAGACCGAAACCCGTGTCGAGATAAACCCGGACAACTCGCCTCGTTTAATTTTATATGCGGCGCTTCAAATTCACTCTATAATGGAAAAGTAGCCCATCGATTACCCGTATTTTCACGTTCGATGCGAGGCATTCCATGTATCTTCGGCGAAGCGAGAAACTCTCCGCCCCTTCGTCCCCGGGTCGCACCCGGCGCTTCCCTTTCGTTCAAACGTTTCTCGCTCTCTCGACTCTCGCTCTCGGGTCCGCGGACCGCGCCTTCGCGACGCCTCCCGGCGGGGCGATTTTTTTCGCCCCGACTCCGGTGCCGACGCCGGTCCACTCCGCCGCCGAATTGAACGAGATCTTTCTCACGGGCATCGGGCGTTACGACGACACCTCGATGAAGGGAAAGCTTTTCGCCTACCCGCTTCCCCGCGGCGGCCAGTTCGGAGCGCCGCTTTATAACGGCTGCTACGATCGTAAGGGCGTTCGGCGCGGAAATCTCGACGCGGATTTCTCCTGCGCGTCGGTGATCGCCGCGAATCCGGGACGGGCGATCTTTCGACTCTTCCTCGCCTACAAGATCGACTGCACCGGAGGCGTCATCGGCGGAAAGTGCCAAAACACCCAGCTCTTGCTGAACTGCGAATACAAGCAGGTCCAGGTCGGAATCGGTTCCCTCGAAAGCACTCCGGCCGCGACTCGCTATTGCTCGAATGAATCCGGAATCCTCCGCAATGCCCGAGGCAGCTCCACGAACGATACCGCCTATACCGGATGCGCGCCCGGCGAGGACGGCACGACCTACACGCCGAACGCCCCCTGCACGAAGTGCGCGATCGGCACCTTCAACGCGAACTTCAATCCGAACAACGTCGTTTGCACGACCTGCGCCTCGGCCATCACCGTCGCGAACGTCGATCCGGCGTTTCCGATCCAGCCGGGCGATTGGGTCACGTCGAAAAATCCCGACGGATCCTCGCCGTTCATGGGCGCGACCTCGAGCGGCGATTGCCGGCTGAAGACCGGGGCGGCCTGGCGGTGCCTCGCCGGTTACAAGAAAGACGACTACGAACAATACTGCACGAACGCGCCGTCCCCGACGCCGACTCCCTCGCCGACTCTCCCGCCGACCTGCCCGTATGCTCCGCCGATGAACCTCGTCGGCAACGGGACCCTGACGGGAGATATCACGGCGAACCTCTTCAATAACGTCGGAACGCTCACTTCGATTCATTGGTCCCAGCCCGCGACGGGAACGTGCTCGATTTCGGGCGCGACGGGGAACTCGATGAACTGCAGCGGCGTTTCGCCGGGGACCTATACGATCGTCGCGACCGATCCCGCGAACACGGCGTGTACCGCTTCGATGGTCGTGGTCGTCGGATCGACGCCGAGCCCGACTCCGACGCCCTCGCCGACCCCGGCCTGCGACGTGAACAACGACGTCGCATCGAGCGCGACGTATTTGAACTGCACCTACAGCTGCGCCGCGACCCAAACGATCTCCAGCGGAAAGTGCGGCGATCCGGGTCCGTTGAACAAGATCCGCACCCAGCGCTCCGGTTGCTCCTCGGCGACGGCCACGGCTTGCACGTTCCACACCCCGAGCGCGAACTCCTGCACCGCTTCGCTTTGTCCGGGCGGCTATCTCTATCTCCTTTGGGACGTCACGGGATACGCGACTTACGTCGCGCGCGATTCGACCCACTTCGGCGGCAGCGTCTGCTCCACTCCGGACGGGATGACCCCGTACTATAGTTGCTCGATGTCCCCGTCGCCGCCTTCCTCGAACTACCCGGCCGACTTCGGGGCCTGCACTTCGGTCACCGGTTACACCTACTACGGCACGCGCACCTACTCGAATCCGCCCTGGAACGGCGGTGCGTACTGCTCGTGGTGACGCCCGCCGTAGGTCGCGAATGACCTGGGTCACCGGCGCTCACCAGTAAGAACTAGCGCCAATTCCATATACTTGGACGCGATTTTCAAATAAAATCTGAATGAAGCATTAAATTTCTTTTCGGGGATTTTGTACGTATGGGCACCACGAAAAAATTTTCGGGAATCTTCCCGGTGATCGCTTTCGCGATCGCCTTAGGCGCCCTCGCGCCCTCGGCTTTCGCGGCTTCGGGCGGCGCGACTTTTTTCTCGACGGCGCCCGAGACGACTCCGGTCCACAACGCCGTCCAGCTCAATCAACTTTTTCAAAAGGGCGTCGGCCCTTACAACTCCTCGATGGACGGGAAGCTTTATCCGTACCCGCTTCCCCGGAACGGGCAGTTCGGAGCCCCTCTCTATAACGGGTGCTACGACCGCAAAGGCACCCGCCTTCACGACCTCGACGCCGACCTCAGCTGCACGACGACCATACAGCAAAATCCGGGTCGGGCGATCTTCAGGCTGTTCCTCGGATATAAGATCTCCTGTAGCGGCGGCGTAACGGGGTCTCCGAGCGTTTGCTCGAGCGCGCAGCTCCTGATGAACTGCGAATACAAGCAGGTTCAAATCGGGACGGGATCGCTTGAAAGCACCTCCGCCGCGACCCGCTACTGCTCGAACGAATCCGGGATCCTGCGCAACGCGCAGGGGAGTTCCCAGAACAACAACGCGATGAACGGCTGTTCGCCGGGCGAAGACGGACTGACCTACTCGACGACGGCGCCTTGCACGAAATGCGCGGCCGGCACGTTCAATCCGAATTTCAATCCGAACAACGTCGCCTGCACGACTTGCGCTAGCGTCGCGCCGAGTCCGTTGCCTTCAGGGATCGCCTCGATCGGCGGATGGACCTCGACGGTCGGTTCCACAA
Organism: Bdellovibrionales bacterium; assembly: GCA_018266355.1. GTDB lineage: Bacteria > Bdellovibrionota > UBA1018 > UBA1018 > UBA1018 > JACMQW01. The sequence continues at coordinate 227,377 of JAFEAP010000006.1, forward strand.
GCGCCGCCGACTGCCATCCGACCGGGATTACTTGCTCGGCGGGCTATCACGTTTCTACCGATACTTACTCGTGCGAACCGAACGGTGCGTGCCCGATCATTTTGAATCTGACTCCGAAAAACCCGTCCGCCACCGTATCGCCGAACCCGCAGTCGAATGACGGCCAAATTACCGCGAATGCTTCCGGAGCTTCGGGCACTCCCTCGATTCTCATCACCAGTCCGGTAAATAAAGCTCCGTCGAACTCGACTCTGCCCGCGATCTTCGACGGCCTCTCCGCCAACACTTACACGGTTACGGCGAGCGATAACACCTGCTCTACCTCCGCCCAAATCACCCTCTTTGAATCCGCTTCTACGCCTTCGTGTTCCTCCTGTCCGTCGGGATCGACGCTCTCCGGAACGAACTGTGTGACGTCGCCGACGACGAGCTCGTCGTATGTCCAGTACGGTTACCGCTGCCAGGGTGCGGGCGGATGCACGAGCCAACCTTGCTATCCGACATGTTCACAGGGCATGACCTTCGGACAAGTGAGCTCGTCGGATTCCACTCCGCGCACTTGCGACGGAAATAGCCTCTACACGACCTTCGGTGGATCTTGCTCGATGCAGAGCGGACCGACGACGATCCCGGGCACGCAGTCCTGTCCTTCCGGATTTTCGCTGATCGCGGGCACCTGTTCGATGGCCTGCACGCCGCCGACGGCTTCGCCGACGCCTTCGCCGACCGCGGGATGTCCGTATTCCCCGCCGATGAGCATGATCGGAACGGGAACCGCATCGGGCGATATCTCGGCGAGCATTACCGGGAACGTCGGCACTCTCACCTCCATCCATTGGATGTATCCGGCCTCCGGAAGCTGTACGGTAGGAGGAACGAACGGAAACGCCCTTTCTTGTAACGGCGTCGCGGCCGGAACTTACACGATCCAAGCGACCGACCCGGCGAATACGCAGTGTAAGGCGTCGACTTCCGTAACGGTCGGAGCCGCGGCTCCGCTTTGCGACATTTACGGCACGATCGCTTCTTCGGGAACTCCGGTCACTTGTAATTACACTTGTACGGGCCCGCAATACCCGGTCGTCACTCGCCAAATCACTTCCGGTACCTGCGGCGGAAAATACAACAGCGGAATGAATTACTGCACCGGCACGAGCACTTCGCATCCGGAGTGTTCGAACGAAGTGTGGGCGGAGAGCGAGCTCGGCTGCACCACGGGCGCGAAACCGGCCGGCGCCTACCACACGCAGCCGCCGGGTACTTATCAAGGTCAGATTCTCGGGCCTTCAGAAGCCAGCACCTGCACCATCGGCGGATCGTGCGCGGTGACGGGAACCATAACCGGGCACACCGATCCTTCGAGTTCCTCCGCCACGGACGGCTCGATTACCGTCCAAATCACGGGCACTCAGCAAAGCCCGCAACTAAAAGATAACGGCACGGCCGTCGGCTCGCCGCTGCCGTCCGGCAGCACACCGCAGTCCTCCACGATCACCGGTCTCGGAGTCGGAAGTCACGCGATCACCGTCGTGCAGCAAGCGGGCTATGGTTGCAGCAGCAACGTCGGGACACTCACCCTTTCGTCAGGATGTTCGACCGCGACCCCGACGAATAGCGAGATCAGTAATACCGATACTGGTCCTGGAGGAACCCGGACACAGGTTTTCCAAATCGGAACGAACATCACCAGCGGCGACCAATTCGAGGTGGGAGTTTACTCTTACATGGTGTGGGTCACCGCCACGAGCTCGGACACGCCTTCGTCAATCGCGATCAAGCTCCGCGACGCCGTGAACAATACGACCGCGGCACAATGGAACTATTACTCCGTCGCACCTGCTTCGGGCACTCCGGGCTTCAAGCCGACCGCAACCGCGAGCGGCAACTTGTTAACGCTGACACTGAACTATCAGAACCAGTTCGCGGGCGGCGCCCGTCGAGGTTGCGATCCGGGCGGATATTCGAATCCTCCTCCTTATACTCCGCCGGCAATTCCAAATTGCAGCGATACTGCGTATGCGTCCGCCTGTCCGGCCGGTACCACTCTCCAATTCTTCTATACGACGGGCGAGTTGGTGTCGGCCTATTCCGCGGTCGGGTCGGGCTGGTCCTCTGCCTCACCGGCCGAGACGTGCTACGGCTCTGGCGGAGCTTCTCCGTCCGATCACTTGCATCACGCAGATTGCTTCCCTTCGTCCTTTAACCCTGGCACCGCCACATTTAACGGCATGCCACTCCAGTCGTGTTCTTCGGGCAGCTATTTTATGGGCTCTGTCTGGTCGGACGGATCGAAAATCTGTGGATATTAACGGGATTCTAGGACGACTGATTTTTGCGACCTACGTCGATTACGACACCCAAAAATAACTAATGTCATTTGCATGTACTCCAGAGCGTCCTTGTCATAAAATTAAGTAAATCTTAGTTTTCATTTTCGGGGTTTTTGGACGTATGGGCACCACGAAAAAAGGATTTCTCTCGTCCGCGCCGTTCGCGCTCACTTCGGTGATCGCTTTCGGGATGTCCGCGCATTCCGCGCTTGCGGCTTCGGGTGGCGCGACTTTCTTTTCGACCGCTCCCGAAACGACTCCGGTCCACAACGCCGTCCAACTCAATCAGCTTTTTCAAAAGGGGATCGGTCCTTACTCGTCCTCGATGGACGGAAAACTCTACCCTTATCCCCTTCCGCGAAACGGGCAGTTCGGAGCTCCCCTTTACAACGGCTGTTATGACCGAAAAGGTCAACGCCTCGGGGACCTCGATTCGAATCTCAGTTGCGCAGGGATCATCAACAACAATCCGGGAAGAGCGATCTTCCGACTCTTTCTCGGTTACAAGGTTTCCTGCAGCGGCAGCCCCGTCGGAGGAATTTGCCCGAGCGCGCAGCTCCTGATGAACTGCGAGTACAAGCAGGTTCAAGTCGGGACCGGTGCGCTCGAAAGCACCTCGGCCGCGACTCGCTACTGCTCGAATGAGTCCGGGATTTTACGAAACGCCCAGGGCAGCTCCCAGAATAACAATGCCCTGGATGGATGCGGTCCCGGCGAAGACGGTTCGGGATACTCACCGAGCATGAACGTCCCGTGTCCGAAGTGCTCCCCCGGTACTTACAACCCAAGCTTCAATCCGAATAATGTGGCGTGCACTCCCTGCACTGCACCGACCCCGCTGCCGAGCGGAGTTCAGTCGATCGGCGGTTGGACTTCGCCGGTCGGCGCCACGAGCGCCGCCGACTGCACGCCGACCGGCGTGACCTGCATTTCGCCGGGCTACCACCTCTCCGGCAATCTGGTTTCGTGCGAACCGGACGCGCCGGCTTGCACGCTCAGCATGGAAGCACATGTCGATCAGCCCCACGCGGGCGCGAGCCCCCCCGACGGCAAGATCGTGATCAGCGTCACGGGCAAACAGGGCGCGCTCAGCCAATTCGACATCTCCCCGGCTTCGACCACCACCGTGACGGGTACCGACCAAAAGGCGTTCACCGAACTCGCTCAGGGCAGCTACGCTGTGACGGCGAAAGATTCCGTCTGCACGCTCAAGAACACTTACACCCTTACGGATCTAGCCGCTATTCCCTCGCCGACTCCCTCTCCCACGGTCAGCTTAGGATGCCTCCATATCTTGAACGTTTCCCATCCCACCACCTCGACCTCGAACGACGGAAAATTCGATGTCCACGTCGACGGGTCGGGCACGTTCACCTTTTCGATTTCGCCGAATCCGAACGGCGTGATGGCTCAGACCATTCCGGCTCCCCAGCCGATGTCGGGTAACTTCACCTACAGCGGGCTCGGCCAAGGGCCGTACACCGTCACCGCGACCGGCACGTGTATGGATACCCAAGGCGTCACGCTCACGGCGCCGACCACCCCTTACGTCAATTGCGCGTGTTATAACACCTGCGAATCTCCGAGCGTGATGTGCAATATGGGAGGCCCGACGGTCGGCACCCCGAACTACCGCTACTACGGAAACGGTTCGGGAACCCTGCACTGCCAAACCCCGACGTTCTACGAAGGGAACGGGACGAATTGCCAAGGGTTCTATTACCAACCGGGAACCCCTTTCTCGAACCAAGAAGTTTTCAACAGCATGTACGCCTACTCCTACTGCGGCGATTCCGCATTCAAGATTTCGGACGGGCAGTTGCCGCCCTGTCCGTCGGCCTCGCCGTCGCCTACTCCGCCGTCTTGTCCGAACTGGAACTCCGGTTCGAATAGCTGGACGAACTCGTTCGTCAGCCTCTGCGGCATTCAATGCGCGAGCCCGAGTCAGGTCATCGATCCGTGGAATACCTGCAATGGCGGAATGCAAGCGGTGTCTTGCCTCGGAATGGGCGGACCGAACACCTGTATTTCCGGAGTGCAGGAGTCTTGCAATTGCCCGGCGAAAGGCTCGGCCCAGTGGAACGCGATGAGCGCGGAAAACCAAAGCCGCTGTTGCGGCGCGGGTCCGGCGCCGTCTCCGACTCCTTCGGTGGGTCCGGCGCCTTGTAACATCGCGTCCACCGTCGCGACTTCGACCTTGCACGTGCAGTGTTCCTACAGCTGTGCCTCGGGCACGTGGAACGGATCGCCTTACTTCCTGACCACGCGGTCGAAGAACCTCGCGGTCGGCGAGCGCTGCGATTCGCCTACGGCGATTTCACGCGTTACCGCGACGTCTTGCAATGGCCCGACGGTGACGAGTTGTAGCTCGAGCGCGGTATCCGCTTATTCCGGTATGTACGAGACCTGTAGCTCGGCTTACACCTGCCCGTCCGGTCAGCATAAGGAGTATTTCTGGGACGCCGGAGCTTGGTCGGGTTACGGTTCTGCCGTCCACACGATCTATACTTGTGCCCACAGTTCGGGCGCTAACAGCATCTACGCGAGCTGCGTAGACGACGGCACTCCTCTGCCGCCCTCGCTCTACTCGTGCAGCCAGGGCTACAATGCGCGGTACTACTCCGGAACCCCGTACTGCATCGAGTGACCCGGGACCCTCCTTGAAATCGTCGATCCGCGAGCACCCTTTCGGCTTGAGTTAGGGCGAGGTCGGTGGGAATTTCGAATGATCTTCGAAATGGACTCGACGACCTTCGCTCACCGCCTCGAAAAGCTCGTCGCCAAACTCCGGGATTTCCCGGGCGCGGCGCCATCCCTTGACTTGTTCGGCCTGGACGTCGACGCTTTCCGAGCCATGGCCCCGGTCGCACCGCCGAACGTACCGTACGCGAGACACCTCCTTCGCTCGACCTCGGAGGTCGAGGTAGCGCTCGCGCGCTGGACCCCCGGCATCGCCTGCGCACCCCACGACCACGGCGTTTCGAACGGATGGATTTACTGCCTTTCGGGACGTCTGCGGGAAACCGAATACGCGTGGACCGGCGATTCGCTCGTCGAAATCGACGAGCACGTTCGCAAGGCCGGCGAGACTTGCGCCGTGCGTGCCGACGAAATCCACACCTGCGTCGCCGAAGGCGAAACGATGACCTTGCACGTTTACTTTCCGCGCAGCGAATCGGTCCGCCTATTCGATACGACCGGGCGTCGAACTCTTACCGTCGTCGGCGAAGTCGGTGCTTGGTTCCCGGTCGCGCCGGAACGAATCAGCGAAAGCCAGCCGTGGCCGCGGTCCCGATGAGCCTTCCGGAGAAGATCGGCATCCTCGATTGGGGCATCGGCGGGATCAGCGTTTACCGCGCGCTCCGCGCGACCGGCAGCACGATCGACGTGGTCTACCTCTCGGATTCCGGGAACAAACCCTACGGCAAGCACACCCTCGAAGAACTCCGTCGACGCCTCGCGGAGGTCGCGGAATTCTTCGTCGCGCACGGCGTTTCGCGCGTGCTCGTCGCATGCAATTCCGCGAGCTCCGCCCTCGCCCGAGATTCGGAGTCGATCGGCGGCGTCCGCTTCGACAGCATCGTCCCGGCGGGAGTCGCGGTCGCGCGAAGAGCGGCGGGCGCCCGCGTCGGCGTGATCGGGAGCGACCTCACCATCGGGTCGAAAGTCTACGAACAGCGCCTCTCCGTTCCGGGGCGAAAGTTCGTCTTCACCTCCGCCCAGCCGCTCTCCGCCCTGGTCGAACGGGGGGAACTCTCCGGCGATCCCGTCGCTCGGGTAGTCGGAGCGGTGCTCGAACGCCTCGGGGCGATCGACTCGCTCCTCCTTGCTTGCACCCACTACCCCGCGCTCGTCCCCGCGATCCATCAACTCCGGCCCGGGCTCGAACTACTCGATCCGGCGGGAGCGATGGTTTCCGGACTCCCGCGCGAGGGAAAAGGCTCCCTCTCTTTCTATACGACGGGTTCCGGCGCCCTCTCGCGGACCGCGGCCCGGAGCGGTTTCGGAGTCGAACTCGAGGTCGTTCACGAACTCGGAATCGATCTCGCTGAGTGCCGAAAACCGTCTATTTTATAGGCAGTCGTCGCTTTGCCCCCAGCCTGCCGGTGCGAAGTGATCCCCGTTAGCGAAAGCGCACCCCCCCGAATCTTCCCGCATTTCCATTATCTCCTTGAAATGATTGTCCATTATTATTCCACAATAACGACGCGCCGCAGGGCTTACGCCTTTTAATCTGGCAAACCCCTTGCTATATCCCCCAATGAATCGAAACGGTCACTCAGGAGTGGGTGCCTAAAAAACGGTAAGTCTCTGTAACTGAGGAAAGAGAAGAGTGAGGAACGTTATGAAGGTAATGAAGGCCATGTCCCTGGCCCAAGCAGGTTTGATGATCGGCGTGCTCTCGATGAGCGCCGCGATGGCGGAAACGTCCACGAACGCGGCGGCGAACGCCCCCGCGGCGACGCCGTTGAAGAAGAAGAAAAAGATTATCCAAAAGAAGGCGATTACCCGCGCGGGCGTCGTGACGAAGAAGACGGCGAAGGAAGATCACCTGACCTCGCCGCAGTCCTCGGCGATCTCCGCCGCCACGGCGACCTCCTCGATGCCGGGTCTGACCGCCGGAGCCTCGACGGCCGAAGCGCCGAAGGCCCTTCAGAAAAAGCGTTTCATCGACAACGTCCGTGCCGGCGTCCTCCTCGAGTACTACGGCGCCTCGATCTCCGATCCGCTCTCCGGATGGCAGACCGATAAGGACGACGGCTACGCCCAAGGCGGAGCCTCGCAGGAACTCGATACCCGCGTTTCCCTCGGCTACGCGCTTTCGAGCAACTTGACCGTCATGGCGAACGCCTACTTCTGGTCGTACTCGGATTCTCCGGACGGCGCGGACAAAGGCGAAACCTTCGGATTCCGCCCGGCCGACTCCTACCTCCAGCTGAAGGTCGGGAAGTTCTATCAGTCGGGTAAATTCAAGTGGAGCGGCGACTTCCGGATGTATCCGGGCCTCGGAAAATCCTATCCGAACCGCGTCGTTTACCTCCGGACCGGCCAGAACCTCTCCTACGCGATGTCCTCGCGTTGGACGCTCGCGGCCTACAACACGATCCGCTACTACCACATGACGAACGGTGCGTACGACAGCGCGAACGACCCGTCCGGAAACAAGGTCGATACGATCGTTACCGTCGGACCGGCGATCGAATACCAGATGCTCGACTCCGTCGGCCTCTCGCTCTCGTTCAACGACGCCTACGCCCACACCCATAACAACAATACGTACGGCACCGCCGAAACGTACAAGGGTTCCGCCTGGGGCGCGTACTTCGAACTCGGTTCTTCGATCGACTTCACGAAGTCGATCAACCTGAACCCGTACATCGACATGTTCACCCACACGTTCAACGCCGAAGCGATGCAGATCGGCGCGAACTTGAACTTCACGATTCTCTAAGCGAGATTCGTTTCGATTCCGAGCGGCCCGGAGGACATTCCTTCGGGCCGTTTGTTTTTTGACGGAGGCCCCTCGCTTCGTCGACGCGCTCTCTTTGACGACGGGCGCGGTTCCTTCTACTCTTAAGAGGAATGAGCGACCTCGAGTGGTACTTGGACGTCGGGGGGAAGCAGTCCGGTCCCCATAGCGCCCGGGAAATCGTGGAGATGGTACGGGCCGGCAAAATCGCCGCGACCTCGCAGGTTACCGCTGCGCGCATGAACGGAGACTGGGTCACCGCCCAGGATCTCATCGACGCCTACGATGAGCTTTACTCGAAACCGGCGATCGCGGTGCCGATCGCTTCGCCGACCGCGGCGTTCAGCGGTCCGAGCGATCCGAACTTCACCGCCCCTCCCCGGCCGACCGAGCAACTCGAACGCTCGAAGATCATCACGCTGAATCGCGAGGAAATGGAAAAGGCGCCGGATCCGACGGAAGCCCTTTTCCAGGCCATTCAAGCCGTCCGAGAAAAGGCAGCCGCGAAAAACACCGGGACCTCTTCGACTTCTTCCGCGGCCGCCCGGGATTCCTTCGGGGCGGCGAGCCGCGCGGGAGGTTCGCGCATCCCGCCCCAACTCCTCTTCATCCTCTCGCTCGCCGCGATTCTCGGAATCGCCATTTTCGTCGCGACCAAATTCCTCGGCGGAAAAGCGCCCGAGGAAACGACCGCGAAGCCGGCCGCCGTCGGTCGCAAGACGAGCGAACCGGCGCCGCCCCCGCCGCCGGCCCGAACCGGTGGATTACTGAACGACCAAGGCGGCGGAACGAGCGCCGCGCGCACGACCCCACCGGTCCAACCGATGAACCCGATGAACCGCCATATGACGGGTCGCGGCAACTCCATGCACCCGCCCACGCGGGACGACTCACGGAACACAAATATGGGCGGCGGCGCCCGCTACCGTGACGAGCGCGACGAAAGAGTCGAGGAAGAGGCGGACGTCGACGAATCGGACGTCGACGCGCCTCGCGAAATCCCGGAACCGATGCCGGTCGATCCGTCCCAAGTCCCCGCCGACCGCATCATTCCGGAACCGGGAACGATCCCGGGCCAGGGCGCGCTTCCCGGCGCGGACCCCTATATGCCTCCTCCGGCGGGCGTTCCGCCGGGCGGGAATCCGTAATTCGACCGAAGCGACCGGAAAGCTTGCCGAGCGCCCTCCCGCCCGACTAAGCTCGTTCGCAGTGTCCAAACCCACGCCTAAAACCCGGGGCCGAAAGCCCCCTCGCGGCTCGTTCGTCACGTTCGAAGGCACCGAAGGGGCGGGGAAATCGACCCTGATCGCGGCCTTCGCCGACCTGCTGCGTTCCCGCGGCCGGGAAACGGTGACTACGCGCGAACCGGGCGGTTCGTCCGTCGCGGAGAAGATCCGCGCCGTGATCCTGAACGAGCCGATGCATCCTTGGACGGAAGCATTCCTTTACGAAGCCGCCCGCGCGGAACACCTGAACCAGACGATTCGGCCGGCGCTCGAACGCGGAGCGATCGTCCTCTGCGATCGATTCACCGATTCGACGCTCGCCTACCAGGGCGCCGCGCGCGGCCTGGACTGGAATACCCTCCGGCGGCTGAACGACATCGCGACGGATGGATTGAAACCGAAGCTCACCGTCTTCGTCGACATCGATCCGGGCCGGGGGCTTCGCGACGCGAAGGACCCGAACCGCTTCGAGGCGGAAGGCGTCGCGTTCCAAACGAAAGTTCGGAAGGGTTTCCTCCGCGCGATGCGGGAAGAACCGAAGCGCTTCGTGAAAGTCACCGCGCGATCGGGCACTCCGGAGACGATGGCGGCCGAGCTCCTCGGTAAGATCGGGCGCCGGATCGGCGTCGAAGCGAAAACCGGAGCGAAGCGGTGAGCGCGAAATCGAAACGCGGAGTCCGCGAAAACCCGTCTCCGCTGCCGATCGCGCCCGAGCTCCTTCGCGCGCACGCGGGAGTGGGAGACGCCCTCGAGAAGTGGAAAGAAACGAAACGGGTCCCACCCGTCCTTCTCCTCACTGGACCGCGCGGATGCGGGAAACGCGCGATGGCTTATTACCTCTCCCAAGCGCTCCAGTGCGAACGCACGGGTTTTTTCGAAAACGCGGAAGGCGGCGGACTTTTCGGGGGAGACTCGGGACTCGGTCTCGGAATGGAAATGAGCGGAAGCGCGCCGGCCGCGTCGGGAACCGCGCCCTGCGGGGAATGCGCCGCTTGCTTGCGCGCGCTGTCCGGGCAGGCGATCGACTTCACCGAGATCGTGCTCGAAGACGATAAGAAGACCCTCGGAGTCGACCAGTTCCGCGAGATCAAGGAGAAGCAGGGTTTCGCAAGCTTCGCCGGGGGGGCGCGGATCTACCTCATTTCCGACGCCGACCGCATGACGGTGGCTGCGGCGAACTCGGTCTTGAAGCTCCTCGAGGAACCGCCTCCGGGATGGGTTTTCCTGCTCACTGTTTCGGATCCTTCGCTCCTGCCTTCGACGGTCGTTTCACGGTGTCAGATCCTTCGCCTGCGCCCGCTCGAGGAGTCCGCGGTCGCCGCGCTCCTTCGGCACGAAGAGCTGCCGGCTGAGCGCATCGCGACGGTCGCGAAAATGGCGGAGGGCTCGCTCTCCCGCGCCCGCGAACTCGCGGACGACGACGCGTGGGAAACGCGCGGTCTGATCCTCCAGTTCATCGCGAAACCCGAGACGACTTATCACGGGCTGATCGATTATGCCGCCGGCGACCCGGCCCAGTTCCGACTCCTCCTCGATCAATTCGAACAGATCCTGGCCGATCTCATCACCGCCGCGCGCGTGCCGGGCACGACCTACCGGAACGTCGACGCGAAACGCTCGCTCGAGGACCACGCGAAACGATGCGCGGCCCGTAAAGGCGGCGCCGCACGCGCGCTTTCGTTTTGGATCGAGCGTTCCGAGCGTCTTTTCCGGATCCGGCGCGAAATGACCGCGCCGCTGAACGCGAAAGTGCTCGCCCAGGACTTCCTCTCGCCCTGGATGGACGCCGTTTAAGGAGGACGAACGATGGCCCTCCTCTCGATTCCAGTCGCGCTTTCGATCGCTTTCTCCGTCGGTGACCAGATCATCGACGAATACTTCCCGAACCGCTCGGGCAATCACGTCTCCTACTCCTGCGAAAAGGAGCTCGATCTTCGCCGACCGGGCATGGCGATGGAATCGATGCCTTTTCTCGAGCAGGGAGACACGAACCTCTGCGCGCCCTACACGGCGTCCGAACTGATCGACGCCTGGCGAACGGTGCGCGCGAAGCGCTCGCTCGCGCCTCGGGAACGGACCTCTCCGATGGCGCTCGGCGTGGAGTTCGCCGCGAAGAACGACTTCCCCTACTCGTTTCCGCTCCAAAACTCGACCGATCCGATGGCGCGCGAAGCGGGCCGATGGGGCGGGATCGTCTGCGTGTACGTGAACTCGGCGCGGGAGATCGGTTCGTGTTCCGACGACGCCCTGAAGGAATTCCAGGGCAAGAGCCCCGAAGCGATCGCGAAGACGGACGCCCTCTTTCATGCCCTCAAAGATTACCTCGCGCTTTCCCCTCGCGACCGCGAAGAAAAGAGGCCTCGCTTCGCCGAGCGGATCCTGACCATCCTCGCGTCGCTGCCCCCGCCGCTCGAGAAGGGCGATCTTCCGACCCTCGAACAGATCACCGAGGAACTCACGTTCTTTACCGGCGACGACCCGTACGTCCCGATGTCGCGCCTCTTGCTCGCCGGCTGCCGTAAGCATCGGACTCCGCTCCCCGAGCTCCCGAAATGCCGGACGAAGATCGACTCCGGTCTCGACGGATTCGGTTGGGGGTTTCGCCACGTTCCCTTCCGAGAAGCCGAGACGTTCAAGAAGCTGAAGGAGCTCCTCGCACGCGAAAACCCGACTCCGGTCGCGATCACCTACTGTCATCGCGTCGTACGGAAAGGGTTCGACTACCGGCCGACATCGCTCCTCTCTCCCGAATGTCATTCCCACTGGAGTCTCGTGATCGGATCTCGCCAAAGGAGCGGACGCTGCCAGTTTCTGATCCGCGATACGGATGGCGGAAAGACGGACCGGATCTCCCCCGACTGGGAAACCGACCGGGGCGACGTCTGGCTCGACGCCGAAACGCTCATGAGTTCGACCTACGTGCTCGAGTGGCTTGAGTAAGCGGTCTCCTCAGGTAGATCGACGGCCTCGCGACCCAACGCGCACCCCCTAGCCATTTGTGCGCTTCGGATCGCTCAGGTTTTCCGGCATCGAACTTGCCTCGATGCGAGGAGGAGGATCTGCATGCTCGTAGCCCATAGCTCGACCCTTTGTGTTTCCCAGCCCGGAATCGCTTTGAAACTTTCAGTAAATAGCCACATCCAGAAACGACTACGGAGACAGATCCTGCTCGCGCTTTTTCGCTCAGCCAAAGAAGTACTGCGCGGCCTAGACGGGATGGACGTATATCACTCCGACGCTGGAATGCTGTCGGAGTCCGCAGATTTAGGGCGTCCGGTCAGCTTGCACCAAGCGCTCGGTTCGAGATCCGAAGCCGAGAGCGAGGGCCTGAATATTCGACTGCGGCGACTCACTCTGCGCATGACCCAGTCCGAGTTCGCGCGTCGAGCCGGCATTTCGCGCGGTCAGTTGAGCCGGATCGAACACGGCCACGTGAAGATCGAAGCTCTCACTCGTTCTAAGATTGCATTCGCATTTCGGTCTTCGCGATTCCGGAACCGAAACGCACAAATGGCTACGCCGAAAACGGGCGCGGCTAGGCGCTTGCCGGAAGGGAAACCGAGGTCGCACAAACCCTCGATCCAATTCCCGAAAACAATATTCTAGCGCTTCAACTCGGCGTTCGTCTCGAACGAGAGATTTCCGGTGAGCAGATCGTAGAACATCACGAAGTCGGCGCGCAGGCTGAAGAGCGGCCATTTGAAGCTCGCCGGCTTATTCTTCTCGAATCCGAAGTGACCGAGCCAGGCGAATCCGTATCCGAAGACGGGGATCAGCCAGATCTGGTACCAGCGCCCGGTGAGCACGATGCCGATGAAGGTCGCGATGAGCAGCGAAGTTCCGAAAAAATGGAGGAACTTGCAGATCTGATTCCGGTGTTCGTGGAGATAGAACGGGTAGAAATCCTCGAAGGTTTCGAAATCGTCGGGAAATTTCAGATTCGCCGGCTCGGCTTTCGCGGGACTCGGGGTCTTCATCGGTTCGCCCATGGTCGTTTCCTCGTCGTTCACCGGGATCTAGCTTCGGTAGCCCTGATCCCTTCGGGTCAGCTTCGCGCGAAGGCTCGCGCCTTCGTCCTGCCGTCCGGCCTCGGTTCTCCCGAGTTCCTCGGCCCACACGCGGGAGAGCGGTTCGATCCATTCTTCCCCGTGATCCTTACGGCACAAGTATAGCGGAAGGCGCCGAAAATAAAAATCCTCGAGCCGGAGCACCATTTCCCTTCGAATTCCGTAACGTAGCTGGGCTTCGAGGTAAGGAAACCCTAGCGGACTCGGGCCGGATTCGGGGTATTCGGCGTGTAGAGCGAGGACTTCGCGGGCATCCGCTCCGTACCGCTCGATCAACTCCTCGAGCGCGTTCGGATCGACCTTGCCGGCGCGAATCGCGGGCGCGATCTCGGCGCGGAACCGGGCGACGGCGTCGGCGGTCACCGCCGGATTCGTCGAGACCTCGGTCCGGGGTTGGTGCCAGCCGGGAACCGGATCGGCGTTCCCTCGCCAAAAATCCTCCGCCCAAGCCGCGAGCGCCCGGTCGACGATCTCGAGCGCCATCGGCCGGTGGGTCGTGTATTTCCCGCCGGCGACCATCGTCGTTCCGCCGGGTCCCTCGCCGATGTGGTGTTCGCGGCTCACTTTCGCGAGGTTCCCGCTTCCGCCGGCCGAGTCGTGACCGAACGCCGGGTCCATGAGCGGTCGCACGCCGACGTAGGTCGCGAGGATGTCCCTCCGCTCGAGCTTCGCTTCCGGGAAGTAGCGCGCGAGGAGTCGGAGGAGGTAATCGACGTCCGCGTCCTCGGCCCGCACGTCGGCCGGATCGCGCGGAGATTCCGCGTCGGTCGTCCCGACGATCACCGCTCCCGGTCCGAAGTCGTCTCTCGGAATGACGAACGAGACGCGCGTGTCCTCGATATTCGAGAGCAGCATCGCGCCGGCGACCGGAAGGCGGTCGCGCGCGAAGACGAGGTGGGTCCCGCGCGAGGGCTTGAGCCAGTGTTTCCACTGCCCGCTCCGCTCGCGGAACTTCGCGGCTTCGGCGGCGGGCGCACCGCGAAGAAGGACTTCGCCGAGGAGGTCGGTATAAGGCCCGCCGCAGACGATCGTGCGCTTCGCGCGGACCTCGACCGTTCCGCCGGATTCACGATCGAGGCAGCGGAATCCTTCGATGCGGTCGCCATGCCAGATCGGTTCGTGCGCCTCGACCCGGGTCGCGATCGTCGCGCCAAGATCGTGCGCGGCCCGCGCGTTCTCGACGCACATCACGTCGTCCCACATCGACGCGTCGTAATACGTGAATCCGCCGAGTAGCCCGTCCGGTGAGAGCTTCGGGATCTCGCGAAGCATCCGCTCCTTCGAGAGGCGCTTATGGAAGTGCGGGGCGCGGAAGAGCGAAAGGAGGTCGTAGAGCCAAAGCCCGATCGAGACGAGTCCCATCCCCCGTTTGTCGTTCGCGTAGACCGGCAGGTAGAATTTTAGCCACCGTACCATGTTCGGCTGGGTGCGGATCAGGTGCGCGCGCTCGGAGAGCGATTCGAAGACGAGTTTGAACTCGAAGTTTTCGAGGTAACGGAGCCCGCCGTGGACGAGCTTCGAGGATGCCGAACTCGTGCCGGACGCGAAATCGTCGCGCTCGACGAGAGCGACCTTCAGCCCGCGCGAGGCGGCGTCGCGCGCGGTGGCCGCGCCCGTGATCCCCCCGCCGACGACGAGGAGGTCGAAACGTTCCCGGGAAAATCGTTCAAGCGCCCGGCGTCGGCTGGCGAACGAAAATTCCGAGTTCATCGAGTTGTTCTTTCGTCACCGCGCACGGCGAATCGGCCATCAAATCCGCGCCGCTCGCCGTTTTCGGGAAGGCCATCACGTCGCGGATCGCGTTCACGCCGCAGATGAGCGCGGCGAGGCGATCGACGCCGAAAGCCAGCCCTCCGTGCGGAGGCGTTCCGTAGGAAAGCGCTTCGATGAAGAAGCCGAACTTCTCCTTCGCTTCGTCGGGCGAGAGCCCGAGGAGTTTGAACATCGCGCTCTGGACGTCCGGACGGTAGATCCGGAGCGATCCGCCGCCGACTTCAACGCCGTTCAAGACCATGTCGTAAGCGGAGGCCTCGATCGCGTCGAGGTTCTGGCCTTTCACGAAATCATCGAAGAATTCCGGCCGCGGCGAAGTGAACGGGTGATGGGCCGCGAAGAAGCGGCCTTCCTTGTCGTCGTATTCCATCAGCGGAAAATTCACGACCCAAAGGAACGCGTATTTATGCTCCGACGGCTTCGGGATCAACCCGAGCTTGTCGCCGACCTTCAGGCGGAGGGCGCCGAGCGCGTCGAAGACGACCTTGTTTTTCGCGTCGGAGACGCAGAGGACGAGATCGCCCGGCTTCAATCCGAGTTTCGACTTGAGTGCGGACTTTTCCTCGTCTGAAAAGAACTTCGCGGCCGGGGATTGGAGCTCGCCGCCTTCGGCGCCCGGAGCGTTCACCTTCATCCAGAGGAGCCCCTTCGCGCCGTAAGGCCCGACGAACGCGGTGAGTTCGTCGAGGTCCTTGCGCGAGAATTTCTCGGCCACGCCCGGAACGACGATCGCTCGGATCGATCCGGAGATCCCGCGGCCGTTCTTCACGAAGGCGTTCTTGAAGACCTGGAACTCGGACTTCGCGAAAATCCCGGAGAGGTCCTGCAGCTCGAGGCCGAAACGAACGTCCGGTTTGTCGGATCCGAACCGCTCCATCGCTTCCTTGTACGGCATGCGCGGGAACGGGGTCGCGATTTCGACGCCGAGGCATTCCTTCCAAAGCTTCTTCATCATCCCCTCGAGGATCGGGAAGAAGGCTTCTTCGTCGAGGAAGCTCTGTTCGATGTCGATTTGGGTGAATTCCGGCTGCCGGTCGGCGCGCAGGTCTTCGTCGCGGAAACAGCGCGCGATCTGGTAGTAGCGGTCCATTCCCGAGATCATGAGCAGCTGCTTCAGCGTTTGCGGCGACTGCGGGAGCGCGTAGAACGTGCCCGGATTCATCCGCGACGGCACGATGAAGTCGCGCGCGCCTTCGGGCGTCGACTTATAGAGGATCGGCGTCTCGACGTCGCAGAAGCCGTGCGAGTCGAGGTAGTTCCGCACGATGCCGAGGACTTTCGCGCGGGTGAGGAGGTTTTTCTGGAGGACCGGGCGGCGCAGGTCGAGATAGCGGTACTTCAAGCGCAGGTTCTCGGACGCTTCCGTCTCGTCTTCGATCGCGAACGGCGGCGTTTTCGCTTCGGAGAGGATCACGAGGTCGTTCACGAGCACTTCGACTTCGCCGGTCGGAAGTTTCGCGTTCGTCATTCCGGCGGGACGCGAGCGGACCTTGCCTTTGATCCAAACGACGAATTCGCTGCGGAGGCGGCCCGCGAGTTCGTGCGCGTCCTTCCCTTCGGCGACGGCCGGATCGAACGTGATTTGGGTCAAACCGTGGCGGTCACGGAGGTCGACGAAGATGAGGCCGCCGTGATCGCGTCGCTTCGAGACCCACCCCGTGAGTTGGATCTCTTTTCCGTTATCGGTCCCGCGGAGCGCGCCGCAATCGTGCGTGCGAACCGTGCGTTTCACCGATGAAGTACCCTTACCCGCTGCCGACGTGGACCCAGAAGTCATAGTCCACGATTCTAGAAAAAAATCAGGGACCTGTATAGCGGCCGTCGAGTTGACGCTGCGAGTTAGTCGCGATAATCAACCTTTAGCGGCGGTGCTTCCGCTTCGTGCGGTGGGAAGCCGTCCTCCGGCGTCTCTTTTCGGCGTATTTTTGGGTGATCGCCGGCTCGAGTTTATGCGGAGGAAGCGTCGTTTGGGCGATATCGACCCCCGAGGCGAGCGAGCGATCGGCGCCGGTGGCGGTGCTCTCGTCGGTCGCGGCCTGGGCCGTCGCCGGAGCGATGACCGAAGCGACGCCCTTTTTCCGAATCGGCGGATCCACTTCTTCGGCGTTCTTCGCGGCGTCTTCGAGCGAAGCGAAGCTCGGCGCGCCGACCACTTCGTCGGTAGCGTCGCCACCCTCGTCTTGGAGGTCCTCGGCCGGATTCTTCGCGACCGTTCCTTCCTCGTCGCCGAGATCCTCGGCTTCTTCCATATCCGGATCCGACGCGCAACCCGGGGCGCCCGGACCGCTGCCGACGCGCATGTGGAAGTGATCGCGGTGCCCGCGGATGTGGCGCAGGTACGGGCGGAGTTTCGACCACTCGGGATCGGTCTTCGCGTAACGCTCAAGCGCGCGGATGTGGCTCTTATCGACGAAGACGACCTTCACGCACGCGAATGGGTTCTTGAAGAGCTTCTTCAGCATCCACCAGTTCGAAGCGACGTAGAACGTGCGCGTGAACCGCTCTTCGGGGGCATGCCCGGCGTAAGGATTGAAGTAAGCGAAGTCGATGTCGGTTCCGCCGGTGTGCGATTTGTGCGCGCGGCGGCCGGCGCGGCCGGCGATGCATCCTCCGCGCGGCGCGGAGATGTCGCCGACGATCAGGCGGGCCTGGTCGAATTCCGGCTCGTGATACTCTTTCTTGATCTCGCGCCCCATCCACTCCATCGCGCCGATCATCGGATCGGTGCCGAAGTTCGAGCAGCGCGCCTCGTTTCGGATCTCGATCCGGTTCGCGGCGGTCGGAACGAGCGGGCGTCCTTCGACGAGGAATCCGTTCGAGGGGCCGCAGAACGCCTGGCCGCCCTTCGAACCCATCGTCTTCGCGATATTCTCGAGCGCGTCGACCTTCCCGCTCTTCACGTTATCGACGTATTCCTTCTGGGCGGCGGTCCGCTCGTCGCAAAACTGGTACTTGATCCGGTTCGGCGCGCAGGAATTCATCCTCCGACGGCCTCGGCTGCGAGCGCTCGCCATCGAACGCGTGATCGTGTTCGAACAGCAGCGGTAGCCCCGGTAACCGAACTCGGGATTCCACTCGGAACAAAAATCGACCGGCGGTTCGCCCGGCGCGGCCGGAAGGTATTCGCTGAGCGGCGACGGCGGCTGGAACTCGGAGTCCGCTTCTTCGGTCGCGCGCGCGGAGGTCGCGGAGAATCCCGCGAGGGAGAGCGCCGAAAGGGCTACGAGGATTCGTCTTCGAAAAGCAGTTGTCCGAGTCGGATTCGGTGCCACTGGCGCTCCAGGTCTTCGGTTTCGTCTTTCCAGTAGCGATAGGTCCCGAACTGCGGAAACGCCTGCGGAAAGGCGGGATCGTCCCAACGTCGCGCTACCCACCCAGTATAATGGATGAATCGCAGTGCGCGCAAAGGCTCGATCAGCCTTAATGTCGTGCGATCAAAGTCCCCGATTTCCTCGTAACCTTCAAGCAAAACTTCAAGTTTTTGACGGTCGCGACCCGGCAATAAAAGCCACAAATCCTGCGCCGGCGGCGCCACGCAGAGGTCGTCGAAATCGACGAAGAACCACGCGTCGCTCGCGCGCGCGCCGCCCCCGCCCCGCTGCAAGAGATTTCCGAGGTGGCAGTCCCCGTGCACGCGTTGGACGCGCGCTTCGGCGAACCACGGGCTCGTGTGCGCGCAGATCGCGCGCGCGGCGGTTTCGTAACGCTCGCGAAATTCGCCCGGAATCAGGCCCTTTTCGAGCAGGAATTCGAGGTTCGCGATCCCGTAGGTTTCCGGCGTGAGGCGGATGCGGTGTTTCGCTTCGCGAGCGGCGCCCACTTGGTGGATGCGCGCGAGCAGACGCCCCACCCTTCGCATCGATTCGTCGTCGAGCTCGTCGGGCGCGCGGCCCCCGATCTTCGGGAAGAGGCAGTAGTGAATGCCCGAATCGAGCGTGCGAAGCGTGGAACCGTCCGCGAACGGAAGCGGCGCGACCGCCGGAATCTCGGCGGCCCCGAGATCGGCGAGAAACGCGTGCTCCTCGAGGATCTGGTCTTTCGTCCACCGTCCGGGCCGGTAAAATTTCACGATCCGTCGATTTTCCGCCGGCGTTTTCGGCGCCTCGTCCGTCTCGATTTCGACGTCGTAGACGCGGTTTTCGAAGGAGTTCGCGGCCAGGCAACGCCCCGTGCACTTCACGCCCGCCGATTCGACGGCGTCGAGCACGCGATCCGGGGTGAGCTCGAAGAAAGTCCGCGTGGTGGCGTCGCCCCAACCCGAAATCGTCATTCGTCGCCGGACTTCGCCTTCCGTTCCGCCTCGAGCTGCGCGAACAAATCGTCGACCGGGGTATCGAGCTTCTTCGTCGCGTTGCAGGCCCTGCACGCCGGCACGACGTTCCCTTTCGTGGAGGTTCCGCCGCGCGCGAGCGGGGTCACGTGGTCCATCGTCAGCTCCGCGGCTTTGAACTTCTTCCCGCAGTAGTGGCAGATCCCCTTCGAAACGAGGGTGCGCCACCAATTTGTCTGTTTTAATTCCCGCGCTTTCTCCCGCTCGCGCTTCAGGCGAGCCGGGTCGGTATGCGCAGAATCCAAAATATGAAAGGATTTCGGGCCCTTCGTCATTCTCTTACCGAAGTCTTACACTCCCGACGCACGAAGTCCAGGTAGGCTAGAGGGTATGAATACGACCGCCGCCCCCGCGACCAAAGTCCGTAAAATCCGCCTCCTTCAGTCGATGCCGTTCTTCCTCCTCCACGTCGTCGCGATCGTCGGCGTCTTCCTCGTGCCGTTCGCGTGGAAGTGGGTCGGCCTCTGCGTCGGCATCTATTATCTGCGGATGTTCGCGATCACGGGCGGTTATCACCGGTACTTCTCGCACCGGACGTACAAGACCTCGCGGGCGTTCCAATTCTTCATGGCCGCGCTCGCCCAGTCCTCCGCGCAAAAGGGCGCGCTCTGGTGGGCCGCGAATCACCGCCACCACCACAAGTACTCCGACCAGGAAGAAGACATCCACTCCCCGCTCCACACCGGTTTCTGGTGGTCGCACGCGGGATGGATCCTCTCGAAGGATAACGAAGCGACCCACTGGGACTTGATCGGCGACTTCAAGAAATACCCCGAGCTCGTGTGGTTGAACAAATATCCCCACGTTCCGGCCTTCGCGCTCGCGATTGGACTCTTCCTCGCGGGCGGCGCTTCGGCGCTGATGTGGGGTTTCTTCATGAGCACCGTGCTCCTCTGGCACGGCACCTTCACGATCAATTCCCTCTCGCACGTCTACGGCACCCGCCGCTACACGACGACCGACACGAGCCGAAACAACTTCTGGCTCGCGCTCCTCACCCTCGGCGAGGGCTGGCACAATAACCACCACTGCTACCAGAGCTCCACGAACCAGGGGTTCTTCTGGTACGAAATCGACATCACTTACTACGTGCTGAAGGGCCTCTCGGCGGTCGGCATCGTGTGGGACCTCCGCAAGCCGCCGCTCGAACTCCTCGAAGCGAAGCGGATCGCGAAGGGCGATCGCCCCGGCGTGAAGGACGCGATGCCGCTCACGCCTTCCGATACGCGGAAAAAGACGGGGCCCGCGCCCGTTCCCGAGCGCGAGCCCCTGACGGCTCAAGCGTAATCTTGGCCACTTAAACTTCGTAGAGGTCGAACTCCCGTGCAAAGCACGCGACGTCACGCCCTTCGCTTGGGTCGAGCTGTATGTAGGCCAGGTCGCCTCCGGTCGAGGCTTTCCAACAGAGTCAACCACCGACCCGTGTTCGCATCGTACTGGCTGTCACGGCCTTCGAATCGTTCGCGATGAATTCGGAAAAACCCTTTTCGTTCAAAGAACTTTCGAAAATTCGAGTCGCGCCTCGCAGCCGCGGATATTGAGTATCGCGAGTGCAGTGAAACTCTTTGGCCACTTTTTGGCCACCACTCGCACTTTCTCGACTTACAGAACTCACTTACACGGCCTATTTTCTAAAAATCGAAGAGAAAATTTGGCCGCACCCGACTAAGCAGCAGATCATAAGCCAAATGAAAATGAGGACGGGAATGAAAGATTTCGTGCGTTCCCAATATGAAGGCGTAGGAAGATTCCTTTCCTTCAGGCCTCCCGGCAGTGCATCCGAAACAAGGAAACCGTCAAAACCGATGTCTGAGCGGTCATCAATTGCGGACGCGACTTCCGCACGAACATAAGGTTCACGCGTGTGATCAAATAGCTCAGCAAAAGGTACCATCATGATCTTTAAGCCGAATCTGAAGAAAGCGAGCTTAGTCCCACGGATGCTGCTTTCATCAGGCCCTCCGCCGTCCTGAACGAGCATTACCTTCTGATCAGATTCCGGAATCATGTCCGCCAAAAGGTCTAGCTGCTTCCGAATTTCGTCGATTTCTGATGCTTCGAATTCCGACGCTTTCGAAAACGTAAAGGACTTCAGGTAATCCTTATCCGCGCCTCGTTTTAAATGACCAATGAGCTTCAGAAGCTCTCGCTTCTGCATTTTCCCGTAAGAAACGTCTTTCGCTCTGATGTCGGCATCATCGACGAAATGACAAAACTCGTGAAATAGTTCTTCTGGAATTTCATTTCCAGACGGAGCCCCTTGCTTCAGATAGAGATCACGGAACTCGATTGGCGAAAGTGCGTCACGATGCAGCTGTTCGAGATCGGATATAAATTTGGATTTCATCTCTTCGTCTCGCGGTTGCACCGCTTATCCGCGTTGCAACTTAGACCCACTTTCGACTTTGGATTTAAGTCTACGATCTCAATCAAACTTTTTCCTTCGGAGGCCACTGCGGCATTCTTAGGACTGTATGGGGGCACGCCCGGTTTAAATGTGTGTTTTGAGCGCAGACCATAAATTGCGAACATCTGAGATTTGGCCTAGATGTCCAATAGTAACGCCACCACCGTTTCCAACTGATAAAGTTGCTTTCGCCAAACCTAAAACTTTTCCCGTTCTTATATGAAACAACGGTCCACCGCTATTTCCGGGAAGGATCGGAAAATCTACTTCCAGCACCTTGCTGTTATTTTGGAGCTGTTGAGAACTTATAATTCCAGCAGCCACTCGAATACTCATGGTGATAGTAACCGCACCATTCTGTGGATGTGTCTGGGTCGAAGCTAACGGATAGCCACAAATCGCTACTTCGTCTCCTTCAAACCGCGAGGCTAAGTCAATCTCGAGATATTTCTGAATTCGTCCTGCTACCGTACCAAGCTTCAAAATCGCATAATCGTGTGGTTGTGACGAAGCGAGGACCTGACAAGGACCCACAATACTCGCTGTGCACCCATCCGACTGCATCTGCGCGAGAAGAATCTTATCGTTCGGTCCAAAAGCTCTACCCGGCGGCGTATTATTCTGCGGATTAACAACGTGGTCGGCGGTTACAAAGATGCCATCCGATGAAACAGAAAATGCAGTGCCTAACGCTTGAACTTTCGGAACATTGGCAGGCGGCCGCTCCCATTCAACCAGAACCGCATATACGGACTGTCTTACTTCCGAAACTAAACCGCGCAGCTGCATTGAATTTCTCCTCGTGGAAGTAATGATATCGAGACCAAGTCCGTGTATTTCGATGTAAGAATCAAAGGCCGTTCCTAGATCGTGACGGCCATTTCGATCAAATTTCGAGATTTTTTTAAAACCCTTGGCCACGATTTGGCCACTGATTCAATCAATAGGGCCGCACTAATCCATGAACTCTTCAGATCGTTTTGTTCAACTTATTGCCCTTTCGGAGGGGATGGTGACACATTCGACCTCTTGTTCAGCACGAACCCTAAAACGAATCCTATCGCAGCACCAACCAATGCAAAGACTCCGACCTTAGTCGGTTCAACTACTGAATCCTTGCTGGCTATTACTGCTCCAACTATCCCTAAAAAAGCTGTCCAAAAGATCTTCGTTTTCATTGATCTATTTTCCTACGCACTGGGCTTTATTGTTCCAGGCGTCCAGAATGATGTCTGGATCGTTCGGGTTGCTAGAAAATGCTTTAGTCCATTGATGGGGAAGCGGAAATAGCCTTCCCTGCCAACTGAAGTCCCAGACATCATCGTATTTGTTCTTCATCAAAGCCGCTACCAGGACGTCGTTCTGTTCCCCACAACCGAGGTATCCGCATCCTAGCGCTCCGCCAGAGTAATTATTCAATGTCCGAGAGATGTTGTTCCAGTAAGGATTGGAACTTCGCTGGCCGCTGGCAGTCATTGAGCTCACCGTGGAATTAAATGTTTTCAGAATCAGTTCTACATCTCGCGCGCTAAGCCCGCTCGAGTCAATTGAGTTGATCGGATCGTTCAACACGTAGCCATACAAATTCGTATCCCCACCCGCAAAAAGGATCGGATCTTTCGTCAACCACCGCCCCGTGCTCGCATCGTACTCCCGCGCGCCGAAGTGACAGAGCTTCGAATCCTGATCATAGATACACCCCGCGAACCCGAAAGGCTGAAACCCCGGACTCGAATCGCTGAGCACTTTTCCGAACTCGTCGTACTCGATCTGCTGCGCGATCGTGCCATTACTCACGTTCACAACTAGGCGCACACTCCCCCGCTCGTCCGAAAGAATTCGATAGGTGGTACCGGACTTCACGACGTAGTCGGGAACGTTCGGCTTCGAACCGTAGACGAATCGATGCGTAATTTGTCGTGATGAATTCTCGAGAGCCGCGAGATGAAGATCGCCGGAGTAGATGAAATAGTTATTCACCGTCGTTCCAGTCAGCTTCGCGATTCGTCGATTGAATCCGTCGAGTTTGTAATTGATCGTCTTCGTCGGCAGCACGACTTGCTTGAGATTTCCGAATGAGTCGTAAGCGTACGTCGTCGCGACACCCCCCGAACGCCCCGTCATCTCACCGTTCAAATTATAAGTGAACGACTCGGAGCCGTAAGTCGAGAGCCGGTCTTGTTCGTCGTAGGTCGCGGTGAATGCCACCCCGGCGACCGTTCCAGACGTTCGATTGCTGTTCGAATCGAAGGTCGATGCCCCATAAGCGGCGGAATCCCGAAGAACGGCGGAAAGCCGGCCCGCGGAATCGTAGGTGTAGGAGTACGTGTGAGTGACTCCGTTCACCGTCTCCGACTTACCCGAGATCCGACCGAGACTATCCCGCGTGTAAGTCTCAGAGAGAAGCGCGACCGGACTTCCCGAGGTCGGATTATACTGGGAACTATAGCTCGAAAACTCTCCGTAGGTTGAATCGTACGTCCGCGTATCGGCGATCTTGCTGAGCGTCGTGCTCGTGATGAGTCCCGTCGTCAAATTCCGCGTGATCGTTTCGGATCCGGCCTTGGTCAGGAGAATGTCCGTGTCGTACAGATAAGTGATCGAGCTCGCCGTTCCCGAACCCGGGGTTACGGTTTCGGTCGTCACCTGGGAGTCGGTTCCGTAATCCCAGCTGACCCCGCCGATCGTCGTGCTCGGCGATACGCTAGAAAGCGTATCCGTGAGAGGCAAAATGCCGTCATTATCCTTCGCGACGGCATAACCATCCGGCGAAACGGCATTCGTGATCACGTTCGCGGCGAGGGTAAAGGTATAATTACCCGCCGCCGTCGAGATCGAATCCAATTCGCCCGTCGTCGCGTTTCGATTGAACGAAATCGTCGAAGCGTCCGGTCGCGTCACCCCGGTCAACCGGAGATCGTTATCATACGAAAAAGTCGTCGGCGTAGAGGTCGTTCCTCCGAGATAAGGAGGTAAATACGAAGCGATCAAGTCGAGAAGATTCCACGTCATCTGATGCGCGGATTTTCCCGGAGGAGTGACGCTCGTCAGATTTCCGTTTCCGTCGTACGTGAAGACGACCGTTCGCGAATCCGGTAAGGTCACACCGGTGACGCGGCCGGCATCGTCGTACGCATAGGAGGTCGTTTGGCTCGCGGCATCGGTGACCGTGCTCAGGAGTCCCTTAGAAGGTCCCGAGGCCGAATACGTGAACGTATTCGAACGGCTCGAACGGGTCGAACCCGATATCCTTCCGTTCGTATCGTAAGAAAAGCTCGTCGGTGCGAACGTCGCGAACTGGACGCTCGTCATTCTACCGAAAAGATCCTTCGTGACGTAAGTCTTCCGACCTTTCGGAGAAGTGGTCGTCTCCGTTTGGGTCGAAGGGACGTACTCGGATTTCCAAAGATTTCCGTTGATCGTGCGGTCCCACTCGTCGGACGTGTATTGGAACACCGCCGGGGTTGTCGTTTCGTGAGCGCTCGCCGTTCCGGCGGTGACCGTGTGGGCGATCGTCGTGCTCGACGTGAGGGGGTAGCCTGCGCCCGTACTCCGGGTTTCCGTTACCGGAGTATCCAAAAGATCACTCCACCACGGATCCGGTGCGTCGTAATGGTAATCGTAGATCCTACCGCCATTCCCTAAAACGGTGCGAGAACCGCCGGTCGCGACGTCGAAAGAATCCCGGATATTCAGTCCGTTCGGGAGAAAGGTCGAGCTCGCTTCTTGGCCGGTACCGGGAGAATTGAAACCATAGACGCCGACTCGTCCCTCCGCGCTCGTCGACGTAAAGCTCGTCGCGTCACCCGACAAACCGGCGAAAGGCCCCGTGTACGAGGCGGAAAACGTCGCCGAACTTCCCCCGGAACTCGTGTCCGAGGCTAGATATCCGGCGGTATCGTAGGTCATCGTGCTCGTTTGGCCGTTCGGCTTTTGGAAAGTCAGAAGAAGGCCGTCCGCGGAGTACGTCATGCTGTACGTCTCGGAGTTCGGGTTCGTCACGCTGGTTAAATAGCCGTTCGAGTCCAGCGAAGTCGAAGTCGACTGTCCGTACGGCCCTTGGATCCCCGTCATCTTCGAAGCCCCGTCCCTCAAGACCGTGGTCACGTTTCCGTAGGCGTCCGCGATTTGGGTCAGCCGATGACTTCCGTCGTAGGAAAAAGAATAGAGCACTTTCCCCGTTTGTCCGTTCAGGGTTTTCTGGTGGAACCCGGAGGCGTCGAAAAGATAAACCTCCGCGGCGTCCGGCTTGGAAGTGACGGCGAGGTAGGTCGTCGGATCCCCGCTGATGGTCATCTCTCGCGCGGTCACCTTTCGGGACGTGCCGTCTCCGAAGTAAATCCGCTTTGCCAGCCCGTCGTAGAAGTGATGGATCGAGAAAGTCCATCCACCGGTTCCTAAAGCGAGTGGGCGATATCCGCCTAACGGCATACTGAAAGGTTCGTAGCTGACCACTCCCGTAAATACGAGGTATCCGCCGAACACGTCGTTCCAATCGCTCAAGGCGGTCGAACTCAAACTATAACTCTGGGAGTAGGTCGCGGAAATCAGCCGAGATCCGATATCACTGACAAAGGGGCTCACACTCGCAGTGACGGATTGGTCGGGAGTGAGCGTACTGTCGGTTCGCGTGTAGAGCGGAGTCGGACCGCCGTCGGTCAACGTGATCGTCTGGGTCTGGAGTTCGGCCGGGACCGTTCCGTTCGTGATCGGAAGTTTAACTTCGTATTGGGACTTCCTGCCGATTACGCGATCGCTGAAGTATACGAGTCGAAACGGGGTTCCGACGATCGGAATCTCTTCTCCGACCGCCCTATCCTGCATATGGAGAATCGAACCCTTTTCACATACGAGGTGATCGGGGGAAAAGTAGGGCGGCGGAGTCGGAGGATACGAACCCACCCCCGGAACCGTCATTTCGCAAAGCTGGTGCTGTAATCCGCCGCAATTCGGGTTCGGTCCGCTGCAACCGATCAATGTTTGATAACGACCGTGGATATTTCCCGAGTCATCGACCCAGATTTTCGAAAAATGCATGCAGGAAAGATTCGGGTCGTGGCCGGGAATACTGTTCTCCACGGCAAGCCAGGCCTCGCACTCCTCGATTTGCTCCGATACGCAACTCGCTCGCGCGTCTTTCCCGAAGCCGAAGCTCGCCCCTAAGATCGTCGTGACCAGAATCAGAAAGCGCAAATCCATCCGCATTTTAAATTATTCCCCGGTTAATAATCTGATTTCAATTCGAGTAAGATCACCCCGAAAGTGAAGAGCGCGAGCGCTCCGAACTTTCGGACAATTTCAATTCAGCCGATCCACTCAGCGTGAACGGAGAAAAATCTCAATTCAATAAAAATGATTAGTAGATTTTTACTTAGAAAATCTAAAATTCATCTTTTCTGAAGAGGTCTGCGCCGTGGCTAGGATCTCCCGTACATAAAAAAAGGCCCGCGCCCGTTCCCGAGCGCGAGCCCCTGACGGCTCAAGCGTAGTGAACGAACCGTTCTAGTTCGCCGCGTGGAAGATCGCGGTGGCGCGCTTCACGGCGGTCTTCGCGGACTTCTCCGCGTCCTTCCCCTCGTGGCACTTCGTGCACTTGCTGCAATCCTTCTCACCTTTGCAGTGATCACACTTCGCGCAACTGCCCTTCTTGCAATCCGGACAGGACTTCCCGCAGTCGACGGCGTGCTTTTCGTGGCACTTCGCGCAGTGTTCGGACTTTTTCTCCGTTTTTGTCTCCGTCACCGCCGGTTTCGCCGGCGCGGTTTCTTCGGCGGAAGCGAAGCGAACGGTCACGGTCGAACCGAAAAAGAGGAGGACGGAAGCGAGGACGAGGGTTTGTTTAGCGAAACGCATGGAGGGATTCCCTTTCTAGCAGTGCATTAAAATCCGATTTCGGGGGTCGGTCGACCCAGACTCGATTTGACCTGAGCATAACGTGCTTCCGGTGCGACGGGTGACCGGGCGCACTTTTATTTCCTTACAAATGCATCGCGTCAAGCCCCCTGCCCTTCGTCACGCGCGGTCCTCTCCTTAGATCCTAACCCGCGATCCTCGCGAAACCTCCCGAAAATTCCCGCGTGCCGACTCGCGCTCTCGAAGTCACGCGCATTCGATCGCGCTCGCGAAATTTTTTTCGAATTTTTCCCTTCACGCATTTTCTCCAGGAAAACCCGATTCCATTTCGCGCTCGCGCTATTTTCAATCGCCGCTGATGAACGCAAGCACGGTCAAAGAAAAAATCGCGAACGTTTCTCGATATAGTTGTTGGAAAAATCTTTCGCCCTGTCTAGATACTGGAGGTCTATGAAACAACGTGGACGCCCCAAGGGCCGCTCAACCGACCGCCGATCCTTCGGCCCGCTCGGTGATCTCATTCGTAAACACCGTCTCGAACGCGGACACGGCCTCGCCGATGTCGCGAAAGCTTGCAGCTGCAGCGTTCAGTTCATCTCGAACATCGAACACGGCCGCGCTCCCCTTCCGTGGGAAAAGCTCCCTTCGATTTCCGACTTCCTGAAAATTTCGATGGAAGAACTCCAAGCGGCGAACCTCTCCGTCCGCTCCGACTTCCAATCCTTCGCGAAGACCGCGAAAGCCCGCGCCGGCCTCGCCGCCTCGACTTTCACGCACGTCGCGCGCGACAAGGAACTCCAGGAAATCCTGCAAGCCTACCAAGTCGCCTCCCTCGCGAACCGGAAAAAGTTCGTGAAGTCCGCGATCAAACTCCTCTCGGAATAGTCGCGAAAGCGACTACACCCGGTCGAAAACCAAAAACCTGAAGCTCGGCCGATCCTTCGCGGGGTCGGCCGCTTTTTCTTCCCGTGAAACCTCGCGGAAACGCCCGGAAAGGCGGAGTTCCGGCCATTCCGGGAAAGTCGTATCCCCTTCGATCTTCACGTCGACCTCGGTGATGTAGAGTCGGTCGGCCATCGGAAGGGCAAGTCGGTAGATCTCGCCGCCGCCGAGGATGAAGACCTCCGGAGCGTCGCCCGCGAGCTCGATCGCCTGCTCGAGCGAAGACGCGAGGGCGGCGTCCGGAACGATCATCGACTGACTACGGGTGATGATCACGTTCTTGCGGCCCGGCAGGAGCCGACCGATCGATTCGTAGGTCTTCCGTCCCATGATCACCGGCGCGCCGTAGGTGATTTCCTTGAAGCGCTTCAGGTCTTCCGGCAAGTGCCACGGCAGTTTCTGGTCGTTCCCGATCACGCCGTTTCGCGACACGGCGGCGATGAGCGAAAGGCGTCTCGTCGGATGCGTCCCGCTCAAATCGCCACGGGCGCCTTAATCCCCGGATGCGGATCGTAGCCGATGATCTCGAAGTCTTCGTATTCGAAATCGAAGACCGTCTTCACGCCGCGAGCGAGCGCACGCTGCAGGTTCAGCTTCGGCAGCGGCCGCGTCTCGCGCGAAAGCTGGAGCTTCACTTGGTCGAAGTGGTTCGAATAGATGTGCGCGTCGCCGAGCGTGTGGACGAAATCGCCGACGCCGAGATCGCAGACCATCGCGATCATATGAGTGAGGAGCGCGTAACTCGCGATATTGAACGGCACGCCGAGGAAAAGATCGGCCGACCGCTGATAGAGCTGGCAGGAGAGCTTTCCGTTCGCGACGTAGAACTGGAAAAATGCGTGGCACGGCGGGAGCGCCATCTTATCCAGCTCGCCCACGTTCCAGGCGCTCACGATCAGCCGCCGCGAATCGGGGTTTTTCTTGATCTGCGCGACGACGTTCGAGATCTGGTCGATCGTCTGGCCGTCGGCCCCGCGCCAGGACCGCCACTGGGCGCCGTAGACCGGACCGAGGTTCCCGTCCTTGTCCGCCCATTCGTCCCAGATCGAAACGCCGTGTTCCTTCAGCCAGGCGGTATTCGTATCGCCGCGAAGGAACCAAAGGAGTTCATTGAAGATCGATCGGACGTGGACCTTCTTCGTGGTCACGAGCGGAAAACCTTCGTTCAAATCGAAACGCATCTGGTGACCGAAGATACTCCGGGTGCCGGTCCCGGTTCGGTCCGTCTTCTCGACGCCGTTTTCCATGACGTGGCGGAGGAGATCGAGGTAGGCCTTCATTGGCTTTCATTTTCCCACGAGAGCGAGAAGAATGGGAGGAAGGAATGGACCCTCGAATTCTTTTCGAAGATACGCACCTCGTCGTCGTCTCGAAACCCGCCGGACTTCTCTCGCAGGGCGAGAAAACCGGGGATCCGAACCTCGTCGATTGGTGCCGCGCGCATTTCGGTCGGAATTACGTCGGGCTCGTCCACCGTCTCGATCGTTTCACTTCGGGGCTGATGGTGGTCGCGAAACGATCGAAATCGGCCGAGCGGTTGACGAACGCGCTCCGGGACGGCGAACTCGTGCGCGTCTACCACGCGATCCTCGAAGGACGGCTCGCCGCCGCCGCGGATTGGCGGCACCACCTCCGAAAAGATCCGGCGACGAACACGACTTCGGTCGTCCGGGCGGGCGCGGCCGGTGCGAAGGAGGCGTCGCTCCACGTTCGACCGATCGAATCGAAATCCGTCCGCGGCGTCGCGCTCACGCTCGCGGAGTTCCGGCTCGAGACCGGCCGTTCGCACCAGATCCGGGTCCAATCCGCGGCCATGGGCCACCCCCTTCTCGGGGACACGAAGTACGGCGCCCGGCAAGGGGAGCTCGGCCTCTCCCGCCCCGCCCTCCACTCGGCCCACCTCGAATTCCCCCACCCGATGACGAAAGAAACCCTTCGGTTCGACGATCCGCTGCCCGCCGATCTGGCGGCGATCCTAGACGGCTAAACGCCGGCGTGTCTCGGAAGACGCATTACCGTTCGGATCGTGGATTGGTACCCTCGTTATTTGTATGTCCCAAGATCGGGTTTTCATCGGCGCCGTGCTCGCCGCCGCGCTTTGGTTCGTCTTGAATCCGGATTTGAAATCCCGGTCCGTCGAGGCGGGAACGAATATCGGTACCGCCCAGGAGAGGCCTCGGGAAGCGCTCACTCTCCTTCCGCCCCCGAACGTCGAAACGTCCGCAGGGGGCTCCGCCGGAGCGATGGACTCGAAGTCCGCTCTCGCCAGCGGCGCCTCCCGTGAGATCCGCGAAAACATCCTGATCGAACTCCGGGCGAAAGACGGCGGCTGCGAATCGACCGTCGTCGAAGCGCCGGAGCTCGTCGGCACCACGCTCGAAGGACCGGCGTGGGACTGCGAACTCGCGGTGAAGATCCGCGGCTCCGTGGTCTTCGATCCGCAGCTGAACCGGTATTCGAACTTCAAGCCGAACGTCCTGCGGGACGATCCTCCTTACGACCGCGCGATCCTCGCGCGGTGGGAAAACTACGGCACGCTTTGCCCGAACGGCAGCTGCGGGCGCTCCGATCTGGTCGTCCTCGGCGACGGAAGCGTTCAAGTCCGCGGCGATTCGAATCTCTTTCCCGACGAGATCGGCCGGCTCGACAAACCGGATTACGAACTCCTCGGCACCCTCGGTAAAGCCGTCGCCATCGACTCGACGCCGCCCCTCGAAAAGCGGATCGCCGATCCGAAGACGAGCGAACGCGTCTCGATGCATCTCCTCAGTCGCTACCGCGCCTATCCGATCATGGACGCGGATTACCTTCACGCATCCCTCGTCTATCTCCCCGGCACTCCGACCCGAGTCGCATGCCGTCTGGTCCAGAAAAAGACGCCGGCGCGATTCTGCGAACTCCTCGACGAGGAAGGCGGACCTTCTCCGCGGCCGGAAGCGACCGGAAAGCCGCCGATCGTCGTTCACGATCCGGGACACGGAACGGGTTCGGGCGGGAATTCGAGCGATCCGAATTCTCCGAACTCGGGGAATCCATCGAATCCGGGGACGCCTGCGAACCCGGGAACGCCGCCGACCGGATCGAACGGTTCCGGGACCTCCCCGAACGGCCTACCGACCGCTCCCCCCGGACCGCCGTCGGGCACCGTCGTCTACCACTACCCCGACGAGATTTCTTCGCACCCGCGGGGGCTGACCTGGAACAACCTCACCCCGGCGACGCTCGCCACCGGCTACGTTCACGTGAGCTGTCACGGAAAGCACGAGTGCAACGCCTATCAGGGCGATACGGCGTGCACCTCCGTGCAGCCGATGCTCTGTATCCGGAAAGATTCGTCGATCGCCTCGCCCGCTTTACCGCCCGAACTCCAGACGCGGTACTCGACTTGGGCGTCCGCGGAAGTCCGCCTCCTCCCGAACGTCGTCGGGACCTCGCTCACCTCGCGGGAGGCCGCGGACGCGAAATGTGCCGCCGGTTTCGGCGCGGGCTGGAGAATGGCCGAGCACCACGACGGATGGGGATGGGGTTTCGTAGCCCGCGGTTCGCTCGCGGGAGACGATCACTTCTGGGTCGCCATCGACGACCAGCCCGCGAACTGCTGGAACTCGCGCTAATCGGCGCGAAAAATCCAGCCCTTCAGGTAGTCCGCCCCCGGGAACGTGAGCGAGGGCGCGCCGAGCGGCGCGACTTCGACGAGGCGTCGTTTCGTCTCGCGGGCGGCCGCCTCGACGTCGGCGCGGAACTGGGCGTGCGGGATTTGGGCCGAATTGATCGACGTGATCAGGAGCCCGCCCGGATCGAGGAGCCGAAGCGCGGCCGCGTGCAATCCCGGGAGGTCCTTCGCCGTCGAGAACGTCTTTTTCGGCGAACGCGAGAACGACGGAGGATCCAGGATGATCGCATCGAACCGATCGCCGCGTTTCGCGAGCTTCGGCAGCCACTCGAAAACGTCGCCGTAGATGAAGTCCGCCGCGCCTTCGGCGCCGACTCCCTCCGCTCCGAAGTTCAGCTCCCAGTTCTCGCGCGCCCACGCGACGGTCGGCCGCGAGAGATCGAGCGTCACCACGCGCTTCGCTCCTCCCCGACGAGCGGCGACGGAGAGCGAGCCGGTATAGGAGAACGTGTTCAGCACGCGTCGCGGCCCCGCGTTCAAGATCAGCCACTCGCGAAGCGGCGCATGATCGAGGAAGAGTCCCGGGTGTTTCGTCCCGACGAAGCGGATCCGGTATTTCAACCCGAACTCCTCGACGTCGAGGAACTCGGGCAATTCTCCGAAGAGCGGACACGCGTCCGCGGGCGCGCCGCGCTCGGGGCGCTCGAGGAGAACCGCGCCCCGCACTCCCTTCGCCCGCAGGAAGGTCTCGATCTCGCGCCGGGACTCGTCGGTCAGCGCGATTTTCCCGCCGACCTCCCACGCGAAGACCCACGCGTACGCGGCGGCATCGCCCGCGAAGGCGGATTGGAAAAATTCGATCGCGACGCGCGAGAGATCGGAATGTCCGCCGCCTTCCGCCGGGCCGTGGAAGATCCGGAGCGCGCCGACCGCCGAGGCGAGCACCGCTTCACGCGCGCGCCACGCGCTTTCGAGCATCGACGCCGCGCTCTTGGCCTTCGCGCCGTTCATATCGACCCTCGCAGTCCTTCGACCCAACCGCGGAAATCCTCGGGCATCGGCGCGACGAATTCGCGGTTTCCCGACGGAACGCCGAAAGCCTCGGCTTCCGCGGGCAATGCGAGCCGCTCGGCGTGAAGAGCGAAACGCGCGAACTCGAAGCCGGCGAAGGAACTCGGTCCGCCGTACTTCGCGTCGCCGAGGATCGGGAATCCTTCCGCCTCGAGGTGGATCCGGATCTGATGCCGCCGCCCGGTCGCGATGCGCACGCGCGCAAGGAAGGACGACGTCTCTCCTTCTCCGAACCGTTCGACGACCGCGATCTGGGAGAGCGACGGTTTTCCCCCGATCGGGCGATTCACGCGGAACGCGGGCAGACGCGGACGCCCCTTCGCGATCGCGAGGTATTCCTTTTTCACGAGGTGCTTCTCGAACCAGCGATTCGCCTCGCGATGCGCCTCCTCGTCCCGCGCGAAAAGCAGCGCGCCGCTCGTCTCGCGGTCGATTCGGTGGACGGGGAGGTGGGACTGGCGCGGATAAAGCCGCGAAAGGAGTTTCAGCACGCTCGGCTCGCGCGGATTCGCGCCCGGGATCGAAAGGAGCCCGGCGGGTTTGTCCACGACGATGAATCGCGGGTTTTCCCAGAGGATTCCGAGATGACCCGACGACGAAGGAGCGGCGGTCGACACGCCTTCAATTTACCCGGATTTCGCGATAGGGTCGATCGGATATGAAGAAGCTCCTCATCGCCGCCGCCGTCGCGCTTCTCGGAGGAACCGCCGCCGTCGCGTTCTTCGCCCGCGAGCCGAACGTGTCGGTCGAGTGGACTCGGGAAGTGCCCTCGAAAGAGACCGCGGCCACGCTCGCGCCCGCGTTCCGCGACACGCGGAATTGGCCGATCTTTCACCACTCCCTCCGTGAAGTCCGGCTCACCGAGGGCGGAAAGCCCGTTCCGGAGTTCGACCGCGTCTCTCCGGGGATGATCGCGACCTTCGCGATCGAACCGAAGGGAAAGGAATGGAAACGCTTCCTCATCGTCGCCGAAGTCCTCCCTCCGAAAGTCGGCGAAGCCCTGCGTTTCCGGCTGCTCTCGGAATCGACCGGGAAATCGACCCGGCTCCTCGACGGGTTCGAGTGGTGGGTCGGCTTCCGACCGGCGAACGCCGAGGAAGCGAGCCGCGGTTACGCCACGGCGGTCTTCGGCGGCGCGAGCGCCGAGACGAAAACGCCGCGAGCCCGTTTTTTCGGACGAGTCGCGCCGACAATCCTGATGAATCAGCTCTACCAAATCGATCTCGTCCGCCTCGCAAGTTTCACCGCGAACATGGAGGCGTGGGCCGGCGACCACGCCCCGGTCTATCGCTGAACGGCCGCGATAGACCCTAGCTCGAACTTCCGCTAGAGTTCGGCCATGGCCTTCGACTCCCGATGGATCGGTGACGCACTGAGCATAAGCCCGCGTTTTACCCGTTCCTACTCCGTCATCACGAGCGACTCCCGAAAAGCGAAAGCCGGGAGCCTCTTCGTCGCGCTTCCCGGCGACACCCACGACGGTCACGCGTTCATTTCCGCCGCCGTCGCCGCCGGCGCCGAAGCCGTACTCGCGACCGCCGGGAAGATCCAGGCCGGACTGCCGGCGGACGTCGAAATCTTCGCCGTGCGCGATTCGCTCGAGGGTTACCGTACGCTCGCCCGGGCGTGGCGGAAACGCTTTTCAATCCCGTTCGTCGTCGTTGCCGGCTCGGTCGGAAAAACCACGACGAAGGAACTCCTGACGGCGATCCTGCGCGGCCGTTTCCGCGCCGTCGTCTCGACCCAAGGTTCGCAAAACGGATTCGTCGGCATCCCGATGACCCTCCTCTCCGTCCCGGACGGCGCCGACGCCGCGGTCATCGAAGTCGGCATCGA
Source organism: Bdellovibrionales bacterium (assembly GCA_018266355.1). Classification (GTDB taxonomy): domain Bacteria; phylum Bdellovibrionota; class UBA1018; order UBA1018; family UBA1018; genus JACMQW01. The sequence continues at coordinate 262,295 of JAFEAP010000006.1, forward strand.
CGAACCGGGCACGATGATCCGCCACATCGACCTCGTCGAACCGACCCACGCGTGCCTGACCGCGATCGGCCCCGAGCACCTCGAAAAACTCGTCGACCTCGAAACCGTCGCGCGCGAGGAAAGCCTCGCCCTCGTCGAACCCGCGAGGCGCGGCGCGACGGTCGTCGTCCGTCTCGACGATCCGTGGATCTCGAAAATCGCGGACCGCTTGCCCGCCGACGCGAACGTTTGGACCTGCGCGCTCCGTGCGCCGAACGAAGAGAAGTCCCCTTTCCAATCCGGCGAGAAGTCCCTACTCGACAAATCCGTGCGCGGCGAATACTCCGCGGACCGAGAAAACCTCCGCGTGCTGCTCGCCGACGGGTCAGGTTTCGACCTCGCGATGCCGGTACCGGGCGCCCACAACGCGGGCAACCTCCTCGTCGCCGTCACCGTCGCGCGCTCGCTCGGCCTCTCGCCGATCGAGATCCAGCGCGGACTCTCGACCTTCCAAGGCGCCGCCGGCCGTTCGGAACTCCGGATCCTTCCCGGTCAGACGCCGGTGCTTTGCGACTACTACAACGCGAATCCGACCTCCGTCGAAGCGGGGCTCGACCTCCTCGAATCGGTCGCGGCGAAACACGAGGCGAAAAAGAAGATCGCCGTCCTCGGCGACATGCTCGAACTCGGACCGAAGGAAGAGGAATTCCACCGCGGGCTCGCGGGGAAACTCGGCTCGACCCATGTCGACACGATCCTCCTCTACGGCGAACGGATGCGCTGGCTCTTCGACGAGCTGAAGAAGCGCTCCTCGCGCGCCCAAGTCGGCCACTTCACCACGCACGCGGAACTCGCCGACGCGCTCTCGCGCGAGATCCAAAACGGCGACGCCCTCCTTATCAAGGGTTCGCGCGGGATGAAGATGGAAGAAGTTTGGAAGAAAATCGAGCCGATCCTGATGTCGGCCTCGACGGTGGGGGGCGCATGACGAAACCCGCGAAACGCGCGCAGATCCTCGAACCGACCGAAGCGAATATCCAGGTCGCCGCGCGCATCCTGAAACAAGGCGGCGTCGTCGCGATGCCGACGGAGACCGTATACGGTCTCGCCGGGAACGCGTTCGAAGCCTCCGCGCTCTCGAAGATCTTTCTCACGAAAGAGCGCCCGACGTTCGATCCGCTGATCGTCCACATCGCTCCCGAAAAGGCCACGCTCGCGGATTTGATGCGCGAGCAGCTGATCTATCCCCACGACCTCTCTGACTCCGCGATCAAACGCATCGACGCGCTCATCCGGAAGTTCTGGCCCGGTCCCCTCACCCTCGTCCTCCCGAAAAGCGATCTCGTGCCGGACCTCGCGACGAGCGGGATGGAGACGGTCGCGATCCGCGCCCCGAAGCATCCCGTCGCCCGAGCGCTCATCCGGGAACTCGGCTTGGGCGTCTGCGCCCCGAGCGCGAACCGATTCGGCCGGATCAGCCCGACCTCGGCGGCGGACGTCCTCGAAGAGCTCGGCGACCGAATCGACGTGATCCTCGACGGCGGTCCCTGCGAGATCGGCCTCGAGTCGACGATCCTGCGGATCACGGAAGACGGCGAACCGATCCTCCTTCGTCCGGGAGTCGTCACCCGCGGCGAGATCGAAGAACTGCTGAAGACGAAAGTCCTCGATCCTCGCGAAACCGGCGAAGGCGGCCCGCAAATCGCCCCCGGGCGGCTCGCGTCTCACTACGCGCCGACGAAACCGTTCGTGATCCTTCCGAACTCGATCGCCCAGATGATGACGCCGCCGGCGCTCGGTGCCGCGAAGCCGAAAAAAGTCGGGCTGCTCGCCCTCTCGGGCAAATCCGCGGAATGGGCCGAAACGCTTTCCGAGATCCTCGAACTTCCGGTCGTCGCCGAGATCCTCTCGGAAAAGGGCGACTGGGAAGAGTCGGCGAGGAACCTCTTCCGAGCACTCCGGAGACTCGACGCCTCGGACGCGGATTTCCTCGTCGCCGAGCCGGTTCCCCCGGCTGCGATCGAATCGAACGGCATCGCCTACGCGATCGCCGACCGGCTCAAGCGCGCGGCGGGACCGCGCGGGTAATCTCGCCGATCGCCCTGAGCCAGAAGAAAAGCAACGTCGCCGCGACCGCGGTGAGACCCGTCGCGAGTCCGATCCATATTCCGGGCACGCCTTGTAGGCGCGCGAAACCGAAGAAGAGTCCGAGCGGCAGGCCGATCGCCCAGTGCCCGACGCCGTTCGCCGCCGCCGCGACGATCGTATTCCCGAGTCCGCGCAGCGCACCGGTCGCGATGACCTGCACTCCGTCCGAGATTTGGAAAAGGGCCGCGATGAAGAGGATCTTCCGCGCAGACTCGATCACCGCCGGATCGGCGGTATAGATCCCGAGCGCGGGTCCCGCGAAAAGAATGAGCGAGGTCGAAGACACGAGGGCGAATCCGAGGCCGAGGAGCAGCGCCGAATTCCCGATCTTCTTCGCCGCGAGGTAATCCTTCGCGCCGACCGCCTGCCCGACGAGCGAACCCGCGGCCGAACCGATCCCGAGGGGAACCATGAAAAGGAGCGAGGCCGTATTCAATACGACTTGGTGGGCGGCCAGATCGACGGCGACGAATTTCGCCGCGAGCGCGGTCGAGAGCGAGAAGACGCCGACTTCGAGGAGCATCTGGGCCGACGCCGGCGCGCCGAGGCGGAAGACCTCGCGGGAAATCCCGGAGTCGTAGCGGAAAATCCCCGGAATCCGCAGGACCTCGCCGTGCTTGCGTTCGCGCCAGAACACGTAGCCGACGAGAATCGCGGCCATCGTGAAGCGGCCGATCACCGTCGAGTAGGCGAGCCCGTCGAAACCGAGATTCGGAAAACCGAACCGACCCTCGATGAAGGCGGCATCGAGACCGAGGTTAAGCAGGTTCGCGACGACGAGCACGACGAAGGTCGGAACGGCGATCGACTGCGCTTGGAGATACGACTTCGCGGAATTGAAGAGAAAGATCGGCAGGTAGCTCACGGCCGTCATCAGCATGTACGAACGCGCGAAAGGAACGACCTCCGGATTCAAACCGAATTGGTGGAGAAGCAGCCCGATCCCGCACGTCGCGAGGGCCGCCGGGACGGCCATGCCGAGCGAAAGATAAATCCCCTGCATGAATACGCGGAATGCCCGCGGACGATCACCGGCGCCGATCGCCGAAGCGGCCGGAAAATCGAGGCCGAAGATCATGCCGATCCCGATCGTCATCACCCAGGAAAAGATCGAGTTTCCGAGGCCCAACCCCCCGAGAGCGGCCGCGCCGAGCTTGCCCACGAAGAGCATGTCGACCAGTCCCATCAGCATCATGCCGAGGAACATCGCCGAGGTCGGGAGCGCGAGACGGAAGAGGGCCTTCATCGGAGTAGGCTACCACAGAGTGGCCCCCCGAAATTTCCTATTTCTCGGTCCGACGGGCGGCGTTAGGCTTGAAACGTGAAAATTCCCCTCCTCTATATCGATACCGATACCCAGACGGCGCGCCTCGAATCCGAAGGCGTCGAACTCGGCCGGTACCGGATCTCGACCGGCGCGGCCGGTACCGGAAACGAGCCGGGCAGCTTCAAGACGCCGATCGGTCTTCACCGCGTCGCCGAGAAACTCGGCGACGGCGCCCCGCTCGGCGCGGTCTTTCGGAATCGCGCGCCGACCGGCGAGGTCTGGACCGCGGATCCGGAAAATCCCCTCGCCTTTACCGGCGAGGACCTCGTGCTGACGCGCATTCTGTGGCTCGCCGGTCTCGAACCCGAAAACGCGGGCACTTTCGATCGGTTCATCTACCTCCACGGTACGAACCACGAAGAACGGCTCGGTCAGCCCGCCTCGCACGGCTGCATTCGCTTCGCGAACGCGGACATCGTCGACCTCTTCGTGCGACTGCCCGTGGGCGCGCTCGTCGATATCCGCTAGCTGAAAACGAAAACGCCCGGAGACTTTCGTCCCGGGCGTTTCCCTTTTGCCTTGGCTCTCTCGAGAACGATCAGTTCTTGAGGTAGCGCGTGCAAACCATTTGGAGCTTCGACTTCGCGCCCGTGCGCTTGATCGCGACGATTTGGGCGTCGAGCTCTTGGCCGGCCGGAACCGGTTGGCTGTAGTTATAGGCGATCGCGAGCTTGATCACGTCGAGTTCGCCGAGCTTCGTGCCGAACACGTTTTCGCCGGCGCGGTTGCTGCCGCTGTAGCGGAGGTCGACGTTCGCTTCGTACTTCGCGCCTTGGCCGGAAACGAGGGTCTTCTCGGCTTCGAACGTCGCGACGGTCTTGCGGCCGGACTGGATGCGGTTGTCCGAGATGACCATGATCGCGCCCGTGCGGGTGCCGCGGGACGGGGTGACGTGGTTATAGACTTTCACGTTGTAGGTGCCGTTCAGGCTTTGGCAGACGAAACCGTCGGCCATCGCCGCGCCCGAGAAGCCCATCGCCAGCATCGCAATCAGAATGTTTTTCATTTCGTACTCTCTTTCATTTCTTAGGCGCCTCTCTCACAAGGCGCCGGGGTGATTCCGTGGCCGCGTTCGGCCTCTCGTTTCGCGGTCATCGTTTCAGCGCCGGGAGGGTTTTTTCCCTCTTCCCTATCGAGTCCTTAGGACTCCCTTCGGGGCACCCTTACCTCCTCCGTTTCCGGAGGTCTCGGGGCGGTCGCTGGTCCGCCTCTGCCGCGTTCGTTGGTTCGAAGGCGCTTATAGGGTCGAGCGCTCGATATCGCAAATGCATTAAGAATAGCTTCGATATCTAAAATAAAGATAATCAAATTTCTCCGACTCCCTCGCGTCCAGGAGTCGAAAGTTTCCTCCATTTCTATCTTCCTCACGCGAATGGAATTTTTTTTATTCTTAAAAATCTGATGTGTTTTTTATAAACAAAATATATGCATCGCGTTATTTTACCGGTAGATTCCGCCTCAATGGACAAGCCGTTTCCGACGTAACCTATCCGCCCTAAAACCAAAGGTTATCTCGACGAAAAAAACAGCCATAACTGAAGGAGAAACCCATGCTGAATAGATTCGTATGCCTCGTAGCCCTCGCCTCTTCTCTCACCGCGCCGATCTGCCTCGCCGACCAGTGGTGCGGCGAGCTGGTCCAAAGCGGAACCGGCACCGCACTCGTCTTCAATTCGGGGCGGGCGGAAGTCGTTCCACTGAACAAAGCGGCGGAAACTTCGGCTTTAGCCATGGTTGGAGGAAAGGCTTGCGTGGAAGGTACCGGTTACAACGTGCCGAGCGGAGGTTATAATGGACAGATTACCGCCCTCCGGAATCGCGTGATGTTCTTCGCTTATGGAGTCCATCCTTAAGCGCCGGCGGAATCCATAGCCCGTTTTGGAAGCCGCTGGCGGACGAGAAAATACTCGCGCCACGGATCTCCACGACCGCCCGGTCTCCGGCGCGCGAGGGTCTTTCTCGCGCGCCGGAGGTCAAAAGCTCGGGGATCCGAGGTTTTCACATCCTTCCACTCGATCGGCATCGCGACCGTTCCCCCGTTCTTCGAGCGCAGCGAGTACGGGGCGACCGAAGTTGCGCCGTACCCGTTCCGGAAAAAATCGATAAAGATCTTCCCTTTGCGTTTCGCCTTCTTCATCGTGGCGACGTAAGCCCCGGCTCTTCTTCCAAGAGAATGAGGGCGACGGCGTTCGCGAAATTCTTTACCGTTTCCCAGTCGTTTTCGGGCTAGCTTCACGAACGAACGCAGGCCGGTAGAGTGGGAAGGGCGTGAATGCGTCTTGATCCCCGGAGATCTGGCGGACGAGGCGTTTTGTCGCAAAGCCGTCAAGACCGCGGCACGGAAACTCGGCGGCCTGGATATCCTCGTGAGCAACGCCGCACACCAGATGCGCATGTCTTTCCTCGACGAAATCACCTCGCGCGAGTGGGAGCGCACCTTTCGGGTGAACATCTTCGCCTATTTCCACGTCGCGAAGGCGGCGGTGCCGCTGATGAAAGCGGGTTCGGCGATCATCGCGACGAGTTCCGAGACCGCCGATCTCGGACCCAAAGAGCTGCCGGACTATTCGGCGACGAAAGGCGCGATCAATACCTTCACGCGATCCCTCGCCCAGATGCTGCTCGAGAAAGGGATTCGCGTGAACGCCGTCGCTCCCGGTCCCGTTTGGACCCCGCTGAACGTTTCCGACCAAGGCACCTCGGAGAAAAAGATTCGCATTTTCGGCAAAAAGCAACCGATCCATCGCCCGGCCCAGCCCGAGGAGATCGCCCCGGCGTATGCCTTCCTCGCGTCGGAAGCCGACTCGAGCTACATCTCGGGCGCGGTGCTAGCGGAAACCGGCGGATTGCCGATTCGCTGATCTCGACGCATGACGACCTCGCGATCCCCGCTTACCGAGGGAAACGCCCCGGAATGCCGGATGGGCGTCGCGCGGTCTTTTTTGACACATTTTTCGGCCGCCGAGGTTAGGAGAGAATAAAATGTCGTCTTCCCTCCGCTGGACGTCGTCGAACGGGAATCCATGAAACATAGGCCGTTTTCCATCACCGCCGCGCTCGTACGCCTCGCCTCCGCGACGGCGCTCGCTCTCGCGTTCGCGGGTTGCGAAAACGGAATCAAGGTGATCGGCTCGGAGACCTCGGACAGCGCGACGGTCGATCCGATTTCGGCCACGTTTCACCTCCGGAACACGAGGGCCGGACTCGAATTGAAAGTGAACCAAGGCGAAGCGGGTAGCGTCTATTACGCCGTCTACGACGCGGATCCGGGCACCCTCACCGCGAGCGCGGTGAAAGCGGCCGCACTCGGATCGCTCGGAGGATCGCTCGTCGCCGGCGGCACGCTCGCGGTCGGTTCCGCGGGAGTCGACACGACCGAAAACGTGAACACCCTCGCCGACAAACAGCTTTACACCGTCTTCGCCGTCGCCGAGGGCACGAGCGGCCTCGACACCGACGCCCACGTGAAGAAGTACTCGAAGGTCCTCCCGAAAGGAATGACCCAGCTCAGCTTCTCGAAGGTCACCGGTGCTTCGGCGGGCACGCTCGTCCGCTACGCGGCGGCCGTCCCGCAGGACTATTACTACAATCCGACGAAGGACTACCCGATCCTGATTTGGATCCACGGAAACGGCGAAAGCGCGAACGACGCCTCGAACGCGGAAACGAACTTCACGAACGTCGCCGGATTCCTCGGGCCGTTCAAGCGGCTGAATAACGACCTGAACGACATCCCGATGGTCGTCATCGCCGCCCAGTGCAACTACGCCTTCTTCTCCTGCGCGAACCAATCGGACGCGTCCCTGCACAAGGAGGCCTACGACGACGCGATCACGAAGTTCCGCACGGATTCGAAACGGGTCTACGTCGCCGGCATCAGTTACGGCGGCCAGGGCACCGTGCGCTTCGCCTCGACTTATCCGACGCTCGTTTCCGCGGCCGTCGCGACGGCGACCGACCAAGCCGGATTCTCGGACGCCGCCCTTTGCGCGAGCCTCGGCGCGAACAACGTCGCGATGTGGGTGCTGAACGACGAGAACGACTCCGTCTTCGGACACGCCGGGATGGAGAGCATGGTCTCGAACCTTCGTTCCTGCGCTTCCTACACGAACGCGCTGGCGAAACCGCGAATCACCGTTTTCTCCCCGGTTTCCTGGCCGAACACGATCGAAAGCCACGGCTCGGTCGAGAACCTCTCGTTCCGGCTTCCGTTTTGGAACGGTTCCGCGTGGCGCTACTGGGACGGAGCCGCAGAGCAGAACGACACGAACCCGCCGACCCATCCCGCGGAATTCGGCCTCGAGCTCGCCTCCGCCACCCCCGGAAACACCCCCGCTCCGACGGTCATCGCCCAAGACTCGCTCGTCACGGTGGGAACGGCTCACGGAGTGACGCTTACGAGCCTCTACGACTACCTGCTGCTTTTCAGTAAGCCTTAAGGGTTCGTCAAAAGCCCATCGTCTTCCGCGCTTTCCGCGGCCGAGCGTCCGGGTCATAATCGAGGACGGAGGATGTCGGTATGAGAATCGAGTGGGCGTTCGTATTCGCGGCGATCGGAACCGCGTCGGCGGCGGATCTTCCGCCCGAGGTGCTGGGCGCTTGGAACGTCCAGGGGTTCTACGGTCGCTCGTTCGCGGCGTACACGATCTCCGCCGACGGGTCGGTCACGACCGTCGTCCCGCGCGTCGCGAACCCCGCCTCCGATAACATGACCAACCAGGACATGAAGAGCCACTGGATGGCGGGCGGAAAAGTCGTTTCGCTCGGCGACGGGAAATACGTTTTCCGGAACGAGAAGTTCTTCGACTCGATCGGTCCGTGGCCGCCGGCGCAGAAAGCATCGAAGGAAGGGATTCCGTTCCACATCGATTCGTCCTCTTCTCCGGCGAAGATCGTTTGGGACGCTTCGCCCGAATTGAAACGCTTCTTTCCCGACAACGCGAAGATGACGGACGACGAACTCGCGAAAGCGAAGGCCGCCGTCGAACCCTTCCGTTTCGAGACCGAGAAGAGTCCGTGGACCTTTTCCGGCGCGACCGAATGCCAGGACGCTTCGGTCGCACCGGGGCACGCGCCTCGCGGAGGATCCCCGAAACTTTTCGATGCCCTGACGAAATCGGGGCCCGTCCGTTTCGCGCGCAGCGATTCGGCGCTCAAGGCCGTTTTCACGAACAAGGAAAAGCTCGAGGCCACTTACACTCCTTCCGCCCTCGAGAAAAGTATCCAGATCAATTCCGGCCAGGAAAGCCTCACCTTGCTCGATCAGGGCGAGGTCGAGGGCAAACCGGGAACCCACCGGTTTCGCGCGAACGTCGGCGGAAGGTGCGCCGAAATCCTCGCGACGAACCAAACCGCGACCGGGGGCACGGCAAGCGGAGGAACGGCTTCGTCGAACTCGAACACTTCGGGTTCGATCACGAATCCGTGAACGGCCGCGGACGAGGCGAGCGATTCCGGCCTGAAAAGAAAAAGGATCACCCAGCGAGGTGATCCTTTTAGATGGTTGGGACCACTCCATCCTAGGCGAACCACTAACGGTAAAACGAGAGTTTCCGATCCGGTGGAGAAAACGCGCTAAGAATAGGCCTAAGCTGGCAATCTAAGGCTCTTATTTCTGCGCTGGAGGTAAATATGACTAATATGGACATTCGCGACCTGGTTAAAGCTATCGCCCTGGTAATCGGCATTTCCCTAACTTTGGGGCAGTTTGATCGACTTCGGGATTACGCGCTGAAGGAAGGGATTCGCGCCATTACCTACGCGGACTACAAGCCAGTATATTTTTTCGGGCGATAACCCTACAAAAAGATGAATAAAATTCACCGGCTCAAGATTTGACGCTCTATAACCGAGATGTTAGATAGGTTATCCCGCATGCAGAAAATCATTTCGCTCATCGCAGCACTCATGATTTTTGCCTTCTCCTTCCTCGGAGAGGACGTGCATGTCTCGTCGTCCTGTTCCGATTCGGCCATCGTCCAATCGGCGAACTCGGGCGTCTGCGGCGCGACTATCACGGCTATGACTAAGGCTCACTCAGACGCCGCTGCAGACTTTGGGGTTTCAATGCACGACTGCCATTTCGGCCACTGTGCATTCACCCTTCTTCTTCCCGCTCAAGCTTCCACTCCGAACCCGCTCGTCGGTAAGGGCGTCGTCAGACTCCATGCCTTCATTCAGAGCGGTTTTCGTTCGGAGACCCTCCGCCCTCCGTCACTCGCCTAATACTTTCTCTCTCCCTTTAAGATCGTAGCTTCCCCTCAGGAAAAGCCGCGTCCTTAAAGCGTCGTTTCTATTTTTACCCATCAACTCACCACTCACGCGGTTATCGCGTGAGGTTTCTGAAAGGATAATTGCTGTGAAACCATTCATTACTCTCATTCTCGTTCCCTTAATGCTTTCGGCTCTCAGCGGATGCAGCGGCCAGGACGACAGTCAAGTCGCCGAGCGTGCTCGCTTGGAAGGAAAGGCTCAAGCTGAAGAACAACTGAAGAAAGATCGCGAGCTCCTCGATGAACAGACGCGGAAGCAAAGAGAGCTGCAAGAAGAGCAAATCGCAAAGCAGCGCGAACTCCAGGACGAGCAGATCAAGAAAGAACGTGGCGCCACCGACGCTCGGGCAAAGGAAATGGAGAAGTCTCTCGCAAAATTGCAGGACTTCTATGAAGACAACTCTGGCGTCTACGAAGGCTCAATGACACGCGGATCGGATAAATTCAGTATCCGGATCACGCTTTCTCCGAGCATTCCTCGCTATTCCGACTCCCGCACGAGAATGCCATCTGAAATTGAGGCCGATCTGACGGCGCTTGCGTACAACGCGCAGATCGTTCAGTGGATTCCGCCGAGCAAAGATGCCGTGGGCTGCCGAATCAATGGATTGAAGCCTAATACCAAGAAGGGCACTCTGAACGTAATCTCGCCTGATTGCCCGAGCGGATATTCCCTCGTTCTGAACCGCACCAATATCTCAGGCACGGCCCAATCAGAGACGAATCCAGATGCTTTCGATATCTACGCGGAGCGTACCTCCAAATCCGCTCCGGCTACTAAAAAGCCGGCGAAGAAAGCGGGGAACTAGCCATGAAGCGATTCATGATTTCATCCCTTCTTCTCGTCAGCCTGGGAGCGCAGGCAGCCGTTTACCCGGTTACGCTTGACGACGTTACTGCAAAGGTCACGAAAGAAAACTACTTCGTCCTCGAGAATGCTGAACGAGTCTATCAGGCGAAATCCACCGTCCAACTCGCTCGAAGAAACCTTCTTCCGAAAATCAATATTTGGAGGATTGTCGAGAGCGTAAGTAACGGTCCGCTCGGGCTCATTGGTATTGTCACTGATATCTGTCCGTTCCTAGTACCGAATAATTGGTTTCGAGTCGGCGAAGAAAAGCTTTTCGCCGAGGCTACTGCGAATGGGTATCGAGCACTCTGGGCAAATGAGCTTCTCACTGCGCGCGGTCTTCTTTTGCAGGCCGGGCTTGATGAAAAGCTTCTAGAACAGGTTCAGGAGAACTCGAAAGACCTCGATTCTCTCTCCTCGATGGTTAAAAGCCGCGAAGCCATGGGTTCGATGCCTGCAGGAAGCGTAAAGCAATTCGAGGTCCGCCAACTCTCCGTTCAGGAGGAAATTCGCGGATTACAGAAGGTGATTCAGGATAACCGCTCTCAACTCGCTTATTTGCTGGGCCTTCCAGGAAATGATGAAGCTGTTCCGAGTCAGATTCGGTACGTGAACCCGGAAGAAGCTAAACCGATTTCTTATGACTCTTATGAGTCGCGTCTGCTCGCAGCAGCCTTCGAGCTGAAGCAATACGACTCTCTTTTACGAGCCGCAGACAAGGTGAAGAAAGGCCGGTACTTTAACTTCCTGGGCACATCCTCGCTTGGTCAAAGTGCGGCGGGATCGGTATTTGATACTCTTCCGCAACAAGACGGCCTCGGATTCGGATTAGGACCTAGCGTTCGCATCGTGAAATCCGAAAAGCGGCTCCTAGAAATCCAACGCGAAGCAGTTCAAGAGACGCTGAAGAAAAGCCTCAAAGTGCTCGTTGAATCCTTCAATCTCGACCTTCTTTCGCGGGAAGACGCAATTCAGCGAGTCGAAAAGACGAACGCGATTTGGAAGTTGCTTACGGATCGAGCCCGTCTAGGAGCAAATGTCGGCGTCTTTGAACTGGTCGAAGCGTCACGTAATCGAGTCGAAGCGATTTCGGCCTATCACGGCATCGAAACGCGCCTTCTGCTTGGTTTAGATCGATTGAATCGCCTGATGTACTGGGATGCCTATCGGGTTGCCGAAGGTCCACTGCCTTAGACTGGAGAATGAATGGCCCCCGCTATAAAAACTGCCAATTGGGTATTTTTCGCTCTGCTCACGGTGAGTTCGGCGCTTGCCGATGAGCCGCCGTGTAGGAGCGCTGCAAACCTAGTCGATGCTCTCGCTTGCGTCCGAGCAAATGAGCCCGCATTTCGAAACGCCATGGACGGCGCGAAGGAAGCAGAAGAGCTCGAAAGCTCGGCCTATCGACTCATCAATCCAGAGTTTGGGGTGGATTACCTAAGTGGAAATAGCTTCGGGGATGTTCAGCGGGAAGCAAACGCTTCGCTTCTTTTCACTCTGGAACTGGGCGGAAAACGATCCGCCCGGGCAATGGTACTCAACGCTGAAGGCTTAACTCTTAAAGCCGATGCCTTCGACCAGAGAATCACGGCCCTGACGGAACTCGGCGGAGCGGTATTACGTTTACACCAGCTTCAACGCGAAAAGGCGGTCCTCGAGGAGTCACTGGAGACTTTCCGAGGCATCATTCGCCTTTATCGTTCACGCGGACAACTTCCGCCCGAACAGCGGGTCAGCTTAAATGCTTTCGAACTCATTACGCTCGACTACGGTAAGCGCCTTCTTGAAAACGAGGCCGAGCTGGTTCGAGTTCAGGTGCGGACCCAGCGTCTCTTCGGAGAAAACTCGAAAGGTCAGTCACTCGATATCTCCAAATTCACCGTCGATTTAAAGGTCGCATCAAGGACCTTAGACGAGTGGATTGAAAATACTCCTGAAATGCTGAGACTTCGTTCGGAGCAGAGAAAAGCCGAAGGCGAATTCGCTATGGCGCGGGCGGAAACATGGCCGGATCTGAAAATCGGGCCATCGATTAAGCAAGTTACGAGTGGACCGATTTCCTATAATATGGCGGGTTTCGCGGTTTCATTTCCGATCCCGATTCTGTCTTGGAATGGGGCCTTGCGGACGTCGCGGGAAATCACCGAAAAACGAGTCCAAGCAAAAGCAAAATGGGAAGCGCAGGATGTTCGTTCTCAATATTCGGCTACCCTTACCCAGCTTGAAAAAATCGCAACGCTTCTTCGTGAAACTCCGGCAGAGGCGGATATCCAGCGGAAACACGGGACAACGGAATCCTTTTTTCAGCGCGGCCTGGTCAGTGGAGCGCTCATTATCGAAGCCCACCGATCCCTGGTCGACTATTACCAAACGAAACATGGGCTAGAACGACAGTTCCTTGAAGATTCATTGAAAGTACAAGCTCTGGCAAACGCGCGAGGCCAACCATGAAATCCCTCTTAAAAGCCCTTTTGGCTCTTTTCGTCCTTACGGCAAACGCTTTCGCCCACGGAGGCGGCGAAGCCGAAATCGAAGTCGGTCCTGATAAAGGCGTAATCGAGATCACCAAAGATAAGGCGTTCAAGCTAGCCCCCGAAGCGAAGCAAACGTTCGGCTTAAAAGCGATTCCTTATACCTCCGGACCCATCACACTCCCGAATCGGGCGATCGTCCATGCGCTCAAGGAATCGCAGATCTTTCGTCTTCGAGGCGACTATCTGAAGATCGTCCATTTTAAGACGGTAAAGCAGACCGAACAGTCGATCGTGATCGAATCCCACGAGCTTCAATCAGGCGATCAAGTTGTCACCGACGGGGTTGGATTTCTTCGCATCATTGCTGCCCAAGTCGGCGAGGAAGAAGAGGCGGATCATCATGATTAATCGAATTATTCGCCTCTCAATCGACCAGGCCTATACGGTCATCTTCTTTACTTTGATGCTTGTCATCGGTGGACTTTATGCGTTTCAGCACCTCCCCATCGACGCCGTTCCCGATATTACGAATAACCAAGTGCAGGTGAACTCCTCGGTCGAAGGTCTCGGTCCCGAAGAAATCGAGAGGCAAATTACCTTCCCAGTCGAATCCTCGATGCGCGGCCTGCCCGGAGTAGAGCAAGTTCGCTCACTTACACGCTTCGGCCTCTCGCAGGTCACGGTGGTCTTTAAAGACAGCGTTGATATCTATCGCGCTCGCCAACTCGTTTCTGAACGGCTATCTGGCGTCGTCGCTGATCTCCCGCGAGGAACCGAGTCGAAGCTCGGCCCAGTTTCTAGCGGCCTCGGTGAAATCTTTCAGTACGTCCTCGATTACGAGAAGCCGGCGGAAGAGCCCGGGGAGCGCATGCGCCAGTCGACCGAACTCCGGTCAATTCAGGATTGGATCGTAAAACCTAGACTGCTTTCGGTCGAGGGAGTCGCGGAAATCAACACGACGGGCGGCCTTGAGAAGCAGTTCCATGTTCAGCCCGACCCAAAGCGAATGTCGAGTTATGGAGTCCATTTCGGAGAGATCCAAGAAGCGATCGAAAAGGTGAATCGCAATGTCGGCGGCGGCTACGTCGAACAAACCGCCGAGCAGTTTCTGGTCCAAGGGATTGGCCAGCTCGCGAGCATCGAGGACATCGAAGACGTTCAGGTCCGGAAGCTCGAAAACTTCCGCACGATTCGGATTAAGGACGTAGCGAAAGTCACTCTTGGCAAGGAGCTTCGCACCGGTGCTGCCACCCATAACGGGCGTGAGGCGCTCCTCGGTACGGTCATGATGCTTCTCGGAGAAAATAGCCGAACGATATCATTGCGAGTCGCAAAACGCGTGGAAGAGATTCGTCCGTTCATACCAGACGGGGTCAAGCTTGACGTTGTCTACAATCGCTCTGTGCTCGTAAACGCCACGCTCCGCACGGTCGAACATAACCTCATCATGGGTGCGAGCCTGGTTATCCTCGTGCTCCTTCTTCTCGTCGGTAACATTCGCGCCGCGCTCGTTACGGCCATGACCATTCCATTTTCGCTCCTAGGTACGTTTCTCATTATGAAACCCCTCGGAATTTCTGGAAACCTGATGAGTCTCGGAGCGCTTGATTTCGGTATCATCGTCGATGGCACCGTTATCGTGATCGACCATTGCGTAGGGTTTATTCAAAAACAGAAAGAGGTTCTGGGCCGATCATTGACTCGTGCCGAACTAAAGGAGGCTGTCTATAACGCCTCGGTTGAAATCCGGAAAGCAGCCGGTTTCGGCCAGCTCATCATCGTAATGGTTTTCCTTCCGATCTTCGCCTTAGGCGGAATCGAAGGTAAAATGTTCATTCCGATGGCCTCGACGTTCGCCATAGCGGTTTTCTGCGCGCTATTACTTTCTTTCACGACAACGCCGGCATTGGCTTCGCTTTTTCTGAGCGGAGCAGCGGAGGATCGCGAGCCAAAGCTCATGCAACGGCTTCGATCGTGGCATGAGCGCGGTTTCGCTTGGGCATACGAAAGGAAGAAGGCCGTCATTGGGGTTTCAGCAGTCGCCGTGGTGGCCGGTCTTGGAATGCTCGTCCTTCGGGGCTCTGAATTCCTACCTCAACTGGGTGAAGGCTCTTATGCGTTTCATATGATCCGCCCCGTGCAGATCGGCCTCGATCAATCTCTCGAGTTTCAGAAAAAAGCGGAACAGGTCATTAAGGAATTCCCAGAGGTGGACCACGTCTTCAGTCGGATCGGCACCAGCGAAGTCGCGACCGATCCCATGGGCGTGAACGTCTCGGATACCTACATCATGCTCAAGCCTCGTGAGGAATGGCCTAAGGATAAGCAAGGTCAGCATTCTTACGAATCACTCGTCCAGGAGATCATTGATCGGTTGAACCGATGGGTGCCCGGTCAGACTTATCTCGCTTCGCAGCCCATCCAGATGCGGTTTAACGAACTGCTGGAAGGTACTCGCGCCGACGTGACTGTGAAGGTGTTCGGTCCGGACGTCGAGAAGATCGTAGAGATCGCCGACCAGATTCGCGACACCGTAGTCGACGTTAAAGGGGCTGGAGACGTTGAAATCGACATCTCGGGGAAAATGCCGATCCTCCAGGTAAAGGCGCGTGACGAAGCAATTGCCAATGCCGGCGGAAACCTAAATGACGTCCTCGAGACGATCGCGGTCGCCATTGGCGGGCAAGAAGCCGGAAAGGTCTACGAGAACGATAGGCGCTATCCGATCATCATTCGCTTGAACGACTCCCTTCGGTCCGATTTGAACGCTCTAAAGGCCCTTCCTGTTGGTCTCAGCTCAAATTCTACGACCCCGCTCTCCACGCTGGCCGACTTGAACTTCACCGAGCGATTCGCTTCGATTCCTCGTGAAGATGGTCAACGCCGGGCGGCCGTCATGATTAACCTTCGCGGCCGGGACACGGCGAGTTTTGTCGAGGAAGGCCAGAAACTCGTAAAGGACAAGGTGAAGCTCCCGCAAGGGTACTTCGTCGAATGGGGTGGGAACTTCAAGAATCTCCAAAGCGCCAAAGAGCGCTTGAGCGTCCTAGTTCCTTTAGCTCTTCTGCTTGTTCTCGCGATGATCTACGCCGCGTTTCGGAGTGTCGGAGAAACCCTTCTCATCTTCTCGTGCGTTCCGCTCGCTTGGGTCGGAGGCGTATTAAGCCTCTACGCGAACGGCCTGCCCTTTAGTATTTCGGCGGCCGTCGGATTTATCGCGCTTTCGGGGATCGCCGTCTTGAATGGGGTTGTTCTGTTGAACTTCTTCAATCACCTGAAAGACCAAGGTGAAACCGGGTTCGCGCTGGTATCGCAGGGCACTCTCCTTCGCCTTCGTCCCGTCGTCATGACCGCTCTCGTCGCTGTTTTCGGATTCTTGCCGATGATGATTTCGAGTGGTGTAGGAGCCGAAGTTCAAAAGCCACTCGCGTCGGTCGTCATTGGCGGCGTGATCTCGTCGACGATCCTGACTTTGTTCGTTCTTCCGATTCTCTTCTCGGTTTTCGAGAAGAAGCTTCATGGAAGAACAAACGCTGCATAGCGTTAATACGCAGCAAATTCTTAGTTAATCCAAGGTTATTCAAATGCGAATTCTGTCCGATGAGTGCTGGGGATCGGCACGAGTATTTGAACAGCCCGATTGGTGTCTGCATGAGCAACGCAGTTGTCAGCATATATAAACTAGATTCCGAAAATGTTTATGCCGATTTCGAACGCCGAAAAATAAGGAACGCAAGAAAACTAACGGTCTCTGGAATAGTGGACGTCATTATGTCTCCAGAGAACAAGTTGGAGCTCCCGTACAATGATCAGCTTGAAGCAGTTCCTACTGTTCTAGATAAGAAAGCGCTACTCGAAGAAGCAAAACGCTACGCACTTGGTCTCAAAACGAAAGATCTGGATGTCGAGATCAAGCTATATAAAGGTCGAATTGAAACAAAAGATAAGTGGTCTTTGTTTTTTGATCAGCTCGCAAAAAATGCGGAAAAGCGACTCGAAAAAAATGTCCAAAATTCGTTTCTGCTATTTGTTTTGATAGATGAGTCGATCTTCGTAATATCTAGTGGACTCTCTTATCATCAAGTCTCTCGGTACTTGGACGAGCATTTCGGAGTAGTTGTCGTCTCTCACCTAATCGACACGTCCAATCGCGGTTACCCCCAACGCTAACCAGGGGAGCAGATGAGTCGCTCTGCGGCTTAGGTACCTAGCATCGGTTTCCATTCTCGCGCAAACTCATTCGGAGATTTCATTCCGAGGGAACTGTGTGGATG
>JAFEAP010000007.1 GCA_018266355.1 Bdellovibrionales bacterium
CACCTCCGTGACGCGCACGTCTTTAACAAGGGCGAAGGACACACACACACACACACACACACACACCAGCAATGGGCGAAGATACCCACTTAGCGGGGCGGTATCTATATGGGGGGGGGGCGGTATCTATCGGTATCTATCTGCGTGACGTAATGAATTCTACGCGATGACGTTGTCGATGCAGTGGGGTGCCGCTCAGTTCTAGCGGGGTGCTGCTTGTTTTCCTTTTCAAGAATTTCGCTGCATCCCCCCCGCCCAACGCACGCTCCACTGCGGTGCGGATGCGTCGCTCACTCTCTGCTTCCGTCTCCGAAATCGCGTCTGGTGAGGTATCCCTCGAACCGCGCCGGAAGGATGCCCGCCTTGCCCCCTTATCTTTCATTGATGAACCCACACCACCTGCTGCGGCCGCGGAACCAAAGCTGCCTGCAGGGCCTGGCACTTCACCATGGTGGAGTGCGTACTACCGCAAGGCTGCGACCCCAGCAAATTACTACCTCTGCGCTATCTGTGATGTGACCATCTCTCAGCCACCAGGAAGCACCGGAAACCTGAAAGGGCACTATCGTAGCACTCACAGAGAGATTGTGGAACGTTTGGACCAATTGGAACCCAAGCAGAACCCATCTGCAGTTCTGCGTGATTACATCACGCAGGAGCAGAAGAAGCGCGAAACTGGCCGAGATGCACGCGATCAGATGTGGCGGCGTGCTATGCGCAACCCAGATCAACTTGCTCGTGAGGCTGTTCTCCTCCTGTGGATGACAAAGCGCGCAATACCCTTTGACGCTGTCGGAGACCCGCTCTTCAAACATGCCCTTGCGGTGCGCACCTTCAGTTGATGTCTTCTCACTTTCTAACAGCGATTTGGCAACGAAGTGAACTTGAGTAGTCGGAAGGTGCTCAGTACGTCGACACTCCGTTTGCTCTACTGGACTGTCATGCAGCAGCGCTTGGCTTCCCTCCACCAGACTGAATCTGTTGCTGTTTCATTTGATGGGTGGGACAACTTGACACCAAATCGGGCACTAATTGGACTTGTCTATCATTGGGTCGACACAGAGTGGGTGTACCACCAGGCAACGCTTGATGTGGTGTCTGTGCTCTCAGCACACACTGGTATGTAGGCTGTGTGTGTGTGTGTGTGTGTGTGTGTGCATGCATGCGTTCATGCATGCATGTGTGTGCAAGCGTGCATGCGTGCATTTGTGCGTGTGCGTGTGCATGTGTGTGTGTGTGTGTGACAACTCTTTATTTACATTCAATCACAGGGGAGCAGATCAAGTTTATGATGGAGGAATGCATTAACACACGGCTCGGTGCAACACAGCTTCTAAGCGCTGCGGTCACCGACAATGCTGCAGCATGGATTAAGGCTGCCCGCTCGCTAGCAGAGGACAATGAGGGATGCACAGCCCACACCATACAGCTTGCTGTTAATGCTGCCCTGGAAGCATCCTTAGCTGTGCATGTGAGCAGTGTTAAGGTATGCTTAGTATGTGTGTGTGCGCGCGTATGTGTGTGTGTGTGTGTGTGTGTGCGTGCATGTGAGCGAGTGTGGAGTGCGTTTGTGTGTGTGTGTGTGTGTGTGTGAGCAAGTGGGGAGCGCATTTGTGTGTGTGCGTGTGTTGCACACATGCACTCACCTATGTCAGGCTGCTGTAACATTCATTCGCACACATAGTGCAGCTCAGAATGCAATAGTGCGAATGCAGTCTGCTAATTCGAAGAAGATCACAGCTCTCCTCTTCCGTGTTGCCAATGAGACTCGCTGGAACAGTACCTTTTACATGATACAGCGTTACATTTTCCTATCACCTGCTATCCAGAAACTGCTTGGCTGTATCGCGGCTGGTGAAGAGACTGATATCCCTGGTCTCTCTGCAGTTCTTCCGTCTCATGAGCTACTGCAAGCACTGCGCGCCTGTGTTCCCGTACGTTACTGTGTGTGTATGTGTGTGTGTGTGTGTGTGTGGTGTGTGGTGTGTCTGTTGTGGTTACTTATACTGTCAATAGATTCTTCAAGAAATAGAGGCCCTCACTGACAAGGCCCAGAGTAGTAAGACCTTGCTGGCTGACTTGCCTCACCTTTATCACCGCTCAATCACTTACATCACTTCTGTCCCTGCTGCTGCTGGGAGTGCTGTGTTTAACTTTCAGGCAGCCCTTATTGTGCAACTAACTAACCGGTTTGCTCGCCGCATCACTGTGGTACCAGGCTCACCTCCTCCACTTGCACTTCGCTGTGCTGCCTTTCACCCCCGATATGGACACCTCTCTGCTTTTTCTGGAGAACTTCGGGACCAGATCTGGTCTGGTGTCTTGGCTGATGCGGAGGCACTATACCAACAGGACCCCAACCTGCCTGTGCGCATTTGCACTCACACACACACACACACACACGCATGCACTCACACACACTCTCCCACACTCATACTTCCCAGCGCCTACAGCGACCTACTAGGGCGTTGCTCGATGCACAACTGCAAGCCCTTCGAGCAGAGTTGGAGGGAAACAAGGACTATCTTGACCAAGACACCACAGATGCACTGCAGTGGTGGTCAGAGCAAGGTCGTGGTGCGATTGCTATTCTTTGCCCTGTTGCTCGTATGTATCTTGCCATACCATGCTCGACTGCAGATGTTGAGCGAAGCTGGTCAAGTGCTGCGTTCCTTAGTGTTGGTCGTGCGCGCCTGCTGCCCAAGAACTTGGAGCGACAGATGGTCATCCGCGACTGGATACTTGAGTGCGCTCGCACACATGGCAACGGGACGCAGGGGTATTTTCGTGCAATCGACGAACTAGTGGAAGGCCTTGGACGCACAAGAGTACCTGAAGAGGAGGACGGCGAGGATGATATGCTTGCTGATTCAGACACAGATGTGTAACATATAATGTACAGATAGTCTGCCCAGCCCACTATCTATCTGCTCTGAGGGTCAAGGGTATCTATCTGCTATCTGGCCCATTGCTGACCTGACCCAGTCAGTTCCTATCGATTTCCCCGCCTTTCCCCTCCTGCACGCCAACCCCTCGCGCTTGCACATCGATTGCCCGGTGCCTGGCAGCACCAGCAGCAGCCCCTGCGACGATATCTTCGAGGACCTCGAGCAACTTGTAGCCTACGACGAGGACAACATCTACCTGCCTCATTCTGTGTGATAACCACACTTCCTTGTACATCAGCACGCGTTTCAATACACAAAACTCAACGCAGCGCCCTCCCTGAGCTCCGCGCGGCCCCCAGACAAACTGGCATGTCGGGGCTCATGCGCGCCGCAACCCTCGGACCGCGCCGACTGATTGAATTTTCCA
>JAFEAP010000008.1 GCA_018266355.1 Bdellovibrionales bacterium
GGCAATCCAGGATTCGAGCGAGC
Source organism: Bdellovibrionales bacterium (assembly GCA_018266355.1). Lineage (GTDB taxonomy): Bacteria > Bdellovibrionota > UBA1018 > UBA1018 > UBA1018 > JACMQW01. The sequence goes on from JAFEAP010000008.1 coordinate 24, forward strand.
GCATGCGATTTTCCTTTTTAGAATAGTCCGATCGAGAGGGCGAGTCCGAGGGAGATGATCCGCGCGGAAATCGAGTCCGATCCTCCGTCGAACGCGAGGGTGCCGGTCGAGCCTTGGGCGGATTCGTAGGCGAGAAAGAGCGAGGCGGCGTGGTCGGGCGTAAAAACGAGACCGTAGTTAAGCTCCGCGCCGATCAGGGGTTTTACGTAGGTATGGGAGGAATCCCCTCGCTCGAGGTATTCGACTCCGCCGAGAAGGCCCGCTCCGAAGCGCTCGGTGAATCGGTAACCGAAGTGGGCGAGCAGGTTGTAGCGGGCGATTCCGGAATCGTCGAAGAGGCGGGACACGGAGAATCGGATCGACTGGCGATCCGCGGGCGCGACGGGAAGGGCGATCCCGCCGACGAGGAGCGCGCCGGTGTGATCGGCGTTTTGGCTGTGCGTGGTCGATCCTGCGATTCCGCCCCAGAGTTGGAAGGAATGGGTCGGCGGCGTCAGTTCTTCGGCGAAGGCTCCGGCGGCGAAGGCGAGCGAAACGGCGAAATGAATCAAGGTCGATCGAAGTCGAATCATTCGGAACGATCAAGAGCAGGTCTCGGGCCAGCTTACGTCGATTTTAGCCGGGGCTGACGCCGGACCGCGGGTCGAAATAGCCCGATGAGAGACGAGCTGTCTCAAACGGTGACGAGCTCGAATCGCCTGCAGAATTCGAATCCGGAGGAAAGTATTTGGTGGACCCTAACGGGTTCGAACCGTTGACCTCTTCCATGCCATGGAAGCGCTCTACCAACTGAGCTAAGGGCCCACTGAGAAAGAAGGCCCGAAAATAGCGGGGGAGGCCCCCGCGCGCAACTGGATTCGTCGGGAAAGAGGAGGGTCGGGCCTCGTTAAGGCGCCATTTCCTGCCTACGCTGCGCCGTATCGTAGCGATCCGAGATGATCTGGAAGAGGTTGTTTCCCTTCGGATTCCGCGAATGCCAGATGTCGTCGCTCGCGAGGCCGCGATAGGCGAGGCTCTCGTTGCCCGCGGCTTTCTCTTCCTTTTCGCCGCCGCCGAAGAGGCCCTTCAGGTTCAGGCCGTCCATCCCGCCGCCGCCATCGCTCTTTTTCGCGAGACCGCCGCCGGAGCTGCCGCCGTAGCCGCCGCCTTCTTTAGGCAGGTTCGCGAAGACGGAATCCACGTGGCTGCGGATTTCCCCGAGAGCGGAAGCCGGGACGCCGGCCGCCGTCGCCGCCGCCGCGATGCCCGCGCCGAGACCGGCGGAGGTGCCCATGTCGCCGTTCTTCGCCGAAGCCGGCATCGCCGCCGCGATGGCGCCGGCCTTCTGGTTCAGAGCGCTGCCCGGAGGAGCGAGGAACGCGGAGTCGCTCGGATCGGCCGCGGCCGCGGTGCTCGCCGACTTCGTCGAGCCGTCGCCGGTCGTGCTATTGAAGGAACTCACGTTCGTCGAGGTATAGGTCGAGGCTTGGAAGCCGCCCATTCCGGAGCCGCCGAAAGAAGTCGTGCCGCCGTTCGAGGTGAAGAGGGATTGGAGGATGTCTTCCGCGTCTTTCTTCGTCTTACCCGCGGTGCTCGAGGCGAGGCCCCGCATGCCGGCGAGGGCGGTGAAGATCAGGGCGGCGCGCATGGCCAGAGCCGCGTTCGCATCCTGTTCCGAAATTCGCGTGACCTTTTCCTTGTAGTCCTTAGTGATCGCGTCGTCGCGGCTATTCTTTTCGTCCACGATCTTGGAATTGTAGTCGTGCTCGATTTGGTCGTCTTCTTGCCAAGTCACCTTTTCGCCGCCGTCTTCCGTTTTCGAGTCCTGGATATTCGATCCGGAAATCCTCGAGCGGGCATTCTGGTAATTCTGCTTGTAAGCGTTGTTGGCCCGGTCGGTGGCCCGCCCTTTGGCGATTCGCCCGTAGTTGGATTGGCCGCCCTTGATCGAGCTGAATTGCCCGCAGAGACCGTTCTTACTCTTGTTGTAGTAACAAACGCCTATCATCATGGCGGACGCGCTCAGGGTGGTGCTCGCGGTAATTTCGAGAGCTTTCGCGAGACCGCCGCGGTCGACGACGCGATTCGAGCTGTCGATTTTATAGCCGCCGGCAGAGTGGTCGCCCGAGGAACCGTCTCCGTAGGCATCTTTGGTTTTGCCGAGGATCGAAACCGTCTGGACGAGTTCCATCATCGAGGCGGCCATCGCGGCGCCGCCGCAGGCGACGCCCTTGTAGGTCCCGCCGCTTTTCTGGGCCATCTTGATCGCGATATAGTCGGTGAAACAAGCTCCCGCCGCGGCGATGTCGAAGAATAACGTTTTCTTCAGCCCGTCCTGGGCTTTGTCCGCAGACATGTAAGCGTTACAATACTGAAGCGCTTGGCCGCCTTTCGTCGCGTTTCGGAGCGCGCAGTAAACGGCGGCGTCGTGGGAAAGTCCGGCGGACTGGGAACAAAGAGAATCGATTTGATCCTGCAACTGCTGGCCGGAAAGCCCGGCGAGAGAAGCGCCCAGATCCACTTGGCAGGCCTGCGTTTGGCGTTCGCGTCGCGTGAGACCCGCGCATTCAGACGCCGTACCCATAAAGACCCCGCTCTGGGTCGCGAAAGTCCCTTGCTGGGATGATTGAACCGCGTCGCAGATTTTTTTCACGTCGGGCAAGGCGCTCGCGGTGTCGCCGCTCGAGATGTTCGTTGCGTTGATGTTGGCGAGTCCGCTGTCGTCGGCGAATGCCGTCGGCGAGATGGGAAGGGCGATCGCGACCGCCAAAAGCCCGCAGACCGAGCGAGAGGCCAGCCGAGTGAACGCGGTCGATGCGCGTGAATGTTCTACCTTCATAACGGAATCCCCCAGAATACGGACAAATCGGAAAACGGACGAGATTTACTTCGCGGAATGATCGCCGGCCCCCGCCGGTTTCCGCACGGATTTCACGTCGCGGTACCCGTTGAAGAGGCGATTCATGCGCGCCTCCGGATCGAGTTCCGCGTAATTGGACTTCTCGGCCTTCAGCCGGTTCGTGACGATGTCGAAGATCGTGCCACCGAAAGCGCCGTGGAAAACGTCGCCGTCTTCGAGCCCCGCGAGGTTCGCGGCCGACGCCGGCTTGCGGTCGATTTCGAGGCTATCCGAAGCGCCTTCGCCGGGCGTCGCGCCCGCCGGGCCGCCGAAGGCGAGTTCGCCGTTCGGGTTCGAGGATTGGTCGGCAAGGCCGCCGCCGGCTCCGCCACTATATCCACCGCCGAGATCGGCGAGGGATTTAAATTGTTCGCCGCCTTGTATCCGGCGATCGATATCTTTCACCAACGCGGCCATCTCCGGACCGATGTTGCCTGCGCCGATTACGTCGGAGGCGGATGCGCCCGAATCGACTTTCTTCGCCAAATCGGCCGGGTTGAAAACCCCAGCCGAAACGGCCTTTTCGAGATCCGGCTGCATATCCTTGATGAACTGGTCGCCGGCGGTCGCCCCGAGGTGTTGGGCGCCGTCATTTACGGTCAACGAAGAGAAGTTCTCAGGAGTCACTTGGAAGAGACCGGAAAGCGATGAAGTGTTGGAATTGGTGTTCGGTTTTGCCTGCGTGCAGGCCATTACCGCGTTGTTTGCGTTCGAGCTCATCTGGTTGATAATGTCGCATTGGTCCTGTTTGTTCTTGTTCATTTTTCCCTGCGAAATGTGCTTAAACACCGCCAATCCGGTCATGATCACGCCGGTAACGCAGGAGTCCGACTTCGATTTCGCGTTCAAGGAGACCTTCGTCGTTTGGGCGCCGTCTTTGACGACTTTTGCGATCGTTACGGCGCCTTTGGCAGTCTGATATGCACTGAGGGCGCCCATGGCGATGCCCGCAGGATCGTTCGCCGTTAGGGCGGAGATAAAATCGTAGGCGGAGGCGGCGAGCCCGAGACCGGTGCACACTTTGCCAAGAGCTTGCCCTGCTGCGCTAGCATAAACAGACTTCGACATGAAGCATGCGGTAAGACACGTGAGGGCGGTCGCATCGTACATGACCGTCGAGATCGTCTGCTTCGTCTTGCCTTTCGAAGTCGACTGATAGGCAGAGCAATAGCTTTGGGTTTGTCCCATGCCGAGCGAGTCGCTCACGCATTTCACGCAGGATGTATCCGCTTTGCATTTTGGATCCTGAATGAGGTTCTTCACCGCGTCTGTGGTACTGTTGCAAACCGAATCGCACGATCCGCCAGCGACCGCGAGGTTCGGAATAGTTAGAGCGATCGTCATCACCGAAAGGAGAGTGGAGAAAAAAGACGTACCCCGTTTCATTGGACCCCCAGTCGATCCCGGGCCGAAACCGCCCCGTATCGCAATTGAACTCGATCGAAAATGCTGATCTTCGGATCTTCCGCGGCGGCCGCGTTCCCGGCGGGGCGGCGGTTCACCGTCAGTTGCGAGACCGCGGCGGCGTTCGCGCCGTCTTCCGCGCCTTGGCCCTGGCCGAGGACGCTCGCGATCATGCCATTCATGTCGAAACCCGTGTCTTCGCCCGCGGCCGACGGCGTCCGCGCCGCGGCGGCATAGCCGGAAGAGGAGGACTCGCCGCTCCCCGCGCCGGCGGCGGCGCGCGCTTTCGACGCCGAGTACCCTTCCATCGCTTCCATCGAATCGACGAGGCCGCGTTGGCCTTCCGGCGAAAGGTTGGCCACCATCGGCGATTCGGAAATCGACTTCGCCGGGTTTTCGAAGTTCGCGAAGAAGGCATCCGGGGACTTCCCGGTCGCTTTCTGGAGGTCTTGCACGAACTCTTCGCTCTTCACGTAAGGAGGAAGGCTAGGATCGTTGCTAGCAGCACAACGAATCGCGCCCAGCGCCGTCCCGATCGCGGCGTCGCCGCACGGATCGTACCCCGCCGTAGCAGCTGCACTCGTACCATCTGAGTCTCCGGAGTTCTGCGTATCCCCGGTGAAAGCGACGGCGCTATTCGCGACCGGCGTATTCATCTCTTTCGTCTGGTCCCGCATGTCCGCGAGACCCTTTTCGTTTTGCTTCGAATCGGCGTGCTTTCCGAACGCCTTCAGCGCGCTCGTGCCGGAAGTCACGCACGCGTCGCCGTTCAACTTCGAGCCCGAGCCGGAGGTATCGCCGCCGTCGGGTTTTCCCGCGACGAGTTTCTCGCCGGCTTTCGTGGCTTCCCCGGTCAGCGAGTCGGTGAACTTCTTCGTGATCAGGCCCTCGCCGCCGATGCCGCCGTAGTTCGCGATCGTGCAGGCCATTCCCGCGTTCTTCTTCCCGCACGCGTATCCGCAGGCGATGGAAACGCCGGTCCAAACCGCGGCGGTCGCTTTGTTCGCGTTATAGCCCTTCTTCAGATCCTTCGCGGCCGAGCAGTATTTCGCGCGGTAGGCGGCGTCCGTCGTCTTGTGGCAAACGTCGGCGACCATCTTGTTGATCCCGGTCGCGGCGAGCGTCGGGAAGGGGATGAGGAGACCGACCGCGAGGGCCGCCGCAAGTTCGAGCAGCGCCGGCACGGAGATTCCCGCGGTGGCGCTCTTCGTTTGTGGCTTTAAAATCCCCCCGGATTTCATCGCGGATGTTCCCTTCGTCCCGTTTATCAAATGCCGAGTTGGCCCCGGCGGTTCTTTTCGCTCATCGTCTCGTGGATCCGCTGGAAGAGGTCCGCGTTCTTATCGAGGTAAGACGGCGCCTCTTCGTTCGCGATATTCCGGTTTCCGCCGAACGCGACGGAGTCGAGGATGCTTCGGTGAGCGGATTCGTCCTCGCCTTTCGGGAGGAACTGCGCGAGGAGCCCGTTCAGGTCCACGCCCGCGCCGTCGCCGCCTTTACCGCCGGCCGCTCCGCCTTTCGCTCCGCCCGCGCCGGTGAGGCCGCCGCCGGTTTCGTAGCGTTCCTTCGTGCCGAATTCGGAAGCGTAGGCCGCTTTCGGGTCTTCCGCGGCCGTCGGGCCGCCGGAGGATCCGCCGCCACCCGCGCTCGGAGCGCCCGCTCCCGCGCCGCCGCCGCCCGGTCCACCCGTCGCGCCGCTCTTGAAAGCGCCCGCGTTCGGCGCGTTGATCGCGTCGCTGCCGGCGCCGGAGTCGGAGCCGTCGGTGAGTTTCATGTCGTCGAGTCCGGTCGTCGATCCGTCGCTCGAGGTCGAGGCGGTCGTCGAGTCCGTACCGCTCGTCGCGGCCATTTGGTTCGGATCGTAGGCGTTCGAAGTCGGCGGCGCGAGTTGGTTCGGGTCGTACTTGAACGAGTTCGCTTGGAGTTGGTCTTGGGCCTGCTGGGCGAGGCGGGCGTTCGCTTCGGCGGCCTTTTGGCTCTTTTTTGCGACGGTGGCTGCGGCGATGCTTTGAGCGGCCTGCATCGCCGTTTTCAAGGCGGCGGTAGAGGCAAGGTCCCGCGCTTGCCGTTGTTCGATCAACGCCGCGTCCAGTCCGGATTGGGCGTCTTTGCTATTTTGGAGATCCGCGACGGCGCCGTTCGCGTTCCCGAACGTGCTGATGTTTCCACCGGCCGCTTTCGCTTGGGCCTGCCAAGCGGCCATTTCCGCGGCGTTTTGTTTGTGTTTGTTGGCTGCACTAGCGAGCTTCGCGGTCGCCGCGAGATTTGCGATCCCAAGTGCCGTTTCGTAGGTGAAGCCGGTTTTCGCCATCTTTGCCGCACCTTTTTGGGCGTCGATGAAGCTTCCGTTCTGGGCCTGAGCGGCGGATTGGGCGCCCATCTGGTTCACGACGTTTCTTCCGGTACCCGAAAGGACCTGATTCGCGATCTCGGAGCCTTTCACCCAGGCTTTGGTTCCATTGCATCTAAATCGGCTCAATTCGGCCTCGCTCGCAACATGGTCGCGCGCGGCGGTGAGCGACTGGACGCAGTCATCCATGGCGTCGTCCTTGTTTACTTTCTGGTTTTTCTTTTCCTCGGTTGCAACGACGATGTTTCCGGTGCGCGGATCGATTTTGTAGGATTGTCCGTCTTTGGTCATCGTGGCGCTCTTGTATTTCCCGGAATTCGCCGCCTCCTGCGCCTTAGCGGGGTCCGACGTTTCGAACGTGTCCTTCCCGTTCGAGAACTTCCAAGTGGGAGCGTCGGACGAAGAATCGCCGTAAGTCGTCGTGCCGTCGACGTGGAAACCTCCCGAAACTGGGTCGATAGTGCCAGTCTCGCTTTTGGTGACGGTTCCGTCGGAAATTGTCTTGCGAACAGCGGTTCCCGTAGCCGTGTCATTCGAGGTGACGGTTGTCGAGCCGTCGTATTTCTTCGAAACGGTGACGGTCTGACCTTCTTTCAACCCGAGATTTGGGTAATTTCTCACGTCATCCGCCGTGACCGTGAACGTCTGACTGTTCGTCTTGCCGTTCTTATCGGTGGCGAGGGCGTCGGAGAGCGTCCCGGTAGCGTCGTTTTGTTGTGAGCCCGGGATATTGTTGTTCACCTTATTCGCATCTGCCAAAGCATCGCTGGCCATTAGGGCGCACTTGGAGCATTTGGCGCTGTCTGCAGGCTTAACTGTGCTCGATGTGCAGCTCAGCACACTGTCCTTTCCGACAGATCCCGAACACGTGTAGCATCCCCGCTTCGCGGTATCGCTTACGTAGTAAAAATAGGTCTTTCCGCTTCCGTCGCATACCTGGGTGAGGGCGCTTGCATTACCTGCAACGAGCGACGCAATCCCCGCGACCACGAAACCGAGGCTGAACTGATTCTTCAAACCCACAATAACCCCCTGGGCGAAGACGGGAGTTCCCCGCCTTCATCAGATCTCATCGTGAAAACACGAGAGATTCTTGACCCCTACAGTCTATTTTGACCTGGCTAAGTAGTAGAGTAAAGATATCAAGTATTAAAAACCCGTCATAATTACGCGAAATAGGGCCTTTTCCCCGTGTCGCCGGAGACCCACCCCTGACGGAAATCGAATAAAACCCGAGGAGAAAATACCTTCCCAAGCCTCCGAAATGCTCCCAGACTAGGGGCATGGGCGAATCGAAAACCGAGACGAAGACCGATGTGAAGGTTCCGAAAGAAGGCGAATTCGAAGGCGGGAAGCTTTGGTTTTCCCGGAGGGGGAATATCCTCACGATCGGCCTGACGAGCGGAGCGATCGACAAGCTCGGCGACCTCGACGGGATCACGCTTCCCGAAGAGGGCGATCACTTCGACGCCGGCGACGAGATCGTCACCGTCGACGGAACGCGCGGTTCGGTCGAAGTCACGCTTCCCACCAAGGGCGTCGTGCTTTCCGTGAACCCGGTCGCGTCCGATCCGGTCGCCGTCTCCGAAGACCCGCTCGAAGAAGGCTGGCTCGTCCGGTACCAAATCGAGGACCTCGAAGCGCTCCTCGATCTCGAGTCGGACTAAGCTAGCGTTTCATCCAAGAACGGTATTCGGCCGGAACGACTTCGCGCGCTTCCTCGCCGCCCGAGAGGGAAGGCTGGCCCGCGGACTCGGCGTCGACTTTCGCGATGATCGCCGCACGCTGCGCGGCCGGCAGGAGCGCGGTCGACTTCAGCCAGATCGACTTGTGTTCGAGGTCGATTTGCGGCGTCGAGACGAAGATCACCGAGCGCTTCTTGATCGTGTCGATGATCAGCTTCGAAAGCGGCTGGTCGTCGAGTCCGTAGAATTTTCCAGATTCGTAAAAGGGAAGCGAGAGGCAGCCGAGGCTCGACTGGACGATCGGATTCAGCTTCGAAAGTTCCCGCGGATGGATCGTCGGCCAGGGATGCAGCACCATCGCGCGTTGGTGGACGTTCGAGTTCAGCGCGCCGTCGATGCCGTGCATGCGCAGCGAATAGCCCCACATGCCTTCGTAGGGATTATCGGAGGCGAGGAGGAAACCGACCGAGCTCTTGTTCGAGTCGACGACGTTCGAGAATTGTTCGGCGAAACGATCCCCGTTCGCGTCGGATTTCCGGCCGTGGTGGGTCCACGTCTGGAAAAGGATCTTCTCGCGCTGGAGATCGAGTACGAGGAAGCGCCGGGCTTCCGTCTTGAGCCCGAAGTCGACGATCGTGAGGAGGTCGTCGCGGATGCCGGTCGGGAAATTCGCGAGGATTTGGCGCATGCCGCGGATCGCTTGATTGAAGATCGCGAACGAAATCCATTTCGCGTCGGGCAGGATCTTCATCACGTCGGCGGGAACGTCGTCGGCTTGTTCCGCGAACTTGTCGCCCGTTTCGAGGTAAGCCGAGCGCTTCCCGTCGCGGAGCAAGTTCATGTTCTTGTTGTGGAGATAGGGATTCGCCGCGAAGTCCTTCGCGAAGCGATCGTAGAGCAACTTCGATTCGGTGTCGTTCTTAGGAACGCCCCAAGCGAACGCGACCGACGGGGCGACGAAGGTGAGCACGACGGGCAGACAGGTCGATACAAGCCATCTCACGGGGTGTTCCTCCATGAACATCACACGGACGCGGGACCATTCCCCTTAGTTTGCCGGTAATTCCTCACGGAAACCAAAAGCTTAGGCGCGTCAGGATGGAAGGATTATGTCGAGGCCCGTCCAGTGCGGAATGGCGGCCTTTTTCGTCGCGGAAACACTGCGTCAAATGCTAATAGTCCGCCATGAATCCGTCAGGTGAAAAGGCTCTCCCGAACGCCGGAAAGCGTGCGAAAGACACGTTCTTCATCAAGACCTTCGGCTGTCAGATGAACGTAGCGGACAGCGAACGCATGGCTTCGCTCCTTTCGGCGAAGGGCATGCGCCCCGCGAAGGACGTCTCGGAAGCGGGGCTGATCCTGATCAACGGATGCACCGTCCGCGAGAAGGCCGTGCACAAGGCCGTTTCGACGCTCGGAAAATACCATCACGACGGGAAGGAAGCCGGTCTCGACAAACCGACGATCGGCATCGGCGGGTGCGTCGGCCAGCTCGAGAAGAACGCGCTCTTCAAGCGCGCGCCCTACGTCGACTTCGTCTTCGGCACCGACACGATCGATTCGCTGCCCGAAATCGTCCATCGCGTGGAGAACGGCGAGAAACACGTCGTTTTCGCCGATTTCGACCGCACCCAGAACTACTCGACCGAAACCAAGGTCTTCGCCGTGAAGGCGACCGCGTTCGTGAACATCATGAAGGGCTGCGATAAATTCTGCACGTACTGCATCGTGCCCTTCACGCGCGGCCGCGAAAAATCGCGGACGATCGACGAAGTGCTCGCCGACCTCGCCCGGCTCGTCGCGACCGGCGTGCGCGAAGTTACGCTCCTCGGCCAAAACGTGAACTCCTTCGGCAAGGGGAATCCGAACGCGAAAGCGCGGCTCCCTCGCGAACTGACGAACCAAATCGGCAAGGTCGGTCCGCGCGACGGCGACGAGAACTTCCCGCAGCTCCTGCGCGCGATCGATTCCGATCCGCGGCTCGCGAATCTGAAGCGGATCCGTTTCACGTCGTCGCATCCGCTCGATTTCTCGGACGAGCTCATTGAGTGTTACCTGCCGTACGGAGTCGAGGGCGCCCCGCTGAACGGAGTCAAGGCGCTCGCGCCGCACCTCCACCTTCCGGTCCAGTCGGGTTCGAACCGCGTCCTCGCGAAGATGGGCCGGCACCATAAAATCGAGTCCTATGTCGACCAGATGGACCGTCTGCGGAAATTGAATCCGGACGTCGGCCTGTCGACCGACCTGATCGTCGGGTTTCCGGGCGAGACCGAGGAAGATTTCCAGGAAACGATCAAGCTTCTCGACCGCGTCCAGTACGACTCGATCTTCGCCTTCGCATATTCGCCCCGCCCGGGCACCCGTGCGGCGAAGCTCGTCGACGACGTGCCGAGCGACGTGAAGAACGACCGGTTGAATCGGCTGCTGCAGCACCAGCTGCGCATCTCGGAAATCCGGAACAAGACCTGGATCGGACGCGAAGTCGAAGTCCTCGTCGAGGGCGAGGCGAAGCGCCAGGTGATGGTCGATAAAGGCCTCGCGAAGGGCCGCGTCTGGACCGCTCGCACCGGCGCGAACCACGTCGTGAATTTCGGCGACGAAAGCGGGCGGAACCTCACCGGGCGTTTTCTGCGCGTAAAGATTACCGATGCGACTTCGCTCTCCATGCGCGCCGACGTGATCCACGATCACCTTGCGGCGGAGTCGGAAGCCGAAGGTTTCCGCTACACGTCGGGTCTCGCGTCGGAGGTCGTCGGATGAAGCGGAGGGCGCCCGAACGCGAACCGCTGATCCTGCCTCACCACGGGAAATGGCCCGAGATCGACCCGAGCGCGTTCATCGCGCCCTCTGCCGACATCATCGGCGAAGTGAAGATCGGCGCCGAGTCCTCCGTGTGGTTCCAGTGCGTCGTCCGTGGCGACGTCGAATCGATCACGATCGGAAAACGCACGAACGTGCAGGACCTGACCATGCTCCACGTCGACCGGAGGGATTGTCCGCTCGTGATCGGCGACGAGGTCACCGTCGGGCATAAAGTCACTCTCCACGGCTGCACGATCGGGAATCGCGTCCTCGTCGGGATGGACGCCGTCGTGATGAACAAGGCCGTGATCGGCGACGACTCGATCGTCGCGGCCGGCGCGCTCGTCACCGAGGGCAAGGTGTTCCCTCCGAAATCGCTCATCATCGGCTCGCCCGCGAAGGTCTCGCGCGAACTCAAGCCCGAAGAACTCGCTTTCCTGACCAAGTCCGCGAACAACTACGTCGGCGACTCGCGCGAATACATCGCGACGCTCGCCGAGCTTTCGGAGATCGAAGAGGAAGACTTATGAAATTTTACGGCAAAGACGCGAACCAATCGACCGAAGCCCTGACCTTCGACGACGTCCTCCTCGTTCCGGGGTATTCGGAAGTCCTCCCGAACTCGGTCGAGACCCGCGTGAAGCTCACGAAAAAGATCTCGCTTGCGATCCCGCTGATCTCCTCGGCGATGGATACCGTGACCGAAGCGAAGACCGCGAAGGTCATGGCCCAGGAAGGCGGCATCGGCGTGATCCATAAAAACCTCACGATCGCCGAGCAGGCGCTCGAAGTGACGAAGGTGAAAAAAGCGGAGTGGGGGATGATCCAAGACCCGATCACGATCGGACCCGAGGCGACCCTCGAGCAGGCGAACGCGCTCATGGGCGAGTATAAAATCTCGGGACTTCCCGTGACGGTCCCGAGCCCGCAAGGGAAGAAGCTCGTCGGCATCCTCACGAACCGCGACCTTTCCTTCGAATCCGATTTTTCCGTCACGGTCGAAAGCCGCATGACGAAAACGCCGCTCAAGACCTTGCCCGAGGGCGTGACCCTCGAGGACGCGAAGCTCGGACTGAAGGAATTCCGGCTCGAGAAGCTGCCGGTCGTCGACGCGAACGGCTGCTTGAAAGGCCTCATTACCTCGCGCGACATCAAGAAGCAGCGCGAGTTCCCCCTCGCGAACAAGGATAAATACGGACGACTCGTCGTCGGGGCCGCCGTCGGCGTCGGCGCCGAAGCCATGGAACGCGCGACCGCGCTCGTCGACGCCGGAGTCGACGTACTTTTCGTCGATTCGGCCCACGGCCACTCGAAGGGCGTGCTCGACTGCGTATCCGCGCTCAAGAAAAAATTCGGAGACCGCGTCGAGATCGTCGGCGGCAACGTCGCGACCTACGAAGGCGTGATCGCGCTCGTCGACGCGGGCGCCGACGCGGTGAAAGTCGGCATCGGCCCGGGGTCGATCTGCACGACCCGCGTGGTCGCCGGCATCGGCGTCCCGCAGCTCTGGGCGGTCGGCGAGTGCGCGCGTGCCGCGCGGGAGAAAGGGATCTCGATCGTCGCCGACGGCGGCATCAAGCTCTCGGGCGATATCACGAAGGCGCTCGCCGCCGGCGCGAACACCGTCATGATCGGCTCGCTCTTCGCGGGCACCGACGAGTCGCCGGGCGAGATCGTCCACTACCAGGGCCGCTCGTTTAAAACCTACCGCGGTATGGGTTCGGTCGGCGCGATGTCGAAGGCCCAGGGTTCGAAGGACCGTTACTTCCAAGCCGACGTTTCGAACAACGAGAAGCTCGTCCCGGAAGGAATCGAGGGCCGCGTGCCTTACCGCGGATCGCTCGGCGCGAGCATCCACCAGCTGATCGGCGGTTTGAAAGCCGGCATGGGTTACGTCGGCGCGAAGACGATCGTGGAGCTCCAGGAAAAGGCGCGGTTCCTCCGGATCACGAATAGCGGCCTGGCCGAGAGCCATCCGCACGACATCGTGATCACGAAGGAAGCGCCGAACTACCGGGCCCCGAGCTGAGTCCTCGAGCCAGTACGGAAGTGCGGTAAATTTGACGGAGCGCAATCCGCTCCGTTTTTTTTACCCGAATCCGATACCGAATAGAGATGGACTCGATCGGGTCGAAATTCATGTTCGGATTCCTACTCGCCGCCGCGTTCGCGGTCGGGGCGAATGCGCGCGCCGAGGGCGACCCGCCCGGGGCACCTCGCCCCGAGCGTCCGGCGGCTCCGGAGGCGCGGATTCCTCCCTCCAGTTCCCCGCCGCAGCTCCCGAAAGCGACTCCGAAAGTCGTATGTGATTTCGTACTCGCGAAAGAATCGGTTTCGGGAGTCGGCACTCCGACGCGACTGCGGATCGGATCGCAGTTATCGGAAGGGGTATTCCTCGGTAAGCAACAGCGAGAAGACGGCGCCGTCGTCTGGTATTTTTACGATTACGATCGGCGGTCGATGATTTGGGTCGACGAAAGAGAGGTCGATTTCCGCGGCCCACGTCGATCGAAGGCGCTTCAGATCGAGACCCAGGTGGGTCCGACTTGCTTCGCGACCGCGCTCGGGAACTGCGCGGAATACGTCGATCGTTTCGGCCCGGTCGGAAAAGTGAACACGCCGTCGATGGCGAAGCTCCGCTCGCTTTATTCCGAGTTCATGGGGGCCGTCGCGTTCGGAGCCGACCGAGGCCATGCCCAAGACGTCTACGGCGTGAAATTTTTAGCGGCGCACGGGATCGAGAGCCGCTTCGCGGACTCCGATCTCGATTTTATCCGCCACGTCGCAAACGGGCATCCGGCCCTTTTGGGGCTCCGGATCGACGTCGTTTCGGCGAATCAGACGCTGCATTTCACGGCCGGGAAGCTCGAACGCGGTTATACGCCGGGCGCCTTTACGCAGACGTTTTATCCGGGAAGTGGAAATCCGCACGAGGTCCTGGTCCTCGGTCGAATCGCCGGTCCGCGTGGCGCTGAAAACACAGCGAAATTCTTGGTCGTCGCGGATTCTAAAACGGGCGAGATCCACGTCTGGCCGGAGGCGGAAGTCCTCGCGTCTCGCGTCGATTCGATCCTGCTCGTCGATCTCGATTAAGCGTCGCGTCTAGCGTGGCAAGCGCGTCGCGTCATCGTTTATACATTCGCGATGAACAAGATCCTGATCCTCGATTACGGATCTCAGTACACGCAGCTCATCGCCCGCCGCGTGCGCGAGATTGGATTCTACTCTTATGTTTTTCCGGGCGACGCTTCGCTCGACCGCATTCGTGAGTTCGGTCCGCAGGCCGTAATCCTCTCCGGCGGTCCTTCGAGCGTTTACGATAAGGATGCTCCCGAACTTCCGAAGGGATTCCTCGCGTACCAAACCGAGCGCGGCCTTCCCGTGCTCGGCATCTGCTACGGCCTTCAGCTCCTCGTCCAAGCCTTCGGCGGCGAAGTGAAGCCGGGCGTGAAACGCGAGTACGGCCGAATGGGAGTGATCCCGGAGCCCGCGCCGAAAGGCGGCGAGCCGGCTCTCTTCCCCGAGCGCTCTCCGTTTCGCGTCGATACCGGACCGGTGAAGGACTCGACCGGTTCGATCGCGGTCGCGGCCCACCGCCAAGTGTGGATGTCCCATGGCGACGAAACGGCGAAACTGCCGGAAGGGTTCCGCCTCGCCGCGAAGTCCGAATCCGGCGCGGTCGCGGCGCTCGAGGCACCTTCGAAAAAGCTCTACGCGCTCCAGTTCCATCCCGAGGTCACGCACTCCGAACACGGAATCGATCTCCTCCGGCATTTCCTTACGGGCATCGCCGGGCTCAAGCCCGACTGGTCGATGGGCGATTTCATCACCGACGAAGTCGCGCGGATCAAGTCGAAGGTGCCGGAAGGTGCCCACGTCGTTTGCGCGCTTTCGGGCGGCGTCGACTCGACGGTCGCCGCGACCCTCGTCCACAAGGCGATCGGCGATCGTCTCCACTGCGTCTTCGTCGATACGGGGCTGCTCCGCTACGAAGAAGGCGACCGCGTGATGAAGCTCTTCACCGAGCAGCTCCACCTCCCGGTAAAGCGCGTGAACGCCGAAGCGCGGTACCTCTCGAAACTCGCCGGAGTGACCGACCCGGAGACGAAGCGTAAGTTCATCGGCGCCGAATTCATCGCGATCTTCGACGAAGAGGCGAAGACGCTCGAAAAGCAGCTCGGCGTCCTTCCCGCGTTTCTCGTGCAGGGCACCCTTTATCCCGACGTCATCGAGTCCGCTCCGGCTCCGTCCAGCGGCCCCGAAGGCGCCGCCTCCGGCAAGTCGCACGCCCACACGATCAAGTCGCACCACAACGTCGGCGGATTGCCGAAGGACATGAAGTTCAAGCTCCTCGAGCCGTTCCGCGACCTTTTCAAGGACGAGGTCCGCGAGATCGGGCGTAAACTCGGCGTGCCGGAAGCGTTCATCAAGCGCCACCCGTTCCCGGGCCCTGGACTCGGCGTGCGCATCGTCGGCGAGGTCACGAAAGAACGTTGCGACATCCTGCGGAAAGCCGACGAGATCTTCGTCTCGATGCTCCACTCGGAAGGTCTCTATGAGAAGATCTGGCAAGCGATGGGCGTCTTCCTGCCGATCCGTTCGGTCGGCGTCCAGGGCGACGGCCGCACCCACGACTACTGCATCGCGCTTCGCGCGGTGACCTCGATCGACGGGATGACGGCGGATTGGTTTCATTTCGATACGCGTTTCCTCGCGAAAGTGAGCTCGCGGATCTGCAACGAAGTCCGCGGAGTGAACCGCGTCGTCTACGATATTTCGTCGAAACCTCCGGCGACCATTGAGTGGGAATAGCTCCGTTAAAAAACTCCAAAGGAGTTTTAGGGGCTAACCGTGAGAGTCCAAAGAAAGAATCCGACGCGCCCGCAGCGCAAGAATTTCCGAAAGCAAATGGTTAATGTCCGATAACTTCGTCCACCTCCACACGCATAGCCAGTACTCGCTCCTCCAAGGCGCGATCCAGATGGAGGACCTCGTCGACGAGGTCGCGAAGCTCGGCCAATCCGCGGTCGCGCTCACGGACACGAACAACCTCTTCGGTGCGATCGATTTCTATTTGAAGGCGAAGGAAAAGGGGATCAAGGCGATCATCGGCGCCGACGTTTGGTACCTCGAAGGCGGGTATCCGGGCGCGCAGCAAGCCGCCGCCCAGGCCGCGGCCGCCGGTCCGGCTTCGCAAAACTTCCGCCCGAAGTTCCACCCGCTCGTGCTCCTCGCGAAGGATCTCACGGGATACCGAAACCTCTGCAAGCTCATCACCGAAGCCTACAAAAACTCGCCGCCGCCCGCGAAGGGCCAGCCGGTCATCCCGAAGTTCCTCATCGACCGCGGCGGACTCGACAAATTCGGGGAAGGGCTCATCGTCCTCTCGGGGGGGCTTCGAAGCGAGCTCGCATACCGGCTCCTCATGGGCGAGGACGAAGAGGCGACGGCGACCCTCCAGTGGTTCAAGAAACGCTTCGGCGAGGATTATTATCTCGAACTCCAGGACAACGGACTGCCCGAGCAGGACACAGTGAACGAAAAACTTTTCGCTCTCGGCGAAAAGCACGGAATCGCGGTCGTCGGCACGACCGACGTGCACTACCGGTCCCCGGACGACGCTGAAGCGCACGAGATCCTCCAGTGCATCGAGAACGGACGGAATCTCGACCTCGACCGACCGAAGTCGCTCGTGCCGGCCGAGTACTGGCTGAAGCCCGGTAAACTCATGGCCGAACGCCTCGCGCGGTTCCCGGGCGCGGTCGAGAACACGGCGAAGATCGCCGCGAAATGCGACGTCGTCTTCAAGTTCAAGGACGAGCAAGGGCGCCCGATCTACCACCTTCCGGACTTCCGCCCCGAGGGCGTCGAGAAGAGCGAAGCGTTCGATACGGTCGCGTATTTCCGCGAACAGGCCGCGAAGGGTCTCGCGCTCCGTTTCGATTCCCCGCAGTTCAAGAAACTGCGCGCCGAGCCCGATTGGGCGGAACGCAAGAAAGAATACGAACAGCGGCTCGAAGACGAGCTCGTGATGATCGCCCGCACCGGCTTCGCGGGCTACTTCCTCATCGTTTCGGACTTCATCAAGTGGGCGAAGGCGAACGACATCCCGGTCGGACCGGGCCGGGGCTCCGGCGCCGGTTCGCTCGTCGCGTATTCCCTTTTCATTACCGACATCGACCCGATCAAGTTCAAGCTTCTCTTCGAGCGGTTCATCAACCCCGAGCGGATCTCGATGCCCGACTTCGACGTCGACTTCTGCCAGGATCGCCGCGGCGAGGTGATCGAGTACGTCGAGCGGAAGTACGGAAAAGAGAACGTCTGCCAGATCATCACGTTCGGGAAGCTCCAGACCCGCGCCGCGATCAAGGACGTCGGCCGCGTGCTCGGCCTTTCCTTCGCCGAGACCGACATCATCAATAAACTCGTCCCGGAAACCCTCGGGATCACGATCGACGAAGCGATCGCCCAGGAGCCGCGTCTCCGCGAGCTCATGGAGCAGGATCCGAAGGTGAACACCGTCGTCGGTTACGCACGGAAGCTCGAAGGACTCTACCGGAACGCGGGCATTCACGCCGCCGGCGTCATCATCACCGAAGAACCCGTGGTGAATTACTGCGCGCTTTACATGTCGAAGGACGGCGACGTCGTCACCCAGTTCGACAAGGACGCGGCCGAGAAGATCGGTCTCGTGAAGTACGACTTCCTCGGTTTGAAAACGCTGACGGTCATCGATAACGCCGTAAAACTCGTGAAGAGCCGCGAGGACTTCCGGCTCGAGGACATGAATTACGAGGATCCGAAGGTCTTCGCGCTCATTTCTTCGGGCGACACCGACGGGATCTTCCAAGTCGAATCTTCCGGGATGAAGGACCTCTGCGCGCGGCTCCAGCCCTCGACGCTCGACGACCTCACCGCCCTCGGTGCCCTTTACCGTCCGGGTCCGCTCGGCTCGGGGATGGTCGACGTCTTCGTCGACCGGAAGCACGGCCGGGAAAAGATCGAATACCTTACGCCCGAGCTCGGGAACATCCTCGCCGAAACCTACGGCGTCATCGTCTATCAAGAGCAGGTCATGCAGATCGCCCGCGAACTCGCGGGTTACTCGCTCGGCCAAGCCGATCTTCTCCGGCGCGCGATGGGGAAGAAAAAGCCCGAGGAAATGGCGAAGCATAAGCTCATCTTCGCCGAAGGCGCGGCGAAGAAGGGACTCAAGCCCGAAATCGCCGACGCGATCTTCGACTTGATGGCGAAGTTCGCCGAATACGGTTTCAACAAGTCGCACTCGGCCGCCTACGGCGTGCTCACTTACCAAACGGCGTATCTGAAGACGCATTACCCGGCCGAGTTCATGGCCGCGTTGATGACGACCGAAGTGAACGACACCGACAAGATCACGAAGTACATCGCGAACGCGAAGTTGAACCGGATCCCGGTGCTTCCGCCCGACGTGAACCTCTCGCAGAAGACGTTTTCCGTCGAAGAGATCGAGCAGCCGGGCGTCGGTCCGAACGGCGGAGTCGGCACGGTGCGCGCGATCCGCTTCGGGTTGGAAGCGATCAAAGGGGTCGGCGGGATCGCCGTCGACACGATCCTCGACGCGCGACGCGGGAAGCCCGCGACGGACACGGAGGCGGAAGTCGTCGGCGGTCCGTTCACGTCGGTCCTCGATTTCGTCCGTCGGGTCTCGACCCGGAAGGTGAATAAGAAAGTCCTCGAATCGCTCACGACCGCGGGGGCGTTCGATCCGATCTCCGAGGTGAATCGTCCGAGCTTGCTCGCCTCGCTCGAAAAACTCCTCGAGTTCGCCTCCGACGAGCAGGAGGAAAAGGCCCTCGGGCAGACTTCGCTCTTCGATTCGTTCTCGGCCGAGGACGTGAAGCTGATCACGCCGACCGACGCGATCTTCCAGAAACTCGAGGATTGGCCGCAGGCGAAGCGGCTCATCATGGAAAAGCAGGTCGTCGGATTTTACGTTTCCGGTCATCCGATGGACGCTTGGCAGACGATCTGCGCCGAGTGGCTCGGCTGGTCGATCGAGAAGCTGAAGGAGTGGGGCATTCAGAAGGCGGCCGAAATGGCCGCGAAGCCGGCCGCCCAGGAAGGCTCGTTCGAAGGCGGCCGTTTCCAGCGCCCGAAGCGACCCGAAGTCCGCGTCGCGGGTCTGATCGGCGAGACGAAAGAGATCATGACGAAGAAGGGGAGCCGGATGGCGTTCTCCCGCCTCGAGGATCTGGCGAGCTCGATGGAGATCGTCTTCTTCCCCGAGTCTTTCGCCCAGAACGGTGAGATGCTGAAGCGCGCGCAGGCCGAAGCGGCTCCGCTTCTCATCACCGGGGAGGTCGAGGCGGTCTCCGACGGCGCGAAGATCTTCGTGAAGACGCTCGAATGGGTCGAGGAAGCGCACAAGAACCGCGTCCAGCAGGTCATCCTCCGGATTCCACTCGAACGGGTTTCGAGCGATCAGCTCCGGGAACTCAAGAAGAACATCATCGCGTTCCGGGGCAAGTGCCCGGTGCGCATCGAGTTCTCGGCGACCGAAGGCACGAAGTTCAAGACCCGTCTCGAGCTTCCGAAGAACGTCGGCCTGCAAACGAGCCCGCAGATGGTCGAGAGCGTGAACCGCATCTTCGGGTTCAACGTCGTCCACCTCGTCTGAAATTCCAGACCGATGGCTCGTTCCGTTCCTCGATGTCCCTAGCGAATTGTGCGTTTCGGTTCATTCCCGGCATCCGGCATTCCCGGTAAAATCCGGTGAGAAGTGCGTCAGAGGAACCAAATCCCGAGCGATCCGAAGCGCACAATCGGCTAGGGCGCGGCCGCCCGCTTAAGAGACCCACTCGTTTCGGATGAAACGGTCGAGGTACCCGACTTGGTTCCGGAAGAGGAAGGCGAGGACCACGGCGAGCGCGACGTAAGCGACGAAGCGGGCGACTCGGTTCTCCCGGATGAAGGTCGGCGTCCACTCGTCCCGCCATGCGACGGCGAAGAGGAAGACGGTCGGCATCGGATAGCGAAGGCCGTTCCCCCACGCGTCCCACGGACCGACGTCGCCGCAGACGACGATGAAGAGGTGGACGATCGCGGCGTAAGCGAGCGCGCAGCGGAGAAAATTCGACCGGTCCCCCTCGGTGAGAGCGCGCTTCGCGGTGAAGAACGCACGGATCGCGATGTAAACCGAAAATCCGGTAAGCGTCGCGATCACCATCCAGGACAGGCTTCGGGACTGGACCTGGAGGAGTTGGTAATCGAGGGACGGCGGAAAGGGGTGGGTCGTGAGCAAGACCCAGGCTTTCGCGGGCGAAAACTCCTTGTACCAGCCGAGAGAGACCTGCCAGAAATAGAGGTTCCAGTGGCCGAAACGGAGCGCGCAAAACGCGAAGAAAGCGAGGCTGCCCGCCGCCGCTCCGCCGAGGAAGAGCGCCGCCCGGGCGGTGAACTCTTCGCGCGCGACGGAGAGCGCTCCGCCGCGCCGTCCGTGCCGGCGAACCCACGCGAAGAGCGCGGCGGCCGCGAGGAGAAAGAACGGAATGACGAATCCGGTGAGCCGGGTCGCGCCGAGGACGACTCCGAATGCGCCGAGCATCGCGAAGCCGACTCCGCTCCGCTTCTCCGCGCCGTCGAGGAAGAGCGAGGCGCCGGCGAGCATCGCGGCGAGGTAGACCGACTCGCTGTAGGAAACGAAAAGATAGAACGTCGCCGGATAGGCGACGAGGATCGCGAGACGGACGAGGCGCGAGGCCCTCGACTCGCTCGCGATCAAGCGCGCGATCGCGGCGGAGACGAGGACGGCGAAGACGATCGAAACGACGGGAAGGCTTCGCACCGGAGGGACGCCGAGGAGGAGCGCCGCGAGACGCCCGAGCAGCGGGTACGCGGGAAAGAACGCGACGTTCGAGTGCTCGGAATCCTGGAAGAGCGGGGGGATCGGCGAAAGGTAGCCTTGGCGGGCGATCGATTCGTACCACCCGCAGTCCCACTTGCAGAGGAGGCTGATCTCGGGAAATTCTCCCCGAAACGAATAAGCGACCTTCGTCGCGATCCAGGCGAGAAGCACGAGGAAAAAGCCGAATGTCGCGAGCGCGCGGGGACGGCGTACGGTCACTCCCTCGAGTATGGACGAGCCGGGCTCCGGGAGCGAGCGTCGGAATTTTGACGCCGAAGAAATCGAGAGGCATATTCTGCGTCTGCGCGCTGTACCGAGGCCGGGTGTGCTCGTACACTCTATACTATGCAAACTGTGTTTCTCGCGCTGCTCCTCGGGTTCCTCGCCGCGACTCCGGCCCGCGCCGCCGATACCATCGCGCCTCAGCTGCGCGCGCAGGTCGAAAAGGCGAGGCCGAACCTCGGCGATCTGCCGGCCTGGCAAGAAGAGATCTTCCAGAACGAAGTGCTTCCGTCGAGCGGTCGCTTCATCCGCGACTATAAGACGGCGGGGGGACAGGTGACGAAAGCCGACGTCGACCTCGAAGGCATCAAGCGTTACCTCGCGTTCACCTCGACGCAGATTCTGAAGCCCGACTCGAACAAGATCCTGCTCTTCGTGCGCACGAACTCCGCGTGCACGGAATGCGCGAAACCCGCGAACCTCGTACGGGCCGACTTGAAGGAGCGCCTCGAACGTCGCGGACTCGTCGTGCTGCCCGCGACGGCGGACGAAATGCGCCACGATCCGTCTGAAGCCTACTCGAAACGGAACGCCGCGGGATGGGTTCTCGCCGAGATTCGCGCGGAAGACGATCCGGACCACCCGGGCGATTCCCGCTATTCCCTCCTGCTCGACTTCCATTTCCCGGGCACGGTCGCCTCGAACGTCTTGAAACAGATGGAGATCCTGCCCTCGGATTCGATCGAGGTTTCGATGAGCCGCCTCGCGATCGACGCGATCCTCGAAATCGGCGCGAAAGCGCGCACGGCCTTCGCGGCCGCGAACGTCGAGTCTCCGGGCGTCGAGGTCGCGCTCGACGGGGTGACGGCGTTCTCGATGGTGACCCAGGTGAAGTCGAAGCTCCAAGCCGCGATCGGAAACGACTACCGAGTGGTCGAAAAGCGCATCGAACGCGGTCGCGCTTCGCTTTCCGTCCTCGCGGGATCGGCGGCGGACGCCCGATCCGACGCGATTACCGCGCTCGTCGGCGATCAGCTGAAGAAGATCGTGCTCGACGGATTCACGGTCCAGATCACGAACGTCGGAACGGAGAGGGTCGACCTGAAAGTGATTCCGGTGGAAGGAAAGGGATCGGCATGAGCCGGAACGCGATCGGAACGAACCGGGCCCGGATCCTTCTCGGCTGCGCGGCCGCGATCCTTCTCTCGCTCGTCGTCGGTTGCGCCCGCTCGCCCGAATTCAAACGCGATCAGGAATACTCGCGCGACGACTCGTACTACGATCGCGGACGCACTTCGTCCGAAAAGGTCGAGTCGATGGGGCAGCCGAAGAAAAAAGTCATGGTCTTCGCCTATTGGAACGACACCCCCGTGAAGGCACCGACCCTCGGCGCCTACGGAGCCGACGAACTCAAGCGGGGGCTTTCGCTCTCTCAGCGCTTGATCGTCCCGAAGGACCTGAACACGATGCTCACGACGGAGGACTTCGTGAGCGGCGAAAAAGTGAAGGTCGCCCAGCTGATCCGCGAAGGCCGCCGGCTCGGCGTCGCCGTCATCATCATCGGCCGGATCACGAAGATCGTCTTCCGTCAGCGCGGCGACGAGATCGGCCTTTTCCGCCAGAAGCAGTCGCTCGCGGCGACGGATCTCGAGGTGAAGATCTTCGACGTGGCCGCCGGCCGCGAAGTCGCGGCGCTCGGCCGCTCGGGAGAAGCCTCGGCGAACGCGTCGGTCGCGCTCGAGGAGGAAAATCTCGAGAGCCAGGATTTCCGGAACGAGATGTCGCGGCTCGCGCTCCGAAACGCGATCACCTCGCTCGTGCCCGACGTCATCCGCACGATCGAAAAGATGATCTGGCAGGGTAAGATAGCGAAGGTCGTAGGAACGAAGATTTACATCAATTCCGGGAAGTCGAGCGGGCTGATCGCCGGCGATATCCTGAAGGTCCTCTCGGCGGGCGACGACGTATACGATCCTCAGACGGGCGCCTATCTCGGGCGTTCGCCGGGTCAGCTGAAAGGCACGCTCGAGGTGATCGATTTCCTCGGCAGCGACGGGGCGGTGTCCGAAGTGCATACCGGCGGGAATTTCCAGGAAGGCGACGTCGTTCAGCTCTACTAGCGACGACGGGGGATCGACGGGTTGAATTCGCGCGCGAGTCGTGTGAGCTTCGACGCGTGAGCGTTTCCTCCGTCGAAATCCACCGCCATCGTCCGGAGACCCCGTGGTCTTACGCGGATCTCGCCCGTCGCCAGGAGGCCGTCGCCGAAGAGGTGCGCGGAGGCGCGCCCGGTCGCCTGATCTTTTCGGAAGTGGCACCCGTCGTGACTCTCGGCTTCCGGAAGACGGAAGAGGATCTTCTTTTCGCGCGCGAAGGGTACGCCGCGCGGGGGATCGCGCTGCTCGAGGTGACGCGTGGAGGACGAGCGACTTATCACGGTCCCGGCCAGTGGGTCGTTTTTCCCGTCGAGAGCCTCGAGCGGCTCACCGGCGATCGCAAGGGGGTCCGAAAAGCCGTCGAAGGCCTGCTCGGCGCGATCCGCGCCGCCGTCGGAACGCGTTTCTCCGGGGCGGAAATCCGCGAAGGAAAGGAAGCGGGAGTTTGGACCCAATCGGGAATCGGCGGGGCAAAAGTCGCCGCGCTCGGCATCCGCATCCGGGACGGGGTGATCCAACACGGAGTTTCGGTGAATATCTTCCCGACCTCCGAAAGCTTCGCCGGCATTCGACCCTGCGGACTCGACGCTCCGGTCGCTTACCTCGCTCCCGAGGCCGCGCCGGCGGAGCGGGAACGGGCGATGCTCGATTGGCGGGAGAGAATCGAACGGGAACTCCTCGCTCGATTCCCGAACTTCGCGTAAACTCGAATCTCGTCGAAAGGATTTCGATGCGATTCTCCAAGCAAACGGCCGCCGATCACGACCTCGTTCTCCAGCGCCTCGAACGCTCCCTGCGAATCCGCGACGCCCACGTCCGGCGCCGCGAAGGGATCCTGCACGGCGAGTTTTTCCGCTGGTCCGAGCTGATGTCCGCCAAGGACGCCGACGCGTTCGGATGGCGCCGCGTCCGCGCCGAATCGCGCGGGAGCGGCGTCCAACTCCGATTCGAATTCAATTGGCCCCTCCAACTCGCGACCCAAACCGCGCTGAGCGGATTCGTCGCGGCCTTCGTCGGTCGCTTCGGAGAGCCCGCGATGATCGCTCCGATGCTCGTCACCGCGAACGGGCTTTTCTTCGCGGCGAGCGCGATCCTGGCCCGTCGCTTCGCCGTGCGATTCGCGCGGGAAGTCTTCGGCGAAACCCGGAATTGAATCGACCGCCGTTCAGGCCCGCCAGTCGCGTTCGGTGATGAGTCGCGCGCCGCGCTTGAACGTGAGATACGACCAAGTCCAGTTCGCGAAGACGGTCAGGCGGTTCTTGAATCCGATCAAATAGAAGATGTGGATGAAGAGCCACGCGGCCCACGCGAGGAATCCGCCGAAGCGGAGCGCGCCGAACTCGAGCACGGCGCGGCTGCGGCCGATCGTCGCCATTTGGCCCTTATCGAGGTAGCGAAACGGCGCCCGTTCGGCGGCGGGGACGCCGCGACGGACGAGGTCGGCGACGTACCGTCCCTCCTGCATCGCCACCGGGGCGAGGCCCGGGAGCGGTTTCCCGTCGGCGCCGCGGACGGCGGCCTGGTCGCCGATGACGAAAACGTCGGGATGGCCAGGGACCGCGAGGTCCGGTCCGACGACGACCCGACCGGCGGAGTCGAGCGGCACGCCGAGCGCGCGGCCGATCGGAGAGGGTTGGACGCCCGCGGCCCAAATCACGGTTCCGGCGCGAAGCGATTCCGAGCCGAGGCGCACGCCATCGGCCGTGACTTCCGTCACGCGCGAGGAGGTCCAGACCTGCACGCCGAGGGTTTCGAGGTCGCGCGCGGCCCGGCGCGAGAGGCTCTCGTCGAAGGCTTCGAGCACGCGCGGACCGCCCTGGATCAACACCACGCGCGTTCGCGCGGGATCGATGTGGCGGAAATCCTTTTCGAGCGTCGTCCGGCTGATTTCCGCGATCGCACCGGCGAGCTCGACGCCGGTCGGGCCGCCGCCGACGATCGCGAACGTGAGGTAGCGCTTCCGCTCCTCCGGATCCGTCGCGCGTTCCGCGAGTTCGAAGGCGAGCAGGATCCGGCGGCGGATCTCGGTCGCTTGTTCGAGCGTCTTGAGTCCCGGCGCATGCTCTTCCCACTCGTCGTGGCCGAAGTACGCATGCCGGGCGCCGCACGCGAGGACGAGCGAGTCGAACGGCCAGTTCCGCGTCCCCGAGCGCACCGTTTTCGCGGCGAGGTCGACGCCGTCGATTTCCGCGAGGGTCACCTCGACGTTCGACTTTCCGGAAAGGATCGCGCGGATCGGCACGGCGATGTCGGCGGGCGAGAGTCCGGCGGTGGCGACTTGATAGAGGAGGGGTTGGAAGAGGTGATAGTTCCGCCGATCGAAGACGGTGATCTGGAGATCGGCGTTCCGGGCGAGCGCTTTCGCGGCGGCCAGGCCGCCGAAACCGCCGCCGACGATGACGACCTTCCGGACCATGGCCGAGGTTTTACCGCGAAATCGGCGCGGAAAAACCTGCTTTCGCTTTGTGACTAAGTGCGTCGTTTTTAGGAATTGACGTCTGAGCGGGCGATACTTATATAAAGGACTCGCTTATTGGCTCGTAGCTCAGTGGGAGAGCACTACCTTGACACGGTAGGGGTCGCTAGTTCAATCCTAGTCGAGCCAACCATTCGAAGGACCATCCGTAACCCGGGTGGTCCTTTTTCTTTTCGCGGAATCAGTTCTTCACGGCGTTCGTCCGGAAATCGTCGAAGAACGCCGGATTCGAATCGGAGACGTCCGTGTCCTGGCAACCGGCCCCGGTGATCAAACCGATACGGACGGCGGAGAGCGATCCGAAGCGAGGCGTGGACGCGAGCGTCGTCCAGGTCCATCGATCGTTCGAGTACTCCGTGACGAGGCGGTCCGTCGGGAGGTCGTGACGGATGCGGACGTAAGTGTAGGTGGTCGGCGCCGAGGTGTAGGCGCCGCCCGAGGTGTTGTAAAGCACCGACCAGTTCGTCGTCGGATTTTCGAGTTCGGCCAGGACGTCGAGGAAGCTGCCGTTCAAGAGGTATTGGTCGATATCCACGGAGAGCGTCGTCGAGGATCCCGGGAAGAGACTGAGAGTCGTCGAGACGCCGCAACCGTGGTTGTTCGAGTCGCCGTCGTAACGCCGGCCCGGCTCGACGACGTGGACCTCGGCGTAAGAACCGGTGAAATCGTAGGTATCCGCGGTCACGTAACCGTCGTAGCCGATGCCGGAGGTGCCCGGCGAGAGACGGAGCTGGCCGGAGGTTTCCGTCGACGTGACCGGGTTCGCGCCCAGATTGCACCAGTGGCAGTAACTGGAGGCGTAACCCATGACCCATTTCGCGAGCATCGACGGGTCTTCGAAGTCGTCCGAAAAACCCGGAGGCGTCGCCGTCGAGGTCATGGAGGCGAGATCCGCGTCCGAAATACGTGCCCGATAGAACCGAATCTCGCGGACCCAACCCGAGAAGGGTTCGAAGGCGTTCGTCGCGCCGTTTTGACCGATGGAAATCCGCGTCGGAGAGACGGATAAGTTGTCGTTCGTCGTCACGGACGTGGAGACGCCGCCGTTCATGCGGGCCACCGTATCCCCTGAATTGATCGTGAAGCCCGCTTTGAAGTCCGCAGTTCCCAAAATGCCGCCTTCGACCCAATTGCGATAGTAGGAGAAATTCGCGCGCGAAGCGTTGTAACGGTCCGTGAAAACGTAATACCCGGGCTTCGTCGCGAGCCGGTAATCGGCGGTCGCGGTGGAGTCGGCCGTGGAGAGGCGGAGGAGGGTCGAAGAGTTCGGGCCGCCCTCGGCGACTTTGCTCATGCGCCAATCGGCGTACCAAGTTCCCGTCGACTGGTACCAAGAGCCGAGACCGCCGGTCGAGGTAAGGAATTCGTTCGCTCGAGAAACGGCGCTCGAACCGGTCGGGATGTAGTTCGTTCCCGTCGTGGCGGTGTTACCGGACGGATCGGCCATTTCGAGCTGCGCGCCCCAGACGTAGACGTTCCCGGTGCCGTTGCCGGTGTAGCTCGTCGTCGTGCCGTTATGGAGGAAGACCGAAAGAAGGAGGTCGGTCGTCGTGTCTGAAGTGCCCGATAGTCGCACGCGGTACCACCCGTTTCCGACCGAGTCGATGACGGGCGTGCCGAGCGTCCAGCCCGATCCCCAGGTCCCGTTCGATCCGACCGTTCCGGTCGCGAGGTTGAAGTTCGAGAACACGCCGCCCGCCCAGCTCGAAACCTCGAAGTTGATGACCGAGCGCGAGCCGGCTTTCACGAAGATGGACCCGGCGTAGTTCGCGCTCGACGCCGCCTTCGTCGAGATGAACCGAACGGCGTGAAGCGCGTTCGAGGTGTCCTCGACCAAACTGTCCGCTCCGTTCCCGCCCATGGGATCCGTCGTCACGCCGGTGTTCGCGCTGATCGAGGCGTTCGATTTCGTCCACGACGCGTTGTCGAACGCCTCCGAATTCGTCGCGAGGTTCGTCGCGTTTTCGTCCATGCGCAGGCCGAGGTTTTGATGGGTGACCGGATCGTAGTCGAAGCGGGGACCGTCGAAGCGCGAGGCGGTCGTCGAATAGAGGTAATTGCTCGCCGTGCGATTCATCTCGAGTTGGGCGCCCCAAAAAACGATGCGGAGGTTCGTTCCCGTGTAGCTCGGAGTCGTCGAATCGAGCATCGGGCCCATTCCGACGGAAACCGTCGTGCCGGTATCGGTGGTCGCGGTGAGCTGAACGCGGTACCAACCGCTGCCGGCGGCTTCGATCGCCATCGAGACCGGGGTGAAACCGGTGCCCATCGAGCCCTGGCTGATCGCCGTGCCCGTTCGTGCGTCGAAGCGGGCATAGGCCATGTTCGCGAGGGTTCCGTCGCCGATCGCGATCTGGGTGTACCGGCGGGTGACTTCCTTCACGAAGGTGCTGAACGTGAGCAGCTGGGATACCGCGGGTTTCGTCACCGACTGGTAGACGACGTGGACGCCGGTCGAAGTGCCTTCCTTGAACGAATCACCGTCGGAATAAGGCGAAGGCATCGGGGCGGGATCGGAGTTGACGAAGCCGATCGTGCCTCCGGAGTAGGCCCAAGGGGCGACGTCGAGCTGCTCGGACCGCTGGAGGTAGTTGTGCGGAGCGAATCGGAGGAGGCCGTCCGGTCCGAAGTGGGTCGCCACCGGGGCGGAGTCGTTTCGCGCGAACGTGAAAGACTGCGTCCCGATTTGGGGTTGAACGGTCTTCAACCGGAAGTCCATCGCGAAGGACGGGTTCATGACCGAGGTCGACGCGACTTCGGAGGAGTTCGCGGAGGTACCGCCGACGTTCGAGGCGCGGACGACGTAGTAGAAAACCGTGCCGTGGGTCGCGTTCGGATCGGTGTAGTTCGTGACGGAAAGGCCGGTCGCGATCGCGGCATACCCGCTTCCGCTCGTCGTCGAGCGAAGGACGTCGTAAGTCGGGGTCGGGCTGCCAGTCGACGCTGACCATGTCAATGCGATCGACCCATAACTCGGCGTCGCGGCTAGACTTGCCGGGATGCTTGGGGCGGAAGGAACCGCGATCGTAAAGTCAGCGTTCGACCAATCGTAGTTGTTGTTTCCGGCGATATCCATGGGCATCACATTGATCCGCGCATTCGCGGAGGCCGCGCCGACCGGAGGAGTCCATGAATAGGTTCCCGTGTTTGAAGCGGTGAAATCGATCACGGTCGAATTGGTACCCGAGTCGGTGGAGTTGTCGATTCGGAGAGTCGACGCCGGCCCGGAGAGCGCGTCGCTTACCGTGTAAGTGATGGTCTGGGCGACTCCGGTGTACCACGTTTCGCCGCCGTTCGGTGAGGTGACAGTGATCGTCGGAGCGACCGTATCTTTTTGAAATGCGCGCGAGTCCTGGGGGGCGACGTTTCCGGCCGCGTCGGCGAGGTCCGCGGTCGTCGTATAAGTCCCGTCGGACACCGAGACCAGGTCGAGGTCCGCCGACCAGGCCCCGCTCGTGCAGGTCGCCGTACCGGTGGCCGCTCCGCCCGCGGCGGAAAGACTGACGTTCCGTCCGTTTTCGGAGCAGTTTCCGGAGACGGTGAAAGTGCGGTAGTAACGGGAAGCCGTATTGAAAAGGTTTCCATGGGCCCAGGTGTTCACCGCCGGACCGGTGATCGTGACGGTCGGAGCGACGGTGTCCTTCACGAAGGTTCGGGAGTCTTGGGTCGCGGCGTTCCCGGCGGCGTCGCTGAGATCCGCGGTGACGGTGAGGTTCCCTTCGCCGGCGCCGGAAAAGTCCGCGGTGTAAGACCACGTCACCCCGGAGCACGCCGCGTTCGCGGAGACCGCGCCCGAAAGCACGACGTTCTGCCCGGCTTCCGAGCAAGAGCCTTGGATCAGGAAAGAGCCCATATTCGCCGTCGTGACGAAGGCTCCCGCCGCCGGCGAAGTGATCGCCACGGTCGGAGCGAGCGTGTCCTTGATGAAGGCGCGGGAGGCTTGGACGGCGTTATTGCCGGCGGCGTCCGTCGTGTCGGCGTAGAAGGTGAACGTCCCTTCGCCGAGCGCGCTCAGGTCGAAAGACTTCGACCAGGCGTGGGCCGCGCAGGTCACCGAAGCCGTCGCCGGACCCGAAAGCGATACCGTGCGACCGTTCTCGGAGCAAGTTCCCGAGACGGTGAACGCGGCCATATTCGCCGTCGTCACGTAGGAGTTCGCGGCGGGGAGGCTGAAAGCGACCGTCGGCGCGATTCCGTCGTGGATGATCGTCCCGTTCACGCAGGCCGATTCGTTTCCGGCCGCGTCGCGGAACTTCACCCGCACGTCGTTCTGCATGTTCGTGTTCAGGAGGGTCCAAGCCTTCGTCGTCGCGTAGGCTTCCCACGTTCCGCCGCTTCCGCAAACGTCGTCGTAGGTCACGTACATCTCGGTCGGCGATCCCGACGCCGAGAGGGTGAGCGTGACCGACGTCGAATTCGTGTAGGCGGCTCCGCCGTTCACGACGACCGACGGGGAATCCGGACCGATCGTGTCCTTCACGAAGCCGCGGCTCGCCTGGGGCGCGGCGTTCGCCGACGCGTCCGAATGATCGGCGAGGAGGTTGAAGGCGCCTTCCGGCACTTTCTGACCGGAGTAGAGCGCGAGCACGTCGGAGGCGGTGAGGGAGGTGTTCCAGATCGCGACTTCGTCGATCTTGCCCGGGAACTCGAGGCCGCCCTGGTTCGCCCCGACGCTCATGCCGTTCGTCGTGAAGCAGGTGTTGTTCATGTCGAACGAATTCGAACCCGTGGAGACGAGCAAGCCGTCCAGGTAAGTTTTCACGACGTTGCCCGCCTCGCGGGTCGCGACGACGTGGTGCCAGGCTCCGAGCGTGACGATCGGGCCGCCGATGTCCCCGGTGCCCGGCCAGGTGACTTGGAGGGTGTTATCGTAGTGGACGAAGATGCCGAAAGGGCATCCGCCGTCGCCCCAATAAAGCAGATCCCCGCGCGCGGTATTCGTGCCGACGTTTTTGTTGAACCAGAGCGAGACCGAGAACGGATTCGTACCGAACGTGTAGCCGTGCGTGTTCGGGATGCTCACGTAGTCGTCGACCCCGTCGAGGCTCAGTCCCTGATTCATCCGGCTCGCGACGTAGGCCATTCCGGTCCCGTTCGCGTTCGCCGCGGTCGCGTTCACGCCGATCGTCGCCGGCACCGACGCGCCGTTCGCGACCGCGCCCACCGTGCCGTTCAGTTTCCAGTAACCGACGAGATTCCCGTACTTAGGGGTCGGACCGGAACTCATCTCGGAATTGAAATCGAGGTTCGCCGACCACGATCCCGCCGAGCAGGCGGCGGAGGAGGTGAGCGTACCGACCGAAGTCGAGAGGTTCACCGGCTGACCGCTCGCGGAACAGGTGCCGCCCGTCGCGAACGCGGAGGAATTCGCCAGCGCCACGACGCTCGCGATCGCGGGCGAGGTGATCGCGACGGAAGGGAGGGCGGAGTTTTTCGTGAAGGCGCGGGTATCGGGAGTCGCGGCGTTCCCGGCGGCGTCGGAATGGTTCGCCGTGATCGAAACGGCGCCGTCCGCGGCGGCCGAGAAGTCGAGGTTCGTCGACCAAGTCCCGCCCGAACAGGCGACGGTCGCGGAGGCCGAACCGGAGATGACGACGTTCTGGCCGTTCTCGGAGCAGGTCCCCGAGACGGCGAAGCTCGCGGCGGAAGCGGCGTTGATCGTCGAGCCGGCGGCGGGCAGGGTGATCGCGACGGTCGCCGGCGTCGCGTCCTTCGTGAAGGCGCGGGTGTCGGGAGTCGCGGTGTTTCCGGCGGCATCGGAGTGGTTCGCCGTGATCGAAACGGCGCCGTCCGCGGCGGCCGAGAAGTTCAGGTTCGCCGACCAGCTCCCGCCCGAACAGGCGACGGTCGCGGACGCCGAACCGGAGATGACGACGTTCCGGCCGTTCTCGGAGCAGGTTCCGGATACGGCGAAACTCGCGGCGGAAGCGGCGTTGATCGTCGAGCCGGCGGCGGGAGAAGTGATCGCGACCGTCGGAGGCGTCGCGTCCTTCACGATGTTCACGGTGGCTTGGGCGGCGGCGTTCCCGGCCGCGTCCGAGTGATCGGCGCGCAGGGTGAGCGGACCGTCGGCCGCACCGCTCAGGTCGACGCTCGTGCTCCACATCCCGCCCGAGCAGGGGACGGTCGCGGAGGCCGCGCCCGAGAGCACGACGTTTCGTCCGATCTCGGAACAAGTCCCGGAAACGGCGAAGCTCACCGCGTTCGCGGCGTTCACCGTCGCGCCGGCCGTCGGCACCGTGAAGGCGACCGTCGGGGCGGCGGTATCGAGGACGATCGGGCCGGCTTGGACCCGGGGCGATTCGTTCCCGGCGTCGTCACGGACCCAAACGGAAACGGTTTTCGCGCCGTCGCTCCCGGTCAGCGCGTAACTCGCCGGAAGCGTGCCCGACACCCAAGCGCAACCGGAGTTCGACGTGTTGTTCGTCGTGATGCAGTACTCGGAATACGTGCTCGCGGTCACCGCGCCGTAGGAAAGCGCGATCGTCGCGGAGTTCGTCGGACTCGCGGTCGTGATCGAGACCGACGCGAGCATCGGCGCCGTGCGGTCGATCGTGACCGTGTTCGAAGTCACGGCCGAGGAGATTCCGTACGCGTTCTTGAAATAGGCGGTGAGGGCGAGCGGACCGTCGGCTGCGGAATCCGAATAGCTCGTGAGCGGCGCGCCCGTGCGCCAGATGCACATCGCGGGATTCGCGACGTTCTCGAGGATGCAGTACTCGGTCGCGCTGCCGACGAGGAGTCCCCATTGAAGCGTGATCGGAGAGTTTCGCGTCGGGGAAGCCTCCATGACGGTAAGCGAAGTCATCTCCGGCGGAACGCCGCTCACGCCGGCACCCGTCGATTTCAGGGCGGCCTGGCGCAAGGACGTGATCTGCGTGTTGCAGGACGCGAGTGCACCCACGCAGAAAAGCATTCCGATGATTTTGAAGGTGGGTCGCTTCAGCAAGACGTTCCTCAGAGCGAACAAGAGTGAAAGAATGTAAGGATTCCTTAATAGTTTCGCCCTTTCAGGCCGGAAATGATAGATGTGTCATTTCGGAGGGTATTTTTTAACTCTTTGAAACTATGGAGTTATTATTCCAAATCGAGCATGGCGTCCGGCCCGAGGCTCCGCTATCCTTAATACGGGATGAAGGGACTTCGGGTATCGCATTCGAGACGGGCAGCGGCCGCATGGGCGGGCCTGTGTCTCTTTACGGCCTGCACGACGACGGTCGTGCCTGCGGATCGAGATCGCGATCCGGCGAACGTCGAGACGACGTTCGCCGACGACGCATCGACCGTCTCGCCCGATCTCCAACCCGTCGTGAAGGATTGCTATCGCGCGGATCTCGGTTTGCCCGTCCCGAAAAATCTCAAGGTGAACGGCCATGTGCTGAACGCCACCGAAGCGAAGAACGTCCAGTGGATCGCCCTCTGCGTGGTTCCCTATTTGCCGGGCAGCGCGGGCGAGCAAGTCGAGACGGCCGCGAAAACGACGTGGTGGGCGCTGCGCGAGGGGATCCTCGATCGCACGGCGGAAAACCTATTCCGGTATTCGAACTGCCACGAGAAAAACGGTAAGGATAAGATCCGGTCGTCGACACCGCTCTACGATTGTCCGACGAACATCTGGCAAGTCGGGATGCCCGCCGGCCAAGTCGCGAACTATTCCGACGCCGCGGTCGCCTCCGTCATCGAACGGTTGAAGCCCGGGCTCCATCCGGACCTCGATGCGGCATCGCTCATGCGGTGGGCGGCGGTCCTCAGTGGCTTCGGCCCGGAGACGCCCGAGTACGCCGGGATCCTAAAATCGAAAGCGCGTGTCCGCCGCTCGTGGCTACTGCGGAACCCGCTCGTCGGATTTCCGCTCGTCGGCGAACAGGAAGTCGACCGGGAATGCATCCGCGGTCAGCACAAGTGGTGCACGGCGGGCGACTATCCGACCGCGGTCCGTTACAGCCACACGCGCGCGGGAGTCCAGCGCGCGATCGGCGATTTGCGGAAGATTTTTTCCGAGGGCCGCGCGAAGTAAGCCTCGGTGATCCTCAGTGATACGGACGGGTCATGTCGAGCTTGATCGACCGCGACCCGCCTCCGATGGTCCGATCGTTCGGATCGCGGAGCTGGATGTTCTTCGTCGGAGCGGCCGGCGCGGACTGCGGGCTCGCCGCGTAAGGCGCTGGAGGAGCGGCGGGCGCGTTTCGCGCGGTCGGAGCGACTTGCGCGGGTTCGCGGGTGATCGGGGCGCGATTGAACTGGGGAGGTACGGCGGCGGGTGCCGCGCGCGCCGGTGCCGTCGCCGTTGCTGGACTCGGACGGCGAAGCTGGACGCTGCGGCCGGAGGGAGCGCGGCGGACGCCTTGCGGATGGGCGGGAGCGGCGATTCGACCGCGAGCACCCGGCTTGACCGCCGGACGACGGCCGGCGGGGACACGTCCATGCGCGTCTTTTGCGGAGGGGCGTACCGCGCCGCGAACGGGGCCACGTGAGTTCGCGGGGTTTCTCGCCGTCTTGATGTTCGGCGCGGGCCGCTTGCGCGCGACCGAGGCGGGCGCGCGTTCGACTTCAGTGCCGGCCGCCGCCGGTTGGGCGTATCGGCGAAGGAACGGCAACCGCGGCTGACCGCTCGGGTGCGGACGCGGGGAATCAGCGGTCGCGACCGGCACCGGCAGGAGGAGGAGGAGCGCGCCCCAAAACGCGAATCGGAAAGTACGGGCGACGGATCTCAGTAAAGACATCCCGTAACCCCGTTCGTGCGGAGAAAGTCCGCGATTTTCTGGCAGCGCCCCGACCGGCATTCGATCCGGTAGTCGAGCGCGCGACCCGCTCCGTCGTAGCTGGCGATCCCCCGGGACGTCAGCGCGAAGAGCGCGGCTTTTCGATATGGATTTCCGGCGCGGCGATAGCACCGGTGCGTGGCGAGTTCGTAGACCGGCGGCGTGCCCGGGAGCGATTCCTGGAGGGAAAGTCCCTTGTTTTTCTCGCGATCGATCACGGTTTCGGCCGGGAGCTGGGCTTGGAGATCGGTCGACGCGGGCGCGCGGCCCGCGGGGCTTAGCGCGCAGTCGAGGACGAGGACCGGCGCTTCGAAACTCCGCTTGAGCGAGGCGAGGTAGGCGATGATCCGGTTCCCGCGCCCGAACATCCGCGAATAGCTCACGACGAAGCGCCCTTGTTGGAGGAACATCTGGGCGTCGGAATCGGGCTTGATCGCGCAGTCCCCGCCGATGCACGTGAACCGGCAGGCTCCGAGCGACGGTTTCCCTTCCGACTTTTCTTTCTCGTGATCCTTGAAGACGAGCTCGTACCCGCCGACCGGGCTCCCCGCGTGGAGCGCGTGGGTTCGCCGCGCGAGCGGGAGAGGCGGGAACGCGATCTCGGTTTTCGGCGGCAGGAACTCGCGCGCGGCGGTCGCCAGCGTCCGGTTCGGATCGTCCGTGCGTTCCTCGTCACGGGTCGAGGATGCGCACGAACCCGCGAGCTGGCCGAAGAGGCAAGCGGCGAGGATCAAAGCGAAATGGCGAGCGGACCGTCCGCGGTTCATCGCCTACGCATCGACATTTTGGCGCTACGGCTTGCGCGTCTCTATAATTGAGCGTTTCCTGGGTGGGTCGGCGAAGACACCCGGGCGCGGCGACTCGCAGGAACGGTTTTAGAGGCCGCTGAGAGGCTGTTTAGAACCCGATATTCAGGATCGGCGCGACCGAGAAAAGGCCCTGGCGGTGGAAGTTGATGAGGCCGATCTGGATGCCGTGGAGGTTATCGCAGTCGTTCACGAGGCCGAGTTGGAAGCCGACGACGTCGTGGGCCTTGTTGTAGATCCCGGCCTGGATGCCGCGGATGTTCGTGTAAGGGCCGAGGTTCACTAGCGCGAGCTGCAAACCGCCCACGACGGATTCGGCGTCGTTTTTGTTGATGATGCCGGCGACTTGCACGCCGAAGATGCGCGCCTTGTTCCGGTTGAAGTTTCCGAGACCGGCGCCCTGGAGAAGGACGGCGGTGGTTTGGCCCTTGTTCAGGTTGAACACGCCCGAAGCCATGATGCCGACGTTCTCGCCGTCGGTCATGTTTCCGATCACGCCGAGGTCGAGACCGTAGACGTTACGCTGGTTGCCCCAAAGGATGCTCGCGCGAAGGCCGGTCACGGAGTAGTCGTGGCCCGGGAACTGGAGCGGCGGTACGAGCGCGACGCCGATCGGAGAAAGCGCGGCGTGCGCGGAGGAAGCGGTGAGAAGGACGGCCAACCCGGCAACGAGGAGCGAGAGGTGTTTCTTCATGCCTCTAGGATAAGGCCGAAATCTCGCGGCGCACACCAAAAAGGCCGCCAAAATTCCGGCGGCGGCGTCAGCGTCAGGATTCCAGCCGGCGGATCGCGAGAGTCGACGAGAGCGTGGCGAGGAGCGAGGCCTCGTCGTAATCGGGAGAAGAAAAAACCGAAGCCTCGGCGAACGCGAGCGAGCGCCCGCGCTTGAAGCATCGGGCGCGGCAGTAGAGCTCGGGGCCTTTCGCCGCGCGCACGAAGGTCGACTTGAACTCCGCGGTGAGCACGTGCTCTCCGGGCTTCAACAGGCTGCCCACGGCGCCGCCGCAAGAGTGATCGGCGAGCGTCGTGACGATCCCCGCGTGCGCGAAACCGTCTTGCTGGAGCATGTCCGCGCCAAGCGCGAGTTTCGTTTCGCAGACACCTTCCGCGAGCGTGACGAGCTCGACGCCCATCCAGCGGATGAAGCTCGCGCGCAGGAACATTTCTCGGGCGGTCATCGATTCCATGGCTCTAAATTAACGATAAAACGCGGGTAACGCGTAGCATTTTCAAACTTGGTCGAGGGGCGGCACCCGTGCTAAGGAGGGGCATCTCGGTTTTCGGAGGAGAAAATCCATGTCACGTTTCGCCGCCCTTTTTGCGTTCGCCGTCCTCGTTTTCGGTTCCCTCGCCGCGGAAGCCGCGCCGGCTCAGCGCGGAGGCCCGCTCCTTCGCCTTCGTCAGGCCTCGGGCTTCGTCCCGCGCCCGCTGGCGAAGAGCCTCGACTGCCGGGTGTACGCGGACCACGTCGCGATCGAACGGAATTTCGCCGGCGTGAAGGTCGAAGAAACGCGCGCGATGACGATCGACACCGGCGCGATCTATTCGCTGATCGGTGAAGCGAAAAAGGCGAAGCTCGAGACGACGCGCGGTCCGGTCGACGGCCCGTTCATCGCGTACGAGGGTTTTCTCATCCTGCCCGCCGACGGACTCGAAACCGTAACGCTCTCGAGCCTGAACGGTGGGACCGGCGAAATGATCTCGAATCCCTCGGAATCCGCGCAAATCCTGAAGAACGTGCTCGACGGTCTCTGTCAGTAACCCGCCCTCCGCGTTCGATTCGGTCGTTTGTTTTTCCTTGATCGGAAGTGAAGGTTCGAGAAGACTCAGGGCTTCACCATCACCCCTCTCGAAAAAGGAGAATTCTATGCTGAAGCAATTCGCCATGGCTCTGGTTTCCGTCACGACGCTCGCGGGCTGCGCGAGCACGATGCCGATGGAAGGCGGCATGCTCGACGATCACGCCACGACCCTCACGAAGTGCGGAGTGGGGAACTATACTTTCTATTCTCTGAAGGAAACCTGCGGCGCTCCGACGACCGCTCCGGTCGCCGCGACGACCACCGAAACGACGCCGGCCCCGGCTGCGGCCGCCCAAGTCTCGAAGGTCGCGACCTTCACGGGCAATAAGATCGAGATCGCCGACCAGGTCACCTTCAAGACCGGCAGCGCGAAGCTGACTCCGGCCGGCACGAAAGTCCTCGACGAAGTCGCGAAGGTGATCAAGGCGAACAATTCCTCGATCGCGAAGATCGACATCGAGGGCCACACCGACGCGACCGGGAACCCGACGAAGAACATGGCGCTTTCCGAAGCGCGCGCGAATACCGTGAAGATCTACCTCGAAAAAAAGGGCATCGACACGAACAAACTCACGGCGAGGGGTTTCGGCCAAACGAAGCCGAAGTTCGATCCGACGACGGCGACGAAGGCGCAGCTTTCCGAGAACCGCCGCGTGGAGTTCAACGTCGAGACGACCCGGAACTAATCCGGCTCGAGGCAGACGTCCTTTCGGGGGCCGGATCAGTAGTTCACGTCGGCCGAAACCGAGTGTCCGTTTCCGTCGGTGACCGTCACGCGGGACGGTCCGCCGGTGAGCGGGAATGGCGGGATGAACGTGCGGATCTTCTCGTAAAGGGTGCCTGCGCCCGACGTCAGGCTGAAGACGAGGTTATTGTTCGAGCCGGTGGCCGTATAGACGACCGGGGTCGTGAGGTTATAGAGGTCCACCGGCTTCGAGTAGTCGTTCCCGTACATGCCGCAGTAGACGAACATCCGGCCGTCGAGCAGCGGGACGGAGCTGATGAACGAGTTGTACTGGGTGGTGTTCATCGCGGTCTTCGTGCTCCAGGAGTTTCCGGAGATGCTGTAGGCGTAGACGGCCGACTGGTCGCCGCCATATCCGCCGAACTCGAAGACGTTGTTCGAGCCCGCCGGGAAGTACGCGGCGTGGATCGCCTTCTTCCCGTTCGTCGTGCCCGGCATGTTTCCGGCGCTCGCCCAGGTGTTCGCCGTGATGTCGTATTTTTCGGCGCTGCGAAGGACGGTACCGAAGTTGATCGCTTGCTCGCCGCCCGCGGCGAGAAGGTATTCGCTCGCGCCGACCGTGTAAGCCGTCAGCGTGTGCCAACCCCGTACCGACGTGCTCGAGGCGAGCGTGCTCCACGTGTTGCCCGCCTCGTTATATTGGTAGAGGGTGTTGTAATAGGTGTCCGTACCCGAGACGTTTGCGTAACCACCGTGGACGTACATCTTACCACTCGGCGTTTTCGCATAGGCGGCGTTACCGACGGCGCCCGGCATGCTCGCGGCCGCGGTCCATCCGTTCGTGTCGTAGTCGTAGATGTAAGCCGCGGTGGTCGCGGTGCCGTAGGAGGCCGAGAGTCCGCCGGCGTAAAGCAGCTTGTTGCCCGAGAGGGCGAAGGTGGCCGGATTGTAGGTCGGGGCCGGAATGTTCGCGCCGGTCGAGATCGTGTTCGTCGTCGGATTGAAGATCTGGAGAACGTTCGAATTCGACGCGCCGTAGAGGCCGCCCGCCATCGCGACCATGCCGTTTCCGAGCTTGATCATGCGCACGCCTTGGCGCGCGTAGGAGAGTTTACCGACGCCGGCGAAACCGTTCACCGTCGGGTCGAAGGTCAAGCAGCCCGGGACGAGGGTGCCCTCACCGACGCTGTAGCCGCCGCAGGTGAGCACGCGCCCGTCGTTCAGCGTCACCGAGGCCGCGTTCTGGACGTTCAAGGGGAAGTTGATGCCGGTCGTGGTGGTGTTCGCCGTGGGGTCGATCTCGAAGACGAACGGGCTCGTCGAATTGTTCGAGGAATCGGTGGTCACGCCGCCCGCGGAGATGATGAAGCCGTCGCCGAGGCGACCGAGGATCTGGTTCGCCTGACTCGACGGGAGCGAGGAGCGGTTCGACCAGGTATTCGAAGACCAGGTGTAACGCTCGACCGCCGTCATCGGGGTGCCGTTCGTTCCGCCCACGACGTAAACTTTTCCCCCGCCGACGTTCACGGCGTAGCTCGGATAATCCGTTCGCGCGTTTGCCATGGAAGCTTTGGTCGTCCAGGTATTCGAAGTGACGTCGTAGGCTTCGACGCTCGAGAGGTAGCCTCCGGCGTATCCGCCGAAGACCATCACGGTGTCGCCCGACGCCCCGGTTTCGGCGCTGGTCAGCAGCACGGCCGAGTGGGTCTGGCGGCCGGCATTCATGTTCGCCTTCG
The DNA here is from genome assembly GCA_018266355.1 of Bdellovibrionales bacterium. GTDB lineage: Bacteria > Bdellovibrionota > UBA1018 > UBA1018 > UBA1018 > JACMQW01. The sequence goes on from JAFEAP010000008.1 coordinate 39,674, forward strand.
CCGTGAACGTGTTCGTGCCCTGATCATACATGAGCGTGAGGGATTGGTTCCAGCCCGCCGAACCGAAACCGCCGGCGAGGAAAACCCGCCCGTCAGAGAGCTTCGTCGCCGAGAGACCGGCGAGCGTCGCGCCTCCGTTGAACGTGCCTTGGGTCCACGAATCGGCGACCGGATCGTAGAGCTCATAGGTGCCGAGCGTCGCGCCCGTAGAGTCCCACCCGCCGACGACGAGCACCTTGCCGTTATTCAGCAGAGTCGTCGTGTGGTAGCAGCGGGCGGTGTTCATGTTCGCGCGGCGGTACCAGCGGTTGTCCGCCGGGACATAAACTTCCGTGGCCGCGGTACCGTTGCTCGAGTAATAGGGGAGGATGGTGCAACCGCCGATCGCGAGGATGTTTCCGTTCGCGAGCTCGACGACGCCCGGGAGCATGCGAGGGGTGATCATCGGCGCGAGGCTCGACCAGGTGTGATTCCCGGCGGTGTAACCGGTCTTGAACTTGATGACGGAATTCGTGATGAGGTTTGCGTCGGAAGTCGAGGACGTTCCCCCGACCGCGAGGAGGTCGCCGCTCGCGAGCTGGATCGTCGTGACCAGCGCGCGGGTTCCGGTGATCGAATTCGAGGAGGTCGTCGCCGTCGCGGTCGAGGTCAGCGGCGAGAGGACGATTCCGTTGTTGTACGTCACCGTGTTCGTATCGACGCGAGTCGAGACGTTGCCCGCTCCGTCCTGGATCCAGACGGAAAGCGTCTTCGCCTCGTTCACGTCCGCGACGTTGAACGAGGCGGGAAGCGTTCCCGCGGTCCACGAACACCCGCCGACGGCGGTATTGTTCTCGCGGATGCAGTAGCGCGTATACGAATCGGTGATCGCGCCGTAGGAAAGTCCGAAGGTCTGCGAGGACGTCGGCGTTCCGTTCGTGATCGTCGCGGAGGCGAGCGTCGGGACGACCGTGTCGAGCGTCGACGAAGGCGAACAGGCCGAGTCGGTTTGGTTGCCGGCGGCGTCGACGGCGCGGACCTTCGCGGAATAGGTCCCGTCGGCGGGGGCGGTGCGGTTGGAATACGTCTGCGTGGCGCTGGAGAGATCGAACCACCCGCCGAGCGCGGTGGTGCAGGTCCCGTCTTGATAGAAGCGGACGTACTGGTCGACGACGTCGCCGGAGACCGAGAGCGTCCAGTTGAGGTTTTGGGTCGCGTGGTTCGTGAGTGCGCCGTACTGCCAGCTCAGTCCCGTCGGCGCGGCCGGCGCGGTTTGATCGACGACGATCGCCGTCGAGCAGGCGGACGCCGTCGAGTTCCCTGCGGCGTCGAACGAGGTCAAAACGTAGCTGAAGGAGCCTTCGCCCGGCGCGGTGAATGCCCTCGTCTGGAGGGTATTCGAAGCGAGGTCGATCAATCCTCCGCTCGCCGTCGTGCAGGTGCCGTCGGCATAGAACTGGATTTTCTCGTTCGCGAAATCGCCGGAATTCGACTTCGTCCACGCCGCGGTAAGCGAGGTCGAGTTCGTCGGGCCCGGAACGGACCAGGCGACCGGATTCGCGGCGTTCGGCGGGAGCGTATCGAGGTCGAAGTTGCGAGTCTGCTGGGTCGCGGCGTTCCCGGCGGCGTCCGTTTGGTCGATCTTGACCGTGAACGTGCCTTGGCCGAGGGAACCGAGGTTCAAGTTCGCCGACCAGGTTCCGCCCGAACAGGCCGCCGTGGTCGAAACGGCGCCGGAGATCACGACGTTGATGCCGTTTTCGGTGCAGGTCCCGGTGACGGGGAAGCTCGTATAGGTCGAAAGGTTCGCCGAGGTCATCGCCGCGGGCGTGCTGAACGCGAGGGTCGGGGCGACGGTGTCCTTCGTATAACTGATGGTGGCCTGGACGGCGGCGTTCCCGGCGGCGTCGGAGTGGTCGGCCTTGATCGTGAAGGCGCCCTGACCGAGAGCGGTCAGATCGAGCGTTTTCGACCAGGTCCCGCCCGAGCAGGAGACCGTCGCGGAGGCCGCGCCGGAAAGGACGACGTTTTGACCGTTTTCGGTGCACGCGCCCGAGACGGTGAACGCGGCTTGGTTCGCGGCCGTGACGTAGGCGCCGGCAGATGGGGAAGTGATCGTGACCGTCGGGACGGTGGTGTCCTTCACGAACGTGATCGTCGGTTGCGGGTAAGCCCCGTTTCCGGCGGCATCCGATTGGCCGATCTTCACGACGACGTTGCCCTCCGCCTCGCCCGAGAAGTTCGCGTTATACGACCAAGCGCCAGCCGTGCAGGAAATCCCGCCCTGGAAGACGCCGTTGAAGTAAACCGTAATGCCCCATCCGCTCTCGGAGCAGGTCCCCGTCATCGGGAACGAACTCACGTTCGCGGGCGTGATGAAGGTGCCGGCGGCGGGCGAGGTGAACGTGAGCGTCGGACGGACGGTGTCTTTCACGAAGTTCTGCGAGGCCTGGGGCGCCGGGTTGCCCGAGGCGTCCGTGAGGTCTGCGGTGACGCTGAACGCGCCGTCCGCGAAGTAGGCCCCGGATTGGTACGCGTAGACGGTGGCGATCTGGGCCGGCGTGAGCGCCGTGTTCCAAACCCCGATTTCGTCGAGGTCGCCTACGAATCCGCAGCACGGGAGCCAGGAGAGGCCACCGATCGTGAAGGAGCCGGCGCCGGTATTCCAGAGCGGGTGGCTGTCGTAGGTCGGCGCGGCGCCGTTCACCGAGATACCCGCGTTCGTGCCGTCGAAGGTGAACGCGATGAAGACCCACGAATTCGTCGGCACGGTGTACGGCATGTAGAAGTCGTCGCTCATCCCGCCGTACTCGATCGTCTGGGTGCCGCCGTTATTGTAGAGACAGAGCATTTGCGCTTGTTCGGCGGCTTGCACGCCCCATCCGACCATGCACTGTTGCGCGCCGACGCCCGGAAGGGAACTCGCCTTGATCCACATCGTAACCGTGCGCGCGGTGTTACCCGTCGGGGCCGCGTTCGTGGCGACGTCGATTTTTCCGTTCGTACCGTTGCCGTTGAAGGCGGCCTTCGTCGAGATCTGGCCCGATCCACCGAGGGTGACGCCCGCGCCAGGGACCCCGTTTTTAGCGGCGATCGCATCGATGACGGCGCCCGCACCCGAGGATTCGTTCAGGTGGTAGGCGGCGACGAGGTTCGATCCGGCGGGAGCGATGTAGCCGTCGAGTTCGACGGCGGCCTTGAAGGTCGTCGACCAGTTTCCGCTCGAGCACGTCGGCGTCGCGCTCCAAGCGCCGCTCGCTCCGGCGACCGAGACGGTGCGGCCGTTTTCCGAACACGTCCCGGAGACGGCGAAGGCGTTCGCGTTCTGGATATTGAGGGCGGATCCCGAGGTCGGGGAGGTGATCGCGACGGTCGGCGCGGAAGTGTCCTTCGTGAAAGTCCGGGAGCGGGCGAGGGAGTTCCCGGCGGTATCCGTCTGGGTCGAGGTGAGGGTGACGGTGCCGTCGGCCGCGCCGGAGAAGTCGACCGTCGTCGACCACGCTCCGCCCGAACATGAGATCGATTTCGAGGCGTCGCCGGAGAGAACGACGTTCACGCCGTTTTCGGTGCAGGTACCGGAGACGGCGAAGGAGGTCACGTTCGAGTTGTTCACGAACGAGCCCGCGGCCGGGGAGGAGATCGCGACGACCGGAGCCACCGTATCCTTGATGAACGAGCGGCTGTCTTGGGGCGCGGCATTGCCGACCGCGTCCGAGTGGTCGGCCGTCACGGTGAACGCGCCGTCGGCGAAGTACGTGCCCGACTGGGAGTTGTAGATCGCCGTGATTTGGGCCGGGGTGAGGGCCACGTTCCAAATCGCGACTTCGTCGAGGGCGCCGACGAGCGGGAACAAGGTGCTCCAACTCGCGCCGGCGACGTTCAACGCGCCGGAGGCGGTGTTCCAGGACGGATGGGACTCGGTGACCGGCGCGCCGCCGTTGATCGAGATCGAGGACGTCGTGCCGTCGTAGGTGGCGGCGATGAAGGTCCAAGCGCCGGTCGGTACTGCGTAAGGGATCACGTGGTCGTCGAAGACCCCACCTTGCTCGACGGAGATCGTTCCGCTGACGTTCTTGATCCCGACGAAGTAGCCGGTGTCCGTCGTGCCCGTGCCCCAAGCGACAACCGAAGCGTGGCCTGCGGCCGCGGGGAGGGAGGTCGGATTCACCCAGAACGTGACGGAACGCGGGCTGTTCCCGAGAGGAAGGCCCGTCGTACCGCCGGTAATCTTACCGTTCGTGCCGTTTCCGTTGAAGGTCGCGAGTGTTTTCAATTTGCCGGCGCCGCCGAGGGTGACGCCCGCGCCCGGCGTTCCATTCACGCCGACTGGCGAGGAATCGACGACGGATCCGGAGCCCAGCGCATCGTTCAAGTGGTAGAGGCGGACGAGGCCGGTCGACTGGGGTGCGAGGCCGTAGTCGAGTTCAGACGCGATGTTCAGCGAGGTCGACCAGGCGCCCGCCGTGCAGGTCGGCGACGCGGTGATCGCGCCGCTCGCTGCCGAAACGGAAACCGCGCGGCCGTTCTCGGAGCAGGTGCCCGAAACGGTGAACGCGGAAGCGTTCGCTTGGTTCACGTAGGCGTTCGCCGCGGGAGAGTTGATGACCACCGTCGGCGGAGTCGAGTCGATGAGGATGTTCGCGCTCGTGTCGTAGCTTTGGTTCGTCGCGAGATCGGTCGCGTAGACGCGCACCTGGATATTCGTGTTCACCGACGGGTAGTTCCAGTTATAGCTCCCGTTCGCGACCTGGCCGGCGGCGATCAGCGTCTGGGTCGTGAATCCGTCGGTCGACCAGTAGAGATCGACCGGCGTGCCGCCGAAGTGGAGATCGCTCGAAGTCCACGAGATCGTGACGGCCGCTCCGCCCGCGCCCGAGCCGCCGGTCGGCGCGCCGAGGGTGACCGCGGGGGCGACCGTATCCTTGATGAACGCGCGCGAATCCTGGGGAGCGGCGTTTCCGGCCGCGTCGGAGTGGTCCGCGGTGACCGTGAACGCTCCTTCGGAGCTGCTTCCGATGTTCAGGTTCAATGAGAACGTGTGGCCGGCCGTGCAGGCGCCGGACGCCGAGAGGTGGCCGTCGGAAATGACCACGTTTTGGCCGGTTTCGGAGCAGGTGCCCGAGATGAGAGCGACGTTCGAATTGAAGTAGGAGTTCGCCGCCGGAGCGGTGATCGCGACGGTCGGCGGAGTGACGTCTTTCGTGAAGTTCCTCGTCTGCGGATTCGCGGCGTTGCCGGCGGTGTCCGAGTGGTTCACGGTGATCGAAACGGTGCCCGCGGCCGCGCTCGTGAAGTCGAGGTTCGCCGTCCAAGCGCCCGCGGCGCATGCGACGGTCGCCGCGGCATCGCCCGAGATGACGACGTTCTGACCGTTTTCGGAACACGTTCCGGTCACGGTGAAGGAGGCGACGTTCGTGGCGTTCACGTAGCTGCCGGCGGGCGGAGTCGCGATGGTGAGCGTCGGGATACCGGTGTCCTTCGTGAAGGTGCGCGAGTCTTGGACCGCGTTGTTGCCCGCGGCGTCCGCGAGGTCGGCGTAAAGCGTGACCGTTCCGTCGGACGCGCCCGAGAAGTCGAGCGTCGTCGACCAAGTGCCGCCGGAGCACGTCGCGGATCCGCTCGCGGCCCCGGAAAGGACGACCGAGCGTCCGTTTTCGGAGCAGTTACCGGAGACCGCGAAGGTCGTCATGTTCACCGTATAGATCGAGGCGCCCGCGAGCGGCGAGGTGATCGCGACGGTCGGATTCACGGTGTCCTTCGTGAAGGTGCGAGAGTCTTGGACCGCGTTGTTCCCCGACGCATCCGAGTGGTCGGCGTAGACGGTGATCGTTCCGTCACCGGCGGCGGAAACGTTCAGGTTCGCCGACCAGGTTCCACCCGAGCAGGCGACGGTCGCCGAACCCGCGCCCGAGAGGACGACGTTCCGGCCGTTCTCCGAGCAGGTGCCGGAGACGGCGAAGGCGGTCTTGTTCGCGTTGTTCACGGTGCTGCCGGCGGGCGGTGCGGTGATCGCGACGGTCGGCACGCTCGAATCGATCGTGAAGTCGTTCGCCGACATTTGGACCTGCTTGTTGCCAGCGAGGTCGTAGACGTTCAGGCGCACACGGGCGCTCGTGGTGTCGATCGAAGGAACCGTCCACGAGTAACTTCCCGTATTTGGAGCACCGACGACGATAAGGTTCGAGTAGTTCGCGCCCCCGTCGGTGGAATAATAGATCGCGACGTGGTCCACGCCGCTTCCCGCATCGCTCGCGCTCCAAGTGATGTTGTAGGTCGAACCGCCGGAGAGGAGGATTCCGGACGCGGTCGGAGTGAGTAAGCTCATCGTCGGAAGGACGGTATCCTTGTTGAAGGCCCGCGAGGCTTGGACGGCGTTGTTTCCTGCGGCATCCGAGTGATCGGCGTAAATCGTGATCGCGCCGTCGGAGGCCGCCGATACGTCGAGGGTCGCCGACCAAGTGCCGGCCGAGCAGGCGACGGTCGCCGCGCCCGCGCCGGAGAGGACGACGTTACGTCCGTTTTCGGAGCAGGTGCCCGAAACGGTGAAGGAGGTCTGCGAGTCGTAATCCACCCAGGTCCCCGCCGTCGGCGACGTGATGGCGACCGTCGGCGCGCCCGTGTCTTTCGTGAAGGTACGCGAATCTTGGACGGCGTTGTTCCCGGCGGCGTCCGCGTGGTTCGCGAGGATCGTGACGGAGCCGTCGGCGGCGGACGAGAAGTCGAGGGTCGCGTTCCAAGTGCCGGCGAGGCACGTCACCGTCGCGGAAGCGTCGCCGGTCAGCACGACGTTCGCGCCGTTCTCGGAGCAGGTCCCCGATACGGCGAAGCTCGCGACGTTCGCGGAACCGATGAGGGATCCGGCGGCCGGCGCGGTAATCGCGACCGTCGGAGGAACGACGTCTTTGTTAAACGTACGCGAAGCTTGGACGGCGGGGTTTCCCGCGGCGTCGGAGTGGTCGGCGTAAACGGTGACGACGCCGTCGGCGGCGGCGGAGAGATCGAGGGTCGTGCTCCAGGTTCCGCCGGAGCAAGTCACCGTACCGGAACCCGCGCCGGAGAGGACGACGTTCCGGCCGTTTTCGGAGCAAGTGCCGGAGATCGCGAAGGCGGCCTTGTTCGCGTTATTCACGGCGGAACCGGCGGCCGGCGAAGTGATGGCGACCGTCGGAACGACGACGTCCTTCACGAAGGAACGCGAAGCTTGGACGGCGGGGTTTCCCGCGGCGTCGGAGTGGTCGGCGTAAACGGTGACGACGCCGTCGGCGGCGGCGGAGAGATCGAGGGTCGTGCTCCAGGTTCCGCCGGAACAGGTCACCGTACCGGAACCCGCGCCGGAGAGGACGACGTTCCGGCCGTTTTCGGAGCAAGTGCCGGAGATCGCGAAGGCGGCCTTGTTCGCGTTATTCACGGCGGAACCGGCAGCCGGCGAAGTGATGGCGACCGTCGGAACGACGACGTCCTTCACGAAGGAGCGCGACGCTTGGACGGCGGAGGTTCCCGCCGAGTTCGAGTGATCCGCGTAGAGCGTGACGGATCCGTCGGCGGCGGCGGTGAGGTTCAGGGTCGTCGACCATGCGCCGCCGGCGCAGACGACGGTGGCCGACGCGGCTCCCGAGATCACGACGTTCCGGCCGTTCTCGGAACACGTTCCCGAAACGGCGAAGCTCGCCGCATTCGCGGCGGTCACGAAGGATCCGGCGGCCGGCGAAGTGAAAGCGACCGTCGGGACGGTGAGGTTCAGCGTCACGGCGGTCGTGTTCACCGGGAACGAGACGTTTCCGGCGGCGTCGCGGAGCCAAACGTAGAGCGTCTTCGGACCGTTCGTCGAAGTCACCGTGTAAGACGGCGGCAGGGTACCCGATTGCCAGGAACAAGCCGCGACCGACGTGTTGTTCTCGAGGATGCAGTAGTCGTCGTAACTGCCGCCGGTGACGGCGCCCCACGCGATCGAGAAAACCGGATCGTTCGTCGGGTCGGAGTTCGTCACCGTCGCCGAAGAAAGCGCCGGCGGAGTGCGGTCGATCGTGACGGTATTCGACGTCACCGGGTCCGAGATCCCGTTCGCGTTCTTCAGAAAAAGCGTCATCGTGAGCGGACCGTCGGCGGACGAGTCGAAGTAGGTCGCCGGGAGCGCGCCCGTGCGCCAGATGCAGGTGTTCGGGTTCGTTCCGTTTTCGAGGAGGCAGTACTGCGTGTGGGTTCCGACTTCGAGGCCGTAAGAGAAGTTCAGCGGGAAGCTCTTCGTCGGCGAGCCTTCGTTGATCACGAACGAGACCAGGCCCGGAGGAACGCCTTCGGCGCCCGCGGTGATCCGCGCCGCGTTTCGGAGCGAGTTGATTTGGGTGCCGCAAGACGAAACGAAGACGAGCGACACGGCGAGAAGCGTGCGCGCGGCGAAGGTCGATCGGATGCGGTCGAGCGAGGGGAAATCGATCATGATTCTGCAAACGTACTGCTTAGATCGCGATTCGTGGAAAGTCCGAAAACTTTCACGAATACCTAAATATTTTCGGTCATCTTTCGCGCGAAAAAAATGCGTCGCGGAGGACACGCATGGATTGCGCGCTTACCGAAGGGAAGCAGGAGTGTCGCCGCGGACCCCCGGGGAAAAAACTAGGGGTTGGCTTCGTCCCCGGCGTCGTCCGTCGTGGCTTGGTTCACGCCGTCGACGATGAGGTCGAGGTCTTGGACTCCGGTGAATTCGAACTCGACCCGGCGGTTCCTCTGCCAGGCGGCTTCGTTATGGCCGGGGTCGATCGGTTGGAGTTCGCTATAGCCGCGAGTTTCCATCTTTTCCCGCGGCACGCCCTGCGCGACGAGCGCGGCCTTCACCGCCGCCGCGCGATTTTCCGAGAGGGTTTGGTTGTATTCGACCGATCCGCGCTCGTCGGTGTGCCCGCTGATGCGGAGGTGTTCCCAGTTCTCCTTCGATTTCGCGAGGAACTGGCCGAGGCGAGCGAGGCGCGCGGCGGCTTCTGGGCGGAGCGTCGCTTGATCGTAATCGAACTCGATCCGGCGCGCGTCGAGGACGAGGCGCACGCGTTTCAGCGAGCGGTCTTTTTGGACGATTTGAATGCCGGGACGGCGGACGAGCCGAGGCCCGGCGACGGGATCTCGCCAGAGCGGGATGCCGATCTCGACGCCGGCTTGGTAGACGTTCACCGTGCGGTTATCCACGTTCAAATCGGTCATCCAGCGGCCGCCGACGCGGACGCGGAAATCGCGTTCGGGCCATTCGTAAAAAGCCTGGATCCCGGCGAGGGTCGCGTTCTGGGCTTGGCTCTCGACGAGGTTCCCGTTCCCGAGGCCGACGTCGCCGACGAGGATCGCGTTCAGCACCGGACCGAACTGCCAGCCGGTGAAGTTTCCGTAACGGACGGCGCCTTCGATGACGGTGCCTTTGGTGATGACTTTCGAAAATCCGCCGGTGAGGTTCTCGCCCGAGCGCTTCGTGTACTGCCATCCGCCGCCGAGGTCGACGATCCAGTGCTTCTGGATGTAGGCCGAGCCGAGGAGTTTCAAGTCGAAGTCCATGCCGCTGCGATCGCCTTCGGGGTAGGCGTAAGGACTCACCGTCGACCACCCGAGGTCGGATCCAGCGAAGAGGTGGAGCGGGAGGGGGCGCTCGGCGCGGGCGGCGCCAGCCGTCGCGAGAAAGAAAACCAACGAAATTCCAATCCTTGGAAAGCGTCGCTTCATGCCTTGATTCTACTCTCCGCGCGCAAAGTTTCCAACTTTCGCACGGCGGCTTCCCGCCATCCGTCGCCGACGACGAAGAATCGGAGTTCGCGGCGGTCGCCGTGGATCGTCGCGTGGAGCGGGTCGGCCAGACTCCCGCCCGAGCCCGTGAAGTGGCTTTCCCAGCGGGCAGCGAGCGAAGACTTCAAGTAATCCTTTAAGGGGGTTTCTTCCTCCGGTCGTTCGAGGCGAACGGTTTCGCGGAGCCAGTCGTATCGATCGCGCATCCACCGCACGTGGGCGTCCTTTCCTCTTTCGCCGGCGACCGAAGCGAGGAACTCGGGCAGCTCCCCGTAGGTGCACCAAGCGCCGCGCGCGGAATCGGGCGCGACCGCCTCGGGGCGGCGGACTTCGTTCCGCCTGCGGAAAGGCGCGTAGAGCGCGCCGTGGACTTTAGGGAACCGCAGTACCGTTTCCTCGGGTGCGATCCCGAACGGCCCGCCGAAGTTCGCGCGGACCGACTCGTCGCCGAGGATCGGGAGTTGGCGACCGAAGATCGTGCGCATCTTCACGCCGAGGGTATCCTTCAACGAAGGGCCGACGTAGCGATCGGGATCGGTCGCGCCGCCCTCGTCGAGGCCGAGGTAATACTTCACCGCGACCTCCCAGTGGATCGCCGTGCCGGGTAGCGCGCGAATCCGGTGCAGGAGATCGATCTCCGTGCGTCCGGGGACGATGAGACTCGTGCGCAGCGACGTCGTATCGGGATGCGCGCGGAAGAGCGCTTCCTGGACGCGTTCGAAGTAGACGCCGATGCGGTAGGTATTCAGTTCCGCGATTCGCGCGGCGAGCGTCGTCTCGGCGTCCGCGAGCGCGAGACGGTCGAGCGGCGTCGAGAGGAAGTCCCGTACCGCGGGCGGCGCCTCGCCGTCCGGGCCGCTTAAACGCAAAAGGAGTGGGGTTTTCCAACCCCACTCCCATTCCGCGAGATGCGCGTAAGGCATCGCGATCGCTTAGTAGTTGTTGTGGTGCTTCTTCTTTTTCTTTTTCGATTTCTTCGAAGCGCCGTGCTTTTTCGCGGATTTCTTCGCCTTTTTCTTGGCCGCTTTCTTCGCCTTTTTCTTGTGAGCCGGTCTTTCGGCGGGAGCCGCCGGCGCTTCTTCCGGAGAGCCCGCGCCCATTTGGCCGGCGCCCATGCCCGGGTCCGCGGCCGGAGCCGGAGGTACGCCTTCGTTCGGCATTTCGGTCGTGGCCGGCGGAGCCGCCGCGTCCGGGGCGGTTTCGTCGGACCAAGCGGTCGCGGAGAAACCGAGGAGAGTAAGCGCGATCAAACACCGGGAAAGATTCTTTTTCATGCAATTTCCTTTAAGGCCCCGACGGGGTCCTTCAGCCTAACGGGGCCGAGCGGTTGGACATCTAGAAAAGGGTAGAGCAAAATATCGAGAAAATCATGAGCAAAGCATTTACCAAAGAAGACGGTCCCTCCGAGGACCTCGAGTCGGAAACCGACGAAGACGCGGGGATTCCGGCGGGCACGAAGAATTACATGACGCTCGAAGGAGCGGAGCGTCTAAGGACGGAGCTGCGCACGCTCCTTTATACGGATCGTCCGGAAATCGTGCGGGTGGTTTCCTGGGCGGCTTCGAACGGCGATCGTTCCGAGAACGGCGACTACCTCTACGGGAAAAAGAAGCTCCGCGAAACCGACCGTCGGATCCGCTTCCTGCAGCGACGGCTCGACGCGGCCGAGATCGTCGAGTGTGAGAAAAATGACACCGATCAGGTTCGGTTCGGCGCTTGGGTGAAGATTCGCGACGAGGAAGGGAGCGAACGGACCTACCGGATCGTCGGGATCGACGAGACGGATCCGAAGTCGGGCGCGATCAGTTGGATCTCGCCGATGGCGAAGGCGCTTCTCCAGGCGCGCGCGGGCGATGCGGTGAACGTCCGGACGCCGAAGGGCGAAGAAGAGTTCGAGATCCTCGACGTCTGGTATCGGCCGCGCGGATGAGACGGCGGACCGGATGAGCTGGATCGAAGCGCACGCGGAAGGGGTGCTCGTACGGCTGCTCGTCCAGCCGAAAGCATCCCGCAGCGAATGGGTCGGTCTGCACGGAGAAGGCGACGGCGCTCGGATGAAGCTGAGGGTCGCGGCTCCGCCGGTCGACGGAGAGGCGAACGCCGAAGTCGTCCGGTTCGTGCGTAAATCCCTGAAGTCGGCCGGCGTGCGGGACGCGCGGCTCGTACGCGGCGAGACGGCGAAGCAAAAGGACGTGCTGCTCACGGGCGCGACGTTCGCGGCGGTGCGTGCGGCTTTGGCCCCGTTCGTGTCGATTTAGTAGATCTTTCCCGGGATCCGGGGGAAAATCGGGACGTGATCAAGCTCCTGAAAGACTACCGCCGCTACGATCCCGCCGCCCAGAGCGTGCTCGAGATCTTCCTCTTTTATCCCGGGATCAAGGCGATCATCTTTCACCGCATCGCGCACTTCTTCTATAAACTGAAGATCCCGCTCGTTCCGCGCGCGATCTCGGAGACCTCGCGCTTCCTCACCGGTATCGACATCCACCCGGGCGCGCGCATGGGCGACGTGATCATCGATCACGGGATGGGCGTCGTGATCGGCGAGACGGCCATCGTCGGGAACGGCGTGATCATCTACCAAGGCGTTACCCTCGGCGGGACGAGCCTCCGCCGCGAGAAGCGCCATCCGACGATCGGCGAACGCGTCGTCATCGGCGCGGGCGCGAAGGTGCTCGGCGCGATCGACATCGGCGCGGGCACCCGGATCGGCTCGAATTCCGTCGTCGTCGAATCGGTTCCGCCGAATTCGACGGTGGTCGGGATTCCCGGCAAGATCATCAAGCGCGGGATCCGCGAAGGCGAGGAACTCCAACACGAACAGATCAAGGACCCGAACGGATGAAGCGCGGCGGGAGAAAACTCCTCCTCGCCATCGCGCTCCTCTTCGCCGCTCTCGCGGCCGGCCTCCCGAGCGCGCACGCCGCCGGTCGGAAGGAATTCTTCCTGAACTCGGGTGGACTCGAGCTCCTCGGCGGCGCGAGCCGGATCTCGCTCGCTCCGGGGTTGAATTGGGGTTTTTACGAGTGGCTCCAAGCCGGCGCTTCGCTGAGTTACCAGAAGATCGGATACGGCGACGACTCCGTGAACACGCTCACGTTTTCCTTCGGACCGACGTTCAATCTCGGCGGCCCGTACGAGCAGGCGACTTTCATTTTCTTCGGCGGAGCATATCGAAAAGGCAGCGGCGAGGTTTCCGATCCCGAGAACGATCCGGGCGGCCTCGGACTCGCTTTCCTCGTCGGGCGCCGGATTCCGCTCTTCGGGAACGTCGGCTATCGGCCGACCGTCGGGCTCCAGCTCGCGGGTAAGACGACGATCGTGATCAACGCGCTCGCGATCTCGTATTTCTTCTGAGCCTAGTTCCGGAAAAGGAACGGGATCGTGAGCGTGCTCTTCCCGCGCGCCCGCGGGAATTCGGCGGAGTCGAGCGATTCGGCGACGTGACGGATCGCCTCGAGCGGAAGTTTCGTGTCGCGCGGTTCGGCCGAGTTCACGAGGGTGTGCACGAGGAGATCCTGGCGGCCGACCCGGCCGGAGGGGGCGACGTGCGCGCGAATCGAAAGCGTGCCCTGGAGAGAAGGGTAGCGGCCGAGTTCGCGGGCGAGGGGAGCGAGGACTTCGTCGAGCCGCTCGCCCGTTTTTCGGTGGAGCGAGGCGTTCGCGGCGAGGGCGCCGTTCACGAACGGCCGCGGTTCGACGAACCATCCGTGGATGACGAGTCTTCCGCCGAGCGGGTCGCGCGTGCCGCGGACTTCCTTCACGCCGTGCGGGAGGCGCGGATCGAAGAGCGTGAGCCGGTTCCACTCGGGGGGGATCGACGCGAAGAGGTCGTCGAATTCGATGCCGCGTTCGTTCCGGCGATCGCGCGTGAACGCGGGCCAGAAGTCGAGCAAAGAGTCGCGAGCGACCAGCGTCTCACCGCCGCGGAAAGCGCGCGATTTCCATTTCGTGAGCGAGAAGACGTAGGCCCACGGACCGTGGGGGGAATCGGCGTGGAAGTTCTGGTAACTACCGTCGACGTAGAGGCTGATCCACGGATCGGAGATGCCGTTGCACCCGAGCCGGGTTTGGCCGTAGGAAACGAGTTCGCGCTCGAGCCGTTCGAAGAGCGGCTTCGGGAAATAGTGGCGCGCCGGGGTGCGAAGCACCGAGTACTGGTTTTCGATGTGCCAGTAATCCCAGACGAAGCGTTCGCCCGCGGTCTTCCTCGGATCCGCGAATTTCCGCTCGAAAACGGCGCGGAGTTCGCGAGCGACGGCGGAGAAGTTCTTCTCGATGCGAATCGGCGTCGGCGGAAGTTTCGGCATGGCTGTCCTTCTATCATGTTCCTGACGCGGAGCAAGACCCATGGCTTTTGGAGGGTGGATTCGTTACCGTCGAGGGGTCACCGACCTCCGGCTCCGTGGTGGAACTGGTAGACACAAGGGACTTAAAATCCCTCGGGCCTCACGGCCCGTCCCGGTTCGATTCCGGGCGGAGCCACCATTTCGAAATCGAGGGATCCGCCTCCCCGAGGTCGGAGACCGTCAATAGATGCACGGCCTTGCCGTTTCGTCCCGGTCGACCGAAAATCAAGGGAACTCCCGGAAAATTTGCTATTTTTAAGAGGTGTACGGTTCGCATCGCGGCGTGAGCCGCGCCCTGATACTCGCGATCGCCGCGTTCGCCGCCCCGGCTCTTTCGGGTGAAGTGAATCTCTGCGAACGCGTACTCAGGTCGGAGCCGGTCGTCGAGCTTCCGGCTTCGATCTCCGCGCTGGACCGAAGTACCTTCAAGTTTTTCGATCCTGACGTGAACAGGAGCTCCGGGGCTTTCGACCCCAAGTACTATTTCAACGCCTGGGTCGACGAAGACCACCTTCTAACGCTCGACGTGTTTTCGAGAGACGGAAAGCTCGTGTCGGATCGAATATTCGCGAGCAAAATGTTCGATCGCATGATGACCCATTTCCAAATGCAAGGAACGGAGATTCGGTCGATCCAAGGGATGTGGCTCGACGGAACGAATCTCGAAATGTTGAATCGGTTCACGGCCGAGGGCGAAGACTTGATCCAGGCGGCCAGCAAGACTTGGACGGGCCTACAGACGGGAAGATACGGGTATACGAAGGTCGATGTCGTCGACTTCGAGGGTGGACCGGGCGCGTATCGGAACGTAATCGTACGATTCAGTCGTCCCTGACGCGCGAGTTCGGACGAATCGTCTCGCCAAAATCCCGTCGCTGGTCAGCCGGGGCGAAGCTCCGTAAACTAAGAAGCGGTGAGGTTCCGCAAAAGGTTCGGTCTATTCGCGTTTCTGGCGTGCGCTTTCCTGTCCCTGACGGGCGCGAGCGAGTTCTGCATCAATCACGTCCGGCCGGAATCGGAGGTCCCGCCCCCGAAGGCGACCGTCGGATTCGACTTGAACCACGTCCAAGCGACGGTCACGAAGCGGAACGGGGAAAAGAGCCTCTACGAACCGATCCTTTCCTCCGACGTGGAATTCCTTCGCGAGGAAATCGTCTACGGCGAGGCGGCCGGCCCGCAGAAGAACATGCGCATCGCGAAGGGGAGCGATCAGTTCCACTTCAACGCCGAAGCGAAAAAGATTTTCGAGCTAAGGAAGAAGCTCGTCTCGCGCTACCCGGAAAAGGTCGTCGGCGTGATGAAAGGTCAGAAAGGCGCCGTACTGGCCGCCGCTCGCGAGCAATTCGCGGTGATCCTCGACGAGTTCCCGAAGAAGTATTCCGAGATATTCCGCCGCGAGGGCGACACGCTCGTGAACCTCCTCACCGGCGATCGCCTCGCGCTTTCCGAGTTCTCGCGGATGGACGCGAACACCGCGCTCGTCCGCCTCGGCGAATTCGTGCCCGAAGACGTGATCTTCATGAAGAAGTTCGGCGACGAGTACCGGCTGATCGGCGGGAACCTCGCTTTCCCGACCCAGTGGAGCATCGACACTTTCCTCGGGTCGACGATCAAGGAGATCCACGCCGAGCTGACCGGATCGAAGGAGTTCGTCGCCGGATTCTCGAAGATGATCAACGACGTCCTCGATCGTTCGATCGGCGCGCCGATGCAGGCCGTGTGTCGGAACAACTGGTTCCTGCGCACCGATCCGCGCTACCCGCTGCCGAATTACATGACGGTGAATTATCCGGACGTCGCGAACATCACGCGGAAAAACTATCGGAGTTCGGTTTTCGTCCGGACCGAGCGGCAGTCGCTTCGCGGACTTCCCCAGAGCAAGACCGTCGTCTTCGGGATCCAGCCGATGGTCTTCCCGATCGGGTCCTTCATGGAAGAACGCGGCCTCGCGGAAAAGCTCCTGAAAGGTATCGAGACGAAGTTCCTTCCGGAGGCGGTGAAAGGCGACGTGACCTCTAAGGTCGCCCAGTTCATCCGCGAAGATCTCGGGAAGGCGCCGGGTCGGGTCGAGACGAAGGTCCTTTCCGTGAAGCAGGAAAACGCGAGCACGTACGTGATCGCGATCGACAAGCCTCCGGGAACGAAACTCGTTCCCGGCGAAGCGGTGAAAGTGACCCTCGAAACGCCGACCGGGAAGGAGACGCGCACCCTTTCCCTCGCGAATTCCCCGAACGCCGATCATTTCGAGTTCGCCGTCCGCGACACCGGAAGCGCGTTCAAGAACGCGTTTAAGGCGGCGGGGCCCGGGACGAAGGTCGAGCTCGAACTCCTGCGCACGAGCCTGAAATTCCGCACGGATAAGCCGGCGGTGATGATCGCCGGCGGGATCGGGATCACCCCGTTCCGGAGTTACCTCCAGTTCGCGAAGGAGAAGAACCTCGAGATGCAGATGTTCCTCCTCTACGGGAACCGCGACGCCATCGCCTTCGATAAGGAGATTGGGCATGTTGCCGAGGGCTTGCGGAACGTCCTCGTGAACCACGTGCTCAGCCAGGCGGGCGACGAATGGCTCGGTACGCGCGGTCGCATCGATAAGAGATTCCTCGAGTCGGCCGTCCCGACTTTCCCGAACGACGCGATTTACTACATCGTCGCCACGCCCCAGATGACGGACGACGTGACGGAGGCGCTCATCGATCTCGGGATCCCCGAGAGCCGCATCCGCTCGGAAGCCTTTCCCGCGTCGACGGGCGAGGCGAAGGGCGGAAACGCCGTCCTCGATCCCGAGAAGATTCCCGACTGTCAGACGGTTTGTTTCTGCCGGAAAGTCACCGCCGGCCAAATCCGGAACGAAGTCGCTCAAGGAGCGACGACGCTCTCCGAGATCCAGTCGCTCACCGGCGCGGGAACGGCCTGCGGGGGATGCGCGAAGAATATCCTGAACTTGATGACCTGCGCGCTCGAGAAAGCCGGGAAGCTTTAGACCTCCGCGATCGCTTTTTTCGTCTTTAACGGAACGAATCTCGCAGTTCGGGCGAGATAGGCATCGTAGGCGGGTCCGAACTCCGTGCGCATCCGCCTTTCCTCGCGGCGCACGCCGATCGCGACGTAAATCCCCATCCCGACGATGAAGACGAGGCGGTCGAGACTCATCATCGGGGCGAGGATCCAAGCGGCGAAGGTGAAAAGGTAGAGGGGGTGGCGAACCTTTCCATAAAGTCCGCCGGTCCAAAGCGTTCGTTTTTCCGAACTGGTCGAACGGTCGAGGCCGAGGAAACGGGCGGGCGATTCGACTTGCGCGAGCGTCCGGGCGCCGGCGAGGAGCAGGCCCCAGTAAACGAAAAAGGAAAGGAGCGAGGCGCCGAGGGCGGAGGGCAGGAGCTGATAGAGGATGACTCCCGTCGGTTGCCAGAGCGCCATGAAGAAGAAGCTCACGAGTCCCGCGACGACGACGTAAGTGCGCCGTCCGGCCCGACCGGCGAGGGCGGAGTGAACGACTCCGAAGAAAGCGACCAGAACGAGATCGAATCCGATGCTGGCCGCCGGCCCGTTGCCGTCGATATAGATCCACGGCCATCCGATCCAAGTGCCGACCCATGGGAGCGCCATATTTCGTTCGATCCAGACGAAAAAAGCCAACGAGGGGATGACGCCGAAAACAAAAAGGGGAATGGAAGCGAGAAGCTCGGATATTTTCCGCATGGAGCGCTTTAAGGACCTTTCGCGTCGATGATAGGATGAACCGATGAAGAAAGAAATCGGGACCGTCGCCTCGGGAGCGAAACAGGATCGGGCGAAACGCACCCATCGATCGAAGGCCGAGGCCGGCCCGAGCGTCGCGGGTTTCCGTCTACCCGAGATGCCCGAGGCGCTCCGGAAGCTCCTCGGTCCGAAACCGATGATTCGGTATTCCCACCAAGCCGCGCTGAAACTCTTCGAGAACCTCGGATGGAAGTTCGAAGTTCGGCACCTCGGCGAGAGCCGGCTCGGTCTCCTTCGTTGGCCGCTCCGGAAGATGGGGCCGGGCGCGATTCCGCGCCGACTCGTGATGGTGCCGGGTTTCGGGGACACGCCGCTTTCGTGGTGGAGCGTCCTCGCGGGATTGAAGCCGGTGCTGAAGCGCGAAGTCGACGAGGTGATCCTGATCGACTATCCGGGGTACTGCGGGTTCCTCCACGACGAACCGGCGTTCGATTCGATGGACGAACTCATGCGCGTTTTCCGCGAGATCGTCGGATCGCTGAAGCCCGAAGTCCTCGTCGGCCACTCGCTCGGCGCTTGGCTCGCGGCGGATTTCGCGATCGAACGTCCGGAGACGGTGCGGAAACTCTACCTCGTCGATCCGGGGGGGCTCGTGACGACCGAGGAGGACCGCGCGAATTACCGCGGTCTTTTCGCGACGGCGATCGAATCGGGACCGGACCATCTCCTCCCGCACGTCTTCGCGAAGGCGCCCGTCTGGCTGCCTTTCTTCCAAACCGAGTTCTTCTCGTTTCTGAAGACTCCGGAGGTGCGCGCGTTCGTCGCGTCGTTCGACGACCGGCACCTGCTGAACGATCGCGTGGGGAAAATCCGAGCGGAGACGACGATTCTTTGGGGCGACCGCGATACGCTGACGCCCGTGAAGTGGATCGAACAATGGCTCGAACGGTTGCCGGCCGATCTGAAGAAACAAGGGATCCTCATCCGCGGGTCGGGGCATTCCCCGCAGCTCGAAAAGCCGGGCGTGGTCATCGCGCTTTTCACCCAGCTTTTCCTCGGCCGGGAGCTGAAGAACCTCGCGCTCGTCCCGCTCTGGAAAGTCGTCTAGCCTAGGGATTCGGCATCGACCAGAAAAGGTGCCGCATCGTTTCGTACGGCTCTTTCGCGTAGGTCGTTTGGAAATCGGAAAGGCCTTTCACGCCTTTCATGTTCTGGACGCCCCAGACGGCTCCGACGTATCCGCCGTACATGTCGCGCATCTTCCACTTCACGAAGTCCGAATCGATCTTGAAGGGCTTCGGGTGGTGGAACGGCCATTGCTCGGGTTGGAGCGTCTGGTTCAGATACTCGGTATTGAAGAGGAACGGGATGAACGTGCTCAACCGGCTGCCGTAGCCGAGGCTGTAGAGGCGGTCGGCGAGGAACGACATCGGGTAGAAGTGGTAGATCAGCGGGGTCAGTTCGGCGTCGAGGTTCTTCGTCATCGGATAGAGACGGAGCCAGGAGCGGTAATCGTTCTTGTCGAGGATTTCGTTGTTCAGCTGGTAGCAGATCTGATCGAGGTTATCGATCGCCTTCATCGTCGCCGCGCTGAACTTCCGCGCCTTCGCGATCTGCTTCAGGTACTCGACTTGGATCTCGACTCCGCTCGTGTCCTGGAGGAGGACGCCGAGGCGTTCGTAGGTCTTCGAGAGTTCGCCGTTCGTCATCGCGCGGAACCACTCCCAGAGGTCGAAACGGCTCTTCGATTTCGCGGCGTAGTCGAGCAGGCCGCGGAGATCTTGGAGATCCGACTGCACGAGCCGGTCCTGGATCATCTTTTCGAGGCGGCTCGTGAAGATCACCGGGAGGCTGAAGACCGTGCCGTCGACGTTCACGTCGATCCGCTTCATGTCGAGCGCGCCGACGAACGACGCCGCGGCGAGCGCGCAGCCATAGGGGGTGAACGGGAAGGTGTATTGGCCGCAGCGGTAGATGATGAGGCCGGTAAGGCAGGCCGAGCTCCACTTATCCGAGTGACAAAAGTCGAGCGAGCCGCCGCCGTCGGAGGCTCCGGTGTCTCCGGCCGCGCGCGCGGCGTCCTGCGAGAAGCCCGTGACGGAGAAGTAAGAAAGCGGTTCGTAGGGAACCGCGACGCCGTTCAGCCGCATGCCCGTAAGGTCTTCGCGGCGGCTTTCCACTTCGGAGACGCTCGCTTCGGGTTGGTTCGGGTTCGGATCCTTCGCCGGAAGTTTCGGCGACGCATACGCGGAGGTCGCGGCCACGGCGAGTAGGAACCCGGTTAGGATCGAGAAATGGAAATATTTCAAAGACTTCATGCGACGCGTTATAACTCAAAGCCCGGCGGTCGTCAAACTTGACTTAAAGCGTCGGATTACAGGGGCTTAGCCCTGGTAAGGAGGTTCGAGCCCGCAGGGTTCGAACTGGACTCAGCCGTCGAAGCGGAAGAGGTGATAGGACTTCTTCCCTTTGCGCAGGATGAGCGCGAAGTCGGCGAGGAGGTCCTTCGCGGTCACGGTCGCCGCCGGGTCGGAGACCCTTTCGTTATTCAGATAAATCCCGCCGCCCTGGATGTCTTTCCGTGCGGCGCCCTTGCCGTTACAGAGCCCGGCTTCGACGAGGAGGTCGACTACCGTAAGAGGCGCCGCGATCGCGGATCGCGGCTTTTTCGTCGAGGCCGCGCCGGCGAACGCTTCGAGGAGCGCGGGTTTCGCGAGGTTCCGGATCTCCGTGCCGAAGAGGGCCTGGGTCGCTCCGGTCGCCTTTTCGAGCGCCGCCTCGCCGTGGACGAGCTTCACGAGTTCCTGGGCGAGACGCGTTTGGGCTTCGCGCTTCTCCGGCGCGGATTTCATCGCGGCCTCGAGCCGGAGGATCTCGTCGTGGGGGAGGAACGTGAAGTAGCGCAGGAGCATCCCGACGTCGGCGTCCGCCGCCTGGATGAAGTATTGGTAGAGCTGGTACGGGGAAGTGCGGTCTTCCGAGAGCCAAATCGTGCCGCTCTCCGACTTCCCGAACTTCGTGCCGTCGGCCTTCATCACGAGCGGCATCGTCAGGCCGAACGTCGCGTCCTTCATCTCCTCGGCGTCGCGCTTCTCGTGATGCGCGCGGATCCGGCGGATGAGCTCGATGCCGGCGGTGATGTTCCCCCACTGGTCGGACCCGCCGATCTGGAGGTTGCACCCGTGCTTCTGGTTCAACCAATAGTAGTCGTACGCCTGCAGCAGCATGTACGAGAATTCGGTGTAGGAGATCCCGTGCTCGCGGTCTTCGAGCCGCGCGCGGACGGATTCCTTCGCCATCATGTGGTTCACGGTGAAGTGTTTCCCGACGTCGCGCAGGAACGCGAGGTAGGACATGCCGAACCAATCGTAATTATTCAAGACGAGCGCCGGATTCGGGCCGTCGAGCTTCAGGAACCGCGCGATCACGCCCTTGATCCCGGCGAGGTTCTTCGCGAGATCGGCCTCGGAGAGGAACGAGCGCTCGGCGGACTTCCCGCTCGGATCACCGATCATCCCGGTCGCGCCGCCGACGACGGCGATCACTTTGTGGCCCTTTTCCTGGAACCGGCGGAGGGTCAGAAGCGGAAGCAGGCTGCCCACGTGGAGCGAATTCGCCGTCGGGTCGAAGCCGCAATAGAGGGTCATCGCCGGGCCGCCGTTCTCCTTTTGGGCCATTTCCTTCGGGAGGTCGGGCGACGTCGTCTGTTTCACGAGGCCGCGGAATTCGAGGTCGGCGAAGAGGGTCCGGTTCTGACCGGGCGAGGCGTTCGGCATACGCCTTTCAGTCTAGCCGCAAAAGGAAAGGGACCGAAGCCTTTTCGCTTCGGTCCCCATCGGAGAGTAGCGCGTTAGGACGCCGCTTTAGCCGCTTTGGCGGCCGCGTGTTTTTCTTTCTTCGCTTTGCAGGCGGCGACTTCGTCGGCCGGGATGCTCACGCCTTCGACGGATTCGCCGGCCATGATCTTCTTCATGCAGTCGACGAAGAGGCCCTTGCCGTTTTTCTTGTGGTTGCCCTTCACGTATCCGCCGGCTTCGCAGGCGGACTTGATCTGTTTACACGGGCCGGATTCGCCGGCGTGGGAAGAGAAAGCGACCAGGGAAGAGGCGAGAACGGCGAGGGAGAGAAGGGAGAGTTTCGATTGGTTGTTCATAAGAGGCTCCTTAAGGATAAGGCTACCTGTGCATTTCGGAATGACAATCCCGTGAATTGCCACACCTTGCGCGCGCATAACTCCGGGAAAGCGCAGGAGATTAAAGCGCTTAAAGACGGGTTTGTTTCATTCTGCAACACTCCTCGATCCCGGCGAGGATTCAAAACAGCGATTCGTGCGCGTGGCGGCCGGCGTTCGGTTCGCCGGAGTCGTTCGGCGTCCCCGTTTTCATGCCGGGCCGGAAGCGGCTGACTCCGCGGTCGATCGTGAACCCGAGGGATTGCCAAGCGGCGAATCCGCCGTCGAGTTCCATCACCGGATAACCCGCGGAAGCGAATTCGAGCGCGGCCCGCGCGGCGACCCGCGAAGCGCCCGTGGGCCCGTAGACGATGTTCAGGCGATCGTGCGCGAGGCCGGCGAGCGTCGACCAATATCCTTCGGGCAGGTTGATCGCGCCCGGCAGGTGCCCTTCGGAGAAATCTTGCGGCGAACGCACGTCGATGAGCGCGAAATCGAGGCCGACGCGGCGGCCATGCTCGAGGGCGTGCTCGAGTTCCTCGGGGCCGGTCGAAAACCGAACTTTCGCTTCGAAGTAACGCTGGGCCTCCAGGGGGTCGTTCGCTGTGAGATTCGTTTCCATACCTCCGGAAACGCTTCAAGAACGGTGCCCGGACTATCGGGGCGAAACGGACGGCAGGAGGTCCTTACTTCTTCTTTTTCTGTTCCTTGATCACTTGGTTGAGCATGCCCGTCTTTTCGATTTGTTGGAAGGTGATCGGATCGACGGGGGCCGGCTGACCGTCCTCGCCGAGGACGTACGCGAAATCGTGATACGGCGGTTCGGCTTTCGGAAGCTTCGCGATCGGAGCGGTCCGAACGGCGCGGTCCCCGAGTTCTTCGCAAGCGACCGGATTCTTTTCGCAGAAAAGCGCCCAGTTCATCGCCATGCGCATGTACTGGTGATCGTTCTCGGTGACGATGCGGATCTGGTTCACGGTCCCCATGCCCGTGTCCCACGCGCCTTTCGAGTGGTCGTTCACGTCTTTCCAGCGCCAGGAATCGAAATAGGCGTAAGCGTGGCCGTCCTTGCCCTTGTGATGAAGGATCAGGACGTCGTAGCAATCCGTGCCGCTCGCGCCGCAAGGTTTTTTGTCGTCGAGGATGATGATGGCCGTCCGGTCGTTCTCCATCTTCCGGAGGTTCACGACCTGGACGACGTGGAGGCTGTTCTGCCAGTCGTCGACGAGCTTGTTCGAATTCTCGTCGAACATGATGATCGGGTTCATCCCGGAGTCGAGGCGATGCTGGAGGTCGGCGACGAGTTTATAGCTGTGCGCCGTCTTCATATCGGCCGTGTCCACGCGATAGGCGAGGTTTTTCAGATGGCCCGCGCGTTCGGCCCAAACCTGCGTTTCGGCGTAGCGGACGATCTGCGCGATGTCCGGGTCGGCCGTAAATTCTTCGAGGTTCTTGAAACCCGGCATGATCTGGGGCTGCTCGTTGTGGAGCATGTCGACGATGCGGCGGTAATAGAAATCCTGCCAGGACTTCGATCCGCGCTTCAGGTTCGGGACCTTCGAGAAATTTCCTAATTCGTCCCAGAGGGTGAGGCGCTGAAGGTAAGTCCGTACGGTCGCGTGGCCGTAGCAGAAGCCGATCGTCTTCTTCATCACCTTGCCCATGTCCTCTTCGGTGTTGAAGGTCAGGACTTGGTTCCCGGGGCCCGCGTAACGCCGGCCTTCGGTCACTTTGAGCGAGTCGAAGAGCTCGGGGTAACGATTGAACGCGGCGGTCATCTGCTCGTTCGGCGTTTTCCGGCCCATGAGGTGGTACTTCCACCAGCCGGCGAGTTTCTCCATCGCCGACTTCACGTTGCGCACGACGTACTGGCACATCAGTTTTTGCTGGCTCATTCCGGTTCGGAGGTCGACCGGCAGGTAATCCTCCGCCGAAACGTTCGCGCTCGCGAGCGCGAGGAGAAGGAGGAGGGGAAGTCGGCGGTTTAGGAAGCGCATGGGTCTAGGTCCCGGACGTGGTCCATAGTTTGACCCCTTCTATTCGGCGGCTCGGCCGGGAAAATTTAAGTCCGGGGCTCGGCTGGATCTGAGCTCGCGTTTAAACGCTTTCCCGGGAAGGCGAGGAGGTTTTCCTCTTGCTAAAGAATGACTCGATGCGTTATAAGGGCGCCACCCAAAACTCCCACCATCGAAGCGATTCGATGAAATCGATAGGAGCTCGCCCATGAAAAACTTCGTACTCGCCCTCGTCTCCACGTTCGTTCTCGGATGCCCGGCCGCTTTCGCCGCGACTTCGACGAACATCCAAAACTGCGTTCTCAACTCCGTGCTGAACATCGACCAGAAGGTCACCGTGAACCAATTCACCGGTGAGAAAGCCTTCGGCAAATTCGCGACGCTGACCTGCACCGGTCCGGTCGCGCAGAAGCTTTACGTCGAACTCGGCGACGACGCCGGCGTCCGCAAGGTGAAAGACAACGGCGTGAACTACATGTTCTTCGGGAACTCGCCGTCCCTCACGAAATGTTTCTATACCAAGGCGACGATGACCTATACCTGCACGATCGAGCTCAACATCCAGAGCGACGTGCTTTTCCAATAAGGTCGTCGTCCGTCATTCCAAGTTTGAAATCGCGCTGGGGTCCGTCGGGCCCCGGCGCTTTCATTTTGCGGTTTTTGACCGGCTCGGCCCAAGCTTCCCTTTGAGAAAGAATAAAGGGTGAAAAATGGAGCGGGAAAAGGGGCTCGAACCCTCGACCTCCACGTTGGCAACGTGGCGCTCTAGCCAACTGAGCTATTCCCGCATCCGGCTCGAACGAGGATCTTTAGATAGCCGGACTCCCGAAGTCGGTCAAGCCTCTTGCGAGATCCTTCTCTCGAAGGCTAAGTTTTCGGAACGATGAAGATCTATACGAAAAAGGGCGACCAAGGCGAAACCGGCCTATTCGGCGGGGACCGGGTTCCGAAAGACCACCTCCGGATTCGCGCGTACGGGACGCTCGACGAGCTGAATGCTGCGCTGGGTCTAGTCACCGGAGACGCCCGCGTTCGCCGGATCCAGGGCGAGCTTTTCCAACTCGGGGCCGAGCTCGCGACCCCGCGCGGGAAAACCGCATCGGTCGCGCTCGTCGACCTCGCCGAAGTGCGCGCGCTCGAGACCGAGATCGACGCGATGGAAAAACTCCTCTCTCCGCTGACCCACTTCATCTTGCCCGGCGGGACGCCGGCCGCGTCCTATCTCCACGTCGCGCGCACGATTTGTCGGCGCGCGGAGCGGGAAATCGTGATCCTCCATCGCGCGGAACCCCTGCGACCGGTCGTGCTCGAGTACGTGAATCGGTTGAGCGATTATCTCTTCGTCGCCGCGCGCGCGGCGAACCACGCGGCGGGCGTCGCCGACGTGCCGTGGATCGCGCCCCGGTAAGGAGCGCTCCTAGGCTTTCGAGGTCTTGAGCTTTTCGCGGCGAAGTTTCCTCGCCTCGCGCTTCGCTTCGCGCTTTTTCTTCCGCTTTTCGCGGATCGCGACGAAGAAATCGACGACGTAGTCCTTCGCGCTCCAGAGCGAGATCGCGAGCGAGACGTAGATCAGGACCTGGCCCATTTGGAAGAGGGGGATTCCCCAGAGCCCTTCGCGCGCCATCAGCCACGGGATCGCGACCATTTGGGTCGCGGTCTTCCACTTCGCCGACTGGGAAGCGCCGATGATCAAGCCTTCGCTCGAAGCGAGCGCGCGGAGACCGGTGATCGCCATCTCCCGGCAGATGAGCGTGATCACGAGGAGAGCGGGAATGCGCCCGAGCTCCTGGAGCATGCAGAGGGAAGAGACGACGAGGAATTTGTCCGCGAGCGGATCCATGAGTTTTCCGAAGACGCTCTCGGTCTTATACTTCCGCGCGAAGTATCCGTCGAAGTAATCGGTCACGCCGGCCGCCGCGAAGGTGAACCCGGCGATGATGTCGGTCAGGTTCGTCTTCTGCATGAGCAGCCAGATGATCGCCGGGATCATGATCACGCGGAGCGAAGTCAGGATATTCGGGAGAGTCCCGAACTCGAGATCGTTCTGGCGCGTGGCGTTAGTGATTTCCCCGGTTTCGTCGGCTTCAGCCATGAATCGTTCCAAGCTAAGGGGAGGCGCCCGTCAAGTAAAGGAACTAACAAAGTCACCTTGCGGGGATCGGCCGTCGCCCCTACGCTTAAAGGATATGACTAGGAACGGGTTATGGATGACCGTGTTCTTTGGCCTCGCTCTCGGTTTCTCGGCGCGCGCCGCGGACGACCCGCTCGGGAAGTTCCGTAACACTTACTATTACATGATCTTCGAGGCCGATTACCCGGTCGAGGCGAAGACGTCGAGCGTGCTCGCGATGGACGGAACGGTGCTGGCGAAAGTCACGCCGCGGTTCATGAAGGACCTCGCGATGGAGGGCAGCGCGAAACTTCGCGACGGTCGCGTGGTGAACTGGGCCGGCCGGATCGGAACGGAGAGCCGTTATCACTTCACGAAACTCGCGTGGGGGCGCGGAACCGGGGCCTGCGCGCTCGAGCCTTTCCGCACGATCGCCGCCGATCCCACCCAGATTCCTTCGGGCGCCGTCGTCCGGATCGCCGAAACGGTGGGCATGAAACTTCCTGACGGCACCCGGAGCGACGGGCTTTGGCGGGCGGAAGACACCGGTTCGGCGATTTTGCACGACCGGATCGACCTCTTCATCGGGCGGAAGAGCGACGCGAGTCTGCTGACTGCGGCGGGCATCGCGAATATGCAGGCGCTCAGCGTGTCGCTCGTCGCGCACCCGCTCCCGGATTCGTGTGTCTTTAAGAATCCGCAATAGCCTCGAACGCGCGGACTGGGCCTTCGCGCGCGAAGTCTGCGCGCTCACCGGGAACGCCGGCCATCCGATCGTCGACCGCTCGCGCTGGCTTTTTTTCGGCGAGCAGTGGGTCGGTCCCTACGAACGGTTGCGCCCGACGTGGAGCTACGTCGCCGACGAGGTCTCGTCGACGTCGGGGGCGTCGGAACGACGGCTCGGCTACCTGACCGGAAGCCCCGATTCGACGACGTTCTTCGCGGAGAAGAAGTGGCTCTTCGATTTACCGCTCTACCTCGCGGCGAGCGCCGGAGTTTTCCCGCGAAACGGCGACGTCGCCGCGTTCCGGAAACGGTTTCGCGCCGAGGTCTTCGGACCGGTCGCGGACCTCGGGCCGCGGGATCATTTTCCGCCCGCCGACACGCGAGCGGTCGTCGCGGAGTATCCGGCCCACCTGCACATCAATCTCATCGCCGCCGCGCGCGGGAAGGGCGTCGGCCGCTTGCTCGTCGATCGGTTCCGCGCGGATCTCGCCGCGGTCGGCGTGCACGGGATTCACCTCTACTGCGGGGACGGGCCGCGAGCCTTCTACGAACGGATCGGATTTCGAGTGCTGGACCGCATCGAGTTTCGTCCCGGGTTTATCGTTTACCGGCTTGGCAGTCGTTTCTAGTCCGGCTACGCTCTTTCCCATGACTCAAGACGGCGCGAGCGGCTCGGAGAAACGCCTTCTTCCACGACTCACCGTATCACACGAAGTGTTTCGGCATGCGGTGACCGGGAAGTTCTTCGCGGTCGCGGATTTGACCACGCGGGGGATGGCGGTTCGAATCTCCGACCCGGAAGACCTCTTTCATTATTCGGTCGGCGCCGAAGTGCAGGGAACCCTGAATATCCGGCACGAGAAGTTCCAGATCCAGGGCCGCGTGCGCCACATCGGTCGCGACCTCGTCGGCGTCGAATTCGAACCGCTTCCGGCCGCCGTCGAGCACGCGCTCGCGAGCTTTCTCGATCCGGCGACTCTCGGACCGGAACTCCGTCCGGTGCCGACGGGAGACGCGTCGCTCTTCTACGCGGCTCCGAGCGGAACCGAGTTGCTCCTCGGCCGCGACGCCGACGGGAGTTTCACCCGCGTGACCGTGATGATGCTCGGGAACCTCGTGCAGTGGGACGCACGCACGGGACTCCGGACGGGGCTCGTGAAGAACTCGTTCGAAGAGAGTCTCGTCACCGGGATCACGCGGCTCGAAACGATGATTTTCGAGGAAGATCGGGTGATCGACCCGCAGAAGTTGAACCTTGCGAAGCGGCTCGTTTCGAGTTCTAACCTCTCCGAAGATTTGAAGAAATTCTGCACTCGTCGACTTGAAGGAGCGTCCGCTTGAATCGTAACTACGCCCTCGAATTCGTCCGCGTCACCGAAGCCGCCGCGCTCGCGTCGGCCCGCCTGACC
This sequence comes from Bdellovibrionales bacterium, assembly GCA_018266355.1. Lineage (GTDB taxonomy): Bacteria > Bdellovibrionota > UBA1018 > UBA1018 > UBA1018 > JACMQW01. The sequence goes on from JAFEAP010000008.1 coordinate 67,894, forward strand.
GGCGGCGGCGACGAAAAAGCCGCCGATCACGCCGCCGTCGAGGCGATGCGCGCGGCGATGAACACGATCGAATTCGACGGTCGCGTCGTCATCGGCGAAGGCGAACGCGACGAAGCTCCGATGCTTTACATCGGCGAAAAGGTCGGCAAGGGCACGGGGACGAAGCTCGACCTCGCGCTCGATCCGCTCGAAGGCACGACGATCTGCGCGAAAGGAGGGAATAACGCCCTCTCCGTGATCGCGATCGCCGAGCACGGGAACTTCCTCCACGCGCCGGACACCTACATGTGGAAGATCGCCGTCGGACCGGAAGCGAAGGGCGCGATCGACCTTTCGAAGACGCCGACGGAAAACCTCCGCGAGATCGCGAAGGCGAAGAAGGTCCCCGTCGACCAGCTCACCGTGATCATCCTCGATCGTCCGCGGCACGCCGACCTGATCGCCGAAGTCCGCCGCGCCGGATGCCGGATTTGGCTCATCGGCGACGGCGACGTCTCGGCCGCGATCGCGGCGGCGAAGCCGGGCAGCGGCGTGGACGTGCTCATGGGCTCGGGCGGCGCTCCGGAAGGCGTGATCGCCGCGGCGGCGCTCCGGTGTATGGGCGGCGACTTCCAGGGCCGACTGATGTGGCGGAACGAGGAAGAAAAGTCTCGCGCGACGAAGATGGGCGTGAGCGATTTGAACAAGATCTATCGCATGGAAGACCTCGCGAAAGGGAACGTCATGTTCTGCGCGACCGGGGTCACCCAAGGCCCGTTCCTCGACGGCGTGCGTTTCGTTCGCGGCGGGGCGACCACGCACTCGATCGTCATGCGTTCGGAGACGGGGACGATCCGCCATATCCAGGCCGAACACCGCTTCGAGACGAAGCCGAATTACAAGTTCAACTGAGGAAACGCCATGGCCCAAGCGACGCTGACCAAGACCCTCGAAGTCCCGAAAGAAAAGCTCTACGCAGCGATCACGCGCTACGAAGAGTATCCGCAGTTCGTCACCGGCTGCAAGAAAGTCGAAGTCGAGCGCAAGGCGCCCGGTCAGGCGCGCGCGAAGTACTTCACGAACATCCTCGGGAAGGACCTCTGGTACACGCTCGAGCATTCCGAGGACGAAGGCGCGGGCAAGGTCACCTGGAAACTCCTCGAGTCCGATCTGCTCAAGGTCGATAACGGGACGTGGACGCTGAAGGACCTCGGCGGCGGGAAGACCGAAGTGACCTACGCGATCGAGATCGAATTCAAGATCTGGATCCCGGGCCCGGTGCTGAAGACGCTCACGGCGACTTCGCTCCCGATGGTCATCGCCGAGATGGAGAAGCGCGCGAAGGGAGCCGCATGAGCGTCGACGGTTCCGATCCGCAGGACAAGTCGGGCGACAAGGGCGCGGGCGATAGCGACGGTTCGGGGCTCGGCGCGAAGGCCGGCGACATCCTGAAAAAAGCGATCACCGTCGGCTTAGGCGCCGCGTTCCTCACCGAGGAAAGCATCCGCTCGCTCGTCGGCGAATTGAAGCTGCCGAAGGAACTCGTGACGAACCTCCTTCAGCAGGCGAACTCGACTCGCTCCGAATTTCTCGGCAAGTTCTCGCAGGAAGTTCTCGAGCGGCTCCAGTCGCGGATCGATCCGGTCGCGCTCGTCACCGAAGTCCTTCGCAAGAACGACATCGAGCTCACCGTGAAGATCAAGGTGAACCCGAAGAAAGAGGGATAAGTCCCGTCTTTCGCCGAGCGGTCAGCGCTTCAGGTGCGCTTCGAGTTCCTTGCGGGTCGAGATGATCTTCGAGATCAGCCCGAGGTCCTGCGCTTCTTTCGGCAGGAGCCACTTGTCGCGCTCCATGAACTCGACGAACTTCTCGAGCGGAGCGCCGGTGCGTTCGGCATAGAGGCGATGGAGTTTCTTCTTCGTCTCGATGATGTCTTGCGCGTGGATCGCGAGGTCCGAGGCCTGGCCGCGGATGACGCCCGAGATGAGCGGCTGGTGGATGAGGAGCTTCGAGTTCGGGAAGGCGAGGCGGTCTTCCTTTTCGGCGCAGAGGGAGATCACGGAGCCCATGCTTGCCGCGAGCCCGACGACGACGGTCACGATGCGCGGCTGGATGAAACGCGCGGTATCGTAGATCGAAAAGCCGGAATGGATCTCGCCGCCCGGGCTGTCGATCCAAAGCACGATCGGCGCGTTCGCGTTCGCGCGCTCCATCGCGAGGAGCTGGCGGTTCACTTTCACCGCCATCTCGGAATCGACTTCCCCGCTGACGAAGATCGTCCGCGCCTCGAAGAGGTGCTGATCGATCGGAGTGAAGGTCGGGGCTTGGACGGTCTTGATCTCGGGCTGATTTTCGCTCATTCGAAAAGTTTAGTCAGATCCCGGGAGGCCGTCCAGTCGCCAAATCACGGAACGCGTTCGGCGCATTCCGCGGCCTTAACTCAAAGCGTCGGATCGACGAGCACGATCGATCGGATGATTTCGCAGAGCACTTGGTGCTCCGTCTCCTTCGTGATCCGGATCGCCTGGATCGGCTCGCGATTCAGGTCGACGTAGATCTTGTTCGAGTAGGAGTTGAAATAAACCCGAAAAGCGTGGTCGCCGAACGTCGGGGAAATGTACTGCGGATACTCGCGCGCTCGCGCCGACCCGAAGTAATCCTCCGTTTCCTCGAACATCTTGAACGAGCACCGCTGGAGCAAGTCCAGCATCAGCGCCCGTTCGGGCACCGCGATCATTTCTTCGGTTCGGGTGAGGGTTTGGTAGAGTTCGTCGAATTTCTGGAGAATCGTGACCGGAATGTCTTCCACTTCCAAACATCCTTCTAGCGGGAAGGTTCCGCGCGGACGCAATCGTCCACACGGGTGGGAAGGGGGTTAGTTCATTCTGGCGGAATCGACGCATTCGGTCAAGCGATCGCGATGACGGTTGTCTAGAAGCTAGTCAGGGTTTCCGGCCTTTGCCGATCCGGGCGCGGTTATACGCGGTCGTCGTCAAACGGATGACTGGCACGTTCATCGCACAAGGGCTCCGCGTGTGTTTTTGAATCCCTGTCGTGTGGAGTGGCTAAAATGTTGAAGAAGTTGATCTGGTTGATTGCGGGATTAATGGTCGGAGTGGGCCTCTCGTCCACTTTCGCGAATTCGCGGACCCCGGCTAGTTATTCGTTCAAAGTCGTCGCCGTCAGTACGGAAGACGCCGCCGAGCGCGCCGCCGAGATGATGAAGGACGGCGAGCTCAAGAGTTCGCTCGATACCACGGGTCTCGTCTCCGCGACCTTGCCCGAGTGCCGGGAGACCGGCGTGGACTATTCCTGCGAGACGCATCTCATTTATCGATGATCGCCTCGTCCAGCGCGTCCCTACGGTCCGGCGAAGCCGGCCCACCCGGGTCGCGCATCCGCGCTGTGGTGTATCCCCGGCGACGCACGTGTCGATTCTTTCGACACCCTCGGAGTCGTCAATTCGGCTCAGACCCCTGAAAACACGGTGGAATTTCTTCCTTCATTCGACGGCCGCGCTGGCATTCCCGTTGCTCTCTAAGGGGGTGTGAGACGTAGGCTCCGCGCGGAACCGGGACACGGTCGTTCCCCCGCATGGGTGCCCTTCGAGAGTTGCCGTGGAGTTAAGGAGTTGTCCGATGTCCGCTACCCGTGATCCTTCGCAGAAGCATACCTTCGTTTATTCGAACCTCTATCAGCTTTACCAAAAGGGCAAAGTCGCGGCCCAAAACGCCGTCGTCGACGTGAAAGAAGCCCGCGAAACCGCCGAACGGGACCAAACCCGCACCGGCCTCGCCACCGGTAAAATCATCAAGGCCGAAGAGATGGCGACCGCCGCCCCGGTCGGCCTCCGCGTCGCGCGCCACGAGCCGCCGCGCCTCCTCGGAAAACGTATCGAAGCGAATCGCCCGGCGAAAGTCGACCCGGCCCGCCGCCAAGCGATCGATGGACTGCGCGATAATCTTCGCCAGCTCCAAGGTCTGCACGAGCGCCTCCGCTTCATGCTGAAAGAAATCGAAGAACTCACGAACGAATGATTCGGGAGTCGGTTCTTCGCGTCCGATTCACGTCCTTAGGAAAGTAGAGAGACTTATGAGATTCCGTTCTCAGTTCGCGATCGTGTTCGCATGCGCTTCTCTTTTCACGACTTCGGCCCACGCGAATCCGTTTCCGTTGGTCGCCGGAAACTGCGACCGCGAACTTCCGGGACTTCTTTCCCTTTCTGAAGGCGATCACGCCGAACTGAAGTCCGCGATCATGGACGGACATCTCATTCTGGACCTCAAGCGGACCTGGGCGGACGGCAAGGTCGAGTCGTACCAGTTGGTCACTTCGCGGGCGGGCCTGCGCGAATACATGGTCGACCAGATCAAATCGGTCACCGACGGGGCCCTTAAAAAGCCCGTGATGATGCCGGTCTCCGACGGCGGGATCCTCGTCTTTCCAGACCGGCTCGAAAACCTTCGCACCGGCGTCGATTTCATCGATGGGAAGAAACTCGAAAGATCCCCGGGTCTCCCGCTCCTCTTTAAGCCGACTTACTTTTCTCGCGATCCGATGAAGAGCTCGGAGCTTCCGGAGGTGCTTGCCGAAGTGATGAACGACGCTTGCGCTTACGAGACGAAGCTCGCGGCCGATACGCGCAAGATGAAGGAAGTCGTCGCGCGGTTCGGAGATCTGGTCGAAGCCGGAAAGGCTTGGGGCAAGAAGGCGTGGTCGAACGTCGCGCCCGATGCAAAGGTCGCGAACCAGGTCCAGCGTAAGGTCGCGGAGAAACCGGCTGCCATCCGTCGTCCGAAGGACGAGGTCACTCCGGCGGAATCCCACGTCGCCGGCGCTTTCCCCCGCGAATAACCGAAAGTGCGAGCGAACGGAGTCCTTATGATCCGCGAATGGTCGAAACAATACGGTTCTCCCTTCTTCGTCGGGATCTTCGCGGCGCTGAGCATGAGCGGATTCTCCGCGCCGCTGACGCAGATGACGGCGGAAAATTGCGCCCAGATCGCGAAGGATAAGTTCTCCGAACTCGATCGGAAGCCGTCCTCGATCCTCTTCGAGCTCGCCCACGAGCGGAAAGGCGGAAAACAGCTGATCCACCTGAAGCGCATGGCGGAAACCGGCGCGCCGGAGCTCTTCGAGTATTCGATGAACGCGAAGGCCTTCGACGAATTCATGCTCGCCCGCGAGAACTCGTTCGATCACGAGTACGGGCTGACCGTCCGGCGCGAACAAAGGAACGCCGAAATCGCGGCGAACGTCCTGCGCGGAACGGCCGGCGTGGTGACGCGGAAGGACCGGAACGGGAATCGCGTCGCGATCGCGACGAATCCCCTGAGCAGCGCTGAAGCCCGCGCCCTCGTTCGCGAGATCGTGCAGGACGCCTGCTTCTACCTCACGACCGCCGGTAAAACGGTCGAAAAATAATTTTCGGCGCGCACGAATCCGCAAACGGATTGCGCCCTGGGCAAGGCCCCGTCTCCGAGCGCTACGGAGGCGGGGTCGAATGTCTTAAGAGGTTTCGAACGTCGTACCGGTGCGCTTCCGCTTCGAGGGCGGGATCCGCTCGTCCTGGGGCTCCGGGCCGCGCTCCGGATCGTTCAGCTTCGCGAGTTCGGCTTCGCCCGGGAGGTTCTTCGGGAAGTGGGGGCGCTCGGCCGCGGAACGCGAGACGACCGGCTTCGGCTTCGCCGGCTCGTAAGTCGCGCGCTTCGGGATCCGGACGACGAGGGTGTCGCCGTCGTACTCGCGGGTGAGGTTCTTCGGATCGACCGGGAAGTTCAGGGGGAAGTTCTCGGAAAAGCTCTGATAGGAGGAGGTGCGGGCGACGCGGCCCGGTTCGACCTCGAGCGCTTCCTCGCTCTTCCGTTTTCCGGAGATGATGAGCTCGTTCCCCCGGATGTTGATGTTGATCCGGTCGCGCTCGTGCTCCGGGATCTTCGCCGTGAAGACGAACTGGTCGGCGTGCTCGGTAAGCTTCCCGTCGACGTTCACCATCCGGTAGAACGGGTCGGTTTTCTGGGAAGAGTAGGCGTCGAGCTTCATCGTGGTGTCGCGCTTCAGCTGCTCGATGTCCTTCGAGGCGCGCCAGTTCAGGTCGGCCATCGCGTCGCGGTTCTGTTTGAGCGCGCCCTCGTAGGCTTCCTTGTAGTGCTCGGTCGATTCCTCGACGGCGGCGCGGGTTTGTTCCTCGAGCTCCTTCCGGTGCGTCTGGCTCTGTTTCGAGAGGGTCGCCGTCGTGTCGCGCCGGTCGGCTTCGATTTGGGCCTTCTCCTCGGCGAACTGCTGCTTCAGGATCGCGATCTTCTCGTTCGAGGAAAGGCGTTCGAATTCCTGGGACTTGTAGTTCCGTTCGGTCGTTTCCTTCAGTTCGGCTTCGCCCCGTCGAGTCGCCGCGATTTGGGCGTCGGTGTAGCGGCGGTTCGTGTCGCGGATGTTCTTTTCGTGGTCGGTCGTGACCCGGTGCTCGTCGTTCTCGGCTTGGCGTTGCATCTCCGAGACGCGCTGGTAATTCCGGTTCCGCACGGCTTCGATGTAGTCCTCGCCGCGCGATCGTTCGACCGCCGTGCGCTGCTCGTAGGCGTCGCGAAGGTGGTCGAGCTGCTTTTCCTCTTCCCGTCCGGCGTCGCGCACGTGTTTCTGCGCCTGGGTCACGCGCTCCGCGGCCTCGCGCTCCGCTTTCGCGGCGGCGGACTGGGCTTGGGAGATGCGGGTAGTGGAATCGACTTCCATCGTCAGTGCACGGTGCCTTTCGCTTCGAAAAGCGTGTTTTCGACGATGTTCAGGTAGGTGCGCACGACGCCTTCGAAGGTGATCGGATCGAGGCGTTCGAGGTACGCGCGCTTTTCCGGCAGCCCCTTCAGGCTCATGAGTTTTTCGATGTGCGGCTCGGCCGCGTACGTTTCGCCGTCCGGCGGGGGAGTCGCGGGCGTTTCGAGGATCCGCTTCAACGTCGGCGGGTCGAAGAGGATGTGGTTCCCTTGGATCGCTTGTTCCAAGAGGTACTTCACCTGCGCAGCCTGGTCTTCGGTGATGTAAATCACGAGGGCCTCCCTTCCGTGGGATGCGTGCAATTTTATCGGCGAAGACCTCGTCCTTGAGACTCCGCTCCACTCTCAGGTTACGGGCATTCTTCTAAAGGAGCAAGTCGTGCCGCCTTCGACGGATTCCGTCAAAAGCCCGCCGCCCGCGAACCCGAGTTTGACTCGGGCGCGGATAACCGGGACACTATTCGTGGGATGAAAAAGGGCACCAAGAAGGGCCAGATCGAACGACGCAAACACCCGAGACGGACGAAGAAGTCCGTCGCGAAGGTCGGCACGCCCACGGTGTCGGCAGAGCACTGCGTCGAGTGCGGAAAAGGCTTGAAGGGCGAGGATCGCGCCCTTTTCGTCGAAGAAGACGTCGGCCGCATCTTCTGTTCCGAGGATTGCATCACCCAGCACTTCCAGGCCGATATCGACCTCATCGAGAAGGAATACTTCAAGTACCGCCCGAAGGACGACCTTTCGCCCGACGAGCGCGAGCAGTTCGCGCACCTTCGCTGGATCACGATCCAGGAACCGGACGAAATCTGGCAGGAGAAGCGTTCCTCCGGGGATTACCGCTACACGCTGATTTCCCAGTTCAAGCCCGGCGCGAAGTCGGTTTGGTGCGTCTGCATTTGCCTCTTCCTGCGCGGCGAACCGTCGTTCCTTTACATGGCTTTCCCGACCCGGAGTAAGGCCCTCGTCGAGCGCTTCCGGAAAGGAAAGCAGGTCGAGCGCGAGGAAATAGGCACCGAGCCGGCACCGGAGCAGGACGGGGCCGAGGCCACCGACGGGCTCGCGTCGGGGTGGTCCCAGAGCGAAACCTTACGCGCCGAGATCCACCGCACGCGCGACGCGAGCGATATCCCGGCGGAGGAGTTCGGCCTCTACGAGAATCTTCTCGAGAAGACCCTCGAAGCTCCGGACGAACTTTGGGTGCTCGAATCCGAGGACGACGGAGAGCCGGACCGCTACCATTTCATCAAGTACTTCCCGGACGAGGAATCCGGCCCGGTCCATTACATCGTCGTGGCCCAGGAATCCGAGCAGTCCGAATCGCTCGAGGTCGTCGAGCAGATCCCGACCCGGAACGCCGCGACCGCGCAGCAGTTCCGGAAGGGACGGCAGGAACTCGTCGTCGACGACGAGGACGACGGCGGAAACCGCACGATTCATTAATCGGCCGACAGGCAGATTACGCCCGCAGGCGCCCTAGAGGTTCGGGCGTCAGCGAAACTTTCCGATCGAGTAGGTCGGGCAGCTCTGGCCGGTCATCAGGCAGGTCGTCATCGACGGGCGGCTGCCTTGTTCGACGACGAGGAGGCCGTTGTACGAACCGACGGCGAAGTCGAGCGCGTAGCCGTTCGCTTGGTCGCTCCAGGCGTCGTAGCAGGCGTAGACCGGCTGGCCGTAGCCGTCGGCCTTATAGAGGAACTGGCTCGAGTTGATGTACTGGACGGGATAGGCGCAGATCATGCGGCTCGTGGACGAGATGCCGTAGACCTTGATTTTCGACGAGCTCGAGTTGTTCGTGCAGGTGGTGTAGCGCTGGGTGCCGTCGGTGATTCCGGTCGACGTCGGGAGGATGTTCGCACCGAAGCCGCAGCTGTAATCCGCGTCGGCGGTCTGGCTGTAAGAATACGAGTTCAATCCGTCCTCGCCGGAGGAACGGCCGTCGGAAAGGAGGTTCGGTCCGCAGCCGCTGAGCGCGGCGCCGAGGAAGCAGATTCCGAGGAGGGAGAAAAGTTTCGTGTTCATACCCGTAGATAATGCAGACGCGGTGCCAAGCCGAAAATGGCCTGGAAATCGACTGCTTTCGAGTAGGGCGCGATCGCGGTGTAAAGCGATCGGACACCCGCGAGTCCGCTTCAGAGTGTCCTAAACGACACAGCCATTGCACGGTCCGCCCGCGCGCGGGATACTGGCCGGGCGTGAGCGAAATCCCCATCGCCGATAAAATCGAAGCCGCCGTGCGAGCCCGCGACGTCGCGGAGGCGCGCAAGGGGATCCGACTCTTTCTGAAGAAAGAGGGGGCGCGGCCGGCGGGCCGCGCGCAGGTCGCCGAGTGGTATCGGCGGCTCGGCCTCTATCGCGAGGCCTACCTCGCGGTCGCGCCGAAGGATTGGAAGCTCCCTCGCCAGGGCGGGGACCCGGAGCTGACGGAGACCTTCGTTTGGACCGCGTACACGCTCGACCTCCAGGGCGCGGGCCCCTACGCGATGGCGCTGCTCGCGCGCCTCGCTCCCGAGACTCTCTCCGCGCTTTCGATCGCGGGAACGATCGAGATGTCGAACTCGGCTTTCGCGTCCGCGGTGAAACACTTCCAAGCTTACTTCGAACGCTTCACCGGTGCCGAAGGCTACCCCCAGAAAATGCTCCGCCTTTCCCTCGCGGATTCGCTCGTCGGCCTCGGGCGATTCGACGAGGCGTTCGCGGAGCTCGCGAAGGTCCGCGCGGAACCGGGCGAGCGGTTCCTCTCCGGTATCCTTTATCAAGTCGCGGGCGAATACCACGCCCGGCGCGGCGACCACGCGCGCGCGCTCGAGGAGATGGAGCGCGCGGTCGGGTTCTTTCCCCCGGGCGAGGGAACCGTCGACTCCGCGTTCCTCGATAAATGGCGCGGCGTCGCGCTTGCCGGGCTTGGGCGAACCGACGAAGCGCGGGCGGCTTTCGCGCGCGCGCACGCCGTACTCGATAAACCCGATCACCGCCCGGAGATGCTCCTCGACGTCTACGCGTGCATGGACCGCGCGGGACTGCTCGACGACGAGACCGGCGCGATCATCGCTGCCTATCCGGGACTCAGCGCCGATTTCCTCGCCACGAAACCGGGCCTTCGCGCTCCGTCGCCTTGGATCGGGAATCCGGGCGCGCCGATCCTCCTCTATCCGACGCGCGACGAGTGGGTCGAGGGGGGGAAGCGACGACTCGGTATCCCTCTCGAAGTCGAACTGCTTGGGTACGTCCGCGCGGCCGACCGAATCGGAATCTCGATCGAGCGATTGAAGCCGCTGCTCTGGCCCGACGAAGTTTCGGCGTTCCTCCAGCTCGACGCCCGCATCGCGAAACTTCTGCAGCGGCTGCGCACCGAGTACGGCGTCGCGCTCAAGATCGAATCCGGCCGTATCCGCGCCGACGAAACCGTCCGAAAGGAGGTCGCCGTCGAAACCGGGCGCACGCCGCGTCCGTGGACGTTCGCGGAGAACCACGAAGAGTTCGAAGCCGGAGCGTTCGCCGAGCATTACGGGCTCGGACGCACGATCGCGTTCAAGCGGCTGACCGACGCGGTGGAGTCCGGACGGCTCGCGAAGCGAGCGGACGGGCGACGTGTGCTCTACCGCAAACCGGAGTAGGCGGACGGGCTAGAGCGGGTCGACTTGACCGGCGACTTCGTCGACCGCCTGGTCGTGCGCGGCGATCAGGTCGTCGACGTTTCGGGAAAGGAAGGTCTTGAAGTAGGCGTTCGCCGCCGGGACGCCGGCGTCGACGTTGCACTTCGTGGCCACGCGGAAGTCCTTGTGGACGACCTCGGGAGGGCAAGCCTTGTCGAGCACCGGATTCAGGTCCTTCGCGATCTTCGCGTCGTCCGGGGCGTAACCGTTATCTTTCGCGGAGGAGAACGTGCCGCGTTCCCCGAGCACGAATTTCTGGTCCCCGGCGCTGAAGCGGCGGAAAGCGTCGTTCCGGAGGTCGATGTAATGCTGCATCTTCTGGAAGAGCCAGTTCCGCCACTGCGGGTTCGGAACCGAATTCGCCCAGTTTTGCCACTCGGTCACGGTCGCGAGGACCTTCGCCCGGATCTGATTCAGCTGCTCCTGGATTTTCGGCGCGCCGTTCTTCATGAGGGCGTTCGCGAATTGGTCCATCGCGCGGTCGCAGGCGCGCCAGACGTCGGTGTCCTTGAGGAGTTGGCGCTCGCCTTCCTCGATGTCGCGGAGGTTCCCGAAGAGGTCGCCCGACTTTCGTTTCTTCGCCTTTTTTTCGATCTTCTTCGCCATCTTCGTTTCGATCGAGTAGATCTCGTTGACTTCGGCGTTGGATGCGTTCACGCAGCGTTTATAGTCGTCGGAGGTTTCGACGAAGGTGTCCTTCACCGATTGGAAGTAGCCGAGGTCGACGATCTCGTTCATCTCGTCGTAGAGACGGATTCGGCGGAGATAATCGAGGTGCGTGCGCACGAGCGCGTTCCATTCCTTCGCGGCCGCGTTCAGGGTCGCGTAGGTGTTCGAAAAATCCTCGTCGGCGAAATTCTCTCCCGGTCTCGAGAGCGCGATCCCGCGGAGTTCGTGCCCGGCGACGATTTCCTTCTGGAGCGGGGTGGTCGAGGGATCGGCCGCTCGGGCGCGGCCGACGTAAATGTGCGGCGGTTTCGCGAACGGTTCCTTCACCGCGTACCGTTCGGAGGACGGATCGACGCATTCGCCCTGCGAATTCTTCCGGTTGTCGAGGCAGACGTGGGCTTCCGTCGTCACGAGGTGCTTCGGGTCCTTCGCCTCGTTCGGCGGCATGATCGCGCGGATCTTCGCGAGCTCGTCCTCGGTGATCGAGAGCTTGCCTTGCTTCGCCCACGCTTCCATCTTCGCCAGCGCGACGCGCTCGTATTCCATGAACTCGCCCGCGACCGGATCGCCGCCTCCGCGCGGCCCGCCGTTTCCGCCTTCCGCCGGGCGCCGCGAAGCGGGCAAGGGGCGGGAGTCATTCAGGTCGAGCTTGAGGTTTCCCGTCGAGCAGCCGGTGAGGGCGGCGAGGGCGAGAAGGATCGAGCGGCGAGGAAGAAGAGAGGAGGAGATTTTCGAGTTCATCGCTTTCCGATCGGGAAAAATAGGATGGAGCTTGAACGGAGGGGAGGGGGCGGGGGAGCCAAAAAAATGACCCCGGACAGATCCCCGCTTAATGAGTCTGTCCGGGGTATCGGGAGCGGCCGGGACACGGGGTTCCCCGCCGCACGATTCGGATTACTTGAGATTCGCGAGCTGCTTCAGCTGACCGTTCAGTTTCGGCGTGCCGGAGTGGTAGCCCGAGTTGTATTCGTCCCGGGCGAAGCGCTTGATCTTGGCTTTCGCGGACGGGCTCACTTTCGCGGCCTGGAAGAACGCGTTCACGATTTGCGCTTCGATGCCGGCGTAGTCGCCGTTGTGGCTCTGGAGGAAGTCCATGCCCCAGTCGAGCGCGTCGGAGTTCCCGCGCGCGGCGTTCTTCAGGTTGATTCCGGTTTGGATTTTTTCGTTCGCGGCTTGAGCGGCATTCTTGAAGACGGAGCATTTCACGCCGAGGAAGCCTTCAACGAGCGACTGGGCCCGATCGACGCGGCCTTGGCCGAGGTAAAAGAGGCCGTAGTTCACGGACTCTTGGAAGTCGTGTACCCAAGTCGAACCGCGACCGCCTTCGCAGTCGGTGTCCGGCGACTCTTGGACGCTCTTCAGGTAGCGATTCATTTCGTCCATGAGGGGAAGAACGGCGGCGCGGTATCCTTCATTGATCGTGGAAGCGACTTCTCTGAACTCTTCTGCATTATTCCACGAGCAGCTCGCCATCGTCTCGCCGATTGTGCGCGAAATCTCCGGGTCGTTTTTCGGGAAGAGGTCGCGGTAGCGGATGGCGACGAGGTCGCGGGGGCCGCAGCCGTGGGCGCCGCCAATGATTCGGTTTTTCACGAACGCGATAATTTTCGGCGAGGTTTTACCGTCCAAGTCGCGCGCATGATCGGCGATGACGACTTTCTTTTTCAGTGGAAGGACTTCGTCGGAGAGATTGAGGAGTTTATCGAGGATCGGATCGATGGTCGAACGTTCTGCGGTGCCGAAATTTCCGATGCCCTCGACGACGCTCTCGAAATCCGGCGTTTTCTGGACTTCCGGGTTCAAGAGATAACCGGCGACGAGACGGAGTTGAACTTTGGTGTCGAGTTCGCACTGGTAGACGTTCTTGGGAGTCGCTTGGTCTTCGGTCTTGCAGTCTTCGGCGCGGGCCGAAGCGGTGAGCGAGAGCGAGGCGAGGATCGAGGTCAGGGCGAGGGCGGCGAGACGGGTTTTCATGGCGGTTCTCCGGTCGGGGGTGGTTTCGTTATTTCTTCTTCGCGACGGGCTTCGGGGCGTCACCGATCGAGATCGAGGGTATTTTCGCGTCGAGCGAGTATTGGACTTTCACGACTTTCGCGTCGTTCTGGTAGCCGAAAGGAATCGTGATCTCCTGCGCGAGCTCCTTCGGCCACTGGACGTCGCCGTTCGGAAGACGCATCGGCTTGCCGGTTTTCGGATCGCGGATCGGAGAGAGGTATTTTTCGACGCGGACGAGAATGTTCGTCGTCCGCGGCTCCGATTGCTGAGTGAACGCGAGCCCGGTGAGCTCCTCGCGCACGTTGCACTCCTGGACCAGGGAAAGCGTCGACGACGGATACGGCATGACGCTGATCATGCGATCCGAGGATTTCGTTTCGCACATTACGTTCGATTCGACGGTAACCGCGATGTCGACGAGGGCGGTGAAGCTGCGCATGTCCGGGGCGTATTCGGCCGCGCGGATTTTCGCGCCGTCTACGCTCAAGATCGAGACGGGTTCGGCGACGGTGGTGACGTTCGGGATTTTATCGTCTGCAGTTGCGTTCAGGGCCGAAGCGGCGAGGACGGAGAGCAGGGCGAGGAACGTTAAGAAGCGGGTTTCCATAAGCGGGGATTCCTTTCGAGTTTGATAACGCAGTGAGTTATAAATGCGTCGCGCTCGATCTTCCCCGGAGAAAAACCGGACGATCTGGATTTGAAATTAATCCAAGAGAATCAATTAGTTATCGTTTTTTATTGCGGTCGTGCTTCGCTTGATAGCTCAGCACGAGAAGGATCAATCCCGCGACGAGAAGAGCCGTCCGCCCGAACCAGTCGCCCCACTTCACCATCAGCGTCGGGATCGGTTCGATGATCGGGATGGTGACGTTCATGATCTCGGGCTCGAAGAGCTTCGTCCGCCGGACGATCTCGCCGTCGGGCTCGACGAGGACCGAGAAACCGGTGTTCGTCGAGCGGAGCTGGGGCACCCGCGTTTCGATGCTGCGGAACGCGGCAAGGTTCAGGTGGTAGTATGGCGCGCCGATCGGACCGAACCACGAATCGTTCGTGAAGTTGAAGATCACTTCCGCGCCTTGCTTCACGGCGTCGCGGATGAAGGTCGGGAAGAGCACTTCGTAACAAATCACGGGCTGGGTTTTCACGCCGTCGACCGTGCGGATCACCGAACCGGGGCCGCTGCCGAAGAAACCGACCATCGGGAAGAGGCGCTTGATGAACGGGAAGAGCTCCGCGCCGGGGATGTACTCGCCGAAAGGGATCAGGATCGTCTTCGCGTAGCGCGAGTCGGTGCCGTCGGGATTCAGGTAAAACACGGCGTTGTAACTCCGACCGCGCATGTCGCGGTCGTAGCCGCCGAACGCGAGCGGCACTTTCCGGCTCGCGACGAAACTCTCGACTTCCTTGTCGCGCGCGAAATCGTCGGAGGTTTCCGGGCTCCGAAACGTCGAAGGGTACGCCGTCTCGGGCCAGAGCAGGACGTCGGGTTTCGGCTCGAGCTTCAGCGCCTCGTCCGAAAGGTCGTAGTACGCGCGGAGCACGCGTTCGGCCGCCTCGCGGTATCCGTGCTCGGAGGCGAGCTTCTCGATGTCGCCGATGTTCGCCTGGATCGCCGCAGCCTGGAGCGTACGCTTCGGATGGGCGACGCTTTCGGCGACCTGGGCGAGGCGGTAGCGGCCATAGCGATCGGCGCCGACGAGCACGAACACCGCGAGCAGCACGCTCGGAACCGCGAGTTTCACCGCGGGCCAGATCGCGGGCTCGCCGCGATTTCGGAAGCGGTCGATCGCGACGTAGATCGCGACGTTCGCGAGCAGGAGAAGGAAGGTCAGGAAAGCGGGCCCGCCGATGTCCGCGGCCTGGCGGAGCGTGCGCGCGTAGATCAGCGAGTGCCCGAGCGTATCGACGAACATCTTCGGCAGCGTCCAGTCGAGTCCGGCGTAAAAAAGCGCGACGAGAAACCCGAAGCCGAGAACGACGAGCGGACGCGGATCCGTGCGCAGGCGTCCGAGCGCGTAGCGGAGCGGGATCGCCGCGAAATAAAACTGAGGCTGCCCGATCGCAGCGAAGAGGAGGAGAAGGAAAGCGGCGAGCGGCCACGGGATCGCGCCGAAGGTATGGATCACGTAGGCGACCCAGGCGAAAGTGACGAGGCTGAAAAAGAAGCAAAGCCAGAAACTTTGGCGAACGGCCTCGCGAGGCGTCGGCGCCTTCGCGATGACGTCGAACCAGGGAACGAGCGCGAAGGTCGCGCACCACCACCAGTGGAGCGGTTCGAAGGTCAGGAAAAGGAGAGCGACCGAGAAAAAGATCCTCCGATCGATCCCTCGGAACAGACCGCGGAAGATAAGTCCGATGCGGGAAGCGCGGGCGCCGTTCGTCATGCCAGAACTCCAGCATGACGAACGGCGCCGAGGATTTCAAGGGGAACGACGGATCTTAAGGATGGACCGCTTTCAAGGTCGCCTTCATTTCGTCGACGAGGCCCGGAGCGTAGTCGTGGTAGCCCGACGCGATTTCCGCCTTCAGGAAGGAGGCGATCGCGAGTTTCGCCGCCGTCGGGATCGACTTCGAGCGGTAAGCGACGAGGATCTGATCGACGAGCGGGCGTTTCGCGCCGTCGTTGTACTGGATGATGTCCTTCGACCACGCGATCGCCGCGGCGTTGCCTTTGGCGATCAAGGCGACGTTCACCTGGGCTTCGATCTTCGCGACGGCCGCGCGGACCGACGTCCGAACGTTTTCGTTCGCGTGATTATAGAAGTCGGACGACTTCAGCTTCGGGAGCGCGCGGTCGGAGCCGATTTCGCCGAGGGTGTCGACGACGGCCACGAGGTTCTCCGCCGAGGTGGTTCCGTTCACGAGGTCGATGAGCGGAAGGACGGA
The DNA here is from genome assembly GCA_018266355.1 of Bdellovibrionales bacterium. Taxonomy (GTDB): domain Bacteria; phylum Bdellovibrionota; class UBA1018; order UBA1018; family UBA1018; genus JACMQW01. The sequence continues at coordinate 83,840 of JAFEAP010000008.1, forward strand.
CTCCTTGATCTTCTCCTTCTTCGCGCGGGCGAGCGCGATGGCGAAGGAAGGCTTCGAGGGGCCGGCCTGGATCACGAGCGCGATCTGGCTGCGGACTTCCGGGTAGCGCGCGGACGCGAGGATCGCGTTCACGAGGCCGATCTCCGTCGTCGGATCGGCGAAGAGACCCTTCGCGACCGCGTTCACGCGCGGGTCGTTCAGGGCGAGGAGGCCGCTGAGCGCGGCCGCCCGCGTTTCCACCCGAGCGATCTTCCCGCGAACCACGTCGAGGAGCGGAAGGATCGCCGTCGGCAGCTCCTGCGGCATCGCGAGAAACGCATAGACGCCGCCTTCGACGGCGTCGGGGTCGGTCGAGAGGATCGCCTTCATCGCGTCGGCCGCCGTGTAGTTCTCGGAGTAAACGACGTCGTCGGCCGTCGAGAAGGCGATCGTGGACGCGATCTTCGCCACGTTGCCCGCGCGAAGGTCGGCCGGGCAACCGTACCAGTGCAGGAGGACGTTCTTCCATTTCCGGGTGGCGTAGAGGTTACAAGCCGTCGCGCTCGTCTCCGCGCTTTCGACGGCGCCGTCTTGGAAGAGGATCGGCTTCGCTCTTTGGCGTTCGACGTGTACGATTTCGCCGTAGAGCTCGATCTCGGATTTTTCGCTGTTGTACCTCGAGTAAGCCCAGTACAGGCCGCGTAAGAACGCCGCGCGGTTCGTGTCGTCCATTTTCTTCGAGTAGGTGTCGTATTGGTGCGCCTTGAAGATCCGGCCCGCGACTTCTTCGAACGCGGGAGCGGTGGCTTGATTCACGAAGGCCTCGGCCATCACGGTGTTGCAGTCGGTGTCGTCGGCTCCGCCCGCTCCGAGGACGGTGCAGGCGTCGGCGGCGGTCGTGGCGGAAAGGGCGGCAAGGAGGGCGAGAGAAAGGGCGTTCAGCGGGGATTTCATAAGCGGGTCTCCAAGAGGGGGTTGATAACGCGGTGGGTTATACAAACTTCCCGGAGGGGGTGCCGCTGAGAAAAAGCGAACGGCTAAGGCTGTGAATTCGTGCGGGTTCGGATTTCGTCGAAGAGTTGGGAAGGCGCGTACCCTTCGCCGGCGGGCTGGATCATGTTCACGATGAATTGGTTCAAGTACGCCGCACGTTCGCGTTTCGCGTGGGACCAGAACGCGATTTTCGGGCGGTGGCTCACGCATGCATCGAAGACTTGCCACTGCTGGACGTGGGTGAATTCGTGCATGATCGCGTTCAGGTATTCCATGTCGATCGGATCGGAATCGAAACGGACTTTATGGGTGTCGGCTTCGGTGATCGCCTTTGCGACGTTGATCGATTCGACGAAGTAGGTCGAGAATCCTCGCATCGGCATGCGGATCTCGGACAGCAGGAGGCCGAGCGATCCCGGCGCTTTCGCGCCTTTGTACTTCCGATAGGCCCGGTCGATTTCCATGAGGCGTTCCAGTCCGACGACCGCTGGAAAGAGATCGACCTTCCACCCGAAAGCGGGCGATGCCCACGGCGGAGGGGCGAGCGAGATCGGTCGGGAGTTCCCGCGTTCGTCGGTCGCCTCGACGACTTTCGATTGCACGAGACCGAGATCGCAGCGTCCGAGCGCGGCGGCGACTTCGGCGTAGGACTCGTCGGTCCGGATATGCACGCGGGCGTTCTTCGGGCCGAGCGTGAAGTAAGTATCGTTGCACCCCTGGTAGGCGATGCAGCCGTACAGCAAGGCCGCGTCGGCCATGACCGAAGGCCCGGAAACGACGAGGTGGGTTTCCGCGATCGCCGCCGGGGCCGCGATCAGGAATCCCGCGAGGAGAGCGAGCAGGCGCATCGCTTTATCCGCGCGAGACGGAGATGCACATCAGGATCTTGCCGTCGGCGTGGCGGATCGCCGGAGAGGAGACGCGGTAACCCGCGCGGGCGTAGGAGGAGGCGCTGAGCGAGATGCCGAACTGGGCTTGTTCGAGCGTCTTCCCGCTCGAGCAGGCGACCTTCGCGTCGCGCGAGGCGATCGCGCGGGTCGCGGCGCGGTCCGCGGCGAACGCGGAGGAGGAAAGGGAGAGGGCGGTCAGGGCGAGGAAAAAGAACTTCCGCATACGAACCTCTTCAGCAAAAAGGGAGTTTACTTGCTCAGCGCTTCGACCATCGCCGACGGGCCTCGGGCGATCGAGCGGATCACGTCGGTCTCTTTCGAGGCCGGCAGGGGAGTCTTCACGCCGAGCGCGAGGAGCGCGTTCTTCGCGTTCACGCGGCCGCCGGAGGCGACCTTGTCCTTCAGTTCCGGGTAGTGGTCGACGGAACCGCGGATGATATCCTTGATCTTCGCCGGCGTGAGGGACGGATCGTGCGCGAGCAGGAGCGCGGCGATGCCGGTCACGAAAGCGGTCGCTTGGGACGTACCGGTCATGAAACCGTAGCGGCCGTTCGGAAGCGTCGAGTAGATGTTCTCGCCCGGCGCCGTCACGTCGACCTTCGTCTTGCCCCAGTTCGAGGAGCGGATGAGCTTGTTGTTGATGTCCGTCGCGGCGACCGAGATGATGTTCGTCAGGCGGTACGCGGACGGATAGTAATAGTTCTCCGGTTTGTCGGTGTCCGAACGCTCGTTGCCGGCCGCGGCGACGACGAGGATGCCCTTCGCTTCGGCCTTCTTGAGCGCGAGGTATTCTTCCTCGGCGAACTCGGGGCCGCCGCCGGAGTAGTTGATGATCTTCGCGCCGGAGTTCACCGCCCATTCGATCGCCTTCACGGTGTTCTTCAGGTTCACCGCGCCGGTGTTCGAGTCGGCGTAGTACTTCACGGATTCGATCGAGACGGACTGGGCGACGCCGGAGACGCCGGTTTTCGGGTTCGCGACCGCGCCGATGATGCCGGCGACGTGCGTGCCGTGGCCGTGTTCGTCGATCGGGTCGGCGCCGTTCTTCACGAAGTCGAAACCGTAGTGGTTATCCTTGTCGCGGTAGACGTTCGCCTTCAGGTCGGGATGGTTCGCGTCGAGGCCGGTATCGATCACGGCGACGAGGACGTTCTTCGAACCCTTTTCGATCTTCCAAGCTTCGAGGGCGTCGACGTGGGAGGCGGCGCGGGCGTTCGCGATGCCCCAATTCTTAAAGCTCGAGAGCTTGAGCGCGTCCTTCGCGGCTTGGCGGAGCTTCGAGCTCGACGCCAGCGAGCCGAAGCTCAGTACGGCGATCGCCGCGATCGTAGCGACGAATTTCCGACGGCGGTTGAAAGCGTGGAGGGAAGGAGACATCTGGTTTTTCGCGGCGGGCTTCATCACAGGAACTTCCTCAACTTCAAGGCCCCCGGCTTTATCCCCGGGACCAACCGGGATAGGGGCTCGGGTCTAGGAAGAGCAAGCGATGTGCCGATCGGATCTTGACGGGCGAAGAAATAAAGCCAGTCATTTCAATCCCCTGAGCATCCTTCCCGATCGCGACGCTGTCGAAACTTTTGACATGTGAAGAGGAAGACACGGGCCCATCCGGCGCGGCCGGCGCGCTCCCGACACATCCGTGAGTGGGGGCGGGGCCCCTCTCAGGTCCGTCCGCGCGACGACCGATAGGTGGGTATGCGCGGTGGGACCCTTCTCCTCTCGTTAATCCTCATCTCAAACCTGGCGATGGCCGCCGACCCGAGTACGCCCGAATGGCGGAAGACCGAGTCCGCGAAAGTCGCCCGCGACGCGATCGCGCTCCTCGATAAGGTCCCCGCCGGCAAACGCATCCTCACCCGTGCGCAGAATTTCTGGAACGAGGCGAACCGAGAGGGGATCCTCCGGCACCTCGCGTACGGTCCCGTTTCGCGCACGGACGCCGTGCTGACTCGCCACTACCAGCCGGAGACCGGGACCGAAACCCGCGAGCGCTACGTCACCGTCATCCTCCGAAAAGACCAGGCGCTCATGGACGTCGCGATGGACCTCGCGCACGAACTCACCCATGCGACGACTCCGCCGACGTGGGATCCGTACGATCCGAAGCTCACCGCCGGGAAATACATGAACGCGGCCCTCGAGGCGAACGGGGGAGAGATCGACGCCGTTTTCACCGAGTGCGCGGTCGCCGTCGATTTCAAACGTGAACTCGATCTCCGCTCCACGCGCTGCGACCGTTACGTCGTCCTTTCCGGGAACGAGAACCGGCTCGCGGTCGACCGCGCGAAGATCCAGTCCGATTTCTACCGGGTCGGCCACTGGGAGCCGTACGTGCGCGCGCGCCTCGGCAAGGAAGTCGACGGTTTCCCGCTCCTCTCGACGAAGGAGCCCGAGCTTTATTCCGCGACGGGGGGTGCGCCGTATCCGGTCGCCCTCATGCGCGAGTACGACGAACTGAACCGTGTCGCGTGCGAGAACGTCCGCAAACGCGGGGACGGCCGCTCGCCGGCCTCGGTCACCGTGGACGGCGGATCGGCCGCGCTCGGCGATCGGTGCCGGGGCGTGAGTTTTTCGTCTGCCCTGACCTCGACCCCAACCAAACCCTGACCGAAAGAACGCGCTTCGCCGGTTAAAATAGGAGTTATGGCCCAAAAGCTGGGTTTCCTTCCCACTCTGCCGTCCCTCCTCGCCGAACCCGGAACGCCGTTCATCCACCGCGATCTCTCCTGGCTCCAATTCAACGAACGGGTGCTGAACGAGGCGCGCGACGCCTCGAACCCGCTGCTCGAGCGCGTGAAGTTCCTCGCGATCTCCCAGTCGAACCTCGACGAGTTCTTCATGATCCGCTTCGCTTCGCTCGCGCGCTCGATCACGACGCTCGCGAAGTCGAATCCGGTGAAGGCGGAGCGCACCGCCGAAATCCGCGACAATATCCTCGAGTCGGTCGCCGAATTCACCGGACGCCAAGCGGACACCCTCGAGTCGCTCGCCTACGAACTCGAGAATGCCGGGATCTCCGTCGTGCGGGGCGCGAACGAAGGCGAACCCGCGTTCGAAGTCGGCGAGCGCGTCTTTCGCGAACAGATCCTGCCGAGCCTCACCCTGCCGATGCCGTTCCTCTATTCCCAGCTCCTCGAACTCGACAACCTCGAGTGCGCGATCGTCTTCAAGGGCGACCGGTGGGTCCGGTTGCCGAAATCGCTTCCGGGGGTCTACCTCGCGCCGATGGCGGCGGTCCCGGGCGGACCGGAGAACGGCGTTTTCGCGTTCTTCCTCGACGACCTCATCATGACCCACCTCGAATCGACGTTCGAACCGATCGGGATCCTTCGCCTCACGAAGGACGGCGACATCTCCGTCGACATCGACGACGAGGATCCGGAGAACATCCCCGACATGATCCGATCCGGGATCGGCCGCCGCGAGAAAGGGAAGGCCGTGCGGCTGCAGTACCTCGGCTCGTTCGAGGACGCGTTCCTCACCCAGTGCCTGAACACGCTGAAACTCCAACCCGGCCAGCTGATCGTCTCGCCGGGGTCGCTATTCTTCCAGTCGCTCTGGGTCCTCGTGAACCAATGTCCGGAGGCGATCCTGAAGGCGAGGCCGAACCTGAAGCACGCCGCATTGGAGGGGCGTCTTCCGCGGATCTTCGAGAAGTCCGAGGAGATCTACGAGTACATCCGCGCCGAGGACATCCTCCTGCACCACCCGTACGATTCCTTCGACGCCTTCGTGCGCTTCCTCCAGCTCTCGTGCGGCGACCCCCAGGTCCGCGCGGTCGAGATGACGGTTTACCGGATGGATACCCTCTCGCCGGTGATCGACGCTCTCAAGGAGGCGGCGAAAACGAAGAAAGTCCGCGTGCTCATCGAGTTGCGCGCGCGGTTCGACGAGCTGAACAACCTCCGCCTCGCCGACGAACTCAAGAAAGCCGGCGTCGCCGTCCACTTCGGGTTCGGGAAGCTCAAGCTCCACGCGAAGATCGTTCTCGTCACCCGCGAAGAGGCGGGCCCGGACGGGCAGCCGAGCGAGACGACTTACACCCACATCTCGACGGGGAACTACAACGCCGCGACCGCGCGGCTCTATACCGACCTCGCGGTCCTGACCGCGCGGAGGGAAGTCGGCCAGGACGCGCGCGCCTTCTTCGACGCCGTCGCCCAGGAGCAGGTCCCTTCGAACTTCAAACACCTCGTCGCCGCGCCGACGCGACTTCACCGACGGCTCCTCTCGCACATCGAACAGGAGGCGGCGGCCGCGAAGCTCGGGCAGAAAGCGCGGATCGTCGCGAAGGTGAACGCGCTCGTCGACGAGGAAGTGGTCGAGAAACTCTACCAAGCGTCCCAGGCCGGCGTGCAGATCGACCTGATCGTCCGCGGGGCGTGCTCGCTCATCCCGGGCATCCAGGGCCTTTCGGAGAACATCCGGGTCATCTCGGTCGTCGACCGTTTCCTCGAGCATTCGCGCATCTATTACTTCGCGAACGCGCGGGCGCTCTACCTCTGCAGCGCGGACTGGATGCCCCGGAATTTCTTCTCGCGCCTCGAGCTCGCGTTCAAGGTCGTCGATCCCGACGTCTACAAGTACCTCGAAGAGGTCTTGATCCCGATTTACCTCTCGGACGCGGTGAAGGCGCGCGAGCTCACGCCGCTCGGGACGTGGAAGAAGCGGACGGTGGCGAGCGCGAAGGCGAATTTCACGCCCTTCCTGAAGAACCTCTTTAAAGGGATGCCGCTCCGTTCGCAGTTTTTCTTCGAGGAACTCGCGCGCCGCCAGTACGCGGGCACGCCGCTCTCGGAGCGCACCGAGTCCGCTAAAAACGAAACGCCCGAAAGCTAATCGCTTCCGGGCGTTCGATTTTTCGGTGGAATCGCGGATTTACTCGCGCGGGGCCCGGTGCGAAGTCGGCCACGACGAGCGCGGCTTCGGCGGCACCGGAGGGTTCGTGCGCGTTTCCGGGATCAGCTTCGCGACTTCGGCGATCTTCGTCACGTCTTCGCCGCGGCAGCCGGTGGCCGGGCAGACGTTCGATTTGCGGCACCCGTTCACGTAGACGAAGTCGTTCTCGCCGCGGACGAGGATGCCTTCGATCAGTCCGGTCTTCGTGTTGAAGACGGCGCTGCCCGAGTTTCCGCCGTAGGTGTCGAGGTTCGCCATGAAATAGCCGGGTTTGTTCACGGTCCGGACGAGGGAATCGCCGAAGGCGACTTTCGTCGGCAGACCGGACGGATGGCCGATGACGCCGACGTGGTCGCCGTCCTTCAGGTCGTTCGCGCGGTTGATCGCGAGCGGCGCGTGGTTCGTGATCGAGCGATCGAGGCGGATCACGGCGTAGTCGGCGCCGTTGCCTTCCTGTTTGCGGGCGACGATTTCCTTGCAGCCGACGACGTTAGCGGCGGCGGCTTCCGTCGGGAACGCGCCCTCCTTCTTCACGGCGTAACCGAAGACGAACTTCGTCGAGGCGCAGTCGCCGGCGTTTTTGATGCAGTGGCCGGCGGTGATGATCAGGTCCGGGGCGACGAGCGAGCCGGAGCAGAACGCGCCGGAGGGCTGGTCGAAAAACGGTTCGTCGGTGCAGAGGCCGAATTCACGGCCGAACTGGCCGGCGGCGATCGCATATTTCCCTGCGTTTAGGGTGAGGTTCTGGGCTTCGATCAGGGCGACGGTCGAGTCGGCGAGCCCGACGTCGCGCGAATTTTGGACCTGGTAGAGATCGAGGCGATCATCGCTCCCGTAGATGACTTTCTCGCCCGGCGTCCCGCCGGATGCGAATGCACTGACCGATAAGAGACACACCAACCACGGCGTTTTCTTCATGAGACGATTCCCTCCATGGACTTCGTTGAAAAAAGGGTAGCGTGAAGGGAGGCGCCGGGAAAATTTTTCCGGGGCGAAAGCGGCCGCAGAGCTGAATTCATAGGGGTTTTCCGCATGAAATCGCGTCAGCGCGCTGACGAAAGCGCCGGAATCCCGCCGGACGGCGCGGGTCGGCATTTTTTATCTAGCCAAGACTGAAAAAAGAGTGAGACGCTCGGGGAGCCGCTCCCCGAAAGGATCTCGGGGGTAATACGAGGTTCCCATAATCCCGAACAAGGAGGTTCCGGATGAGGTCGAAGTCTATCCGTTTCCATTTTTCCCGCGCGTTCTCGCTTTTCTCCCTCGTGACGCTGGCGGCATGCGCCAATTCCGGCGAAAAGACCTTCCTCCCCGTCGTCGCGAAAGTCGGCGCCGAAGTGAAGGCGATCTCGAGCGAAGACGCGAAAACGGTCTGCCAGGCGAACTATTGCGAGGACAACCAAGTCTACGTCGCGCACTTCGGACGCCGCCACCACGACGATCCGCCGCCGGCCCCGCCGCCGGCGAACCCGGGCGTGAGCCCGACGACGCCTCCCTATGTGGCGCCGCCGCAGCCTTCGGAGCAGCTCGATTATTCGCGGAGCATCCTGAACGTTTCTTCCGCGTGGGCGATCACCGAAGGGTCTCCCGACGTGATCGTCGCCGTGATCGACAGCGGCGTCGACTACTTCCATCCCGACTTGAAGGGGAATATCGCGACGAACGCGCCGGCCGCCCCGGGATTCTCGGGCGATACGTACGGTTACGATTTCTATCACAACCGGCCGAACGCCTGGGACGATAACGGGCACGGCACGCACTGCTCGGGCATCATCGCGGCCGCGAAAAACGGCATCGGCGTGCGCGGAATCGCGCCGAACGTCAAGGTGCTCCCGGTGAAGTTCCTCGGGCCGGACGGAAGCGGCGACACCGCGGACGCGGTCCGCGCGATCGACTACGCCGTCGCTCGCGGCGCGAAGATCCTCTCGAATTCGTGGGGCGGGGGAGGTTACTCGCAGCTCCTCGACGACGCCATCCAGCGCGCGATCAACAAGGGCGTGATCTTCGTCGCGGCGGCCGGGAACAACTCCTCCGACAACGACGTCATGCCGAACTACCCGGCGAACTATCCGGGCGTGCTCTCGGTCGGTTCGAGCGACGCGATGGACCTCCGTTCTTCGTTCTCGAACTACGGAAACGCCTCGGTCGAGGTTTTCGCGCCGGGCACGTCGATCGTCTCGACTTATCCGGGCGGCGGTTACAAGAGCCTCTCGGGCACCTCGATGGCGACGCCGCAGGTTTCGGGCGCGCTCGCGCTCGCGCTCTCGGCGAACCCGGGGCTCACGCGCGATCAGGCGACCCAAGCGCTCTGTGACTCGGCGGTGGGCCGGCTCACCGACGTCTCGAAGTGCGGACGGATGGACGTCGGCGCCCTCGTGAGACGGGTTTCCGGGAGATAATAGAGAGACGTTCCGATCTCGAAGCGGCGGGTTTCCCCCAGGGAACCCGCCGTTTTCCGTTCCGCGCGCCCGAAACCGGTTTTAGCGGGGTTTCAGCCGCGAAATCCGCGGGAATTTAGGCTTGCACGACCCGCTCTCCTTCGATATAACGCGACGCGTCAGTACCTTTATATCGAATTGGAGACCTCCCCATGCGCTCTCAACTCGTCCTTTTGTCGATTGTTTCCCTCGCTATCGCCGGATGCGGGAAGGACGTCGAACGTAGTGCGAAGCCGGTGACCCAATCCCAGCAAAACGGCAGTCCGATCGACGCCGCCGGGCCGGTCGAAACGCGCGCGGGCATGTGCCAGGACCCGATTCCGGCCGCCGTGAAGGATCTCAAAGCCGTCGAACGCTTCTCGGACGTTTCCGCGATGGCGGGTGCGTATAAGCTCACGAGCTTCGATGCGGTCGGGACCTCCACCGCGGAAGCCGGCGAAGGCATTCCGGGCGCTTCCGGGATTTCCGTCGCGAAGGGCATCGTCGCCGAAGACGGATCGCTGAAGTACGAAGAGAAATGCCGGGATTTGAACGAGATGCCGACCTCCCAATTCGAGTGGACCGGCGTCGCCGCGGGCTCGATCGACGCGAAGAGCGGTGCGATCGCCCAAGACGCGCGTTTCATCCAAACGGTCTTCGGTCCGGGCGTGACCGATCAGAACGGCCCTCGCGTGCCGGTCGATTCCCTCGTTTGGGAAGCGGCCCAGGACTGCGGCAAGAGCGCGCAAAGCCTGCTCGGCGCGAAAGATTGCGGCGCGACTCTCTATCAGATCGATTCGAACACCATCGCGGTGCTGCGGACGACGAAGAAAATCGACGCGAACGGCGCGACGATCCAAACGAAGATTCTCGCGACTTATTCGCTCTCCGCGGGCGGCGAAGCGCCGACCACGGAAAAGCCGGTGAAAACCCCGCCGAAGAAGAAACACGTTCCGGTGAAGAAGCCGGTGACCAAGGGCAATCCGGGTCAAGGCAATCCGGGCCAGGGTAACCCCGGCCAGGGCAATCCGACGAAAGTCGTGGTCAAGGTCCAGCCGACGACGAGCGGAAATCCGGGCCAGGGCAATCCGGGTCAAGGAAACCCGGGCCAGGGTAACCCGACGAAAGTCGTGGTCGTGCCGGTGAAGCCGGTCCAACCGGTCGTCGTCACGGCTCCGGTCACGTCGTCGAAGACGAAGATCCACGTGAAGGAAATCACCGTGAAGAACACCGTCGCGGGCGACGCCGTGACGAAGACGAAGATCGATGCGAAATCGAAGACGAACGTCGAAACCGGCGTCTCGAAGCAAAAGGTCGACGCGAAGATCAAGGAAGTCACCCCGGAGAGCACCACGAAAGTGAAGCTCGACGAGAAGGTGAAGACGAACTCCGAGACCGGCGTTTCGAAAGAGAAAACCGACCTGAAGATCAAGGAGTCCTCCGCGGACGGATCCTCGAAGATGAAGGTCAAAATCAAGATCAAGAAGAAGGGTTTCTAAGGTCGCGCCATGAAGACGTCCCTTCGCCTTGAACTCGTCCTTTCCATCGCCGCGCTTTCCGCGCTCGCCGCCGCCTCCGCGTCGGCCGGCCAGGAATGCACGGACATGACGACGACCTCGGGCATCAAGACCTGCCTCGAGTTCCGCACCGACGTCGCGGAGAAACTCATGGTGAAAGACATCGAGCAGATCAGCGACGTGGTGACCGACCCCGACCAGGTGAAGCGCCTCCTCGCGAGCCAGAAAGCCTGGCTCGCCCTCCGGAACGCCTCGTGCACCTATGCCGTGAGCAAGACGGCGGGCGGCGAGGAAGAAGGCATCACGGAGACGAGCTGCCTTCTCGCCGAGACCTTGAAGCGCGTGCACGAGCTCGAAGACATGCTCGACGACGCGAAGGGCGGCGGAAGCAAGTCCTTCAAGGAAGCGATCAACGGCCTCGTCGAAGTCCGCGATCCGTCGGTCAGCGCGAAGAAGATCGCGAGCAAGACGGGCGTCGCCATCATCAACGCCGAGTTCGACGCCGCCCAGGCGGCCCTCATGAACTCGATCGACGTTAAGGCGAACCGCCTGCGGATCAAGTCGCTCCGCCTCATCGACGAAGGCACGGGGAACGTCTGCGGCAGGGCTTCGGTTTACCTCGCCGAACTCGGCTACTTCGCCCAGAAGACCGTCAAGGTCGTGAAGATCTACGCCGTTTCCGACGTCGGCGCCGACCGCGTGGTCCGATCGATCAAGACCTCCGTCCAGGAAAACATCCAATCCGATCCGGTGTGCCCATAATCGTTCCAGGGGGAACCATGACAACGAAATCGATCCTTGCGCTCTGTACTTTCCTCGCCACGACCTCCGTCTTCGCCATGCAGACGACCTATCGCACGAGCTACCAGAGCCCGGGCGCGGCCGCCGTCGAAGGCGAGATGAAGTACGCTCCGTCCGCGGGCGGAAAGCAGGTGAAGTCGACCGCGATCGTCTCGTTCCTCGGAAATCCGAACGCGATCGAGTCGACGATGGACCAGGAATGGAAGTCCGCGAACGACCTTGAATCCGAGAACCTCTCGCCTTGCGCCGTGAACGGCGGAAAGCTCGAGACCGTCGTCGTGAAAGCCGGCGCGTTCCAGGCGTGCAAGATCCACTCGGTGTCCGGAAACGTCGAACTCACGAAATGGGTCGGCGCGGTCCCGCCGAACGGCGTGATCCGGATCGACCTGAAGAAGAACGGCGTCGTGACGCGCGAAGAGCTGGTCGAGTACGACTCGGCCCTCTAGAACGGTTCGAGCGTGAGCGCTCGAACCTACTTACCGTTGCGCAGCTTCGAATGCTTCTTCCCGTATTGGAAGTAGATCACGAAGCCGATCACGAGCCAGACGAAGAGGCGGATCCAGGTGTCGACGGGGAGCCCGTACATCACCCAGAGGCACGCGAGCGCGCCGCCGATCGAGACGAACCAGTACGCGGGCGTCCGGAACGGGCGTTCGCGGTTCGGGTCGGTCTTCCGCAGGATCGGGATCGAGAGGCAGACGAGGACGAACGCGAGGAGCGTCCCGATCGAGACGAGCTCGCCGACGAGCGACATCGGCATCAGGCCGCCGCAAAGGGCGACGAAGACGCCGGTGAGTTTCGTCGCCGTGCCGGGCGTTCCGTACTTCGGGTGGATGCGGTCGAACCAGGGGAGGAGACCGTCCTTCGCCATCGCGTAAAAGACGCGCGTCTGACCGAGCATCATCACGAGGATGACCGAGGTCAGGCCGGCGAGCGCTCCGAACTTCACGAAGAACGCGATGACGTGCTGGGCGCCTTCGCTCCATCCCCGGAGGGCGACGATCTTATCGACGCCGACGGCGACCGGATCCGGTACCGCGAGTTCCTTGTAGTTCACGACGCCCGTGAGGGTGAGCGACATGAGGATGTACATCACCGTGCACGCGATCAGGGAAGAGAGGATCCCGATCGGGAGGTCCCGCTGCGGGTTCTTCGCTTCCTGGGCGGTCGTCGAGACCGCGTCGAATCCGATGTAGGCGAAGAAAACGACGCCCGCGCCGGTCAGCACTCCCGGCCATCCGAACGAGAGGTATTCCGTGCCGTGGCGATCGACCATCGCCGGCAGCGGGACGAGCCGCGAGAGGCCGGAGGCGTCCGGATTCGCGATCCAGTTCGCCGAGTCGATCACGCCCCACCCGATCGCGATGAACGCGAGGATGATGAAGACCTTCACGAAGACGATGATGTTGTTCATCGTCGCGGATTCTTTGATGCCGCGGAAGAGAACCCACGCCGTGAAGAGCGCGATGAACGACGCCGGCAGATTCCAGATCCCGTGCGCGACTTCGCCCGAGGCGAGCGTGACGGTTTCCCACGGCCCCTTCGTGAGCTTCAGCGCCGTATCGGCGAATTCCACGCCGAGCGTTTTCGTCATGAGCGAAACGAAGTAACCCGACCAGGCGGCCGAGACCGTCACCGCTCCGAAGGCGTATTCGAGGATCAAGTCCCAACCGATGATCCAAGCGACGAACTCGCCCATCGTCGCGTAGGAGTAGGCGTAAGCCGAACCCGCGACCGGAACCATCGCAGCCATTTCCGCGTAGCAGAGGCCGGCGAAGGCGCAGAGAATGCCCCCGATGACGAAGCTGAACACGATGCCCGGGCCCGCGTAGTTCGCCGCCGCCATGCCCGTGAGGGAGAAGATCCCGGCCCCGATGATCGCGCCGATGCCGAGCATCGAGAGGTTCCACGCGGTGAGGTGGCGTTTCAGAGCCCCTCCGCCGTGGCCGCCTTCGGCGAGCTTCGGGTCGTTCGCGTCCGCGATGAGACGATCGAGGTCCTTCTTGATGAACAAACTCATGGGGGTCCTTCCGAAATCTGTTTTAAAGCCGTGTAGCCACAGGTTATTTTGTTGGAAAAGGGGTGTCAATCCATGAAGAACCTTCTGCGCACGAAATCGATCGCGGACATCGTCCGCGATTCCGAGAGTCACCCCGACGGACATTCCGCGGGAGGAATGAAAAGAACGCTGACCGTGGTCGATCTGACCGCGTTCGGGATCGCGGCCATCATCGGCGCGGGGATCTTCTCGACGATCGGAGCGGCGGCCTTCAACGGCGGTCCGGGCGTCGTCTTCCTCTTCATTTTCACCGCGATCGCCTGCGGTTTTTCGGCGTACTGTTACGCGGAATTCGCTTCCCAGATCCCGGTCTCCGGCTCCGCGTACACCTACGCGTACGCGAGCCTCGGCGAGTTCCTCGCTTGGATCATCGGATGGGACTTGCTCATGGAATACGCGATCGGGAACATCGCGGTCGCGATTTCGTGGAGCGATTATTTCACGAGTCTCCTCGCGGGGTACGGAATCCATTTCCCGCTCCATTTCTCGATGGATTACCTCACGGCCTCGCGAGGTCATGCCGCCGTCCTGGAACTCCTGAACCAAGGCGTGGCCTTGACGGACGTCGTCGCGAAGGGGCTTTCCGCGTCCCAAGTCGAGGCCTACCAGGCGTTCGAACACGCTCCCCGGATCCTCGGGATCCCGATGATCGCCGATCTGCCCGCGCTCGCGGTCACGGTGCTCGTGACCTGGGTCGTCTACATCGGCATCCAGGAATCGAAGCGGGTCTCGAATTTGATGGTGCTCCTGAAGCTGATGGTGCTCGTCCTCGTGATCGGCCTCGGCGCCCTCTACGTGAAACCCGAGAACTGGCACCCGTTCATGCCGAACGGCGTCGGCGGCGTGCTGAAAGGCGTATCGGGGGTCTTCTTCGCCTATATCGGCTTCGACGCGATCTCGACGACGGCCGAGGAGTGCAAGAACCCGCAGCGGGACCTCCCGCGCGCGATGATCTACTCGCTCGTGATCTGCACGGTCCTCTATATCCTCGTCGCCCTCGTGCTGACCGGCATGGTCCCTTACACGAAGCTCGGGGTCGGCGATCCGCTCGCCTTCGTCTTCGGTCCGGAAGGGGCGGGCGTGAATTGGATCTCGGGGGTGATCGCGCTTTCGGCGGTCGTCGCGCTCTTCACCGTGCTCCTCGTCTTCCAGCTCGGTCAGCCGCGGATCTGGATGGCGATGAGCCGCGACGGGCTGCTCCCGCCGATCTTCTCGGCGATGCATCCGAAGCACAAGACGCCGTGGTTCTCGACGATCCTCACCGGATTCGTCGTCGGCATCCCGTGCCTGTTCATGAACCTGACCGAAGTGACCGACCTCACGTCGATCGGGACGCTCGCCGCGTTCCTTCTCGTCTCGATCGGGGTGCTTAAGCTCGATCCGCACCGTCCGAAGGAACCCGGTAAATTCCGGATTCCGTACGTGAACGCGAAGTGGATCTTCCCGGCGGTGACCCTCGTCACGCTCGCGATCGTCCACTGGAGCGCTCCGGGCGCGATCGACGAGTTCTTCGCGTCGTTCGGCCAGGGCTTCGAGGTCTACAAGCACAAGATCCCGCTCGTGGCCTACCTCCTCGGGATGGTCTGGCTCCTCGTCGGGACTTTCCGGAAGAACCTCTCGCTCGTGCCGGTGCTCGGAACCGCGACGACGGGTTACCTCATGACGGAGCTCGGATGGGTGAACTGGGTCCGCTTCGGCGGCTGGCTCGTCCTCGGACTCGTCGTGTACTTCTTCTACGGATACGCGAACTCGAATTTGGGGAAGGCGAAGAAGGCCTAAGCGTTCGGGCGTCGGTGTCCGGATTCGAATAAAGAAAAACCCCGGTCCGCGAAACGCGGGCCGGGGTTTTTGCTTTTCGTTTCGTTCTAAGCGGCGAAGCTTAGAAGTGGTATTTCGCGCTCAGGTGCGCGGCGTAGGCGTGGGACTTGAACGAGGAATCGTTCGCGACTTCGGCGGTACCGAACGGAGCGTTCTTGTTGTGTCCGTCGCCGCCGGCCCAAGCGTACTCGAGGGCGCCGTCGACGTCGATGGCGTTCGAGAGGATCATGCCGGTACCGAACGTGAGCGAGTGGCCGGGGCCCGGGCTCGAGAACGTCGAACGTGCGTAATCCGACGGGGTGACCGCGGAGGTGTACGCGTAACCGAAACGGAGCGGGAGGCCCGTGCCGGTGTACTCGCCGCCGACGCGGACGACGTGCATGTTTTTCCACTGCTGCGGGATGTTCGAGAGCGAGAGCGCGCCGGCGGAGCCTTGGATCGCGAGCTCCTTGTCGACGTTATAGTTCGTGTAGCTGTACTCGTAACCGATGCGGAGGAGTTCCGTCGCGCGCGTCCATCCGCCGATGGCGATCTGGAGCGGGAACGTGTTCGAAACGGCCGCGGAGCCGGTGCCGACGTCTTGGATGCCGTCGACCGCCACGAGTTCGCGGCGGGCGGTAGTCGTTCCGTGCGCGGTGAAAGGCACCGACGAACGATAGACGATCCCGAGGCCCCAGCGGTGGTTCGGTTCCTCGTATTGGAGGCCGAGCTTGTACGCGTTGTAGCGCGTCGCCGAGATGTCGTTCACTTGGGCCTCGTAAAGCGCCGTGCCCGGGATGTAGATCGCGGTCGAGAAGTTCGCATGGACCATCACCGCGCGGAGGGCGGCCCCGAAGCGAAGACCCGGCATGATCTCGTAGCCGGCGCCGATGGCGGCTTCCGTGATCGCGAGGTTCGTCTCGACCGTCGGCATGAGCTTATCGAGGGCAGGGTTCGTGCCGGAGTAATCGAGATTCTCGAACTTCGCCTTGTTCCCGCCGGAGACGTAGAAACCGGCGCCGACGCCGAGCTTCGGCATCGGTTTGAAGGAGGCGAGGAGGCCGAAGACCGGAGAGAAGCCGGACGAGCCGTCGACGACGCGGCTCGGACCCCCGACGCTATCGAGTTGATAGGGGTTCGCGCCGCTGAACTTCGAGAGCGTCGGCGAGAAGTTCACCGAGAGTTCGCCCGAGCGGGAGGACTCGGCCAGACCGGCCGGGTTGAAGTAGAGCGCGTCCGCGCCGGAGACGGAGCCGACGACGGCGCCGCCCATCGAAACTTCCTTCGCGCCCCAGGCCTGGGCTTTTTCGAAGCCGGCCGCGAACGCTTGAGAACTGCCGAGAAGCGCGCCGACGAGGACGAGGGCGAGCCGAGTATTACGGGTCGAGCGAGGGGTCATGAAAGTCTCCTTGGTTTCGGAAAAAGTGGCGGGAAATTGACGGAATGACAAGCGAAAACCCGGTTTGCGTCGCAACGCGAAATCGGGGCAAACTGGACGAGTGGGATCGGGACGCATGAAGGGTGAGGGTTTCTTCGAAGGTTTCGCAGAAAAACGAGACGCACTCCCGTGCGTCGTGGCGGCGGCGCTCGTGCTCGGTCTTTTCGGATGCTCCTCGTCGCCGCGCAGCGAAGCCGCCATCGCGGTTCGATCGCCGGCGTCGGTTTTGGAGAAATTCGGAGTGAAGTGCCTCGCTTCCGCCTCGCTATTCGCCGCGACCGGCGACGCGATCGAGGATTGGGACGATCTCTCTCCGGACCCGGAAGTTTCCGACGTCTTCGCGCGCCTGAGCGATGCGGAACGCGAGAACGCCGTCGTACTCGCGCTCGCCGAAGCCTACGCCTACGGCCAAACGTTGCTCGGACGTTACGACGCCATGCTCGCCCGCGGTTACACGCACGACCGGATCCGACGCTCGACCGGAATTTACGCCGAACTCCAATCACTCTATTTTCTCCGCGAAAGCCTCGAGCGGATCGCCGCCTCGGAGTTTTCCGCGCGTCTTTTCGACGAGCTCATCGAAGCCGAGAAGGCTGACGGCGCCCACGAGTACAAGACGATCGAAACGATCGCGCTCGCTCGGCTGACCCGTTGGCGCGAAATGATCAAGGCTCGGACCGGCGAGTCCCCGTACCCGACGCTCGCTCTCGCCCGGATCTCGGCGAAGGTGGCGGAAATGCAGGGATTGGCGCCGGGTTGCGGCGGCACGCCCGCCCACGGCCTCGTCGGAGACGTCTCGGCCGCCCAGTCCGTCGAGGACTCGGTTTTGAACGCGGCCCAAACGCTGACGAAAGACGCGACCGCGTACGTGAAGTTCCGGCCGCGCAACCCCGACGAAGGCCTTCGCGTCGCGGACCTCGTCCGCGAGCGTTCGAAGGAAATTCGGGAGCGTTGGCAGCACGAGAACGATCGCGCTCCCCAGAGCGTACAGGCGGGGAAGGTGATCTATCCGGACCCCGGGAAAGCCGGGAACATCTTCGGTACCACTTTTCCGAAGGGCGTGTGGGCGCTCACGTTCGACGACGGCCCTCAGGGCGAGACGAAGGCGGTTCCCGCCTATACCCAGCGGGTGCTCGACAACTTGAAAAAGCACGGGATGAAGGCCACGTTCTTCATCCTTTCGCAGCAGATCGACGGCGCCGACTGTCCGGGCGTCGGGCCGCGCACGGTGCGGAAGCTCGATAACCGCGGGAACGTGATTTCCGAGCGCAAGGTGAACATCAAGAAGGATCGCCCGGGCGCGGTTTTCCCGGCACTGGCTCGGGCTGAGCGCGACGCGGGCCATGCCGTCGGATCGCACTCGTACTACCACTCGGAAGTGCCGAAAGACACGGAAGCCGAGCAGAACTGCGAGATCGGCGGCGCGATCGGCGTCTTCGAGCGCGTGGTCGGTAAGCGTCCGGAGTATTTCCGTTTGCCTTACGGAGCGGGAGTGAGCATCGCATCGGTCCGGAAAAAAATCGCCGCCGCGAACCTCGTTCACGTGCACTGGAGCGTCGATACGCTCGACTGGCAGGACCTCGATCCGAACTCGATCGTGAACCGGACGCTGAAGGCGATGAAGAACGGCGGCCGGGGGGTGATCCTTTTCCACGACATCCACCCGCAGTCGGTCACCGCGAGCGAGCGGATCATGGCCTACCTCACGGATCCGGCGAACCATCTCGAACCGGTGACGATCCCGCAGATCGTGGATCGGATGAACGGCGTGACCCCGCCGAAGGACGCGAAGGATCCGAACGAGACCAAACAGGCGATTTCCTTCGGAGAGCAGTGACCGCGGTCGATTCCGATGTCCCGCCGCCGTCAAAACGCCGTCGCCCCGATCCGCTTAGGTCTCGCTAAAATTCTGCACGATATTCCGAAACTCTTTAGGAAGCCATTAAGGCTCGGGGGTGTATCACCGAAAATAAGGTGATGGATTCCGCTCCTCCCGAGAATCAGACGGCGAACGTCGACCGCGTAAAGATGGTCGTCTACACCAAGAGCACGGCCCAACCGCCGGTCATGGCGGCGCTCGTCCAGCAACTCGAGGCCCAAAAAGGCCGCCTCGAGTACGAAGTCATCCGCGACGGGTCGGCGGTGCTGAAATCCGTCGAGCAGACGACGATGACGGTCCTGATCCTCACGCTCCACCAGAAGGAGGAGCTCGTCGAGGTCCTGAACGTCCTGACCCAAGTCCAGGGACGGATCCAGAGCGGCCTCCTGCGCGCGATGGTCCTGAACGGGATGAATCACCCGCGCGTGATCGCGCTCCTGAAGTCGAAAGGCGTTCAGGAGATCATGGATTTCAACACGAACATCAAGGCGCTGAACCACAAGATCAAGGGCGCGTTCCTCGTCGTGACCCAGGCGTTCCAGCGCATCCGGAACCAGAACATCCGCCCGTCGACGGTCGTCGGCGGCGACGCCGCCGCTTCGCGAGGCCGACGTCCGGGCCGGAACGATTCGTCGAGCGAAGTGCAGTGGGAAAAACCCGTCGAGCACGCCTGCGACGTGTGGTGGATCCCGAGTACGAAGAATCTGCGGAACGTGATGGGGCGCTGGCTGATGGACATCCTCGGCCCGGGTCCCGCGGCGGGAGTTTGGGAAGAGGCGACCTTCGACCGGGGCGGCGAACGGGGATGGATCTGGAAACCGCGCGTTTCGACCGACACCACCTTCATGCCGAAGCCGGGGCGGTGGATCTTCTTCGGGCGTCAGCCCGAATTCGTCTGGCAAAAGAATCTCTGGGCGTTCGTCGCGAAAAATCCTTACCTCGCGTATTACGCGGAAGGATCGAGCGAGTCGGAATACGTACGCATCGATTCGCCGACCGCCGGGAAGCTGAAGGTGTACGAGAATTCGGAAACCGCCCGCGGCTACCTGCCGAAAATCCAGGCCTCGCTCGAGGCTTCCTTGAAGCTTTCGAAAGCCGACGGCGCCGCGAACGAGATTCGAGGCAATTTCGATCCGGGCACCGAGGACGGATCGGTCGGGGCGATGGATTTCGTTCCTTCGGGCGCATCGACTTCCGCGCGGACCGGCGGGAATTACTCGGCGAGCCTCACTCCGGACGAAGAACCCGCCGACTGGAACAACCACACCGGCGCGGTCGGCTTCGGCTTCCGGGCGAAGGACCTCCGCATCGATCAGAATTCGCCGCGAGCGAAGTGGCGGAACGCCCTCGCTCCGGAAGTGGAAATGGGGGCGAAGCTCGGCCTCGAAGACGTGAAGCAAGCCGGGATCGTCGCCGGGACGCGGAGCTTCGACCGGCTCATCCTCGAGCTCGTGCCGTTCAGCCGGAACGGAGTGGAGATGGCCCGCAAGGAAGCCTTACGCGTCATCGAGTTGACGGTCGATCAGGCGGCGCTCGAGTTCCCGGCGGGCGATTTCGCCGTAAGCGATAAATTTCTCTTCAAGGTCGAGTTTCGACTCGGAGATGTCGAAAAGAAGTTCGACATGGAGTGGGCGGTGACCGCCGTCCAAGCCGTCGAAGGCGCCGGCTGCCTCGTTCAGGGATCGTTCACCGGGGGGGACCACGTTTCCCTCGCCGAGATCCTGAAGCTCGTGATGCAGCGGCAGCTCGAATTGAAGGATTTTTTCTTGGTCGCGAAAGGCGCGTGAGTCGGATGGATCGGATCGAGCGGGAGTGGATCGAAAACGAATGGGTGGTGGTCGCGGACGGCGATCCCGTTCGTTTCGCCGCGCTCGCGTCGACGCTCGAGGAAGTCGGCTTCGTCCGCGAACGCCTCGTGCACGCCCGTACCGCGACCCTCGCGCTCGAGACCCTGGCCGAGAAGGGGGCGGCGATCGCGATCATAGACGAATCGCTCGGCACCGCCGCGTTCCGCGAAATGCACGCCCGGCTCACCCACGAATTCGGCGATCTCGGTTTCTTCCTCTTCGCGATCACCGAGGGAAAAACCCCGGATTTCGTCCAGTTCGCAGCCGCCGCGCGCATCGACGGGATCATCTTCCGTCCTTACCAAGCCGACGAATTCCGCCGCCGGATCGCCGAAGTCTTCGCCGTGAAGTGGCCGAACCGCGTGGTCGAGACTCCCGAGCGACGCGCCGAACTCCTCATTCGCGGAAAGAACGAAGGCGAGGACGCGTTCGCCCAGGCGGTCGAAAAGGAAAAGCGCCTCGGCCGCCGGGATCCGCTCACGCCGGACGGTAATGTCGCCTCGCTCGTCGGCCTGCGTAGCGTTTCCCATCCCGCCGTTCGTCCGGGCGCCGCCTCGTTCGAGCGCGTCCGTCTCGCGTTCAAGGCCGTCGCCCGGAACGGCGACGCGCTCACGAAAAACCTGCCGATCCACGTCCTCGAGATCGACGAGGACCGCGCCACCTTCGAATGCGCCGAGGGCGCGTTCGAGACCGGCGACCACGTCACGATCGAAGCCGATATCACGCACGGGGAGGAAGCCTACCTCATGCGGATCGAGGCGCTCGTCGAGACCGACTCCGCGGGCCACCTCACGGTGGCCTTCGACCGCGGGAATCGTACTCGCTTCGAAGCCGCGATGAAGATGGTCGCGAAGCGTTTCCGGGAATTGAAGGACTTCTTCAAGTATGCAAAAGGGGCGTGATACCGCTAAACGCGCAGTCGAGAAGCTCGACCCGAAGGAAGTCCTTCGGGAGCGCAAACTCTTGATCGCGGACCTCGACCCGGTCCACCGGGCTTTCATGTTGAAACTCGCGTGCGATCTCGGATTCGACACGCGGAAGATCTTCATGGCGAAGGACGCCGAAGAAGCCCTCCATTTCGTGAAGGAAGAGGGCGTGACGACGATCCTCTACGACGATTCGCTCGGCATCCGCACGCTCGAAGCGATCCAGGAGCACCTTCAGAAGGCCCAGGCCGAAACGGTTTTCGTTTTCCTCGTGAGCCAGAACTCGTCCCAGGCCGGCGTCGGCCGGGCGGTCGAGACCGACGTCGACGGATTCTGCCTGAAGCCGTTTTCGAGCGAGGAGTTCAAGCAGGAATTCGTGTCCGCTTTCGGCGAGAAGATCCAGCCCGACGAGTTCCGCAAGGTGCTGAACCTCGGGAAAGCTCGCCTCTACGAAGGCGACCTCGAGCAGGCCGAGAAACTCTTCGAAAAGGCGAAGGACCTCGGGTCCACGCCGTCGTCCGCGCACTTCTACGCCGGCCAAGTGAAGATCATGAAGCAGCTCCTCGAGGAGTCGCGCCAGGAGTTCATGCAGGGACTCCTGCTGAACCAGATCCACTGCAAGTGCCTGAAGGCGATGTTCGACTTGCTTTATTCTCAGCAGAAGACGGAGGAGAGCTACGAGGTTCTCCGTCGGCTCGTCGGGATCTTCCCGGATAACGTCGAACGCCTCAAGCTCGTGATCGCGATGGCGGTGAAAACGGGGAACTTCTTCGACATCCTCACTTGGTACGAAGTCTACGAGGGCCAAGACGAGAAGACCGACGAAGTGAAGAAGCACGTCTGCGCGGCGCTCTCGATCTTCGGGCGCTACCTGCTGATGACCGAGAAGAACGACGACGCGCTCAAGGCGTTCGAGCGCGCGCTCGCGATCGGCGTGAAGAAGGAAGTCTTCCTCACGTACGCGGTCGAGTCCCTCCAGAAATACGGGCTCGGGGACGAAGCGACGCGGCTCGTGAAGCAGTACGATCCGGAATTCGCCGACGCGCTCGCCGGCCTCCCGGAAACCGCGGCCGCTTGAAGCCTTTCCTCCGGACAGTCTAAACGGCTCCGGCTTTCAGCTTCGCATATCCTTCAGCGCCGAGGCGCCCCGGGAAGCGGGGAACCGCCGGCGAGGACAGTCGGCGCCTCGCTCGCGTCGAGTCCGACTTGTTTCACTTTCCGCTCCATGAGGAGCGCATGCAGGGACTCCGTCGAGAGGCCGTGGAGCACGAGCCGTCGCGCGGCTTCGCCGGTCGGGGCCGGCAGCATCGGGTGACGGTTGTTCACGAGGAACATTCGGTCGGACAGCCCGAGGAGCTTCGCGTAGTAGAGGCCGATCGTTTCGTCGAGTTGGAGCGACTGGGTCGCCCGCCAAAACTCGGAGTCCGTGAGCAGGAACTGGAAAACCGGAGCGAAGAGTTCGATCGCGGTTTCGATGTCGAAGACGTTCGTCCATCCGCGCGGCATGTCCTCGAGCCGCACGTTCGGGGCCCGGATCGAGGACCAGTCGAGAGGCGCCTTCGCGGTCAGCTCGAGCTTCTTCGCGCGCAGTTCGCGGTTCAAGTCGATCACGAAGTTATAGAGGTTCAAGTCGTGTTGGACGAAAACGTGGTCCCGGAGGTCGCCGACGCGCACGGGGCGAAGGGGGAGCGTTTCGAGTTTCACGCCCGCGACGTTATCGCGAAGGAAATCGAGGACCTGGGTCCCGAGGTGAAAGTGTCGGAGGAGGAGGTAATTCCCCTCGGGCGTGACGAACGTGCGGAGCGCCCAGACGAGCCACGCGTGGAAGAGGTTCGAGGACGCGAAGAGTTTCGGGAAGATCGAACGGAAGACTTGGATCCCGCCCATCGCTAGGCGCGCGAAGGGCCGCGCGAGCGGAAGGAAGTACTGACGGCTCGGCGAGCTCGCCCCGCGAAGGTAGGCGTTTTTCACGCCTTCGTCCATCGGCACGCTTTGGTCGAGCGCGAGGGCGAGCCACGGACTCGGGTCGCGGCGGTCATGGACGAGGTTTTTCGGATTTCCGCTTTTCAAAGGTCGAGGTCCTCCAGCTGCATGAGGTAGAGATCGGCCACCGTGCGCGCGGTGGCGAGGATTTCGGCGGCGACCCGCTCGGGGTCTCCGCGCGAGAGCGCGATGCCGACCGCACCGAGCCAGCGGGCGAGGTGATGCTCGTCGTTCGTGCCGTGGTACTGCAGAAACTTGAAACAGTTCGGAGCGAGGCCGAGCCGGGTCTTGATGAGGGGAAGGAGGGCGGGAATGATCCGCTGCCCGGTCCCCTCGATGATGTAGATCCCGCCGAGGAGATCGACCGCGTTCGTGCGCGCCGCCCGGGAGAACATGAACGCGTTCAGGGCCTCTCCGCCGCGATTCCGTTCGAGCCGGTCCGGGTCCTCGATCGACCCGCCGGCGTTCCGGTAATCCTGGAAGAGGATCTGCCAGTCGTTCTGCTCTTCGCCGGCGTGGGTTTGGATCAGTTCCTTCAGCTCGAGGAACGGTTCCGCGAGGTTTCCCGCCGCCGTCCGCATCCATTTCGAGCCCTCGCGGACTTGGGGGATCCAGCTCGCCGTCCATTTCCGGTAGTCCTCCGGCGTGAGCGTGCCCGTCGAAGCCTTGCGGAAGAATTTCGAGCGCCAAAACCGGGACCGGTAATCGTGCCAGACGAGCGAGAGGTCCTGGAGCAGCCGCCGGGTCGCTTCGTCCGGCGAATCGATTCCTTCCGAGGGCGGCGCGGGAAGGACGGCGGTATCGGCTCCGGTTCCCTCGACGACCTCGAGCAGCAGGTAACAAATCGAGATGCGCGCGGACTCCGGGATCAAGCAGAGGATCTTCTCGCCCGGTTTGATCGTCCGTTCGCGAAGGAAGTCGTCGAGCATGATGAAGATCGACGCCGAGCCCGTATTTCCGCGGGTGACGAGGTTCGAATACCATTTCTCGTCCGCGATATCCGCTCCGGCTTTCACGAGGAGTTCCTTCACGACGGGCGCGAACTTCATCGACGAGAAATGGCAGAGGAAGTGGTCGATCTCCTCCGCACGGAAAACCCCGCGTCGGATGAGTTCGACGTACTCGTGGGCCGCGACCTCGAAGAGCTGCGGAAGGAGGCGGATGTTCTGGCGGAGGAGGAACGCACCGTCGCGTTCGGCGTCGGCGAAAGTGGGGTAGTCGAGGTACGAGACGCCCGGCTTCTCGAGCGGTGCGCCGATCTGCATGCACGTCGGGTAATCGCCGCTGAACGAGCGCACGTGAAGGTGGCTCACTTTCAGCGAGAGGCCGTCCCGGCGCGGCCGATCGGCGAGCACGAAGCTACCCGAACCGTCGGAGAGCATCCAGCGGAGGAAGTGCGAGTCGAAGTCGACGTCGTAGCCTTCGACGAAACGGGTCTTCTTGAACATCCGCGACGGATATTCGGTCGCCGTGACGAGCGCGCGCGCGTGGCGACCGAGTTCGACGGCGTCGGCGGCGTGCCGGAGGGCGACCATGCCCGAAGCGCAGATTCCGGTGTGGGAACTCGTCTCCATCGGCGGCGCGTGGAGCTCGCCCTGGAGCATGTTCGCGTAGCCCGGGACGGCGGTGTCCCCGCCGACGGTTCCGGTCGCGAGCAGTTCGATCTCGCCGAGCTCCGTGCGCGCGGCGGCGAGCGCGCGGCGCGAGGACTCGGCGCCCATCTCGGCGAGGCTGAAGCGCGTCCGACCCTCGGGGTCGATCCCGTAGTAGCGACGTTCGATCCCGTTCTCCCGCAGGATCATCGACTTGATCCGCGAGGATTGGGCGTTCAGCGGCGCGATGTAGGCGTCGAGTTCGGCGTTCGTGACCGCCTCCCCGGGAAGGAACGCGCCCGTGCCGACGATGAAGACGTTCTCGTAGTTCGCGGTGGTAGGGATCGTTTCGCTCATGGGCGAGCCTCCGTGCCGAGCAGGCGGTCCATCCACGGGAGGAAGAACCCGTAGTTTTTCACGTAAAGCCGGTGATGATCCGCGTGGCGTTCGGAGAACCGGAAGATCGAAAAATGGATGTTCGAGTGGCCGGCGGCGTTCATGAGCAGGCTCATCACCGGAAGCATGAAGAGCGACCAGATCGAAAAATCGTGGACGAGCATCGCGAGCGGCATCACCGATCCGAGCAGCACGGCTTCGACGAGGTGGAAACTGAACGAGGAGAAGGGCGTCGTCACGAGCGAACGGTGGTGATCGATGTGGAAGCGCGAATAGAACGGCGCGAAGTGGAGGAGCCGGTGCACGAGGAAGAAGTGCACCTCGTTCCAAACGAAGAGCGCGAGGGTTTCCGCGAGGAACCTCGGCCACGCGAAATCGAAGCGAAGTCCGAACCACCCGTGCTGGACCCCCCAGACGTTCAGCACGGCCACGCCGCCGAAAACGAGGATCGAGCGGAACGAGGCGAAGAGTTCCGTCTTGCGCTGGGCGGCGGTCGTCGGGCGCGCCTGGATGAGGCGCGCGGGCGCCGTCCGTCGCAGGTGCTCGTGATAAAGGTAGAGCGGGCCGCAGATCGTCCCGTAGAGGACGACGAACATCAGGACCGCATAGATGAATGCCTCGACTGGAGACAGCGCGGCGAAAAGGGTTTCCACGGCGCCTAAGAGTATCCCGACCGCCCTCGGGGATTGCAATCCTCATAGCGCTGCGTCACCTTAGGGCCATGCTCTTCGACGATTTTAAATTGGAACGCCATTTCGCCCGTCACGAATTCACCGCCCGGCACCTGATCTCCTGCTCGGATGCCGAATCGATCCATCTCCGTGAACTCCTCGATTTCGAACCGGGAAGCCGCCAGAAGCTCGAGGCCCTCTGGCTCGGATACTCCGATTCGCGCGGAATCCCCGAACTCCGCGCGGAGATCCGTAAGCTCTATACGACGGTCCAGGACCGCGACATCGTCGCGCACACCGGAGCGCAGGAACCGATCTTGAACCTGTTCATGGGCCTCATTGGTCCCGGCGATCACGTGATCACCCATTTTCCGGGCTACCAGTCGAGCTACTCGGTTCCGAAAAACCTCGGCGCGGAAGTTTCGCTCTGGAAGGCGCGCCCCGAGGAGGGATGGCGTTTGGACCTCGACGAGCTGAAACGGCTTTTGAAGCCGAACACGAAACTCGTGATCCTGAATTGTCCCCATAACCCGAGCGGTTACGTGATGCCGGCCGCCGAGTACGCGGCGCTCATCGCGATCCTCCGTGAACGGGGGATCCTCCTCCTTTCCGACGAGGTTTACCGGGGACTCGAAGCGCGCGCCGCCGATCGCCTTCCGGCCGCGGTCGACGTCTACGAGAACGCGATCTCGCTCGGCGTGATGTCGAAGGCCTACGGGCTTGCGGGCCTGCGCGTGGGATGGATCGCGACGAAGAACGAGCGCGTGCGCCTCGCGTTCGAGAAGCAGAAGGACTATACGACAATCTGCGGTCCGATCGTGGCGGAGTGGCTCGCGTCGCTCGCCCTTCGGCACGCGGGGAGGCTTCTCGAGCGGAACCGGGCGACCGTCGGCGCGAATACCGCCGTTTTTTCCGCCTTTCTCGAACGCCGGGGCGAGCGTTTCGAGTGGGTTCCACCCGGCGGAGGAACGATGGGCTTCCCTTGGCGCCGAGACGGGAAAAGCATGGAGCCGCTCGCGGCGAAGGTACTCGAGCGCGAGGGGCTGATGCTGATCACCGGGAAGTATTTCGATACCGACGAGAAGTACTTCCGGCTCGGGCTCGGGCGGAAGGACTTCCCGGAAGTGCTCGCGATCCTCGAGCGAAACCTCGACTGAGCGCTTTACGGGATCGTCACGTCGGACTGGGCGGTATTCCCCGAGCCGTCGTCGACCTCGATCCGGGCGGTGCCGCCCGAACCGCCGCGCGAGCTGAAGTCCGAGTAAAGCGGGACGTAGAGGCCGGAGGCCGGATAGAAGGTGCCGAGACCGGAGAAAAGGCTGAGCGTGTGGAGGAGGTCGCCGCCGGTGGCGACGAAGGTCTTCGTCGTGACGAAGGAGTAGATTTCGCTCGAGGACGGCGTTCCTGACGATCCGGGGATCAGAATGCGGCCGTCGTTCAGGAGTTGGGCGTCATTCATGGAAAGCGTATCCGTTCCAGAATTCGTCAGCGCCGGCGTGACCGAGCTCCAGGAGTTTCCGGAAATGCTGTAGCGATAGATCGTCTTCGTGGGGGATCCGCCGCCGACCGATCCGAGCACGCCGCCGAAGAGGTAGACGTACCCGTCGGCAGTCGTCACGGTCGCCCAAGTATAGCGTTCCTGCCCGGCTGTGATCGAAGCTCGGCTCGTCCAACTATCGGTGGACGGATCGTAATATTCCGAGTTCGCCAGCGTCCCGCCGCCGTTGCTCGTCCAGCCAGAGAGGAGGTAGACCCGTTCGGTCGCGCCGTTCTTGTAGTAGGAGACCGCCGCGGTGCCGTGTGCATAAAGCGAATTGGCGCCCGCCGACCAGGTGTTCGTTGCCGGGTCGTAAATTTCGGTCGTTTTCGTCGCGGTGGACCCGTCGAATCCGCCGTTCACGAAGACTTTGCCGTTCGCAAGGAGAGCGACGGCGAAATTCCCGTGATTCGCGGCCATCGTTCCCGCGTCGGACCAAGTTCCGCTCGCTATGGAGTATTTTTGGGCCGTCGTGCGGTAACTGCCTCCGGAACTGCCTTGGTCGCCCGCCATGATGAGGACGGTGTCGTTGTCTTGGAGCAGGAGCGCGCGGTGATAGCGCCGTCCGCCGGTGAAACTTCCGGTCGCGCTCCAGGTCTTCGTGGTGTGGTTGTAGAGTTCGGCGGTATTGGTGACCGTGGTGGAATTATTCGTTCGACCGCCCGCTGCGAGGACGTCGCCGCTCGGGAGGAGGGTGAGCGTGAAGTTCTGGCGGGCCGTGGCCATTTTACCGACGGTGTCCCAGTTGTTCGTCGATGGATCGAATTCGTAGCAGTCCTTCAGCACGGCGCCGGTATGCGAAGAATATCCCCCGCAGCGAAGAATCTTTCCGTCGGAGAGCTTCACGGACGCGTAGTTATCGGCCTGGATGAGGAAGTGCCCGGTTTCGGCCCAGCTGCCCGGACTGCCCGCGGTGAACAGGTAGTTCTTCGGGATGTAATCGTCCTGCCCGGTATTGTCGCCGCCCGCGACGAGGATGTTGCCGGACGGAAGCAAGGTCGCGGTATGGTAGCCGAGACCGACGGGGAGCGAAGCCTTCGCGGTCCAGGTGTTCGCCGCGACGTCGTATTGCTCGACGCTCGAACTGTTCGTCGCCGTCCCGGTGAAACCGCCCGCGACGATCAGTTTTCCGCCGCCCGGCTCGAGAATCTGGATGCGGCCGCGGTTCGTCGCCATCGCCGCGCCGGCGCTCCACGTTCCGTTATCGACCCGGAAGCGATCGACGGTTTTTTGGACGGTCCCGCCGGTTCCGCCGCCGCCGCCGAGGAGGACGACGACATCGTACGCGAGGCCGCTGTCGGCCGCCTTCACGAGCGCGGCGTCGCCGAAGGTATGCACCGAGGCGGAAGAGTTCGAGCAGTTCGTCCAGGTGTCGGCGCTCGGATCGTAGAAGCCGCAGGTCTTGAGCTCCGTGCCCCCGTTTTGACCGCCGCCGACCCAAATTCGTCCGTCCGAGAGCAGCACGGCGGCGTGGTCGGATCGCGGAGTGGTCATCGTCGCGGACGAGGTCGTCCACGTGTCCTGGGCCGGATCATAGATGAGGATATTCGAGCGCGTGGTCGCCGCGTCCTTTTTCCCGCCGATCAGGGCGATGCGGTCCTTGCCGTCCGCGGCCGTATACCGAGTCACCGTGAAGCGATAGCGGGTTTCCGGAAGGTCCTTGCGGCGACTCCAGAGTCCCGTCGCGGGATCGAAGATTTCGGTGTGCGAGATATAGCTGTACCCGCCGCCGGACCACGAGAGTCCGCCGCCGACCCAGATCCGACCGTCGGAGAGTTTTTCCACTTTGAAGTTTTCTCGTGAATCCCGCATCGGCGGCATCGATTTCCAAAACCCCGTCGCCGGATCGTAAGCCAGCACGTCGGGAGTGGAGTTGTTCCCCGTGAAGCCGCCCCCGGGGTCGTCGCCGCCGCCGAAGATGTAGACCTTCCCGTCGTCTCCGAGCATGCTCTGGTGCTCGATCTTGCTCGAGATGATCGGTGTGGTCGAGTTCGTGAGCGCGGCCGTGAACGTCGTCGGCGTCAGCGCGAGGTCCTTCAGGATGGAGAAGTTCGCGTTCGAAGCGTCGCTCGTCGAGTTTCCGGCGGCGTCGATCGCGGTGACGCGGATCCGGGCGGTCGCGCTCACCGTCGGCGGGACGCTCCAGGTGTAGCTCCCGTCGTTCGTCTCGCCGCTCGAAACGGTCGAATAGGAGCTGCCGCCGTTCGTGGAAAGTTCGATCAGAATCGTGTTCGCGACGCCGGTGCCGCCCGTGTCGGTCGCCGTCCAGGTAATCGACTTCGGCACGTTCGCGGCCCAGGACTCGCCCCCGTTCGGCGAGACGACGGCGACCACCGGCGGAGTCACGTCCTTCACGAACGCGCGGGAAGCCGGCGGAGCGGCGTTCCCGGCGGCGTCGGAGTGGTTCACCGTGATCGAGACTGCGCCGGCGGCGGCCGAAGAGAAATTCAAACTCGCCGACCATCCTCCCGCCGTGCAGGAAACGGTGGCGGTCGCGTCGCCGGTGATCACGACGTTCTGGCCGTTATCCGAGCAAGTGCCGGTCACGGAATATCCCGAGACGTTCGAGCTGTTGACGTAGGCGCCGGCGTTCGGCGTCGAGATCGCGACGGTGGCCGCGGTGACGTCCTTCGTAAAGTTGCGCGTCGCCGGCGGAGCGGCGTTCCCGGCGGCGTCGGAGTGGTTCACCGTGATTGAGACGGTGCCGGCGGCGGCACCGGAGAAGTCGAGATTCGCCGACCAGGCGCCGCCCGCGCAGGCGACGGTGGCCGTCGCGTCGCCGGTGATCACGACGTTCTGGCCGTTATCCGAGCAAGTGCCGGTCACCGCGAAGCTCGCGACGTTCGCGGCGTTCACGTACGCGCCCGCGTTCGGTGTCGAAATCGCGAGAGTGGGCGCGGTGACGTCTTTCGTGAAGTTCCGCGACGCGGTCGGCGCCGGATTCCCGGCGGCGTCCGAATGATCCACGTCGATCGAGACGGTACCGGCACCGGCAGCCGAGAAATCGAGGTTCGCCGACCAGGCGCCGCCCGCGCAGGCGACGGTGGCCGTCGCGTCGCCGGTGATCACGACGTTCTGGCCGTTCTCGGAGCAAGTGCCGGTCACCACGAAGCTCGCGACGTTTCCGATATTCACGTAAGCGCCCGCGTTCGGCGTCGAAATCGCGAGAGTGGGCGCGGCGACGTCTTTCGTGAAGTTCCGGGTCGCCGGCGGAGCGGCGTTCCCGGCGGCGTCGGAGTGGTTCACCGTGATCGAGACGGTGCCGGCGGCCGCGCCGGAGAAATCGAGGTTCGCCGACCAGGATCCGGCCGCGCAGGCGACGGTGGCCGTCGCGTCGCCGGAGATGACGATGTTCCGACCGTTCTCGGAGCAGGTGCCGGTGACCGGGAAGCTCGCGACTTCCGCGGCGTTCACGTACGCGCCGGCGTTCGGCGTCGAAATCGCGACGGTCGCCGCCGTGACGTCCTTCGTAAAAGAACGGGTTTGGGTATTCGCCGGGTTGCCGCCGGAATCGCTGTGGTTCACCGTGATCGAGACCGGACCCGCGGAGGCGGCCGAGAAATCGAGGTTCGCGGTCCAACCGCCGGCGAGGCAGGTGACCGTCTGGGACGCGCTGCCGGTGATGACGACGTCTTGGCCGCTTTCGGAACAAGTCCCGGTGACGGTAAAGCTCGCGACGTTCGCGGCGTTCACGTACGCGCCGGCGGAAGGCGTCGAGATCGTGAGGGAAGGAATGCCGGTCGTTTTCGTGAAGTTCCGCGAATCTTGGGGAGCGGGATTCCCGGCCACGTCCGTGAGATCGGCATAGAGCGTGAGGGGACCGTCGCTCGCCGCGGTGAAATCGAGGTTCGTCGACCAGGAGCCGGCGGTGCACGGGACCGTCGCGGAAACGGCGCCGGAAAGAACGACGTTTTGGCCGTTCTCCGAGCAGCTCCCCGAGACGGCGAAGGAAGTGAGATTGCCGTTGTTGATCACGGAGCCGGCGGGCGGAGAGGTGATCGCGACGCTCGGGGCGAGGACGTCCTTCGTGAAGTTCCGCGACGCGGTCGGGGCGGCGTTGCCGGCGGCGTCGGAGTGGTTCACGTTGATGGTGACCGTGCCGGGCGCGGCGGCGGAGAAGTCGAGGTTCGCCGACCATGCGCCGCCGCTACAAACGACGCTCGCCGAGGCGGATCCCGAGATCACGACGCTCCTTCCGTTTTCGGAGCAAGTGCCGGTCACCGCGAAGCTCGCGACGCTCGCGGCGTTCACGTAGCTGCCCGCGGGCGGCGTCGAGATCGCGAGAGTGGGCGCGGCGACGTCCTTCGTGAAGTTCCGCGACGCTTGGACGGCGGCGTTCCCGGCGGCGTCGGAGTGGTTCACGTTGATGGTGACGGTGCCCGAGGCCGCCGCCGTGAAATCGAGGTTCGTCGACCAAAGGCCGCCCGAGCAGACGACGGTCGCCGAAGCGGCGCCGGAGATGACGACGTTCCGCGTGTCTTCCGAACAGGTACCGGTCACCGCGAAGCTCGCGACGTTCGATGCGTTCACGTAAGCGCCGGCGGAAGGCGTCGAGATGGCGACCGTCGGAAGCGTGGCGTCCTTCGTGAACGTACGGGAGGCTTGGACGGCGGCGTTGCCGGCGGCGTCGGCGTGGTTCACGTTGATGGTCGCCGCGCCCGCGGGCGCCCCGGAAAAGTCGAGGTTCGCCGACCATGCCCCGCCCGAGCAGACGACGGTCGCCGAAGCGGCCCCGGAGATGACGACGTTCCGCGTGTCTTCCGAACAGGTGCCGCTCACGGCGAAGCTCGAAACGTTCGCGG
This sequence comes from Bdellovibrionales bacterium, assembly GCA_018266355.1. GTDB lineage: Bacteria > Bdellovibrionota > UBA1018 > UBA1018 > UBA1018 > JACMQW01. The sequence goes on from JAFEAP010000008.1 coordinate 116,260, forward strand.
CGTTCACGTACGTGCCGGCGACCGGGGAGGAAATTCCGACGGTCGGCGCGGTCCCGTCGAAAACGATCGGACCCGCGTAAACGGGGTTCGAAACGTTTCCGGCGGCGTCGCGGAGCCAAATCGAAAGGGTTTTCGATCCGTCGACCGCGGCGATCGTCACGTTCGACGGAACCGACCCGGCCGACCAGGAGCAGGCGGCGACGCTTGTGTTGTTCGTGTTGATGCAGTACTCGGCGTAGGAGCCGTTCGTGATCAGTCCGTAGTTCAGCCCGAGGCTCGGATTACTCGTCGGGTCCGCGTTCGTGATCGAGGCCGAAGCGAGGTTCGGCGGCGTGCGATCGATCACGATCGAGTTCGAGTCGACGGGATCCGAAACGCCGTATCCGTTCTTGAGGAACGCGGTCAGCGTGAACGATCCGTCCGCGGAGGAATCGGAGTAGGTCGCGGGCAGCGCGCCGGAGTGCCAAACGCAGGTGTTCGCGTTCTGGGAATTCTCGAGGAGGCAGTATTGCGTATAGGAACCGACCGGCACGCCCCAACTCAGGGTGAGCGGCGCGCTTCGGGTCGGGCTCGTGTCGACGATCGCGAGCGAAGTGAGGGCGGGCGGGACCCCTTCGGCGCCGGTGGAAACCTTCGCGGCCGCGCGGAGCGTGTTGATCTGGGTCCCGCAGGCGAAAAGCGACCCGAGACCCGTCGCGAACGCGACGAGCCGGACGAATCCGACGATGGAGAATACCGAAATCGCTTTCAACCGACGTTCCTCTAGCGAAGTGGGGAAAACCGCTGGGTTTTCCTATTTCTTCAGTGTCGGCGATTTGGATCGCGAAAAGAATGTGTCTTCTTTGACTAAATCTGCGAATTCCTCAGGGATTTCCGGGGCGGAAGGGCCTTAAAACCTCAAAACACCGGCACCCCGGTTTCGAGGACTCCCTGGAAGCCCGAAAGGGTCCGGCCGGGCAGGCCGAGGCTCGCGAAATAGCGCGCGCCGAGTTTCACGCGCATCCCCGCGACGTCGAAGCCGTAAAGCATTTCCGTTCCGCCGAGCCAAGCCGAGTTCGTCTTTTCGTCGAAGAAATCCGAGCTGAAACTGACGTTGCTGCCGAAGAGCAGGTCGGCGGTGAGGCCCGCCTCGAGGTGATCGGTCAGGCGATAACGGGCGGAAAGGCGAGCGACTTCGCCCTCGACGTCGCGCGAGTAGGAAGTCAGGCTTAACCCGGAACCTCCGCTGCTCGGATTCGCGGTGCCGGTGAGCTCGGCCGCGAAGAAACCGAAGCCGACGCCGAAGTTCCAGCGCGGCGCCGAGCGGCTCAATTCCGCCAGGATTTCCCGGAAATTCCCGCCCGTTTTCAGGTCCGGCGAATCGGATTCGGCGAGGCCGGCCGGCCCCGTCGCGGCGATCGCCGAGAGGAGGTAGGTCGCGCCGGCGGATTTCGGGCGCGGGGCGGTCGAAACGGTCGAGCGGCCGGACAGGGCGGAGAGCTCGGCGGCGTGTCCGCGGACGACGTAACCGAGGAAAAACCCGAAGACGATCGAAACGAAAAAGATGCGAGTCATACGGACCTCACTTCCTTGTGGCCGTTAGTGGGTTCGTTCGCGGATGACCGGGCTCCGAACGTCTAGCTTACGCTGGACGTCCCCGGTCGCAGCGAACGAACTGTCCTGGACGATTAAATCGAGGTTATAGAAAACGCGCAACCGAAATTTGACGATTCGCGTCGACCCCTTAAAACGAGCCTGAAATCGTCTAAAACGAGGAATGGAGGGTGACGACGAACTGGAGCTGTTTCACGAAGCGGGGTTTGTCGATGTCGGAGTCCGTCTGGTTCGGAAAGACCGGGTAGGGCACCGTTCCGCTCGTGCCGGCGCTCGGTCCGTAGAGGTTTTGGACGGAGGTGAGGAGCTTGTTCGTGAATCCGATCGTCGCGTAATCGCGGCGCGGGAGCGTCGGCCAGAGTCGGATGCCCGCGTCCCAAAAATAGTAATGCTCGTCGGGCGCGTCCCGATAGTCGAACTCGCCGAGTTCCTGATCGAGGTAAACGCTCACCGTCCGGAAGGCTTGCCACTCGGCGATCACGCGCGCGGCGGGAACGAAGGCGGCGTCGCTCGTGCGGAAGATGTTGATCGCGTTCGTGTAGGAGAGCGATTGCAGGTCGTACCCGGTGTAGACTTGCTGGGTGTAGCCGCGGTAACCGCCCGCGAATCCGCGCCCGTAGTACCGGACCTCGGGTTTCGCGACGAGACGGAACGCACCCGTATCGACTTTCGTTTCGGCGTTCAGACGGAATGCCGGCGCGTTCCGGTTCCCCGCGATTTCCCCGGCCAGGTCCGTTCCCGCGCCGATCCCGCCGTGCGCATGGAGGTAGCCGGTGGCCGGGAACTCGCCGAGCGGGCTCACGTCGGAGGGCGACCAGATCACGCCGAGGCCGATGCGGTCGTGCATGAAGCTCAAATGGTGATCGTAAAGGTCCCCCGCGACGGCGAGGGCGCCGGTGCCCTCGACGGTTTGGCGGAAGGCGAAATTCCCGTGTTCGAATTCGACCCGACCGCCGTTCGTCGGGCGGTCCTGGACGAGGATCCCCCCGCCGTAGCTTTGGATCCCGAGGTCGCTCGCCCGGAAGCGGAAGCGCCAATCGGTATTGAAGAGCCGGTCGTCCCATTCGGCGCCCGCGAGCGCGAAGAGTTCCGCGCGGGCGGCGTAACCGAAGCTCGAGCTGCCGAGCCAGGGAACGAGCTTCAGGTTCAAGCGGATCGGATCGGTCGGGGCGAACTCGAAGCGCGTTTCCATCCAATACCCGTTCCCGTGGTAGGGGTTGTCGCTGTAGGCGTTATCGACTTTTTGGAGATAGGCGGGTTTGAAGAAATCGGCGTCCACTGCGGCGGCGAAAAATTTCGTCCGTGGAATGAGCCGGTCCGGATCGGCTTCGAGCTGCTCGTGAAGTTTCTCGTTCCGGGTCGGGAACGCGCCCGGGAAGTTCGCGGCGCGAACGGCGGACGGCGAGCCGACCGAAACGAGGAACGCGAGCGTCGCGAGTAAAAGGAGTCGAACCATTGCGGTACCCGGAAAAAACAAAACCCGCCGGGGAGATCCGCGGCAGGCCGTTTTGAATTGGTGCTCGGAACTGGACTCGAACCAGCACGCCTCTCGGCACACGCCCCTCAAACGTGCGTGTCTACCAATTCCACCATCCGAGCACACGCAAAGACTCTGAACTACGAGGGTAGATAGGAATTAGTCGATCCCCGAAGTCGGGTCAAGCCGGTTGTAAGGAAGAAAACGATGACGATCCGCGGCGCAGCTCGCGTCATCGGTGGCGGTAGGGGGATTGCTTGCGCGGGCAGCGCTGAACGACTTGCTCGTTGAACTCGCGCACGAGGGCGTGTTCGCGATCGAGGCGAAGCACGCTCATACGGTCGCCTTCTCGCGTGATCGAAACGAGGCGATCGTCGCGGCTGCATTTCGTGATCCACCCCTCGCCGTCGGGGATTCCGCGGGCGTCCGCGCGAACGATATCCGGGTCGCCCGGAATCGTCGAATAATCGAAGGAATACTCGTGAACTCCGGAAGCGAGCACGCGATGGCCGATCGTGAGGAGGTCGAGTTCCCCTCGGCGTTCGTCCATGCACCAGTATTTCCCTTCGAGCCGCGGGCAAGCGGCCCCGGCGGAATGCAGCGTGAAGAGACCGAGAAAAACCGGAAGCGCGAACGCGCGAATCGACTTCATGCGCGCATCCTCGCCTCGGGACGGCGAAAAGGGAAGGCTCCGTTTTGGCGCCGGGGTCAGTTCTCGAGCCGAAGCCCGAAATAGATCGCGATGCCGTCCGTCGAAAGGAGGTCTTCCCCGGCGGTGAGTTGTTTGATCTCGCCGACGAGGTAGGAGCGTTTGATCCCGGTCTCGGTGAAGAGGTTATGCGCCGAGGAAGGCTCCATCCAGTTCAGCGCGATGAGCGCGCCGAAAGTCGGCCCGACCGCCGTCGTCCATCCCGACCCGACGTCGGCGTCGTTGAACGAGTAGTGGATGAGTTGGGACTCGAAGCCGACGAACGGAACGACCCACTGTCCGCGCATGAAGTTCAGCTGGTATTTCGCGCTGAAGCCGAGCGAGTAGACGGAAAACGCGTTGTCGGTGAGGTCGCCCCCGGGCTGCATCGTGTAGAGGTTGAACGAAGGTCCGAGCGAGACGACGCCGATGCTTTGGAGGAATTCGGGTTCCCACTCGAAACCGAGGCCGAAGTTCACGACGTCCGTTTCGTTGATGTTCCCCGTCGCGTTCCCGTTCGTATCGAGTTCGGGCGATTTGATCGATTTTCCCCACGCCTGCATCGAGCCGTGGATGTCCCATCCGAAATGAGGGGGCTCGCGCTCGTAAAGTGGAACGCTGCGATCCCATTTCTTCGTCGAAGTCCCGCCTTCGCTGTCCGAGGCGACCGCTTCGGGCTCGGCCGGCACCGTGACGTCTTCGAGCGGGGCGGGAGGGGCTTCCTCCGCGGGCGCTTCGGCGGTTTGCTCGGCCGGGGCTTCTTCGGCGGGAACCGCTTCGCCCATCGCCGGTTCGGGTTCGCCGACCGGCGGTTCTTCGGCCGGCGGTAACGGGTCGGGTTTCGTCCCCGGGACGAGGGGGAGGGAATCGGGCATGCCGTCGGAGGTTTTAGGGGTTTTCGCGGAAGCGGACTTCTCGGCCTTCTTCGAATGGATCACGGGAGCCGAGCGGAGGAGGTCCTGCGCGTTCTCCGTGCCGCTTTCGGGAGTCGGAGGGAGATCGCCCCCGACCATCTGTTCCTCGGGAGACTGATCGAGCTCGAGCACGCCCGAAGTGTCGACCGTCGGAAGTTTCGGAGGCGGCGAGGCGGCGACCGCGGGCGCGAGGGCGAGATTCACCAATCCGAGAAGGAGTCCGATCATAGCTTCGCATATCCTTTGCGAGGGATTTCCCTAGGGCTTCCGTGCACTTCTAAGTATGATCGACCCATGTCACGAAGGTCAACGCTAAGCGTGAAGGCGACGAAGGGGAAGGCGAAGTCCAACCCGAAAAAACCGGCAGGAATCGCTCTGGCGGCGGCATTCAAGAGTTTTATGGGGCACCTCGAGGGCAGCGGAAAAGCGCGCCATACGGTCGACGCTTACCGCTTTGATCTCCAGAGCTTCGCCGAGTTCCTTGAAGCATCCCGTTCGTCGAAATCCCCGCTCGACCTCCGGGGCGTCCTTCGTCGCGATCTCGAACGCTATCACGATTGGTTGAAGCAGGCCGGACTGAAGACGAACACGCGGCGCCGCCGGCTCATGACCGTGCGGAAGCTGATGAACTACCTCACGAACCGGAAAAAGCTCGACCTCGACGTCGCGAAGAGGCTGCCCGCGCCCGAGAAAATCGAGCGCGTGCCCGAGACGCTCGACCTCGCCCGGCTGCGCACCGAGGTCGCGACCCTCGATACCGGTTCGCCGCTCGCGCGCCGGAATCTCGCCTTACTTGGGCTTTTGATGGACACGGGTTGCACCGTGAGCGAGGCGGCGGGACTTCGGTGGTCGGCCGTCGACGCGAAAGCCGGCACCGTGCGTTTTTACCCGAAGGGAGAAGGCGCGGCGAGGGACCTTCGGCTTTCCGCGGAAACGTTGGCCGCGTTCGCGCGTTTGCGGGAGAGCGCCGGCGCCGACGAACTCTGTTTCCTCGGATTCAATCGCCACGGACCGATGCGGGTCGGAAAACGGGCGCTCGGCATCACTCCGCGCGGGATCGAGCTCCTCGTGAAATCGGTCGCCGGGGGCCTCGGTTACGCGAAAGTCACGCCGAGGACGCTTCGCCACTCGGCCGTCGTCGAATGGTTCCGCGCGGGCGCGAGCGAAGAGGAGATCCAGCGTCGGCTCGGACTCCGCACGCCGTACGCGTTCCGGATCTACGCCCCGATCTTCGCCGCGATTCGGGACGGGCGTTCTAAATCCAGCTCTGGAACCACATCCACTGCATGAACCCGTTCGACGGGATCGGTAGCGCGGCCAGGATCGGGAAAAAGTAGACGAAGAAGCCCGCGACGACGCCGAGGACGACGAACGGCATCCACTTCTGGCGGATCTTGAGCATCCAGTACGTGAACGCGAGGCCGAGGATCATCCCCGCCGGGTAGTAGTAATAATAGAACGCGATTTTTCGCGGGATCGCGATCCAGCAAAAGGCGAAGCCGAAGTAGAAATACGCGATCAAGAACGCGCGCCACGATTTCCGGCGGATCGCCTCGACGGTGACCCCCGCGATCGCGACGAGACCGCCCCACATAATCACCGGATTACCGAGAAGGAGAACGCCGCGCACGGTTTCCTGTTGCGACCCTTCCTTGTCGAACGCGTACCAGATCGGACGGCGCATGACGATCCAATCCCAGAACTGGCTCATATACGGGTGCGAGTTCACGACGCGTTTCTGGCCGTCGAGCATCCGGGTTTGGAAATCGGTCAGGAGCTCCCAGAGGGTGTACCCCGGATCGCGACTGACCAGCAGGTAGGGCAGGAAGGTCACGTAGTAAGCGACGAGGGGAACCGCGATCCAATACACGAGGATGTCGATGAAACGCTCCCGCGATCGGAAGCGAACCGCCTGGAGCAGGAGAAGTCCGCCGCCCATCGTCCACGGCACGAGCGAGAACCATTTACAGGCGACGGAGAGCCCCATGAAGAGGCCCGCGCGAAAGACGTGTTTCGCGTTATAGGTGTCTTCGTCGAGCGCTTTCACGAGCGACCAGAGGGACCACGAGAGGAACCCCATCATGAACGTGTCGAGCATCGCGATCCGGGACTGGACGTAGAGGAGTTGGTTGAAGAGCGTGAGGATCGCGCAATACCAAGCCGCCTGCCGACTGCGGCCGAAGAGCTCGTAGGCGATCCGGTACATCCCGACGAGCGTGAGCGCGCCGAAGACGACGCTCATGAAGCGCCATCCGAGAGGTTCGTCGCCGAAGATCCGGATGCCGATGCTGATCAGGATCTTCGCGAAGGGCGGATGCTCCCAGTTCTGGTTTTCCGAGAGCGCGATCCACTGGAGCGCGGACGGGATGTAGTGGAACTCGTCGAAGTTTTTCGTCGCCGGGTACTGGATGTTGTAGAGGAAGAACGCGAACGAGGCCGTGAAGAGCAGGATACAATCCCAAAACGCCGCTCGACGCCTCGGGAAATCGTCCTTGTACGTCGTGATGGTGCTGGTGGTGTGGCGTGCCATGGGCCGGATTTCCTTAAGGGTAGGGGGCCCCCACCCCCGCGTCAAGGACCGGTTCAGCCCGGGAAAAGCCCTGGGCAAGCCCCCCCTTTTTCGTTAAGTGTAGAGATCGCTATGAATCCCTCGAATACCGACCTCGCCCCGAAATCGACGACCGATTCCGTTTCCACGAACGCCATTCCGGAGCCCCAGCGTGGCCGGAACGAGCCCTGCCCCTGCGGCAGCGGGAAGAAGTACAAGCGCTGTCACGGCGTGGACGCCGCGCCGAAGCTGAGCGCCCCGGCGGCCCCCGCGATGGCGGCCGGCGGCGGTGCGCCGATGGCGGGCCCCGGCGGATTCGATCCCTCGAAGGTCGATCCGGCGATGATGTCCCAGATGACGAAGGCGCTTCAGCGCCTCCCGCGCGGTCAGCTCATGAAGCTCCAAAGCATCATGCAGCGGGCCCAATCCGGCCAAGACGTGAGCCGAGACGCGGCCGAATTCGAGCGGATGCTCCCGCCCGAGTTCTCGCAAATGGCGATGCAGATGATGATGGCCCAAGGCATGGCCGGCGGCGCCGCCCCGGAAATGAACACGGACGACGCGAAGCAGATCGTCGCGAAGGCCGTCGCCGAAGGGAAAATGACTGAAGAACAAGCGAAGGAACTCCTCGGCGGCGAAACGTCCGCGGACATCCTCGCGAAGGCCGAAAAGAAGGGCATCTCTGGCTTCTTCAAGAAGATTACCGGGAAATAGAGGGCTCGCCCTCGGCGTCGTCCTCGCCGTGTTTTTCTCGAGCGCGGAGGCGCTCGCGGCGAGCGCGAAGCACGCGCCGTTGACCTTTCGCTGGACTTCGATCGCGGGGTTCCTCCTCGACGACGGCGAAACGACCCTCGCGTTCGACGTGACGTTTACCCGGCCGACGCCGCTGAATTGGCTCGGCTTGCAGGAACTCGTGTCGGATTTTCCGGCGATCGACGAGAATGTGAACGCGCTCGGATTGAAGAAGGTCGACGCGATCTTCGTGAGCCACGAGCACGTCGACCACGCGGTCGACGCCGCCGCGCTCGGCGAGCGCTTCGGCGCGACGATTTACGGCGGTCCTTCGCTGAAGCGAATCGTCGACGCGAGCCGCTCGCGGTTTACGTGGCCCGATTTGAAGTACCGGTCGGTCGCCGACCGCGAGACGGTCACCGTCGGGAAGTTCAAGATCAAATTCTACCGCCGCACCCACGCCCCGATCTTCCCTAAGATCGGGTTTCACTTCCTCGCGGGCGAAGTGCCGTCCGATTTCCATTTCGGTTTTTACCAGTATTACGACGGGGACGTCTGGTGCTGGATCATCGAGCACCCGGCGGGGCGGATCCTCGTCGACCAAGGCAGCCATTTCTTCGAGGGACTTCGCTCGGACCTGCACGGGGGGGAAACCATGTTCCTCGGCGTGGCGAACAAAGCGAGCGTCGAAGACTTCGTGACGAAGTACGTCGCCGGCTTCCATCCGCGGTTGATCCTTCCGCTTCACTTCGACTTCTTCTTCGCGCCCCCGAACCGGGAGCACACGCGGTTCCTCCCGGGCATCGAATACGACCGGCTCGTTTCCGAGTCCGCGAAAGTCTCACCCGAGACGCGGTGGCGGCTGCCGAAGTTCGGCGAGCCGATCCCGGTTCAGTGAGAGACGACGACTAAACCGCGGGATTTGCTCGTGCTCGAATCCGTCGTGTTGATCCCGTCGAAAAGCTTTTCGTAAGGGACCCAGTACGGTTGGTAGTATTTCCGATCCGGGTCGAGGATGAGGACCCGCTTTTTCCGCGCGTCGAAGGCGCCGATCGGAGCGATGTGTCCGACCGACCCTTCCGGATCGCCCGTGAGCACGCTCTGGAGAAAATTCGCGAGGATGAAGTCGCGCGGATTCTTCTCGTTCGCGGCGAGGAGTTTTTCGAGACGCTTCATCTCGGCCTTCTTATCCTTCCCGTCGAACCGCTCGACGGTAACCGTATAGGGTCCGCCTTCGGCCGTTTCGAGGAGTTTCGTCAGCGTGTCGCCGAGCTCGTCGACCGTGAAACCCTTGCCCTTCGTGCCGGTGTGCTTTTTGTAAGCGGGCGCGAGCTTCTGGATTTCCTCGACGTCGACGTTCTTCCCGTCGGCGGTGTTCCGGTCGGCCGCGAAGAGCGCGTTCAAGACCATGATCGAGGAAGCTACGCCGCAAGCCTTATCGTTATGTTGGGGAACGTAATAGGGGATGAGCTTCCAGAAGTCCGTCTTCGTTGCGCCCCGAAAGTAGGCGGAGTCTTCGGCGAGGGGAACCGCGTTCTTTCCGTACTTCGGCTTGCTCTTCGCGGCCTCGGCCGCCGGGGCGAGGGCGAGGATTAAAACCAGCGCGATGAAGGAAACCGGGTTTCCAAGTCGGGTTCTCGTGGGTAGCATCATGGTTACGAGTTTAGAATGAATGCGTCCGCCGGTCCATTTTTAGTGATCCTCGCGAGCCTCGGGCTCGGTCTTCTCCTGCGAAGGAGCCGCCATCTTCCGGACACCGCCCCAAAAACCCTGAACGCCTACGTGATCGCGGTCGCGGTTCCCGCGCTCGTGCTCGCCCAGCTGCCCGGCTTCCTGCGCGAACTCGGATCCCACGTCGAACGGATCGATGCCGGTCTCGTCTTCCTTCCGCTTATCCCCTGGTTGATTTTCTTCGGGGCGATCGGGTTTTTCGGATGGCTGCACCGGAAGGGAGTGATTCGCCGCGACCAATGGGCGCTCCTCTCGCTTTCGGCGGGGCTCGGGAACACGGCGTTCGTCGGTTTTCCGCTCATCGAGGCGCTCGTCGGCCCGCGGAGCTTGCCGCTCGCGATCCTTCTCGATCAGCTCGGGACGTTTCTCGCCCTCTCGGTCGCGGGAACCTTCTTTATTTCCTATGTTCATGCGACCGAACCCGCGGCGGGGGACGCGCCGGAAGCGGCGCCGAAGTTCCACGTCGATCGTTTCGCGCGCGAACTTTTCCGTTTTCCGCCGTTTCTCGCGCTCCTGGCCTCGTTCGGAGTCGCGGCGATCGGAACGTTTCCGCCGATCGCTCAGGGCGTGATCGAAAAACTCGCGGCGACCCTCGTGCCGGTCGCGATGGTGAGCGTCGGGGCCCAGCTTCGTTTCGACCGTCGGAGCGTCGGGCGGGAAGCGCGCGGCCTCTTCGTCGGTCTCGGTTACAAGATGGCGCTCGCTCCGCTCGGGATCGCCTTGCTCGCCTACGGCGTCTTTCGCCTGCGAGACGAGAAGCTCGCCGTCGCGGTCTTGGAGGCGGCGATGGCGCCGATGATCACTTCGACCGTGCTCGGCATCGAGGCCGATTTCGCGCCCGAACTCGGGGCGTTGATGCTCGGGGTGGGGATTCCGCTCTCGCTCTTGACGGTGCCGCTCGTGCACCTCTTTTTCTCGCGGTAGTTCGAGGGAGGCTCAGAACAATTCCGGCATCGCTCGGCGAATTCCCCGGTAAATCGTATTCGCGATGGCGTCGGCGTTCGCGGTGATCGGCGAGCAGCTCGTCGGAGGCACGTGGACGAACCCGTACCGAGTCGGCGAGCCGGGAGTCGCGAACATGCGTCCGAGCCAGTACGCGGTGTTGTTGCACACGTAGGCGCCCGCGTCGTTCGAGAGGTGGTTCGCCGAACCGAATGGCGGGGCCATCCGGTAAATCGACTTCATCGGGGCGTTGAACTCGACGACCTTCGGACCGCCCGGGAGGATCGGCCGATTCACCCGGCGAACGCCCGCGTTGTCCGCGGCGTAGGTCGAGTCGAGGTTCCGCGCCCGGGTCTCGAAGTCGATCTCGCAACCCCCGGCGCCGAAGCTGAGCACGAGGGCCGGAGTGCGTCCGCCGACGCAGTCGAGGGCGACTTTCGCGGCACGGTCATATTCGACGGGCAGGATGCAGGTCGAAATCCGCACGGGATCCGACCGATCGAGGGTGGGCGTACCTTCGAGCAGCCACGCGAGTTTCTCGACGACCACGGCGGAGTTATTGACCGGGAGGCCGCCGAAGGGTTCGAAAGCCGTCAAGACGATCTCGGAGGCGCGCGCGATCGGCGACGACGCCGCGAACGCGACGACGAGAGCGACTAAAAGACGAAGCCGGTTTTGAAGCCGTGCGTCCATGCGCGATTCCCCCCGGGTTCGAGCGTAGTCGAACCGTCGGAGAGCGCAAGTCCCGCCCGGATTTTTTCACCGGGGAAGTAGAAGACCGGCTCAAACGTCGGCTGGGCGCCGATGTTTCCACCGTCGGTGCGTCCAAAGCCAATAGCGTGGATCTTGCCGGATTTCGGCTTCCAAACGCCGGGTCACTTCCTCGATGAGGGCGCCCGGAGCGGCTTCGCGCGGACGATCGGTGATCGGCTGGAGCTCGAAGAGGTATTTCCCGCGGGAGACCTTCCGAATCACGCCGAAGAAGATGGGCAGATCATACTCCTTCGCGTATTTCTCCGCGCCGAAGGTGACGCCGGTATCCTGACCGAGGAACGTCATCCAATGCGCTTTCCGCGGATCGCCCGGGGACTGGTCCGAGCCGAAGATCATGGCGTACGGGACCGTCCTCGGATCGGCCGCGGCGGCACGAAAGAAAGCCGGGACCTCGCGCATCGGGAGCATCTCGAGTCCGTACTTTCCGCGCGTCTCGCGCATCTTCCCTTCCAGGAATCGGTTCGAGAGGGGTTTGTAGATCGCGACGGCGCGGTGGGGGATCTGCTGGCGGAGGGCGACCGCGAGCCATTCCCAGTTGTTGTAGTGCCCGCCCGCGAGGACGACCGAGCGGCCGGCTTCGAAAAAGGGGACGAGGATTTCGGGATTCGCGACCCGGAAGCGCGCTCGGATCTCGGCGTCCGAGATGGTGAAACTCTTGAAGCTCTCGACGATCAGGTCGCAGAAGTGCCGGTAGAAATCGCGGGCGATCACGACTCGTTCCGCCGCCGATTTTTCCGGGAAAGACCGGGCTAGGTTTTCCTCGACCACGCGGCGGCGGTAGCGGAGGACGTAGAAAATCAAAACGAAGAAGGCGTCCGAGAGGAGATAGAGCGCACGCATCGGGAGGCGCGAGATCGGGAGCACGAAGAGCGTGTAGAGGACGGCCGTCATGGGGATGATCCAAGTCTAAGGGGTCGGCGGACGTCGGTCCATTCCGGATTCGCCAAAATATCGCCGCTATGCCCTCGCACGGGTGTCTCGTACACTGGAATCATGGAATGCCGGGAGAAACGTCGGGGAAAGTTCGGGTCGAAGAGTCGAAAGGCGGCGATCGCCGCGGCCTTGGCCGTGATCGCCGTCGGTGTCGTGCCTTCGGCCGAAGCGGGCGTGAGCTGGTTCTACAAGTTCGTCTGCGAGGATCTGCTCCACTACTTCGACCATTCCGTGAAGCGGGCGGACAAAGCGCTCGAGAAGTTCGGGTGGGCGAGGAAAGGATTTCTCGAACTCGGAACGGAGCGGCTGCCCGGCGGGTACGGTCTGTTGCTTAGGCAGAACTACGAGAATTACTTCCGGGAGTGCGAAGACACTCTGATCTCGATCGCGGCGATGGCGAAGCGGGCGATTAATCCCGAGCAGGCGGAGATCGTGCGAACGAAGATCGCGGCGTTGCGGTACCAAACGCTCACTCCGGAGGAAGTCGACGGAACGATGGACTGGGTCATCCGGAAAATGTCGAAAGTGCCGAACGTCGACCTTTCGAAGTACCAGAAGATGAAACAGGACTACCGCGTTTTCTACTCGAAGCTCACGAACCTCACGCTTGCCGACACGAAGGCCGATCCTGCGCAGTTCCTGCGAATCAATGAAAGCGCATTCGAAGCCCATATCGCGACCCTGGTCGCTCCCTACGCGCCTTTCGAGGGCATCGACGTCGCCACCTTCGGCGAACTCCGATCCGGCCAGCCCGGTCGAAATCCGATGTACCTCGTGTTGCTCGAGACGAACGTCAATCTCCTTCGGGAGGGCGGGGTCCCGCCCGGCATGGGAAGCGCAGATTTCATCACGAAGTCATGGGGCGACGCGCTCCGTGCGGAGTTGGACTATCAGCATTACGACGTGATCGAAAAAGCGGCGAAAGCGCTGATGTACGAAGGCCTCAAGAAGATCTCCATGGGTCGGATGACCTTGGAGGGCGGGGAAATCACGCTCCGTGAAACCGCAGAGCTCGTCGCCTCGATGAAGGGACTCATCACGAAAGACCTCGTCTCGAAAATGGGTGCCGAAAGGGCGGCGAATCTCGCCGATCTCATCGAGGCTTTCGTGAAGGGACTCGGGAACTACGAACTCTATTCCGTTCAGCGCGGCTCCCGATTCAGCGACGGTCTTTCGGGCTTGGCCGAGCGGCTCCGAGATCCGGTATTCGTCCGCTGAAGTGGGAAGGCCCGACCACCGAGACGGTGACCGGGCCTCCGGATTTCCTTGCGAACCGTCGGCTCAGAACTGGACGTTCATGCACGCCGAAACGTAGTCGGTGTCGGAGACGTCGATGCAACGATCGTCCACGCGGATCGACCAGGCTCGGGTGCGGCCGCCGTTCGACTTGAGCGCCTGGCACTGGGCTAGGGTCGAGTAGCGCGGATCGATGTAGCCGGCCGCCGAGACCGCGCCCGAGCAGCTGTCGCTGTTCGAGTAGATCACGACTTGGCGGGCGCCGCGGTAGCTCGGCACGCGCACGTTCAAGCAGGCCGAAACGAGGTCCGTGTCCGTGATGTCGCGGCAGACGCCTTCGACCTTCACCGACCAGGCGGACGAGCTCGAACCCGTGCGGGTGAGGCCGTTGCACTGGTCTTGGAGGTCGTAGTCGGCGAGGAGCGAAGCGCTACCCGAGACGTTGCCCGAGCAGCTATCCGAGTTCGAGTAGAACACGGCGTCCGTCGCGCCGTTCGGACGCGAGTTCGGGAGGTTCATGCCCATGCACGCCGACAGCACGTTCGTGTCGGAGATGTCTTGGCAGGAGTTCCCGATACGGATCGACCACGCCGACCCGTTCCCGCGCGCGGCCATGGCGTTGCACTGTTCGGCTTGGGAGCGGTAGGAGTTGAAGATACCCGAAGCCGAGACGTTGCCCGAGCAGCTATCGCTGTTCGAGAAGATCGTGACTTGGACGTCGTCGCGGCGCTGCGGGACGATCGTTTGGGCACAAGCCGAGAGGGCGTTCGTGTCGGAGATGTCGCGGCAGACGCCGTCGACCCGGATCGACCACGCGGAAGCGTTCGCGTTCGCGAGTTGGCTGCGGCATTGGTCGGTCACGTCGAGACCGGCTTGGAGATTCGCGTAGCCGGCGACGTTGCCCGAGCAGCTATCGGAGTTCGAGAAGATGACGACCTCGGTGCCGCGGCCCGGGATCGGTTGAGGCGGGAGTGGCTGCGGGATGGGCGGGAGTGGCCGGGGGGGCTGAGGTTGGGGAATCGGAGGCTGGGGCCGAGGCGGTTGCGGGCGCGGCGGTTGGGGCCGCGGAGCGAAGTTATCGCAGCTGATCGTGGTCGGGCTGCTTTCGCGGTACATCGTGAGCTGGATCGACCGGCCGGCGGCGAGCGGATACTCGAGCGAGGTTTGGCGACCGCCGCTCTGACTACAGGAAACGACGACCGAGCGGCCATCGTTCAAGACGAGTCTGCGGGATTCGCCTTGGCGAAGACGGATCGGCTGACCGGCTTGGGCCAGCTGGGCGACGCACGCGGCGCCGGCGAGAAGGACGAGGGACTTTTTCATGGGGACTCTCCTCAAAGTTTTAAGGGACTGGCGGATCGCACACAAAAACCCGCAATCGCCGAAAAGGCAAAAGCCGGGCCGAGTTCTTCTCCGCTATAAGGAGGTTAGAGGAGGGCGAGTGCGCTTTCGCACCGGGCACTCCGGCACCGAAGCGGGGTCTTGACCCCGGCGCCGGAGATTGGAATGCTCCGGGACATGCAAAAAATCCTCTCGGGTCTGGTGGCGATCGGCTTGGTTTCGTTTTCGGTGGTAATTCCGGCGCGGGCCGAGGAAAGCCTGAAGTCCGAGCTCGATGCGAAAGCGAAGGCGGCGCGCGAAAAGACTCCGGCCGAAATAAGGCGCATCATGGAGAAGGCGCTCGAGGACGTTCGGAAGACCAAGATCGCCGAGAAAGCGAAGAAGAAAGGCGCCGCGTTTCCGAGCCGCGCCCTGAAAAACCTGACGGGCGATTCGGTCGACCTTTCCAAACAAGCCGCGATCAAGCCGGTCATCGTCGTTTTCTACCGCGGCGGCTGGTGCCCGTACTGCATGGCCCAGCTGAAATATTGGAACGGGAAGATCGACGAGGTCAAAGCCAAGGGCGCCGAGTTTTACGCGGTCACCCCGGAAAAGACCGATGAGGCCAAGAAGACCTCCGAAAAAAACGAGTGGAAGTTTCCGGTCCTGGTCGACGAAGGGTCGAATCTGGCCCGTGACCTCGGGATCGTCTATCCGCTGCCTCAGGACCTGATCGGCGTTTATCGGAAATTCGGGATCGACCTCGAGAAGACGAACACGAGCGAACAGTGGGAACTTCCGATCTCGGCCACTTACGTCGTGGGTACGGACGGGAAGATCGCGTACGCGCACATCGACCCGGACTATAAGAAGCGCGCGGAGCCGAGCGAAGTTCTGAAAAAGGTCCCGGCGGCCGCATCGGGTAAGCACTAAGGCCGCAAGGGGGTCGGCTCGAGACTCGCGGGCAGCTCTCGATCTGGGCGATACGAGGTCTGATAATATATATTATGTTAAATAGAAATATATGGAAAACCCAGAGGTTAACTCGGCTTTGAGCGCATCCGCCCCAGCTTTCCGCTTCTCAGGCACTCCGGTCCCCGCTAGGCTCTGACTCATGAAAACCATTCTCTCGCTCATCGTGATCGTCTCCTTGGGTTCTCTTTCCACGTTCGCGTCGCAGGCTCCGGATCCGAAGGCGCCGAAGGCTCCCGGCGAAAAATCCGCCGCGCACGGCGCTGCCGAAAAAGCCCCGGCTCGGGTTTTCTTCAAGAACCTGAAGAACGGTCAGACGATCCCGACGAAATATAAGATCGAATTCGGCATCGAGGGCGTCGCCGTGAAACCGGCCGGTGAAATCGTCCCGGGCACCGGGCATCATCACCTGATCATCGACGGCGACGCGATTCCCGCCGGTCAGGTCGTTCCGGCCGACGAACACCACGTGCATTTCGGCAAAGGCCAAACCGAATACGAGATCACGCTGAAGCCCGGCAAACATAAGCTCTTGCTCCAGTTCGCCGACGGCGCGCACATTTCGTACGGTCCCGAGCTCTCGGCCGTCGTCGACGTCATCGTCAAATAATCGACGCCGGCGATGGACCGCGGCGAAGGCCGAAATCGTTCGGAGATCCCCGATCTAGACGCGCGACTTAAAGCTTTGGATGAGGCGCTCCGCGAACCGGACGTCTCCGACCGCGAGTTCCTCTTTAACGTGGAGGCCTACGCGTGGGCGATCCTTCAGCGTCTCCGGGCCGAGCTTTTCGAGCGCCGTCTCGGGATGCCGAAATCCGACTCCGAGGTGTTTTCGATCCTTCAGTCGGGCGCCGTGATCGATCTCGTCGAGGCCCGGAAACTCCGGCAGTTTTGCGAAGCGAGGACGCTCGCCAGCCGGGACTTCGCGAAAATCGACATCGTGGGCGTTCGCGAGATGGCGGCGGATCGGGGATGGATTCGCGACGTTCTCGGTCGTTTGGGGTCCGTCGCCTCCCCTGCCGCGCCGGGAAATTGACGTCGACCTCGATCACGAGCGCGGATTCCCTCAGGATTCTGTGGAAACGGTCCGATGCGCTAAGCACGATGGTGCATCCCAAGTCGCGTCCATTTTGGTTGATCGGTCTACTCCTTTCGCTCTCCGCCAGCGTCTCGAACGCGTGGGCGTGGCCTCCGACGTTCGGAGCGGAATTCACGTTCACGAATACGGAGATGCTCCTCGCCCAGCTGAACTACGCGGGCATGCGGGAACGCGACGAGTGGAAGAAGGCCTGGGCGAAGAAGGACTGGAAGGCCATGGTCGAATTGATCGACTGGAACACGACCGAGAACGACACGAGCAACAAGTACCTCGCGAAGATGAAAGATTCGGTCATGAAGCGCTGTAAGCAGTGCAAGTTGATCGAGGGCGAGGATCATTACGGCAAGGTGAACTACCGTTTCGTCTATCCGGACGGCTGGTGGTTCCAGATCGCGACCGACCCCGCGGTGATCGAGATCCAAACCGCGCCGACGACGAGGGCCGACTTCGAGAAGATGCGCGATCGCCTTCAGACCGACATTTTCGGTTCCGCGAAATCGGTGGGGATGATGCCGGAACCGATCATGGGGATCGGTCAAGGTCATATCCATATGGGGCTCGACGCGGCCTTCGAGAACGACCCGAAATTGTTCCGGAACTTCCTCGTCGATATGATGAACCATCCCGAGGTGAATTTCGTTTTCGGACGAAACGAACGGAACGCGGCGATCCTCTCCGACCTCGGTCTGAAGAACATCCAGGAGTTCAAGAAGCTCATCGCCGATTTCGACGCGGGCAAGATCCGCGCGATCCGCTCCCTCGCGACCGCCCTCCAAAAGCGCGTCTATACGAAGTGCGTGGATAAATGGTGGTCTCCCCCGGAAAAATACCAGGCGATCAACGTGACCCGCACGGTGGACCCGAAACTCCCGGCCGGGGCGCGAACGGTCGAGTTCCGGTCCCACCGCCCGCAGAAGAGCGCGGACGAATTCCTCGATCAGATCCGGGTCTACGAGGCACGCGTGGAATACCTCCGCGGATTGAAAGAGCCGATCAAGGTGAATATCCCGACGAAGGACGCGATGTCGTCCGCGAAAGAAGTCGTTCGCCGATTTCGCGATTTCATCGTTCAGTCCGGATTGAATTGGGCGAAAAACGGCGCGCCGCTGATTCGCGGAACGTCTTATGTTCGCGAAGCGACGTTCCTTCGCGAAGCGAATATAAACGCGTTCACGGCTGGGGTCGGCAACCTGCTTTCCGCGTTCGCCGCGAAATGCCGCTTCCTCTTCCGGCCCTTCTCGCTCGAACAAGCGAAGCTGACGAAGCCGAAGATCGACCCGCCGCCCGCGCTCGAGTAATCGAGAAGCCGCGTCTTAGGGCGCGCGCTTCAGGTACGCGCTTTCGAAGCGATACAGATCGGGGTCCTTCGCGCCGGCCTTCCGGACGTTGAATTGATAGAGGTTCCCCGCCATCGAGAGGATGTAGAAGGAATCCGTCGCCTTGTCGTAGACCGGGTTCGAGGAAAACCCCGAGCCGTCGCCGACGTTGTAGCGATAGAGCCCCTTCCCCGTCGCCTTGTCGAGGACGTAGAGGTACTGGTGCGAGGACGCGAAAATCACGAATCGATCGGTAAGCACGATCGACGTCGGAACGCCGCGGTCGAGCTCGAATTGCCAGAGGACTTTCGCGTTCGCCTTCGCGAGCGCGTAAACGGTGCCGTTCGAGGACGGGAGATATATCGCCGCATCGTCGACCGAAACCTTCCGGGCTCCGCCGCCGTCGAAACGCCAAACGGTCTCCCCGCCTTTCCGTTTCATCGCGTAAAGCGCGCCGTCGTAGGACGGTTCGTAGATCGTGTCGCCCATCAGGACGGGCGCAGCGTCTACGTCCATGAACTTGTTCGTGATCTGGAGTTTTCGCTCCCACTTGAGCGCGCCGTCTTCCTGGGAGACCGCGACGATGAACCCGTCGCTCATTCCCGCGATCACCTCGCCCGCATCCACCAGCGGAGAAGAAGCGGCGTGGATGGTCGCCGTTTGCGGCGTGCGCCGACGGTAGCTCCAGAGCGACTTGCCGGTGCCGGCGTCGAAGGCGTAGATCGTGTCGTCGGCCGAGGTCACGAAGACACGCCCGCCGGAGATCGTCGGCTTCGAGAGGAGCGTCTGTTTGATCTCGAATTTCCAGATCACCTTCCCGGTGTCGGCGTTCAGGCAGTAGAAAGTTCCGTCGGCGCCGCCGAAATAGAGGCTTTTCTTGTCGACGTTCAGTTCGGAGACGACGCCGTTCTGGACCGGGAAAGTCCAACGGACCCGGAGGAGTCCCGGGTAGAGCGCGGTCACGCCAGTCGAGGCGTTTCCGAAGATCAGGGTGTTTTCGTAAAGGACGGCCCCGGAGTACTCGTAGCCGCGGTCGTTTGTGTCGTAAGGCCCGTGCGTGGAAAAGGTCCAGCCCCGGGTCAGGATCTTCGTGTCCGGCGTCAGATCGGAGTGGATGTTCCGACCGGCGCAAGCCGAGAGCAGAACCAGCCCGAGCGTCGCCGCAGCTCGTAGCCTCATAACGTCGCTTTCTTCGTCTCGGCGGTCTTCGCGGATTCGGTGTTCGGGAGCTGCTTGATCACGTTTTCGTAGGTCGCTTTCGCGCCTGCCTTGTCGCCGAGAGTTTCCTGGCAACGCGCTTTCGAGAGGAGCAGTTCGCCGAGGAGCGGGCCGGATCCCGAGTTCAACGCGCGGTCGAACGTCTTCACCGAGTCCGCGCACTTGCCGAGCGCTTCCTGGGCGTAGCCGAGGTTATATAGCGCGGCGATCGTTTGTTCGTTTCCGGGCGCCGTCGTCGAGGCCGAGCCGAACCACTGGGACGCGTGTTCGTAGTCGGCCGGGCCGGTCGCGTGGTCGAAGTAGAGTCCGCCGAGTTCCATCCGGGCGTCGAAGCCGGCCATGGTTCCCGGGAAATCCTCGGCTACCTTCTCGAGCGCGGCCACGCCGTCCTTCAGCTTCTCGGAAACGTCGAACTTCGCGAATTCGAGCGACGGAGCGACGGGCGTTTCTTTCTTCGCGGCTTTTCCCTTCGCGTCTTTCGCGGTGGATTCCGCTTTCTTCGCTTCCTTCGCCGGGGCGAGCGAGTCGCCGTAGGACTTCAGGTCCGCCGCGAGTTTCGTCCGCGCTTTGAACAAGGCCTCGGAGGCTTGGCTTCGGAACGCACTTCGCTTCGTGAGGTAGAGGCTTCCGGCCAGCGCGGCGGCGAGGATGACGATCCCCGCGGCGATCACGAGCTTCCGCTGTTTCGAAGCGGCCGTGGCAATCCGAGTCATGGAATCCGAAAGAACGTCGCCTGAGGCGAGCGAAGGATTGGAAAGAGGATTAGTCATGAATCTGGTGTAAGGGACCATCCTAGGGTTGTCAAAAGGAAAGACCCCCGCTACCCTTTATAGAACATGAATCGGATCAAGGGCTTACTCTCTTCCGCGCTCCCCGTTCTCGCACTCCTCTCGGTGGGAACCGCGCATGACGCCGACGCGCGTGATCTCCAAGGACGCCTCGGCCTCGGTTACAATGCCCAGTTCTCAAATCAACGCGAACTGAACGGCGGCGTCCCGGCGATCTCCGGAAAATACGCGCTCACGAAGGACCTCGCTGTCGAAGGCGTGGTCGGGCTTGCGACGACGACGCCTTCGAACTCCGTCGTGGGGATAAAGTTCTTCAAGAACCTCTTCTACGAGAACAACCTGAATTTTTACGGCATGCTCGGTGCCGGTCTCGTCACCGCGAACACCCATTCGGGAGTGGATCTCCTCGGCGGCTTCGGCGCCGAATTCTTCATTCCGGGCCTCGAAAGCGTCGGTCTTTCCTTCGAAGTCGGTGCCGACATGACGAATATCACGGGGTCCATGATCTTCCGGACGATGGGAGCGTCGTTCCTCGATGCCGGCATGCGTTTCTATTTCTAAACGCCTTACCCTTCTCCTCTGCACGCTTTTCCTCGCCTCGGCCCCGGTCGCGCGCGCGGTCGATCCTCCGCCGCCGGTTTCCGCCGGAGGCGCGTCGGGCGGAGATTCCGGAGGGAGCGGCGGCGGCCGCACGGTCCAGCCCGAGGAAGACGATTACCGGCAGACGCCGTACACGAGCTACGGGGAATTCAACGACGAGGACGAAGCCGAAGACACGAAGTTCTTCCAGTACGGTCGATTCTTCGGGGTGAGTCTCGGCCTCGGCTACGAAGGCGCGACCGGGAACCGCGGTTCGCTCTACACGGGGGGGCTTCCGGCGTTCTCGCTCCGCGTTCACTACTGGTTCGATTTCAACTTCGCGCTCACACTCGGCATCTATTCGGCGAGTCACCAGTACACGGGTTTCAAGGGCACGAGCGGAAGCTCGAACGCCCAGAAGAACGACGTGAGCATCTTCGAGTTCGGATCGGAACTTCGTTACTACTTCGACACTCGCGACGCGACCGCGCCGGTGACGTTCGCGGGCCCCTTCCTCCTCGTCGGCGTCGGGAGCTACCAGAAATCCGAGAGCGACATCTCCGCCCCGGACTCCGTCGATAAGCACAGCGCCCTCGGTCTTTCGTTCGGAGGCGGACTCGAATTTCCGCTGAAGCCGCGGAAGGCCTACCTCGATCTCGAAACGAAATTCCACGCCGTGAACTTCGAGGGCGATAGCCTCGCGGTGACCACGAGCACGGGCAAGACCGTGAAGGACTCCTCGGGGATGCTCTTCACGATCCTCGCGTCGATCCTGTTCACCTATTGAGCGTTCAATCCCCGTCGCCCGGAATCGAGCGGAGATCCGTCTCGTAGTCCTGTTCGAAATCCGCGTCGACCGTGAAACCGACTTCCGGTTCATAGGTCAGCTCCTGCGCGGTCATTCCGTCGTCGATCTTCGGCGCGCGCATCACGCGTCCGGTCGAGCTGCGATCGAGCTTCCGGCGCGGGCCGGTGCGGGATTTACCTTCGACGAAGAGGACGCGCACCGGAGTGCCCATGAAGCCCCATTTTTCGCGGATGGCGTTCACGAGGTGGCGATGCAGGCTGAAGTGGACCTTCTCGGGCTGCGAGACGTGACACACGAAGGTCGGCGGGTGGCGGGAGACCTGGTGACAGAGGTAGAACTTCACGTTGTACGGGTTGTGCACTTCGCTTTCCGCGCGCACCCAGTTCGTGAATTCGTTCGTCGTGATGCGCACGCGGCGTTGCTCGAGGATGTCGTAGACGAGCTCGGCGAGGTCCTGGAATCCGCTGCGTTCCTTCGCGGAAATGAACATGAGCGGCGCGTAGCGCAGGAACCCGAATTTATGCCGGATCTGTTCGGCGGCGTCGTCTTTCGAGAAGCCCTTCTTGCCGCGCATCGTGTCCCACTTGTTCATGACGAGGATCACGGAGCAACCGGTTTCCTCGATCATGCCGGCGATTTTTTCGTCCTGGTCGGTGGTGCCGCCTTCGGCGTCTAGCATGAGGATCGCGACGTTCGCGCGTTCGACGGCTTTCCGGGCCTGGATGATCGAGAGGACCTCGACGCCTTGCTCGGTCTTCGACTTCCGGCGGATGCCGGCGGTGTCGATCAGGACCATTTCCTTGTCGCCCATCTTCACGAGCGAATCGATGGCGTCGACCGTCGTGCCCGCGACCGGACTCGTGATCATGCGCTCTTCCTTCATCACGGCGTTCACGAAGGTAGATTTTCCCACGTTCGGGCGCCCGACGATCGCGATCCGCGGAACGCGATCGATCTCGGACTCGGCGCGGTCTTCGGGCGAGATCTTTCCCGCCTCGGTCAGGCGTTCGATGATCGTTTCCTGGAGAGTTTCGATCCCGCGGCCGTGCTCGGCCGAGAGCCCGACGACGTCGGCGATGCCAGTCGCGTAGAACTCGTTCACCATGTCCGCGTGGACCGAGTCGTCGACCTTGTTTACGGCGGCGATGAGGGCGATTTGCTTGTTCTTCAGTCCTGAGCGGACCATACGCTGGGTGACTTCCATGTCGGCCGGGGTGTAACCCGTCTGGCCGTCGTACATCGAGACGACGACGTCCGCGCGTTCGAGCGCGGTCTTCACTTGGAAAGCGATTTCCTCGCCGAGGCGATCGCCGCCGAGCCCGCCGGTGTCGATGACGTTCAGGATATAGCGCTTCCCTTTCACCCACCACTCGACCTGTTCTTCGAGACGATCGCGGGTCACGCCCGGTTCGTCGAGGACGAGGGCGCGTTTCGCGCCGAAGAGGCGGTTGAAGAGCGTGGACTTACCCACGTTCGGGCGGCCGACGATGACCACGCGCGGGGCGTTCAGTTTCGGGACGAGTCGAGTGATCATGCTTCCTTCTTTGGGAGGTTGTATCCGAGCTGGCGCATGCGCTCCGGATCTTTGCTCCAGTCCTTCAGGACTTTGACGTTCAGGCCCAGGAAAACTTTCGTATCGAGGAACTTGTCGATCTGGTGGCGCGCATGCATGCCGATGTCCTTGATCTTCGCGCCCTTCGCGCCGATGACCATGCCCTTCTGGCTCTCGCGCTCGACGTAGATCGTCGCTTCGACGCGGACGGGCTTCGAGTTCTCGTCGAACTTATCGATCCCGATCGCGCAGGCATACGGGAGTTCTTCGCCGAGCTTCGTGAAGAGCTGCTCGCGGATCTTCTCCGCGACGAAGAATCGCGTCGGACGGTCGGAAATCTGATCTTCGTCCGCGTAGTGGAACGGACCGACCGGGAGGAGTTCCCAAGTCGCCGAGAGAAGAGTCTCCACTCCCCGACGCTTCAGCGCCGAGAGGCGGTAAGTGCCGCGGAGGTCGATCCCCCGCTCCTTCATCGCCGCTTGCATCGCGATTTCGAGGGGCTTGATCTTTTCGGTCGCGCCCGGACGATCGGATTTGTTCAAGATCAGGAACACCGGCGACTTCGTCCGCTCGAGTATCTCGAGCACGGCGAGTTCGTGTTTCGGCGCGCTGTCCGGATCGACGAGGTACCAAACGAGGTCCGGCGCGCTCAGCGCCGTGCGGACCTCCGCCATCATGTAGGCGTTGATGCCGCCGTCTTTCGCGCGGTGGATGCCCGGCGTATCGACGAAAACGATCTGACCTTCTTCCTCGGTGAGGACGCCGTTCACCGCTTCGCGCGTGGTCTGGGCCTTCGACGAAACGATCGAAAGGTTCGTTCCGAGTAGCGCGTTTAGGATCGTGGATTTGCCCGCGTTCGGCCGGCCGGCGATGGCGACGAAGCCAGACTTCCGATCGTTCGTCGGGGCGAGGAGTTCTTCAGACATGTTCGGCCTCCGGGGCGTTCAGGTTTAGGCGCACCGGGGGGATCGCCTCGAGGTCATCGAGCGCGCGACGGGCGGCGTTTTGTTCGGCGTCTTTCTTCGAAGATCCGCTCGCGGCGGCGATCGGCTCGCCCGCGATGCGAACTTCGACCGTGAAAGTCTTCGCGTGATCCGGGCCTTCGGCCCCGAGCAGGTGGTAAGAAGGCGTGACTTTCTTCGCGGCCTGGATCGTCTCCTGGAGCCGCGTTTTCGGATCGGCCGTGTGGAGGATCTCCGCGTCGGCCTTGAAGAACGGCTGGAAAAGGGAGCGAACGACCGGGAAGACGGCGTTGAAGCCGCCGTCGAGGTAAATTCCGGCGACGATCGCTTCGAAGGTGCTCGAGAGGATCGACGGCTTCGAAGTGCCGCCGCTCGACGCCTCGCCCTTGCCGAGACGTACCGCTTGGTCGAGGCCGAGGCGCAAGGCGACCTCGGTGAGCGTCTTCTCGTTCACCACGGCGGCGCGGATCTTCGAAAGCCGGCCTTCGTGGTAGTCCGGGTAACACTCGAGGAGGATGTCGGAAACGATGGCATCCAGGATCGCGTCGCCGAGGAATTCCAGGCGCTCGTTATCCCGAAGGGCCAAGGGACGCTTCGGGAAGTGCTCATGTCCATACGACGTATGCGTGAGCGCTTGCAGAAGAATCCCGCGGTCCGAGAAGGTGTACTTCAAGGCCGCTTGGAGGGCTTCAAGCTCTTTCATTTTTTCACCTAACCGTGTCGGACCCCGCGACGGTGAGACAACCGCCCCGCTCTAACACGTCGCGCGAATCTAGGGTTTCCTGTGCGGGAAGTCAAGGCGGAGCCCGGTCCTTTCGCACTTCAATAGCGTCTATTTAAATCCCCCGATTTCGCGGGGTTACCGGATCATCCGGGCGAGAAAAGCCACGTCGCCCTGGCTGGAGTCGACGAGGAGCGATTCCGGGGCGGCGGACACGATTCGGTTTTTCAGGCCCTCGCCCGCTTCGGCCGAGTCGACCGCCATCACGACGCGGAGGTAGTTCGAGGTGTAGCCGCCGACGTAGGCGCGATCCGGGTTCGGTCCCTTCACGGCGCTTTCTACGAGGATTCGGTCGAGCGGCCGCCCGTGCGCGCGGTGCTCGTCGAGGACTTTCCGGTGCAGCGACTGCAAGCGTTCGAGACTGAGCGCGCGCAGGGCTTTCGCTCGACGAGCGCGTTCGGAAGGATCGACGGCCCCCGGGAGCCGCGTCGCCGGCGTTCCCTCCCTTTCGCTGTAAGGGAATACGTGGAGTCGGGTCCAAGGCAGCGCGCGCAGCCGTTCCACTCCCCATTCGAAGTCTTCGCGGCTCTCGCCCGGAAACCCCGTGATGACATCCATGCCCGCGTAAACGCCGCCGATGGGCGCCGGCAGTTCGGCGATCGCTTCGAGGCATTCGACCGCGTCGTCCGCGCCGTACTTTCGCTTCATCAGCCGAAGGATCTTCGGGTGCGGGCTTTGGAGCGAAACGTGGAAATGAGCGCAGAGACGCGGGTTCGCGGCGTAAAGCGCGCGGAGTCGCGGGCCGATTTCACGCGGATCGAGGGAGCTGATGCGGATCCGTTCGACCGCCGTTTCGGCGAGAAGGCGCTCGACGAGCGCTTCGAGCTGGGGAAGGCCGTCGGCGGAGAGGTCGGCACCGTATTCGCCGATATTCGTGCCGGTGATCACGAGCTCGCGGATGCCCTGGGCGACGAGCGAGCGGACGTTTTCGACGAGTGCGGGAATCGCGAGGCTGCGTCCCGGTCCTCGGCCGTACGGGATGATGCAGTAGGTGCAGAACGAGTTGCACCCTTCTTGGACTTTCAGGAATCCCCGGCGGCGCCCGGTTTCGCCTTGGAGGTGCACCGGCGGAAGCATGAACGCGCTTTCCGGCATCGCCCACTCGCGGTCCATCGGGTGGCGCGAGAGGAGTTCCCCGTAAGTCGCGACGCCGCCGAGCACGAGGCCCTTTGCAAGCCCGAGTTCGCCTACCGCTTCGATTTGTTCCAAGACGAGATCGACGAGCCGAGGTTTGTCCTGGTTCCCGACGACGTAGTCGATTCCTCCCGCCCCCGCCATTCTCTCGGGATCGACTTCGGCTCCGCATCCGGTCATGACCACGCGGGTTGTTCCCCCGGACGAGGCTTGAAGCGCCATCCGGCGGCTTTGCTTGTCGGCTTCGTCCGTGACGGTACACGAATTCACGACGCAGAGGTCGGCGACTTCGCCGTCGCCGGCGGCGCTCCACCCGCGTTTCTGGAGTTCCGCTTCGATCAGCTGGCTGTCGTAGAGGTTCGCCTTGCAGCCGAGGGTTTTTAGGGAATACTTCCGCACGCGCCCGATTTATGCCGGGGGCGCGGGGTTTTCAATCGGCATTTCGCCCTTCCCGCGTCGCTCGCTCGCGACCACGATCGCCGAGCCAAGCACCCGGGATTCCTCGAAAAAGACGAGCGTTTCTCCGGGAGCGACGGCGTAAAGCGGCGAGTCCAAGCGGAGTTCTCCGAAACGATCCGGATACTCGAAGAGCGTCGCCGGAACGCGAGCCGGGCCGAGACGGGCGGTCCGCGAGTTCGGCGATTCCTTTTCGACGAGTAGCCGCCGGCTGCGATGTCGGCCGCCGCTCGCCCGTTCGTGCCACACGAGCCGGTGAACGAAAAGCGTGTCGACCGCAAGGTCGCCCTCGGTGGCGACGAGGAGCTGGCGCGCCTGGGGTTGGACTTCGGCGACGTAGTGACCCGCGTGCTGGGGATCGGGCGAACCGACTTGAAAGAACGGGATCCCCCGGTGCTCGCCGACGGCGAACTCGACCGCGCCGCCGATCGCGCCCGGCTTGAAGTAGTCTCCCGCGGCCCGCGCCTGGACCCGCGGATCGGCGAGTTGGGCATCGGTCCATTCCCAACGCCCGCGCTTTTCACGACTTCCGACGAGCGCGCGCTCCGCCTTCGCGAACACGAAGGGCCCCTCCTCTTTCGGCGCCGCCCCGATCTCGCTCGCGAGTCGAAGGAGCATCTCGAGCGCGACGTCCCCGACCGGGAAGATCGTCCGGCTCAGTTGCGTCGGCGCGAGCCGGGCGAGGATCCGGGATTGGTCGAGGGACTCCTCGGGATAACGGTAGATCTCGGGCGTTACCTTGGCGAAATGACCGGTAGCGATCGCGTCGGCCTGACGGGCGTCCGCGATCGCTTGAAGGTGAGGAAAGAGGATGTCGCGAGCGAAAGCCCCGGCGCCGTCGAAGCGCGCTCCGCTCAAGGTCGCGATCCAGAACGGCGAGTACACCTTCGCGAGAACCTCTTCCGTGACGTCGATGACTTTCAGCGGGACGCCGAGACTTTCGCAGAATTTCTCGATCGCCGGCAGATCGCTCGGGCGCATCGCCGCGGGATAGGTCTCCGGATCTTCGCCGAGGGCCGCGAGGTCGCAGCGGAGGTGCACGACGAGAAGGTCGAAGTCCTGGTTGCGCAGGATCGACGCCGCCACGCGCGCGGGCAGCCCTTCGTCGATGCCGAAAACGATCCGCTTCCGCTTAGAGGGCTTCATGGCGTCGAAGGATCTCGGCGAGGGCGTGGAGGAGTCCGTCTAGATCGGCCGAGGTATTTCCCGGATGGAGCGAGATCCGAAGCGAGTTCCGCGCATCGATGTCCGAATATCCCATCGCGAGGAGGACATGGGACGGCTCGGGAATCTGGCTCGCGCAGGCCGAACCGGCGGAGACGGCGAAACCCCGGAGGTCGAGCTGTGCGACGAGGGAGAGGTCTTTCTTCAATCCCGGGATCGTGAAATGCGAGACGTTCGGTACCCGCGGCGATTCGAGCCCGGTGATACGGACCCGCGGAATACGCATGCGGAGGTCGCGTTCGAACGCGTCTCGAAGCGGGGCCAAGCGGGAGTATTCCCCCGCGAGGTCGGCCACGTGATCGGCCAGGGCCTTGAGAGCGACGATCCCGGCGAGGTTCGGAGTTCCGGCGCGAGAGATGGGGAAAGTGCTTCGATGCACGATCGCGCCGATTCCGCCCGGGGCACCGAGCTTGTGCCCGGCGATCGTCACGAGATCCGGCGCGCCGGGGTCGGAAAGATCGAGCGCGACTTTCCCCCAGCCCGCGATGAAGTCGCAGTGATAGCTCGGACGGGATTCGTTAGGGGCGACATCTGCGCGTAGGATATGCGAAGTTAAGGGGGCTTGAATGAGGCCCGTTTCGTTACCGACTCCGATTACCGACAAGAGCGTCGTCGTTCCGAGCGTTCCGATGTCGAACCTCACCTCGCCTTCGTGCGCGGGCTTGAGGCGTTCGACGCGAACCCCTTCCCGCTCGAGCTCAGGTACGAGATCGAGGACTCCCGCGTGCTCCACCTCGGAAAGAAGCCATCTCGAGCCCGCCCCTCTCGCGAGCCCCGCGCGCACGGCGAGGCGATTCGCTTCCGTTCCTCCGGAGGTGAACGTCACCTTCCAGGGGCCCGGCGTTACCCGGAAGCTCTTCAGGATGGATGTCTCGGCATCCTTCACGAGCGCCTGCGCCGCCCGACCGAGGGCATGCAGACTCGACGGATTCGCGGCCGCGAGGTCCGATCCCAGAAATGCAAAAAGCGCCTCCCTCACCGTCGGGTGAAGGGGCGCTCCTGCATTGGAATCAAGTAAGGTCGCGAGCCTTCGTAGCATTCGGAGCCGGAGCCTTGAAGCCGGAAGACTCGAGCACGCTCGAGGCCGTCTTCGGAAGTTCGGCCGAACCGCGGGCCTTGCGGATGAGGTCGCCCACCGACGTCGTCGTGAGGTACTCTTGCATCAGCATGCCGAGGTTTTCGAAGTACGTCTTCGTGAGGATGAACTCGACGGTGTCGCTCTTGATATCGGTCGCGCCGATGAGGTCCTTCGCCGGATTGATGTTCTCGCCGACGGAGGTCAGAACGTCTTTGATCGAGATTTCGTCCATCGAACGGGAAAGCACGTAGCCCCCGCCCGGACCGCGGACACTCTTCACGACCGCGCCTTTGCGGAGGCGGCGGAAAAGTTGCTCGAGGTAATGGAGGGAAATTTTCTGACGCTCAGAAATTTCCTGTAAGCGAACCGGACGACCATTCGAATTGAAGGTCAGATCGAGAATCGCGCGGACAGCGTACCGTCCTTTAGAT
The DNA here is from genome assembly GCA_018266355.1 of Bdellovibrionales bacterium. Taxonomy (GTDB): domain Bacteria; phylum Bdellovibrionota; class UBA1018; order UBA1018; family UBA1018; genus JACMQW01. The sequence continues at coordinate 145,546 of JAFEAP010000008.1, forward strand.
GTCAAACGCATGGCTAATCTCCCTTTTCCCTCTCACAAATCCATCTAGGTCGTACCATGGTGGATATGACGCGTCAACTAATTCCCCCGTTTTTATCCAAAGTCCCCCTTCATTCTGTCCTCACACTTACCGAAAAGTCCTTCAGGAAAGCCGTGTTCCGCGTCTTTGGAGATCCAAACCTATGGCAGACAAAAAGAATCAACGTTTTACGATCGATGCGGACAAGGAAGGGCAGGAAGTCCCCACCCTTACGAAATTGCTCTACAAGAAAAATGTAGTAAAAGCGCAGGGTTCTCCTGGCTCGGGGCGCCAAAACCCGGGATTGCGTGGGGGGCGGGGATCACAACAAAATCCGTCGGATATCATGACGCTAGAGCCCACGTTGACCTCGACCGAGAATCCCCTTTCGGCCTCGGTTAAGGCCCCGGAACCTGAGCCGGCCCCCGCTCCCCTCGCCCAGCCCATCGATGCCCAGTTCGTGGTCTCCGAAATCGCCTCGAACATCGCCCAACCCCTGAATATCGGCCTGCCGCAGGGGGGATCGAAGGACCGTCGGATCATGCCGGCGGCAACCCCGTTCACGATGCCGGACGTCCTCCGTCCCGTCGCCCCCTCGAAATATCCGGCCTCCTCTCCCGCTTCGCTCGGAATCCAGTCGATCTCGGCGAAGGCGAAGCTCGAGGCGAGCCTGGTTTTCGTCGACACGGGCGATGCTTACTCCCTCAAATCGATCGTCGGCACCTCGATGGAGCGCGCGACTCTCTGGAGCGGAATGGAGATCTCGAAGACCACGTTCTCCGACCTCCTCGGCCGCCTCGAAAAGTTCGGCTTCGCGGAGTTCTCTACGCTCGGAGCCGCCGGTGCCGGGAATTTCGACCGCACGACTTTCCGGAACGCGTTCCAAGCGAAAGGGGCCGAGTGGATCACCCTCGTCCTCTCGAAGTCCCCGAACGGTCCGAACGCGATCGTCGCCTTCTTCTCCGCGGGCAGCATCCAAATGCACCTGCCGTCGTTTCACTCCTCGGGAATGCCGACGGCGAAAGCGGCATAGATCATCCGCTCTTCGTCGTTTCCACCGTTCGCCGGGCGGCGTCGTCCTCGACGAATCCGAGCTTGATCCACCGCACGGGCAGTCCCGAGCCTTCGAGCGCGCGCGCGGTTTCGGGGAAAAGGTCGAGCCATTCGAATAAGACGATCGCCTCGGGATCCCAGAGCGATTCGAGGAGTCCCGTCGCTTCGAGCTCCGCTTCGCCCTTCAGTCGGTAACCGTCGGCATGGATCACGCGGATACCCTCGCCGGAAAGGTATTCGTGGGCGATGGCGAAGGTCGGACTACCTTCGGCCTCGCGCCTCACGCCTAGGGCTTCGAGCGCGGCGCGCGCGAACGTCGATTTGCCGGCCCCGAGCGGTCCCTCGAGAATCATGCGCGCGCGAGGCCCCTTCGCCGCGCGAATCTCCGCGACGACCTCCCCCGCGTACGCGCGCAGTTCGTCCTCAGAGCAGGTGCGCGCGGCATTCGATCGGGAGCTTCGTATCCCGGTCGATTTTGATTTCCGTGAAGGCATGGCTGATGTTCTCGATGATGTCGGTCGCGGTCATGCTCCGGTGGCCCTTCGCATCGGCGGCGAATCCCCCGGCGAGGCTATGGAGATAGACCCCGAGGAGCGTCGCTTCGAACGGGTCCATTCCTTGGCCGAGCAGTCCCCCGATCATGCCCGCGAGGACGTCGCCGCTTCCCGCGGTCGCCATCCCGTCGTTCGGATAGTGATTCAGATAGATCCCGCGATCGGGCGAACCGATGAGCGTCGCGGCGCCCTTGAGCAGCACGATCGCGTGAGTCTTTTCGACGGCGAGTCGGAGGCTCTTCAGGACGTCCTTGGTGACCTCTTCCTTCGGAAGATCGAGGAGTCGCGCCATCTCCCCGGGATGGGGCGTGAGCACGGTGGGAGCCCGTCGATTCACGAGGAGGTCGTGGAGTTTATAATCGGAAACGATATTCAACGCGTCCGCGTCGAGCACGACCGGTCCTCGGTAGTGCGTGAGAAGCTCCTCGACGACCTTCTTTCCTTCGGGCCGAAGCCCGAGTCCCGGTCCGACGACGATGCTCGAATAGGTCGGGATGGCTTGGCGGTACTGCTCGTAATCCTTTCCTTCCGAGCGGATCGAAAGCGCCATCGTTTCGGAGGCGATCTTCTGCATGAGGGCCTCGAAAGAATCCGGCCAAGTCGCGACCGTGACGAGGCCCGTCCCCATCCGATGGCAGGCGCGCGAAGCCATCGCGACCGCGCCGATCCGTCCGGGCGCGCCGCCGATAATGAGGGAATGCCCGAAAGCGTTCTTGTGCCCGTAACGATCGCGCTCCTTCAGCAGTGCCGCAAGCGGCGCGCGCAGGAGGAGAAACTGATCGCCTTCGACACGGAACCGGTGCGGGAGCGAGATGTCGACGTTCGTCAGGTTTCCCCGCTTGGCCGCTCCCGGCGGGAGGAAATGGCCGAGCTTCGGGAATCCGAAAGAGACCGTGAGCGTCGCCTCGACCGCGTTACCGTGAATCATTCCGGTATCCCCGGAAACTCCGGTCGGAATGTCGAGCGAGACGACCTCGCGCGCTTTCATGCGATTGATCACCTCGACGGTATCCGCGTAAAGTCCTTCGAGGTTTCCGACGAGACCGGTTCCGAGAAGTCCGTCGACGACCGTGAACGGCCCTTGGGCCTGGGCGAGGAACGCTTCGAGACTCGCGATCGGATCGAGCGACGTGAGCTTCGCACCGAGCTTTTTCAGGATCGCGAAGTTCTTTTCGACCGGCGCCGGATATTTCGTCGACGGTTCGATGTAAAACACCCGCACGCGCTTCCCTAGGCCCATCAGTCGGCGCGCGACGACGAAGGCGTCGCCGGCGTTGTTCCCGCTTCCTGCGAAGACGAGGATCTCGGTCTCGGTTCCCGCGGTCGGATAGTTTTCGAGCAGGATCTGGGCGGCGGAGCGCCCGGCGTTTTCCATGAGGATCTCGGGGACGATCCCGTACTTTTCCTCGGCGATGCGGTCGATCTCGCGCATCTCTTGGCTGGTCGTCACTCGCATCGAAGTATCGCTATGGTGCCGCATCGTTCGTTCCTCTCTCAGGGGGCGAGAATCGCCGAAACCATTTCCTTCACGGCGCGATCGAGACCGACGATCGCGGCCCGGCACACGATCGCGTGCCCGATATTGTATTCTTCGATCAAAGGCCGCTTCTCATCGTCCACGAGTTCGGCGACCGGCCTCACGTTCGCATAGTCGAAACCGTGCCCGGCGTGAACGTGGAGTCCGAGATCCCGCGCGAGCAGACCCGCCTCGCGAATCCGGTCGAATTCCGCCGCCGTTTTCTTCTTGCCGGCTCCGGTCGATGCTTTCGGAGATTGAGCGGCGAGGCAGTAGCGTCCCGTATGAAGCTCGACCGCGTCCGCTCCGAGCTTGGCCGAAAGCTTCATCGCCTTCACGGACGGTTCGACGAAAAGGCTGACCTTGATGCCCCCTTTTTTGAGCCGTTCGACGGTCTTCCCGATTCGGCGCGCGTTCTTTTCGAGAGCGAGACCGCCCTCCGTCGTGACTTCCGCCCGTTTTTCCGGGACGATGCAGTCCCACTCGGGCTTGATCTTGAGGGCGAACTTCGTCATCGCTTCCGTCGCGGCCATTTCGAGATTCAGCGGGATCCGGAGTTCCTTTCGAAGCTGGCGGACGTCCTCGTCCTGGATATGGCGCCGGTCCTCGCGAAGATGCACGGTGATCTGCGCCCCGCCCGCCTTCTCGACGATGCGCGCGGCCTCGAGGAGCGAGGGATAAGGGGTTCCGCGTAGCTGCCGGAGGGTCGCGATGTGGTCGATGTTCACGCCGAGGCGCGGAAGATAAGCGATGACGCGCGGTACGGAGGCGAGCAAGGCGAGTTTCGAGGTCGAGGCGCGACCGGAATTCATCGTCTTCAAGCGCCGATCGCCTTTCGAAGCTCGTCCGCGATGCCGCCGGCGAGTTTCTTGATTTCGGCGTCGTTTTCTCCCTCGACCATCACGCGAATGAGCGGTTCCGTGCCGGAATAACGTACGAAGACGCGCCCCTTTCCTTCGAGCGCCTTTTCGGCGGCTTCGATCTTCTTCTTCGCGGCCGGGATCTCGTCGACCGGCTTCCGCTCCTTCACTTTCACGTTTTCGAGAACCTGGGGAAAAAGGTGGATCTGCCGCTTCAATTCCGATAGCGGTTTCCCCGTCCGCTTCATCACCTCGAGGACCTTCAGCGCGGCCAGGATGCCGTCGCCCGTCGTCGCCGAGTCGAGGAAAACGATATGGCCGGATTGTTCACCGCCGAGCTTATAGCCCTGCTTGCGCATCATCTCGACGACGTGACGGTCGCCGACCTTCGCGCGCACCATGGTGATTCCGTGGGTTTTCAGGCTCGTCTCGAGGCCGACGTTCGACATCGGCGTGGTCACGATCGTATCGTGGTCGAGCTTTCCCGCCCGCTTCATTTCGATCGCGCAAAGGCCGATAATCTGATCGCCGTCGACGACCTCGCCGTTCTCATCGGTAAGGATGCAGCGGTCGCCGTCTCCGTCGAGCGAGATGCCGATGTGCGCGCCGTTCGCCTTCACGGTCGCCGCGAGCGCCGCCGGATGAAGCGCCCCGCATTCTTTATTGATATTCACCCCGTTCGGGGAGACGCCGGTCTTCACCACGTCGGCCCCGAGCTCCTCGAAGACGAGCGGCGCGGTCTTGTAGGCGGCGCCGTTCGCGCAGTCGATGGCGACCTTCACGCCGATCAGGTCGAGATCGGGGGCGAAGCGCGACTTCAAAAACACGACATAACGGTAATGGACGTCGTCGAGCCGGAACGCCTTTCCGACGAGGTCGCCCGTGGGCCGCGCCGCTTTTTCAAGGTCGCCCGAAAGGACGAGCTTCTCGATTTCTTCTTCGAGAGCGTCGGGCAGTTTGAAACCGTCCGCGGAAAAGATCTTGATCCCGTTGTCGGGATACGGATTATGCGAAGCCGAGATCATGATTCCGGCGTCGGCGCGGATCGAGTGCGTGATGTAGGCGACGCCCGGAGTGGAGAGCGGTCCGATGAGCACGACGTCGGCGCCCATGGAGAGGATGCCCGCGGCCACCGCTTGTTCGAGCATGTACCCGGAAAGGCGCGTGTCCTTGCCGATGACGATCTTCGTGCGGCGAGTGGGACCTTTCGCTTCGAGGCCGCGGATCCCGGCCGGCAGGGAGGTTTTGCCGTGCAGTTCGGGGCGGGTCTGGAGCACGTGCGCGACGGTGCGCCCGATCGCCATCGCCATTTCGCCGGTCATCGGCCAGACGTTCGCGACGCCGCGTACTCCGTCCGTTCCGAAAAGCTTCTTTTTTTCCGTCATGATCTTTGTCCTAGCCGCGCGCGACGCGCGATCATCAGTAGAGGGTTACCCGGACCGACTCCGGCACGACCCGCACCATCCCGATGTTCGGGGGTAACGAGACCTTGAGTTTCGCCGTGTAACGGCCCTTCGTTTTGCCCTTCAAATCGGCCTCGATCGAAACTTGGGAGGGATCGAGTTTTTGGATCTCTTCCTGGTCCATGCGCACATAAACGGTGACCGAAGGCTCGTCGATCCGCGCGTGGTGAGGCGAATCGACGCGAATGTCGGTATTCTTCACTTTAATCTTGTAATTCGCCTGGACCGCCGCGACGTCGATCGAGATTTCGGGCATGGTGCCCTCGACTCGGACGCCGAGGCGCGCGACGTCGAACTGGGCCGCCATCTGGAGGCTCGTGCGAACCTGCGAGAGGTCGACGGCGTTCGCCGGCGCCTCCGTGATCCCCTCGACGCGGCTTTCCGGGCCGCGGATCTTGATCGTCTTCGGCGAGATATCGGCCCGCTTAAGCACGTATCCCTCGGGCAAACTCCCCTTCATCTCGAGCCGAACCGGGACTTCCTTCGTCTTTTGATTTTCGAGCTTCACGATCATCGACGACGGATTCACTTGAAGCACCCGCACGCCGATCGGCAGCCGGATGTTGTCGGCGAAGAACCGGTAAGTCACGAGTCCGGCCTTCGCGCCAGAGAGGTTCACGCGGATCGGATCTTCCGGGCGATCGAGGATCGCGCGCAGGAAGGCCTTCGGGCCGGAGAGCCGGAAGAGCACCTTCTCGGGCACGTCGTTCGAGACGACGAGATCGCCCGGCGTCTGGATCGCGATCGGGATTTCCTTCGTCACCTCGACCGCCCGCGATCCGAGCACGACGACCCAAAGCACGATCGCGACGACGACGGAAACGACTTTCGCGCCGGTGTTTCCGGAGAAGAGGTTCATGAGCGAGTTCACGAACGATCCCTCCGGCGCTCGCGTACGCTCGAAAGCCACGCGCGCATGCGCCGCGGAATCGATTCGTTCGGACGCGAAAGCTCGAGCAGCGCGGAAAGGCTTTGGACCATTTCGCTCTCGTTCAGATCGGTGATGATCTTTCCGTTTTTCACGAGATGGGCCTCGCCGGCTTCCTCGGAAACGAGCACGACGATCGCGTCGGAGTCCTCGGTGATTCCGAGGGCAGCACGGTGCCGGGTCCCGTAGCGCTTATCGATGTTCGGATCCTTCGAAAGCGGGAGGAAGCACCCGGCCGCCGCGATCCGCCCGCCGGTGATGATCACGGCGCCGTCATGGATCGGCGAAGTCGGCACGAAGATCGAGTAAAGGAGTTCGGCTTGGACTTTCGCGTCGAGTTTCGACCCGGTTTCGATGAAGTTCTTGAGGCCCGTTTCGCGCTCGAGCACGATCAAGCCGCCGATTTTTTCCTGAGCGAGGCGCGAGGCCGCTCGGGCGATCTCGTCGACGTTCGCGCGCTCTGCTTCGGTCGAGGCCGAAGAGAAAAACGGGTTTTTACCGACGTTCGTCAGCGCCCGGCGCAGGTCGTCCTGAAAGAGCACGATCACGATCAGGACGAGGTAGTCGAAGAAATGCGAAAGAAGCCAGTGCGTCGTAAAGAGCTCGAGCGCGGAGGAGAGGAAGAATCCGATCGAGAGGATCCCGAGGCCCGTGAGCATCTGCATCGCGCGCGTGCCCTTGATGAGCAGGAGCACGCGATAGACGATGAACGCGACGATCGTAACATCGAGAAGGTCGATGAGTCGGACGCTGGACTGGAGATTGATGAGGAGGTCTTTCACCTCTTTGTTTAACCCTTCTCAGTTATCGCGTGCCTTTCGCCTCGCGATCCTGAGCTCCTCGCGTCCCCGTCCGTGGGTCAGTCGTCAGAACTCAAATGGAACTTCTACTACGCCCTCAGGCCGGCAGGGGCGCGGCCGAACCGCTTCCCTCTCCGCCCTTTTTTGTTTCCTTCGTTTCGGTCTTTTCCGGCGTCGTGCTGGTCGACGCTTCCGTTCCGACGGTCGCCGCCGGAGCCGGAGCCCGCTTCAGCGTGCCGCCCGCGCAAATCAGGTCGACTTCAGCCCCGTCGATCGTTTCATACTCGAGCAGCGCGCGCGCCATCTCGTTCAGGATCGGCAGCTTGTCGGAAAGGATTTCCCGCGCGCGGCGGTAGTTCCGATCGACGATGTCCCGCACTTCGCGGTCGATCGTCTGAGCCGTCTGTTCCGAAAAATCACGGGAGCGCGAGATATCGCGACCGAGGAAGATCTGTTCTTCCTTCTGGCCGTAGGCCAGAGGCCCGAGGATGTCGCTCATGCCCCACTCGCAGACCATCCGGCGGGCGATGTCGGTCGCGCGTTCGATGTCGTTGCCCGCGCCGGTCGTCTTCTGACCGAGCACGAGTTCTTCCGCCACCCGTCCGCCCATAAGGAAGGCGATGTTATTTTCGGCCTTTTCGCGGTCCATGTTCACGCGGTCTTCCGTAGGCAGGGTCATCGTCACGCCGAGGGCCATGCCGCGCGGGATGATCGTGACTTTGTGAACCGGGTCCGTGCCCGGCATGAACTTCCCGACGATCGCGTGACCGGATTCGTGCAGGGCCGTCGTGCGCTTCTCTTTTTCGGAGAGCTGCATCGACTTACGCTCGACGCCCATGAGGACCTTGTCCTTCGCGTCCTCGAAGTCCGAAAGGTCGATGAGCTTCTTGTCCTTCCGGGCGGCGTGAAGCGCAGCCTCGTTCACGAGGTTTTCGAGATCGGCTCCCGCGAACCCTGGCGTCCCCCGCGCGATGATCGAGAGGTCGACCGCCGGCGCGAGCGGCGTCTTCCGTGTATGGACCTTGAGGATCGCTTCGCGGCCCCGGAGATCCGGAGCCGAAACGACGACCCGACGGTCGAAACGGCCCGGACGCAGGAGCGCCGGATCGAGAACGTCCGGACGGTTCGTCGCGGCGATCAGAATCACGCCTTCGTTCGATTCGAAGCCGTCCATTTCGACGAGGAGCTGGTTGAGCGTCTGTTCGCGCTCGTCGTGTCCGCCGCCGAGGCCCGCGCCCCGGTGACGTCCGACGGCGTCGATTTCGTCGATGAAGATGATGCAAGGAGCTTGTTTCTTCCCTTGCTCGAAGAGGTCGCGGACGCGAGAAGCGCCGACGCCGACGAACATCTCGACGAAGTCCGAACCGGAAATCGTGAAGAACGGAACGCCGGCTTCGCCCGCGACCGCTTTCGCGAGGAGCGTCTTACCGGTGCCCGGAGGGCCCATGAGGAGCACGCCCTTCGGAATGCGTCCGCCGAGGCGGGTGAACTTCTTCGGGTCCTTCAGAAACTCGACGATCTCGACGAGTTCTTCCTTGGATTCCTCGCACCCGGCGACGTCCTTGAACGTGACCTTATTGTTCGACTCGTTCAGGAGGCGCGCCTTCGATTTGCCGAAGCTCATCGCGCGGCCGCCGCCCGACTGGAGCTGACGCATGAAGAGGAAAAAGAAAATGAAAAGAAGCAGCATCGGGAACCACGAGATCAGCACCTGCTGCCAAACCGGGGTTTTCTCGGCGCGTTCGTACTTCGCGGAGATGCCGCTTTTCTGGATGAGTTCGTTCAACGCCGAGCCGTCGCCATTCGGCGGACCGACGGTTTCGAAGTACTTGCGGCCGTCCGGCCCCGGATCCTTCAGCGTCCCCACGATGAGGTTGTCGGCCTTGACGGTAAGATCGGCGATCTTCTGCTCGTTCACGTAGGTCACGAACTCGCTGTAGGCGACTTCTCGCCGCGTGCGATTCCCCGGATCGAAAACCTTGAACAGGCTCGCGAAGAGGAGGATCAGGACTAACCAAAGAGCTACGGTTTTTTGAGAAGGTTTCATGGTGCGGCTCGCTTCGTTTCGGTGAAAAACAGGCTAACAGGCGGAGGGTGTCGGTTCAAGGCATCGTAGGAAATAGATGCGGGAAATCGTGGAGGAAAACGGGGTGAATGGGAGAGTTAAAACGAGGTGAATGTCCGGGCGGATCGGGCAAGAAAATCCTCACCCCTCCGTCCATTTTGACGGATTTTCGAAAGCGATGTCAACCCACCGGGTCATCGCCCACCTCCCCGCCTAGCCGCTCTAGGAGCGGGTCGGCGGAGCCAGGTGGTTAATGGCGTCGATTGCGCGCGGGAAGAGCCGCTCGATGACCGGCATCAAATCTTGACGCATTTGCGCACGCAGGAAACGACGATCCGCGTTCGACGCATCCTCGCGCCAACGCTGCTTTTCCTCGGCGAGAAACACGCGAAGTTCGGATCGCCGGACGCCGAGAAGCGGCCGGACTTCGGGACCGTGGCGATCGAGGATTCCTCGACCGAGCTCCGCGAACGCACCGGTAAAAAGACGCCAAAGGCGGGTCTCCGCCTGGTCGTCCGCAGTGTGGGCGGTGAAGACGGGTGCGCCCCCCCGGCGTTCGCTCTCTCGGCGAAACACCGCCTTCCGCAGATCGCGCGCGTGCGCCTCCCAAGAGTCCCCGGGGCCCGGACGCTCCTTGAGCCTCCGCCCGACGAATCCGGCTCCGAGTCGCGCGGCGAGCTTTTTTACGAACGCTTCGTCCGCGTCACTCGCTCGGCCCCGCCAACCGTGGTTCACGTGGAGCAGCACCACGTGAGCCCCCACCCGTCGACCATACCGAGCGAGTAAAACGGCGAGCGCCACCGAATCGGCCCCGCCCGAGCAGGCGCAAAGGATATGCGAAGCTAAAGGCGGTTCAAGACCGGCCTTCCGAACCGCGGCCACGAGCTTGCGCGCGAGTCGCCCTCCGACCGGGCCCGGCACGGGATAGGCACTCTCCGCCTTCCGCGGCTTCACCTGACGTCCGACTTTTCCGGTTCGATTTCGAGGTTGCACAGGCCCCCGAGCTTAGGTAATTCCAGTACCCTCTTCAACCGTTTCTCTCGGCTTGGCTCGGTAGCTCAGATGGTTAGAGCGTGGGATTCATAACCCCAAGGTCGGCAGTTCGATCCTGCCCCGAGCCACCATTTTCACCCGGACCCGCCTACTTACTGTCCGGCATCGCGTTCATCGAGGACTGAAAGAGCCACGTGCAGTTTTCCCGGTAGCGATTTTTCCAAGAGTCCCGGTAAGCGCGGACGTAAAGGTCGCCCAGCGAAAGATCATAGGGTCGCAAACCGACCGCTTGGGCGCGTATCGAGTCCTGCCGAATCAGCCGCGCGTATTTCTTCCAAGCCGCCGAAACCTCCTTTTCGGACCTCCCGAGGCCCTCATAGGTTTCCCGCACGAAGAACATCAACTGATTCGCGCCGTGCTCCGCCGAGTACGGGGCTCCGAATTCGAGAAGCGGAATCTTGAGCGATTTGTCCAAGCGACGCCGTCGGACGTACTCGAGTCGATCGACGTAAAGCTGCATGATCGCCACGTAGTTTTCGAGGGTGGCCTGACCTCCGATTCCGCGCATCTCCGTCGTCTGCTGATAGAACGCCTCCAGTCCGCTTTTCTTCAGGAACGCCTCGAGTTCCTCCGCCGATCCGAAGGTTTTCGGAATGGTCAGCTGGTCGAAATGAGCCGTGCGGTAATTCGCGGAAGAGTTCGCCGTACGGGTCATGTTGTAGAACACGTACTTCTCCGGATGATGCTTCGCCGGATTGATCGGGCTCGTTTCGACGTAGGCGTTCTGGATCGCGGAGGCGAGGTCCTGGACGCTCGTCGGATTCAAGTCCCAATCGAAAATCACGGACTCGAGCCGCTGGTGCAATTTCGGTATCCAGGTCGGGTGCGGGGCGTTCGTGAAGATGTAGTTATCGTCCGCGAAATACGCCAGGGCGGGGTTATTGAAGAGGCTGACCGCGTAGTCTCGAAATACGCCCGCCTGTTCCTCCACCGGTCGGAAGAGATTTACGGTTTTCAGGGTTTTCCCGTCTTCCGCGAGGACCTGAACCGGTACGATTTCGTTCTTGTAGAACGCGGTGGCCGTCCCGAGGTGAAAGTGATTCGAGGCGAGGGAAACCCGCGGAGTGAGCCCGACCCTCGATCCGGCCCCGTAAAGGTAGGTATCGAGGACCCTCTGGAATTTGTCGTGCATCTCCTCGAACGAAACCGGCATGGTCTGCGCCTCGACCGTGGCCGGATCCGCCGAAACGACGAACCAGAATTCCGATAGATCCGGCAGCTCCAGGTGCACTTTGTAATCGGTGATCGTCTCGCCGCGCGCGGGCTCGCTGTACTTATTCGCGAAGGGCTCGATATTCGTGACGCGCGCGATCCAGTTCGCCTTTTTTCGGCTCGCGCGATCGATTCGACGGATCTCCTCGACGAGTCTTCGTTTCGCGTCCTCGATTCTAGGGTCGTAGACGCCGAAAGGACTTTCGCCGGTGAATAAGCGCTGCACCCCGGTCTTGAACTTGCCCTTGAACTCCGGCTCCATCCCGACCCACGGGGAGGCGCTCATGATGACGACTTCCCTTCCCGGAGGATCGTCGGCGAACACCGGCACGGAGACGAGCATCGCCCCCCACACGCCGATCCACGCTCCACGACCGCATCGCTTTCGCATCCCTATCACCCCTTTGATTATGAAAAGGGGCGGAACGGGACGCAATTCCCGAATATATTTTCGGTTCGAGCGCCATAATCGCGTCGGTCGCCTGGCCCATTTTGCCCGGGCACGCCCTTCGCTACATCCCCCGGTGAGGAAGGAATCTCACCCCATGACCATACGACTTTCGGTTACCTTAGCTGTTTCCCTGATCGTCCTCGGCGCCTCTTACGCGTTCGCCGATGGGATGCTGAACGATTCGGCGACCACGCGCTCTCGCGGAGGCGTCGGCAATTACCTCTTTTGGTCGATGAAAGACCAGCCCGTGGAAAAGAACGAACTCGTCACCGAAGACGAACTCTTCGAATCCGAACCGACGGCTTACCGGTCCGATGAGCTGGACATCCGGCAGTCCTCCGCGATCCCGGGCGTTCAGACGATCAACTTCTCGAGCGGATCGAGCCGCATCACCTCGAACGAATCGGCCCGCTTGGACGACGTCGCCGACGTGCTGAAATCCGATCCCGACCTGAAAGCGAAGCTGACCGGTTACGCCGATAACTCCGGCTCGGCGGTGACGAATCGGGGTCTCGCCGAGTCCCGCGCTCGATCAGTCGCGAGAAGCCTCCGGGCCAGGGGCGTGGCGGAAGACCAGATTTCGTGGACCGCCCGAGGCGAGCGGAATCCGATCAGCGATAACGCGACGGCGGAGGGCCGCGCGATGAACCGCCGAGTCGAGATCGAGTTCCAGTAAGGTCGATCAAAAGTTCACTACCTTCCTCATTTCTACGCCTGATTGCTTTCCGTTAACAATGCGCCGCGTCACGCCTGACGTCGGCGCATTGTTAGGTTTTGGTGTTCCGCAGCATCCTTTCTTGATTCACGCCCTTCCCTTCGATAGACCCCGACGCGAATCCATTACATACCCGCGTAATTTTAAGGGGACCCGGAGTTATGAAGAAGTCGTATCAAGTGTCGTTCGTCCTGTTTGCCGCCCTCGTGCTGAGCGCCACCGCTCAAGCCGAAGAAACCAAAGTCGCTTCCGCGACCGTCTTTCCGAACTCGGTCACTGCCGTCGGCACGAGTTCCTCGAACGGCGAAACGGCCGGCGTTTCCTCGCCGCTCGATCGCGTTTACCTCGGCCTCACGAGCACGTTTCACGGCACGCCCGTCCGGAACATGGGCTCGGAATACTCGGTCGACACCACCGGCCGCGAAAAGCGCACGACCTACAACATGATCAATTTCGACAGCGAAGTCGGCGCCGGTTACCGCGTCACGAAGGACATCGGCGTCGGCCCGATCGTTCCGTTCATCGCCGTCCCGGTCCGCGGCCAAGGTTTCATCCTCGGCGACGTCGGCCTGAAGGCGTTCAACTCGAAAACGATCGACCGAAACGGATTCCGCCTCGCGACGAACCTGATCGTCCAAGCGCCGTCGAGCGATTCTTCGAAGGCGCGCGACATGACCTGGGCGCTGAAAACCACGCCCTACGGCCGCTATCAGTTCGCCCACTCGAACGTCTCCCTCGGTGCGTTCACCGAGCTGAAGGATTACTTCGGCGTGAGCCGCGACAAGACGTTCAAGGTTTGGGCGCTCCCGTACCTGGGATATTCCCTCAGCGATTCGGTCACGCTGCGCCTCGCTTATGAGATGGAATGGCACCACAACCTCCATCAGAGCGGCCTCGAGACCTACATGACCGACTGGCAGCCGGGCGTCGTGTGGAACATCACGAAGCAGCTCTCGATCAATCCTTACGTCCAGTTCTACACGATGAACTCGGTCGACCTCGATCACGCCGCCCTCGGCGCGTTCCTGAGCGCGAGCGTCCTGTAAGTCCCGTTCCATCGATTGAAAAAGCCCGGTCACGCGCCTTCGTCCCTTTAGCGCGCGACCGGGCTTTTTTCGTTCCCGACGCTTTACCGGACGGGCGAACTCCTGAATAATGGCGGCATGCCCAGGCGCTCATCCGAATCCACCGAACCGACGCTCTCCCTGCGCGCGAAAATCCTGTGGATCATCGGCGTCATCGCGATCGACCGGTGGACGAAGGTCCTCGCGATCGACCACATCAAGGATCATCCGCCGCGGATCTATTTCGGCGACTTTTTCCGGATGGAATACGCCGAGAACCCAGGCGCGTTCCTGAGCCTCGGCGCGGGCCTTTCGGCCGACACGCGCTTCTGGGTATTCGCGGTCGCCGTCGCGGCGTTCCTCCTCGGAGCGACCTGGGTTCTCTTCCGCGAGCGGAAACTCGACCGAATCACCGCCTTCTCGCTTTCCGTCATCATCGGCGGCGGCGTCGGAAACCTGATCGATCGCACGACGCGGATGAACCACGGCGTGGTCGACTTCCTGAACATGGGCTTCGGGAATTTCCGCACGGGCATCTTCAACGTCGCCGACATGGCGATCATGCTCGGCGTGATCCTGCTCGCGTGGAAGAGCTTCGCCGTCCGACCGGCCGAGAATCGGGCGCGCGGCGACGCCGCCCAGGAAACCAAGTCGACCTGATCGGACCTAGGCGCCGAATCGGATGCCGTTCAGCGGGTCCGTACGCGCGGCCCGCAGCGACGGATAAACCGAGGCACAAAGCACGATCACGAGCGCGGAAAACGCGATGAGTGCGTAATACTGCGGGAGGAAACTCACCGGCAGGGTCCGGTCGAAGTAAACATCGGGCAACTGGATGAACTGCCAGCGACGGAGCGCGAAGCAGATCGCGAATCCGAGGCTCATTCCGAGGGCGGTGCCGACGCCCCCGATGAGGACGCCTTCCGCGAGGAAGACCGCTCCGATCTCCGGATCACGGGCCCCCATCGCCTTCAGGATGGAAATCTCGCGTTTCTTCTCGAGAACCATCAGCGTGAGCGTGGTCACGATGTTGAAGCTCGCGACGATGACGATGAAGACGAGACTGATGAACATCGCGAGCCGCTCGAGCCGAAGCGAAGCGAAAAGGTGCGCGTTCAAGTCCATCCAGTCCTGCACGCTGAACGTCCGATCGAGCGGTGCGAGTTCGGCTTTGAACCGCTCCGCCGCGTTGAAATCCTTCAGGACGATTTCCCACTGGCTCACGACGCCTGCGCGCCTGAGAAAACTCCGAACGGCGGACATCTCGGCGTAGACGGTGTGGAGTTCCTGTTCCGGCACGCCGGATTTATAGACGCCGGCGACCATGAACCGCTTCAACCGCGGGATCGCGGACATCGGGCCATCGGTTTCCGTCGGCGAGATGAGCGTCACGATTTCCCCCGGAATGAGGTCCATCTCGTCGGCGAGCGCCTGACCGAGGTAGATCTTCGCCATCCCGCCGACCTCGGCCCCGAAATCGGGCGTGCCGAGCGGCGAATTCGCGGACTCCGTCAGCGTCTTTCGGAGTTCCTCGAGTCGCGTCGACTCGGCCCCTTTCACGACGACCCCGCTCACCTTCCGTCCTCCCCGGAGGATCGCCTCGGTCTCCAGGATCGGATTCACCGACTGGACCTCGGCCGATCCGTGGAGGCGCTTTCCGAGCGGGGATTCGTCGAAACTCGCCGCCGGAATCCGGCCTTCGGCGCCCCCTTTCGCGTTCGCCTCGGGCGTCACGAGCAGGTGCAACTCCTGGTTCATGAGGCGTTTCCGCATCTCGACTTCGAAGCCGTCCATGACGGAAAGGACGACGACGAGCGCGGTCACCCCGAGCGCGACGCCGACCATCGAGATGAGGGTGATGAAGCTGAGAAAGCGGCTGTTTTTCTTCGACTTCAGGTAGCGGAGACCGACCCATGCCGTCCACGGCTTCTGGAATAAGCACGCGACGGTTTCACGGAAAATTCCGGGCGAACGGCGACGATCAGGCATCCTTGTGAAAGGTCTGGCCCTTTTCCGCCATCTGCAGGAGACGCGGAGCCGGTTCGTACCGCGCGCCGAACTTCGCTTGGTATTTCTTTAGCTTCTCGACGATCGTCTTCGCGCCGAGGGAGTCGGCGTAACGAAGGAGACCGCCGCGGAACGGCGGGAACCCCGTGCCCATGATCATCCCGAGATCGACTTCGGCCGGCGTTTCGACGATCTGGTCGTCGAGGCAGCGTGCGGCTTCGTTGATCATCGGCAAGATGCACCGGTCGACGATTTCCTCGCGCGAGAGCTTCCCCTTCTGCGGCTGGACGCCGAGGATCGCGTAGATCTCCGGATTGAGTTCCTTCTTCTTTCCGCTCGCGTCCAGGTATTGGTACAATCCCTTGCCGTTCTTCTTGCCGAGGCGGCCTGCGGCCACGATCTTCGCGTTGAACGGGGCCGGTTCCATGCGGGCGCCGAAGCCGTCGTGCAGGATGTGCGCGACCTTCTCGCCGACGTCCACGCCGACTTCGTCGATGAGCTCCATCGGACCCATCGGCATCCCGAAGTCGAGGAGCGTTTCGTCGAGTTCCTTGATGTCCGCGCCGTCGGCGAGCAGCCACGTTGCTTCGTTCAGGTAAGGCATGAGGAGCCGGTTCACGAGGAAACCCGGACGATCCTTCACGACGATCGGGGTCTTCCCGAGCTGTTTCGAAAACTGGTAGATCTTCACGACGGCTTCGTCGTCGGTCTTGTCGCCACGGATGACCTCGACGAGCGGCATCCGGTGCACCGGATTGAAGAAGTGCATTCCGCCGAAACGTCCCGGCTTCGCCATCGCTTTCTGCATCTCGCTCACGGAGAGCGAGGACGTGTTCGTCGCGATCACGCAGTCGTCACGAACCTGGCCCTCGAGTTCCTTGATGACGGATTTCTTGATCTCCATCTTCTCGATCACGGCTTCGACGACGAAGTCGACGCCTCGGAAGCCCGAGTAATCGAGGACCGGCGCGATGAGGTTCATCTTCTGCTGGAACTGGCGCGGATTGAGCCTCTTTTTCTTCAGCGCGCTCTGGAAGATTTTTTGCGCGTGCTGCATGCCGAGCGAAAGCGCGTTCGCGGTGATGTCCTTCATCCGCGACGGCACGCCTTTATCGGCGTAAAGCTGCGCGATCCCGCCGCCCATGACGCCGGCGCCGAGCACGGCGGCCGAACGGACGGGCTCGGTTTTGAATTCGCCGCTTTTAGAACTGCTGACACCCTTCGATTTCTTAACCTGCTCGGTGAGGAAGAAAAGGCGGATGAGGTTCTTCGAAATCGAAGTCGCGGCCATTTTCCCGAAGCCGCGGGCTTCGCGGTCCATGGCCTCTTCGCGCTCGCGTCCGCGGATTTTCGGTTCGTACTTCGCGCCGGTATCCGAGAGGACCTGGATCGCTTCGAGCGGAGCCGGATAATGCCCGCGGGTCTTAGCCATCACGCCCTCGCGGGCCTTCTTCAGGATGAACGCGCGTCCGAAGGGATTCTTTTCGAGCGCGGAACCGACCAGGCCGCCCGCTCCGCCGAGTTTCGGCTCTTTCGCGATGCGCTCGCCCGACTGGAGCCGCTTCAAGTTCTGTTTCACCCACGCTTCGACGGCGACGTCGAAGTTTTCCTTCGCGAGGCACGCTTCGGCCAGGCCCGCCTTCGCGGCGCGGTCACCGGTCAAGGTCTTGCCCGTCAGGATCAGGTCGAGCGCGGTGGCGATGCCGACTTTGCGCGGAAGGCGCACGCATCCGCCCATTCCCGGTACCACGCCGATATTCACTTCCGGCAATCCGATGCGGGCGCCCGAGTCGGTCGACATCACGATCGCGCTCGAGGCGAGCGAGAGCTCGCAGCCGCCGCCCATCGCGGTGCCGTTGATCGCGACCACCGTCGGGAACGGAAGGTCTTCCCAGCGGTCGAGGAGTTTCTGACCCATGCGCGAGATCGTATAAGCTTCTTCCGAGGTCTTCGTCGCGGCGATCATGTTGATGTCGGCGCCGGCGATGAAATTGCCGGTCTTTCCCGAACGGAAGACGAGGGCTTCGATCTCGCCCGCCTTCCCTTTGGTCTCGAGGTCGGCGATGAGCTTTTCGAACTCCGCGATGACCGCGGAAGAGAACTTGTTCACCTTTTCACCGGGAAGGTCGAAGGTCACGCGGAAGAGCTTGAATCCCGCCGTCTGCGAGAGGTTCTCCAGCCGAAACGCCGACCCAGTCCCTTTATCAGCCATAGAACCTTCCGATTTTCCTGCGCCTTGGGCGCCGTGAGCCGTCTGCGGATTCAAGTCCATGAATGCCTTCCTTTTCGAGTGCTTAGGCTAGGAAGCGTAAAAGAAAAAAGGCCCGGGCTCAAGTCGGTAAGCTACCGACGTGAGCCCGGGCCGAAAGATCGGCGTTTGGAACCGTTTGTCTCTAGGTTTTTAGGCGACGATCTATCGTAATTAGGTTCGCGTTAGAACGTCACCGTCGCCGAGACTTGGAACACGTTGATGTTCGAGTCGCGGATCGTACCCCGGAGCGCTTGCTTGTTCGGGTCGACCTGCGTCAGCGGCTGACCGTAGAAGTAGCCATAGGCCAGACCTTCTTCGGATTCCGTCGACGAGAGCGGTTTGTAGAACTTATACGCTGCGCCGAGCGAAATGTTCGACGCGAGCTTGATATCGAGACCCGCTCCGAGCATCGCTTGGAACTGCTTCAGGGTGTAATCCGACGAAGGATTCGTATACCCGTAGTAGTAACCGTAGGCTTGTTGCTGCTGCTGGTCGTAGTTGATGTAGCCGACCGAGTAGCCCGCGCCGCCCGCGATGTACGGACGAACCTTCGCTTCGGTCGAAGCCGCATAAAGCTTCATGGCGACGTCGAAGGTGTTGTTCTTGAACATCAGCTCGTTCGTCGGCTGGTAGCCGTAGTACGCGCCGGTGTTCGTCGAGTCGAGACGAACGCCGTTTTCGCTGTAAGCGTAGCCGATTTCCACTCCGACGTAATCGGAGGCTTCGAAGCCGATGCCGACGCCGGTCATGTATTTCGGGCTGATGGTCATCCCGGTGTTCGAGATGGTGGAAAGGCCGGCTTTCGGGATGATCGAAATGCCGGTTTTCGAAGCTTTCTCACCGTCGGGCTTTACCGAAGCCGCCGGAGCGACGGACATGTTCGTCGACGACTGATAGTTCATGATTTGATCTTGGACGATCGGCTTGGCCGGAGCGGCGTCCGCCTTCGGAGCGGCCGACATTTCCATCGTGGCGCCCGGAGTTTCCGTGATCGGCTTCACGACGACTTCTTCTTTCATGACCGGAGCGGCGGTGCCGGCCGGAGCTTCTTCGTCCTCGAGCGTGAACTTCTTGTTGATCTCGGCGGTCAGCTTCTCTTCTTGCTTGAGGCGCTTGTCTTCAAGCTTTTGGAGGACGAGCTCGTTATTCACGCTTTCCTGGAAGCCACGCTTTTCGCGCGCCTTCTCGGACTGCTTTTGGATCTTTTGGGTCTCCACGACGACCGGGGGCGTCGAGACCGTGTCCGCGGCGCTGGCCGCGATCGGAGCCGGAGCATTCGGGCTGTTGATGATATTCTTCACTTCGACTTTCGTCGGAGCGGCGCTCATGGACTTTTCGTCGTCGTAAACCATGTCGGCGACGGCGGAGCCCACGATGGCGGTAGCCAGAAGGCTGCCCGCGATCAGGCGGATGGATTGACTCTTGAACATGACGTTAACCCCCTAAAAACCTGAAGCCCTGGGCCCCCGCCCAGTCGATGGCTTCGAATTGAGACAAACGGACTTTTTCCCTGCGACGGACGCCCGAATTCCGGCCCGAAAGCCTCTAAGGAAATCAAAGCGCACGTCGAACGTCGGTCTTTTATGGGATTTGATGCGCTTCGGCAAGCGCTTTTTTCTTGAATTTCTACGCCAACTTAACGCGCCGAACCTCAAGAAAAACACCAGCTTTTACACGCACTTAGTCGAGCCCTACTTCGGGGGAGAAAAAGGAGAGGTGTGCATCGTGCCCCCATCCTTGAACATCTTTTCGGTGATCGTCTTCGAAAGCGAATCAGTGAATCGCGCGAGGATCGGGCGAATGAGGTCGCGAACGACGAGGATCGCGAGCGTGACGAGTACGGCGAGAATGAGCACGTACTCGGTGGTCGCCTGCGCCTTTTCGTCGGCGAGAAACTCCCGCATCCTTAACGCGATCCTTTAAGTACGTCTTTGTAGATCGCGTCGGCGGCTTGAATGATCCGCTTTTCCGAGAGGAGCGCAGCGACTTCGGAACGCGAGAGGAACTCCCCGACCTTCGCCTCTTCGAACAGGAGATCGATCCACTTTCCCGCTCCGTCCAGCGCGCGGTGACTTGCGCGCTGAACCCACCGGTAGGCCTCTTCTCGAGGCGCACCGGCTTTCACCAGTCCGAGCAACACGTGTCCCGAAAGCGGCACCCCGCCGCTTGACCGGACGTTCTCCCGGATTCGGGCGTCGAGTACCGTAAGGTCCGCGAGAACGTTCGCGAGGCGATCGAGCGAATAGTCGGCCAGGATGAATGCGTCGGGAAGGATCACGCGCTCGACCGCGCTATGGCTGATGTCGCGCTCGTGCCAAAGCGCGACGTCCTCGAGAGCCGGCACGAGGTACGAACGAAGCAGGCGTGCGCATCCGGTGAGGTTTTCGGCCGCGACGGGATTCCGCTTGTGCGGCATCGCGCTGGAACCTTTTTGCAGTTTCGAGAATCCCTCGCGCGCTTCTCCGACCTCGGATCGCGAGAGGTGCCGGATCTCCGTCGTGATCCTTTCCATCGACGCCCCGATGATCGCGATCGCGGCGAAAAGCTCCGCCAATCGATCCCGCGGCAAGGTCTGCGTGCTGACGGATTCGCGCTCGAGCCCGAGAACTTTGAGGATTTTTCGCTCCGAAAGCGGCGAGAAATGAACGTTCGCGCCGACGGCGCCCGAGAGTTTGCCCGTGCGGTTGCGCTCGAGCGCGGTCACGAGGCGTTCACGATTCCGAAGCATCTCCTGATGAAACCCGAGGAAGCGAAGCCCGAAAACCGTCGGCTCGGCGTGCATGCCGTGCGTGCGTCCGATCGCGACGAGCTTGCGGTGCTTGAGCGCGAGCCGCTTCAACTCCTTCAAGACTCGATCGAGGCTCGCGAGCAGCAGTCGTCCGGATTTCTGCACGGCGAGCGCCATGGCCGTGTCGACGACGTCCGTCGAAGTCAATCCGTAGTGGAAGAACCGCCCCGAGGGTCCGATCTTCTCCGCGCAGAAGGTGGTGAACGCGAGAACGTCGTGCTTCAAGTCCCGCTCGAGCGCTCCGATCGCGGTCACGGAGGCCGTCGCCTTCTTTCCGCCGAATTCGCTCTTCAGGACGCGCGCTCCTTCCCGCAGGAGTTCGGCTCCCTCTTTTCGCGGGAGGATCTTCTCCCGAAGCTGGATCTGCGCGACGGCGAGCTCGACTTCGAGCCACCGGGCGAACTTCGCCTCTTCGCGCCAAACCGATGCCATGCCTTCGCGGGAGTAACGAGCGATCATAGTGGGTCCCCTCGGATAACCCGCTTGTACACTTCGAGATAAGATTCCGCCATGCGATGGTGGGAGAATCGCTGCTGGGCATCTTTACGAAGCAGCACGGGATCGAGTTTTTCGACCGTGCGAAGCGCCTCGGCCCACCGATCGAGCGCGTTTTCGTCGTCCTCGTCACGCGGGAGGTCGAGAACCATCCCGCTCGTCGCCCCGACGATCTCGGGAATACTCCCTTTTCGGCTTCCGACGACCGGCGTACCGGAGAGAAGCGCTTCGATCATCACGAGTCCGAACGGTTCGTGCCAAAGAACCGGGAATAAGAGCGCCGAAGCTTCCGCAAGCGCGAGCGACTTCTCCCTTCCGGCCACCGGACCGATCCACTTCCCGCCGGAAAGCAGGGAGCGCAAACGAAGACCGAGCGGCCGATTTCCTCCCGCCACCGCGAGGCGCAGTCCCGCGTGCTCGGCGATCGTCATCGCGCCGCGGAGGTTCTTCGTCTTTAAGGTCGTCTTAGAAAGGAAAAGCGGCGCAGACTGGCGTTTTTTCGACCCGAGGTCCGCGGCCAACGCGAACTCTCCGGGATTCACGCCGTTATAGACGAACGTCTTACGCCCGTGGCGCTCGGCATGGTCTCGAGAAAGAAAGACCGTATGCTCGGGAAAAACCTCGCCGGGCTTGCCGTTGCCGTGGATGGTCGTCACGGCCGGCGCGGCATCCGTCTCGAAATACTCGCGCTCGGGAGGGGCTTGGAAGTGGACGACGTCGATTCCCCTAGGCAAGCGTTTCGGTAGCGCGGCCGCCGAGCGTTCGTTCGCCGGAATCCCAAGCAACTCGACGCCTCGGGGAAGGCGACTCCCCTCGAGCGCGGCCACGGTCACTTCGTGGCCGAAATCACGCAGCCCCTCCGCGAGCCAAAGTACGACGCGTTCGACTCCTCCATAGTCCTTCGGAGGCAACGGCGCGGGATGAAAGAGAAGAATCTTCACGACGTTCTCCCGCGGTTAGATCGGCAGAACGCGTTTCTTTTTCCGTGCGCGCCGCCGAGCGATTTCGATGGCGGCGAGGATCGGGCCGTATTCTCCCATCCTCGGATAGGATCGATGATGGGCGTGCCATACCCGCCCGGCCTTACCGCGAACGCCGATCCCCGGTTTAAACCGACGTTCCCGATGGATCTCGGTCTTCACTTCCGATTTTCCGGAACCGATCTCGAGACCCGGCAGACTCTCGCGAATCTCGCGGAGCAAACGCCGTTCGGCGACGATTTTCGGGTCGCCCTTTGTTTGCACGCCTTCGACCGGAACCCACGCCCCGACCCGTACGCAGGTCTTCGGCTCCTGGTACACGGATAGCCGCACCCATCCGCCGGTCGGCGATCGCGAAACGAGTTCCGCGGGCTCGGAAAAAGGAAACGGGTTCTTCTTGAACCGAACCTCGAGCTCGTAGCGATCGTACTCCTGCGGGTCGAGATCGAGTTCGAGATTTTTTCGCGAGCCTTCTTCGAATCGCGCGAGCGTCTCCGGCTCGAGCTGACGCGCGATCACGAGTTGGTCGAAACGGAAGAGATTCATTTCCTTGTCCTTGCGCTCGTGCTCGTAAAAGCCCTCCCAAGTGCCCGAGGAATCCCGTTTAAAATGCGGTCGTACGTCGTCACCGAGAAACTCGACGCCCGAGGCGCGTAAAACGCGCCGGAACTCGTCCTTCAACGTCTCGAAAATCTCGTCGGAGAAGTAGGCGTTCCGGAGCGCGAAGAGGTCCGCCGCGATCTGTACCGGATGCGGCGCTCGGCGAACCCAGGACTCTTCTCGCGAAAGGAAATGGCCGAGACCGCGAAGCAGGCGTCCCGCCCCTTCGCCGACGGCCGACTTCTCGCGGGGAAGGCGGATCCCTTTCGCTTGGGGACTCACGACTTTCCGTACGATGCGCTTCCAGCTCGCCGCCGTGTCCGGAAGAAACGGCACCCAGTGAAGGCGTTTGTCCGTGGTCAGCCGAACGCGCTCGAGAAACTCGGACTCGAACGCGCTCTTCCAGTTCGGTTCGTGCTCCATATGCTCGACGACTTTGAGGAGTTTTTCATAGGCCGGCCCTTCCAATTCGAATCCCGGCGTCCCGAGTCCGCGCTCGGTAAGGGGCCCTTGGATCCAAAGCGAAGTTTCGGGAGTCAGGCACTCCATCCGCGCGAGCTTGCGCCCCTTCAACACGGCCTTCGAAATCCCCCATCGCTCGAGCATCCGTAGAAGGATTCCGTCCTGCTCGAGGCCGAAGAGGATCCGCCCGAGGAACTCCCGGCGCCCGTTCCGTTCCGGGATGACGAGCACGCGGTCGCCTTGCCGTGAAAGCAAAAGGGCGGCGACCCAAGCCGCCAACCCCTCGCCTAAAATCGCATAGTCGAATTTGCCTTGCGACTCCATGCCTAGACGGTGATGCCCCGCTGGAGCTCGACCGGGGTCACGCAAGTGCCGACGGCTCGACAAACCACCACGGGAGTCTTCAGAAAATCGGCCGAAGACACCGCTTTGCCGCCCTTTTCGGGAGGAAGCGGTGTCACGACTTTCTGGGCGACGAACTCGATTTTGCGCGAGCTTTTGCCGATATGCAGGATTCGCCCGATGGCCTCGACATAATCCCCGACGAAAACGGGAGCGAGAAACTCGACCTTTTCGTAAGCCCGGAAAAGCCCTTCGTCGCCGTCGAGGCGGATCAGCAGCTCGGTCGCGACGTCTCCGAAGAGTTGGAGCATTTTCGCTCCATCGACGAGGCCGCCGGCGTAATGGCCGTCGTGCGCCCCCATTCGGAGGCGAATCATCACTTCACCGGTCGCTTCGATTCGGGGGTCGCTCGTCATTTCGCCAGACTGGGTCATGACGATAGATTCGCGTTTTTTTTCGCGGCTGTAAACTCGGTTAAGCTCCGCCGAACGCGTTCATTAAACGTTCCCAAATCCGCTCTGACGCGCCTCGGTGCCGTTGGTTTGCGTTTTTCCATTCCGTTCGGCGATCGACCGGAGCCGAACCCGAGAGTTCGATCCTGAGCCACTCCAAAAAGTCGCTCGCCGCATCGGCGCCGCGGGCGTCCTGATCTCCGTAGAGTCGGAGTTGGGATTGCTTTTTCAGCAACGAAATTTCGTCGAACTTTTGCTGCCCTTTCGGGCCTCCGTAGATCGGTAGACCATAAATCGCGGGCTCGATCGTGCTGTGAATGCTCGAACCGAATCCTCCGCCGATGAACGCCCAATCCATTTCGGAATAGAGCTCGGCGAGGAACCCCATTTCGTCGACGAGAAGTGCGATACGGCCGGCGGGCCGGATCTTTTCGGGACTCGACGTTCGCACGGGGGTGAATCCTCGGTCCCGAAGTAAGATTTCGAGCTCTGAAATGGATCGTGGATCGATCCGGTGCGGGACCACCCAGAGGGTGCCGACGATCGAGTTCGCCGCGTTC
Source organism: Bdellovibrionales bacterium (assembly GCA_018266355.1). Lineage (GTDB taxonomy): Bacteria > Bdellovibrionota > UBA1018 > UBA1018 > UBA1018 > JACMQW01. Next base: position 170,235 of record JAFEAP010000008.1, read on the forward strand.
CCGGGGAGCGCTCCGATATCGGGTGCCCAGGCGCTTCCGATCGCGCCCCAAGGCCGAGGCAGATCCCCGAACTCACGCGCGAGCTCTTGAACTCGCGGATGGGCATGTTCCGAGCGCTGAAAGACGCGATCCCAGCGAGGATCGGACCCGTGAAAGACCTCGGCCTGTGGAAACCGTGCGAGAAGCCCCGGCTCGTTCTCGGGGTCGAAACTGAAAAAAACGATTCGCGGAATCGCGCCGCCGAAGGCGCGTAAGATCCGCTTCGCCCAGAGGATCGAGCTGCGGGGTTTCGCGCCGATCATCGCGAGCGGGATCTTCCGTCTAGCAAGGTTGTCCCAGATGTCGGGCCAAGCCTCGTATTTCGCCGTCACGAAGAGATCCGGCCGAAAGGCTTCGAAGGCTGGGTCCCATCCGCCCTCAAGAGGGGAATATCCGACGTACACGGGTTGCGCTCCCTCCAGCTTACGACTCATTCGATGGATGTGGCTCCAAGCCGAGGTGGAAAATACCGTAAGGATCAGACGGGTTCTCGGGCGACGCGAAGCTCGTTCGACGAGCGGCCAAAGGCTTTCGAGTTCACCGACGCTCGCGGCATGAAACCAAACCCGCCACTCCCCGTCGGGCTTTTCCGGCGTTCGCGCAATGACTCCGTCGAGCTTCAACGTCTCGGTCCACCGATCCCGTCCGACGACCCACTTCCCCAGTAGCGCGAAGAAGGCGCGAAAAAAAACCCGATAGATCCGCATTCCTAAGCCCCTCATGGCGCCCCCGGCGGCTGAGGTCTTTCGGCGGCGCTTTTCTGCAAGCGCGCGGAAACGGCAGAGTCGACGCGTTTCGCTTCGATTCGCTGCAAACACTCGTAACGACGGATCGGACGAAAGCACAAAGAGCCGTCCTTGCTGCAGGGAGAGCACCAAAGCGACGCATCGACCGCGGCCGATCTCTCGTCCATCGGTCCGAAGCCGAAATCCGACCGAGTCGGGCCGAAGATCGTCACGACCGGGGTCCCGACCGCTTCCGCGAGGTGCAAGAGTCCGGTATCGGAGCCGACGACGACCGCGCATTCCGCAAGAACGCCGGCGAGCTCTCGCAGTCCGAATTTCCCGATGCCGTCGACGAAGGGAACTCCGTCTTGCAGTAGGGCTTTTCGAAGCGCTACCGCCGCTCGATCCTCATTCGTACCGAGCAGGAGGAGTTCCTCTTGGGGACGCGTCACTCGCCGCGCGCGAATCCACTCCCTATACTTCGCTGATGGCCATTCCTTCCCCGACCATGCGGAGGCCGGAACGACGGCGATCCGTACGCTCCCGGACTTCCCGGTTTTTCCGTTCACGCTGAGCCAACGGAGATTCGGCCGCTCGTTCCCGTATCCGCCGGCCAACCGAGCGCACTTTCTTGAAAAGTGCGTGGGCCGCCAAGAAGGCGGCCACCCGCGCTTCAAAATCTCGTATCCGATCCGACGGACGCGCTCCTTGGAGATCGTACGCCACATCGTCCGCGCCCCCGTGAAGCGAAAATAAATCCGGGCGAGCACCGTCCGGAGCGTCGAATGGAGATCGAGCACTTCGGCGAATTCTTGCCGTCTGAGTTCGCGGAGAAAGCGAAACCAAGCGCCAAGCCCCCCATTATTTCGTCGGTCGAATGCCCAGACTTTCGCAACTTTAGGATTTCCGACGACGAGCGCTTCGAATTCTTTCGCCACGACCCAATGGGTTTCGCCCACGAACGGCGGTTCCAGAACCGACTGGGAGAGGATCAGATCTCCGAGACTGCTCAAACGGAAGATGAGTCGTTTCATGTCGCCCGCCCAGTTTGCGGGCGTTTCAGAGTTAAGGGAACGAAAATCATGGTGAGCGGACTAGATCCTCGGGGGCCGCAGCACCGGCCGATTCAAGAGCCAAAAAACAAAAAGCCCGAAGGATTTCTCCTTCGGGCCCTGTTCGACCGGTTAACGGGTCGGAATAAAATGGGGGCATCGTGCTATGTTAGCGCCGAGCTACCTCGGTACTATTTTCGCCGCTGGCGGGCTTAACTTCTGAGTTCGAGATGGGATCAGGTGGAACCCCGCCGCTATAGACACCCCCA
>JAFEAP010000009.1 GCA_018266355.1 Bdellovibrionales bacterium
ATCCATGGCGCGGAGAACGTGATCGCCGCCGCGATCGATAACGGCGTCGAGAAAGTCATCGCGCTTTCGACCGATAAAGCCGCGAATCCGATCAACCTCTACGGCGCGACGAAGCTCGCGTCGGATAAGCTCTTCGTCGCCGCCAATAACGTGACCGGCGGGCACAAAACTGCGTTTAGTTCTGTTTCTAGCGCTTACCGCCTGCATTTACGGAATGCGGGACGAGGCCTCCAAAGCTTTCATTTATTTTCAATTTTAGTCGCGCGGCGGCGGTGTGTTAGGCTCCGGAGCATGCAGTTTTCTTCGGGCCTCGTGAATGCGTTCCGGCGCCTTTCCCGGGACGAAAACCCGCTTCACACGGATCCGGTTTACGCGCACACCTCCGCGTTCGGCCGCCCGGTCGTATTCGGGATGGCGACGGTTCTGCGCGCCATCGGGGAATGGGCGAAGGACCGCGAGTTCACGTTGACAAAGATCCGCGGTGAGTTTCGTAAGCCGATTTTCACTGATCAAGATTATCGGCTCGAAATCGGAGAAGAGGCGATGTCGATCCGGCTTCGATGGCTTCGAGGCCCGGCGGTCCAAACCGAGATCGAGCTCGAATGGAGAGCAGGCTCTTCGCCTACCCGGATCGGGACGGATTCGCCGAATCTTCGTAAATCCCCGGCGGCGAGGCCCGAGCTTCGCCGCGACGATCGCCAAGATTACGGGCCGGGCGGGAACGACGCGGATTTGGCGCCGTTCTCCCTCCGACGTGGTCAATTCCCAGACGCCCAGTTGGCGGCTCTTCTCTGGGCCAGCTACTTCGTCGGGATGGAATGCCCCGGCCGCCAGGCGCTCTTCGCGAATTTCGAGTTTTCCTTTCGCGAAGGTACGAGCTCGAGTTTTTCGGTCACGGACCTTTCGACGGAAATGGACGAACGGTTCAACCAAATCATCGTCAGCGGCAAGGGTACGGGCATCGAGGAGTTCCGGCTGGAAGCGTTCGTCCGCCCCGAACCGATCCGCGCGGACTTCGCCGCTTTACGCCGGGGACTGTCCGCCGGAACCGCCTTCGCCGGAAAAGTGGTCTTGATCACGGGGTCGAGCCGAGGGTTCGGATCGACGCTTGCCGCGGGATTCGCCGCGCAGGGCGCGAGCGTCGTCCTTCACTTCCGGAAGAGTCGGGAAGCGGCCGCGGCCCTGGCACGGGAGCTCGAGGACGCCGGTCATCGCGCGTGGATCGTGGAAGGGGACGTCGGCGAGAGAACCGACGTCGAGAGGATCGCCGGGTTTCTCGAGAGTCGCGGGCTCGCGCTCGACTTCCTGGTGAACAACGCTTCGGCTACGATCGAGAATCTCGGATTCCTCGAACAGGGGACGGGAAAGCTCGTGGATTTCGTCGATCGTTCGGTGAGGGCGTACGCTCTACCCATCGAATGTCTCCATGCGCGATTGAACAAGAACGCGACGATCGTCCAGATCTCCTCCGCGTACGCGATCAAGCCGGAACCGGGATTCACGCATTACGCCGCCGCGAAGGGTGCGATCGAAGGGATGACTCGCGCGCTCGCCCAGGACTTCAAGAAACTGCGTTTCATCGTGGCCCGTCCGCCGCGAATGCTCACGGACCAGACGAACTCGGCCTTCGCCAATAAAGCGAGCCAGGATACCGTGGCCGTGGTGAACGCCCTCATCGCCCGTCTGGCCGCGCCGAGCGCCGCGAATTTCGAGGAGATCGATCTATGAAAGACGATTCGAACCTGCAATCGCTCGCCGCTCGGGCCCGCGTGGAAACGGATACCGACGAGCTTTTGAATCTCGGACGGAAACTGAAGAAGTTCCCTCGGGATGCCTTTCGAGAGGCCGGATACGTGGAAAAACGGATCGCGGTGCTGAGCGGATACACGTCCCAGCTGATCGTCGATCTCCTTCGCGCGGCGCTTTTCCGATCGGGGATCGCGGCCGATATCTACGAAGCACCTTACGGCACTTATGAGTCGGCGGTCTACGGCGAAGATCCCGAACTCGTCGCGGCGAAACCCGAAGTGATCTATTTCTGCGTCGGAAGCGAGCATCTCGATCCGCGCGGGTCGCTCGATGCCGAGATCTCGCGCTGGCGCCGGCTCGTGACCGAGACGCGGAAGAAGTTCGCCTGCGAAATCGTGCTGAATACGTTCGAGGAGCCCATCGCCCGCGTCCACGGAACCTTCGAATCGAAACTTCCGACGAGCCGCCTGAACCACGTGCGCGCGCTGAATCGCGCGCTCGTCGAGTCCGCGGAAAGCTTCCTGCATTTCTTCGATGTGAATCATCTCGCGAGCGTCCACGGACGGTTGCATTGGCGCGACGAGAAACTCTACGACCTCTCTAAGATCCCGGTTTCTTTCCAACACCTTCCCGATTACGCGGAAGGCCTCGCGGCGGTGATCGGGGCGCTCTATGGCCGAACGAAGAAGTGCCTCGTCCTCGATCTCGACAACACCCTTTGGGGAGGCGTCGTCGGCGACGATGGCTATCTCGGAATCGAGATCGGCGAGGGTAATGCCCTGGCGGAAGCCCACCTCCGGCTGCAGAAGTACGTGAAAGCGCTCCAGTCCCGCGGAGTGATCCTCGCGGTCTGCTCGAAGAACGACGAACGGATCGCGAAGGAGGCCTTCACGAAGCGCCCGGAGATGCCTCTCAAGCTCGAGGATTTCAGCGCGTTTTTCGCGAACTGGGAACCGAAGTCCGAGAATATCGTGAAGATCGCGAAAAAACTGAATATCGGGCTCGATTCGCTCGTTTTCGTCGACGATAACCCCGCCGAGCGCGAGATCATCCGCCGAAACGTGCCGGCGGTCACCGTTCCCGAGCTGCCCGAGGACGCGTCCGCGTACGAACGCGTGCTCGCGACGGCCCCGTATTTCGACATCGTGAACCTCACGAAAGAGGACCAGGCGCGCACCGAACAATACCGGGCGAACCAGCAACGCGAAAAAGCGATGTCGGAAGCGGAAGGCGGAAATTACGAGGATTATCTCCGAAGCCTCGAGATGAAGGCCGTGATCGCCCCGTTCGATCCGGATAACCTTCCGCGGATCGCCCAGCTCATCAACAAGACGAACCAGTTCAACGTCACCACTCGACGTTATGCCGAATCCGAGGTGGCCGCCCTTTCCGCGGACTCGACGACCGTCACGCGGTACGTGAAGCTCAAGGATCGATTCGGGGACAACGGCCTCATTTCCGTTTTCATTGGGAAGATCGGCGCGGACGGCGTTTGCGAGATCGATACCTGGCTCATGAGTTGCCGGGTGCTGAAACGCCAGGTCGAGAATGCTCTCTTCGCCGATGTCGTGGCGGAGCTCGCCGGTAAAGGGGTTCAGATCGTGCGCGGAACTTACCTGCCCACGGAAAAGAACGGCCTCGTCGCGAACCTCTTCGCCGATCTCGGCTTCGCGCCGGCTTCGGACCGTCCCGGCCTCCCGGCGGGAGCGACTTCTTGGGTCTACGAGATCGGGAAGTCTCCGCTTCCCTCGGCTACGATCCGGAAAGCGACCGAAAAGGACTATTGAGATTCGACCTGTCGTCAGGCACGTTCGCGCCATGAGCACCCAATCGCGCGCAACCACGGTATTTCGGAAAGTTTTCGGCGATTCCTCCCTCGAGCTTCGGCCCGAACTGACCGCGAACGACGTCGAAGGCTGGGATTCCCTGGCCCACATCCGCCTGATCGTCTCCCTCGAAAAGGAATTCAAAATTAAGTTCAAAACGACGGAGGTCATCTCCTTCAAGAACGTAGGCGAGCTCCTCACGCTGATCGAAGCGAAGATAGGTTCCGCCTAATTATCGCGACGCGTTATCTTTGGTTTCTTGAACCGCCTTCGACTTGCGCGAGGCCCTCGTTTTCCCTTATGGTGCGGTGATTCACTCCATCAAAGGGCGGTTTCGTGTTTAACCAAAAGAGTATTTTGATCACCGGCGGAACGGGTTCGTTCGGCAAGAAGCTGACCGAGACCCTCCTCACGAAGTACAAGCCGAAAAAAGTCATCATCTACTCGCGCGACGAGCTGAAGCAGTACGAGATGGCCCAAACCTA